>NZ_CP188171.1:0-3950725 GCF_049949185.1 Microbacterium sp. As-52 | reverse complement strand
GCGAATGCCCCTCTGATGGGTGTCTCATCATGGTGTCACGCATGGGGCATCCGGGCCGGGAATACCCTGGGCGTGCCGTGAGTTTGTTCAGGCGAACGGGCGAGCATTTGCGTTATGTCGTCCGGTCGTGCAAACTATGGCCGCCGAATACCCGACGGCGCACCACCCACTCGCACCATGAAAGTGGAGATCTACCGCATGGCAACCGATTACGACGCCCCCCGAAAGAGCGAAGACGACTCCGAGTCGATCGAAGCCCTGAAGGAGCGTGTGCCGGACAAGCTCTCCGGCTCAAGCGGGGACGAAGACTCCGACAACCCGTCGAGCTTCGACCTTCCGGGTGCCGACCTCTCCGATCTCGAGCTCGACGTCGTCGTGCTGCCCGCGCAGCAGGACGAGTTCACGTGCATGAGCTGCTTCCTCGTGAAGCACCGTTCACAGCTCGACCACGAGGGCGCATCCGGGCCCATCTGCAAGGAGTGCGCTGCGTAAGCAGTCCTCCGAGCGACGTATCACGCGCCCCCGACCACTCCGGTCAGGGGCGCGCTGTCGTATGCGGGTGCCTCTCGGCTCCGCACCTCAGCTCTGCCTCTTCGTGCCGCGTCTCAGCTCTGCGCAGTGCGGATCGCCGCTGCCAGTCGATCCGGCGTGCGTGTCGAGACGGTCCACGTGTCGACGGGGTCGTCCGGGTCGAGATTCGGGACGACGACGATTCCGTCGATGCCGCCGCGGATCAGGTGCCACCCGCGCGCCGGGAGCCGGGGGCCGCGAGCCTGCCGGGCGTCGTCGCCGGTCAGGGCCACCGGCTCGCCAAGATGCTTCGTGTCGATGTGCGCGCGGCCGGCGCGCAGCACCGTGCCGATGACGGAGACGACAGGGGTGGCCGCGATGAAGCCCAGCACCAGGAGGGCCGATACGGCGGCGCCGAGGACCAGTGCGACGGTCGAGCCGATCGGCACGAAGACGAGCGACACCATGGGGCCGGCGACCGCGACGGTCACGAGCAGCCAGAGGCTCGGCGAGAGTCTTTCGCGGTAGCGGGGACGTGCGTCTGTGGCGGGGTTCTGCATTAGCCTCATGGGGTGACCGATTCCGTTGATGTCCCCATTATCGCTGCAGTGGTGCCCGGGTATGCGCATCCGGGCGATGCCGGTGCCGATCTGGTCGCGGCGGAGGCCGCGCACCTCGAGCCGGGAGAGCGTGCACTGGTGCCGACGGGCGTCAGCATCGCGCTGCCCGACGGGTACGCCGCTTTCGTGGTTCCGCGCAGCGGACTGGCCGCGAAGCACGGGATCTCGATCGTGAACTCGCCGGGGACGGTGGATGCCGGGTATCGCGGCGAGATCAAGGTGAGCCTGATCAACACGGATACCCAGAGCGCGTACGATGTGGCGGTCGGCGATCGTATCGCGCAGCTGATCATCATGCCGGTCACGCGCGCCACGTTCATCCCGGTCGACGAGCTGCCGGACAGTGTCCGCGGTGCCGGTGGGTTCGGTTCCACCGGTTACCAGGCAGCGACCCACCAGAACGAAGCAGGACAGGCCAATGACTGACAACAACGAGACCCCTTCGAAGTCGGCACCGCTGAATCGTGCCACCGACGGTCCCTTCGACGATTCCGAGGCGAACCCGGTCCGTCCCTACATCGACCTCGGCGGCATCAAGATCCTGCCGCGCGAAGGTCTGAACCTGCGCCTCGAGGTCGAGGAGCAGTCGAAGCGCATCGTGGCGGTCGGCCTCGATTACGCGGACTCCTCGCTGCAGGTGCAGCCCTTCGCCGCACCGCGCACCGGAGGACTGTGGGACGAGACCCGCGTACAGCTCCGCGACCAGGTCAAGGCGCAGGGCGGCCGCGTGGAAGAGCGCGAAGGCCCGCTGGGCAAGGAGCTCCTCGCCGAGGTCCCCGCCACGGCGGCGGAGGGATCCGGTCTGCGCCTCGCGCGCTTCATCGGCATCGACGGCCCGCGCTGGTTCCTTCGCGGCGTGATCGGCGGCGCCGGTGCCTCGGACCCCGAAGCGGCGGAGAAGGTCGAAGACCTCTTCCGGTCGATCGTGGTCGTCCGCGGCGGGTCTCCGATGCCGCCGCGCGACCTGATCCCGCTCAAGATGCCGGCGACCCCTGGTTCCGCGTGAGCACTCCCGAGCCCGACGCCGAACGGGAGAAGAGCACCTCCGAGATCCTCGGGGAGGCCCTCGGAGGAGTCGCCCGTCGTGCCGGGCTCGACCCGTCGGAGAGTGCGGCCACCCACACGGTCGTGTGGACCGCCATGGGCGGGTGGCGGGGCATCCTCGAGTCGGTGCTGCCCAGCCTCGCGTTCGTGATCATCTTCACGATCCGCCCCGAGCCGCTGATCCTCTCGCTCGGCATCTCGGTCGGTCTCGCAGCCGTCTTCACGATCGTCCGACTCGTGCAGAAGTCGCCGCCCTCGGCCGCCCTCGGCGGTCTCATCGCCGCGGTCGCCGCGGCAGCGCTGGCTCTGTGGACCGGACGCGGCGCCGACAACTTCGTCCCGGGGCTCATCACCAACGCGGTCTACGGCTCGGTCATCCTGGTGTCGGCACTGATCGGCTGGTCGCTGATCGGCCTCGCCGTCGGATTCCTGATGGGGGAGGGCACCACCTGGCGGAACGATCGCCGCAAGCGACGTGCCTACTTCTGGCTGGGGATCGCCTGGGCCGCGCTGTTCTTCACCCGGCTGGCTGTGCAGCTGCCCCTTTATCTGGCCGGTGACGTCACGGCGCTGGGCACGCTCAAACTCATCATGGGGCTGCCGCTGTTCGCCCCGCTGATCGCCGTCACGTGGCTCGTGGTCCGCGCGTTGCACCCGCGCGAGCCCGCGCGCGAGGATGCCCCCGAGGCGTGATAGATTTATCTTGACATCAAGATAAATCGCAGGCTTTCGCCGGTGAGCTGCGCGGAGCAGACTGGTTAGGTCCGCCTTGCTAGCCGCAGGGGCTCGCTGGCGAGCAAGATGGAGGCGCCTGTCGCTCCCATCCGAATAGAAGGAGACGGATTCGTGTCCACGGTGAACAGCTTCGGTGCCAAGAGCACCCTGACAGTCGGCAGCACCGACTATGAGATCTTCCGCATCGACACGGTGCCGGGTTTCGAGAAGCTTCCCTTCAGTCTCAAGGTCCTCCTGGAGAACCTGCTTCGCACCGAAGACGGCGCGAATGTGACGAAGGCGCAGATCGAGGCGCTGGGTTCGTGGGATGCCGCGGCCGAGCCGAACACCGAGATCCAGTTCACGCCGGCCCGTGTGGTCATGCAGGACTTCACCGGTGTGCCGTGCATCGTCGACCTCGCCACCATGCGCGAGGCCGTGACGGCACTCGGCGGTGACGCGAACAAGATCAACCCGCTCTCGCCCGCCGAGATGGTCATCGACCACTCCGTGATCGCCGACCTGTTCGGCTCTGAGAACGCCCTCGAGCGCAACGTCGAGATCGAGTACGAGCGCAACGGCGAGCGTTATCAGTTCCTGCGTTGGGGTCAGACCGCGTTCAGCGACTTCAAGGTCGTCCCGCCGGGAACCGGCATCGTCCACCAGGTGAACATCGAGCACCTGGCCAAGGTCATCTACGACCGCAACGTCGACGGTGTGCTCCGCGCATACCCCGACACCTGCGTCGGCACCGACTCGCACACCACCATGGTCAACGGCCTCGGCGTGCTGGGCTGGGGCGTCGGCGGCATCGAGGCCGAGGCAGCCATGCTCGGCCAGCCCGTGTCGATGCTCATCCCGCGCGTCGTGGGCTTCAAGCTCTCCGGCGAGATCCCCGCCGGCGTGACCGCGACCGACGTGGTGCTCACGATCACCGACCTGCTGCGCAAGCACGGTGTGGTCGGCAAGTTCGTCGAGTTCTACGGAGAGGGCGTCGCGTCGGTGCCGCTCGCCAACCGCGCGACCATCGGCAACATGTCGCCGGAGTTCGGCTCCACCGCCGCGATCTTCCCGATCGACGACGTGACGCTCGACTACCTGCGACTCACCGGCCGCAGCGAAGAGGCCGTCGCGCTGGTCGAGGCTTACGCCAAGGAGCAGAAGCTCTGGCACGACGCCGCGCACGAGCCCACGTTCAGCGAGTACCTCGAGCTCGACCTCGGCACCGTCGTGCCGTCGATCGCCGGCCCGAAGCGCCCGCAGGACCGCATCCTGCTCTCCGAGGCGAAGTCGCAGTTCGAGCAGGACATCCTGAGCTACGCGACGGCATCGACCTCGGACTCGATCGTCGACCTCGAATCGAAGCACTCCTTCCCGGCCTCCGACCCCGGACAGGCACCCGGCGACGAAGAGCCCACCACGCGTCCGGTGCACATCAACAGCGGCGCACCGGCTAACGCCTCGAAGCCCGTGCCGGTCACGACGCCGTCGGGGGAGAAGTACATCCTCGACAACGGTGCCGTCACCCTCGCGGCCATCACCTCGTGCACCAACACGTCGAACCCGTCGGTGATGATCGCCGCCGGCCTCGTCGCACGCAAGGCTCTCGAGAAGGGTCTGAAGCAGAAGCCGTGGGTCAAGACCACGCTCGGCCCGGGGTCGAAGGTCGTCACCGACTACTACGAGAAGTCCGGACTCGACAAGGACCTCGAGGGACTCGGCTTCTACACCGTCGGCTACGGCTGCACCATCTGCATCGGCAACTCGGGTCCGCTGATCGAAGAGGTCTCCGAAGCGATCAACTCGCACGACCTCGCCGTCACCGCGGTCCTCTCCGGAAACCGCAACTTCGAGGGTCGCATCAGCCCCGACGTGAAGATGAACTACCTCGCCAGCCCGCCGCTGGTCATCGCGTACGCGCTGGCCGGGTCGATGCACTTCGACTTCGAGAACGACGCGCTCGGCAAGGGCACCGACGGCGAAGACGTCTTCCTGAAGGACATCTGGCCGACCCCGGCCGAGGTGCAGGAACTCGTCGACTCCTCGATCTCGCGCGAGCAGTTCATCAAGCAGTACGCGACGGTCTTCGACGGTGACGAGCGCTGGCGCAGCCTGCCCACTCCGGACGACGCGATCTTCCAGTGGGACGAGAACTCCACGTACGTGCGCAAGGCGCCGTACTTCGAGGGCATGACGATGGAGCTCACCCCGGTGAAGGACATCGAGGGTGCGCGCGTGATGGCGACGCTCGGCGACTCGGTCACCACCGACCACATCTCGCCCGCCGGGAACATCAAGGCCGGAACGCCCGCGGCGCAGTACCTCACGGAGCACGGCGTGGACCGCAAGGACTTCAACTCCTTCGGCTCGCGTCGCGGCAACCACGAGGTCATGATCCGCGGAACCTTCGCGAACATTCGTCTGAAGAACGCGATGGTCGCTGCCGTGAACGACGGACAGGTCGTCGAGGGTGGCTTCACCCGCGACTTCACGCAGCCCGGTGGCCCGCAGTCGTACATCTACGACGCGAGCATGAACTATCAGGAGCAGGGCACGCCCCTCGTCATCTTCGGTGGCAAGGAGTACGGCTCGGGTTCGTCGCGTGACTGGGCGGCCAAGGGCACGAGCCTGCTGGGCGTCAAGGCGGTCATCACCGAGAGCTTCGAGCGCATCCACCGCTCGAACCTGATCGGCATGGGTGTCGTCCCGCTGCAGTTCCCCGCCGGCGAGAGCTGGGAATCGCTGGGCCTCGACGGCACCGAGATCGTCTCGATCTCGGGTCTGGAAGAGCTCAACAACGGTGTCACGCCCAAGACGGTCAAGGTCACGGCCACTCCGAGCGAGAACTCGCCCGAGGGCAAGCAGCCGGTGGAGTTCGATGCTGTCGTCCGCATCGACACCCCCGGTGAAGCCGACTACTACCGCAACGGCGGCATCCTGCAGTACGTGCTGCGTTCGCTGGTCTGATCGCACGAGACGAAGGGGCTCGGGTCTGCGGACCCGGGCCCCTTCATCGTGCCGGCCCTTCCTGTCAAGGGGGTCCGATTCGCCGTGCTCTCTGAGTCCGGCGGGGTAGGATCGAGGGGCGCTCGCACCGTCGTCGGGCGCTTCTGACGGAGCCTGTGAGGAGGTGCAGATGCCCATTCTTCCGAGCATCTCTGGACCCCGTGATCTCGATGCACTCTCGACCGACCAGTTGACCGAGCTCGCTGCGGAGATCCGCACGTTCCTGGTCGAGAACGTGTCCAGGACGGGCGGCCACCTCGGCCCCAACCTCGGCGTCGTCGAACTCACGATCGCTCTCCATCGAGTGTTCTCCTCCCCGGACGACCCCTTCATCTTCGACACCGGACACCAGTCCTACGTGCACAAGCTCCTCACCGGGCGCCAGGACTTCTCGGCGCTGCGCGTGCGCGGTGGTCTCGCCGGGTACCCGCAGCGGGGCGAGAGCGCCCATGATGTGGTGGAGTCGTCGCACGCCTCCAGCTCGCTCAGCTGGGCGGACGGCATCTCCCGGGCCTTGACGGCCACCGGTCGTGCCGACCGGCACGTGGTCGCGGTCGTCGGCGACGGCGCGCTGACCGGCGGCATGACCTGGGAGGCGTTGAACAACATCTCCGATGACAACGACCGCAACCTGGTCATCGTCGTCAACGACAACGGACGCTCCTACGCGCCGACGATCGGCGGCATGTCGCGGTACCTCAACCGCGTGCGCACGGCAGCAGCCTACAAGGACCTCCACCAGCGGTCCGATCGCCTGTTCCGCGCTTTCGGTCCCGTGGGACGTGCGGTGTTCCGCGGCGTCCGGGGAGGCACGCACGGCTTCCTGTCGAGGTTCACCAACAACGAGGCGCTGTACTCCAACCTCGACATCAAGTACCTCGGTCCGGTCGACGGCCACGATCTTCCCGCGCTCCTCGAGACTCTGGAGTTGGCGAAGTCGTACGGTGCGCCCGTCATCGTCCACACCATCACCGAGAAGGGCCGTGGCTACCAGCCGGCCCGCGACGACGAAGCCGATCAGTTCCACGCCGTCGGCAAGATCGACCCCACGACCGGGGAGACCCTGTCGTCCGGTGGGCGTGGGTGGACCGATGTGTTCTCCGACGCGTTGGTGGCTGTCGGCGAGCAGCGCGACGATGTGATCGCGATGACGGCTGCGATGCTGCGCCCCACCGGCCTCGCGCCGTTCGCCGAACGCTTCCCCGATCGCGTCTATGACGTGGGCATCGCAGAACAGCACGCGGTGGCGTCAGCGGCTGGTCTGGCCTACGGGGGCTTGCACCCCGTCGTCGCCCTGTACGCCACGTTCATGGGACGCGCCTTCGACCAGGTGCTGATGGACGTGGCTCTGCACCGTGCCGGAGTCACCTTCGTCCTCGATCGAGCGGGCGTCACCGGTCCCGACGGTCCCAGCCACCACGGCATGTGGGATCTCGCGATGCTGCAGATCGTCCCGCACATCCGCATCGCCGCGCCGCGTGATGGGGCGCGGCTGACGGAGGCCCTCGGTGAGGCCGTCGACGTCGAAGACGCTCCGACGGTCATCCGCTTCCCGAAGGGCGAGGTCGCCGCCGATCTTCCCGCGATCGAACGTCTGAGCGACGGCGTCGATGTGCTCGCCCGCGGCGAATCCGAAGACGTCCTGATCGTCGCCATCGGACCATTCGCCGAACTCGCTCTCGATGTCGCGGACCGCCTTCGAGCGCAGGGGATCGGCGCGACGGTCATCGACCCGCGCTGGGCTATTCCGGTGCAGCCGTCGATCGTGGAACTCGCCGCCCATCACCGCCTCGTGATCACCCTCGAAGACGGGATCCGGGTCGGAGGCATCGGCACCCGTGTACGTCAGGTCCTTCGCGAGGCGGGCATCGACACCGCGGTGGATGAGCTGGGTCTTCCCGACGAGTTCATCGACCACGCATCGCGTGATCAGATCCTCGTCGACGCCGGCCTCACAGCGCCGAAGATCGCACAGGACATCGTGTCGCAGGTGCTCGGGACGCGAATCCCGAAGGCGCGTGACGCGGGAGAGACAGGAACCATCGATCTTCCGCTGCACGA
Source organism: Microbacterium sp. As-52 (assembly GCF_049949185.1). Lineage (NCBI taxonomy): Bacteria > Bacillati > Actinomycetota > Actinomycetes > Micrococcales > Microbacteriaceae > Microbacterium > Microbacterium sp. As-52. The sequence goes on along the minus strand of NZ_CP188171.1, from coordinate 3,942,770 downwards.
ACGGCACTGACGCTCGCTCCGACCCTTCGCAATCCCCTGCGCGCAGACGTCAGTTCAGAGCGTGCAACGCGGCGACGGCCTGTGCTCCGCGATCGGCTTCTCGGAGCGCGGTCGACAGCAGGTAACCGTCGGTGAGTGCGTCGCCGGTGACCATGACCCGCACCAGCTCGACGCCGCAGGCGCGACGCACCTCCGCGGCGCTGGCCGCGATCACTCGGGTGTTGATCTCGTCGTTGTGCGGCAGCTCGGCTCCCTCGAGCCCACGGATCACGTCTCTCAGCGCGGCGCCGACGATGTTCGAGGCTCGCTCCTTGACGTTCACGACGTCGAGCTCGAACACCCGAAGATCGCTTCCCGTCGGTATCGGACGCCACTCGAACGAGGCATGCACGCGGTGCTGGTGTCCGCTCGCGCCGCTCATCTCTCGCGCGGGCAGATCGGTCGCACGGCAACGGACGTCGATGAGCTTGTACCAGTAGAACAGCGGGAATGCTCCGTGCGAGCCCGGGTCAAGAACGACGACCTCTCCGACGGCCCCGCCGCGGTTCCGCGGACGACGCTGCGGGCGGTTGCGGATGATCGGCTTGCCGTTGCGCGTCCGGATCGCCGCCCACCCCTCGTCGACGGTGACGATGAAGAGCTTGAGGAGGGCGGGGAGGACCAGAAGGGTGGTGAGGATCGCCGTTCCGGTCTTCAGCAGACCCGACATCCCCTTGCTGCCCAGCATCGTGAAGAGCATGTCCATGTCACCACTGTGCAGGGTCGCCGGGGTCCGGGGTGCCTTCGGGACGGGTCGGGCGGGGGAGTTCATGCGCTGTTCCGCGCACGTTACCCGCGGCGCTGTGCGCTGGATACGCACCGCTCAGGATTCGCCGCGGCGGGCCAGGATTCGCCGCGGCGGGCCAGGATTCGCCGCGGCGGGCCAGGATTCGCCGCGGCGGGTCAGGCGAGGTCGGCGAGAGTGCGGGCGACGACGTTCTCGACCGCCGCGTGGCAGCGTGCGCGATCGGCATCCACGAGTCCGACACGGGTGCGCCTGTCGAGGACGTCATCGACGGTCATCGCGCCCTCCGTGCGAACGGCGAACTCGACCTCCGCGGCGGTCAAGCCCGTGGCGTCGTCGAGCACGTCATCCGAGGCGGGCACCGACCGATCGACGAGGCGCAACGACGCCGTGCGGCTCGGCCCCGACTGCAGTCCGCGGGTGCGTCCCGCAAGGTCCACGGCATCCTCGGCCATCCGGCGGTAGGTGGTCAGCTTTCCCCCGAGCACCGTGACGAATCCGGCGGTGGATACCGTCACCAGATGCCGGCGAGAGACATCGGCGGTGGAGTCGGTCCCGCTGTCGACCAGCGGACGCAGGCCGGCGAACGCGCCCCGCACCCGATCGCGGCCGAGGGGAGCCGCGATCACGCGATTGAGGTTCTGCAGCAGGAAATCGATCTCCGGCTCCGTCGGCCGGGCGACACGCGGTACGACACCGGGGGAGTCTTCGTCGGTGAGGCCGACGATCACGCGGCCGAAGGCCTGCGGCAGCGCGAAGACGTAGCGACTGATCGATCCCTCGTGCGGGATGGTGAGCGCGGCCGACGGCGAACCCAGGTCGGCGGCGGCGAGGACGATGTGCGTCCCTCGGCTCGGGCGCACGTGGATCGTCTGATCGAGCGCACCGGCCCAGACGCCGGTCGCGTTGATGACGGCGCGGGCTCTGACCTCGAACCGCTCGCCCGTGGACGTCTCCTCGACCGATGCGCCGTCTTCCCGCAACACGAGCGCGCGGACGCGGGTGAGGATGCGAGCGCCAAGAGATGCCGCCGTGCGGGCGACGGTCGCCACGAGCCGCGCGTCGTCGACCAGCTGGCCGTCGAAGGACAGCATTCCGCCGCGGAGGCCGTGAGGGTCGAGCGCAGGCACCAGGCGGGTGGCGGAGCGCGCGGACACGAGAGCGGGGGCAGGCAGCGTCGTACGGGTGGTGTGCGCGCGCATGCGGAGCAGATCTCCCAGCCCCATCCCGACGGCGCCCGCAGTGCGCTGGCGGAGCGTGACTCCGCGGGAGAAGGGCAGGAGCTGTCCGAGCGGGCGGATCAGATGCGGGGCGATCGTGGTCATCAGGAGATGTCGCTCGTGTGCGCTCTCTCGCGCGGTCGCGATGTCACCGGTCGCGAGGTAGCGCAGGCCGCCGTGCACGAGCTTCGAGCTGAATCGGCTGGTCCCGAAGGCGAGATCCTCGGCTTCTATCAGCGTCACACGGAGCCCGCGCGAGACGGCGTCCAGAGCGACACCCACGCCCGTGATACCGCCCCCGACGACGAGGACGTCGACCGTCTCGTCGGCTGCGCGTGCGAGTTCGATCCTCCGTCGCGCGACGTTGAGCGCGGATGACTCCCGGGTCATGGGCGGAGCAGCCCGTCGAGTGCGGCTCGCAGTTCGCGCTCCCACGCGTTCTCCGAGATGAGGTCTGCCACGGTGCCGTGGGAGAGGACCGCGGACTGTGCGATGAGCAGCAGCATGACCGCGATCTCCTGCGGTGGTCCCGATCTGACCGAGCCGTCGGCCTGTGCGGTGCCGATCGCCGTGGCGAGCCAGTCGAGGATCAAGCGCTGACTCGATCCCACCCGCTGCAGCGTGTAGCGGGTGAAGGCTTCGGGTTCATCGGCGAGCAGACGCCCGTAGAGGGTGTCATTGCGGAAGAGCGTCGTGAAATGGAGGACGTCGTTGACGAGGACCGTCCGGGTGCGCGCTTCCGCGGGGAAGGTGCCCAGGATGCCGTCGACGCGCCGCAGCAGCGCGGCGCGGACGACATCATCGGCATCGCTCCAGTTGCGGTAGATCGTGGGGCGACTGAGATCGGCGCGACGGGCGAGCTCGGCGATGGTGACGCCGTGCACGCCGCGACGCTCGATCAGCGCGTCGGCCGCGTCGAGGATCCGCGTCTGTGTCGCATCCCATTGTGGTTGACGTTCTTCCATGATGTGTCACACTGTAACGCATGGGCCAAGACAGTGGCAGGGTCGATGCGGACCCGTCGATGAGATGGAACGGCTGGGGTGATCCGGCCAAGGCGAAGGACCTGCCCCTGGCGGTGCGCGCGCTGCTGCCGATGCTGCTGGGGCGAGTGCGCAAGCCCGGACCGGCGATCGAGCTCGGGCACGTGCAGCTCGATCCGCCGCGCTTGACCGCTGAGGATCATGCGGCATTCAGCGCCGCGCTCGGCCCGACGAACATCGATGATGCCGCCGAGGCACGCATCCGCCACGCAGGTGGGCGTTCGACACCCGACCTCCTCCGTCGTCGCGAGGTGCGTCAGGAGGCGCCGGATGCCGTCCTCCGTCCTGCCGATCACGACGAGGTGCGCGCGTGCCTCGACATCGCGGTCGCGCGAGGGATCGCGGTGATCCCCTTCGGGGGCGGCACTAGTGTCGTCGGCGCACTGGACCCCGACCGGGGCGCGCATCACGCGGTCGTGAGCCTCGACCTGCGACGTCTCAGCGGTCTGATCCGGCTGGATGAGTTCAGCGGCGAAGCCCTGTTCGCGGCGGGGACGACAGGCCCGGAGGCGGAAGCAGCGCTGTCCGCGCACGGCTTCGAACTCGGCCACTTCCCTCAGAGCTTCCGCTACGCCACGATCGGCGGATTCGCGGCGGCCCGGTCTTCGGGACAGAACTCGGCGGGCAACGGGCGCTTCGACACGATGGTGACCGGGATCAGAGTGGCGACGCCGACCGGCGACATCGAGCTCGGGCGCTCGCCCGGTTCCGCCGCAGGGCCAGACCTGATCAGGGTGTTCCTCGGCTCCGAGGGCATCTTCGGCGTGATCACCGAGGTACGGGTGCGGGTGCATCGGATCCCGCGCGACCGCGTGTTCGAATCCTGGTCCTTCCCCGACTTCACCAGCGGCGCCGAGGGGCTGCGGCGGGTCGCGCAGCAGGGCGACGGCCCCACCGTCATCCGGCTCTCCGACGAAGCGGAGACGGCGGTGAGTCTCGCGCAGGTCGGCAAGATCGGCAGGGCTCTCGCGAAGGGCGCCAGCGTGGTGACCGTGTACGAAGGTGACGGTATCGCCGAGCGGCGTGCCCGCGCCAGCATCCAGCTCGCTGCGGCCGGCGGAGTCTCGGCAGGTGAAGGGGCAGCGGAGGACTGGCTGAAAGGTCGGTTCGACGGCCCCTACCTGCGGGATTCGCTGCTCGACGCCGGTGTCTTCTGCGAGACGCTCGAGACCGCGACCACATGGTCGAACCTGCAGACACTGCGTTCGGCGGTCGACTCTGCACTCAAAGACGGCTTCGCCGACGCCGGGGCGAAGTCGTACATCATGTGCCACGTCTCCCACATCTACCCGACCGGGGCTTCCCTGTACTTCACCGTGCTCGCCGGCATCCGTTCGGACCCGCTCGGTGTGTGGGAAGTCGTGAAGGCGCGCGTCAACGATGCGATCGTCGCGTCGGGGGGGACCATCAGCCATCACCACGCGGTCGGCAGGGATCATGCGCCCTGGCTCCGTGCGGAGATCGGCGAGACGGGCGTCCGTATCCTCCGTGCGATCAAGCGCGAACTCGATCCGTCGGGCATCCTCAACCCGGGTGCTGTGATCCCCATCGAGCGGACGCTCTGACATGGCCGAGCACATCGCCGTGCTCGCGAATCCGTTCTCCGGCAAAGGGCGGGGCGGGCGAGCGGCGGAAGCTGCTGTTCTGCATCTTCGTGATCGTGGTGTCGAGGTGCGGGCCTATGCGGGAGGATCCGCAGAAGACACCGCACGGCTCGCGGTCGCGGCCGTGGCAGACGATCCGCGAGCGCTGGTCGTCGTCGGTGGTGATGGCACACTGTCCGGTGTGCTCGACACGGTATGTGCGGCATCGGTCCCCGTGGTGCTGGTCGCGGCCGGGACCGGGAACGACCTCGCCCGCGCTCTCGGACTCCCACGCAGCGACGCACGGGCTGCCGCCGAACTCGCTCTCACGGGCGTGCCCCGGTCGATCGACGTCGGCGTGGTCCGCACCGGGAAGGGCAGCAGGAAATTCCTGACCATCGCGGCGCTGGGTTTCGACGCGAAGGTCAGCGATCGCACCAACCGGCTCCGCTGGCCGCACGGTGCGCCTCGCTATTACCTCGCCCTGCTGATCGAACTCGTGCGGCTGCGTCCCATGGAGTTCACCCTCGCCATCGATGGCGAGCCGCCGAGAAGCGAGCCGGGTACGCTGATCGCGGCCGGCAGCACCTCCAGCTACGGCGGCGGGATGCCGATCTGCGCCGGGGCCGTCCCCGACGACGGGCTCCTCGACATCGTCCATGTCGCCCCGTTGGGCCGGCTGCGCCTGCTTCGTCTCTTCCCCCTGCTGCTCCGCGGGACGCATCTCGCGCGCGACGAGGTGGCGCATCGTCGTGCACGGTCCGTCACGGTGTCGGCCACCGGCCTGGTGGTCTATGCCGACGGCGAGCGGATCGGCGAGGATGAGTGCACCATCGCGGTGCTGCCGGGCGCGCTCACGATGATGGTGCCGAAGGGGAGCGATGACTGAGTTCGACGAGGATGTCGTGGTCGTGGGTTCCGGATTCGGAGGTTCCGTGGCCGCTCTGCGACTTGCGGAGAAGGGCTACCGCGTCCGCGTCTACGAGGCGGGTCGCCGCTTCGAGGACGATGACTTCGCGAAGACCAACTGGAACGTCCGCCGGTACCTGTGGGCACCAGTGCTCGGCTGTTACGGTGTGCAGCGCATCCACCGACTGCCGCACGTGATGATTCTGGCGGGCGCCGGGGTGGGTGGCGGATCACTCAACTATGCGAACACGCTGTACCAGCCGGGGGCGGCCTTCTTCGCGGACCCCCAGTGGCAGGGCATCGCGGACTGGGAGTCCGAGTTGGCACCCCACTATGCCACGGCGAAGCGGATGCTCGGCGTCGTGGAGCGCTACCCGCACACGGGTCCGGTGGAGCGGATCATGGCCGGCGCCGCGGACGACCTCGGCGTCGGTGCGACGTTCCGCCACGCGCCCGTCGGGGTCTGGTTCGGGAAGCCGGGGGAGCGCACTCCGGATCCGTTCTTCGGCGGTGAGGGCCCTGATCGCACCGGTTGCACCCTCTGCGGCAACTGCATGGTGGGCTGCCGCGTCGGCGCGAAGAACACGCTCATGAAGAACTACCTGCATCTCGCGGAGCGCCGAGGGGTCGCGATCGAGGCGCTGCGAACGGTGAGCGAGGTGCGGGAGCTCCCCGGGGGTGGGTTCGCGGTGACGACGCAGCGCAGCGGAGCCTGGTTCCGGCATGAGCGGAGAACCGTGACCGCCCGGCAGGTGGTGCTGGCCGCCGGCACCTGGGGTACGCAGCAGCTGCTGCACCGTATGAAGGCGTCCGGGGCGCTGCCGCGGGTCTCCGACGCCGTGGGGCAGCTGACCCGAACCAACTCCGAGGCGCTGGACGGCGCGGTCGCCACGAGCGTCCCGGAATCGCTCGAGCTCGCCCGGGGCGTCGCGATCACGACCTCGTTCCACATAGACGATCGCACGCACGTCGAGAACGTCCGCTACGGTCCGGGATCGAACCTGATGGGTGCGCTGGCGACCGTCATCGTCCCCGGCGGACAGCCGCTGGGCGTGCGCCTGCGCCGTCTGGTCGCGCAGGTGCTCCGCTCACCGGTGAGACAGTGGCGGCTCGGGAGTCTCCGCCGTTGGAGCGAGCGTGGAATCATCGCGCTGGTGATGCAGACGGCGGACAATTCGCTCACCCTCTCGCTGCGCCGCCGCTTCGGTCGCCTCGTGATGACGAGTGCGCAGGGACACGGGGAGCCGAACCCGAGCTATCTGCCCCAAGCCCATACGGCTGCTGCGGCGATCGCCGCGCGGGTCGAGGCGGACGGCGGGGTGTCTGCGGCCGCACGCGGATCCTGGCCGGAGGTGTTCGGCATCCCGCTCACGGCGCACTTCCTCGGCGGTGCGGTGATCTCGGCGTCGCCCGCGGAAGGGGTCGTCGACGCATATCACCGGGTCTGGGGACACCCCGGCCTGCACGTCGTCGACGGGGCGGCCGTTCCCGCGAATCCCGGCGTGAACCCCTCGCTCACGATCACCGCGCTGGCCGAACGGGCGCTGTCGTACTGGCCTCGACGTGGTGACGAAGACCCCCGACCGGCTCAGCCCGCGAGCTGAGTCTCGGCGATCGGGGCCTGCGGCGCAGGGGCATCATGCAGGGCCCACGACGCCGGCCAGCGCCGGCAGTGGGCCACGCCGACGGGGCTCACGCCAGGGAGCGGCAGCGCGATGTGCGGCTCGGAGGTGTGCGTGCTTATGCGGCGGACGACGAAGCGCTCCACCGGATTCGCCAGGAATCCTGTGGAGCGCTTCGCGGGATGGCGTCCGACGATCAGCGGCTCTCGACGCCGCGGATCTGCGGGGTGTGGAACGAGCCGCCGAAGGCCCGCTCCGAGGCTCCCTCACGGTCGAGGTACGGTGAAGCACCACCGTCGATGAACGGCCAGCCGGCGCCGAGGATCAGGCACAGGTCGATGTCCTCGACCTCGGGCACGACGCCCTCGTCGAGCATCAGCTTGATCTCCTGCGCCAGACCGTCCTGCACCCGCTGGAGGATCGTCGCCGCCGTTGCGGGGTTCTTGCCGACGGCGGGCTTCAGAACCTTCTCCGCCTGCTTGCTCCAGCCGATGACGCGCCCGCCCTTGTCCTTCTCCACGACGGTGTCGAGCTCCGCGAGCGCATGGAAGTTCTCGTTGGCGTAGAAGCGGTCGGGGAAGGCCTTCACCATCGTGTCCTGCACGTGGGCGGCGACCTTCCAGCCGACGAGGTCGATCAACTGGAACGGGCCCATCGGCAGGCCGAGCGGGCCGAAGGCCTTCTCGACATCGGCGATGGGGGTGCCCTCGTAGACGGCGCGAGCCGCCTCGCCCATGACCTTGGCGAGCAGTCGGTTCACGACGAAGCCGGGGGCGTCGGCGGTGAGGACCGCGTTCTTTCCGAGGTTCTTCGCGACCACGAACGCCGTCGACAGAGCCGCATCGTCCGTCGCCGGTGTCTTCACGATCTCGATCAGCGGCATCACCGCGACAGGGTTGAAGAAGTGGAAGCCGACCAGGCGTTCGGGGTGAGCGAGCTTCGATCCGATCTCCTCGACGGAGAGCGACGACGTGTTGGTCGCGAGGATCGCGTCCTCGGCGATGATCTTCTCGATCTCGCCGAACACCTGCTGCTTGACCCCGACCTCTTCGAACACGGCCTCGATCACGAAGTCGCAGTCCGCGTACAGGCTCTTGTCGGTGGTGCCGGTGACGAGCGCGCGCAGCTTGTTCGCCGAATCGGAGTCCAGGCGTCCCTTCGCTTCGAGCTTGCCGATCTCCTCGTGGATGTAGGCGACGCCCTTGTCGACGCGTGCCTGATCCAGGTCGGTGATGAGCACGGGCACCTGGAGCTTGCGCACGAAGAGCAGTGCGAACTGGCTCGCCATGAGACCGGCGCCGATGATGCCGACCTTGGTGACCTTCTTCGCGAGCGCCTTGTCGGGAGCTCCGACCGGTCGCTTCGCGCGCTTCTGCACGAGGTCGAAGGCGTACATGGATGCAGCGAACTGGTCGCCCGTGACGAGTTCGGCGAGTGCCTCGTCCTCGCGGGCGAAGCCTTCGGCCTTGGTGCCGCCCTTGGCCTTGTCGAGCAGGTCGAGGGCCGCATACGGCGACTTCGGCATGGTGCCGATCTTCGACTCCAGCATCCCGCGCGCCATCTTGATGGCGATCGGCCACTTGGTGAGACGCTCGATCTTGCCGGGCTCGTTCTTGCGCTCGACCTTCTTGCCACCCAGGACGGCATCCGCCCAGGCCAGCGAGTTCTCGAGGTAGTTCGCCGCGGGGAAGATCGCGTCGAAGATGCCCAGGTCGAACGCCTGCTGCGGCTTCAGCATCCGGTTCTGCTTGAGCGGGTTGGAGATGACGACCTCGAGGGCGTTCTCGATGCCGATCAGGTTCGGCAGCAGGTAGGCGCCGCCCCAACCGGGGATGATGCCGAGGAAGACCTCGGGCAGTGCCACCGCCGCAGCAGAGGAGTCGACGGTGCGGTAGCTGGAGTTCAGCGCGATCTCCAGGCCGCCGCCCAGGGCGAGGCCGTTCACGAAGGCGAACGACGGCACGCCGAGGTCGCTGAGCGTGCCGAGGACCTTGTGTCCGAGCTGCGCGATCAGGCGGGCGTTGTCGCGCGATCCGACCTTGCTGATGTCGGACAGGTCGGCGCCGGCCGCGAGGATGTACTGCTTGCCGGTGATGCCGACAGCCTGGATCTCGCCGGCCGCGGCGCGCGCCTTGAGGCCGTCGAGCGTCTCGCCCAGCTGCGTCAGCGTCGCGGGACCCAGCGTGTTCGGACGCGTGTGGTCTCGGCCGTTGTCGAGCGTGATCAGGGCGAGCACCTTGCCGGACGCGAGACGGATGTCGCGCACCGGCGACTGCGTGATGACCTCGCCCTCGGTGAGTGCCTGGATGGGGGAGAAGTCGATCTCGTCGTAGTTGGTCACGTTCGCGCTCACTTCTTCTTCTTGCCGTCGTAGTGCGGGTTCTCCCAGATGACCGAACCGCCCTGACCGAGACCGACGCACATGGCGGTCAGACCGTAGCGGACGTCGGGACGCTCGGCGAACTGCGCGGCGAGCTGGATCATCAGACGCACACCGGACGCCGCGAGCGGGTGTCCGAGTGCGATCGCGCCACCCCACTGGTTGACGCGGGGATCGTCATCGGCGATGCCGAAGTGGTCGAGCAGCGAGATCACCTGGATGGCGAACGCCTCGTTGAGTTCGAACAGCCCGATGTCGGCGATCGTCAGTCCGGCCTTCTTGAGCGCCTTCTCGGTCGACGGAATCGGTCCGATGCCCATGATCTCCGGCTGCACGCCGGCGAACGCGAACGAGACCATCCGCATCTTCGGCGCGAGTCCGAACTCCTTCACCGCGCCACCTCCGGCGAGCAGCGACATCGTGGCGCCGTCGGTGAGGGGGGAGGAGGTGCCGGCCGTGACACGCCCGTGCGGACGGAAGGGAGTCTTGAGGGCCGCGAGGTCTTCCATCGTCGTCTGCGGGCGACGGCCCTCGTCTTCGGTCGCGAGACCCCAGGCGCCGTCGGCACCCTTGGTGGCGACCGACACGAGGTCGGGCTGGATCTTGCCGGCGTCGTACGCCGCCTGCACCTTGTGCTGGCTCAGCATGCCGAACCGGTCGGAGCGCTCCTTGGTCAGGTGCGGGAACCGGTCGAAGATGCGCTCGGCGGTGACGCCCATGTTGAGTGCACCGGGGTCGACCATCTTCTCGGCGACGAAGCGCGGGTTCGGATCCGCGTTGCCACCGATCGGGTGATGACCCATGTGCTCGACACCGCCGGCGAGGGCGAAGTCGTACATGCCGACGCCGATCGAGGCTCCCATGGTCGTGACGCTCGTCATGGCGCCGGCGCACATGCGCTCGACCGCGAGGCCGGGCACGGTCTGCGGAAGCCCGGCGAGGATCGCCACCGAGCGTCCGAGCGTCAGCCCCTGGTCGCCGGTCTGGCTCGTCGCGGCGATCGCGACGTCATCGATGCGGTCTGCCGGGACGGCGGCGTTGCGCTCCATCAGGCCGATGGTCGCCTTCACGGCGAGGTCATCTGCGCGGGTGTTCCAGTACATGCCTTTTTCGCCGGCGCGCCCGAAGGGGGTGCGTACTCCATCGACGAAGAAGACGTCCGAGATCTCGGCCACTCTGCCTCCAAGTTAGTGCGTGGCCTCAGTCTATGAAGCCCGCGAAACGGGGAGGAATCGGTTGGGTCGAACCTACGAAGCCGGTGCGGGCGTCGTGTCGGGCGTTTGCGCCGCCTCTACAAAGGCGGCAGCGATCTTCTGTGCGGTCTGTGCAATCTGCCAGGGTCGGGCACCCAGCGCTGCCAACGCGTCCGCGATCGCCTCGGGGGTTTCACCGGGCAGGTCCCAGGCCACGCGGCGCAGGTGCTCCGGAGTGAGGAGGTTCTCGGTGGGCATGCCCAGCTCCTCGGCGACGGCCTCCACGACCGGACGGGCGGCCTTGAGTCGTGCATCCGCCTCGGGATTCCGGTCAGCCCACGCGCGAGGGGGCGGAAGGGTGTCGCTCGGAACGCGTTCGCGGGGAAGCTCTTCCGACGCCCTGCCTTCGACGATCGCCTGCCACCAGCGGTCGAGCTGCGTGCGGCTCGCGCGGCCCTGGAACTCCTTGAGGCCGGCCAGCGCCTGCTTCGACTGCGGGTTCGCCAGCACCGCCGCCACCAGGGAGCGGTCGGGCACGAGTCGTCCGGGGGAGACATCCTGCTCCTGCGCGTACGCTTCGCGTGCCTGCCAGAGGGCACGGGCGACGGCGAGGTTCCGGGCTCCACGCACCTGGTGCAGGCCGCTGAGGCGGCGCCAGGGATCTTCGCGCGGCGGTTTGGGAGCGCGGGCGAGGGTGGCGGCGAACTCCTCGGCGGCGAACTCGGTCTTGCCCTGCTCTTCGAGCTCGAGAACGAGGACGTCGCGGACGTCGATCAGGTGCAGCACGTCGAGGGCGGCGTACTCGAGCCAGGAATCGGGGAGCGGGCGTGTCGACCAGTCGGCGGCGGAGTGCTCCTTCTTGAGCATGATGCCCAGCGTGTCCTCGACGACGGCACCGAGGCCGACACGCTCGTGGCCGAGCAGGCGCGAGGCGAGCTCGGTGTCGAAGATCACCGGCGGTTCGAGGCGCAGTTCGCGAAGGGACGGCAGGTCCTGGCTCGCCGCGTGGAGCACCCACTCCACGTCACCGATCGCCTCCTGGAGAGGTGCGAAATCGCCGATCGCCGGCGGGTCGAAGAGGAAGACGCCGGCCTCGCGACGGAACACCTGCACCAGATAGGCGCGCTGCGAATAGCGGAAGCCGGACGCCCGCTCGACGTCCACGGCGACGGGTCCGGTACCGGCGGCGAGCACGGCGCAGGCTGCGCGGAACTCCTCGGCATCCGAGATCACGGAGTATTCAGTCACGTACAGCCTTTCGCGCGCCGATCACGGCGATGCCCTCGGAGCCGGGCGGAAGCCCCGCCAGCATTCCGACCAGCTCGGCCCATGCTTCGACGTGCGGTCGGAACGGGCCCTCCGGAGTCCAGGACGCCCGCAATTCTATCTGGGCGCCGTCTCCTTCGACGGCGAGCCCGCCGAATCCCTTCGACAGCGTCTTCGTCGACGTGCCCGATTCCGAGTGATAGACCGCTTGGCGCGAGTCGAGAGCATCGACCAGCCATGACCACGTCACGTCGGCGAGAAGCGGATCGGTGCCGATCTCGGTCTCGAGCGGCGCCTGCGCGAAGATGACGATGCGCCACGAGCCTCCCCAGGCTCCCGGCTCGTCCGGATCGTGCAGCAGGACGAACCGGCCGGTGCCGTACACGGACTCGCCGTCACCCTCCGGGCGCACGTCGGCGGCGAGGGCGATGGCGAAAGGCGCGAGGCCCTGTGGCGTGGCGATCTCGCGCACCGTGATGTCATCGCGGAACTCGGTCTCGCGCAGTTCGGCCACGGCGCTCTCGAAAGGCGTCCCGGCCTCGGGGTGTGCGGTCACGGCAACAGGCTAGAGTCAGGAAGCGATGAAGAGTCTCAGGCACGCCGTTACGCTCCTTGTCCCTGCCCTGTTCGCGTTCGGAGCAGCGCTCGCTCTCGTCGTGTTCGCCGTGGCCCGTCGGGTCGTCACGCCCATGCGCCGCGCGACCGACACGGAGATCCTCTCGGTCGACACGGGTGCCCAGACCATCGAGCTGAAGCGCACACCCGACACCGAGCTTCCCGGTCGCTACGGCCTGTTCACGACGGGCACCTACGGCTACGTCAAACTCGGGGCGGTGCTCAGCGCCGATGGTTCGGCCGTACGGCGCAAGCTCCTCACCCAGATCGAACCCGGCGCACGTGTCGATCGTGCCGCGGCCTTCAGCGGCTACTACTACTCGTCTCCGAGCGAGCTCCATCTGCGCTGGGAGAACCTGCTGATCGGCTCTCCCGCAGGGCCATGCCCTGCCTGGTACTTCCCGGCGTCGTCGTCGACCTGGGTGATTCAGGTTCACGGACGCGGAGCGACCCGCGCCGAGTGCCTGCGGGCGGTGCCGGTGCTGCACGCCGCGGGGTTGCCGAACCTGGTCGTGTCGTACCGCAACGACGGCGAGGCCCCGCGCACGAGGGCGGGTGCCTACGCCCTCGGAGCCTCGGAGTGGCGTGACGTCGACGCCGCCATCGCCTATGCGCTCCGACACGGCGCCGAGCGGGTGATCCTGATGGGCTGGTCCATGGGGGGCGCCGTATCGCTGCAGGCCGCAGTGACGTCCGGCCACCGGGAGCGCATCGCCGGGATCATCCTCGAGTCTCCCGTGGTCGACTGGCGCACGGTGCTGCGGTTCCAGGCGAAACTGGCCGGCGTGCGTGCGCCGCTGCCGGAACTCGCGATGGGGGCACTCCAGATGCCTCTGACCGCGCGCCTGAGCGGAGCGGACGAACCGATCCACTTCGATCGTCTGGACATGGTCGCTCGTGCCGACGAACTGACCGCGCCCGTGCTGATCCTGCACAGCGACGACGACGGCTTCGTGCCGGCGGATTCATCGCACGCGCTGCAGGAGGCACGTCCGGATCTCGTGACGATGCCGAAGTTCACGGTGGCACGCCACACGAAGCTGTGGAACTACGACCAGACCGGCTGGACGACCGCGATCACGGACTGGCTCGAATCACAGGCTCTCAGCGTTTCTGGCTGACCTGGTTCTTCGCCCGCATCAGCATCCCGGTCATGCCCCCGATGCGCAGAGGGGACACGGCCTTCGTGAGACCGATCGACTGCGGGTAGTCATTCGGAATCGCGAGCACCTCGTCTGCGGTGAGGCCGGTGAGACCCTGCACCAGGATGCTTGCGAACCCGCGGGTCGTCGGAGCTTCGGGCGGGGCTGTCGCGTGCATCGTCACGATGTCATCGTTCACCTCGACATGGATGTACACCGGCGACTGGCACTCCGCGACGCGCTCGTACATCTCCGGGTGGGCCGCGACCTCGTCGGAGACGTCGGGAAGCTCGTCCGAGAACTCGAGCAGCAGCAGGAGGCGATCGGGCTCCGGGGTCTCCAGGAAGCCGTCGCGGATCTCGGCGAGAGTGTCAGGAACGTCGCTTGTGCTCATCCCTGTCATTGTCACATGTTCAGAGTGTGCCGGGCTCGGAACCGGTGACGATGGGCACGCGTACCGCGCTGCCCCACTCTGTCCAGGATCCGTCGTAGTTGCGCACGTTCTCGAAGCCGAGGAGGTGCTTGAGCACGAACCAGGTGTGGCTCGACCGCTCGCCGATCCGGCAGTAGGCGACGACATCATCCCCGTCGCGGAGCCCTGCGCCGTCGCGGTAGATCGCGTCGAGCTCCGCACGGCTGCGGAAGCCGCCGTCCTCGGCCACCGCCTTCGCCCACGGCACGCTCTGCGCGGTCGGGATGTGACCGGCGCGGAGGGTTCCCTCCTCGGGATACGCGGGCGCCGTCGTGCGCTCTCCGCTGTACTCCTCTGGGGAGCGCACATCGATCAGCGGGCTGCCGATGTGGGCCAGGACATCTTCCTTGTATGCACGGATGATCGAGTCGTCGCGCTCGACGACGGGGTACTCCGTGGGCGGCCGGTTCGTTGCCTCACGCGTGAGCTCGCGCCCCTCGGCGATCCACCGATCGCGTCCGCCGTCGAGCAGACGCACGTCTTCGTGGCCGAACAGCGAGAACACCCAGAGGGCGTAGGCGGCCCACCAGTTGTTCTTGTCGCCGTAGATGACGACCGTGTCGTCGCGTGCGATGCCCTTGCGGCTGAGCAGCTCGGCGAAGCCCTCGCCGTCGACGTAGTCGCGCACGACCGGGTCGTTGAGTTCGGTGTGCCAGTCGACCTTCACCGCGCCCGGGATGTGGCCGGTTTCGTAGAGGAGCACGTCTTCGTCGGACTCGACGACCACGAGTCCAGGAGTCCCCAGCCGTTCCGCGAGCCACTCGGTGGTGACGAGCCGGCCGGGTTCGGCGTACTCGGCGAACTTGGGGGAGGAGGAATCGAACTCGATGGCCATGGGATCTCCGAAGCGTTTGAGCGGACGAGGGTGCGGCTGCAGACGGCGTAGTGTTGATCCGTCCCTTCGACGATAGATCCCCGCCGAGCACCCTGCGCCCGATTCGTAAGACTTCGACACAGGTGAGCACCTGATTCAGGACCGTGATGACCGACCCGACCAGCCGCACGGGAATCGTGCACCTCACCGAGCGCCAGCCGACCGTCAGCGGACCCGAGATGCTGGCGAGCCTGGTGCCGCCGCCGCAGTTCGACACCGCGACGTTCGACAGCTATCGCGCCGATCCCGCATATCCCTCGCAGGAGGAGGCGAAGGAGACGCTGATGCGCTTCGCCGGGCGCGGCACCCCCGCGAAGCGCGGAGGGCTGTTCAGCCGGGCGAAGAAGGAGCCCGAGCTGAAGCCCGGCGTCTACCTCGACGGTGGTTTCGGCGTCGGGAAGACGCACCTGCTCGCCTCGATCTATCACGCGATGCCCGCCCGCCGGAAATACTTCGGCTCGTTCATCGAGTACACCGCCCTGGTCGGCGCACTCGGCTACAAGAACACCGTCGATCTGCTCAAAGGTGCCGACCTGCTGTGCATCGACGAGTTCGAGCTCGACGACCCGGGCGACACGATGGTGATGACCCGCCTTCTGGGAGAGCTCGTGCCGACGGGGACCCGGCTCGCCGCGACCTCGAACACCCCGCCGAACGCGCTCGGCGAGGGGCGCTTCGCCGCACAGGACTTCCTGCGCGAGATCCATGCGATGTCCGACAGCTTCCAGACGCTGCGCATCGATGGCGTCGACTTCCGCCAGCGCGCCCTCGACGGACACGCGGTGGTGCTCGACGACGACGCGTACGAGACGGCGATCGAAAGGGCCGGCGCTGCGGGCGCAGCGTCGGACGACCGGTTCGACGATCTGATCCGTCATCTCGCGCAGGTGCACCCCTCGCGCTACATCAGGCTGATCGACGGACTGGGAAGCGTGGGCCTGCGCGGCGTGCGCCAGCTCACCGATCAGTCGGAGGCGCTGCGCTTCGTCGCGTTCGTCGATCGTGTGTACGACGCGCAGATCCCGATCGTGGCCACCGGGCTCGGCCTCGACGCGGTCTTCTCCGACGAGATGCTCGCCGGCGGGTACCGCAAGAAGTACCTCCGCGCCATCTCCCGACTCAATGCCCTGACACATTCTGCGTAAGCCTGCAGGCGCGCGTAACGCGATGTTCACGGGCGGAGCCGCGCTGTAACAGCGGGGAAACAAACCTCACGCATTGACGAAACCGCAGGTCGTCACACTGAAGCTCTCAATTACTTCGGATGTGAGGTTTTCCTATGGATGCTCCCGGCAACATCTCGTGGGCGATCACCGCGACAGCGCTGGTGCTGCTCATGACGCCCGGCGTCGCCTTCTTCTATGGCGGTCTCGTCAAGGCGAAGAGCGTCGTCAGCATGATGATGATGAGCTTCGGCTCCATCGGACTCGTCGCCGTGCTCTGGATTCTCTTCGGTTTCTCGATGAGCGCGGTCGACAGCCCGACCGCCTTCGCTGGCAACCCCTTCGCGGACTTCGGGCTGTCGAGCCTGGCGGCCGGTGAGGGCTCGAACGTCGCGCTCCTGGGGGTGGCCTACGGTGCCACATTCGCGATCATCACGGTCGCGCTGATCTCCGGAGCGATCGCGGATCGTGCGAAGTTCGGCAGCTGGCTCATCTTCGCCGGCATCTTCGCGACCGTCGGCTACTTCCCGGTCGCCGCGTGGGTCTGGGGCGGTGGCTGGATCATGAACCTCGGCACCACGCTCTTCGGCGAGGACAGCGGCATCGGCGTGATCGACTACGCCGGCGGTACCGCCGTGCACATCAACGCGGGCGCCGCGGCTCTGGCACTCGCCCTGGTCCTCGGCAAGCGCATCGGGTTCCAGAAGGGCATCCTGAAGCCGCACAACGTGCCGCTCACGCTCCTCGGGGCCGCCCTGCTGTGGTTCGGCTGGTTCGGTTTCAACGCGGGAGCGGAATGGCTGGCCGAAGACATGGGCGGCGTCGGACTCATCGGTCTGAACACCCTGGGCGCCACGGCGGCCGCCATCCTCGGCTGGATCCTCGTCGAGAAGATCAAGGACGGCAAGCCCACCTCGGTCGGTGCAGCGTCCGGTGCCGTCGCCGGTCTGGTCGCGATCACCCCGGCCTGCGCCAACCTGACGCCGGGTTGGGCTCTGCTTCTCGGCGCACTCGCCGGTGTCGTGTGCGCCCTCGCGATCGAGTTGAAGTTCCGCCTCGGATTCGACGACTCGCTCGACGTGGTCGGCATCCACCTCGTCGGCGGTCTCATCGGAACGCTGTACCTCGGCTTCTTCGCTACCGAGACGGGACTGTTCGTCGGCGGCGACGCCCGCCAGCTCGCCGTACAGCTGATCGCGGCGCTCGGAGTGCTGATCTACTCCTTCATCGTCGCGTTCATCATCGGCTTCGCGATCGAGAAGACCATCGGCTTCCGCGTCACGAACGAAGACGAGATCGCCGGTGTCGACCAGGTCGTGCACGGCGAGGAGGGCTACGCACTCGCAGACGCGTGATCAGCGGTTAGGGTGACCGTGTGAGCAAGACCAACGGCATCCTGGCAACACTCGCGGAGATCCTGCTCAAGGCAGTGGGCTCCGGCCGGGCGTCTCGGACATCAGATCCGAGACGCCCGGACGCGCGTCTACGGACCCCGCAGGAGCGCCCGACGCCCGCGGGCGGTGGCACCGACCCGGGACGGGCGCGCGGCACCGACACCGTCCGCATCGATCCGGATCGGATCACGCACCTGCAGGTCGGTTATGCACCGCAGCGGGACGGCGCACCGGACGCGGGAGAGATCGTCTGGACCTGGGTTCCCTACGAGGAGAACGACGGTCGCGGGAAGGATCGTCCCGTGCTCGTCATCGGACGGGAGTCCGCAGAGCGCGTGTACGCGGTGCGGATGACGAGCAAGCCCCATGACGGTGACCGCGACTATCTGTCGATCGGTACGGGCGACTGGGACTCTCAGGGTCGAGAGTCCTGGGTGGATGTCGAGCAGCTGTACAGCGTGCACGAGCGCGGGTTGCGGCGAGAGGCCGCCGTTCTCGATCGGGGGCGCTATGACCGGGTCGGAGCGGCTCTCACGCGGCGCTACGGGTGGTCCGTCGCGGGCTGAGCGTCGGAAACGCCTGCAGCACCATCTCCACGAGCTCCGCCAGCGGTCGGGTCAGCGGGTCGGTGGCGGGGAGTCCGGTGTCGAGCTCGATCTCGTCGATGGCGGCGGCGAGCTGCTCCGCCGTGAGGTTCTCATGGTTCACTGTGACGCCGATGACCTTCGTGTCGGCGAAAGCCTCGATCAGGGCGATCTCACTCGTGACCGTCGGCATCGCGACCATCGGGAAATCGCCCAGGACCGTCCGGCCCGGGGCGTGCTGCACGATGACCCCCGCAGGCTGACTGCCGCGGAGGATGTGCGCCGAGGTGATGTATGCGGGGTGGCTGAGCGCGCCCTGGCCCTCCACGATGATGACGTCCGGGTCTTCGCCTTCGAACGCCGCGACCACCTGGTTCTCGACCTCACCCGAGCAGAACTGGGGCACGAGGGCGTCGAGCGCGACGCCGTAGCGGCCGCCCTGGATGATCGTGGTCTGTCCGGTGCCGACCATCACGGCGTGGACGCCACGATCGTTGAGGGCCTTCACGAGGATCGTCGCGGTGGTGCGCTTGCCGATCGCGCCGTCGGTCCCGAGGATGGTGATCCGCGGACAGGTCACGTCGAAGATGCGGCCGGAGAACAGATGGAGATCCTTCTTGTCCCGGGGGCGACGGATATCGGTGATCGTGACCTGGGCGAGAAGGGCAGCCGCGACGAACTCGGCATCGTCGGTGAGGAACTCGTGCAGGCCGTTGATGATGTGCATCCCGCGGGCGATGCCGTCCAGCAGCACGGTGCGCTGGTCGGCGGAGAGCAGCCCATCAGCCGGTGCGACACCGCAGATCAGGTAGTCCGGCACGTGACCTGCATGAGCGATCGCCGTCGGGAGTCCGTCGAGGATCGGGATGTCGTTCGCGAGACCGTCCAGGAGCACCCCGGCGTCCGCACCCGCGTGGGTGCTGTCGATGACGCTGAGGATCTCGTACTTCTCCGAGTGTCGGACCAGACCGTTCGCGGTCTTGCCGTCCTGCTCGCCGAACTGGCCCTCGCAATACACGATGGCCGTGGTGCCGACGGGGAGGGCGATGGGCGCCGCCCAGGCGTGCGCAGGGTCGAGAAAAGAGGGGACTGACGGGGTGGGCATGATGCTCCTCGGGCTCACACAGAGGAGGCGACGGAGAACGAAATGACCCAGGAGGCCCGTTGGTCGACGAGAAGTCTTCCCTGATGCCGGCGAGATACCGGCATGCTCAACGTAGCAGGGCTGCCTGGGACCGGGCCGCGAGTGCGCCGTCGAGAGACTCGAGTCGAGCTCCCCGGCCCGCAGGTCGATCGTCCTCCGAGGCGGGGAGGCAATCCGATCCGTGGCGGGCTTCGAACCAGTGGTGAGTCGCGGAAGCGGCGCCACACAAGGAGGAATCATGCGTTTCATCCCCACCAAGGTCCACGGAATTCTCGACTACATCGTCGGCGTCGCGTTGATCGCCGCTCCCTGGCTGTTCGGCTTCGCGAACGTGGGCGGAGCAGCGGTCATCATCCCGATCGTCCTCGGTGTCGGGCTGATCGTGTACAGCCTCTTCACGAAGTACGAATGGGGCCCCTTCGGTTTCATCCCGATGCCCGTCCACCTGGTGTTCGACATCGTCGCCAGCCTCTTCCTCGCCCTCTCGCCGTGGATCTTCGGGTTCGCGGGCGAGGCGCTGAACGTCTGGCTCCCGCACGTCGTCGTCGGCGTCGCCGTGATCGTCGTGGTGCTGTTCTCGCAGCCGCAGCCGGCGACCACCAGGGGGCATGCGGCCACGGCCTGATCCCCGCAGAGACGCGGTGCCGGGCGACTGGACTTCCCGAAGCAGTCGCCCGGCACCGTCACGTCCTGGCGCAGGTCACGAGGCATCGAGACCGCGGAGCGCGTTGCTCAGCCATCGCCCGTAGAGCAGCCACGGCTCACCCTCGCGGCGGAGGGCGTCGACGTGCGTCCGCAGATCGTCCGTCAACGTGAACCACTCTCCGCCTTCGCGGTCCGAGGCGAACTCGCGGTGTCGCTGCTGCTCGACCGGGCGTCCGCCCGGCTCGAAGGCGAGGAGCTCGTCGTGTCGGATGCTCGCCAGCCGTTGTCGCGGTCGTCGGCTCGTGCCGATCTTCACCCGACGGTCGAAACGGATGTAGTAGACGACGTCGATTCGGGGGAGCGGGAGATCGGCGTCGGGGACGTCCCCGTAGCGCCATCCGCAGGAGGCGCAGCGCCAGGAGTCGTCACCCCGGGCACCGCGCGTTCCTCCGCAGAGGGTGCACGGGCCCGGGAGAGCTTGTTCCTTCGACACCGTGGCAGGCTACGCGCCCCCTCGGACACCTGCCTCTTCTGCGGTGCGCGCCGCTCGCCTACTCTCGAACGGAGGACGAAGGGATCGGCGATGACGACGACGCGGAGGGCGCAGAGGACGCCGGTCGATCCGCGTGTCGCCGCGGTCGCTCGCGGGGCGGGCGCTCTCGTCTCGACTGCTCTCATCGCGATCGCTCTCGCCGCGTGCGCTCCTACGTCCCCCGCCTCGTCCTCTCCCGCGCCGCTCGCACCCTCGCCGTCCGCCGGATCGGGAAGCATCGTTCCGGGGCGCGCGTCCACGGTCGCGGCTGGACTGGAGGCCCCATGGTCCATCGCCTTCTTCGGGAGCACGGCGCTGATCAGCGAACGGGACACCGCCCGCATCGTCGAGGTTTCCGGCGACGGGAGGCTTCGCGAGCTCGGGATGATCGACGGCGTCGCGCCTCGAGGAGAGGGGGGACTGCTCGGTATCGCGCTGCGGGACGATTGGCTGTACGCGTACTCGACGGCTGTCGGCGAGAACAGGGTGCAGCGCTTCGCGTTGTCGGGGGCGCCGGGTTCGTTCGAGCTCGGCGAATCCGAGACGATCCTCTCCGGGATCCCCGCCGCCGGGAATCACAACGGCGGACGCATCGCGTTCGGCCCCGACGACATGCTCTACGTGACGGTCGGCGACGCGGGCGACCGTGAGGGGGCTCAGGATCGGGACTCGCTGGCCGGGAAGATCCTCCGCATCACACCGGACGGGGACGTGCCGGAGGACAACCCCTTCCCGGGATCACCCGTCTACAGCCTGGGCCACCGCAATCCTCAGGGCCTGGCGTGGGACGACGAGGGCACGCTCTACGCGAGCGAGTTCGGCCAGGACACCTGGGACGAACTGAACGTGATCGAGGCCGGTGGGAATTACGGGTGGCCGACGGTCGAGGGGATCGCCGATCATGAAGGGTTCGTCGATCCGGTCCAGCAGTGGTCGCCGGACACCGCGAGTCCGAGCGGCATCACGATCGCATCGGGATCGATCTTCATCGCGAATCTCCGCGGAGAGCGGCTCAGGGAGGTGCCGCTCTCCGACGTGCGCACCGCCGGGGAATACTTCGTCGAATCGCTCGGGAGGCTTCGCGACGTCGTGGTCGCGCCAGACGGGGCACTCTGGGTTCTCACGAACAACACGGACGGGCGGGGCGATCCCCGCGAGCGCGACGACCGGGTCCTGCGTATTCCGATCGAGTAGGGCCACGGAGGGCGGCGACGCGCGACGACGGGCGGCATCGGGGCAATCCGCTTCGTCCGAGCGGGAGAGGTGCAGGCGCGGGGGCAGTGCGCCGATGGCTCCGCACACGCCTTGTCGACATCTGTGCGGAGCCATCGATGATCAGATGATGTCGCGCCCTTCGCGTTTCGCCTCCTTGGCGTCCTTCACGAAAGCCCGAATCACGACGGTGAGCACCCCGACGACGATGATCGGCCACACCAGTACGTACGTGGTCAACAGAATGGTCTCCATCAGGCGTCCTTCCCGGCGAGCGTGGCGTCGCCCTTCACATCGGCGCTTCGTGTGATATCCCCGGTGTCGAAGCTGCCGGTGCGCTCCTTGATCAGGTCGAAGTCGAATCTCCGCGTCCGGTTCGTCATCGTGAGGGCGACGCAGACCAACGTGCTCACCGCGTATGCGACCAGCGACCCCGACAACACCGGGTACTGGTGCAGGAAGCCGATCGCGAACGGCGCCGACACCAGCGTGGCCAGCGTCCCGACCACAAGCGCCACCCGCAGACCGAAGAAGCCGAACGACATCAGGGCCAGGACCACCCCGATCCCGACGACGGAGAGGACGTCACTCGCGAGACCCCAGCCCCCCGACAGGGAGATCCACTCGAAACGCACGGGCAGGAACGCGGCGAGCGCGGCGATCACGGCGATGCTGAACGCGGCGTTCGTCACGCGGTCCCAGTAGAAGCTCGCGATGACCGGGAACACGAGCGCTCCCCACAGTGCACCGACGAACACCAGGAGGTCGAGGATGTTGAACTGCATCGATGCGAAGCCGAGTGCCGCGGCGGTTGCGCCGATCATGGTGAGTCTGCCGATGAGCAGCATCGTCTTCGGATTGGCGTTCTTCTTGCCCGCGATGTTCTGCCCGTAGATGTCGGCCATCATGATCGACGAGAGAGCCGTCATGTCGGCATCCGCGGTCGACGACAACGAGCCGATGATCATGACGAAGAACACGCAGATCAGCAGCGGGGGCAGGTATGTCGAGGCCATCTGCGGGATCAGATTGTTGACGTCGCCGTCCATCGGCTGGATCCCTGCGTACAGGGCGAGCACTCCCAGCATGCCGATCCCGATGATAGACGCGCCGTACCCGAATGTCGCGGTGACGAATGTCTTCTTGATCAGGTCCTCTCGCACGGCGAACAGTCGCTGCGCGATGGTCTGGTTGCCGATCGCGTAGGCGAGCACCGCGGCGATGTAGGGAGCGCCCTGGTTGAAGAACGCGTCGGAAGAGAAGAAGTCGCCCTGCTGCGGGGTGAGATTCGCTGCGCCGGTGACGAACAGCTCGGGGCCACCCGCGGTGAAGAAGATCACCGGAACGATGATCGCGACGGCCCCCAGCATGGCGATGACCTGCGCAAAGTCGGTGAGCACCGACGCCCTGAAGCCCGACCACAGCGTGTAGGCGAGCACGCCGATCGCGATCGCGACGATGCCCTGTGTGAAGGTGAACGGCGACAGCATCGAGACGAGCGCGCCTCCGGCGATCAGATTCGACGTGAGGCTGATCAGGCTGCCGAGCACATTGGAGCCGGCGAGCATGAGCTGACTCGAACGTCCGTGGCGGGCGAACATGACCTCGGCGATGGTGTGCGCGTGGGGTGCGACCGTGCGGATGCGGCGCCCGAACGGATAGATGAGGAGGATCATCAGTGCACCCCAGAGGCCGTAGTGAATGGGGCCGGAGATGCCGTAGGTGTATCCGGATGTCGCGGAGGCGTACATCGAGGATGCCCAGATCCAGGTAGCGGTCATCGAGGCGGCGGAGATGCCGAACCCGATCTTGCCGCCACCGGTCATGTATCCGTCGGCGTTCTCCTTTCTGCGGGAGATGCGGATGGACATGTAGAGGCTGCCGCCGAAGAACAGCAGCATGAGCAGGATCACGACCGGTCCTGACAGTGTGTGGAAGTCTTCCACCGGGTACTCGCTTTCTCGTCTTGGTGCGGCGATGCCGCCTGTCGATGGAGAAGGAGTCCCGCTAAGTGGGGGAGTAATGCGTCGTCTGGTGTTGAGGGTTCTGCGGGGAGTGGAGAAGGGTCGGCATGGCGAGAACGAACCTGGACCACTGAGGCGCATCACAGCACACAGACGAGTAGCCCGGGGTGCGGCTCCTTTCGAGGACGTCCGTTTCCGGGCGCACCGAACAGCGGTGCATCCTCGAACGGGATTCGGTGATCGCGTGGTCGCCGGTCGGCGTCTGACGCGTGAGATCGCGGCGGAGCCACGACCATCGCTCAGGGGGTGAGAGCGTCTCTCGACCATAGCAAGTTCCCAGGAACGCCGCCGGGGGAGCGGGCAGGGGACGAAAAAGCCCCCGGGAGAACCGGGGGCGATGTGGTGGGCGATACCGGACTCGAACCGATGACCTCTTCCGTGTGAAGGAAGCGCGCTACCAACTGCGCCAATCGCCCATACCCGTGGGGTACGTCAACCGATACTACCGGACGCTCGGAGGCCTCGCGGACCACTCGGCGAGACACGCGCGAGATTCGCTGCCGGTTTGGCGGAGTGCGGATCTTCGGCTAATGTTTCATGAGTGCCCGGGACAACCGGGAACGAAATGCGGATGTAGCGCAGTTGGTAGCGCACAACCTTGCCAAGGTTGGGGTCGCGAGTTCGAGTCTCGTCATCCGCTCGAGTGCAGTAGGGCTTCTTCGGAAGGTCTGCCGCACGTGGGGTCAATCCACACGGTGGCGTGGCCGAGCGGCTAGGCACCGGCCTGCAAAGCCGTTTACACGGGTTCGAATCCCGTCGCCACCTCACGGAAAACTGAAAAGCCCCAACGGGCGCGATTGGCGCAGCGGTAGCGCGCTTCCCTGACACGGAAGAGGTCACTGGTTCGATCCCAGTATCGCGCACACTGAAACCCCCGGATCTCCGGGGGTTTTTTCGTGTCTCGAAAGACTCTCGTACTCCGAGGATGTCGCGCCCACCGGTTTCCGAAGCAGGCCGTTCCTCGTCGGGGGAGTGCCGCCCGCCGCTGCGGGCGTGCCCGGATGGGCCCGGGCACGCCCGCAGCCGATCACGTCAGAAGCGTGTCGCCGATGAATCCGTCTTCCGCGCATCCCGGCGGGATCGCGAACACGGCGGAGCCGATCGGCACGGTCCACTCGTTCAGCAGGTCGAGCTCGTCGAGCCGGCGCTGCATCGGGATGAACTGTCGCTCGACGTCGGCTTGGAACGAGACGAAGATCAGCCCCGACTCGGAGACCTCGGCGCCGATCGGACGCTCGTCGTAGTTGTACGCGCGCCGGAAGATGCGCTCCTCCCCGTCGCCGCGGGCCCGCCGGATATGTGCGAACTGCGGGATCACGGGGAACCCTATCGACGTCGTCGCCTCGAAATCGGGTTCGTCGAACTCGTCCGTCCCCGTCAACGGTGCCCCGTTGGCGAGTGTTCGCCCCACAGAGGCATCGCGGCCGCCGCGGTCCAGGCGGTCCCACTTGTCGAGGTCCATGCGGATGCGGCGGATCACCATGCCGGTGCCGCCTGCCAGCCAGCCGTCCGCACTCCACACGACCTCGTCGAAGTCCGGTGTGCCCGGTTCGGGGTTGGTCGTGCCGTCCACCTGTCCGAAGAGGTTGCGCATCGTCGTCCCGGGGCGTTCCGTGCCGTAGGCGCGGCGGAACCCCTGCTGCGTCCATCGGATGCTCGCGAAGCCGCGGGCGTCCTTCAGGAGCATCCGTGTCGCGTGGGCAACCGTCAACGGATCGTCCCCGGCGATCTGCAACAGCAGGTCTCCATCCGAGAATTCCGGTCGCAGTTGATCCACCCCGAAAGCCGGGAGCGGTGCGAGCCACGCAGGGCCGGAGCTCGCGGCGCGCGCGACGAGACCGGGTCCGAAGCCGAAGGTGATCGTGAGCCGCGCCGGCGAGAGCGCGAGCTCCGGCTCGGAATCGGCGAGGGCGGGGAGCCCCTGCGTCAGACGAGCTGCGTCGTCCGTCAGGATCCGCATCAGGCGAGTGAGCCCGTCGCGGTCCACATCCTCGCGGAGATCGAGCCCGAGGAAGACACCGTGGGCTTGCGCCGCGGTGTCGACACCGGCTTGGTGGGTGCCGAAGAACGGAACGGTCTGCTCACCGTTCATCGGCGTGGAGACCGGCTTCGCACCGTTCTCCTGACTGTTCAGGGCGAGATCCACTCCGACGGCCGCGACCGCGCCGACGCCGGCGACGGCTCCTCCGAGGAGGAACTGTCGCCGGGTCGACCCGGCGCGGCGGGAGCGGGCGCCCTCGGCGGGCGCCGACATCACTGCCCCGAGCCGTCTTGCTCTTCGCCGCCCTCGTAGTTCTCGTTCGCGCCGGAGTAGTCCTTGACGGGAGCGGTGAACTCATACGTGGAGTCGTCGGAGAACGTGAGGGTGAAGGTGACGTCGCTGCCTGCCGTGAGAGGACCGGTCAGGTCCATCATCATGATGTGGTTGCCTCCCGGCTCCAGGGCGAGCTTCCCGCCGGCGGGAATGACGAACCCGCCGTCCTTCTCGCGCATCACCATCTCACCGGCCTCGTTCTCGACCGTCTCGTGCAGCTCGAGCATGTCCGACGCCTCGGATGTGACGGAGACGACGGTCACGTCGTCGTCACCGCTGTTGACGAGGGTGCCGAAACCGGCGGACATGCCCTCTTCCGCGGACTTCACCCACGCATCCTCGATCGTGACGGCGTCACCCGCGGGGCGGGATGCGGATTCGGTCGGGGAGCTCTCCGGGGTGCACCCGGTGAGAGCGAGGAGGGAGACCGCGATCACGGCCGCGAGGCGGGGAAGATTCTTGCTGGTGTTCACAGTGGTGCCTTTCACAGGTCATCTGCCGCGGAGCCGCCGTCTTCCGGCGGAGCGGCTGCCGTCCGAGGACGGCGGAGGAATCGGATGAGGACGAGGACGAGGACGGCTGCTGCCGCCCCGCCTGCGCCGATGAGCAGCACCCTGACGATGCCGCTGGAATCTGCTGCGTTCTGATCCGGCTGTTCTGCGGATGCCGCCGGGGTCTCCGCCGCGCCGCCGGATGCGGGGGCTGCCATCGGCTCGGCATCGCCCACGGTGAACGGGACGACGCCGGCGATCGGATGGCCGTCTTCCGACACGACCTGCCACCGCACCTGGTAGCCGGCGGTAGGCATGCCCGGCTCGAGCGGGGCTGTCACCGTGCGGCCGGCGACCGTGACGTCACCGGAGACCCAGTCCTTCCCCGAGGCGTCGACGACCAGGACGACAGCCCCGGTCAGTGACTCGTCGAGCACCAGGAGTTCACCGGAGAAGGTCATCGTGATGCTCTCCGGCGCGACAGCCAACTGCTCGTCGGCGGCCGGGGAGCTGGTGATCAATTGGTCGTGGGCGGACGCGGGCGTGGCGATCGCGAGGGTCGCGACCGTCGCCAACGCCAGCCCGGCCGCAATTCTGCGGACAGGGGACATGGGAATGGCCTCTCATCAGACGTCGCGTGAGCGACGTGCATGCATGCGTTCAGAACCCGTGCGCGAGGAACGGCGCACGGAGGTGACGCACCACAGGACCGGTGAAAGCCCAGGGCGCGGATCAGATCGCTGCGGAGAGGGGAGGAGCGCGGCCTCTGAGGGTCGCGAGGAGAACGAGATCGCCCGTGCGTGCGACGTCGAAGATGCCGCGGAGAGCGCGCGGGAGGCGGAGAGCCGGGAGGACCAGCACGTGATCGACCCGGCGGCGCAGCCATCGCCCCAGCTGCACGGCGAGGTTGCGTGCGGCGATGATCAACCGCTCGCCTCGATACAGCGCGGACACTGTTAGCAGCGCCGCGAGCGCGTGGCCCAGCCACATCGATGCGTCGGCGGTGACAGCCTCCGGGAGGCCGGGCGTCGCGGGGATCACGAGAGGCGCACCGTGCACGTGCGGGACGGAGACACCGGAGGGGGTGACGGTTCCGAGCACGAAGAGGGTGTGGAACAGGAACTGGCTCACCGCGACCGAGAGCGTCAGGCGGATGAGCGACAGTGAGCGGCCGGCGAGCAGCACGCAGATCATGAACGAGAACACCCACGGCACGACGATGCCGAGCGCACCGGGCATCTGCCCGCCACCCGACACGTGCCCCGCGAGTGCGACGAAGATCGCCAGCGACGAGGCAGCGAAGCCGCGGATGACGGCTGGCTTCCTGGACTCGGTCACGGCTCCAGTCTGGCACGGACGGCGCGCGCGTCCTTCTCCGGCCATCAGGTGACAGGCCCTCCGGTCACTCGCGGCGAGTGCGTGGGGTGCGCTTGACGACGTCGTACGCGGCGAGTGCCGCCTTGCGTGTGTCACCCAGGTCGACGATCGGCTCGGCGGGGGCGTCTGCGGCCCAGCGCGAGATGTAGAGGTTCTGGGGGTCGAACTTCTTCGCCTGGAGTTCGGGGTTGAACACACGGAAGTACGGAGCGGCGTCGGCGCCGGATCCGGCGACCCACTGCCAATTGAAGGGATTGCTGGCTTCATCGGCGTCGACGAGCGTGTCCCAGAACCACTCTTCACCCCGGCGCCAGTCGATGAGCAGGTTCTTCACGAGGAAGGAAGCCACGACCATCCGCACCCGGTTGTGCATGTAGCCGGTGTGCCAGAGCTCTCGCATGCCGGCGTCGACCAGAGGCACGCCGGTCTCACCGTGCTGCCAGGCATCGAGGTGGGTGGGGTCCAGCGGCGGCCAGGGGAAGGCGTCGAACTCCGGTCGCAGGTTCTCCGAGGCGAGATCGGGGGAGTGGTACAACGTGTGCCAGGCGAACTCGCGCCAGCCCAGTTCGGAGAGGAAACCTCCCGCACCGTCGACACCCACCGCCTCGTGCCAGACCGTGAACGGGCTGATCTCGCCCCAGCGGAGGTGCGGTGACAACCGCGACGTGGCACCGGAAGCGGGTTCATCGCGTGCGCGGTCGTAGTGCCCCAGGTCTTCGTCGAGAAAATGGCGTAGACGCCGTCGCGCGGCGGGTTCACCGGGCTCCCAGATCTCGCGCAGGCCGTCGGCCCAGTCGGGGGCGGTGGGCAGCAGGCTCCAGTCCTCGAGGGCCTCGGTTGCCGGAGTGCGTTGCGGGCCCTCGACCGTTCGCGGCTCCGGGAGCGGAGCGCGGGGCGCGGGGAGCGCGAGGCACGCCCGCCAGAAGGGAGTGAAGACGGAGTAGTGCGTGCCGCTGCCCGTCGTGACCGTCCACGGCTCGTGCAGCAGAGAGCCGGCGAAGGAGGCGACCTCGAGTCCCTCGGCCCGGAGGGACGCCTTCAGCGCGGAGTCGATCGCGCGCTCGGCACCTCCGTAACGGCGATTCCAATAGACGGCACCCGCTCCGACTTCCGTCACCATCTCACGCACGATGCGCTCGGCCGGGCCGCGACGGAGCACGAGTGCGCCACCGCGCTCGCGGAGCCGCTCGTCCAGCGACGCCAGAGAGTGGTGCAGCCACCAGCGCGCAGCGCCACCGAGCGCACGGATGCCCGGTGACTCCTCGTCGAGCACATACAGCGCGATGACCGCTTCGCCTCGTTCGATCGCGGCCCGCAGCGCAGGGTTGTCGGCGAGTCGGAGATCATCGCGGAACCAGACGATGGAGGGGGACGTCATGGGGACAATTCTCCTGGAGGTCGGGCTCGGTCGTTCAACGACGACGGCGGTCGCGGCGGCGCGGGTTCTCGTCTCCGGTCGCCCACAGCGCCCACAGAACGAGAAGCGGCTGCAGGAAGAGCCTGCCGAATCGGCGAGCATCCGTGTCGAGTCCCGGGGTCGAGCGCTTCGTGCGCCACTGGTGGATGTTCCCCGGCAGCACGGCGACGAAGAACGCGGCGGTCGCCCAGCCGATGCGGCGCCGCTCTTTCGGCAGCGTGAGCAGGCCGGTGGCGAGAGCGACCTCCGTGGCACCGGAGGCGATCACGATCGTGTCCTTGTCCAGCTTGGTCAGGCGGGTCGCCCAGTCCGGCACCACCACCCGGAATCCGCGGGTGCTGAGGAAGTGGCCGACCCCGATCGCGCCGAGCGCGATCGCGAGGATCCATCGTGCGACTGCTCTGTCCATCCGTTCACGTTACGTGATGCTCGCGAGGCGGCGTGGACGTCGTGCGGCGCGGACGAGGACGGTCAGGAGGACCGGGTCATGCGAGTAACCTGGGTATCGACCCAGATGGAGAGTTTCTGTGCCTGAAAACGCCCGGCCGAATGACGGCTTCGCCCTGTTCACTGACCGAAACGTCGTCGCGATGCGCGTCAACGGCGACCTCAAGGATCTCGCCACGACCGTGACCGACACCGATGTGGTCGAAGCGGTCACGATCGACAGTGCGGACGGGCTGAACATCCTCCGTCACTCGGCAGCCCATGTGCTGGCGCAGGCGGTGCAGCGCATCAACCCGCAGGCGAACCTCGGCATCGGCCCGCCCGTCACCGACGGCTTCTACTACGACTTCGGGGTCGAGACCCCGTTCACGCCGGAGGACATCAAGGCGATCTCCAAGGAGATGCAGCGCATCGTCCGCGAGGGACAGCGCTTCGTCCGCCGTGTCGTGACCGACGACGAGGCCAGGGCCGAGCTCGCGGACGAGCCGTTCAAGCTCGAGCTCATCGGTCTGAAGGGCGGGAAGGAAGCCGCAGAGGGCGCCTCCGTCGAGGTCGGCGAAGGCGAGCTGACGATCTACGACAACACCACCCGTGATGGCGAGGTCGTCTGGAAGGACCTCTGCCGCGGCCCGCACCTGCCCAACACGCGCATGATCGGTAACGGTTGGGACCTGACGCGCATCGCCGCCGCGTATTGGCGCGGCAGCGAGAAGAACCCGCAGCTGCAGCGCATCTACGGCACGGCATGGCCGACCAAGGACGAGCTGCGTGCCTATCAGGAGCGCATCGCCGAGGCGGAGCGCCGCGACCACCGCAAGCTCGGTGCGGAGATGGACCTGTTCTCCTTCCCCGACGAGATCGGCTCGGGACTCGCGGTGTTCCATCCCAAGGGCGGCATCATCCGCTACGAGATCGAGGAGAACCTGCGCAAGCACCTGCTGCGCAACGGGTACGACCTCGTGAACAGCCCGCACATCACGAAGAAGGACCTCTTCATGACGTCGGGTCACCTGCAGACCTATGCCGACGGCATGTTCCCGCCTATGCACCTCGACGAGATCGTCGACGAGGAGGGGAACATCACCCGCCAGGGTCAGGACTACTACCTGAAGCCGATGAACTGCCCGTTCCACAACCTCGTCTTCCGCTCGCGCGGGCGCTCCTATCGTGAGCTGCCGCTGCGCCTGGCCGAGTTCGGGACGGTCTACCGCTACGAGAAGAGCGGCACGCTGTCGGGACTGACCCGAGTGCGCGGTCTGACGCAGGACGACGCCCATATCTACGTCGCGCAGGACCAGGTCAAGGAAGAACTCACCACCAACCTGAACCTCGTCCTCGACCTGCTCCGCGACTACGGCCTCAATGACTTCTACCTCGAGCTGTCGACGAACGAGGAGGGGAACCCGAAGTTCCTCGGCGAGCCGGAGCAGTGGTCGACGGCGATCGACACGCTGCGTGAGGTCGCGATCGAGTCCGGCCTCGAATTGGTCGCCGACCCCGGCGGCGCGGCCTTCTACGGACCGAAGATCTCCGTACAGGCACGTGACGCGATCGGGCGCACCTGGCAGATGTCGACCATCCAGCTCGACTTCAACCAGCCGGAGCGCTTCGAGCTGGAGTACACCGGACCCGACGGGCAGAAGCACCGGCCGGTGATGATCCACCGCGCGCTCCTCGGCTCCGTCGAGCGCTTCTTCGCGATCCTCCTCGAGCACTATGCCGGCGACTTCCCGCTCTGGCTCGCACCCAGCCAGGTGGTCGGCGTCCCGGTCGCCGAGCAGTACGGCGACTACCTGGACGACGTCATCGGGCAGTTGCGCGCTGCGGGCGTCCGGGCCGACGTCGACCACTCGGATGACCGCATGCAGAAGAAGATCCGCACCCACACGACGGCGAAGGTGCCCGTCATCCTCATCGTCGGTGAGCAGGATCGTGCCGCGGGTACGGTGTCGTTCCGTTTCCGCGACGGCACGCAGGAGAACGGCGTCCCGGTCGCGGACGCCGTGCGCCGGATCAACGCCGCCATCGCTTCGCACGCGCTCGTGCTGAAGGCAGGGGATCTGGCGTGACCGAAGGGGAGCAGCTGCTGGAGGACGCCGGTCGCCTCGCCGGCGTACCGGACGAGTTCCAGCGGCTGTGGACCCCGCACCGGATGGCGTACATCCAGGCGGGGCCGGAGCCGCTGCGCGAGGAGTGCCCGTTCTGCGAGGCCCCGAAGTTCCCGGATGCCGAGCGGTTGGTCGTCGCCCGGGGCGAGACGGCCTACGTGCTGCTGAACCTCTTCCCCTACAACTCGGGACATCTCCTGGTCTGCCCGTACCGCCACATCGGCACCTACGACCAGGCGACGCCGGAAGAGGTCGCCGAGATCGGAGCGCTGACGCAGACGGCCATGCGGGTTCTCCGTGAGGTGTCCCGATGCGACGGCTTCAACCTGGGCATGAACCAGGGCGCGGTCGCCGGCGCCGGCGTCGACGCCCACCTGCACCAGCATGTGGTGCCGCGTTGGACGTCGGACGCGAACTTCTTCCCGATCATCGCGAAGACCAAGGCGCTTCCCCAGCTCCTCGGAGAGGTGCGCGAGGCCGTGGCAGCGGCCTGGCCAGAATCCGACCACTGAGGCCGACGGCTTCGTCCCTCAACGCCCACCCGTCCGGCGGGCATCCGTCGAGCGGGGGAGCGGCGAGAGCGAGTACGGGCCTCAGCGCACCTGGCGGGCGGTGAACTGCATCTGCGGGTTCGCGTAGAACTCCTGTGCCTCGACGAGCTGCAGCTCGCGCTCACCGGATTCGAGCGTGGCCTTGAGCAGGTCGTACACGCTCGATGCCGTGCGCTCGAGCGCGATCCTCGCGCTGCCCGTCTCGACGTAGTGGGCGGTGAACAGTGCCGCGGTCACGTCTCCTGAGCCGTTCGCCTTCATCGGCAGGTGCGGGGTCTGCACGAGCCAGGCGCCCTTCCCGTCGGCGGCGAGCATCTCGATCGTGCCCTCTTCGCGGTCGGGGCGCTCAACACTCGTCACGAGCACGGTGCGCGGACCCATCGCGTGCGCGAGATCGACCGAGGCGAGCGTGGACTCGAGCGTGTCGGGCTCGGTGTCGGTGAGGAAGCCGAGCTCGAACTGGTTCGGCGTGATGATGTCGGCGACCGGAACGACGCGCTCGCGCAGCAGCACCGGGATGGCCGGCGCCACGAAGCAACCCGACTTCGCGTTGCCCATGACCGGGTCGCAGGCGTACACGGCGTTCGGGTTCGCGGACTTGACGCGCGCGACGGCGTCGATGATCACGTCGCCGATGCCCTCTCCGCCCTGGTAGCCGCTGAGGACGGCGTCGATCTGGCCGAAGACGCCGCGTTCCTCGATGCCCGTGATGACCTCGCGCACATCGTCGGGAGCGATCATCGGTCCGCGCCAGGCGCCGTAGCCGGTGTGATTCGAGAAGTTCACGGTGTAGACCGGGAGAACTTCGACGCCGATGCGCTGCAGAGGGAACACGGCGGCGGAGTTCCCCACGTGTCCGAAGGCCACGGCTGACTGGATGGAGAGGATCTTCATTCTCCGACTCCTTCGTTCAGGGCGGGCCCGTGCCCGCGACGGATGGTCATCGCCCGGCGGCGACGAGGTCTGCGACCAGTGATTCGGCCTCGTCGTCCGAGAGGTCGTGCACCGTCAGGCGCAGGTGATGCGACGGCCCGGCCTTCTCATCGAGCGCGAAGTCGTCTCCGGTGCGGGCGAGCCAACCGCGGCGCATGAGCCGGTCGGCGACGGTCCGCGCGGGCCGGGGGAACTCGATCCACAGGCTCATGCCGTCGGACACCGTCGCATCGACGCCGCTCTCACGCAGTCGCGCGGCGAACGCCGCGTTGCGCTGCGCGTAGTGCGCGGCGGCGGCGGCGACCTCGGCCATCACCGCATCGTCGGTCAACTGCGTGAGGGCGAGTCGCTGAAGGAGATGGCTCACCCAGGTGGTGCCGGGGCTCAGCCGCATCGCGAGGCGTTCCGCGGTCTCCGGATCGGTGGCGGCGATGGCGAGGCACATGTCCGGTCCCAGGAACTTCGACACCGAGCGCACGAGGGCGAAACGGCGGTGGTCGGGGCCGATGAGGGACTCGTAGGGGCGCTGCGACAGCATCGAGAAATGGTCGTCCTCGATGATCAGCACGTACGGGTGGTCGGCGAGCACGGCACGAAGGTCGGCGGCACGCGATGCGGTGAGGCTCGCGCCGGTCGGATTCTGAGCGCGCGGGGTGCAGATGATGGCGCGGACGCCGGCCTCCAGCGCGGAACGCAGGCCGTCGACCGTCATCCCCTCGGCATCGACAGGCACGGGGACGGCCCGGTATCCGCCCAGGCGCACGGTGTGGATGCTCGCCAGGAAGCACGGGTCTTCCAGAGCGACCGCGTCGTCACGCATGAGCGCCTGGGCGAGCAGCCTCTCGACAGCGTCGACGGCGCCGCTGGTCACGGTGATGCGGAAGTCGACGTCGTCGAGGTCGGTCGAGATCCAGTCCCGGGACCACTCTTCGAGACCGCGGTCGATCACGGGCTCGCCGTAGAGGACGGGACGGGACGCGATGGTCATGAGCGCCGGCGCCGGGTCGGGGATGAGGCGCGGATCGGGGTTTCCCGTGCCGATGTCGCGGAGCACGGTGTCGGGGGCATAGCCCTCCTGAGCCACGGCCTCGATCCCGGCGACGACGGTTCCGGCGCGCCCACGGGAGATCACGAGGCCCGCCTGCGCGAGCTGTCGATAGGCGGCGACGGCAGTATTCCGATTGACGCCGAGGGTGGCAGCCAGCTCCCGCACCGGGGGGAGCACCGCACCGGCCTGGAGGATTCCGCGGTCGCGCAGGGAACGCACGCTGTCGGCGATGTCCGATGCGGTGGTGCCTGTGATCTGGTCGCTCATGGTCCTCCTCAGCGATTCTAGGTCGAATCGGACAGTGCTATGTTTGATCTAGATCAAAACCGACTTCGGTGCATCCGACAGGAGTTCCCCATGGCAGAGCAGACAACCACCGGATCCGCGCGCGTCAAGCGCGGCCTCGCCGAGATGCTCAAGGGCGGCGTCATCATGGATGTCGTCACGGCAGAGCAGGCGAAGATCGCCGAAGACGCCGGCGCGGTCGCCGTGATGGCGCTCGAGCGCGTCCCGGCCGACATCCGCGCGCAGGGTGGGGTCTCCCGCATGAGCGACCCCGACATGATCGACAGCATCATCGATGCGGTCTCCATCCCCGTGATGGCGAAGGCGCGCATCGGTCACTTCGTCGAGGCGCAGGTGCTGCAGGAGCTCGGTGTCGACTACATCGACGAGTCCGAGGTGCTCTCGCCGGCCGACTACGTGAACCACATCGACAAGTACGGCTTCACGGTTCCGTTCGTGTGCGGAGCGACCAACCTCGGCGAGGCATTGCGTCGCATCAACGAGGGGGCGGCGATGATCCGCTCCAAGGGCGAGGCCGGCACCGGCGACGTCTCCGAGGCGATGAAGCACATCCGCAAGATCCGCGGCGAGATCGCCGCGCTCACGGCGCTGCCCAAGGACGAGCTCTTCGTCGCCGCGAAGGAGCTGCAGGCGCCGTACGAGCTCGTGGCGGAGATCGCCGAGACGGGCAAGCTCCCCGTCGTGCTGTTCGTCGCCGGCGGGGTCGCGACCCCGGCGGATGCCGCGATGATGATGCAGCTCGGTGCCGACGGCGTGTTCGTCGGATCGGGCATCTTCAAGTCGGGCAACCCGGCTGAGCGCGCGAAGGCGATCGTCAAGGCGACGACCTTCTTCGACGACGCCAAGGTCATCGCCGAGGTCTCGCGCGGACTGGGCGAGGCCATGGTCGGCATCAACGTCAGCGATCTCCCGGCCCCGCACCGCCTCGCCGAGCGTGGCTGGTAAGACCCGCGTCGGCGTCCTCGCGCTGCAAGGCGACGTGCGAGAGCACGCCGCCCTGCTCGCGCAGTTGGGTGCCGATGCGGTCCTGGTCCGTCGACCCGATGAGCTCTCCTCCGTCGATGGACTCGTGATCCCGGGCGGCGAGTCGAGCGTGATCGACAAGCTCTCCCGCATCTTCGGCATGCAGCAGCCGATCCGTCACGCGATCGCGGCGGGGATGCCGGTGTTGGGAACATGCGCGGGACTGATCATGCTCGCCGATGACATCGTCGACGCGATCGACGGCCAGGAGTCATTCGGCGGACTCGACGTCGTCGTGCGCCGGAACGCCTTCGGCCGTCAGGTCGAGTCGTTCGAGGCTGTGCTCGATGTTCCCGCCTTCGAGGGCGAACCCGTTTCCGCGGCATTCATCCGCGGTCCCGTGGTCGAATCGGTCGGCCCGGGTGCAGAGGTGCTGGCTGAGCTGGACGACGGCCGCGTGGTCGCGGTGGAGCAGGGAAATCTGCTCGGGCTGAGCTTCCACCCCGAGATCACGGGGGAGAGGCGCTTTCACCAGCGCTTCCTCGCACGGGTGGAAGCACGTCGACGAGTGACGGCACCGCCGCAGGTGTGATCAGATCAGTGTGGCGAGCCAGCGCAGAGCCGGATCCGCCTGTGCACGCTGAAACTCGCGGAGGCCCGGAAGCTGAGGGATGTCGGGCTGCGCCTGTTGATACCAGAGGAACGACGCGAACGCCGAGATGACGGGGAGCAGTGCAGCCTGAGGTGGCGCGCCGTGCTCTGCGAAGATGGCCCAGGCCTCTTCGCAGGACGGCCCCCCGGACGCCTCGACGCTCGGGAGCAGACAGGGGAGATCGATCCACGCGGCACCTCGTCGCGCGTGTGGCCAGTCCAGGAGATGGGCGCGCCCGTCGCTGATCAGGATGTTGTCGGATCGCACGTCGTCGTGCACGATGACGTCGCCGTGCAGCGCGTCCTGGAAGCAGTCCTCCATCGAGAGGAGCGCGCGCACGCGGCTGGACAGGCCGTGGGGGAGCGCCTCCAGGAGCGGTGGATCCGCTGCGATCTCGCGCCATCGTGTGAAACCCGGGATCATGCCGTCCTCCGCGCGGGGCATCGCCGATGGCGCGGGGGTGGTCGACAGGGTGCGGAGGGCCCGTGCCACGGAATGCAGGTCCTCGGTCGTCCAGGGTCGGCCGGGATGGCGTCCGTCGATGGCCTCGATCACGAGCGCGGTACCGACGGCGTCGTCGATGGCGCCACGGAGACGCGGGGCGACAGATGGCGGCAGATGTGCGAGCGTGCGCAACTCCTCGCGAAGGAAGTGCAGAGAGTCCGCGTGCCAGTCTGCGCCGCAGGCCTTGACGAAAGCGTGACCGGCGGTGGTCGTCACGACGCCCGCATAGGACGCGCTGAAGCCGCCATGAGCGGGTTCGTCCCCCACGAAGTCGCCACCGATCACACCGACGATCTGCGTGCGCAGCGAAGCGGGGAGGGCACTCCAGGCGGGTCGGAGGCGGTCCGCTCCCGGTTTCATGGTGCCGCCCGCTCCGTGTCGTGATCGTTCTGCCGGTGGGAGAGCAGCCAGCTGTAGAGCTCGGGGTTCGCGTACGTCTCGGTCCAGGAATCGTGACCGACGCCCGCATAGCGCGTGAACCGCACGTCGGCGTCGAGCGATCTGAGCTCCGCCACGATCTGCTCCGTCGCGGAGATCGGCACGACGTCGTCGGCGTCGCCGTGGAACGCCCACGTGGGCAGGGCGCGGATAGGGGCAGCGCTCTGCATCCACAGTCCTCCGCAGATCGGGGCGATCGCCGCGAACCGATCGGGGTAGCGCACGGCGAGGCTCCAGGTCCCGAACCCGCCCATGCTGAGTCCGGTCACGGCTACGCGGGCGGGATCGATGCGGTGCGCCGCGGCGACCTCGTCGAGCAGCACGAACAACGTCGTGAGCTCGGCGACCCACTGACTCGATTCGGGGCACTGCGGTGTGACGAGGATGAAGGGGAACTCGTGGCCGGCATCTGCCAGCCTCGGCGGCCCGTGCACCGCGGCGAGATCGACGTCGGATCCTCGTTCGCCCGCACCGTGCAGGAACAGCACGAGGGGCCAGAGCCTGTCCGGATCCGTTTCGTAGTCGTTCGGCAGATGCACCAGATACCGCAAGGAGTCGGCCGGTGACGGCTCGCCGTCATGCACGTCCGACGAATGGGATGCAGGGGTGATGTGTCGCGATCGGCGCATGCATCCATCCTGCTCCACTTGCGCGGTTCGTTAGACTGGACGACGCGCTGAGTGCGAGCTCACGCGGATACGACGAGCGGAGACTTATGTCCGGGCATTCCAAGTGGGCGACCACGAAGCACAAGAAGGCCATCATCGACTCCAGGCGCGCGAAGTCCTGGGCCAAGCTCATCAAGAACATCGAGGTCGCCGCGAAGCTCGGCGGGCCCGACCTTGCGGGCAACCCGACGCTCTTCGACGCGGTGCAGAAGGCCAAGAAGACCTCCGTCCCCAAGGACAACATCGACCGCGCGGTGAAGCGCGGTGCGGGCATCGGCGGCGAGGCCGTCGAGTACCTCTCGATCATGTATGAAGGCTACGGACCCAACGGTGTCGCTCTCATGATCGAGTGTCTGACCGACAACAAGAACCGCGCGGCCGCAGAGGTGCGCACGGCTCTCAGCCGCAACGGCGGCACGCTGGCGGACCCGGGCAGCGTCGCCTACAACTTCAGCCGCAAGGGCGTCATCGTCGTCGGCTCCGAGGGCACCACCGAGGATGACGTCATGATGGCGGCACTCGAGGCCGGCGCCGAGGAGATCGAGCCGCATGCCGAGGGTTTCGAGGTCATCACCGAAGCCACCGACCTGGTGGCCGTGCGCACCGCGCTCCAGGAGGCGGGTATCGACTACGAATCCGCCGACGTCGAGTTCGTTCCGAACCTCAAGGTCGAGATCGACGCCGACACTGCTCGCAAGATCTTCCGTCTGATCGACGCTCTGGAAGACAGCGAAGACGTGCAGAACGTGTTCACGAACTTCGACCTCACCCCCGAGGTGCAGGCCGAGCTGGAGAACGACGAGGCGTAGGCGCGCCGGACGGTCCATGTCGGTGCCGCGGCCTAGCCTGGGGAAGTGACCTCCTCTCTGCGCGTGCTCGGCATCGACCCCGGGCTCACCCGGTGCGGTGTCGGCGTCGTCGACGTCGACACCTCGCGTCGAGGAACGCTGGTGCACGTGGGGGTGATCCGCTCGTCCCCGGATGCCGAGCCCGGCGATCGCCTCGCGATCGTCGCCGCCGGGATCCGTGCCGTGATTGCCGAGCATCGCCCGGATGCGGTGGCCGTCGAGCGTGTGTTCGCTCAGCAGAACACGCACTCGGTGATGGGCACGGCGCAGGCCAGCGGCGTCGCGCTGCTGATCGCCTCCGAGTCCGGGCTCCCCGCGGCGACGCACACCCCCAGCGAGGTGAAGGCGGCCGTCACCGGATACGGCGCGGCGGACAAGCGGCAGGTGCAGACGATGATCGCCCGCATCCTGCGGCTGGACGCGCTCCCGCAGCCGGCCGACGCGGCCGACGCCCTGGCGATCGCCCTGTGCCACGCCTGGCGACGCGGAGGCGCTGCATCCCCCGGCCAGGGAGCGCTGACTCCGGCGCAACAGGCCTGGGCCGATGCCGAGAAGCGTGTCGGTCGAACATACCTACGAGCGACGCCGTAGGCTGAGAGAATGATCTCCTCTCTGCACGGTGTCGTCCTGCACGCGACATCCGATCAGGTCGTCATCGACGTGGGCGGAGTCGGATTCGCCGTCGCCGTCCCCACTGATGTGGCGCACACGGCCGTGGTGGGGGAGAAGCTCCTGCTGCACACCAGTCTCATCGTCCGCGAGGACTCGCTGTCGCTGTTCGGCTTCGCCGACCGGGG
Source organism: Microbacterium sp. As-52 (assembly GCF_049949185.1). Classification (NCBI taxonomy): domain Bacteria; kingdom Bacillati; phylum Actinomycetota; class Actinomycetes; order Micrococcales; family Microbacteriaceae; genus Microbacterium; species Microbacterium sp. As-52. The sequence goes on along the minus strand of NZ_CP188171.1, from coordinate 3,903,107 downwards.
TGAGCTGGAGATCTTCGGTCTGCTGATCGGTGTGACCGGTGTCGGTCCGAAGTCGGCGCTCGGTGTGCTCTCGCACCTCACGGGTGATCAGATCGCCGAAGCCGTCACGGCCGAAGACGACGCCCCGTTCCGGCGGGTGTCCGGGATCGGTCCCAAGACCGCCAAGCTCATCGTGCTGCAGCTCGCCGGCAAGGTGCAGGCCTTCGCCGCGCCGTCGAGGCCGGCCGCCACGGGAGGCACGGACGTCGTGACGCAGGTGGCCGCAGCGCTCGTCGGCCTCGGCTGGTCGGAGAAGGTGGCCGCGGAAGCCGCAGCCCAGACCGCGGCAGAGGCTACCGAGGCGGAGAGTGCATCGGTCGCCGCGCTGCTCCGACGCACTCTCGCCCTTCTCGGGCCGGCTCAGGGAGGCCAGGCGCGTGTCTGATCCGTTCGACGCCAGTGAGCCGTCCGACGAGAGCGAACTCGCGATCGAGGGCGCCCTGCGCCCGACGAGCCTGGGGGAGTTCGTCGGACAGCAGAAGGTCCGCGGTCAGCTGCAGCTGCTCCTGGAAGCGGCCCGCATCCAGAGCCGTCCCGCTGATCACATCCTCCTGGCGGGCCCCCCGGGACTCGGCAAGACGACGCTCGCGATGATCGTGGCGCACGAGAGCGAGCGTCCGCTGCGTCTCTCGAGCGGCCCGGCGATCCAGCATGCCGGTGACCTCGCCGCCCTGCTGTCGAGCCTGGTCCCCGGCGAGGTCCTCTTCATCGATGAGATCCACCGCATGGCGCGCTCCGCAGAAGAGATGCTCTACCTCGCGATGGAGGATTACCGCATCGACATCATGGTGGGAAAGGGCGCGGGGGCCACGAGTATCCCGCTCGAGCTCTCGCCGTTCACCCTGGTCGGCGCGACGACGCGCTCCGGGCTGCTGCCCAACCCGCTCCGCGACCGCTTCGGATTCACCGGGCACCTCGAGTTCTACGAGGAGTCGGAGCTGGAGCAGGTGATCGCCCGGTCGGCTGCGGTCCTCGGTGTGGATCTGCCGACCGACTCGCTCTCCGAGATCGCCCGGCGTTCGCGGGGCACACCACGCATCGCGAACCGCCTGCTCCGCCGCGTGCGCGACTACGCCCTGGTGCACACGGGGGGAGTGGCCACGATCCGCGAGGTGCGCGCGGCTCTGGAGCTGTACGACGTCGACCCGATCGGTCTGGACCGCCTGGACCGCGCGGTCCTGGAAGCGCTCGTCCGGCGGTTCCGTGGCGGCCCGGTCGGGCTCAGCACGCTCGCGGTGGCCGTCGGCGAGGAGGCGGAGACCGTGGAGAGCGTGGTGGAGCCGTATCTCGTGCGGATCGGCTTCCTCGGGCGCACTCCTCGGGGCCGCGTGGCTATGCCCGAGGCGTACTCGCATCTGGGCGTCCCGCATCCGGACGGGATGCTTAAGTTGGATGACCTATAATCACTGAAGACTTCCCGGTTACCTTCGCGCGCCCAAAGGCTGGAGCGTGCACCTGAGAAAGGCGCTTCCCCCATGCCCATGGAATTCCTGCTCTTCGGCCTTCTCGCCGTCCTCCTCGTCTTCATGATCTTCAACACGCGCAAGCGCACGAAGCAGATGAAGGCCGAGCAGGAGGAGAAGGCCACCAAGACCGTTCCGGGCGCCAAGGTGCTCCTTCAGGGAGGCATCTACGGGACGATCGTCTCCTACGACCCCGAGGACCTCGACACGCCGGCACTCGTCGAGATCGCTCCCGGCACCATCATCGACGTCCACAGCCAGGCCATCCTGCGCGTCGTCGAGCCCAAGGACGCCATCGTCGACGCTCCGGCCGATGAGGTCGTCGACCCGTCGGTCGCCGACGAGTCGATCGCTCCGGCCGTCGAGACCCCCGAGGAGACCCGCGCCCGCCTCGAGCGCGACGCCGACGACAAGTAAGCCCGGGGCCGACACGGCCGCTCGGATCTCCGTCCTTCCAGAAAGCTGAACACACGTGGCTTCATCCTCTCCCGTCCGTCACGCCTGGCGGGTCCTTCTCGGCCTGCTCCTCGTGACGGGCGTGCTCTTCGGCATCAATGCGCTGGGCGTCTACGTCTTCAAGGACAGCAACGGGGAGGCTGCGAGCTCGTGGTCGCCTGAGCTCGCCCTCGACCTGCAGGGCGGCACGCAGATCGTTCTGAGCGCGGAGACCGAGGACGGCGCGGCGCCGTCCTCTGAGCAGCTCGACCAGGCGGCGGCGATCATCCGTCAGCGCGTCGACGCTTCCGGTGTCGCCGAGGCGGACATCACCACCGAGGGCGGCCAGAACATCGTCGTCCAGATCCCTGGCGAGGCGGACGCGCAGACACGGGAGCGGATCCAGTCCAGTGCGCAGCTCGAGTTCCGGCCCGTGCTGTACACGACGGCGGCGACCAACGAGTTCGTCGGCGAGGACGGGAACTCCACGCCGTACCCCAGCCCGGACCCGGGACTCAACTCGACGCCGACGGCTGAGCCGACCGACGCGAGCGACCTCTCCTGGGTGACGGACAAGCTGGCAGCGGAGTTCCAGGCTTACGACTGCGCGAACCCGGACAACGACGCCGCGAAGGCGCCGAAGGACGAGCCGCTCATCGCGTGCTCGGCCGACGGGTCAGCGAAGTACCTCCTCGGACCGGCCGAGCTCGACGGCACCGCGATCACCGATGCCGCAGCCGGCCGCGACCCGAAGTCGGGTGCATGGCTCGTCCAGCTCACGATGAACGCCGATGGTGCCGATGCGTTCGGCAAGGTGAGCACGCGGCTGAACCAGAACCGCATCGACGGTCTCACCCCGCGTGACCAGTTCGCGTTCGTGCTCGACGGCAACGTGATCAGCGCCCCGCGCATGAACGGGCAGATCCTCGACGGGCGCCCCAGCATCTCGGGCAGCTTCACGCAGGAGTCGGCGACCACCCTGGCCGACCAGCTCAAGTTCGGTGCCCTTCCGCTCAGCTTCACGGTCCAGAGCTCGGACACGATCTCGGCGACGCTGGGCACCCAGCAGCTGCAGATCGGTCTGATCGCCGGGCTCATCGGTCTCGCGCTGGTGGCGATCTACTCCCTGATCGTCTATCGAGCGCTCGGGTCGGTGATCATCGCGTCGATCGCGGTGATGGCGATCCTGACCTACATCATCATCTGCATCCTGGCGTGGCGCATCGGCTTCCGGCTCTCGCTCGCGGGAGTCGCCGGTCTGATCGTCTCCATCGGCTTCACGGCCGACTCGTTCATCGTGTACTTCGAGCGAATACGAGACGAGCTCCGTGACGGCAAGTCCATCACCGCCGCGGTGGAGGACGGCTGGGGTCGCGCGAAGCGGACGATCTACATCTCCAAGTCGATCAACATCCTGGCCGCGCTCGTCCTCTACATCCTGGCCGACGCCACGGTGAAGGGATTCGCGTTCACGCTCGGACTCACGACGCTCATCGACGTGTTCATCTTCGTGATCTTCACGCACCCGGTCATGCAGCTGCTCGCTCGCACGCGTTTCTTCGGCGGCGGACACAAGCTCTCCGGTCTCGACCCCGAGGCTCTCGGTGCCGTCTACCGCAGCCGGTCGCAGTACCGCGAGGTCACCACTGCATCCGCAGGTCGGGGTGCGAAGAACGCCCGCTCGCGCGGTGAGGCGGATCGTCGACAGACCATCGCCGAACGTAAACGCGCCGAGGCCCTCGCGGGCGACAAACCCACCAACGCCGGAAGTGAGGGAGACGCCTGATGCCTTCCATGAATGAGTTCGGCAACAACCTCTATTCGGGCAAGACGTCTTTCCCGTTCGTCGGCAAGCGCCGGCTGTGGTTCATCATCGCGATCGCCCTCGTCGTCGGTTCGGCACTCGTACCGCTCATCCGTCCGATCCAGTTCTCGATCGAGTTCACCGGCGGATCGCAGTTCACGGTGCAGGCACCGGACAGCCTCGACCAGGAGACCGCCACCACCGCCGTGCAGTCGGTCGTACCGGGGGCCGCCACCAAGGTCGTCGTCGTCAGCGGCAAGGATGTGCGCGTCCAGACCGACCAGATGAGTGCGGCCGAGACCCAGCAGGTCGGCGAAGCTCTGGCAGAGGCCTACGGTGTGGATCCGTCCGACGTCACGTCGTCGTTCATCGGACCCGCGTGGGGTGAGAACGTCACGAAGCAGTCCCTGTGGGGCCTCGCGATCTTCCTGGCCCTCACGTTCCTGATCCTCGCGATCTACTTCCGCACGTGGAAGATGTCGGCCGCGGCCATCATCGGTCTGCTTGACGTGCTGGTGATCACGGTAGGCGTGTATGCGCTGGCCGGCTTCGAGATCTCGCCCGCCGCGGTGATCGGCTTCCTGACGATCCTGGCGTATTCGCTGTACGACACCACGGTCGTGTTCGACAAGATCCGGGAGAACACCACGGAAGACGGGGAGAAGTCCGCCCGGCTGTTCGGGGAGTCGGTGAACCTCGCGGTGAACCAGACGCTCGTGCGTTCCATCAACACCTCTGTGGTCGCGGCGCTGCCGGTCGGCGCTGTGCTCTTCATCGGCGCCTTCTGGCTCGGTGCGGAGTCGCTCACCGACATCTCGCTGTCGATCTTCGTCGGCATCCTGGTGGCGACCTACTCGACGCTCTTCGTGGCTGCTCCGCTCTACTCGTTGTTCCGCGAGAACGAGCCGCAGCTGAAAGCCCGCGACGCCCGCATCCGCGAGGCTCGCAGCAGGGCGGCCGTCGAGGTCTGATCGGGTTCCTCAGCGGGCCCGGTCCCGCACAGCACGCGTAGGATTGATCGATCAGGAGGTGAGTAGATGGCGGAACCGCAGACGTCATCGCAGGGCTCGAGTCTGCGACGGCTGGTTCCCCGCATCTTCTCCCGCGCGTCGAGGATCAACGATCTCGACAACCTGATCCGCACCGTCCGCGCGAATCACCCGAAGGGTGATTTCTCTGTCATCGAACGGGCCTACGCCGTCGCGAAGGAGAAGCACGAGGGGCAGAAGCGGCAGAGCGGCGAGCCGTACATCACGCATCCGCTCGCCGTCGCGCAGATCCTCGCGGAGCTCGGACTCGGCCCACGGGCGATCGCGGCCGCACTGCTGCACGACACCGTCGAGGACACGGGCTATGCCCTGACGGACCTCACCGCCGAGTTCGGCGACGAGGTGGCGATGCTCGTCGACGGCGTCACCAAGCTCGACAAGGTCAAGTACGGCGAGAGCGCCCAAGCCGAGACCGTGCGCAAGATGATCGTGGCGATGTCGAAGGACATCCGGGTGCTGCTGATCAAACTCGCCGACCGCCTCCACAACGCGCGGACCTGGGGCTTCGTCCCGCCCGAGAAAGCGGCGAAGAAGGCCAAGGAGACTCTGGAGATCTATGCTCCGCTGGCGAATCGTCTCGGTATCCAGGCGATCAAGTCGGAGCTCGAGGATCTCTCCTTCGCGGTGCTGCATCCCAAGATCTACAACGAGATCCACAGTCTCATCGCGCAGCGCACTCCGCAGCGCGAGAAGTACCTCAACCAGGTCGTCGAGGAGATCGACGAGGATCTGCGCGACCTCCGCATCCGCGGCAAGGTCGTCGGGCGTCCGAAGCAGCTCTACTCGGTGTACCAGAAGATGGTCATCCGCGGGCGTGAGTTCGACGACATCTACGACCTGATCGGCATCCGCGTCCTGGTCGCCTCCGTGCGCGACTGCTACGCGGTGCTGGGCGCCATCCACGCGCGCTGGACCCCGTTGCCCGGGCGCTTCAAGGACTACATCGCGACGCCGAAGTTCAACCTCTACCAGTCGCTGCACACCACCGTCATCGGCCCCGCCGGCCGCACCGTCGAGATCCAGATCCGCACCCACGAGATGCACCAGCAGGCCGAGTACGGTGTGGCGGCGCATTGGATGTACAAGGAGCGGATGAACGGCGGTGGCAAGACCGAGGTCCGTGCCTCCGACACCGACATGGCGTGGCTCGCGCACATCTCCGACTGGCAGGCGGAGACCGCCGATCCGGGCGAGTTCCTCGAATCGCTCCGGTTCGAGATCGGCGCGAAGGAGGTCTACGTCTTCACGCCGAAGGGGCGGGTGATCGGACTCCCCGCCGGCGCCACTCCCGTGGACTTCGCGTATGCCGTGCACACCGAGATCGGGCACCGCACGATGGGCGCGAAGGTCAACGGACGCCTGGTGCCGTTGGAGTCCGAGCTCAAGAGCGGTGACGTCGTCGAGGTCTTCACCTCGAAGAACCCCGATGCCGGTCCCAGCCAGGACTGGCTCGGCTTCGTCGCGAGCACCCGCGCCCGCAACAAGATCCGCGGGTGGTTCACGAAGGAGCGCCGCGAAGAGGCGATCGAGCAGGGCAAGGAGGCCATCGCGCGCGCGATGCGCCGACAGAACCTGCCGTTGCAGCGCCTGATGAGCCATGACTCGTTCACCGAGGTGGCGCGGGGCATGCACTACGAAGACGTCTCGGCGCTCTACGCCGCTGTCGGTGAAGGCCACGTGTCCACGCAGTCGGTGCTGGAGAAGGTCACCGCTCTCGTCGCGGCGAACGATCCGACCACCGGTGCCATCGACCTTCCCGGCAGCGTCCAGACCCGGGAGCCGCGATCCGGTGACTCGGGCGTGCTCGTGCGCGGAGCCAACGACATCCTCGTGAAGCTCGCCAAGTGCTGTACCCCGGTCCCCGGGGACCAGATCGTCGGATTCGTGACCCGCGGCAGTGGTGTCTCCGTGCACAGAGCGGACTGCGTGAACGTGAAGGCCCTCGGTGCGGAGCAGGACCGCTTCGTCGAGGTGTCGTGGGCGCCCACCACCAAGAGCGTGTTCCGGGTGCAGATCCAGGTCGAGGCGCTCGACCGCTCCGGGCTGCTCTCCGACGTCACCCGCGTGCTGAGCGAGCACCACGTCAACATCCTGTCGGCGACGGTCACGACGACCGACGAGCGTCTGGCACTGAGTCGGTTCGTGTTCGAGATGGGCGATGCCGTGCACCTCGACCGTGTGCTCAACGCCGTACGCGGGATCGACGCCGTGTACGACGTCTACCGCGTCACCTCCTCCTGAGGGCGAGTCTCTCGAGCACCGCCGATCCCGCTCTGCTTCCCGGAACGCGGCTCATGCCGCGCAGTACGTCGGCTGCGGCCGCCGGGGCATCGGGGAACACCAGCGCGAGTCGTTCCATCCAGGTCAGCATTCGGGGGTCGCGATGGAGAGCCGTTGCGAGATCGAGCATCGTCCGTTCCGGCCGCGCCACTCGGACTCCGCCGAGCACCTGCACGTCAGACGCCGGGAGCACGGTGTCGTGGAACACGAGGCGTGCGCTGGTGCTCGCGCGGATCCGTCTCTCGACGCAGCGTCGCACATGGTGCACGACGGGCGGGGTGTCACCGGCGCCGTGGATCCAGGCAGCAGTCGGACCCGCGGCTGCGGTTCCCGGTTGCACGAGGGACCCGACTGCACCTGCCCTGACATCCGGTCCTTCGATGAGGTCAGCCGGGACGTAGACCTCGCCGACCTCGACCACATGGCCGTCGATCCGCGCGGCGCTGAGTTCGGACAGGCTCAGCCGATCGCCGGGGACATACAGGAAGACGGGGTGCATCACGTCAGTCTGACGTAGTGCACCCCGTCTCTTCAGCAGTGCTGAGCGACCTGTGGAGAACGGGTCAGCTCCCGAGGGCGCTGAGCCACGCGCGGCGTGCCTCGAGGGCATCCGTTGCCGCCTTGGCCGCCTTCTTGTCGCCCGACTTCTCTGCCGCGGCGACTTCGGCCTCGAGCTTCTCGATGGCCTCGAGCAGCTGCGAGCTCATGTCGTTCGCGCGAGCCTTGGTCTCGGGGTTGTTCTTCTTCCAGTCCACGTCTTCGCGGCCCTTGAGCCCCTGTTCGATGGCGCGGAGCTTGTCGTCGAGCGCACGTTCCTTCTCCCGAGGGAAGATGCGACCGATCTCGTCCCACTGCCGCTGGATGCGGGTGAGGAGAGCGCGGGCACGCTTGATGTTCGACTCGTCGGCCACGGCCTTCGCCTCTTCGAGGAGCGCCTCGCGGGCTTCGATCTTCGGGGCGGAATCCGCTTCCTCTGCGGCGGCCTGCTCGGCGCGGGCGGCGTAGAGCGCGTCGCCGGCAGCCTTGAAGCGCGCCCAGAGAGCGTCGTCGGCCTTGCGGCCGGCGCGGCCCGATGCCTTCCACTCGTCGAGCAGGTTCCGGTACGCGGGAATGCCGTCCGTGCCACGCGGGGCGAGTGCCTCGGCACGCTCGACCAGACGGGTCTTCGCGTCGCGGGCGACCTTGTGCGCGTCGTCGAGCTCGGAGTAGAACGCGCGGCGCTGCTTGTCGACGACGGCGCGAGCGTCGCGGAATCGCTTCCAGAGCTGCTGGGAGATGCCCTTCGACAGGCGCGGCCCGTTCTGCTGCTGCGCCTGCCAGGCATCGAACAGTTCGCCGAGCTCGGCCGTGACCTGCTTCCACTGCACCTTGCTGAGATCGCGGGCGGCGATGGCCTCGGCACGTTCGACGAGGACCGTGCGCTCGGCGATCGCCTTGTCGACGAGCTCCTTGGCGTGCTGTGCCTCCTGCTCGGTCGCCTCGGAGAGGGACGAGGTCAAGGCGTTGAGTCGATCGCGCAGGCCGGCGAGGTCGCCGACGGCCGCGGCATCGGTCGCTTCGTCGATCAGGTGCGAGGCCTGCTTGGCGAGATCGCTCGCCGACGCTCCGCCGGCCTGATGACGCTGTTCGAGAGCGTGCACCTTGAAGGCGATGTCATCGAACTTGCGGACGAAGTAGGCGAGGGCCTCGTCGGGAGTCCCATCGGGGTACTGGCCGACGACGCGCCAGGCCTCGCCCTCCTTGACCTCGACGGTCCCGTCTTCGGATACGCGACCCCATTCCGCTGATGTCGAGGATGCCGCAGGCACCGGGGCGACGGGCGCGACGGCGGCCGGCGTCGGCGCCTTGCGCGGCATCGGTACGGCAGGGGGGCCGGGGACGGGGGGAGTCGGCTTCGTGGGCTCGTTGGCAGACACGTGATTCTCCTTGCGCGGCCGGGCCGCGGGAGGCGGAAAGGACGAGGCTCAGCCTAGTACGCCGGAGCGTCGCGGGTGAGGTCCCAGGACTTCGATGATCGTTACCGTTCTGTGAGGAGAACTTTCGACGCAGGACACATTCTCCGTCATCTCCGGGAAACACGATGCTCCTATCGTCGCGAGCACGACAGTCTTCCGGTCGACAGGAGCAGTATGAAGGACACGACTTCCCCGCCGCACGAGATCCTGGTCGTCGGCGCGGGGATGGCGGCGCACCGTTTCGTGGAGCGCCTGCTTCGCGACCCGGGTGCGGCGGTGCGGGTCACGGTCATCGGCGATGAGGGACATGGCCCGTACGACCGATCCGCTCTCGTGGGTGTCCTCACCGGCCGGGAGGTCGAGGATCTCCAGCTCGACCGAACGGTGTTCCGCGACGACCGTGTGCGGTTGATCCGTGACGACCGCGTGCTCCGCATCGACCGGTCGGCGCGGGTGGTGCGCACACGATCCCGACGCTCCTATTCCTACGACGTGCTCGTGCTGGCCACCGGGTCGTTCGCGGCGCGGGTGGCGGTGTCAGGGGCTCGCCTCCCCGGCTGCTTCGTCCTGCGCACCATCGAGGACGCGGAGTCGGTGCGGGATTTCGTCGATTCGCGATCGCGTGCCCTCGGCCGTCCGCTGCGAGGCGTTGTCATCGGTGGCGGGCAGCACGGAATCGACACCGTTGTAGCACTCGACGACGCCGGCGTCGGCGCGACGATCGTGCAGTACGCGGATCGTCTCCTTCCCTCCCTGCTGGACGAAGCTGCAGCAGACGTCCTGCGCGGCGCCCTCGAAGAACGGGGCATCGCTGTCCGCACTCGGACCAGGACGACGCGGCTCGATCCGGACGACTCGGGAGCCGTCACGGCGCTCGAGTTCCAGGACGGTACCTTCCAACGCGCCGACCTCGTCGTCTTCACCGTCGGCGTGCGACCTCGGGACGAACTCGCGCGCAATGCCGGACTCGACGTGCACCCGCAGGGAGGAGTGATCGTCGACGATCACTGCACGACATCGGATCCGCGCATCCTCGCGATCGGTGAGGCGGCCTGCGTCGACGGACGCTGCGTCGACGCCGCCGCTTCCGCATATGCCATGGCGGAGGTGGCGGCCGCGCGTCTGCTCGGGGGAGGGGAACGCTTCGGCGGGCACCGACGAGACGTGCACCGCACCATCGCGGGCGTCGATCTCGCGTGCTTCGGCGAGCCGGCGACGCGCGACGCCGATCCCGACGCCGTCGAGGTCGTCACGCATCGCTCGCGAGGCACCGGTGTCTACCGAAAGCTCGTGCTCACCGACGATGCGCAGACGCTCCTCGGCGGAATTCTCATGGGCGATACGAGCGGTCTTGGCGTTCTTCGTCGGCTCGTCGGTGGACCGGCGCGTGGCGAGCTCGCTGCCGAACTGCGCCGGGCAGCGCATCCTGACGACTCCCGTGCGGTCTGCGTGCACATCGGCATGTCGTCGCAGGAGCTCCTGGCGGTGCTCCGCGCGGACGAGGTGTTCACGTTCAGCGCGGTCGGAGCCTGCTTCGGGCGCGACCCGGAGTGCGAGCGCTGCACCCTGGCTGTGGCACGCGCGCTCGCGGAACTGGCGACGGAGCGCTCTCCGCTCAGCACGCGCGGCGCACAGGAGGGGCTCGATTCGCACACGGGCCCGGTCCGATCGGAGGGGAGCCGAGTGCGGCTGTCGACGGTGACGGGGACGGAGCTCACGCCGGGGCATCTCGTCGACATCGGGCGTCTTGCGGAGGACCTGGGCCTGACGTTGCGGATCGTCGACTCCCGGATCGAACTGCAGGGCGTCTCCCACGACCAGCAGGCGCGGTTGCGGCATAGCCTCACCGCCGCGGGCCTCGCGTCCTCACCCCCTCTGCCGGACGGAGCCGACCCGAACTCCGCGTCACCGACGCGGCGCGCACACGGCGCGGTATCAGCGGATCCGAGTTCATCCGAGTCCCCGCATCGCGGTGACGGCACGACGATCGCGATCGGCTGGAGGGATCGGGGTCGGAGCGCCGATCCGCGGCGGGGCGTCTCCCTTCGCGCCGAGAATCCCGCGTGATGACCGGGCGTTCGGGGGCACGCCCGGTGCTCGCAGGATGCAGGATCATCATCTCCGCCCAGGCGAGGGCGGCAGGAGCATCCGCGGCCGGGAATCGTTCCGCCGGAGCGGATGAGCTCGACCGCGTACTCGGCGCCGCGGGCGCGGACGTGATGCGCGTCGTGACATCCCGTCCGATGACCACCCCGACGGGCGTGCTGCACCGTGCGGTGCATCGCGCGGGGTCCGGGGGCGCCGACGCCGTGATCTTCACCGCGTCGTCCGCGTCATGGATCGACGCGGCGACGAGGAGCGGCGCGCTCGAAGCGCATCGTCGTCGTGCCGAAGCGGGCCGGTTGCTCCTGGTCTCGGATGACGAGCGCGAGGCTCGCCGCCTTCAGGACGCCGGCCTGATCGCACGATACGTCGAGCGGGAGAGACCGACGGGTCTCGTCGGATGCGTCGTCGCACACTACGGAAGCGGTGCAGGATCGGTGCGCACCGATGCCGGAAGCCTCGAGGTGCGCAGCGGGGGCGTCGTGCTGGACGGGCGCTTCCTTCCGCTGTCCCGTGGCGCAGCGGGCCTGATCGAGGCCCTGTTCCTCGCCCGCGGACGCGTGCTCTCGCGAAGGGAGCTCGGTCGTGAGCTACCCGGCGGCGAGCGCAGCGGACGGGCGGTGGAGGTGGCCGTCGCCCGGTTGCGGGAGTCGTTGGGTGGCGTCGACCTGGTCCAGACCGTCGTCAAGCGGGGCTATCGCCTCGCCGTATCGGAGTCGTGAGCCGAGGGCATCGGTGGTCGGGGCGATCAACCGCGTCGGCGGTCACTCCGCCGGTGCGTCCGAGGGGACGGGGGCCGGCGTCTCCGCGGGTGTCTCGGTCGGAGCGGTGGTCGGCTCGACGGAGGGAGTGGGGGTGGGCTCCGGTTCGGGCGCGGTGACCTGGGCGTGCACGACCTGGCTGCCGATCGCTGCGACGACGATGAGGCTGCCGACGACGGCGGCGATCGTGTTGTCACGGACACGGCGGCGGATCTGCCCTTCGTGCCACTGGGTGCGTGCGGTGTGCAGTCGCGCGCGCTCCGCCGATGTGCGCGCCTGTGCGTTCTTGGAACCGCGTGCGGCCATGCCCTGCTCTCCCATCCGAACGCCGCTCCACGACGTCGCCTGAGAGCCTACCCGGATGCGGAGGTTCACCGAAGTGTCGGGGGCCGACGTTAGCCTGGAGGGATGACGTCCCCTGCTGCGCTGCTCTCCGGGCAGACGCCCCTCGCCGTGCGCATGCGTCCGGTGTCCCTCGCGGAGGTCGCGGGCCAGCGTCATCTGCTGCGTGCGGGATCGCCGATCGTCGCACTCGCCGACCCCGAAGCGACAGCCCCCGGGGCCGTGTCGATCATCCTGTGGGGACCGCCGGGAACCGGGAAGACGACTCTCGCTCAGGCCATCGCACGATCGTCCGGTCGGCGATTCGTCGAACTCTCCGCCATCACGGCGGGGGTGAAAGACGTGCGCGAGGTCATGCAGGAAGCCGTCACGCAGCGCGACCTCTACGGGCAGACGACCATCCTCTTCCTCGACGAGATCCACCGCTTCACCAAGGCGCAGCAGGATGCCCTTCTCCCCGGAGTCGAGAACGGCTGGGTGATCCTGATCGCCGCGACGACAGAGAACCCGTCGTTCTCCGTCATCTCACCGCTGCTCTCGCGTTCGCTGCTGTTGACGCTGCAGCCGCTCACCGACGACGACATCGGCCTCCTCGTCGATCGTGCGGTCACCGACCCCCGCGGTCTGAACGCATCCGTCGCTCTCAGCGACGAAGCGAGGTCGGCTCTGGTGCGGCTGGCCTCGGGTGACGCGCGGCGCGCCCTGACCGGGCTGGAGGCCGGCGCCGCGGTCGCACTGTCCCACGCGACGGCCGCGGACGCGGACGACGAGGGGAACGATGCGTCGGCGCCCGGTGCGTCGGTGCCCGGTGCGTCGGTGCCCGAGGTCTCGGCCGATGACATCTCCCAGGCGGTCGACAAGGCCCTGCTGCGTTACGACCGGCAAGGCGACGAGCATTACGACGTCATCAGCGCCTTCATCAAGTCGATCAGAGGGTCCGACCCCGATGCCGCGTTGCACTACCTCGCCCGCATGATCGAGGCAGGGGAGGACCCGCGCTTCATCGCCCGGCGCCTGGTGATCTCGGCATCGGAAGACGTCGGTCTCGCCGACCCGCAGGCCCTGGCCATCGCCGTGGCGGCTGCAGATGCCGTGGCGTTCATCGGCATGCCGGAAGGTCGCATCCCCCTTGCAGAAGCGACCGTCTACCTGGCCACCACCGCCAAATCGAACGCCGCGTACGTCGGGATCGACGCGGCGATCGCCGACATCCGCGCCGGCGGTTTCGGTCGGGTTCCGCTGCATCTCCGTGATGCGCACTACCCGGGCGCCAAACGTCTGGGCCACGGCCGCGGCTACGTCTATTCGCACGATAGTGAGTTCGGCGTCGTGCCCCAGCAGTATCTGCCGGACGAACTCGACGGTCGGCACTACTACGAGCCCAAGAACCTCGGTGCGGAGCGCGACATCGGTGCGCGCCTCGAGCGGATCCGCCGCATCCTCGGAGACCGCTGACCCTGCGGATCCGGCGCGGAAAAGCGATCTGTTAGACTTGAGCGGCTCGAAACCGAGTTTTCGGGCATCTCCTCGTTCACACCACACCTTGCTGGCGCCCCGGCGTGCGCTCCAAGGCAGAACGCGGACGATACGTCCGTGAGTCGTGAAAGACGCGACCACGTCATCGGAAGGAAAACTTCGTGACCACGAAGTCCCAGGACCGCCGCAAGGTGCGTCTCAGCCGCGCCCTCGGCGTCGCTCTCACCCCGAAGGCCGCCCGCTACCTCGAGAAGCGTCCGTACGCTCCGGGTGAGCACGGCCGCACCAAGCGCAAGGCAGACAGCGACTACGCCGTCCGTCTGCGTGAGAAGCAGCGTCTTCGCGAGCAGTACGGCATCCGCGAGAAGCAGATGCGCAACACCTTCAACGAGGCTCGTCGTCAGGACGGCCTGACCGGTGAGAACCTGGTCGAGCTCCTCGAGATGCGTCTCGACGCTCTCGTCGTGCGTTCGGGCTTCGCCCGCACCACCGCACAGGCTCGCCAGCTCGTCGTGCACCGCCACATCCTGGTCGACGGCCAGCTCGTCGACCGCCCGTCGTTCCGCGTGAAGCCGGGTCAGCTCATCCACGTCAAGGCCAAGAGCGAGGGCACCGAGCCCTTCCAGGTGGCGGCAGCCGGCGGTCACGCCGAGGTCCTGCCCCCCGTTCCCGGCTACCTCGAGGTCGAGCTCGACAAGCTCCAGTCGCGTCTGGTTCGTCGTCCGAAGCGCGCCGAGGTCCCCGTGACCTGTGAAGTGCAGCTCGTCGTCGAGTACTACGCGGCTCGCTGATCCAGCGATCGAGCAATCAGGCAGGAGGCGTCGGGATTCCCGACGCCTCCTGTCGTTTCCGCATACGATGGTGACACCGCGCCTTCGCGGGTCAAGGGCAAGGATGACGACATGAAGAACGTGCTGTGGTTCCTGATCGGTGTGATCGGCGGCTTCGTCGCGGCTCACTTCATGAACAAGGACCCGCGCGGTCATGACATCCTCGCCGAGGTCGACGCCCGGATCAACGGGTTCACCGCGATCCTCAGCGACGCCTACCGCGAGCAGGAGGCACGGCTCACGGAGCCGGGCGACAACTGAACCACCGCAGCGGCGCCTCGGCGCGGCATCTTCACGCAAGGACACCCGGAACCTTATGAAAACTGCGGAAATCGCGCAGCGCTATCTCGACTTCTTCGAGAAGAACGACCACCTCATCGTCCCCTCGGCCTCCCTGGTCAGTGACGACCCGTCCCTGCTGTTCACGGTCGCCGGAATGGTGCCGATGATCCCGTACCTCACAGGTGTCGTCCCTGCTCCGCACTCGCGTATCGCCGACGTGCAGAAGTGCATCCGCACGAACGACATCGAAGAGGTCGGCCGCACTGCCCGTCATGGCACGTTCTTCCAGATGCTCGGCAACTGGTCGTTCGGCGACTACTTCAAGGAAGGCGCGATCCGCTATGCCTGGGAGCTGTTGACGAGCTCCGAGTCCGACGGCGGTCTCGGCTTCGACGAGAAGGACCTGTGGGTCACCGTCTACGAGACCGACGACGAGGCCGAGGCGATCTGGCGCGACATCATCGGGCTCAAGCCGGAGCGCATCCAGCGCCTGGGCCGGGCGGACAACTACTGGAACACCGGCCAGCCCGGACCGGGTGGTCCCGACTCGGAGATCTTCTTCGATCGCGGTCCCGCCTACGGCAAGGACGGCGGCCCGGCTGTCGACGACTCGCGGTTCCTGGAGATCTGGAACCTCGTGTTCATGCAGGACTTCATCGAGAACATCCGCAGCAAGACGGAGTTCGACATCGTCGGCGAGCTGCCGATGAAGAACATCGACACCGGCATGGGCCTCGAACGCGTCGCCTTCCTCAAGCAGGGTGTCGACAACATGTACGAGTCCGATCAGGTGCGGCCGGTGCTGGACCGTGCGGTCGAGCTCTCCGGACGGCCCTACGGCGCGCAGCACGAGGACGACGTGCGGTTCCGTGTCGTCGCGGACCACGTGCGCTCCTCGCTCATGCTCCTCTCCGACGGCGTGCGTCCGTCCAACGAGGGACGCGGGTACATCCTGCGCCGTCTGATGCGTCGCACGGTCCGCTCGATGCGCCTGCTCGGTGTCGACGAGCCGGTGTTCCCCGAGCTGTTCGCCGCATCCCGCGATGTGATGAAGACCACCTATCCGGAACTCGAGAGGGACTGGTCTGTGCTCTCGGCATCGGCGTTCGCCGAGGAGGAGACCTTCCGTCGCACCCTCGTCGCCGGGTCGACGATCCTCGACCTGGCTCTGGACGAGACCAGGAAGGGCGGCGGGAAGACCCTGAGCGGTCCCGAGGCCTTCCTGCTGCACGACACCTACGGCTTCCCGATCGACCTCACGCTCGAGGTCGCCGAGGAAGCAGGACTCGACGTCGATCGTGCCGCTTTCGACAACCTCATGCAGGAGCAGCGCCAGCGCGCGAAGGACGACGCCCGCAATCGCAAGCGTCAGCTCGCCGACGTGTCCGTCTATCGCGAACTGCGCGCGCTGGGAGAGACCGGATTCGACGGCTACACCGCGCTCGAGGTCGAATCCCGTGTGCTCGGTCTCCTCGTCGACGGTGTCCCCGTGCGCAGCGCCGCCGAGGGCCAGATCGCCGAGGTCGTGCTCGCCGAGACGACGCTCTACGCGGAGTCAGGTGGGCAGGTGGCCGACAAGGGCACGATCGTGGGCCCGGGATACACGCTCGAGGTGCTCGATGTGCAGAAGCCGGTTCCCGGTCTGATCAGTCACACCGTCGAGGTCACGCGCGGCAGCGTCGCCGTCGACGACATCGCGACCACGGTGGTGGACGCGGCGAACCGTCGTGCCGCCCGCCAGGCGCACTCGGCCACCCACCTCGTGCATGCTGCTCTGCGCGACACGCTCGGTCCGACCGCGACGCAGGCGGGCTCGTTGAACCGTGCCGGCTACATGCGCTTCGACTTCGCCTGGTCGCAGGCGCTCTCGACGGATACGCGGAGCGAGATCGAGGAGATCACGAACCGTGCAGTGCAGGACGCCCTGGAGGTGACCACGCGCATCGTCTCCCTCGATGAGGCGAAGGAAGCCGGAGCCATGGCGCTGTTCGGCGAGAAGTACGGCGATGTCGTGCGCATGGTCGACATCGGCGGCCCCTGGTCGCGCGAACTCTGTGCCGGCACGCACGTCAGCACGAGTGCCGAGATCGGTCTGGTGAGCCTGGTCGGAGAGTCCTCCGTCGGAGCATCCAATCGTCGCATCGAGGCTCTCGTCGGTGCCGATGCCTTCCGGGAGCTCGCCGCGGAGCGGGCGATCGTCTCGCAGCTGACCAGTTCCCTGAAGACGCCGCGCGAACAGCTTCCGGAGCGGATCGCCGACCTCGCCGCGAGTCTGAAAGCGGCGGAGAAGCGCATCGCGCAGTTCGAGGCGAAGGAGAGGGCCGGTCAGGTTCCCGCCATCGTCGAGGCCGCGACCCGCGTTGGAGCGTTCCGCCTGGCTGCCCAGAACCTGGGCGAGGTGGCGTCCGCGGACGATGTGCGCGATCTCGTGAACGGCGTGCGCGATCGGCTCGGTTCCGATGCCGCGGTCGTGGCATTGGGAGCTGTGGTCAACGGCCGTCCGGTCGTGGTCGTCGCCACCAACGATGCCGCTCGGTCTGCGGGCGCGAAGGCCGGCGCGTTGGCGAAGCGCGCTGCCGGTGTGCTCGGCGGCGGCGGTGGCGGTCGTGACGACGTCGCGCAGGGCGGTGGCGCGGATGCCGCGGCGCTTCCCGCGGCGCTCGAGGCCATCTCACAGGAGCTGCACGCCGCGTGAGCGGGTTCCGCCGCGGCGTGCGGCTCGGCATCGACGTCGGCAGGGCGAGGGTCGGTGTCGCGCGCTGCGATCCCGATGGCATGCTCGCCGTCCCGGTCGAGACGGTCCCTCGGGACGACGCATCGATCGACCGCCTCGTGCAGATCGCAGGGGAGTACGACCCGTTGGAGTTCGTGGTCGGCCTCCCTGTGAACATGCAGGGTGCCGACACGCCATCGACCACGGATGCGCGAGAGTTCGCCGCTGCGCTTCAGGTGCGCAGCGGGATCCCCGTGCGCCTCGTGGACGAGCGCCTCAGCACCGTGAGCGCGCACGCCGCTTTGCGCAGTTCCGGGAGATCTCAGAAGAACTCTCGTAGCATTGTGGATCAGGTCGCCGCCGTGGTGCTTCTGCAGCAGGCGATCGACATGGAGAAGAGCACCGGAAACCCGGCCGGCGCCACCATCTCGCCTGACGAGGAGCACGCCTGACGATGTCTGAACGTGACAGCGCCACCCCCCGGCACGATCCTGATTCCCGCCTGGGGGATCTGTTCGAGAATCTGCCGGACCCGACGCAGCAGATCCCGACCGTCGACAACAGTGCTCCGGCGCCCGGTTCGCGCCGCGCCGCCCGAGAGGCAGCAGCCGGAGAGGGAACCGCGACTCCGGTGGGAGGCACGGCCCGCACGCCGGCCGAGCCGTCCCCTGTGCCGGTACGTGGGTCCGCGGACGATGCCGTCACCGCGGATGCGGCGCCGTCGCCGACGCCCGTTCGCGCTTCGGCCGACGCCGCAGAGACTCCCACGCGTGCTCTCCCGCAAGCGGTGCCCGCGGCGGGCACCGGTCGTACCTCGGCAGCGGCCGAAACGCCCGAACCGGTGATCGGAGGCGGGCTCGACGATCTGTTCGCCCCGCACGACGACCATGTTCCCGCGGCGCCGAAGAAGAAGCGCCGCAAGGGCTGCCTGATCGCGCTGATCATCGTGCTCGCCGTGCTCGGCGGCATCGCGGCGGGTAGCGCCTGGGCCTGGAACACCTACGGCGACAAGATCAGCGATGCCATGGGCTGGGGCGAGTCGAAGGACTGGGAGCCCGGTCTCGCGAACGGCGAAGCCCTCGTCACGATCAAGCAGGGCGACACCGGGGGGCCGGTGTCGACGGCGCTCTATGAGGCCGGCGTCACGAAGACCGAGGACGTGTTCTACGACTACATCGTCGAAGAGAACCTCGCGGTCACGTTCTATCCGGGCGTCTACCGCCTGCAGAAGAAGATGACGGCAGAGGCCGCCCTCGCCGCGCTCAAGGACGACGCGAACAAGATGGCGAATGCCGTCTCGGTCTCCGAGGGAGGCACGATCGTCTCCTCGTTGCCCGGCATGGCCGAGACTCTCGGGCTTCCGCTCGCCGACTTCGAGGCTGCGGTCCAGGACCCCTCGGCCTACGGCGTGGACGCGCCGAGCCTGGAGGGCTGGCTGTTCCCCGCAGTGTACGAATTCGATCCAGGGGTCACCGCACCTCAAGTGATCCAGCGGATGGTCGACCGCACCAGAGAGTCGCTCGACGCGGCAGGTGTGCCGGCGGCTGATGCCGAACGGATCCTGACGATCGCCTCGATCATCCAGCGCGAGGGCCGTCTCGACGACTTCGCGAAGGTGTCCCGCGTCATTCAGAACCGCCTCGACATCGACATGAAGCTGCAGATGGATTCGACCGCCCAGTACGGCTACGGGTCGCTGCACGAAGGCGTCGTGTCGAGCTCGAAGGAAGCGCTCGAGGACGACAACGAGTGGAACACCTACGTGCGCACCGGCCTGCCGGCGACACCGATCGCCAGCCCGAGCGACGCGGCCATCAAGGCGGCGATGCAGCCTGCTGACGGCCCGTGGCTGTACTTCGTCACGATCAACCTCGCCACGGGGGAGACGCAGTTCTCCGAGACCATGGCGGAGCACGAGCAGGGAATCGAGAAGTGGCGTGAGTGGTGCCGAGCGAACCCCGACGGCGGCTGCTGAGACGGTGACGCGCTCACGGTTGGCGGTCTGGGGCGATCCGATCGCGCACTCCAAGTCCCCGGAGCTGCATGCGGCCGCCTATCGTGTGCTCGGCCTGGACTGGGAGTACGGACGGCGCCGGGTCTCGGCGGAGGGATTCGCCTCGGCGATCGCCGAACTGGACGACACCTGGCGTGGTCTCTCCCTCACGATGCCGTTGAAGGAAGAGGCGTTCCGCGCGGCGGCGACACGGGATCGTCATGCGCAGCTCACGGGCGCCGTCAACACGCTCCTCCTGGGAGACGAGCCGGCCGGGTTCAACACCGATGTCGGAGGGATCGTCGATGCCCTCGCCGAGGCGCACATCGCCGAGGTCGAACGGGTCCGGATACTCGGGGCCGGGGCCACCGCGGCGTCGGCTCTCGTCGCCGCAGCCGAGATCGGGGCCGCGCGCGTCGACGTGCGTGCTCGGCGCGCTGCTGCCGCGGCCGCGCTGGTGGATCTCGGGGAGCGGCTCGGCCTCGTCGTGGAGGTACGCGCGTTCGATGCGCCTGCTCCGGCCGTCGAGCTGACCGTGGCCACGCTGCCCAGCGGCACGGCTCTCCCCGCGGAGATCGCCTCGGTGCTGTCGTCGAGTGGCGGGTCGCTCTTCGACGCCGCCTACGCCCCGTGGCCGTCAGCTCTCGCGATGACCTGGAGCGAGGGCCCGGCCATCTCCGGACTCGGCATGCTGCTGCATCAGGCCGTGCGCCAGATCCGCATCTTCCGGCACGGCGATCCGACGATGGAGCTCCGCGACGAGGCCGCGGTGATCACCGCGATGCGCGCCGCGCTCTGACCGAATCGCTCGCTCGACGAAACGCGGCGCTGCGGGGGTGCGAACCCGTGGGAGACTGGAGCAATGCTCCGCGTGCTCACGGCCGGCGAATCGCACGGCCCAGAACTCATCGCCGTCATGGAGGGTCTTCCCTCCGGCGTCCCTGTGTCCTCCGAGGCCATCCAGGCCGACCTCGCCCGTCGCAAGTTGGGCTATGGCCGCGGCTCGCGGATGAAGTTCGAGCAGGATGAGCTGACGATCTCCGGCGGTGTGCGCCACGGCCGGAGCCTCGGCAGTCCGATCGCGCTGCGCATCGGCAACACCGAATGGCCCAAGTGGATCGAGGTCATGAACCCCGAGCCCGTCGAGCTCACGGACAAGTCTCGCGGACGCAGCGCGCCTCTCACCCGTCCGCGTCCAGGGCACGCCGATCTGGTGGGCATGCAGAAATACGACTTCGACGAGGCGCGTCCGATCCTCGAGCGTGCGAGCGCCCGCGAGACGGCCGCTCGTGTCGCGTTGGGAGCGATCGCCCGCTCCTTCCTCGGTGAGCTCGGGATCCGTCTCGTCAGCCACACGTTGTCGATCGGCCCGGTGCGCGTACCCGAGGGTTCTGCGCTGCCCACGCCGGATGACGTCGAGGCGCTGGACGCCGATCCGCTCCGGTGCTTCGACGCGGCGACCTCCGCGCTGATGGTGGCCGAGGTCGACGACGCCAAGAAGGACGGCGACACGCTCGGCGGGATCGTCGAGGTCCTCGCGTACGGGCTGCCTCCGGGACTCGGCTCCCACGTGCACTGGGACCGGCGCCTCGACGCGCGTCTGGCCCAGGCCCTGATGAGCATCCAGGCGATCAAGGGTGTCGAGGTCGGCGACGGCTTCGAGACCACCCGTCGTCGCGGCTCGGCCGCGCACGACGAGCTCTTCGCGACCGCCGACGGCATCACGCGCGGATCCGACCGTGCCGGCGGCACCGAGGGCGGCATGTCGACGGGCACCGTCCTGCGCGTGCGTGCCGGCATGAAGCCGATCGCGACGGTGCCGCACGCGCTGCGGACGATCGACATCGCGACAGGAGACGACGCCACCGCCCACCACCAGCGCTCCGACGTGTGCGCGGTACCAGCCGCCGGTGTGGTTGCCGAGGCGATGGTCGCGGTCGAGCTCGCGAACGCCGTGCTGGAGAAGTTCGGCGGCGACAGCATCCGGGAGACGCGACGGAACCTCGACGGGTACCTGGCGGGCATCCCTGCCGAGCTGCGCACGACCCCCGCGTCCGAGGCGGCGCTCATCGCGCATGACGAGCGCGGCTGATCCGCTGACGCTGGTGCTGGTCGGCCCGATGGCCGCCGGCAAGACCAGCGTCGGCAGACGCGTCGCCCGTCGGCTCGGCGTCGCGTTCATCGACACCGACAAGCGCATCGTGGCCGCTCACGGACCCATCGCCGGCATCTTCGAGGTCCACGGCGAGGCGCACTTCCGTGCCCTCGAGCGGGCGGCGGTGGCAGAGGCCCTCGCAGAGGGCGGGGTGATCTCCCTCGGTGGCGGGGCGGTGACGGAAGCGGCGACCCGGGAGCTGCTGGCAGAGCACCCGGTCGTGTTCCTGACCGTGAGCCCCGACGCGGTGGCCGATCGGCTCCGTGGGAGCAATCGTCCGCTGCTGGCGGGGGAGGACCCCCTGGAGCGCTGGAAGAAGATCTTCGAGGAACGTCGGGGGTGGTACGCCGAGGTGTCATCGGCGACCTTCGACACCTCACGTCGTCCGATGCAGAAGATCGCGGACGAGATCGTGGCATGGAGGAGAGAGCAGCGATGAGCACGACGACCATCAGCGTCACCGGTAGCGACGCCTACGACATCACGATCGGGCGGGGGATCCTCGAACGGGTCTCGGCTGCGCTGGCTCCGGGGGTGCGCAAGATCCTGGTCGTGCACCCCCCGACGCTGGCCGCCCGGGCCGCCGAGCTGCGCGATCGCCTGCTCGCCGACACCTCGGACGGGCCGCGTGAGGTGCTGCTCGCCGAGATCCCGGATGCGGAGCAGGGCAAGCGCATCGAGGTCGCGGCCTTCTGCTGGCAGGTGATGGGGCAGGCCGACTTCACGCGCAGTGACGCCGTCATCGGCTACGGCGGCGGCTCGGTCACCGATCTCGCCGGCTTCGTGGCGGCGACGTGGCTGCGCGGTGTGCAGCTGATCCAGGTGCCGACCACGGTCCTCGGCCTCGTCGACGCGGCGGTCGGCGGCAAGACCGGGGTGAACACCGCGGAGGGCAAGAACCTCGTCGGTGCGTTCTGGGCGCCGCGCGCCGTCGTGGGCGACCTCGACGAGCTCGCGAGCCTCAGCCCGAACGAGGCGACCGCCGGTTTCGCCGAGGTGGTGAAGGCCGGATTCATCTGGGCGCCGGAGATCCTCGACATCGTCGAGGCGGATCCCGCTCGTGCCGTTGACCCCACGACGGACGAGTTCCGGCGTGCCATCGAACTTGCGATCGCGATGAAAGCCGAGGTCGTCTCGGACGACTTCCGGGAGGCGGGCCTGCGGGAGATCCTCAACTACGGCCACACCCTCGGGCACGCCATCGAGCACGCAGAGCGATACCGCTGGCGTCACGGCGCCGCGATCTCGGTCGGCATGCTGTACGCGGCCGAGCTCTCGCGTCTCGCCGGACGCCTCTCCGACGCCGCGGCGGAGCGTCACCGCACCATCCTCGAGTCGCTGGGGCTTCCGACCTCGTACCGCGCAGGAGCATGGCCGCAGCTGCTCGCCACGATGCAGCGCGACAAGAAGAGCCGCGGCGGAATGCTGCGCTTCATCCTTCTCGACGACATCGCGAAGCCGACGGTGCTGCAGGCCCCGGACGAATCGCTGATGTTCGCCGCCTACCAGGAGGTCGGCGCGTGAGCCGACGCATCCTCCTGGTCAACGGACCCAACCTGAACCTGCTCGGTTCGCGCGAACCCGAGGTGTACGGCACGGCCACGCTCGCCGACGTGGAGCGCATCACCATCGCCGCCGCTGCAGAACACGGCTTCGAGGTGCGTGCGGTGCAGAGCAACCACGAGGGGGTGCTGATCGACGCGATCCACGCCGCCCGTGAGGACTGCGCCGCGATCGTGATCAATCCCGGCGGACTCACGCACACGTCGGTGGTGCTGCGCGACGCTCTCACCGGAGTCTCGCTGCCGTTCGCCGAGGTGCACATCTCCGATGTGTACGCCCGGGAGGAATTCCGGCACCACTCCTACCTCGACGACGTCGCGGCCGTGCGCGTCGTCGGACGCGGTGTCGACGGCTACGCGGATGCCGTGCGGCAGCTCGCAGCACTCATCCCTTAGAATCGACTGTCGGTCTCGTCCGACCCCGCAGACTCACGAACGGAACTCGCAGCGCATGGCATCTACCGCAGACATCAAGAACGGCGTCGTCCTCAGCATCGACGGGCAGCTCTGGAGCGTCATCGAGTTCCAGCACGTCAAGCCCGGCAAGGGTGGCGCCTTCGTGCGCACCAAGCTGAAGAACGTCGTCTCGGGCAAGGTCGTCGACCGTACGTACAACGCCGGCGCCAAGATCGAGATCGAGAACGTCGACCGCCGCGACTACACGTACCTGTACACCGACGGCGACGGTTACGTCTTCATGGACCAGACAGACTTCGACCAGATCACGGTCGGCGCCGCTACGGTCGGCGACGCGAAGAACTTCCTGCTCGAGAACCAGGCCGTCACGATCGCCCTGAACAACGGCAACCCGCTCTACATCGACCTCCCGGCGTCCGTGGTCCTCGAGATCACCTACACGGAGCCCGGCCTGCAGGGCGACCGCTCGTCGGCCGGCACCAAGCCCGCCACGCTCGAGACCGGCTATGAGATCCAGGTGCCGCTCTTCGTCGAGGCCGGCACCAAGGTCAAGGTCGACACCCGCACGGGTGACTACCTCGGCCGCGAGAAGTAAGGCGTGAGCGCCCGGACGAAGGCGCGCAAGCGCGCTCTCGACATCCTGTTCTCCGCCGATGTGCGCGGGGACGACCTCGCGGTCACGCTGGCCGCCGAGGCGAAGCGCGCCGCGAGCGAGCCCGCCCGCGAGGCGTCCTGGCTCTACGCCCGCGAGATCGTCGACGGCATCATCGACTCGCGCGATGAGATCGACGAGCAGATCACGACGCACAGCCGCGACTGGAAGCTGGAGCGGATGCCCGCGGTCGACCGCGCGCTGCTCCGGATCGGCGTGTGGGAGATCCTCTACAACGACGACGTTCCGACGGCTGTCGCGATCGATGAGGCCGTGGAACTCGCCAAGGAGTTCTCGACCGATGACTCCGGCGCCTTCGTGCACGGCGTCCTCGCGCGAGTCGCCCGCGCCGCCTGATCCGTCCGACGGGGAGGCACTGTCGGCGGTGTCGGAGAGGATGGGGGCATGCCCCTGCCGAACGACCCGTCCCGTCCCGATGGCGCGTCATCCGCAGACTGGCGTTCGATCCTCGGAGCGCCGCGCGAAGATGCGGTGACGCAGCTCGCGCTCGGGGTCGAGCTCCGCGTGCGCGACGGTCGCGGAGCGAACCCCTGGGCCTCCCGCCCGCAGCGGACCGCTACTGCGCGCGACGTCGCCAAGCGCACGGGGGAGATCCTGCTCGGCATCCGTCCGCTCGAGAAGAGCGCGGCGACCGGTGCCTGGGTGCAGGGTGCGGCAACCTGGGACGCGGTGAGACGTTCCCCGACGCAGTACGGACGCGACCGCTCCCGATGGTTCGCCGATCTGCTCAGCATCGCGCGCGACACGCTGCTGTCCGGCACGGCGGGCGACTGGCTGGTCGCCGATCTGATCGAGTCCGGCCTGCTGTGGGGGCATCTGCGCGCGGCGGCCGACGTCGACGTCCCGCTGATCGCCACGCAGAAGAGCACGACCGTCGTTCTCGCTGATCGCGCCACGATCGGCGCGACGGTCGGCCGTGACGACGCGGGCGGACTCCTCGTGCGCCCTGACATCACGATCGACGGCCGCGATGCAGACCCCGCCGACGTGCAGACGATCGGGCACAGAGGGCTCTACGAGGTCGCTCAACACGGCACGAAGCTGCGCGTGACGCTCGCCGAGGCACCGATCGCCGAGCCGGTGCACGCACTGCTCGCCGCAAGGACGGGGCTCGAGGTGCCCGCGCGTGACGAAGCCGCGTTCTTCCGTGACGCCTACCCGCTGCTTGCCCGGCGGGTCGAGGTGCGTCCGGTCGGTCGCGTCGAGCTGCCGGTGCTGCCCGCACCCCGACCGGTGCTCGAACTGTCGTTCCTGCGCGGCGACACGGTGAAGTACACGTTCGAATGGGACTATCGCGGGTTCGGGCGCGTCCCGTTCGCTCCCGGAGGAGACGCCGTGCGCGACGCGGTCGCGGAGGAGATGCTCCGAGACGCGCTCCAGGCCGTCTGGATGGAGCAGCTGGGCGAAGAACTCACTTCGGCGGGTTCCTTCCACGACGTCGCCGCCGCCGAGTTCGTCACTCGCATGGTGCCGGCGCTCGAGGCAGAGGGCGTCATGGTCTCCGTATCCGGTCGTCGCAAGAGCTATCACGAGCTCACGGGCGAGCCGCAGATCACCGTATCCACCGTCGAGAGCAGCGACCCCGACTGGTTCGACCTGGGAGTCCTGGTAAAGATCGACGGGCGCACCATCCCGTTCGAACCGCTGTTCACGGCGCTCAGCAAGGGCCGCAAGAAGCTCCTCCTCGTGGATGGCAGCTACTTCTCCCTGAACCATCGAGCGCTCGATCGTCTCCGGGAGCTGATCGACGAGTCCGGCGAGCTCGAAGAATGGGAGACCGGCCCGCGGATCAGCCGCTACCAGACCGATCTCTGGGAGGAGTTCGAGGATCTCGCTGATGAGGCGGTTCCCGCGGTCACGTGGCGCGCGACCGCCGACGGCCTGCGCACAGCCACCTCCGTGCCTGCGGTGTCGATGCCGTCGGGCATCACCGCCGCGCTCCGGCCGTACCAGAAGGAGGGCCTGGACTGGCTCGCCTTCCTGTGGAGTCATCGTCTGGGCGGTATCCTCGCCGACGACATGGGGCTCGGAAAGACGCTCCAGCTCCTGGCTCTCATCGCGCATGCCCGAGAGACGGGGGAGCAGCGGCCGTTCCTCGTGGTCGTCCCGACGTCGGTGCTCGCCACCTGGCGGAGCGAGGCCGAGCGCTTCGCGCCTGCGCTCCGGGTGCTGCTCCGGGGGAGCACACAGGGTCGCTCGCTCGATGACAGCATCGGCGACGCCGATCTCGTCATCACGACCTACGCGGTCGCCCGTCTTGACGAGGCCGAGTACGCCCGTGTCGAGTGGGCGGGACTCATCCTCGACGAGGCGCAGTTCGTGAAGAACCCGGCGACCAAGCTGCATCGTGCTGTGGCCTCGTTCCGTGCGGACGTGACGTTCGCGGTCACCGGCACCCCGATGGAGAACAGCCTCAGCGAGCTGTGGGCGCTGCTGAAGCTCACCGCTCCCGGCCTGTTCGCCTCTGCGCGGAAGTTCCGCGAACACTACATCCAGCCGATCGAGCAGGGAAAGGTCCCGGAGAACGAGGAGGGCGGCGCCTATCGGCAGCGACGCCTCGAGCAGCTGCGGCGGCGCATCCGGCCCCTGCTGCTGCGACGGACGAAGGAGCTCGTGGCCCCCGACCTCCCGGCGAAGCAGGAGCAGATCCTCGAGGTCGAGCTCAGCTCGTCTCATCGCGCGCTCTACGACGTGGTCCTGCAGCGCGAACGGCAGAAGGTTCTCGGACTGCTGGAAGACCTCGATCGCAACCGCTTCATTGTCTTCCGCTCGCTCACACTGATGCGCATGCTCAGCCTGGCCCCCGGGCTCATCGACCCCGAAGATGCGAAGATCGGTTCGCGCAAGCTCGACGTGCTGATCGAGCGGGTGATCGAGCTCCAGGCGGAGGGCCATCGGGCGCTCGTGTTCAGCCAGTTCACCTCGTTCCTCGATCTGGCCGCGGCGCGCCTCGATGCCGCCGGCATTCCTTATGCGCATCTCGACGGGTCGACACGTCACCGGCAGAAGGTCGTCGAGAGCTTCACCTCGGGGGAGCAGCCGGCGTTCCTCATCAGTCTGAAGGCCGGCGGCTTCGGCCTCACGTTGACCGAGGCCGATTACGTCTTCCTGCTCGATCCGTGGTGGAACCCCGCAGCCGAGGCGCAGGCCGTCGATCGCACACACCGCATCGGTCAGGACAGCCAGGTGTTCGTGTATCGCATGATCTCCACCGGCACGATCGAGGAGAAGGTGCTCGACCTGCAACGCCGCAAGGCCCGGCTGTTCACCGCCGTGCTCGACGACGAGGCGCTGTTCGCGCAATCGCTCTCCGCCGACGACATCCGCGGGCTGTTCGAGGGCTGACCGGAATACTCACGGCCCGGTCGACCGGGCGTTCAGGGAGCCGTCGGTACAATCGAACGGTTCACTTTCGGGAGGAATGCAATGCGGATCACGGGACTCGGCCACGCCGGGATGTTCATCGAGACGGTCGGCGGGAACATCATCTGCGACCCGGTCCTCGGACCCTCGTTCTACGGATCCTGGTTCCCGTTCCCCGACAACCGAGGCCTGGACTGGGAGCGTTTCGGGCGTGAAGCCGATTTCCTCTGGATCTCGCACCGGCACCGCGACCACTTCGACCCGCGGCTCCTCGAACGCTACATCCGCAAGGACATCGAGGTGCTGCTTCCGGAGTACCCGACCGATGACCTCGAGAAGGACATCCGGGCCCTCGGCTACACGAACATCACGTACGCCCCGGCCGGGCAGGTGATCCAGCGCGGCGAGCTCAAGATGATGATCACCCCGCTGCGAGCCCCCAGCGACGGTCCGATCGGCGACTCCTCGCTGAGCGTCGACGACGGCACCGGCTCGATGCTGAACCAGAACGACTCCCACCCGCTCGATCTCGAGAAGCTGCTCGATTTCGGCAAGCCCGACGCGTACTTCACCCAGGTGTCCGGCGCGATCTGGTGGCCCATGGTCTACGACCTGCCTCTCGATGCCAAGCAGAACTTCGCCCGTCTCAAGCGCGAAGCGCAGAACAAGCGCGCCATGTACTACATCGAGAAGGTCGACGCTCCGCACGTCTTCCCGATGGCGGGCCCGCCCATGTTCCTGCGTGACGACCTGTTCGACTTCAACGGTCTCGGTAAGAACGGCGAGTCGATCTTCACCGACCAGAAGCAGTTCCTCGCGCACATGAAGGAGCTGGCACCGCAGTACGACGGTCAGCTCTTCATCCCCGGCACGGTCGTCTCGGTCGAGGACGGATCGGTCACGAGCGAGCAGACGCTCTACACCGAGGCCGAGATCTCGCACATCTTCGACGAGAAGTGGGACTACCTCGAGGAGCAGCGGGCGAGTCGACAGCAGGAGATCCGCGACGAGGAGGCTTCTCGTGCCGCGATCATCCCGCCCGCCGAGATGCTCGAGGCGATCAAGAACTGGTGGGAGCCGCTGCTGAAGAAGTCCCGCACGATCCGACTCGGCGTCGGCGGGTGCGTGCGCTTCCGCATCGGCGAGCTCGACATGGTGGTCGACTTCCCCCGCGCGAAGGTCCGGGAGTACGCCGGGGAGGAGTGCATCTACTGGTACACCATCCCCGCAGACCTGGTCTCGACGAACATCGTCGATCACGAGATCGACTGGTCGAACTCGATCTTCCTCTCGATGCAGTTCTCCGTGGGGCGCAGCGGCAAGTTCAACGAGTTCCTCACCACGTTCCTCAAGTGCCTCTCCGTGGATCGGATCGAGTACGTCGAGAACTGGTACCAGGAGCAGACCGACCAGACCGAGGATGCCGAGATCGGCGACTGGGTCGTGCAGCGCCGGTGCCCGCACCTGCGTGCCGACCTCACCCGCACGGGCACGGTCGACGAAGACGGCATCCTCACGTGCAGCATGCACGACTGGAAGTGGGACCTGAAGACGGGGCGCTGTCTGTCGACCGCCGGTCACCCGATCCGTTCCTCCAAGATCGATGAGGTCACCGACCCCGTGCTGCAGGAGGCCAGCTGATCCGCCGGAGTCCCCGCGCTCCGATAGACTGACATCACAAGCAACCTTTAACACCGTCCTGTGAGGCGGAGAAGGGAGCGGCCGATGAGCATGCGCACCGTGCTGCACGAAGCCGACATCTCACGAGCGCTGACCCGTATCGCGCACGAGATCCTCGAGTCCAATCGAGGAGCCGAGAATCTGGTCCTGCTGGGCATCCCGACCCGCGGTGTGACCCTCGCCCATCGCCTCGGGCTGCTGATCAGCGAGATCGCGCAGCAGTCCGTCCCGGTCGGCGCTCTCGACGTCACGCTCTTCCGCGACGACCTCGCCCAGCACCCGACACGCTCCCCGCAACCCACCGAGATCCCGGTCGGCGGCATCGACGGCAAGACCGTCGTGCTCATCGACGATGTGCTCTTCTCCGGTCGCAGCATCCGGGCAGCGTTGGACGCGATCCAGTCGATCGGGCGCCCCTCGGTCGTGCGCCTCGCGATCCTCGTCGACCGCGGGCACCGTGAGCTCCCGATCCGTCCCGATTTCGTCGGCAAGAACATCCCCTCCGCCCGCACCGAGCGGGTCAACGTGCGCCTCTTCGAGAACGACGGCGCGGAGGAGGTGACGATCGGCGAATGAGACACCTCCTCGACACCCGCACCCTCGACAGGGCCACCGCCCTGCGCATCCTCGACGTCGCCGAAGACATGTCCGACACGCAGTCGCGTGAGGTCAAGAAGCTTCCGACGCTGCGTGGCAAGACCGTCGTGAACCTCTTCTTCGAGGATTCGACGCGCACGCGCATCTCGTTCGAGGCGGCCGCCAAACGCCTCTCCGCCGATGTGATCAACTTCGCGGCGAAGGGATCCAGCGTCTCCAAGGGCGAGAGCCTGAAGGACACGGCGCAGACCCTGGAGGCGATCGGTGCTGACGCGGTCGTGGTCCGGCACCCGGGTTCCGGCGCGCCGCAGACGCTCGCCACCAGCGGTTGGATCTCGGCCGGTGTCGTGAACGCCGGCGACGGCACCCACGAGCACCCGACACAGGCGCTGCTCGACGCCTTCACGATCCGCAAGCGCCGGTTCGGCGCCGACAGTCGCGGTCGTGACCTGAGCGGTCTGCGCGTGGTGATCGTCGGTGACGTGCTGCACTCTCGGGTCGCGCGCTCCAACGTCTGGCTGCTCACCACGCTCGGCGCCGATGTCACGCTCGTCTCGCCGCCCACGCTGGTTCCGCAGAACGTGTCGCTCTGGCCGGTGCGGGTCGTCTACGACCTCGATGAGGCGTTGGCGGAAGAGCCGGACGCCGTGATGATGCTGCGCATCCAGCTGGAACGGATGAATGCGGCGTATTTCCCGACTGAGCGGGAGTATTCCCGTCGCTGGGGCCTGGACGCACGGCGTGTGGCCGGTCTTCCGGCAGGTAGCATTGTCATGCACCCCGGACCCATGAACCGGGGACTGGAGATCTCCTCGGAAGCTGCCGATTCCCCCCGCTCGACGGTGCTGGAACAGGTCACGAACGGGGTATCCGTCCGCATGGCGGTGCTGTACCTGCTGTTGGCAGGAGAACGAGACGACGAACGAGGGGGAGACCTGTGAGCGAGACCCTCGTCATCACCGGTGCACGACTGCTCGGTGCCGAGAGCGCCGACATCATCATCGAGGACGGCCGGATCGCCGAGATCGGGAGCGGACGGCAGCGTTCGGGCGCTCGGGTCATCGACGCAGCGGGTCTCGTCGCCCTGCCCGGACTGGTCGACCTGCACACGCATCTGCGCGAGCCCGGCTACGAAGCGTCCGAGACGATCCTCACCGGAACGCGCGCCGCCGCGGCCGGAGGTTTCACCGCCGTCTTCGCGATGCCCAACACCTCGCCGGTCGCCGACACCGCTGGTGTCGTGGAGCAGGAGCTCGCGCTCGGTGAAGCGGCGGGCTACGCCACGGTGCAGCCCATCGGCGCCGTCACCGTCGGGCAGAAGGGCGAGCGGCTCGCCGAGCTGGGCGCGATGGCCACCTCCCGCGCGCAGGTCCGTGTCTTCAGCGACGACGGCTTCTGCGTGTTCGACCCGCTCATCATGCGTCGCGCGCTGGAATACGTGAAGTCGTTCGGCGGCGTGATCGCCCAGCATGCGCAGGACCCCCGCCTCACGGAGGGCGCGCAGATGAACGAGGGCACGGTGTCGGCCGAGCTGGGCCTCGCCGGCTGGCCCGCGGTCGCCGAGGAGTCGATCATCGCCCGCGACGTGCTGCTGGCCGAGCACGTCGGCTCGCGACTGCACGTGTGCCATCTCTCGACCGCGGGCTCGGTGGACATCATCCGCTGGGCCAAGAAGCGCGGCATCGACGTCACGGCCGAGGTCACCCCTCACCACCTCCTTCTGACCGACGAACTCGTGCGCGGGTACGACGCGCGCTACAAGGTCAATCCTCCGCTGCGTCGCGAAGAGGATGTGCTCGCGGTGCGCGAGGGTCTCGCCGACGGAACCATCGATATCGTCGCGACCGATCATGCCCCGCATCCCAGCGAGCACAAGGCCTGCGAGTGGCAGGCAGCGGCGAACGGCATGGTGGGTCTCGAGAGCGCGCTGCGCGTCGTGCACCAGTCGATGGTGCAGACCGGCCTGCTCGACTGGGCCGACATCGCGCGTGTGATGAGCGCGGCACCCGCTCGCATCGGACGTCTCTCCGGACACGGCACGCCGCTCGAAGTCGGACAGCCGGCACAGCTCACGCTGTACGACGCCGCGGTCGACGGTGTCTTCACGGAGGCCGACCTCCACGGCCGGAGCGTGAACTCGCCGTACCTCGGCCGCGCGCTTCCCGGACGAGTGGAGTACACGATCCACGGCGGCGTGCTCACGGTCGACGGCGGCAGCGTCGTCGAGGAGCTCCGCGCATGAGCGCTCGGGACCTCGCCGTCGCGATCACGATCGCCGTCGCGCTCCTGGTGCTGCTGGTGATGCTTCTCGCCTGGCGACGACGAGTCCGCCGCGATTCCGTGTTCACGGCCCCGCTGGGTGTGCCTGAGCACGCGGAGGTCGCCCGCCGCGACGAGGTGCTGTACGTGTCGACGACACGGCACGAGCAGCCGCTCGAGCGTCTCGCGGTGTCACCTCTCGCGTACCGGGCCCGCGGCGAGCTCGCGCTCACGGATCGCGGCATCGCCCTCTGCCTCGACGGTACCCCGACGGTCTTCCTCGCGAACGACCGGCTCGTCGCCGTCGACCGCGCTACGGTCACCATCGACCGCGTCGTGGAGCCCGGCGGCCTCGTGCGCATCGCCTGGAACATCGACGACGACACCATCGTCGACAGCTACCTGCGCCTCGCCACCGGCGATCCCCAGAACCTCATCTCCGACCTGCAGCGGCTCGTCCCCGCCGCCCCCGACACAGGAGCACAGTCATGACACTCTCGACAACCTCCGGGCAGGCCCCCGCGGCCTCGCTTCCCGATCCCGCCGTCCTCGTCCTGGAAGACGGCACACGTCACATCGGACGCGCCTACGGCGCCCGCGGCCGCACCCTCGGCGAGGTCGTCTTCGCGACCGGCATGTCCGGATACCAGGAGACGATCACCGATCCGTCCTACGCGGGCCAGATCGTCCTGCAGACGGCGCCGCACATCGGCAACACGGGCATGAATGACGAAGACGCCGAATCACGTCGCATCTGGGTCGCCGGCTACATCGTGCGTGACCCCTCCCGCGTCGTGTCGAACTGGCGCGCGAACGCCTCGCTCGACGACGTGCTCGTCGAAGACGGCGTCGTGGGGATCAGCGGTATCGACACCCGATCGATCACCCGCCACATCCGGTCGGCGGGCTCCATGCGCGGCGGGATCTTCTCCGGTGCCGATGCGGCGCTCGATGCCGAGGAGCAGGTGCGCATCGTCCGCGAAGCACCGGAGATGGCCGGGCGCAACCTGTCCGCCGAGGTCTCGGTCGACGTGGCCACCGTGACGACGGCGATGGGGGAGCGGATCGGAAACCTCGCCGTGCTCGACCTCGGTGTGAAGCAGGCGACGATCGACAACCTCGCCGCCCGCGGTTTCGAGGTGCACGTCCTTCCGCAGAACGTGACGATGGACGAGATCCGTGCGGTCGACCCGGTCGCCGTCTTCTACTCGAACGGCCCCGGAGACCCCGCGGCCTCCGGCGACCATGTCGAGCTGCTGCGTGCGGTGCTCGATGACGGGCTGCCGTTCTTCGGGATCTGCTTCGGCAACCAGCTCCTCGGTCGTGCGCTGGGCCTCGGCACCTACAAGCTGCCGTTCGGTCACCGCGGCATCAACCAGCCGGTGCTGGACAAGCAGACCGGCAAGGTCGAGATCACCGCGCACAACCACGGTTTCGCGGTCGAGGCTCCGATCGAGGGCACCTTCGACAGCCCGAACGGCTACGGCAAGGTCGAGGTCAGCCACGTCGGCCTCAACGACAACGTCGTCGAGGGGCTTCGCGCCCTCGACATCCCGGCATTCTCGGTGCAGTACCACCCCGAGGCGGCGGCCGGCCCCCACGACGCCAACTACCTCTTCGACAGGTTCCGCGACCTGGTCATCGCAAGCCAGAAGGACTCCAAGTAATGCCCAAGCGCGACGACATCAACTCCGTCCTCGTCATCGGCTCCGGCCCGATCGTCATCGGTCAGGCCTGCGAGTTCGACTATTCCGGCACCCAGGCGTGCCGTGTGCTGCGCGAGGAGGGAGTCCGGGTCATCCTGGTCAACTCCAACCCGGCGACCATCATGACCGATCCCGACTTCGCCGACGCGACGTACATCGAGCCGATCACCTGGCAGGTCATCGAGACGATCATCGCGAAGGAGCGTCCTGACGCGATCCTGCCCACACTGGGTGGTCAGACCGCGCTGAACGCGGCGATCGAGCTGCACAACCACGGCATCCTCGAGAAGTACGACGTCGAGCTGATCGGCGCCAACTTCGAGGCGATCAACAAGGGCGAGGACCGCCAGATCTTCAAGCAGCTGGTGCTCGACGCCGGTGCCGACGTGGCGGACTCCCGCATCGCGCACACCATGGACGAAGTGCTGGCGGCTGCCGACGAGCTGGGCTACCCGATGGTGGTCCGCCCGAGCTTCACGATGGGGGGCCTGGGGTCGGGCTTCGCCTACGACGAGGAAGACCTGCGCCGCATCGCCGGCGCCGGTCTGCGAGACTCGCCGACCACCGAGGTGCTCCTGGAGGAGTCCATCCTCGGCTGGAAGGAGTACGAGCTCGAGCTCATGCGCGACACGGCCGACAACACGGTCGTCGTCTGCTCCATCGAGAACGTCGACCCGGTCGGCGTGCACACGGGCGACTCGATCACGGTCGCCCCGGCGCTCACCCTCACCGACCGCGAGTACCAGAAGATGCGTGACATCGGGATCGACATCATCCGCGCCGTCGGCGTCGACACCGGAGGCTGCAACATCCAGTTCGCGGTCGACCCGACGAACGGCCGCATCATCGTGATCGAGATGAACCCGCGCGTCTCGCGATCCAGTGCCCTCGCCTCGAAGGCCACCGGATTCCCGATCGCGAAGCTCGCAGCCAAGCTCGCGCTCGGCTACCGCCTCGACGAGATCCCGAACGACATCACGGGCGTGACGCCGGCGAGCTTCGAGCCCACGCTCGACTATGTGGTCGTCAAGGTGCCGCGGTTCGCCTTCGAGAAGTTCCCGGCCGCCGACGCGACGCTGACCACGACCATGAAGTCGGTAGGCGAGGCCATGGCCATCGGCCGCAACTACGCGACCGCGCTGCAGAAGGCGCTCCGCTCGCTCGAGAAGCGCGGATCGAGCTTCCACTGGGGCGTGGAGAACCGCTCCGTCGAGGAGCTGCTCGAGATCTCGAAGATCCCCACCGACGGTCGGATCGTCACCCTGCAGCAGGCGCTGCGCAAGGGTGCGACCGTGGAGCAGGCCTTCGATGCGACGGCGATCGACCCGTGGTTCCTCGACCAGATCGTGCTGATCAACGAGGTCGCCGAGGTCGTGCGCCAGGCATCCGAACTGGATGCGGCGACGCTCCGCTACGCCAAGGAACACGGCTTCTCCGACGCACAGCTCGCCGAGCTCCGCGGAACCTCTGAGGCCGAGGTCCGCGGCGTGCGCCACGGTCTCGGCATCCGCCCGGTGTACAAGACGGTCGACACCTGCGCCGGCGAGTTCCCGGCTCTCACGCCGTACCACTACTCGAGCTACGACTTCGAGACCGAGGTCGAGCCGTCCGAACGCACCAAGGTCGTCATCATCGGATCGGGCCCGAACCGCATCGGGCAGGGCGTCGAGTTCGACTACTCGTGCGTGCACGCCTCGTTCGCGCTGTCCGATGCCGGCTTCGAGACCGTCATGGTCAACTGCAACCCGGAGACGGTCTCGACCGACTACGACACCTCCGACCGCCTGTACTTCGAGCCGCTCACGCTCGAAGACGTGCTGGAGGTGCTCGATGCGGAGGCCGCGAGCGGCACCATCCTCGGTGTCGTCTGTCAGCTCGGCGGTCAGACCCCCCTGGGACTCGCGAAGGGCATCGAGGCCGCCGGCTACACGGTGCTCGGCACGAGCCCCGAGGCGATCGACCTCGCGGAGGAGCGCGAGCTCTTCTCGCGGCTGCTCGACGAGGCCGGTCTCGTCGCACCGCGCAACGGCACCGCGATCGACGTCGAGGGTGCCGTGCGCATCGCCGAGGAGATCGGGTACCCGGTGCTGGTGCGTCCGAGCTTCGTGCTCGGCGGACGCGGCATGGAGATCGTGTACGACACCGCGTCGCTGCGCGACTACTTCGTGCGCACCGCGGGCGAGGTCGTCATCGAGGAGGGCAAGCCCCTCCTGGTCGACCGCTTCCTCGACGACGCGATCGAGCTCGACGTCGATGCGCTCTACGATGGCACCGACCTGTACATCGGTGGCGTCATGGAGCACCTCGAAGAGGCCGGCATCCACTCCGGCGACTCCAGCTGCACGCTGCCGCCGGTATCGCTCGGCCGGACCGATGTCGACCGCGTGCGGGAGGCCACGCTGGCCATCGCCGAGGGCGTGGGCGTGCGCGGACTCCTGAACGTGCAGTTCGCCATCAGCGCCGGCGTGCTCTACGTGATCGAGGCCAACCCGCGCGCCAGCCGCACCGTGCCGTTCGTGTCGAAGGCACTCGGCATCCCGATGGCCAAGGCTGCGAGCCGCATCATGACGGGCTCGACGGTCGCCGAGCTGCGCGCCGAAGGGATGCTTCCCGAGCAGGACGGTTCGCGCGTTCCGCTCGACGCACCCGTGTCGGTCAAGGAGGCCGTGCTCCCGTTCAAGCGCTTCCGCACCGCCGACGGCAAGACCGTCGATTCCGTGCTCGGCCCGGAGATGCGTTCCACGGGTGAGGTCATGGGCATCGACCGCGACTTCCCGACCGCGTTCGCCAAGAGCCAGGCCGCGGCCTACGGCGGCATGCCCACCTCGGGAACCGTGTTCATCTCGGTGGCCGACTCGGACAAGCGCGCTGTCATCCTCCCCGCCCACCGTCTGCAGCAGCTCGGCTTCACGATCGTCGCGACGGAGGGCACCGCCGAGATCCTCTCGCGCAACGGCATCGCCGTCACGGTCGTCGAGAAGTACAGCGAGACGCAGGAGTCGGGAGCGAAGAACATCGTGGACCTCATCAACGAGGGCTCGATCGACATCGTCGTGAACACTCCGTCCGGTGGTGCCGCGCGAGCGGACGGCTACGAGATCCGCGCTGCCGCCGTCGCCGCCGACAAGGCGCTGTTCACCACGATGGCTGTGCTCGGCGCGGCCGTGAGCGGGATGGACGCGGCCCACGAGGGCTTCCAGGTCAAGAGCCTGCAGGAGTACGCGCTGGACCGGAAGGCGGCACTGTGAGCGAACGCTTCGGCGAACGCACACGGTCCGCGCTGAGTGCGCGGGGCCCGCTCTGCGTCGGCGTCGACCCCCACGCGGCACTGCTCGCTGCGTGGGGGCTGACCGACGACGCGCACGGTGTCCGTGAGTTCGGCCTCCGCACCGTCGAGGCGGCGGCCGGTCGGGTGGGCTTCGTGAAGCCTCAGGTGTCGTTCTTCGAGCGCTTCGGTTCCGCAGGCTTCGCAGCTCTCGAAGAGGTGCTCGCGGCGGCACGTGCCGCAGATCTGCTCGTGATCGCCGATGCGAAGCGTGGCGACATCGGATCGACCATGGACGACTACGCGAAGGCGTGGTTGACGCCGGGATCCTCGCTCGAAGCCGACGCGCTCACGGTGAATCCCTTCCTCGGCGTCGGTGCCCTCGACGGGTCCTTCGCCCTCGCCGAAGAGCACGGCAAGGGCGTGTTCGTGCTCGCCGCCACCAGCAACCCCGAGGCAGCGGGCATCCAGCGTTCGATCACTGCGAGCGATGAGACGGTGTCTGCCGCGATCATCGGGGAGGTCTCCGCACGCAATGCCGCAGCCTCGGGCGCAGGCGAGTGGGGGAGCTTCGGCTTCGTCGTCGGCGCGACCGTGGACTGGGCGGCCGCAGGCCTTTCGCCGTTCGGCCCGGTCGCCCCCATCCTCGCTCCGGGGTTCGGCGCGCAGGGCGCGACTCCCGCTGATCTCCGCCTTCGCTTCGGCTCGATGGCGGATGCCGTGATCGCGAGTGAGAGCCGCAGCATCCTCTCCGCCGGTCCCGCCGACCTGGCGACCGCCATCACCGCGCGTGCGGCCGAGTACTTGGAGGTGGCGCGTGCCTGACGCGCAGCGTACGGTTCCTGAGGTCGACAGGGCCGCGGCCGCCCGCCGTGCCGTGGAACGGCGCCGCGCCAGGGCATCGGTCAAACGCGACCTGACGATGCGCGTGGTGACCCCGCAGACCGTCCTGCACCGCGCGACGGCCGATGCCGACTCGGTGGAGGGGTCGATGCGCATCACCGACTTCCTGCTGGCGCTCCCCGCGATCGGTGCGGGCAAGCGTGACCGCGTGCTCGATGAGCTGCACATCTCCCCGGTCAAGCGTCTCGGCGGTCTCGGCGCGCGCCAGCGCCGGGTGCTGGAGGCCTGGCTCGATTCGCGCTTCCCGGTGCCGACCCCGCGCGACGCACGGAGCCGCCTGTTGGTGCTCGCCGGCCCCACCGCTGTGGGGAAGGGGACCGTCGCCGCGCATATCCGCGAGCACAACCCGGAGATCCACCTGTCGGTATCGGCCACGACCCGGCCGCCCCGCCCCGGTGAGATCGACGGCGTGCACTACTACTTCGTGGACGACGCCGAGTTCGACCGGCTGATCGCCGACGACGAGCTGCTCGAGTACGCCGTGGTGCACAACCGCTCCCGCTACGGCACGCCACGCGCGCCGATCGACGCCGCACTGGCCGAGGGCAAGACCGTGCTCCTCGAGATCGACCTCCAGGGCGCCCGTCAGGTGCGTCGTGCAGAGCCGTCGGCGACGCTGATATTCCTGCTGCCCCCGAGTTGGGATGAACTGGTGCATCGACTGGTCGGGCGAGGCACGGAAGACGCCGAGGAACGGGCCAGACGACTGCGCACCGCGAAGGTCGAACTCGCCGCCCAGAACGAGTTCGACCACCTCGTCGTGAACGAGGACGTCGCCACCGCGGCTCGCGAGGTCGTAGAATTGTCCACAAGCTCTGCGCGCTGAGCGTCTTCGCGCGCCTTTCGCACCGTCTTCGCGACGATCCCGTCGCCTGATCAGGAGGTCTCACCATGGCCGGACACAACAACGGAATCATCGATCCCCCCATCGACAACCTGCTCGACCGCGTCGACTCGAAGTACGAGCTCGTCATCTACGCCGCCAAGCGTGCGCGTCAGATCAACGACTACTACTCCGACCTGCACGAGGGAAACCTCTTCGACAACGTCGGCCCGCTCGTGGACTCGTCCGTCGAGGACAAGCCGCTCACGATCGCCCTGCACGAGATCAACGAGGACAAGCTCCGTCTGCGTCACGCAGAGTGATATTCGAGACCGCGCCTCCCGCCTGTCGGAGGCGCGGTCCAGAATGGGTGCAACACCCTCCTTCCGTCCGTCCCGTTCTGGAGTACCGATGAGCGCCCTGCGTCTGTTCACGTCCGAGTCCGTCACCGAAGGGCACCCGGACAAGATCTGCGACCAGATCTCGGACAGCATCCTCGACGGCCTCATCGCGAAGGACACGGGCTCGCGCGTCGCAGTCGAGACGCTCGTCACGACGGGCCTCGTCCATGTGGCAGGTGAGATCCGGACCGAGGCATACGTCGACATCCCCACGATCGTCCGTCAGGTCGTGAACGGCATCGGATACACCTCGAGCGACACCGGCTTCGACGGCTCCTCGTGCGGCGTCAGCATCTCGGTCGGCGAGCAGTCGACCGACATCGCCCATGGCGTCGACAGCGCGCAGGAGCACCGCGACGGGTCCTCGGTGGACCCGCTCGACGGCCTCGGCGCCGGCGATCAGGGCATCATGTTCGGCTTCGCGACCAACGAGACGCCTCAGCTCATGCCGATGGCCGCGTGGACCGCTCACCGTCTGTCGGAGCGTCTCGCCGAGGTGCGTCGCAGCGGGGAGCTGCCCTTCCTGCGCCCCGACGGCAAGACCCAGGTCACCCTCGGGTACGACGGCTTCACTCCGAAGACCGTCGATGCCGTCGTGGTCTCCACGCAGCACCACCCCGACATCTCGCAGGAAGAGCTTCAGGCTCAGGTCCGTGCGCACGTGATCGACCCGGTGCTCGCGACGACAGATCTCGATCTCGACGACGTCACCCTCTACATCAACCCCGCGGGTCCCTTCGTCACCGGTGGCCCCAAGGGCGACGCGGGTCTGACCGGTCGCAAGATCATCATCGACACCTACGGCGGAGCATCGCGTCACGGCGGTGGGGCGTTCAGCGGCAAAGACCCGTCCAAGGTCGACCGTTCCGGTGCATACGCCACGCGCTGGGTGGCGAAGAACGCCGTCGCCGCAGGCTTGGCGGAGCGTCTCGAGGTACAGGTCGCCTATGCCATCGGCGTCGCCCGTCCCGTCGGTCTCTACGTCGAGTCCTTCGGGACCGGCACGGTGTCGGATGAAGTCATCACGCGGGCGATCAACGAGGTGTTCGACCTGCGCCCGCAGGCGATCATCGAGCAGCTCGACCTGCTGCGTCCGATCTACGCCCAGACGGCCGCCTACGGGCACTTCGGCCGCGAGCTCCCCGACTTCACCTGGGAGCGCACCGACCGCGCCGAAGAGCTGCGTCGCGCTGCCGGGCTCTGATGGGACCGCGGTCCTGATGCCTCCGGAGAGCCGGCGCATCGCGCGCGTGCTCCTCGATTCGCCCCTGCCGCAGCTCGATCGGCTCTTCGACTACGCGTTGCCTCCCGAGTGGGGCGAGGTGCCGCGTGGTGTTCGCGTGCAGGTCCCGCTGCGCTCCGCCGGGCGTGTGATCGACGGCTATGTCGTCGACGTCGACACCGAGGACGACGCCGACCGGGCGCTCTCGGAAGTCGAGAGCGTGGTGTCGCTGGTGCCGGTGCTTCCGGAGCGCCTGCACACGCTCGCACGCCGCGTGGCGGATCGCGCCGCGGGTTCGGCCTCCGATGTGCTTCGGCTCGTCATCCCCAAGCGCCAGGTGCGCGTCGAGAAGGCCTGGACCGCCGACACGCCGGCCGAGGCGCCGACGGCGGATGCGCTCATCGCGGC
This sequence comes from Microbacterium sp. As-52, assembly GCF_049949185.1. Classification (NCBI taxonomy): domain Bacteria; kingdom Bacillati; phylum Actinomycetota; class Actinomycetes; order Micrococcales; family Microbacteriaceae; genus Microbacterium; species Microbacterium sp. As-52. Next base: position 3,862,148 of record NZ_CP188171.1, on the reverse strand, counting down.
AGAAGAGACCGTCGGTCTCTACGAGGGCCTCGATGTCGTGCTAGATGCGGGTGGACGGGCGGCCGTCGAGGCGATTCCGCAACTCGTCGACGGGGTTCAGGGATGGTCCCGGTTGCTGGCGGCCTCGGCGGCGCGGATGCTCGCCGCGGGGAAGTCGTCGATCATCGTGGTCCCCGACAGCCGTGACCTTGATCGACTTCTCGCCGCGCTCGAGGTCCTCGTGCCCGTCGCAGCGATCGTGCGCCATGACTCCCGTCAGACCAACCCCGATCGCTATCGCGGCTTCCTGCGCACGCTCGAGGACGCGCCGTGCGTCGTGGTGGGAAACCGTTCGGCGGTCTACTCGCCGGTCGTCGCCGGCATGGTGGCGATCTGGGACGACGGCGATCCTCTCCTGGGGGAGCCGCTGGTCCCGTACGTCAATGCGCGTGATGCTGCGCTGCTGCGTCAGGAGCTCGAGGGATCGGCGCTGCTCTTCGCCGGGCACACCCGGACGACCGATGTGGAACGTCTGGTCGCCCTCGGCTGGTTGCAGGACGTCAGAGCAACGCGCCGCGTGTTGCCCCGCGTCGTGCTCAGCACGCCCCAGGAGATGGAACAGCCCACCGCCCAGCGGATGCCGTCTTCCGCGTTTCTCGCCGCCCGTTCCGCCGCAGCAGAGGGACCGGTGCTCGTGCAGGTCTCGCGACCGGGTTTCTCCCCGTCGCTGGTGTGTGCGGAATGCCGGGCCCCGGCTCGATGCGCGCACTGCGGCGGTCCGCTCGGGGCGAAGCATCGCGGTGCCGTGCCGGTGTGCGCCTGGTGCGGTCGATCGGCCAGCGCATGGTCGTGCCCGTCGTGCTCCTCCACCAAGCTGCGGTTGGCCTCATCCGGGAGCGAGCGCACCGCCGACGAACTGGGTCGGGCGTTCCCGGGCGTGCGCGTGATCGTCGCCGACAGTGCGCACCCGGTGGAGCGGGTTCCCTCCAAGCCCGCGCTCGTGGTGGCGACCCGTGGTGCCGAGCCGATCGCCGACGGCGGATATCGTGCCGTCGTCCTGCTCGACGGCCCACGGATGCTCCAGGCGCCCGATCTGCGCGTCGCCGAGTCCTGCCTGCGCTGGTGGTCGAACGCGGCGGCCCTCGCCGCACCCGGCGCACCGATCCATCTGGTCGGAGTGAACGGCGCGGCCGCGAAGGCGCTCGCGACCTGGAATCAGGCGGGCCACGCCCGCATGGAGCTCGACAGCAGGGCTCCGCTGCACATGCCGCCGACGACCCGGGTGGCCCTGGTCCAGGGGTCGGCTCCCGCGGTCTCCGGCGCTCTCGCCGCGCTGACCGAGCTCGCGCTGCCTCCCGACGCGGTGCTGGGGCCCGTCCCGGTCGAATCCGACGACGTCCCTCCACGGGTGCGGGCGCTCGTTCGGTTCGACTACGGCGCCGGAGCGCGGGTGGCGACCGCACTGCGCGCCGCGGTCGTGGCCGAAGCAGTGAGCGGGCGTCGCCGAAAGGGACGTGCGACCAAGAGCACGCTCTCCGTCCGCCTCGATATCCTCGAACCAGAGCTCTGACCCTTCCGGAGAACCTTCATGCGCCTCGTCTTCGCCGGCACCCCCGCTGCCGCCGTGCCCACCCTTCGTCGCCTCGCGGTGTCCCACGACATCGCCGCGGTCGTCACCCGACCGGACGCACCTCTCGGGCGTCGTCGGGTGCTGACTCCGTCGCCCGTGGCTCAAGCGGCTGTCGAACTGGGCCTCCCCGTCATCAAGGCTGCTCGGCTCGATGACGCCGCGACCGACGCGATCTCGGCCCTGCGGGCGGACCTCGGTGTGATCGTGGCCTACGGCGGGCTCGTGCGCGAGCCGCTGCTCTCGGCGCCGACCGCGGGCTGGATCAACCTGCATTTCTCCGTGCTGCCCGCCTGGCGGGGCGCGGCTCCGGTGCAGCGCGCACTGATCGCCGGCGACGAGGTTCTCGGTGCCAGCGTCTTCCAGCTCGTCGCGGAGCTGGATGCCGGCGACGTCTTCGCGAGCCGCACGATCGACCTTCCCGCGACGGCGACGGCGGGAGAGGCGCTCGAGGCGCTCGCGCTGGACGGCGCCGAACTCACGGCCGACGTGGTCTCGGGGATCGCGGACGGTACAGCGGTAGCGGTGCCTCAGCAGGGCGAGCCGACCTTCGCCGCCAAGCTGACGCTCGCCGACGGACTGCTCGACTGGAACCAGCCGCTCGATGTCGTGTTCGCCCGGTTCCGTGGGGTGACCCCGGAACCGGGCGCGCACACCACCGTCGCCGGGCAGCCGCTGAAGGTGCTGGAAGCGGTCCCTGCGCCGGAGGCCGAAGCGCTGGCCCCAGGACGTCTTCGTGGCGCCAAGACGGCGCTCCACATCGGCACGTCCACCGGGCCGCTGGCCGTCACCAGGGTTCAGCCCGCGGGCAAGGGAGCGATGAATGCCGTCGACTGGTGGCGCGGTCTGCGCGGGGTCGATGAATTGGTGGCGGGATCATGAGCGAAGACGGACGACCCCGGCGGCCGCAGCCGTCGAACGGACGGCCGCGTGGCGGGCGGGGAGCGACAGAGGCTCGTCGCGACGTTCAGCGTGGCCCCGTCCGTGCCGTGCAACCCGCGCGACGGGTGGCTTACGACGTGCTGCGCGCGGTGTCCGAGACGGATGCCTATGCGAACCTCGTCCTTCCTCCGGCGATCGCCGATGCGCGGCTCTCTCCGCAGGACGCGGCCCTCGCGACCGAGCTGACCTACGGCACGCTGCGACGACTCGGCACGTATGATGCGATCATCGCCGCTGCGGCGGATCGTTCGACCGACAGCATCGATCCGGCCGTGCTCGATGCGCTGCGCCTCGCGGTGCACCAGCTGCTCGCCACCCGCGTCGCCTCGCATGCGGCTGTCAACGAGTCGGTGAACCTCGTGGCCACAGAGTCCGGCCGTGGCGCATCGAGCTTCGCGAACGCGGTGCTCCGACGTATCACGCGCGAATCGAGCGCGGACTGGCAGGAACGCATCGAGAGCGGGGCACGCTCCGACGACGAGCGCCTCGCTCTGCGTTCCGCACACCCGGTCTGGGTGATCCGCGCCTTGCGTCGCGCTCTGGCGGCCGAGGGGCACGGAGAGGAACTGGACGCTCTTCTCGATGCCGACAACGCCTCGCCCGAGGTCACCCTCGTCGCCCTCCCCGGCCTGGCGGAGCCCGATGAGCCCCGACTTCCCTACGCGCCGACCGCCTTCGCGTCTCCCGGAGGCGATCCGCGTCGGCCGGTGGAAGCCTCGGGCGGTACCGTGCGCGTGCAGGACGAGGGGTCCCAGCTCGTCGCGCTCGCGCTCGCGGGCGCCGCGCCCATCAAGACGGGGGAGCGCTGGCTCGACCTGTGCGCCGGTCCCGGCGGCAAGACGGCACTCCTCGCCGCGATCGCGCGTCAGCACGAGGCGACGCTGGAGGCGAACGAGATCGTCCCGGTCCGCGCGCGACTCGTCCGCAAGGCGCTCAGGGCGGTTCCCGGTGACGTCGTGGTGCACGAGCAGGACGGGCGCACCCTCGCCGCATCGCGGCCGGGCGAGTTCGACCGCATCCTCGTGGACGCCCCCTGCACGGGCCTCGGTGCGCTGCGCCGCCGTCCGGAAGCACGGTGGCGCAAGTCTCCGGCCGACGTCGCCGAGCTCGTTCCGCTCCAGGTGGAGCTGCTCTCCTCCGCCGTCGATGCTCTGGCCCCGGGCGGGATCGTCGCGTACGTCACGTGCTCTCCTCACCTCGCCGAGACGACGGGCGTCGTCAAGGAGGTCCTGCGCGACCGCACCGACGTCGTCGAACTCGATGCGCGCGCGGCCATCGCCGATGTCGCTCGCTCACCGATCGATCTGGCCGAGGAGGGGCGGGAGGGGTCGGGTAGCGCCCAGCTGTGGCCGCACCGACACGGGACGGACGCGATGTTCCTCGCACTCCTGCAACGCTCATCGACCGGGAACCACTCATCTGGGAAGGAAGACTAGGACCGTGGAACTGCCCCGCGCCCCGCGCATCAACCCGAGTATCCTCGCTGCCGATTTCGTGAACATGCAGGCGGACCTCGCCCGGATCGCGACAGCCGACTTCGCGCACGTGGATGTCATGGACAACCACTTCGTCCCCAACCTGACGTTCGGCCCGCAGATGGTGGAACGCATCCAGGCGACCAGTCCGATTCCGCTCGACGTGCATCTGATGATCACCGACCCGGAGCGCTGGGCTCCCGGATACGCCGAGATCGGCGCGGCGAGCGTGACCTTCCATCTCGAAGCGTCGAGCGATCCCGTGGCCCTCGCACGCCGGTTGCGTGACATCGGCTCGCGGGCGGGGGTCGCGGTCAAGCCGGCGACTCCCGTGGAATCGCTGTACGACGTGCTCGACGAGTTCGATCAGATCCTCGTGATGACGGTCGAGCCCGGCTTCGGGGGACAGGGCTTCATGCCCGAGACGATGCCGAAGCTCCGTGCCCTCGCAGACGAGGCGCGTCGGCGAGGATCCCGCGTCTGGCTCCAGGTCGACGGCGGTATCTCCGACCGCACGATCGAGATCGCCGCCGATGCGGGCGCCGACACGTTCGTCGCGGGCTCGGCCGTATACGGCGCCGATGACATCGAGGCGGCCGTCACCCGGCTGAGAGACCTCGCCAGAGCCGCTAGCCTGGAACCGTGAAGACTTTCGACGAGCTGTTCGCCGAGCTCAGCGTCAAGGCCGAGACCCGTCCTGAGGGATCGGGGACGGTCGCCGAACTCGACGGCGGCGTGCACACGATCGGCAAGAAGATCGTGGAAGAGGCCGCCGAGGTGTGGATGGCGTCGGAGTACGAGTCCGACGAAGCCGCCGCCGAGGAGATCTCCCAGCTGCTGTACCACGTCCAGGTGATGATGCTCGCGAAGGGCCTCAGCCTGCAGGACGTCTACCGACATCTGTGATGCGCTCCGTTCCGATCTCCTCGAACTGAAAGCCATCCATGCTGCGCATCGCTGTTCCCAACAAGGGCTCGCTCTCCGAGACCGCCGCCGACATGCTCGCCGAGGCGGGCTACGCCGGTCGCCGCGACCCCAAGACCCTGCACGTCATCGACGCCGAGAACGACGTCGAGTTCTTCTTCCTCCGCCCCAAGGACATCGCCACCTATGTCGGCTCCGGCGCGATCGATGTCGGCATCACCGGACGTGATCTGCTGCTCGACGCCCGCATGCCGGGTGCGCGGGAGATCGAGGCGCTCGGTTTCGCCGGCTCGACGTTCCGCTTCGCCGCTCCGACCGGACGCTACACCGACGTGAGCGAGCTCGACGGTCTGCGCATCGCCACCTCGTATCCCGGCCTGGTGGACGCCTTCCTCGACGAACGCGACATCGCCGTCGATCTGGTGCCGCTCGACGGAGCCGTGGAGTCCGCGGTCCGCCTCGGCGTCGCCGACGCGGTCGCCGATGTCGTCGAGACCGGGACGACCCTGCGCCAGGCCGGGCTCGAGGTCTTCGGTCCGGTCATCCTGGAATCCGAGGCGGTACTCATCGCGGGACCGGTGGATGCCGAGGGAGCGGACACGCTTCTTCGTCGCCTCCGCGGCGTGATGGTCGCACGTCGCTTCGTGATGATCGACTACGACCTGCCGGTCGCCCTCCTCGATGACGCCGTGAAGATCGCCGGCGGCGTCGAATCGCCGACCGTCTCGCCGCTGCGCGACCCCGAGTGGGTCGCGGTGCGGGTCATGGTGGCGCGCTCCCGCGTGAACCCCGTGATGGATGCACTGTACGCGCTGGGTGCGCGGGCCATCCTGGTCACCGCGATCCACAACGCGAGACTCTGATGACGCTCGCCAGTCGGGTGATCCCGTGCCTCGACGTGGCCGATGGCCGCGTCGTCAAGGGAGTCAACTTCGAGAACCTGCGCGACATGGGCGACCCGGTCGAGCTCGCCCGGCATTACGCCGCCCAGGGCGCGGACGAGATCACCTTCCTCGACGTCACCGCCACGGTCGACGCCCGTGCGACGACCTACGATGTCGTGCAGCGCACCGCCGAGCAGGTGTTCGTCCCGCTGACCGTGGGCGGGGGCGTGCGCAGCGTCGACGATGTCGCACGTCTCCTCGCGGTGGGCGCGGACAAGGTGGGGGTCAACTCCGCTGCGATCGCGCGCCCTGAGCTCATCGGCGAGATCGCCGACCGGTTCGGTGCACAGGTGCTCGTGCTGTCGCTGGACGTGAAGCGTGCTCCGACAACGCGCTCGGGCTTCGTCGTGACGACACACGGCGGCCGGACCCAGACCACCCTCGATGCGCTCGACTGGGCGCGGGAGGCTGCGGAACGCGGCGCGGGTGAGCTGCTGGTGAACTCGATCGACGCCGACGGCACGCGTGACGGCTTCGACCTGGAGCTCGTCCGACTGATGCGCGAGGCAGCCTCCGTACCGGTCATCGCTTCGGGCGGGGCGGGGCGGGCTTCCGACTTCGCTCCCGCGATCAAAGCGGGCGCGGATGCTGTCCTGGCGGCGAGCGTGTTCCACACCGGCGCGCTCACGGTCGGAGATGTCAAGGACGCGCTTCGCGCGGAAGGAGTGCTCGTACGATGAGCGATGCAGACGGGCAGGCGGCTTCGGTGGAGGAGCGCATCGCACAGGTCGTCTTCAACGCCGACGGCCTGGCCCCCGTGATCGTGCAGCAGTGGGACACCCGCGAGGTGCTCATGCTCGCCTGGGTCGATGCGGAGGCGCTTCGACGCACCCTGACATCCGGACGGGCGACGTACTGGTCGCGTTCCCGCCAGGAGTACTGGCGCAAGGGGGACACGTCAGGGAACATCCAGGTCGTGCACGAGGCGCGTCTGGACTGCGACGGGGACGCGATCCTTCTCCTCGTCGCGCAGACCGGACCGGCCTGTCACACCGGCACACGCACGTGCTTCGACACGAACGATCTCGAGGCGATCGTCGGGACGGATCAGTCGTGAGCTTCGCGCAGCGCGGTCGCGCCCTCTCCGTCTCCGGATTCCTTCTCGCCGGTGCGATCGGCATCATCTCGTCGACCCAGACCTGGCTGACGGTCGAGCGCGCGGATGCGGGCGAGGCGATCCTGGTCCCCGGTGCCTCCGCCATGGTGCTGCTCGCTCCGCTCAGTCTCGCGGTTCTGGCCCTCGGCGCGGCGCTGTCGATCTCCGGCAAGGTCGTGCGCCTGATCTTCGGTGTCCTCGCGGCGGCGACGGCGCTGTTCCTCGGCTGGTCGACTCTCCAGCTGCTGATCGCCGAACCCTTCGACGCGGTCGCGGCGACGGTGACCGAGGTCACCGGTCTCGCCGGGGGACTCGCCGTCCACGAGGTCGTGGCGAGCATCGTGCCGTCCGCCTGGCCGTACATCGCCCTCGTGGGCTGGGCGATCCTGCTCGTCGCGTCCCTGGTCGTCCTGATCACGTGGCGGGGATGGAAGGCCGGAGGACGGCGCTACCGGACCGAACACGTCGAGGTCGCGCATGACGGTCCCGTCGACGCCGTGGATTCCTGGGACGAGCTGTCCCGGGGCACCGATCCGACGCGCTGACCCCGATAGACTGATTCCGAACCGCACGTCGTCCCCCCGGAGGAGAACATGACCAACCCGATCGCCGACCCCGGCCACGGACACTCGCCTGCCGCCTGGACCGCCGTCGTGATCATGCTGGTCGGCGTCGCCGCCGGCACCGTCGCCTTCTGCTTCGAGCAGCCCGCCCTCGTCGTGGCCTCGGTCGCGCTCATCCCGATCGGTGCGATCGTCGGCTGGGCGCTCGCGAAGGCCGGTTACGGCGTGAAGGGTCCGAAGTACGCTCCGAAGGCGCACTAATGGTGCTCGCCGACCTGACGGCCGGCGCTGTCGCAGACGCTGAGCGTCGCTCCCTGTCGCGCCCGCTGGCCACTGTCGAGCGAGACGCTCTCGCACGCCCCGCGGCCAAGGACGCCCTGTCGTTCCTCGCACCGTCGGATCGGGTGAAGATCATCGCGGAGGTCAAACGCGCGAGCCCCTCGCGAGGAGCTCTCGCCGACATCCCCGATCCCGCGCTGCAGGCTTCCCTGTACGAGGCGGGCGGCGCCTCCGCGATCAGCGTCCTCACGGAGGAGCGTCGTTTCGGCGGAAGCCTCGCCGACCTCGAGGCCGTCACGGCCCGGGTGTCGCTGCCGGTGCTGCGCAAGGACTTCATCGCCACCCGCTACCAGGTGCTCGAAGCCCGTGCGGCGGGTGCCGACCTCGTTCTGCTGATCGTCGCGGGCCTCGAGCCCGCGGTGCTCCGTGATCTCTTCGGCTTCATCGGCGAGCTGGGCATGACCCCTCTCGTGGAGACGCATTCCGCGGATGAGCTCGAGGCCGCGATCGATCTCGGCGCGCCGCTGATCGGCGTGAACGCGCGAGACCTCAAGACCCTCGAACTCGACCGCGACCTCTTCGGGCGCCTGGTCGATCGAATCCCCGACACGGCGGTGAAGATCGCGGAGTCCGCGGTGCTGACGCCCGCCGATGTCGTGCACTACCGCTCCGCCGGCGCCGATGTCGTCTTGATCGGCGAGGCGCTCGTGACCGGCGACCCGGTCGCCACCCTCAAGAGTTTCCTGGAGGCATGATGAGCCTGCGCGACCAGCACGGCCCGTTCTTCGGCGAGTTCGGCGGGCGCTACATGCCTGAGTCGCTCATCGCCGCGATCGATGAGCTGACGGTGGCCTATGAGGCGGCGATCGTCGATCCGGAGTTCCGAGCCGAGCTCGCGCACCTGCTCAGCTCGTACGCCGGCCGCCCTTCCGCCATCACCGAGGTACCGCGGTTCGCCGAGCACGCCGGGGGTGCGCGCATCTTCCTCAAGCGCGAAGACCTCAACCACACCGGCTCGCACAAGATCAACAACGTGCTCGGTCAGGCGCTGCTGACCAAGCGTCTGGGCAAGACCCGCGTGATCGCCGAGACCGGTGCCGGTCAGCACGGCGTCGCGACGGCGACCGCAGCGGCGCTGTTCGGTCTGGAGTGCACCATCTACATGGGCGAGGTCGATACCGAGCGTCAGGCGCTCAACGTCGCCCGCATGCGCCTTCTGGGCGCGGAGGTCGTTCCGGTCACCTCGGGTTCGCGAACGCTCAAGGACGCGATCAACGACGCCTACCGCGACTGGGTGGCGTCGGTCGAGACCACCAACTACATCTTCGGTACCGCGGCGGGACCGCACCCGTTCCCCGCGATGGTCCGTGATTTCCAGAAGATCATCGGCGAAGAGGCGCGTGCCCAGCTGCTCGACGAGGTCGGTCGTCTGCCGGACGCCGTCATGGCGTGCGTCGGCGGCGGATCCAACGCGATCGGCATGTTCGACGCGTTCCTCGATGACGAGGGCGTCAAGCTCTACGGCGTCGAGGCGGCGGGCGACGGCGTCGACACCGAGAAGCACGCGGCGTCGATCGAGCGGGGCCGCCCCGGTGTGCTGCACGGTGCGAAGACCTACGTCCTCCAGGACGCCGACGGTCAGACCGTCGAGTCGCACTCGATCTCCGCCGGACTCGACTACCCGGGCGTCGGTCCGGAGCACTCGTGGCTCGCCGACATCGGTCGTGCCGAGTACATCCCGGCCACCGACGACGAGGCGATGCAGGCGCTGCGTCTGCTCAGCCGGACAGAGGGGATCATCCCCGCCATCGAGTCGGCGCACGCTCTCGCCGGTGCCCTGCGCATCGGCCGCGAGCTCGGCCCCGACGGACTGATCGCCGTGTGTCTGTCCGGCCGCGGCGACAAGGACATGGACACCGCGGCGCGCTACTTCCAGCTTTACGACGAGGCCGCTCTGGCCCACGATGTCGCCGCGGAGAGCGAAGAGGAAGAACTGGCCGCGAAGGGGGAGCCGCAGCGATGAGCCGCGTCGAACAGGCGATCCAGCGCGCACAGGACGCCGGGCGCAGTGCCTTCGTCGGCTATCTGCCCGTGGGCTTCCCCGACCTCGAGACGAGCATCCAGGCGGCCATCGCCCTCGCCGAGAACGGTGTCGACATCATCGAGCTGGGCCCGCCGTATAGCGACCCGGTGATGGACGGCGCGATCATCCAGGAGGCGACCACCAAGGCCCTGGCGGCGGGTTTCCGGATGGCCGACCTCTTCACGGCGATCCGCGCGATCACGGCGGCGACCGATGTGCCCGTCCTCGTGATGACGTACTGGAACCCGGTCATGCAGTACGGCATCGACCGCTACGCGGACGACCTGCTCGCTGCGGGCGGCGCCGGATTGATCACGCCCGACATCACACCCGACGCGGCAGGGGAGTGGATCGCCGCGAGCGAGCGGACGGGCCTGGACCGGGTATTCCTCGCCGCTCCGACCTCTTCCGACGAGCGTCTCGACCTTGTGGTGAAGTCGTCCACCGGGTTCGTCTACACGGTCTCGACCATGGGCATCACCGGGGAGCGCGCTGAGCTCGATCGCGCCGCCCGCACCCTGGTCGGGCGTCTTCGCGCGCACGGCGCTCACCGTGCATGCGTCGGCATCGGCATCTCCACCGCCGAGCAGATCGCCGGGGTGTCGGAGTATGCCGACGGCGCGATCGTCGGCACCGCGCTCGTCCGCGCCCTGCGTGACGGCGGCGTGCCCGCCCTTGCGGAAGTCACCCGAAACCTGGCCTCCGGCACCTCGTCGGCACGCCCCGATCACGAGAACTAGAATCGCACTCATGTCACTCGCGCTCCACAGCACCTTCACGAACGTGCTCGCCAGCATCCCGAGCCCCACGGTCTCGTACTTCGACCTCGGGCCCATTCGGATCCACTTCTACGCGCTGTGCATCATCGCCGGCATCATCGTGGCGACCTTCCTGACGAATCACCGTCTCACCAAGCGCGGCGCGGAGCCGTGGGTCGTCATCGACATCTCGATCCTGGCCGTGCCCCTGGCGATCATCGGTGCGCGCATCTTCCACGTCCTGACCCACCCGAACGACTACTTCGGGGAGGGGATCAACACCTGGAACCCCTTCCAGCCCGGCTCGGTGTGGGCGATCTGGGAGGGCGGAATCGCGATCTTCGGTGCCCTCATCGGCGGTGCGATCGGTGCGTACCTCGGGTGCCGTTGGACCGGTATCCGCTTCTGGACGTTCGCCGACGCCCTGGCCCCCGGCCTGCTGTTGGCGCAGGCCATGGGCCGCTTCGGCAACTGGTTCAACAACGAGCTCTTCGGTCTTCCCACGGACCTGCCCTGGGGGCTGGAGATCCCGTCCACGAACTCGGCCTTCCCCCCGGGGCTGCCCGAGGGCACGCTGTTCCACCCGACCTTCCTCTACGAGGTTCTCTGGAACGGACTGGGAGTCATCGTCCTGCTCTGGCTCGGCCGCAAGCTCTTCTTCCAGTGGGGCCGTCTGTTCGCCATCTACCTGATCTGGTACAGCGCAGGCCGCATCGTCTGGGAGTCGATCCGCATCGATCCGAGCGAGATCATCCTCGGCCTGCGCAGCAACGTCCTTGCCGCGATCATCGGCGTCCTCGTCGGTCTCGCGATCCTCATCGTCCAGACACGTCGACACCCCGGACTCGAGCCTTCGCCGTACCAGCCGGGCCGCGAACGGACGGACGTGGACGCTGATGTACAATCGCAGAACAATCCCTCTGACTTCGTGGACGTGAGCGAGCCTCCGACCGAAGAAGTCACCGCAGGAGCCACCGCCACAAGCACTGCTCCCACGAGCGAGGACGGCTCTCGATAACGCCGCCTCGTGGCGGGAGAACCATTGCACTGAACGAGCGGGCCGACGTCGTCCCCGGGTTTCACTCGAAGATCTGAGGACGGTAACTGGTGTACTTCCAGCCCCCTTACGGCGCCTCCGGCGCATACCCCCCGAAGCAGGGCATGTACAACCCGGCGTTCGAGAAGGACGCCTGCGGCCTCGCCATGGTCGCGACCCTGCGCGGCGAAGCCGGGCACGACATCATCGCGTTGGCCCTCGAGGCCCTGCGCAACCTCGAGCACCGCGGAGCCATCGGCTCGGATGCGGGCACCGGGGACGGCGCCGGCATCCTGACGCAGATGCCCGATGCGTTCCTCCGCGCCGTCGTCGGCTTCGAACTGCCGCCCGTGGGGGAGTACGCGGCCGGACTGGCGTTCCTGCCCCGCGATTCGAGCGAGCGCCGCCAGCAGAAGGCCGGGATCGAGAAGATCGCCCGCTCCGAGGGCCTCCGGGTCCTCGGCTGGCGCGACGTCCCCACCGCCAACGAGAACCTCGGCAAGCTCGCCGATGAGGCCCGTCCTGCCTTCGAGCAGCTCTTCGTGAGCGCCGGCGGGGCGACCCACACCGATGCGCCGCTCACGGGCATCGCCCTCGACCGTGTCGCCTACCGGCTGCGCAAGCGCGCCGGTCACGAACTCGGCGCTTATTTCGTCTCGCTCTCGGCGCGCACGCTCGGCTACAAGGGCATGGTCACGACGCTCCAGCTCGAGCCGTTCTACCCCGACCTGCAGGATGAGCGCTTCGCGTCCGAACTCGCCGTGGTGCACTCCCGGTACTCCACGAACACGTTCCCCTCGTGGCCGCTCGCGCAGCCTCTGCGCATGCTCGCCCACAACGGTGAGATCAACACGGTCGGAGGCAACCGCAACTGGATGCGCGCCCGCCAGTCTCAACTCGAATCCGAACTGCTGGGCGACATCACCCCGCTCCTGCCCATCTGCACCGACGGTGCCAGCGACTCGGCCTCGTTCGACGAGGTGCTCGAACTGCTGACCCTCACCGGCCGCAGCCTGCCGCACGCCATCATGATGATGGTTCCTGAGGCCTACGAGAAGCAGGCCGACATCACACCGGAGCTGCGCTCGTTCTACGAGTACCACTCCAACCAGATGGAACCGTGGGACGGCCCTGCCGCCCTGATCTTCACCGACGGCACGCTCGTCGGTGCCACGCTCGACCGCAACGGCCTGCGTCCCGGACGCTGGACCGAGACGACCGACGGGCTCGTGGTCATCGGCTCCGAGACCGGCGTGCTGCAGTTCGAGCCGGAGCGCATCAAGCGCCGTGGTCGCCTGCAGCCCGGGAAGATGTTCCTCGTCGACACCGCGCAGCGCCGCATCGTCGAGGACAGCGAGATCAAGCACGACCTCGCCACGATGCACCCGTGGCAGGAGTGGCTGGACGCCGGTGCCGTGCGTCTTGCCGAGCTGCCGGAGCGCGAGCACATCGTGCACCCGCCGGCATCGATCACTCGCCGTCAGCGCACCTTCGGCTACACCGAGGAAGAGGTCCGCATCCTCCTCACCCCCATGGGGCAGACCGGCGTCGAGCCGCTCGGCGCCATGGGATCGGACACGCCGATCGCTGTGCTGAGCAAGCGTCCCCGGCTGTTGTTCGACTACTTCACGCAGCAGTTCGCGCAGGTGACCAACCCGCCTCTCGACTCGATCCGCGAAGAGGTCGTGACGAGCCTCAAGCTGGGCCTCGGCCCGGAGAGCAACCTGCTGTCGTGGGGGCCGGAGCACACCCGCACGGTCTCGCTCGACTTCCCGGTGATCGACAACGACGAGCTCGCGAAGATCCGCCACATCGACAAGGCCATGCCCGGCCGGTCGAGCGCGACCATCCGGGGTCTGTACCACTTCGATGCCGGGCCCCAGACGCTGCAGGACCGGCTCTCCGAGATGTGCGCAGAGGTGGACGAGGCGATCGAGAACGGCGCCGAGTTCATCATCCTGTCGGACCGCGACTCCAACAAGGACCTCACCCCGATCCCGTCTCTCCTCATGGTGTCGGCGATCCATCACCATCTCATCCGGCGCGAGAACCGCATGAAGGTCGGTCTCATCGTCGAAGCGGGTGACGTCCGCGAGGTGCACCACGTCGCGACGCTGATCGGCTACGGCGCCTCCGCCGTCAACCCGTACCTCGCTATGGAGACGGTCGAGCACCTCGTGCGCACCGGCTACATCAACGGCATCACGCCCGAGAAGGCGGTCAAGAACCTGATCTACGCGCTCGGCAAGGGCGTGCTCAAGATCATGTCGAAGATGGGCATCTCCACGGTGTCGTCGTACGCGGGCGCTCAGGTGTTCGAGGCGGTCGGCCTCAGCCAGGAGTTCATCGACGCGTACTTCACGCGCACCGAGTCCAAGCTCGGCGGTATCGGCATCGAGGAGATCTTCGCCGAGAACCAGGCGCGCCACGACTACGCGTATCCCGAGGATGCGGCCGCACGTGCGCACGAGCGTCTGTGGACCGGCGGCGAGTACCAGTGGCGTCGGGACGGTTCTCCGCACCTGTTCAATCCGGAGACGGTGTTCAAGCTGCAGCACTCGACCCGCACACGGCGGTACGACATCTTCCGCGAGTACACGAAGCTCGTCGACGAGCAGGCCGCAGAGCTGAAGACCCTGCGCGGACTCTTCACCCTGCGCACCGGCACACGCAAGCCCGTGCCGCTCGACGAGGTCGAACCGGTCTCCGCGATCGTCAAGCGCTTCTCCACGGGGGCGATGAGCTACGGCTCGATCTCCCGGGAAGCGCACGAGACCCTCGCGATCGCGATGAACAGCATCGGGGCCAAGTCGAACACGGGCGAGGGCGGCGAGGACCCCGATCGGCTGGTCGACCCCGAGCGCCGCAGCTCGATCAAGCAGGTCGCCTCCGGACGCTTCGGCGTCACGAGCCTCTACCTCACCGAGGCGGACGACATCCAGATCAAGCTCGCGCAGGGTGCCAAGCCCGGCGAGGGAGGTCAGCTGCCCCCGACCAAGGTGTACCCCTGGGTGGCACGCACGCGTCACGCGACCGCCGGGGTGGGCCTGATCTCGCCGCCGCCGCATCACGACATCTACTCGATCGAAGACCTCAAGCAGTTGATCTTCGACCTGAAGAGGGCGAATCCCGAGGCACGCATCCACACCAAGCTGGTGAGCCAGTCGGGCATCGGTGCGGTGTCGGCGGGTGTCGCGAAGGCACTGAGCGACGTCATCCTGGTCTCCGGTCACGACGGGGGAACGGGTGCCAGCCCGCTGAACTCGCTCAAGCACGCGGGTACGCCGTGGGAGCTCGGTCTCGCCGAGACGCAGCAGACGCTCATGCTCAACGGCATGCGCGACCGTGTGGTCGTGCAGGTCGACGGGCAGCTCAAGACCGGTCGCGATGTGATCATCGGAGCCCTGCTGGGAGCCGAGGAGTTCGGCTTCGCCACGGCTCCGCTCGTGGTCAGCGGCTGCATCATGATGCGCGTATGCCACCTCGACACCTGCCCGGTGGGCGTCGCGACCCAGAACCCGGTGCTGCGCGAGCGGTTCACGGGCAAGCCCGAGTTCGTCGTGAACTTCATGGAGTTCATCGCGGAGGAGGTGCGCGAGCTCCTCGCCGAACTCGGATACCGCTCGATCGACGAGATCGTCGGCCGTGCCGACCTCATCGAGGTGAACGCCGCTGTCGAGCACTGGAAGGCCGAGGGGCTCGACCTCACTCCGGTGCTCGAAGGACCGGTGTTCCCTGCGGGTGAGCCGCGTCGCAGCGGGCGCACACAGGATCACGAGCTCGAGAAGCACTTCGACGTGCAGCTCATCGACATCGCGAAGGGGGCGCTCCTCAACGGCGAACCCGTCGTGGTGGAGCTGCCCATCGCCAACACCGAGCGCGCCGTGGGCACGATGCTGGGTCACCAGGTGACCTCGCGGCACGGGGCGGCGGGTCTGCCGCAGGGCACGATCGACGTCACGCTGCACGGCACCGCCGGACAGTCGCTCGGCGCGTTCCTGCCGCCGGGGATCGTGCTCCGCCTCGAGGGCGATGCGAACGACTACGTCGGCAAGGGGCTCTCCGGCGGCGACATCACGATCCGCCCGCCGCGCGGCTCCGCGATCGCTCCGCACGAGAACGTGATCGCCGGCAACGTGATCGGCTACGGCGCGACCTCGGGGACGATGTTCATCTCGGGCGTCGTCGGCGAGCGCTTCCTCGTGCGCAACTCCGGTGCGACCGCTGTCGTCGAGGGCGTGGGTGACCACGCTCTGGAGTACATGACGGGTGGTCTGGCCGTGATCCTCGGGTCGACCGGGCGCAACTTCGGCGCCGGCATGTCCGGGGGAGTGGCGTATGTGCACGCGCTCGACACGAGCAAGGTGAACGCGCAATCCCTCGGGAGTGGAGAGCTGCTGCTCGAACCGCTCGATCGAGCGGACCTCGAGGTGCTGCGCAGCCTGCTGGTCGCGCATGTCGAGCGCACGGCGTCGCCGTTGGCCTCGTCCTTCCTCGAGAGCTTCGAGGAGACCGCTGCAGAGTTCGTGAAGGTGCTGCCTCGTGACTTCGCCGCTGTGCGGAGCATGCGCGAGGAGGCGCTGGCCGAGGGGATCGACCCCGACGGCGACATCGTGTGGAACCGCATCCTGGAGGTGACCGGTGGCTGATCCCAAAGGCTTTCTGAAGGTGACCGAGCGGGAACTCCCCGCACGACGTCCGGTGCCGGTGCGCATCATGGACTGGAAAGAGGTCTACGAGCCCGGTGACAAGCAGGTGCTCCGTCGTCAGGCCGGCCGTTGCATGGACTGCGGTGTGCCGTTCTGCCACCAGGGGTGCCCGCTCGGCAACCTGATCCCCGAGTGGAACGACCTGACGTGGCGCGGTGAGGGTCGCGCGGCGATCGAGCGTCTGCACGCCACCAACAACTTCCCTGAGTTCACGGGACGGCTGTGCCCTGCGCCGTGCGAGAGCTCGTGCGTGCTCGGCATCAACCAGCCGGCCGTGACCATCAAGCAGATCGAGGTCTCGATCATCGACGAGGCGTTCGCGAAGGGCTGGGTCGAACCCGAGCCGCCGGAGCGCCTGACGGGCAAGACCGTCGCTGTCGTCGGATCGGGACCGGCGGGTCTCGCCGCCGCGCAGCAGCTCACCCGCGCCGGGCACACCGTCGCGGTCTTCGAGCGTGACGACCGCATCGGAGGTCTGCTCCGCTACGGCATCCCCGACTTCAAGATGGAGAAGACCCAGCTCGAGTCGCGTCTTCGTCAGATGCAGGAGGAGGGCACCCGCTTCCGTGCCGGTGTCGAGATCGGCAAGGACATCTCCTGGCCCGATCTGCGCGCGCGGTACGACGCGGTCGTCATCGCCACCGGATCCACGGTTCCTCGCGATCTCGCGATCCCCGGCCGTGACCTCGACGGGGTGCATTTCGCCATGGAGTACCTCGTGGAGTCGAACCACGCGGTCGCGGGCGACAAGGTCGCCGATCAGATCAGCGCCGAGGGCAAGCACGTCATCGTGATCGGCGGCGGTGACACCGGAGCGGACTGCATCGGCACCGCTCACCGTCAGGGCGCACTCAGCGTCACCAACCTCGCGATCGGCAAGCAGCCGGGTGACACGCGTCCCGACCACCAGCCGTGGCCGATGATGCCGACCGTGTTCGAGGTCTCGTCTGCGCACGAGGAGGGCGGCGAGCGGGTGTTCCTCGCGTCGACCGTCGAGTTCCTCGGAAACGAGGTCGGCGAGGTCCGAGCCCTGCGTGTCGCCGAGACCGAGTACGTCGATGGACGCCGTGTGCCCAAGAGCGGCACCGAGAGGGAGATCCCGGCCGACCTCATCCTGATCGCGATGGGATTCACCGGTCCCGAGCAGGGCGGATACACCGAGGACACGCTTCCGCAGGTGACCGACCGGGGTGCGTTCCGTCGCGACTCCTCGTACGAGTCGACGGTTCCCGGCGTGTTCGTGGCCGGCGACGCCGGACGCGGTCAGTCGCTCATCGTCTGGGCCATCGCCGAAGGGCGTGCGGCGGCGGCGAACGTCGACCGGTTCCTGATGGGCACCACCGTGCTGCCCGAGCCGGTGCACCCGAGTGATGTCGCGATCGGTCTCCAGCCCGCGTAGGCTGAGGCCGGCACCGTCGCCTGATTTACCTTCCCCCACTTCTACCCTGGAGAAATCTTTGAGACGCGCGAAAATCGTCGCCACCCTGGGCCCCGCCACCTCCACCTATGAGACGGTGCGCGCACTGATCGATGCGGGGGTGGATGTCGCTCGACTGAACCTCAGCCACGGCGACTACTCCGTGCACGAGAACAACTACGCCAACGTGCGTCGTGCCGCAGAAGACGCCGGCCGTGCCGTCGCCATCCTCGTCGACCTGCAGGGCCCGAAGATCCGTCTCGGCAAGTTCGAGAACGGCCCCTACGAACTCGCCAAGGGCGACATCTTCAAGATCACCACCGAGGACATCATCGGCAACAAGGACATCAGCGGGACGACCTTCAAGGGTCTGCCGCATGACGTCAAGCCGGGAGACTTCCTCCTGATCGACGACGGCAAGGTCCGGGTCGAGGTCGTCGAGACCGACGGCGTCACCGTCACGACCAAGGTCATCGTCGCCGGTGCCGTGTCCAACAACAAGGGCATCAACCTGCCCGGCGTCGCCGTCAACGTCCCCGCGCTGAGCGAGAAGGACGAAGACGACCTGCGCTGGGGTCTGCGCATCGGTGCCGACCTGATCGCCCTGTCGTTCGTGCGCAACGCCGCCGACGTCGAGCGTGTGCACGAGATCATGGCGGAAGAGGGCGTCCGCGTCCCTGTCATCGCTAAGGTCGAGAAGCCGCAGGCCGTCGACGCGCTCGAAGAGATCGTCGACGCGTTCGACGCGATCATGGTCGCTCGTGGCGACCTCGGTGTGGAACTTCCGCTCGAGGCCGTGCCGATTGTGCAGAAGCGCGCCGTCGAGATCGCGCGTCGTATGGCCAAGCCGGTCATCGTCGCGACGCAGATGCTCGAGTCGATGATCAGCAGCCCGGTGCCGACCCGCGCCGAGACCTCGGATGTCGCGAACGCCGTGCTCGACGGCGCGGACGCGGTCATGCTGTCGGGTGAGACCAGCGTCGGCGACTACCCGGTGGTCGTCGTCGAGACCATGGCGCGGATCATCGCGTCCACGGAAGAGCACGGCTTGGAGCGCATCGCGCCCCTCACGACCAAGCCCCGCACCCAGGGTGGTGCCATCACGCTTGCTGCTCTCGAGGTCGCCGAGTTCGTCGACGCGAAGTTCCTCTGCGTGTTCACCCAGTCGGGCGACTCCGCGCGTCGTCTGTCGCGCCTGCGCTCGCGCATCCCGATGATCGCGTTCACGCCCGAGCCGGGCATCCGTCGCCGAATGGCGCTGACCTGGGGCATCCGTTCGACCCTGGTCGACATGGTGCAGCACACCGACCTGATGTATCACCAGGTCGACGAGTATCTGCTCGGCAACGGTCTCGCCGAGGAAGGGGACAAGGTCGTCGTGATCTCCGGCTCCCCTCCCGGAATCGTCGGATCGACGAACGACCTTCGTGTGCACAAGGTCGGCGATGCGATCCGCGGTGCAGCTCCGATCTACAAGGCCGGCGTCTGACGCACAGCATCCAGAGGGGGCGGGACTTCGGTCCCGCCCCCTCTGTCATGCGCATCGGGTAGTTTTCACTCATGGAGCCGTGGTGTCGTCGGAGGAGCCCGTCATCGGCGTGCTGAAGAACGCGGGGTGGTGGATCGCCGACTACGTGTACGCCGGGTACTGGCAGGTGCGCGCGATGTTCGACCGCACCGATCCGGCATCCTTCGCATCCGGGAGTGCGGCGCACATCGTCGTCCTCCCGGGCGTCTATGAGACGTGGCGGTTCCTGCAGCCGCTCGTCGCCGCCATGCACGACCGCGGGCATCCGGTCCACATCGTCGATACGCTTCACCGGAATCAGCGACCGGTGGCGGACATGGCGCGAGCCGTGGAGGCGTTCCTGACGGAGAACGGGCTCGACGATGTGATCCTCGTCGCCCACAGCAAAGGGGGTCTCGCAGGAAAGGTCGTGATGACGGGTCCCGCGGGCGAGCGAGTGCGTTCGATGCTCGCGATCGCGACCCCGTTCGGGGGTTCGCGCTATGCCCGGCTCATGCTGTCGCGCACTCTGCGGGAGTTCTCACCGGAAGACCCGTCGATCGTGAGCCTCGCGCAGCAGCTCACGGTGAACGGGCGGATCGTTTCGGTCTATGCGACGTTCGACCCCCATATCCCGGAGGGGAGCGAACTCGCCGGAGCCAAGAACGTCCGCCTCGACACGGGCGGGCACTTCCGGATCCTCGCGAATCCTCGGGTCCTGGCGGAACTCGCGGTCCTCGCGGAATAGTTCGTCGCCGAGGATCAGAAGGTCACCGGCAGCCGTCAGCCTCTGCGCGGTCTCCGTCCAGCGTCGGGAGCCACAGCAGCAGGTCCGGCAGGGAGGCATAGGCGGCGAGGCCGTGGGTGACGCCGGGGTAGCGGTGGAACGTCACCTCGGCGTTCTGCGTGCACAGCAGCTTCACGTAGTCCTCGGTCGCGCTCGGCAGCACGAGTTCGTCGGCTTCTCCCTGGCCGACGAAGACGGGCACTCTGACGGGACTGTTCCCCGCACTGTTCTCCTGCAACATCGTCTGCCACGGTTCCGTCGTGGCGGGATCGCTCCGGACGTATCCGCCGACCAGGGGATCGGCGATCGCGTGGATCTCATCGTTCTGGGTGAGCAGGCACAGGGCGGCCATCGCCGGTGTCGCCTTCAGCCCGGCGGGGGTGAGGATGCCGGTGATCTCCGTGGCGCCGTACTGCTCGGCGTAGGCGGCCTCGTAGGCCGGAACGGCGAGGGAAGCGATCGTGACGCCGGAGAGGTTCACGATGTCGTCGGTCATCAGGGCGTTCAGATTCGCCGCCGGGGCCGCCACGGCGACCCCTTCGATCGTGAGCTCGTGCGCGTACTCCGCTGCACGTTCCGCAGCGAAGAGCACAGCCTGCCCGCCCTGCGAGTGTCCCCACAGCACGACCCGGTCGCTCACGTGTGCGTCGTCGATCCGTCGCGCCGCCCGGACGATGTCGAGCACACTGTTGGACTCGGGCACGCCGAGCAGATACGACGACGCGCCTTCGACGCCGAGCCCCGGATAGTCGGTGGCCACGACCGCGTAGCCCTCGGCGAGCAGCTCATGCATCCCCTCGATGTACTGGAACGGATCCAGGCCGCGTGAAGGCGCACACGTCGATGCCGCACCGGTGGTGGGATGGCCCCAGGAGATCACGGTGCGTCCGCCCTCGGGAGCAGGCCCGTCCGGGACGATCACCACGCCGGAGACAGGGATGTCCGCCCCCACGAGATCGCGGGAGTGGTAGATCACGCGCCACGCGACGGCGCCCACGGGTGCGCTCTCGATCGACTCGATGCGGATGATCTCGCCCGGATCTCCCCGGGGTGGGGGAGAGGGGAGGGTGTAGAACGCGGGATCTGCTCGGGCTTCGTCCTGCTCGGCGAGGGTTCTCCGTGTCACCTCGGCGGCGAGGAGCATGAGTGCCACGGCGAGGACGGCGCCGATGACGATGAGGGCACGGCGACGACGTCGCGGACGCGCAGCGTGTGCGGCAGGCAGGTCGTCGCCTTCGTGCATAAGGACTTTCTAGCGCACGGGGCCGTTTCGAGGGAGGGGGCTGGTGGGCGCGGAGGAGACGACGGAGGGAGTCCCATCGAGGGTGCCGGCGGTGGGACTCGAACCCACACGCCCTTTCGGACAAAGCATTTTGAGTGCTCCGCGTCTGCCATTCCGCCACGCCGGCTCGTGTGTCGCGTCTACGACTTTAGCGCAGGCGAGGCGCGTGAACGTCCGCGCCGAGCGCCGAGGGCCTGCGGACAGGGGCACTCCACTAGGATGGTTGTGTGACAGAGCAAGAAGAGCAGGCTGAGCAGCCCACGTCATCCGCACCCCGACGCGTCGTCGTCGCCGAAGATGAGTCGCTGATCCGTCTCGACATCGTCGAGATCCTCCGCGACAACGGCTTCGATGTCGTCGGCGAGGCCGGTGACGGAGAGACCGCGGTCGCTCTGGCGACCGAGCTGCGCCCCGACCTGGTCATCATGGACGTCAAGATGCCTCAGCTCGATGGCATCAGTGCCGCCGAGAAGCTGCACAAGGGCAACATCGCCCCCGTCGTCCTCCTCACGGCATTCAGCCAGAAGGAGCTCGTCGAGCGCGCCAGCGAGGCGGGTGCTCTCGCGTACGTCGTGAAGCCGTTC
Organism: Microbacterium sp. As-52; assembly: GCF_049949185.1. Classification (NCBI taxonomy): domain Bacteria; kingdom Bacillati; phylum Actinomycetota; class Actinomycetes; order Micrococcales; family Microbacteriaceae; genus Microbacterium; species Microbacterium sp. As-52. The sequence goes on along the minus strand of NZ_CP188171.1, from coordinate 3,840,156 downwards.
ACCCCGAACGACCTCCTGCCCGCGATCGAGATCGCGCTGGCCCGCCACGAGCAGATCATCACGCTCGAGGCCGAGGTCGCCGACATGGTGGAGCGCTTCGAGACTCGCAAGCTCGTCGACCGTGCCAAGGGCCTCCTCAACGAGAAGATGGGCCTGAGCGAGCCCGAGGCGTTCCGATGGATCCAGAAGGCGTCCATGGACCGCCGTCTGACGATGCAGGACGTCGCCAAGGCGATCATCGAACAGCTCGCTCCCAAGAAGTAGCGGTGGACGCCGGGTTCCTCCGGCTCGATACCGAGCACATCCTGCGGCCCGTACGGCGGGGCGATGGCGCTGCGCTCTCGCGCGCCTATCTCGCGAACCGCGAGCATCTCGCACCGTGGGAACCCACCCGCAGCGAGGCGTTCTTCTCCGTCGACTCGCAAGAGCAGCATGTGCAGCAATGCGTGGATGATGCGGCCAGTGGCCGCAGCATCCGCTTCGTCATCGAATCCGATGACGGAGAGATCCGCGGACGGATGAACATCAACAACATCGTCCGTGGCGCGTTCTGGAGCGCCGACCTCGGATACTGGGTCGACAGGTCGAGGCTGCACCGTGGGCTCGCGAGCCGCGGGGTCGCGCAGATCATCGAGTACTCGCGCGCGGAACTGCGCCTCCATCGGCTGCAGGCGGCGACGCTGCTGCACAATCTCGGGTCACAACGGGTGCTGCTCGGAAACGGCTTCGAGCGCATCGGTATGGCGCCGAACTACCTCCGCATCGCGGGGGAGTGGCAGGACCACCTGCTGTTCCAGCGACTGCTGGAGGAACCGCTCAGCGCTCGGCGGGAAGGTCCTTGATCATGTTGGTGATGCGGATCGTCGAGCAGCGGCGCCCCTGATCGTCCGTGACCACGATCTCGTGAACGGTGATGCTCCTGCCCAGGTGCACGGGCGTGCACACTCCCGTGACGACACCCGAGGTCGCCGACCGCGTGTGCGTCGCGTTGATGTCGACACCGACGGCGAGTCGGCCGGCACCGGCGTGCAGGTTCGCCGCCATCGATCCGAGGGATTCCCCGAGCACCACGTAGGCGCCGCCGTGCATGAGTCCCACCGGCTGGGTGTTGCCTTCGACGGGCATGGTCGCGACGCAGCGCTCGACGCTGAACTCGACGAACTCCATGCCCATCTTCTCGGCCAGAGCACCCATTCCACGGGCCGTGGCCCAGTCGAGTCCCTCGCTCATCGCGACGTCGCTCATGCATCCTCCTCAGCGGGTGTCTGTCGTCCTCGTTAGGCTGACAGGGTGACGGACTCCGCAAAGCCTACCCTCATGGTCGTCGACGGCCACTCGCTCGCTTATCGTGCCTTCTTCGCCCTCCCGGTCGACAATTTCACGACCAAGGACAATCAGCACACCAACGGCATCTACGGCTTCCTGTCGATGCTGGTGAACCTCATCAAGGCCGAGCAGCCGACGCATCTGGCGATCGCCTTCGACACCTCGCGTCATTCGTTCCGCACGGATGAGTACCCGGAATACAAGGCGACGCGGTCGGAGTCGCCGCAGGAGTTCAAGGGTCAGATCCCTCTCCTTCAGGATTGCCTCGCCGCCATGTCCATCCCGGTCCTGACGAAAGAGGGGATCGAGGCCGATGACATCCTCGCGACCCTCGCGTCGCAGGGCGCGGAGCAGGGCTTCGAAGTGCTCGTCGTCTCCGGCGACCGCGACACGATCCAGCTCGTCAACGACGATGTCACCCTGCTGTACCCGTCGGTGCAGGGTGTCTCCCAGCTCAAGCGCTACGACCCGTCCACCGTTCAGGAGCGCTACGGGGTGCGACCAGAGCAGTACCCCGACATCGCGGCACTCGTCGGGGAGACGAGCGACAACCTCCCCGGCGTGCCGAAGGTCGGCGAGAAGACCGCGGTCAAGTGGCTCACGCAGTTCGGCTCGCTCGATGAGCTGATCGCCCGTGCCGATGAGATCAAGGGTGTGGTCGGCGGCAACCTCCGCGACCACATCGAGGACGTCCGTCGCAACCGCAAGCTCAACCGCCTGCTCACCGACGTCGAGCTTCCGGTCGGCCCCGCCGATCTCGCGGTGGCACCGATCGATCCGCAGGCTGTGCGTGACATCTTCGCGCGCCTCGAGTTCCGCACCCTGTTGCCTCGCGTGTTCGAGGCCGTGGGCGCAGGCGAGGTCGCCGACGACCCCGCATCCGTCGTCGTCCTTCCCGTCCCCGCTGAGGTGACGCCGACCGATCTCGCCACGTGGGCCGCGGCCCAGGAAGGCGACGTCTCTCTGCGCATCACGACCCAAGGCGGGGTCCCCGTGCGCATCGGTGCCGCCACGCTGACCGAGCTCCGCGAGACCGACTGGGCAGACGCCGCCGCCGAAGCGTTGCGCGGATGGATCGAGTCCGACGCGCCGAAGGTGCTCCACGATGCGAAGCCGCAGGTGAAGGCGCTGATCCGCCAGGGTATCCGCCTCGGCGGGCTCGCCTACGACACGAGCCTGGCTGGCTGGCTCCTGCGCCCCAGCTTCCCCGACAAGACGCTCTCCGATCTGGTCGAACGCTACCTCGGCGAGAAGCTTCCCGAGGCCGATCCGACGCAGCTCGTCCCCGAGACGGAGGGGGCCACCCCGTCGCAGGAGGCATGGTTCGCGCTTCGCGTCGCCGATGCGCTTCGTGAAGACATCCCCGAGCCGGTCGCCGCGGTCCTGGTCGACATCGAGCTCCCGACACTGCTCACCCTCGCCGATATGGAGGTCGCGGGCGTGGCGGTTTCTCACGACGTGCTGTCGACGTTCTCCGGTGAGCTCGCCACCCGAGCCGAAGGGCTCGCGCAGGAGGCGTTCTCCGTCGTGGGACGGGAGTTCAACCTCGGCTCGCCCAAGCAGCTCCAAGAGGTCCTGTTCGAAGACCTCCAGCTCCCCAAGACCCGCAAGACCAAGACCGGCTACTCGACGGATGCCGCGGTGCTGGCCGACCTGCAGGAGAGCAATCCCCATCCCTTCCTGAGCCTTCTGCTGCAGCATCGCGAAGCCACAAAGCTGCGCCAGATCATCGAGTCGCTCGACACGGCCATCGGCGACGACCACCGTGTGCACACGACCTATGTGCAGACCGGAAGCCAGACCGGTCGTCTCTCCAGCACCGATCCGAACCTGCAGAACATCCCGGTGCGCACCGAGGAATCTCGCCGCATCCGCAGTGCTTTCGAAGTCGGCGAGGGGTACGAGTCTCTGCTCACGGCTGACTACTCGCAGATCGAGATGCGCATCATGGCGCACCTGTCCGGTGACGAAGGATTGATCGAAGCGTTCAACAGCGGAGAAGACCTTCACCGTTTCGTCGGCGCGCGGGTGTTCGGCGTCGAGCCGAGCGACGTCACTGCGGCCATGCGCACCAAGGTGAAGGCCATGTCGTACGGTCTCGTCTACGGCCTCTCCGCCTTCGGTCTCTCCAAGCAGCTGCGTATCGAGCAGTCCGAGGCCAAGCAGCTCATGGTCGAGTACTTCGCACGTTTCGGCGCCGTGCGCGACTATCTGCGGGCCTCGGTGATGAAGGCGAAGGAGGTCGGCTACACCGAGACGATCTTCGGTCGCCGTCGTCCGTTCCCTGACCTGGCGAGTCCGAACCGGGTGCTGCGTGAGAACGCCGAGCGTGCGGCGCTCAACGCTCCGATCCAGGGCAGTGCGGCCGACATCATGAAGATCGCGCTCCTGCACATCCACGACGATCTCCGGTCCGAGCAGCTCTCCTCTCGTGTGCTGCTGCAGATCCACGACGAACTCGTGGTCGAGGTCGCTCCGGGGGAGTGGGATGCCACGGAGCGGATCGTGCGCGCCCGGATGGGGGATGCGGCCGAGCTCTCGGTGCCGCTCGACGTGCAGGTCGGACGCGGCCGCGACTGGAACGAAGCAGCGCACTGAGACCCGGCGGCGAGAGGGGGTCGGGGATTAGGCTGACAACTATGACTTCAGCTCCCCGCACTCCCTCCGCCATCGACGCCGTCGCCGATGAATGGGTCGACACGATCGCGGTACTGGCGCCCACTCTCGGGACCTACATCGGCCGCGACGAGGTGAACGATCGCTTCGGTGACCTGAGTCCCGCTGGGCATGAAGAGATCGCCGCTGCGACCCGCGCGACGCTCGACAGGCTCTCGGCCCTCGAGCCCGTCGACGCGATCGACGAGGTGACCAAGACCGACCTGGGCGCGGAGCTGCGTCTCGATCTCGAGTTGCACGACGCGAAGTGGTATCTGCGCGATCTCAACGTCATCGCCTCGGCGGCGCAGGATGTGCGCGCGGCCTTCGATCTGATGCCTACCGCGACCGTCGAGAACTGGGACGTGATCGCGACGAGGCTCGCCGCTGTTCCCGACGCCCTCCGTGGCTACGTCGAGACGCTGCGCACCGGTATCGCCGAGGGGGTGACGCCGGCACGTCGTCAAGTGATCGAGGTCGCGACGCAGATCGACCGTTACACCGCGGATGACGGATTCTTCGCCGCGTTCGTCGCGGAGGCCGACCCCGAAGAAGGCCAGCTGCCTGCCTCGCTCGCGCGTACTCTCGCCGACAACTCCGCCGCCGCACGCGTCGCGTACGACGAGCTGCGCCGCTTCCTCGCGGAGGAACTCGCCCCCGCCGCCGGAGAGGTCGACGCCGTCGGACGCGACCTGTACGCGCTCAACTCCCGTCGCTTCCTCGGTGCGACGATCGACCTCGACGAAACTTACGAGTGGGGCCGCGAAGAGCTCGCGCGCATGGTGGCGGAGCAGACCGCGATCGCGAATGAGATCCTGCCGGGGGCCTCCGTCGAAGAGGCCGTGGCCCACCTCGAAGCCGACCCCGCCCGCAAGCTCGTGGGCACCGACGCTCTCCAGAAGTGGATGCAGGAGACGAGCGATCGCGCGGTCGCCGAACTCGGAGCCTCCCACTTCGACATCCCCGAGGCGATCCGCACGCTCGAGTGCATGATCGCGCCCACCCAGGAAGGTGGCATCTACTACACGGGCCCGACCGACGACTTCTCGCGTCCCGGTCGTATGTGGTGGTCCGTTCCCGAGGGCGTCACGGAGTTCGACACCTGGCGAGAGCTCACCACCGTCTTCCATGAGGGCGTGCCGGGTCACCACCTGCAGATCGCCCAGGCCGTGTACAACCGGGCCGAGCTCAACTCCTGGCGCCGGCTGTTGGCCGGCACCTCGGGCCACGCCGAGGGTTGGGCCCTGTACGCCGAGCGTCTGATGGAGCAGCTCGGCTACCTCGACGATCCCGCCGATCGACTCGGCATGCTCGACGGACAGCGTATGCGGGCGGCCCGTGTGGTGCTCGACATCGGCGTACACCTGGGCAAGCCACGTCTCGATGGCACGGGAGTGTGGGATGCGGAGTACGCACTCGACTTCATGCGTCAGAACGTGAACATGTCGGATCAGTTCGTGCAGTTCGAGGTGAACCGCTACCTCGGCTGGCCGGGGCAGGCTCCGTCGTACAAGGTCGGTCAGCGCATCTGGGAGCAGGTGCGTGACGGCGTCCGTGCGGCGGAGGGCGACGCCTTCTCCTTCAAGGGCTTCCACAAGCGCGCGCTCGACATGGGTGGGGTCGGCCTCGACACGCTGCGCAGCGCCCTGCTTCCGCGCTGACGGGAATGCGATTCGATCGCCGCGTGTTCATTCACCTGAATAGAGAGGGATGACATGGGCATCGAATTCGGGCTGGACACCTTCGGGGACATCACGAGGGATACAGACGGAGAGCTCCTCACCGGAGCGCAGACCATCCGCAACGTCGTGGAGCAGGCAGAGCTCGCCGACACGGTGGGCGTGGACTTCTTCGGGGTGGGGGAACACCACCGCGCCGAGTTCGCTGTGTCCGCGCCGGAGATGGTGCTGGCCGCGATCGCGGCTCGCACGGAACACATCCGACTAGGCACCGCGGTGACCGTGTTGTCCTCCGACGATCCGGTACGCGTGTTCGAACGCTTCTCGACGCTGGACGCGCTTTCGGACGGTCGCGCCGAGGTCGTTCTCGGGCGCGGATCCTTCATCGAGTCTTTCCCCCTGTTCGGCTACGACCTCCGCGACTACGACGCACTGTTCGAGCAGAAGCTGGAGCTCTTCGTCGAGCTGCTCAAAGAAGAGCCCGTGACGTGGTCGGGCACGATGCGGGCGTCGCTCGACAACGCGAATGTGTTCCCCAAGACCGAGATGGGGCTGCGTACCTGGGTCGGTGTCGGTGGAAGCCCGGAGTCCGTCGTGCGCGTCGCGCGTCACGGCCTGGGGCTGATGCTCGCGATCATCGGGGGACCGGCGGCGCGGTTCAAGCCCTTCGTCGACCTGTACCACCGCTCGGTGGCGTCGTTCGGCACGACCTCGCACCCCGTCTCCGTTCATTCCCCGGGCCACATCGCCGAAACCGACGCGGAGGCCTGGGACGCGGCGTACTCCGGATTCGAGGCGATGAACAACACCATTGGCCGCGAGCGCGGCTGGCCGGCATACAGCCGCGCGCGTTTCCAGAACGATGTCGGTCCGGAAGGGGCGATCTACGCGGGCTCACCGGATCGAGTCGCCGCGAAGATCGCCGACACGATCACGACCTTGGGTCTCGGCCGCTTCGACCTGAAGTACGCCACAGGCACACTGTCGCACGAGTCGATGATGCGCAGCATCGAGCTGTACGGCACGGAAGTGATCCCTCGGGTGAAGCGGATCCTCAGCGCGCAGGACTGACGATATCGCGTGCGGGGCGTCCGGCGCTCGGCTCTACGATGAGGAGCATGGCCAACACCGCCCTGCCGAGCCGCTCATCGCTGGCCGAGCGCCTGGACGTCCTGCCGTTCACGCGTCGACACCTCCGGCTGCTCACCGGATCCGGGCTCGGATGGGCGCTGGACGCGATGGATGTCGGTCTGATCTCCTTCATCCTCGCGGCCCTCACGCAGCAGTGGGGACTGACCAAGGGCGAGGCGGGGTGGATCGCCTCGGTCGGTTTCATCGGGATGGCCATCGGTGCGACGCTCGGCGGTCTGCTGGCCGATCGCTTCGGTCGCCGCCAGGTGTTCGCCCTCACCCTGCTCGTGCACGGCATCGCGACCGGGGCCAGCGCGCTCGTCGGCGGAATCGCGGCACTCCTCGTGCTGCGATTCCTCGTCGGGCTCGGTCTCGGTGCCGAGCTCCCGGTCGCGTCGACGTACGTGAGCGAGTTCGCACCGGCCCGAATCCGCGGTCGTCTGATCGTCGTGTTGGAGGCCTTCTGGGCGCTCGGATGGACGGCAGCCGCCGTCATCGGGTTCCTGGTCATCCCGGCGTCCGACGACGGTTGGCGCTGGGCCTTCGCGCTCGGCGCGATTCCTGCCGTGTATGCACTGTTCGTGCGGTGGCGGATGCCCGAGTCTCCACGATGGCTCGCCTCGCGTGGACGCATCGCGGAAGCTGATCGCATCGTCTCGGCCTTCGAGGCTGATGCCGGTGTGGGGACGGCCCCGACCATTCGGAAGGAGCCGGCGTCCCGCGCGATCGCGGTCACGGCTCGGGCCCGCCTCGCCACGCTCTGGAACCCCGAGTTCCGCCTGCGCACCCTCTGCCTCTGGGTGGTGTGGCTGGGCGTGAACTTCGCCTACTACGGCGCGTTCATCTGGATTCCGAGCATCCTCGTGGACGCCGGGTTCGATCTCGTCCGCTCGTTCGGATTCACACTGATCATCACGCTCGCGCAGCTTCCGGGATACGCGGTCGCCGCGTGGCTGATCGAGGTCTGGGGGCGACGGCTGACCCTGTCGGTGTTCCTTCTGGGGTCGGCCGTCTCGGCTGTGATCTTCGGCACGGCCACGACCGAGGGGGCGATCATCGCTGCGGGCATGGCTCTGTCTTTCTTCAACCTCGGTGCCTGGGGCGCGCTGTACGCCGTCACGCCCGAGATCTATCCGACGTCGTTGCGGGGAACGGGCACGGGCTGGGCCGCCGGGGTCGGCCGCATCGCATCGATCGTGGCGCCGCTTTCCGTACCGGTCCTTCTGATCGCCGGTGGGGCTCCGCTGCTGTTCGCCGTGTTCGGCGTGTGCTTCCTCGGTGCGGCCGCCGCGGCATGGGGGCTCGTCGATCGGGGTGGTCAGGCTCTCGACGACCGTTGACGCCGCGCGTCGTGAGCCGCAATAGGCTGGGACGATGGCAGATGTGCGGTTCGTGGCGATCGGCGACTCGTTCACCGAGGGGGTCGGTGACGTTCTTCCGGATGGGCGGGAGCGCGGCTGGGCCGATCTCGCGGCCCAAGGCTGGGCGGACGCGGCGGGCCACTCCATCCAGTACGCGAACCTCGCGATCAGGGGCAAGCTCGCCTGGCCGATCGTCGAGCAGCAGCTCGAACCCGCGCTCGCCCTGCGCCCGACGCATCTCTCCTTCAACGGCGGTGGCAACGACATGCTGCGCCCGCGCACCGATGTCGAGCACATCGCCGATGCCTTCAGCCGAGTGCTGCGTCGGTGCGATGAGGAGGGCGTGACCATGATCCTGCTCTCGGGTGCCAATCCCAGCGGGCAGCTCCCGATGGGCTCCCTCGTCCAGCGGCGCGGCGATCTGCTCTCCGACGCGGTGCTCCGGCGGATCGAAGAGCGCCCCGACGTGGTCCGAGCACTCAATTGGCCGGATCGTGAGCTCTCGCGCGGTGCGTACTGGGCGGATGACCGTCTGCACATGAACGCGGCGGGTCACCACCGTGTCGCTGCCCGCGTGCTGCACGCGCTCGGTTTCGAGCCCCCGGCGACATGGTGGGCCCCGAATGATCGACTGGGTACCGGGCCATCGGGGCTCGCCTACTACCGGGAGTTCGTCGGTCCCTGGGTCCGCCGACGCGTGACGCGCACCTCGTCGGGCGATGGCCGCACGGCGAAGTACCCGTCCTGGGTCGAACGAGTGCCCTCGTGATGCGAAGCGGTTCCTCGGTTGCGGGGGATCGGTGAGCGACTTCGAATTGGCGCGTATACCCGCCGGTGTTCTAACGCTGCACGATGCGCGTCGTGACGAGCGGCGTGATGTGACACTCGAGCCGTTCCGGATCGGTGTGTATCCGGTGACGGAGGAGCAGCTCACCGAGGTGCTGGGCATCCCGGTGCGCCACCCGCGTCGCCCCGCCGCCGACCTCAGTTGGTTGCGCGCGGTCCACTTCTGCAACGCCGCATCCGAATGGGAGGGCCTGGATCGGGTCTATCTGTTCGATGGCGAGGAGGTGACCTGGGACACGACCGCCGACGGGTACCGGCTCCCCACAGAAGCGGAGTGGGAGTTCGCCTGCCGCGCCGGGTCGACAGGTCCGCACTATGCGCCTCTTGCCGATGCGGCATGGACGAGTGCGGACGGGGTGTCCTCTCCGCAGGACATCGGCGGCAAGCTGCCGAACCTCAACGGTCTCTTCGACACGCTCGGCAACGTCTGGGAGTGGTGCTGGGACCTGTTGGATCCCGCCCGTTATGACGACTACCGTGTCTTCCGCGGCGGCGGGTTCGCCGACGACGCGTGGAGCGTGCGGGCATCGGTGCGTCGCGGGGGCGCGCCGCGCATGCACCATGACGATGTCGGGATCCGACTGGCGCGGGGTGCGTTCGACACGGTCGACGGTGCACAGGGCTGGTCCGCGCGCGCGGACCGCGAACGTGCTGTCCGGAATGGACCGTTGCCTTCCGGATGGACGCCTCGTCGGAGCTGAGACGCCGGTACCGCGCGGCCGCCGTGTCCGCATCACTCCACGTTTTGTCCTGTCATCCCGCGGATGGAAAGCTGGAGACATGGCACCTTCCTACGCGCTTATCGTCTCCCAAGGCCGAGTGGCCGATCGCACCGACGGAGCGCTCGTGGGGGCACGACGCGTGGGTGACGCGGTCTCGGCATTGCTGGAGATCGAACCGCACGTCGTCGGCACCCCGACACCGGGCCTGGTCGATGACTGGTCCGTCGCTCTTCCCGAAGCGGAGGCGACTCTGAGCGGATTGCGCGCAGCGGTGCACGACGCCATCTCTACGGGCGCGACACCCCTCCTGATCACGAACACCTGCGCGGCGAGCCTCGGCACTCTTCCCACTGCTGCCGAGCATCATCCCGACGCCGTCGTGCTCTGGATCGACGCACACGGCGACTTCAACACTCCGGATACGACGGATTCGGGCTATCTCGGCGGTATGGTCCTGGCCGCGGCGTGCGGACTCTGGGACAGTGGGCACGGCGACGGCATCGATCCGAAGCAGGTGATCGTGGTCGGCGGTCGCGACATCGACGTCGCTGAGGGTGAGTTGCTCGCCGAAGCGGGGGTCACCGTTCTCGCTCCTTCCGAGAGCACGCCGGAGCGCGTCCTCGAACTCGTCGCCGGACGTCCCGTGTGGATCCACGTCGATTGGGACGTGCTCGAACCCGGGTACATCCCCGCCGCCTACCGGGTCGGAGGCGGCTTGCTGCCTCACCACGTGGCGGCGATTTTCGCGGCGCTGCCGTCCGACTCGGTCCGGGGGATCGAACTCGCGGAGTTCGAAGCGGGCGACGATGAGGTGCCGGAGCGCGTCAGCGTCGAGCTCATCGTGGAGACGCTGCAGCACCTGCTCCGATAGGGTGCGCTCAGTGCCGACGTTCCGGATCGAGGCCCATCCGGATGCGCGTCCGCTTGCGTTCGATGAGGATGAACACCGTGCCGATGATCCAGAGGGGGATCGGCATCAGGAACGCGATCCGGAAGGCCCCGAGCGAGTATGTCTCGGGAGTGCCGGCGCCCTGCAGGTCGAGTGCGAGGCCGATGAGGAAGATGGCGATGAGCGCGGCGATGAACCCTCCCGCGTTCGTCACACCGGTGGCGGTGCTCAGACGGTGGGTGGGGTTGTGCGTCCGCGCATGGTCGAACGCGATCATGGAGGCGGGCCCTCCGGTCGCGAGGGCGATCGCCAGCACATAGAGGAGCCAGATGGGCGCGGTGTCGGGCACAGCGATGACAGCGACCCACGCTGCCATCTGCACCCCGACGGCGGGGAGCACCAGCGCGAGCGACCGGTGATTCGGAAGCCGCCGGGAGAGGTCGCCGATGAGGGGTCCCAGAAGCATGCCGGCCACGACATATACGGAGATGATTCCCGCGGCGTGGGCCGTATCGAGCCCTTCCACCGCGGTGAGGAAGGGCATTCCCCAGAGCAGCACGAACGCGGTACCCGCGAACGGGGTCGTGAAGTGCGACCAGAAGGCCAGCCGCGTGCCCGGGTGTGCCCAGGCGGCACGTATGCCGACACCGGTATCTATGGCGGAGGTGACGACGCGGACGACACCGGTATCGGTGTTCACCGTGACGTCGGCGCCGCGCTCTGCGGGATGGTTGCGAATCACCAGCGCCACGAGGATGGTGAACAGCACACCGAGGCCCGCGATGCTGCCGAAGGTGATGGTCCAGTTGGTGGCGTGCAGGAGTGCGGCCAGCGGGACCAGGGCGATCAGCTGGCCGGCTTGACCGATGATGCCGGTGAACTGGACCATGAGCGGCCCGCGTTGGGCGGGAAACCAGGTCGCGACGAGTCGTAGCACCGCGGGGAAGATAGCGGCATCACCGGCACCGAGCAGGACACGCGCGAAGATCGCGATGCCGATGCTGGGGGAGAGGGCCATGGTCAGCTGGCCCGCGGCCATCAGCAGCATGCCGACGGTCATGATCGGGCGCGAGCCGAAGCGATCGAGGAGCACTCCGATCGGGATCTGCATTCCGCCGTACACGGCGAGCTGGACCACGGCGAAAAGAGCGAGCGTCGATGCATCCGCCTGGAAGCGGTCGGCCGCTTCGACGCCGACAGCGCCGAGCGATGTGCGGTTCGTGATGGCCAACACGTAAGCGGCGACTCCGACCGACCAGATCACCCAGGCTCTCCACCCCGGTGTCGAGACGGGGGAGGGGGAGACCTGCGGCACGCCTCAACGCTACTCCTCCGACGGCGCGCATTCGGCGACCTCCGCTCGATGTCGGTCGGGGTCGCTACGGTGGCGCCATGACCAGTTCCCCTTTGCACCACTCACTCGACTACGTCGAGCTCGTCGTCACCGATCTGGAGGCGTCGAAGAGCTTTTTCGGTGACGCCTTCGGCTGGAGCTTCAACGACTACGGCCCCGGATACGCCGGGATCGTGTCGCCACGAGGCGACGGCAACGAAGCCGGCGGTCTGATGCTGGCCGACGAGCCGCGTCCCGTCGGAGGTCCGCTCGTACTGCTCTATTCGGAAGACCTCGACGCCACGAAGGCGGCTATCGAGAAGGCCGGCGGAACGATCCTCCAAGAGCCGTACGCGTTCCCCGGCGGGCGACGCCTGCACTTCGCCGACCCGACGGGCACGGAGCTCGGAGTCTGGTCGACGCAGTAGGAGTCAGCCGTGGCTTCGCCGGTGTCGCGCGTGCGACGATTGCCGGTATGACGGACATCGTGGCGGGTGACATCCCCGAGGACATCGAGAGATGCGTGGACGTCTGGATTCACGCGCTCCGGCACCGTGACGGGGATGTCGACTCCCGCTCGATCGCCGATCGCATGCGAAAGCTGTTCGATGGCCATGTCCTCCGGTTCGCGCTCACGGGGGAGCCTCTGGCGGGTTTCGCTCTCACCACGCCGAAGACACACGACGAGACGACGGCCGTGTTGGAGCGGATCGCCGTGATGCCGTCATCCGCCGGGCAGGGACGTGGTCGTGCCCTGCTGCGCGATGCGATTCAGTATTCGACGGGTGCCGGCTTCTTCAGCCTCGAACTCGCGGTGCGGCGAGGGAACGCCGCCATCCCGCTCTACGAATCGGAGGGCTTCGCGGCGGTCTCGGAGCCTGTCCCGCACCCGCTCGGCGGCGAGCCCATGATCACCTATCGCCGTGATCTCGTCGATCCGCACAGCGGAGCGATCGCGGGTACCTCAGGACTCAGCGTTCCGCGGGTACAGGGTCCCGAGATCGTTCTCCGACCTTTCGAGGAATCTGACATCGATGCCGTGTTGGAGGCGTCCTTCGATCGTTCGATCACCGACGTCACCACCGTTCCCATCGTCGCTGATCCCGGGCTCGCCGGCGCGTGGCTGGTCCGGCAGCACGAGCGGGCAGCGAAGGGTATCGGCTACTCGTTCGCGATCGAGGCGAACGAAGAATGCGTGGGGCAGATCGGGCTGTGGCTTCGTGACCGGGACCAGGGTCGAGCGACCGTCGGCTACTGGATCCGACCCACGCGACGCGGCGAGGGATACGCCTACAGCGCGCTGCAAACCCTCACGGAATGGGCGTGGCACCTCGCCGATCTGCATCGTCTGCAGCTGCACATCGATCCGACGAACGGGCCCTCACTCCGGACTGCTGAGAAGGCGGGCTATGCGCGCGAAGGGTTGCTTCATTCGTGGCAGAAGATCGGCGATGAGCGCCGGGACATGCTCGTGTACAGCCGACTCCGGTCACCGTGGCCGATTGCTGATCCGGCGGCTGAGGAACCGGCTTAGTCGACGATGCGGTGGCCGAGATCTTCGAGGATCATCGTCACGAGTTGATCGGTGGTCGTCTCCGGGCCGACCCGTCGCTCATCGAACCAGGGGAGTGGTTGCCACCCGTCGTGCCATCGGCGGATCTCGTCCTCCCCGAAAGTGTTCGCGAGAGGCCTTCCGGCATGGCGCCGAATCGTCTCTTCGAGGCCGACGTCGAACTGATAGATTCCTGTCGTTCCGCGATGGTCGAGGTACAAGCTCTCGAAGGCTTCGGCGTAGTCGCGCAGATTGAAGATCCCGTCGAGGATGACGTCGTAACCGAGGTCCAGCGCCTGCCGGGCGGCGCCGACGATCAGGATGCTCGCCGCTCGAGAGCGTCTCAACCGGTTGGGGTCGTGCAGCAGCTCACGGCGGAAGTGGTCTTGAGAAATGATGGCGACCCGTTGACCTAGTGCCGGTCGCAGTGCCCTCGCAGTCGTCGTCTTCCCCGATGCGGCATCGCCGCGCAGGATGACGAGACGCGTGGAGCCACTGCCCGTGAGAGTCATCGAACCATCCTTGCAGCGCCCGCCAGGCGGGTCGAGTCCGGCGATCAATCGAGCGCGAACGGCATTCCCAGCACGGCCCTGAGTCTCGACGCGAATGTCTCGCGACGGCCGGGATCCACCCACTCCGCGTCTCCGTGTCGTTGGTACAGCCGATCGTCCGGAAAGCGGGGGAACACATGCACATGCAGGTGCCAGACGTCCTGGTCTCCTGCGGGCTCATTGTGCTGCCGGATGGAGGTCCCCTCGCATCCGTAGGATGACCGGATGCCGATCGCCACCCTCTGCGTCAGATCCCACACCGCGAAGCCGTCATCCGGTGACAGGTCGTAGATGTTCTCCACGTGCGTCCGCGGGATGACGAGGACCGCTCCGGAGTTCCCCGGCCACCACTTCGGCGCGATCCGAGCGAATGCACGGTCGGTGACGGCGACCACGTCGGACGGCATGCTGAGTTGGTCGTACAGACCCTGTTGGATTTTGCAGAACGGACACGCATATCCGGGCGGCTCGTGGGTGGCTGGGTGCACGCACCGATCATCGCACGGGGGAGTGCTGGTACCGGGAGCTGCATCTGTCACCGGTGGCGCTGACGATCTTCTCAGCTGACATAATGTGCATTATCGGCTATCTTTCGTGATCCGAGAGCGGTGATCGATAGGCTCGCCTCGTGAACGGAAGCAACGTCGACATCGACTGGGAATCTGCGCGACGCGCGAATCAGGAGAACTGGGAGGATCGCGTCCCGGTGCACACGAAAGCCTATGGGCTCGCTGCGTTCGACGATCCCGCGCATCTCAGCGACGTCGTTCGCGACGACCTCGCGACGATGACCTCGTTCCTTCCTGCGGACGGTCTGTCCGGCCTCGATCTCTGTCACCTGCAATGCCACATCGGCACCGACACGGTCTCCCTGGCTCGCGCCGGTGCGACGGTGACCGGCGTCGATTTCTCGCCGTCTGCGCTCCGTGCGGCGACCGACCTCGCCGCGCGTCTGGGTATCGATGCGACGTGGGTGCAGACCGATGTGCTCGATGCACGGGCTGCAGTCACCGGTGACTTCGATGTCGTGTACACGAGTATCGGGACGATCAGCTGGCTCGACGACCTGGATCGGTGGGCGGCGCAGATCGTGCAGCTGCTGCGTCCGGGCGGGATGTTCTTCATCCGCGACGGTCATCCCGCCCTGTACGCGCTGGATGAGGACGCGGACATCTTGACCACGCGCTATTCCTACTTCGCGACCGGTCGCGCGCAGCAATGGGACGACGACAGCACATATGCCGGCGACGGTCGTATCGACCACGCCCGCACTTACGAGTGGCCGCACCCGTTGTCCGAGATCCTCGGTGCGCTGCTGCGTGCAGGGCTCAGGCTCGTCCACTTCGATGAAGGTCGTACGCTGCCGTGGCGATTCAGCGATCGCATGGTCGAGGTGTCCGGCGGCTACGCCTGGCCCGAAGCCGAGCGGGATCTGATCCCCTGCACGTACACGATCATCGCGCGCGTCGACGAAGGCGGAGCCGCCGGAGACGCGTGATGGTCGGAGTGCGGGCGCGGGCACGCGCTCCGACCATTCTCACGCTCCGACGTACTGCGCGAGGTGCTCCCCCGTGAGTGTCGATTTTTGGGATACCAAATCCCTCGGCGTCCCCTCGAAGACGATCCTGCCACCGTCGTGTCCGGCTCCCGGCCCGATGTCGATGATCCAGTCCGCGTGCGCCATGACTGCCTGATGGTGCTCGATCACGATCACGGTCTTGCCGGCATCCACGAGTCGATCCAGCAGTCCCAGGATCTTGTCCACATCGGCGAGGTGAAGGCCGGTCGTGGGCTCGTCCAGCACATAGACGTCGCCCTTCTCCCCCATCTGGATCGCGAGCTTGATGCGTTGGCGTTCGCCACCGGACAGCGTCGACAGCGGCTGCCCGAGTGACAGGTAGCCGAGTCCCACGTCTTCCATCCGCCCGAGGATCGCCGTGGCGGCGGGCAGCTTGGCCTCCCCGTCGCTGAAGAACACCCGTGCCTCGGAGACCGGCAGATCGAGCACCTCGGTGATGTCCTTGCCTGCGAGCTTGTACTCCAGTACCCCGGCCTGGAAGCGCTTGCCTCCGCAGTCCTCGCAGGGAGTCTCGATCGTGTCCATGAAGCCGAGCTCCGTGATGATCACACCCGCGCCCTTGCACGAGGGGCAGGCGCCTTCGGAGTTCGCGCTGAACACAGCGGGCTTCACGCCGTTCGCCTTCGCGAAAGCCTTGCGGATCGGCTCGAGGAGTCCCGTGTACGTCGCCGGGTTGCTTCGCCGGGAGCCCTTGATCGCGGCCTGGTCGATCGCCACGACTCCGTCGCGCTTGGACACCGACCCGTGGATGAGCGAGCTCTTGCCCGAGCCCGCCACGCCCGTCACGACGGTGAGGACCCCCGTCGGGATGTCGACATCGACGTCCTGGAGGTTGTTCGCCGTGGCCCCGCGCACTTCGATCGATCCGGTTCCGGAGCGCACTGCCTCCTTGAGCTGGGCCCGATCCTCGAGGTGGTCACCGGTCTTGGTACCACTGGCCTTCAGCCCCTCGACCGTGCCCTCGAAGCAGATCTCACCACCGGCGCTGCCCGCACCAGGCCCCAGGTCGACGACGTGGTCGCCGATCGCGATGGTCTCGGGTTTGTGCTCGACGACCAGCACGGTGTTGCCTTTGTCCCGCAGCTTCAGCAGCAGGCCGTTCATGCGCTGGATGTCGTGCGGGTGCAGACCGATCGTCGGCTCGTCGAACACGTAGGTGATGTCGGTGAGGGATGAGCCGAGGTGCCGCAGCATCTTGATGCGCTGCGCCTCTCCCCCGGACAACGTGCCCGACGGACGCTCCAGACTGAGGTATCCGAGGCCGAGCGTCACGAAGGCGTCGAGATTGGCGCTGAGCGCCTGAAGCAGCGGACCGGCGCCAGGGAGATCGAGTCCCCGGACCCAATCGGCCAGGTCTGTCACCTGCATGCGGCACGCATCGGCGATGCTCACACCCTCGATCTTCGATGACCGCGCCCCCTCGGTGAGCCGCGTCCCATCGCACTGCGGGCAGACGGCGAACGTGGCCACGCGCTCCACGAAGGCCCGGATGTGCGGCTGCAGCGCGTCGAGGTCCTTCGAGAGCATCGACTTCGTGATCTTCGGGATGAGACCCTCGTACGTCATGTTGATCCCGGAGATCTTCACCTTCGTGACCTCGCCGTAGAGGAAGAGGTGTCGCTGCTTGTCGGTGAACTGGGAGATCGGCTTATCCGCGGGATAGAAGCCCGACTGGGAGAACCCCTTCACCATCCATCCATCGGCCGTGTAGCCGGGCACCATGATGGCACCGTCGTCGAGAGACTTCGACTCGTCGACGATCTGGGCGAGATCGAGGTCGGACACCGCTCCCCTGCCCTCGCATCGCGGACACATGCCGCCGAGGTAGATCGCATCCTTCACGATCTTCTTCTCTCCACCCGGGCCTGTCATGACACCGCTGGCCTTCTGCGTCGGGATGTTGAACGAGAAGGCGGTCGGTCCGCCGATATAGGGCTGCCCCAGCTTGCTGAACAGGATGCGGAGCATCGCGTTGGCGTCGGTGACGGTGCCGACGGTCGATCGGGGGTTCGCTCCCAGACGCTCCTGGTCGACGATGATCGCCGTGGTCAGACCCTCGAGGATGTCGACATCTGGACGGGGCACCGACGGCATGAACCCCTGGACGAAGGCGCTGTAGGTCTCGTCGATCATGCGCCGCGACTCCGCCGCGATCGTGTCGAAGACGAGCGAGCTCTTCCCCGAACCAGACACGCCGGTGAACACGGTCAGACGGCGCTTCGGGATATCGACGCTGACGTCCTTGAGATTGTTCTCGCGCGCGCCCTGCACGCGGATCAGGTCGTGGGTGTCTGCGGGGTGCTCGTCCGTGGTCATCGGCGTCTTTCGTGGGATCGGTGGAGAGAAGGTCAGGCGGCCTGGTTGATACGCAGCAGGTTGCCTGCAGGATCGCGGAACGCGCAGTCGCGCACACCGTAGGGCTGATCGATGGGCTCCTGCACGACATCGGCTCCACGTTCGACGAGACGCTCGAAGAGGGCGTCGACGTCATCGCTGGCCAGCGTGAGGGCCGCGTAGCTGCCCTTGGCGATCAGCTCGAGGATCGTCTGACGCTCGGCGTCCGTGATGCCCGGATCGGTTGCCGGCGGGTGCAGCACGATCGATGTCTGCGGCTGACCCTCGGGCCCGACGGTGAGCCACCGCAGGCCGTCGTACCCGACATCGTTGCGCACCTCGAAGCCGAGGGCGTCGCGATAGAACGCGAGGGCCGCTTCGGCATCGGTGTGCGGGAGGAATGCGTAGTGGATGCTGATGTTCATGGTGTTCACGTTAGGTGCGCATCGGTGCGCGGCGCTTCTCGATTCCTGATCGGTCTGGTCACGTGCTTGGCCTGGAACGAGGGGATTCCCTCGACGCTGGCAGCGCGTTCACGGTACACGCTGGGTGCGACACCGACCAGCTCGGAGAATCTCGTGCTGAATGTGCCGAGCGAGGAGCAGCCCACTTCGAAGCACACCTCCGTCACCGTCAGGTCTCCGCGTCGCAGGAGTGCCATCGCCCGCTCGATACGTCGGGTCATCAGATACGAGTAGGGAGACTCGCCGTAGGCCTCTCTGAACTGCCGGCTCAGGTGCCCCGCCGACATATGCACACCGCGGGCGAGCGCCTCGACATCGAGTGGTCGTGCGTACTCCCGGTCGATGCGGTCTCGGACTCTCCTCATCACGGTGAGTTCGCGGAGGCGAACTTCGTCGACGTCGGTCACGACTTGATCTTGCCATGTCCCCGGAAGTCGCGGCATGACGGAACGAAACGCGGAAGACGGCTTCTCCCCCGCTCCGGCCCGGCGGAGCGCTATCCTGAGGGCGCATCCTCACAGGATCTTCTCAGAAAGGGGTCCCCACCATGTCTGAACCACTCACGGAGGCCAAGTCGTTGTTCAAGTCGATCCGCGTCACGCTGGCCGTCGCCGGTGTGCTGGCGCTGCTCGCCGGAATCGTCCTCCTCGTCTGGCCGGTGAAGTCCGCGGTCATCGTGACGGCGATCTTCGCCACCTACCTCATCATCGCCGGTCTCGTCTACGTCGGACTCGGCATCTTCTCGAGCGCGAAGGGCGGGTGGGCGCGCGTCGGTCACATCGTCCTCGGCCTGCTCTACATCGCTGCCGGTGTCATCGCGTACTTCAACCTGAATGCCGCCGCCGCCACGCTCGCCTTCGTGGTCGTGATCTTCATCGGCGTCAGCTGGATCGTCGATGGGATCGTCGCGCTCACACTGCTGGGCAGCGACGGCTCGCGCGTCTGGACCGTCCTCTACGCGATCCTGAGCATCGTCGCGGGAATCATCGTGTTGTTCTCGCCGCTCATCGCCGGCTTCGCGTTCTGGCTGCTGCTGGGCATCTCGCTGGTCGTGCTCGGAATCATCCAGATCGTGCGCGCCATCACGCTCGGTCGAGACGAGAAGGAATACGTCTCCGCCGTGCAGGGTGGAGCGACGAGCTGATGCTCTCGGTCTGAAAACAGAACGGCCCCGTCCCGCAGCGTGCAGGACGGGGCCGATCTGTGCGCCCTGGCTACTCGGCGGCGAAGGCGCTCACGTCACCGACGAGGCGCGTGTTGTCCGCCGGTACCGGGTCGATGACGGCCTTGGCGACCTCGGCTGCGAACTCCGAGACGTTGTAGAGCTTGCCGGCCGATTCCCGGCGCTCGGCGATGGCGCCCGGGTTCGCGCGCTCGAGCAGAGTCGCCGTGATCGTTCCTTCGATCATGTCGCCCGAGACGACGGTGAACCCGATCCCCTTCTCGGTCAGTCCGGGGATGAGCTCGCGGAGCGCGTCTTCCCCCGCCCGCTTCGAGAGTGCCACCGGTTCGTACTCCGGCATGGTCGGCGTGGTCCGGATGAAGTGCGCCTGGTGGCTGGTGACGAACACGACGCGCGCGCCGTCTCCGAGCAGGGGCGTCGCCGCGTTCAGGACGTTGAGCTGGGCGTCACGGTTCAGCGCGAGGGCGTAGTCCTCGGCCATGCCGGATTCCATGCCGCCGGAGGCGTTGAGCACGAGGACGTCGAGCCGCCCGTATTCGGCGCGGATCGCCTCGAACATCTCGGCGACGGATGCCTGGTCGGTCAGGTCCGCGCCGACGACGAGAGCGCGACGGCCGAGCTCGCGGAGCTGGGCGGCGAGCTTCTCTGCACGCGGTGCCTTGTTGCGGAAGTTGATGACGACGTCGGCGCCTGCCTCGGCGAGGTAGCGCACGGTGTCGGCGCCGATGCCCCGCGATGAACCGGTGACAAGAGCGACCTTGCCGTCAAGGGATCCTGCGGGAAGAACGTCGGTCACGGTGACTCCTCATGATGCGTGAAAAAGCCGTGATCGCACGGCCCTCCCACACTATCAAGCGCGCGCTGTGGCACCCTGATCCGTCGGTGCCCGCGTGATACGTTGACCACAAAGGAGGCCGCATGGACAACTTCACGACATTCGTCACGTTCATCGACCAATGGGCATGGATCGGCTGGCTGGTCCTGATCGCCGTCTTCCTCGTCATCGAGATGCTGTCGCTGGACTTCACCTTCCTGATGCTGAGCTTCGGCAGCGTCGTGGGGCTGGTCACGGACC
This sequence comes from Microbacterium sp. As-52, assembly GCF_049949185.1. Taxonomy (NCBI): domain Bacteria; kingdom Bacillati; phylum Actinomycetota; class Actinomycetes; order Micrococcales; family Microbacteriaceae; genus Microbacterium; species Microbacterium sp. As-52. The sequence goes on along the minus strand of NZ_CP188171.1, from coordinate 3,819,476 downwards.
TGATCGGTGTTCCGGTCTGGCTGCAGGTCATCATCGCCGCGGCCGCCGCCGCGCTGTTCATCCTCTTCCTGCGTCCCCCGCTCCTCAAGCGACTGCGCCGCGGAGAAGATCCGACCAAGTCGAATGTCGACGCCCTCGTCGACCTGCGCGGTATCGCGCTGCACGACATCACTCAGATCTCCGGCCAGGTCAAGCTCGCCAACGGCGACACCTGGACCGCTCGCACCGCCACGCCCGTGCCGATCCCGCAGGGCGCTCCGATCGCCGTGACCGCGATCAACGGTGCGACCGCCATCGTCCGTCCCGTCAACGACTAGGAGAACCCGTGAACGACGCATCGTTCATCCCCACAGCGATCCTGTGGATCCTCGTGATCGCGGTGATCATCTTCGTGGTGGTCACCGTCGCCCGTGCGATCCGCATCATCCCCCAGGCGACGGCCGGGGTCGTCGAGCGCCTCGGGCGCTATCACAAGACGCTGACCCCCGGTCTGAACGTCCTCGTCCCGTTCATCGATCGCCTGCGCCCCCTGATCGACATGCGCGAGCAGGTCGTCTCCTTCCCGCCGCAGCCGGTCATCACCGAGGACAACCTCGTCGTGTCGATCGACACGGTCGTCTACTTCCAGGTCACCGACGCGCGCGCAGCCACCTATGAGATCGCGAACTACCTCGGTGCGGTCGAACAGCTGACCACCACCACTCTTCGCAACGTCGTCGGTGGCCTCAACCTCGAAGAGGCACTCACGAGCCGCGACAACATCAATGGGCAGCTGCGCGTCGTGCTCGACGAGGCCACCGGCAAATGGGGAATCCGCGTCGGCCGCGTCGAGCTGAAGGCGATCGACCCGCCCATCTCGATCCAGGACTCCATGGAGAAGCAGATGCGCGCCGAGCGTGACCGACGCGCCGCGATCCTCACGGCCGAGGGAACCAAGCAGTCGGCGATCCTCGAGGCCGAGGGTGCCCGTCAGGCCGAGATCCTCCGGGCAGAGGGCGACAAGCAGGCAGCTGTGCTTCGCGCACAGGGTGAGGCCGAGGCGATTCAGAACGTCTTCAGCGCCATCCACCAGGGCGAGCCGGATGACAAGCTGCTCGCCTACCAGTACCTGCAGATGCTGCCGAAGATCAGCGAGGGGCAGTCCAACAAGCTGTGGATCATCCCGAGCGAACTCACCGAGGCGCTCAAAGGCATCGGCAGTGCGTTCACCCCGAAGCCGGGCCAGGGCCCGACGAACACGCTTCCGGGCGCGTGACGCACCCGTACTTCTCGAAGACGCGGCATCCCCGAGTCCTCGCCCACCGCGGTCTGATCACCGCGGCAGGCGAGGACTCCGGCGTCTGGGAGAACTCTGCCGCGGCTTTCGCCGCCGCGCACGCGGCGGGCGTCGACTACATCGAGACCGACTGCCAGGTCACCGCAGACGGCGATGTGGTGCTGTTCCACGACACGACCCTGACCCGCCTGATCGGCGACAGCCGAAGGGTCCAGGATGTGCGCACACGCGAACTGCGGACGCTCTTCTCCGACCACGGCGGACTCCTGACGGTGTCGGAGGCGCTGGCTTCGTTCCCGGACGTGCGTTTCAACATCGATGTGAAGACGGCCGCAGCCGTCGAGCCCCTCGGCCCGATCCTGGTCGATCACACCCACCGCGTCCTCCTGACCAGCTTCTCCGACGCGAACCGCCGTGCCGCCCTCGCCTCGGTGCTGCGAGCCGGCGCCGCTCTCCGTCCCGCGACGTCGGGAGGGAGCCGGACGATCGCCTCCCTGCGGGGAGCCTCGGCACTCCACCTCTCCCCCGCCCGCCTGCTCCGCGAGATCGACGCGTTGCAGATTCCCGAGCGTTACGGCGCGCTGAAGGTCCTGACCCCCGCGCTCCTGCGTGCGGCGCACCGGCACGGCGTCGAGGTTCATGTGTGGACCGTCAACGACCCCGAAGACATGCGGCGACTCGTCGGCCTCGGAGCTGACGGCATCGTCTCCGATCGCGCGGATCTCGCTCTCAAGACGCTCTCTCCCCACTGACTCCCGACTCGCCCCATAACCTCCGGCGCTGGGATTAACCTGTGAGTTCCGCCGAGAAGGCGGGCGCGTGGATGAAGCGCACAGGCTGGAGCGTTATACCTGACAGCGACGAGAGGACCACACAATGGCAGATCGCAGCCTGCGCGGCATCCGACTCGGCGCCCAGAGCCTACAGAGCGAAGAGGGCGTCGTTTTCATGGAGCGCCGTGAGACCACCTACACCTGTGACACTTGCGGCCACGTCACGAACCTGATGTTCGCGGCGGATGCAGAGCCGCCCCAGACCTGGGAGTGCCGCGCGTGCGGCGCCGAGGCGCGCTTGAACGTCGACGGTCAGGCCGTCACGCTCGAGGCCAGCGATGAGAAGGCCGCCCGCACCCATTGGGACATGCTCCTGGAGCGCCGTACCCGCGCCGAGCTCGAAGAGCTCCTCGAAGAGCGCCTCGCCTTCATCCGCGCCCGGCGCGGTGCCGGCGAAGACCCGACCCGCGAGAAGATCGGCGCCTAGCGCCTCCTGGCGCGCCACCACCCGACGAGGAGCGCGCCGAGACCGCCCCACAGCAGAATCGCCTGCACCCAGGGGCCCAGTACGACACCCGCCGTGAGGCCGGACCGTAGCTCGACATCTTCGAGCATCGCTCCGGCCTCATCTGCGTCCAGGCTGGTGACCGTCGAGCCGTCCGCGCGGATGACCTGGCTGGTGCCGACCGTGGAGACGTTCACCACGCTGCGGCCCGTCTCGATCGCCCGCATCCGCGCGAAGGCGAGCTGCTGGAGGTTCTCGTCCGTACCGCGGAAGTCGGCGTTGTTGGTCTGGAACACCAGCACCTCGGCACCGGAGTTCAGTCCCTGCCAGATCACGTCGTCGTAGATCACGTCGAAACAGATGGCGAGACCGACGCGCACATCGCCGACATCCATAATCGGGGGGTTCGACCCCGGCGTGTACTCCCTCTGGATGAGCCCGATGAGATCGGGCGCGAGCGCGTTGAAGAAGGCACGGTCGGGCACGTACTCCCCGAAAGGGACAGGGTGACGCTTGTCGTGCAGCTGCGTCGCGGTGCCATCGGCGTTCCAGAGCATGGAGGTGTTGAAGAAGCGGTCGTCGCGCCCGGTGGCCGCATTCGCCAGCAACGGGGCATCGATCCGATTGGCGACGAGCGTCATCCGTCGAGCGAGGGCGTCGATCTGGAAGGGGTCGCCGTCCAGTGAGCCTTCGGGCCAGACGAGGAGATCGACGTCCTCGCCGTAGAGAGGCGCCGTGGCTTCGGTCTGCGCCTGGATGACGGCGAACGCTTCGCGGTCATCGAAGTACCCGGTGGGACCGTTCCCCTGCACCGCCGCGATGCGCAGGGAACCGCTCGGGGACGTCGGGAAGAGCGGGGTGAACAGCAGCACCGCGAGGACGGCGGCGGGCGCGATCAGAAGGAGCGGACCACGCCATGCACGCAGTCGGAAGACTTCGATCAGCATCGCGACGACGAGCACCATCAGGAAACTGAGACCGCTGACGCCGACCCATGATGTGACGGATGCCAGAGGGCTCTCCGCCTGACTCATGCCGATCCGTGCCCAAGGGAAGCCCCCGTAGGGCCAGGAGCCGATGAACAGCTCCCGAGCGACCCAAAGGGCGGCGATGACCGTGGGAAGCCCCAGGAGACGTCCTGCGGTCCCGGGGAAGGCCTTCGGCATCCAACGGTACGCGAGGGCGATCGGAACCAGGGCGACGGCGGTCAGTACGCCTTCCACCACGCTGAGGGCGGCCCAGGGAACAGGTCCCAGGTATCGCGACGTCCAGGAGACGAGAAGCGCGAAGAACAGGATGCCGTAGACGAGACCGACGAGCAGAGCCCCACCGAACCGGCGCCCGATCAGCGCGACGAGCAGAAGCGCGGTCGCGGGGAAGGCGAGAATCCAGATCGCGGCCTCAGGATAGGCCAGGTCCATCACCAGGGCGGCGAGTGCGGCAGCGAGCACAGCGGCCCAAAGTGGCAGGAGGGCGCGCTGCGGCGCTGGTTTCTCGGTCATTCCGTCCATCTCACATCGACGAGTAGGCGACGATGCCGCGACGCACCCCGTCGAGCGCGGCACGAGCCGTACGCGCGAGAGCCGCATCCTCGGCCACGATCGACAGCTGGTCGAGCAGGTCGATCGTCTGCTTGGCCCAGCGCACGAAGTCCCCGGCCGCCATATCCGCATCGACCAGCACTCGGTCGAGCATCCCGCCCCGCGCCCAGGAGTGCATCGCGCCGGCCAGGCCTGCGGCCAGGGGCTCGCTTCCGGGGAGGTGATGGTCCTGCTCGAGGTCGTCGAGCTCGGCCCAGAGCGTGGTCGTCTTCTCATACGCCGCGCGGAAGGGCCCTCGCGGTAGACCCCTCTCCCCCGTGTTCGCCTCGTCGCGGCGGGGTTCGTACACCAGACAGCACGCCATGGCTGCAAGGGACGGAGCATCGAGGCCGGCCCAGAGGCCTTGACGCAAGGACTCCGCGACGAGCAGGTCACGTTCGCCGTAGATGCGACGCATGGTCCGTCCGGCCTCGGTCAGCGTGGTCTCCCCGTCCTCATCACGTAGATAATCGAGCGTCTCCAGGACCTCGACGACGCGGTCGAAGACCCGCGCGACGGTCCCGGTGCGTGTCTCGATCTGGCGACGGATGCGATCCGTCTGACGCTTCAACTTCCAGTAGCGCTCCGCCCAGCGTGCGTGCGCTTCGCGGTCGGGACAGCGATGGCACGGGTGACGCTGCATCTGCGTCCGCAGGGTCTGGATGCGCTTCATGCGCTTGTCGCGCGACGCGCGCGGGGCGTTCGAGTCCTGACGGTTCTTCTTCTCGAGGTCGCTCAGCTCGCGTCGGATCGCCGCGTACTCGGGGAAGTCGCCGTGTTCGCACGCCATTGCGCTCTGATAGCCGGCCAGCGATTCCTCGGCCTCACGCACCTGCCGCGCCAGCCCGACGACGGCACGGTCGGCCTGGAACTGGGCGAACGACGATTCCAGGATCTCACGGGCCCTGGGCTTGCCGAACAGGTCGATCAGGTTGACGGCCATGTTGTACGTCGGGCGGAAGCTGGAGTTCAACGGGTAGGTGCGGCGGGAGGCGAGTGCAGCGACCGCCTGTGGATCCATGCCCTCGGTCCACTGCACGACGGCGTGACCCTCGACATCGATCCCTCTGCGTCCTGCGCGCCCGGTGAGCTGGGTGTACTCCCCCGAGGTGATGGCCACCCGGGCCTCGCCGTTGAACTTCTCCATCTTCTCGAGCACAACGGTGCGTGCCGGCATGTTGATCCCGAGCGCGAGCGTCTCGGTGGCGAAGACGACCTTGACCAGCTTGCGCTGATAGAGCTCTTCGACGACCTCTTTGAAGGCGGGCAGCAGCCCCGCGTGATGCGACGCCACTCCGCGCTCCAGATTGTCGAGCCATTCCCAGTAGCCGAGGACGCCGAGGTCCTCCTCCTGGAGCGTGCGCGTGCGCTCTTCGACGATGGCCCGGATCTCGGCACGTTCCTCATTCGAGGTGAGCCGGATCCCCGAGCGGCGCACCTGTTGCACCGCGGCATCACACCCCACGCGGCTGAAGATGAAGAAGATCGCCGGCAGCAGATTCGCCCGCTCCAGAAGCCGCACGACGTCGGGGCGGTCCATCCGCTCGATCCGGCGGGCATTGGCGGCACGCACCGGACGACGCCCTCCCCGCGGAGGCCGCTTCGCCTGACGGCCGGCATGACGGTCGCTGCGATAGGACTGCGCCTGGCGGTTGTTCTCGTAGGTCGTGCCCGTCGACGAGCGGATCCGCATCAACTCCTGGTTCACCTGCGCCGTGGCGAGACCAGCGCGGTCGTCGAACAGCGGCAGGAGGTCGTCGCGTACGAGCACGTGCTGCTCGAGCGGCACGGGACGGACCTCGGAGACGATCACCTCGGTGTCGCCGCGCACGGTGTCGAGCCAGTCGCCGAACTCCTCCGCGTTCGACACCGTGGCACTCAACGACACGAGGCGGACACGGGCGGGGAGGTGGATGATGACCTCCTCCCACACCGCGCCCCGGAACCGATCGGCGAGGTAGTGGACTTCGTCCATGATGACGTAGCGGAGGTCGCGGAGGGCCGAGGAATCGGCGTAGATCATGTTGCGAAGGACCTCGGTCGTCATCACGACGATCCGTGCGTTGCCGTTGATGTTCGTGTCGCCCGTAAGGAGTCCCACGTCGTCGGCACCATAGACGTCGACCAGTTCTCGGAACTTCTGGTTCGAGAGGGCCTTCATCGGTGTCGTGTAGAACGCCTTGTCACTCGGGGTCTGCATCGCGAGGTGGATAGCGAATTCGCCGACGATCGTCTTCCCGGCGCCCGTCGGCGCCGCGACCAACACGCTCCGGCCGCTCTCGAGCGCGTGACAGCCGGCGACCTGGAAGGGATCGAGCTGGAACTTCTGCAGTGCGGCGAACGCCGTCGACTGCGGGTGCTCCACTGCTTCCTGCGCGCGGGCGTACCTCTCGGAAGGCGAACTCATGCCGGATCCGGCAGAAGCCCTGATGCCTCGTCGCGTTTGCGCTTTCGTCGGTCGAAGATCAGTGAGAGACCTGCGGCGGCGAAGAAGAGGACGATCAGGATGCCCGCGAGCATCAGCATGCTGACGACGTCAGCCGCCGGCGTCGCGAGCGCGGCGAACACCGTGGCGATGATGATCGCGACACGCCATCCCTTGAGGATCGCCCGTCCGGACATGACGCCTGCGAGGTTGAGTGCCACCAGGAACACGGGCAATACGAACGAGATGCCGATCACGATCATCAGTTTGAAGATGAAGTCGTAGTACTCCTGGGCGGAGTAGAGGTTCGTCGCCCCGGCGGGCGTGAAGCTCCACATCAGTTCGATGATGTGGGGCATGATCATGACGCCGAGGTAGCAGCCGGCGAAGAACAGCGGAACGGCGGCCACGACGAAACCGATCGTGTACCTGACCTCCTTGCGGGTGAGACCGGGCATGATGAACGCCCAGATCTGCCACAGCCATACCGGAGCCGACAGGAAGATGCCGATGGAGAAGGCGATGCGCATGCGCATGTCGAACGCGGCCGTCACCGTGCCGAAATTGAGTGCGCTGAAGTCGTCTCCGCGCTTCTCGGCGATGATCCGTACCGGCTCGGTGATGAAGTTGATGATCGGGTCGGCGATGAGGAACGCGACGACCATGCCGACGAGCAGCGCGAGCGCAGCGAACATCAGGCGCTTGCGCAGTTCGACGAGATGCGCGCCCAGCGACATCCGTCGATCCCGATCCGCCTTCGGCATCACGGTCGGTTCGATGGCTGCCACGGCCGGTCAGGCGCGGGGCGGGGTCTCAGGGTCGATGCCCGAGTCCTTCACCGTGGTCGGCTCGGCGGCTGCGGAATCGGTGCGAGCGGCGTCGTCGTCCTTCATCGCCTTCATCTCGCCCTTGAACACGCGCGCGGACTGTCCCATGCTCTTCGCGAGAGCCGGCAACTTGGCAGCACCGAACAGGAGGAGGATCACGGCGAGCACGATAAGCAGGTGCCAGCCTTGCATTCCAGCGAACATGTCAGGATTCCCGTCGTCGGTGAGCGTTCGCTCCAGTCTACAGATCAAACCTTTGCTTCGGGTTGGCGATACAGGGCGAGTCCCGAGGCAGCCCAGTCCCTCGCCGCTGCGCGGGCGACACCGGGTTCCAGGACTTCCATCGCTCCGCCGAAGCGCGCAGCCAGCCGCTTGATGCCCCGTGGGTCGGCGAGATGGAGGCGCGCTGTCACGGCTCCGTCGATCACCTCGGTCTCACCGGGGGGAAGGAATCCGTTCAGGAGCGGAGCCAACCGCTCGGCGACGCGAACCGTGACCTCGCGCTCATCGTCGAGTCCTGCGAATGCCTCGGGAACCTGATCGCCCGCATGGGTGATCGGGATGTCGGTCAGCGTCGGGGCGCTCACCCGATCGAGATGGAAGGTGCGCATCGCCTGTCGGAGGTGACACCACCCCTGCAGGTACCACTGTCCGTTGGTGATGAGGATCTGCATCGGATCGACCGTGCGCGTCGTCGGGGCTGCGTCGGGAGCCTGATAGGTGAAGGAGATCGCGACCCCCTCATGAAGCCCGCGGGCGACCGCCTCGCGAACCTCGTCGACGGCGCTCGGAGCGACGACTACATCGGCGGGCGCATCCGCGGCGCCTCGAGAGAGTTTGGAGATCAGGCCGGCGACGAGGCCCGAATCGGAGACGGCGGGCACCGCAGCCACCATCTGCAGACCCGCCAGGAGCGCGGCAGCCTCACGCGCGGTGAACCGTGGGACGCGACGCAGAGCGACGTCGTTGGTGATCTCGATGACGTCGTCCAGATCGAGCAGGTCCCAGTTGATGTCGAACATCTCCTGAGGTTGCTGCCAGTAGCCCGATTCCCCGGGCAGACCGATGACGGTGAGCTTCTCGACCATGCTCCGCATCTCCTGCGGAGTCACGCCGAATTCTGACGCCGCCTCCTGGAGAGAGACCTGCCCGTGCTCGAGGAGGTAGGGGACGAGGGTCAGATAGACCCGCACGCGATCAGCCGCGAGCAGGGGCTTCGCCTTCGCGCTCATTTCGCCTCCTCGACGTCGGTGTGGGCTCGCACGACGGCACGAAGGCGCGAGATCACCGCTTCCCGGAGCAGGGCGGGTTCGACCACTCTGACTTCCGGACCGTACGAGGCGAGTTCATCCGCGAGGATGTGCAGGTCGACGAAGGGGACGTTGATCCCCTGTGCGGCGGATGTGGCCCGTCGTCCCAGGCGCAGTGCGGCCTCCGTCCCTGGCGTGACCTCCAGGAGCGCGGAGTTCTCGGATGCGACGCGTTCCAACCCGGCGAGGGCGCGATCCCCCGCCCCGTCACGCAGCGCGGGGTCGAAGCTCTGCGTGCTCACGCGCACGTCGCCGACGACCCGGCTGAGGAGGAAAGTGCGATCTTCTTCGACGTCGACGTCGATGCCGAAGACATGCCAGCGTGCCTCGTAGTCGACCAGCGCCAAGGGGCGGATACGCCGACGACGAGGCGTGTCCTCGCCGGGCTTCAGATACTCGAACGTCACCACCTTGCACCGCTCGATCGCATCCTGCAGCGGCGAGAAGGCGGCGTCTCGTGCCGTGATGCGCGGCGCGAACCCGATGATCGGTTCGTCGCCGTCGATGCCGAGGGCTCGGATCTTGCGGACGCCGGACTGCGCGTCGCCCGAGACCGACTCCGCGCTCCACACGCTGCCGGCGAGTTGCAGCACCGCCAGCTCGGCGGGCGAGAACTCGATGTCGCTGGGGAGATCGTATTCCGCCTGCGGAATGCGGTACCGCGCTTCGCGGAGATCGTTCGGGTCCGCGGCGTCCCCGATGGTCTCGATGGGCACGCCGAGCGAGCGCAGCTCGTCCTTATCGCGCTCGAACATCTTCTCCAGGGCGTCCGAGCGGGTGCCCGCTTCGGCGCGTTGCCGATAGCCGGAGACGTTGTCGAGGATCTGCTGCTTGGTCAACCCGATCTCCGTGGCCATCAACGCCACGACGAGATTCGTCAGGCGCTCCTCCGCGGGGATCCGGGCGGCCATCACGGCGCAGGCGCCGTCACTGCGCCCAGGATGTCGACGACGATCGCGGTCGCGGGAGTGTTTTCGGCCGCGGGGAACACGACGAGGAGCTGAGAGCCGACAGTGGCGCCGACGAGTTGCTCTGCAGCAACGCTGACGCTGGCATCCTTGCCCCAGGAACTCGTCGTGACCTTCTTGTCGTCCCAGCCGACGCCCATGACGTTCGAGACGACGATGTCGCCCTTCTTCACCTTCGGGCCGTCCCCCTTGATGAGCGTCTGGGTGGTGATCTCGGTGGGCGCCGGAACGTCGGGGATGATGATGCCGGGAGTTCCGTCAGGAGCGCGCACCACCGTCGGCATGCCGCGTGCGTCGTTGAACTGGAGCGCTCCCGTGGCCTTCGACGGCATGACGTCGAGCACATCGATCACGGCCACGATGTTCTCGCCCTTGTCGAGGCCGAACGCCTGGACGTTCTGCTCGCCGAAGTCCTCGGGGGTCAGGACGGCGAGGACGCGGCTGCCCTCGGTCGCGCATTCGAGCACGTCCGAGAGCCCCGCGGAACGCTGCGCCCAGTAGTCGATGCTGTGGACGCGGCTCTGGTCGCCGTTGAACTCGGACTGATAGAGCTTCTTGCCGCTGTCGCCGCCGTAGAAGGCGATGTCCAGCACCACCGGCTGGAAGTCCGAGCCCAGCGCGAGCCCGTCGCCGACCGTGACGTCGGCGAACGAGGTCTTGTCGCTCTTCACCGGCCCGAAGACGGTGACGTCTGGGACAGAGCCGAGGTCACCACTCACGTCGGCGACGTTCAGGATCTTGTCGTTGCCCCCGCGATCGCAAGCGGCGACACCGTCGGATGCGGTCGCGGTGCACCCTGTGAGGGCGAGGACGGCAAGGCTGAGAGAGGCCAGAACGGCGGACGTTTTACGCACGCGCTCCAGTCTATTCCGTCGCGTGCCCGGAATCGCGCGATGCGGCGGCCAGGCGCGCCCCCTCGGCGGCCTTCTCCGCCTCCCGCGCGCGCTTGCGCAGGTTCTTGTCGCTGATCTCGCGGTCGCCGACGGCGCCGGGGGTCCACGCCTCCACGTCTTCGTCGCCGTAGCTGCTCTTGGACGCCCGCCGCTTCACCGAGGGCGCGATGGCGCCCGGTGCGAGTCGACGTGCGGTGAGGAGGAATCCCGTGTGCGCGACCATCCGGTGATCCGGCCGCACGGCGAGACCCTCGACGTGCCAGCCGCGGACCATCGTTTCGGAGGCATCGGGATCGGTGAAGAGCCCCGTGCCACGGATGTACTCGGCCACCCGGGAGAGCTGCGTCGCGGTCGCCACGTAGCAGAGCACGACCCCGCCAGGGGTGAGGGCCTCAGCGACGGCATCCATGCACTCCCACGGCGCCAGCATGTCGAGCACGACGCGGTCGACGGAGGCCGGAGCGGTCTCCGTCGGCAACGCCTTGACGAGATCGCCGACGACGACCCGCCAGGTGTCCGGGTGCTCGCCGAAGAACGTCTCGACGTTGCCGCGCGCCACATCGGCGAAATCTTCACGGCGCTCGAACGAGATGAGCCTTCCCGCCGGACCCACCGCACGCAGGAGCGAGAGCGAGAGCGCGCCGGAACCGACCCCGGCCTCTACGACCACCGACCCAGGGAAGATGTCTGCCTGCATCACGATCTGCGCCGCGTCCTTGGGGTATACGATCGCGGCGCCGCGGGGCATCGACATCGCGAAGTCGCGCAGCAGCGGACGCAACGCCAGGTAGTCGTGTCCCGAGCTGTTGGCGACGACGGAGCCGTCGGGCAGCCCGATCAGGTCGCGATGGCGGAGCACGCCCTGGTGCGTGTGGAGCTCGCCGTCCTCGCGGAGCGTCACGGTGTGCAGACGGCCTTTCGGACCGGTCAGCTGCACGCGATCGCCGGCGCGGAACGGCCCGCTGGGCCGCGGAGCTCGGGAGTCGGTCATCGGGTCGCTCCTGTCGAGGCGGTGCTGCTGTCATAGAGATCGGTGAGGTCGGCGGCTCCCCGGCCGGCGAGCGTCGGCCACAGTTCGTGCGCCCCGAGGTGATCCAGCGGGACGATGTGCGGAACGGCGAGCGTCAGCGCTCCGGAGGCGAGGCCGGCACGGACACCGGTGGGCGAGTCCTCGATGACGATCACCTCGGCGATGTCGACATCGAGGAGGGCTGCGGCCTGTAGATACGGCTCGGGGTGCGGCTTGGGGTTGTCGACGTCATCCCCCGCGACGACGATGTCGAAGGCCTCGAAATCGATCAGATCCACGACGTTCAGAGCCATCCGACGCAGCGACATCGTCACGAGCCCGGTCGGGATGCCCGCCGCCCGGAGATCCCGGAGCAGTTCGCGCGCGCCGGGACGGAACGGGACGCCCTGCGTGCGGAGCGATTCCTGCACGACGTCGGTCAGGTGGGAGACGATCGCCTCGGCTTCCATGGCGACTCCGGCATTCTGAAGGATCACCGCGCTGTCGATCAATCCGCTGCCGACGAGCTGCAGAGCGTCTTCGTGGGTCCAGGATCCGCCGAAGGACTCGACCAGTGCTGTCTCGGCCGCCATCCAATACGGTTCGGTGTCGACGAGTGTTCCGTCCATGTCCCATAGGACCGCGCTGGGCTTTCTGCTCACTGAACCCATGCTAGCCGTGGTGCCGCCCGCTCCCCGCCTTCGCGGACTAGCCTGGAAGGATCACGACCGCGATCTCGAAGGGAGCCCTCGATGGATGTTCTCGGTCCGCGCATCGTCATCGCCGCCTTCGACGGCTGGAATGACGCGGGTGAAGCGGCGAGCAGCGCCATCGAGGCGCTGCGCTCCTCGTCGGAATACGATCTCGTGCATTCCGTCGACCCCGAGCTGTACTTCGACTACCAGTACACGCGTCCGTCGACGCGGATGGATGCGGAAGGCCGTCGTCAGCTCACCTGGCCGGAAGCAGGTCTGTGGCGTCCTCGTAACCCCGGCCCGGGCCCGGAGTTCTGGCTTCTCACCGGAGCCGAGCCGGCGCGCACCTGGCAGGCGTTCGCCTCCGAGTTCATCGACATCGCTCTGCGCGACGACATCACCGGTCTCGTCACCCTCGGCGCCATGCTGTCCGACGTTCCGCACACACGGCCGATCTCGATCTTCGCCTCCAGCCAGAACGAGCAGGTGCGCGAGGCACATGGTCTGGAACGCTCGCTGTATGAGGGCCCCGTGGGGATCCTCACCGTCTTCGAGCACTTCGCGGAGAACGCCGGCATCCCCACCGCGAGCCTGTGGGCGAGCGTGCCACACTACGTCGCTTCGGCGACACCCTCGCCGAAGGTCACGCTCGCCCTCCTCGACCGTCTCGAGGAGCTCACCGGAGTGGATGTGGATCGCACGGCGTTGCGCACGGAGGCCGCCGCCTGGGAGGCGTCGATCGATGCCGCCGCATCGGAGGACGAGGACATGGCGGAGTACATCCGCCAGCTCGAGCGCACCCGTGACACGTGGGACTCCCCCGAGGCGTCGGGCGATGCGATCGCCCAGGCATTCGAGCGCTACCTGCGCCGCCGCGACGACGGTCCGGGCGACCGCAAGCGCTGAGCGCGGGTCAGGCGGCGATCACGCCGGTGCCGAGAAGGACCAGCAGGACGGTGCCGAGCAGGATGCGGTAGATGACGAACGGCAGGAAGCTGCGCTTCGAGATCCAGTTCATGAAGAACGCGATCACGCCCAGTGCCACCACGAAGGCGATTCCCGTCGCGGCGAGGGTGTCGCCGAACGAGAAGAACGACGGCTCGTCCCAGCTCTTGAACACCTGGTAGAAGCCGCTGCCGAAGACGGCGGGGATCGCCAGCAGGAAGGCGTAGCGCGCTGCAGCCGCACGCTCGTATCCGAGGAACAGGCCCATCGTGATCGTGCCGCCCGAGCGGGAGACCCCGGGGATCAACGCCAGCGCCTGCGCGAAACCGAAGGCGATGCCGTGCGGGTAGGTGAGGTCATCGAGCTTTCGGCGCTTCGCTCCCACGTAGTCGGCGACGCCGAGCAGGATGCCGAACACGATCAGCATGACGGCGACGATCCACATCGATCGGAGCACGGTCTCGATCTGATCCTGGAAAAGGAGCCCGAGGACCACGATCGGGATGCTGCCGATGATGATCAACCAGCCCATCCTGGCGTCCGGATCGTTGCGCGGCGCCTTGCCGACGAGAGACCGGAACCACTGCGTGACGATGCGCACGATGTCGCGCCAGAAGAACACCACGACGGCGGCCTCGGTACCGATCTGTGTGATCGCGGTGAACGCGGCCCCCGGGTCCTCACCCGAGGGGAGGAACGTTCCGAGGATGCGCAGGTGAGCGCTGGAGGAGATCGGAAGGAATTCGGTGAGTCCCTGGACGATGCCGAGGATCAGTGCTTCGAGCAGGTGCATGGAGAGCTTTCAGTTCAGGGAGGCACGGAGCGCGCGGCGCTCAGTACGTGCGCAGCAGATCGGTCAGAACCTGCTGGCCGAAGACAAGCGATTCTACGGGTACTCGCTCATCGACTCCGTGGAACATGCCTGTGAAGTCGAGGTCGGCAGGCAGCCTGAGCGGCGCGAAGCCGTAGCCGGTGATGCCCAGGTATGCCAGTGCCTTGTTGTCCGTGCCGGCACCGAGCAGATACGGGATGACCGGAACCCCCGGGTCGTGGCGGCCGATGCTGGCGACCATCGCCTCCACGAGCTCGCCCTCGAACGGCGTCTCCATCCCGATGTCGCGGACGACCGTCTCGATGACGATCTCGTCTCCGACGATCTGCTGCAGCTCGGCGAGGACGTCGTCCTCGGTCCCGGGGATCACCCGTACGTCGATCAGCGCCTCGGCGCGCTCCGGGATCACATTGTGCTTGTAGCCCGCTGCCAGCGCTGTCGGGTTCGTCGTCGTGCGGAACGAGGACCGCAGGAAGGCCTCGGCCGGTCCCGCGGCTGCGGCGAGGGCATCGGGGTCGTCGACGCTGCGCCCGGTCAGGTCGCTCAGGCCCTCCAGCAGGGCCCTGGTCGTCGACGTCAGACGGATCGGCCACCGGGTGCGCCCGATCGCCGCGACCGCTTCAGCGAGCTTCGTGACGGCGTTGTCGTCGTGCAGGCGGCTTCCGTGGCCCGCGCGGCCCTTCGCGACGAGCCGTATCCAGATCAGGGCCTTCTCCCCCACCTGCAGCAGATAGGCCCGTCGGTCATCGACGGTGATCGAGTAGCCGCCGACCTCGCTGATGGCGGCCGTCGCGCCCTCGAACCACTCCGGGCGGTTCTGCACGACGAGCGCTGACCCCTCGACACCGCCGTTCTCCTCGTCGGCGAAGAAGGCCAGCACGAGATCGCGTTCCGGTTGCTCGCCTGCGCGCAGGATCTCGGCCACCGACGTGAGGATCATGGCATTCATGTTCTTCATGTCGACGGCTCCACGGCCCCACAGCATTCCGTCCCGCACGAGGCCGGCGAACGGGTCGACGCTCCAGTCCTCCGCCATGGCGGGAACGACGTCGAGATGGCCGTGCACGACGAGCGCGGGCTTGTCCCTGTCACGCCCCGGCACCCTCGCCATCACGTTCGTGCGGCGCGGGATCGGCTCGTAGTACTCGACCGCGAGCCCGAGCCCCTCCAGGTAGGCACCGACATATTGCGCGGCCTCGCGCTCGCCCTTCGCGTTGCCCCCGCCGAAGTTGGAGGTGTCGAAGCGGATCAGGTCGCTCGCGATGCGGACGACCTCCGGAAGAGACGGATCGGTCATGGGTCCAGGCTATCGAAAGCGCGCGCCACGCCCGGGCGTGCGCCTCGGTTCGAGAGGCCGCTGGGGACGTGGTAATGTCATTCTTCGGTCGGCAACGATCATCCAACACCTGCGCGGGTGGCGGAATGGTAGACGCGCTACGTTGAGGTCGTAGTGCCCGTAAGGGCGTGGGGGTTCAAGTCCCCCTCCGCGCACAGGAAGAAGAAGGCCCCGGATCCCTGGATCCGGGGCCTTCTTTGTTGTCGTGTGGACGACCGACGTCGTGTGCGTCGACGACGCGGGGAACAGCTCACCGGAGAGCGGAGATACACGCCGCGCCTTGATCCGGAGCTACCGGGCTCCGCTCCATCGGGAGAACTCCGTCCGGTGATGCGGATGTACGAGCCCGCCTCCGTCGTCGTCGAGGGCCGCTATCCTGTTCCGGCGATCACGCGATCGCAGGAACAGGAGTCGCTGCCGGTCACGCCGCGCTGACTCCGAAGAGAAGGCCCAGCAGGTAGGTGATGGCGGCTGCGCCGAAGCCGATGGCGAGTTGGCGCAGGGCGCGGCGCAGGGGCGGGCCGCCCGAGAGCACGCCCACCATCGCGCCGGTGCTCAGGAGCGCGATGCCGACGAGCACGAGTGCGACGACGACGGCCGTCGTTCCCTCCAGGCCGAATATCCAGGGCAGCACCGGAATGATCGCCCCGGAGGCGAAGAGGAGGAAGCTCGAGATCGCGGCCGTCCAATCGCTGCCGACGATCTCGTGTGCGTCGCCGCCCTGGATGTCGACCGGACCGGTCGCGGCCCGGCGCGCCCCGGCCTGGGCTGCGCTCACGATGCGCCGGGCGCGCGCCAGCGATTCCTCCTGCTCCATGCCCCGTGCGCGGTAGACGAGCGCGAGCTCGTTCTCGTCGATGTCGAGATCGCCGGCCGACGCATGGGCGTCTTCGTTCGCCTCGGTGGCTGCGAGCAGCTCGCGCTGGGATCGTACGGAGACGAACTCCCCCGCCCCCATGGACAGCGCTCCGGCCAGAAGACCAGCGATGCCGCTGAAGAGCACGAAACCGGAGCTCACCCCTGTCGCGCCGATGCCGAGGACGAGCGCCAGGTTGCTCACGAGGCCGTCGTTCGCTCCGAAGACGGCTGCACGGAAGGATCCGGAGAGGCGCCTGCGGCCGCGTGCCGCGAGCCCGCGCACGACCTCGAAGTGAACCTTCTCGTCGGCCCGCATCGCGGGGGTGGCGTACTGCTCCGCATCGTAGGGGGAACGCGCCTCCGCGCTCTGGGCGAGAGCCAGGACGAAGATGGACCCGAAACGACCGGCCATCCAGCCGAGGAGTCGCGAACGCACTCCGGCGCGGGGAAGTCGCTTCGGCTCGCTGCCGAGAAGATCGAGCCAATGCTGCTCATGGCGGCGTTCGGCGTCAGCGAGACTCAGCAGGATGTCGCGCTCCTCCCCCTCTCGTCGTGCAGCGAGCTTCTGATAAACGGCGCCTTCGGCACGCTCCTCGACGAGATAGCGCGCCCAGCGCCGGCGGTCGGCTGGCGTCGGTTCGACTGCGGCGGGGGCTGTCATGGATCCTCCAGGAAAGACGGTGCCCGGTGCGCGGGCAACCGTTCAACGCTAGCTCTGAAGGCGCGCAGGAACCCTGCTCAGGCGCGGATTGACAGCATTTCGGGGATCCGAAGCACCGGCCGGACGTCATGCGGTCCTGTGGTCCTCAGGAACGCACGCGTTTGCGGAGAACCTCGATGCGCGACTGCAGCTGGGTCACCGTCGCCTGAGCGACGGCCGGACCTCCGCAGATCCGTCGGAGCTCGGCATGCACCGCGCCGTGGGGCTCGCCCTTCTGCCGGGCGTAGAGTCCGACGAGACTGTTCAGAAGCTGTCGCTGCTCTTTGAGCGTGCGATGCAGGGGCGGGGGCAGCGTCGTCGTCTCGGTCGGTGCGGTCGAGGCTTCTCGCGCTTCACGCAGACGCGATTGACGGGACTGACGCTGCATGAGCAGTTCGTGGACGTGTTCCGGTTCGAGGAGACCGGGGAATCCGATGAACTCCTCCTCTTCCGGTGTGCCGGGTTCTGCGAGCTGTCCGAACTCCTGACCTTCGAACACCACGCGATCGAAGTGCGCGACGGACGAGAGCGCCTGATAGCTGAACTCCTGCGTCAGCGCGTCCGAGGTCTCCTCCTCGCGATTCGCGCTCTCGAGCAGGGAGTCTTCCAGCCCGTCGTCCTCCTTCGACTGCCGGTCGAGTGCGTGGTCACGCTGCTTGTCCATCTCGTTCGCGAGCCCCATGAGCACGGGGACCTGCGGAAGGAACACGCTGGCGGCCTCACCGCGGCGTCGGGCCCGCACGAAACGACCGATGGCTTGGGCGAAGAACAGCGGAGTCGACGAGGAGGTCGCGTACACGCCCACCGCGAGGCGCGGCACGTCGACACCCTCCGACACCATGCGCACGGCCACCATCCACCGGGAGTCGTTCGCGCTGAACTTCTCGATGCGTTCCGATGCGGTCGCGTCGTCGGAGAGCACGACCGTGGCCTGCTGGCCCGTGATGCTGTGCAGGATCTTGGCGTATGCCCGGGCGACGGTCTGATCGGTCGCCAGCACCAGACCGCCGGCGTCGGGGACGTGGTGGCGGATCTCGGTGAGGCGGCGGTCTGCGGCCGACAGCACGGCCGGCATCCAGTCGCCCTCGGGGTCGAGCGCGGTGCGCCAGGCCTGCGAAGTCACGTCTTTCGTGTTGTCCTGGCCCAGGTGCGTCTCGAGTTCGTCGCCCGTCGTCGTGCGCCACCGCATCTTGCCCGCATACATGTGGAACAGGACAGGTCGGACGACGCCGTCGGCCAGCGCACGACCGTAGCCGTAGTTGTAGTCGGTGCGAGAGATGCGCGCGCCGGATTCGTCGGGGTGGTATTCGACGAACGGGATCGGTGCCGTGTCGCTGCGGAACGGGGTTCCGGAGAGCAGGAGACGCCGCTTGGCGGGACCGTACGCATCGCGGATGGCGTCGCCCCAGCTCAGTGCATCACCGCCGTGGTGGACCTCGTCGAGGATCACCAGCGTCTTCGCGTCTTCCGTGAGATGCCGGTGCACGGAGGACTTCGCCGCGACCTGCGCGTACGTCACGACGGCGCCGTGATAGTGGCGGGCGGGTGCCCAGTCGCTGTTGCGGAAGCGGGGGTCGAGGCGGATGTGCACGCGCGCGGCGGCATCGGCCCACTGCGTCTTGAGATGCTCGGTCGGAGCCACCACGATGATGCGGTTGACCTCGCCCATGCGCATGAGTTCGACCGCCAGGGTGAGAGCGAACGTGGTCTTCCCTGCACCGGGGGTGGCGGCCACGAGGAAGTCGCGCTGATCCGCGGCGAAGTACTGTTCGAGGGCCTCCTGCTGCCACGCGCGCAGCTTGTTCGCGGTGCCCCAAGGAGCACGCTGTGGAAAGGACGGAGAGAGCATCGACTCCACGATAATCGCTGCCGGGGACACGGGATCACTCGCCGCGGTTCCCGCGCGTGCCCCTCCCCCGGACGTGCGCCTGCAGTAGGCTCTGTCACTGCGCAGCGGTCACCTCCGCCGGGCAGAATGTTCGTGAAGGAGAGCGGGATGACCGACCAGGATTCGACTCGGACCCCCTACGTTCCGAACGAGACCGCACATCCGTGGCGTCGTTTCGTCGCGATCGGCGATTCGTTCACGGAGGGCATCGGCGACCCGGATCCCGCACATCCCGGCAGCCACCGCGGCTGGGCCGACCGCGTCGCGGAGGTGCTCGCCTCGCAGGTGGACGACTTCGCCTACGCGAATCTCGCCGTCCGCGGAAAACTCATCGCACAGATCGTCGCCGATCAGATCGAGCCGGCCGTGGCGCTCCACCCTGATCTGGTGTCGATCTGTGCGGGCGGCAACGACGTGATCCGCCCCGGGACCGATCCGGACGCCATCGCGAGTCAGCTCGAAGACGCCGTGGCCCGACTGGCCTCGACGGGAGCGGCCGTGCTCCTCTTCACCGGGATCGACACCGCCTTCACGCCGGTTTTCCGGGCGTTCCGCGGCAAGGTCGCGATCTACAACGAGAACGTCCGCGCGATCGCCGAGCGTCATGACTGCATCGTCGCCGATCAGTGGGCGCTCAAGGTCGTGCAGGACATGCGGTTCTTCGACGACGACCGCCTGCACTACAACGCCCTCGGTCACCACGAGGTGGCACGGATGGCGCTGCGCGCGCTGAACGTGCCGAACGACCTCGAGGCCATGCAGCCCGAGCCGTTCCCGCTGCGGACGTGGCGAGAGGCGCGCGCCGAGGACCTCGGCTGGGCACGCGAGCACCTGGTGCCATGGGTGCTCCGGAGGTTGCGGCACCAGTCATCCGGAGACAACCTCGCGGCGAAGCGTCCGGAGCCCTCGCCGGTGTTCCGATTCGAGCAGACCCCTCCGGAGAGGGACTGAGAGATCAGGCTTTCATCGACCAGAGCGCGACCGCGGCGGCGGATGCCACGTTGAGCGAGTCGACCCCGCCGGACATCGGGATGGTGACGATGGTGTCTGCACCCTCCATCGCCTCGCGCGAGAGGCCGTCGCCCTCCGAGCCCATGACGAGTGCGACGCGTTCCGGACGATCGGCGGCGTAGGTGTCGAGCGTCACCGCGTCGTCACGCAGCGCGAGGGCGGCGATGTCGAAGCCCGCGGCGTGAAGGTCTGCGATGGCGGAATCCCAGTCGGGGATACGCGTCCACGGCACCTGGAACACGGTCCCCATGCTCACGCGGACACTGCGACGGTACAGCGGGTCGGCGCCCCCTGGCGACACCAGCACCGCGTCAGCCCCCAGCCCGGCAGCCGCACGGAAGGCCGCTCCGACGTTGGTGTGGTCGCCGATGTTCTCGAGGATGAGCACGAGGGTCGCCCCCTGGATCACGTCGTGAACCGACGGCAGCTCGGGGCGGTGCATCGAGGCGATCGTCCCCCTGTGCACCGCGAAGCCGGTCACCGTCTCGGCGATCTCGTCCGGCACCACGTACACGGGCACATCGAGATCGCCGACGATCCTCCGGATGTCCTCCACCCGGCGCTCCTGGACCAGTACGGAACGCGGACGATGTCCAGCCGCCACCGCGCGGGCGATCACCTTCGTCGATTCCGCGATGTAGAGACCACCCGACGGCTCAGACAGGGCACGAAGCGCGGTGTCGGTGAGTCCGCGGTAGTCGTCGAGACGCGGGTCGTCGGCATCGGTCACAGGCAGTAGTTCCACGATGTCCACTCTGCCATCGTCCGTGGGCAGGCCTCGCACGGCGTCTCTCGCGCTGACGCCCCGTCGGCGGGCGCCGTGTCCGTCCCCGCACCGTAGACTCGCTCGAGGAGGTCCCGTGAGCGTGTCGAATCCCGCCGAGCTGTCGGCCACCATCGCCCACGCCGCCGAGTTGCTGCGCGAGAAGCGCATCGCACTTCTCACCGGCGCCGGTATCTCGACCGATTCCGGTATCCCCGCCTATCGCGGTGAAGGCGCCAGGACCCGCAGCGATCCGATGACGATCCAGACATTCTTGGGCGATGAGGCCGCGCGGCGTCGGTACTGGGTCGGGAGCCATCTCGGTTGGCGCGCGTTCGCCCGAGCTGAGCCGAACCCGGGACATATCGCGCTGGCGCAACTCGAAACCGGGGGCACCGTATCCGGAGTCATCACGCAGAACGTCGACGGTCTGCATCTGCGAGCCGGGAGCTCGCACGTGATCGAGGTGCACGGGACGATGCGCCGCGTGCTCTGCCTCAAGTGCGGTCAGGTGTTCGACCGCCGCGATGTCGCCGTGCAGATCGAGGAGCTCAACCCCTGGATCACGGTGCCGGAGAACATCGCGCTCGCTCCCGACGGCGACGTCCTGCCTGAGAGCACGGAGGGGTTCATCGTCCCGGTGTGCACGGTGTGCGCAGGGACGCTCAAGCCGGATGTGGTCTTCTTCGGCGAATACGTTCCCCAGGACCGCTTCCGTGCCGCCGAGTCGCTGCTGCGCTCCAGCACCGCACTGATCGTCGCGGGTTCCTCGCTGGTCGTCAACTCCGGCGTGCGTCTCGTCGAGCGCGCCCGTCGCCGCAACATCCCCTTGATCATCGTCAACCGTGAGCCGACGCGCGCGGATGCCTGGGCGCACCTCACCATCGCCGCCGGCACCAGCGACGTGCTCCCCGCACTCCAGGAACTCCTCTCGTGACCCACCTCACCCTCGTCCGCCACGGTCAGACCGACTGGAACCTCGCCAAGCGCATCCAAGGCTCCACCGACATCCCGCTGAACGAGACGGGGCGCGACGACGCGCGGTGGGCGGCGGAGAGGCTCGCTGCCGGTACGCATCATGCCGTCTACACCAGCCCCCTGCTGAGAGCGAGGGAGACGGCGGAGATCATCGCGGATCGGCTGGGGCTGGAGATCACCGGAGTCGTCCCCGACATCCGTGAGCGCGAGTTCGGCGAGGGCGAAGGCATGCTCGTGCCGGACTACATCAGGACCTACGGGGATTGGCATGCGGAGGTTCCCGGGGCCGAGTCCCTGCACGAGGTCGGCGAACGGGCCATCGCGGCGCTGCACGAGATCGCCCGAGACGCACGCCGGCGGTCCGCTCCTCGCGCGGAGTCGGTCATCGTGGTCGCCCATGGCGGAGTGATCCGGGCCGTGATCGACCACGTCTCCGGCGGAACCCTCCCCCGGGACGGCCAGGTCCTTCAGAACGGCTCGGCGCATCGGTTCGTGGCAGCTCCCGGATACCTTCGGCTGCTCGAGGAATCTCCGGTCCTCTGATCAGCTGCTGCTCTGATCAGCTGCTGCCCTGATTAGCTGCTGCCCTGATCAGCCGAGGCGGCGATCAGCCGGCACGAGAGACGACGGAGCGCGCGTGCCGGAGCACTGGTTCGTCGATCATCCGTCCCTCGAACCGGAATACACCGCGCTCTGCCGCTGCGGCGAGGAGGACCGCACGCGCCCATGCCACGGTCGTCTCGTCCGGTCGGTAGGCGGCCCGGATCGCCGCCACCTGGTTGGGATGGATGCATGCCGTCGCGCGAAAGCCCGACGCGGCAGCATCGCGCGCCTCGCGATCGAGGCCCTCGGCGTCGTCGAGGGCGATGTGCACGGCATCGATGGCGGCTTTGCCCCGGGCCCCAGCCTCGAGGAGGATGCGCGCGCGGGCATAGCGGGCGATGTCGCGATAGCCCCCATCGGCATTCCGGGACGACGTGCCACCGAGGGAGGCCACGAGATCCTCGGCCCCCCACATCATCGCTGTGACCCGTGGGTGCGCGGCGATGCGGTCTGCGGCGTGCACGCCACGGGCGGTCTCGCACAGAGCGATCAGCGAGTAACGGTCGTCGAACGCTGAGAGGCTCTCCGCGCTCTCCGTCTTCGCCACCATCACGGTGCGGAAGTCCGTCTTCGCCAGCATCGCGAGGTCGGCGGCGAAGGCGTCGCTGTCCGCGGCATTCACGCGCACGATCACGCGGCCGGGGTCGAGATCGGCTTCGACGACATTCCTGCGCGCGGCGTCCTTCGCATCCGGGAGCACCGCATCCTCGAGGTCGAGGATGAGCGCATCGGCGCGCTCGGCGGCCTTCTGGAAACGCTCGGGTCGATCGGCGGGGCAGAACAGCAGAGCAGGGCCGAGGTCGAAGCTCATGCGGCGGGACCCTCCGAAAGGCAGTGCACCAACACCGAGCGCACGGCAGTGGCGACCACCGTTCCGTCCTGATTGCGTCCGGTGTGTGCGATCTTCACGATTCCCTGCCCCGGTCGGGACGAGGAGAGCCGTTTCTCCACGACGACGCTCTCGGTGTAGAGCGTGTCGCCGGCGAACAGCGGATGCGGGAAAGCCACTTCGCCGAAACCGAGCTGCGCGACGAGAGTTCCCTGGGTCAGCTGCGCGACCGATGATCCCACCATCGTCGACAGCGTCCACATCGAGTTCATCAGCCGCGCGTGGAACGGATCCTGGGCCTCGGCGAAGGCCGCGTCGAGATGCAGCGCCTGCGTATTCATCGTGAGCGTCGTGAAGAGAACGTTGTCGGCCTCGGTCGCCGTGCGCCCAGGGCGATGCAGGTAGCGGCCGTCGACCGCGAACTCCTCGTAGTACAGCCCCCGCTGCAGGATGTCGTGCGTGGTCATACCGTCACGCTACCCGGCGAGTCCGAGTCCGCGTGCGATGACGAGGAGCTGCACCTCGGTGGTGCCCTCGCCGATCTCGAGGATCTTGGAGTCACGGTAATGACGGCCGACGGGGAACTCGTTCATGAACCCGTTTCCCCCGAAGATCTGCGTCGCATCCCTGGCGTTGTCCATCGCGGCCTCTCCGCCGACGAGTTTCGCGATGGCCGCCGCTTCGGCGAACGGCTTGCCGGCATCCCGCAACCGCGCGGCGTGATGCCAGGCGAGCCGAGCGGTGTGAACCCGCGCGCGCATCCGTGCCAGCGTGAACTGGGCATTCTGGCGCGTGCTCAACGCAGCGCCGAAGATCGTGCGGCTCTTCGCGTAGTCCACCGCCGCCTCCAGGCAGCCCTCCGCCGCCCCCGTCGAGAGAGCTGCGATCGCGATGCGGCCTTCGTCGAGGATGCTCAGGAAGCTGCGGAAGCCGCTCCCCCGTGTGCCGAGCAGGTTCGAGGCGGGCACCCGCGCCCCGTCGAAAGTCAGCGGATGCGTGTCGGAGGCGTTCCAGCCCACCTTGTCGTAGGGGGCCTCGACCGTGAATCCCGGGGTGCCGTTGGGCACGATGATCGTCGAGATCTCCTTGCGACCGTCCTCGTTCCCGGTCACCGCGGTGACCGTGACGAAGCGCGTGATCGGGGTACCGGAGTTGGTGATGAACTGCTTGGAGCCGTCGATCACCCACTCGTCGCCGTCGAGTCGGGCCGTGGTCCTGGTCGCGCCGGCGTCGCTGCCCGCCTCCGGCTCGGTGAGGCCGAAGCCCGCCAGCGCCCGTCCGGCGAGCAGATCGGGCAGCAGTTCCTGGCGCTGCTCCTCGGTGCCGAAGCGGAAGATCGGCATGGCGCCGAGGCTGACCCCTGCTTCGAGCGTGATCGCGATGGACTGATCCACGCGGCCGAGCGCCTCGATCGCGATGCCGAGCGCCATGTAGTCGCCGCCCTGTCCGCCGTACTCCTCGGGAAACGGCAGGCCGAACAGACCGAGATCGCCCATCTGCGCCACGACGTCCATCGAGAGCGTATGGGTGCGGTCGGCCTCATAGGCCTGCGGCGCGACGACCGTGTCTGCGAACTCCCGCACCATGGCGGCGAGCTCGCGCTCCTCCGCGGTCAGATCTTCCATGCTCAGCTCTCCTCCGTCATCACACGGGCGACCGGTTGGTCGCGCCGCACCTGATCGCCCACCGCGACCAGCAGGTGCACCACACCGTCGTGCGGTGCGAGCACCGGGTGCTCCATCTTCATCGCCTCGATCGAGACGAGAGGGTCGCCGGCGGAGACCCTCTCCCCGTCCGCGGCGTGAACCGCCACGACGCTGCCCGGCATCGGGGCCCGTCCCTCCGGTTCCGTCGCCCCGGATCCCGCCTCGCGCGCCGACAGCCGACGCCGCATCCGCTGCCTTCTGTCGAGGGGACGCAGGCGGACCGTGTGTCCGTCCTCGGCCACCCAGACCGCGCCGTCGCCGTCGACAGCGGCACGCACGGAGACTCGAGATCGTGCGGACGGGGCCTCGTGGAGCTCGACCTCTTCATCGTCATCCGTGAGCGCCACGAACGGGGCGACCACCGTGTTCTCCGCTCCCAGGCGCCATCCCGGCAGCTCTCGCCACAGAGGGCTGGTCCGCACCGGCGCGCGGAGCTCCGAGATGGCATCCTTCGCGGCAGCGAGCTGTGCGGTCGACGGCGTCTGCGCGTCGAGGGGAAGCAGGGTCTCGATGAGTCCCGTGTCGAGATCCCCCGCGATCACGCGCGCGTCCCGGCAGAGAGTTCGCAGGAACGCGATGTTGGTCTCGACGCCCAGCACGACCGTGCGTGCGAGCGCCTCGTCGAGCCGCGCGAGTGCCGTGGCACGGTCGTCCGCGAAGGCGATCACCTTCGCGATCATCGGATCGTAGAACCCGGTCACCTCGCTTCCGGTCTCGATCGCCGCGTCGACGCGCACACCGACGGGCGGTTCGAACAACAGCACCTTCCCGGTGGAGGGGAGGAAGCCGCGCTCGGGCGATTCCGCATACACGCGCGCCTCCACAGCGTGACCGCGCAGACGCGGCGAGACATCCAGCGGAAGCCCATCGGCCGCGCGGAGTTGAAGGGCGACGAGATCGAGTCCGGTGACCTCCTCGGTGACCGGATGCTCCACCTGGAGGCGGGTGTTCATCTCGATGAAGGACACCTCGTCCGGCGCATCGGCGTCGATGAGGAACTCGACCGTGCCGGCCCCGATGTATTCGACGCTCTCAGCCGCCAGCACGGCGGCTGCGAGCAGTCGCTCCCGGGTGTGCGGGGGGATGCCTGCCGACGGCGCCTCCTCGACGACCTTCTGGTGCCGTCGCTGCAGCGTGCACTCCCGCTCCCCGAGCGCGATGACCGTACCGTGCGCGTCTCCGAAGACCTGCACCTCGATGTGCCGCGGACGTCTGATCAGGCGTTCGAGGATGAGCGCATCATCGCCGAACGCCGCGGCCGCCACGCGCCGGGCCGAGGCGAGCGCAGAGCGCAGCCCCGTCGAGTCGGCGACGACCTCCATGCCCTTGCCGCCTCCGCCGGCGCTGGGCTTGACCAGCAGTGGGTATCCGACGTTCTCCGCCTCTTCGGCGATCTCGACGTCGGACAGGCCTTTGGCGTCGAAACCGGGGACGACCGGAACGCCGAAACGCAGGACGTGCTCGCGAGCGCGTGCCTTGTCGCCCATGATCTGCAGGGCCTCCACCGACGGGCCGATGAAGACGATGCCGCTCTCAGCGCAGGCCTCGGCGAGTCCGACGCTCTCGGAGAGGAATCCGTAGCCGGGGTGGATGGCTTGCGCGCCGCTGCGCCGAGCCGCCGCGATGACGGCATCGATGTCGAGGTACGACTCCGCAGCCGGTGCCGGGCCGATTCTCACGGCGACATCGGCCTCTCGCACGTGGGGTGCCGCGACGTCGGCGTCGCTGTAGACGGCGACGCTGCGGATGCCGAGCGTGCGCAGGGTGCGGATCACCCGTCGGGCGATCTCCCCGCGGTTGGCGACGAGAACGGTGTGGAAGGAGACGGTGTTCGACGACGACGTCGTGGTCATGGACAAGACACTCACATCCGGAAGACGCCGAAGCGCGGTTCGGGCAGCGGGCTGCGGGAGATGACGTCGAGGGAGAGCCCCAGGAGGTCGCGGGTCTGTGCAGGGTCGACAATCCCGTCGTCCCAGAGTCGGGCTGTGGCGTAATAGGGCTCGCCCTGGTGTTCGTACTGCTCACGGATCGGAGCCTCGAACGCCGCACGGTCCTCGCCGCTCCAGGCATCGCCGCGCGCGGTCAGCTGATCCTCCTTGACGGTGGCGAGCACCGACGCCGCCTGCGCGCCGCCCATCACGGAGATGCGGCTCGCAGGCCACGTCCACAGAAAGCGGGGCGAGTAGGCACGGCCGCACATGGAGTAGTTGCCGGCCCCGAAAGAACCGCCGATGATGACCGTGAGCTTCGGCACCCGTGTGCTTGCGACCGCAGTGACCATCTTCGCGCCGTCCTTCGCGATGCCTCCGGCCTCGGCGTCGGAGCCGACCATGAACCCGGTGATGTTCTGCAGGAACAACAACGGGATCCCGCGCTGATCGCACAGCTCGATGAAGTGGGCGCCCTTGAGCGCGGACTCGCTGAACAGCACGCCGTTGTTCGCGACGATGCCGATGGGATGACCATGGAGTCGGGCGAAACCGGTGACCAGGGTCGTGCCGTACTCGGGCTTGAACTCGAGGAACGTGTCGCCGTCGACGAGGCGTGAGATGACCTCGTGCACGTCGTACGCGGCATTCACGTCGACGGGAACCGCGTCGTAGAGGCTGGAGGACTCGGACGGCGGTCGGCTGGGCGCCACGTCCCAGGCCGGAGCTGCGGGTGCGGGGAGCGTGGCGACGATATCGCGCAGGATCTCGAGGGCGTGCTCGTCGTCTTCCGCGAGATGGTCGACCACACCGCTGCGTCGTGCGTGCAGTTCTCCCCCGCCCAGTTCCTCTGCGGTCACGATCTCGCCGATCGCGGCCTTCACCAGGGGCGGCCCCCCGAGGAAGATCGTTCCCTGGCCGCGGACGATCACGGTCTCGTCGCTCATGGCGGGGACATAGGCGCCACCCGCCGTGCAGGAACCGAGAACTGCGGCGAGCTGAGGGATCCCTTCGGCGGACATACGCGCCTGGTTGAAGAAGATCCGGCCGAAATGCTCCCGATCCGGGAAGACCTCGTCCTGCTTCGGGAGGAAGGCGCCTCCCGAGTCGACCAGGTACAGACAAGGCAGGCGATTCTCGAGGGCGATCTCCTGCGCACGCAGATGCTTCTTGACCGTGAGGGGGTAGTACGTGCCGCCCTTCACCGTCGCGTCGTTGCAGACCACCATGACGTGGCGACCGTGGACGAGTCCGATCCCGGCGATCACCCCAGCACCGGGCGCCTCTCCCCCGTACAGGCCGTCGGCCGCGAGGGGGGCGACTTCCAGGAACGGGCTGCCTTCATCGAGCACCCGAGCGACGCGGTCCCGCGGGAGCAGTTTGCCGCGCGCGACGTGGCGTTCGCGGGACGCCTCCGGTCCGCCGCGAGCCGCGGTCGCGAGGCGGTCTCGCAGGTCTTGCGCGAGAGACTCCTGGGTTGCCGGCATCGTGATGTCCTCCTCGACCCACGTCCGCGAGGGCGGGCCCTGGCGCGGTGCATGCACTTTCGGTTAGTGTTCACTAACCCGTTGATTCAGGTTAGCGAGGATTAACTGAGATGACAAGCCCGGTCACCGCCCGAGACCGCGCCAAGGCTGAACGGTCGGATGCGATCCTGCACGCTGCCGCGCGTCTCTTCGCCGCGCGTGGATACAGCGGCGTGAGCCTGGAGGACATCGGGGCTGCCGTCGGCGTATCCGGACCGGCCGTCTACCGTCACTTCGCCGGCAAGCAGGCACTGCTCGGGGCCGTGCTCGTCAAGGTGAGTCAGGATCTGATCCGCGGTGGACGGCAGGTCTCCGAGGAAACTCCGACCCCCGACGAGCGGATGCGTGCGCTGATCGGCTTCCATGTCGAGTTCGCGCTGGGCAATGCCGAGGTCATCCAGGTGCAGGATCGTGATGTCGCGTTCCTCTCCGAGACGGACCGGGCCGAGGTCCGCCGCCTCCAGCGCGCGTACATCGAGTTGTGGATGGCAGCCTTGTCGCCGTTGCATGGGACGCCGGGCGGCGGCGCGGATCAGGATGAGCTGCGGTTACGCGTGCAGGCATGCTTCGGGCTCATCAACTCGACTCCGCACAGCACCCGTGCCGCCGCCAGGCGGCATTCCGCCACCGCGACCGTACTGATCGCGATGGCGGACGCGGCTCTGCGCGCGACTACCTGAGCAGCATCGCCCGTCCGGGCTCTTCGAGGATGTCGGCGACATCCTTGAGGAAGCTCGCCCCCTCGGCTCCGTCGACCAGACGGTGATCGAACGAGAGGCTGAGGGTCATCATCTGCCGCAGGGCGATCTCGCCGTGGTGCTCCCACGGCTGACGCCGCACTGCTCCGACGGCCAGGATCCCGGATTGCCCCGGGGGCAGGATGGGTGTGCCGGCATCGACGCCGAAGACTCCGATGTTCGAGATCGAGAACGTGCCGCCTGCGAGTTCCGCCGGCGAGGTCTTCCCCGCACGGGCCACCTCGGCCAGCGACTTCACGGCATCCGCGAGACCGACGAGGGTCAACTGCTCCGCATCACGGATCATCGGGACGATGAGGCCCCGATCCGTCGCGGCGGCGATCCCCAGGTCGACGTAGTTGTGCTGGACGATCTCCCCGGCGGCCTCGTCCCAACGCGAGTTGAGCCCGGGCGTGCGGCTCAGAGCGAGACAGACGGCCTTCGCGACCACCGCGAGCGGGCCGATCCGGTGTGCGCTGAGGGCGCGATCGTCGCGAAGACTCGACAACAGGTCCATCGTCGCGGTCACGTCGACCGTGTGGAAGACCGTGACATGGGGGGCCGTGAACGCGCTCTGCACCATCGCCGCCGCCGTGTGCTTGCGCACGCCGCGGATGGGGATGCGGGTCTCTCGCTCCGCGTCTGTGAGCACTGACGCGTTCGACGGGGTGGGCGTCGACGACAGGTCGTCGGCACGCGGCGTGCGGTGGGCGATCCGCTCTGCGTATTCGTCGACGTCGCGGCGGGTGATGACTCGATCCCCCACGTCGGCGGCGACCAGCACGAGATCGATGCCGAGACGCTTGGCGTGAGCGCGCACGGGCGGGGTGGAGCGCGGCCGTTCGATGACCGCATCCACGGCTGCCGAGGGGGTGGCGTCATGCGGTGCGGCCTCGAGAACGGCTGTGTCGACCGGTGCCGGGGTGGCTCCGATGCGCCGTGCCCGTCGCGCAGGGCGGCCGGCGGTCGTGGGGGCGGCACCGTAGCCGACGAGGTTCGGCTGCGCCTTCTCCTCGGAATCCGACGCGGGCGCGGGCCCATCCTCGTCCTCCCCCACCACATCGAAGGCGATCAGCGGAGCACCGACGGCGACCGTCTGGCCGGCCTCGGCGTGCAGGGCCGATACCGTGCCCTCATAGGGCGAGGGCAGCTCGACGACCGCTTTCGCCGTCTCCACCTCCGCGAGAGTCTGGTTGAGCGAGACCGCGTCGCCGGGGGCGACGAGCCAGGTCACCACCTCGGCTTCGGTCAGTCCCTCTCCGAGGTCCGGAAGACGGAACTCCG
Source organism: Microbacterium sp. As-52 (assembly GCF_049949185.1). Taxonomy (NCBI): domain Bacteria; kingdom Bacillati; phylum Actinomycetota; class Actinomycetes; order Micrococcales; family Microbacteriaceae; genus Microbacterium; species Microbacterium sp. As-52. Next base: position 3,789,288 of record NZ_CP188171.1, on the reverse strand, counting down.
CGATCATGCCCCTGCTCCCGTCAGACTGTTCGGTCGGTCCAGCACCCGGTCGACGGCATCGAGCAGCCGATCGAGATCGGGAAGGTGATACTTCTCGAGCTTTGCGGGCGGGTAGGGGACGTCGTGTCCGGTGACGCGCAACGGCGCCGACTCGAGGTACTCGAAGCAGCGCTCCGTGATGCTCGCGATCACCTCGGCTGCGACGCCGGCCTCGCGAGAGGCCTCGTGGGCGACGACCACGCGTCCCGTCTTGCGCACCGAGGCGGCGACCGAGTCGTAGTCCACCGGTGAGAGCGAGCGGAGGTCGATGACCTCGAGAGAGACGCCCTCGTCCGCTGCAGCGTCGGCCGCCTGAAGCGCCGTGGAGACCATCGCCCCGTAGGTGATCAGGGTCGCGTCGTTCCCGGTTCGCACGACGCGCGCGAGTCCCATGGGCGCTGCGTCCGCGAGCGGCGCCTCCAGGTCGACATCGCCCTTGTGGTGGTACAGGCGTTTCGGTTCGAAGAAGATCACCGGATCGTCGGAGGCGATCGCCTGTCGCAGGCTGCGGTACGCGTCCTCCGGGTTCGAGACCGCGATCACGCGCAGACCGGCCGTGTGCACGAAGTAGGCCTCGGGGGACTCCGAGTGATGCTCGGCGGCGCCGATGCCTCCTGCCCACGGGATGCGGATGGTGATCGGCATCTTCACCCGGCCCTGGGTGCGGTAGTGCAGCTTCGCGACCTGAGCGACGATCTGGTCGAACGCGGGGTACACGAAGCCGTCGAACTGGATCTCGACCACCGGCCGATAACCGCGGAACGCCAGGCCCACGGCTGTTCCGACGATGCCCGACTCCGCGAGCGGAGTGTCGATCACCCGCGCTGCGCCGAACTCGTCGAGCAGCCCGTCGGTGATGCGGAAGACGCCACCGAGTTTCCCGATGTCCTCTCCGAGCAGCACCACCTTGTCGTCGTCGCGCATCGCCTGACGCAGTCCCGCGCCGAGCGCCTTTCCGAGGGTCAGTTCGGTCATGCGCCGGCCTCGCCCTCGAAGGAGGCGAGGTACGCGGCGTACTCACCACGCTGACGCTCGAGCCCGGTGTGCGGTTCGGCGTAGACGCCGTCGAAGACCGCGAGGGGCGGGCGCGTGACCATGCCGAGGCATGCGGCGCGCATCTCCTTCGCCACCGCGTCTGCTGCCGCCTGGGTCTCGGCGAGGTGCTCGTCGGTCAGATCTCCCGTGGCGCGCAGATGGGCTTCCAGCCGTGCGATCGGATCGCGTCGGCGCCAGGATTCGAGTTCGTCCTGGTCACGGTAGCGCGTCGGGTCATCGGCCGTGGTGTGCGGCCCCATTCGATACGTGACCGCCTCGATATAGGCGGGCCCCTTGCCGGCACGTGCATGATCGAGGGCCCAGCGCATGGCAGCCATGCAGGCGAGCACATCGTTGCCGTCGACGCGGACGCTGGGGATACCGAACCCCGGAGCCCGCCCGGCGATCGGATACTGCGACTGCACGGAGACGGGCTCCGAGATCGCCCAGTGGTTGTTCTGGCAGACGAAGACCACGGGGGCCTGGTACGAGGCGGCGAAGATCATCGCCTCGTTGACATCGCCCTGACTGGTGGCACCGTCGCCGAAGTACGTGACCGCGACTTCCTTGGCGCCATCGTGCTGGATGCCCAAGGCATAGCCGACGGCGTGCAGTGTCTGGGCACCGATGATGATCTGCAAGGGCGCGACTCCGAGTGCGGCCGGATCGTACGCGGCGCCCTCCTCGCCGCGCCACATGCGCACATAGTCGCCCGGCTGGGCGCCGCGCGCGTAGATGACCCCGGTTTCCCGGTAGCTCGGGAACACGTAGTCCTCCGGCGCGATGGCGCGTGCCGTGCCGATCTGGGTCGCCTCCTGCCCCTGGCAGGGTGCCCAGAGGCCGAGCTGTCCCTGGCGCTGCAGGGCGACGCCTTCGGCGTCGATCCGCCGGAGGATGACCATGTCCCGCAGCAGTGAACGCAGTTGCGCACTGTCGATGTCGGCGACGAAAGGATCCAGCCGAGGGTTCGCGATGCGACTGCCGTCCGGATTCAGGATGCGCTCCGAGAGCTCCAGATCCTGGGCGGTGTCTGCGATGGGGGTGATCTGCGGTGACATCGTCGTCCTCCTCGTCCTCGGCGGCCCTCGTGAGGCTCCGCGCACTGATGCCAGCGTCATCACCGGCATGGTCTGAGAGTACGTCTGCTCAACACCTCGCTCAAGCATTCTGAAAGGGCTTGAGCATGTTGCTCAATTTGGCACGGAAGGCTCCTGCTAAGGTTTGGCACTATGCCAGGACTGGACCGCATCGATCTCGAGCTTCTCGCCGCACTCGCTGACGACCCGAGGACCACGATCGTCGCGCTCGCGGAGAGCCTGGGCCTGTCCCGCAACACGATCCAGGCGCGGATGGCACGTCTCGAGCAGAGCGGGATCTTCCTGTCCTATGAGAGGTCGTTCTCGCCGGACGTGCTCGGATTCCCGTTGCAGGCGTTCGTGAGCATCGGGGTCCGCCAGACGGAGCTTCCTCGCATCATCAACGAACTCGCCCGGATTCCCGAAGTCGTGCAGGCGCATGGGCTCAGCGGATCGATCGATCTGCTCGCACGCGTGGCCTGTCGCGACGCGCGTCACCTCTTCGACACCGACGCGCGCATCCTGTCGATCGAGGGAGTGGAACGCACCGAGACCTCACTCGCCATGGGCGAGGTGATCCCGTTCCGTGTGGCCGGCCTCATCGGCCTCGCACGACGGGAATCCTGAGGAAGCGCCGGATCGCCCCTGCGGCCTCCGCCGGCGTCTCGTAGTGGATCAGATGCCCGACGTGGGCGATCTCGACCAACCCGGCGTCCGGGAAGAGCGTCGCCAGCTTCCGCTCCGCTTCGATCGGCGTGATGTCGTCGCGTTCAGCCGCCACCAAGAGCGTCGGAACGTCGATGTCGGGCGCGAACTCGCGGACGTCGTGCGAGGCGCTCGCGACGAAGGCATCGCGGAGCACATCACGATCGGAGAACCGGGAGAAGTAGGTGTCATGCTGGTCGTGGATGAACCGCCGGAGCTCGGGGTCCTTCGTCTTGGCCATCGTGATGCTCATGACCCGCACGATGATCCGATTGCGCAGCAGCGCGGTTCCGAGATTCTCCGGGAGCCGGGCGCCGAGGGCGTAGTAGAACACGGCCAGGCGCGTCATGAGCCCCTTGGGCCCCTCGAGCGCGGGGGCACCGATGGGGTTCACGAGGATCAGGCGCGGAGTCTGCAATCCGCGGGCCACCGCCGCGGCCGTCACGATCGACCCGAAGGAGTGGCCGAGGATGACCGCGCCGGGTGCGACCTCGGTGGCGAAGTCGGTGAGCCATCCGGCGTACTCGTCGAGATCGTGACGGCGTCCCGGCAGCGGGGCCGACTCGCCGAAGCCCGGAAGGTCGGGCGCGATCACCCGCACCTCGGGGAGGTATGCGAGCACCGGTTCGAGGCCATGGTGCTCACCCCGGAAGCCGTGCACCGCGACGACGGTCGTCCCGGCGTCTTCGGGTCCGTACGCCCAGTACGCCGTGGTCGCCCCGCGCACCTCGACCTCGTGGCGTTGCACGGGCAGACGACGAAGACGGTCCGCATACGGGGAAGGCACGGTCATCCTCAGAGTCTACGAGTCGCCGTGCGCCTTCTCCTGAATGTCCGCGGCCGACCATAGCGTGAAGCCATGCCAGCCGGTCCCCCGCTTCCTGCCTGGCTCACCCGTGTCGGGGTGTTCGATCTGGAGACGACCGGAGTCGACGTCGAGTCGGACCGCGTGGTGACCGCCTACGTCGGTATCCTCGACGCCGATGGCAGACAGGTCGCGGCCCGTTCGTGGCTTGCGGACCCCGGTGTGCCGATCCCCGACGGCGCAACCGCGGTGCACGGGATCACGACGGCGCACGCGCGAGCCCACGGGCGGCCCGTCCCTGAGGTGGTCGCCGAAGTGACTGCTGCCCTGCGGTCCCTGTTCCGTCAGGGTGTGCCGGTCGTCGCATACAATGCGTCGTTCGACTTCTCGCTGCTCGCCTGCGAAGCCGCTCGGCACGGGGTCGACCCGCTCACCGACCCCGCACCGGTGATCGATCCGCTCGTCATCGACAAGGCGTATGACCGCTACCGGCGCGGTCGACGCACGCTCGAGGTGGTCGCGGCGCACTACGCCGTCCCGTTGGAGGGCGCCCACGAAGCGTCTGCGGATGCGATCGCCGCCGGGCGCGTGGCGCAGGCGCTCGCCCGTCAGTTCCGTCTCCCCGAGAATCCGGTACAGCTCCACACGCACCAGATCGGCTGGGCCCGCTCGCAGGCAGCCAACCTCACCGAGTACTTCGTGAGCATCGGACGTCTGGAACCCGATGACATGCTCGATGGACGCTGGCCGGTGCGGCACGCCGGCCCCATCGTGGAGTGACGTGCGTCGCTGCTCCTCGGCTCGGAATCAGGTGTCGTGGGATACGCTCCAGATGGTGCGCCCTCGAGTGGGATCAGGGCGCGAAGCACGAGGAGCAGCCCATGCAGTTCACGTCCGTCGATCTCGAACGGGTCGAGTCCACGTGGCAGCAGTTCGTTCCATCGGCCTCTCTGCAGAATGCTGATCCGCGGAGCTTTCGATTCGACTGGCGATCCGAGGAACTCGAGACCGCGTCGTTCGTCGACTATCGCCTTTCCGCTCAGGTGCATTCGCGGGCCGAGCCGCAGGATCAGTTGCTCGTGTGCCGTGTGGACGCCCCGGACGCGCGCGTCTGGTCGGGGCGCGCTTCCTTGGACGCCGAAGCCGTCTGGATGTCCGACGGCACTGAGGTCGAGGCCAGATGGGACCGGTCGGCTCGCGTTCGCGCCATCGTCTTCGACCAACAGGCCGCGCAGAGCAGAGCGCGGCAGATCACGGGCGACGATCGGCGAGAGCTTCGCACGACCGGACTCGCGCCGCACTCCGTGATGGATTCCCAACGGTGGGAGCGGATGTTCGCCTACCTCGACCAGTCCCTGCGGGACGGGATCGCAGACGATCTGCTCGTCGCCGAGCTCGAACGCCATGCCCTGATGATCACGCTTTCGGCGTTCCCGACCACATTCTCCGAATCGCTGCGGCGCCCGGCGCAGCGCGCCGGTGCACCGGCGGCCGTTCGCCGAGCGCTCGCCTACATCGATGCGAACGCGCATCTGGCGATCACCATCGACGACGTCGCGGCCGCGTCCTACATCTCCACTCGTGGTCTGCAATACGCGTTCCGTCGCGCGCTCGATATCACGCCTGCGGATGCTCTGCGTCGGGCGCGCCTCGACGGCGCCCATCGTGATCTCCGCAACGGTCGGGGTCGCTCGGTCGGCGAGGTCGCTCGACGGTGGGGCTTCAGCAACTCCTCGCGGTTCGCTTCGGCCTACCGCGAGGCGTACGGGATGACGCCCGCACTGCCATCGACCTGACAGGGAACGAATATTCTCTTCGCGTCGCTCGGCGGGTCGGGGGCGAGCGCGGGGCGTCGGAGCGATCTGCGGTTAGAGTTCGAGTGTCCCGGACCTCGGTCCTGCGAGCACGCCCCCGAGGAGAACCATGGTCCACGCGCGCCACCCCCACGAATCGTCCCCACGCTGATGGGAAGCCTCTACTACGGCGACGCGAAGACTCCCATCCACATCGATGACCGCGCGCTCGCGCATCTCAAAGTGGTCATCGCGACCAAACTCCGTCGTAACGAGAGCTTCACCCTCTCGTGGCGGCACCCGGACGGCGATGCGCCCGGACGTTCCACCCTGTGGCTGCATCCCTCGATCCCGCTCCGCTTCGTCTTCCAGGACGCACAGACGCCGGAGCTGAGCAGAAGGTGGATCGAAGAGCTGGCTCATTCCGCGAGTTCGAGCGGTGGCATCACGCTCGTCGAGGAACATCTCGAGAGCGTCACCGCCGACTGACGGCGCCCGACACCCTCCGAGCTGGACGCCGTCAGCGGCTGGGCTCACACCGCTTCGTCGCCGCTGGTGCTCACGGAGCGACGCGTCGTCGGCTCTCCGGTGGCGGGATCGACGAAGGTGCGCGACACCGTCTCGGTGCGACGCCGACGTGCGAGCAGCACGATGCCGATGAGGAAGACGACGACGCCGGCCCCCATCAGGATGTAGCCGACCATGTCGAGGTCGACCCAGGGAACGTCGACGTTGATCGCGAAGACGAGGATCGCCCCGATCACGAAGAGCGCGATTCCGCTGCCGATGCTCATGGTGCCTCCCGTTCTGCGGCGCGGTGCCGCACATCGAAAGCATGGCGTGGTGCGGCACCGCCGAGGAGGGGCTTGACATCCGCGCGCCCGTTCCCCTCCTCCCCTGTGTGCGGAGACCTCAGGCGGCGTCGGTCGCGGGCTGCTGCAGCCAGAGATCGGGGCCGAAGACCTCGTAGGCGATCCGCTCAGCGGGCACTCCTCGGCGCAGAAGGGTCGCTCTCGCGTTCCGCATGAACTCGAGGGGTCCGCACATGAACACGACCGCGTCGTCCGGCAGCTCCACATCGGTGAGGTCCATCCTGCCCGGAAGAGCGGGATGCAGGGTCGGGGCCCCGTCTGCGTCCTTCGCGTACCAGTTCTGTGCCCTGGCGTCGTCCATCGCGAGCACCTGACGACGAAGTGAGGGATACAGCGCGTGCGTGTCGTGGGCGCGGTCCGCATGGAAGAGCCGCACAGTGCGGCCGGGAGAACGTCGTGACAGGTCCTCGACGATCGCAGCGATCGGAGTGATGCCGATACCCGCCGACACCAGGATCAGCGGGTGCTCGTCGTCGTCGAGCACGACATCGCCTGCCGGCTGCGATACGTCGAGCACTGTTCCGGGATGCGCGTGCTCATGCAGCCAGGTCGACACCAGGCCGTCGGGCAGGCCGCCCTCACCGCGTACCCGCTTCACCGTCACCCGCAGCGAATCGCCTCGCGGCCCGGAGGAGATCGTGTATTGGCGCGGCTGTCGGGAGCCATCCGGCAGGTCGACGGCGACGGCGACGTACTGGCCGGTGCGGTGCGAGGCCACTGCCCCCTCCACGGGAGCGAGGAGGAGGGAGATGACGTCGTCGGACTCCACCACGCGCTCCACGACGCGGTGTGTGCGCCACGGCTGCTCGGGATCGGTTCCGCCCTGCGCATAGAGCTTCGCCTCCTCCGCGATGAGCGAGCAGCCGAAGAGCCAGTAGACCTCGTCCCAGGCGGCTCTGACCTCGGGGGTGACGGCATCGCCCAGGACCGTCTGGACAGCGTCGAGGAGGTGGTGCCCGACGATCGTGTACTGGCGTGCCTGTATGCCCAGGGAGACGTGCTTGTGAGCGATCCGGCGCATGACGGGCGTGAAATCGGGGGCCTCGGGGTCGATGAGGTGGACGGCGAACGCAACCACCGATGCGGCCAGCGCCTTGGGCTGCTCGCCTATCGCCTGGTTTGCACGATTGAACACACGGAGCAGTTCCGGATGTGCGGCGAACATCTCGCGGTAGAACAGCGTCGTGATCTCGTCCGCATGCTGCGCGACGACTCCCGCGGTCGCACGCACGACCGCCTCGGACTCCGTTGAGAGTTTCATGACTTCCCTTCTCTTCATCGTCATGGTTCTCCCACCCTTTCCCGCGGCGAGGGTACGCGCCGGGTCTTTCACCGGGTTATTTCCGGTGGAAAGGAGTCCAGGACTGTTCGCGCCCGCCTATCCTCGCCACATGCCCCGTCGCGCCCATGACTTCCGAGGACTCACTCAGCCGCGTCGACTCCAGCTGCTGCACGCCATACAACAGGCGCCCGGCCGGCGCGCCGGCGCGCTCGCCGAGGAGAGCGGCATCCCGCTGAACACCGTCCGGGATCATCTGCGGGTGTTGGAGGACGAGGGGCTGATCCGCAGTGAGACACGAAGGTCCGGCGGTCGAGGGCGTCCGTCCGTCGTCTTCCATCCTGTGCGCGACGTGACATCGAACACCGTCACGCGCTCGCGCGTCGACGGGGCGAGCGAGCGGGGGCGGATGCTCCGAGCCGTGACGGACGATGCCCCGACTGCGCTCGAGGAGGACGCCCTGCGTCAGGTCGACGTCCTCTACGAACACCTCGACGACGCCGGTCTGGACCCCGTCGTCGATGAAGCGGCGCTGCGCTTCGACTTGGCTCCGTGCCGCTATCAAGGGCTGTTGGCGGAAGATCAGGCGCTCGTCTGCGACGTTCACGCCCAGCTCGTCCGCGACGTGCTCCAGCTCAGCGACGGGCCGCTCGAGATGCAGCGGTTGGATCCGTTCGTCTCGCCGCGGCAATGCCGGCTGTTGCTCGGGCGGAGGGAACCCGGGAGCGGTCGTGGCTGAGGAGTAGGGCGGGCGGGACTTGAACCCGCGATCGTTGGGTTATGAGCCCACTGCCTTAACCAGCTTGGCCACCGCCCCGTACTCCTCCCAGCCTAGCGGCCGGGGCCGTCAGGCCGAGGTAGCCGATGAGTGCGTCTGCGAGTGCCCCAGATAGATGTCGGCGTTGGCGATGAGTCCCGCACGCTCCTCGTCACTGAGTGCCCGACGCACCTTCGCGGGAACACCGGCGACGAGGGAACCGGCGGGGATCTCCGTCCCGCCGAGTACGACGGCGCCTCCGGCGACGAGGCAGCCTTCACCGATCACCGCACCGCTGAGGATCACCGATCCCATGCCGACCAGCGTGCCGTCGCCGATCGTGCAGCCATGGACGACCGCATTGTGTCCGACCGATACCTTGGCACCGATCACGACCGGGTGTCCGGCATCCACATGCACCGAGACGTTGTCCTGCACGTTCGAGCCGGGACCGATGACGATCCCGGCCGAGTCGCCACGAAGCACGGCGTTGTACCAGACGCTGGAACCGGCGGCGAGGGAGACTTCACCGATGATGCGCGCCCCGTCTGCGACGAAAGCCGTCGCGTCGATCGACGGTGTGCTGTTCGGCAGGGCGAGGACAGAGGCTCCGGACGCGATGCTCATGAGGCGAGACTACCCTCACTTCCCCGGAATCACGCGGAAGTGAGCCGAGCCTCAGCTTGCTTGCGGAATGTATGAGGCTGAGTAGCGTTGTCTTCATCAGATACGAGAACCCGTTCCAGAGGAGCACAAGATGAGCAAGGCACAGACCGTTTCCACCACCGCCATCGACCCGACCGTGGCTGCAGGGGCGGCCCAGTTCCTCTCCCCTGTCGTGCTCGGCCTCCAGGCGCTGACGATCAACGGCAAGCAGGCACACTGGCATGTCCGCGGCGCCAACTTCATCGGCGTCCACGAGTTGCTCGACACGATCGTCGCCCACGCCGGTGACTTCGCAGACACCGCCGCAGAGCGGATCGTCGCGCTCGGTCTGCCGATCGACGCTCGCGTCAACGCAGTCGCCGACAAGGCGGGAACCACCTCCGTCGCCGCCGGCTTCGCCCAGTCGGACGAACTGATCCGCGCCGTCATCTCTGACATCGACGCGATCCTCGTCGACGTCAAGGCCGCCGTCGACGGCCTCGACGAGGTCGACCTCACCAGCCAGGACGTCGCGATCGAGATCCAGCGCGGCCTCGAGAAGGACCGCTGGTTCCTGGTCTCGCACATCGCCGCCTGATCTGATCGGCAAGGGGCGATCCTCGGTTCTCCGAGGATCGCCCCTTCTTCGTGCGCGCTTCGTGCGTGCGGAAGATCAGCCGATGTGGGTGACGTATCCGGCCAGAATCGTGGAGCGAACGGGCATGGATCGCAGGTCCGCCCCTGTCGCCGTGCGAGGATCTGCAGCGCAGAGGGCGATGTCGGCGGGCTCGCCCGGACGCACCGACGAACGCACGCTCGCCTCGAGCGCCTGGTCGATTGTGATCCGTTCTTCCGGATGCCAGGGTTCCCGCGCGTCGTCGGTGCGCGATACCGCAGCCGCGATGGCGTGCCAGGGGTCGAGCTCGGCGACGGGTGCATCGGATCCGAAACGCAGGTGCACGCCGGCATCGCGCAGCGATGCCAGCGGATAGCCGATCGCGGTCTGCTCCGCCCAGTGGCGATCCACCAGATCACGGTCATCCACGGCGTGCTGCGGCTGGACGCTGGCGACCACCCCGAGGCGCGCGAACCGCGCGAGATCGCTGTGTCGGACGAGTTGCACATGTTCGATCGACCCGACGGCGCCCGTGGTGGTGAAGGCGTCGAGCGCCGAGGTGATCGCCCGGTCGCCGATCGCATGCACGGCCACGCCCAGACCAGCGCCTGTCGCCCGGGTCAGGAGCGCGAAGAGTTCATCGGAAGGCACGGTGAGCATCCCGAAGTTGTCGGGGTCACCGGGATAGGAGTGCGAGCAGGCGGCGGTTCGCGTGCCCAGCGAACCGTCGGTGATGATCTTCAGCGGCCCGACGCGGACCAGGCCTCTACCCGGTGTCGGAACGTCGTGCTCCTCGCGGAGTTCTCCCGTGCGCAACCCGGCGCCGATCGCACGGTCGAGGTCGAAGGGGTAGACCGCGAACTCGACACGGTGCCAGACGAAGCCGGCCTGGACCCGTCGCGGCCAGGCTTCCGCACTCCACGCCATGTCGAAGTCGACCAGGCCGGTGATGCCGCGCGCGGCGGCCTGCTCTCCAGCGCGCATCATGGCGCGGTCGCCATGGGCGGCGTCGACCGCGTTGAGGCGCCGCGAGATCTCGAAGGCGTCGGTCTCGCGGAGCACACCATCGTCGCTCCGGAACCCCTCACGAGCGAGCGCCGCGGTGTTGAGCCAGACGCTGTGGACGTCGGCATTGATGAGGTAGGTCGGGATGTCCCCGGTCGCCGCGTCCAGGAGGTCGAGTGAGGGCCGATCCGACCACAGGGCGTCACGGAAACCGGTGCCGACACGACGTCCATCCGGCAACGGGGCCACACCGCTCATCGCCGCGGCGGCAGCGGCGGCGGATTCCAGGTGACCGAGCGGCGCTCGTTCCGATGCCAGAGCCCATTGCACCGTGTGCACGTGGTTGTCCCAGAGCCCCGGAACGGCCCAGGCGCCATCACCGCGGATGACCTCGCCCCGCGCCGGCAATGCACCGGTCGGCGCGATGTCGACGATGCGCCCGTCGGCGATGAAGATGTCCACGGGCTCGTCATCCATCAGGAATTCACGCCCGGGGCCCGCGATCCGCACGGCCGTGATGGTGTCGATCGCCGCTCCGCGTTCTGTCACTGCTGTCGTCCTCCTCGGCGCGCGTCCTGTGCGCGCCGCATCTCCGCGGCGAGAGCCGGGTTGGAATACGGTCCGTCGGTCGACAGCGCGGCGATCACCGTCTCGATCGTCTCCGGCGGCTTGTTCTGACTGAGTTTCCTCTTGGCGACGACGCGGGTCGGCGTCAACCGGAAGCCGACAGTCCCCGAAGCGAGCCGCTCGATGTATCCCGGGTCATTCGGACGCTCCCACATACGCCTCGGTTCGGGCATCCGCGATTCGAATCGCTCCACCAGCCGGTCGAGGACGACGAGGTTCTCTTCGTCCGTGAGGATCTCGGGCACGCCGGCCAGATGCACGGCGGTGTAGTTCCACGTCGGCACGGCGGCGACATCGCCGTACCAGCCCGGAGACACGTAACCGTGTGGACCCTGGAACACCGCGAGCATCTCTCGCCGGCCCATGCCGTGGATGAGATCGTCCGGACGGCCGACGTGCCCGACGACGGTCAGGTCGTCGCGCGATTCGTCGAGGAGAACGGCGTAGTGAGAGGCGACGAGTCCGTCATCGCCCGCGCTCATGATCGTCGCCCACGGATTCGCCTCGATCACTCGGCGGATCTCGGTCACGTCGGCCAGCGTGAAGCTGGGATTCTGTCGCATTCGATCAGCCTAGAACGGATGGCGGTGGCAGGTGCGTGGTCAGGCCTGACAACGGGGGCACCAGTAGAGCTTGCGCGCGCCGATCTCCTCGAGGGCGATCTCCGTCCCGCAGATGCGGCACGGAAGCCCCGCGCGGTGATACACCCAGTGGCGGTCGTCGCGGTTTGCCATCGCCGCTCGATAGTCCGCACCGGTGAGGCCGTCCATCGTCATCATCTGCCCGGTCTCCACACCGACGGCGAGCAGCCGCACCCAATCGTTCCAGAGCGCACGCACGACGTCTTCGGGCACATCCCGACCAGGTGTGTGCGGATTCAGCCGCTGCCGGAACAGCATCTCGGCCCGGTACACGTTCCCGATGCCGCTCACGACCGACTGGTCCATGAGCAGGAGTGCGATGACCGTCGGCTTCTTCCGGACCGCCCGGACGAACCGTTCTTCGTTCTCGACCGGATCGCCGACGAGCGGATCGGGCCCCAGCTTGGCGACGGTGGCGAGCATCTCTTCGGGCGTCTGCAGCACACAGGCGGTCGGTCCTCGGAGGTCGGCTGCGGTGATGTCGGTCATCAGGCGAAGGCGCACCTGCCCGACGACAGGAGGAGGCCACTCCATCCCCTCGTCGGCGAGGCCCTTCGTCTGCTCCGACATGCGCACATGCACCCGGGTGCGTCGAGGGGCTCCGATCGACGCCAGCGAGTTCTCCCCCGCATCATCGAGGATCGGCTCGTCGAGGATCGGCTCGTCGAGGACGGTACCCCGCTGGTTGGTCTGGCCCATCCGCCCGTTCGCCGAGGCGATGGTCGGGTCGACGAGGATCTCGCCCGCGAAATCCCACGCCCCGTACAGACCGAGGTGCACGCGGAGCCACAGATCGCCTTCCGTCTCGAGGAACATCTGCTTGCCGACGGCCTGCACGCTCACCGCCGCGCGCCCGTCGAGGACAGCGGCACCTTCGGCGAACCGGCCCTGCGGGCTGGAGGCGCTCAGCGTCTTGCCGACGAAGTTGCGGTCGAACTGACGAGCGATCCGGTGGACGGAATGACCCTCGGGCATCTCAGGCCCGCGGGTCCGGGAGCAGGGAGCCGTCGCGTTCGAAGTCCGCGATCTGGCCGATGCGCCGCACGTGGCGCTCGTCTCCGGAGAACGGCGTCTCGATGAAACGGTCGATGAACGAGGTGACCTCGTCGTAGGTGTGCTGTCGTGCGCCGATGGAGATCACGTTGGCGTCGTTGTGCTCGCGGGCCAGTTCTGCCGTCGAGAGGTTCCACACGAGTGCGGCACGGACGCCTTCCACCTTGTTCGCAGCGATCTGCTCGCCGTTTCCGGAACCTCCGAAGACCACACCCAGAGCTTCGACGCCCGCCCGCTGATCGGCGATGACCGCCTGAGCCGCGCGGATGCAGAACGCGGGGTAGTCGTCGACCGCGTCGTACTCGATCGGACCGTGATCGACGACCTCGTGTCCGGCTGCGCGCAGATGTCCCTGCAGCTGGGTGGAGAAGTCGAGGCCCGCGTGGTCGGTGGCGATGTGGATGCGCATGACTCCCATCCTAGAAGTGCGCGTGCATCACCGAGAGGTCACGGGGCGACACCGGCCGCGGCCGGCTTGAAGCCCGCGCGGATGTTCTCACAGCACCCGGGACGGCACACGTCGAAACCTCCCGGGAGGGACGTGACATGCGCGCGCTCTTCGTTGGGGCGTCCCTGGAGACGCTCTTCGATCAGGTCGACGATGCCCGTCACGAACGCCGGTGACACGCCCGGGGTGGGTGTGCGCGTGAACGCGAGGCCCGCCTCCTCCGCGGCTTCGGCCGCTTCGGTGTCGAGATCCCACAGGACCTCCATGTGATCGCTCATGAAGCCCACTGGTACGACGGCGACGGCCTTGCGACCGCGCTCGGGCAGCTCGCCGATCACGTCGCACACATCGGGCTCGAGCCACGGCTGCGAGGCGGGGCCGGAGCGGGACTGGTAGACGAGTTCCCAGGACACATCGGCGGATGCCGGAACGGTCTGCCGCACGCGGTCCATCACCCAGGCGGCGACGGCGAGATGCTGTGCGGCGTACGCACCGCCTTCGCCCCAGTCGATGTCCCGTGCGCCGGAGCGCTCGGCGTCGGCCGTCGGGATGCTGTGCGTCGAGAAGAGGATCTGGATGTCGGCTGCGGCGACACCCTCGGCGAGGAAGCCTTCGACAGCCTCCCGCACGCCGGTCTCGAACGCTTCGACGAACCCCGGGTGATCGTAGAAGGGACGGATCTTGTCGATCGTCACGGTCTCGCCCAGGCCCGTCTCCTCGAGGATGCGGGCGAAGTCCTCGCGATACTGACGGCAACTGGAGAACGAGCTGTATGCACTGGTGGCGAAAGCCAGGAGGGTGTTGTGACCGTTGCCCGACGCCTCGGTGACGACCTCTTCCAGGTACGGGGCCCAGTTGCGGTTCCCCCAGTAGACAGGGAGCGTGATGCCTCGCTCGACCAGGGCGTTCTCGAGCGCCTGCTTGAGCACACGGTTCTGCCCGTTGATCGGGCTCACTCCGCCGAAGTGACGATAGTGGTGTGCAACCTCTTCGAGTCGTTCGTCGGGGATGCCGCGCCCGCGCGTCACATTCCGGAGGAACGGGATCACGTCTTCCTGACCCTCCGGCCCGCCGAATCCGGCGAGAAGGATCGCGTCGTAGGCGACCGGCGTGGTCACGAAGGGCGCACCGCCGGAGGCAGCAGGCGAAGCAAAGGGAACGACATTCGGCTCGATCGCAGTCACCCCTCCATCCTCCCACCTCGGCGGAGTGCGGGAGTGCGCGCATTCACCGTTTCTATCCGTTTCCGTTCCTGCGCCGCTGCGAGAGGGCATCCGTCGCACTGGCGTAGGCTGTCAGGGTTGCCGTCGGCGCCAACTGCGCCCAGCCCCGGTGACATCCCCTCACCCCTGGGAGTACAGCTGTGCCTGGAGAGAACCTCACCCGCATCGAAGCGCAGGAGCGCCGCGACGTCGTCGACACTCAGTCCTATGAAGTCGCCCTCGATCTGACCAAGGGCGCCGAAGTGTTCGGCTCCCGCAGCGTGGTGCGCTTCACCGCGACACCGGAGGGCTTCACCTTCATCGACCTCATCGCCCGCGAGGTGCGCGAGATCTCGCTCAACGGCGAGCAGTTGGACCCGAACGAGGTCTTCGCCGACTCGCGCATCGCGCTCACCGGGCTGCAGGCCGAGAACGTCCTCGTCGTGGACGCCGACTGCGAATACACCAACACGGGAGAAGGACTGCACCGCTTCGTCGACCCCGTCGACGGGGAGGTCTACCTCTACTCCCAGTTCGAGGTGCCCGACTCGCGCCGCGTGTTCGCGGTCTTCGAGCAGCCCGACCTCAAGGCGACGTTCCAGTTCACCGTGACGGCACCGGCAGCGTGGAAGGTCGTCTCCAACTCCCCCACGCCCGAGCCCATCGTGCACGACGACGACGTCACCGCCACCTGGGGCTTCGAGCCGACCCCGCGCATCTCGTCGTACATCACCGCACTCGTCGCCGGACCGTATGAATCGACCTTCTCGGAGCTGACGAGCGCCTCCGGCCGTGTCATCCCGCTGGGCGTGTACGGCCGCAAGAGCCTGTGGCAGCACCTCGACGCCGACTACATCTTCGACAAGACGCGCGAGGGCTTCGCCTACTTCGAGTCGAAGTTCGGCGTGCCGTACCCGTTCGCCAAGTACGACCAGCTCTTCGTGCCGGAGTTCAACGCCGGCGCCATGGAGAACGCGGGAGCGGTCACCTTCACCGAGACCTACGTCTTCCGCAGCAAGGTGACGGATGCTGTCAAGGAGCGCCGCGTCGTCACGATCCTGCACGAGCTCGCCCACATGTGGTTCGGTGACCTCGTCACCATGAAGTGGTGGAACGACCTCTGGCTGAACGAGTCGTTCGCTGAGTGGGCGTCGACCATCGCCACCGCCGAGGCCACCGAGTGGACCGAGGCGTGGACCACGTTCAACGCCATGGAGAAGACCTGGGCCTACCGCCAGGACCAGCTCCCATCCACTCACCCGATCGTCGCCGAGATCAACGACCTCGAAGACGTGCAGGTGAACTTCGACGGCATCACATACGCCAAGGGCGGTTCCGTCCTGAAGCAGCTCGCCGCCTGGGTCGGCATCGAGGCGTTCTTCGCGGGCGTGTCGCAGTACTTCCAGAAGCACTCCTGGGGCAACACCGAGCTGAGCGACCTGCTCTCCGAGCTGGAAGCCACCAGCGGCCGTGACCTCGGTTCCTGGTCGAAGAAGTGGCTGGAGACCGCCGGCGTGAACACGCTCGAGCCGGTCATCGCAGAGGACCACGATGGAAAGATCTCGCGCTTCGCGATCACGCAGACCGCGCCGGCGGACTACCCGACGATTCGTCCGCACCGGCTCGGAATCGGCTTCTACACGCTGACCGACGGTTCGCTCACGCGCACGCACTACCTCGAGGTCGACGTCGACGGCGACCGCACCGAGGTGCCCGAGCTGCAGGGTCTCGCCCGGCCCGACCTCGTGCTGCTCAACGACAACGATCTCGCCTACGCGAAGATCCGCCTCGACGAGAAGTCGCTCGCCACCGCGATCGCGCACCTCGCCGACATCCACGACCCGCTCGCCCGCTCGCTCGTCTGGGGTGCCGCGTGGGATCAGACCCGCGACGCCGAGACCGGCGCCTCGGAGTACCTCGAGCTCGTGCTGGGGAACATCGGTCGCGAGACCGAGTCGACGACGGTGCGCACCACGCTCGCCCAGCTGCGCACTGCGGCGACGCTGTACGTCACGCCGGCCGACCGCGAGGCGGCGCGGCTGAAGATCGCCGACGGCCTGTGGAGTCTCGCGGAGTCCGCCGAGCCGGGCAGCGACAGCCAGCTGCAGTTCGTCACCGCCTTCGCCAACGCGCTGGTCACCCCGGAGCATGCCGGCATCATCGGGCGTCTGCGCTCCGGCGAGGACACCCTGCCCGGGCTCGAGATCGATGCCGACCTGAACTGGCAGCTCCTCGTGGGCCTCGCCACGATCGGCGCGACGGATGCCGCGACCATCGATGCCGCTCTCGCCGCGGACAACACCGCCAAGGGCGGGGAGTTCGCGGCACAGGCCCGCGCCTCTCTCCCGGACTCGGCGTCGAAGAAGGCCGCATGGGCGTCGCTCATCGAGCGCGATGACGCCCCGAACACGATCGTCCGCTCGGCGGCACTCGGCTTCACGCACCCGTCCGGAGCAGCGGCGCTGAGCGAGTTCGTCCCCGCGTACTTCGACATGCTGCTCCCCGTCTGGGAGTCGCGCACCTATCAGATCGCGCAGTACCTGATCGTCGGGCTCTTCCCGACGGCCCTGGCCGACATCGCCCTCCGCGACGCGACCCGCGGCTGGCTGGCCGCCCACCAGGACGCTGCACCGGCACTGCGCCGACTCGTGCTCGAGAATCTGGCCGATGTCGAACGGGCGCTCGCTGCGCAGGCGCGCGACGCCGAGGACTGATACCGGCGTAGTTGATCCCGGAGTAGCAACCGAATCGGAGGCCATCTGCCCCGCGAACGGCGCGTCCGACGAGGACGCACCGTCCCCGGGGCAGGTGGTCTCCGTTTTCGCGTGCGGCATCCACCACCCAGCCAGTGCAGAGGCCCGATCGCTAGGATCGGTGGTGATGATGATCCCCTCCACGACAGACACTCCTCCCGACCCCGTGCCGCTTCCCGACTGGGTGATGGCGCTGCTCGGCTGGCTCGGAGCTGCCGGCATGAAGGTGCTCGCCGTCGCGATCATCATCGTGTCGTGCGTGGTGATCGGCCTCGTGCTTCGCGTCGTCATCCGGCGCGTGGTGCACCGCATCGTCGACAGCGCCAAGAACAAGGCGTCCGTCGACGACACACAGGCGCTCGAGCGCTCGCCACTTGCCGACATGCGACTGGTGCAGCGCACCCGCACCCTCGGTACGATCCTGCAGAACATCGTCAATGTGATGCTGGTCGTGATCGCGATCGTGCTCATCGTGAACGCCATCGACAACAGCCTGCTCGGTTCGCTCACCCTCCTCA
Source organism: Microbacterium sp. As-52 (assembly GCF_049949185.1). Lineage (NCBI taxonomy): Bacteria > Bacillati > Actinomycetota > Actinomycetes > Micrococcales > Microbacteriaceae > Microbacterium > Microbacterium sp. As-52. Next base: position 3,771,419 of record NZ_CP188171.1, on the reverse strand, counting down.
CCGCCGCCGTCGGTGCCGGCCTCGGTTTCGGCGCCCAGAACATCGTCAAGGATGTGCTCAACGGGATCTTCATCGTCGCGGAGGACCAGATCGGTATCGGCGATGTGGTCGACCTCGGTCTCGCGAGCGGTGTGGTCGAGTACGTCAGCGTGCGCATCACGCAGGTGCGCGACGTCAACGGAACCCTCTGGTACGTGCGCAACGGCGAGGTCACCCGCATCGGCAACATGTCACAGGGATGGGCACGCTCCATCATCGACATCGGGGTGCCGGCGGACTCGGACCTCGAACAGGTCGAGCACATCATGCTCGAGACCGCGCAGGGCTTGTCGAAGGACCCGAAGTGGCGCACCCGCATCATCGAGAAGCCGGAGCTGTGGGGGCTCGAATCCATCGACGGCGATGCGCTCGTCGTCCGCATCGTTATCAAGGCCCGTGCGAACGCGAAGGACGACGTGGCCCAAGAGCTGCGTCGTCGCTTGCGTGCCGCGCTCCTCGAGAAGGAGATCGGCGTGCCCCGGATGGTCGATGTGGTGCCGACGGGGCTCGACGGCGCCCGTCGGGTACGAGGAGCGAACCCACCCAGGACCCGTCCGAACGCGGTCACGGGCGTGCCGATCATCCCCGATCGTGGGATCTGGCGCCGCAAGAAGCCGAATGATGACGGGAGCCCTCAGAAGTGACGTTCTACGACGAGATCGGCGGGCATGAGACCTTTCGGAAGATCGTCTCGGTGTTCTACCGCGAGGTCGCGCTCGACCCCGTGATGAAGCCGATGTACCCCGAGGAGGATCTCGGACCGGCGGAGGATCGGCTCCGGATGTTCCTCGAGCAGTACTGGGGAGGGCCGACGACCTATGGCGAGACGCGAGGGCACCCTCGGCTGCGCATGCGACACATGCCCTTCCACATCGATGCCGATGCCCGCGATCGTTGGCTTCGTCATATGAGAACGGCCGTCGACGAAGCGCAGTTGTCTCCTCTGCACGAAACGACGCTGTGGGACTACCTGGAGCGCGCCGCCTATGCCATGGTGAACACACTCGAGCCTTCCGGCATCGGCGCCGGTCCCGGCGGCCGTCCCACGCTCGAGACCCGCTCACGTCAGGAATCAACGGAGAACTCATGACGACAACGCCCCGGTCCACAGACGTCCTGGTGATCGGATGGGGGTTGGCCGGTCTGGTGGCCGCCGCAGAGGCGCTCGACGCCGGTCGGCGCGTCATCCTGGTCGACCAGGAGCCGCGCACCAATCTCGGCGGTCAGGCCTGGTGGTCGTTCGGCGGGCTGTTCTTCATCGACTCCCCCGAGCAGCGGCGTCTCGGCATCAAGGATTCTCTCGAGCTGGCGACTCAGGACTGGTTCGGCAGCGCCGGCTTCGACCGGCCGGAGGACGAGTGGCCTCGCCGTTGGGCCGAGGCCTACCTGCAGTTCGCTGCCGGCGAGAAGCGCGCCTGGTTGCGAGAGCGCGGCGTCGGCTTCTTCCCGGTGGTGGGCTGGGCTGAGCGAGGAGGCTACGGCGCCATCGGTCCCGGCAACTCCGTCCCGCGGTTCCACATCACCTGGGGTACCGGTCCGGGGATCGTGGCCCCTTTCGCGGCGGCTGTCGAACAGGGCGAGCGGGAGGGACGGCTCACGGTCCTCCCCCGACACCGCGTGACGGAACTGCTCGCCGCAGACGGGACCGTCACCGGAGCGCGAGGAGACGTCCTCGCGACGAGCGGATCCAGCCGCGGTGTGCCGTCCTCCCGCGACGTCATCGGCGAGTTCGAGATCACTGCGACGGCGACCATCGTCTCGTCGGGCGGCATCGGAGGCAACCACGACCTCGTCCGCGCAGCCTGGCCGGCGCGCCTCGGTACCGCGCCGGAGCACATGCTCACCGGGGTACCGGCATACGTCGACGGATCGATGCACGGTGTGAGCGAAGCTGCGGGCGCCCGGCTGATCAATGGCGACCGGATGTGGCACTACGTCGAGGGCATCACGAACTGGGACCCGGTATGGCCGTCACACGGTATCCGCATCCTCCCCGGCCCCTCCTCGCTCTGGCTTGACGCGACCGGTAAACGACTCCCCGTCCCCCTGTTTCCCGGATTCGACACCCTCGGAACGCTGGAGCACCTGCGCACGACCGGTCACGATCATTCCTGGTTCGTCACGTCGCGCCAGATCGTCGAGAAGGAATTCGCGCTTTCCGGTAGCGAGCAGAATCCCGATCTCACCGGCAAGGACGTCGGTCTCCTGGTGAGATCCCGCCTGGCCAAAGGGCCGACCGGGCCTGTGCAGTCGTTTCTCGACGAGGGCGAGGACTTCATCGTGGAGAACGACCTCGAATCGCTCCTCGAGCAGATGCAGCGTCATGCCGGAGGAGAGCTCCTCGACATCGACAACGTCCGGCGCGAGGTGATCGCCCGTGATCGTGAGATGGAGAACGACTTCACGAAGGACGCGCAGATCGGGATGCTCCGATCGATGCGCAGCTACCGGGGCGACAAGCTGATCCGTACCGCTGCACCGCATCGTCTCCAGGATCCTGCGGCCGGACCGCTCGTCGCCGTGAAGCTTCACGTGCTCACGCGGAAGTCTCTGGGCGGAATCAACACCGACCTCGAGGGCCGCGCTCTGAACGCGACCGGAGAGCCGATCCCGGGGCTCTATGCGGCAGGCGAGGCGAGCGGCTTCGGTGGCGGGGGCGTGCACGGCTACCGGGCCCTCGAAGGCACGTTCCTCGGCGGTTGCCTGTTCTCGGGACGGACGGCGGGGCGGGCAGCGGCACTCGCGGGCTGAGGCACGTTCCGAGAGCGCCGGTTCCAGCTTTCCGGATGATGCCGTTCCGGGGATCCCTCCTGCCTGTTCGGGCTATCCCGAAGACGTGTGTTCGTCACTCGAATCGCTCGGTATTCGTTCCTACTGTGGTCTCGTGCGCCTCCTCCCCGTTCTCGGTCTCCTGTCCGTTCTGATCCCGGGCATCGCGGTTCCCGCCGCCGCGGCCTCCGGCCCGCTCTCCTCCGACGCCACCGTGCAGGCCTACGTGGATGCGTTCGCCACACCGGGCATAGCTGCGGCGGTGGTCTCCGACGGAGGCGTCGAGCTGATCGTGCGCGGTCGGGATGGGGACGGACGCACGATCACCCCGCACACGCTGTTTCGGATCACTTCGATGAGCAAGTCGATGACGGCCACGGCGGTCATGCTGCTCGTTCAGGACAAGAAGATCGCGCTCGACGACCGGGTGATCGACACACTTCCGGAGTTCACCATGGCCGACGAGCGCTATGAGGAGGTCACGATACGGCAGCTGCTGTCGCACACCTCCGGACTCTCGCTGCGAACCAACCCCGAGTTCGCGCTCCCCGCACCACGGACGACCGAGGCGGTCGTGGCCGAGCTCCGCGATCGGCGGCTGGTGGCCGAGCCCGGCGCCCGATTCGAGTATCACAACACCAATTACTCGATCGCGGCGCGCGTCGTCGAAGTCGTCTCCGGCGAGTCGCTGGACGACTTCCTCCGGCAGCGCCTCTTCGTCCCGCTCGGCATGCTCGACACACAGAGCGTCGATGCCTGCGATCAGGCGGTCGAACGACTTGCCCCCGGCTTCTCCGTCGTGCTCGGACTCGCCTACGTCATGCCGGAGATGCCCGGACGCTGCGGGGGGAACGGAGGTGTGGTGTCGACGCTCGCCGACATGGTGCGGTGGCTTCGGTTCCAGCAGGGCGAGGTCGGAGCGGGCGTCCTGGATCGCATACTGCTCGAAGAGCTCCATGTCTCTCAGCCGGGCGCGGAGTCCTACGCCCTCGGCTGGCAACGCGCCGCTCCGGGCGGAGGTGACGCCCCCGGCTTCGTCTCCCACGGCGGCACATTGGCCACGTTCACCGGTTCGATGGCATTCGTTCCCGAGACGGGCCGAGCGGCAGTGGTGCTGACGAACGGCGTCGGCTCTCCCGGCGAGCTGGTGCAGAACCTGATCGTCGGTGCCGACGGGGTGGCGGCGAAGCCGTATGAGAATCCGCTGAACATCGTCAACGGGATCCTGTCGGCTCTCGCCGTGCTCGCTCTGATCCTCCTCCTGGTGACAGCACTACGTGCTCCGCGGTGGGCGGCGCGGCGACGCGCAGCGCGAAGACCACGCAGCTGGCTTCGTCTGATCCCGCTGACGCTCGTCATCGTGGTGGGCCTGTTCGTCCCGCTCGCACCGGCATTGCTCGGAGGATCGGTCGAATGGCAGTACTGGGTATTCGACCTCTGGCTGTTCCCGCTACTCGACGTTCTCGGGATCGTGCTCGTGCTGGGGGGAATCAGTGCTCTGGTGAGCAGGATCGTCGCACTCCGCGTCGTGCCGGTCGCGTTACGGGGGCGCCTGCGCGCTTCGCGTCAGTCGAGCACGCCGGTCTGACGCACGCTCGTGAGGCCAGAGGCGACCGGTCCCCGAGAGAGCACATGCCCCCGCCGGAAGGCGAGTCGCGTCCATCGCCCGGATCGAGTCACCGATACCTGCTCCTCGCCGGAGATGAAACCCATCGCGTCCGCGGCGAAGGCGACCCCTCTCGGCAGACCCTCGAGCTCCTCGTCCGGCTCACCCCAGATCGCGGCACGCAGCGCCCGCACGGCTTCTTCTCCGGCGCCCGGCGTCGCGCCTCGGGCGACGGCGGAAATGCCCCACTGTGCTCGTCGGGCCAGCGTCGAGGCGTCGAGGACGGCTGACCGTTCCCATGCACCGCGAGGCGGAGCGATGCCGGCCCAGGCCGGAGAGAGGCCCGTATCCGGGAGGGTCAGGCGATCGAGTCCGTCGGTCTGCGTGAGTTGATCGACGACGACATCGCACTCGAGTTCGGGGTCGGCATGGACGATGCGCATCGCGAGGATCGTCGGCGTCTGATCGAACAGACCGTGTGGTGCCAGGGCCGCCGTCGTGAGCGCGAGGACTCCCCCCGTCGCCTGCAGTCGTACGCCCTCGTCGCTGATTCTGGCGGCTCGCCCCACGAATGTCAGAACGTCTTTCGCCGTGTCGGCGTCGGCGAGGAGAAGGTGATGCGGCACGCGTTCTAAACTACCAACGGAGCGGCGTCCCGGGGCGCGGAGAGGAATCCATGAGCGCGGAAGAACACGCCATCCAGACCGTCGAGCGACTGCTCGAGGTCCTCGATCTCGATTCGACCCAGGCACGGACCACCGAGGACATCTTCACCGGTTCGTCGCACCCGATGCCCAGCGGGCGGATCTACGGTGGACAGGTTCTCGCCCAGGCGCTCCTCGCTGCGGAACGCACTCTTCCCGAAGATCGGGCGGTGCACTCGATGCATGGATACTTCCTGCGCCCCGGCGATGCGAGTCAGGGCATCACGATCTCGGTCGATCGTATTCATGATGGGCGCTCATTCTCGACACGCCGTGCCCAGGCATACCAGAACGGCGTACCCATCTTCTCGATGATCGCCTCGTTCCAGGATGCGGATCCCGGCGTCGAGCATGCGTCGGGGATGCCCGAGGGCATCCCCGAGCCTGAGGCCCTCCAGCCGGACGAGGACCGTGTACAGGGACTCCCCGGCGGCACGGCGCGGATGCTGAGCGACCGAGCGGCTGATGTCCGCCATGTCGACTCGCCGATGTATCTGCCGAGCGACGATGCCCGTACACCGCAGCAGGCCGTGTGGATGCGCCTTCGCGCGCCGCTTCCGGATGACCAGCGTCTGCACCGCGCAGCGCTCGCCTACCTCAGCGACATGACGATCCAGGAGTCGATTCTTCGCGCGCACGGGGTCTATTGGGCGCTCCCCGGCCTCAAGGTCGCGAGTCTCGATCACGCGATGTGGTGGCACCGCCCTGCTCGCGTGGATGAGTGGTTGCTCTACGTGCAGGAGTCACCCAACGCCCGCGGAGGCCGCGGACTCGCCACCGGACGGATCTTCACACGCGACGGCACCCTGGTGGCGAGTGTCGCCCAGGAGATCATGATCAGGGTTCCCGACGGCCAGGACTGACTTATCCGCTCAGACGCTCGTCGTGCTGCGGGTCTGCCCGGGTGGCCGTGCTCTGGTGCACGCCGGCGGTACGTGTGGCGGTCAGCGGTGGCTGTACTCGATCGATTCGCCGACGTACGGATCCCACGCGTCGCGCATCTCCTGGGTGAGACGGGTGGGACGTCCGGTCTTCGCATCGACGAGCACGATGATCGCCGTGGAGCGGGCGTAGATCTGACGCGGCGCCGCCGTGGGATCGTTGTGCACCTCGTAGCAGACCTCGACGCTGGATCCGCCGAGCTTGCCGAACCACATCTGCACTTCGAGCGGTCGCCGCTGGTAGGGCACCGGCGCGAGGTACTCGATCTCCTGTCGCGCGATGAGGGTGAGGATCCCCTCATCGATACCCGAGTCGAGCACCGCGGTGGATGGTGCCTCTTCGCCGGGGCCTGCACGCCAGAATGCTCGCACACGAGCTTCCTCGAGCAGCTTCAGCATCGAGGTGTTGTTGACGTGGTTGAACGCATCCAGATCGCCCCAGCGGAGCTGGATCGGGATGTGCAGGCGGGGCCCCGGCGTCGCAGTCACGAGGTGCTCAGTCGCGCGTCAGCTTGCGGTGCGTCGAACGGTGCGGCTTGGCCGCATCGGCTCCGAGGCGTTCGATCTTGTTCTCCTCATACGCCTCGAAGTTGCCCTCGAACCAGTACCACTGGTCCGGCTTCTCGTCGGTGCCCTCGTAGGCGAGGATGTGCGTGGCGATGCGGTCGAGGAACCACCGGTCGTGGGTGATGACCACGGCGCATCCGGGGAATTCGAGCAGAGCGTTCTCGAGCGAGCTGAGGGTTTCGACATCCAGGTCGTTCGTCGGCTCGTCGAGGAGCAGCAGGTTACCGCCCTCCTTGAGCGTCAGTGCGAGGTTCAGGCGGTTGCGTTCTCCACCGGAGAGCACCCCGGCCTTCTTCTGCTGGTCCGGCCCCTTGAAGCCGAACTTCGAGACGTACGCCCTGGACGGGATCTCGGTCTTGCCGACGGTGATGTAGTCGAGGCCGTCGGAGACGACTTCCCACAGCGTCTTGTTCGGGTCGATGTTGGAGCGCGATTGGTCGACGTAGCTGATCTTGACCGTCTCACCGATCTTCAGATCTCCGCCGTCCAGCGGCTCGAGGCCCACGATGGTCTTGAACAACGTCGTCTTTCCCACGCCGTTCGGACCGATGACGCCGACGATGCCGTTCGGCGGCAGGCTGAAGCTCAGGCCGTCGATGAGCGAGCGCCCGTCGAAGCCCTTCTTCAGGTTCTTGGCCTCGATGACGACGCTTCCGAGTCGAGGACCGGCGGGAATCTGGATCTCCTCGAAATCCAGCTTCCTGGTGCGCTCGGCCTCGGATGCCATCTCCTCGTAGCGGGCGAGACGTGCCTTCGACTTCGTCTGGCGACCCTTCGCGCTGGAGCGCACCCACTCCAGCTCCTCCTTGAGGCGCTTGGCGAGTTTGGCGTCCTTCTTGCCCTGGATCTCGAGGCGCTCGCCCTTCTTCTCCAGGTACGTCGAGTAGTTGCCCTCGTAGCCGATCAGGCGACCGCGATCGACCTCGGCGATCCACTCGGCCACGTGGTCGAGGAAGTACCGGTCGTGGGTGATCGCGATGACGGCACCCTTGTACGCCTGCAGGTGCTGCTCGAGCCACAGCACGCTCTCGGCGTCGAGGTGGTTGGTCGGCTCGTCGAGAAGCAGGAGATCGGGCTTCTGCAGGAGCAGCTTCGCCAGCGCCACTCGACGCTTCTCGCCACCGGAGAGAGGCGCGATCGCGGCGTCTCCCGGCGGTGTGCGGAGCGCATCCATGGCCTGGTCGAGCTGCGAGTCGAGGTCCCAGCCGTCGGCCGCGTCGATCTCTTCCTGGAGCGAACCCATCTCGGCGAGGAGCGCGTCGAAGTCGGCATCGGGATCGGCCATCAGCGCCGAGATCTCGTTGAAGCGGTCGAGCTTCGCCTTGATCGCGATGCCGTCCTGGATGTTCTCGAGCACGGTCTTCGTCTCGTCGAGTTCCGGCTCCTGCATCAGGATGCCGACAGTGAACCCCGGGGAGAGCTTCGCCTCACCGTTCGACGGAGTGTCGAGACCTGCCATGATCTTGAGGATCGTCGACTTGCCCGCGCCGTTGGGACCGACCATGCCGATCTTGGCCCCGGGGAGGAACGCCATGGTCACGTCGTCGAGGATGAGCTTCTCGCCCACTGCCTTGCGCGCACGAACCATCGAGTAGATGTACTCAGCCACCGAAAACCGCTCCTTCTGTTGGCGTCGAAGATCGACACTCCAGCCTACCGGCCCCCTGGCGTGTCACCAGTCGATCGGACGTGTGGTGCCGACCAGGCATCGCCCTTCGGCGAGTTGCGGGAGGACCGCGGTGACGACCTGTCCGGTGGACGGGCCGACCTGGCCGACCAAGCACTCGTCTTGACCCCACCGCACCGAGAACTGCAGACTCTCTGCCGGGTTGCCGACGGTGGTCTGATCCTGGGTCACCTGCATCGACTCGCGATCGAACCCTGCGCCGATCAGCGCGTCGATGTAGGCACGGCCGGAACCGCGCTGATCTGTCGCCCAGATGCCCTCCGCAGTCGCGGTGAACACCGGCAGGTTGTCCTCTGCGCTGCCGTCGGGAACGAGCACGGGAGCAGACGGCGCCGTCGAGTCCGCATCGGGAGTTGCCGAACTCGACGGAGACGCCGTCGGTGCAGGTTCCGGAACGCAGCCCGAGAGCAGAAGAGCAGAGACGGACGTGACCGCCAGAACGCCGGCTGCACGCGCCGGTGAGGAGACCGATCGACGAAGCACGTGCCGAGTCTACGTCGCCTTCCTCCCGCCTCAGCGTGAACCGGCCGACGGCCGACACCCGACGCTCTCGGAATCCGGTGCGCGTCAGTCGCTCGCCGCTATCCTCGACGCCGGATCCGCCCACGAGAGGTCGAATGCCGCAGACTCCGACTCTGCGGCGTGTACAGGGGCTCCTTCCTCTGCAGAGTGAGCGCTCGGCGCGTCGGAGCTTGCCTCCGCGATCCCGGTCTGCGGCCGCGGCTGCGGTCGATACGCCGTGGTCCCCCACCGCAGATCGTGACCGATCGCCTCTGCTTCGACATCGACACTTGTGCCATGTTTGCCGTTGCTCTCCCAATTCCGGATCTTCAGCCGACCTGTCACGATCACCGCGTCACCCGTCCGCAGGGACGCCTTGGCGTTCTCGCCGAGCTGCCGGAACGCTGTCACCGAGTACCAGTTGGTCCCCGAGTCCGTCCAAGCCTGGGCGGCGGGGTCGAATCGTCGGTGGGTGCTGGCGAGACGGAAGTTGGTGACCGCCACACCTCCTGCGGTCTGCACCTGTGTCGGGTCGGTGGCGACTCTTCCCACGATGGTCAGCGTGTCGATCATGTTGCTCGTCCTCTCGTCTCCGGATCCCTTCCGGTCTTTCCAGCGTGCGCGGCCACGACGGAGGCGGGGAGCCCGAAACGCGAAGTCGGTGGAGAGACCGAGGCAATTGCCCTCTGTGGAGAGAAACCCCCGATGAGGACGAGAGGACTGCGCGCGAGGGAATGTCGGTGGTCGGTCATATCTTCGAATCACGAAAGGAGCACCGATGTCCGACAGCATGATCACCTCTCTTCCCGAAGTCCCCTTCGCCACGCCTCGACTCTCGTCTCCGCGAGAGCATCTCGTCCGCGCAGCCGATCATCTCTGGAGGGTCCAGGACCAGAGAGAGCATGTCCTCGGACATCTGCGCATCGTCCCGGACCCGCTCGGTGTCCGGTACCGGGCGGAGAGGCTGCATCTCGCAACCGGCGTGTTCCGTGTGGTCGGCGAGTTCTGGCGTGTCGATGACGCTGTCGCGGTGCTGCGCTATTCCTGACGGTGGTCGCCGCCGCGACGCATGGCGTCGATCCGGGAGAGGTCGCGCTCCGCACATGAGATCGTCTCTCGTCGGATCGATCATCCGTCGGATCGAACATCCATCGGAGCGAACATTCTCGAACGCCGACACCGTGAAGTGCCCCCGGCAGGATTCGAACCTGCGACCAAGAGATTAGAAGGCTCCTGCTCTATCCCCTGAGCTACGGAGGCGCACGACTCTAGAGTATCGCGGTCGCGCAGACGATTCACGAGTCACACTCCGGCCGGTGATGTCGGGGGCGTCGATAGTATGGCGAGATGGTATCTGCGTCCGAGAATGATCGTCTCGTATGGATCGACTGCGAGATGACGGGACTCGATCTCGCGGTCGACGAACTCGTCGAGATCGCCGTCGTCATCACCGACTTCGAGCTCAACCCGATCGACCCCGGATTCCAGGTGGTGATACGCCCCACCGAAGCCGCGCTCGCGCACATGAACGATTTCGTCACGAAGATGCATGAGACATCGGGCCTCATCGAGGAGATCCCCGGTGGCGTGTCGCTGGAGGAGGCGGAGTCCCAGACACTGGCGTACATCAAGCGCTTCGTGCCCCTCGAGCGCAAGGCTCCATTGGCCGGCAACACGATCGGAACGGACCGCATGTTCCTGGCCAAATACATGCCGCAGGTGGATCAGTGGCTGCATTACCGCAATGTCGACGTCTCCAGCATCAAGGAACTGTCGCGACGCTGGTACCCGCGGGTCTTCTTCCAGGCTCCGCCCAAGGACGGAGGGCACCGCGCCCTCGCCGACATCCTGGAGTCGATCCGAGAGCTCCGTTACTACCGCGAGGCGGTGTTCGTCGATGAGCCGGGACCGTCCAGCGACGAAGCTCGCGAGATCGCTGCACGTACGGTGTCCGAGTTCACTCCGAACATGTAATAGACTCGTATGGTTGCCTGCTCCGGCAGGCACATGGTGGGTATAGCTCAGCTGGTAGAGCGCTGGCTTGTGGTGCCGGATGTCGCGGGTTCGAGTCCCGTTACTCACCCCACTGAAGAAGGCCCGAATCGCGAGATTCGGGCCTTCTTCGCGTCTACGCGCGGCTGGGACCCCTCCCCCGACGCCCTAGACTGACGACGTGTCACTCGCGGTCTGGTTCTCGTTGCTGACCGCGTCCGTCGTGATCAGCTTCACGCCTGGGGCCGGGGCGATCAACACGATGTCGAATGCGATGAACCAGGGCTGGCGGCGCTCGATCTGGGGCATCATCGGCCAGCAGATCGCGTTGATCGTCCACGTCGCGATCGTGGCTGCCGGTGTCGGGCTCCTGGTGTCACGTTCGGAAGTGCTGTTCAACGGCATCCGCTATGCCGGGGCCGCCTACCTGGTGTTCCTCGGGATCCGCCTCATCCTCGCGAAGCCCGCGGTCGTGGTCGACGACGATCCCCTGCCGGTAGACAGCCGCGAGAGCCACTGGTCGATGATCCGCCGCGGTTTCTGGGTCAATCTCCTGAACCCGAAGGCGATCGTGTTCTTCCTCGCGTTCATTCCGCAGTTCGTCAGGTTGGACGAGCCTCCGCTCCCCCAATACCTCACGCTCATCGTCACCGTGATCGTCGTCGACGTGATCGTGATGTGGGGATTCTTCGCTGCAGCCGCACGTCCGTTCCGTCGACTCACGCGAACCGCACGTGGACAGCGCATCCTCAACACCGTGTTCGGCGTCCTGTTCATCGTGGTGGCCGCGATCCTCGTTCTCCTGCACTGACCTCCCTCGGGCCCTAGGCTGAGGGGGATGGACATGGATGCCGCCGCCTTCGAAGAGCTCGTGATCGATGAGCTCGACCAGTTGCCCGACGACATGGTCGAAGGGTTGGAGAACGTCGTGTTCGTGGTGGAGGATCGGCCGGAGGACGGCAGCCTCGATCTGCTCGGCCTCTACGACGGGCTGGCGCTGACCGATCGGACCCAGTACGGGATGGGCGAGTTGCCCGATCGCATCGTGGTCTATCGCGAGCCGCACCTGGCCCAATGCGAGAACGAGGAAGAGCTCCGCGAGGAGATCCACACCACGTTGGTGCATGAGATCGCGCATTTCTACGGCATCGACGACGAGCAGCTGCATGAGATGGGTTGGGCATGACGATCCCCGCCGCGGTTCCCGATCTCGATGAGGCGACCGATCTGAGCGCCGCTCCCCTGGAGCCGTGGCAGGTGGTCGTCTGGAACGACCCCGTCAATCTGATGAGCTACGTGGTCCGTGTCTTCCGCACGTATTTCGGATACTCGCTCGACCACGCGACGACGCTGATGCTCGCCGTGCACCACGACGGACACGCCATCGTGGCGACGGGGCCGCGCGAGACCATGGAGGTCCACGCGCAGGCCATGCACGACTACGGCCTGTGGGCCACGGTCAGGAAGGCCTCACAGTGACCAGGGACGCCGTCATCGTCACGATCACCGGGATCGAGGAGCTCCACCTCGCGAAGCTCGTGGACGATTTCATCGAGCTCCTCGCGACTTCGCGGGAGGTCGGGGACCCCGCCATCGACCGATTGACGCCGACTCCCTACCCCGACGATGCGGACTCCGCCGCCGATTTCGCCGAAAGCACGAGGGATGATCTCCTCGATCGACGGCTCGCCGATGCGCGCCGGACACGTGGGTCTCTCGGAGACGTCACCGGTGACGACCTCGCCGAGGCAGAAGCGCTGCGGACGCGGGAGATGACCGTGCCCGTGGAGGACGTCGACGCCTGGCTCCGAACGCTCACGGCCATTCGCCTCGTCATAGCCACGCGGCTCGGGATCACGACCGACGAACAGACCGCCACGGATGGGCGTCACGATGTGTACGACTGGCTCGGATACCGTTTGGAACTTCTCATCCAGGCTGCAGACGAAGCGGATGAGGGCAGGAAGCTCTAAGGAACCTCGACGATTCTCGTAGCGAGGGATCGAGGGCCGTCCCGCTCGATGTGTCGGCGTTCCTGTGCGGCCCAACGGTCCCAGTGCGGCCGATAGGCGTCTCCATCGCGTGCCAGGGCACGCGCCTTCCTCGATGCCTCCGCCGACTCCACCCATACCCTGACATCGGCGAGGGCGGCGGTCGAGGGGCGGAGGATCCCGCTGCCCTCGATGATGACTCCGAGGGCCGGGTCGACGGCGTGGCTCTCCGCCTCGGTGCGGTCCTCCCAGTCCCATCGCCGCCAGGTGCCGAGATACCCGCGGCCGTGCGGACGGAGGATCCAGTCGAGGGCGCGCTCAGCGCCTTCATCGAGTCCGTCCCAGCCCGGGTAGATGGAATCCAACGCGATGAGCTGTACGTGACCGACCACGGGCCAGCGACGCACCAACAGGGAGGCGAGGGACGACTTTCCCGCACCGCTGCCGCCATCGATGAGCACGACGGGGTTCGCGGCGGCGACGGCACGGACATCCCGCTCGATCAGCGTCGCGGCCTGCTCCAGCGCGGCAGCGACCGGATCGTCACTTCTTGAGGGCACGGATGATGCGAGTGAGCGCCCGTCCGGCGACCCAGACGAACGGCACGGCGACGACGAGCAACGTGACGATGTTCGGCTCGAAGCGCAGACCTTCCTCGCGACGCACGTAGACCCCGACCGGGACGGAGACACCGCCACCGCCACCACCCTCGCCACCGTCTCCGCTGCCTCCGCCGAAGCCCGAGTAGGTGAATGCCACCGGAGTGATGCTCACACCGTCGACATCCTGCGGCTCCCCGTACGCGCTCTTCACGCCGAAGGACGCAGCTTGCTTTCCGAGTTCCAGTGCAATGTTCGGCATACCCCCACGCTAGTCGAGGAACCGCGCGCGCGTGCGATCAATCCAGGCCGTGGGCCTTCGGATGTTGGGCGGCACCGCGGCCGTCCCCGCGGCCGATGTGTCGCGCGCGGCTGATCGTCGCTGTGCCGAACCTGGCAATGGCCTCGTCGACTGCCCCCTCGACTCTGCGCCAGTCCTCGTCGTCGTCCCACAGCCCGAGACCGCCGCCGCCGGCCGGACGCAGGTTCTCGGCTCTGACGCCGACCAGACGCACGGGATCGCGTCGGTCGATCTGCTCGAACAGAGCCTGCGCAGCCTCGCCGATGCGCTGCCCGACCGCGGTGGGCTCGCTCAGCGTCTGAGAGCGACTCAGGGTGCGGAAGTCGTCGAAACGGATCTTGATGGCGACGGTCGACGTCTCCCACTCGGCGCGGCGGAGACGTGCGGCGACACGGTCAGCGAGCCGCAGGAGCTCCGCGCGGAGGAACGGACGATCGAGGATGTCCGTATCGAAGGTCTCCTCATGACCGATGCTCTTCTCCACGCGCACCGTGTCGACGGCGCGCGCATCCTCACCCATCGCGAGCTGAGCGAGGCGCGCGCCCAGGGCGGGGCCGACCGCACGCTCGATCATCTCGCGCGGAGCCTCGCGCACATCTCTCACGGTACGGATACCGCGTGCCTCCAGCGCCTCGGCAGCCTTCGGCCCGACGCCCCACATCGCGCGAACGGGACGTGGCGCGAGGAACTCGAGGGTGTCCTTCGCGGCGACGACGAGCATGCCGTTGGGCTTGGAGATCGTCGATGCCATCTTGGCGACGTGCTTGGTGGCCGCGACTCCGACGCTGCAGGTGATGCCGACCTCATCGAGGACACGCCCCCGGATGAGCTCTGCGATGTGCGCAGGGCTGCCCCAGAGCCGTCGCACGCCCTGCACATCGAGGAACGCCTCGTCGACCGACAACGGCTCGACGAGCGGGGTGAACGATTCGAAGATCGCCATCACCTGCCGGGAGACCTCCTGATATCGATGGAAGTGCGGCGGCACGATGCGCGCGGAGGGACACAGGCGCAGCGCCTGCGATACCGGCATCGCTGCGCGTACGCCGTATCGGCGGGCCTCGTAAGACGCACTCGAGACGACCGAGCGGCCGTCCGGTGCGCCGATGATCAGCGGAAGCCCCCGGAGCGTGGGATCGTCGAGGACCTCGACAGCCGCGTAGAACGCGTCCATGTCGACATGGAGGATGCGCGTCCCGGTGTCGTCGGCGTCGGAGGCGGAGACGATCCGTCCCGTGCCGTCACCGTGTCCCATACGACCATTCTCCCCCGGGCCTCCGACAGGAGGCCCGGGGCCACGCGCTACTGGGCAGCGCGCTCGAGGATGAGTTCACGGACGCGCGCCGCGTCCGCCTGGCCCTTCATCGCCTTCATGACGGCGCCGATGACAGCGCCGGCGGCCTGGACCTTGCCGTCCTTGATCTTCGCCATCACATCCGGCTGGGCCGCGAGAGCCTCGTCGATCGCAGCGATCAGCGCGCCGTCGTCCGACACCACGGCGAGGCCACGGGCGTCGACGACCTCCTGCGGAGTGCCTTCCCCCGCGATGACGCCTTCGAGCACCTGGCGGGCGAGCTTGTCGGTGAGCGTGCCCGCGTCGACCAGCTGCTGCAGTGCGGCGACGTTCTCCGGGCTGATCAGCTCGGTGGCTTCCTTCTCCTGCGCGTTCGCGAGACGGGAGATCTCCCCCGTCCACCACTTGCGGGCGGACGCAGGTGCCGCACCGGCGGCGATGGTCGCCTCGACCACTTCGAGCAGGCCTCCGTTGCGCACGTCCTGGAACTCCAGGTCGGTGAAGCCCCACTCCGTCATCAGGCGACGACGGCGGGCGACAGGCTGCTCGGGAAGAGCCGCGCGCAGCTCCTCAATCAGCTCGGCGGCCGGCTCCACGGGCAGCAGGTCGGGCTCCGGGAAGTAGCGGTAGTCGTCGGCGTCCGACTTCGGACGACCCGGCGATGTCGTACCGGTGTCCTCGTGCCAGTGCCGCGTCTCCTGCGTGATCGTGCCGCCATCGGCGAGGATCTGCGCCTGGCGCTGGATCTCGTACTTCACGGCCCGCTCGACCGAACGCATGGAGTTGACGTTCTTCGTCTCGGTGCGGGTGCCGAGCTTGTCGGTGCCACGCGGACGCAGAGAGACGTTGGCGTCGCAGCGCAGGTTTCCGCGTTCCAACCGGGCCTCGGAGATTCCGAGACCACGGACGATGTCACGGATCGCCTGCACGTAGGCCTTGGCGACCTCCGGTGCGCGGTGCTCGGTGCCGTAGATGATGTTCGTCACGATCTCCACCAGTGGCACGCCCGCACGGTTGTAGTCGACGAGCGAGTACTCGGCACCCTGGATGCGTCCGGTCGCCCCACCCATGTGGGTGAGCTTTCCGGCGTCCTCCTCCATGTGAGCGCGCTCGATCGGGATCGTGATGAGTGTCCCGTCCTCGAGCTCGACCTCGACCGAACCGTCATAGGCGATCGGCTCGTCGTACTGCGAGATCTGGTAGTTCTTGCCGAGATCCGGGTAGAAATAGTTCTTCCGCGCGAACCGGCTCGATTCCGCGATCGAGCATCCGAGAGCGAGACCCAGGCTGATCGACGAACGGATGGCGGTCTCGTTTACGACCGGAAGCGACCCCGGCAGACCGAGGTCGACGGGCGCGATCAGCGTGTTCGGCTCCGCGGCGTGGAAGGTCTCGTTGGCCGGGTTCGGCGCATCGGAGAACATCTTCGTGTTGGTGTTGAGCTCGACGTGCACCTCGAATCCGAGGACCGGCTCGAACAGCTCGAGCGCCTTGTCGAAGTCCATGAGCTTGGCGGTGGCCATCAGCGCTTCCCTCCTGCGAGCTGCGGTGCGCGGGTGAGCAGCGGCGCACCCCAGGAGTCGACCAGCAGCGTCTCGAGCGCGGCGCCGACCTTATAGAGACGTGCATCCTCCCGTGCCGGGGCGATGAACTGGATGCCGACGGGGAGTCCGTCGTCATCGGCCAGACCGCTGGGGATGGAGATGCCGGGAACGCCGGCGAGGTTCACCGGAATCGTGGTGATGTCGTTGAGGTACATCTGCAGCGGGTCGTCGATCTTCTCGCCGAGCTTGAAGGCGGTGGTGGGCGCCGACGGCGTCGCGATGACGTCGACCTCGGCGAAGGCGTTGGCGAAGTCCTGCTGGATGAGTGTGCGGACCTTCTGCGCGCTGCCATAGTAGGCGTCGTAGTAACCGGCCGACAGTGCGTACGTGCCGAGGATGATGCGGCGCTTGACCTCGTCACCGAAGCCGGCGTCACGGGTTGCGGACATGACGTCCTCGACCGTCGGGTTTCCGTCGGGCGTCACCCGCAGACCGAAGCGCACCGAGTCGAACTTCGCGAGGTTGCTCGATGCCTCCGCGGGGAGGATCAGGTAGTACGCAGCCACGCCGTACTCGAAATGCGGAGCACCGATCTCGACGATCTCCGCGCCCTGAGCCTCCATGAGCGCGAGAGCATTGCGGAAGGATGCGGCGACGCCGGGCTGGAAGCCACTGTCCGGCAGCTCGCGGATCACGCCGACCTTGAGACCCTTGAGCACGTCTCCGCGCGCACCCTCGCGAGCCGCCTCCGCGAACGAAGGCCATGCATCGCGCAGCGACGTCGAGTCCTTGGGGTCATGACCGCCGATCGCATCGTGCAGCAGGCCGGAGTCGAGCACGGTCCGCGAGACCGGACCGACCTGGTCGAGGCTGGAGGCGAGGGCGATCGCACCGTAGCGGCTCACGCCGCCGTACGTCGGCTTGACGCCGACCGTGCCGGTCACGTGGGCGGGCTGACGGATCGAGCCGCCGGTGTCGGAGCCGAGAGCGAGCGGTGCCTCGAATGCGGCGACAGCGGCAGCCGAACCTCCACCGGAGCCACCGGGGATGCGGTCGAGGTCCCAGGGGTTGTGCGTGGGGCCGTATGCGGAGTGCTCGGTAGACGACCCCATGGCGAATTCGTCCATGTTCGTCTTGCCGAGCGGGATGAGTCCCGCATCGCGCGAGCGTGCGACGACCGTGGCGTCGTAGGGAGAGCGATAGCCCTCGAGGATGCGCGAGCCGCTGGTGGTCGGCTGGTCGGTCGTGACGAGGACGTCCTTGATCGCGAGAGGAACGCCGGCGAGCGGGCCGAGGGCCTCGCCGGCGGCGCGACGCGCGTCGATGGCCGTTGCGGCCTCGAGCGCTCCCTCGTTGATGTGGAGGAAGGCGTGGACGTCGCCGTCCACGGCGGCGATGCAATCGAGGTGCGCCTGGGTCGCCTCGACGCTCGACACCTCACGAGAGGCGAGCTTCGCGGCGAGGTCAGCCGCATCCAGCCGGATGATGTCGCTCACTGTTCTTCTCCCAGGATCGCGGTCACGCGGAAGCGGCCGTCGGCGGCATCCGGGGCGTTCTGAAGCACCTGCTCGTGCGTGAGCGTCTCGCCGACCACGTCGGGTCGGAAGACGTTGCTCAACGGAATCGGGTGACTCGTCGCCACGACGTCGGCGGTCGCGACCTCCGACACCTTCGCGATGTTGTCGACGATGGCGTCGAGCTGGCCCGTGAGCCTCGACACCTCGTCGTCGTTCAGCTGGATGCGTGCAAGCACACCGAGGTGGCGCACGAGTTCAGGGGTGATTTCAGACACTCCCCCAGTCTAGTTGGCGCGCTCCCCGGTCCCATGCCCGACGAGCAGCTCGACATATGCTGGGCGGGTGAGCACGTTCCAGCCTCCTCGCCCGTGGGTCGCCAGCTACGCCGCAGGCGTCCCGGAAGACCTCGCCCCGGTCGACGGATCACTCGTCGACATCGTCGCCGCGTCGGCACGGGACTACCCCGATGCCCCCGCGCTGCAATTCTTCGGGCGTGAGACGACATACGCACAGCTGCAATCAGCGATCGACCGCGCGGCGACGGGGCTGCGGGATCTCGGCGTCCGCGCCGGCGACCCTGTGGCCATCGTGCTGCCGAACTGCCCGCAGCACATCGTGGCCTTCTACGCGGTGCTGCGACTCGGCGCCGTCGTCGTCGAGCACAACCCGCTCTACACGCCTCGTGAGCTGCGCAAGCAGTTCGAGGACCATGGAGCGAAACACGCGATCGTGTGGAACAAGGTCGTCTCCACGGTGCAGGAGTTCCCGGCGGACCTCGCAGTGACGAACCTCATCTCCGTCGACGTGACGCGCGCCATGCCGTTCCTCACGCGCTTCGCCCTGCGTCTCCCCGTCGCGAAGGCTCGCGACTCCCGCGCGGCCCTCACGGCCAAGGTGCGCGGCACGGTCGTCTGGGACACGCTGGTCGCTTCCGACCCTCTCCCGGAGACGCACTCGAAGCCGGGAACCGACGATCTGGCGATCATCCAATACACCTCCGGAACGACCGGAACGCCGAAGGGGGCGGCGCTCACACACCGCAACCTGCTGGCGAACGCCGCCCAGTCGCAGGCCTGGGTGCCGTCGATCCGACGCGGCAACGGTTGCGTCGTGTACGCGGTCCTTCCCATGTTCCACGCTTACGGACTCACGCTCTGTCTGACGTTCGCGATGTCGATGGGGGCTCGACTCGTGCTCTTCCCCAAGTTCGATCCGGACCTCGTGCTCGACGTCGTCAAGAAGCACCCCGCCACGTTCCTGCCGCTGGTACCGCCCATAGCCGACCGCCTTCTCGCCGCGGCCAAGGCGAAGGGCGTGTCGCTCGAGGGCATCGAGGTCGCGATCTCCGGCGCGATGGCGCTGCCACATGAACTGGTCGTCCCCTTCGAGGAGGCCACCCACGGATATCTCGTCGAAGGCTACGGGCTGAGCGAGTGCTCCCCTGTCCTGATGGCGAACCCGGTGGCGGACAACCGCGTTCCCGGAACCGTCGGGCTTCCCCTGCCCGGAACCGAATGCCGCGTGGTGGATCCGGAGAACCCTGGTGAGGACGTGCCGTCGGGCTCTGCCGGGGAACTCGTCGTGCGCGGGCCGCAGGTGTTCTCGGGGTACTACGGCAAGCCGGAGGAGACGGAGGCGGTCTTCGTCGACGGCTGGTACCGCACCGGCGACATCGTCACGATCGACGAGGCCGGCTTCGTTCGCATCGTCGATCGCATCAAGGAGCTCATCATCACGGGCGGCTTCAACGTCGCACCCACCGAGGTGGAGAACGCCCTGCGCCAGCACCCGCAGGTCGCGGATGCCGCGGTCATCGGTCTGCCGAGCGAGCACTCCGGTGAAGAGGTCGTCGCCGCGATCGTCATCGATCAGGGAACCGACGTGGACGTCGAGGCCGTTCGTGAGTTCGCGCGCAGCATCCTCACCCCCTACAAGGTCCCCCGCCGCATCTTCGTGGTGGACGAACTCCCGAAGTCGCTGATCGGTAAAGTGCTCCGGCGCCAGGTCAAGGAGAAGCTCGTGGCGCTGAACACCGGCGCCTGAGGACGCCCTCACAGGCGGCGGACGCCGCAGCGCGCTACCCTTGGGAAGTGACCCCTGAAGATGCAGTGCTGACCGACGCCCCCGACGAATCTCCCGCGACCCCTGGATTCGAGGAGCTCGGCATCACCGGGCCCGTCCTCAAAGCCATCAAAGACCTCGGCTATGAGACGCCGTCGCCCATCCAGGCGGCCACCATCCCGACGCTCCTGGCTGGGCGCGATGTCGTCGGCATGGCGCAGACCGGTACCGGGAAGACCGCGGCCTTCGCCCTCCCCGTGCTCGAACGCCTCGATGTCTCCCAGAAGACCCCGCAGGCCCTCGTGCTCGCACCCACCCGTGAGCTCGCGCTCCAGGTCTGCGAGGCGTTCGAGTCGTACGCCTCCAAGATGAAGGGCGTGCACGTGCTCCCCGTCTACGGCGGGCAGGGCTACGGCGTGCAGCTGTCGGCCCTGCGCCGCGGCGTCCACGTGATCGTCGGCACGCCGGGCCGCATCATGGACCACCTCGCCAAGGGCACGCTCGACCTGTCTCAGCTGCAGTACCTCGTGCTCGACGAGGCCGACGAGATGCTGAAGATGGGCTTCGCCGAAGACGTGGAGCAGATCCTCGCGCAGACACCCGAGGAGAAGCAGGTCGCGCTGTTCTCCGCGACGATGCCGCCGCAGATCCGCCGTCTCGCCCAGAAGTACCTGCGAGACCCCGAAGAGATCAGCATCAAGTCGAAGACCGCGACCGGCACCAACATCACGCAGCGCTACCTCGTCGTGTCGTACGCGCAGAAGGTCGATGCGCTCACCCGGATCCTCGAGGTCGAGAACTTCGACGGAATGATCGTCTTCGTCCGTACGAAGAACGAGACCGAGACCCTGGCGGAGAAGCTGCGCGCCCGTGGCTACTCGGCCGCAGCCATCAACGGCGACGTGCCTCAGGTGCAGCGTGAGCGCAGCGTGAACCAGCTCAAGGACGGCAAGCTCGACATCCTGGTCGCGACCGACGTGGCCGCGCGAGGACTCGACGTCGAGCGCATCAGCCACGTCGTCAACTTCGACATCCCCACCGACACCGAGTCCTATGTGCACCGAATCGGTCGCACGGGCCGCGCCGGACGATCGGGCGACGCGATCAGCTTCATCACCCCGCGCGAGCGCTACCTCCTGAAGCACATCGAGAAGGCGACGCGTCAGCAGCCGGCCCAGATGCAGCTCCCGAGCACGGAAGACGTGAACACCACACGTCTGAACCGCTTCGACGACGCGATCACCACGGCGCTGTCGGAGACCGGGCGCATCGAGGCGTTCCGCGACATCGTGGCGCACTACGTGCGTCACCATGATGTCCCTGAGGGTGATGTGGCCGCCGCTCTGGCTGTCGTGGCGCAGGGTGACAAGCCGCTGCTGCTCGACCCCGCCAACGATCCGCTCACCAAGGCGGTAGAAGCAGACAACCGTCCCCCGCGCGAGCGCACGGGGCGCGATGCTCGTGAGCCGCGTACGGAACGACGCGGGCGTGGCGACTACACCGCCTACCGCATCGAGGTCGGACGACGTCACCGTGTCGAACCCCGCCAGATCGTCGGGGCCCTCGCCAACGAGGGCGGTCTGGGACGCGACGACTTCGGTGCGATCAACATCCGTCCGGACTTCTCGACGGTCGAGCTGCCATCGAACCTGGATCCGTCTGTCCTCGAGAAGCTGCGCGACACGCGCATCTCGGGACGCCTGATCGAGATCAAGCCCGACCGCGGTCCCGGGGGCGCACGCCGCACCGGTGGCCCTCGGGAGGCCGGCGGTCGGGGTGACCGTTTCGAGCGTCGGGACCGCGATGATCGGCCGGCGCGCGACACGCGTGACGAGAAGCCGTACCGCAAGCCGCGTCACAAGAGCTGACCACCACTCGCGCGCGGAACGGATTATCCCGTCCCGCGCGCGAGTCGCGCGGCGACATCGATCAGCGGCTCCGGATGTGTGAGCAGCGCACGCTGCTCGGGGTGCGCGATGAGATGGGCGATCAGCCGATGCGCGCCCATGACCGCAGGCTCCCAGTATCCGCCGACGTGGTGTCTGCTCAGGGGCAGGACTCGAGATTCTCCGTCGACCGTCAGAGTCACGGAACCGTCGTCGGGATCGACTCCGGGATCGGTCAGCATGGCGGCGGTCAAAGCGCCGAGCAGAATCGTGCTGACGAGCCCGGGAAGACGGAACCTCGTCGTGGGGACGTCCATGACGATCGTGTCGAGCTCGCTCCAGCTCACGATCCCGCGATTATCGACGCCCTCGCGAATGATCACGGCATCACGGGTCAACCGCAGATGATGGCGACCGGGATCTCCGACGGCGAGAGCCTCCGGGACGACGATCAGGGGCCCGAAGCGCTTCACGCCCCTTCGCCCGTGGGAGGGAGGGCATCCGGCCCCTGGGTCACCAGGATATGGAACTGCGCCGCGTCGAGGATTCGCAGGCCGAGGTCCTCCGCCTTCGCCAGCTTGGAACCCGCGCCGGGGCCGGCGGCGACGAAGTCGGTCTTCTTCGATACGCTCGACGCGGCCTTGCCGCCCGCGTTGATGATGGCCTCCTGTGCGCCGTCTCGTGTGTAACCGTCGAGGGATCCGGTGGCGACGACGGTCAGCCCCTCCAGGACTCCGCCCGCGGCCACAGCCGCGCCGGGGCCGGGGTGCCCAGGCGTCGCCCACTGCACGCCCGCGTCCTCCCACTGCTGAACGATCTCCTGGTGCCAGTCCACCTCGAACCAGGCGAGAAGCGAATCGGCGATGATGCCACCGACGCCCTCGACCGCGGCGAGCTCGTCGCGTGACGCCGCGCGGATCGCGTCGAGCGACCCGAACCACTGAGCGAGCGCCCTCGCGGCGACAGGGCCGACATGGCGGATGTTCAGTGAGACGAGCAGCCGCCACAGGTCCTTCGTCTTGGCCTTCTCCAGTTCTGCGAGCAGGGTGAGCGCCTGTGCGGAGGGCTGGGGTCCGTCGAGACCGGATTTCTTCTCAGCCGCAGTGGGGTTGCGTCGGAAAGGAGCGCGAGTTTTGACGACCCCGTCCTCGTCTTCCTTGGGGAGACCCGTCTCGGCGTCGCGAACGAACAGCTCGATGGGGACCAGCTGTTCGAGGCTGAGCGCGAACAGGCCCGCCTCGGTCTCGAGCGGTGGCACTGCAGGAGACGTCGGCTGCGTCAGGGCCGCAGCGGTGACCTCGCCCAGTGCCTCGACGTCGAGGGCGCCTCGCGAACCGATGTGCTCCACGCGTCCGCGCACCTGCGCCGGGCACGAGCGTGCGTTCGGACAGCGCAGATCGATATCGCCTTCCTTCATGGCTCGCAGGGGCGTGCCGCACTCCGGGCACTCGACGGGCATCACGAACTCGCGCTCGGTGCCGTCGCGCTTCTCGACGACCGGCCCGAGGACCTCGGGGATCACGTCGCCGGCTTTGCGCAGCACGACCGTGTCACCGATCAGCACGCCTTTCGCCTTCACGACGTCCTTGTTGTGCAGCGTCGCCTGGCGGACCACCGATCCGGCGACATGTGCGGGGGCCATGACGGCGAACGGAGTCGCGCGACCGGTGCGACCGACCGACACGACGATGTCGAGCAGCTTCGTCTGCACCTCTTCCGGCGGGTACTTGTAGGCGATCGCCCAGCGCGGGGCCCGGCTCGTCGCGCCGAGCTCGTCGTGCAGCTCGAGCTCGTCGACCTTGACCACGATGCCGTCGAGCTCATGCTCGACATCATGCCGATGCTCGCCGAAGTACTCGACGAACGTGACGACCTCGTCGATCGTGCGGCAGACCTTCGTGTGCGGGCTCGTGGGCAGCCCCCACTCCGCGAGCAGGTCGTACACCTCGCTCTGCGCGGCGACCGGAGGGTTCGACCATGCGCCGACCCCGTGCACGTACAGCGCGAGCGACTCGATCCGCAACAGTCCTGCTTCGAGCTCGAGGCCGTTCTTCTTGTCGATCTGCTGGCGGAGTCCACCGCTCGCCGCATTGCGGGGGTTCGCGAAGGCCGGGAATCGCCGGGCGGCCGCAGTGCGCGCCTTCTCATCGTCGAAGGGCTTCTTCACCCCGCCGCGCGACTCCCACCGCTCGAGCGCGTCGGCGTAGGCCCGGTCGCGGAAGGCTGCCTGCGCCGCATTGAGCCGTTCG
This sequence comes from Microbacterium sp. As-52, assembly GCF_049949185.1. Lineage (NCBI taxonomy): Bacteria > Bacillati > Actinomycetota > Actinomycetes > Micrococcales > Microbacteriaceae > Microbacterium > Microbacterium sp. As-52. The sequence goes on along the minus strand of NZ_CP188171.1, from coordinate 3,747,171 downwards.
AACGCCGCCACGGGGATGAAGACCTCGCCGCGCACTTCGACGATCGGGGGATGCCCGTCGCCGCTGAGCCGATATGGGATCTCAGGGAGACGCAAAGCGTTCTCGGTGACGATCTCTCCGACGCGTCCGTCGCCTCTGGTGGCCGCGGAGGTCAGCACACCGTTCTCGTAGCGGAGGTTGATCGCCAGTCCGTCGATCTTGAGCTCGGTGAGCCAGGCGACCTCGCGGCCCGCTGCGGCCTTCGTCTTCGCTGCCCACTCCTTCAGCTCGTCGATCGAGAAGACGTTGTCGAGGCTGAGCATCCGCTCGGCGTGCTCGATGGTCGCAAGACCCGTCGCCTCGGCCGCGCCGACCATCTGGGTGGGCGAGTCCTGTCCCTGGAGCTCGGGGTGCAGACGCTCGAGCTCTTCGAGCCGGTGCATCCATCCGTCATAGGTGAAGTCGTCGACGACCGAGGTGTCGCGGCCGTAGTAGGCCTCTTTGGCGTCGAGGATGCGAGTGGTCAGCTCTTCAGCTTCGGTTCGGGCGTCTTCCAGCGAGATGTTCTCCGGCACTCCGCCAGTCTACGAGCGGGTACCGACACCGGAAACGTCTACGCGCCGACGGGAACCGCCGAGACCGTCGTGTCGATCGTGAACTGTCCGAGCACGCGCGTTCCGACGTAGAGCACAGCGGTCTGCCCCGGTGCGACGCCGTCGAGGGGAACCTCCGGTGTGACGCGTACACCCCCGTCGGAGACCTCGGCGTGTGCGGCCACGGGCTCGGAATGCGCACGGATCTGCACATGGCAGGAGAAGGACGATTCGGTCGGTGCAGCGCCGGCCCAGCTGAACCGCTCCCCCGCGATCTCGGCGATGGCGAGGGCCTCCTTCGGGCCGACGACGACGGTGTTGGAGACCGGGCGCACTTCGAGAACGAACCTCGGCTTGCCGTCGGCGGCGGGCACACCGAGCTTGAGACCGCGGCGCTGCCCGACGGTGAAGGCGTGAGCACCCTCGTGGGATCCGACGACCTCTCCGCTGCGGTCGACGATCTCGCCGGTCGCCGTGCCGACCTTCTCGGCGAGCCAACCGCGGGTGTCACCATCGGGGATGAAGCAGATGTCGTGGCTGTCCGGTTTCTGCGCGACGCTCAGACCGCGTGCCTCGGCTTCGGCGCGCACGATCGCCTTCGCGGGCGTGGTGCCGAGCGGGAAGTAGGTGTGCGCGAGCTGCTCGGCGTTGAGGACGCCCAGGACGTACGACTGGTCTTTGGCGTTGTCGGAGGCGCGGTGCAGCTCGAGACCCCCGTCGCCGTCGATCAACGTCGCGTAGTGCCCCGTGCACACGGCGTCGAACCCGAGCTCGATCGCTCGCTCCAGCAGTGCGGCGAACTTGATCTTCTCGTTGCATCGCATGCAGGGATTGGGGGTGCGACCGGCCTGGTACTCGGAGATGAAATCTGCGATCACGTCGTCGCGGAACCGCTCCGAGAAGTCCCAGACGTAGAACGGGATGCCGAGCACGTCTGCGGCGCGACGGGCGTCGAGGGCATCCTCGATCGTGCAGCAGCCGCGGCTGCCGGTGCGCAGGGTGCCGCCGGCACGGGACAGTGCCAGATGCACGCCGACCACGTCGTGCCCCGCCTCCACGGCCCTGGCGGCCGCGACGGCGGAGTCGACTCCACCGCTCATAGCCGCAAGGATCCGCATGAGACCAGTCTACGAGCGCGCGGCTGTGCCGGCGCCGGATGCGCGGGCATAGGCGTCAGCGATCGTGGCGAGCACCGCATCGACGTCGGTATCGGTCGAGGTCCGACCGAGCGAGAACCGCAGCACGCTGCGCGCATCCCGTTCGCTGCGCCCCATCGCCATCACGACGTGCGACGGCTCGGCGACGCCCGCCTGGCAGGCGGATCCCGTCGAGGCAGCGACGCCGGCGACATCGAGGAGGAAAAGCAGGCTCTCCCCCACCGCGCCGGGGAACAGCACGTGCGCGTTCCCCGGGAGGCGCACGGTCGGATCCCCCAGCAGTTCTGCTCTCGGCACGGCCGCCCTGATGCCGGACACGAGGCGGTCACGCAGCGCGCTGAGTCGTGCGGTCTCGTCCGATCGTTCGCGCTCTGCGAGCTCCAGCGCCGTCGCGAAAGCGGCAGCCCCGGGGACATCTTGCGTGCCCGCGCGCAACCCGCGCTGCTGAGCTCCCCCACGCAGCAACGCGGTGAGGCGGGCCGTGCGTGCCGTGACGAGGACTCCCACGCCGACCGGAGCGCCGATCTTGTGGCCGGCAAAGCTCATGGCGACCAGGCCGACCCCACCGTCGGCATCACCTCGCAGGGTGCGGAACGACAGCGGCACGTGTCCGAGCGCCGCGACGGCGTCGATGTGCAGGGGAACTCCCGCTCCCGCCGCCGCGGCTGCGAGGGAGCGGGTGTCGTTGATGGTTCCGGCCTCGTTGTTCGCCGCGAGGGCCGTCGCCAGAGCGGCACCGGGGAGCTCGGCGGCGAACTGCTCGGGATCGATCCGCGCGTCGGGCGCGACGGGCACTCGTCGCAGTGCTGCCCCTTCATCCACGAGCGCGGCGACCGTGTCCATCGTCGCGTGATGCTCGGCGTCGGGCATCACGATCGCCGACGTTCCGCCCGCGCGGCCGTGCCACAACCCCTGAAGAGCGAGGTTGATGGACTCCGTGCCCCCGGAGGTGAACACGATCTCGATCGGGTCGGCCTCCAGCACCGCGGCGACCCGTTCGCGCGACTCCTCGAGCAGCCGACGCGCATCCTGACCCGCCCCGTGCGTCGACGACGCATTGCCGACCATCTGGGAAGCGGCGAGCCAGGCCTCCCGTGCTTCGGGGCGCAGTGGCGTGGTCGCCGCGTGGTCCAGATAGTGCCGCATCCTTCGATTCTCTCCCGAAACGAGGGCGGAAGGGTGCTGCCTCCAGGTACCGGGTGCGCGGTGACATGAGACGGCAACACATCGCGCCTAGTGTGTACTCATGCCCGAGTCCCGAGACCTCACCGTGCCCGGCGGACCTGCCCTCGACAATCTCGGCGTTCGTCTGCACGACGGCGTCGGTACCCTGCGTGTCTGGTCTCAGAACGCCTCCTCCATCGAGTTGGTCGTCTTCGACGCCACCGACCTCGACTGGGCGACGGACGAAGTGCCGCTCGAGCGACTCGCCGGGGGTGTCTGGGAGGTCACCACCGAACTGCTCCAACCGGGTGTGCGGTACGCCATCCGTGTCGGGGGTCCGCACGGCCCCGGGAACACGTTCAACCCGGAGACGCTGCTCCTCGACCCCTACGCCCGCGGCCTCGCGCAGGGAGACGGGTACGAGGAATGGCGCTCCGTGGTGATCGTCGACGGCTTCGATTGGGGCGAGTCGCAGAAGCCTCGGGTGCCGTTGGACCGCACTGTCATCTACGAGGGGCATCTCAAGGGCCTCACCAAACGTCATCCCGATGTTCCTCCCGCACTGCACGGCACCTACGCCGGGCTCGCCCACCCCGCGATGATCGCGTACTTCCACTCCCTGGGGATCACGTCGATCGAGCTGCTCCCGGTTCATGCCTTCGTGCCGGAACCTCGCCTCCTCGAGCGCGGTCTCACCAACTACTGGGGCTACAACACGCTGAACTTCTTCACCCCGCACACCGCCTACGCCACCGAGGAGGCCCGCAAGGAGGGGCCGGAGGCGGTGCTGGCCGAGTTCAAGGGCATGGTGCGGCTGCTGCACGAGGCAGGACTCGAGGTCATCCTCGACGTCGTGTACAACCACACGTCCGAAGAGGGCATCGGCGGTCCGCGCTCGAGCCTGCGCGGCATCGACAACGCGAACTACTACCGGCAGGATGAGTCCGGCGTCTACGTCGACACCACCGGGTGCGGCAACACCCTGAACACGGCGACCGATGCCGGTGCCCGACTCGTTCTGGACTCCCTGCGCTACTGGGCGCAGGAGATGCAGATCGACGGCTTCCGCTTCGACCTCGCCACGGCCATCGCCCGCGACGCCGCCCACACCTACACCCCGGAGCATCCGCTTCTCACCGCCATCGCGGACGATCCGATCCTCGCCGACACCAAGCTCATCGCCGAGCCATGGGACGTCGGTCTCGGCGGCTGGCAGACGGGCAACTTCCCGGCCGGCTGGCATGAGTGGAACGACCGCTATCGCGATCGGGTGCGCAACTTCTGGCTGAGCGACATCGACTACGCCCGGCGAGCATCTGCCCCGGTGGGCATCGGTGGATTCGCGACCCGTCTCGCCGGATCGTCGAACACCTTCAGCGAGGACCGCGGTCCGCTCGCCAGCGTGAACTTCGTCACGGCGCACGACGGCTTCACCCTGCACGACCTCGTCTCCTACGACGTCAAGCACAATGAGGCCAACGGCGAACAGAATCGCGACGGTGCGGACATGAACCGCGCGTTCAACCACGGAGTCGAGGGTCCGACAGACGACCCGACCATCCTCGCCTCGCGGCGCAAAGCCATGCGCAACCTGCTCGGAACGCTCCTGCTGTCCGCGGGCATTCCCATGCTCACCGCCGGCGACGAGGTCGGTCGCACCCAGCGAGGCAACAACAACGCCTATGCCCAGGACTCCGTCCTGACCTGGCTCGGTTGGGAGTTCGAGCCCTGGCAGGACGATCTGCGCGCCCACGTCTCCCGGCTCATCCGGCTGCGCCAGGAGAACCCCGCCTTGCGACCGAGCCGCTACGCGCGACTCGGCGAGCACATCCCCAACGCCTCGGTGATGGACTGGTACGACCAGAACGGGGAGACGATGGAGCAGGACCAATGGGCCGACCCAGGGAACCGGACGCTGCAGTACGTCGCCGCCTCCACTCCCGACACCGAGGCCTACAACCGCATCCTCCTGATCGTGCACGGTACCGAGTCGCCCATCGATGTACGCCTGCCCGTCGAGATCGAAGACGCGACCCGCTTCGTCTCGCTGTGGTCGAGTGCTCAGGAGCGCCCTTCCGATGACGAAGAGGTCTTCGCGCCTGGCGATGTGCTGCCGGTCTCGGGCACGTCGATGAGGCTGTTCCGCATCGAATGAAGCCGGCCGACGACGCACCCTCCGGCGCGCTACCCGTGGCCACGTCCGCGCGGTACATTCGGGAGGTGGCTGCACGTGCTGGTACTCGGTCCTCGGCTCTTCGGAGCCCCGCTCAGATCCCGACGCGCGCCCTGGGCGTTGCGGATTCTCCCGGTGCACTGCGGACGACCCGCATCCCGCTGCTCGACCCGTCGCCATCGGTACCCGGTGGCTTCAGGCCGAAGGCCTTCGTCGGCGAAGTGGTGCCCTTCAGCGTGGTCGCGTTCCGCGAGGGCCACGACGTCATCGGCGTGCACGTCCGGCTCACGTCCCCTTCCGGAGAAGAGACCCTGCATCGCCTCTCTCCCCGCGACGACGGCACCGACACCTGGTCGACGCCGATCGCGCTCGACGAACAGGGCGAATGGCTCTTCCGGTTCGAGGCCTTCTCCGATGACTTCGCGACCTGGGCGCACGCCGCGGAGCTGAAGGTCGCCGCCGGGGTCGACGTCCCGGTGATGGCAGCGCTGGGGGCAGATCTGCTGGCGCGGGCCGCCGCGGAGAAGGACCGCCCGGCACCGCAGCGGAAACGGCTCGGCGCAGACGCGGTATCCCTGCAGGACGGCGATGCCGCGACAACCATGGCGCTGGCGACGGATGCGGGATTGGTTCAGATCTTCCGCGACCGTCCCGTGACGACTCTGCGCTCCGCGACGCCGACACACACGCTGCATGCCGACCGGCGCGCGGCAGGTGTCGGCGCCTGGTACGAGTTCTTCCCCCGCTCCGAAGGCGCGCGGCGTCTGAAGGACGGAACTGTCAAGAGCGGCACGTTCCGCACCGCGACGCGTCGTCTGCCCGACGTCGCGGCGATGGGTTTCGACGTGGTGTATCTGGTGCCGATCCATCCGATCGGTTCCACCAATCGCAAGGGACGCAACAACACCCTCACCGCCGAGGCCGGAGACCCGGGTTCGCCGTACGCGATCGGCGCCACGGAAGGCGGGCACGATGCGATCCATCCCGAACTGGGCACCTCGCAGGATTTCCGGGCGTTCGTGCGCGCGGCACGGAGGGAAGGGCTCGAGGTCGCGCTCGACCTCGCACTCCAGGCCTCGCCCGACCATCCATGGGTGCGCGAGCATCCGGAGTGGTTCACGACCCTCCCGGACGGCACGATCGCCTACGCCGAGAACCCGCCGAAGAAGTACCAGGACATCTACCCTCTGAACTTCGACAACGATCCGGACGGCATCTACGCGGAGATGCTGCGGGTCGTGCAGCACTGGGTGGCGCAGGGCGTGAAGATCTTCCGCGTCGACAACCCGCACACGAAACCGCTCCAGTTCTGGGAATGGCTCATCGCAGAGGTGAACGCCGTCGACCCCGACGTGATCTTCCTCGCAGAGGCGTTCACCCGACCGGCCGTCATGCGCGCGCTCGCCGCGGTCGGTTTCCAGCAGAGCTACAGCTACTTCACCTGGCGCAACACGAAGGCCGAGCTCGAGGAGTTCCTCGGCTCGGTATCCCACGAGACCTCCGACTACATGAGGCCCAACCTCTTCGTGAACACCCACGACATCCTCACCGAGTACCTGCAGTTCGGTGGCAGGGCGGCCTACAGGATCCGCGCCTGCATCGCCGCGACGGCAGGTCCCGTATGGGGCGTTTACGCGGGCTACGAACTCTTCGAGAACGTCGCCCGTCCCGGGTCCGAAGAGAACATCGACAACGAGAAGTACGAGTACAAGTTCCGAGACTGGGTCGGCGCCGAGGCCCGCGGCGAATCGCTCGCTCCCCTGCTGCGCCGACTCAACGAGATCCGGGGCGCTCACCCCGCGTTGCAGCAGCTCCGCAACTTCCGCGCGCACTGGAGCGACGACGACGCGGTGCTCGTCTACAGCAAGCATCTGGCGGCGCCGTTCACCGGCACCGGTCGCGGAGACACCGTCATCGTCGTCGCCAACGTCGACCCGCACTCGGTGCGGGAGACCACCGTGCACCTCGACACGACCCAGTGGGGCATCCTCCCGGGCGAGGCCTTCGAGGTGGAGGACCTCCTCACGGGAGCCGTCTGGACCTGGACCGATCACAACTACGTGCGGCTCGACGCCTTCGCCGAGCCGGTGCACATCCTGAAGGTGAGGGAGCGATCATGAGCTACACGGAAGACGTCGCCGCATCCACCGAATGGGAGGCGGTCTCATCAGCCACGTACCACGATCCTCACTCCGTTCTCGGCGCGCATGCCCACAAGGATGCGGCCGATCGCACCGTCACCGTGATCCGTGCCAGACGCCCGCTCGCAGAAGCAGTCGCAGCCGTCTTCGACGACGGCAGCAGGCAGGAGCTCGCCCACGTCGCCCACGGCATCTGGGAGGGCGAGCACAGCGGTCCCCCGGTCCCTTACCGCATCGCCACGAGGTACGCAGATCACGATGAGACAGTGTCGGGCGACCCGTATCGGCATCCGCCGACGCTCGGCGACCTCGACCTGCACCTGATCGCCGAGGGGCGTCACGAACGCCTCTGGGAGGCGTTGGGCGCTCATGTGCGCACGTTCGACGGAGAGATCGGCGTCTCGTTCGCGGTCTGGGCGCCCAACGCCACTGCCGTGCGGGTGGTCGGCGACCACAACGACTGGAACGGCGAGCCCCACGCCATGCGCTCGATGGGCGTCAGCGGCGTCTGGGAGCTCTTCGTTCCAGGGCTGCCGATCGGCACCAGATACAAGTACCAGATCCGCACCCGCGAGGGGGCGTGGATCCTCAAGGCCGACCCGATGGCGCTCGCTGCCGAGGTTCCGCCCGACACGGCATCGATCGTGACGGCATCGACGCACAGCTGGTCGGATGGCGCGTGGATGACGCGCCGGGCGGCCACCCACGCCGTGGCGCAGCCGTTGTCGATCTACGAGGTCCACGTCGGCTCATGGCGGGCGGGCCTCGGGTACCGCGAGATCGCCGACCCGCTGATCCAGCATGTGACGGAATCGGGCTTCTCCCACGTCGAGTTCATGCCGCTGGCGGAGCATCCGTTCGGTGGATCGTGGGGCTATCAGGTCAGCGGATACTACGCCCCCACGAGCAGGTTCGGCACGCCCGACGACCTGCGCTACCTCATCGACCGTCTCCACCAGGCCGGCATCGGCGTGATCATGGACTGGGTTCCGGGCCACTTCCCCAAGGATGCCTTCGCGCTCGCGCGCTTCGACGGTCAGCCGCTCTACGAGCACCCGGACCCACGACGCGGAGAGCATCAGGACTGGGGAACACTCATCTTCGATTACGGCCGCCCGGAGGTCCGCGGATTCCTGGTCGCCAACGCCCTGTACTGGCTCCAGGAGTTCCATGTCGATGGGCTCCGTGTCGACGCCGTCGCCTCGATGCTCTACCTCGACTACTCCCGTCAACCGGGCGAATGGGAGCCGAACATCCATGGCGGGCGCGAGAACCTCGAGGCGATCCGCTTCCTGCAGGAGGTGAATGCCACCGCCTACCGGCTGCACCCGGGGATCCTGATGATCGCGGAGGAGTCCACCAGCTTCCCCGGCGTCACCGCTCCCACCGACCACGCAGGCCTGGGTTTCGGGTTCAAGTGGAACATGGGCTGGATGAACGACTCCCTGCAGTACATCTCACGCGACCCGATGTACCGCGGGCATCACGAGGGTGAGATGACCTTCTCCTTCGTCTACGCCTTCGGTGAGAACTATCTGCTTCCCATCAGCCACGACGAAGTCGTCCACGGCAAGGGCAGCCTGGTCGCAAAGATGCCGGGAGACCATTGGCACAAGCTGGCGAACGTGCGTGCGTACCTCGCCTACATGTGGGGGCACCCCGGCAAGAAGCTGCTGTTCATGGGGCAGGAGTTCGGCCAGCTGGCGGAGTGGTCGGAAGGGCGCGAGCTGGATTGGTGGCTCCTCGAGCAGCCCTCACATGCCCAGCTGCAGGACTTCATCGGCGAGATGAACCGTACCTACCGGGCGCAGGCCCCTCTCTGGGAACGCGACAACGACGGTTCGTCGTTCAGCCGCCTCGGTGCGCCGAGCTGGGAATCTACGGTGATCGCGTTCGAGAGGCGTGACGCGCACGGCGGGCGCCTGGTCGTCGTGAGCAACTTCGCCGGGGTGGAACGCACCGGGTATCAGCTCACCCTTCCTCGAGAAGGAGTGTGGCAGGAAGTGCTCAACACCGACGCGGCGGACTACGGGGGTCGAGGATCGGGCAACCTCGGGTTGGTCTATGCGAAACCCTCAGAAGGAGGAGCACCGCTCGCGACCCTGACGTTGCCCGCGCTCTCGACGCTGTGGCTGCGCTACCAGTCCGACCCTCACGTGCCGACGGTCAACCACGGCTGAGCGCGCCGGCGACTCGGCGCGTACCTCCCTAGAACAGCAGCGACGAAAGCCGGTTGCGCGCCGACACGACCCGCGGATCCTCCGCACCGATGAGCCCGAAGAGCTCGACCAGGCGCTCACGAACGGGCGTGCGCTGGTCGGACGGGAGCTGCGCGAACAGATCGAGCAGGCGACCGAAGGCGTCATCGACATGCCCGCCGGCGAGGTCGAGGTCGGCCACATCGAACTGCGCCTGGACGTCGAGCGGGCCCTCGGCCGCTGCGGCCCGTGCCGCCTGCAGATCGAGGCCCTGAACGCGGTCGAGCAGCCGTACCTGGCCGAGACCCGCGAGCGCGTCCGCATCCCGCGGGTTCTCCGCGAGCGCCTTCTCGTACGCCGTGATGGCGGCCGCGTAGTCGCCGACCTCGATCGCCGCGAACGCCTCAGCGTGCAGCGGGGGGAGCTCCGGCTCCACGGGAGGTTCCGGGTCCGCGCCCTCCTCGCCGACCGAGAGCGATCCGGTGACACCGTTCTGCGCCGCCACCTGCAGCAGCTGCGCGAAGACGTCGCGAACCTGCTGCTCCGGCACGGCCCCGGTGAACATCGGCACCGGCTGACCGGCGATCAGTGCCACCACCATCGGGATGGACTGGGCACGGAAGCTCTGCGCGAGCTGCGGATTCGCATCCACATCGACCTTGGCGAGCAGCACGCGTCCGCCGAGCTCGCGCGTCACCTTCTCGATGATCGGGCTCAGCTGCTTGCAGGGCCCGCACCACTCCGCCCAGAGGTCGACGACGACGGGAACGGTGCGCGAGAGCTCGAGGATCTGCCCGAACGTCTCGTCGGTCGCATCCACGACGACATCGGGCAGTCCCGGGGCGGGGGCGCCCTCTGCGGGAGATGCGGGCCGGTTGCGGAGACTCGACAGGTCGACGGCACCGCGCAGGGCGGCAGGAGAGATCTCACTCATTTGATCACCTTCACGGACAGGAGGTCCTGGTGGGCTGCCAGGAGCCGGATCTGCTCCGTCGAGCCCTTTGCCGGGACCGAGAAGAACAGCTGGAACTCGTAGGTCGTCTCGACGCCCTTCGCGGACTCGGTCGCGTCGGTGAGGGCCTTGGCTTGTGCATTGTCGCCGAAACGGATGGAGACGTCGTCTCCCGTCGGCGTCACCGTCTCGGTGTCGGTGAGGGTGACGGCGACGATCGCGCCGCTGTCCAGAGTCGTCATCGAGATGGGGGCATCCGTCGTCGGAGCCATGTCGAAGGCGGCCTTCGACGTGTCGGCGGCGCCCTTGTCGGCGAGAGCCTGGATCACGGCCTGACGGCTGTCGGTGATCGACTTGGCGTAGGTCAACGCCAGATCGTCGAACATGTCGTAGAACTCGCTCTGCTCCCCCTGGTCCACCACATCGGCGAAGGTCGAGGCGAGGTTCGCAGGCGGGATCGTCAGGAACGCGGAATCGGAGGGAACGAGCGATGTCCCGAGCCAGGATGCAGCGACCTCGGGAAAGACGGCGTCAGCAGACATCTCGGCGATGTTCGAGACCTTGTAGTTCGACCAGGGGTCGGCCTGCGTCATCGTGAGGACCACCGGCGGCACCGTGTCATCCCCGGTCTTCGACAGCATCAGCACCGTGCGCGGCCACTGATCGGTCGCTTCCGGAAGCACGACCTCGACCTGATCGGTCGGGATCGCCGCGGGCGGAACGGTGTCCGGGAGCTTCGAGCGCAGCGCATATTCCGTGGTCCGTGCTGCGAGAGCGGGTCCCTCGAAGCGGGTAGCGAGCAGGTCGAGGTCGAGTGCCGCGTCGGCTTCGCTCACCGTGCCGGCGAGCGTCTTCAAGATGCGCTTGGCCTGCGCTTCGGTCACCGCAGGGGGCTTCTGGTTCTCAGGCGCGATCACCGTCGGACTCGGAGACGGGGTCGGCGAGGCGTCGCCCAGCTGCGGCCACGAGTCCGACGAGCACCCGGCGGCAAGAAGCGCCGTGAGCCCGAGAGCCGGAAGCGCGAGCATGCGACGCCGGCGAGGCCGCGTGGCTGCGCGCATGGAGGTCTTCGCGTCGGGGTCCTTGCTCTCGTCCACGATCTCCGCCTCCTCGACGTCTCCGTCGGCCGGCGCCGCCGTTCCTGCGGAGGGTTCGCTGCGCGGAGCGCCGGACTCCTCGATCGCCGCGCGCTCAGACGGCGGAAGAACCGCGACGTCGATCGGTTCGGTCGCCGGGAGCGGACCCGGGCCCTTGCGCCGGGGGCCGCGGCCGCGGCGCTGATGGCGGATCGCGAGCACGTAGAGGATGAGGCCGAGCAGCAGCACGATTCCCCCGGCGACCATGAGAGGTCCCGCCCACGGCGTCGAGTTGTCCAGCGGCCAGGAGACCACGATGTCATCCGGCGCATCGGCTGTGCCGTCGTAGGCGACGAGCATGCTCGTGCCCTCGGGCAACTGCATGTTCTCGGCCGTGAGACGGTTGTCCTTGACGAACGAGTCGAGCCAGAGATCGGATCCCCGCGGATCACGCCCCGCGGACTCCGCGTCGGCGGAGTCGCCCTCAGCGCCGTCGCTCGGAGCATCGGTCTCGCCGTCAGCGGAGGGCGCCGTGACGTGCTCGACCGCCAGATCGCCGTTCTTCTTCAGCGTGACCTGGTTGTAGTCGGAGTCGGCGAGCCAGGCCTCCATGTCGGCGGTGCGACCATAGCTGCCGAAGATCTCGCCCTCTCCCCGGACGATCAGCGTCTGCGCGCCTGGATTCGCCCGAAGCACGTCGCCGTCGATGAGGACGAAGGGTGCCGGTTCATCGATCTCGACCTGGGTCTGCTGAGTGTCCGGCCCCATGAAGATGGTGCGCTGAGCAATCCCCGCGCCGATCAGCACGGCAGCCAGCACGAAGGCCACCACGGCCCATACGAAACGCACGAATAGTCTCCTCACGCATCGCCGGCACTTGCCAGCGACGCAACACTCGACATTTCAGACTAGCGAAATCAGCTGTGTGTTGCCCACGAGCAGGTTCAGTGCGGGCCGGACCGGCACGTCGTCGGTGCCGAGCCGGACGCTCTGGATAGCCTTGCTGCATCCGTCCTCGAGGAGCCTCCGAATGAAGATCCACAATCCCTTCCGCACCGCCCTGGTGGCGACGCTCGGCGTGGGATTGGGCATCCTGCTGATCAACAGCGTGCAGAACCTCTCCACGGTTCTGCTCTATCTCGGCACGGCTCTCTTCCTCAGTCTCGGACTCGATCCGCTCGTCTCGTTCCTGGAGCGCCGGCGTCTCCCCCGATGGCTCGCTGTCATCGTCACGATCCTCGCGGTGCTCGGCATCTTCGTCGGCATCGTGCTCATCGTCCTTCCCGTGCTGGTCGACCAGATCTCCCAGCTGATCGCCCAGATCACGGCGATCGTGCAACGCGGTACCGCGATCGACGACCTCAAGCAGTGGATGACGGACGCGTTCCCCAACCTGAGGGTCGATGATGTCTTCACCTACGTCGAGGACTGGCTCACCACGAACCTGACCGAGATCGGCGGTTCCATCGGCCAAGGGTTCCTCGTGGCGAGTGGCGCCGTGCTCAGCGGCCTGTTCGGTGCGTTCATCGTCCTCATCCTGACGATCTATCTCACGGCTTCCACGCCGTCCCTCAAACGGGCGGTCTACCAGTTGGCTCCGGCGTCGAAACGTGACAGGTTCATCGACCTGTCCGAACAGATCACGGATTCGGTCGGCTATTACGTCATGGGGCAGGTGACGCAGGGTGTCATCAACGGCGTGCTCAGCGCGATCTTCCTGTCGATCATCCAAGCACCGTTCCCCGCCGTCCTCGCGGTGATCGCGTTCTTCTTCTCCCTGATCCCGCTCGTCGGCACCTTGACCGGCTCCACGATCATCGTGCTGGTGTGTCTCATCCCCGGACTGGGCTCTCCGGCGACCGCGATCGCCGCTGCGATCTACTACCTGATCTACATGCAGATCGAGGCCTACATCATCTCGCCGCGCATCATGAGCCGTGCGGTCTCGGTACCGGGGGCTGTCGTCGTGGTCGCGGCACTCGCCGGAGGAAGCCTTCTCGGTCTGCTGGGCGCGCTGATCGCCATCCCGGTCGCCGCGAGCATCCTGATCATCTACCGGCAGGTGCTCATCCCGCGGATGAACGAGCTCTGAGCCTGCTGCGCGTCAGTCGTCGGCCGGCCAGTGCGTGGTGAGAGGCAGCGCCGCAGGATTGACCGCGGCCACGATCTCCGTCAGCACGCGTCGCGTCTGGGTCTCGCCCACCCAGAGGTGCTTCCCTCCGTCCACCGCGATCAGCTGTGCGTGCGGGATCGCAGCGAACCTTTCGCGGGCCTCGGCGGGGCGCAGGTAGTCATCCAGCTCCGGTACCAGGACGACCACGCGTCGGTCGATCGTCGCCCACGCGGCGACCTCTTCCGGTGTCGCGCGGTGCAAGGGCGGCGAAAGGAGGATGATCCCCTCGATGTCGTGTTCCCGACCGTACTTCAACGCGAGTTCCGTGCCGAAGGACCATCCCAGCAGCCAGGGGCGAGGCAGAGCGCGCTCACGGGCGAAGTCCATCGCTGCCGCGACGTCGAACTGTTCGGACGCCCCGCCGTCGAAGGATCCGTCACTCGTCCCACGAGGTGAGGTGGTCCCCCTCGTGTTGAATCGCAGCACGGCCAGATCCGCGAGGGCCGGAAGACGTGCCGCCGCTTTGCGGATGATGTGCGAATCCATGAACCCGCCGGCCGTAGGCAGGGGATGAAGCGTCACGAGAGTCGCGACAGGCGTCGTGGTCTCCGGCACGGCGAGCTCTCCGACCAACGTGAGACCGTCAGCGGTCTTCAGCTCGATGTCTTCGCGTCGCGCCGGAAGCTCCAGTGGTCCTCGGATCTCGATGCTCATGCAAGCCTCCAACAGTGTGTGTGCCAATGACGCCGTGCGGCGAGGTCGGCCGCGTCGCCGAGCACGCCGTCCGCGCGCCAGGCGACGAGATGCGCGGTTCCGGCGACGATCGATCGACCGCAGCCCGGGCAGAGGTAGTCCTTCTGCGCCTGCGCCCCGGAAACCGGTTGCACGGTCCACTCACCGCCGCGGCGGGTCTCGGTACGCTTCCAGCCCGCGAGGAGGCGATCGAAGGATTCCTCGTGGTCAGGGCGCTCCGAAGGACGTCTGCGAGAGCGGGGCATACTGCCTGCTCACCACCAGTGGTTGTTGACCCAGAAGTTGTACGCACCGGCCCAGCTGCCGTAGCGGCCGGTGGCGTACCCGGTCGCCCAGCGAAGGTTGTCGACCGGATTGTAGCCGTTGCCGGGCACCTTGCTGCACGGCAGGGCCTGCACCAGACCGCAGGCACCGGAGGACTTGTTCGTGGCGTTCGGGTTCCAACCGCTCTCGCGGGACACGACGTAGTCGACGTACTGCCAGTCGCTCTGCGCAATGCCGGCTGCCGCCATCCACTCTGCAGGAGCACCGCCTCCCGTGTAGGGAGGAAGGCTACCTCCGGAAGACTTTCCGGAGGATCCCCCACGGGGTGCTGCAGCCACGGTCGGGACCGGAGCCGGCTTCGGCTTCACATAGACCTCGAATCCTCCGCGCACGACGGGTGCGATCTCGGCACCTTCGACGGTGACGGTGAGGTTCTGAGTGTCCGCGAGCGCAAGCGAATAGGCGGAGTCCGGCGACTCCTCAGGGGCGGGCGCGGCCAGAGCCACGCCGGTCGGTGCGACCAATGCACCGGCGAAACCCACGACGGCGAGGGCACTGAAGACCCCGACGACACCACGGCTGCGAGACCAGCGTCGTGTGCCCGTGCGCGCCAAACGAGCCTTCACCGCGGGCACCGGCGAGAGGTCGTTTCTTTCGAGATTCATGTCGTTTCGGGAGTTCACGATGAGGGACAGTCTACGCAAGAGTGCCTGGATCGACCATCAGGAACCTCAGCGAACGGCGAGAATCACGTCGATCGTGGCGTCCAGAAGGGCATCCACCTGCTCTTCGCGGTATCCCCCACGCTGCATCCGGAACGCCGCCGAGCGCAACTGCTCGGCGGTCAGCGCATCGCCGTCACGGAGATACCGCACGATACGCGTCGACACATGATCGACCTCATCGAGACGGTACCCGAAGGTGAGCACTCCGGTACGGGCGAAGCGGTGGCGCCGTGGTCGCGCCAGGTGATCCAGGATCACCTGCGCGTCTGCTCTGGCCTGCTCCACCCAGGCACCTGCTCCCGCGGATCGCACCGCGCGTTCGCGTTCTCGAGCGGCGAAGGCGTCTTCGACACGGCCGAGCGCCGCGTCGACATCCGCGACGACGTATCCGTTCTTCACCAGCGGGAAGGAGGCCGTCCGCACATCGTCCGCGCTGAGTTCATCGCCGCCCGCCTCGAACGCGCGGCGGGCAGATGCGAGGAACGTGTCGACGGCTGCCCGGTGATAGCCACGCACCCGACCTGAGGTGAGTGCGAATGCCGGCGGCGTCGATTCCGCCTGTTCGTCGAGCTGATCTTCGTTCATCACAGAACCACCCAAGGAGAGAAGAGGAAATACAGGCAGAGCGCAGGGATCGTCGAGGGCAGAATGCTGTCGAGTCGATCGAGCAGCCCTCCGTGCCCGGGGAGCCAGGAGCTCATGTCCTTGATGCCGAGGTCGCGCTTGAGCATCGATTCACCGAGGTCCCCCAGTGTCGCGGAGAGCAGGATCGACGCGCCGAAGATCACGCCGCACCACCACGGCAGCTCCAGGAGGAAGATCGCGAGCAGCACCCCCGCAGCGAGCGAGGCGATGACGGCGCCGCCGAAACCCTCCCAGGTCTTCTTCGGGCTGATCTTCGGAGCCATCGGGTGACGGCCGAAGGCGAGACCGGCGGCGTACGCGCCCGTGTCGGCCGCTACGGCGATCGCGATGAAGCTGAGGACCCACCATTGACCGCCCTCCTGCTTGAGGAGGATGAGCGCGATTCCCGCGAGGAAGGGGACGTAGACCTGCACGAACCCGCTCGTGACGGCGTCGGCGAGGACGTCCCCGTAGGTGCGGCCGTCCTTCTCCACCATCTGCGCGATGAGCCGCCACACGATGACGAACGCGACGGACACGAAGAGCATCACCCAGCACAACCACGGCTCGGCGAAGTACGCCGAGAGCACGAGGAACGCAGCGGCGATCAGCTGAGGGACCACGTCGACGCGACGACCCGAGCTCCGCAGAGCTCGGGAGAGCTCGTAGACCCCGAGCAAGGCGGCCGCGAGAGCGAACGGGACGAAGAGCACCTTGAGGAAGAGCAGCGATCCCAGGAGCGCGGCGCCGAAGGCGAGACCGATCAGGATGGCGAGCACGAGATCGCGACCCGTGCGCTCTTTGATACGTTCGTTCGCCTGGTCGAGCTGGTCGCGTGCATGGGAGACATGGCTGCCGAGTTCATCCCGTGCCGCGCGCCACTGTTCCCGGATAGCGTTGTGATCCGCCGTGTCCAGCGGACCGACGCCGCCCGAGGGCGCGCCCTCCGAAGCTGCGGGAAGCGGTGGGCGCGGAGGGACGGCAGCCGCGTCGAAAGACGGGAACGCGGCGTCAACGAGCGGGACGCCGTCGGATGGGGTCTTCCCGTTCCCGCCGTGACGCGTGAACAACCCATCGTCGTCGGCATCTCGCGTTTCGTCAGACATCCCGACTACACCTCGAGGAGTTCTGCCTCTTTGCGCTTCAGCGCGTCATCGATGAGCTCGACGTGCTGACGTGTCAGGACGTCGAGCTCCTTCTCTCCTCGCGCGATCTCGTCCTCACCGAGCTCGCTCTTGAGGGCATCGAGCTCGTCCTTGGCCTTGCGACGGATACCACGGACGTGGACCTTCGCGTCCTCGGCCTTGGTCTTGACGAGCTTGACGTACTCCTTGCGGCGCTCGGCCGTGAGCTCCGGCATCGTCACGCGAACGAGGTTGCCGTCGTTCGTCGGGTTGGCTCCGAGGTTGGGCATGTCACGGATCGCCTGTTCGATCGCCTTCAGCGCCGACTTGTCGTACGGCGTGATGATGAGCGTGCGAGCTTCCTGGTTCGCCAGGGAGGCGAGCTGGGCGATCGGCGTGGGAGTGCCGTAGTAGTCCACGAGGACCTTCTGGAACATCTGCGGGTTCGCACGACCGGTGCGCACAGTGGAGAAGTCCTCCTTGGCAGCTTCGACCGCCCGGTTCATGCGAGTGGTGGTTTCAGCGAGGACGTCCGCGATCACGGTGACTCCTATCGTCGGGGTGTTCTGCAAATTCTATCGGGCGAAGTCGTCTCCGCCGTGTCACACGCTCAGGCGGTGACGAGGGTTCCGATCGGCTCGCCGAGGAGCGCACGGGTCACGTTCCCGGCGGGCTCCATGCCGAACACGCGCATGTCCATGCTGTTGTCCATGCACAGGCTGAAGGCGGTCGAGTCGACGACCTTGAGACCACGCTGGAGCGCATCGCGATAGGTGACGCGCTCGATGCGCTCCGCGTCGGCATGCTTGTTGGGGTCGGCGGTGTAGATGGCGTCGACGCCGTTCTTGGCGACGAGGACCTCGTCCGCGCCGATCTCGAGCGCACGCTGTGCCGCGACGGTGTCAGTGGAGAAGTACGGGAGTCCGGCCCCGGCACCGAAGATGACGACCCGCCCCTTCTCGAGATGACGCTCAGCCCGGCGCGGAATGTACGGCTCGGCGACCTGGGTCATCGAGATGGCGGACTGCACACGGGTGGCGGCCCCGGCCTGCTCGAGGAAATCCTGCAGGGCGAGCGCGTTCATGACCGTGCCGAGCATGCCCATGTAGTCGGCGCGACCGCGGTCCATGCCTCGCTGGCTCAGTTCTGCGCCGCGGAAGAAGTTGCCCCCGCCGACGACGATCGCGACCTCGACGCGGTCCACCGCAGCAGCGATGTCACGGGCGATCTGCGAGACCACGTCGGGGCTGACACCCAGCTGTCCCGCTCCGAATGCCTCTCCGGAGAGCTTGAGAAGGACGCGTCGGCGTCCGGTGCGTTCAGTCATGGGTGGGTGTCCTCTCGTCCCGATTCAAGATAGTGCCTCGTGGGCATGAAGAAGGGGTTCGGATCTTGGCGATCCGAACCCCTTCGACGGTGCTACGCGCCGACCTTGAAGCGCGCGAAGTCCGTCACGGTGATACCGGCGTCCTTCGCCACCTGGGCGACCGACAGCTTGTTGTCCTTGGCATAGTCCTGCTCGAGCAGAGCGACCTGCTTGATGAACGCAGAGACGCGGCCTTCGACGATCTTCGGGAGAGCCGCTTCCGGCTTGCCCTCGTTGCGGGAGATCTCAGTGACGATCTCGCGCTCCTTCTCGACCGCGTCAGCCGGCACGTCTTCACGCGACAGGTAGGACGGGTTGGCGAACGAGATGTGCTGAGCGATGCTGCGCGCGGTCTCGGCATCGTCACCCGAGTAGGCGACGACGACGCCGATCTGCGGCGGCAGGTCCTTGCTCGTGCGGTGCAGGTAGACCTCGACCTTGTCGCCGGTGATCGTGCGCACGCGGCGCAGCTCGACCTTCTCGCCGATGATCGCGGCCTCTTCGGAGATGACCTGCTCGACGCTCTTGTCGCCGGCAGAGGCGGCGAGGGCGGCGTCGACCGAGTCGGCCTTGACCGCTGCTGCAGCGTCGGCGACCTTGTCGGCCAGCGCGATGAAGCGCTCGTTCTTCGCGACGAAGTCGGTCTCGCAGGCGAGCTCGATGAGCGTCACGGCGCCGTCCTGCTCGCGAGCGACGATCAGTCCCTCGCTCGTGGAACGGTCAGCGCGCTTCGCGTTGCCCTTCGCCCCCTTGAGACGCAGGATCTCGGTGGCCTTCGCGACGTCTCCGTCAGCCTCCTCGAGCGCCTTCTTGGTGTCGACCATTCCGGTGCCGAGCTGCTCACGCAGCGCCTTGAGGTCAGCGATGGTGAAGTTGGCCATGTGTGGTGGCTCCTTGCTTCGTTAGGTGTGTGTACGAGGGATTACTTGGCGTCAGCAGCCTCGGCGGCGGCGACCTCAGCGGTCTCCTCACCGGAAGCGGCGGCGATCGCCTCGTCGTGCGCCTCAGCACCGGCCTCGTCGGCAGCGGTCTCGTCGGCGGCGGGCGTCTCGACGACGGCAGCGGCGTCATCTGCCGTGGCGACCTCGGCGGCGTCAGCGGACTCCTGAACCTCCTGTGCGGGAGTCTCGAGGAGCTCCTTCTCCCAGTCGGCCAGCGGCTCGGCGTCGCCGGTCTCCGGGTTGTGCTTCTGCTGCAGGCCCTCGGCCGCGGCGTCGGCGATGATGCGCGTCAGCAGCGAGACGGAGCGGATCGCGTCGTCGTTGCCGGGGATCGGGTACTGGAAGTCATCCGGGTCGGCGTTCGTGTCGAGGATGCCGATCACGGGGATGCCGAGCTTCTTGGCCTCATCGATCGCGAGGTGCTCACGCTTGGCGTCGACGAC
Organism: Microbacterium sp. As-52; assembly: GCF_049949185.1. Classification (NCBI taxonomy): domain Bacteria; kingdom Bacillati; phylum Actinomycetota; class Actinomycetes; order Micrococcales; family Microbacteriaceae; genus Microbacterium; species Microbacterium sp. As-52. The sequence goes on along the minus strand of NZ_CP188171.1, from coordinate 3,727,385 downwards.
CCAGATGGCCGAGGGCGTCTTGGTGAGGTTGCGGATACCGCCCAGCGACTTGTGCAGCTTGTCGAGCTCGCGCTTCTTGAGCAGGAGCTCCTTCTTGGTGAAGCCGCTGTTCGCGGGGACCTCGTAGTCGAGCTCCTCGAGCTCCTTCATACGAGCGAGACGCTTGGAGATCGTCTGGAAGTTGGTGAGGAGTCCACCGAGCCAGCGCTGGTTGACGAAGGGCTGACCCACACGGGTCGCCTGCTCGGCGAGGATCTCCTGCGCCTGCTTCTTGGTGCCGACGAAGAGGATCGTGCCACCGTGGGCGACGGTCTCCTTGACGAAGTCGTAGGCCTTGTCGATGTAACCCAGCGACTGCTGCAGGTCGATGATGTGGATACCGCTGCGCTCGGTGAGGATGAAGCGCTTGACCTTCGGGTTCCACCGACGGGTCTGGTGTCCGAAGTGCACGCCGCTGTCGAGCAGCTGGCGGATGGTGACCACAGCCATGGTCGTCTCCTGGTTCTGGCGCGGTTCTGCGCCGTTGAGGTTGCAAGCCGATCGGATGATCGGACTTCCTGGTGCCCGGCTCACGCCCGCCTTATCGAGGAGAAGGACCTGTGGGAGTGGATGCCGCGAAGTGAATCGCTTTGGGCACGCGTAGTCACCTCGATTTCGAGGTGCTCCCCCAGCATACAGGATCGCGCGGGCACTCACCCTGCACCTCACGCCGCACGCCGGTCTTGTTCCGGTGTCCCGCGGCGGCCGACCATTCCGGTGCCCGCGACGGAGTGCACCCGACCAGACTCGCACCATGCGCACAGTCCCCCGAGCCCTTTCCCTTCTCGTCGTCGCTCTGCTGCTCGCTCTCACCGCGCCGGCTCCCGTGGCGGCGGCGGAAGCTCCCTCGACAACCGAATGGCCTCGCTGGAGCTGGCCGGTGGCCGGGCCTCGCGCTGTCGCGGCTCCGTTTCGCGCGCCCGCGCACGAGTACGGTGTCGGCCATCGCGGCGTCGATCTGGTCGCCGTGGTCGGCGCAGAGGTGTCCGCCCCCGCGGACGGTGTGGTCGCCTTCCGCGGCACCGTGGTGGATCGGCCGCTCCTCACCATCGAGCACACCGGCGGCCTCGTGACGACTCTCGAACCCGTTCGGTCGACGCTCGTCGCGGGTGATGTCGTCACGGCCGGGCAGGCGCTCGGAGTCTTGGATATCGGCGGGCACACCGCCGCGGGTTCCCTCCACCTCGGCGTGCGGCTGGACGGCGACTACATCAATCCCCTGCTGCTCTTCGACGACGTTCCGAGGGCCGTCCTGCTCCCCTGCTGCGAAGCACGCTGAGCGACGGGGGCTTAGCGAGAGATCATGCGCGCGGATGGGCCAGTCGATAGGTCGCCGTCAGACGCTCGGTGGAGACGTGGGTGTATATCTGCGTCGTACTGAGGCTGGCGTGTCCGAGGATCTCCTGGACCGCCCTCAGATCGGCTCCCCCGTCGAGCAGATGAGTGGCCGCGGTGTGCCGCAGAGCGTGAGGACCGATCGTCTCGGCGCCCACGATCGGCGCGAGAACCCGTGCGACGAGTTCGTATACGGCCCGCGGCCCTACCCTGCCACCGCGGCTGCCCAGGATCACGGCAGGGGTGAAGGTTCGGGCGCGCGCGACGAGCACCGGCCTACCGCGCCTCAGGTACGCCGACAATGCGTCGCGCGCCGGAGTGCCGTAGGGCACGATGCGTTCCTTCGCGCCTTTGCCGAGCACTCGCGCCGTACCGCGGTCGAGATCGAGATCGTCGATGTCCAGTCCGCAGAGCTCGGAGACACGGATACCGGAGCCGTACAGCAGCTCGAGGATGGCGTGGTCTCTCAACGCGATCGGGTCGCCCTCTTCGGCGGCGTCGCGGTGAGAATCCAGAAGTGCCGACATCGCGTCCCGCGAGGCGACCGTCGGCAACGTCCTTCCCCTCTTCGGGGCGACCAGGCGCAGGCTCGGATCATGCGTGATGAGCGCCTGCTCCTGAGCCCAATTGAAGAATGAGCGGGCCGTGGCGGCGCGGCGCGCGAGGGTCGATCTGGCGTCGCCACGCTGAGTGGCGCGCCACAGCCAGTCCCGAAGCACCTCGAGGTCGACCGACTCGAGGGGAACACCACCCGCCGCGGCGTCGAGGTCTCGCAGGTCTGAGCGATAGGCCTTGACGGTCGCGGCGGACAGCCGGCGCACCTTCTCCAGGTGTTCGGCGAACGCCTCCGTCGCGGCAGCGAGATCCATGAGTCCAGCTTGCCCCGCGCATGCTCTGTCCGCGGCAGCCTCGCCGTTCATCGTGCACGGGAAGCCGATGCTCTCGCGGGGCGCTGACGATGCCACCCTCCGTAGTCATGCGCGACGTCGCCCTCGAGATGAAGGAGCCCGAGTACGGCCCGAACCCGATCAGGAGACAGGCCGGAGCGACGCGCCACCTCTTCTATGGACAGACGCGTCCGGGTACCCAACGCATCGAGCACGCGGCTATGGCTCGAGTCCCGCTCTGACCCGTCTTCCTCGACTCTTTCGTCGATCGCGCCGTACAACTCCCTCACCTCCTGCGCGGAGGTCACACAGTGTGCGTCGTACTCGCGGAGCAGACGATGACACCCCACCGACGACGCAGACGTCACTGCACCGGGCACGGCGCCGAGTGGGCGACCGAGCGAGGCCGCGTGGCCCGCGGTGTTCAGCGATCCACTTCTCCACCCCGCCTCGACGACGACCGTCGCATGGCCGAGCGCCGCGATCAAACGGTTTCGAGCGAGGAATCGCCACTTGGTGGGCGCCGCCCCACACGGCGGCTCACTCACGAGAGCCCCACGTTCCGCGATCTGACGCAGGAGACTCTGATGGCCGGCAGGATATGCGCGGTCCACGCCGCCGGCGAGGATCGCGATCGTGGCGCCCTGAACGCCGAGTGCGGCACGATGCGCGGCCCCATCGATCCCGTACGCACCACCGGAGACGATCACGGCGCCGGTGGCCGCGAGATCACCCGCCAGTTCGGTCGCCACGTGCTCGCCGTACCCGCTGCAGGCTCGAGCCCCGACGATCGAGACTCGGGGCTCGCGGCCGAGCAACTCCACGCGGCCGCGCACCCACAGCGCGCTCGGGGCGTGTGGGCCGAGATCCGTGAGACCGCGGGGCCATGCGGCGTCTCCCGGGATCACGAGCTGCGCTCGCACGGCGACACCTCCGCGCAGCGCGGCCATGACCGCCCGAGGATCGGCGCGGGGGCGCCAGCGGGCTCGACCGTCGACCAGTGCGCGCGTTGCCGTAGCGCTGGCACCGCCCGGAGGGAGAAGCGACGACGAATCTCCCACAGCGAGAGAAAGCGCATCCGCTGCACCGAGCGATTCGATCAACGATCCGGCCACTGCATCGCCGGGCTCGGCGATCACAGACCAGGCGACACGCGCGACGCAATCGGCCAGCTCATCACCGGGATGGAGGGTGCGGGCGAGGGCGAGGATCTCGGAATCAGCGAGGAGGACATCCATCATCGCGGGAGCCCCCTTCGGAGATGCAGCGCCCGTCCGACCTCATCGATCCCGGGACGATCGAGCTCCGCCAGATCTGCCATCGTCCAAGCCACACGCAGAACGCGATCGTACCCACGGAGCGTGAGGGCGCCGCGCTCGAGGGCTCGATCGAGTGGAGCGCGCACCGCAGGAGCCAGTCGGAGTGCCCCCTGACGCAGACTGGTCCCCGGCGCTTCTGCATTGCGTCGCCACCGCATACTCATCCACCGATGGGCAGCTCGCTCTCGGGCCGCAGCGACGCGTTCTCGAGCCTGCGCCGTCGTCATCGATGGAGAATGATCGCCCATCGCTCGCGATGCCGCGACACGACTCACCTGCAGATCGATGTCGAGACGGTCGCGAAGCGGTCCGGACAAGCGCGTGGAGTATCGCCTGATCGACATGGGTGGGCAGACGCACTCCGCGCCGCGGACACCGTGGTTCCCGCACGGACAGGGGTTCATCGCGAGCAGCAGCTGGAATCTCGCGGGAAACGTGGCGGTGAATCCCGCCCGATGCACCTCGATCGCCCCGGATTCGAGCGGCTGTCGGAGCGCATCGAGTGCGACCCGGGAGAACTCGGCAGCCTCGTCCAGGAACAGCACACCGCGGTGGGCACGTGCGATCGCTCCCGGTCGCGCCGTGCGCGAGCCCCCTCCGACCAGCGATGCGACAGACGCGCTGTGATGCGGCGCCTCGATCGGCGGGAGCACATCGAGCGCTGCGACGGGCTCTCCGCTGAGTGATCGCACCGACGCGACCTCTAGTGCCTCCTGCTCCGTGAGGGACGGCATGATGCCCGGAAGCCTGCGCGCGAGCATCGTCTTACCCGCGCCTGGAGGTCCGCTCAACAGCAGATGATGACCGCCGGCAGCGGCGACGACCAACGCTTCCACGGCATCCTCCTGACCGACGACATCGGCGAGGTCGAGCGTGTCACGTGGTCCGCTCTGAGTCGATGCCAGCACGACCGCCTCCACATCGGGCACTTCGACATCGGCACCGTGCCAGACCGCGACCTCTGCGAGTGAAGCGGCTGCGCGCACATCGACACCCGGTACCAGACGTGCCTCGGCTTCGTTTCCCCGTGGCACGATCACCGATTCGAATCCGGCGCGTGCCGCTGCGAACACCGCCGGCAGAACCCCGAGCACCGGCCGGATCCTGCCGTCGAGACCCAGCTCGCCGATGTGGACCGTCGCCGAGATCGACCGCGGTGAGATGACACCGCCTGCAGCGAGGCAGGCCATGGCAATCCCCAGGTCGAACCCGGCGCCGTGCTTGGGGAGGCTCGCCGGCGACAGATTCACCGTGAGCCGTCGCCGTGGAAGATCCAGCCCGGCGTTCTTGCAGGCGTTGTGCACGCGCTGGACGGCTTCGCCGAGGGACTTGTCGGGGAGCCCGATGATCCGGAACTCCGGTGTCTGGTTCGACATGTCGGCTTCGACCTCGACGAGATGCCCATCGACGCCGGTGAGCGCGACCGCCCAGGTGCGCGAGGTCGTCACGCGATGTCCACGAGGTGCTCGAGCGAGCCGGAGGCCGGATCGGACCCGATGATGCCGATCGCTTCGAGCCGGAGGACGCGCCCTCGCGCCTCCTCCGGATTCTCCGTCGCCCATGCCTGAGCGAGCTGCCAGAGCCGACGTCGCTTGCGAGCGTCGATGGCCTCGAACGGGTGCCCGTAAACGGCGGTCCGTCTCGTCTTGACCTCAACCACCGCGAGGTGGTGGTCGCGCACGGCGACGATATCGATCTCTCCCTGCGCGCACCGCCAGTTCCTGGCGAGCACGGTGTACCCGCGACGCCTCAGATGCTGAGCGGCCCGCTCTTCCCCTGCTCTTCCGAGCTCGTCCTTCGCTGCCATACGGCCAGCTTCACGCGCATGCGGATCGCACGTGGCCGGCGCCGGCGCACAACCCCGGTGGTCGGGGAGAACTCGAACTCGCAGCGCGGGGTGCAGGAACACCGAGATCCGCAACGCGCCGAGAGAGCTCCCCGAGATGCTTCGTCGAGAGGCGCCGTCACTCGCCGTCGAGCGAGAGCTCCTGGGGGAGCTCGAACTCCCGACGCTGCAGTTCCTCGACGTTGACGTCCTTGAACGTCAGCACGCGCACGGCCTTCACGAAGCGGTCGGCTCGGTAGATGTCCCACACCCAGACGTCGGTCATCGAGATCTCGAAATAGAAATCATGCTCGGTGTCACGACGGACGACGTTGACCTCGTTCGCCAGGTAGAACCGCCGCTCGGTCTCGACGACGTACTGGAACTGCGACACCACATCCCGGTACTCCCGGAACAGTGCCAGCTCGAGCTCGCGGTCGTAGTCGTCGAAGGCTTCCTCATCCATGATGTGTCCATCCTAGAGTCGCGGACACCGGGGCGCGTCATCCAGCGGTCGGCCGTGCGCGCCGCGGTCGGCTCAGAAGAGGGTGGGAACGTCGGCGATCGCCCACGACGCGCGGTGGTAGCGGGAGAGCCCGATGGCGCGGATCGCGTCGCGATGCTCGAGGCTGGCATAGCCCTTGTTGCGGTTCCACTGATACGCGGGATACGTCTCGTGGAGCTCCGCCATGTGCTGGTCCCGCGCGACCTTCGCGATCACGGACGCCGCGGAGACGGAGGCGCAGTCTCGGTCGGCTTTGATCACCGGGCGCACGTGGAGCGGCACCGGGTGCGCCCTCGACACATAGTCATGGTTGCCGTCGAGCAGGACGAGAGCGTCGTCGAGCGCGACCCCCTGATCCGCGACGGCCTGCACCGCACGCGACGCGGCAAGACCGAGCGCCCGCATGATGCCGACCTCGTCGACCTCCTCCGCACTCGCCCATCCGACGGCCGACGCCTGCACCCATGCGGCGGCGCGTGCTGCGACTTCAGGTCTGCGCTTCTCCGTCACGAGCTTGGAGTCGCGGAGGCCTTCCGGCACGCGCCGACGCGCGCCTGCGGCATTCATCGCGGCCGCGCCCACGGCGACAGGACCCGCGAGTGCCCCTCGGCCGACCTCATCGAGCGAGATGATCACCTCGCACTCACCGAGGAGGCGCCTCTCGAGAGTGAGTTTCGGTGCGACGACGGTCATTCCGGATCCGGGACGCCGTTGAAGATCTCGTGGTGCCCGTCGATCGGTCCCAGCCTGTTCAACGGCCACGTCGTGAGGAACGCCTTTCCCACGATGTTCTCCATCGGCACGAATCCGCCACTGGGGAGATCCTGGTGCGCACGGGCGTCACGCGAGCGATCGCGGTTGTCTCCGAGCAGCCAGACGGAATCCTCCGGGACCACGACATCGAAGGGCTCGTTGGACGCGGCCGTGTCCCCGGGAGGCAGATTGAGGTAGCTGAGCTCGTCGATGGGCGCGCCGTTGATCGTGATCTGGCCGAGCGCGTTGCAGCACACCACATGATCGCCCGGCAGACCGATCACGCGCTTGACGAGGTGGTCCTGCGAGTCCGTCGCGGAGATGCCCACGAAGTTCAGCACCCAGTCGACGGCCTCGACCAGCGGCGGCTGTGCGGGGGTCTGCGGCTGACCGTCGAGCCACCCGCCCGGATCCTTGAAGACGACCACGTCGCCCCGCTCGTAGTCGGTCCATCGCGGCGTGAGCTCATCGACCAGGATGCGGTCGTTGATCAACAGGGTACGTTCCATCGATGCGGAGGGGATGTAGAACGAACGCACGACGAAGGTCTTCACCACGAACGAGACCAGCGCGGCGATCACGACGATCACGAGGACGTCGCGAAGGAATACGAGGAACCCGCGACGACGTCTGGACGTGGGCGCGGACGGGGATTCGGTCATCAGGTTCCTTCACGATCATGCACCGTCGTGCGGCGACGGTATCTAGGTTCGCACACCGGTGGGAGAACAAAGCACCCCGGGACATCGTGTCCCGGGGTGCTGTGGAGATGCTGCGACTCAGCGGTCGCGCTTCTCCTTGATCTTCGCCTTCTTGCCGCGCAGCTGGCGGAGGTAGTAGAGCTTCGCGCGACGCACGTCACCGCGGGTGACGACCTCGATGTGGTCGATCACCGGGGAGTGCACCGGGAAGGTACGCTCGACGCCGACCTGGAAGCTGATCTTGCGGACCGTGAAGGTCTCGCGCACGCTGTCGCCCTGGCGACCGATGACGACGCCCTGGAAGACCTGGATACGAGAGCGGCTGCCCTCGGTGATGTTGACGTGCACCTTGACGGTGTCACCGGGGAAGAAGTCCGGGATGTCCGAACGGAGGGAAGCCGCGTCGACGGCGTCGAGGATCTGCATGATCGTCTTTCTCTGCACCCGCCACAGGTCGCATGCATGTATTCAAAGGAACAAGAAAAGGAGTGAGCTGTACGGAGCAGACGCGTCCGCGGGCTCCCCTGTGGCAGAGCCGGTCACAGCACAAACATTCATTCTGCCACGGATACGGCGCCCGGCCAAAACGACGACGTCAGTCGCGGGAATCGGTCTCCCGCACCACGATGACCTCGTGCGCGCGCGTCGGCGGTGCCGGCTCATCGACCGTCGGGATCGTGGACCACGTGATGGTCTCGCGCAGTCGGGTACCGCTCCCCTTCGCCTCGTTCCACAGCTGCCACAGCTGCAACCAGATCAGGGCGATCCCCGCCACGATCGCACCGGTGAGCAACCAGGGGAACGCCCCGTCGATGAAGAATCCGACGGCGATGGTGAGCCCGTTCCACACGGTGAATCCCGCCACGTCCCACCAGGAGACGGCGCGCTCGATGCGGACGGACGGCCGTGAACGCGTGAGCAGCGTGAGCAGGAGCTGGCCCAGGAAGACGGACGGCATCGCGATGAGCAGCACCCAGAGGATCGACCAGCCGCCCTGGAAGACTCCCCACCCGATCAGCAGCCAGAGCGGCAGCAGGAACGCCGCCGGAAGGAGCCAGCGGAAGAAGGCCTGTCGCAACCACATGCTCAGATCGTACGTCGCTGCGTCCCCGCGCGTCCCGGTGTTCGCTGAGAGCGGTCGGGGATCCACCGGTGCGGGATCAGGGAGAATGGATACGACGAGAGGACACACCCGATGATCGAACTGCGCACCCCCGCCGAGATCGATGAGATGCGCGCTGCAGGGCGTTTCGTGGCAGAGACGCTGGCGACGCTGCGCGACGAGACGAAGGTCGGGACCAATCTCCTCTCGATCGATCGACGCGCACACGACCTGATCCGCAAAGCCGGAGCCGAGTCCTGCTACATCGACTACCACCCCTCGTTCGGTGCGAGCCCGTTCGGCAAGGTCATCTGCACCTCGGTCAACGACGCCGTCCTGCACGGGCTCCCCCACGACTACACCTTGCGCGACGGCGACCTCGTCACCCTCGACTTCGCCGTCTCCGTCGACGGATGGGTCGCGGACTCCGCAGTCTCGTTCGTCGTCGGGACCGCGCGCGAAGAAGACCTCCGACTCATCGACACCACCGAGCGCGCCTTGGTGGCAGCGATCGACGCCGCGACGGTCGGTAACCGCATCGGCGACATCTCCTCAGCTGTCGCTGCCATCGCCCACGGAGACGGCTACTCGATCAACACCGACTTCGGCGGACACGGCGTGGGGCGCACGATGCACGGGGATCCGCATGTCCCGAACGACGGCCGCGCCGGACGGGGCTTCCCCCTGCGTGCGGGCCTGGTACTCGCGCTGGAGCCCTGGTTCCTTGCGACGACCGACGAACTGGTCACGGACCCGGATGGATGGACTCTGCGCAGCGTCGACGGCTCCCGCGGCGCACACTCGGAGCACACGATCGCCATCACCGAGGACGGACCCCTCATCCTCACGGACCGGTCGTTCCTCGGCGTCGACTGATCGAGTGCGGCCGGTCTCTCAGGCGCGGCGGTAGACGTAGACGTCCGTGACCTGCGGAAGGTCGAGCATCTCTCTTCCACGCGTGTCCGCTGAACTGTCGAGCACCGCCCCGATCTCCCCCAGCATCCGCGCACGCGTCGACTCCTCGGCGACGAGCAGGCTGCTCACCGTCGCCCATCGACGAAGATAGTGGTCGCGCGAGATGCGCTCGGCCCAATGGATCTCCTCCCGGCGGACGAGTTCGAAATGGGGAAGCTCCTCAGCCGCACCGTCGGTCGTCGCGTCGGCCTCGGACACCGCCGGATGAGCGATGCGGTGACAAGCCCGGTCCCAGGTGCACGTCGGATCGGAGCGATTCCAGAGCAGCCCGAGCGCCCCTCGGGGACCAGCACGCGAGCGATCTCGTCGCAGGCCGCGTCACGATCGAACCAGTGGAAGGCCTGGGCAACCGTGACGACGTCCACTGACGCGTCCCCGAGCGGAATCCGCTCCGCTGCTCCGATCTGAGCTTCCACGTCGGGGAGTTTGACTCGCAGCACCTGCAGCATGCGCTCCGACGGCTCCACGGCCACCGTGCGCCGCGCACGATCGACGAGCAGTTCGGTGAACTTGCCGGTCCCGGCACCCAGGTCCAGCCCGACGTCGACGGTTGTCGGAACGATCATGGCCGCCGCTGCCTCCGGGAATCCGGGGCGGTATCTGTCGTAATCGTCACCGATGATCTCGAACGACCTTGCGAGCGCATGTTCAGGCATGAATCGACGTTACCAAGGCTCATCTCACAACCCGCGGGTCCGGGAACTTCGGCGTATGCCATTCTGAATCCATGATTCCGCAGGACCGTCATGTGCCGGAGCGGGTGCTCCTCGCTCGGCACGGGCAGACCGTGTGGAACGTCGAGCACCGACTCCAAGGCCAGCTCGACTCTCCACTGACAGAGGCCGGTGTCGCCCACGCCCACGCGATCGCGGACAGACTCGTGGGCGCTCACGTGCTCACCGTGTGCACCAGCCCTCTCGGCAGAGCGATGCGGACGGCGATCATCATCGCCGATCGGATCGGAGCGGAACTGATCGAGGTGCCGGAGCTCGCAGAGGTCGACCACGGTGAGCTCGCCGGGATGACATGGGAAGAGATCGACGAGGTCTACCCGACCGCCAGAGAGGAACGCGCCGCCAACCGCTATGGCTGGGCATTCCCGGGCGGGGAGAGCTACGCGCAGGCCAGGTCTCGGGCGCGGAAGGCGCTCAGCAACTGCGGGTGGGCGGCCGAGGGCGTCCCCCTGCTCGTGAGCCACGAGATGATCGGACGCATGCTGCGCGCGGAGTTGCGAGGGCTGGACGCATCGAGTGCGCTCGGTCTACGGCATCCGCACGGTGTGGTCTTCGATATCGAACGCGGGTCCGAGCGGATTCTCTGAGGCGGACGTTGACGCCGGGCCCGACGGGATTCAGATCTGCCCGTCGATCACGATGACGCGGCTTCGCCCTCCGCAAGCAGGTCGGGTCGACGGGTTCGGGTCCGCACGAACTGCTGCTCGCGACGCCAGGCGGCGATCGCGGCATGATTGCCGCTGAGCAGAACGTCCGGCACGGCACGCTCACGCCATGACGCGGGCTTCGTGTAGGACGGATACTCCAGCAGTCCGTCCTCGTGCGACTCCTCGACGAGGCTCTCGGGGTTGCCGACGACACCGGGGATGAGTCGGCCGATCGCCTCGATCATCGCCATGGTCGCGACCTCGCCCCCATTGAGGACGTAGTCGCCGAGGCTGATCAACCGGACCTCGCCGAGATCGGCGGCGAACTCGAACACGCGCTCGTCGATGCCCTCGTAACGACCACAGCCGAAGACGAGATGCTCACGGGTCGCCAACTCACGTGCGGTCTTCTGGGTGAAGACCTCCCCCGCCGGCGACGGGAAGATGATGGTCGGTCGCTGCCCGTCCTCGGTGTCGGAGGAACCGGCGATCTCGTCGAGCGCGAGCCCCCAGGGCTCCGGCTTCATGACCATGCCGGCGCCGCCGCCGTACGGCGTGTCGTCCACCGTCCGGTGACGGTCCGAGGTCCAGTCGCGCAGGTCTCGCACACGCAGGTCGATGAGACCCGTGCTCTGCGCCTTCCCGAGCAGGGACAGCGTCAGGCCGTCGAAGTAGGACGGGAAGATGGAGAGGACGTCGATGCGCACGGAGGAACCGTATCAGCGGTCACGCGGACGCGTCGGCGTCCGGGGCGACCTGTGGCTCGGCGTCCGCGATCTCTGCGATCTCTTCGAAGAGTCCCGGCGGCGGCGTCACGATGACGCGGCCCTCCTGCACATCGACGGTCGGGACGATGGCGGCGACGAACGGAACCATGACCTCGTCTTCGCCGGCCTTGACGATGAGGAGATCCTGTGCCGGGAAGTGCTCAACCCGTATGACCCGCCCGATGACCGTGTCGTCTCGGACGACATCGAGTCCGACGAGCTGATGGTCGAACCATGCGTCGTCCTCGACCTCGTCGGCGTCCTGGTCGATCCACAGGATCGCCCTGACGAGGCTGTCGGCGGCGTCACGGTCGTCGACGTCTTCGAAGAAGACGACGGGATTGCCGTTCATCACGCGGTACTCGCGCACCGTGATCTGCTTGCCGTGCCACGGAGATGCCTCTGGCACCTGCAAGGTGAATCCGGCACCGGGGGTGAAACGACCCTCGGGGTTGTCCGTGTACAGCTCGAGCTTGAGCCCACCCTTGAGTCCGTGCGCCTTGACGAGGCGTCCGACACGCAGCTGGTTCTTGCCCTGATTGCGGTCCTTCGGCACCACGTCAGTCGTCCGCGACATCGACGCGGACCCGACGCCCGTCAGCGAGTGCGCTGACGAGGGTGCGAAGGGCCTTCGCAGTGCGGCCGCCGCGCCCGATCACGCGTCCACGGTCATCGGGGTGCACGCGCACCTCGAGGAGGTCGCCTCGCGGCGACGTGGATTCGTTGATGCGAACATCCTCCGGGTGATCGACGATCCCCTTGACGATGTGTTCGAGCGCGGCGGCGAGCACGACGGATTACTCTGCGTCTGCTGCGGGAGCCTCAGCGGCCTCCGCGTCGGCCGCGGCGGGAGCCTCCTCAGCGGGAGCCTCGGCCTTCTTCTCGACCTTGGGCTTGACGACGGACTTCTTGGACGCGTCGATCTCGAAGGGGACCTTCGGCTCGGCGACCTTGAGCGTGGACTTCGCGTCCTTGTCGCCCTTGAACTTGCCCCAGTCGCCCGTGATCTTGAGGATGGCGGCGACCTGCTCGGTCGGCTGCGCGCCGACGGAGAGCCAGTACTGCGCCCGCTCGGAGTCGACCTCGATGAACGAGGGCTCCTCGGTGGGGTGGTACTTGCCGATCTCCTCGATCACGCGACCATCGCGCTTGGTCTTCGAGTCGGCGACGACGATGCGGTAGTACGGCGCACGGATCTTGCCCAGGCGCTTGAGACGAATCTTGACAGCCACGATTCTCCTGAATTGTGTGGAAGGAAACGAACCGGTCGCCTGGAGAGTGGGGTGCACACCCGGCGGAAGCTCAAATGAGTGTGGACACCTGCTGGATAGAGGGTCGAGCAGGTGGTCCAGCCCTCTATTCTGCCAGATGCGCGCGCCAGGCGCGAAACGTGGGGAAACCGCCGTTGCCGTGTCGCATGCCTCGCGTGCCAGACTGTGCGGGTGAAGCTCGAGTTCGCCTCATCCGCCCGGTCCACCGTCGGCCTCGAATGGGAGATCATGCTCGCGGACCCCGCGAGCGGTGACCTCGTCGGTCGCGCCCCCGAACTTCTCGCCGCGCTCGAGGCCGAGAGCGCCGACGAGCGTCATACGGTCACCGGCGAACTGCTCACCAACACGATCGAGGTCACGAGCGGTATCGGCGATTCCGTGGCTCATGCGGTCGACGACATCGCGAACGCCATCACCGCGGTGCGGGCCGCGACCGATCCGGCGGGTGTCGAGCTGCTCTCGGCCGGAAGCCACCCCTTCGCGCAGTGGTACGACCAACAGGTGACGGACAAGTCGCGCTACCACACCCTGATCGAGCGCACCCAGTGGTGGGGACGCAACATGATGATCTGGGGAATCCACGTGCACATCGGCGTCGAGGACCAGCGCAAGGTCTTCCCCATCATCAACGCTCTCGCCGGGTTCCTCCCGCACCTGCAGTCGCTGGCGGCGTCGAGCCCGTTCTGGGCGGGAGAACGCACCGGATATGCCTCCAACCGCGCACTCGTGTTCCAGCAGCTTCCCACCGCCGGCCTGCCGTGGCCGCTGCACGACTGGTCGCAGTACGAGTCCTACCTCGATGACATGGTGCGCACGGGTGTCATGGCCGACGCGACCGAGGTGCGCTGGGATATCCGTCCCGCTCCACGCTGGGGCACCATCGAGGTCCGCGCGTGCGACGGGCTCTCCACCCTGCCGGAACTTGCATCGGTCGCGGCGCTCGTCCAGGTGCTCGTCGAGGACTTCTCACGACAGCTCGACGAGGGGAAGGCACTTCCGGAGCTTCCCGCCTGGTTCCACCGCGAGAACAAGTGGCGCGCCGCGCGCTACGGGCTGGAGGCCCGCGTGATCGTCGATGCCGACGGCACGCAGCGCCCGGTGCGCGAGCATCTGACGGAGACGCTCGAAGCCCTCACCCCGACAGCCGTCGAGCTCGGCTGCGGTCGCGAGTTCGGCGGCATCGCCACGATCCTGGAGGGAGGCGCAAGCTACGCGCGACAACTCGCGGTGGCGGATGCCGCGGGGGGCGACCTCTCAGCGGTGGTGCACCACCTGATCCGCGAGTTCCGCTCCGGGCCGGAGTCCTCCACCGACGAGCCCTAGCGGTCGAGGGCAGCGAGCTCAGTCCTCGACGAGGCGCCTCGCGAGCCCTTCGTCCAGGACGACATCCGTGATCAGGCCAGCGGCCAGGGCCGCGCGGAGACTCACCAGCTTCGGGATTCCCGAGACGACACACACGCGACGCGGGACGCGACGCAGACGGTCGAGGCCGGGACCCGTGGCTCTGGCATTCACACGGATGTCGCGCCAGGACCCGTCGGAACGGAAGAACACCGTCGCGACGTCGCCGATGGCGTGGTCCTCCCGAAGGCTGCGATAGTCATCGCGTCCGAGATAGCCCCCGACGTAGACCCGACTCGGAACCTCGGCGGCGGGCGAGCCGAGGCTGAACACGGCGACGTCCATCTTCGCCTGCAGATCGAGCACACGACGAGTGCTGCGCTCACGCCACATGGCCTCGCGGGTGGCAGGGTCATCGAAGAACGCGGGAACGGGGAACTGCTGTACCTGTGCACCGAAGGCGCTGCCGAACCGTTGCAGGATGTCACTGGAGTACTCCACGCCGGTCGTCTGCGTGTTCCCGGCCCCGTTGAGCTGCACGAAGGTCGTGTTGTGCGTCTCCTTCTGCGTGAGCCCGCGACTCACCGCACTGATGGTCGAGCCCCATGCGACGCCGATCACCATGTTCGAGTCGACGAACTGCGACAGCAGCCGTCCGGCGGTGAGCGCAACGCGCTCGAGACGTTCGACCTCGCTGAGGATCTCCGGCATCGGCACGACGTGCGCCGCCACCCGATGCCTGTCGCGAATCCGATGCTCGAGCATGCCGAGGCGTTCGAGCGGGGAGTTGATCCGGATGTCGACCAGGCCGCTCTCCCGCGCGAAGCTCAGCAGCCGCGAGACCGAGGACCGGGAGGTGCCGAGCTCTTTCGCGATGACTTCCATCGTCTTGTCCTGCATGTAGTAGAGCTGCGCGGCGGTGAGCGCCGCGATCAGCTTGCTGTCGCGGGATTCCGCGCTTGCACCGGGCATGATGACCTCCTCGCCCTCGATCCTTGCACATATGTGCAGTGGGCTTGCGCGGGATGTCACACAGGTCGATGCTGGTTGGCAAGTAAGGAAGAGAGGGTCGACGATGATCGATTCGACACACTCGTCAGCGGAGCGCGCGGAGATTCGCGCCGTCCGTGAATCCGGACGCACCAGCGTCCTCGTCATCGGCGGGGGGATCAACGGCATCTCCACGTTCCGCGACCTGGCTCTGCAGGGCGTCGATGTCGTGCTCGTCGAGCGAGGGGACTTCGCCTCCGGCGCATCCTCCGCATCGAGCCACATGATCCACGGCGGGATCCGCTACCTCGAGAACGGTGAGTTCCGGCTCGTGCGCGAGTCCGTCGAGGAGCGCAACGGCCTGCTCAAGATCGCCCCGCACTACGTCAAGCCGCTGCAGACGACCATCCCGATCTACTCGACATTCTCGGGCATCCTCTCCGCTCCCCTGCGCTTCCTCACGCACAAGAGCGGAAAGCCCCAGGAACGGGGCGCGTTCCTGATCAAGGTCGGCCTCACGATCTACGACACCTTCTCCCGTGACGGAGGGATGGTGCCTCGCCATCGGTTCCTCGGCCGCAAGAAGTCTCTCGCCGAGCTTCCCTCGCTCGACCCGAAGATCAAGTACACCGCCACGTACTACGACGCCTCGATGCACGACCCGGAGCGCCTCGCGCTCGACGTGCTGCAGGACGGACGCACGGCGCACCCGGGAGCGCACGCTCTCAACTACGTCGAGGCCATCGCCCGCGACGGCGACAAGGTCGTCCTCCGCGACCGCGAGAGCGGCACGGAGTTCACTGTGCAGGCTGACGTGGTCGTCAATGCCTCCGGCCCCTGGACCGACCTCACCAATGACGCGCTGGGCACGGACACCCGCTTCATGGGCGGCACCAAGGGCTCGCACATCGTGCTGGATCACCCAGAGCTGCTCGAGGCGACGCGGGGGCGGGAGATCTTCTTCGAGCACTCCGACGGCCGCATCGTACTCATCTACCCGCTCAAGGGACGCGTCCTGGTCGGCACCACCGACATCGACGCCGACCCGCGCGAGGTGCCGGTGTGCACCGAGGAGGAGGTCGACTACTTCTTCGACCTGATCCACCACGTCTTCCCGACGATCCCCGTGGCACGCGACCAGATCGTGTACAAGTTCTCTGGTATCCGTCCGCTGCCGCGCCATGAGGACACCGCTCCCGGATTCGTCTCCCGCGACTATCGCATCGAAGTCGACGAGAAGGGCGCAGTCCCCCTCGTGAGCCTCGTCGGCGGAAAGTGGACGACGTTCCGCGCGCTCGGCGAATCGCTCTCCGACGTCGTGCTCGGCCTCATCGACCGCACCAGGACCGTCTCCACCGCGGGACGCGCGATCGGCGGCGGCCGGGAGTTCCCGCGCACCGAGAAGGCCAAGCGCATCTGGATCCAGGAGAACCTTCCCGGCGCCGGTGCCCGCGCCGATCAGCTGCTCGCCCGCTACGGCACCCGGGCCGCCCAGGTCTGGGAGTACGTCGAGCAGGGAACGGACGCTCCGCTTGCCGGCGGCGCCCTCTCCACGCGCGAACTCGAGTGGATGGTGCAGAACGAGATGGTGGCGCGCCTCGAGGATGTCGTCCTGCGTCGCACCAGCATCGCGTTCACCGGTGGCGCCGATGCCGAGGTCCTCGACGAGATCGCCGACGCGCTCGCGCCGATGCTCGGCTGGGATCGCTCGCGTCACGACGCCGAGCTCGAGCAGACGCGCCAGCTGCTGAACGAACGACACGGACTCGATATCCCGTCCCGCACCCGCGGCTGACGGGGTCTCGGACTGCCGCCCTCCTCGCGGCGCAACTCCCATAACGTGTCGGGGCAGAGGGGCCCCGACACACAAGAAAGGTCAAAGAAGACATGGCTGATGTGAATCTCGGTCTCTACTTCCTCTCCGAGCTGGTCGGCACAGCGATGCTCGTGCTGCTCGGATGTGGTGTCGTCGCCAACGTGGCCCTCGCGAAGAACAAGGGCTTCGGCGGCGGCTTCCTGATGGTCAACTGGGGATGGGGCCTCGCGGTCTTCGCCGGTGTGCTCGTCTCCGCCTACTCCGGTGCGATCCTCAACCCGGCCGTCGGCATCGGCCTGCTGCTCGCGGGCAAGATCAGCTTCGTGATGTTCCTGACGGCCACGGCCGCTGAACTCGTCGGAGCGATCCTCGGTGCCATCGTCACGTGGCTCGCATACAAGCAGCACTTCGATGAGGAGCCCGACCCGGCCAACAAGCTCGGCGTGTTCTCGACCGGCCCCGCGATCCGCTCGTACGGCTGGAACCTCGTCACCGAGATCATCGGTACCTTCGTGCTCGTGTTCGTGATCTTCGCGTTCGCCGACTACGGCGACATCGAGGTCGGCACCCCCGGCGGCCTCGGACCGCTCACCGCGCTCCCCGTGGCACTCCTCGTGGTCGCGATCGGCGCCTCCCTCGGTGGCCCGACCGGCTACGCGATCAACCCGGCGCGTGACCTCGGCCCGCGTATCGCTCACGCGATCCTCCCGATCAAGGGCAAGGGCTCCAGCGACTGGTCCTACTCGTGGGTCCCGGTGGTCGGTCCGCTCATCGGTGGCGCGATCGCCGCCGCTGCAGCGCCCGTCCTGCTGCACCTCGCCTGAACGACCTGAATTCAAAGGAGAACACAATGGCTGACTACATCCTCGCCATCGACCAGGGAACCACTTCGAGCCGCGCGATCATCTTCGACAAGAAGGGCAGCATCATCGCGACGGGCCAGAAGGAGCACGAGCAGATCCTGCCGAAGGCCGGCTGGGTCGAGCACGACGCCTCCGAGATCTGGCGCAACGTCCAGGAGGTCATCGGCCTGGCTCTGAGCCGCGCCGACCTCACCCGCCACGACATCGCCGCAGTGGGTATCACCAACCAGCGCGAAACCGCGGTGGTCTGGGACAAGACCACGGGAAAGCCCGCCTACAACGCGATCGTGTGGCAGGACACGCGCACCCAGGCGATCGTGGACCGACTGGCTGCTGACGGCGGCGTCGAGCGGTTCAAGCCGATCGTCGGTCTGCCCCTGGCCACGTACTTCTCGGGTACCAAGATCGCCTGGATCCTGGAGAACGTCGATGGAGCCCGTGAGAAGGCGGAAGCCGGCGACCTGATCTTCGGCACGACCGACAGCTGGGTTCTCTGGAACCTCACCGGTGGCGTCGACGGTGGAGTGCACGTCACCGACGTGACCAACGCCTCGCGCACGATGTTCATGGACCTCGAGACGCTCGAATGGCGCGACGACATCCTCGAGGCCTTCGGTGTGCCGCGGTCGATGATGCCGGAGATCCGCTCGTCCTCGGAGGTCTACGGCGCGGCGGAGGACTCCTCGCTGCTTCGCGAGACCCCGATCGCCGGCATCCTGGGCGACCAGCAGGCGGCGACGTTCGGTCAGGCGGCGTTCCAGAAGGGCGAGAGCAAGAACACCTACGGAACGGGCTGCTTCCTGATCTTCAACACGGGCGAGGAGATCGTCCACTCGAAGAACGGGCTGCTCACCACCGTCGGCTACAAGCTGGGCGACCAGCCCACGCATTACGCCCTCGAAGGCTCGATCGCCGTCACCGGATCGCTGATCCAGTGGCTGCGCGACCAGCTCGGCATCATCTCCTCGGCACCCGAGGTCGAGGAGTTGGCCGACAAGGTCGAGGACAACGGCGGGGTCTACATCGTGCCGGCGTTCTCCGGTCTGTTCGCTCCGTACTGGCGTCCCGACGCCCGAGGCGCGATCGTCGGACTCACCCGGTACGCGAACAAGAACCACATCGCTCGCGCAGCTCTAGAAGCGGTCGCCTTCCAGACGCGTGACGTGCTGGATGCCGTGAACGCGGACGCCGGCGTGGATCTCACCGAGCTCAAGGTCGACGGCGGCATGGTGGCGAATGATGCGCTCATGCAGTTCCAGGCAGACGTCCTCGGCGTGCCGGTCGTTCGCCCGGTGGTCGCGGAGACCACGGCGCTCGGTGCGGCCTACGCGGCCGGACTCGCGGTCGGATTCTGGAACGGGCTCGACGACCTCTCCGCCAACTGGCAGGAGGACAAGCGCTGGGAACCCTCCATGGAGGAGGCCGAGCGCGACCGCCAGCTGCGCCTGTGGCGCAAGGCGATCACCAAGTCGATGGACTGGGTCGACGACGACGTGAAGTGATCTGACGTGACAGCGAAGCGGGTCCGGAGTCCAACTCCGGACCCGCTTCGTCGTGTGCGGGTGTATCAATGACGTCATCCATCACGGCCATGAAGGCGCGGGCGACGTTCCGTGGCGAGACGCCACCCCAGGCGAGGTGCTCGACGCGTACAGGGCCGCCGCGCACTTCCACCGTGGCCACGTCGAAACCGGAGCGATCGACGGTGCCCGGCGCCAGCAGGGTCACTGCCAGCCCTGCCTCGACGAGTCCCAGGATGAGGGTCGCGGAGTCGGCCTCGAAGGCGACGTCACGCGTCAGGCCCGCAGCAGCGAACGCCCCGTCGCTCTGCGCACGACCGGAGGTCGCCGCGGGGAAGTCCGCGAACGTCATCCCCGCGACATCGTCGAGCGCGATGCTCTCCGCATCCGCGAGTTCGTGCCCGCGAGGGAAGACGGCGACGAGGGGATCCCGAGAGAGGACACGCGACTCCACCCCCTCTGGATCGACACCCTCTCGCAGTCCGAGCAGCGCGATGTCGAGCTCGTCGTTTCGGAGCCTGCGGGCGAGGACATCGCTGTTCCCTACCTGCAGTTCCACCCTGACGAGCGGGTAGGCCCCACGGTAGGCGACGAGCACCGCGGGGAGGTCGATGGCGGTCACCGTCGGGATGACGCCGATTCGCAGCGTGCCTTCCACGACGCCGTCGACGGCGGCGGCGTCCTCCTTCGCCTGGTCTGCTGACCGAAGCGCGCGCCGCGCGTGTGCGACGAACGCCTGACCTGACTCTGTCACGCGCACATGGCGACTCGACCGTGCGAACAGTCGGCGGCCGAGTTCACGCTCGAGTGACGCGATCTGGTGGCTCAACGCCGATTGGGTGACGAAGCACCGTTCGGCGGCACGGGTGAAGCTCAGCGTCTCGGCGACTTCGACGACATAGCGGAGCTGTTGAAGTTCCATGCTTCCATGATCTCGGTTCATGTATGCGGTGACAACCATGCGTTGGACTCATCACTTTGGTCCTCGCAGGCTGGAAGCATGAGCCGCCTGCCCCTGGTGCTACTGACCGCCCTCGCCCCCATCGCATGGGGCACGACCTACCTCGTCACGACAGAACTGCTCCCGCCCGGGCACCCGCTGTTCGCCGGGCTCCTCCGCTCCCTCCCCGCGGGGCTCCTGGCAGTCCTCATCAGCGGGTGTCTCCCCCGCGGCGGGTGGTGGGGAAAGTCGTTCATCCTGGGAGCGCTCAACATCGGCGCCTTCTTCCCGCTGCTGTTCCTGGCCGCGGAGCGGCTCCCTGGCGGCGTCGCAGCCGCGGTCGCGGGTGCGCAGCCGCTTATCGTCCTCGTCCTCGGAGCGCTCGTGCTGCAAGAACGGATCCGGCCGCTCGCCGCCGCCGCTGCCGTCGTCGGCGCTGGCGGAGTGGCCCTGGTGGTCCTGGGTCCCGCCGCCGAGCTGGATCTCTGGGGGATCCTCGCCGCTGTCGGAGGCGTCACCGCGACGGGAGCGGGGATGATCCTGACGAAGCGATGGGGCCGGCCGGTTGGCGTCGGACCCGTCGCCTACGCCGGGTGGCAGCTCAGCGCGGGAGGGCTTCTGCTGCTGCCGTTGACACTGATCGTCGAAGGCGTGCCCCAGACCATCGACGGTAGCGCCGTGCTCGGATATCTGTGGCTCGGGACGGCGGGCGGGATCGTCGCCTACACGCTCTGGTTCCGCGGCGTCCAGCAGCTCCCGGTCATCGCGCCGGGGCTCCTCGCGCTGCTCTCCCCCATCGTCGCGACGACGCTCGGCGTCGTGGTCGCCGGGGAGCGATTCAGCCCCCTCCAGGCCATCGGCCTCGTCCTGACTCTGGGCGCACTCGTGCTGGGGCAGCTGGCCTCGCGGCCCAATCGGCTCACTGCCGCGCCCGCCCCGCATGCAACGGCCGCGGATGCTCTCACGGCGCCGCGCTGAGCGGAGTCAGCCCTTGCCGAAGAGCTTCTGGATCTCGGCGAGGTCGGCTTCGCTCGGAGCTTGAGCTGCCCCGCCGCCCAAACCGAATCCGGAGCCGGTCGGCGTCGCGGACGATGCGATCCCCGCGTTCTCGGCCGCGCGCTTGGCCGGGTTGCCTGAACGCGATCCACCGGAGGACTTGCCCTTCTTGCCGCGCTTGGAAGAAGCGCCGGGACGCCCCATCCCGGGCACCGGCCCCATACCGGGGATGTTCGGGGTGCCGCCGCGCGCCACCGTCTTCATCATCTTCGCGGCCTGCTCGAAGCGCTGCACGAGCTGGTTCACGTCGGTGACGGTCATACCGGAACCCTTGGCGATGCGCAGACGGCGCGATCCGTTCAGGACCTTGGGGTTGCGGCGCTCCCCCGGCGTCATCGAGCGGATGATGGCCTCCGTGCGGTCGATCTCCCGCTCATCGAAGTCGTCGAGCTGCTGCTTCATCTGGCCCATGCCCGGGAGCATCCCGAGCATCTTCTTCATCGAGCCCATCTTCTTCATCTGCTGAAGCTGGTCGAGGAAGTCCTCGAGGGTGAAGGCCTCGGTCGCGAGCTTCTCGGCCATCTTCATGGCCTCTTCCTCATCGAAGGCCTGCTGGGCCTGCTCGATGAGGGTGAGGATGTCGCCGAGGTCGAGGATGCGGCTCGCCATGCGGTCGGGGTGGAAGGGCTCGAGGTCCTCGAGTCGCTCACCGGTCGAGGCGAAGATGATCGGCCGGCCGGTCACGGAGGCCACCGAGAGCGCGGCGCCACCGCGGGCGTCGCCGTCGAGCTTGGAGAGCACGACTCCGGTGAAGTCGACGCCGTCCTGGAACGCCTTGGCGGTGTTCACGGCGTCCTGACCGATCATCGCGTCGATGACGAACAGGACCTCGTCGGGGTTGACAGCCTTGCGGATGTCCGCCGCCTGCTTCATGAGCTCGGCGTCCACGCCGAGGCGGCCGGCGGTGTCGATGATCACGACATCGTGCTGCTGACGACGTGCGTAGTCGACACCGTCTCGAGAGACCTTCACGGGATCTCCGACGCCGTTGCCAGGCTCGGGGGCGTAGATCGACGCACCGGCCTGCTCCGCGACGACCTGAAGCTGGTTGACCGCGTTCGGACGCTGGAGGTCGGCGGCGACGAGCAGAGGCGTGTGCCCTTCGCCCTCGAGCTGCTTCGCGAGCTTGCCGGCGAAGGTGGTCTTACCGGAGCCCTGCAGGCCGGCGAGCATGATCACCGTCGGTGCCGTCTTCGCGAACTGCAGACGGCGCTGCTCTCCGCCGAGGATCTGCACGAGCTCTTCATTGACGATCTGGACGACCTGCTGCGCGGGGTTCAGCGCCTTGTTGACCTCATCGCCGAGTGCGCGTTCGCGGACCTTCGCGGTGAACTCCTTGACGACGACGAGCGCGACGTCGGCATCGAGCAGGGCGCGTCGGATCTCGCGGACGGTGCCGTCGACGTCGGCCGCGGTCAGCTTTCCCTTCGTGCGCAGATTGCGGAAGGTCTCGGTGAGCCGATCGGAGAGCGTGCCAAATGTAGCCATGGTGCTCCGATTCTACGCGAGCCGAGGCCGGTCGCTCAGCCCCGCGCGGGAGTCAGGACCAGGGAAGGTCGTGGATCGTTCCCAGGGCTTCCCTCAGGACCGTCTCCGGCGTCCCCCGTCCGGCTCCCTGTTCCGCCCACACGCGCAGTGAGGAGAGCACGGCGGCCGCGTGTGCCGCCCCGAGGATGTCGGCACGGATGACGTCGACTCCCGAGGCGGACGCCGCGCGTGACACCGCCGCGGACAGACGGGCGAGGCGGAGACCGGTGTCACGGATGAGCTCGCCCTCCACCCCCATCGCTGCGGCATTGCGCAGCGCCAAGGCAAGGGGGTCCGGTGCGAAATCGTGCACGATCGACAGCAGTATGTCGTGAACCGCGTCGCCGGTCGTCGCCCTGCCGAGCTGTTCCAGCGAGGCGATGGCCTGTCCGATCCGTTCGTCGACGCCCGACCACAGCACGTCGCTCTTGGACGCGAAGTAGTTGAAGAAGCTGGACCGGCTGACGCCAGCGCGCTGCGTGATGTCCGCCACAGATGTCGCGTCGTATCCGCGCTCCAGGAAGAGCTCGCATGCTGCTTCTGCGAGGGTCTCCCGCGACGACGCCTTGGGTCGCCCGGCTCTGCCAGTGGAACTCATGTCCTCACGTTATCGCGGGGGCGGGTCGAGAGCGCCGCCCCCGCTCGCCGAGGGGTATTGTTGTCCTCAGTCCATTTACGCAATGAAGGCGGTTCTGTGATGCTCGAGATCCTCACGCCCGGGTTCGCTCCGACGTTCGTGCCGTACATCGACGGGTGGGAGCTTCAGCGTCGCGTCCACGCCGATGTCGTCGACGGCACCCGTCCCGACACGCTGATCCTCCTCGAGCACGAGGCCGTCTACACCGCGGGCAAGCGCACGGAACCCCAGGAGCGGCCACAGGACGGCACCCCCGTGATCGACGTCGATCGGGGCGGGAAGATCACCTGGCACGGGCCGGGGCAGCTCGTGGGCTATCCGATCGTGCGACTCCCCGAGCCGATCGATGTCGTCGCGCACGTGCGCCGTCTGGAGCGCCTCCTGATCGACGTGCTGCGCCCCTTCGGCGTCGACGGCTATCAGGTCGAGGGCCGCAGCGGGGTCTGGGTACGCCGGCCACTCTCGGAGGACAAGGTGGCGGCGATCGGAGTGCGCGTGCAGCAGGGGGTCACGATGCACGGCTTCGCCATCAACTGCGACAACTCGCTGGCCGGCTTCCGCGGCATCATCCCGTGCGGCATCACCGATGCCGGCGTCACTACGGTGAGCGAGGTGGTGGGGTCCGCCGTCCCGCCCCTCGACCTCGTCGACGCCGTCACCCGCGCCTTCCTCGCCGAGTACACGACCACCGAACTGACAGGAGCCTTCGCATGACCGCCGCCCCCGAGGGTCGCAAGCTCCTCCGCCTCGAGATCCGCAACGCCGAGACACCGATCGAGCGCAAGCCGGAGTGGATCAAGACGAAGGCGAAGATGGGCCCGGAGTACACGGCGCTGCATTCGCTCGTGAAGAGCGAGGACCTGCACACGGTCTGCCAGGAGGCGGGCTGCCCGAACATCTACGAGTGCTGGGAAGACCGAGAGGCGACCTTCCTCATCGGTGGCTCCCAGTGCACCCGCCGCTGCGACTTCTGCCAGATCGACACGGGCAAGCCCGCCGACTACGACACCGACGAGCCCCGCCGGGTTGCGGAGAGCGTCGTCCGGATGAACCTCCGGTACGCCACCGTCACGAGCGTGGCCCGCGACGACCTCCCGGACACCGGCGCCTGGCTCAACGCCGAGACGGTGCGCAAGATCCATGAGCTGAACCCGAACACCGGTGTGGAGCTGCTCGCCAACGAGCACAACGCCGATCCGGCGTTCCTGGGGCAGATCTTCGACGCGCGCCCCGAGGTGTTCGCGCACAATGTCGAGACGGTGCCCCGCATCTTCAAGCGCATCCGGCCGGCGTTCCGCTACGAGCGCTCGCTCGACGTCCTGACCCAGGCCCGGGACGCCGGACTGATCACGAAGTCCAACCTCATCCTCGGGATGGGTGAGGAACCCGAAGAGGTGGTGCAGGCGCTCAACGATCTGCACGACGCCGGCTGCGACATCATCACGATCACGCAGTACCTGCGACCGACACCCCGCCACCACCCGGTCTCACGCTGGGTGAAGCCGGCCGAGTTCGTCGAGTTCAAGGAGGAAGCCGAGCGCATCGGATTCCTCGGTGTTCTGGCGGGTCCCCTCGTGCGGTCGTCGTATCGGGCCGGTCGACTGTGGGCGCAGTCCATGACGTCGAAGGGACGCGAGATCCCCGCACACCTCGCGCATATCGCCGAGAGCGCAGATCTCGGTTTCGCGCAGGCCGTCTGACCTGAGTGCTGCCCGGCCCCGTCCGGGCGGCGGATCAGTCCGCGCTCATGACGGACTGAACGCTGCCGTCCGAGCCGAGATTCACGAGCAGCACCTCGTCCGTCGAGCTGTCGTCGAGCGCATACTCGAGCACCGCGAACGGTTCGGAGCCTCCGTGCTCATCGGCGAGGATCGTCATGCTCATCAACCGGAGCGATCGGATGATGTCGACGGCGGCGTCGCCCGAGACATCGACGAGGACATCCGGCAGATCGTCGCCGTACGTCTCCTGCTGCTGGAGGATGTACTCGGTCACCTCGCTCGTGCGGTCATCGACTTCGGCGAGCATGCCACGCCGGGCGGTGTCGTCGACGCTCTCGAGGCCTGCGATGAGCGAGGCGGCGATGTCGAGCGCATCCGCGGAAACGTCGTCCTGATCCGGCGCGGTCAGATCGACGGTGACACTCTGGTCGCCGAGCTCCACGGTCTCCGACCAGAAGATCGAGCCGTCCGGGCCTGAGGACAGGAGTCCGAAGTAGTCGTGTTCGATCGCCATAACGCTATGAAACCAGCCTCGTGCTCAGTGCGGTAGTCCCGTCATCAACCGACCAACGACTGGACGAACACATGGGGGGTGAAACCGGTCAGGTCATCGATCCCCTCGCCCTGTCCGAGCAGCTTCACCGGGATACCGGTGCGCTCCTGCACCGCCAGCACGAACCCGCCCTTGGCCGACCCGTCGAGCTTGGTGAGGACGAGTCCGGTGACGCCGGCGTGCTCGAGGAAGGCCTCGGCCTGCATGACACCGTTCTGGCCCGTGGTGGCGTCCAGCACGAGCAGCACCTCGCTGATCGGCGCCTGCTTCTCGATCACGCGCCGGACCTTCGAGAGCTCGTCCATGAGGCCGCCCTTGGTGTGCAGACGCCCGGCCGTGTCGATGATGGCGATCTCGATGCCCTCGCGCTTGGCATACTCGACCGTCTGGAACGCGACGGATGCCGGATCCTGACCTTCCTGCTGAGGCCGCACGATCGCGGCTCCACCGCGCTGCGCCCAGGTGGCGAGCTGGTCGACGGCGGCCGCGCGGAAGGTGTCGGCCGCGCCGACCACGACACTGCGCTGATAGCCACGGAGGAACTTCGTGAACTTGCCGATGGTCGTCGTCTTCCCGACGCCGTTGACGCCCACGACGAGGACGACAGCTGGACGCTCGGTGAGCTTCAGCGTCGTGTCGAACTTCGCGAAGTGCTCCTCCAACGTCTCCCGCAGCATCCGCTGGAGATCCTTGGGGTCGGTGGTGCGGTACCGCTCGACCTTCGCACGCAGCTCATCCACGACGCGTTCGCTGATGTCCGGGCCGAAGTCGGCCGTCAGGAGAGCGGTCTCCAGGTCCTCCCAGGTCGTCTCATCGATGGTGGGCTTGACGAACATGCCGCGCAGTGCGCGACCAAGAGACCAGGACTTCTCCGCCATCACTCCAGCCTACGGGTTGTGCGAGTGGATGCTCCGCGCGCAAGCCCGTACGCGCCCCTAAACCGCCGCCGCCCGGTCGCCGACACGCTGACCCACGACAGCGGAGACGCCGTCCTGCCGCATCGAGACGCCGTAGAGGGCATCGGCGATCTCCATCGTGCGCTTCTGGTGCGTGATCACCAGCAGCTGAGAACTCTCCCGCAGCTGTTCGAACACCGTCAGCAATCGCCCCAGGTTCGCATCGTCGAGCGCCGCCTCGACCTCGTCCAGGATGTAGAAAGGACTCGGGCGCGCCTTGAAGATCGCGACGAGCAGCGCCACGGCCGCCAGGGATCGTTCGCCTCCCGAGAGCAACGACAGTCGCTCGATCTTCTTCCCCACAGGGCGGACGGACACTTCGATGCCTGTCGTCAGCATGTTGTCGGGATCCGTCAGGGAGATGCTGCCGGTTCCACCGGGGAACAGCAGCGGGAACACCTGACCGAATGCCTCCTTGGTGTCCTCGAAAGCACTCGCGAAGATCGACTGCATCCGCTCATCGAGATCGGTGATGATCGTCAGGAGGTCCTGGCGCGTCTGGGTCAGGTCTGCCAGCTGCTCGGTGAGGAAGGCGTGCCGCTGCTCCAGCGCGGCGAACTCCTCGAGCGCCAGCGGGTTGACACGGCCGAGCTGTGCGAGCTTGCGCTCCGCCTCCGCGAGTCGGCGTTGCTGAATCCGGCGGTCGAACGGAATCGCCGTGTCGTCGTCGTGCCCTGCTTCGGCGGGTTCTGCACCGGGATCCCGCGGAACAAGCTGTTCAGGACCATATTCTGCAATGAGAATATCTTCTTCCAGAGCGAGCTCGGAGGAGACGCGCTCGAGCAGGCTGTTCAGATGCAGCTTCTTCTCGTGGATCTGCAGCTCGAGTCCGTGCACGCTCTCGGTGAGCCCGGCGAGGCGCTCTCGCAGGGAACTCTCCTGCGCGCGCAAGCCGACCAGTTCCTGACTCTGCGCCGAGCGCGCGGCCTCGGCCTCGGCCAGGGCGAGACGCGCCTCCGTCACCGATCGATCCAGCGAGTCGAGGATGCGCGGCAGCTCCTCGACCACCCCCGAGGCCGCCTCGCGCTGCGCGCGACGGATGACTGCTCGCCGTGCCGCCTCGGCCGCCGCACCGCGTTCATGCTCACGCTGGCGCTCCAGAGACACCACCCTGGACTGCGCTGCACGCACACGCTCACGCAGCGTCTCGATCTCGAGCCGCGCCCGCACTTCACCCTCGCGAGCGACCTCGAGCGCCTCGAGCAGGCTGTCGCGCGCGGAAGCGTCGAGCACCGGCCTCGGCGTCGCGATGGCATCGTCCAGCGCCGTCTTCGCTGCTTCGGCCTTCGCCTCGGCCTCGGCGACGGCGGATTGCGCCTGTGCCAACCCGGTCTCGAGGCGTTCGCACTCGGCGACGGCGGACTCATGGCGCACCGTGACCCGGTTGAGCTGCTCGGCGTGCGTGGCGAGAGCAGCATCGTGTTCACGGAGTGCGCGCAGGGCGTCCTTCGCGTGACGCCTGGTCGTCTCGACAGCCTCCTCGGCGTCGCGGCGGGCCTCACGAAGCGAGTCGACCACGATCTGGATCTCCGCGAGACGTTCGGCAGCGGCATCCCGCTCGGCGGCGAGTTCCAGACGGGATCGCTCTCCGCCGGAACCGGTGCGCAGGGTATGCGCGGTGAGGACGTCACCGGCCACCGTGACGATCGTCGTCGCCGTGTCACCCGCGACATCGAGCGCTGTCCGCGCCGATCGCGCCGAATCCAGGTCGTCCGCGATCAGGACATGCGAGAGCACGCCGAGGATGCCGTCGGGCGCTGTCACGGTATCGACGGCGGGCGTGACTCCGGCGATCGTCGGAGTCACGCCGTCGCCACGGACCGCATTCGCGATGACGAAGTCCACCACTCCCCTGCGTTGCTCCGCCGCTTCCTTCGCCGACGCGAAGGCGTCGTCCACGGAGTCGATCAACACGCCCTCCGCGAGCGGACCGAGGACCGCGGCGATGGCCGCCTCGAAACCCGTTCGGACCTGCACAGCGTCTCCGACGAGCCCCCGCACACCCTTTCCGCCCGCTTCGACGATCTCCGCCGCCCCACCGGACAACGCCAGAGCACTGCTCAGCGCCGAAGCCTTGGCCGTGAGCGCATCGACCTCGCGCTCTGCCGAGTGCAGACGTTCGCGCAGGGTCTCACGCTCCGATTCCGCGGCGGTCGCTGCCCGTTGCGCACTGTCGTACGCAGCGGCATGTTCGACGGCCGTGCCCTCAGGAGCTTCCGCGTCGTCGATCGCGTCGAGTGCCTCGGCGGCTTCGCGCCTGCGTGCGTTTGCGGCCTCGAGCGCGTTCTCCTGGCGGAGAACGGCGCCACGCACTGCGGCGAGGGCTGAGGCTGCGGCATCTGCGGTCCCGCGTAAGGCGGAGAGGCGCATGTCGTACTCGGAGACCAGGGCACTCTGCTCGGCGATATCGACGTCGAGCGTGTCGAGTTCCGCTCTGGCGTGCACCACCTCACGGCTGGCAGCCGCCGCGGCGTCCTGAGCATCCCCGAGCCCGGCGGAGACCGCTTCGATCTCGTCCTTCGCCTCGTCGATCGTGGCCTGTGTCACGGTGACGGCAGTGACCGCGGCGTCGTCATCGTCGGTGCCGAGGAGAGCGAGACGCTGATTCGCCAGGGTGTAGAGCCCGCGCATCCGCTCCTGAACCTGCTCGAGCCCGAACGCCACGCTGCGCGCCTGATCGACCGCGACCGAGTTCTGATCCTGTTCGAGCCGCGCGATGTTCGCGCGCACCGTCTCGGCTTGATCCGAGAGCACCAGACGCTCGGTGTGACGCTCCTGCTCGGTGCGTGTGTGGTCCGCGAGCGCGGCGCGAAGTGCGACCACGTCGTCGGCGAAGATACGGGCTTTCGCGTCGCGCACGACGGCGGCGATCGTCTGCGCCTCGCGGGCGATCTCTGCCTGACGCCCCAACGGCTTGAGCTGCCGGCGGATCTCTCCGGCGAGATCGCTCAACCGAGTGAGGTTGGTCTCCATCGCGTCGAGTTTGCGGAGGGTCTTCTCCTTGCGGCGGCGGTGCTTGAGGATTCCCGCGGCTTCCTCGATGAACCCTCGACGATCCTCGGGCGACGCCTGCAGAACCGTGTCGAGGCGCCCCTGACCGACGATGACGTGCATCTCCCGGCCCAGTCCGGAATCGCTCAGCAGCTCCTGCACGTCGAGGAGTCGGCATCCCTCGCCGTTGATCGCGTACTCGCTGGAGCCGTTGCGGAACAGCGTGCGGCTGATCGTCACTTCCGCGTACTCGATCGGCAGGGCGCCGTCGGCATTGTCGATCGTGAGCTGCACCTCAGCACGACCCAGCGGCCCGCGCGTCGAGGTTCCCGCGAAGATGACGTCTTCCATCTTGCCGCCGCGCAGTGTCTTCGCACCCTGCTCACCCATCACCCAGGCCAGCGCGTCCACGACGTTCGACTTGCCCGAGCCGTTCGGTCCGACGATGCAGGTGACGCCGGGTTCGAACACGAAGCTGGTCGGCTGCGCGAACGACTTGAACCCTTTGAGCGTCAGGCTCTTCAGATGCATGGGGGCACCGCTCGTCCGGGGAGAATCACGCGGCTACGCTACCGGAATTCCGGGCCTGGAGCCTCATCCCGCGCGGACGGTGGGAGAACTCGGGAACCGCGCGACACGCCGAGGAGAACCGCAGGTGCTTGACGTCCGCCGCGCGGATTCGCTACCGTGTCCTCCGGATCGCCACACGAAAGGAGGTTACCGATGATTACGACTCAGCTCAACGCACAGGCCACTGGCCTCGCCGCGCCCGCGCATTTTGCGCCGCGCTTTGCGTTCTCGGTAACCGCCGGCGTCCGCATCAGCGCTCTCTCGTAGAACCGCACCCCGAGATCTCGGGCCCGTAGTGGGCCCTCTCCGGCTGGCTCTTCCGCGCCCCGTCTGCTGATCTGCACCGCAGATCACGACTTCCTCTCCGCGTATGGCGTCCACGCTCCGTGGCATCCGCCGACCCACGCTTCCTCCGCATCGTTCCCGACCGCTCCGCTGTCGGCGCGCGGTGCTTCCGCATCCATCACCACCATCCCTTTCGAAGGAACCATCGTGAACACCACGTTGCATCGCAGCGACATCCACCCGCCCGATACCGAGGACCGCGAGGTCCTCCAGATCCCCCGCCCCGACGAACTGCGCCGCTTGTCGCTCGCCGATCGTCTCTCCCTCCGGATCGGCCTCTGGCTCTTCCAGAGGGCGCAGCGCCCCCGACGTCCGCGTCGCGGCCTGCGCATCGATCCGGCAGACATGTTCCTGCTCGGTGAGCAGCGTCATCGTTCGGCAGCGGAATCGTACGCACTGCTGACGTATGACATGCAGCGCGGAATGCGTTGACGCCGCGATTCAGCGGTCGCCCTCCTCAGCACCGTCCCCCTCTGAGTGCGCCCGCCCGTGTAGTCCGCGGGCGGGCGCGCACAGAGGTTCCGTCTCCTCGTGGCGCGAACGTCGAATCCCGTAGACGCCCGGCCTCGATCATCACCCTGAGCACCTGCACGAAAGAAACTGACATGAAGACCACCGAACCGACCATCACACCGCTGATCGTGCCGGTCTCCCTGGATGCCGACGACGCCGCGGAGTTCCGCGCGTACGGAGACCTCAACCGACTCGTGTGCGACGAGCAGGTGGGACTCCCCGATCTCGCCCCGGACGCCGCGCAGATGCTGCCGAACTGGCAGGACGACAGCGACGCGCTCGACCGTGGGTTCGTGGCACGGATCGATGACGAGATCGTCGGCATGGTGACGGTCACACTCGCCCAGGAGGCCGAAGCCCATGCGGCCGAGATCGACCTCTTGGTTCCGCAAGCGCACTGGGGGCTCGGCGTCGAGGCCGCTCTGCTCGACCGCGCCGAAGAAGAAGCACGCGCTCACGGGCGAACCGTCCTGCAGATCTGGAGTCTCCACCGTCCCGTGGAAGCCGACCGGATGCTCGTGCCTCGAACGGGATGGGGACGCATCCCCGCCACCCCGCTCTCCGAGCTCGCCGAGGACCATGGTTACTCGCTGGAACAGGTCGAGCGCAACAGTGAGTATGACCTGCACAGCGACGTCCGCCCGCTCCGCGATGCTCTGGCGGACGCGAGCGCGTTCGCCGGGCCGGACTACCGCATCGTCGAGTGGAACATGCCGACGCCTCCGGAGTGGCGGGACGGCTTCGCCGCCGTGCTCGCACGTCTTTCCACGGATGCCCCGAGCGGCGACATGGACTTCGCCGAGGAACACTGGGACGCGGACCGCGTCGTCCGCCGCGAAGCGCGACTTCTCGGTGCGGGTCAGACGGTGTCCGTGGCCGCCGTGCTACATGTGCCGAGCGGCCAGCTCGTCGCCTACAACGAGTTGCTCATCGCCGCGGATCGCACCGGTGTCACCCATCAGTTCGGAACGTTGGTCAGCAAGGAGCACCGAGGGCACCGCCTCGGCACGATCGTGAAGTGCGCGAACCTGCTCCGATGGCGCGAGCTCATGCCTCTCTCGACCGTCGTCTCCACCTTCAACGCCGAGGAGAACCGACCGATGCTGAGCATCAACGAGGCGATCGGCTTCGTGCCCGTGTCGTACGCGGGCGCGTGGCAGAAGAAGATCTGAGGTGCGCGCGGACCCGATCTCATTCTTCGGGATGACGTCGGGCCCGCGCGGTCATCCGCCGGGGCGACGACGGCGCAGGATCGCTCGGCGAGGCTGGAACCATGAACATCCCCGTGATCGAAGCCCACGCCCTCATCAAGAACTTCGGGACGACCCGCGCTCTCGCCGGCCTCGACCTCGCGATCCATCGTGGCGAGGCCGTCGCGATCATGGGCGCCTCCGGATCGGGGAAGACCACGCTCCTCCACGTGCTGGCCGGGATCACCGCCCCCGATTCCGGCAGCGTACTGTTCCGCCCCGCCGAGGGCGCCCCGATCGAGGTCACCGCACTCGGCGAGTCCACGCGGTCGCGTCTGCGTCGCGAGAGGTTCGGCTTCGTCTTCCAGCAGGGGCTTCTCATTCCCGAGCTGACCGCCGTCGAGAACGTGGCTCTCGCATCCATGATCAACGGCGTCCGTCGTCAGGATGCCGTACAGCACGCAGGATCCTGGCTCGCGGCCCTCGGACTCGCCGGTATGGAGGAACGCCGCATCGGCGAGCTCTCCGGCGGTCAGGCACAACGCGTCGCGATCGCCCGAGCACAGGCCACCGGCGCAGAGCTCGTCTTCGCCGACGAACCGACCGGTGCGCTCGATTCGACCACCTCCTCCGAGGTGATGGACGCCCTGCTGTGGTCGACGACCGGGCAGGGGCGGACACTCGTCGTGGTCACACACGACCCGGAGGTGGCCGCCCGCTGCTCCCGTACGATCGCCGTGCGCGACGGACGTATCATCTCCTCGGCGGTGGCCGCATGAATCGCAACGTGCTGGCGCTCCTCCTGCGTCCGGCGCCCGGACAGGGCAGCGTCCTCGCGTTGCCCGTCGTCGCGTTCGGGGTCGTGACCACATTGGTGCTCACGGTCATCGGGGGCGCACAGTCCTTCTGGGGATGGACCGATGAGTTCGCACCCCTATACCAGGGGCTTGCAGCGATCGCTCTCGTTCTCCTGGTCGTGCCGCTGATGTCCCTCGGCGGGGCAGCGGCTCGTCTCTCCGCGCGTCGACGCGATGAACGGCTCTCCACCCTCCGCCTGCTCGGTGTGTCACCTGGCGGGGTGACGATCGCGACGGTCACGGAGTCCGTCCTCGTCGCGGCGGTCGGCGCCCTCGCCGGCGTCATCGGGCATGTCGCTATCAGTCCGCTCATCGGGCTCATCCCGTTCCGCGGGGAGCCGCTCGGGTTCGCGGCCGTGGTCCTCCCTCCGCTGCAGACCGTCATCGTCGTGGTCGCCGTGCTCGCGCTCGCAGCCACCAGCGCCGTCATCGGACTTCGTCGCGTCGTCATCTCGCCGCTGGGCGTCCGTACGCGCACTGATGTGCCGAAGGTGCACTGGATTCGAGCAGTACTGGCAGCCGGCGCGATCGCCATCGCGTTCGCACTCATCAAGGTGTTCCCCTCGGTGGGTGGAGTCGTGATGACGATCGTCGTCCTCGCGGGACTGTTCGGTGCCGCACTCGGTGTGTTGAATCTCGTGGGACCGTGGGTGCTCAAGGTCGCGGCATCGCGTCAGTTGCGTCGCGCCGAGCGACCCGAGCGGCTGCTGGCCGCACGCATCGTGCTGGACTCGCCCAAGGCAGCCTGGCGCCAGGTGGGTGGAATCGCCATGGCGAGCTTCATGGCCGTCTTCGCCGGCACCGGAGTGGCGCTGATGAGCATGATGAGCGATTCCGACGCCGCCGCTGCCGACATCGCGCTCGCCGACGACATCCGCACGGGACTCATCATCACGCTCATCGGCTCCTTCCTGATGGTCGCGGCGTCCGTCGGCGTCAATCAGGCCTCGGACGTTCTCGACCAGAGCGAACTGCACCGCAGCCTGCACCACCTCGGAATGCCGCTCGACACCGTGGACCGGGCACGCCGACGCGCGATCATGTCGCCTCTGCTCGTGACGGCGATCGGGTCGGCGCTGGTGGCTGCGCTCCTGGTGTTCCCGCTGGTCGGTATCGCGCTGATCACCGCTCCGGTCTCTCTGATGACCATCGCGCTCGTGGTCACCGTCGGGATCGGTGTGGTGTGGGCGACCACATGGGCCACCCGCCCGCTGCTCCAGCGCTCCTTCCAGACGGCGTGACCGCCACTCCGCACCTGCGGTGACTGACGGGCCGGGAGCCTGACGCACACAGCGTTCAGGCTCCCGGCCCGAGCACGCGACCTACTTCGGCAGCCGCTGGCACCGCGGGCAGAAGTGCGAACCGCGATTCATGAAGCTCTCCCGGATGATCGGCGTGCCACATCGCGGGCAGGGCTTTCCCTGCTGCCCGTAGGCATTGAGCGAGTGCGCGAAGTACCCGGCCTGGCCGTTCACATTCACGTACTGCGCATCGAAGCTGGTGCCGCCCTCCGCGAGCGCCTTCGCCAGCACGAGCCGCACCTCGTTCAGCAGTCGGCGCACCGCCTGTGTGGAGAGTCGGTCGGATGGTGTCTCCGGGTGGATGCGCGCCGCCCACAGCGACTCATCGGCATAGATGTTGCCGATCCCACTCACGACGCCCTGGTCGAGGAGTACGCGCTTGATCGCGCTCCCCCGCCGTGCCAGAGCGGCACGGAACGCCCGGTCGTCGAAAGCCGGATCCAGCGGATCGCGGGCGATGTGCGCGACCTGCGTCGGAATCGAAGAACCGTCGTCATCCACCAGGGCATCGACCGCGAGTGACCCGAAGGTGCGCTGGTCGGCGAAAACGATCGCGAGTTCGCCGTGGACGGGATGCTCGATGCCGATGCGCACCCGCTCATGCCGCTCGGCACCGGCGTCCGGTGCGCGCAACAGCATCTGTCCGCTCATCCCGAGGTGCGCGATGAGCGCGGAATCCTCATCGTCGAGCGGAAGCCAGAGGAACTTCCCCCGGCGAGAGGCTGCGCTGAAGGTCCGCCCCTCGAGACGAGCGACGAAATCGGCGGCACCGGCGACGTGCCGCGTGAGCGCTCGCTCGTCGAACACGCTCACCGCGGTGATCAGAGATCCGACCGCGGCCGGGGCGAGGCCCGCCCGGACCACCTCGACCTCGGGAAGCTCAGGCACGCTCGCTGAGGGTGCGCCAGGCACTGAGAGCCGCGGCCATCTCGGCTGTCTTCTTGCTGCTGCCGGCACCGGTCATGCTCACGTCGCCGACGATGACGGTCGCCACGAAACGACGGTCGTGATCCGGGCCGCTCGCCTCCACCGAGTACTGCGGAGGCGTCGCACCGACGCGGGCCGCGAGTTCCTGCAGGCTGGTCTTCGGGTCCATCGCCGCGCCGTAGCGTTCCGGGTCGGCCAGCAGCGGTTTCGTCAGACGCAACACGAGTTCCGTGGCGGCCTCGGGACCTGCGGAAAGGTAGGTGGCTCCGATGACGGCTTCCATCGTGTCGGCGAGGATCGAATCCTTGTCTCGGCCACCCGTCTGCTCTTCGCCGCGACCGAGCAGCAGATGGCTGCCGAGGTCGATCCCTCGAGCGACCTCGGCGAGAGCGACCGTCGACACGACGCTCGCACGCCGCTTCGCCAGTTCGCCCTCATCGAGGTCGGGGTGCGTGGTGAAGAGCATGACGGTCACCGCCTGCCCGAGGACGGAGTCTCCGAGGAACTCCAGTCGCTCGTTGTGCGGGATGCCGCCGTGTTCGTACGCGTAGGAGCGGTGGGTCAGGGCCAACTCCATAAGCTCCGCGTCGATATCGACGCGGAGCTTATCTGGGAGAGGCCTCGTCCCCCCGGGGACCTCCGTCACGGTACGCGACTCAGACGTCAGCGACCTTGCGGCCCTTGTACTCCAGGAAGAGCTCCGTGCCCTGCGAGTCGGTGACGACCTTCGCCTGGTGGGGACGGCTGTAGACGACCTGGCCGTTCTCGATCGTCTTGACGAGCGCGACGGGCGCCGCCTTCCACTGCGCGCGGCGCGAGCGGGTGTTCGAACGGGATACCTTGCGCTTCGGGGGGTTACCAGCCATGACTAGCTCTCTTCTTTCTCGGCGGCACGAGATTCTTCCGTGCCGTCTTGGTCTGTGATGTTCTGGAGCGCACTCCACCGAGGATCGATGGGAGCGGCCTGCTCCGTTCCGGTGCTCACGGTCAGTCGTTCACCCGTTTTCGGGTCAAGACCCGGGCAATCCGGCTGACACACCGGCTGAAAAGGAAGTGCCAGTACGGCCGCATCCCTGACGAGAGTTTCAAGATCCACGTGGTCGTCTTGAACCTCGAAGTCAGTTTCTTCCTCACCAGGATACGCGAAAAGCTCCTGGAACTCGACTTCGACGGGCCGAGTGATGTCGATGAGGCATCTTCCGCACACACCGACGTACTCGGCGTCAGCGGTTCCCGACACGAGGATGCCCTCGTGGACGGACTCCAGCCGGACGTCGAGATCGAGTTCGGATCCCGCCTCGTAGGACACGATCCCCTCACCCCAGGCTTCGGAGAGAGCGACGGTGAACTCGTGCTCGCGCATCTCTCCCGGGCGCCGGACGATGTCGCGGACGGGGAGGACAAAAGGGCCGTTCATTCGAGAGCGCACCGTTCCATGCTACCGGCCGACGCGAGCGGTCGCCCTGACCGCGCGCTCAGGGAAGGGACTCAGATACCGCGGGAACCGGTGTCGAGGAAATCTGCCACCGCTGCGGGAACGAACGGGGTCACGTCGCCGCCGAGGGAAGCCACCTGGCGCACGAGCGAACTCGACACCATCGCGTGCGACGGGTCGGGCAGAAGGAACACCGTCTCGATACCGGCGAGGTGCCTGTTGACGATCGCCATCGGAGACTCGTACGCGACGTCGATCTGCGAGCGAATACCCTTCACCAGCACCCCGGCATCGACATCGCGGGCGTAGTCGACCAGGAGACCCATGCTCCACGAACCGATCACGATGTTGCCCTGCATGCCGTCATCCGCGATCGACTTCTCCAGCAGGGAGAGCCGCTGTGCGATCGGCAGCATCGCCTCTTTGCCCGGGTTGTGCACGACGAGCACATGCAGTTCGTCGTAAAGGGCGGCCGCGCGCCGAATCACATCGAGGTGACCCAGGGTCGGCGGATCGAAGGAACCCGGGACGACGGCGATCCGGCTGCTCATGTTTCCAGCCTAGGGCACGCCGGTTCCGGTTCAGTTCTTCGCCAGCGCCGCTCGATCCTCGTCGCTCACACGTCGTCCGATCGCCTCGCGCAGGCCCGGGTGGTCGGCCAGATCCGGATCGACGGAGAGGATGCTCTCCGCCACCTCGCGCGCACGCGTGATGAGGCCGGCATCCTTGACGACGCGGAGGAGTTTCAGAGAAGAGCGCACACCCGCCTGTGCGGCGCCGAGCACATCGCCCTCGCCGCGCAGCTCCAGATCGACCTCCGCCAGGGCGAACCCGTCGAGCGTGGCGGCGACCGCGTCGACGCGGTCACGGGCGAGCGACCCGGCCTCAGCCTCGGTCACGAGCAGGCAGAGCCCCGGCACACCCCCTCGACCGACGCGCCCTCGAAGCTGGTGCAGCTGCGAGACGCCGAAACGATCGGCATCGAGAACGATCATCGTGGAGGCGTTGGGCACGTCGACGCCGACCTCGATCACCGTGGTGGCGAGCAGCAGATCGATGTCTCCCCGGGCGAACGACTGCATCACCGCGTCCTTCTCGTCCGACGGCATACGACCGTGCAGAACGGCGCGGCGCAATCCGCCCAGAGTGGGATGGGTGGCGAGGGCTTCGTCGAGCTGTACGACGCCCCATCGCGGCCCGGAGGCCCCTTCTGGAGCGAGCGACGGCTGCTCCCCCGCCTCCGTCGTCTTCTTGGTGGTGTCGATCGCTGCACAGACGGCGAAGACCTGTCGTCCCTGAGCGATCTCCTCCGCAGCGCGCTCCCAGACACGGTTGAACCACCCCGGGTGCTCAGCGAGCGGCGCCACGAACGACTCGATACCCGCGCGCCCGGCCGGCATGGTGCGGATGACCGAGGTGTCGAGGTCGCCGAAGACCGTCATCGCGACCGTCCGCGGAATCGGCGTCGCGGTCAGCACGAGGGCATGCGGGCTCGACCCCTTCGCCCGTAGAGCCTCGCGCTGCTCGACACCGAACCGGTGCTGCTCGTCGACCACGACCAGGCCGAGGTCGGCGAACGTGGTCTTCTCCCCCAGCAGCGCGTGGGTTCCGACGACGATCAGCGCCTGACCGGAAGCAACCCGCAGAGCAGCCTTGCGACGCTCCGCCGCCGGCATCTGACCGGTCAACAGCGTCGGCATCAGCTGGGGCGCGAGATCGGGACCCAGCATCTTCGCGATGGAACGCAGGTGCTGACCCGCCAGCACCTCTGTCGGAGCGATCAGCGCCGCCTGCCCGCCGCTCTCGGCGACCTGCAGCATCGCGCGGAGAGCCACGAGGGTCTTACCCGAACCGACCTCTCCCTGGACGAGCCGGTTCATCGGCCAGGCACCCACGAGATCCTCGGCGATCTGGTGTCCCACCGTCTCCTGATCGGGCGTGAGCGTGTACGGGAGGCTCGCGTCGAAGCGTTCGAGCAGTCCGCCGGCACGCGCAGGCCGTGACGTGGCGGAGAGGGCACGGATCGCATCGCGCTGCTGGAGCAGCGCGGTCTGCAAGGTGAGCGCCTCGTGCATGCGCAGGGTTCGCACGGCGGGATCGATGTCGTTGCGAGTACGGGGACGGTGCACAAGCTCCAGGGCCTCGCGGGCGGTGAGCAGCTCTTCTCGTTCCCGGATCTCCGCCGTCAACGGGTCCGGCGCGTCGGAGAGATCATCCAGCACGCGTCCGATGAGTCGAGCGATCTGCCAGGTCTGGATCGCCGAGGTAGCCGGGTAGATCGGGATCGGGACGGCGGCCCGCGCATCCGCACTGCGTCGGGCCGAGTCCTCGTCGTCGAACAGCTCGTATTCGGGGTGCGCGAACTGCGTCACACCGTTGAACTCGCCGACCTTTCCCGAGAACACACCCCTTCGTCCCACCGCCAGATCCTTCGATCGCCACTCGGCAGCACCGACGTTCTTCGCGAAGAACGTCAACGACATGCGTCCGATGCCGTCACCGATCACGACATCGACCATGGCTCCCGGACGATTGCGCATGCGACGGAAGCTGGACGACAGCACCTCCGCGACGATGGTCACCGTCTCGCCGAGGGGGAGGTCGCGGATCGGAGTCAGCTCGCCCGGATCGGCGTAGCGCCGAGGATAGTGCGCGATAAGGTCACCGACGCTCTTCATGCCGAAGGCGCGACCGAGCGTCTTGGCAGACGCCGCACCGAGCGCATCCTCCAACGAGGAATCGAGCGTGAGCGACATGTTCCGAGTCTAGGGAACGCGACGGACACGGCAGACATCCCGCCTGTCGTATCGTGAACGGGTGACGAGGATCATCGCAGGCAGCGCCAGAGGAGCCCGACTCGAGGTGCCGGGCTCGGGCACACGGCCCACGAGCGATCGGGTGCGCGAGTCGTTGTTCGGCGGGCTGGAATCACTGAGCGCGATCGCCGGGGCGCGGGTCCTCGATCTCTACGCCGGATCGGGAGCCCTGGGCTTGGAGTCGCTCAGCCGCGGAGCCGCGAGTGCCGACTTCGTGGAGCGCGGGCGCCCGGCCGCCGCCATCGTCCGACGAAACGCCGGCGTGGTCGCGAAGGCCGGCAGCCTCCCGCTCGGTCGTGTGCACGAGAGCACGGTGCATGCGTTCCTGCAGCGCGCGACGGGACCCTTCGACCTCGTCTTCACCGATCCGCCGTACGACCTCGACGACGTCGCCATGACCGCCGATCTCGTCGCCCTCGCACCGCTCCTGTCGTCGGACGCCGTCGTCGTCGTGGAACGGGCTCGCCGCTCCACGACCCCGGACTTCGGCGCGGCGAACCTCGCGCAGTTCCGCGAGAAGACCTACGGCGACACCACCATCTGGTGGGCCGAGCCCGCTGCCGGCGAGGACGACGAGCCGGTCGATCAGCCTGCGACCGAGTCCCAGTCCCGATAGGGGTCCCACCCGCTGAGGTCGACCGGAAGGTCATCGCAGAGCAGATCTTCCGGTCCGGCAGCACGAACGGCGCCGATGACGCGGAACCCGGGCGGGAGCACGCCCTCGGGGAACGCGGCGAGCAGGGCGTGATCCTCCCCTCCGGCGATCGCACGCTCAGGATCGTCCCCGAGAAGGTCTCGTTCCAGCGCGATCGTGACGCCGGAAGCCGCGGCCATCCGTCGCGCATCGAGGGCGAGTCCGTCGGACACGTCCATCATCGCCGTCGCCCCCGCCGTCGCGGCGACTGCGCCGAGGCCGATCGGGGGCGCGGGCCGCAGCTGCGCCGTCACCGCCGCGCGCTCTCCGGCGGCGAGCTTCGCGGCATCGACAGCCACCGGCACGTCGCCGTCTCGGAATCGACCGAACAGCACCGCGAGTCCACGTGCGGCATGACCGAGTTCACCGGCGACCGCGACGACATCTCCGGGGCGCGCACCGCTCCTGGTCACGGCAGTGCGTCCCTCGAGGTCGCCCAGCGCCGTCACCGCCACGGTCAGCACATCCGACACCGTCAGGTCGCCGCCGACCACGGCGCAGCCGGGGGCGAGCGCGGCACACGCATCGCGGAAGCCGTCGGCGAGCCGCTCCACGAAAGAGAGCCGCAGGTCGCGCGGCACCGCGAGAGCGACCAGCAGCGCGGTCGGGCGCGCCCCCATCGCCGCGACATCCGCGAGGTTCACCGCTGCGGCCTTCCAGCCGAGGTCGTACCCGCTCGACCATGCGAGCCGGAAGTCCGGGCCGTGCACGAGCGTGTCCGTCGTCGCGACCACGGAACCCGACGGCGTGGCGATCACCGCCGCATCGTCTCCCGGCCCGATGAGCGTGTGGGCCCCCGTCGGCGTCCGTGTCAGGATCGCCTGCAGGATGCGCCCTTCGGAGAGATCTCCCAGGCGCGGATCGTCGGCTTCGTGTCGGGAGGGCATGCTGTCAAAGGTAGCCTGGAAGCATGCCCCGTTCCCGTCGCCTCGCTGTCCTCGCCGGGGCAGTGACCCTCACCGCGGTGCTCGCCGGCTGCTCGACCACCGTGCACCTCGAGCCCGCAGCCGATGCGAACAATCCGGCGTGTGCGAACGTCTCGGTGCTGCTGCCGGAGTCCGTCGGCGGACTCGATCGTGTCTTCACCGACGCGCAGGCGACCGGTGCCTGGGGCGACCCCACAGTCGTGCTGCGGTGCGGTGTCGAACCCCCTGCGCCGTCGGCCCTGGTGTGCACGACCCTCGGCGGCGTCGACTGGCTCGTGCTCGACCAGGAAGAGGACCGTCAGCGCCTCGTCACCTTCGGTCGCGACCCCGCGGTGGAAGTGACGATCCGCCGTGGCGAACAGATCGACTTCCAGGCGATCGTCGACAAGATCTCGGCGAGCATCCAGTCCGGGCTCCAGCCGGCGACCGGACAGTGCACGGACCGCGTCGAGTTCCCCGCGGGCTGACCGCCCCCGGGGAACTCCGATCTCAGCGGCGCAGGCCCGCTTCGATGAGCTCGGTGATGAGATCGCCGTAGCTCAGGCCCGATGCGACCCAGCACTTGGGGAACATCGAGATCGGGGTGAATCCCGGCATCGTGTTGAGCTCGTTGACCACGAGTTCACCCGACGGCGTCAGGAACATGTCGACACGAGCGAGGCCTCGTCCGTCGACAGCCTCGAACGCGCGGACGCCGATCTCCTGGATCGCTGCGCACTCCGCATCCGTCACCTCGGCCGGACACACGACGTCCACGCCGTCACCGCCCAGGTACTTGCCCTCGAAATCGTAGAAGCCCCGCGACGTCAAGACGATCTCGCCGGGCAGCGAAGCCTTGACTCCGTCAGCGGTCTCGAGCACCGCCACCTCGATCTCGCGCCCGCTCACCCCGGTTTCGATCAGGACCTTGTCGTCTTCGGCGAAAGCCACCGCCAGAGCCGCGTCGAGCTCGTCGGCGGTCTCGACCTTGGACACTCCGACGCTCGAGCCCGCACGGGCGGGCTTCACGAACACCGGGAGGCCGAGTCCCGCAGCACGCGCACGCACGTCTGCGGCACTGCGGTCCCAGTCCTTTCGGCGCACCGTCACCCACGGCGCGACCGCGATGCCGGATGCCTCGAGCGCGATCTTCATGAAGTGCTTGTCCATGCACAGAGCGGAATCGAGGACACCGCCTCCGGCGTAGGGGACCTCGAGGGTGTCGAAGTAGCCCTGGATCGTGCCATCCTCCCCGTGGGGTCCGTGCAGGATGGGCAGGACGACGTCGATCTCCCCCAGCCCCTCGACGGTGCCATCGGCGTGCACGACCCGCAACGTGCGGTCGCCACCGGGTTCCGGCCACAGCACCCGAGTGCCGTTGTCGACGACTTCGGGGAGGTGCGCGGCATCGAGCGGGAACTTCGCCGGATCGTCGTCCTCGAGGACGAACGCTCCTTCACGGGTGATCCCGACGGGGATCACGGCGTAGCGGTCGCGGTCAATCGCGCCCAGCACGCCCCCCGCCGTTGCGGAGCTGATCGAATGCTCGCTGGAGCGCCCGCCGAAGAGCACCACCACCGTCTGCTTGTCCATGGTTGGTCCTCTCACCCTGCGGGGTGTCGTCGTCCGTCGTCAGATGGGGTGCGATGTCTCGCGGATCCATCTTGCCGTCGAGCACCATCTTCACCTGCTCGACGATGGGCATGTCGACCTCGGCTTCGCGAGCGAGCTGCAGGATGGGCGCGACGGAGGCGAGTCCCTCGGCTGTCTGCTGCATCTGCTTCACGACGTCCTGGAAGCTGTATCCCTGACCGAGCAGTCGCCCGGCGGTATTGTTGCGGCTCAGTGGCGACTGGCACGTGGCGATGAGG
The DNA here is from genome assembly GCF_049949185.1 of Microbacterium sp. As-52. NCBI lineage: Bacteria > Bacillati > Actinomycetota > Actinomycetes > Micrococcales > Microbacteriaceae > Microbacterium > Microbacterium sp. As-52. The sequence goes on along the minus strand of NZ_CP188171.1, from coordinate 3,684,190 downwards.
TCGCCCAGACCGGCGAGGCCCTGAAGCGTCTCCGGGTGCGCGCCGTTCGCGACCGCGAAGTCGGTCATCTCGACCAGTCCACGGGTGATGATCGACGCCTTGGTGTTCTCGCCGTAGCCGACACCGTCCACGATGCCGATGGCCACGGCGATCAGGTTCTTGAGGACGCCACCGAACTCGGTACCGATCACATCGGTGTTCACGAAGGTACGGAAGTAGCTGTTGCGGGCCGCGCGTGCGACGATCTCCGCCGTCTCCTGGCTGCGTGAGGAGATGACGGCGGCGGTCGGCTGCTCCCGGGCGATCTCGAGGGCGAGGTTCGGCCCCGAAGCCACCGCGATGCGATCGGGGTCACACCGCAGCTCCTGCTGGATCACCTGGCTCATGCGCAATCCGGTGCCGCGTTCGACACCCTTCATGAGGCTGATGATCTTCGCGTCGCTGTCCGCGATCAGCGGCCGCAGAGCTTTCAGGTTCTCGCGCAGCGACTGACTCGGTACGGAGAGATAGACCTGGTCCACCCCCTCCAGCGCGGTCGCGAGCTCGTGGGTCGCCGCCATCGTGCGGGGAAGGTTGATCCCTGGCAGGTAGCGCGAATTGCGCTTGGCCTCGTTGATCTCCTGGGCGAGTTCGGCACGACGCGCCCACATCGTCACCTGGGCGCCCCCGTCGGCGAGGATCTTGCCGAAGGTGGTCCCCCAGCTGCCCGAGCCGATGACGGTGGCCCGTGGGCCTGCTGCAACGGTTCTCTTAGGAGTCAAGGCGCCCGGTCTCCTTCTGCCCATGGCTCGCGGGGTTCCACCGCTCCGCCGGTGCCTTCTCGTCCCGCAGCTCCTCGAGGAGCGCGGTGATCGCGTTCATGAGTCGATTGGTGGCCTCGGTGAGGGCCGCCGGCTCTCCGGCACGATCGCGCAGATCGGAGACGTCGACCGGATCGCCGATGAGCACCTGGACCGGCTTGCGCAGCGGCCAGAGGCTCAGACCCTTCTGGTAGCGCCCCATGATCGCCTGGGTGCCCCACTGGGCCATCGGAATCAGCGGGATGCCATCGGCGAGGGCCAGGCGTACCGCACCCGACTTGCCGCGCATCGGCCACAGGTCGGGATCACGCGTGAGCGTGCCCTCCGGGTAGACGATCACGCCGCGGCCGTGCTCGACGAGCTCCTCCGACTGCTTCATCGTCTGCCGTGCGGAGGCAGCGGACGAGGTGCGCGCGACCGGGATCATCCCGGCGCGGTGCAGGAACCAGCCCAGCACCGGGACCGAGAAGAGGCTCTCCTTCGCCATGAACCGCGGCGCGCGACCGGAGCGCCACACGGCGACGGCGACGATGAGCGGATCGAACTCGGAGTAGTGGTTCGGCGCCAGGACGTACGACCCCTCCTGGGGCAGCTTCTCGGCCCCGCGGACACGGATCTTCGCGATCAGAGAGACCGGCGGGATGATCAGCGCCGCGAGCGGCCAGAAGATGCTCGGACGCTTCGTCTCCGATGATCGGGACGTCACCGCGGTCACCGGATGACGTCGAAGTCGGCGCCGAGCGCGTCGAGCTTGGCGAGGAACTTCTCGTAGCCGCGGCTGAGGATGTCGACACCCGACACCTTCGATTCGCCGGTGGCCGTCAGTGCCGCGATCACATGGCTGTAGCCGCCGCGGAGATCGGGAACCACGATGTCCGCGCCATGCAGAGGCGTCGGGCCGGTGATGACTGCCGCCTGCTCCAGGTCCCGCCGCGGAACGCGGCGCGGGCCGTCCTGGAGACCACGGGGGTGCACGACGATGTCGGCCCCCATCTTGACCAGGGCATCGGTGAACCCCATCCGATTCTCGTACACGGTCTCGTGCACGACGGAGCGGCCGTGTGCCTGCGTGAGAGCGACGACGAGCGGCTGCTGCCAGTCGGTCATGAAGCCGGGGTGCACGTCGGTCTCGATCACGACGGGCTTGATGTCGCCGTCGCGACGGAAGAGGATGCCGTCTTCCTGGATGTCGAACCAGCCGCCCGCCTTGCGGAAGACGTTGAGGAACGTGAGCATCTCCTGCTGCTTGGCGCCGCCGACGAAGATCTCGCCGTCGGTAGCCAGCGCCGCGGATGCCCACGATGCCGCCTCGTTGCGGTCGAAGATCGACCTGTGGTCGTATCCGCGGAGCTTCTCGACGCCCTCGATCACGATGACGCGGTTCGGCTCGTACGAGATGATGGCGCCCATCTTCTGCAGCACGGCGATCAGGTCCATGATCTCGGGCTCGATGGCCGCGTTGCGCAGCTCCGTCACGCCTTCGGCGCGGACGGCGGTGAGCAGCACCTGCTCCGTGGCACCGACGCTCGGGTACGGAAGGTGGATGTTGGCGCCGTGCAGACGGCTTCCCCCCGTCGAGAGGCGGATGCCGCTGGGCAGCTTCTCGACGATCGCGCCGAACTTGCGCAGAGCGTCCAGATGGAAGTCGATGGGACGATCCCCGATGCGGCATCCACCCAAGTCGGGGATGAACGCCTGACCGAGACGGTGAAGCAGCGGTCCGCAGAACAGGATCGGGATACGCGAGGCTCCCGCGTGGGCGTCGATCTCCTCGAAGTGCGCCGACTCCACATCGCTCGGGTCGAACACGAGCGAACCGGGCTCATCGCCCTCGGATACGCGAACGCCGTGCACCTCGAGCAGCGACCGCACGACGGCGACGTCGCTGATCGCCGGCACGTCGCGCAGAGTGCTCACGGTCTCGCCCAGGAGCGAGGCGACCATGGCCTTCGTCGCCAGGTTCTTCGCGCCCTTGACATCGACACGACCGCGAAGCGGACGTCCGCCTCGGATGGCGAGGACGTCTCCGGTGAGGGCAGGGACTCCGTCCGGAAGAGCGTCGCGCACAGGTGTCGTCATTCGGAGCCTCACTTCATTCACGGATTTCGGGGGCGGGTTGCCCCTGGCTCCCCCGCCCCCACCGTCTTACTGAACGGGAAGGGTTCGGGGCCGCCACGACTCGCGACGGGCCTCGAACTGCGCGATCTTGTCTTCGTTGCGCAGCGTGAGCCCGATGTCATCGAGCCCTTCGAGGAGCCGCCATCTAGTGTAATCGTCGATACCGATCTCGGCCTGGACGTCGCCGATGGACGCGGTGCGTGCCTCGAGGTCGACGGTCATCTGGACCCCGGGATTCCGGTCGATCTCAGCCCAGAACCGCTCGAGATCCTCTTCCGAGATCGTCGCGGCGAGCAGACCCTGCTTGCCCGAATTGCCCCGGAAGATGTCGGCGAAGCGCGGGCTGAGCACGACTTTGAACCCGAAGTCCCGGAGCGCCCAGACCGCGTGCTCGCGGCTGGATCCGGTGCCGAAGTCGGGTCCGGCGAGAAGCACCGATGCCCCCTGGAAAGGCGCCTGGTTGAGAACGAAATCGGGATCCTGACGCCATCCATGGAACAGAGCGTCCTCGAAACCGGTCTTCGTGACCCGCTTGAGGAAGACGGCGGGGATGATCTGATCGGTGTCGACGTTCGAGCGCTTCAGGGGCGCCGCGATACCCGTGTGAGTGGTGAACTTCTCCATGATTCAGAACCCTTCCGTGAGGTCGCTCGGGCTGGACAAGGTGCCACGGATCGCGGTGGCTGCGGCGACGAGCGGCGAGACGAGGTGGGTGCGCCCTCCCTTGCCCTGCCGGCCCTCGAAGTTCCGGTTGGAGGTGGACGCACAGCGCTCCCCCGGAGCCAGCTGATCGGGGTTCATCCCGAGGCACATCGAGCATCCGGCGAAACGCCACTCCGCCCCGAAGTCCTTGATGACCTTGTCGAGGCCCTCCGCCTCGGCCTCCAGCCGCACCCTGGCGGATCCGGGGACGACCATGACCCGCACCCCGTCGGCCTTCTTCTTGCCCTCGATGATCGAGGCGAACGCACGCAGGTCCTCGATACGGCTGTTGGTGCACGACCCCATGAAGACCGCGTCGACCGGCACCTCCTTGAGCGGTGTCCCCGGAGTCAGATCCATGTACTCCAGCGCACGCTCGGCGGCGGCGCGCTCGTTCGGATCGTCGATCTCGGCCGGGTCGGGCACCGAGGCCGAGAGCGAGCTGCCCTGACCGGGGTTCGTGCCCCACGTCACGAAGGGCTCGAGCTGGTCGGCGTCGATGAACACCTCGGCGTCGAACGTCGCGCCGTCGTCGGTCGGCAGCGTGCGCCAGTACGCGACGGCCTCTTCCCAGTCCTGTCCCTTCGGCGCATGCGGGCGGCCTTCGAGGTATGCGAACGTCGTCTCGTCGGGAGCGACCATGCCGGCGCGGGCCCCCGCCTCGATGGACATGTTGCAGATGGTCATCCGGCCCTCCATCGACAGGGCGCGGATGGCGCTGCCGCGGTACTCGAGCACGTACCCCTGACCGCCGCCGGTGCCGATCTTCGCGATGACCGCGAGGATGATGTCCTTGGCCGTGACACCGGGGCGGAGCGTCCCCTCGACGTTGATCGCCATCGTCTTGAACGGCTTGAGCGGGAGCGTCTGGGTCGCCATGACATGCTCGACCTCGCTCGTGCCGATGCCGAACGCCATCGCGCCGAATGCGCCGTGGGTCGACGTGTGCGAATCGCCGCACACCACCGTGATGCCGGGCATCGTCAGCCCGAGCTGAGGACCCACCACGTGCACGATGCCCTGTTCGGCGTCGCCCAGCGAGTGCAGACGCACCCCGAACTCGGCGGCGTTGCGGCGCAGCGTCTCGATCTGCGTACGGCTGGTGAGATCGGCGATCGGCTTGTCGATCTCCCACGTCGGGGTGTTGTGATCCTCGGTGGCGATCGTGAGATCGAGACGGCGCAGCGGGCGGTCTTCGCTGCGCAGTCCGTCGAAGGCCTGCGGGCTGGTGACCTCGTGCACCAGATGCAGGTCGATGTAGATGAGATCCGGCTCGCCGTTCTCACCCTTCACGACGAGATGGTCGTCCCAGACCTTCTCTGCGAGAGTTCTGCGGCGTGCGGAATCGGCACCGTTTGCGGGGGTGGTCATTGCGTGTCTCCTGTGGCTGGCGGTTCGGCCCACGATGGACTCCGCGACGAGGAGGGGCTCAGAACGAGGTCTCGTCGCGGCGCCTAAGAAGAAGGAGGACGGCCCGCATGACGTCAGATTACCACCGCTCGGACATGCTCCTCCCCGTCATGACACTCTGTTGAGCACCCCGACCGACCGAGAGGCACCGCATGACCGTCGACTCCGCCCGCTTCGCCACACGCGCGGTCCATGCGGCGAGAACCCGCGAGACTGCGGCGTCGCGCGCGACGCCGATCTACCTGACGGCGGGCTTCGAGTTCGACGACTTCGATCACGCAGCCGATCATTTCCGCACAGGGACAGGCTTCGGATACACGCGCACCGGGAACCCCACGGTGCGCGCGGTGGAACGGCAACTGGCCGCCCTCGAATCGGGAGCGGACGCCGTGCTCGTCGCCAGCGGCCAGGCGGCGGTCGCCACTGCCCTGCTGACCGTCGCGGGCGCCGGCGATCACATCGTGTCGTCCACGCACATCTACGAAGGCACCAGAGGCCTGTTCCTCGACAACCTGGCGCGGCTCGACATCGAGACGACGTTCGTCGACGACATCGCCGATCCGGAGGCCTGGCGCTCGGCGATACGCCCGAACACCCGTGCGCTGTTCGCCGAATCGCTCGCCAACGCGCGCAACGACCTGCTCGACATCCGCACCGTCAGCGGCATCGGCGACGAGCACGCCATCCCGCTCATCGTGGACAACACGCTGGCCACGCCTGCGTTGCTGCGCCCTCTCGAGCACGGAGCTGCGATCGTGGTCCACTCCGCGTCGAAGTTCCTCGCCGGACACGGTTCCGTGCTCGGTGGCGTGCTCGTCGACGACGGACGCTTCGACGCCGAGCTGGCGGGCCACAACGCCCCCCACCTCGTACTTCCCGGTCGGGGCGAGACGCCCAGTGTCTTCGCGCGACACGGCGGTCGTGCCCGCATCGCGTACGCCAGGGAGTCGGTGGCTCCGCGCTTCGGCGCCTCTCCCTCGCCGCTCAACGCCTTCCTGATCGGACAGGGCGTGGAGACGCTCGGACTCCGGGTCGAGCGTCAGTCCCGCAATGCTCTGCAGATCGCCCGGTGGCTGGAGCAGCACGAGGCCGTCGAGAGCGTGGACTACGTCGGACTCCCCTCCCACCCCGACCACGCGCTCGGGAAGCGCTACCTCGACGGCGGTTCCGGCTCGATCTTCACCTTCACCCTTCGGGGCGGACTCCCGGCGGCGCGCCGCTTCGTCGAGGATGTCCAGGTCTTCACCCACATGACCCACATCGGAGACGTCCGTTCCCTGGTGCTGCATCCGGGGACGACAAGTCATGCGCAGCGCACCGACGAAGAACGCGAGATCCTCGGCGTCGGACCGGGCACCCTCCGCCTGTCGATCGGCATCGAGGACGTCGACGATCTTCTCTCCGACCTGTCTCGCGTGCTCCAGGGTGTGCGGGAGACGGTGGCATGACCCGCCCTCAGCACTTCGGCTGGTTCCTCGCCCGTGGCTTCGGCCCGCAGGGTTGGGGATATCCGTCGCTCGACTGGGACTACGACTGGACGCGTCCCGAGATCTATCAGGAGGCCGCGCGGACGCTCGAACAGGCCGGGTTCGATCTGGTCATCATCGAGGACGCACCATCTCTGGGATCGCCTTCGACGATCGACCTGCGGGTGCGGCACGCTTTCGGCGGGCCGAAGCATGATCCGCTCCTCCTCGCGCCGTACCTCTTCCAGGCGACCAGGCATCTCGGCGTGGTCCCGACGGTGAATCCCGCCGCCTCCCTCCCCTACACGGCGGCGCGGCAGTTCGCGACCTTGCAGCACCTCAGCGGTCACCGGCTCGGACTCAACGTCGTCACCGACACCGGCAGCGCCCGCCACTTCTCCGACGCGACGCAGCTGGGACACGACGAAGCGTACGACCGCGCCGAGGAATGGCTCACCGGCATCCGCTCGCTCTGGCGCAGCTGGGATGACGGGGCCCTCGTCGCCGACCGCGAGACCGATGTCTTCGCCGAAGGCACGCGGTTGCGGGCCGTCACGCACCGGGGCGATTACTTCGCGTTCGACGGACCGCTGAACGCCGTGCCGTTCACCCAGGGGGAACCCGCGATCGTCTCGCCCGGCGGCTCGGGCCGAGGACTCGGCTTCGCCGGTGCGAACTCCGACGTACAGCTGGCGCTCGCCCCGCTGCACGAGAAGTCCGTGCGCGACTACCGCGCCAAGGTGCACGAGGCGGCGGTCGCGAGAGGCCGACGTCCGGACGACATCAAGATCCTCTTCGCCATCCAGCCCGTGATCACGTCGTCGAGCGACGAAGCCGATCGCATCGTCGCGGCCTCTACGCACCCCGACGACGCCGCGCTCGTGCAGATCGCCCGCAAGCAGTCGAGTGATCTCGAGACCGACCTGACGTCACTCGACCTCGACCGGCCGCTCGACCTCTCGATCTTCGGCGCCCATGTCTCGCGGGGCAGCATCCAGCGCCTGATCGGCGACCGCGGGGAGGACGCCCCGCTGCGTGCGCATCTGAGCGCGCTCGCCCGCGCCGGTCGCCTCAAGGATCGCACCGGATTCGTCGGCACCGCCGAGGAGTTCGCAGACGTGATCGAGGAGCTCGGCGACTGGGGCAACGACGGCGTGCTGCTGTGGGGCGACTTCCACCCCGTGACGCTGCACCGGACGCTCGATGAGCTCGTACCCGTTCTGCGTCGCCGCGGGATCCTCCGACGCGAGTACGCAGAGGGTGGCCTGCAGGCGAACCTGCGCGCGTTCTGATCGTCGGTGGGGCCGACCGTCACCAGCCCAGGGAACCGGGATCGCCCTTGAAAGGGCCGACGACGGACGAGGTGACCCAGCCGCCGTAGAACCCACCCGGCTGTGGCGTCGCGATCTCGTCGCCCACCGTGCACTCGTCCATCGGGGCCGCGTACACGGCGATCCGATCGGTCAGCGCCTCGAATCCCGGTGTCGGATTCGGATAGTTCCAGGCGGCGCCCCGGCGCACGGTGCCGCCGTTGCGCACGTCGAAGTAGCGGGCCGCGCCCTTGAACTCGCAGAACGATGCACCATCGGCCTCGACCAGTGCACCGGGGACGAAGTCGGCGATCGGAAGGTAATACACGGGAGGGTGGCTCGTCTCCAGCACGCGCACCGCACGACGGGTATCGGCGATCAGGTCTCCGCCGAGGCGGATCGTGACGCGCTCCGTGACCGGCTCGACGCGCGGGGGCCTCGGGTAGTCCCAGACGGATTCCTGTCCGGCGGCCGGGGCGATGGGACGAGGTCGACGCATCTGTTCACTTTACGTCTCTCGGTGTTGACTGGTGCCGTGACCGTCATCCCGATGTTCCCCCTCGGCTCCGTGCATTTCCCGCATACGCCGCTTCCCCTCCGCGTGTTCGAGCCGCGCTACCTCACGATGATCGGCCGGCTCCTGGATGAGGAGGACCCTCGATTCGGGGTCGTTCTCATCGAACGCGGTCACGAGGTCGGCGGGGGTGATCGGCGCAGTCGTATCGGGACGATGGCCCGGCTGGTGAACGTATCCGCCGGTGCGGATGCGCTGCTCGCCGTCGCCGTCGGCACCGACCGCTTCGCTGTCGAGGAGTGGCTCGATGACGACCCCTTCCCCCGCGCCGAGGTGACGTCGCTGTCCGCGCTCGAATGGAACGACGAGCTCACTCCGCTCCGCACCGAAGCCGAGGCGATCGTGCGCCGCACTCTCGCACGCGCCCCCGGAGCGCAGTGGGACGCCGACACCGAGATCTCGGACGAGCCGGTCGCCGCGGCCTGGCAGCTCGCGGCGATCGCTCCCCTGGGCGAGTACGACAGATATGCACTGCTGAACTCCACCACGATGGGTGGGCTGCTTCGTCAGATCATCGACCTCACCCTGGACGCCGAGCTTCTGTGGTCACGCGGATGAGAGGAGAGGCGTCCGCTGGCGAGCGTGCCGCCGCCGGCGTCACTCCACGGTGGTGGATCGCCTCGCCACGCGCTTCTCACGGGACGACGCGATCAGGCTTGCGACCGTCGCGATGGTCATCGAGGCCAGGATCACGCCGAGCGAGACCATGTTGCTGATGTCGGGCACCCACTCGACGTGCTCGCCGCCGTTGATGAACGGCAGTTCGTTGACGTGCAGGGCGTGCAGGATCAGCTTGATGCCGATGAAACCGAGGATGACGGCGATGCCGTAGTGCAGGTAGCGCAACCGGTCGAGCAGGTCGCCGAGCAGGAAGTAGAGCTGGCGGAGCCCCATCAGCGCGAAGATGTTGGCGGCGAAGACGAGGAAGCCGTTCGTGGTGATCTCGAAGATCGCGGGGATGGAGTCGATCGCGAAGATCAGATCGGTCACACCGATGGTGATGAAGACGATGACCATCGGCGTCCACATGCGCTTGCCGTCCACCGTGGTGCGGATCTTCGAGCCGTCGTAGGTCTCGCTGATGTCCACCCGGCGACGCAGCAGCCGCACGATGAAGTTCTCACGCTGCACCTCGCCCTCGTGGTCGCCGTCCGGCATGGCCTGGCGGATCGCGGTCCAGATGAGGAAGGCGCCGAAGATGTAGAAGATCGGCGAGAAGTTCTCGACGATCGCGACGCCGGCGAGGATGAAGAGCCCTCGCAGGACGAGCGCGATGATGATGCCGATCATCAAGACCTGCTGCTGCAGCCGTCGCGGAACGGCGAACTGGGCCATGATCAACACGAAGACGAACAGATTGTCGATGGAGAGGCTGTACTCCAACGCCCATCCGGTGATGAAGTCGCCGGCGTTCTGCCAGCCCCCGACGTTTCCGAGGAGCACGGCGAACAACAGCGCGAGGCCCACGTAGAAGACCACCCAGAGTGTGGATTCCTTCGTCGACGGGATGTGCGGCCGGAGCCGGATGAGGAGCAGGTCGCCGATCAGGATGATCGTGAGGACGATCATCGAGGTGATCTCGAACCAGACGGGAATGTCCAAGGGCGCACTGCACCTTTCGCGGAGGGGTCGGGAATGAGTCGAAAGTCTCTCCCCCGCACTGACGTGCGGCGCGCGCCCGGAGCAGCGATGACGGTGCTCGTGATGACGTTACGCGCGGATTCGGGATACTCCCTCTCGCCCGGGCAATGCTACCGGAGCCTCGGCATCAGCGGGAGCGGATGACGCCCGAATCTTCGCGCCCCACCCGACCCCCGGCTCCCGCATCGAATCTGAGACGATGGGGCGTCGATCGACACTCTCCCTGTGAGAGACACCGAACGGAACCGGGATGCCCCTGCAGACAGATGACCAGAGATGGGCGGCGCAGGCCGCGGCGGGCGACGAGAGCGCCTTCCGCGAGCTGTACCGCACACACGTGCGACCTGTGTACTGGATCGCGCACGGCATCCTCGCCTCGCCGGCCGACGCGGAGGATGTGACGCAGGAGACGTTCGTCGTCGCCTGGCGCAAACTCCCCCGTCTGGAGCTCCAGGGCGAGTCGATCCTGCCCTGGTTGGCCACGATCTGTCGCTTCCAGGCAGCGAATCGAGTTCGCCAACGTCGGAGGGATCAGGCGCACACCGCGGAGGCGGTCGATGAGACCCTGCTGCCGGACACGGTGAGCGTCGAGGAACAGGTCATCACGGCGGAGCTGGCAGCGCGGATCGCGCAGGAGGTGGGCACGTTGAGCGAGCTGGACCGCGAGATCTTCCGCCTGTGCGCGTCGGAGGGCTACGCCTATCAGACGGCTGCCGAGGAGCTCGGGGTGACCCACGCGGTCGTTCGGAATCGTCTCTCCCGAGTGCGCACGCAGTTGCGGGGCGCCGTCACGGAAGCGAGAGACGCATGAACGAACAGACCACCAGCGGCGACCTGCCCGAGCTCTCGGACGAGACGATCTCCCGCATCGAAGACGCGGTCTTCGCCGAGATCGCCACCGAGCGGGCCCCCGCGCACGTCGGGGAAGCGCGATCGCGGACGCGCCATCGGCGTTGGCTCACCGGCGCAGGCATCGCTGCGGCTTTCGTCGTGGGCGTGCTCGTGACTCCGCCGATCCTCGGTGCCGTCGGCGGAGGCACCTCTGTCACGGCCGACGGCGTGAGCACGTCCGGCGGCTCCGTCGCCGATTCCGCTCCCTCCTCCCCCGAGCGGATCACCGGGATCACACCCGAATCGCTGCCCGACGGCGCACTGAGCTCCGGCACGGACGGAACTCTCCCCGGCACGGTGGAGTCCGGCACCGCGGAGGCCGACACCGGACGCCAGATCATCGCCACGGCGCAGGCGACGGTCCAGGTGAAGAGCATTCCCGATGCCGCGACGGCGATCGCCGCCCTGGCGGAGGAGCACGGCGGCTACGTCGAGAGCACGGAGATCGGGAAGTCGATCGCCGCCGACGGCCCCTCCGAGCCGGCCCCCGTTCCCGCCGATTCGGCGTACGGCTGGATCAGCATCCGGGTGCCGTCGGCTGATCTGCCCGACGTGATCGCCGCTCTCGATGACACCGGCGACGTGCTCTCGTCGTCGACGTCGAAGCAGGACGTGACATCGGTCGCGATCGACCTCCAGGCGCGCGTCGACTCCACCCGAGCGTCGGTCGAGCGGCTCACGCAGCTGATGGCGCAGTCGGGAACCGTCGCCGAGCTGATCGAAGCCGAGGTGGCGCTGACAGACCGCCAGGCACAGCTCGAATCGTATGAGCAGCAGCTCGCCGCCCTCGACGATCAGGTCGCCACGTCATCGCTGCAGGTACAGCTGACCAAGGCGAGCACGCCGACCACCGCCGACCCTGCCGGCTTCGTCGACGGGCTGACGGCGGGATGGAACGGGCTCGTCGTGTCGCTGAACGCGCTGGTCATCGCCCTGGGCTTCCTCCTCCCCTGGCTCGTGATCGCGGGCGCCGTCGTGCTCGTCGTCTGGTTCCTCCGCCGCGCACGACGGAACCGACGCCTCGCCGGCGCGACGACATCAGACGAGACGATCGTCGAAGCCTGACGCGGCCGGTGTCAGGAAGAGGCCGTCTCCCTGTGACGGGAGCCGGCCCCTTCTTGATTTTCCGGCTTATACAAGAACACTTGTGCATCCGGTGCACCGCGATTAGCGTCGTCTGCCGTGGAAGACATCTCCGTGATCACCGCCGTGCATCACCCGCTGCGCCGCCGCATCTACGACTACCTGCTCCTGTACGGCACGGCGCAGGTCACCGCGATCGCCCGCGCACTCGACAGCCAGGTCGGCAGCATCAGCCATCACCTGCGCATGCTCGAGCGCGCCGGCGTCGTGGAACGCGCCCCGGATCCTGCGGGCGACAGACGCACCAGCTGGTGGAAGGTCGCGCGTCGGGGCCTCACCTGGTCGACCGACGACTACGCCGATTCGCCCGCCGATGCCCTGCTCGCCAGAGAGGCCCAGCGACAGGGCATCCGGATGCAGATCGATCGGCTCCAGCGCTGGCATCGCAGTCGCCACGATCCGGCCTTCGCCGGGTACGACGGCTCGAACACCGAGACCACAGCCTGGGCGTCACCCGAGGAACTGCGGGACCTCTCCGCGCGGATCCTCACGACGATCCGCGCGTGGCAGGACGACATCGACCTCGACGATGGCCAGGACCGCGCTCCCGTCTTCGTGTTCGCGCACGCCTTCCCGACGGCGCCGTGATGTCGACCGTCAGCGACCCTGTCGAGATCGTCGCGCCCCCCGCCTTCCGCCGCGATCGCCTGGTGCACGCGTGGATCGGCGTGAAGGCGCTCTCGGATGCCGGCGACGCTCTCTGGACCATCGCCCTCGCCTGGACGGCCGTGCAGGTCGCCTCTCCCGCCGTCGCAGGACTGATCGTCGCCGCGGGAACCGTGCCCCGGGCGGTGATCCTGCTGTTCGGAGGCGTGATCGCCGACCGCGCAGACGCCCGTCGCATCATGCTCGTGTTCAACGTGCTCCGGGTCGGCGTGCTGGTCGCCGTCGCGGTCTGGGTGCTCACGACTCCTCCCTCTGTCGCCGTGCTGCTCTTCGCCGCGATCGCGTTCGGCGTCTGCGATGCGTTCTACGAGCCGTCGGCGGGCACGATCGCCCGCCAGCTGGTCAGAGCCGTCGACCTCCCCAGCTACGGCGCTGCAGCGCAGACGGCGTCTCGGCTCGGCACCATGGGCGGCGCGGCGATCGGTGGATTCGTCGTCGCGCACGCCGGTCTCGCCGGAAGCGCATCCGTGAACGCCCTGACCTTCACACTGGTGGTCGCTTTCATCGCGATCTGGCTGCGCCCCCGCTTCCGTCTCGCCCGTGCGGAGAAGGAGACCGCTCTGCGCGGCATCGCGCGCGGGTTCGCCCATCTCTCCGCGAACCCCACGACCCGCACGCTCGTGATCGCCCTCTCGGGACTGAACCTGGCCGTCGGACCCGCCGTCGGGATCGGGCTCGCCCTGAGGGCGCATGACGAGGGGTGGGGCGCCCAGGCTGTCGGCCTGTTCGAGGCGCTGCTCGGCCTCGGCGCCGCACTCGGGGCTGTGTCGGTGGCGAAGTGGCGCCCGCGGCACGAGGCACGGGCAGGTTTCTGGGCGCTGGTCGTGCAGGGCGCCGGAATCGTGGCGCTCGGCTTCGGGCCGGCATGGACCGTCGGTACCGCCGCCTTCGTCATCGGCGCCACCGCGGGGTACGCATCGGTGCTGCTGAGTGCGACGTTCTCGGCGACCGTCGACACCGCATATCTCGGTCGCATGGGGTCCCTCACCCGTCTCGGCGACGATTGCCTCATGCCGCTCGCGATGGCCGGATTCGGCGCACTCGCCTCCGCGACCGCACTCTGGGTGCCGTTCACCATTTTCGGCGGCGCGATGATGGCGCTGATGATCCTGCCCTTGAGCAATCGGACTTTCCGGGCGATGTCGCTGAAACCCGCAGTCTGAGCGCACGGGCACGTGGACGGCGGAAACAAGAAAGCCCCCGGCGAACCGGAGGCTTTCTCTGTTGTGTGACCCCAGCGGGATTCGAACCCGCGTTACCGCCGTGAGAGGGCAGCGTACTAGGCCGCTATACGATGGGGCCGTCTGGCGAAACGTTTCCGTCGCGCGACAACCGTTCAAGTATGCCACGGCGATTCTCACTGCGCCAAATCGGCGCCGCCCTGAAACGAATCCCGGGCGTGGCGCACCGATTCCGTTTGCCGTGGGCGACCTGAAGGAGTTGACTCATCCCATGCGCGTCACCAAGTTCGAACATGCCGCCCTCCGTCTCGATGCGAACGAGAAGACCCTTCTGATCGATCCCGGATCGTTCACGGCACCCCTGAACGACCTCACCGATCTGGTGGGAATCGTGATCACCCATGAACACCCGGACCACTGGACGACCGATCACTTCGACCGCCTCCTCCGCGCAGCGCCCGGAACGCCGATCTTCGCGCCCGCGGGAGTCGCCCGCGCGGCCGAGGGATACGACATCACGGTGGTCTCGCCCGGAGAGACCGTCGAGATCGGCGGATTCACTCTGCGATTCTTCGGCGGAACGCACGAGGTCATTCACGCCTCTCTCCCGACGGTCGAGAACGTCGGGGTCCTCGTGAACGACGAGCTCTACTACCCCGGCGACTCCTACGCGGTTCCCGAGGGCGTCGCCGTCGGCACTTTGGCCGCGCCGCTCGGCGCCCCCTGGCTGAAGATCGGTGACGCGATGGACTACGTGCTCGCTGTCGCCCCGCGCCGCGCGTTCGGCACCCACGACATGACGCTGTCCGTGATCGGCAGGAACATGCACCGACAGCGACTGCAGTGGGCCACGGAGCAGGGCGGCGGCGAGTTCTTCGTCCTCGAGCCCGGCGAATCCCTCGATCTCTGAACATGGCGGACTCCCCCGCCGCCGAGCTCACCCTCGCCGAGCGTGAGGTGAGAGAGCTCCTCCACGGTGTCGCGCCACAATGGGCAGCGCTTCCCCTGACACGCGTCGCTGAGGGATGGGACAACGTCACGTGGCGCCTCGGGCCCGACCTCGCGGTGCGCATCCCCCGCCGCGAACGCGCGGCGCCTCTGATCAGGCACGAACAGCGCGCCCTTCCTGCGATCGCCCTCCGCCTCGCCCCCACGAACGTCCGCACCCCTCTTCCGGTGTTCGCCGGCGCACCCACGCCGATGTTCCCCTGGCCGTGGTCGATCGTGCCGTGGCTTCCGGGAAGCCACGCGCTCGGTCGCGCCCGTCGCGACAACACCTCCTGGGCGGCAGACCTCGCCGCGGTGCTCGTCGCCCTGCACCATGACGCGCCCGTCGATGCGCCCCGGAACCCCATGCGCGGCGTCCCGTTGAGTGCTCGCGATGAGAGCATCCGCTCGCGCCTCGCCGACCTCGCCCCAGCGCTCGCGGAGCCTCTCGACGCCCTCTGGCAGACGGGCCTGGACGCCGCACCAGCAGCCGAGAGCACCTGGATCCACGGTGATCTGCACCCCGGCAACATCCTCGTCGACCGCGACCGCCTCTCCGCACTGATCGATTTCGGTGATGTGACCTCGGGCGATCCCGCCTACGATCTCGCCGCGGGGTGGCTCGCCTTCGACACGGAAGGCCGACACGTGTTCCGGCGCGCGACGGCATCGAGATACGACGACGCCACCTGGATGCGCGCTCGCGCCTGGGCAGCAGCCGTCGCGGCCATCCTCTGCCATTCGAGCGACGATCGCGAGGACCTGCGCGCGCTCGGCCACGACACCGCTCTGGAGCTGTCCGGAGTTTCCTCCTCCTGCTGATGCCGCGCGGGCGGGCGCCCGACGTTCGGGGCTCATCCTTGCCACAGGTTTTCGGACATGGTGTACTGACTGCGCAGTAGCGTGTTACCCATCACTCATCTGAACGGAGATCACCATGACGACCGTACGATCCAGAACGAAGAAGATTCTCGGCGCCGGGATTACCGGCGCCGCCGTCATCTGCGCCAGCCTGCTGATCGGGCCCGCAGCAGGCGCCACGACGAATGACGGCACGACCCCACCGGCCCAGGACGAGCGCGCGCTGTCGCGCATCATCGGGGGCCATGCGGTCCCGAACGACGCCTACCCGTTCATGGCTTCGCTCCAGGCCGGCGGCGAATCCTTCTGCGGGGGCTCGCTCCTGGGCCCGACGCTGGTGATGACCGCAGCGCACTGCGTCACCGGCACGGACTCCCTCACCGGTCTGCCGACGATCGACGGCGTCTCGGTGGTCGTGGGGCGTACGGTGTTGTCCGACGGTACGCAGGGACAGGAACGCGGGCTGTCCGAGTCCCCCGGCGCCGAGCCCATCGTCCATCCTCGCTACCTCGCCGGCGACAGTGCCTATGACGTCGCCTTCCTCGTGCTGGACGCGCCCGTCCAGGGCATCGTCCCGGTGAAGCTGCCGACGAAGGGGACGGACGCCCTGCTGCGCCCCGGTCAGAGTGCGACCGTCATCGGCTGGGGGAACACGGACACCGCTCTCGCCAACTTCCCCGACCGTCTTCGTCAGGTACAGGTGCCGATGCTCGCGACTGCCGAGTGCGAGCTCAGCTACGGTGCTTTCCGGCCCGACGTCAACCTGTGCGCCGGGGTCGTCGGCAAGGACTCCTGTCAGGGCGACAGCGGCGGCCCCCTCTTCCGCCAGCCGCCCGCTCGCGAGACCGCCTATCAGATCGGTGTCGTCTCCTACGGGGACGGATGCGGCGGACAAGGAGCGCCTGGGGTGTACGTCTCGTTGAGCTCTGCCGACCTGTGGGACACGATGGCGGAGAGCAGCGAAGGCAAGGCCCTGAAGGAGGCCCTCGGACGCTGAGCAGCCGGGGCCGCGCAGGCTCAGTCCTGTGCGGCCCTGACCCGGAGGTCCCGCGCGAGGTGGTCGCGCTGCTCGACCACGAGACGCCGCAATGCCGCCGGCGCCGCTGTGTTGGCAGCCAACCACGCGTCGACGGCATCCAGGGAGTCCCCGGCAGGGAACAGACCGATGACCAGCCGTCGTGCGATCTCGATGCTGCGCTCGTCCCAGGCTTGGACGATCCTGGCGAAGTACTCCGCGTCGAACCCGGCGATCAGGTCGCGCCGCCCGCCGGCCCGGAAGCCGCTGATCTCGGCATCGAGGTGATCGTTGCTGAGCGCGAGATCCTCCCAGGCGGACTGCCACGCGTCGCGACGTACCGCCGCATCCGGGCGCGATGCCCGAGCCCGGCGTGCGGCTGTTCGACCGTCGCCCGTGTCATCCCGCTGCTCTTCGACCGCCACATCGGCCAGGTCGGCATGTCCGGTGGTGACGAGTGCGCTGAGCAGCTGCCAGCGCAGGTCGGGATCGATGACGAGTCCCTCCGGCGCATCACCCTCGAGCAGTGCTCGCACCTGTGCATGATGCTCGTCGTCGAAAGCGGATGCGGTCGCGAACGCCCGTGCCCAGGAGAGCTGCGCGTCACTGCCGGCCTCGGCGGATACCAGCGCGCTCCACACGCCGTCGGTCCACGTCCGCTGCTCCTCTTCGCGGCTGGTCGCGGAGACATAATGGCGGATCGTGTAGATCGCGTTCGCGAGGACTCCCGTCAGCAGCCCGATATTGGACTCGTGAGGCGCATGGGAGCGGACGATCGCGAGATAGCGCTGCGCGGCGAGTTCGCCGTCCCGCGTCGCATTCCACAACGACGACCAGACGAGTGCACGGGCCAGCGGATCGTCGATCGCCGAGAGGGATTCCTCGACGGTGACGAGAGAGCCCTCGTCGAGACGCGCCTTGACGTATGTGAGGTCATCGTCGTTGAGCAAAACGAGATCGGCCTCGGGCAGGTCGAGCTCCGTGCGTTCTCCGACCAGGTCGAGCTCGCGCTGCTCACGGCGGACGATACGACCGTCCATGCGCTCGTACAGCCCGATCCGGAGTCGATGCGGCCGTGGGTCGGTCTGCACGAGGATCTGTCGTCCCTCTGGGTCGGTCTCCGTCCAGAGCGTCGACACGCCGGACGTCTGCAGCCATGCCGCGGACCAGTCGCTCATGTCGCGCCCCGACACCGCGCTCAGCTGCACCAGGAAGTCGTCGAGGGTGGTGTTGCCGAACGCGTTGGCCGCGAAGTAGCGCCGCGCTCCCTCGAAGAAGGCCTCGTCTCCGACGAATGCGACGAGCTGCTTGAGCACGGCGGCACCCTTGGCGTAGGTGATCCCGTCGAAGTTCAGCTTGGCGGCCTCGAGATCGGTGATGTCCGCCACGATGGGGTGCGTCGTCGGCAGTTGGTCCTGCTGGTACGCCCATGCCTTGCGACTCGCGGCGAACTTGACCCACGCATCGTGATAGCGCGTCGCGACCGCTGAGGCGTGCGCTCCCATGTAGTCGGCGAAAGACTCCTTGAGCCACAGATCGTCCCACCACGTCATCGTGACGAGATCGCCGAACCACATGTGGGCCATCTCGTGCAGGATCGTGTTGGCGCGAGCCGCGCGCTGCGCATCGGTCGCCGCGCCGCGGGAGAGGTACGACTCCGTGAACGTGACCAGACCGGGGTTCTCCATGGCACCGAGGTTGTACTCCGGAACGAAGATCTGGTCGTACTTGCCCCACGGATACGGGGAGGCGAAGGCGTCGGTGAAGAAATCGAGACCCTGGCGTGTGACCTCGAGGATCTCCTCGGCCTCGAGGTGCGGAGCGAGCGACCTCCGGACGAACACCCCGAGCGTGACGCTCTGCTCGCCGCGCTGCCACTCCCCATCCACGCGGGAGTACGGTCCCGCAGCGACGGCGGTGATGTAGCTCGAGATCGGCAGCGTGGGGGCGAACTCCACACGTTGCACACCGACGCCGAGGTCGGTATGCGTCGGAGACTGGTTGGAGAGCACCTCCCATCCGGTCGGCGCGTCCACCACGAACGTGTACTCGGCCTTCATGTCGGGCTGCTCGAAGCATGCCATGACGCGTCGCGAATCCGCCGGCTCGTACTGCGTGTACAGATAGGTCTCATCGTCGACGGGGTCGTGGAAGCGATGCAGTCCCTCACCGGAACGGCTGTACGTTCCGACCGCTTCGACCCGCACGAGGTTGGACGCGGCGAGCCCGGAGAGCGAGATGCGTGCCCCGTCATAGACGATCTCCTGGTCGACCCCGTTCACGGAGACCCGCTGAACGCCCTCGCCGATGAAGTCGAGCCACGTCGTGTCGGTGGTCGCGTCGAACTCGAGCGTCGTCACGCTGGGGAACCCGGTCCGAGCACGCTCCGGCGCTCCGGTCAGATCGAGCTCGACGCGGATGCGGTGCACGGTGACGGCAGCGGATCGCGCTGCGGTCTCCTCGCGGGTGAGGTTGGCTGTGTCCATGCTTCCATCCTGGCATCCGGAGGCGAGGCGGACAGACCCTCGTGCGACGGATCAGGCGTTCTGGAGACGATGCCCGATCTCGGCGTAGACCTGTGCCGAAGCGTGAGCGCGTGCCTCGGCGGACTCCTCGTCTTCTCGCAGCCGCGCGATGGACGAGAGAATCGCATCGCTTCGTGCCACTTCGGCACGATCACCGGTCGCCTCTGCGATGCTCCGGGCCTCCTGCGCGTGTCGTTCAGCCTCGTGCAGGACCGCGCCCGCATCCGCCGCGTCTTCCGTGTTCGCCGACAGCAGGATCTCGGCGAGGGAGTTCGCAGCCTCTGTCGCGATCAACGGCGAGCCCGCGCGCTCCGCCTCACGGAGGATCTGTTCCGCGGCAGCCTTAGCCTTCCGGACATCTCCCGCTCGTCCGTCGATACGCGCGTGCAGGAGCACGAGGTCGGCAGAGGTCGCATACTCGCCCGCGGTCGCCAGCGTCTGCATCGCAGTCGCACAGAGCTCGCGGGCGCGCACATCATCGCCTCGTGCCTCCGCGACGAGGGCCAGAGTGCGCCGGACGAAGGGCAGCGGCTCGCCATTCGACTCGTCCAACAGCCCGTGCAGCTCCACCTCCGCGTCATCGAGTCGACCGATGGCGAGGAGCAGCAGCGGGCGGTTGCCACGGACGACGGCGATGTTGAGCTCATCGCCTTCGGCCTGCGCCATGGACAGGGCACTCGCGTAGCGCTCCAGCGCCTCCGGATAGCGGGCGAGGATACGAAGGGTGTCGGCGTGATTGCCGGTGGCACGGCCCTCGACGATCCGGTCCCCCGCGTCCCGTGCGTGCGCGATCGCTCGTTCGTACGATTCCACAGCCTCATCGAGGTGACTCATCCAGCGCTGCACGTTGCCTATCTGATTCCACGTGCGCGCCAGCGCCGCACCCGAGGCGATGCGGCGCACGCGATTGAGGGTCACCAGCGCTTCGTCGAGGCGCCCGAGCTTCTCGGCGCAGTGCGCGATGCCGAGGGCGATGTCCGGGACCAGGTCGAGCCCCTCTCCTCGCGACGCGAGGTCGTGCAGCCGCAGCGACTCGTTCCAGAACGACCAGCGTGAGAGCGCGGGATGCGCCTCGATCGCCAGCCGCTCCACCGAGGAGTCGAGGCCGTGCTCGCGGGCCGCCGCCGCGACCGCGAGCACCGTCGTGACCGCACGTGCGGCGAAGTCGGGATCTTCGTGGATCCGCGCGAGCACCGCAGACGCGGACCTCTCCACGAACCCTCTGCGGGTGGACGACGGGCGCAGTGATCGTGACCGAGACGCAGCGAAGGCAAAGACCGTGTCGTGCATGCGCACTCGGCCGTCGCGCAGTTCGACCAGATGGCGGGCGTGCAGCCGGTGCAGATCGAGGGCGGACGATGCCCCGCCCGCGGCCAGGAGCACTCCTTCGTCGATGTCCCTGTCCAACAGGGCGGCGTCCGCGAGCAGGGCTTCCTCGGAGGGGGACAGCGACCGGGTCGCCGCCTCCAGGACGGAGCGGATACGCAGATCACGAGGCTCGTGCTCGAACCGCGATGCGAGATCCTGGAACGACCAGCCCTCGTGCTCCCGCACGATCCCCGCCAGCATCGCGAGATCGAGAGGGAGACCCCCGCTGACGGCGACGATGCGGCGCAGCGCGTCCGCGTGGACGTTCACGTCGGCGTCGGCATCGGCGTCGGCCCCGGACGACGCATCATCCCCCCGGAGGAGATGGGTGAGGAGTCGGAGGGCTTCGGCGCTCGTCATCGGTGGGACGACGACCCGCGCCACGCGTGCACCCATCGCCGAGATCCGCTCCTCCAGGTCGGCAAGGTCGACGCGCGTCGTCACGATGAATCGCACACCGGGGACGAGCAGCGCGGCCAGACGCCTGGCATCGCCCGCGTCCTCGATGATCACGGTCATGCCTCGCGCCGCGGACTGCAGCCCTTCGCGCAGCCGCGGCAGCTCGTAAGGAAGAGAGCGGACGCCGAGGGCTCCCAGCATCCGCCGGAGGACATCGATCGGGTCGGCTCGGGGACGATCCACGTCCGATTCGCGCAGATGCACGGTGAGCACGGGTGACGGACCGGCCAACGCCGTCGCGAGAGTGGTCTTCCCCGCTCCCGGCAGACCGGTGAGGAGGAGGATTTCGGCCTCGGGGACCGAGGCCAGCAGCTCTTCCCGTCCGACGTCCGCTCCCGCCGCGTCCCGAACATCGAGCGTCACCTCGACGTGCACACCCGCTCTCTCACCGTTGAGGAGACGCGCGTTCTCCCGCCAGATGCCGGCTTCGGCATCGTCACCGCCGAGGGCGAGCACGATGTCGCCGACCAGGCGTTCATCGAGTCGCCTCCGCCCCGGGCGGAAGCAGTCGTACACGGTCACCTTGGGCGGCTCTGCGCCGTCGCGCAGGCCGCCGATGCGACGGGCGATCTCGGCATACGACGGTGATCCCGCGTTCGCGCGCATCCGTCCGAGCCCCAGACAGAGCTCGTCGAGGGTGCGCGGCGCGGGCATGGGTCGAGCCTATGGCACGCCGTCGCGGCGACGGACGGCGGCCGTTCGGGCTCGTTCGGAGTCGGACGGCCCTGTGCTCATCACCCCTATGCTCGCTCGACGGAGAGGCCGACCGCGACCTCCCGGACGAGGAGACAAACCCCATGACGACACGTGCAGCGATCGCAGCGAAACTCGACGACTTCTCCTTTCAGAAGATGAACTTCGGCGGGTTCCTGATGAACAAGCGGGCCAAGAGCTCGCACGCACTGTGGACCCGCACCTCCGACAAGGGCGTCACGGAGCTGACGCTGCTCACCACACGAGACTACGGCGAGGGGAACGTGTACGACGTCGCGGCCTTCGCCCTCGACGGAATCGTGCCCGCGGAGGTCGTCTCCGAACTCCGGCAACAAGCGGATGCCCTCGCCGACCAGGTCAACCTGCGCGCACACGGCTATGTGTACACCTGCCTCGAGCCCTGGGACGGGGGCGGCACCATCTGGATCTCGAAGAAGCCCGAGTTCCGCGCTCTGAGCCGGCTGGACCAGGGGATCTACGTGATCCCCATCCAGCGACTCACCGGCACGGTCGAGCCGCGTTGGCTCGCGTGGGCACGTGAGGGCGATCAGCTGAACATCGCCATCGTGTACAAGCCCTGACGGTGCCGACGCTCCTGGAAGGCGAGTCCGCCCCGCACGCCGACGAGCGCGTGCCGGGCGGCCTCGCCCTCATCGGGTCGTCGCTGGCAACGGTCGGCATCGCCGCCGTGATCGCGTTCTACCTGCTGCCCGTGGGCTTCGGCCTGACCGGCGCGACGCTCGTGCTCGCGCAGGTCGCCGCGATGCTTCTCTGCGCGGCGATCGTCGCCTCGTCGACGATCGCCGTTCGCCGGCATCATCGACATCGGGCCGCTCTCGCCGCCGTCGCAGAGACACTCGGCTGGGAGTTCCGCACGGATATCGGCGACCGCGTGTGGGGTGGCTCCATCGATGAGCAGATCGATCGCGGCGCCCGAACCGCACGGGATCATCTGGACGCGCGACACGCGGCCCTCCCCTTCGACAGCATCGAGCGCACGTTCGTCGTCGGCGACCGCGAGGGGGCGACGATGCACACGGTGCGGGCGGTGCGGATCCCCCTTCCTTCCGAAGCGCCGCGTATCACGCTCCGATCACGGCGCGGCGGCGGCGCACTCAGCGTGCTCCCCCGACGTCCGACGGGCGCGTCCCGGATTCGACTCGAGGGCGACTTCAGCGACGTCTTCGAGGTTTCGGTGCCGGCGGGCTACGAGACGGATGCGCTCTACGTGCTCACACCCGACCTGATGGTCGTGCTCCTCGACCAGAGCGCCGACCTCGATCTGGAGATCATTGACAGCACGCTCCACGTGTACTTCCCCGCCGTCGACCTGACCGACGATGAAGAGCTGCGCGACTTCCTCGCCGTGATCGCTGCCTTGTACGACCGCTTCGGACGCCGCACCATGCTCTATCGCGACGAGGCCGCCGAACCGCTGGACCCGGCGTCCTACCGCCGCGACGGCGACACTCTCGCCGATCGGGCGCGCGGGGTCGACACGCGCGTGCGATGGTGGCCCGTTCTCCTGGCAGTGGCCACGCCCCTGGTGCCGATGCTCATCGCCGTCGTCTGGCTGCACTTCGTCGGGTGACCTTACGCGAGATCTGCGGTCCGCCGAGAAGACGCCGGATGGCCGTCTCAGGGGTCACCGAGAGATCGAGTGTCCGTCCGCGCGCGTACTGACTGAACACCCGTGGATCGATGTAGCTTCCGCGTGCGACGGCGGTCGTGTTGCCCAGCGCCGTCGCCGCCGCCTGCACAGCGAGGCGCTCCGCCTGGCTCCGGTGGTTGCGGCTGTCGAGCTCACCGATCCGAGCGAGGGCGTCGGCCGCGATGATCGTGCCGTGAAGAGTGCGGAAGTCCTTCGCCGTGAAAGCGGCACCCGTGACATCTCGGAGGTACGCATTGACCTCGGCGGGGGTGATGCGTACCCGCCGACGCCCTCGGCGGTACGCAAGCAGGAAGGCCGCAGACTTCCCCGCGGCGAAGTCGGTCAACGCCTCGGCGAGCGTCTCGTCGGTGATCTCGATCGACGCCGTACGGCCGCTCTTGGCAGGGAACGAGAGCGCCAGTTCACTCCCCTCCACCCGCACATCCCGCCTCCGCAGTGTGGTGAGACCGCGGCTCCCGTGGCGGACGAGATACCGTTCCGACCCGATGCGGAGGGCCGCATCGTCGAGAAGCCGGAAGGCGACGGCGAGGGCGCGCTCCTTCGTCTGCCCCTCCTGCGCGAGCGCACGGGTGACCTGGGCCCTCGCTCGAGGAAGCGCGGCCGCGAGATCCAGCGCCCGCACGAACTTCCGGCGATCCCGGGTGACTCGCCACAGGGGGTGGTAGAGGTACTGCTTGCGTCCCGCGCCATCGACGCCGACCGCCTGGATGTGCGCGAGCGGGTCGGCCGCGATCCACACGTCATGCCACGCGGGTGGGATCACGAGGTCGTGGATCCGCTCCCGATCGGCCTCGGGCGCCGTCTCACCGGCCGGGTCGACGTAGCGGAATCCGGATCCGGATCGCACACGTCGGAAGCCCGGGTCCTCCCCCGGAACCACACGGATCAGTCTCGCCATGCTGCTGCCTCCCTCGAATGCCTTCGATCGAGGATGGCGGCGCCGTGGGATACGCGGAAGGGAGTGGCGTCGCGGCGACGACCGTGCTATTCCGCGGTCGGCTCGACGTCCGGTGCCGCGAACGTGCTGCGCATGTGATCGCTCGTCAGGAAGTCGGCGATACCGATCATGATCAGGCTGAAGACGATCTGCTCCGACACCATCCAGAGCGGATAGAGGCCGGGGATCGCCGCCATGACCAGCGTGATCACGGGGAAGATCTGGGCGAACAGGCGCAGGCGCTGGTACGCCCACCGCCACCCGCGCTGCGCTCGCCACGCGAAGTAGAACAACGTCGCGGTCATCGCGAGCACGACGAGGGTGCGCATCCAGACCGCGAACGACACCGACTCGCCATCGACCGCCAGCACCAATGCGACGATGACCGCACCGACGCCGATGACGAGTTCGACCACCAGGAGCCAGAGAATCCAGGTGAATGCCCGGACGGTCTTGGGATGCGTGCGGTCCGCCTCGCTGATCGCGACGCCGGCCTTTCGTCCACCGGCGATCCGGTCCAAACGGAGGAAGAGAGACTCCAGAGCCATGAGGGGAGCCTATTGCGTCCGCGCGTCGTCGACGTCGACCGTTCGATGGATGTCGGGTGCGCCGTTCGCAGCCGGTGGTACCGCCCGCTCCAGCACGAGCGCCAGCACACCGACCGCCAGGCTTCCCGCGATCATGACGCCGATGAACCCGATGTCCAGTCCCGCACCGAGCATCACACCCGCCACGAGCGGGCCCGTGATCGCACCGCCCTGGAACGCCGCGGAATTGATCGCGTTGTACCGGCCGCGCGTGCGGTCGGACGCGAGATCGTTGTAGATCGCGGGAACGGTGGGCTGCAGCATCGTCTCTCCGAACGCGAAGACTCCCATGTAGGCGATGACGCCGATGGCGGCGGCGACTGTGTCCGGCAGGAAGCCCGTCGCCCCGAGCACCACCCACGACAGGGCCCAGATGAGGGCCATCACCTGCATCACCCGCGTGCGCCTCTTGCCGGAGATGACCCGGAGCACGGCGAACTGCAGAAGCACGATCACCGCGGTGTTCACGGCGAATGCGATGCCGACGACCTGCGTCGACACCTGTGACATCTGGCGGGCGAACGCCGGGAAGCCCGCCTCCATCTGGCCGTATCCGATGAAGACCGAAAGGAAGGTCAGAAGAGTCAGCCAGAGCACGGCCGGCCGCCGCAGGATCTCTCGATACCCGCCCACCGGAGGGGCGTCGGCCTCGGCGTCGTGCTGCGTGCGCACACGGCGGAGCGGTCCGAGGAGGAGCGCGAGCGGGATGAGGCTGCTCGCGGCGTCGACGAGGAAGATCGTCGTGAAGGTGGCGGGATCGCTCACGTCCACGAAGAAGCCGCCGATCACGCCTCCGACGCCGATCCCCAGGTTGACGAGCGCGAAGTTCACACCGAAGTACTGCTGACGTACCTCTCCCTCGACCACCGTGGCGATGAGGGCGTTGAAGCCGGGCCAGGAGACGCCGAAGTTCACCCCGATCAGCATGACCGCGACGGCGGCGACAACCGGATGGGTGGCGTAGGCCAGCAGCGCGCATCCCGCGATCATCGACAGCAGCCCGACGATCAGCACCCGCCGTGCGCCGAAGCGATCGATGAGAGTCCCTCCGGGGCCTGTGACGATCAGCCCGGTGATCGCGATGAGACTCATCAGCGCTCCGGAGATGCCGAGGTCGAAGCCGCGCACCTCATGGAAATAGATGATCGTGAACGGCAGGGTCATACCGCGACCGAGCGTCTGGATCGCGACCGTCGACAGCAACCACCGCCCCTCCGTGGGTAGGGCGTTCCAGAAGCTCCTCATACCGATCACCTCGATATTCTTGCGGATGCCGGAGACATCGCGTTCGCGAGCGGATTGTCGGACGAGGCGGCTTTCTGCCATCATCACGAACATGGCGCTGTCACTCGAGGAATTCCGTTCCGCACTGGTGGACGCCGGTTCCCGGCAGGGGCTGGGCATCCGGCTCTCGGACACCGAAGCCCAGCAGGTCGCGGCCGACCCGCACGCCGCCCAGAGCTGGTACGCGTACTGGCAATCCATGAACCCGCAGACGGAGCCTGCCGCTCCCGCGTTCCCCGCACCCGAGACGACCCCGGCCGCCGAGACGGTGCCGCTCGGCGGACACGACTTCGCCCAGACAGCGGCGTTCGCATCCGCTCCGCCGGCGTACGCCGGTACGCCGACCACAGCGATCCCTTCTCCCGGTGCCCCGGTCCCCGGCGGACCGGAGAAGAAGAGCCGGGTCGGTCTCTGGGTCGCGCTGTCCATCGTCGGTGCCCTGCTGCTGCTCGCGATCATCGTCGTGGTGGTGGCGTTCACCACCGCCCGGCACTGGACGAAGGTCGATGCGCCCGAGAAGCCCGAGACCTTCCACAGCGAGGAGTACGAGACCGGTCTGTACCTGGTGGCGGACGACGGCGTGAGCCCGTGCGCCGTCGATCAGGACTGGACCGACTGCATCGACGCGATGGAGGCCCAGTATGCGGGAGCCTGCGCCGGCGTCGAGCTCGTTCCCGCCGCGGCGATGCTCTGCGAACAGCATCGCGCCGAGATCGATCGCATGCGCGCGGAGGACTCCGAAGGATCGGTCGTCGCCTCGCTCGGAGACTTCGGCCACCTCACCCGCACACCGGAGGTCGCGACGCGACAGGTCTCGAACAACGACTACGAAGCAGCAGTCACTCACGAGGCCGTCTGCTACCTCGGGTTCCTCGGGGAGTGCGACTGACGATACGGGTGCTCGCGCGTCGACGACCGACGGTCAGACCCCCGCTTCCGGCAGACCCACCTTCGCCTTGGCCCAGGACCGACCGCGCGTGTCCTTGAGGATGTCGTACTCGACGTCCACATGCGGCTCGATCGCGCTGTACTTGTCGTTCGGCGCACCGATGACGAGCTGGAAGCCGAGCCCGCGCCACGCACCGATCGCACGCTTGGTGAAGTGGGCGTCGGCCTTGATCAGCGCCTCGTCCATGAACACCGGCGCATAGCGAGGTCGAGCGGCGCCCGCGTCTCCGAGCTGGTACCGGAGGGCGGCCCCGACGATGAACGCGACGAGTTCCTGCGACTCGCCTCCGGACTTCTCACCGATGTGATCGTAGAGCGCGACGTGCTCTCGCGTGGCGGCTGTGACGCGCTCCGCGCTCACCCGCACATGGTTTCGCACATCGATGAGCTCCGCGAAGTCGGGGGCGGTGCGGCGCATGCGCGCGATGAGGCGACTCATCTTGCGGTACACGGTCTCCCGCTCCGCATCCGTCGCCGCCGCATCGATGAGTCCCCGCACCTCACGGAGCTCACGGCGGAAGCGCTTGCGAGCCTCCGTCTGGTTCTCCCGGGGGGTGATCTGCAGACGATGATCGTCGTCGTAGAACGGCAGCTCCTCCATGATCCGGTTGATCGGATCGATCCGGTCCTTGATCTCACGGAGCGACCGGCTGAGCGTCGAGTCGAGACTCGTCAGGTCGTTTCCCGACAGTTTGAGCAGGCTGTCGCGCCACTCGGTCTCCAGCTCGTGGAGCCCGTTGGTCTGGAGAGCCTCCAGGATGCTCTCGAACTCCCCGACCGAAGCGTCGGGATCCGGAAGGATCGTGAGGGTGTCCCAGCGCTCGAGGAACCCCGTCATGAGTCGGCGCATGCTCTCGCGCTGCTGCTCGTGCGCCTCGGCCGCCTCGCGGCGGTCATCGAGAAGGCGCTGAGCTGCCGTCCTGAGGGCGGTGTCCAAATGGGTCAGGCGCTGCGCCGCCGTCGCGGATCCTCCGGTCTCGGCGTGCAGGAATCGGCTGTCGAGGAACGAGGCGTGCCCGTCCGCGAGCACGAGTCCGGATGCCGCGGCAGAGTCGATGACCGACTGACAGCTGTCGACGTCGTCGGTGACCCGACCCCACTGCTCCTGGGTCTGAGCGAGCTCGTTGCCGAGACGCGCCTCTTCATCGCGGAGCCGCGCCGCCCGCGCCCGCAGTTCTTCGGCCTGGCGCTTGAGTTGCGCGATCTCGGGGCTGGCCGTGGTGACCTCCGCCTCGACCGCGAGCCAGCGCTCCCGCTCGGCCTCCACCGTGACCACATCGATCTGCTCCCACGTGAGGTCCTCGATCTTCGCGAAGGATGTCGACCGCGCCTCGATGCGGTCGAGGGCGGCCTCGGCCTCGTGCGCAGCGGACGCGCACTCCTCGTGCTGCGCCGTCAGCCGCCGCAGCTGTTCGTCGATCTCGCGCAGGCGACGGTCGTTGGTGAAGCCCAGGACGTTGCTGCGCCCCTGCCCTCCGTGGGCACCTCGACTCCCCTGGGACACCTGGCCGCTGATCGTGAGGGTCTTCTGGTGTGCGCCCAACTGCGACGACGAGTCGACACAGACGTATCCGAAGCGATCCTGAAGTCGCTGCTGAAGCCAACCGGTGAAGGGCGTCGGGAGGTACTCGAGCCGCCCGGGAAGCGTCTTCGGGTCGGCGTTCCGCACCTCGGGGATGCCGGTATGGACGCCTTCGTAGTTCAGACGTTCCGGGGTGCGCACGGAGTTGATGGCCGTGCGGAACGAAGCGAGGTGCTCGACGTCGATCAGAAGCGTCCTGGCGAAGCCTCCGAGCGCGAGGTTGAATGCCTCCCGCCACGGCTCGAACTCGGTCCGCAGCTCGATGAGCTCGCCGACGAACGGAAGATCGGCCGGGTCGAGCCCGACCGCTTCTGCGAGCAGGCTGCGCGACTCGTCGAGATGCGCGGGGATGCTCCCGCGTACGCGACTCGTCTTCTCACGCTCCTCGCGCAGGCGGCGGATCTCGGCCTCCGTCGTCCGGCGTGTGCTCTCGGCATCGGCGAAAGCGGCACGGGCAGCACGGATCTCGGACTTCGGAGCCGACCCCCGAACGTCGGCGGCGAAGGCGTCGAACTGCGCGGCGGTCTCCACCTCCGCTCCCAGCTCCCGGACGATGATGTCGAACTTCGCCCGCTCCCGCCGGACGTCGTCCACTCTGCGCTCGGCGACGCGGAGTTCGCGCTGAGCTGTCTCGAGACGGTCGCCGCCGGACTGGCGCAGCACGTCGAGAAGCCCTTCGCGCTCGACATCCGCGGCATCGACGAGAGCACGTTTCTCGCGCACGGCAAGACTCAGCGCGCGGGAACGATCCCCCAGCTCGACCTCCACGTCGCGCAGGAGATCGAGGCGTCGCTGCGCGTTCCAGAGGGCGGCCAGAGAGGTCGGATCCGTGAACACGCCGACCTCGTCGATCACGCGCACACGCTCGGACGCCGAGACGATGCGGTCTTTGATGCCCCGGATCGGCTCGAGCGCGTTCACCTGCTGCTTCGCCGTGAGCATCCTCATGCGCGTGCTCTCGAGCTCGTCGAAATGCGCCACGACGGCATCTGCGGTGGCCATGGTCTCGGGCTCTTCGAGGACGAGCTTCTTGTACAGATCGTCGACCGTCGTGATCTGCTGCCCGGCCTGGATCCTCGCCAGAAGACTGATGGCCTTGGCACCGGAGCCGGCCGCACCGATCCCGAGCACCGCCTGCAGGCGCGCCGCGAACTCACGGTCCGTCGCGAGGGTCTCCAGCCCCGTCGCCCGCACCGACGCATCCGAGAGCCGCTGCGTCGCCGCGCGCTCCAGCAGTCCCAGATCGAACGCCCCGTTCACGGTGGCCCTGACCCGCGTCGTGTCCTCGAGGACGCGCGCATCCGCGGGGATGTACCACGCACGCACGGCCGTGAACCGCGACCCGTCGTGGTCGATCCACGTCGTCGCGATCGCACTCCACGTGTCCTCCCCGTCTCCGCGGAGCACACGCAGCTTCGTGCCCTCCTCGGTGCGGGATTCGTCGATCTTCCCTCGCCCGTAGGAGAGGATGTTCCGCTGCTCCTCGCCGCGCGGGCGACCCGTCACACCACCGTTCGACGCTCCGTTGAACGGCGTCGTGTGCGGCATCATCAAGGCGATGTACGCATCCATCAACGTCGACTTGCCGGAGCCCGAGCCTCCGCAGAGCAGGGTCGCGTGCGGCGAGAAGCGCACACGATGGGGTCCGCCGTCGTACCCGCCCCAGTTGATCAGCTGCAGCTCCTCCGCCACCCACTGCTGCCCGCGCGAACCCGCCGGGATGAGGCCGAAGAGCGTGTCGACCATGGTCATCGTTCCACCGCTTCCTGCGACCGCAGCCAGTCGCGGAGTTCTTTCAGGGTCTCGGCGCTCAGGACGACCTCGACGAGCGCGCTGATGCGATAGCGCCCGCTGGTCTCCTCCTGCACGATGCCCTCTCGATCCAGGCGATCCATCGCGTTCCGGATCGCCTTCTGCTGCCGGGCTGTGCCGCCGTCGACGTCACTGAAGTAGCTCAGCACGGTCTGCTCGAGATCCTCGATGTCGATGCGCACGGATGCCTCGCCGGCGGCGGACTCGCGCTGATAGACCGTGCGCAGATGCACGAGAACCAGGGTCTCGGCGCGTGTGTACGGCGCGTCCTTCAGCAACACCGGCATGTCGATCTCGTCGGAGCGCAGCTGCTGCTTGTATGCGAACCCGCGGCCGTGGTCGACGACCAGGCGGAGGTAGAGGTCGTTCAGGCGCGACTCGATCACGTGCTGATGGTCGAGCAGCAGGGCCCATTCCCGGCGGTTGCGCTCCGCGGCGATGAAACGGCGCTGGAGGATGTGCGCGAGCAGGCGCCGGATCTCGGGGTCCAGCGTGCCGCGGTCACCCGCGAAGTGCTCCTCGATGTCGTCTTCCATCGGGACCGGGGCGATGAACGGATCCTCGACCGGCGTCTCCGTCACGAGGCTCTCTTCAGGCATGTGATTCTTCCTTCGGGTTGCGCGCCGTGACGGCGCCGAAAGCGAAACGTCGCGTCGATCCGTCCGGACGCCGCGCTTCGACCACCGAGACCTCCTCGCCCTCGGTCATGCCGTTGCGGTGCGCGATCTCGAGCAGTCCGACGAGGTCGACTGGACGACGGGTATCGTCGGCTCCCTGGGTGAAGGCCGCGGCGAGGTCGAACTCCGGGCCGAGACCCGACACGTACTCCTCGAGCTCCGCATATCGCGGACCGCCCCACGCGCGGGAGTCGACGTCGGCGAACTCGACGTCGTCGGCGTCCGCGAGAGGTGCGGGGACGGCCGGCGGGCGGATGCTGCTCACCGTCTGCCTGAGGTGCCCCAGATCTGCGAGCGGGAGACTGCGCACCGGCGAGTCGCTCGCCCCCGCACCGTCCCAGATGTGGAGAGCGGCGATGACGTCGCGCAGCAGATCGTCGATCTGACGGTCCCGCAGCGGATCGTGGGTCTTCACCTGGCCGGTGATGACGTGCGACGCTCGACGCTGTGCGGCGAGGACCTCTTCGACGCCGAGCTCGACCCGACGTCCGATGGCGTCGAGTTCGGCACGCTGCGTGCTGTCGAGCATGCGGGCGAACGGCTGCCGGAGCAGGCCGTGCAGCTGTTCGGTGAGCGCGTCGATGCGATCCGGATCGCCGATCAGCCGCAGGGCGCCGGAGAACGCGCGCCCCTCCGGGGTCGAGTTCATCACGTCCTGCGCGCGTCGCAGATACTCGCGGAGCACCTCGCCGGTCGGGCGTTCGTCACGCCGCAGATGGGCGACGACGTCGCGCTGCATGAGCTTGAGCGACTCGGCGACGCGGGTGAAGTCGGCGGGGAGCTCCCGTGCCAGGTGCAGCACGTTCTCCGCTTCTTCGAACAGCTCTTCATCGTCGAGCGGATCCGCCCTGCCCGATTCCTCGATCCGATCGATCTCGGCGTCGAGTGCCGCCCGCTCCTTCCGAAGACGAGCCAGGCGACGCTCGGGATCGGCCTCGGCGCTGTCGGAGAGGTGCTCCACGGCGTCGAGGAGCGTTCGCACACGGGAGTTGGATACACGTGTGCGCCCCCCGCCCGTGCGTCCGGCGATCTCCAGCGCCTCGACGGCGTGCGCGGAGAGTCGGTACACCTCGATGTCCTCGTCGATCTGCTGCACCAGCCAGCCCAGTCGCACCCAGTTCCGCGCGACGTCGCGGCCGGTCCCTGCGGGAACCCGGCGGTCGTCATCGTCGGAGCCCGCTCCCCTCAGCTCATCGAGGATCTCGGCGAGCTCAGCCTGGGCGTCAGCGATCGGGATGGATGCCCGGTCTGCCGTGAACAGCAGCGAGAGGGACGCGACGACGAAGGGCGCGAAACGTCCGTGGAGGAGGTCGAGGGTCGGCGTGCTGAATGCGGTGACAGCGCGCGAGAATGCCGCTTCTGCTCGTGTTCCTGTCACGTATTCACATTACTCGGCGCCCTCGACATCGCCGGACGCGACGCGGGGTGACGACGCGAGCTGAACCGCTACCGCGAGAACTCGGTGCGCGTGAGGGGTGTGCTCTCCCGCGATGCCGTGACGAGGAACGTGACGGTGTCGGGCAGGTAGCGGTCCTCGCCGTACTCGATCGGCTCGCCTGCCGCGGTGTAGCTCACGCGGCGCACCCGCAGCAGCGCGCTCGCCCGACGCACGCCGAGCAGCTCGGCGTCGGCGCTGGACACGGGGACGGCATCGATGGCGTGCTCGGCGAACGCGGTCACGATCCCGAAGTCACGCGAGAGCGCCTCGACGACGGAGGCCTCGTCATCAGCGATCGAGGCCAGCCGATCGGCGATCCAGTCCGGGTAGCTGGTGCGCTCCAGCATCACGTCGCGGCCGTCGATGCTACGCGTCCTGGTCACGCGCAGCACACGCGTCCGCGGGCTCACCCACAGGCGACGCGCCTCCGCCGCGGTCGCCTCCCCGAACTCCTTGCGACGCACCTGCCCGCCCGGCGCCAGACCCTTGGACCGCGCCCACTGCGCGAACGAACGCAGTTCTTCGAACGACTGACTCTGTCGGCCCGAACGAACGGTCCAGCCCGCGCCTTGAACCGGGGATACCAGCCCTCGGTCCTCGAGACCCGCGAGAGCCCGTCGGATCGTGCCACGGGTCGAGCCGTAATGCAGACTCAACTTCGTCTCCGACGGAAGACGGGAGCCCGGAGAGAACTCCCCATCGATGATCCTGGTCATCAGATCGCTCATGATCTCGCGATGGGAGCGCGGGGTCGCCGGTAACACCGTCTCAGACTAGGTGAGCCGCGATACCGTCGATCGCGCGATCAGGACAGCAGTTCACAGTTGTCCCCCGCTGCACGCCCGCCGGCGGCTATCGTTCAGACGTCGTTCATCTGCACGCCGCCCCGTGCACACCACGGAGCGGGGTAATCGTCCCGTGACCTCGTCGACGCCCGCTTCCGATCGCTCCGCTTCTGATCGCTCCGCCTCTGATCGCTCCGCCTCCCCTCGTTCCACCCCCGCGCGGCCCGCCGCGGCTCGACCCGCCGCCGTGCTCTTCGACCTCGACGGCACACTCGTCGACAGTGAACGGGCGTGGCTCGACGTGATCAGCGCCCACCTCGCACACCTCGGCACAACGGTGTCGTCGGCGCAGCTCGCCGGGTTCGAAGGGCTGTCCGGCATCGATGCCGCCCGCGCTCTCATCGGGCTCGGGAGTACGCGTGCGAGTGCGAGCGCCCTCGCGGCGGAGCTGGAGCTCGTCACGATCGATTCCTTCGCGGGGCGTCTGGAATGGGTCGCCGGTGCCGAGGAAGCACTCGCGCACCTGCGGCGCGAGGGAATCCGAATCGGTCTCGTGACCAGCTCGACCAGGGCATGGGTCGATGCGGTCGCCGAGAACGTGAGCCTCGGCGTATTCGACGTCGTCGTGACCGCGGACGATGTGCGACGCACGAAGCCGAGCCCAGAACCCTATCTGCGGGCGACCCGCCTGCTCGACGTCGATCCGGCCGCGTGCCTGGTGTTCGAGGACTCCGAGGTCGGCGTGCGTGCTGCCGTCGCTGCCGGATGCCGCGTCGTGCAGGTCCGGGCCGACCACAGGGACGCGAGCGGCACGACGGCCTGCATCCCCGACCTCCGCGCCGTGACGGCACCCTGGGTCGCTTCACTGATGCCCTCCCTGCCCGCGCTTCCCTGACGTCCCCACACTTCTCGACCGCCTTCCGAACCCCGACGACACCTGCGAGGAACCCCATGCTGACCCCTGATCGCCCGAAGACGACACGCCCCCGTCCGGAGGCGGCCCTACGCCGCGCACTCGGTGGAGGGATGATCGCGGCCACGACGGCGCTCACGCTCCTGGTCCCCGTTCTCCCGGCGGCGGCGGTCGCGCCGACGGCCGTCCCGACCTCGTCGTCCGCCGTGGAACCGATGACGCAACAGCGCATCGACGCCGCGAACGACGCCTACAACGGCGCCGACGCCACACTCGAGTTCATCACGATGTCCGATACCGAGCTCGGGGGCGCCGCCACGGCGGACAAGACATCCGAGCAGGTGGCCTACGAGGGCGCGAAGCCGCACTTCCAGGCCCTCCGCTCCTGGGCGGACGCCAAGGGCTTCGACCCGCGCGTCGTGGTCGACAACGGCGATGTCGTCGGTGCGAACGACCCGGAGTACTCCGCCCACCTCGCCGGCGACAGCGAGAAGGTCGCCGGCTGGTATCGCGCGGTCGAACGGGTCATGCGCGAGAGTTTCCCCGAGTCGCAGGTCCTGCTCACCCAGGGCAACCACGACATCGCCGATCTGATGGGCACGACCTTCGACTCCGCGCGGAAGAATGCACCGGCCGACGCGCCCGCGTGGCACTACCCGAACGCCGACAGCGCATACGTGAGCAACTTCCACACGACCATCGAGGGCATCGACTTCATCGGTCTCGACTACAACGGCACCAGCACATTCGGGTACGGCGGGCAGCGCACCGGTTACCAGGCCTTCCTCACCAGCACGCTGCAGGACATCGCTGCGAAGCCCGACTACGACCCCGCCAAGCCGATCTTCGTCTCGATCCACAGCGGCTACGCGGGCACGTCGCTCGGGGGGCCCTTCCACGCCGACTACGACATGGCAGGTCCCGACCTGCAGCGGATCCTCGCGTCCTATCCGCAGGTGATGCTCGGCTCGGCGCACACGCACTTCTCCTCGAACCCGGAGACGAGCATCTTCCAGAAAGACTTCACGGTCTACGAGAACGCCTCGATGAACTACATCTACCAGGACGTGCCGAGCGACTTCCTCGGCGGCGGCTACTTCGGGGGCAATCAGGGAGACCCTGCTGCCGGGGTGTCGCAGAAGTACGCGAACTTCATCTCCGTGCTCACCGACGGCTCCACTGTCATCCGTCGATTCGACGTCACCCATCAGCGCTGGGTCGGCATGCCCTGGGTGGTCGACACGACCAAAGGCAAGAGCGGGTTCAGCTACACGGCCGATCAGCGCAGCACGACCGCGCCGTGGTGGGGTGCCGCCGCCGTCACCGCGACCGATGTCACCGAAGAGACGCTCACGCTGCGCTTCGACCAGGCCAAGGACGACGAGCTCGTGAACTACTACGAGGTCGAGATCCGTGACCAGGCCGGCAACCCGGTCGCGTACACGGCGAACCAGGTGCCGGACTTCGGCAAGAACGCGGCGAAGTCCGTCACCGGATCTTTCAAGGCGTACTCGCGGTTCTACATGACACCGAACACGATGGGATTCGACGTCCGCGGTCTGAAACCGGCGAAGAACTACACCGTCACGGTCACCGCGTACGACGACTTCCAGAACGCGTCGGAGCCGCTCACCGGCCTCGTGCGCACGGCCGGCGAGCTCGTCTTCCCGGACTTCCCCGACGCGCCGGCGCCCGCACCGGTCGGCGAGTTCCTGCACCTCGCCTTCGAGGGCGACCTCGGAGACACCGGCACGCACGCGGGAACGGCTCCCGCGGCGAAGCCGGTGGGCGCGGTCTCATATGTCGCCTCCGACCGCCCCGGAGCTTCGGGAACGGCCGTGCGCATCGGCGGAGGCGCGGGCAGCTACGTCGATCTCGGATCCCGACCCGAGTTCGACCTCGGCGCCGACAAGGACCTCACGATCAGCTTCTGGACGAAGGTCACCGGCGTCAACGGCTACGGTGCGATCATCAGCAACAAGAACTGGGCGAACTGGTACCGCTCGGGCATCAACCTCGCCCCGGAGGGCACGAACACCGGCAAGCTCGAGTTCACGCTCGGCGACGGCACCGACGGCGTCTACGCGACCGGCGACGTCGGCGAGTACCACGGCTCCTGGCACCACATGACCGTGACCGTCGACCGCACGCGCAACACCGCGAGCACCTACATGGACGGCATGCTGGCCAAGGAGACGAGCATCGCGGGGATCGGGAGCATGACCAGCGGCCTGAACATGCTCGTGGGCGTCGACGGGAGCAAGAGCTACGGCATCGGTCTCGACATGGACGACCTGCGGATGTGGGACACGGCTCTGTCCACGACCGAGGTCGCCGCCCTCTTCGCCGCCGATGATTCGACCACAGAGACTGCCGCACTCACCCAGGCCGTCGAATACGCGACCGAGCTGATGAACGTCAACGAGGTCGAGGCGGCGAACGGACGTGTCTTCGATGAGACGCTCGGCGATGCTCTCGCCGCGGCGACAGCCCACAGTGCGGCTCTGCTCGCGGGATCTCCGGGGGCGCGGGATGGCTCGACCGATGGTACGGTCGCGACAGTCGCCGCCGTCGCACCGACGAAGGCACAGCTGCGGACGAGCTTCGAGTCGCTGAAGGCCGCCGTCGACGCCGTGGAGGCCCAGGCCGTGCGCTTCAGCTATCGCACCGAGGTGCGCGGCGGCACCGTTTCGCCCGCAGAGGGCGTTGCGGATCGCGGCGGCCAGGTGCGCCTGACGCTCACGCCGGCTGCCGGTTTCGGGATCGCGGGTTCAACGGTCACGGTCAGCGGCGTCGACAGCTTCGCCATCGAAGGTGCGGAACTGGTGCTGACAGGCGTCGAGAGCCGCGTGCTCGCCTCGATCGACTTCGCCACGGCCGACACCGGCACCCCCGGCGAGGGCGGCACGCCCGGCGAGGGCGGCACCCCCGGCGAGGGCGGCAACGGGAACGGCGGCACGGGACGCGGAGACGGCACCGTGGCGAAACCTGGAACCGACGGCTCCGCTGCTCCGCTCGCGACGACCGGAGCAGACGTGGCGATCCTCTGGGTGTGGGCGGGATTGGCTGCCACCCTGCTGGGGGCTGGCGCGTGGCTGGCCCGCCTGCGCCGCCGCGCGGCCTGACGACCGATGGCGAAGGCCCCCTGCTTTCCGTGCTGACACGGATGGCCGGGGGCCGCCGCCGAACGCGTCATTCTCGCGGCGGACGACTCCGACGCATCACCTAACGAAGAAACCCCCGCCTGAGCGGGGGTTTTCATCTTGCTGGGGTACCTGGACTCGAACCAAGAATAACGGAACCAGAAACCGTCGTGTTGCCAATTACACCATACCCCAAGGGCGAAACCGGAGCCTCGCACCGAGAATCAAGCCTACCCGAGCGGCGGCGGAACACCAAAACCGGTGCCGTGCGCCGCCGCCCGGGCGCGTCGCGACTCAGTTCGCGAGGAACACCGACAGGGAACGCAGACGACGCAGCGACTCGTCCTTACCCAGCAGCTCCATCGACTCGAACAGCGGCGGCGAGATCCGGCGGCCGGTGATGGCCACGCGCGGCGGGCCGTAGGCGATACGCGGCTTGAGCTCGAGCCTCTCCACCAGCTCTGCAGCCAGAGCCTCCTGGATCTTCTCGGGCGTGAACTCCTCCAGCGGCTCGAGAGCGACGACGCAGGCATCGAGCACCTCGGCAGCATTCGCCGGCAGTCCCTTGAGCGCGTCCTCGGCGTATGAGACCTCGTCGGTGAAGAGGAAGCCCACCATCCCGGGGACCTCGCCCAACAGCTGGACGCGCTCCTGCACGAGAGGGGCGACACGGAACGCCGTCACCAGCTGCTCGTGTGTGGGCTCGTCGAAGAGCCCGGCGGCGGCGAGATACGGGATCGTCCGCTCGGCGAAGTCCTTCTCCCCCAGCATCCGGATGTGGTCGCCGTTGATCGACTCGGCCTTCTTCTGGTCGAAGCGGGCCGGGTTCGGGTTGACGTTGACGATGTCGAATGCCGCGGTGAACTCGTCGAGCGAGAACACGTCGCGGTCGGGGCCGATCGACCAGCCGAGGAGCGCGAGATAGTTCAGCAGTCCCTCGGGGATGAAGCCGCGGTCGCGGTGCAGGAACAGATCGGCCTGCGGGTCGCGCTTGGAGAGCTTCTTGTTGCCCGTCTCCCCCAGCACCAGCGGCATGTGGGCGAATCGCGGCACGAACGTCGTGACGCCCGCATCGATGAGAGCCGCGTACAGCGAGAGCTGGCGCGCGGTCGACGGCATCAGATCCTCACCGCGCAGGACGTGCGTGATGCCCATCAGTGCGTCGTCGACCGGGTTCACGAACGTGTACAGGGGCACGCCGTTCGGACGCACGACCACGAAGTCGGGGAATGAACCGGCGGGGAAGGTGACCTCGCCACGGATCAGGTCGACGTACGTGACGTCCTCGTCCGGCACGCGCAGGCGCAGAGCGGGCTGTCGACCCTCGGCGCGGAAGGCCGCCTTCTGCTCGTCGGTGAGGTCGCGGTCGAAGTTGTCGTAGCCGAGCTGCTTGGCGCGGCCTGCGGCCTCGTTGCGCGCGTCGATCTCCTCGGCCGTCGAGTAGCTCTCGTAGAGGGCGCCCGTCGCGATGAGCTTGTCGATCACCTCGCGATAGATGTCGTGACGCTCCGACTGCCGGTAGGGCGCATGCGGTCCGCCGACCTCGACGCCCTCGTCCCAGTCGATCTTGAGCCAGGTGAGCGCGTCGACCAGTTGGCGGAAGCTCTCCTCGCTGTCACGGGCGGCGTCGGTGTCCTCAATGCGGAACACCATCTTCCCGCCGTTGTGTCGGGCGTAGGCCCAGTTGTAGAGAGCCGTGCGGACCATGCCGACGTGCGGCAGACCGGTCGGTGAGGGGCAGAAGCGGACGCGGACGTCGGCACCACTGACAGTCGTGGTGAGGGGGTGAGGGGTAGCCATAGCCCTTCGATTCTACGGGGACGGGTGACCGCACCGCTGGAGGATCGAAGCGCTCAGCGAGCGGTGCTCACGGCGACCGCGGCACGATGCGCCAGCGGTAGGAAACCGTTCGCACTCCGCTCATCGACCACCTGGTCGAAAGCGGTCCGAAACTGCTGCCGGTCGACCTGGTCGAGACGGGCGTAGAGCGCACCGGCACCCGCCACTCCCCCTTCGACAGACCGCCAGAGGGCTCGCGGATCCGCGCTCCAGGTCCAGTCGAGCTCGGTGACCTCTACGCGCTGCAGACCGGCCTCCTGCAGCATCCGCCCGAACCCGTCGGCCGTGCGCTCGAAGTCCTCGTCATCCGGGAGCCTCGGCCCCGCGAAGGGCGCGATACCGGCACGCTCGGTGATCTCGGCCCAGAACCACGAGGGAGAGAGCGTCCAGGTCGTCGCCACGACCGCACCCCGGCTGACCCGTCGCAGCTCTGCGGCGGCCGAACGCGGTGACGGGACGTGATTCAACACGAAGCTCGCGATGGCGACGTCGAACGCGCCGTCTGCGAACGGAAGCGCCGGCAAGGTGCCGTCGATGGTGTCGATCCGAGGATGCCGGCGACGCGAGCCCGCGCGCATGGTCGACTCCGGCTCGCACGCGGTCACCGTCCATCCCTCGGCGGTCCACATCGCAGCCAGGGTGCCGTCTCCGGCGCCCACGTCGACCAGGCTGCGGCCGTGCGGCTCGCCCAGAGCCTCCCGCATCGCGACGAAGGTCCCGGCGCACAGCGCCGAGTAGGAGGCGGAGTACGCTTCACCGACCCCGGACCAGTCCTTCACCGTGCTCCCGCGCGAGCCAGCGGAGACAGCGCCACGATCGCGACGACCAGGATGAAGGCTGCGATCCCGAGTCCGGAGTACTGGAAGTTCGACAGCACTACTCCGGCCAGCACCGAGCCGGCCGCAGCCGAGAGGCTCATGAGCGAATCGCTGCGACCCTGTCTGCGCGTGCGGAGCTCGGGTGCGGAGGCCTCGGTGAGCAGCGCCGCCCCGGCGACCGTCGCCGCGCTCCACCCCAGCCCCAGCAGGATGAGCGCGACCATGACACCCCAGGCCTCGGTACCCGTGAACACGGCGAACGCCAGAGCACCGGCGAGCAGCACCTGGCCGAGCAGCACGACCTTGAGTCGGCCCCACCTGTCGGCGAGCACACCGAAGACCGGCGACAGGGCGTACATCCCGCCCACGTGCAGGGCGATCGTGATCCCCACCAGAGCCGAGACATCCGCCGGGGTCGCCGCCATGCCTCCGGCGCCGTGCGCCATGTGCGACAGGTGCACCGGGGTCATGGCCATGACCGACGCCATCACCACGTGAGACCCCGCGATCGCGAAGATCGCATAGCGCGCCACCCGTGGCCGGTCCTCTGCCACCGCTCCGGCGGCAGCCGCCGACGCCGTGGCGAGCCGCTGCGCCGCGAGAAGCGGATCAGGGCGCAGCGCGACGATGTAGAGCAGGAGTGCCGCGCACTGCGCAACGAACGAGAACAGATAAGAACCCGTCTGCGGAGGCATCCCGACCGCCTGCCCGACGATCTCTCCCGGCCCCAGCAGAAGGGGCCCGGCAACCCCGCCGATCGTCGTCGACCAGACGACGATCGACAGATCCCGGCCGCGGTGCTGCGGGGCGGCGAGATCCGTCGCGGCAAAGCGAGACTGCAGGTTTCCCGCGTTGCCCGCGCCGATCATGAGGATGCCGGCGAGCAGCAGCGGGAAGAGGCGCAGGGAGGCAGCGAGGATGACGACCGCGATGCCGACCAGTGCGAACAGGTTGCCGAGCGTGAGTGCACGACGCCGACCGACACGAGCGGCGAGGCGGGCCAGCGGGATCGCGCACGCCGCCGCTCCGAGCGTGACCGAGGCGGTCGCCAGACCGGAGAGCGCGTCGTTCCCCGAGATGTCCGCCGCCAGGAGCGCTCCGAGCGACACCGTGGCACCGAAGGCGATGC
The DNA here is from genome assembly GCF_049949185.1 of Microbacterium sp. As-52. Classification (NCBI taxonomy): domain Bacteria; kingdom Bacillati; phylum Actinomycetota; class Actinomycetes; order Micrococcales; family Microbacteriaceae; genus Microbacterium; species Microbacterium sp. As-52. The sequence goes on along the minus strand of NZ_CP188171.1, from coordinate 3,642,795 downwards.
CGCCGAGCACCTGCCCGAGCGACAGCACCAGCACGGTGCGTCGCTGGACCGCCGTCTGCTGCGCCGCCGTCAGGGCCACATCGGTCATGACGCGGGTGCGGCGTCCCGCGCGGTGTTGCGCAGGATGCCCAGCCCCGTGATCTCGACCTCGACGACGTCTCCTGCGCCGAAGGTTCCGACGCCCGCCGGCGTGCCCGTCATGATGACATCGCCCGGGAGCAGGGTGAACACGGCCGAGGCGTACTCGATGATCGCCGGTACCGAGTGGATCATGTCGGTGAGCGGAGCGTGCTGGCGCACCTCGCCGTTCACCCGCGTCTCGATCGTGGCGGTCGCGGGATCGAAGTCGGTCTCGATCACGGGTCCGAGCGGGCAGAACGTGTCGAAGCCCTTCGCGCGCGCCCACTGTCCGTCCTTGCGCTGCAGATCGCGCGCGGTCACGTCGTTGCCGATCGTGTAGCCCAGCACGTAGTCGAGCGCGTTCTCGGCCTTCACGTTCCTGGCGATCTTGCCGATGACCACGACGAGCTCACCCTCGTACTCGGTGCGATCGGAGAGGGGCGGACGCACGATCGCGTCACCAGGTCCGATCACCGCGGTGTTCGGTTTGAGGAACAGCAGCGGTTCCTCGGGAGCCTCTCCCCCCATCTCGGCCGCGTGGTCGTGATAGTTCTTGCCCACACAGACGACCTTCGACCGCGGGATCACCGGAGCGAGCAGCGCGGCATCCGCGAGCGGCACACGGGCGCCGGTGGTCTCGTACCCGGTGAACATCGGGTCTCCGGCGAGCACGACGAGCTCACGCTCGTCGATGATCCCGTACATGATGGCTTCGTCGTGGCTGAACCGGGCGATCTTCATGGGATCCAGCCTAGCGAGGGCGTCCCACCCCGCCGAGACGCACCGCAGACACCGAGACCCACACGTGCGCAGGCGGCAGGCGTGGGTCTCGGTGATGGGCGCTGGTACCGTCCGAGCGGTCAGGCGTCGAGGCGCAGAAGCCAGCCGTGCTTGTCCTCGCGGCGGCCGTACTGGATGTCCGTGAGCTCCTCACGCAGCGAGAGTGCGAGCTCGCCCAGCGGCTGCGGTTCGTCGAACCCGTCTCCGACGAGTGCGCCGATCGGGGTGACGACCGCGGCGGTGCCGCACGCGAACACCTCGACGATGTCGCCGGAGGCCACGCCTTCGCGCCACTCATCGATCGAGATCGGGCGCTTCTCGACCGTGTAGCCGCGGTCTTCCGCCAGCTGCAGGAGCGAGTCACGCGTGATGCCCTCGAGGATGCTGTCCGACTCGGGGGTGACCACACGTCCGTCCTTGAAGACGAAGACGACGTTCATGCCGCCGAGCTCCTCGACATCGCGCTTCTCGTTGAGGAACACGACCTGGTCGCACCCCTTCGCGCTCGCCTCGCTCTGGGCGAGCAGGCTCGAGGCATAGTTGCCTCCGGTCTTGGCCTTGCCGGTTCCGCCCTTGCCGGCGCGGGCGTACTCCTCGGAGAGCCAGATGCGCACCGGCTTCACCCCGCCGGAGAAGTAGGCGCCTGCGGGGCTCGCGATCACGTAATAGGCGACCTTCTGCGCGGCGCGCACGCCGAGGAACGCCTCCTTCGCGAACATGAACGGGCGCAGGTACAGGCTCTGGTCGGCGCCGTCCGGAACCCAGCGGCCATCCACGGCGATGAGCTCGCGCAGCGACTGGATGAAGTACTCGGTCGGCAGCTCCGGCAGAGCGAGACGACGAGCGCTGGCCTGCAGACGCGCAGCATTGCGGTCGGGTCGGAACGTGTGGATCGAGCCGTCCGCATGGCGGTAGGCCTTGATGCCCTCGAAGATCTCCTGCGCGTAGTGCAGCACCGACGCCGCGGGGTCGAGCGGGATCGGACCGTACGGCTGCACGCGAGGACGGTGCCAGCCACCCTTGGCGGACCAGCAGATGTCGACCATATGATCGGTGAAGACCACGCCGAAGCCCGGATTCTCCAGCACCTCGGCGAGCCGTGCGGGAGACGCAGCGGTCAGGTTCTTCGTGACGGCGAACTCCAGGGGAGCCACGGTCGCCTCGGCATCGATGGTCGTCATCTCATCATCCATTCCTCGTGGGTGGGCGCATCCTCGCGCCCGTTCAGCCTACGCCTGCAGTCAGAGGCGTGCGGTGATCGCGGAGCCGATCTCCGCCGTGGTGCGAGCCGCCGTCCGTGCCGCGATGTCCGCCTCGACCGCGGCACCGACCCGTGCGGATTCCTCGGTGAGTCCGAGGTGGTCGAGCAGCAGCGCGATCGAGAGGATCGCCGCCGTCGGGTCGGCTTTCTGCTGTCCGGCGATGTCGGGCGCTGAGCCGTGGACCGGCTCGAACATCGACGGGAACGCGCCGTCGGGGTTGATGTTCCCCGAGGCGGCGAGGCCGATGCCACCCGTGACCGCGCCCGCGAGGTCGGTGAGGATGTCGCCGAACAGGTTGTCGGTGACGATCACGTCGAAGCGCGAGGGGTCGGTGACCAGGAAGATCGTGGCGGCGTCGACGTGCAGGTAGTCGACCTCGACGTCGGGGTGCTCGGCCGCCACCTCGTTCACGACGCGCTGCCAGATGGCACCGGCGTGCACGAGCACGTTGGTCTTGTGCACCAGCGTGACCTTCTTATGACGACGCTCGGCGAGGTCGAACGCGTAGCGCACGACGCGCTCGACGCCGAAGGCGGTGTTCACCGAGGTCTCGTTCGCGACCTCCTGCGGGGTGCCCTTGCGGATGGCCCCGCCGTTGCCGACGTACGGCCCCTCGGTGCCTTCACGCACCACGACGAAGTCGATGTCGCCGGGCTCGGCCAACGGGCCCGAGGCACCGACGAACAGCTTCGACGGCCGCAGGTTCACGTAGTGGTCGAGGGTGAAACGCAGCTTCAGCAGCAGGCCCCGCTCGATGTTGGCGTCCTTGAGGCGCGGGTCGCCCGGGGTGCCGCCGACCGCGCCGAGCAGGATCGCATCGTTCGCGGAGATCGCGGCGAGGTCATCGTCCGTGAGGGTGTCGCCGGTCTCGAGGAAGCGTCCGGCGCCGAGCGAGAAACGGGTCTTGTCGAAGACCACACCACTGTCGGCGGTGACGGCGTCGAGCACCTTCTCCGCTTCGGCGATGACCTCGGGACCGATGCCGTCTCCGGGGATGACGGCCAGCTTCACGACACGCGACATGAGACTCCTTGCGCACTGCACGGGGATGGACCGGCTCGGGCTCACCGCAGGGCGAGCGAGCCGGTCCTCCCAGCGTACTGGTCAGTGCGTGGGGGCTTTGCGCAGTGTGACGGCGGCGATCACGCCCGCGACGACGACGAGACCAGCGCCGATCAGCGAGGTCACCATCACCCCGGAGCCGAATGCGGCCGCCGCCGCCTCCCACAGCGCGGTGCCGAGCCGGCCCGGCAGCGCCTGCGCCGCCGTGTAGGCCCCGGCGAGAGTCTCCCCCGCCGCGTGCGCCACGTCTGCCGGCAAGCCCTCCGGAAGCACGAGAGCCCCGCGGTAGAAGGCCGTGATGATGCCACCGAGCACCGCGGTGCCGAGCACCGCGCCGAGTTCATAGGCGGTCTCGGAGACCGCACTCGCCGCTCCCGCCTTCGCGGCGGGGGCGCTGGAGAGGATCAGTTCGTTGGAGATCGTCTCGGCGGCACCGATGCCGATGCCGAGCACCACGAATGCGACGACCAGCGGCAGGACGCCGTGCTCGTGCGTCGTGAACGCCACGATCAGGTAGCCGGCCACAGAGAACGCGAGCCCGACGGGGATCACGATGTGAGGCGGGATACGACGGGAGATCGGGACGACCGAGAGTCCGGCCACGATCATCGCGAGCATTCCGGGCACGAGCGCGAGCCCGGCCATCATCGGGGACAGCCCGAGGACGAGCTGCAGGTGCTGCGAGACGAAGTAGAGGAAACCGACCAGAGCCACGACGCTCAGCAGGTTGACCAGGATCGCACCGGAGAAGGAGCCCCGACGGAAGAGCGCCATGTCGAGCATCGGCGTCTTGGCACGCAGCTGGTGACGGACGAACAGGTAGCCCATCACGAAGCCGAGCAGCGCCCAGGCTCCGACCTTGAGACTCGGCCCGTCGACGGCCAGCGACTTGATCGCGTAGACGACCGGGATCATCGTCGCCATCGACAGCGCGATGCTGATCAGATCGATGCGCCCGGGGTTCGGGTCGCGGCTCTCGGGCACCAGCAGCGGCGCGGCGACGAGCAGCGGGATCAACACGGGCACGGCGATGAGGAAGACCGAACCCCATGCGAAGTGCTCGAGGAGAAAGCCGCCGACGATCGGTCCGAGCGCGGAGCCCGCGGAGAACGCCGACGCCCACACGGCGATCGCCATGCGGCGCTGGTCGCGATTCTGGAAGATCGAGCGCAGGAGGGAAAGGGTCGACGGCATCAGCATGGCGCCGAAGAAGCCGAGGAGCGCCCGGGCGGCGATCAGCAGCCCGGCAGTGGGCGCGAAGGCGGCCAGTGCGGAGACGGCGGCGAAGCCGGTCGCACCGATCAGCAGCATCTTCCGGCGCCCGAAACGGTCGCCCAGCGTCCCCATCGTGACCAGGAGGCCGGCGAGCACCAGGGGGTACACGTCGATGATCCACAGCTGCTCCGCCCCCGTGGGAGCGAGCGCGATCGAGATCTCGGGGAGCGCGAAGCTCAGCACCGTGTTGTCCACCGACACCAGCAGCACCGGCAGCATGAGGACGACGAGTGCCGCCCAGCCGCGGGCTCCGACGCGGGGAGCGTCCGTCTCTGTCGTCGGGATCGACGCAGTACGGTTCATGGAACACCTCTCAGAATCATGACGGCAAGGTTAGTGAACCGTCCAGATGGTATAGTAACAGAATTCCCGCCCCTCCCCTGTGCAGAGGATCCACGATGCCCCGACCTCCCCTCGCCCGCGAGAAGGTGCTCGACGCCTTCGAAGCGATCCTCATCGAAGACGGCGAACGTGCAGCGACGCTCGATGCGACCGCGAAGGCGGCCGGCGTCTCCAAGGGTGGCCTCCTCTACCACTTCGGGTCGAAGGATGAACTGGAGGCAGGGCTCGTCGAGCGGCTCGACCGGCTCACGACGCTCGACCTCGAACGCATGACCGCAGCCGACGAGGGGCCGGTCGCCTACTACGTGCGCACCTCGGTCATGGAGGACGACGCCCTCGATCGCGTGCTGATCGCCACGACGCGGCTGGCCCAGGGCGGATCGATCCCTGCCGCCGACATGCTCCGCGACACGCGACGACGCTGGGCGGAGACGATCCGCCCGCATGTGCGCGACAATGCGAGCCTCGACCTCGTGATGCTCGTGAGCGACGGGCTCTACTTCAACAACTCGCTAGACGTGCACGGCCCCGAGCGGCTCGTCCCCCGCAGCGACGAACTCGCCGAGCTGATCGCCCTGGTCCTCAGAGCCACGGCCTGACCCGCCGAGAGATGAGAAGAGGGCGGGAGCATCACGCTCCCGCCCTCTTCTGCACTTGCGCACTGGCACCGGTGCAGCCAGACCTGTGCGATCAGACCTCGGTGATCTCGATCTGACGGAAGAGGTCGGCGTCGATCGCGTCGCGCACGTCGTCGAGCAGTTCGTCCGAGACCGGCGAGTCCAGGGTCAGCACGCTGAGCGCCTGGGCCCCGGCGGCCTGACGGGCGATCTGCATGCCGGCGATGTTGATGCCGGCCTCCCCGAACTTCTGGCCGTACACCGCGACGATGCCGGGGCGGTCGGTGTAGAGCATGACGACGTGGTGCTTCTCGATCGGCAGCTCGAGCCGGTGGTCGTTGATGCCGACGAGCTTCTCGGTCTGCTTCGGACCGGTGAGCGTGCCGGACACCGAGAGCTGCGAGCCGTCGGACAACGCGCCCGCGAGCGTGATGACGTTGCGGTATTCGTCGCTGACGTCATCCTTGAGCAGACGCACCGCGATCCCACGCTGGTCGGCGAGGAGCGGCGCGTTGACGTAAGAGACCGTCTCGCTGACGATGTTGGTGAACACGCCCTTAAGCGCAGCGAGCTTGAGCACGCTGACGTCGTAGTCGTTCAGCTCTCCGTGCACCTCGACATCGAGGCTGGTGAGCGGCGACGTCGCGAGTGCCGCGAAGATCTGACCGAGCTTCTCGACGAGCGAGATGCCGGGACGCACGTAGGGATCGATGATGCCACCCGCGACGTTCACCGCGTCGGGGACGAGGTCGCCGCCGAGAGCGAGGCGCACCGAGCGGGCCACCGAGACACCGGCCTTCTCCTGCGCCTCTTCGGTGCTGGCACCGAGGTGAGGGGTGACCACGACGTTCGGCAGGTCGAGGAGCGGTCGAGCGGTGCCCCCTTCTGCCGGAGGCTCGGAGGTGAACACGTCGAGACCGGCACCCGCGATCTCACCCGCGACGAGGGCCGCGTGCAGCGCCTCCTCGTCGATCAGCCCACCGCGTGCGACGTTGACCACGAAGGCGGTCGGCTTCATGGCTGCGAACTGCTCGGCACCGATCATGCCGGTCGTCTCCGGCGTCTTCGGCATGTGGATCGTCAGGAAGTCCGACTCCGCCACGAGCTCGTCGAGCGAGAGCAGCTGCACGCCGAGCTGCTGTGCGCGAGCAGACGTGACATAGGGGTCGTAGGCGACGACCCGCATGTCGAAAGCCGCGAGGCGCGCGGCGACGAGCGCGCCGATGCGGCCGAGACCGACGATGCCGACCGTCTTCTCGAACAGCTCGGCGCCGGTGAAGGAGCTGCGCTTCCAGGCACCGGCAGACAGTGAGGCATGCGCCGCCGGGATGCGGCGGGCGAGGCTCAGGATGTGGCCCACTGTGAGCTCGGCGGCGGAGACGATGTTCGAGGTCGGCGCGTTGACGACCATGACGCCGGCAGCCGTGGCCGCCTTGATGTCGACGTTGTCGAGGCCCACTCCGGCGCGGGCGACCACCTTCAGCTTCGGGGCGTGCCCCAGCGCCTCCTCGTCGATGCGCGTCGCCGAGCGGACCAGCACGGCATCGGCATCCGCGAGCGCCGCGAACAGCGCCTCCCGGTCGGTGCCGTCGACGTCACGGACGTCGAAGTCGGGACCGAGAGCGTCGATCGTGGCGGGAGAGAGTACTTCGGCGATAAGCACGACAGGCTTCGGCACAGTGGATCCTTCGGGGCAGCGCGGCAGGGGCCGATGCGCCGCACACCATGGGGGCGCGATCGCGTCAACTCTACCGGAGCAGGCGCAGCCCTCCGTGCCGTGTGACGCGGTACGGCAGGCCGCTCACGCGCTGGGCATCGTGAGGCTCAGCGCGATCAGACTCATCCAGAACACCGCGACGACGCCGAGTCCGGCGAGGAACACGAGCGCCAGTTCGCCGACACGGCGCCGCCGGCCGATCACATAGGCGAAGACGAACACGATCGCGGGGAAGGCGACGCCGAACAGCAGCGTCGCCCACCCGCCGACACTCAGTCCGGTCTGGGCCATCGTGATGAGGTGCGCGACGGCATTCCAGACCGCGTAGGCGTAGAAGAGTCCTGCCAGGCCGATGACGAGCCCGACGAGCCAACGCGGAGAATCCGCGGATACCTGCGCTTCGTTCGACGACGTGGTCATGATCCGATCACCCCCACGGTGACGAAGGGCCAGGGGACGAGGAGCACGACCCCCGCGAACAACACGGCGACGCGGATCCAGGCCGCACTCCCCCGTGTGAGCACCCAGGTCGCCAGGAACCACAGCGCGGGCGCAGCGATCGCGAGGAAGAACCACGGCAGGAACATCACGTCGGAGACGAGGAAGGATGCCAGCGGCTGCAACCGGAGCCCTCCGACGATCCAGCCGATCGTGTAGAGAAGGTAGACGCCGCCGACGACACCGACGAGCAGCAGCATCGGGGTGCTCAGACCCGAGGGCTCGTCATCGGTCGCCGGTGTGACGGTGCCGTCGTCCTCGATCGTCCCGACGTCGTCGCTGCCCTTGCCGACGGCGTTCCAGCCGTGCGGAAGCGCGCGATCCTTCGGTGTCGAGGCCTCGTCGCCGTCCCAGCTGAGCGCGTCGTCGGAATCGGAAGTCATGTCCCCAGCGTAGGACACCCGGTCCACTAGGATCGGGGTTGCCCTGAGCCGGATCGGCGGGCACCGGAGGGGAAGGGAACACCGTGGCTGCGAGCGAGAACGCCGAGACCGGGAACAGCGACGCCCGCGTCGCCCAGTCCGCGAAGAGCGCGGCGACCGAACCGCCTGCCGGTTGGGTCCCCACCCCCGAAGCCAAGGCCAAGGCGACGCGCTTCCGCTGGATCGCCGCCATCCTCTGGGCTGTCGCGATCATCGGCGAAGGCGTCGGCATTTTCTGGCTCCTGCGCCAGCGTGTGTTCGTCGGCGAAGACGGCACCCTCGTCCGCAACCCCGACACCGGCCTGCTCGAGGAGCAGGGTGTCACCGCGACGTTCCCGCAGTGGGCGTTCATCACGCTCCTCGTGCTGCTCGTCGTGATCGCGGCCCTGTCCATCACCGGCTCGGTGCTGTGGAAGAAGGCCAACCGCCTCGACCCCGCGCGCAGGGCGGACAAGACGCGGTTCTTCGTACAGAACCAGCTCGGTGCGATCGTCGCAGTCGTGGCGTTCCTCCCGCTGGTCATCCTGATCTTCCTCAACAAGGACATGGACAAGGGCCAGAAGACCACGGCTGGAATCGTCGGCGTCGTCCTCGCGGCCCTGGCCGTCTTCATCGGCGTCGACTTCGCTCCGGCGTCCGTCGAGCAGTACACGGCCGACCAGTCGGCCGTGATCCAGCTTCTGGGCAAGGACGAGGTGGTCTGGGTCGACGGCGGCAAGGTCTACCACGTCTGCGATGACGTCCCGGCGATCCAGACCGGGAGCGAGATCCGCACCGGTACGACCGCACAGGCCGTCGAGGCGGGCAAGATCCGGCTGACCCTGCAGTTCGCTTCGGAACTGCGCGCCTGCGACCTTCCCGTCCCCGAGAACGACGAGCAGATCACCGAGGCGCTGCGATCGATCCAGGCCGGCCAGACCGACACCGTGCTCCCGGCACCGGTGTGGGCTGATCCGGCCGAAGCCCCGATCGTGGTCGAGGAAGCTCCGGCGGAGTGACGGCCCGCTCGACGCTACTCCGCGTCGAGCGCCTCCACCAGCCGCTGCTCGGCCGACGACAGGTGCGCGTCGAGAAGAGCCGCTGCCCGTTCTCCGTCGCCTGAAGCGACCGCGTCGAGGATCTCGGCATGCTGCGACGCGATCACCGAGGCGTCGAGAAGCCGGCGCCCCTGCACCTGCGCCATGCACAGCCGCACTTCGTCGAGCACGCTGCGGTACATGCGCCCGGTGCGTTCACTGTCGAGTGCATCGATGATGGCGGTGTGGAACCGCAGATCGGGGTTCACGGTCGCCGGGTCGGGACCCGGGGGCATCGCGAGGATCTCCGAATTCGCATCGCGCGCCGCGCGCGGCACGGTGCTGGTCTTCGCGAGCTCGCGAAGCGCCGCGCTCTCGAGTCGGGCCCTGGTGCGGTAGACGTCACGCACTGTCGCGGGGTCGATCCCGACCACACGCGCGCTTCGATGCGCCGTGCGCACGAGCAGGCCACTGGCGACGAGCTGTTCGATCGCCGCTTTCGCGCTGGGACGCGCAACTCCGAAGGTCTGCGACACGGCCGCTTCCGTGATCGGATCCCCCGAGCGGATCTCGCCGCCGAGGATACGACCGCGCAGCTGTGCGGTGACGGCATCCACGACGCCGACGATCCCCAGCGGTGCGTCCGAAGTGGTGGTCATGCGGGTCAGCCTATCGAAGAGCCGCACGCTCGGTACACTTGTCTGACAATCGTGTTGATCACCTTCCGACGGAGCAGAGGAGCACCGTGCCGACCACCCTCGCCGAACCGCTGGACCCCGCCCTGCTGGGCTCCGCGACTCAGGTCCATTCGCGCTCCATCGACCGCTTCGCCCGCGCCCACGACGCCTCCCACTACCTGCTGATCCCGGATGCGGTGCTCTCCCCCGCGGATGCCGAAGGGGTGGCACGCGCCTTCGGAGCCGCTCGCGCCGCCGGCCGCACGATGACGTTCCGCTCCGGGGGTACCAGCCTCTCCGGGCAGAGCGTGAGCGGGGACATCCTCGTCGACACCCGCAGCGGCTTCCGCGAGATCCGCGTGGAAGACGACGGCGCGACCGTGCGCGTCGGCCCCGGCGCCACCGTGCGCCAGGTCAACACCAGACTCACGCGCTATCGCCGCAAGCTCGGCCCCGACCCCGCCAGCGAGATCGCCTGCACGATCGGCGGAGTCGTCGCGAACAACTCCAGCGGAATGGCCTGCGGCATCACCGAGAACTCGTACCGGACGATCGAGTCGATGACGATCGTGCTCCCGAGCGGAACGATCCTCGACACCGGCCGTCCGGATGCGAATGAGCTGCTGCACGCCGCGGAACCCGCGATCGCCGCGGGCCTGCTCGATCTGCGGGCACGTCTGCTCGCCTCGCCCGAGCACGTCGCCTTCCTGCGCCAGCAGTTCTCCATGAAGAACACCATGGGTTACGGGCTGAACGCGCTCCTCGACTTCGATGACCCCGTGCGCATCCTGGAGCACCTCATCATCGGCTCCGAGGGCACACTCGCCTTCGTTGCCGAGGCCCGTTTCCGCACGATCGAGGTGCGCCCCTCGATCGCGACGGGGCTGCTCGTGTTCGAGACGCTGTCCGCCGCGATGACGGCACTTCCCGACCTCACCCGACTCGGACTCGCCACCATCGAGCTCATGGACGCCGCCTCCCTCCGGGTCGCGCAGGGGTCGAGCGACGTCCCGGCATCGATCGCGGAGATCGAGGTGCAGGGGCACGCCGCTCTCCTGGTGGAGGTGCACGCCTCCGACGACGATGCGCTCAGGGAGGCGAGTGCGACGGCACAGGCGCATTTCGAGGCACTGCCGCTCGCCGTGACACCGCGCCTCACCACGGACTCCGGAGAACGCGCCGCGCTGTGGCACGTGCGCAAAGGTCTCTACACCGCGGTCGCCGGCGCCCGACCCTCGGGAACGACGGCTCTCCTCGAGGACATCGTGGTGCCGGTGCCGCGTCTTCTCCACACGTGCGAGCGGCTCATCGAGCTGTTCGCCGCGCACGGGTACGAGGGCTCGGTGATCTTCGGACACGCCAAGGACGGCAACGTCCACTTCCTCCTCAACGAGCGTTTCGACGATGCCGACAGCGTCGCGCGCTATCGGCGCTTCACCGATGATCTGGTGGACCTCGTGCTGTCCCAGCAGGGATCGCTGAAGGCCGAGCACGGGACCGGGCGCATCATGGCGCCGTTCGTACGCCGCCAGTACGGTGACGAGCTCACCGACATGATGTGGGAGATCAAGGGCCTCCTCGACCCCGACGGCATCCTGAATCCGGGGGTGGTCCTCTCCGACGACCCGGACTCCTACCTGCATGACCTCAAGCGGGTGCCGACGGTCGAGGGCGAGGTCGACCGCTGCGTCGAATGCGGGTACTGCGAACCGACCTGTCCGAGCAAGAGCATCACCCTCACGCCTCGACAGCGCATCGTGATCCGCCGCGACATGGCGTGGGCCGAGGAGCAGGGCGACACCGAGCTGCTGCGCGACCTGCAGAAGGACTACGACTACGACGGCGTCCAGACGTGTGCGGTCGACGGCATGTGCGGTGTGGCCTGTCCGGTCGACATCAACACCGGCGACCTCGTGCGTCGGCTTCGTGCGGAGCAGTCGAACGCGATCGAAGGCGCGGTGTGGGGCGTGGCCGCGAAGCACTGGGGCACGGTCACCCGGGCCGGAGGGGTCGCGCTCACCGTCGCCGATGCCCTCCCCGCTCCGCTCGTGCGCGGCGTCACGCAGCTCGGCCGCGCGGTCCTCGGCACCGACACCGTGCCCCTCTACGACGGCGGGCTCCCGCACGGCGGCTCGAAGCCCCCGCGCCCGGAGTCGCCGACCGATGCGCAGGCCGTCTTCTTCGGCGCCTGCATCGGGACGATGTTCGGTGCGGAGGGCGAGGGCGAGGGATCTCGGGATGCCCTGCGTGCACTGCTCGACCGGGCGGGGATCCCCGTCGTGATCCCCGAGGAGAACGGCGGACTCTGCTGCGGCACACCGTGGAAGTCGAAGGGCCATCTCGACGGATACGCACGCATGTCGGACCGGGTCCTGGAGTCGTTGTGGGTCGCGAGCCGGCACGGCGAGCTTCCCGTGGTGTGCGATGCGGCGTCCTGCACCGAGGGCCTGGACGTGATGCTCGCACAGTCGGTCGCGAAGAACCCCCGGTACGCCGGGCTGCGTATCGAGGACGCCACGACCTTCGTGGCCCGCGAGGTGCTGCCGAAGCTGACCGTCACGGCGAAGCTGCCCACCATCGCGGTGCATCCGACCTGTTCCACGACGGCGCTCGGGGCGACCGGGGCACTGACCGCGATCGCCGGAGCCGTCGCCGACGACGTGTTCGTGCCCGAGGGGTGGGGCTGCTGCGCCTTCGCCGGGGACCGCGGCATGCTGCACCCCGAGCTCACGGCCAGCGCGACCGCTCAGGAGTCGGCGGAGATCGCGGAGGCCGAGAGCACGCGCGGCGACTTCGATGCGTTCGTGTCGGCCAACCGCACCTGCGAGATCGGGATGACACGTGCCACAGGGCGACCGTATCGGCATGTGATCGAGGTGCTCGAGGAGCTCACCCGCCCCTGAGCGCGGGCGCACACAGCGAGTGCCCTCCCGACTCGTGGTCGGGAGGGCCCTCGCCTCGTCGCGATCCGATCCGTCTCAGCCTGCGGACAGGACCGCGACAGCCTCTTCGCGCAGACCGGCCGGGATCACGACGACCGCGCTGTCCTGCGCCGACCGCTCGGCGACGGACCCGTCCGACCAGCGCAGATCGCGCGTGCGCAGTTCATCGGGCAACCCGATCGCGCCGACGCTCGGGTCGAGCGCGTGCACGTGCACCGTCGCCCCTGTGGTCGTGTAGCGACGCGGAGCGCCGCTCCGCTCCCCCATCCGGATCCACGGTCGTGTGCCGTAGATCGCGTACCCGTTCGCCTGCAGCCACGCACCCAGCTCGCGCATCGCGCTCCGCTGCAGTTCCGGGATCGAGCCGTCGGCCGCAGGCCCCACGTTGATCAGCAGATTGCCGTTCTTGGCCACGACGTCGACGAGCAGGCGGATGAGCGCCGCCCCGGACAGCGAGTGCCGCTCGTCCTCCGCCTGGTTGAAGCCGAACGAGTAGCCGAGGCCGCGGGTCGACTCCCATGGCTCCGGGATGATCTCGGGGATGTCCGTGTATTCGCGGGTGAGGAAGCCGTGGTACGGCACACCCCAGCGGTCGTTGACGACACCATCCGGTACGGCATCGAAGTACCGTTCCAGGAGCGCGGCGACCGCGTACTCGTCACGCCCCTTGCCACCGTCCGGCCACTCGATGTCGTTCCAGAGCACGTCAGGCGAGAAGCGCGCCACGAGCTCGTCGAGCTGTGCGGCGGAGTAGCCGGCGAAGTGCGCGTCGTTGCGACGGAACCGGAACAGATCGGTGTCCGATTCGATCGCCGGGAAGTCGCTCACATGCCAGTCGAGCGCGCCCGAGTAGTAGACGCCGAACTTCGCACCCGCCCGGCGGGTGGCATCGTGGAACTCGGAGATCAGGTCACGGCGCGGTCCACGAGCCACCGCGTTGAAGCCGGTCGTCGCGGTGTCCCACAGACAGAACCCCTCGTGGTGCTTCGTCGTGGGGATGATGTACCGGGCTCCCGCGCCGACGAGCTCGCCCACGAAGGCATCCGCGTCGAACGCCGAGGCATCCCACCGATCGGCGAGGTCCTCGTACGAGGTGCCCGGCCCGAACAGCTGCTGGTGCCGCTCCCACGTGGGGCTGCCGGCGATGCGCACGGTGTTGCCGTACCACTCGGCGTACTGGTGCCAGGCGTACGCGTCCTCGGTCGGGATGTTCACGCCCTTGCCGTGCTGCACGGCCCACGCCGGCACCGAGTAGAGACCCCAGTGCACGAAGAAGCCGAGCTTCGCGTCGCGGTACCAGTCGGGCACACCCTGCGTCGGGTACGTCGGAGCGTCCGCGCCGAGGTCCGGTCCGGTGCGCTTCTCGAAGTTCATCATGCGCTCCGCTCCTCAGGGGTTCCGCGACGGACGACGACCGCGGTGAGATCGGGATTCCCGTTCGGGTCGAAGGGGTAGACGCCGGGCCGCAGGCGGTGGTGGCCCAGACGCAGCAGGTCCTGATCGACACCTCCGGGCGTCAATGCGAGGGTCCAGCCCACGGCGAGCTCGTACAGCTCCGGTTCGAGGTAGCCGATCTTCACCACGACGATGTCGGCGCTCGTGGGCTCGAGCCCCAGCATCCGGAAATCCGAGAGGTGGTGGAACGGCTTGCGGCGCTCGGTGATGATGGCGTGCAGCCCGCCCACTGCGATCACGACCTGCGTGCCCGCATCGGGATCCCCGTCGGTGATGGAGAACACGGTCCCGGTGATCGGCACGGGGCCGTGCGGGCCTGCGTCGACCCCTGCGCCGGCGTCGAGGGTGACGGTGGCGCCGACACCGGCGGCCGCTGCCTGGGTGACGGCCACGGGATCGAAGATCGAGGCGACCAGAGTGGTGCGGCTGCCGTCGGTCAGCTCCGCACGCTGCAGCAGGTGCGCGAGCGTCCAGGTCACGTCGCCCGCACCACCGGCGGTCGGGTTGTCGCCCGAGTCCGAGATCAGGTACGGATGCGGCGCTCCCGGGGCGAGCGCCTTCTCGAGCGCCTCATCGAGGGATCCGGTCTCGGCCACGAAGACGAAGTCCTCGCGGGCGTCCCAGAACATCCGTGCCACGCGCTCGGCCTCGCGCGCGATCAGCTCCTCGTCGTCGCCGGTGACCACGACGTACGCCTGGCACCGCGGCTCATCCGCCCAGGCATAGCCGATCCACACCGAGGCGTCGACGACGCCGGGAAGCGCTTCGATCTCGGGCAGCTGCGCGTAGATGCTGCGCGCCGGCTCCAGGCGGGTGCTGGTCTTCTCCCCGGGCAGCAGCACCGGGACCGGCACCCACGCCGTGAACGGGCGCCGACGCAGCGGGTCGGTGCCGTGCGGCCCCCGCAGTCGCGAGAGCAGGTTCCACACCGCCCGCTCCTTGGTGTTCATCCAGTCCTCGTGCGGCGCCATCCGGTAGCAGGTCAGCAGATCGACCGCGTCGCGCAGCACCTCCGAGACGTTGCCGTGCAGATCCATCGAGGTCGACACCAGCGTGTCGGGGCCGAGGGCCGCGCGCACCGCGAGAGCGAGATCCCCCTCGGCGTCCTCCATGCCGACGACGCTCATGGCGCCGTGGATGTCGAAGAAGAAGCCGTCGAAGGGCCCCTGCGTGCGGATGCCCTCCACGATCGCATCCTTCATCCGGTGGTAGGTCTCCGGAGCCACGGCTCCGCCCGGCAGGGAGCGTCCGTGTGTGAGCGGTACCCACTCCGCGGCGGCTTCGAGCTCGCGCCCGTCCTGGAGGAAGGGATAGTACGAGCGCAGGGCCTCTCCGGTGCGGACCGTGAAGGCCTCGTCACCGGAGATATGAGGGGAGAACGTGCTCGACTCGATCGAGATCCCGGCGATGCCGATGCGGGGTCTCGGGAGCCCGCCGTCTGCGACGGAAGGAAGGGAACCCATCCAGATCTCGTGGGCTTCGGGACGTGCAGTCACGTGGTGTGCTCCTTGTCGGGGCTCGTCGGGTGGACTCATCGGGTGGTCGGGGCTCATCGAGTGGTCGGTGCTCATCGAGTGGTCGGTGCGAACCGGGATCAGTCTGCTCGTGCCGACACGAGGGCACGGCGGGCGGTCTCGATGGCGCCGAGGGCGACGGCATCGGAACCGAGGACGGCGGGGATGATGCGCAGCGGGATGCCCGATACCGGGGAGTCCGTGCGCAGCGTGCGCGCGATCGCCGGCTCGAGGAGGTCCCAGGCGGTGGCGACGCCGCCGCCCACGATCGCACAGGGCAGATCCATGATCGTCGCCGCACTGGCACACGCGAGCGCGAGCGCGTGCCCGGCGGCGTCGAACACCGCGATCGCGTCCACGTCGCCCCGTCGGGCACGGTCGGCGACGTCTCTGGCGTCGAGGATCGGTCCCGCCGTGCGCTCCTGAAAGCGCTGTGCGATCGAGGTGCCCGACGCCAATGTCTCCAGATGGCCGGTCTGGCCACAGGTGCATACGAGCTCGCTGTAGCCGGGGGTGTGTCCGATCTCCCCCGCCGCACCGTGCGGACCGTGATGGAGCTCACCGTCGATCATGAGCGCACCGCCGACGCCCGTGCCGAGCATCACGCCGAGCACATCGCGGTCCGTGCGCCCGTCGGCGGCGGCCTCGCCGAGCAGGAAGGCGTTGACGTCGTTCTCGACACGTACGGGGACGCCGAGACGTGCTTCGAGTTCGTCCGCCAGGGGGAACCCCGCCCACCCGACGAAGGTGGCCGATGCCGCGCGGATCGTCCCGGTCTCATGGTCGATGACCCCCGCTGCGCCGACCCCTGCCGCGACGAGTGTCACGTCGGCCTCGGCGACCAGCGCGCGGGTGAGTTCTGCCGCCGCATCGGCCATCGCGCCTCCGCCGAGGGCAGCGGGTGCCGGGACGCTTCCCCTGGCGAGGACTGTTCCTTCGGCACTGACGAGGAGGGCCGCGATCTTGGTGCCGCCGATGTCGATCCCGACCAGACCGGTGCCGTTGGGGAGGACGATGCCGTCGACGGGCATGGTGGTGCGCTGTTCCTGACCGATCATGCTCAGCGCCCGCCCAGTCCTGCCATCGCGATGCCCTTGACGAGGTGCTTCTGCAACACGATCACGAGAATCGTCGTCGGCACCATCGAGATGATGGCCGCGGCCATCTGCAGGTCCCACCGCGTGCCGGTGAGTCCTGCGAAGCTCGCGAGTCCGACGGGGAGCGTTCCGTGCGCGTTGTAGTCGACCGTCACGATCAGCGGCCACAGGTAGCTGTTCCAGAACGAGAGGAACGTGAACACCGCGAGCACCGCCACGGCCGACTTCGACAGCGGAAGGATGATCTGCAGGAACGAGCGCACGGGGCCGGCGCCGTCGACGCGTGCCGCCTCCTCCAGCTCGTACGGGATGCCGCGGAAGAACTGCCGCATCAGGAACGTGCCGAAGGCCCCGAAGGCGAAGGGCAGGATCAGCGCCTGGTAGGTGTCGACCCAGTTGAACCACTGCATCACCTGGAACATTGGGATGACGAGGACTTCGGCCGGCACCATGAGCGTCGCGAGGAACAGCACGAACACCGCGTCGCGGCCCTTCCAGCGCAGACGCCCGAAGGCGTACCCTGCCGTGGTCGAGACGACCAGAACGACGAGGGTGCCGCCGATCGCGACGATGAAGGAGTTCATGATGTAGGTCAGGAACGGCCCGTAGGCGAACACGTCGACGAAGTTGCTCCACCGCAGCTCGGAACCCACCAGGGTCGGCGGCATCGAGAACATCTCGGCGTTCGGCTTGAGCGCCGAGAAGAACGCGTAGATCAGCGGGGAGATGAAGATCAGCGCCGCGATGTAGATCGCGACATGGGCGAGGATCAGTCGCGCGCGGGCACCCGGTGTGGTCGCCGCGCCGCGCGCACGCTCCCGATCGGAGCGGCCGGCACGGCCCGTGGGGCGGACGAGGGTCTCAGTGCTCATAGTGCACCCACTTCTTCTGCGCGGCGAACTGGAGCCCGGTGATCGCGATGATGATCGCGAAGAGGATCCACGCGGCTGCGGCGGCGAGGCCGAGGTCGCCGAAGGTGAACCCCTGCTCCCAGATGTACATGACGAGCGGCTTGGTGGCGTTGCCGGGACCGCCGCCGGTGAGCATCTGCGGCTGGACGAACACCTGCAGGGAGGTGATCATCGTCATGATCGTCGCGAAGAAGATCGACGGCGAGATCATCGGGATGATGATGCTCCATACCCGGCGGAACCCTCGGGCGCCGTCGATGCTCGCCGCCTCCAGCACGCTCTCGGGGAGCTGCTCGAGAGCGGCCGAGAAGATCAGCATGTTGTAGCCGAGCCCCTGCCAGACGCTCATCACGACGACCATGATCATGGCCCATGACGGGTCGGCGAGGAAGTTCGGCAGCTCGATGCCGAACCAGGTCTGCGAGAGACCGTTGAACAGCCCCTGCGGCTGCAGCATCATCTTCCACACCAGCACGTTGGCGACCATCGGAGTCACCACGGGGATGAAGAAGAGCACGCGCAGGGCTCCTCGTCCGCGGATTCGCGATCCGAGGCCGAGAGCGAGCACGAGCGAGAGAGCGACGCTCAGCGGCACGTAGAGCAGGGTGTACACCGCCGAGTTGCGCAGCGCCGGCCAGAAGTCGGGGCTGCTGGTGAACAGCTTGACGTAGTTGTCCACGCCGTTGAAGGTCCGCTCGCCGAAGGTCGGCCAGTCGAAGACGCTCATCACGATCGAGAGCCCGACGGGCACGATCGTGAACAGGGCGAGCCCGATCAGGGCGGGGCTTGCGAACCCCAGCGCCTGACCGGCCTCCACCTTGGCGAGCGATCGTCGACGTCTCGTCGTGATCGTCATCTCAGTTCTTTCTCTGTTGCTGCGTTACTGCGGTGGCCGGAGCCGGGTCACTCGCCGAACTGCGCCTGCGCGTTGGAGAGCAGCTCTTCCATCGTCATCTGACCGTTGTAGACGCTGACCAGGTTGGGCTGGATGTAGCTGTCGAGCTTCTGCCAGTTCTTCGTCATGTACAGCGGAACGGTGTCGCCGAACGCGGCCTCGAACACCGACTGCACCTGGTCGCGGTACTTCTCGTCGATGGACTCGAAGTACAGCGGCTGCGACGACGTGCGCGCGGGATACGAGCGTCCCGAGGATGCGATGTAGTCCTGCGCGTCCTCGCCCAGCAGCGAGCCCATGACCTTGAGGGCGGCCTCCGGGTTCTTGCAGTTGGCCGAGATGCCGTAACCGGAGCCGAGGATCGGGCCGGGGTTGCCGTCCGCGCCTGCGGGCAGCGGCACCATGCCGGCGGCGAAGCCGGACTCGTTGTCGAGGTAGCTCACGGCGTTCCACGTGCCGTCGACGGCCATCGCGGCATTGGCGCCGGTGTACTGGTTCTCGCCCCATCCGGTGTCGGAGGCGGACGCCACGGGGGCCGCGACCTTCTTCTCGGTCACGAGCTCGGCGTACCAGGTCGAGGCGTCGACGAACGCCTTCTCGTCGATGTGCAGGGTGCCGTCCTCGGAGGCTGGCTGCGTCGCGGAGTACGCGATCGGCATCGACATCCACTGGTATCCACCCATGCCCATGCCGAAGCCGTACTTGCCGTCCTTGGTGGCAGCGGCGGCGATGGTGTCGAAGTCGTCGAACGTCCACCCGATCTCCGGGGTGGGGGCGCCCGCTGCGGTCAGCATGTCCTGGTTGTAGTACACGAGCATGGTGGCGACGTCGAAGGGCACGCCATAGGTCTTGCCCTCGAAGCTGAGGATGCCGTCGGCGCTCGGGTTGAACTCGGACCAGTCGATGCCGGCCGTCTTGAGGTCGGCATCGCTCAGCTCACGGAATCCGCCGGTGTAGCCGCCCAGCTGCGCTCCGCTCATACCGGTCACGCACGCCATGTTGCCGCTGGCCATGTTGGTGGTCAGCTTCGTGAAGAAGTCGCTCCACGGCGACGTCTGCAGCTTGATCTTGATGTCGGGGTTCTGCTCCTGCGCGAATGCGACCTGGGCCTCGAGGGCATCGACGTCGGACTCGCTCCCCGCCCACATGTCGACGACGATCGTGTCGCCGTCGGCGGAACCGCCGGTGCCGTTGCCGCTCGCGCAGCCGGTCATCGCGACTGCGACGCCGGCGACGGCGACAACAGCCCCTACACGCAACTTCTTCATTGAATGCCTCCTGGAAGGGAACTGGTTATTTCGAGGCTCGAATTAACCTAGTAGGATTTCGTATGAAGTTACCGTTTCATACTTCGGAAGGGGCCGCAAGCTGAACATCCGATGTTTATCGGACTTTGATAATTCGTAACTCCCGGGAAACACGACCATCCCCCGCTACGCTGACGATGCTCCGACAGGAAAGTGCTCCCATGACGAACACCGCTGACACCACCGTCGACGACCCGCACACGCGGCGTATCCTCGACCTCGTCGCGCGCGGCGAGGCCCGCTCGCGATCGGAGCTCGCCACATCGCTCGGCGTCGCCGCATCGACGGTCGGACTCCGCGTGCAGTCCCTGCTCGACGCCGGAGTCCTCCGCGAAGCGGGCGACGGCACCTCGCGCGGCGGACGACGTCCCCGGGTCCTCCAGATCGCCGCGGACGGCTTCGTACTCTCGGCAGACCTCGGCGGGGGCCACGCGCGCATCGGCAGGCACTCCCTCAGTGGCGCCCTCTTGGACAGCGAGTCGATCGCCGTCGATGTGACCGAGGGCCCCGAGGCGACGCTCGACCGCCTCGGTGTCGTGTTCGACCGCCTGGCGTCCGCCGGCCGCGTCCACGCGATCGGCATCAGCCTTCCGGGCCCCGTCGACATCGCGACAGGCTCGGTCGATCAGCCATCGCGGATGCCCGGATGGCCGGGGTTCCGCGTCGGCGAGCACCTCTCCACGCGCTACGACGTTCCGGTGGCGGTCGACAACGACGCCAATCTCGCCGCCCTGGGAGAGCACCGTGAGCGCTTCGGCCACACCGGCCACAGCATCACGGTGAAGGCGGGAACCGCGATCGGCAGCGGCATCATCGTCGACGGCCGCGTGCACCGCGGTGCGACCTCCGCCGCCGGCGACATCACGCACACCCGCATCGACGGCAGCGGCGACATCCCCTGCTCCTGCGGCAACACCGGCTGCCTCGAGACCGTGGCGAGCGGGGCGAGCCTCGTGCGGCAGATGCGAGACCGCGGCAACGACTCCGTGCACACGACGACCGATGTGCTCAGCCTGGCGCGCGATGCGGATCCCCTGGCCACGACGCTGGTGCGGACCGCAGGCACCCATCTCGGACAGGCGCTCTCCGGCGTCGTGAACTTCTTCAACCCGCACGCCGTGTTCCTCACCGGCAGCATGAGCGCATCCGAACCGTTCATCGCCGCCGTCCGCAGCCGGGTCTACGAGGCGTGCCACCCGCTCGCCACGCAGCGCCTGCGCATCGAGTCCGCGACCACGGGTGCGGATGCCATCCTGCATGGAGCCGCGCGCCTCGCGCTCGAGGGCATGGACATCCCCGTGGCGACGGCTTGAGCCGCCGCCACGAGGGACTCAGTCGTCGATCATCGTCAGTTCGATCACGGGCACGAGCACGTCGGGGCGTCGCACCGGGAGGTGCACCGTCAGCGTCCCCTCGGCCTCCCCCGCAGGCGTCATCAGATCCGCCTCGCGATCCGGATCGGACACGCTCGTCCGGAGCCACGATCCGTCGTTCAGCAGCCGCGCGTACGACACCTTCCCGGCGAGCTCCGGCAGGTGCACGAAGCCCATCGGCCAACTGAACAGGTTCAGGTACAGGCGGTTCCCCCTACGCGTGTACACCCCCTCGCGCGGCGGGGTGAACGACGCGTGCCCGGCGCCGATCACGGCGCCCCGATGCAGGCGCATCCACTCGCCGATCTCTCCCAGCGTCTGCGCATCGCGGGGCGCGATCGCCCCACGTCCGTCCGGGCCGATGTTCAACAGCATGTTGCCGCCCATCGACACAGAGTCCACCAGCATCTGCACGAGCATGGTGGGCGACTTCTGATCGGTGTTGTCACGGTGGTAGCCCCAGGAGCCGTTCAGCGTCTGGCACGCCTCCCAGATCAGCGGCACACCGTCACGCACGATCGGCGAGGTCGGCTGGTACTGCTCGGGGGTGACGAAGTCGGCCGGAATGCCCAGACGATCATTCACGAGCATGTTCGGCTGCAGTTCCCGGCACAGGGCGAGCAGGGCTGTCGCGTCCCAGTCGCCCGGCCCCTTGCCCACCCATCCGTCCTTCTCCTCGGGGTAGGTGAAGTCGAAGAAGAGGTAGTCGATGTCGCCGTACTCCGTGAGGAGCTCGCGCACCTGCCCGTGGAGGTAGTCGCGGTACGCGGCCATGTCGCGCCCGACGTTCAGCGCGTGCGCGCCCTCGTCGTCACGGCGCGGGTGATTCCAGTCCACGGTGAAGTCGGGGTGATGCCAATCGATCACCGAGTGGTAGAGGCCGACCTTGAGGCCCTCGGCCCGCAGCGCCTCCACATACTCGCGCACGAGGTCGCGTCCGGTGTTCGTCACCGACGTGAAGTCCGTCAGCTTCGAGTCCCAGAGGCAGAATCCGTCGTGGTGCTTCGTGGTGAGCACCACGTATCCCATGCCGGTCTCCTTCGCCGTGCGCGCCAGGGCGGTCGCATCGAAGAGATCCGGGTCGAAGTGCTCGAAATACTGCCGGTAGTCCTCATCGGTGAGGCGTTCGTAGTTCTGGACCCACTCGTGCCGGGCAGCGCCGCTGTAGAGGCCGAAGTGGACGAACATGCCGAACCGGGCCCGGTCAAACCATTCCTGTCGCATGTCCTCCATCCTGGCATAGACATCGGATGTTTAGAGGCAGAATGACCTCGGTCACGAAGAACGGGCGCCCCCGAAGGGACGCCCGTTCTTTCGAGAATCGAATCAGCGCGCGGCGCTGCCGTCGACGTAGTCCTCATCCTGCTGCTTCCACGCGAAGAGCGAACGCAGTTCCTTGCCGGTGACCTCGATCGGGTGCTGCTCCTCCTTCGCACGCAGTGCCAGGAACTCCTCGGCCCCGTTGTCCTGGTCGTCGATGAAGCGCTTCGCGAAGGCGCCGGACTGGATGTCGGCCAGCACGCCCTTCATGCTCTCCTTGACGCGCTCGTCGATGACGCGCGGGCCGGAGACGTAGTCGCCGAACTCGGCGGTGTCGGAGATCGACCAGCGCTGCTTGGCGATGCCGCCCTCCCACATCAGGTCGACGATCAGCTTGAGCTCGTGCAGAACCTCGAAGTACGCGATCTGCGGCTGGTAGCCCGCCTCGGTCAGCGTCTCGAAGCCGGCCTGCACCAGGTGGCTCACGCCACCGCAGAGCACGGCCTGCTCACCGAACAGGTCGGTCTCGGTCTCCTCGGTGAAGGTCGTCTTGATGACGCCGGCGCGGGTGCCGCCGATGGCCTTGGCGTACGAGAGCGCGAGGTCCCAGGCCGTGCCCGATGCGTCGCGCTCGACGGCGATGATGTCGGGGATGCCACGGCCGGCGACGAACTCGCGACGGACCGTGTGACCGGGAGCCTTCGGGGCGACCAGGATCACGTCGACACCCTCGGGAGCGTCGATGTAACCGAAGCGGATGTTGAAGCCGTGCGCGAAGGCGAGCGTCTTGCCGGCCGTCAGGTTCGGCGCGATCGACTCGCTGTAGATCGTGCGCTGGTGCTGGTCCGGCGCGAGGATCATGATGACGTCGGCCCACTCGGTGGCCTCGGCGACGGTCTTCACCGGGAAGCCGGCCTCCTCGGCCTTGGCTGCCGACTTGGAGCCCTCCTTGAGGGCGATCGCGACCTCGACACCCGAGTCGCGCAGGTTCTGCGCGTGGGCGTGACCCTGCGATCCGTAGCCGACGATCGCGACCTTCTTGCCCTGGATCAGGGACAGGTCTGCATCGGCGTCGTAGAAGATCTCGGTGCTCACTATGTGTTTCTCCTTGTTCTTTGCGTTTCGTCTTGCTTCGCGCACTCGATGAGCGGCGAAAACTCGGTACTCGGGTTGGTCAGCCGCGCAGGACGCGTTCGGTGATGCTCTTGCCGCCGCGGCCGATCGCGAGAAGGCCGGACTGCGCGATCTCCTTGATGCCGAAGGGCTCGAGCGCGCGCAGCATCGCATCGACCTTGCCCTTGTCACCGGTCACCTCGATCACGAGTGCGTCGGAGGCGTAGTCGACCACGGAGGCGCGGAAGAGGTTCACCACCTCGATCACGTTCGAGCGCGTGGCGTTGTCGGTGCGCACCTTCACGAGCATGTGCTCGCGCTGCACGGAGGTGGCGAAGTCGAGCTCGACAATCTTGATCACATTGATCAGCTTGTTGAGCTGCTTGGTGACCTGCTCGAGCGGAAGCTCGTCGACGTCGACGACGACGGTGATGCGGGAGATGCCCGGCACCTCCGTCACGCCGACGGCGAGGGAGTCGATGTTGAAGCCGCGGCGGGCGAAGAGCCCCGCGACACGGGTCAGCAGGCCGGGGGTGTTCTCCACCAGCAGGCTCAGCACGTGGGTCGACATGGATCAGTCCTCCTCGTCGAATGCGGGCGCGTGCTCGCGGGCGTACTGGACATAGCTGTTGCTGACTCCCTGCGGGACCATCGGCCACACCATGGAGTCGGCACTCACGACGAAATCGATCACCACGGGGCGGTCGTTCGTCTCGAGCGCGAGCTGGATGGCGGCGTCCACCTCCTCTTCCTTCTCCACGCGGATCGCGAGGCAGCCGTAGGCCTCGGCGAGCTTCACGAAGTCGGGGATGCGGATCGTGCCGTGACCCGTGTTCAGGTCGGTGTTGGAGTGACGGCCGTCATAGAACAGCGTCTGCCACTGTCGGACCATGCCGAGCGACGAGTTGTTGATGATCGCGACCTTGATCGGGATGTTGTTGATCGTGCAGGTCGCGAGCTCCTGATTCGTCATCTGGAAGCAGCCGTCGCCGTCGATCGCCCAGACCGGACGCTCGGGCTGCGCCACCTTGGCCCCCATCGCGGCCGGCACCGAGTAACCCATCGTGCCGGCACCGCCGGAGTTCAACCAGGCGTTCGGACGCTCGTACTTGATGAACTGTGCCGCCCACATCTGGTGCTGACCGACGCCGGAGGCGAAGATGCCCTCCGGACCGGTGAGCTCGCCGATCCGCTGGATCACATACTGCGGAGCCAGGAGGCCGTCCGTCGTCGGCGCGTATCCGAGGGGGAACTCGGTGCGCAGTCCGTCGAGGTACGACCACCATTCCTCGATGTCGGGCTTCGCGCCGGAGGTCGCCCCGCGGAAGGCCGCATCGAGATCGGTGAGCACATCGCGCACGTCGCCGACGATCGGCACATCGGCCGTGCGGATCTTGGAGATCTCGGCCGGGTCGATGTCGACATGGACGACCTTCGCGTTCGGCGCGAACAGAGCCGCCTTACCCGTGACGCGGTCGTCGAACCGGGCACCGAGCGACACCAGGAGGTCGGCCTCCTGGAGCGCCAGCACGGCGGGAACCGTGCCGTGCATGCCGGGCATTCCGAGGTGCTGGGGGTGCGAGTCGGGGAACGCGCCGCGCGCCATCAGCGTGGTGACGACCGGCGCGCCGGTGGACTCCGCGAGCTCGAGGAGCTCCGCCGACGCCTTGCCGCGGATCACACCACCGCCGACGTACAGCACCGGCTTCTTGGCCTCGGCGAGCAGCGTCGCCGCAGCCTGGATCTGCTTGCCGTGCGCCTTCGTGACGGGACGATAGCCGGGGAGGTCGATCTTGGGCGGCCACACGAACGGGGCGGTCGCCTGCTGCGCATCCTTCGTGATGTCGACCAGCACGGGGCCGGGGCGTCCGGTGCCCGCGATCTCGTAGGCCGCGGCGATCGCGCCGGGGATGTCCGCGGCATCCTTCACCAGGAACGAGTGCTTGGTGATCGGCATCGTGATGCCCACGATGTCGGCTTCCTGGAACGCGTCCGTTCCCATCAGCGTCGAGAACACCTGGCCGGTGATGGCGAGCATCGGAACCGAGTCCATGTAGGCATCGGCGATCGCGGTCACGAGGTTGGTCGCACCGGGCCCGGAGGTCGCGATGCACACGCCGACCTTGCCGGAGGCCGATGCGTAGCCCTCGGCGGCGTGACCGGCGCCCTGCTCGTGCCGCACCAGGATGTGGCGCAGCTCGGATGCATCCATGAGCGGGTCGTAGACCGGGAGGATCGCACCTCCGGGAAGACCGAACACGTCGGTGACGCCAAGCAGCTCGAGCGAGCGGACCACGGCCTCCGCGCCGGTGATCTCCGGCGCAGAGGATTGACGGGCGGGCGGCCTCGGCACGGCCGGGGCGGTATCAGCAGTCATGAGTTTCCTTCTGATGATCTGTGGAGGACGCCGGACGTCGGAGCGTCCGGGTCAGCCGGTGGTCGCTCCCTCGGCGGCGGACCGCACGAGGCGCGAGTACTTGGCAAGAACGCCTCGGGTGTAGCGCGGGGGAAGCGGCTCCCAGCCAGAACGGCGGGAGGCGAGCTCTGCCTCGTCGACGAGTAGATCGAGAGAGCGAGCTGCGATATCGACCCGTATCAGATCACCATCGCGCACGAAGGCGATAGGACCTGCGTCCACCGCTTCGGGTGCTATGTGGCCGATGCACAGGCCGGTTGTGCCGCCTGAGAATCGTCCGTCAGTCAAGAGTAGTACATCTTTTCCGAGCCCCGCGCCCTTGATGGCCGCAGTGATGGCGAGCATCTCGCGCATGCCCGGTCCGCCCTTGGGGCCCTCGTAGCGGATCACGATGACGGTGCCGGGCTCGATCTCCCCCTCGGCGACCGCGTCCATGGCGGCGCGCTCGCGCTCGAACACGCGTGCAGGGCCCTCGAACACGGCGGCGTCGAAGCCGGCGGTCTTGACGACAGCGCCCTCGGGGGCGAGGGAGCCGTGCAGGATCGTGAGGCCGCCGGTCGCGTGGATCGGGTTGTCGAAGGTGTGGATGACCTCGCCGTCGATCGGCTGCGGGTCGAGGTCGGCGAGGTTCTCGGCGAGCGTCTTGCCCGTGACGGTGAGCGCGTCGCCGTGCAACAGGCCCTCGTCGAGCATCGCCTTCATGATCACGGGGATGCCGCCGTGACGATCGACGTCGTTCATCACGTACTTGCCGAAGGGCTTCATGTCGGCGACGTGCGGGACCTTGTCGCCGATGCGGTTGAAGTCGTGCAGGCTCAGCTCGACGTCGGCCTCACGGGCGATCGCGAGCAGGTGCAGGACGACGTTCGTGGAACCACCGAGGGCCATCGCGAGGGCGATCGCGTTCTCGAACGCCTCCTTGGTGAGGATGTCGCGCGTCGTGATGCCCTGACGGAGCAGGTTCACCACGGCCTCGCCCGAGCGGTGGGCGTAGTAGTCGCGACGACGATCCGCTGCGGGCGGAGCCGCCGAGCCCGGAAGGCTGAGGCCGAGGGCCTCCGCGACCGACGCCATGGTGTTGGCGGTGTACATGCCACCGCAGGCACCCTCGCCGGGAGCGATGGCGCACTCGATGCGCTTGAGGTCCTCCTCGCTCATGAGACCGGCACGGCAGGCACCGACCGCCTCGAACGAGTCGATGATCGTGACGTCCTTCTCGGTGCCGTCAGAGAGCTTGACCCAGCCGGGAGCGATGGACCCGGCGTACAGGAACACGCTCGACAGGTCGAGGCGCGCGCTGGCCATGAGCATTCCGGGGATCGACTTGTCGCAGCCGGCGAGGAGCACGGAACCGTCGAGGCGCTCGGCCATCATGACGGTCTCGACGGAGTCGGCGATGACCTCGCGCGACACGAGCGAGAAGTGCATCCCCTCGTGGCCCATCGAGATGCCGTCCGAGACGGAGATCGTGCCGAACTGCAGCGGGTAGCCGCCGCCGGAGTGCACGCCTTCCTTGGCCCCCTGAGCGAGACGGTCGAGACTCAGGTTGCAGGGAGTGATCTCATTCCAGCTCGACGCGATGCCGATCTGCGGCTTGTCCCAGTCGGCGTCTCCCATGCCGACGGCACGGAGCATGCCTCGGGAGGTCGTGGCCTCGATGCCGTCGGTGACGACGCGGCTGCGGGGCTTGATGTCGATGGGCGCGCTGTGAGAGGGATCATGCGAGGACATGACGGAAGTCTATTGCCGACGAGAGGCGCGTTCGTCCGCCAACGCCTCCAGAAGCTCGGCGATCTGTTGTGGAGTGTCCACACGCAAGGTCGCGACGCTCTCCCCCGGGCCCACGCGCACGCCGAGGTCGCCTTCTCCGAGCACACGCATCGCGTCCTCGTCGGTCACATCGTCGCCGGCGAACAGGATCCCCGTGGCATCGAAGCGATCGCGGAGCGCGGCCATCGCGGCGTCCTTGCCCTCGGTGCGCGAGGAGAATTCGAGAACCCGGTGCCCGGAGCGCCGCCGCCAGTGCGGGAATCGCTCGGCGACGAGCGCGTCGATCTCGGCGAAGACGCGTTGCTCGGTCTCCCGGTCCGCACGGCGGGTGTGCACGCCCATGCCGAAGGTCTTGGGCTCGAACTCCGCACCCTCGTACCGTTCGATGATCGGCTTCGCCGCAGCCCAGAGCTCTTCCCGAGCCCCTTCTTCCGTCTCCTCGCCTGGTGCGTCCACGTCGCCCTCGCCGGGGAACCAGTACTGGGCGCCGTGTGAGCCGGCCAGCGCGATCGCGGAGTCGTCCGTGTGCTCGGTGATCACGCGAAGGTCGTGCATGCTGCGACCGGAGACGTAGGCGACGAGCGTGTCCGGCAGAGCGGCGAGGCGTTCGACCTGAACCGCCACCTCGGGAAGCGCCCGTGCCGCCATCGGGTCTGCGACCAGAGGAGAAGCCGTGCCGTCGAAGTCGAGGGCGACCACCAACCGCGGTGTGGCAGCCAGAGCCTGCAGTTCGTCGTCAGCACTTCCGGGGGTCCAGGGACGCGTCACGGATTCTCCAATCACAGGGGTGGTTCTCGGCGGCTCCGGCGTGAGCCGCACGCTCAGTATCTCGGTCGTGGAGGAACGTCAGCGACCACGGACCTCGGAGAGCGCCGCCAGGAACGACGACGACCACGCGTCGACGTCGTTGTCCAGCACCCGACGTCGAAGCGACCGCATACGCCGCCCCTGCTCCGCCGGAGGCATCTCCACGGCCGTCATGATCGCATCCTTGAGACCCTCGATGTCGTGCGGGTTCACCCGGACCGCCTGCCGCAGCTCATCCGCGGCGCCGGTGAACTCGCTGAGCACCAGCACTCCGCGGTCGTCGACGCGGGTCGCGACATACTCCTTGGCGACGAGGTTCATGCCGTCCCGCAGGGCCGTCACCAGCATCACATCTGCGGCGAGGTACAGCGCGACCATCTCTTCGCGCGGATAGCCCTGGTGAAGATATCGGATCGCGGAATGGCCCATCGTGTCGGTATCGCCGTTGATGCGGCTGACCGCGAGCTCGATCTCGTCGCGCAGGTGCACGTACGCATCCACACGCTCCCGGCTGGGACTGGCGACCTGCACGAGCGTCACGTCTTCGACTTTGAGGCGTCCCTCGGCCAGCAACTCGCCGTATGCCTTGATGCGGTGACGGATGCCCTTGGTGTAGTCGAGCCGGTCGACACCGAGCAGGATGCGCTTGGGGTTTCCGAGGCTCGCGCGGATCTCCGCCGCCCTCGCGCGCACATCCTCGCGGGCAGCGAGCTCGAGATACGGGGTGGTGTCGATCGAGATCGGGAATGCCCGCGCCATCGCCGTTCGGGTGCCCTCTCCCTCGGGGACGGAGACATGGGGGCCCTTGACCTCGTAGCGCAGCCGCCGGCGTACGGCGGTCAGGAAGTAGGTGGCGTCCTGCGCGCGCTGGAAACCGATGACGTCGGCGCCGAGCAGCCCGCGCAGCACCTGGTCACGCCAGGGCAGCTGCGCGTAGAGCCCGTGTGCGGGGAACGGGATGTGATGGAAATACCCGATCGTGACATCCGGGCGCAGTTCGCGCACCATCTGCGGCACGAGCTGCAGCTGGTAGTCGTGAACCCAGACCGTGCCCTCCGGCGCCGCGGCATCAGCGGCCGCCTCGGCGAACCGTCGATTCACGGTGACGTAGGCATCCCACCACTCGCGGTGGTACTGCGGAGGAGCGATCACGTCGTGATAGAGCGGCCAGATCGTGTCGTTCGCGAAGCCCTCGTAGTACTCCGCCACCTCCTGGGCACTCAGCGCGACCGGAATCAGATCGATGCCGTCGGCCTCGAAAGGCTCCAGCTCGACGTCGGCCTGACCGGGCCAGCCCACCCAGGCTCCGTGGACACTGCGCATCATGGGTTCGAGGGCGGCGACGAGTCCGCCCGGAGAGGTGCGCCAGGTCTCCTCACCATCAGGCCCCACCACGCGATCCACGGGCAGGCGGTTGGCGACGACGACGAAATCTGCTGCGGCCACGAGGGCTCCTCCCGGGGGTTTCCTCCAGGCTATCGAGGAACGCGGATTTCCGCGGATCGTCGCTCAGGCCTTGACGAGAGCCTCCCGGCGCCCCACACCAGTCAGGAACCAGTTGGCCAGGCCCGCCGCGAAGGCGATGAACGCCGCGATCATCGGTAAGAGAAGCGCCGCAGGAGTGCCGACGTTCTCTGCGATCTCACCGGCGAACGCGGCTCCGATCGACTGACCGACGACCACACCGGATCCCAACATGGTCATGACGGTGGCCGAGCGTCCGCGCGGACTGCGGGCGGCGCCGAAGCTGTACTGCGTGACGAGGGTGGGTCCGATGCCGATTCCCATGATCGCGAGCGCCAGCATCATCGTGCCCGGTGTGTCGACGAATCCGAGCAGAAGGGTGCCCGCCAGCAGGATGCCGGAGAAGACGAGCCATCGCGCCCGCATCGAGAAGGCGGCAGGAAGCCAGGCGACGCCGAGCGCGAGGATGGCGGAACCGACGCCCATGACCCCGTAGAGGAGCCCGGCCTGCTCCGGCGCGCCGCGATCGGCCATGAACGACGTCAGCGAGGTGAGCATCGTGCCGAAGAAGATCCCGACTCCGAGGATGCCGAGGACGACGATCAGCAATTGCGGGCGGAACAGCTCGGAGACGGCGGACGGCGCCCTGCCGTCGGCGTCGCGATCCTGCGACACGTGTCGACCGCTGGGGTGCAAAGCGAAGGCACCGACGAAGACCACCGTGAGCACGGCCGCGCCGACCAGAGGCGCCCACGGCGCGATGGCGGACGCGAGGATACCGACCAGGAAGGGACCGAAGACGAACACGGTCTCGTCGGCCGCGGACTCGTAGGCCATCGTGCCCGACACCGTCTTGGCGCGGCGAGCCACGGCCATCCGTTCGTTGATGATCGTCACCAGCCGCGAGCGCGAGAGCGGTGCGACCTGCGGGGCGGTGGCTCCGATGCCCACTGCGGCCAGCAGCACGAAGCCGTCTGCCGCGGTGCCATAGACCACGAACGTGAAGAGCAGGAGCATGGCGCCGTTGGCGAGGGCGAGCACCATCAGGACGACGCGCTGACCGAAGCGGTCTGCGGCGGCGCCGAGAAGAGGCCCGAAGCAGGCCGTGCCGAGGCCGACGGCTGCGGAGGTGAGCCCGCCCAGGGACAGGGAACCGCGGGCGGACACGACCACGGTCAGGACGCCGACCACCATCATGGCGAACGGCAGCCGCGCGATGAAGGCGATCAGGAAGTAGGGCAGACCGGCGAGACGCAGAAGGCTCGGCTCGGTGAGTGGTGGGATTGCTGTGGCGCGTGTCATGGCTCTCGCGCGTCGAGGACGCGATGTCGGGTGCCGCCGCTGTCCGTCGGAATGCCGACGGCCGGTAGATACACGGGGTGCGGCCGCGGGCGAGCCGCGACCAAACCATGATAGCGGGTCGGCCCGGGGAACAGCAGGGAAGCCGGCGCCTCGGGACGGGTCTAGTCTGGGCGACACCCGCCCAACGACAAGCGCCCGAGGAGTCCCCGTTGCCCACTGCCCCGCAGGCCGCCGCGCCGATCCTCTCCCTCCCGTCGCGTTCACAGCGTGCCGGCAGTGCCAAGACCTCGCCGGTCCGCGACCTGCTGGCCCTCACCGCGCGCCCCGAGGTCATCTCGTTCGCCGGCGGGCTCCCCGCGCCCGAGCTCTTCGACGTCGAGGGCATCCGCGCCGCGTTCGATGCCGTGCTCGACTCCCCGGGGGTGCTCCAGTACTCCACGTCCGAGGGAGACCCGGGACTGCGGGACGCGGTCGCCAGACGCTATTCGTCCGACGGGCTACCCACCGCGGCATCCGACCTCATCGTCACGACGGGGTCGCAGCAGGGGCTGGGGCTCATCTCGACGACGCTCGTCGATCCCGGCGACACGATCCTGGTTGAGGAGCCCTGCTACCTCGCAGCGCTCCAGACGTTCGCGCTGGCCGGTGCCCGCGTCGTCGGTGTCCCCTACGTCGGCGATGACCTCGACCTCGACGCACTGGACCGCCTCGCCGCGCACCATGGACCGAAGTTCTTCTACACCGTGCCCACGTTTCAGAATCCGACCGGACGCACGCACGATGTCGAAGCACGACGCACGATCGCCGCGATCGCGCAGCGCCGAGGCTTCCGGATCGTCGAGGACGAGCCGTACCGCCAGTTGCGGTACTCGGGGGATGCCCTCCCCTCGCTCGCCGCGTTCGCCCCCGAACATGTCATCAGCCTCGGCAGCTTCTCCAAGGTGATCGCACCCGGCCTGCGCATCGGCTGGATCCGCACCACGGCCGACATCCGCTCGTCGATCACGATCGCCAAACAGGCGGCCGACCTGCACACCTCCACGATCGACCAGGCAGCGGCCGCCCACTACCTCGCTTCGGGTCGCGGCGAGCTCGCGCTCTCACGCATCCGCGAAGCGTATGCCGCTCGTCGCGACGCGATGCTGGAGCTGCTTCCCTCCGCGCTCCCGGACGGAAGCAGCTGGAACCGACCCGACGGTGGCATGTTCGTCTGGGTTCGACTCCCCGAGGGACGGGACGCCGCATCGGCGCTTCCCGCAGCGCTCGCTCACGACGTCGCTTTCGTGCCGGGCACGTCGTTCTTCTCCGGTATCCCCGACGAACGCACCCTCCGCCTGTCCTTCACCACATACTCCCCTGCCAGGATCAGGGAGGGCTTGTCAAGGCTCGGTGCGACCTGGGGTACGGGAAGGTAGCGTGGGGGCATGCGCTACCTCTTCAGCACTGGACTTGTCGCTGCGATCTCTGCCGGGGTCTCCCTGCTGCGCGGCACGCGCGAGCAGCCGATCACCTGGCGCGCCGTCCTGTCGTGGGTGAGCTGGGGAATCACGATGGCACTCGCGGTCGGCGCCGTCGTCGACATGAACCGTGAGCGCCGCGGCGTCCTGGTCGACGCCGACTCGCCCCAGTCGGTCAAGAAGGCGAAGAAGGCCCAGCGACTGCAGTTCCGGTCGCAGAAGGCTCTCGCCGACACGCAGGACCACGCGAAGGACGCTCGCCCCTGACGTCCTCCCCGCCCGAGACTCTTGTCACCGGGTGAGGATGAGGGCTTCTCCCTGACCGCCACCGCCACAGAGGCCGACGGCGGCCGTACCGCCACCTCGACGAGCGAGCTCATGTGCGACATGCACCACGAGCCGGTTCCCCGATGCGCCGATCGGGTGGCCGATGGCGATGCCGCCGCCATGGATGTTCACGATGCCCTCGTCCAGGCCGAGCTCCTCCTGCGAACGGGAGACGACAGCGCCGAAGGCCTCGTTGATCTCCACCAGGTCGAGATCGGCGGGCGCGATGCCCTGCTTCTCGCACGCACGTTCGATGGCACGCGCCGGCTGCGCCTGCAGCGAGTTGTCGGGACCGGCGGTCTGACCGCTCGCTCCGACGGTCACGAGCACGGGCCATCCCTTGGCGTCCGCAGTCCGTCGTGTCGTCACCACCACAGCCGAGGCACCGTCGGAGATCGGTGACGAGTTCCCCGCCGTGATCGAACCTCCCTCTGCGAACGCGGCACGCAGTCCCGCGAGGGTCTCGACGGTGGTGTCCGGACGCACGCCCTCGTCCCTCGTCACGCGCACGGGCTCTCCCCGACGCTGCGGCACGTCGACGGCGACGATCTCCTCGTCGAAGAGACCTGCCTCCTGCGCTGCCGTCGCCCGCTGATGCGACAGCGCGGCCACCCGGTCCTGCGCTTCACGGGTCAGTCCGAAGCGCGCGTTGTGCCGCTCGGTGGACGCGCCCATGCTCTCCCGGTCATACGCATCCGTGAGGCCGTCGTATGCCATGTGGTCGAGAACCTCGACGCTGCCGTACGCCCAGCCGTCGCGCGATCCCATGAGCAGATGGGGCGCGCG
Organism: Microbacterium sp. As-52; assembly: GCF_049949185.1. Lineage (NCBI taxonomy): Bacteria > Bacillati > Actinomycetota > Actinomycetes > Micrococcales > Microbacteriaceae > Microbacterium > Microbacterium sp. As-52. The sequence goes on along the minus strand of NZ_CP188171.1, from coordinate 3,608,811 downwards.
CGTCATCGATTCCATCCCGGCGGCGACGACCACATCGGCGTCGCCGGTGCGGATCATCCGCGCCGCGTCGATGATGGCGGTCAAACCGGACAGGCACACCTTGTTCACGGAGTGCGCGGGAACGTCCCACCCGATCCCTGCGCCGATGGCCGCCTGACGCGCCGCGTTCTGCCCCGACCCCGCGGCGAGCACCTGGCCGACGATGACCGCGTCGACGTCAGCCGGATCGATCGAGCCCTGCTCCAGCGCACCTCGGATGGCGAAGGAGCCGAGCTGAGGTGCGGTGAACGCGGCGAGCTGCCCCTTGAGGCGACCCTGAGGCGTGCGGGCGGCGGCGACGATGACGACATCGTTCTCAGTCATGGTCTGTGGTCCTTCCGGTGAGGAGAGTGCGGGAGATGGTGAGCGGTGGTTCCGTGGCGGCGATGACCTCGTCGACCGTGACGCCCGGCGCCGTCTCGACGAGCACCAGGCCTTCGGCCGTCACATCGACCACGGCGAGGTCGGTGATGATCCGATCGACGACACCGCGACCGGTCAACGGCAGCGAGCATTCGTCGACGATCTTCGCGGAGCCGTCCTTGGCCACGTGCTCCATGAGCACGATGACGCGGCCGGCTCCGTGAACCAGATCCATGGCGCCGCCGGGACCCTTGACCATCTTGCCCGGGATCATCCAGTTCGCGAGGTCGCCTCTCACGGAGACCTGCATCGCTCCCAGGATGGCCGCGTCGATCTTGCCGCCGCGGATCATGCCGAAGCTGGTCGCGGAGTCGAAGAACGCCGCTCCGGGGAGGGTGGTGACCGTCTCCTTGCCGGCGTTGATGAGGTCTGGGTCGACAGCGTCCTCCCGCGGGTAGGGACCGACGCCCAGGATGCCGTTCTCCGACTGCAGGACGACCGTGACCCCGGGCGGGACATGGTTGGGTACGAGGGTGGGCAGGCCGATGCCGAGGTTGACGTAGGCGCCGTCCTCCAGCTCGATCGCCGCGCGGGCCGCCATCTGCTCACGGGTGAGTGACATCTCAGGCTCCTTCCACGGCGACGGTCCGCCGCTCGATGCGCTTGGGGATGTCAGTGCCCACCTCGACGATCCGGTGCACGAAAACGCCGGGGAGGTGGATGTCGTCGGGGTCGAGCTCGCCCGGCTCCACCAGCTGCTCGACCTGCGCGATGCAGATGCGACCGGCCATCGCGGCGAGCGGATTGAAGTTGCGCGCGGCCTTGTTGAACACGAGGTTGCCGTGTCGGTCGCCGCGTGCCGCGTGCACGAGCGAGAAGTCGGTGGTGATCGCCTCTTCCAGGACGAACTCCTTCGGCTGCCCGTTCACCGCGAAGACGCGCACGTCCTTCACCGGCGAGGCGGTGGCGATGGTTCCGTCGGGGTTGTACCGACGCGGCAGCCCGCCTTCGGCGACCTGCGTGCCGACGCCCGTCTGGGTGTAGAACGCGGCGATCCCCGAGCCGCCGGCCCTGAGCTTCTCTGCCAGGGTGCCCTGCGGGGTGAGTTCGAGTTCGAGTTCGCCACTCAGGAACTGACGTTCGAACTCCTTGTTCTCCCCCACGTACGACGAGGTCATCTTGCGGATGCGTTGGGCGGCGAGCAGCACGCCGAGTCCCCAGTCATCCACTCCGCAGTTGTTGCTCACCACGCTGAGGCCCTTGGTGCCCTGCGCGAGGAGAGCCTCGATCAGGGCGATCGGGTTCCCGGACAGGCCGAAACCGCCGACGGCCAGCGACGCTCCGTCCTCGATGTCGGAGACGGCAGCCTCCGCAGACTCCCATTGCTTGTCGATCACGTCGGCTCCTTCGATTCCGTGCTCACCCCAGCATCCGCCGAAGAGCCGTCTGCGGGGAAGCCAGATCTTGCGATGTGGCCGAACACGGAGGTAGCGTCCACATTATGGAACCCGCCTCTTCAGTACCCGGCACGCAGGCGATCGCGAGGGCCGCGCGCCTGCTGCGCCTGGTGACCGCGGCCGGCTCGGACGGAGCCTCTTTACAGGAGCTCGCCGTCGCCGCTGAGCTCTCGCGCTCCACTGCCCACCGTCTTCTGAGCGCCCTCAAGTCGGAAGGTCTCGTTGATCGCGACGGCGCGAGCACGCGATGGATGCCCGGGCCGGAGCTGTTCCTCATGGGATCCGTGGCGGCGGCGCGCTACGACGTGACCACGCTCGCCCGCGACATCGTTCGCTCCCTCGCGGTCAAGACCGAGGAGAGCGCGTTCCTCTCCGTGCGACGGGCGGACGAGACGGTGTGCCTGCTTCGCGAGGAAGGGTCGTTCCCGATCCGCTCCTTCGTGCTCAGCGAAGGGGTCCGCTTCCCTCTCGGCGTCGCCAGCGCCGGACTCGCCATCCTGGCGTTCCTCCCCGACCACGATGTGGATGCCTATCTCGACCGCCACCCCGAGCTGGAGGGAGCGTGGGGGCGCGCGCACGGTCAGCTCCCCCTCCGAGCACGCCTCGCCGAGACCAAGGAACGGGGCTATGCCGTCAACCCCGGCCTGATCGTCGAGGGCAGCTGGGGGCTGGGCGCTGCGGTCTTCGATCGCGCCGGACGTCCGGAGTGGGCATTGAGTCTGACCGGCGTCGAGTTCCGCTTCGGCCCGGACCGGATGGCCGAACTCGGTCGCACGCTCCTCGCGCACGCGCACCAACTCTCCGCGAGGATCGCCAGCACCAGGCGGTGACGACCATTCATACCAACCGGTATATACTCGTTGGTATGAATCGCGTCGATGTCATCCCCTCTCTGGTGCTGTCGGGGTACGCGCTCGGCCGCATCGCCGCTCAGGACGCCGGGAACGACGCACCTGCGGCGCAGTGGCGAGTGTTGAGCCTCCTCGAACAGGCAGGCGCGAGAAGGGTGGGTGAACTCGCCGCGGCCGCCCGCACCACCCAACCCGGCATGACCCGTCTCCTCGGCGGCTTGGAACGGGAAGGACTCGTGCTCCGCTCCCCCGATCCCGACGATTCACGAGCGACGGTCGTCGACATCACTCCACGGGGAACCGCCGCCCTCGCCGCCTGGCGCGCCGAGTTCCGTGACACGCTCGCCCCGCGCTTCGCCGCGCTGAGCGACGAGGAATGGGCTGCCCTCACGCGTGCGGCGGAGATTCTCGCCGCGCACACCGCCACTGATCGAACAGGAGAATCTCGGTGAACACCCCCGCCACCCCCTCGGTGTGGAAGCAACCGGCCCAGGTGTGGGCCGTCGCATTCGCGTGCGTCGTCGCCTTCATGGGCATCGGCCTCGTGGACCCGATCCTGCCCGCGATCGCGGAATCGCTCCAGGCCTCGCCGGTCGAGACCGAGTTGCTGTTCACCAGCTACCTCCTCGTGACCGGGCTCGCGATGCTCGTGACCAGCTGGATCTCGAGCCGCATCGGCGCGAAGGCCACCCTGCTCATCGGATTGGCGCTGATCGTGGTCTTCGCCCTGCTGTGCGCCCTGAGCGGCAGTGTCGACGCCGTCATCGGTTTCCGGGCAGGCTGGGGCCTCGGCAACGCCCTGTTCATCTCGACCGCGCTCGCTACGATCGTCGGCGCCGCGTCAGGTGGCAGCAGCGCCGCCATCGTGCTCTACGAAGCGGCGCTCGGCCTCGGGATCGCCGTGGGCCCTCTCCTCGGCGGACTCCTCGGGGAGCAGAGCTGGCGCGGCCCGTTCTTCGGCGTCGTCGTGCTGATGGCCGTCGCATTCGTTGCCGTGCTCGTGCTGCTGCGGGGGCCCGGGGAGAAGCGGGTTCCCGTGAAGTTCTCCGCGCCGTTCGCCGCGCTGCGGCGTCCCGCACTGGCGGTCCTCGCGATCACAGCGCTGTTCTACAACATCGGCTTCTTCGTGCTGCTGGCGTTCTCGCCGTTCCCCCTCGGCTTCGGCGCGATGGGAATCGGCTTCACGTTCTTCGGATGGGGCGTCGCACTCGCCGTCACCAGCGTGTGGGTCGCGCCGATCCTGATGCGCCGGATGCCCCGCACGCGCATCATCCTCGTCGTGCTCCCCCTCCTGGCGATCGACCTCGTCGCCGCCGGCCTCCTGGTCGCGAACGCCGCTGCTCTCGTCGCCTGCATCGTCATCGGCGGGCTCCTGCTCGGCGTCATGAACACCGTGCTCACGGAGGCCGTGATGGAGGCCACGGATCTTCCGCGCTCCGTCGCCTCCTCGGCGTACTCCGCCGTGCGATTCCTCGGCGGTGCGATGGCTCCTCCGATCGCGGCGCTGCTGTGGCACGCGTTCAACGCGACGGTTCCCTACCTGTTCGCCGCTGCCTCGGTGCTGCTGGCCGCACTCACGGTGTTCCTGGGACGCCGAGTGCTCGCGCACATCGACGACGAGCCTGCGGACGCGACGACGGAGGACGCCGCGGCTATCCTCGTGGGCGACGCCGCCTGAACCGGACCTGCGACGTCGGAACGGCCAGCGGAGCCCGCTCCGGCGTCGCAGCCTGCACCCTCTGGATCCGGCAGCCTGCGCCTTGGATATCGTGGGGCGATGAGCGAAACGCCTTCCCTCCCCGAACGCAGCCGTCTCGTGCATGAGCATCTCGTGGACGCCGGCGTCGAGACAGCGATCCGTGTGCTTCCGGACTCCGCACGCACAGCCGTGGAGGCCGCTGCGGCGATCGGGTGCGACGTCGCGGCGATCGCCAACAGTCTGGTGTTCCTCGCCGATGGCGTCCCCGTCCTGGTTCTGACCAGCGGCGGTCACCGCGTGGAGCTCTCCACCCTGCGGGCGAGCATCGGCGCGGACGACGTGTCCATGGCGCCCGCATCCGTGGTCCGCTCGGCGACCGGCCAGGCGATCGGCGGCGTCGCGCCTGTCGGGCACCCCGCGCCGCTCCGCACGTTCATCGACGAAGCACTGCGGGACCATCGAGAGCTGTGGGCGGCCGCGGGCCATCCGCACACCGTCATGCCACTGACGTTCGACGAGCTCCGCCGTATCACGGACGCGACGGTGATCGCCGTCGTCTGACTCCCGGGAACGACCTCACGGAGAAGGATCTCGCGGAAGACCGGAGAGCCTTTGCTCTCCCGCGCGCGACGAAGCCGGTACGACGAAATTGGTACCGCGGAGCAGGAGACTCCTCGGCACCGGCCTCGTCCGGTGGATCAGTCGTCCGATGGACCAGTCGTCCGATGGATCAGTCGTCCGATGGATCAGTCCTGGGCCGCGCGCGAGCGCGCCCGGACCGCTCCGAGAACGGTCAGAGCGATGCCGAGCAGCAGCGCAGCGGCGCCGCCCCAGAGCATCGCGGCGGGCACATAGCCACCGGTGGTGGCCAGCGACGACCCACCCGTGAGTGGCAGCTCGGTGGGCGGAGTGACCGCGGTGGGCGGTGTCGGCGGTGTCGTCGGCGGAATCACGGGCGGCGTCGTCGTCGCGGTGTTGGTGAGCGTGACCGCGAGTGTCGTACCGGAGCCGACGGTGAACTGCGCTCCGCCGTCGGCCACGGAGTGCACATCGGGTCCCGAGAACACGGGAACACCCCAGTCGACCCCCTCGACCGCCGGTGGCGTGAGTTCCACGAGTGTGACGACGGTCCCCGTGGGCAGCTGGATGAGCGGTGCGGTCGCCCCCGCCGTGACCGTGACGGTGCGCTCGACGACCGGGTCGCCATAGCTGTAGCGCACGGTGTAGACGGCATCGGCCGGTACCTCAGACGAACCGGAGCCGCCGACGACCTTAGTGAGGGTGAATGCGCCGGTGGCGTCGCCGTCTCCGCTTCCCCCACCGGTGACAGACCACACCTCCCTGTCCTGGAGCTTGATCCCGTTGACGTCGGCGGTGTTGGCGTAGGTGGCACCGTCGACCTGCGAGCTCGGCACCGTGAAGTACTTGACGAAGTACATCCGCGTCGGGTCGATCGGGCCGGGAATCACGAGGTGGAAGGCCGTGCCGCCGTCGTTCCATGATCCGGTCCAGTTCGTGATCGACTGCGGATCCCGATCCTGCATCGTCGTGCTCCATACCTCGAGCTGCTCATCCTCGTTGTGATGTTCGGCGAATCCGTCGCCCGCCCCGGTCAGGGTGTCGTCGACGACGATCGACTCCGCGCCCGCGAAGCTCGCACCCGGCAGCGCCAGCTGCCACGCGATCCTGCCGTCATCCGTCTGCCACGACCACTTCTGCGGTTCTGTGGGCAGCGGCGACGACGGTCCGATGCCGCCGCCGGGAATCTCGACGGGCGTGATGGTGCCATCGACGGTGAACTCCACCGTGCTCTCGGTCGTCTGCTCATCGGCGGAGGCGACGAACCACAGGGAGCCGCTGACCCCGGTGCGCCCGTTCACGTAGTCGGTGAGCGTGCAGGTGACGACCGGTGCGGCGTCGGTGCTCACGGTGCACTCGGCGATCGTCTTGCTCGGATCCTCCGCAGAGGGTACCGAGAAGGATGTCCCCGCCCGGGCGAACTCCTTCGGCAGGGTGAACCCGAAGGTCTGTCCACCGACCGCGCCGTCCGGCACCGACCACTCGGCGTCGACCCGCACCTGGTCCCACTGCGAGACCGCTCCGCCGCCCCCGACCGTGGTCACGGTGATCGACGAAGGATCGATGGCCGCGGGATAGTCGTACTCCGCAGCTGAGGCGGCTCCCGCACCGGCCAGTGTGATCACGGCGCCCAGCGCTGCGGCCGCAGCGGCGATGATCGCGGTTGTCTTCCGGCGCACGACGGCGCCACCGTTTCTCTCGTACAAGATCTTCCCCAGTTCTTGATGTAGCCCATCCCGTCGGCGCTGCTGCGAAGCAGTGAGGCGTCCGAGGGCGCGAGGCATGTGTCCCCATATGAGAGACGGCGGCGGGCTCGATCCATTACGCGATACCGCAGAATCCGTCGCGCTCGTCGCTCGGACACACGATGACATCGCCGTCGTCACGCGGGGCGAGCACGGCCGACACGTCGAGGAGAAGCGGGCGGAAAGGTTCGCCCCATCGGGGAGCAACCGGGAAAACAGAAAAGCCTCGGTAGATGGCGAGATCTACTGAGGCTGTTCCGTGCACCCCCTGGGACTTGAACCCAGAACCCACTGATTAAGAGAGCTTGGGCCTGAGTCCCCGACGTACCCCGACCGCCCCGGAAAGCCCCGAAACACGCGGATCGCGGGACACCGACCGGGGATGTCCGGGACCGTCCGGGAGTAGCGGCGGCGCTGTTTTCGCGCTGATCCGGCCTCCCGGAGCCGACCGCCTGCGAGCGCCCATCTGCCACGAGAGAAGGCCCGGACCCTCCCCACCGTGGGAGTCCGGGCATGCGACCCGATACAGTCGGCATCAACACATCTGGCAACGACGCGGGGGCAAAATGATTCTCGAGGCAGTGACTATCAGCGGGTTCCGATCCATCGATGGACCTTTGCGCGTACCTGTCGGTTCGCCCACCGTTCTCGCGGGCCACAACGATGCTGGGAAGAGTGCAGCGATTGAGGCCATCGCGTTTCTTCTAGACGCCGTCAAATTGTCAGACCGCGATCGCACATACGACAAGACTGGCCCAGACGGTCAACCCACACGTGTTAGCGAGACTGTCGTTGAGGGGGAGTTCAAGCTCCGTACGGATGAGCAACAGTACTTCGACGGAGACACCACCGCTCGGCTTCGACGCGTATACAACGAGAAGGGCACCGCGTTGGAGGTGCTGTCGGCAGTGCCGGTGGATGAGCGCTTGCAAGATCTCACCGCGCAAGACGTCAAGACTCTGAAATTCCGCCTGCAGGGCTTCGGTATGAGTGACCAGGGCCTGAAGGCAGAGCTAATCGACAGGCTCAGTTCGCTGCTACCTGATGCGGAAAAGGTTGAGCAATGGGTGCCAGCCGTAGCCGACATCAAACGCCTGCTCCCCCGTGTGCAACGGTTCGATGCGACGTCGACGCAGGACCCCGAAGACGCCATCCTTGCGACACTGAAGACCTCGTACGCAAGCCACACCCAGGACGAGGAAATCAAGGGCGATCTGGACACCATCACACGCACGTTGCAAGAACGCGTCGCGGACGACGCCGAGTCTCTGAGACAGCACCTCAAGAAGACTTGCGAAGACATCGGCGAGATTGCGATTCACCCGTCTGTGCGTCTGGACAGCGGCCTCAAGTCAATCGAAGTCAGTGCGACGAACCAACGCGGCGAAGCAGTCCATCTAGGTCAATCAGGCGCGGGGCGAACACGGCGAATTGCCCTAGCTGTGTGGGAGTTCAATGCCGACTTGCTAAGCGGCTCCGACACCGATGTTGTTCTGCTCTATGACGAGCCGGATACGCACCTGGACTACAGTCACCAGCGCGGATTCATGAAGCTCTTGAAGGCGCAGTCCGAGATAGAGAACGTTAGAGTCGTGGTAGCCACCCACTCTATGAACCTCATCGACGGTGTCGACATCGCGAGCATCGTTCACCTTCGCCATGTCAACAGTCGCACCACCGCGGATCAGGTAACCGACGATTCAGAGGTCGGTTCGCATCTCGGTTCTATCGCAGCGTCGCTCGGACTCCGGAACACCGTGCTTCTGCATGAGCGCCTCTTCGTTGGAGTTGAAGGAGCAACCGAGAGTCGGGCACTGCCTGTGCTCTTCAAGCTGGCAACAGGTCGACACCTACAAGCCTGCGGAATCGCGGTTTGGCCGTGTGACAACAACGACGGCGCGTTGAGGTTCGCTCAGTACCTCCACCGTCATGGGCGTGACGTTGTTCTTGTTGTCGATGAAGATTCGCGCGACTTGAAGGTCTTTTCAGAAGGCTCTCTGAGCCGGCACGATCTGAGCCTTCAAGATCACGTGATGACGGTAGGTACAAGAGAACTAGAAGACTGCTTCTCAGACGCTCAGTGGGCTGCATGCGCAAACCGTGAGTGGCCTCGAGTGGATGGATAGCCATGGTCAGATGATGATTTTGCGGCGCATCGGGCAGGTAAGTTCAGTTCACTCGTTGAGAAGATGGTCCGAGAAAAGAGCTCTGTCGAGGTCAGCGGCAAGCCGGAGATTCTCAGCAAACTAGCGGTCGGCCTGCGCTCCCCTGAAGACGTTCCCGAGCCACTCCATGCCCTCTTCACTGAGCTGATCAGACGCGCGGAGTACTAAAGCGAGCGACGCGCGAGCATACGGGCGCGACGCTGCTGGGGCGTAGGGGTAGCCCACCTGTGGAAGCCAACCGACGCCACCCACTCCGTGCTGTGTTCTCGGTCGTTCTTCCCACACCATCGACATGCGTTGGGCATCGGCGCGCCTGCGTGGCGAACCGTCGCGCGTAAGGAAGTAGTCATGTTCAGGCTCCTCCTCTCCATGACTAGAAGCTAATCACCAACCGCCGACATTTGGCCTGAGCGCCAGGACGCCGCCGAGGATGCCGAGGCGTGCGGTGTACTCCGGGAGCCCTACGCCTGCACTCTTCAGGATGCGTGACGCCTCTCGGCTGAGGGTTTCGCGCTTGCACATATCTTCGAATGTCCAAACTGTAGTTGGGTCATTACCTGGGCCACGGGAGTGTTCATTGTGTTCTCTTTCGTGAGAACAATTCTCGCTCGCGGGCGCATTCTGCCGCTTGAATAGGCGCTTCAGCGGTCACGCCAAATGAGCTATGCACAACTCACCTTGCATATTCACTTCGATCATTGTTTTGAATATTGAGTAGCGGACCGGTCGCAATTACGACGAGAATAAATCCCGTCGGAAAGTCCGGCAGAGGAGGCGGCGTGAGCGATCAGATGGGGCGACCCAAGGTATTGAGCGACGACATGGTGCGTGTCGAGACGACCGTGGCCCGCAGTGACAAGAAGGCGCTGGCGGCGATGGCCGACGAGAGCGGCATGAGCGAGAGGTCATTGCTTCGGCTGTTCATCACGACCGGCATGCAGGCCTACTCCAACACGGTCGCGGCGATGGAGCAGATGCCCGCGACCCCTGCGCCCCGCAGGCGGGTCCGCCGATGAGCGACCGCATCGGCGACCCGCCCATCAACAAGCTCTTCACCCCGGCTGAGATCGCAGAGATCGAGGCTTTCGACGCACAACACAACGAAGGAGACACCACCATGCCCCGTACCCCGCTCCCGGCAGACGCCACGCGAGAACGGAAGCTCGCCGCGCTGCCCCCGCTGGCAGGAGCCAACGGCAACCCCGCCTATGAGCGCGTCCTGGGACGCCTCGCCGACACCGCCATCAGCAAGCTCAGCGAAGTCGATGAGGAGCTGACCGACCTGGCCGACGAGTTCGCCATCCGCTTCCAGCAGGACGACGAGCGCGCCGCCGTCCGTGACCGCATCAGCACGACCGCCACGGCTCACCGGCTGAAGCCGCGTGGCTGACCCACAGAAGGAACACGAACCGCCGCCGCGTGACCGAGGCCGAGGCTCTCGGCGAGGCCGACCCCGGCATCGTCGACCAGACGCCCAACCACCTCCGTCGCAAGTACGAGCAGAACGTCGGCCCGGTCCAGTACATCCCGGAGCGAGGTCCGGGTCGAGCGGTCGGTGCGCCGCGTGAAGGGCGGATGGAAGACGGACACGCGCAAGACGGCGGCGGGCCGGCGCTCTACGCCTCTGCCCGAGCGCTACGCGACGAGCTCGCGGCCTATCTCGCCGAGCGCCCACACCGGGACGGCCCCAGCGCCGCTCTGTGGCCAGGGCGAATCCCTGGGAGCGGCGGCGACTCGCGCGGGCTGGACTACCGGCGACAGTTCGACGTCGGCTCGGTCATCCGGTACTACTTCAAGCCTGCGCTGAAAGAGCTTGGGCTGGTCGGCGTCCGCTGGCACGACCTCCGCCACTACTACGCCACGGTCATGATCTCCATGATCGGCAAGGGTGCCCAGTACACGCTCTACGAGGTCAGCCGATGGATGGGGCACGCGAGCTACCAGACGACGGTGGACGTCTACGGCCACCTTCTCGAAGCCAAGCCGAACGTGGACATTCTGGACGACATCATGGCGGCGACTGAGGGGGAAGCCGGGACGCTTAGGCCGCTCCGCCGCCTGATCTAAGGACGGCGGGCGATGCCGCCGTTCGAGAATAGGTTGACGAGCGTTACTGCAAGCGAGACCGCCGCCTCCGCTGCAGCTTGCGTCGATAGAACGTAACTGGGAGTCCCCGGATGCCGATCGCTGTGGCCAGACCACAATGCTTGCAGCATTCCGAGGACCACCGTCTCGCTCGGATTCTGTGCGTGCTCTTTGATGAACGGCAATTTCCAATCGCCATTCGCTCGCATCTGCCCGATCGCCTTGCCCAACGTCGCGGTGCTGTCGTTCTTGGTGACAAGCGGCAGAACAGCAGCCTCGACTGCCTCGATCGACTTGCGATATCCAAGGTCGGGCTGTGGGTTGACTCCATATGTCGCCGCCCATGCTTCGGAAAGCAGACGACCCGCATCGCCCGGAGCGTTCATCCCTGCCTCAGCAGCATCCATCACACCTTCCGGGACGCGCCGCTCGAGACCGGCAGCGCTCGAGCGCAGTCCCACCTTCCATGCCGATCCACCGCTCTGCAAGACCTTCTCAAGCTCGGTGTTAGAGACGTCGCCTCCGTACCGCTTCGAGTTTGAATAGACCGTCCAATCGAGAAGACGCAGTATCTCGTCGTCAGAAAGCCCATTGAAGAGCGCAGCAGGACCGTCATTGGCTAACTTCGGAGCCAGCGGAGTGGAACGCGCGGCTAGGTCGTACTCGCGCATGCGCTCGACCTTGTTGACCATCTTGTACGTGGATGACGACCGATACGAGTACTCCGACACCAGCCATGCGCGCAATGATGAGCGCATCCAAACAGGAACACCTTCCACAAGCGCGTGGTGCACGCTGGGGTCAGCTCCGAGGGGTGTCCAGGTCATAGTCCCCATTGTGCCGCAGCCCGCCGACACCCGACGCTGAGACACACGCGCTGTTTTCGCGCTGTTGCCGATCCGGGCGGCTTGGCCAGGACAGAGAAAAAGCCCCGGAGATGGCGAGATCTCTGAGGCTTGTTCCGTGCACCCCCTGGGACTTGAACCCAGAACCCACTGATTAAGAGTCAGTTGCTCTGCCGATTGAGCTAGAGGTGCGTGGCCCGGGATAACCCCGACCGAGGAATTACATTACCAGCCGACCGGTCCCATGTGAAATCGAGACCGGCACCCGGGCGCGCCGCCGCCGGGCGGGCAGCGAAACATGGTCTTTCGGCCCTCCGGCCCCGCCGATCCGGCCAGTATTCTTAGACCGTGACCACCTCCGCCGACAGCCTGCGGCACGACCTCGACCTCGCACTCCGCCTGGCCGATGCCGCCGATGCCCAGTCGCTCCCCCGGTTCGACGCGTCCGACCTCGAGATCTCGACGAAGGCCGACAACTCCCATGTGACGGACGCCGATCTCGCGACGGAACGTGCGATCCGCAGCATCCTCGAAACCGAGCGGCCGGAAGACGGCATCTTCGGCGAGGAGTTCGGCGCGCAGGGCAGTACCCAGCGTCAGTGGATCATCGACCCGATCGACGGAACGGCCAATTTTCTTCGTGGCGTCCCGCTGTGGGGCACGATGATCGCGCTGGCTATCGACGGCGTCCCCCAGGTGGGAGTGGTGAGCATGCCGGCGCTCGGACGGCGCTGGTGGGCATCGGCCGGCGGAGGCGCCTGGACCACGCTCGAGGGCGAACCGCGTCGGCTCCGGACGTCGTCGGTCTCCTCTCTCGACGACGCGAGCGTGAGCTTCCAGAGCATCGCGCAGTGGTCGGAGGCGGGGCGCCTCGACACCCTGCTGGCCGTGGCCGGGCGTGTCTGGCGAGACCGGGCCTATGGGGACGTCTACTCGTACATGCTCCTCGCCGAAGGACGCATCGACATGGTCGCCGAGTTCGACGTCAAGGAGTACGACATCGCAGCGGCCGTCCCGATCGTCCGCGAGGCCGGCGGGCGCATGACCGACGTCGACGGTGTCGAGACGATCTCCGCCCGCTCGACACTCGCAACCAACGGCACCCTTCACGACGACTTCCTCACCCTGATGCAGAACTGATCGAACCACGAGGCCCCCGCGATGAATTTCCGCATCATGTCCGCAGCCGCGGGCGTCCTGCTGCTCGTCGGAGCCCTCACCGCGTGCGCCGCTCCGGAGCCGCGTACGTCGCCCACGCCTGATGCCGGCAGTCCGCAGCCGACGCCGTCCTCCGTGCCGGTGACCTCGCCGACGCCGGAGCCGGCCGAAACGGAACTCACCTGCGAGTCGATGATCTCGGCCGGCACGGTCACCGCTCTCGCCGATGCCGGCTGGACCGCCGAGACGAAGGAGTTCGTCGTCGGGGGTGTCGAATTGACCGAGGGGCTGCTGTGCTTCTGGGCCGATTACACCGTCGGATCCGACCATGGGCAGCTGTACGGCTGGTCTCCGATCGACGACTCCGATGCCGCAGCGGCACAGGCCGCACTCCTCGCCGAGGGCTGGAAACGGGAAGACGGCCCTGACGGCGTCTACTTCACCGAAGACGCCCGATACGCCATGGGCACGGACGAAGACGGCTACGGCATGACGTATCTCTTCGGCGACGGATGGGTGCGCCTCGCGGACACGCGCCAGGGGCTCATCTTGATCGAGTGGCCGCGTTAGATCCCTCGTCGACTCCCGTCGGGGTCGATCTCCGTCAGGGGCGACCCGACCCCATCGAACTCTCGAGTATCCGCCCGAAGGTGCGGGAGACCGGTGGCGTCCACAGCAGCACGATGATCGCGGCCGCGAACGCGACCGTCAAGGCCGCTCCCCAGTCCCAGCGGTCTCCGAACACGAGGACGACCGCACTCAACGCGATCGCGATGCCGAGGAAGATCGTGAGCATGAGGCGGGAGAGCCCGCTTCCGCGGCGGACCCCGGCGGCGACGGCGAAGACCAGAAGACCGAACAGGGCGATGGCGGCACCGGTGAGCGAGAAGGCCGAGGCGCTCACGTCCGGGTCGTAGCGTCCCAGGAACACCAGTATCCCGAAGCCCGTCGCCAGCGCGCCGAAGACGTATGCGAGCACGGCGACCACCGTGGTGATCACCGTGGCGACGGGGGCCGACGAGGAGACGGGCACCGTGGAGGAGGACGTCGTCACGCGTGGAGCGTTCCTCGTCGGCACCGTCAGCACCAGACGGCGATGCACGAAGCGCACAACTTCGATGGCCGCGACCATCACGATCGTGATCCCGGTGAGCGCGACGGCGAGGTCCTCCCCCGGGTCGACGAGCACGAAGAACTCGCGAGCGAGCGGGATCGTGAACACTGCGATGAGGAAGATGAACATCGCCCCGACGACCGCCACCTTGAACCGGTTGAGCGGGCGGGCGAGGACCGCCAGAATCCAGATGCCGACGACGGCCAGGATCACGGTGGCGCCCGTGCGCAGCTGCTCCTCGTGCACACCGAGTCCACGCGCGACGAACGTGTACCAGGTCAGCCCGAGCGCGACGACGATGCCCGACGGGATCGCGAAACTCAAAGACCGTCGGAGGAAACCCGGCACGTAGCGCGCCGCGTTCGGCATGAGCGCGAGGAAGAAGGCGGGGATGCCGATCGTGAGGCCGTCCGTGATGGAGAGCTGTCGCGGCAGGAACGGGAACTCGAGGAGGAACGCCCCGAAGATGATCGCGAGCAGTGTCGCGTAGACCGTCTTGTTCAGGAACAGCATCGACACGCGCTCGATGTTCGCGATGACCTGGCGCCCCTCGGCGACGACGTCCGGCAGGTGCGAGAACTGTCCGTCAAGCAGCACGAGCCTCGCAACGGCCTTCGTGGCCGGCGAGCCCGAGTTCATCGCGATGCCGATATCCGCGGACTTTATCGCGAGGGCGTCATTGACACCGTCTCCGGTCATCGCGACGGTGTGTCCGTGGCTCTGCAACGCCGTCACCATGCGCTTCTTCTGCTCGGGGGTGACGCGCCCGAACACCGTGTGCTGGTCGAGCACGTCGGCGAGCTGGGCGTCATCATCGGGAAGCTCTCTGGCATCGAAGCCGTCGGCCACGTCGAGACCGACTTCTCGGGCGATGGCCGCCACCGTACGCGGGTTGTCGCCGGAGATGATGCGGATGCCCACCTGCTGGCGCCCGAAATAGGCGAGTGTCTGAGCGGCGTCGGGGCGCACCTGCTCGCGGAAGGTCAGCACGATGATGGCCGCGAGTCCGTCAGGGAGCCGCTCGGAGTCGACGTCGGCGTCCGAGAGCGTCGCGTGCGCGTGGCCGAGCACGAGAGTGCGGCGGCCCGTCTCGGCGAGTGCCGTCACGGTGCGCCCCAGCTCCGTCTCCGCCGATGTGGCCGCATCGCCGAACACCATCTCCGGTGCTCCCATCACCCAGGTCCCAGGGATGCCGGTGAAAGACGCCGCACTCCATTTTCGTGCAGATGAGAACGGGATGTACCCCGACACGACGAGTGGCGAGGCGACCGGGTAGGCCGTCCGCATCGACCGTGCTGTCGGGTTCGCATCGGGCGCCGCGGCATACCAGGCAAGCGCCGCCGCCGCGTCCTCTGCCTGTTCCGGGGCGAGGCCGTGGAGGCGATGTGCCTCGTCGAAGCCGATCTCCCCGACGGTGAGCGTGCCGGTCTTGTCGAGGCAGATGACGTCGACGCGCGCGAGGCCTTCCACAGCCGGTAGTTCGTTCACCAGAACCTGCCGGCGTGCGAGTCGTGAGGCTCCGACGGCGAAGGCGATGCTCGTCATGAGTACCAGGCCGAGCGGGATCATCGCCGTCAACGACGCGATCGTGTTCACCACCGCCTGTACCCACGCGCCGTTCGAGAACACGGTCGTGTAGCCGCCGAGCACGATGATCTGCGCGTTCAGGACGAGCAGGCCGACGGGGCCGATGATCCAACTCACCCATTTCAGCACCCGGTTGACCGAGGTGCGCAGTTCACTCGAGACGAGGGAGAAACGCTTCGCCTCCCCGGCGAAGTGGTTCGCGTAGGAATCGGCGCCCACGCGGGTCGCGATCGCGGTCCCCTCCCCTGCGACGACCACGGCTCCGGACAGCGCATCGTCGCCGGGCTGCTTCTCGACCGGGTCCGACTCCCCGGTGAGCATCGACTCATCGATCTGGAGCCCGCGCGACGCGAGAACCCGCGCATCGGCCGGCACCTGCTCGCCGGCGCGGAGCACGAGGACGTCGTCGAGGACCACGTCGCTGGGGGCGATCTCCGCCTCCTCGCCGTCTCTCAGCACCAGCGCACGCGGCGCGTTCATCAGCGCCAGACGATCGAGCGCCGACTTCGCCCGGAACTCCTGCACACATCCGATGATCGCGTTCGCGAACGCGGCGAGTCCGAAGAGTGCGTCCTGCCAGCGTCCGACCAGGAACAGCACGAAGAAGCAGGCGAAGACGATGCCGTTGAAGAGCGTGAACACGTTCGCGCGCACGATGCTCCAGGCGCTGCGACTCGTGTCGGCAACGAAGGCGTTCGTCTTTCCGGCGGCGACGCGTTCGGAGACCTGAGCTTGCGTGAGACCGGTTGAGACGTCTGCGGGGGTCGTGTCCACAGACTTCAATATAGGTCCACGACATCGGTACCCAGGCGTCTGAGCGGACATGAAAAGACCCGCCTCCCTAGTGATCACTGGGGAGGCGGGCCTCATTCCTGTGTGACAGCGACATGGTGGAGCTGGGGGGAATCGAACCCCCGTCCAACGCTGAGTCTCCACGCCTTCTCCGGGCGCAGTCTGTGAAGACGTTCTGCTCGGCTCCGACCTTTGTCACAGACACCTAAGTCGACGAGCCCAGCCTGGGAAGAGTCCCACGTGACGTCCAGACGCCATCACGCAGCAAGATTCCTAGATGACGCCAGGATCCGTATCGGAATCACATACGGCCTGACGGACTATCGGGCTCGCTTATGCAGCGAGGGCGAAGTCGTTGCGCTTGGTTTCGGCAACTATTGTTTTGCAGAGAGCGTTTACGAGATAACTCTGCATCCTCGGCCCGCTTCTCGTGGATTCACAGGCGCTGTCGAAACCGATCAGCCCCGTGGTCCTTCTCTCGAAGGAGCCGCTGTCACACTGTGGAATTACCATCCCGGGTGAGGAACACCCGAGCATCACAGACTACAACGTTCTCCGCCGCCACGCCATTCCACGGCGGGTCCAGCCGCTGGCGTAGAGTCGCCCCATGAGCGAAGTCACCGTCACCGTCCGCGGCGAGCATGAAGCGCGAGTCGCGCCGGAGCGCGCCACCATCCGTGTCGGGGTACGCGCCGAGGGCCCCGAGCGCACCACGGTCGTCGAGAACGTGATGCGGCTCGCCGAGCCGGTGCGCGCGAGCATCACCGAGCGCGCAGACGCCGGCAGCGTCGTCGACTGGACCAGCAAGCGGCTCTCGGTGCGCGCCGAACGCCCCTGGAGCAGCGAGGGCAAGCGCCTCGCCCCCGTCTACTACGCCAGCATCGACTACACCGCCACCTTCGCGGAAGCATCCGAGCTCTCGCTGTGGGTCTCCGACATCTCCCCCTGGGACGGCGTCGAGGTCGGCGGGGTGGACTGGCACCTCACGCCCGAGACACGCACGCGGATCGAGCGCGATGTGGCGGCGGACGCTGTCGGTGTCGCCGTGACCCGAGCCGAGGCTTACGCGGGCGCGCTCGGCCTCGGTGAGGTCACGCCGCTGGAGATCGCCGATACCGGCCTCATCTCCAGCGGACAGCCGTCACCTGGGGCTCCGATGCTCAAAGCGCGTGGAGGTGTGGCGTTCGCCGCCGACTCGGCACCGGCCATGGAGTACGAGCCCGAGGAGATCGTCATCTCCGCAACGGTGGAGGCGCGGTTCCTCGCGCGATAGTCGCGTTCAGCCGTGGGCGGTGAAAGGAGCCAGTTCCGCGGCGAGACGCTCTGACACGCGTGCATGCACCGCGGTGCCATCCTCTCGATGGTCCACGGAGAGGAGCATGCCCGACTCGTGGATCGCTGCCACGAGATCGCCGCGGTCATACGGAATCACGGCATGCACCTCGACGGCGGGCTTCGGGAGCGCTTCTTCGACGGCTGCGCGCAGTTCCGCGATTCCCTCGCCCGACCGCGACGACACGAAGTGGGCGTGCGGCTGAAGGCCTCGGAGCACGAGCCTCTCGTCCTCCGCGATCAGATCGGCCTTGTTGAAGACGACGATCTCCGGAAGGTCACGGACGCCGACATCCCCGAGCACGTCGCGCACGGTCTGCAGCTGACCCGCCGGGTCGGGATGCGAACCGTCGACGACGTGGAGCACGACGTCGGCCTCGCCGACCTCTTCCAGGGTCGACCGGAACGCTTCGACGAGCTGATGCGGGAGATTGCGCACGAACCCGACGGTGTCCGTGAGCGTGTAGACGCGACCGTCCTCCGTCTCCGTACGACGCACGGTCGCATCCAGCGTCGCGAACAGGGCATTCTCGACCAGGACGCCAGCGCTGGTCAGCGCATTGAGCAGACTCGACTTGCCGGCGTTCGTATATCCGGCGATCGCGACGGAAGGAATCGTGTTCCGCTTGCGCTCGGCGCGCTTGGCGTCGCGGGCAGGGCCGAAGTCTCGGATCTGGCGTCGAAGCAGAGCCATCTTCGTGCGGATCCGTCGGCGATCGAGTTCGATCTTGGTTTCACCGGGACCGCGCGAGCCCATGCCTGCGCCGCCGGCGCCGACCTGACCACCGGCTTGGCGGCTCATCGAGTCACCCCAACCGCGAAGACGAGGCAGCAGATACTCGAGCTGGGCGAGCTCGACCTGGGCCTTACCTTCTCGGCTCTTCGCGTGTTGGCTGAAGATGTCGAGGATCACGGTGGTGCGGTCGATGACCTTGACCTTGACGACGTCCTCGAGAGCGCGTCGTTGGCTCGGCGCGAGCTCCGTGTCGGCGATGACGGTGTCGGCCCCGACAGCGGCGACGATGTCTCTGAGCTCCTGGGCCTTTCCGCGGCCGAGGTATGTCGCGGCGTCGGGGTGCGGGCGGCGCTGCAGGACACCGTCGAGCACGACGGCGCCGGCGGTCTCCGCCAGAGCAGCGAGTTCCCGCAGAGAGTTCTCGGCATCTTCCTGCGCCCCCTGGGGGTAGACCCCCACCAGTACGACGTTCTCGAGTCGCAACTGCCGGTACTCGACCTCGGTGACATCCTCGAGCTCTGTCGAGAGTCCACCGACGCGTCGGAGAGCGTGTCGGTCTTCGAGATCCCACTGCGCGCCGTCCGTACTCGCGTGCGATGCCGTCGATTCGTCCTGCAGCGCCTGTGCGGCGCCGAAGACGTGGACGTCCGAGCGCTTCTCCGCGTTCGCGAGCACACGATCGACCGTGTGGTCGTCGGTGGAGGGTGTGGTGGTCTCCGTCATCCGTTCCTTGTCTCTGGGATTTGTTGCGAGCCTTAACCTTAGCCCGCGCTGTCCGGTACGCTCACCGTATGGGGTCAGATCACTACTTCACTGCGGCCCCGGCAAGCCCCGAGAATCTGCGTAAGATCCGCGTATCACTCGCGGGTCGAGAGCTCGAAGTCACCACCGCCGGTGGGGTCTTCAGCCCGGATCGTCTCGACGCCGGCACTGCAGTGCTCCTCGCCAACATGCCCCCGGTACCCCCGGGCGGCGATCTTCTCGACCTCGGCAGCGGTTGGGGTCCGGTGACATTGTCGATGGCCCTGGCCGCTCCCCATGCGACGGTATGGGCCGTCGACGTGAATGAGCGTGCCCTCGATCTGGTGCGTCGCAACGCCGCAGCTCTCGGGCTCACCAATGTCAACGCATCCCTGCCCGACGATGTTCCCGAGCACGTCTCATTCCGCACGATCCGATCGAATCCGCCGATCCGCGTCGGGAAGAACGAACTCCACGGCCTTCTGGAGCGATGGATCCCGCGCCTCGACGAGCGCAGTGATGCCTGGCTGGTCGTGCAGCGCAATCTCGGTGCGGATTCGCTCCAGCGGTGGATCGGATCGACCTTCCAGCCCGGCTACAGCGTCTTCCGCACCGCTACGGGCAAGGGCTATCGCATCCTGAAGGTGCGCAAGCACGGAAACCCGCCGACGGAGCCGATCATTCTCGGATGAGGCCGATGCGGGCCTGCCGAAGCCGACGGTCGGGACCTCAGGCGAGGTCGACCTCACCTTGGAACACGAGCTGAGCCGGCCCGGACAGAGCGACGTGCTCGCCGTCTTCCGCCGGGAACATCCGAACGCCGAGCGTCCCCCCGGGCACCTCGACCTGCCAGTTGCTCGGAGCGTTCTCGCCCGCCCAGTAGCGCACCGCCAGGGCCGTCGCCGCGACACCCGTGCCGCAACTCAGAGTCTCTCCGACCCCGCGCTCATAGACACGCATGCTCACATGTCCGATACCGTCGCGCACGAGCGGTTCGCCGGGTACGACGAACTCGATGTTGGCTCCCGCGGGCAGCAGCGGGTCGAGGCCGGGCGCACGGTGGAGCTCGAGGGAAGCGAGCTCAGCCTCCGACGCGAGCGCCACCACGACGTGCGGATTCCCGACGTCGATTCCGAGACCTGGACGGGTGACAGACAGGCCGTCCACTCGAACGAGCGGGTCGTCCCCGGAGAGCTTCCACCGGCCGAGGTCGACCTGATATCCCGTCGCGCTTCGGGTGACATCGCGCACTCCCGCCCGCGTGCCGATCGGCAATGTCGAGCCGGGTTCGATCGCCGCAAGGCCGGAGCGCACGAGATAGTGGGCGAACACGCGGACGCCGTTCCCGCACATCTCGGCGACCGATCCATCGGCGTTGCGGTAGTCCATGAACCATTCCGCCTGCGGCTCTTCGTCGAGTGCAGCCGCACCGTCGGGAATCGCCGACGACTTCACCACGCGGAGGATTCCGTCTGCACCGATGCCGAAGTGACGATCGCAGAGCACGGCGACCTGCTCGACGGTGAGGTCGAGCTCACCGTCCGGGTCAGCGATGATGATGAAATCGTTGCCCGTGCCGTGCCCCTTGGTGAATGCGACCATGGGTCCAGTCTAGAGATCGTCGCGGACTTCTCCGTCCCGCGCGAGCCGGTACCGACCGCAGAGGAAGTTCCGGTTTCGCGCCACCTCGATCAACTCGAGGTCGAGTCTGCGCGGAAGCAACGGGGCTCCCGAGCCGAGGGTGACGGGTGCGTATTGCACCCACACCTCATCGAGCAGCCCGGCGTCGGCGAACTGACCCGCCAGGTCTCCGCCGCCCACGACCCAGAGGTCCTTCCCACCCGCCGCCTGCGCCATCTCCGCGTGCACCGTGCGGATGTCGGCCTGCGTCAGTCGGACATCGCCCTCCTTCGGGAGGTCGAGTGGACGGTGGGTGAACACCCACGTGGGCTGGGTGTACCCCCAGCGGCCCTCTTCATGGCGCATCACCCACTCGTAGGTGGAGGACCCCATCGCCAGAGCGCCGATGTTCCGCTCGAAACCCGTGTACGCCATCGGTCCGTCTTGGTCGATGTCCTGTGTGAGCAACCAGTCCAATGAGTGCTCCTCGGTGGCGATGAAACCGTCGAGGCTGGAGGCCGTGTAGAAGTGCGTCGTCATCCGGCCAGCTTCGCAGCACCCTCCGACATCGAGATCAGGCGTGGAGAAGCGTCACGGCCCGCACCGGAGCCTCCCACCACTCCAGGTCGGGATACCGCTTGAACCAGGACACCTGGCGTCGCGCATAGCGTCTCGTGAGCGCCTGGGTCTGTGCGATCGCCTCACGCTCCTTGAGGCCGCCGTCGAGCTGCGCCAGGGCCTGCGCGTACCCGATCGCGCGAGGAGCCGTTCCTCCACGCTCGAGCCCGTGCGCACGAAGATCCTCGACTTCGGCGAGGAGGCCGCCCTTCCACATGCGCTCGACTCTGGAATCCAGCCGCTCCACGAGAGAGGGGCGGTCAACATGCAGACCGATGAGACGAGTATGCGGATGCCACAGGACCGGCTTCTCCGGAAGCGAGGCACCGTGCGTCTCGCTCCCCTGCTCGAGAACCTCGAGCGCACGGATGATGCGGCGCGGATTCTGTGGATCGACGCGAGCAGCCGCTTGCGGGTCGAGAGTTCGCAGACGTTCGAGCAGATGCGCGGCCCCTCGGGTCTCGAGCTCTTGTTCGAGACGATCCCGCAGTTCCGGGTCGCGCGGAGGGAATCGGAAGTCGTAGACGACACTCGATACATAGAGACCGGATCCGCCGACGAGGATCGCGTCTCCTCCCCCGCGGTGGATCTCTTCGATCGCCTCACGAGCTTTCGGCTGGTACCACGCGACAGCCGCATCTTCGTCGACGTCGAGTACGTCGAAGAGGTGGTGCGGGATGCCCCGGCGTTCCGTCATCGAGACCTTCGCGGTGCCGACGTCCATCCCGCGATAGAGCTGCATGGCATCGGCGTTCACGACCTCGGCGGGGTTTCCCTCCGCACGCAGCGTCTCGGCCAGCTCGATCGCGAGATCGCTCTTACCGGTGCCGGTCGCCCCGACGATCGCCCAGAGACGTGGCGCTGGCACGTTCCGTCCGGTCACACGCCCACGCGCAGCGTGGGCAGACCGAGCGACACGGCCTTCGGCGCACCGTCGCCGACAGAGGCGGGGACTGCGCACGATTCCGACTGCGATCGATCCCACGCGTCGCCGCCGCGGGTCCGACGGATCTTCAGGGGCGCGCCCGTCGGATCGTCGGCGAGCAGATGGAACGGGGCGCCGTGTGTCACGGTCACGGTGACCACGTCTCCGGGGCGAGGCAGCTCGGACCCCGGGGTCACCTCGAAGTGCACCAACCTGTTGTCTTCGGCGCGTCCCGTGAGGCGGTGTGTCTCGGTATCCTTCTTGCCTTCGCCGGTCGAGACCAGCACGTCGATCTCACGGCCGACCTGCTTCCGGTTCTCCTCCAGCGAGATACGTTCCTGCAGAGCGATCAGGCGGTTGTAGCGGGCCTGCACGATCTCCTTGGGGACCTGATCCTCCATCGTCGCCGCGGGTGTGCCCTCGCGGATCGAGTACTGGAAGGTGAACGCGCTGGAGAAACGCGCCTGCTCGACCACCCGCATCGTGTCCTCGAAGTCGTCTTCGGTCTCACCGGGGAACCCGACGATGATGTCCGTGGTGATGGCGGCATTCGGGATGCGGGCACGAACCCGCTCGAGGATCCCGAGGAAACGCTCACTCCGATAGGAGCGGCGCATCGCCTTGAGGATGCGGTCGCTCCCTGACTGGAGCGGCATGTGCAACTGCGGCATCACGTTCGGCGTCTCGGCCATGGCGTCGATCACGTCATCGGTGAACGCCGCGGGGTGGGGACTCGTGAACCGGATCCGTTCCAGCCCCTCGATGTCGCCGGCCGCGCGCAGGAGCTTGCCGAAGGCCTGACGGTCACCGAACTCGACCCCGTAGGAGTTGACGTTCTGGCCGAGAAGCGTGACCTCGATCGCGCCGTCTTCGACCAGGAGACGGATCTCGTTCAGGATGTCGCCGGGGCGACGATCCTTCTCTTTGCCGCGCAGGCTCGGAACGATGCAGAAGGTGCAGGTGTTGTTGCAGCCGACCGAGATCGAGACCCAGCCGCTGTGCGCCGAGTCGCGCTTGGTCGGCAACGTCGAGGGGAAGACCTCGAGCGACTCGAGAATCTCGAGCTCGGCATCGCCGTTGTGTCGCGCGCGCTCGAGCAGACCCGGCAATGAGCCCATGTTATGCGTGCCGAACACCACGTCGACCCAGGGGGCCTTGTCGAGCACGGCCTGCTTGTCCATCTGTGCCAGGCAGCCGCCGACGGCGATCTGCATGCCTTCCTTGCGACGCTTGACGGAAGCGAGGTGCCCGAGGGTGCCGTACAGCTTGCCTGCCGCGTTGTCGCGGACGGCGCAGGTGTTGATGATCACCACGTCGGCCTCGTCACCGTCGACGGCTCTCACATAGCCGGCGCTCTCCAACGAGCCCGAGAGCCGCTCGGAGTCGTGCACGTTCATCTGGCACCCGAAGGTGCGCACTTCATACGATCGCTGTCGTCCGTCGTCGTCGACGGCTGCCGACGACGCGCCGATGATCGTCGGTTCGCTGCGCGGGATAGTCATGATCTCCCCATTGTACGAGCCGTTGCTGAGCTGTCGCGGCGTCCCGGCATCAGTCCGAGTCGACGAACCGGACCCCGGACGTGGAACCTCCGAAGGAGTTCTCCCGCAGCGCAGCCTTCGCGGCTTTCATCGCCACGGCTCCGTTGTAGCCGCGTCGTGAGAGCTGGCCCACCAGCCGCCGCAGAGCCGTGTCGTGATCGAGCCGACTCATCGACCGCGCCTTGCCGCGAGCGAACTCGAGCGCGCGATCTTCATCGTCGTCCGGCAACTCGTCGAGAGCGCCGTCGATAACATCGCGCGGAATGCCCCGCTGCGCGAGTGCGCGAGACAACGCGACCCGTCCCTGTCCCTTCCGCTCGACGCCCGATGTCACCAGCACGGCAGCGAGGGCGGCGTCGTCGAGATAGCCGCGTCGGGAGAACTCATCGATCACGTCGTCGACGACCCCACCGTCGAGGCCGACGCCTCGCAGGACCTGCCGGGCCTCCGAGATGGACAACGATCGCGCCCGCAGCTTACGGACGAGAGACTCCTCCGCGGCCACACGCACCTCGTCCGACGATGCCTTCTCGTCGGCGCCGGCATCGTCGCTCTCTCCGCCGCCGAGTGCGCGAAGGTGAGGAGCGGACTTCGTCGGGCGCGTCGACGCTGTGGCGGAACTGCCCCTGATCCCCCGCGCGGGATGACGATCGCTGGGAGTACCCGCGTCGGACGCGTCGATGTGCGAGACACTGTCCGGAGGGGCATCCCAGGTCGTGCGCCAGACCGCCGCGTCGCTGGCGCG
This sequence comes from Microbacterium sp. As-52, assembly GCF_049949185.1. Classification (NCBI taxonomy): domain Bacteria; kingdom Bacillati; phylum Actinomycetota; class Actinomycetes; order Micrococcales; family Microbacteriaceae; genus Microbacterium; species Microbacterium sp. As-52. The sequence continues at coordinate 3,584,074 of NZ_CP188171.1, read as the reverse complement.
GGGATCGTCCGTCGACTGGTCGTCGCCTTCCGCCAGGCGAGGCGGCGGCGTGTGCGTTTGCTTCTTCGACCCACCGCCGAAGAGGGGGATGATGGGGGCGATCCGGTCGGGATCGCCCCCACGCGTGTCGTTCATCAGGCCGGACGACGCTCAGCGAGCTCGTCTGCAGCTGCCGGTACCGAAGCGGGGCCGCCGATACCGAGCTTCTGCTTGATCTGCGTCTCGATCGCCAGCGCGATATCGGGGTTGTTCAACAGGAAGGTGCGCGCGTTCTCTTTGCCCTGGCCCAGCTGGTCGCCGTCGTAGGTGTACCACGAGCCCGACTTCTTCACGATGGCGTGCTCGACGCCGAAGTCGATCAGGCTGCCCTCACGGGAGATGCCGACGCCGTAGAGGATGTCGAACTCGGCCTGCTTGAACGGCGGCGCCATCTTGTTCTTGACCACCTTGACCCTGGTGCGGTTTCCGACGGCGTCGGTTCCGTCCTTGAGGGTCTCGATACGACGGATGTCCATGCGGACCGAGGCGTAGAACTTCAGCGCCTTACCACCGGCGGTCGTCTCGGGCGAGCCGAAGAAGACGCCGATCTTCTCGCGAAGCTGGTTGATGAAGATCATCGTCGTGTTGGTCTGGTTCAGGCCACCGGTGAGCTTACGCAGCGCCTGCGACATGAGTCGCGCCTGCAGACCGACGTGCGAGTCGCCCATCTCGCCCTCGATCTCGGCGCGGGGCACGAGCGCCGCCACGGAGTCGATGACGATGAGGTCGATGGCTCCCGAGCGCACGAGCATGTCGGCGATCTCGAGGGCCTGCTCACCGGTGTCGGGCTGCGACACCAGGAGCGCGTCGATGTCGACGCCGAGCTTCGCGGCGTAGTCGGGGTCGAGCGCGTGTTCGGCGTCGATGAACGCGGCGATTCCGCCTGCGCGCTGAGCGTTCGCGATCGCATGCAGGGTGAGGGTCGTCTTACCCGAGGACTCCGGTCCGTAGATCTCGACGATTCGACCACGCGGGAGGCCTCCGACGCCGAGAGCGACGTCGAGGGCGATGGAGCCGGTGGGGATGACCGCCACGGGGGCGCGCTCATCGCTGCCCAGCCGCATGACCGAGCCCTTTCCGAACTGGCGATCGATCTGGGCGAGGGCGGTCTCGAGGGACTTCTCGCGGTCGGCGGGTGATGGCATGATGTGCTCCTTCTGCGCGCGTGATGCCGCCTGTAGGCTGTCGCGGCTCTCCCGGCTGGGAGAAACTCTCCGACAAGGCGTAATGGCTCTTCGGCTTGTTTTCCACCGTAGGAGAGGCCACCGACATCGACGCGGAGAGCTCACATACCGTGCAGAACAGATTCCCTGAACCACTTGTGCAGAAGACTACGCCCGCTTCGAACAGATCTTCGACGACACGCCGTGAATCTCAGGTCGTTTCCCGTAGGCATCGGAGATCGACGAACGACTCAGCGTCCGCGCGGCTCCTGCCGACCGACGCCGTGTCGCCTGTTCTCCGGAACGTCCATCTCGACGCACAACGCCAACCAGATGTCGCGTGGTGGGGTTCCCTCGGCCAGCGCCTCGAGCGCTGTTCGACCGCCGACAGCGCTGAGCGTCAGGTCGTTCACCAGAGAGGACGCGCGCGCCTGAAACTCGGTCTCGACGGCGCGAAGGAACTCACTACGACGCATGGCTTCCCCGACCGGGGATCAGTGCAGCGAAAGCTGAGGTTCGATCGACGCGACGAGGTCGTCGGGAACGACGTCCGGGAAGACCTGGATGCCCTCGAGCACCGAGATGCGGTCTCCGACCTCGCGCATGATCGTCGAAATGGGAACGTCGAGCGCGTCGGCAACGGAAGCGAGGATCTCGCTCGACGCCTCCTTCTGCCCACGCTCGACCTCGCTGAGGTAGCCGAGCGCAACCGACGCCTTGCTTGCGACCTGCCGGAGCGTGCGCCCCTTCTGCAGGCGGAAGTCCCTCAGCACATCGCCGATTTCCTGTCGTACAAGAATCATCGGAACCTCCTCCCCATGTGATCGTTCGAGGTCTCCCCCGATGAGACAGCCAGTCTAGTACCCCTGGCATGCACAGAATCTACCCCTGCACTCTGTGGTTTAAGTGTGAGCACATCAGAGATAACCACCCCGGCGGTCCTGCTATTCCGCCAGCATCGCGCGCAGTTCTTCGAGCGCTGCCGCGACCGTCTGCGCGCGGATCGAGTCGCGATCTCCGAGGAAACGGAAGGCCGTCGTCCTCATCGCCGCCGGCGTCGCCACGCCGATGTGCACCGTGCCGACCGGTTGCCCGTCGGGGGAATCCGGACCGGCGATTCCCGTCGTCGACACCCCGACATCGGCCGGCGAGCCACCGACGCTCACGACACTCCTCACTCCGTCTGCCATCTGCAGCGCGACCTGCGGATGCACCGGCCCGTGCGCGGCGAGAAGATCCGCGTCGACGCCCAACACCGACGCCTTCACCGGCGTCGCGTACGCCACCACCCCGCCGAGCAGCACCGTGGACGCGCCGGGAACCGAGACCAGGTCGGCGCACAGGGCGCCGCCGCTCAGCGACTCCGCGACTCCGAGCGTCCATCCCCGTCGACCCAGCGCCGCAAGGACGGCAGCAGCCGCGTCGCTCACGACTTCCGGCGCGAGCCGCGGACCTGCGCCACGATGTAGTCGATACCGCTCGCGACCGTGAGCACCAGGACGATGAGCATGAGGATGAAGGTGATCAACGTCCATGCGTCGAGACCGACGAAATAGTGCAGCGGAAGCAACGCCCAGCCGAGCGCCACACCTTGGAACGCCGTCTTGATCTTGCCCATCCAGGCCGCAGCGACGACATGCTCGCTGGCGACCATGAGCCGGTGGATTGTGATCCCCCACTCGCGCACGAGGATGAGGGCGACGATCCACCAGCCGACCTCGCCGAGGATGGCGAGTCCGATGAACCCGGCCCCCGTGAGCATCTTGTCGGCGATGGGATCCCAGAGCTTGCCGAAATCGCTGACGATGTCGTACTTGCGCGCGAGGTAGCCGTCGACCCAGTCCGTGGAGATCCCCACGATGAAGATGACCGCGGCCGCCCACCGGAGGCCGGGCTCGGCGAGGCCGTAGGTTCCGCCCAGCAGCAACAGGACGAAGAAGACGACCGCCAGCGGGATGCGCGCGACGGTGATGGCGTTGGGCAGCTGCCGCGGGATGGCCATCAGTCGCGTCCCGTCAGGCCCCAGGCGTCTTCGTCGCCCTCGGCCTCCACCTCGGGAAGCCCCTCATACTGGGCAGCGACCGGATCGTGCGTCTGGGGCAGGGGTGGCACCGGCGGAGCGACAGGGGCGGCGGAAGCGGGCGGCGACGTCGGAACGTCGTCACCGCGCAGCTTCGCCATCACCTGTGGGAGCTGCTCGGCCGTGGCCAGCACGTCGCGCGCCTTGGAGCCCTCGGACGGGCCGACGATCTCACGTGACTCCAGCAGGTCCATGAGGCGACCGGCCTTCGCGAAGCCGACCCGCAGCTTGCGCTGGAGCATCGAGGTCGATCCGAACTGCGACGAGACGATGAGCTCGGCAGCCGCGAGCAGCAGTTCCAGGTCGTCGCCGATGTCCTCGTCGACTTCCTTCTTCTTGGTCGGCTCCATCGCCTCCTGCACGTCGGGACGATAGTCCGGACGAGCCTGGCGGGTGACGTGCTTGACGACCGCGTCGATCTCCTTCTCGTCGACCCACGCGCCCTGCAGACGGAACGGCTTCGACGAGCCCATCGGCGAGAACAGCGCGTCACCCTGACCGATGAGCTTGTCCGCCCCGGGGCTGTCGAGGATGACGCGGCTGTCGGTGACACTGGTGACGGCGAAGGCCAGTCGAGACGGGACGTTCGCCTTGATGAGTCCGGTGACGACGTCGACGCTCGGCCGCTGGGTCGCGAGGACGAGGTGGATGCCGGAGGCTCGCGCGAGCTGCGTGATGCGCACGATCGAGTCCTCCACGTCGCGAGGGGCGACCATCATGAGGTCGGCGAGCTCGTCGACCACGACCAGGAGGTACGGGTACGGCTTCAGAACGCGCTCGCTGCCCACCGGCAGCTCGACCTCCCCGGCGCGCACGGCACGGTTGAAGTCGTCGATATGACGGAAGCCGAAAGACGCGAGGTCGTCGTACCTCATGTCCATCTCCTTCACGACCCACTGCAGCGCTTCGGCCGCCTTCTTGGGGTTCGTGATGATGGGCGTGATCAGGTGCGGGACACCGGCGTAGCTGGTGAGCTCCACGCGCTTCGGGTCGATGAGGACCATGCGCACATCGGCGGGCCGCGCCCGCATCAGCAGGCTGGTGATCATGGAGTTCACGAAGCTCGACTTACCGGAGCCGGTGGAACCTGCCACCAGGAGATGCGGCATCTTCGCGAGGTTCGCGATGACGATGTTGCCGCCGACGTCCTTGCCCACGCCGATCGTCATCGGATGCGTGCTCTTCTGCGCGGCGGGCGAACGCAGCACGTCGCCGAGTGCGACCATCTCCTTGTCGGCGTTGGGAATCTCGATGCCGATCGCGCTCTTGCCCGGGATCGGCGAGAGGATGCGGACGTCGTTCGAGGCGACCGCGTAGGCGAAGTTGTTGCTCAGCTGCAGGATCTTCTCGACCTTGACGCCGTGGCCGACCTCGACCTCGTACTGGGTGACCGTCGGGCCGCGCGAGAAGCCGGTGACCTTCGCATCCACCTTGAACTGAGACAGCACACTGGTGATCTGCTCGATCACCTTGTCGGTGGCCTCGGAGCGCATCACCGGAGGCGGCCCTTCGACCAGAAGACCGGGAGAGGGCAGGATGTACGGCGTCACGGGCGCCTGCGGCCCGCGGTCGCCTGGCCCCTCGGTGCCGAAGCCGTCGAGGCCGGGAAGCTCCGGCACCTCTCCGGTGTCGGAGGAGTCGTCGAGCAGTGCCGTGGTCTGCTGCTCCGCGAGCGAATCGGCGACGGACCTCACGTCGGACAGCACCTCGGTGGCGGCGTCGTACGGGTTCTCGACGACGACGGCCTGATCGTAGGCGGGAGTCGGGTCGGAGGTCGTGAGCAGTGCGGTGATGTCGTCGGAGCCGAGCGTGCCTTCGTCGGGGTCCTCTTCACGGCCGGTCTTGTTGCGCCGCCACCACGGCAGCACGTCGGGATCGTCGACCTTGTCGGTGTCGTCGATCGCCGCGGAGTCTTTGGTCGACTTCTCCGGACGCTCGGCGTCGAACATCCAGGCGTAGAGATCGCCGAGACGGGCGCCGATGCGGTTCGGCGGAGTCTTGGTGAGGATGAGGATGCTGAGCGCCGCCAGCAGCGACAGCACGATGTACGCGGGGATGTCGGTGAGGTAGCTGAGCGGCTGGCCGAGCATCCATCCGAAGAGTCCGCCGGACTCGCTCAGTGCGAGCATGCCCTCCTTGGGCTGAGGGCCGTCGCCCGCGACGTGGCAGAAGCCGGCGAGCGTCAGGACGAACAATCCGAAACCGATTCCGATGCGGCCGTTGTCGTGAACCGACGAGGGGTGGCGGAACAGCCATCCGGCGAGCAGGAGCAGCAGAACGGGCATCACGAATGCGACGCGCCCGATCAGCCCTCCGACCGAATACGCGCTGATGTTCGCAGCGACCTCGTTGCCGATGAAGAACCACTCGTTGACCGCACCGAGCACGGCGAGGAGCACGAGGAGGAAGGGAAAACCGTCGCGACGATCGTCTTTCTCGAGAGTCTCGGGGCCGAACGCGCGGAAGAGTCCGCCGACGCCGTGCGCCAGCCCGACCCAGGCCCGGACGGCGACCGGCGGCGTGTCTGCCTCGTCGATGTACTTCTTGGGAGCGGGCTGCGCCTTGCGGGCGGGCTGGGCCTTGGGAGCCGTCTGCCGCTTGGGGCGCGACGGTGCGCTGGTCGACGCGCTCTCTGTCTTCGTGGTACTCCTGGCCATGCTCTCACGTTACGTCCAACAGCCGACATCTCCGCGTAATGACGCGGCTTTCCATGGATCCGAGGGGCGCGATCACGCCGTGCCGCGAGCCATCGTGTCGCGGGTCGCGCCCTGACTCACCACGGCAAAACCCTCGGCTCGATACAGGTTGCGCGCGAAGTTGTCCCGTTCCACGCTCAGGCTGATCCGGGCATGCCCCTGCGAGCCCGCCAGGTGCACGACGCCGCGCAGCAGCGTCCGCCCGACGCCTCGGGCACGCCAGAGCGGGTGCACACCGATGATCAGCTCCGGGACCGCGACGCCGATGAAACCGAACCCGGGATTGTTCTGCGGGAGCACCCGGTACCAGGCCGCACCCACCGGGGTGCCGTCGTCGCCGGCCGCGACCAGTCCGTCGTCCGCCATGCGCTTCCAGCCCGCGAGGTAACGCCGATGGTCGGGCGACGTCAGCACCTCATGACGGGGACGCACTCCCCCGGCGCGCCAATTGGCGGCCTCGACGAGCATGTCGCCAAGGAACATCGCATCCGTCTGCGCCGCCCTGCGAAGGGAGAAGCCCCTGTACATGACGCGAGCATAGGACGTCGGTGTTACATCGGGATGACGCTCACCCGTGAGTGCGAGACGACTCGCCTGTCGTCATGCCTCGATGACGAGCGGCACGATCATCGGACGGCGACGGAGCCGCTGGTTCACCCAGCGACCGATCGTGCGTCGCACGACCTGCGACAGTGCGTGGGTGTCGCGGACGCCGTTGCCCGACGCCTCCTTGAGCGCAGCGACGATCTTCGGCGTGACGTCGTCGAACACCGAGTCGTCCTCGGCGACACCGCGCGCGTGGATCTCGGGACCGGAGATGATGCGTCCGGTGCCGGCGTCCACGACCACGATCACGGAGATGAAGCCTTCCTCGCCGAGGATGCGGCGATCCTTGAGGTCGGCATCGGTGATCTCTCCGACGGTGGAGCCGTCGACGTAAACGAATCCGAGGTCGAGCTGCCCGGTGACCTTCGCGACGCCGTCCTTGAGGTCGATCACGGTGCCGTTCGAGGCGATGATCGTGTTCTCCTCGGAGATACCGGTGTCCTGCGCGAGCTTGGCATTAGCGATCAGGTGCCGATACTCGCCGTGCACGGGGAGGACGTTCTTCGGCCTCAGGATGTTGTAGCAGTAGATCAGCTCACCGGCGGCGGCGTGCCCGGAGACGTGCACCTTCGCATTCGCCTTGTGCACGACGTTCGCGCCGAGCTTGGTCAGTCCGTCGATGACGCGGTACACGGCGTTCTCGTTGCCGGGGATGAGGCTGGAGGCGAGGATGACGGTGTCACCCTCGCTGATCTCGATCGCGTGGTCCATGTTCGCCATGCGGCTGAGCACGGCCATCGGCTCGCCCTGGGAGCCCGTCGACATGTAGACGATCTGCTCGTCCGGCAGGTCGCGCGCCTTCTTGAAGTCGATCAGCACCCCGTCCGGCACCTTGAGGTAGCCGAGCTGCTCGGCGATGGTCATGTTGCGGACCATGCTGCGGCCGAGGAACGCGACACGGCGGCCGTTGGCGTGCGCGGCGTCGATCACCTGCTGCACGCGGTGGACGTGGCTGGAGAAGCTCGCGACGATGACGCGACGGGGCGCCTTCGCGATCACCTGGTCGAGCACGGGACCGATGGAGCGCTCCGTCGGGGTGAAGCCGGGGACGTCGGCGTTCGTCGAGTCGACGAGGAACAGGTCCACGCCCTCTTCACCGAGGCGGGCGAACGCACGCAGGTCGGTGATCCGACCGTCCAGCGGCAGCTGGTCCATCTTGAAGTCACCGGTGGCGAGCACCATGCCTGCGGGTGTGCGGATGGCGACGGCCAGTGCATCGGGGATCGAGTGGTTGACGGCGACGAACTCGAGGTCGAACGGACCGACCCGCTCCTGCTGCCCCTCTTTCACCGTGAGCGTGAAGGCCTTGATCCGATGCTCTTTGAGCTTCGCCTCGACCAATGCGAGGGTGAGGCCCGAGCCGATCAGGGGGATGTCGCTCTTGAGCCGGAGCAGATACGGAACCGCGCCGATGTGGTCTTCATGACCGTGCGTGAGCACCACGCCGACGATGTCGTCGAGCCGGTCGCGGATGGGCTCGAAGTCGGGAAGGATCAGATCGACACCGGGCTGGTGCTCCTCGGGGAAGAGCACACCACAGTCGACGATCAGGATCTTCCCGTCGTACTCGAACATGGTCATGTTACGACCGATCTCGCCGAGTCCGCCGATCGGAATGACCCGCAGCGTCCCTTCGTCGAGAGCGGTCGGTTCTACCAGGGGAATGGACATGCTGTCTCCTCAGTCGGACACTCCGCGCGTCCGTTCGTTCATGGCGACGCGACTCAGCGCGTCGTGCCGTGCACCTTCGGCAGGGCACCACCCGCAGCCGCGTTGCGGTCGGGTCGGAAGTTCGAGAAATCGGCTCCGGGAACGTTCTGCACGAGGTCGAGCTCATCCTCGATGAGCGCAGCCTCCCATTCCTCGGGACCGACCAGGGGAAGGCGAACGCGCGGGCTCGAGATGCGACCGAGTCCGTGCAGGATGTACTTGGCCGCAACGGTTCCGGGAACATGCGTCATCACCGCGCGGACGAGCGGTTCGAGGCGCTGGTGCTCGGCGGTCGCCGTGGCGAGGTCGCCGGCGTTCACCGCGTCGATTATCGTGCGGTACGGCGCCGCTGCGACGTTCGCCGTCACGCCGATGAGACCGGTCGCGCCGATCGCGAGGTGCGGCAGCACGTTCGCGTCATCGCCGGAGAAGTACATCAGATCGGTCTGGTTCAGCACGCGGCTCACCTCGGAGAAGTCGCCCTTGGCGTCTTTCACGGCGAGGATATTCGGGTGCTTCGCGAGACGCAGGATCGTCTCGTACTTGATCGGCACACCCGTGCGCCCGGGGATGTCATAGAGGATCACGGGGAGATCGGTCGCGTCTGCGACTAGACGGAAGTGCGTGAGGATGCCGGCCTGCGTCGGCTTGTTGTAGTACGGCGTGACGATCATGATGCCGTCGGCGCCGGCCTTCTCGCTGGCTTTGTAGAGCTCGATCGCGTGGGCGGTCTCGTTCGAGCCGCCGCCGGTGATGATCTTGGCGCGGCCTGCGGAGACGGACTTGCCGACCTCGACGAGCTTGAGCTTCTCGGGGTCCGTCAGGGTCGAGGTCTCACCTGTCGTTCCCGTCACGACGATGCCGTCCGCTCCCGCGGTAATCACGTCATCGATGTGCTTCTCGACGGCGGGCCAGTCGACTTCGCCGTCGGCCGTCATCGGAGTGACGAGCGCGACGAGAACCTGTCCGAATGGGTTGCCCGAGTGCGTCATAGACCCAGCGTATCGGTTCGGCTGCCGCTCATGCGGACGCGGTGACGCGCATGACGTCTCCGTTCTACGCTCGAAGCATGACATGGGTCACACGAGACACCGAGACGAAGTACGAGAACGCGTGGATCCGTGTGCGGGAGGACCAGGTCACGGGACCAGCGGGCGCGGACGGCATCTATGGTGTCGTCACCATGCAGCACCCGGCGGTCTTCATCGTCGCCGTGGACGAGGAAGACCGTGTGTGTCTCGTCACGATCGACCGCTACACCGTGGGGACGACCATCGAGGTCCCCGCTGGCGGCAGCGACGGGGAAGACCCCCTGCTCGCGGCGAGACGCGAGCTCCGGGAGGAGACCGGATTCGAAGCCGGTGAGTGGACGGCCCTGGGGGCCATGCACGCTCTGAACGGGATCGCCGAGGCACCCGAACACGTCTTCCTCGCACGCGATCTGCGCCCGGTCGCTGAGGACGACGACGCGAACGGGAGCGACGCCGCCGAGAGCCAGACCGAAGAAGGCATCCAGGCCGTCTCGTGGGTACCTTTCGCGCACGTGCTGCGCATGATCGCCGACGGCGACATCACCGATGGGGAGACCATCGCGGCGATCGCCAAGGCGGGGATCCTGCTCGGCAGGTTCCACTGACCGCTGCCGATCAGATGACCGCTGCCGGTCAGACGCGGCCTCGGCGCGCCACGCGGGAGGTGAGCGTGCTCGGGAGGAGGCGTGTCAGCGCCACGATCACCTTGTACCGGAGCGACGGCACCGAGACCGACCTGCCACGGGCGGCATCGCGCAGGCCGACGCGCACGACGTCCCGCGCGTTCAACCACATGATGCCGGGAACGCCCTCCTGGCCCACCGCGAGCCCCATGCGTTCGTGGAAGGACGTGTGCGTGAACCCGGGGCACAGCGCCGTGACAGAGACGCCGTCGCGCGTGTACTCGGCATTCGCCCAGCGGCTGAATCCGATGAGCCAGGCCTTGCAGGCGGAGTACGTCGACCGGGAGATGACGCCGGCCACGGAAGCCACATTGATGATGCGACCGCCACGACCACGCATGGACTGCAGTGCCGCGTGCATGAGCCGCATCGACGCCTCCACATGTACACGGAGATGACGCACCTCATCGTCGATGTCGTTGTCGGCGAACTGCAGCGGAAGACCGAACCCGGCGTTGTTCACCAAGAGGTCGATGGGGTCCGCCGTGTCGCGCAGGCGCACGGCGACCTTCTCCACGCCGGCCTCATCCGCCAGGTCGGCGGGGATGATCTCGACCGCGACCCCGTATTCGCTCCGCAGTTCGGCGCCCAGCGTCTCCAGCGCGTCCTCTGATCTCGCCACCAGGACGAGGTCGGCACGTCGCCGCGCGAGCTGACGCGCGAACTCGGCGCCCAGTCCGGCGCTGGCTCCGGTGATCAGTGCGGTGGGCATCAGCGCTCGTATCCCAGGAAGCGGTACCGCACTCCCGTGCGCGACGTGAGCCACTCCCCCTCGTCGATGAGGCGCCACCCGGTCTTCGCCGGTGCGTAGGCGTCGCCGGCGACGTCGAGATCGAGCTCGGTGACCTCCAGCCGATCGGCGTCGCCGATCACCTGTCGGAAGATCTCCGCCCCACCGATGATCCAGACCCTGTCGAGTCCGCGAACGGCCTCGGCGACGGTGGATGCACGCCGCGCGCCCTCTTCGGACCAGTCCTGCTGCCGGGTCACCACGATGTTGTCCCGTCCGGAGAGCGGGCGGAATCGCTCGGGCAGCGAGTCCCAGGTCTTGCGCCCCATCACCACGGGAGCGCCGAGGGTGACCTCCTTGAAGTGCGCCAGGTCTTCGGGCACGTGCCAGGGCATGCCACCCTCGGCACCGATGACCCCTCCGTGCGCCTCGGCCCAGATCAACCCGACCCAGGTCATACCGCCACCGCCGCCCTGATCGGCGCGTGGTGCTGATAGTCCTCCACGAGGAAGTCCTCATAGCGGTAGTCGAGAATCGATTCGGGCTTCCGCGCGAAACGCAGCGTCGGGTAGGGGTAGGGCTCACGGCTGAGCTGCTCCCGCACCTGATCGACGTGATTGTCGTAGACGTGGCAGTCTCCGCCCGTCCAGACGAAGTCTCCGGGCTCGAGGCCCACCTGCTGGGCGATCATCATGGTCAGCAAGGCGTAGGAGGCGATGTTGAACGGCACACCGAGGAACATGTCGGCGCTGCGCTGATACAGCTGACACGAGAGCTTGCCGTCGGCGACGTAGAACTGGAACAGCGCGTGACAGGGCGCGAGCGCCATGTCCGGGATGTCGGCCGGGTTCCAGGCAGACACGATGAGCCGACGGGAGTCGGGCGAGCGTCGGATCTGCTCGATCACGTCGGAGAGCTGGTCGATGCTCCCCCCGTCCGGCGTCGGCCACGAACGCCACTGCACCCCGTAGACCGGGCCGAGGTCGCCGGATTCATCGGCCCACTCGTCCCAGATCGTGACCCCGTTCTCGCGGAGCCACCCGACGTTGGAATCACCCTGCAGGAACCAGAGGAGCTCGTACGCGATGGATTTGAAGTGCACGCGCTTGGTGGTGATGAGGGGGAAGCCCTTCGACAGATCGAAGCGGATCTGACGCCCGAAGACGCTCGTCGTCCCCGTCCCGGTGCGATCGGACTTATGCGTGCCGGTCTCCAGGACGTCGCGGAGCAGGTCTTCATAAGGAGTCGGGACGGCTGCGCTCATGACAGCCACGATACCGTCACGCTCGCCTCCTCGGGCGGAACCGCTTCCGCGCGTGGGCCCTCCGTCATCGTCGGAAACATCGACCCGATCCCGCTTCGACACGACATATCCTCGACCCATGTCGCCCGCGCTCGCCCTCGGTATCGCCGCAGCACTCCTCGTGCTCGCGACGGGCATCGGCGTCGTGCTGCGCCGGCGAGACGGACGACGGCGGGACGGCGGTGCTCTCCGCTTCGATCCGGCGGACGCGGTCACCTCGGAGCTCGGGTCCCGCGCGACTCTCGTGCAGTTCAGCACCGAGATGTGCGCGCGGTGCCCACAGGTGAGACGTCTGCTCGGTTCGTATGCCGACGACCACGACGGTCTCGCCCATGTGGAGGTCGATCTGACGCACCGGCCCGATCTCTCCGCGCGCTACAAGGTGCTCCAGACGCCCACGACCTTCGTGGTCGACGGTGCCGGTGCCGTCCGCGCCAGATTCCACGGAGTGCCGACCAGGCACGCCCTCACCGAAGCCCTCACCGCCGTCTGAGCCGGAAGACCGGAGCGCCCCATGAGCACCCCCGCAGGCATCGACCCCCGAGGCCCCCGCTTCGCCGCCGCCATCACCGCGGTCCTGCTGCTGGTGGCGACGTTCCTGGCCCTGATCGGGATCTCGACTCTCCGGGCAGGAATCGCCTCGTTCGGTTGGTTCGCCTACCAGCCCCTCGCCGATGCCACATTCGTTCCGTCCGGGTGGGCGATCTCCTCGGCCCCGCTCCTGCAGCGCGCTCTCGACCCGGGGTTCCTCCTCACGGTCGTCATCGCTCTCCTGTTCCTCTGGGGATTGGTCTCTCCGCAGACGGCCCCCTGGGCCACGCTGTTCCGCTCAGCGATCCGCCCACGCCTCGCCGCTCCGACGGAGCTCGAAGACCCGCGGCCGCCGCGGTTCTCGCAGGGCGTCGGGCTCTTCGTCGTGGGTGTCGGCCTCGTCCTGCACCTCCTGGGTGTTCCGTGGGCGCTGCCGATCGCGACGTCCGCGGCATTCATCGCCGCATTCCTCAACGCCGCCTTCGCCTTCTGCCTGGGCTGCCAGCTCTACCTCCTGCTGCAGCGCGCGGGCGTCGTCGGTCGCGAAGCCACCCCCGCCTGACCGCGGTTCCGCGTCGGCAGGACGCTCGCTAGGCTGACCACGAGTCGACGCTGCGCCCGCAGCTCGAGAACCGGAGGAATCATGCCCGTCACCAGCGAAGCCGCCAGCACCTGGACCGGATCGCTCATGGAGGGATCCGGCACCGTCGCGTTCTCGTCGTCGAACCTCGGCACCTTCCCGATCAACTGGAAGGCCCGCAGCGAAGGCAGCGACACGACGACCACCCCGGAAGAGCTCATCGCCGCCGCGCACGCCTCCTGCTTCAGCATGGCGCTCTCGCACGCGCTCGCCGAGAACGGCACCCCGCCGGAGCGCGTGAACACGACGGCCTCGGTCACCTTCAAGCCCGGCGTCGGCATCACCGGCAGCCACCTCAACGTCAACGCGACGGTCCCGAACCTGACGCCCGAGGCATTCCAGGAGATCGCGAACGGCGCCAAGACCGGTTGCCCGGTGTCGCAGGCGCTCGCCGGAATCGAGATCACCCTCGAGGCCACGCTCGCCTGAGTGCGTCGTCAGGGTCGGCGCGGCGCGAGACGGATGGCCTCGCGAATGCTGGCCCTGGCGTCCTTGCGGCGGCCCGCCGCATCCTGCACCACGCCCAACCGGTAGCGCGCCCGCCAGTCCTCGCCTGCCGCATCCGCTTCGGCCGCGTACCGCGCGATGAGCGGATCCGCGTCAGCGCGGGCGATCCTGCCGCTGGGGGTCAGTTCGGTCTCAACCGGCGGCATCCCGCCTTCCGCATCGAGAAGTCGCCCAAGGCGGTCGGCACCGAATCCGAACATCATCTCGCGGATGAGCGCCCAGGCTCCGATCGGCGCCAGAACGAGGAGCGTGATCCCCATACCGATCGACACGGGTGTGCCGACCGAGATGAACATCACGGCGAGCCAGATCGCCACCGCCAGGTAGACCAGAAGCGCCGCGGCCATCAGCGCGACGCCGATGCGCGACATCACGACCGGATGCCGATGTCGATCATGTGCTCGAGACCCACGAACACACCGGTGGCCTGCACCGCGAACGGCACCGAGAGCCGGATGCCGGGGGCATAGGCGAGCGCCGAATCGATCGTGTCGTGCGTGAACGTGAGCGATTCGCCGGGACCGGAGAGGATGACCTCCTGTTTGGCGACGACACCGGGACGACGCAGCGAGTGGATCGGCACGCTGCCGACCTGCTGCCCGCGGGCGCGCTGGTCGGCGTGCGGTGCGCTGACCGGCCCCTGCTCGGCACGGGCGGCAGCGATCAGTTCCGCGGTGCGCACAGCGGTTCCACTCGGCGAGTCGATCTTGGTCTCACGATGGGCTTCGATGATCTCGGCCGAGCCGAAGAAGGGCGCAGCCGCGGCGGCCAGTGCCGAACCCAGAACGGATCCCAGCGAGAAGTTGGGGATGAACACCGCGCCGGTGCCCGCCGCCTCGACGAGAGGGCGCACTAGAGCGATGCGCTCAGCCGACCAGCCGGAGGTCGCGACCAGCACGTTGATGCCGCGCTCCACGGCGGCGCGCACGACGTCGATGCTGACCTGCGGCGTCGACGCGTCGACCACGAGGTCGGCGCCGTCGAGTTCGGACAGATCACTGGATGAGGTCAGCACCCGGCTCACCTCGAAGCCCTCGAGCTCGTCGATCACCGCACCGATGATCGTGCCGAGCTTCCCGGTTCCGCCGACGAGTGCTACCTGCGTGGTCATGCGTCCAGTCTATTTCGCGGGTGACGCCGTCCGGCCCGGGGCGCGCGGGGCCGGACGCACCATCTTGCGCCTGCGCAGGTGGCTCAGACCAGGAGCGCGTCGGGGATCCCGGTCCGCAGCTCCACCGGAAGGTGGCCGGTGTCGTTGTGCGTGAGCAGCGTCCATGGTCGCCCCTGCTTCTGCGCGATCACCGTCAGACCGCAGTGCGACTGGTTGAGGGTCATCCACCGCCACTCGGGGGCGGAGAGCACCTCCCGGACGAACCAAGAGATCACGAAGTTGTGGGTGATGAGCACCTCGTGCACATCGCCGGTCTTGCGCACCAGGAACTCGTTCACGGCATCCGACATCTGCGCCCGCCCCGCCTCGATCTCCGCCTCGGTGACGGATCCGAAGAACGGCTCGAACACCGAGGGAGTCTCCTCGGTCATCCCCGTGGGAACGCAATCGAAGAGCAGAGCGGTCGGCTCGGGGTCGACCGACGGAAGGCGCGCCGCGATCGCCCGCGCCGTCTCGTTCGCGCGCAGCAACGGTGAATGCCAGACGGCATCGAGAGGAAGCCCCGACAGACGGTCGGCGATCAGTTCCGCCTGACGCTGGCCTCTCGGAGAGAGGGGTCCGTCGGCGAGACCATGCTCGGCATCCTGATGTTCACCGTGTCTGACCAGATATATGTAGTGCGTCACAACTCGCTCGCTTCATCGCCAGCATCCGCCGGGCCTCCCTTCCACCCTATGTCACGGGTGAAGGGATACTCAGTTTCCCGCCCGGGTGAGCTCGGCGACCTGGCTGCGCGAAAGCGAGACGCCCGCTCCCTGCATGAGCTCATCGACGTGATCGCTGGCGAAGGCGTTGACGATCGGCGCGGCGACCGTGCGCTGGGCGAGCAACCAAGCCACGGACACCGCCGCGACCGGAGCGCTCACCTCGTCGGCGACCTGATCGAGAGCGCGCAGGATCTTGATGCCCCGGCGGTTGAGATGCCCTCGCAGCTGCTCGCCCCGCACGCCGCGCGAGGTGAGCGCCTTGCTGCGGTGGCGCCCGGAGAGAAAGCCGTGCTCGAGCGCGTGCGATGGCGTGACCGCGAGGTTCTGCGCACCCGCGACGAGCCGGAGATCACCCTCGAACGGCTGACGACGGACGAGGTTGTACGGCGCATCGATCACCTTGATGCGCGGGTAGCCGGCCGACGCAAGGATGCGCGCCTCGACGAGTCGCTCCGGCGCGAACCCGAACGCACCGAGCGCACCGATCTTTCCGGCCTCCATCAACCATTCGACGGTCGCCAACGTGTCTTCGAGGTTCGTGGTCGCATCGAGGGTGGCGTCGAGGTAGACGACATCGATGCGATCCACGTCGAGACGCGTCAGGGACCCCTCCACCGCGCGGACGAGATTGACCGAGCCCAGACCGGGGTTGTCGGCGTGGGCCCCGATGCGCACACTCACGATGCTGCGGTCGCGCTGGCCGCGTGAACGCAGCCACTGCCCGATGATGTGCTCGCTGCGACCCCCGGAGAAGCCGTCAGCCGTGTGGATCGCGTTTCCGCCGAACTCCACGTAGCGGTCGAGGATGCCGTGGCTGGTCTCGAGGTCGACGTTCCAGCCGAACTCCGCAGCTCCCAGCATCAACGGGAACGTCTCGTAGCCGGTCTCGCCGAGAGCGGTTCGGATCGTCTCCCCTATCCCTGGCCCGACGATCGGGATGGGCGCAGAGGGATGCTCGGCGATGCCCTGCTGGGCACGTTCCTCAGACGCTCCTGCGCCTACGCTGAACAACCGCATACTCTCTCACCCCCGCGTCGATCGGTGCGTGCCGACCTGCGTACCTGCTCGATCTGCACCCCCCGGTGCGTACTTCGAGGGTAAGCGAATTCAGCGAACGTCCTGACCAATCCGGGGAACGGCGCGGAAACGCCCGATAACGATTTGGTCACACCGTGACAGCGCAGAACCCGGGCCCCTCCCTGACGGAGAGACCCGGGTTCCGTTGGAACGCTGCGCTTACTCGGCTGCAGCGTCCTCGGCGGGTGCTGCGTCAGCGGCAGGAGCGTCGTCCAGGACGGGCTCGAGCGAGAGCTTGCCGCGGTCGTCGATCTTCGTGATCTTCACGAGGATCTTCTGGCCGACCGAGAGCACGTCGTCGACGTTCTCGACCCGCTTGCCACCGGCGAGCTTGCGCACCTCGGTGACGTGCAGGAGGCCATCCTTGCCCGGGAGCAGCGAGACGAACGCACCGAAGGTGGCGATCTTCACGACGGTGCCGAGGAACTGCTCCCCGACCTCCGGGTTCGTGGGGTTAGCGATCGCGTTGACCTGGGCGCGGGCGGCCTCGGCCGAGGGGCCGTCGGTCGCGCCGATGTAGACGGTGCCGTCCTCCTCGATGGAGATCTGCGCACCGGTCTCGTCCTGGATCGCGTTGATCGTCTTGCCCTTCGGGCCGATCAGCTCGCCGATCTTGTCGACCGGGATCTGCACGCTGATGACGCGAGGCGCGGTGGGCGCCATCTCGTCCGGAGCGTCGATCGCGGCGTTCAGGACGTTGAGGATCGTCAGACGAGCCTCACGGGCCTGGGTCAGCGCGCCGGCGAGCACAGACGACGGGATGCCGTCGAGCTTCGTGTCGAGCTGGATCGCCGTGACGAACTCGCTGGTACCGGCGACCTTGAAGTCCATGTCACCGAGAGCGTCTTCCGCACCCAGGATGTCGGTCAGAGCCGCGTAGCGGGTCTCGCCGTCGACCTCGTCGGAGACGAGGCCCATCGCGATGCCGGCGACGGGGGCGCGCAGCGGCACACCCGCGTTCAGCAGCGACAGGGTCGACGCGCAGACCGAGCCCATCGAGGTGGAGCCGTTGGAGCTCAGCGCCTCGGAGACCTGACGGATCGCGTACGGGAACTCCTCGCGGCTCGGCAGCACCGGCACGAGGGCGCGCTCGGCCAGGAAGCCGTGCCCGATCTCGCGACGCTTCGGCGAACCGACACGGCCGGTCTCACCGGTCGAGTAGGGCGGGAAGTTGTAGTGGTGCATGTAGCGCTTGCTCGTCACAGGCGACAGCGAGTCGATCTGCTGCTCCATCTTGAGCATGTTCAGCGTGGTGACACCGAGGATCTGGGTCTCGCCGCGCTGGAAGATCGCGGAGCCGTGCACGCGCGGGATGACCTGCACCTCGGCGTCGAGCGGACGAATGTCCGCCAGACCACGACCGTCGATGCGGGCGCCCTCGGTGAGGATGCGTCCGCGCACGATCTTCTTCGTGACGGACTTGTACGCGGCGGAGAACTCGAGCGGCGCCGCGGCCGGGAGCGAACCCGCCTCGGTGGCCTCGATCAGCTCTGCCTTGACGCGGTCCTTGATCGCATCGTCAGCGGTCTGACGCTCGACCTTGTCCGCGATCTGGTACACGTCGCTGAGTTCGGCGAATGCGCGCTCCGAGACGAAGCTGTAGACCTCGTCGCTGTACGCGGGGAAGACCGGGTACACGCCCGGCTCCTTCGAGGCGGTCGCTGCGAGTTCAGCCTGAGCCTTGACGAGCTGCGCGATGAAGGGCTTCGAGGCCTCGAGGCCCTGGGCCACGACATCCTCGTTCGGCTTGGTGGCGCCGGCCTTGATCAGGTTCCAGCTGTGCTCGGTGGCCTCGGCCTCGACCATCATGATGGCGACGTCTTCCGTGCCATCGGCCTTGGTCACGACGCGACCGGCGACGATCAGGTCGAACACGGCCTCCGAGACCTGCTCGGCGGTCGGGAACGCGACCCACTGGTCGGCGTGCTCGCCCTGGCCGGGGATGAACGCGAGACGCACACCGGCGACGGGACCCGAGAACGGCAGACCCGAGATCTGCGTCGACGCGGAAGCGGCGTTGATCGCGAGAGCGTCGTAGAACTCGCCCGGTGCGATCGACAGGACGGTGATGACGATCTGGACCTCGTTGCGCAGGCCGTCGACGAACGACGGACGCAGCGGGCGGTCGATCAGACGGCAGACCAGGATCGCCTCGGTGGAGGGGCGGCCCTCGCGACGGAAGAACGAACCGGGGATCTTGCCGGCAGCGTAGGAACGCTCCTCGACATCGACCGTCAGCGGGAAGAAGTCGAAGCCCTCGCGCGGGTGCTTGCCTGCGCTGGTGGCCGAGAGGAGCATGGTCTCGCCGTCGAGGTACGCGGCGACGGCGCCCTGAGCCTGCTGCGCGAGGCGGCCGGTCTCGAAGCGGATGGTGCGGGTGCCGAAGCGGCCGTTGTCGAGAACGGCCTCGGTGGCGGTGATTTCAGGACCTTCCAAGAGGTCTCTCCTTCTTTGTTTAGACTCGCGAATCCATGTGACGCGCGAGCGTGTTCAAAGGAGCGGAACAGAGGGGTTCGGGCGCGCGGGCACTCCCGCGAATCTCGCCTGCGCTGGCCACCAGTAGAAAGCCACCCGACATCCGCCGAGGAACCCACCACAGGGGACCAGCTTCTCCGCCGATCGCTCCATGAGTCGATATGAAATTATGCGGTTGACACACGTCAACCGCATCCACCCTACCAGCGCTGACCTCAAATCCTGCGTCTCGTCGCGCATCGCGGATCCGACATCTCGCGTCCACAGCCCGTTCACCGTGCGGACTCCGCGAAGCGACGGGCGTCCGCTGTGGTGGAGTCCATGCGCTTGTCAGTGATCGGCTGCGGCTACCTCGGTGCCGTGCACGCCGCCGCCATGGCCTCCATCGGACACGACGTGATCGGCATCGACGTCGACGCGCAGAAGATCGCGGCCCTCGCTTCCGGCACCGCACCGTTCTTCGAGCCACGGCTGCCGGAGCTGCTGGCGGATGGCCTGCGCTCGGGGCGGCTCCGCTTCAGCGACCGGATGGCGGACGCCGCGGGTGCGGACGTGCACTTCCTCGCCGTCGGCACTCCGCAGATGCCGGGTGGGCATGCCGCGGATCTGCGTCACGTCGATGCGGCAGTCGACGGGCTGCTCCCCCATCTGCGCGTCGGCGACGTCGTCGCGGGCAAATCCACCGTGCCGGTCGGTACAGCCGTCGCGGTCGCCGGGCGCATCGCCGTCACGGGAGCGACGCTCGTGTGGAACCCCGAGTTCCTGCGCGAAGGCTGGGCCGTGCACGACACTCTGACCCCGGACCGCCTCGTGGTCGGCGCCGAGGCCGATGCGGCGGGTCAGCGCGCGGTCGGAGTCCTGCGAGAGGTGTACGCGCCGGCCCTCGACGCGGGGACGCCCTTCCTCGTCACGGATCTCGCGACGGCCGAGCTGGTCAAGGGCGCGGCGAACGCGTTCCTGGCCACCAAGATCTCGTTCATCAACGCGATGGCCGAGATCGCCGAGGCGTCCGGTGCCGATGTCGGCCTGCTCGCCGACGCGCTCGGGCATGACACCCGCATCGGCCGACGCTACCTCGGCGCGGGCATCGGCTTCGGCGGAGGGTGCCTTCCCAAGGACATCCGCGCGTTCGCCGCACGGGCCGAAGAGCTGGGACGCGGCGAAGCGGTCGGGTTCCTGCGCGAGGTCGACAGCATCAACCTCCGTCGCCGTGATCGGGCGGTGCAGCTCGTGGTCGACGCGCTGGGCGGGCTCGTGTTCGGCCGGCGGATCGCCGTGCTGGGCGCCGCCTTCAAACCGTTCAGCGACGACATCCGCGATTCACCGGCCCTGGACGTTGCCGTGCGACTGCGCGGGCTGGGCGCGGATGTCGTCGTGACCGACCCGGCTGCCGTCGACAACGCCGCGGCTGCGCACCCTCAGCTCGGCTACGCGCGTGACCGCGACGAGGCGCTGCGGGAGGCCGACGCCGTCGTCGTCGTCACCGAATGGGACGAGTACCGGCGCGACCTCTCGCCCGAGCACGCCGGCGCACTCGTGCGGGGACGGATCATCATCGACGGACGGAACTGTCTCGACTCCCTCTCCTGGCGTGCTGCCGGTTGGCAGTACCACGGGATGGGGCGGCGTTGAGGCACCCACGGCAGGGGCGGCACCGAACACTCCACCGGAGCACGAGGTCAGCGGACGAACGCCGTCCTCGCTGCGGACGAGCGACCGAGGTAGACGTAGTCGTCGTGCTTCGCGAGCCGCCCGTCGCCCGCCGCCCGCCCGTGCAGCCGACGCCAGACCCAGGGCAACGCGTGACGGCGCCACCATACCCCCGCGCCGATGGGCTCATGCTCGTGCATCGCGGCATCGAGCACTCCCAGTGTGTCCGCATCGGGCACTCCGAGTATCTCGCCGGCGCGATAGGCGAGGAAACGGTGCCCTCGACTGCTGAGGTGCACCAGGTCTTCGCCCCAGTTCGGGCGCTCGCCCAATGAGGGATGCAGGTCCGTGTCGATCAGGATCGCTCCGGTGCGAGCCGCGATACCGGTCAATGCGGTCGCGAAGGCGGAGAACCTCCTCGTGTAGAGCGATGCCGCGCGGCGCCCGGGAAGGAACGGCGTCACCAGAAGCACGTCGGCACCGATCCCCCGCAACTGTCGCACCGCCCCCTCGAGCTCCGCGGCGAGCGCTGTGACGTCGACACGGCGCTTCACGAGGTCGTTCGCCCCGATCAGGATCGACGCGAGGTCGGGGCGCAGTTCGAGTGCTCGCGTCAGTTGCTGGCCGGTGAGGTCGCGCACGCGCTTGGACCGGACCGCCAGGTTCGCGTAGTGCAGGCTTCCTCTGGCGGCGAGCAGCAGGGCGAGGCGGTCGGCCCACCCGCGGAGGGCACCGTCGGGTGCCGGGTCGCACAGTCCTTCCGTCAGGGAGTCGCCGAGAGCGACGTAGCGGTGCCATCGACGGGCGGTGACCGGCGCGGACGGTTCCGGTCGCACGACGCGGCGGGAGCGCGCCCCGGAATCGGCCCTCTGCAGCATCCGAGCCTCGTCGAAGTGGCCGAGGAGCTGATCGCACACGCTCTCCCAGCTGCGCTCCTGCACGGCTACGCGCCCCGCATCGCCGAACGCGCGTCGCTTGCGCGCATCTCCGGCGAGATCGGCCACGCGCATCCGCAGATCGTCGAGGTCGCCCGGCCGGTAGAGCCAACCATCGATTCCCATGCGTACGAGGTCGAGCGGGCCGCCACGCCCCGTGGCTACGACGGGTACGCCACTCGCGTGCGCTTCCTGCAGGGTCTGCCCGAAGGTCTCACTCTCGCCCGGGTGCACGAAGAGGTCGAACGACGCCATCGCCGCGGCCAACTCACCGCCGTCGAGGTGGCCGAGGAACAGGGCGTCGGGGACCAGGCCCTGCAGCCGTGCCCTGCTGGGTCCGTCTCCGACGATCACCAGTCGCGTGCCCGGGATGTCGCGGAGCGCGGCGAGGTCTTCGACCTGCTTCTCAGGAGCGAGGCGTCCCACATAGCCGATCACGACGTCGGCGCCCCACTCGGAGCGGAGCGCATACTGGCGCCGCGCGGGCTGGAAGCGTTCGGCATCGACACCTCTCCCCCACCGCCGGACGCGATCGATGCCGAGCGCGGCGAGCTGCCCGGCCGAGTCAGCCGAAGGCGCCAGGGTCAGGGTCGCGCGCCTGTGCAAGCGGGCGATGTGAGTCTGGGCGATGCCGGTGGTCGCCGCGATCCGGTAGCGCTGGGTGTATGCGGCGACATCGGTCTGGTAAGCGGCGACGGCAGGCAGGTCGAGGCGTTCGGCTGCGAGCACCCCCCGCCATCCCAGAGCGAACGGGGAGGCGAGGTGCACGACATCGGGCTGGAAGCGCGCGAGTGAGGACGTGACCCGGCGAGCGCTCGACGTGCCCACCCGCACATGACGGTACCCCGGCAGCGCGAGGCTCGGAATCGCCTCGATGCGTGCCCCGCTCACCTCGGCGGGGACGCCGACCGCAGCGGGGGCGACGACATGTGCCTCATGCCCTCGCCGCTCGAGGTGCCGCAGGATCTGCAGCACCGAACCGGTGACGCCGTTCATGTGCGGAAGGAAGGATTCTGTGACGATCGCTACTCTCACAGCACCAGGATGACGGGACTCGGGAGCTCCATGCGCCGGAGACGCTCCCCTGCACCAGATGTTCACCGGATGCTGGAGAACGGGTCACCGGCTATCCGGTCTTTGGTTCCCGTTCACCCGTCGCGGGCACAGTGGGCGACGTGCCGACGGATCTGCTGACCGCATCGCTCGCCAGCCCGTGGAGCCTGGCGGTGATGAGTCTGCTCGTCGTCGGCGATGCCTTCTTCGTCGTCGTGCCGGGTGAGGTCGCGGTGACGGCGCTCGGCGCCGTCGCCGTGACCACGGGTTCCCCGCCGCTCTGGGCCGTGGTCGTCTGCGCCGCCGTCGCCGCGGCCGTCGGAGACGCCTGCTGCTACCTCATCGGGCGTTCGGTGGGAACCGAGCGCTGGCGGTGGATGAGGATGCCCCGTGTGCAGCAGGCTCTGGTGTGGGCCCGACGCCGCTTGGACGGCGGGATGGCGACGGTGCTGTTCACCGCCCGGTTCGTGCCGTTCGCGCGCCTGGCGATCAACCTGGTCGCCGGAGCATCGCGCATCCATCCTCCCCGCTATCTCGCTCTCGTCGCCCTGGCCGCGACCGGGTGGGCGCTCTACCAGGCAGCGGTCGGTGCAGCCGTTGCGGCGATCCTTCCCGGCGGCCCCCTTGTCGCGGTGCCGGTGTCGATCGTGCTCGCGATCGGACTCGGAGCGGTGATCGACCTGTGCGTGCGCCGCACCAGAGGATGACCGGCCGGACCGGTTGCTCTAGGCTCGGGGCATGAGCACCGAAGAAGGCGCCTCCTCGTCCGAGGAGATGAAGCGCAAGTTCAAGGAAGCGCTCGAGAAGAAGAACGCGCACCACCGGCAGGGCGAGGCACACCTCGACGGCGACTCCGCCGTGCACAGTGCGAACGCCCCGCAGACCCGGCGCGAGTTCCGACGCAAGAGCGGTTGACCGCGCGGATGCGGGAGCCGGCTCGGCCGGCCTCCCGCATCCCTCACCCTCTCGTCGTGCGCGATCTCGCGTCAGGAGCGATCGGCGCGAAGCCTGGCCCGCTCCTCCTTCGCCGCCATCTCGGTGACCGCCGCCTCACGCAGCTCCTGCATGTCCGCCGCCTGCGGAGCGTCCGCGTGTCCGTGGGCGTCGACGCCGTCGAGCAGGGACTCGTCGAACGGCAGCTCGCCGCTGAGCACGCGCCGCACACGGTCGCGGTCGATCTGCTTCGTCCAGGTGCCGATCAGGAGCGTCGCCACCGCGTTGCCGGTGAAGTTCGTGAGCGCGCGGCCCTCGGACATGAACCGGTCGATGCCGACGATCACGCCGACACCGTCCACCAGATCGGGACGGTAGGCCTGGAGACCACCGGCGAGGGTAGCGAGACCGGCACCGGTGACACCCGCTGCCCCCTTGCTGGCGATGATCATGAACACCAGCAGGCCGATCTGCTCGCCGATCGTCATCGGCTGCCCCATACCGGTGGCGATAAACAGCGAGGCCATGGTCAGGTAGATGGCCGTGCCGTCGAGGTTGAACGAGTATCCGGTCGGTACGGTGATGCCGACGACAGGCTTGGAGACGCCGACGAACTCCATCTTCGCGATCAGTCGAGGCAGCGCTGACTCCGACGACGAGGTGCCGACGATGAGCAGGTACTCCCTGGCGAGGTACTTCATGAGGGAGAAGATGTTCACCCGCGTGACTGTCCACAGCAGCGCTCCGAGGATCACGACGATGAACAGGATGCAGGTGATGTAGAACGCGACCATCAGCGTTCCGAGGCTCCAGATGGCGGCGACACCGGTCTTGCCCACCACCGCGGCGATGGCGCCGAACGCTCCGAGAGGCGCAAGCCACAGGATCATGCCGAGGATGCGGAAGACCAGTTTCTGCAGCTGCTTGACAGCCTCCATGATCGGTGCACCGCGATCGCCGAGCCCCTGCAGGGCGAAGCCGACGAGCAGCGCGATGAACAGCACCTGCAGCACGCTCTCCCCCGTGAAGGCCGAGAAGAACGTCGTCGGGATGATGCCGAGGATGAACTCCTGCGTGGTCTTGGCCTCGGTCTCGACCGCATCGTAGGTCGAGGAGGCCATGTCGAGACCGGCACCGGGGTGGATGATGTTGCCGACGACGAGGCCGATCGCGAGTGCGAAGGTCGACATGATCATGAAGTACAGCAGCGCCAGTCCGCCGATCTTGCCGACGGTGGCCGCCTTGGCGATCGATCCCACCCCGACGACGATCGTGCAGAAGATGATCGGCGCGATCATCATCTTGATCAGAGCGACGAACCCCTTGCCCAGCGGCTCGAACGCCTGGCCGACCTCCGGCCACACGAGACCGACGACGGCGCCGAGGACGACCGCCAGCAGCACGGACACATACAGCCAGGTGTGCCGGTCCCACGATTGCTTCCCTCGCCGCCAATTGAATTTCGGCAGTGAGAATCCTGTTGTGAGCGCCATCGCATCCTCCTCGATCATCGACGTCTTCGTCTGGTGGGCGGCTGCGTCGCCGCCGATCACATCTCACGGTCTCCGACTTCGCGCACGGAGGCGACTTGTGGTCGTATTGGTCACGGCACCGGAGCATCGACGATCGGAGGAAGCGATGGCGCACACCTCCCGCGCACGCAGCGCCGCATCCCGAGTCTTCGCGGTGCTGCTCGTCGCGGCCGTCGTGATCGGCGCTGTGGTGGCCGTCTACCTGGTGGTCGAGGCGCAGCGGTCGATCCGCGCCGAGGCCGAACGGGTGACGGCGGCCACCGCCGCCGCGTTCGCCTCCTCTCCCCTGGTGATCGACGGTCTGCGCGGGGATGATCCGGGCTCAGCGACCCCGGTGCTCGAGCCCTATTCGCTCGCGGTGATCGCCAGTGCAGGACTCGACTTCATCACGGTCATGACGCCGGACGGCACGCGGATCACGCACCCCGACACCGACCAGATCGGCGGACACTACCTGGGAACGATCCCGTCGTCGCCCATCCCACTCACCGAGGAGTTCACCGGCACCCTCGGCCCTTCGGTGCGCACCATCGCGCCGGTGACGACGACGGACGGCGCGCTGATCGGCTGGGTGTCGGCCGGCGTGACGACAGAGTCGATCACCGACACCCTGATCCGCCGCCTGCCTCTCACCCTCGGCATCACGATCGGCCTCGTCGCCCTCGGTGCCGGCGGTGCCGTGATCGCCCGACGCGTGACCCGCCGCATCGCGGGCGATCTGCCACCCGGTCAGGTGCGCGACGCGGTCTCTTCCTACGAATCGATCCGCACTCTGAGCGAAGCCCTGCGCGCGCAGACCCACGAGCACGGGAATCGGATGCACGCCGCCGTCGCTCTACTCGAACTCGGGCGCCGGGACCAGGCGATCGAGATCCTCACCGAGACTTCTCGACAGAGCCAGTCGCTCGTCGACCAGGTGACCGCACGACGACACGGGGATCCCGCCGTGGGTGCTCTCCTTCTCGGCAAAGCCTCCCAGGCCAAGGAACGCGGCATCGATTGGCGGGTGCGCATCGAACCCGACACACCTCGCACACCGCTGTCCCCGGTGGACGCCGTCTCGGTGCTCGGCAATCTCGTGGACAACGCCATGGATGCGGCCGCTGAGTCCGACGACCGCTGGGTTCAGGTCTCGCTCCGCCCGCACGGTGCCGGGATCATGCTCGAGGTCTCGGACAGCGGCCCCGGCATCCCGCCTTCCCTGCGGGAGCGTATCTTCGACCAGGGCTACTCCACGAAGCCCGCCGACGCGCAGGGTCGCGGCGTCGGGCTCGCGCTCGTCCATTCCGTGGTCACCGGCGCCGGCGGTTCTGTGACCGTGAGTGACGATCCGACGACGTTCCGGGTCGTCCTCCCCGCAGCAGGGCCACGGAGGTCTCCGGCATGATCCGCACACTCATCGTCGATGACGATGCTCTGACCCTCGAACTGCATCGCGACTACATGGCCCGCCTCGACGGGTTCGTCGTCGCCGGCGAGTGCACGGGGGCTCGAGCCGCCATGAGCGCCGTGCTCGAGCGCCCCGATGCGTTCGACCTGGTTCTGCTCGACATCACGATGCCGGACGGCTCCGGCATCGACGTGCTCCGCACGCTTCGCGGGCGATCCGCGGCCGTGGATGTGATCGCCATCACCGGCGTCCGCGACGCCGACGCCGTTCGACAGATGGCCGCACTCGGTGTCTTCCAGTATCTGATCAAGCCGTTCCCCTTCGCGGTGTTCCGCGAGCGGATGGAGCAGTACCGTACGCACCGCGAACAGGCGCGGAGCACCGAGGGCGAAGCGACGCAGGCGGAAATCGACGCCCTGCTCGGGCGTTCCACCGCGACGATCCCCCTCCCCAAGGGGCTCTCGGCGGCCTCGCTCGACAGGGTCACCGCCGAGTTGCGCACCGACGGGCCGCTCTCGGCGAGCGAGGCGGCAGAGCGTCTCGGTATGTCGCGGGTCGCCGTGCGTCGCTACCTGGAACACCTGGTCGCCGAAGGCGTACTCACGCGTTCTGCGCGATACGGGACCCGCGGACGGCCGGAGACCGAGTACGACTGGAAGAGGCGACCCGGCCCGGGGACCTGACCGTCAGCGCGGCAGCCGTCCGTCGTGCAGCACCGCGTGCGGATCGAAGCGCGCACGCAGATCACGAAGCCGGGCGATCTCGTCGTCGGACCCGCAGCGCTCGAGGGTCTGTTCCGGTTCGAGGAAGGTCGCCACGGTCTGCGATGCCTCGTTCGGTCCCAGCAGCTCTCGGAAGGCCTCGAGACTCATCTCTCCCGGTTCTGCGGGCACTCCCGGGATCACCGGCACGAGAGCATGCAACAGCCAGCCCACGGATTCGAGCGAGGCGAAGCCCTCACGCCGCGGTGCATCGAGAGCACCGCCGAGCATACGGATGTCGATGCCCATGATCGGCCACTGCTCCGGCAGCTCCCGGAATTCGAGGAGGGCGTCGATTGTCGCATCGTCGAGCACGCTGAGCGCCATCGACGCCCCACGCCCCGGCGTGGGATCCGTCGGCTCGTTCGAGGCGGCCGCGAGTGCCGCCGGCGACGTCGGCCCGGTGATCTCCCTGCGCACCGTCCCAGCCCGCCGTATGGTGTCGATCAGCTCCTCCTGCGGCCCGTCGGCCGACAGCGCCTGGACCGTGAGGAAGCTCCTTCCCCTGATCTCCTCCGGAAGCTGCGGGGCGTCCGGCATGCGCATCGAGTTGAGGAAGACGTTGAGCGTCGACGGAGCCGAGGCTGCGAGGTCGCGGACGGCACGGACCACCGCTGGGGCATCAGCGACGTCGAAGGTGAGGTTCGCCCCCCAGACGGCGGGTGCCCGCACCAGATCGATCTCGGTCGCGGTCACGATCCCGACGAGGCCGCCGGCGCCCCGCAGCGCCCACATGAGGTCGGCATCGGTGTCGTCGTCGACGCGCTCGTGCGTGCCGTCGGTGCGCAGCACCCACGCCGCGCGCAGGTTGTCGGACCCGAGACCCGCCGTCCGGCTGAACCACGAGTGTCCGCCGCCCAGCGTGTACCCCGCGACGCTCACCACCGGACTGGTTCCGGCAGGAGCGACCCACCCCGAGCCTTCGAGCGCCTCGACGACAGCTCCCCAGCGCACGCCGGTACCGACTCTGACGATGCCGCTTTCGAGGTCGACCTCCAGATCGTCGAAAGCACCCATGCGCACGAGCACGGTGCCGGCCAGGGATCCGGAGGCGCCATGACCACTCGGCTGGATCGCGAGCGGCGTGCCGGACTCGCGTGCCGCACTCAGCAGTGCACGGAGGTCGTCGACGTCGGCAGGTATCGCCACCGCATCCGGCCGCTGCTCGATCGCGAGATTCCACGGCTGTCGCGCTGCATCGTAAGCGTCGTCTTCGGGGAGGAGGAGGGTGCCGGTGAGTCGTTCCTGGAGCGCGACGAGCGCGGGGTGTGTGGACATGACGCCACCGTACGATATCCCTCGGACATCGTCGATGGCGTCATGCGCCGCTCACTCGCCCGCGAGACCGCCGAGCATGTGGCCGAAGGAACGCCCCTCTCCCAGGTACGTCGCCGGATCGTACGGGTCGGCGACGGCGGTCGCCTCGCGTCGGGCGATCGCCTCCGCCAACTCCCTGGCCCCCTTCTCGACGCGCTTGGCGAGCGGCGCGACGTCGTCTCCCGCCCCACCCCAGTCGCTCGACGCCGCGAACACCCCGGTCGAGACGGGCTCCGCATGCAGATAGGCGAAGAGCGGGCGGATCGCGTAGTCGATCGCCAGCGAATGCCGCGCGGTGCCGGCGTTCGCACCGATCAGCACGGGCGTGCCGGTGAGCGCATCCGGGTCGAGCACGTCGATGAAGGACTTGAACAACCCCGAGTAGCTCGTCGAGAAGATCGGCGTCACCGCGATCAGCGCGTCGGCGGAGACCACGGTGTTGATCGCCGTCTCCAGGGCCGGCGGCGCGAACCCAGTGAGCAGGTTGTTCGTGATGTCGTGCGCATAGTCCCGCAGCTCGATCACGTCGACGCTCGCTTCGATGTCGTGCTCGGCGAGGGCTTTCACGGTCTCGGCCGCGAGTCGGTCCGCGAGCATCCTCGTGGACGACGGGTTCGACAGGCCGGCGGAGACCACGGCGATACGACGCACGGTCATGTCACGCCTCCGTGCGGCCGAGCCCGAAGGCTGCGCCTGCGGGGGCCGGGCTGTCCTGGTAGGGCGAATCGCCTGTCAGGTTGTCACCGCGGTTGGCGCCGGGGCGCGCCTGACGGGTCGGACCGTCGCCGAATTCGGCCCTGACGCGTGCCGTGTGGGTCGGCGCGTCGGGCACGGCGGCGGGGCGGTCTTTCGCGAGCTCCTTGCGGAGCACCGGCACGACCTCGGAACCGAGGATGTCGAGCTGCTCCAGCACCGTCTTGAGCGGCAGACCCGCGTGGTCGATCAGGAAGAGTTGCCGCTGGTAGTCACCGTAGTGCTCGCGCATCGCGGCGTACCGGTCGATCACCTGCTGCGGGGAACCCACCGTCAGCGGAGTCATCTCGGTGAAGTCCTCCATGCTCGGACCGTGACCGTAGACGGGCGCGTTGTCGAAGTACGGACGGAACTGGTCCACCGCGTCCTGCGACTTCGCGGCCATGAACACCTGTCCGCCGAGACCCACGATCGCCTGTTCCCGTGTGCCGTGGCCGTAGTGCTCGAAGCGCTGGCGGTACAGCTCGATGAGGCGCTGGTAGTGCTCCTTGGGCCAGAAGATGTTGTTCGCGAAGAAGCCGTCACCGTAGTACGCGGCCTGTTCGGCGATCTCCGGGGTGCGGATGGATCCGTGCCATACGAACGGCGCGATCCCGTCGAGGGGGCGCGGAGTCGACGTGAAGCCCTGCAGCGGCGTGCGGAACTTGCCCTCCCAGTCGACGACGTCCTCACGCCACAGCTTGTGCAGCAGGGCGTAGTTCTCGATCGCGAGCGGGAGTCCCTGGCGGATGTCCTGACCGAACCAGGGATACACAGGACCGGTGTTGCCACGACCGAGCATGAGGTCCATGCGGCCGTCAGAGACATGCTGCAGCATCGCGTACTCCTCGGCGATGCGCACGGGATCGTTCGTGGTGATGAGCGTCGTCGACGTGGAGACGATCAGGCGCTCGGTCTGCGCAGCAAGCGCCGCGAGGAAGGTCGTGGGGCTGGAGGACCAGAACGGCGGGTTGTGGTGTTCGCCGATCGCGAAGACGTCGAGTCCGACCTCTTCGGCGTGCACGGCGATCGCCGTGGTCGCCTTGATGCGCTCCTGCTCGCTGGGGGTGATCCCGGTGGTGGGATCGCGGGTGATGTCGCTGACCGACATGATGCCGAACTGCATCGCCTGCGCGCCTGACTGCTCGCTCATGATTGCTCCGTGTCTCCGAATCGGATGACTCGCATCCGTTTCTATTCATTTGAATGTATCTGTGTCAACGCGCTCACAGCAACTTTATTCCCGGCCTGTAGCCTCGAACGATGAGCACTGCCGGCGCCGACATCTCAGGGCCCACCACAGGATCGGTTCCCCGCAGGCGGAGACGTGTGCCGTTCTGGGACAACGCGCGCTACGTCTGCATCGTGCTCGTCGTGCTCGGTCACGCGATCCAGCGCCTGACGTACGACTCCGACATCGCCTTCGCGTTCTACCTCGCGCTGTACGCGTTCCACATGCCGGCGTTCGCCATCATCTCCGGCTACTTCTCGAAGTCCGGCTCACCCTCCAAGACGCAGATGGCCAGGGTGATCACGGACATCCTGCTCCCCTACGTCATCTTCGAGACGCTGTGGACACTCACCAAATGGCTGGTCGAGGGCCAGGTCGATCCGAACATCACGAAACCGAGCTGGACGCTGTGGTTCCTCCTCGCGCTCGGGATCTTCCGGCTCGTGCTCCCGTACCTCGCACTGCTTCGGTGGCCGCTGCTGTGGACCGTGGTCATCTCGGTCGGCGTGGGATACCTGCCGAACGTCGACAGCACGTTCTCGCTGTCCCGCACCCTGGGGCTCCTTCCCTTCTTCACACTGGGCTGGTGGCTGCGCGAGCACGACATCGTCGACAGGTTCCGCCTCCTCGACTTCCGCCCCTGGTGGATCCGGGGCGGCGCCGTCGCGATCTTCGCTCTGGCCGGCTTTGCGGCCTGGAACTGGCTTCCGCTGTGGCAGGCGTCCGACCTGCGGCACTGGCTCTTCTACGAGGACTCCTATGCCGACCTGGGCGGCGAGCAGTGGTGGGCCGGCGGGGTGCGGATACTCCTGATGTTGCTCGCCGTCGTGCTCAGCGCCGCCTTCTTCGCCCTCATCCCACGGGGCGCCCACTGGTGGACGGCATTCGGCCAGTACACGATGTACGTGTTCCTCCTGCATTCGTTCGTGCTGTACCCCTTCCGCGAGAGCGGGATCCTGCAGAGCCTCGAGCCGACCTGGATCTGGCTCCCCCTCGTCACCGTGGCGTCAGTGCTGATCGCCCTCGCGCTGGCGACGAAGCCGGTCAGGTGGGTCTTCCGCCCGCTGGTGGAACCCCGCCCAGGGTGGCTCTTCGCCGACCCGGCGCTGGCCTCCAAGGAGGGGCGCCGGAACGACCCGACGGGCTCGCGGCGCCCGCGCCAGACCGGACGATAACCTCGAAGGTGTGAGCCGCGCACAGACCGTTCGAGACCGCATCGTCGAACGCATCGAGGAGACGGGGTTCGGCGCTCACGGGCTGCACGTCCGCGTCGCCACTGAGACCGCCGACCACCGCTGGACCGACGACGTGCGGGAGGACGTGCACTCCGTCGCGAAAGGCGTCTGCGTTCTGGCTGCGGGACTGGCCGCCGACGAGGGTGCGGTGTCGCTCGACATGCCCGTCGGCACGTACCTCCCCGGCTTCGAGCTGGGAGCTGGCGTCGAGGACGTCACGCTGCGGCACCTGCTCTCGATGACCAGCGGGATCGATCTGCCCTGGTCGGAGACTCTGATGACGGACTGGCCGGACCTCGCCCGCGAGTTCCTGCGACGCCCGTCGGGCGGACGGTCGTTCCAGTACTCGAACGCGAGCACGTACACCGCGATGACGGCGCTGGCCGCGCTAGTCGGAGACATCGGCGACTATCTCGTCCCCCGTCTCTTCGACCCGCTCGGCATCATCGACGTGGAGTGGGAGCGCAGCCCTCAGGGTCGCATCGTCGCCGGAGGCGGGCTCTCTCTGCGCACCGAAGAGCTCTCCCGTCTCGGACTCCTGATCAGAGATCGCGGGGTGTGGGAGGGCCGACAGCTGATCGCCCCAGGATGGATCGACGCGATGCACACGGAATGGCGGGTCGCCGGCGAGAGCACGGACTACGATCGCTACGCCCTTGCAGGATGGGGCGGGCCGGGGCCGGCGTGGAGACTTCACGGCGCCTACGGCCAGCTGCTCATCTTCCTCGACGACGCGGTGGTCACGATCACGGCAGACGATCACTTCGGCGCCGATGCCATCGCCGCGTTCGCGGTGGAGGCGCTCACGAGCACACACGAGCCGTGACCGCTCAGGCGAACAGCCCGGCCCCCACGAAGGACCCCGGCTTCACCCCCGCCGGCACCGCCCAGATGCCCGAACCGACGTGGCGGATGTACTCGTTCATGAGATCTGTCGACAACCGACGCTGCAGCGAGATGAACTGTGCAGGATCGCGCTGGTACGACAGGAAGAAGAGCCCGGCATCGAGGCGTCCGAGCGTGTTGTTCCCGTCGACGTAGTTGTAGCCGCGGCGGAGGATGCGGATGCCGTCGTTCTTCTCCGGATGCGCGAGACTCACGTGGCTGTTCGCGTCGATCGCCTTGCTGTGGAAGTCCGGTGCCGTGAACTCGTCTCCGCCGGAGAGCGGTGCACCCTCGCCCTTGTCCCGACCGATGATGGTGTCCTGCTCCGACAGGCGCACGCGGTCCCAGGTCTCGATGAGCATCGCGATCTTCCTGGCCACGAGGTAGGACCCGCCGGCCAGCCACGCCGGTTCGTCCTTCTCCGATACCCAGACGTGATCGCCGAGCGCCTCGGTGTCATCGGCCAGGATGTTCGCGGTGCCGTCCTTGAACCCGAAAAGATTGCGCGGCGTCGCCTGCGTCGCCGTCGTGCGCGACGTCTTGCCGAATCCCAGCTGCGACCAGCGCAGCCGAGCCCGGCCGAAGGCGATGCGGCTGAGGTTGCGGATCGCATGCACCGCCACCTGCGGGTCGTCGGCGCAGGCCTGGATGCACAGGTCGCCGTGAGAGGTCTGCGGATCGAGATCGTCACCGAGGAACGCCGGGAGCCGT
Organism: Microbacterium sp. As-52; assembly: GCF_049949185.1. NCBI lineage: Bacteria > Bacillati > Actinomycetota > Actinomycetes > Micrococcales > Microbacteriaceae > Microbacterium > Microbacterium sp. As-52. The sequence goes on along the minus strand of NZ_CP188171.1, from coordinate 3,550,560 downwards.
TCCAGCCCCGGGGGACGCTGCGCGGCGATCCCGTAGCGGTCGCCGTCCTCGTTCTCGAAGAGTCCCGGCCCGAAGCCGAACGTGATCGTGAGCCCGGCGGCGGGAAGCCCCAGCGCCTCCCCCGTGTCGTCCGGCGGCGCTTCGGCCGGCCCACCGACCGCACCCGTCGCACTGACTTCGAGGCCCTGCGCCATGCGGGAGGCCGCGTACGACCAGTCCTGCAGCAACGAGATGAGGTCGTCGCGATCCGTGCGCGGCATCATGTCGAAGCTGGCGAAATGCAGATGGTCCTGCACCGGAGTGGTGATGCCTGCCTGGTGATCGCCGAAGAACGCGTATGCGGAATGCGCGTCCTCCGCCGCACGCGCCCGCCCGAGCGCGACGCCGCCGGCGAGACCCGCACCGGCGCCGACCGCGAGGCCCGCGACGCCGCCCCCGATGGCCAGGCCGAGCAGGCCCCGCCTGCTCAAACCGGCAGGAGCGGACGCCGCGCCCATCGATGACTCTTCGGGTGCGGCATCCGCTTCTGGTTCGTTCACGTCCGTGATGGTATCCCGTAGCGTGCGGCTGATCAGTCGAGGACCGTGCTGGTGAGCTGCGAGAGCGGCTCGGCCAGAGCGTTGATCAGGTCGGTGAACTCGCGCTTGTCGGCCTCGGTCAGTTGCGAGTAGCCCACGAAGCCGTCGGCCAGCGAGCCGTGAGCCGCGAGAGATTCCTCGAGCGCGGTGTAACCCGACTCGATCTCCGCGACCAGAGCCTTCCCCTCGTCGCCCTGCGCGACGGCGAAGTCCTGCACGAGCGAGAACGCCATCTTCGACCCTTCGACGTTCGCGGCGAAGTCGTAGAGGTCGGTCCCGGACCACCAGTCCTCCTCCCCGGAGATCTTCCCGGTCGCGACCTCGTCGAGCAGCGCGATGGCGCCGTTCGAGATGCCGCCGATGCCCTGGTCGTCGAGGGCGGTGGTGAAGTCGTCGGAGTGCACGTAGTCGTAGAGCTCCTGCACGTCGGCGAGCAGCAGATCGCCGTAGTCGGCGCGCTCCTCCGGCGTGGACGGCACCCAGTCCTGCCACGCGGGGGTCTCCCCGTCGGCGTTCAGCGCGTCCTGCGCCGGAACCCACAGGTCCTTCTCGATGCGGTGGAAGCCCGTCCAGTCCAGTCCTTCGGCGACGGCATCGACCTCGCGATAGTCGATCCGCGGGTCGAGGTCGCCCAGCGCCTCGGCGACCGGCTCGATGCGCTCGTAGAACGCGCGGGTCTGCGGGAAGAGCGTGCGCGCGGTCTCGTCGTCACCGGACTCGTAGGCGGCGACGAAGTCCTCGACTGCGGGGACGAGCTGACCGACCTGGTCCTTCACGAACGCACCGTAGAGGTCGACGGCCTTCTGCTTCTGCTCGGCGTCTGGACCTTCCACCGCGACGCGATCCCCGGTCACGGTGAACGCGGTCTTCCCCACGCCATCGCCGATCATCCCCGGCTTGCAGAGAGTGAAGTAGTCACCGGGCTGTGCGACGACCGTGAGCGTGCGCGAGGCGGCCGGCGCGATGTTCTCGACCTCGCCGACGATCCGGAGGCCGTCGTCTGCGAGGAGGTAGAACTCCGTGACCTGAGCGGTGTCGTTCTTGACGTTGAAGGTCAGGGTCCCGCTCTTCGCGGTCGCCGCGGAGACCGCGCAGTCGCTGTCGGTCGAGGAGACGTCGAAGGCCGCGGTGGCTCCGGCGTCGCTCTTCGCGACGCAGCCGCTCAGGACGAGAACCGCGGCGCCGGTGGCTGCCAGCGCCCCCAGGATCCGGTGCGAGGTGGTCATGCTGCTCCTTGTGGTGAGAGGGAGGGAGATTCAGACGAGGGCTCCGTCGGGTCCTGCGGCTCCGTCGGGTCCTGCGGCTTCGACGGGCGCTTCGAGCGGAGTCCGCGGACGTAGAGCCATCCGACGACGGAGATGTACGCGACCCAGGCGACGACCTGCATCCAGGTCATCGCGGGCATGAAGCCGACCGTCGCCTGCAGAATCGATGCGAGGGGGCCACCGGGAGCGATCGTCGCCGAGACGTCGAACGCCCACCCGAACGGGAAGGCGGCCCATCCGACAGCCACGCCGCCGGTCACGGCATCGATCGGTGCCAGCGCGGTGAACGGCCCGGGAAGCACACCGGCCTCCTGCAGATCCATCAGCGCGTAGGCGAGCACGCCGGCCGCGACGATCACGAGGAACCCGCCGGTCCAGGCGAAGAAGCGACGCAGATCGAGTCGCAGCGCACCGCGGGAGATCAGCCATCCGACGACCACGGCCGTGAGGAGCCCGAGCAGGGCGCCCATCAGCGCCGAGGGTGCGTCGCCGAAAGACTGGACCATCGACCACAGCAGCAGCGTCGTCTCGATGCCCTCTCGGGCGACGGACACGAAGCCGATCGCGATGAGCGCCCACAGGCCGCCGGCAGTGAGGGCGCGGTCGATGCCACCCTCCAGCGTCGCCTTCATGCTGCGCCCGGCCCGCTGCATCCAGAAGATCATCCAGGTCACCATCGCGACGGCGAGCAGCGACAGGCCGCCACCGATCAGCTCCTGCGCCTGGAACGTGAGTTCGTAGGCCCCGAAGGTGAGCACCGCGCCGATGCCGAGAGCCAGTGCGATCGCGAGTCCGACGCCCGCCCACATCTTCGGGAGGGCGTCCTGCCGTCCGAGACGACGGAGGTAGGCGACGAGGATGCCGACGACGAGTGCGGCTTCGAGGCCCTCGCGGAGCCCGATGAGAAAAGTGGCGAGCACGGAAGAACACTCTCTGGCGGTGACTGAGGTAAGGCAGCCCTTACCGAGGAGACTCTAGCACCGAGATCGACGTCCACCGCACACGAGGGACGGAAGTAACGGAGCGCAACACAGGATCCCACCCCGGTCGACGCGACGTAGCCTCGGTCCATGGCTGAACTCTCGCTCCCCATTCTCGACCTCTCCCAGCTCGACGAAAGCCCCGAGGCCGCGGCAAGATTCCGCGACGACCTGCGGGCGGCGACCCACGACGTCGGCTTCTTCTACCTCACCGGCACCGGGATCTCCCCCGCGCTCGAGGCACGGCTCCACCGGGCCGCCCTGGACTTCTTCGCCCTCCCCGAAGAGGACAAGCTGGCCATCGAGAACGTGAACAGCCCGCACTTCCGCGGCTACACGCGCATCGGCGGAGAACGCACCCAGGGGAAGGTCGACTGGCGCGAGCAGATCGACATCGGCCCCGAGCGCGAACCCGTCGACGACGGCCCCGCCTTCAACCGCCTCATCGGGCCGAACCTCTGGCCGTCGGCGCAGCCCGAGCTGCAGGATGTCGTGGCCGAGTGGCACGAGACCCTGTCCGAGGTCGCTCGCAAACTGCTGCGCGCCTGGGCCCAGACCCTCGGCGCCGACGAGTCCTACTTCGACGAGCACTTCGGCGAGCCGTCGACCCTCATCAAGATCGTCCGCTATCCCGGAACGCACGAACCAGAGCCTCAGCAGGGCGTCGGTGCGCACAAGGACTCCGGCGTGCTCACCCTCCTCTGGGTGGAGCCGGGCAAGGGCGGTCTGCAGGTCGAACGCGACGGCACGTGGGTCGACGCTCCCCCGGTGCCCGGAGCTTTCGTCGTGAACATCGGCGAGCTGCTGGAGTACGCGACGGGCGGGTACCTCAAAGCGACGAACCACCGGGTGGTCTCGCCGCAGGCACCGGACGAGCGGATCTCAATCCCGTTCTTCTTCAACCCTGCGCTCGACAAGCGGCTGCCCCTGATCGCGCTGCCCGAGGAGCTGGCCGCCGAAGCGAACGGGGTGACCGATGACCCGAGCAATCCCATCCACGCGCTCTACGGCGAGAACGCCCTCAAGTCACGCCTGCGCGCCCACCCGGATGTCGCCGCGATCCACCACGCCGACCTCGTGAACGCGCCCGCCTGACGCACGGGTCACAACTCCTGCCCGCCGCCGAGAGCGACGATCTGCCGGAGCGCCTGGAGGTGGGCCGCGAAAGCATCGCGGCCCGCCTTCGTCGAACGCACCCACGTGCGCGTGCGACCCCCGACGACGCCCTTGCGCGCGAGCACGTATTCCGCGGTCTGCAGGTGCGCGATCGCCTTGCTCAGCGGCGAATCACCACATTGGAGGATGTCGCGGAGCGCCGGGAAGTCGAACTCCATGCCGTCGCCGAGCGCGGCCATCAACGAGAACCGGATCGGTGAGGCGAAGTTGTCGTCCAGCTGCGTGCGCGGGTGCGGCCGGAACCCCGCCTCAGCCACGACCCTCCCGCCCCGGAACGAACGACACCAGGACGAAGAGCACGATCACGACGACACCTCCGACGACACCGGCGAGCCCCGATGCGCTGCCCCCTCCTCCCCCCAGCACGAGAGCCACAGGGATGCCTGCCGCGAGCAAGAATGCCGCCACATGCGGCCACCGCCAGGAAGCACCGATGGCGGGAAGCCCGACGGGTGTGTTGAAGGCGACGATCCAGGCGAGGAGAACCAGCATCACCAGCAGGGTGATCACGCTGCGCAGCACATCGTCCGGCGCCCCCGCGAGCATGGTCAGCACGCCGAGAGCGACGCCGAGGAGCAGGGTCCCCCATCGGATCGGAGCGGGCAGGGTGACCCGCGGAGGCCGCGGGGACCGAGAATCTCCGGCCGCGCGGAACAGCTGGACCACGCCGTAACCGCCGATACCCACCAGGACTATGCCCGCGGGGATCAGCACGACGCCGACCGGGAGACCGGGATCCAACGCGACGAGACCGAACACGACGACAGCGCCGACGAGAACCACGACTTCGCCGAGGATGAGCGGCCACCGGGAAGCGCTCCAGCGCCACTGCATCCCGTTGCGTTGCGCCATCCCGCTCGCCAGCTGCCCCCACACCAGAAAGGTGAACAGGATCACCTGGGAGGCGAGGACATCGCTCTGCCGGAGGACGAGCGCGAACGCGACGAGATACCCGGCCGTGATCACCGCATTGGCGATCTGGAGCCCGGCGAGCGCACGTCGGTCGACGGCGCGGCCTCGGCGCTCCACCACCGCGTCCGCTGCGGCCAGATACCGGCGCGCGATGTCGGCATCCGGCGGCACGAGAGCGTCGTGACCGGGAATCGGCTTCTGCTGCATGTCGGGCCTCCCCCACTTTCCTTGTGGAAAGCTCTCTACTTTCCTATCGGAAAGCGAGTGGGGAATCAACCCTCGGACATGACGAAGGCCGCCCCACACCGTGGGGCGGCCTTCTCAAGAATGTTCTGCGCGATTGAACGCAGGATCGCAGTGCCTTAGCGGCGGAGTCCGAGACGCTCGATCAGCGAGCGGTAGCGCGCGATGTCGATGTCCTGGAGGTAGCCGAGCAGACGACGGCGCTGACCGACGAGCAGGAACAGCCCACGACGCGAGTGGTGGTCGTGCTTGTGCTCCTTGAGGTGCTCGGTGAGGTCCTTGATGCGCTGCGTCAGCATTGCGACCTGCACCTCGGGGGATCCGGTGTCACCGGGGTGCGTCGCGTACTCTTCGATGATCGCCTTCTTGACGTCTGCTTCCAGTGCCATAGATTCGATCCCCTCTCTGCTTGTTGCGCGGCGCCCGACGCCTGATACGTGGGCTCTCTTTATCCGCGGCCGATCGAACGGCAACCTGACGAGTCTACCAGCCGACGACCACCCTCGGTGACACCGGCGGCGGAACGAGTCCGTCAGGGTCAACTAGTCTCGAAACGTGCAGAAGAAGTTCGAGGAGTGAGCGCCCGCCGCGGTCATCTGATCGACCTCTCCCCCTTGAAGTCCAGTCCGGCGTTCGCCCGGATGTGGATCGGGTCGACACTCGCCGGCATCGGCGGCCAGCTCACCATCGTCACGGTGATGCTGCACGTGTTCGCCCTGACGCAGAACACCTTCGCGGTCTCGATGATCGCCGTGGCCGGACTCGTGCCGATGATCCTCGCCGGCCTGTACGGCGGCATGCTCGCCGATGCGTTCGACCGACGCCGGGTGGCACTGATCGCGGCGACCATCACTTTCGTCTCCACCGCCCTGCTCGCGGCTCTCACCTGGACGGGTATGGAGACCATCTGGTGGCTGTATGCGCTGAGCATGATCAACTCCGCCGCCAATTCGGTGGGCATGGCCACGCGCACGGCGATAGTGCCGCGGCTCATCCCCCGCGAGAAGCTCGCCGCAGCATCCGCGCTGAACGGTGTGGCCTTCGGGCTGACGGTCATGGCCGGACCCGCGCTGGCGGGCCTCCTCGTCGCCCTCACCGGCTACGGCTGGACGTACACGATCGACGTCGTGCTCATGCTGTCGATGTTCCTGGGACTGTGGACGCTCCCGGCGCTGCGGCCGGAGGGAGAGATCGTCCGCCCCGGCCTCGAGTCGCTGGTGGACGGCTGGCGCTTCCTCCGCAGAGCAGGCAACATCCGGATGCAGTACATCATCGACATCATCGCGATGACGTTCGGGCAGCCGCTCGTCCTCTTCCCCGCGCTCGGCACGGTGCTGCTGGGCGGCGGAGCGCTCACGACCGGCATCCTCACCGCCGCGGTGGCGGTGGGCACCTTCGCGTCGAGCCTGTTCTCCGGTCGCGTCGTGCAGTACCGCTGGCATGGCCGTGGCATCGCCCGGGCGGTGGAGGCGTACGGCGCATCGATCCTGCTGTTCGGGCTCGTCCTGCTCGTCGGCGCATTCTCGGCCCCCGCGAGTGCGGCTGCTCCTCACGTCGGACTGATCGTCGCCGCCTGCATCGCCCTCGCGCTGTCCGGCGCCTCCGATAACGTCAGCTCGATCTATCGCAACACGATGATGCAGGCCGCCGTACCCGACTCGATGCGCGGACGCCTCCAGGGCCTGTTCATCGTCGTGGTCGCCGGCGGGCCCCGCGTCGGGGCGCTGTACGCGGGCACGCTGGCGACGCTCACGACCCTCTGGTTCCCTCCCCTGCTCGGTGGAGTGCTGGTCATCGCCCTCGTCGCCGCGCTCGCGCAGCGCAACCGCCGATTCCACGACTACGACGCAGAGAACCCCGAGCCCTGACGGGCCCGGGGTCCGGACGATGCTCCGTGGAGGTCAGTCCTGCTGCAGGGCACCCTGCAGGTCGAGGCTGATCGTGACGTCCTTGCCGACGAGAACGCCACCGGTCTCGAGTGCCGCGTTCCAGGTGAGGCCGAAGTCCTCGCGGTTGATGACGGTCTTGGCAGAGGCGCCGGCCTTGTAGTTGCCGTAGGGGTCGGTGCCGAAGCCGCCGAAGTCGAGCTCGAAGCTGACCGGCTTGGTGACGCCGCGGATGGTGAGGTCGCCGTCGACGTACAGGTCGTCGCCCTTGACGTGCGCACCGGTGGAGACGAACTCCATGGTCGGGAAGTTCTCGGTGTCGAAGAAGTCCGCCGAGCGCAGGTGCGCGTCGCGACCCTCGTCATTGGTGTCGATGGAGGTCACGTCGACCGTCGCCTCGACCTTGGCGTCCAGCGGGTTCTCCGGAGCGATCAGCGTCGCGCTCTTCACCCCGAAGGTGCCGCGCACCTTCGAGATCATCATGTGGCGCACGCTGAAGGTGACCTCGCTGTGCGAAGGGTCCAGGACCCAGGCGCCGGGACGGTAGCCGGGGATGTCGATGCTGGTCATTGCTTCTCCTCTGGAGACTTCAGCCGCTGCTGCGGCAAGGGACAGGGGCCGCGTCGCCGCGACCACTGTGACAACTTACATTCATTCGCATGTATTCCCCTGAATGAAGAATCTTTCCCGCACATGCCGCGAGGCGCCTCCCTCCCGGAGGAGAGAGACGCCTCGTGGAAGAGACCGATGTCAGCCGACGGCGACCAGATCGATGATGAAGATCAGCGTCTTGCCGGAGAGGAAGTGCCCGCCGCCGACCGGGCCGTAGGCGAGATGCGGCGGGATGATCAGCTCGCGGCGACCGCCCACCTTCATGCCGGGGATCCCGTCCTGCCACCCCTGGATCAGGCCGCGCAGCGGGAACTGGATCGTCTCGCCACGGCCCCACGAGGAGTCGAACTCCTCGCCGGAGTCGAACTCGACGCCGGCGTAGTGGACCGTGACGGTGTCGCCGGGCTTCGCCTCGGCGCCGTCACCCTCGATGATGTCGCGGACGACGAGCTCCGCCGGAGCGGGAGTGCTGGGGGCTTCGAACTCAGGCTTTGTGCGTTCAGTCATGTCTCCATCAAACCCGAGGCCGACGGACCCGGTCAACGCACGCACACCTGCTCACAGCGAACACCTCACACCCTCGCCGGCGAACCTCGGCAACAAGCTCTTGACACTCATGCAGGGCCGGGTGCACCCTGTTTACAGATCAACTCAGCGCCCGGGAGACTCGCAGGCATCGCCGCAGCACCGGGCGCTGAGTCTTGTCCTGGAGCGATTCCCGGCCCCTCACTCGACGTATCCTGCGAGGAGCTCGGCGATCTCCACCGGTCGGCTCAGCATCGCGCAGTGTCCGCCGGGCAGCTCATCCGCGACCACTCCCAGGCGGGTCTCGGCGAGGTCGCGCAGGAATGCGGCAGGGAAGAAGCGATCGTCGGCGAACAGCACGAATCTCGTCGGCACGTCGGGCCACGCCGCCAGAGGCCACGGCCTCTCCATCGCCGCCTGCGACGGATGCGCCCTCTCCCGTCGGAGCGCCTCCTCTGCCAGCTCGTGCGGAACTTCGTTGTAGAAACTGACGAGGGGGTCGTCGTTCCCGGTCAACCCGCCGTCCCGCGCCGACTGGGCGGCAGACGCCGTGACGTATCCCGAGTTCGCCCACCACTGATCCGGGGACTCGCCCGGGGACGGGATCATCCCCGCCATCAGGACGAGGAGATCGGCGGAGAGGCGCTCGGCGACCAGCGGCGCGGTGAAGGCCCCGAAGGAATGACCGACGACCACCACCCCCGCCTGCGCACCCACCAGCTCCGCAACCGCCTCGGCGTAGTCGTCGAGAGTGAGCGTGTCGTCGTCGGCGGGAAGGTCGGGCGCGAACACCTCCTGCCCGCGCGCTCGCAGCTCGGCGGCGACCAGATGCCAGGACCATCCGACATCTCCGCCACCGTGGATCACGACGAAGGTGCTCATCCGCCACCGCCTTCCCTCCGAGAAGGGTACGCCGTCGCGTGTCGCGTCAGTACGCCAGAAGGGCCGCCCTGGTCGCCCTGGTGCGGATCAGGAGCGCGCGCTCGTCATCCACGGCCATGGGGTCGCGGCCGGTGATCGCCCGCTGACGGACAGCGGCGAGCTCGGTCGCCTCTTTGATGAAGGCGCGCATCAGCGGACGACGGTCCCCCCGCAGCTGCGACGCCCAGGCGAGTCCGACCTTGCGCCCGGCAGGGGTGGCGAGCATGGTGACCTCCTCGGGCGTGAACCATCCGGCCGCGGCGTAGTCCTCGAGGCGGGCACGGGTGAGTCGGGCCTCCTCACGACGCAACGCGACGATGCACAGGATGAATCCGATGAAGAGCGGCACCTGAAGGGTGAAGTAGAGACCGAAGAAGTCGGCAAACGTCGCCGAGCCGTTCCAGAGGGCGTGGAGCAGGATCGCCCCGACCACCCCCACCGCGCCAGCACCGAGCGCGGCCTTCGCCGAGCCGTGACGCCGAGCGACGAGGCCGATCGCGAAGCCGGTGATCGCGGTGAACATGGCATGAGCGAAGGGCGAGAAGAGCCCGCGCACCACGAACGTGACGGTCAGCTGCTCGCCGCCACCCTCGATGAGGCTCACCCCGAAGTACTGGATGTTCTCGGTGAAAGCGAAACCCGCCCCGACCAGCGCGCCGTACACGATGCCGTCGACAGGGCCGTCGAACGCTCGTCGGGCGAGCAGGAAGATGAGGAAGACGCCGAGCCCCTTCCAGAGCTCCTCGACGATAGGCGCCTGCACGACGGCGGTGAACTCCTCGGAGCGGATGTCGAGCAGGAGGGTCAGCGCGGTGTCGACGAGAAGGGTGAGCCCGACGGCCGCGACGGCGCCCCATGCGATGGCGAACGCCACCAGCCGCTTGGGCTCGGGCTCCCACCGATCGATCAGGCGCACGCCCAGGAACACGATGGTCAGAGGGATGAGCGCGAGCACCAGCCCCACGACGGAAGCGAACGATCCGAGCGCCCAGACGAAGTAGCCGACGAGGGCGATCAGGAGGAAGCCGAGCACCCCGAAGAGCCAGAGCGACACCGTGCGCCCTTTCCTCGTCGGAACGGGCAGCGCCGGGAGCGACTCCGCCGGCGACGGAGCGACGGGAGCCGGCGGCGTGTAGGGCGTCGGCTGCGCGAGGGACGATGCATACCCCGTGACGGAGGTGCGGGCCGCGGGCGCCGAGACCTGGCTCGCGTACGGCGCGGGCGCGAAGGCTCGCGGCGGTACCTGCTGCGGCGGTGTCGACGGCAACGGCGGTGCCGGCGGAGGCGCATACGGCGAGGGCTGCTGCGGCTGGGACGGTCCTCCGGAACTCATAGGCAAAGCTTATGGGCACAACGCCGGGCACCCGGATATGGCGACCCCCTCCACCCGGCGACCTGCACCCACCCGGTAGCGTAGAAGCATGCGGTTCGCTCACCTGCGCCGTCCCGACTCCCCTCTCGCGGTTCTCGCCGTCGTGGAGGGCTCGGACGCCGTCCTCGTCTCTGATCTCCTGACCGACCCTCCTGCCACGCTGCAGCAGCTGATCGAGAGAGGGGACGATGGTCTCGACGCACTGCGCCGCGCTCTGGCGGACACCACCGCGCCGCGGCATCCGCTCGCGGGATGGACTTTCGCCTCGGCCGTGCTCGCTCCGCCCGCGGTGCTGGCCGTCGGCCTCAACTACGCCGCGCACTCGAGTGAGCTCGGTCTCAAGACCGATGCCGCCCCGACCGTCTTCACACTCTGGCCGAACTCGCTCACCGGACACGACCAGACCACATCCTGGCCGCGCACGCTGAGTGAGGCCGTCGACTACGAGGCCGAGCTCGGCGTGCTCATCGGCTCGCCTGCGAAGGACGTCGCCGAGGCTGATGCGCTGTCGCACGTCTGGGGATACACGGTGGTCAACGACATCACCGCCAGGAACATCCAGTTCTCCGAGGCTCAGTGGTCACGCTGCAAGTCGTTCGACGGATTCACCCCGACCGGGCCGTTCGCGGTGACCGCGGATGAGATCGCCGACCCGCAGGACCTGCACATCTGGACCATCGTCGACGGTCACACCGTGCAGGATGCGAGCACCGATCAGATGGTGCGCTCGGTGGCGAAGCTGATCGCGCACCTCTCGCAGTCGCTCACGCTGCTCCCCGGCACCCTCATCTCGACCGGCAGCCCCGGCGGTGCCGGCTACTCGCGCGACCCGCAGATCTTCCTTCGCGACCGGTCCACCGTCACGGTGGGCATCGACGGCATCGGCGAGCTCACCACCCACTGCCGCATCACCGACTGACTTCACGGAGACGAAGGGGACGGATGCCGGCGCATCCGTCCCCTTCGTCTATCCGTCTGTGAGATCAGATCTCGATCAGGTCTTCCGGTGAGATCACCGGGATCGCGGCCGTGATGGTCTCGAGTCCCGACAGGCGCGCAGGCGAGAGCTGCTTGACGACCTCGTCGCGCGACATGAGGCCGGCCTCCACCACGAGGTCGGCCACGCTGCGGTTGGTCAGCAGTGCGGTCTTCGCGAGAGCGGCCGCCGCGGCGTAGCCGATGAACGGGGTCAGCGCCGTGATGACTCCGACCGAGGCACCGACCATCGCGCCGAGGCGGTCACGGTTCGCGGTGATGCCGTCGACGCAGTTCACTCGCAGAGTCCACATCGCCTGACGCATCCAGGTGATCGACTGGAAGATCGAATGCGCGATGACCGGCTCGAAGGCGTTCAGCTGCAGCTGTCCGGCCTCTGCCGCCATCGTCACCGTCATGTCCGCACCGGCGACGGCGAACGCCACCTGGTTCACGACCTCGGGGATGACCGGGTTGACCTTGCCGGGCATGATGCTGGAGCCCGCCTGCATGGCAGGAAGGTTGATCTCGCCGAGACCCGCCTGCGGGCCGGACGAGAGAAGACGGAGGTCGTTGCAGATCTTCGACAGCTTCATCGCGTTGCGCTTGAGAGTCGACGAGAACGACATGAACGAGCCGGTGTCGCTGGTGGCCTCGACGAGGTCACCGGCAGTGCGGAGGTCGAGCGACGTGATCTCGCGCAGGTGCTTGAGCACGGCGGGTGCGTAACCGGGGTGGGTGGTGATCCCGGTGCCGATCGCGGTGGCGCCCATGTTGATCTCGAACATCAGCGAGGCGTTCTCGGTGAGACGGGTGTGGTCGTAGCCGAGCGTCGTGGCGAAGCCGTTGAACTCCTGCCCCAGCGTCATCGGCACGGCATCCTGCAGCTGCGTGCGCCCCACCTTCAGCACATCGTGGAACTCGCGCGATTTGCCCAGGAACGACAGCCGCAGCAGGTCGAGTTCCTCGAGCAGCGAGCGCAGGGTCAGCGAGAGGCCGATCTTCACCGCGGTCGGGTACACATCGTTCGTGGACTGGCTGCGATTGGTGTGGTCGATCGGCGAAAGGAAGGCGTAGTCGCCCTTCTCGCGGCCCGCCATCTCGAGCGCGATGTTGGTGATGACCTCGTTCGCGTTCATGTTGGTCGACGTGCCGGCTCCACCCTGGATGACGCCGACCGTGAACTGCTCGTGGAACTCGCCGTCGATCACGCGCTGAGCCGCCCGGTCGATCAGGTCCGCCCGCTCCGGGTCGAGCACGCCGATCTCGCGGTTCGCACGGGCGCTGGCCTGCTTGACCATCGCGAGGCCGACCACGAGGTCGGGATACACCGAGATGGGCCGCTTCGTGATCGGGAAGTTCGCGTCGGCGCGGGCGGTGTGGATCCCCCAGTACGCGTCGACGGGAATCTCCATGCTCCCGAGCGAATCGGTCTCGGTGCGGGTCAGGGTAGGCGCGGCAGAAGCCATGTCACATCCTCGTGGGTCGTGGCGGGTGAGAAGGGTGGGGGATGTCTTCAGTCTACGCCGCTCAGCGTGCGGGTTTGCGGGAGAAGGCTTCGAGTCGCCCTTCCGGGTCGAGCTTCGCCATGCGCTCCAGCCAGGCCTCGGAGAAGTAGTCGCCGGTGTCGGCACTGGTCACCGGGACCACGGTGTGGGTGATCGTGTCGGGGTACACGTGCACGAGCTGGAACGCCTGAGCGGCGTCCATTCCGTTGACCTCGGCAGACGGGCGCGCGACGTTCATGGTGTAGCACGTCGCCGATGCCACGCTCACCGGCACGCCGGCGAAGGTGCCGTGCGAGGAGTAGTGCAGATGCCCGGCGAGGATGCCTCGGACGTCGCTGCCGCGGACGACGGCGGCGAGCTCGTCCTGATGTCGCAGCTCCAGGGTGTCGAACAGCGGGAGGTGGCTCGGAAGAGGCGGATGATGCATTGCGAGCAGGGTGCCGTGCGGGGCCGGCTCGGCGAGGACCTCGGCGAGCCAGGAGAGCTGACCGTCATCGAGATCCCCGTGATGCCAGCCCGGGACACTCGTGTCCAGCGCCACGAGTCGGAGACCCTCGAGGTCCCAGACACCGGTCACAGGCTCCTCGGTCGGAGCCAGATCGAGCAGCCCCTCACGCAGCGCCGGACGTTCGTCGTGGTTTCCCGCCACCCAGATCACCGGGGCGCCGAGTTCCGCCGCGACCGGCTCGACCGCAGCGCGCAGACGGCGATACGCGTCGGGCTCGCCGAGGTCGGCCAGGTCACCCGTGACGACGATCGCCGTCGGATGCGGATGCACCGCGCGGATCGCGTCGAGCGTGCGGTCGAAGTTCGCCTCGACGTCGTAGCGTCCGCCCAGGCGCGCTCCCCCCGCGAGGAAATGCGGGTCGCTGACGTGGATGAGCACGTGCGACGCGGGCTCGTGCCTGCCGAAGACGTACGGACTGCCGGTTCCTGCGGACATGGCCTCAGCCTATTGCCGCACCGGCAGCGGCGGACGCGACCCGCGCTCGCCCTCCGAGGTCAGTGACCGACGACGAGGAGCAGGATTCCGCTCACCACGGCGGCGGCGCAGAGCGCGAAACAGCCGTAGGCGCCGACCAGGGCCACCGTCTTCTGGCCCTCGGTCAGCGGGCTCTTGCGTGCCGCCTTCGCCGCCTGCTTCTCGGCGCGCTTGAGTTCCTTCTCCGTGATCACGGTGATGGCGTCCGTGAACTCTGCAGGACTCACCACCGGGGCCCGCCCGCTGCGCACGAGCAGTCGGAGTCCCAGCGCGTAGAACGTGACGATGGCGGCGGCGCCGATGAGGGCTGCCGCGAACACCTGGAGGAAGGCGACCCAGTCGATCACGACGTTCATTCGGACTCCCCGTTCCGGTCGGCGTCGGGCTTCGTCGTCGAGGCCGCAGCCTTCGACGAGCCGGCACCGGCCTTGGCCTCCGCCTTCTTGGCCTTCTTCTTCTCGGCTTTCTTCTCGGCGTCCTTCTTCGCCTGGGCCTTCGCCTGGGCCTTCGCCTGCTCGCGCGCCTCGGCACGGGCCCTGGCCTCGGCCTTGGCCTGCTCGATGCGCTGCTGGCGGCGCGTCGGCGGAGGCGTATCGGGGAGTTCGACGGCCCTGCCGGACTCGGCGACGTCACTCATCGCGTTCGCCGGGGTGACAGCATTGCGACGCGAACGCATGAAGAGGCCGAGGATGATCACCAGGGCGATCACGGCATCGATCGCCACTCCCCAGTTGCCCAGCCAGACCACCAGCAGCGCCGCGAGAGCGCCTACGCCTCCGGCAGCGGGAAGCGTCAGCAGCCAGCCGACTCCGATGCGGCCGGCGGTCCGCCAGCGCACGGTGGACCCGCGGCGGCCGAGGCCGGAGCCGATCACCGAACCGGACGCGACCTGCGTGGTGGAGAGGGCGAAGCCGAGGGCGCTGGAGGCGAGGATGGTGGCCGCGGTCGAGCTCTCCGCAGCGAAGCCCTGGGCGGGCTTGACGTCGGTCAGCCCCTTGCCGAGGGTGCGGATGATGCGCCATCCGCCGAGGTAGGTGCCGAGGGCGATGGTGAAGGCACACGCGACGATGACCCACAGCTCGGGCTCGTGATGGGCGCCGGACTGCCAGCCGATCGTGATCATCGCGAGGGTGATCACTCCCATCGTCTTCTGCGCATCGTTGGTCCCATGGGCGAGCGCGACGAGGGACGACGTGAAGATCTGGCCCCATCGGAAGCCGTCGCGGCCGTCGGGCTTCCCGTCGTAGCGACGGGTGACCGAGTAGGCGATCTTCGTCGCGGCGAACGCGATCAGCCCTGCCGTGACAGGGGCGATCAGGGCGGGGAGCACGATCTTCGAGAGCACCATGCCGAAGTCGATGCCCCCGATCCCCGCACCGACCAGAGTGGCGCCGATGAGTCCGCCGAAGAGCGCGTGCGACGAGCTCGAAGGCAGCCCCAGGAGCCATGTGAGCATGTTCCAGGTGATCGCGCCGATGAGACCGGCGAAGATCAACGAGAGGAACAGATCGGCTCCCGCGGAGATGATCGCATCCTCGCGGATGATGCCGCCCGAGATGGTCTTGGAGACCTCGGTGGACAGGAAGGCGCCGACGAGGTTCAGCACTGCGGCGAGGAGGACGGCGGTCTTGGGCTTCAGCGCGCCGGTGGCGATCGGCGTCGCCATGGCATTCGCCGTGTCGTGAAAGCCGTTGGTGAAGTCGAAGAAGAGTGCCAGCGCGATGACAAGCACGACGATGAGGGCTGCGGTTTCCACCGTTCGCTTTCGGTCGTTTGAGGAAGAAGGAGATGTCGACGAGATCGACGTGACGAACGAAGAGTTCACCGTGGGTTTGACTTCCGTTAACCGGCCCCGGTGAATTCTCCCACCCTCCCCCGTGCCGGTCAACTCGACCTGGGATAGCGTGAGACGGTGACTGACGCCCCTGCCGCCGACCGCCGCTCGACCCTCCGCGCCCATCACGGTGACACCTTCGAGGATCCCTACGAATGGCTTCGTGCCAAGGAATCCGCCGAGGTCATCTCCCACCTCGAAGCGGAGAACGCCCACACAGACGCCGAGACGGCGCACCTCGCCGATCTGCGCGAGAGACTCTTCCAGGAGATCAAGGGCCGTGTCCAGGAGACGGACCTGTCCGTCCCCACTCGCCGAGGGGACTGGTGGTACTACAGCCGCAGCGAGGAGGGGGCCCAGTACGGCATCCACTGCCGCGCCGCTGCCGCCCCGGACGACTGGACTCCCCCGCGTCTCGAGCCAGGAGTCGCGGTTCCGGGAGAGATCGTGCTCCTCGACGGCAATGTCGAATCGGAAGGACACGACTTCTTCTCGCTCGGCGCTTTCGACACGTCTGACGACGCCACGAAGCTGCTCTGGTCCACCGATTTCGAGGGTGACGAGCTCTACACCGTGCACGTGCGCGACCTCGCCACGGGCACCACGCTCGACGACGAGATCCCGAACACGGGCGGCGCCTTCTTCACGCCCGACGGCACCGGGGTGCTCTACACGACCCGTGACGAGGCCTGGCGCCCCGACACCCTGTGGCTGCATCGCCTCGGCACGCCGGTGTCGGACGACGTGCGGCTCTTCCACGAGCCGGACGAGAAGTTCTGGCTCGGGGCAGGGATCACCCGCAGCCGCCGGTATCTGGTCATCGCGGTCGGCTCGAGCATCACGAGCGAGGAGTACCTCGTCGATCTGACCGGCGAGCTCACCGCTGAGCCGCAGCTGGTCTGGCCGCGTCGCGAAGGCGTCGAGTATTCCGTCGAGCACGCGGTCGTGGGCGGCGAGGACCGGTTGCTCGTGCTGCACAACGACGGAGCCCTCGACTTCGAGCTCGTGTCGGTCGCCGCCGCGGACCCCCGGGGATCGCGGCACGTGGTGGTGGCGCACGAACAGGGCAGACGCCTGCTGGGTGTGGACGCGTTCCGCGACTTCGCCACCGTGGAGTACCGCAGCGAAGGACTCGAACGCGTCGGCCTGCTCGACTACGAGACGGATGTCGTCGACGAGCTGGCCTTCGACGAGCCGCTCTACTCCGCCGGAGTGAGCGGGAACCCCGAATGGCACTCCCCGTTCCTGCGCCTGGGATACACGTCGTTCGTGACGCCGGGGACCGTGTACGACCTCGATCTCGCGACCCGCGAGCTCGTGCTGCGCAAGCAGGTGCCGGTGCTGGGTGGATACGACCCCGCCGACTACGGGCAGAGGCGTGAGTGGGCGACCGCTGCGGACGGCGTCCGCGTGCCGATCTCGCTCGTCTGGAAGCGCTCGTTCGGCGAACCCGGGGGCGAGGCACGGCCGGTGCACCTGTACGGGTACGGCTCGTACGAGCACTCGATCGATCCCGGCTTCTCGGTCGCGCGCCTCTCCGAGCTGGACAGGGGTGTGATCTTCGCGGTGGCGCACGTCCGCGGTGGAGGAGAGATGGGGCGACAGTGGTACGAGGACGGCAAGCTCCTCCACAAGCGCAACACCTTCACGGACTTCGTCTCCTGCGGCGAGCACCTGGTCGAGACCGGGGTCACGGCACCGACTCTCATGGTGGCCGAGGGCGGCAGCGCCGGGGGCCTGCTGATGGGGGCTGTGACGAACCTCGCGCCCGGGCTCTTCGCCGGCATCCTCGCCGGGGTGCCTTTCGTGGACGCCCTGACCACGATCCTCGACCCGTCGCTGCCGCTGACCGTGATCGAGTGGGACGAATGGGGCGACCCCCTCCACGACCCGGATGTGTACGCCTACATGAAGTCGTACAGCCCGTACGAGAATGTCCGAGACGGCGTCGAATACCCGCGGATCCTCGCCGTCACATCCCTGAACGACACCCGTGTGCTCTACGTGGAGCCCGCCAAGTGGGTCGCCCGTCTACGCGAAGCCGGGGCGAAGGACGTGCTCCTCAAGTGCGAGATGGTCGCCGGGCACGGCGGCGTGAGCGGGCGCTACAACTCTTGGAAGGAGCGGGCCTTCGAACTCGCCTGGCTCCTCGAGACGCTCGGCCTCGCCGACGCCTGAGCGCCGGACCTCCTGGTGTGAGCGCCCGTTCGTGGGCGCCACATCAGGCGATCACGTCAGAACAGTCCAGGGTCTGCACCGGCACAAGACGCACACCTGAGAACCCGCGGCTGTTTCACCGCGCGACCCGGGCGCGATTCGACGCGCGACATAGAGCACGCGAGATCAGGCGAACACGCCGCATCAGGCACGCGGGAGGAGAAGTCGCCTGATTCCGCGAGGTCGCCTGATTCGGCGTGATGGATCCGATCGCTCTCGGACTCAGCCGAAGAGCGCCGCAGCCTCGTCGTAGCGGTAGCGCGGGACGGTGTTCAGTTCGCCGAGCGCATCGGCGAACGGCACCCGCACGATGTCGGTGCCCTGCATGGCGACCATCTGACCCCACGCGCCGTCCACGATCGCGTCCGCCGCATGCAGCCCCAGGCGCGTGGCGAGAACGCGGTCGAAGGCCGACGGCGATCCACCGCGCTGGATGTGGCCGAGGATCGTCGCACGCGTCTCGATGCCGGTGATGCGCTCGATCTCGGGGGCGAGCTGGTCGCCGATACCGCCGAGGCGCGGTCGATTGAAGGCGTCGAGCCCCTTGTCGCTGTATGCCTCGTCCATCCCGAGGAGCTTGAACCCCTCGGAGACGACGACCAGGGGCGCGCGACCGCGGTCGTGGGCGCTGGTGACGAGCTCCGTGATGTCGTCGATCGACATCGGTACCTCGGGGATGCAGATGACGTGCGCACCGGCAGCCATTCCGGCGTGCAGGGCGATCCAGCCGACGTGCCGACCCATGACCTCGGCGACCATGCAGCGCTGGTGGGAGTCACCGGTCGTGCGGAGGCGATCCATCGCGTCCGTGGCGATGTTCACGGCGGTGTCGAAGCCGAACGAATAGTCCGTCGCCTGCAGGTCGTTGTCGATCGTCTTGGGGACGCCGATCACCTTGATGCCGTCCTTGGCGAGGCGGTCGGCGGCTGCGAGCGTGCCTTCACCGCCGATCGCGATGATGCCGTCGATCTTGTGCCCGTAGAGGGTCTTGGCGATGTTCTCGGCTCCCCCGCGCTCGCCCTCATACGGGTTCGTGCGGCTGGTGCCGAGGATCGTGCCGCCCACCTTCGACAGCCCCTTCACCTCGTGCCGGGTCAGCGGCATGAAGTCCCCGTCGACGAGTCCGCGCCAGCCGTCGCGGATGCCGACGAACTCCAGGTCGTATGAGGTCGTGCCCTTGAGCACGATGCCGCGGATGACCGCGTTGAGGCCGGGGCAGTCGCCGCCGCTCGTCAGGATGCCGATCTTCATGCTGGTGCCTTCAGACGTTCGGGAGATGGGGGGGAACAGGCGACGCTGCCTTCGATCGACACTAGCGCCCCTGCGTGCCCGGGCGCCATTCGGGCTCGACGAAAAACGCCGATCTTGACAAGGCGATTCGCCGATATCGATGAACTTCCCGCCGACGCCGGCTTTCGCACCAGATCCCGCGTTAAGAACAGCCGATCTTGAGGCTTACGCTCCGCCCAGCGCCTGTCGCAGCAGGTGCATGAGCGCCGCCAGCTGCACCGGCTCCCCGGCCGACTCCTCGACCGCTTCCCCGTCGAGGGCGCGTGCCGCGAGTCCCTGCTTCTGGTCGATCAGCTCGGCGATCTTGGTGTCGATGGTGTGCGCGGCGATGATCCGCCACGCCGTCACCGGCTCGTCCTGCCCGATGCGGTGCACGCGGTCGATCGCCTGCGTCTGCTCGGCTGCCGTCCACGACAGCTCGGCGAGGACGACGTTCGACGCCGCCTGCAGGTTGAGTCCCACACCGGCAGCGGTGAGAGAGCAGACGGCGATGCCGACCTCGGGGTCGCCGTTGAAGTCGTCGATCGCCTGCTGGCGGGTCGTGGACGTCTGGTCCCCACGGATCGAGACCGAACGGATGCCGGCGGCGGCGAAGTGCGCCTCGGCCTGGTCCATGACGTCGATGTGCTTCGCGAAGAACACGACCTTGCCGACCGAACGCTGCAGCTGAGCGGCGTAGTCGGCAGCCAGTGGCGCCTTGGCCTGACCGATGCGCCGGACCATGGTGAAGACATTGTCTCCCCCGGTGCCGGCGGCCTTCGACTCCTCGAGCTCGTTCTGGGCGACCAGCCGCACGATGTCGTCGTCGATCTCTCCGGGTGCGAGTCCACGGTCGCCGCGGGCCTCGATGATGCGGCGGTAGCGAGCGGCGAGGCGCTCCCCCAGCTCGCGCTCGGCCTGTCGGATGCTGCGCCCGAACTCGTCGTCGAGCTGCACCGGCAGATCGGCGATCAGCTTGTCGGGCAGGTCGGCTGCGACGTCCTTCTTCTTGCGGCGGACGATGCCCATCGAGATCACCGCGTCGCGCGCTTCCGGATAGAAGGCCTTGTCCGCCGGGGTGAATCCGGTCGCATCGAGCTTTTCCATGAGCTCGGGCCCCGGCTTCTCGCCGGTGGTCCAGCCGAGGAAGCGCCAGATCGCGTCGAAGTCCTCCACGTCGTTGATCAGCGGCGTACCCGTGAGGGCGAGCATCAGGGGGTCGTGCCCGGGAGTGCGCTCGCGCACCTGGGCGGCCAACGACAGCACGTTCTGGGAACGCTGCGAGGAGAGATTCTTGATGAAGTGCGCCTCGTCGACGACCATGCCGCGCAGCCCGATCGAGGCGAGCCAGGACATGTGCCGATCGAGGATCTCGTAGTTCACGATGAACACGTCGGCGAACGCATCGATGTCGTCGCCGTCACCCTGGATCACCGTGGCGCGACGCTGTGGCGTCCAGCGCTCGACCTCGCGCGCCCAGTTCATCTTCACGACGTTGGGGACGACGACGAGCAGCGGGTACGCGCCCGCCACGGAAGCGGCGAGCACTGATTGCGCGGTCTTGCCGAGTC
The DNA here is from genome assembly GCF_049949185.1 of Microbacterium sp. As-52. Lineage (NCBI taxonomy): Bacteria > Bacillati > Actinomycetota > Actinomycetes > Micrococcales > Microbacteriaceae > Microbacterium > Microbacterium sp. As-52. The sequence goes on along the minus strand of NZ_CP188171.1, from coordinate 3,529,734 downwards.
CTGGCTCATCGGCGAGGAGGAAGCTGCGGTGCCCCGCCTTCACGGCTTCGAGGAACCGGGACTGGTGCACCATGACCTCGAGGCCCTTGGGCGAGATGTGGTCGAACTCCGGCGCCGGAGGCAGATCCATGGACGCGGCGGATCCGCCGGCTCCGGTCTCGAAGGCCTTGTACAGCGGCCCCATGAGCTCCCAGCCGTCGAGGCGGCGTCGCGGCGTGGCGCTCGGTCGGGGCGTCAGGTCGGGAGCGAGGAAGGGATTGGCCAGTTGTCGAGCTTCGACGGACGGCGGGGTGACCTGTCGCTCGGCGATCGCCGCCGGGATCGTGGAGATCTGCACCGGTGCCGCGTCGGCGATGATGAGCTCTTCCGGGGCGAGGTCGGCGCCGGATTCGAGCAGCCAGTCGCGGCGCATGCGCTTCGCCACCGGCGATGTCGCCTGGTCGGCCTCCAGCAGCTGGATGAGCGAGGTGTCGCGCGCAGCCGTCTTCGCGAGGATCGTGGCGACGCCGTCGAGCCGCTTCAACAGCTCGGCGCGAGCAGGATCACCGATCTCGGCATCCGCCTTCACACGCGCGCGCTCTTCGCGCACCAGGAAGGCGATCACCTGGAACTTCACCCGATTCGTGGGGCCGAGCTTCCCTCGCTGCGACTTGGCCTCGATCTCGCGCACCTTGCGCGCGAGGATCGGGATGAGGGGTGCCTCGTCGTCACGACGGGACGTCTTCTTGCGCCGCGTGGCGGCGGTTGCCGTAGTCGGCATGCTCCTCCTGAGCGTGAAGGCTCCGGCTTCCCCAGGAAGCCATGGGCCGTTCTCGTTGTCCGCGTGTGGCGTGAGCCAGGACCGTACGAACAGTGGATCTTCTTCCCGTCGGGGATCGCGAGATTCGCGAAGTTCGGCGGGAGCCGATGTCCATTCTATGTCATCGTGCCCGCGTGGACGCGATCGCCCACGCCGAGCCGCCCATTCGAACCGCCGAACGGGTCGCGCGCTACGACGTCAGTCCGAGGGCCCGTGCGGCATCGTTCACGTCGGCACCCATCTGCTCCATCAGCTTGTCGATGCCCTCGAAGGCCACCATGCCCCGCAGTCTGTCGACGAACTCGACCGTGACGTCGTGCCCGTAGAGGTCGAGGCCGGTCTCGCCCAGCACGTGGGCCTCGACCTGGCGCACGAGGACATCGTCGAACGTGGGGTTGGTCCCGACCGAGATGGCCGAAGGGTGCCGGATGCCGGTGTCGTGGTCGACGAGCCACCCGGCATAGACGCCGTCCGCCGGAACGAAGGCATCGACGATGGTCGAGAGATTCGCGGTGGGGAAGCCCAGCTCCCGCCCGCGCTTGAGCCCGTGCACGACCTCGCCGCGCACATCCGGGTACCGCCCGAGAACGGTCGCGGCTGTCGCGACATCGCCCTCCATCAACAGTTCGCGGATCCAGCTCGACGACACGCGCCGCGAAGAACCCGGAAGGTAGACGTCATCGACGACCTCGACCGAGAAGCCGTAGCGGGGTCCGAGTTCGCGCAGCAGCTCCGGCGTCCCCGCTCCCCTGTTCCCGAACCGGAAGTCCTGCCCGACCAGGACCGTCGACACCTGGAGGGCTCCCACGAGGATGTCGACGACGAAATCCTCCGCGCTGCGGGCCGCGAGTTCCTCGTCGAACGTGAGCACCAGCGTCGCGTCGAGCCCGAGCTCACCGAGGAGCTCGAGCTTGCGGTCGACCGTGACGACGTTCTCGGGGCAGCGATCCGGGCGGATGACGGCCAACGGGTTGCGATCGAACGTGACCGCGACCGATCGGCTCTCGGTAGCAGCAGCCGCCTCCTCGAGGCGCGCGATCACAGCGCGGTGGCCGGCGTGGACCCCATCGAACTTGCCGATGGCGACCGCGCTCGGGCCGAAGTCGTCCGGCACCTCATCCGGGCTTCGGAAGATGATCACGCGTCGACCTCGACAGGGCGCGCGACTTCGGCGGGGCGATGCGTGCGCAGCCACCAGATGCCGAAGATCGGGAGGACCAGCGGGATGAACAGGTAGCCCCGCCCGAACAGCGACCACACGGTCTCATGCTGGAACAGCTCGGGCAGCAGAATGCTCAGCAATCCGACGACGAGCACGCCGGTGAGCTCGAAGACGATCGCGATCCAGGCGACGGTGTACCAGCCGCGACGACGAGCCAGGACGAGGGCGAGCGTGGCCAGGATGTAGACGAGCGCGGCGAGTGCGGAGAGCGAGTACGCGAGCGGCGCCTCGTCGAACCGACGGACGATCTGCACGAAGCTGCGTCCCGTGGCGGCCAGCGCCATGACGGCGTAGACGATCACGAGGACACGACCGATTCCGGTCATCCGAGAGGAGGGGGCGGTGGAGCTCATAGCGCATTCCATCCTAGAGCCGCGGAAGACGGCCGGTCTCCGCGCAAGCCTCTCGCCTCACGCGAGCTGGACGGCCCAGATGACCTGCATCCGCCAGAGCATGATCGCGATCGCGAGTGCGGCGACGCCCAGGATCACGGTGCTCCAGCGGCTGCGTTCCATGAGCGCCCACAGCACCGCGCCGACGGGCAGGAGCACGGCGGAGACCAGGTAGACCCAGTACTCGAGCAGGTCTCCGGTCGGCGGGTTTCCTGAGAAGGGCGCGATGATGGCGACGATCACCTGGACGACGAGCAGCGCCTCGACGAGGGCCAGAGCACCGACGCTGAAGTCACTCGGTCGCCTGCCGATCAGCCCCGCGACGAGACAGAACACGCCCGCGGCGACCGCGACGACGATCTGCGCGATCGTGAACCACAGGATCATCGGTCGCCCTCCGGCATGTTCATGGCGCTCTTGAGGTCTGCGCCGCGCCTCTCGACGATCCCGATCAGAACCCCGTCCTCGTCGATCGCTGCGCCGAGGCGGCTCTCGAGACGGACGGCCTGCCCTGCGAGACGCTTGCCGTGGCGGAGGTCCCGCGCGTCATCGACCGACATCGCAAGGACCGGGAGAAGGCGTCCTGCAGCCTCACCGGGGGTCAGGGTCGGTGCACCCTCGAGCGCTTCGATGCCGACGGCATCCGTCACATCGAACGGCCCGACACGAGTACGTCGCAGCGCGGTGAGGTGACCGCCGACGCCGAGAGCGGAGCCGAGGTCGCGGGCGAGCGAACGGATGTATGTTCCGGATGAACAGTCGACCACGACGTCGAGATCGATGTACCCGTCGCCCTCGCGACGGCCGAGCAGATCGAACCGCGAGACGACCACGTCGCGCGCTGCGAGCACGACCTCTTCACCGGCACGCACACGCTCGTACGCGCGGCGACCGTCCACCTTGATGGCGGAGACAGCGCTGGGGACCTGGGAGATCTCGCCCGTGAGCCTCGCGATTCCGGCGGAGACCGCTTCATCGCTGACGGACTCCCATGCCTCGGGAGCCGCCGTCGTGAGGATCTCGCCGTCCGCATCGTCCGTGCCCGTCGTCTGTCCGAGCCGGATCGTCGCCGCGTAGGTCTTGTCAGCCCCCACGACGTACGTCAGGAGCCTGGTCGCTCCCTCGATGCCGATGACCAGCAGACCGGTCGCCATCGGGTCGAGCGTTCCGGCGTGCCCCACCTTGCGGGTGCCGAACGCTCGTCGCGTGCGGGCGACGACGTCGTGGCTGGTCAGCCCTGCGGGCTTGTCGACGAGAAGGATGCCGGGCGAGACCATCCCCCCAGCCTACCGAGAGCGACGCCGTGCACCGGCCCGGGGGTCAGCCGCAGACCTCGTACGAGGGTTCGGCGCCGGTCGTCACCGTGACGTCCCATGCGGTGTCGCTGTTTTCGCGGAACGCGAAGAAGACGTGGGCGTCGGTCGCGCTCGGAAGCATGAGCCAGGTGTCGCTCCCCATCGTCGACACCCCCTCCTGCGCGTCAGGATACGCAGCGAGCACCTCGGCCATGGTCGCTCCGATACCGAGGCCGTCCTCCGTCACCGGTCCAGGGACCACGGCGGGAGTTTCGGCCGCGGAGTAGACGGAGATCTCGCGGATGGGCGCCGTCTCGCTCTCCGTCCCGCGGACGAAGGAGATACCGTAGGCGGAGTCGGCTGCCATCCACCACGCCGACCACGAACAGTTCGCGGTGTCGTTGGTCCAGGAGCCGGTGAGGCCGGCAAGCGTCGAGGTGAAGTCGCCCCCGACGTCGATCGGTCCGACGCCCGCCTCGTGGATGATCCAGGTTCCGGGGTCAGCCGGATCCTCGATCCGAGGCTCCGCTGTCGGTGTCGGCGTCGGTGGGGTCGACGTCGTTCCGCTCGGCGTGGATCCGCCGCTGGGCGTCGAAGCGGGTGCCGACGTTCCCGTGCACCCGACCAGGCTCGTGACGGCCAAGGCCGTCACGAAGATGAGCGCGCTCGTACGTGTGTTGATCATGGATGCCCCTGTCTCCGGTCCCGGGCTCGTCTCGCAGCTCACGTAGGCTGGATGGATGCCCGATATACAGGCCCGTCCCGAGATGAGATCGCGCCTGTCCGCATGGTATCGATCCACAGCGCGCGACCTGCCGTGGCGTCGGTCTGCGTTTCATAACGAATTCGGCGCCTGGGGCGTTCTCGTGAGCGAATTCATGCTGCAGCAGACCCCGGTGACGAGGGTCATTCCGCATCTCGAGGCATGGCTGGATCGGTGGCCGACCCCTGCCACGATGGCGATGGCGTCGACGGCGGAGGTCGTGCAGCAATGGGCGAACCTGGGGTATCCCCGACGCGCGCTCTGGCTGCACCGCGCTGCCGTCGAGATCACGGATCGTCATGGCGGAGTCGTTCCGCGTGACGTGGACGCGCTGCTGGCCCTCTCCGGCATCGGCGACTACACCGCCCGCGCCGTGGCCGTGTTCGCCTATGGCGACCGGCACCCCGTGGTCGATACGAACACTCGGCGCGTTCTCGCCCGTGCCGTCGAGGGCCGGGCGCAGCCGGGAGCGGCATCTCGCCGAGACCTCGACCTGATGTCATCGTTGCTGCCGGAGGATGTCGCGGAGGCGGCCGTGTTCAACGCGGCGGCGATGGAGCTCGGCGCCACGGTCTGCACGTCACGGGCACCCCGGTGCCCGCTCTGCCCTCTCGCCGGGAGTTGCGCATGGCTGGCAGCGGGCAGGCCGGACACGGGAGACGGACGCCGACGCCAGGCCGCCTATGAAGGGTCCGATCGGCAAGCACGCGGCGCGGTGCTGCGCCTGCTGCGGAGCCGGGATCCGGAGGCCGTCCCGCTCGATGCCGTCCTCCCGGATTGGCCCGACACCGGACAGCGCGACCGAGCGATCGACTCGCTGATCGCCGACGGGCTCGCCGAAGCCGACGGGGCCACCCTGTTCCTGCCCCGCTGACGGCGCCGCGCGCGACGGCGGATCACGGACGATGACGACTCAGACGTGTTGATCCGTGCGATGTGCAAGTACCGTCAGCTCGACGCGGCTCCGCACGTCGAGCTTGGTGAAGATCCGGCCGAGGTGGACTTCCACGGTGCGGACCGAAACGTTCAGCTCCTCGCCGATCTCACGGTTCGCTGCACCTCGGACCGCGCGCATCGCCACTTCCAGCTCCCGGGCGGTGAGCCGGAGCGACCAGGCGGCACGGCATGCCGAGAGCAGGCCCATCGCCGGGACGATGCTCCCCTCTCTGGCCTCGAGTCGGTCCAGCCTCCCGCGCACCGACTTCGCCCATGCCGTCGCGCCGGAGAGCTCGAACAGTCGTTCGGCATACTGCAGATGGATCCTCGCGGCCGAGTGATCGTCGCGGATCGCATGCCGGCTTCCGAGCATCATCTCCACGCGCGCCCGCTCGAACGGCGAACGCAACGTTCGCGCGATCTCCGCGACCTCGTCGCCGTCCGCACGCCATCGCCCGTCCGCCGCCGTCGCGATGCGTGTCCGCAGCTGCTGCGCCAGCGCGATCTCCGGAGGCTCGAGAGACGCGGCCGCCAACGGGACACCGGGAGAAGGCGAGGCCAGCTCGTCCAGACCCGGCACGGTCATCGTCGTCTGCGGGGCGCCGAGATCGGACCAGAGCCGGACCGTGGCTGCGGCATCGTCGAAGGAGCCGGTGAGGAAGGACCGGACACCACGGTCCACGAGCAGATCCATCTTCGCGCCAGGCGGAAGGGTGAGCGTGAGCGACCGGGCGAACGGGCCGAGTTCGCCGTGCACCGCCAGATCGAGGCGTCGGGCGAGGACGACTCCGAGCCCGGCGAGGGGCAGCGCGATGGGAAGGGTGAGCGCCGCCTGGATCAGCCTGTCCCGCGCGATACCGATGTCACCTCGCCACGCGAGCAGGAGGACCTCGACGACCGACCGATACGCATGGACGACCGGGCTGTGCTCGTAGCCCGGCACGAAAGGATCAGGACCGCCGGACGGCGTCGATTCATCGACGACGAGCAGACGCAGCCCCAGATCGATGTCTCCCTCTACCGCGGCGCGCAGAGTTCGGAGCATCCCCCCGCTCACCGAGCTCGACTCCGTCACCATGTCGGCATCGCGATCTCCGGCCATGAGCCACCCCAGCGCGACGACCGGATCCCTCAGCTCCTGCTCGGCACCGATCCGCACGGCACCGTCCCGGAGGGCATCGAGCCACAGGCGCATCCCCCGCCGGTCTCCTCGCTCGGCGCAGAGGATGGCGGCGAGAGCGGCTGCTCTGGTCCAATGACGCCAATCGCTCTCGTCGGCGGATCCCGGCCGCACGGTGGTCGGATCGATCCCGGGAACAGCCCCCTGCACGAAGGTCTGCGCCACGATCAGAGCCCCGAGCCCCGCCCACCTGTGTCGTTCACCGCTGTGCGGATACAGCGTCCCCAACCAGGCGGCGGCCTCCACCGCGAACCCGGCACCGACCGCCGACGCCCCGGCCACGAGCCGCGCCTCGTCCTGATCCTCGCCGACTGCATGTTCTGCCGCCTCACGCGCCAGCATCAGTGCACGCTCCGGATGTCCGGCTTCGCTCAGCTGCCGCGCGATGAGGGTGAGCTCCCGTGCGGTCGACGGGTCGCCCTCGAGAGATGCCCGAGCCCGGTGCCAGTCCGCGCTCATCGGGTCACCACGATCGAGGAAGACCGCGCTCAGACGCTCATGGACCAGCGCGGTCCCGGCAGTGCAGGTCGTCGCCCGCACCCAGATCGAGAGTCGGGCGTCGACGAAACGCACGCGGCCGGCGTGCAGGGTCAAGTGATCGCCGACGGCGGCAGCGGCGATCTCGGTCGCCGTGCGTCCGTCGAACTCCAGGAGCGGACCCAATGAATCGTCCAAGCAGACCGCGAGCGCGAGGAGGAGCTGACGATCCCGCTCGTCGAGCAGCAGTCCCTCGAACCTGCGTGAGATCGCCGCGACCAGGGGCAACGGCGACGGCAACGGTCGGAGCCCATGGCGTTGGTGCGGAGTCAACCGCTCGACGACAGCGCGGATCGTGGCAGCGTCGGCATCCAGATCGCCGGCCAACCGGGCGAGCACATGTGGAGCACAGCCGAGATCCTGCGCGAGCAGTTCTTCCAGGAGGAGACCGACGGCGGCGGGCGCGATGAACGGCCCCCCAGACGTGCCCGTACCCTCGATGCCGATCCCCCTCAGCTTCGCGGGAGCCGGTCCCGCGAAGCCGAGCGTATCAAACGGCGCTCACTCCGCGTCGTCGTCCGCACGGTAGGGGTCCGCGTCACCGGCATGGGATGCCGACGAGGCGAGCTTGGCGACGTCGGCATCACGCTGCTGCGCCTCACGGAGCAGCGCCCCGATGTGGTCGGCGTTCTCCGGAAGCGCGTCGGGGATGAACTCGAGCGTCGGAACCAGCCGAGTGCTCAGCTGGCGTCCGACCTCGCTACGCAGCATTCCGGTCGCCGACGTGAGCGCCGCACCACTGGAGATGCGCTCCTCCTCGGTCCCCAGCACCGTGTAGAACACCGATGCATGCTGAAGGTCGCCGCTCACGCGGACATCCGTGATGGTGACGAAGCCGAGGCGCGGGTCTCGCAGCCCCTTCTCCAGCCGTTCGGCGAGGATCACGCGGATCCGATCCGCGAGACGGGCCTGTCTTTCGCCTGCCATTATTCTCTCCCTGTCCAGGAACCCTCAGGGCGTCCCCCGTCTCCGTGCTCGGAAGGAGCAGGAGAGGGAGACGCCCGAAGGTGTTTCGAAGTGATCAGCCGCGAGGCTTCTCGACGAGCTCGGTCGTCTCGATCTCATCGCCGATCTGGATGTCGTTGTACTTGCCGAGGCCGATACCGGCCTCGTAGTCCGTGCGGACCTCGGTGACATCGTCCTTGAAGCGACGCAGCGACTCGATGGCGAGACCATCGGCCAGCACGACACCGTCGCGGATGACGCGAGCCTTGGCGTTTCGCGTGATCGTTCCCGACCGCACGATGACACCGGCGATGTTGCCGAACTTCGAGGAGCGGAACACCTCGCGGATCTCGGCGACACCCGACTGGACCTCTTCGTACTCCGGCTTGAGCATGCCCTTGAGCGAGCTCTCGATCTCGTCGATCGCGTTGTAGATGACGGAGTAGAAGCGGATGTCCACGCCTTCACGGGCGGCACGCTCACGCGCCTTCGTGTCGGGACGGACGTTGAAGCCCACGATGATCGCGTTGTCGATCGTCGCCAGGTTCACGTCGGACTCGGTGATGGCACCCACACCGCGGTGGATGATGCGCAGCTGCACCGAGTCGTCGACCTCGATCTTGAGGAGCGACTCCTCGAGTGCCTCGACGGCACCGGAGACGTCACCCTTGATGATGAGGTTGAGCGACTCGACCTTGCCCTCTTCGAGCGCACGGGTGAAGTCCTCGAGCGAGATGCGCTTGCGGGCCTTGGCCAGCTGGGCGTTGCGCTCGACCGCTTCACGCTTCTCAGCGATCTGGCGGGCCATACGGTCTTCCTCGGTGACGATGAAGACGTCGCCGGCACGCGGCACGGAGTTCAGACCCTGCACCTGCACCGGGCGCGACGGGAAGGCTTCGAGGACCTGCTCGCCGTTCTCGTCCGCCATCGCACGCACACGGCCGTACGCCGTGCCCGCGACGATCGCATCACCGATCCGGAGGGTTCCGGACTGGATGAGCACCGTGGCGACCGAACCGCGGCCCTTGTCGAGCTTCGCCTCGATGGCGACACCACGAGCGGCCTTGTTCGGGTTGGCGGTCAGGTCGAGACCGGCGTCGGCGGTGAGCAGCACGGCGTCCAGGAGTTCCTGGATGCCGGTGCCCGCACGAGCCGAGACGTCGACGAACATGACGTCTCCACCGAACTCCTCGGCGACCAGCCCGTACTCGGTCAGCTGCTGACGCACCTTCGAAGGGTTGGCGTCGGGCTTGTCGACCTTGTTCACCGCGACCACGATCGGCACGTTCGCCGCCTGGGCGTGGTTCAGCGCCTCGACCGTCTGCGGCATGATGCCGTCGTCGGCCGCGACCACGAGGATCGCGAGGTCGGTGACCTGCGCACCACGAGCACGCATGGCGGTGAACGCCTCGTGACCCGGGGTGTCGATGAACGTGATGGCGCGCTCGATGCCCTCGTGCTCGGTCCACACCTGGTAGGCACCGATGTGCTGGGTGATGCCACCGGCTTCACCCTCGATCACATTGGTCTGACGGATCGCGTCGAGCAGTCGCGTCTTACCGTGGTCGACGTGACCCATGACGGTGACCACCGGCGGACGGATCTCGAGGTCGTCTTCGCTCTCGGCCTCCAGCTCGGCCTCCAGGTCGAGGCCGAAGCCCTCGAGGAGCTCCTTGTCCTCGTCCTCGGGCGAGACCATCTGGATCTTGTAGCCGAGCTCAGCACCCAGGACCTCGAACGTCGCCTCATCGAGGGACTCGGTGGCCGTGGCCATCTCACCCAGGTTGAAGAGGATGGTGACGAGGGTTCCGGGCTGGACCGTGTAGCCGGTCAGCGTCTCGATCTTGTCGGCGAAGTCCGCGATCGATGCGCCGCGGCGCATGCGGATGATCTCTCCGTTACCGCGGGTGACGTTGACGCCACCGACGACCGGAGCACTCCGCATCTCGAACTCTTGCCGCTTCGCCCGCCGCGACTTGCGCTGCTTGCTCTTGCCGCCGCCCTTGCCGAAGGCACCTGCGGTACCACCGCCGGGACCACGGCCGCGACCGCCACCGCCACCGGGACGACCGGCGAAACCGCCGCCGCCGGGGCGTGCTCCAGGACCGCCGGCACCGCCGGGTCCGCCGGCACCGCCGGGACGACCGGGGCCGCCGGGACGCTGCTGGAACGGAGCACCGGGACGACCGCCCTGGCCACCGCGCGGTGCACCGGGACGAGGCGAGCCGGGACGAGGGGCACCCGGACGGGGTGCGCCGGGACGCGGAGCCTGCGGACGCGGGATGTTGCCCGGCGTCGGACGCTGGCCCATGCCCTGAGCCGACGCGAACGGGTTGTTACCCGGACGCGGACCGGCCGGACGCTGGCCCATGCCCTGCGCCGACGAGAAGGGGTTGTTACCCGGACGCGGAGCACCGGGAGTCGGCGCGCCGCTCTCGGCCGGCTTCGCCGCATCGGATGCGGCGGGAGCCTCTGCCGCGGGGGCAGGGGCGGGAGCCGGCGCAGCGGGTGCGGGGGCCGGAGCTTCCGGGGCAGGCTTCGGACCGGGCTTGGGGCCCGGGGTCGGTGCCGGCTTGGCACCGGGCTTCGCAGCTGCAGGCTTCGCAGCCGCGGGCTTCGCCGCGGGAGCGGCGTCAGCGGAGCCCTTGAGCGAGCCATCGGCCTCGATCGCCGCGCGCAGCTTGCGCGCAACGGGCGGTTCGATGGTCGAGGACGGGCTCTTCACGAACTCGCCGAGTTCCTTGAGCTTCGCAAGTGCGATCTTGCTGTCGACGCCGAGTTCGGCGGCGATCTCGTGTACGCGTGGTTTACCAGCCACAATTCTCCTGTCTGAGTCGGTCCACCCAGACAGGGCAGACCACTAGTCGCGGACGGGTCTCATTTCGAGCCGTTCACTTTGTTTCCATAGCTGTTCAGCCTTTGTTTCTTGGTGGGTGCTGTTCGAAGGTCCGTGTGTCCAGCTGAGTGGTCACACGCAGTGCTCGTCCGAAAGCTCGCCGCCGCAGAGCGGCCGCCATGCATTCAGCTGTCGGATGCACCCACGCGCCACGCCCCGGCAGGACAGCACGCTCATCGGGGATGAGGGTGTCGTTCTGGGCCACCACCCGGAGAAGGGCGGAGCGGGGAGCACGCGTGCGACAACCGACGCACGTTCGTACGGGTTCCATCTTACACCTGCGTTTCACCCCACCTCGCCCGCTCCCGGGCGCGGCGGAAGGCCGAAGCCGTGTCAGTCGAGGACGCTGTCCGGCTGGATGTCGATCTTCGCGCCGGTGAGCTTGGCGGCCAGACGAGCGTTCTGACCTTCCTTACCGATCGCCAGCGACAGCTGGTAATCGGGCACCAGGGCACGGACGGCCTTGGTGCTGGCGTCGAGCACGAAGGAGCTCGTCACCTTGGCCGGTGAGAGCGCGTGCGCCACGAAGGTCGGCAGATCGGCGTCGTAGTCGACGATGTCGATCTTCTCGCCCGCGAGTTCCTCGGTCACTGCGCGCACGCGACGCCCGAGCTCGCCGATGCAGGCACCCTTGGCGTTGATCGACGGGTCGTTCGCCTTCACCGCGATCTTCGTGCGGTGACCGGCCTCGCGGGCCAGGGCGACGATCTCGACCAGACCGGCAGCGATCTCGGGCACTTCGAGGGCGAAGAGCTTGCGGACCAGGCCGGGGTGCGTGCGCGAGACCGTGATCTGCGGCCCCTTGAGACCCTTGGCGACACTGGTGACATACACGCGCAGACGCGAGCCGTGCGTGTACTCCTCGCCGGGAACCTGCTCCTCAGGCGGCAGGATCGCCTCGACGGCTCCGAGATCGACGTGGATCATGCGGGGGTTCGGGCCCTGCTGGATCACACCGGCGACGATGTCGCCCTCTTTGTCCTTGAAGTCACCGAGCACGACGTCGTCCGCGATGTCGCGCAGACGCTGGCTGATGACCTGCTTGGCCGCGAACGCCGCGATACGCCCGAAGTCGTCCGGCGTGGCGTCCTCCTCGCCGATGATCGCGCCCTCTTCGTCCTTGACGACCTGCAGCACGGCGACGTGGCCGGTCTTGCGGTCGAGATCCACGCGGACGCCCTCGGGAGTGACGCCGTCGGCGGAGACGTGCTTGGAGTACGCGGTCAGGATCGCCTGTTCGATGATCGCGACGAGCTCGTCGAAGGGGATCGCCTTCTCCTTCTCGATCCCTCGCAGCAGACTCAGTTCGATGTCCATGACGGCCTCTCTATTCAGCTCTCGTCGCGCCTGTTCGCACGCGCGACATCCGTACCACGATACCCTGTGCCCACCGGCCCTCGCACGGCGGCGGCGGTGTCGGGATCCGGAGCCGCTCGAGGAGGAGCACGTGAGCACATTCGACACGATCGTGATCGGCGCGGGGATGTCGGGGCTCACGAGCGCCCGCATGCTCGCCGACGCGGGCCGGAGTGTCGTCGTCCTCGAGGGACGTGACCGCATCGGGGGCCGGATGCACACCGACCGAAGTACCGGATTCTCCGTCGATCTCGGTGCATCGTGGATCCACGGCATCGAGGACTCGCCGCTGTGGAACCTCGTCCACGCGCTCAGGATCCCGGCGATCGAGTACACGGTGGGCAGCTTCCAGGTGGGTGGTCGACCGATCGAGAACTTCGACGGCGAGGGTCGTGCCATGGACGAGGCAGCCACCTCGCGATGGGTCGCCGACGTCGAACTCTCCGACCGTCTTCTCGTCGAGGAGATCGCCGCGTCCTCCTCCGGCGACACCTATCTGGATGTCACCGAACGCGCTCTCGACCGGTCGGGGCTGTCGCCCGAGCGCATCGACGACATCCGCGAGTTCTTCCGCCATCGGGTCGAGGAGCAGTGCGGCGCGTGGATCGGCGACCTCGACGCGCACGGTCTCGACGAGGATGCGATCGACGGAGACGAGGTGATCTTCCCTCGCGGGTACGACGAGCTGCCGCGGCGCATCGGGGCCGGCCTCGACGTGCGGCTGAAGACCGTCGTGACCCGGGTGACCCGCTCGGCGGACGGAGTCGTCGTGCACGCGGGCGGCACCGAGTACCGCGCAGACCGGGCGATCGTCACCGTGCCGCTCGGCGTGCTCAAAGCCGGGACGATCACCTTCGAACCGGCTTTACCGGATGCGGTCGCCGGTCCCGTCTCACGGCTGGGGATGGGCGTCTTCAACAAGGTGTTCGTCCAATTCCCCGAGCGGTTCTGGAACGAGGAGAGCTATGTGATCCGCGCGCTCGGCGAGGCGGGCGAGCACTGGCATTCCTGGTACGACGTCTCCGCCGTCAGCGGCATCCCCACCCTGCTGACCTTTGCCGCCGGGCCGTTCGGCCGCCGGATGCAGAACCGTCCGGACGACGAGATCGTCGCCGACGCGGTCAGCGCGCTGCGTCTCCTCTACGGGGACGCCGTCGGCGAGCCACTCGCTCACTGGGTCACCCGCTGGGGTGAGGACGAGTTCTCGAACGGCTCCTACTCGCACCTCGCGCTGGGCTCGACGCATCACGATCATGACGCGCTGGCGGGACCCGTCGACGGCGTTCTGCATTTCGCCGGCGAGGCCACCTGGGGTGACGAGCCGGCGACGGTCGGCGCGGCGTTCTACTCCGGGCACAGGGCCGCGGAGCGCATCCTCGATCGGCCGGTCGACCTCGCGGACTTCGCCGCCCGTATCACCGCGCGGGAGCAGACGGAAGTGCGTTGATCGCACCGATCAGCCGGAACAGGTTGCCCACCTGGCGCTGATCCAGGTGCAGGATCAGACGCGGCAGGTCGAGGTTGTCGTCGTCTGCCACCTCCGGCGGCCGCGGCGTCGTCCGCTCGATCCGTCCCGACGAGAGCATCGAGGCGAACTGCTCGTTGAGCGTCTCGATCTCGGCATCCGTCGGCTCGGCCCGCAGACGCAGCACCAGCGCGTCGCCGACCCATCGCAGCGAGTCGTAGTTGTGCCAGAAGCCGGTGATCTCCGCCCGGGCCGCGTCGACCGAATCGGTGATGACGACGCGGTCGAAGTCGCCCTCCGAGATGACGCCGGTCGGGGCGAGGTGGTCGTCGATGAAGCTCCGCAGCCCCTGCCAGAAGGTGCCGCCCGGCTCGTCGAGGAGCACGATGGGCGTCGGCTCCGCCTTCCCCGTCTGCTGCAGCGTGAGCAGCTCGAACATCTCGTCGAGCGTGCCGAAGCCGCCAGGGAGGCAGATGAATCCGAGCGATTCCTTGATGAGCATGAGCTTGCGGGTGAAGAAGTACTTCATCGCGACCACGTGGTCCTGGCCCGCGACGAAGCCGTTGGGCTTCTCCTCGAAGGGCAGGCGGATGGAGACCCCCAGGGAGAGCGCGGGGCCCGCGCCCTCGGAAGCCGCCTGCATGATGCCGGGGCCGGCTCCCGTGACGACCATCCAGCCGTCGCCGGCCAGTGCGGCGGCGACGTCGCGGGCGGTGAGGTAGAGCGGATCGTCCTGCCGGGTTCGGGCCGACCCGAACACCGTCACCTTGGGGACTCCCCGGAACGGCGCGAACAGGCGGAACGCGTCACGCATCTCGGCCAACGCCGCCGAGGCGATCTTCAGGTCGAGCCGATCGGCGCCGTCCTCGCCGAGCAGGATCGCGGTGCGCAGCATCCGCATCACGAGCCTGCGGTCGGTATGCACTCCCGCATCGTCGAGGACGGCGTTGATCTCGGAGCTGAGGGCTTCGGGGAGGGGTGCGTCGATCATGTCACCAGGGTGTCATGCGGCAGTGCGACGACGGGCCGCAACGCCGGGGTGTCGCCGCGAGACGCCGTCGCCTCCCTGTCACGACACCGCCACGGTGTCAATGCCCGTGACCACGACGCCCGCAGGCGGCACGCTGACATCATGACCGAGATCACAGGACCCGAAGCCCTCGCCCGCGTCGTCGAGCTCGTGGAGGACATCGACATCACGATGCTCACCACCACCGACGACGACGGCAACCTCGTGAGTCGGCCGATGTCGACCCGGCAGATGGATGACGCCGGCGACATCTGGTTCTTCACGGCCGAAGACACCGAGAAGGTCGATGAGGCACGCAAGCACCGCGATGTCGGCCTCGCCTACTGCGATGCGAAGGGGATGCGCTACGTGTCCGTCGCGGGAACGGCAGAGGTCGTGCACGACCGCGCGAAGATGGAAGAGCTCTACTCGGCGTCGCTGGAGATCTGGTTCGCCGACGGCCTCGACACCCCGGGCATCGCTCTCCTCAAGGTGACTCCGAAGGTCACGGAGTTCTGGGAGCCGTCGAAGGGAAAACTCGCCCTCGCTGCCGGAGCGCTCAAGTCCCTCGTCACCCGCGATACGCCGGACGACGACATCATGAACCACGGCCGCATCGTCTGCTGACGACGCGGCCGTGGATCTCAGCGTGCGACGGTGAGGCGCTCGACGACCTCGTCGACGGAGATCGCGTCACGGTCCCCCGTGGCGCGATCCCACAGCTCGACCTGGCCGTCGGTGGCCCCGCGGCCGACGATGACGATCTTCGGCACTCCGACGAGCTCGGCATCGCCGAACTTCACACCGGGCGACACTTTGGGGCGGTCGTCGTACAGCACATCGAGGCCGGCGGCCTCGAGCTGCGCGGAGATACCTTCCGCCACCTCGAATGCGACCTGATCACGACCTGCCGCGACGACCTGCACGTCGAACGGTGCGACCGACGCCGGCCAGATGAGGCCCTTGTCGTCATTGTTGAGCTCGGCGATGATCGCGAGGATGCGGGTCACGCCGATGCCGTACGAGCCCATCGTGACGGTGACGAGCTTGCCGTTCTCGTTCAGCACCTTCAGCCCCAGAGCCTCGGCGTACTTCCGGCCCAGCTGGAAGACGTGTCCGATCTCCATGCCGCGCGCGAGCTCCACCGGGCCCGAGCCGTCGGGAGCCGGGTCCCCGGCGCGCACGTTCGCGATCTCGACGATGCCGTCCGCGGCGAAGTCACGCCCGGCCACGACGGAGTGCGCGTGCTTCTCGTCGATGTTCGCGCCGGTGATCCAGCTGGTGCCCTCGCTGACGCGCGGGTCGACAAGATACCGGATGCCCGTGGCCGACTCCTCGCCGAGCACCGCACCGGTGGGCGACCAG
Organism: Microbacterium sp. As-52; assembly: GCF_049949185.1. Lineage (NCBI taxonomy): Bacteria > Bacillati > Actinomycetota > Actinomycetes > Micrococcales > Microbacteriaceae > Microbacterium > Microbacterium sp. As-52. Next base: position 3,513,574 of record NZ_CP188171.1, on the reverse strand, counting down.
GGGCCGATGTAGCCCTTCACGAGCAGCGGGTTGTTCTCGAAGTCGTCCGCTGTGGCGGTCTCGACCTCGGCAGGCGCGAAGGCGACCTCGGCGCGCTTCTCGTCGACCTCACGGTCGCCGGGGATGCCGACGATCACGAGTTCGCGGGTGCCGTCGAGGTGGGTCAGCGCGAGCACGACGTTCTTGAGCGTGTCGGCTGCGGTGTACTCGCCTTCGAGCTCTCGGTTGACATGCGCGACCAGCGTCTCGATGGTCGGTGTGTCGGGAGAGTCGAAGATCACCGGGGACTCGTCGGCGTCGTACGCGATCGCCTCGGGCACCGCGGTGGTGAACGCCTCGACGTTCGCCGCATAGCCGCCGGCGCTGCGGACGAAGGTGTCCTCGCCGACCGGAGTCGGGTGCAGGAACTCCTCGCTGCGGGATCCGCCCATCGCCCCCGCATCGGCCTGGACGATGACGTACTCGAGACCGAGACGCTGGAAGATGCGCTCGTACGCGTCGCGCTGCGCCTGGTAGCTGGCGTCCAGCCCCTCATCGGACGAGTCGAACGAATACGCGTCCTTCATCGTGAACTCGCGTCCACGGAGCAGGCCCGCCCGCGGGCGCGCCTCGTCGCGGTACTTGTCCTGGATCTGGTAGATCGTGAGCGGCAGGTCCTTGTACGAGGAGTACAGGTCCTTCACCAGCAGAGTGAAGGCCTCTTCGTGCGTGGGCGCGAGCAGGTAGTCGCCACCCTTGCGATCCTGCAGACGGAAGAGCAGGTCGCCGTACTCGTCCCAGCGGCCGGTGGCTTCGTAGGACTCACGGGGCATGAGGGCGGGGAAATGCACCTCCTGCGCACCGGCGGCGGCCATCTCCTCGCGGACGACGGTCTCGATCTTCGACTTGACGCGGAGCCCCAGTGGCAGCCACGCGAAGATGCCGGCGGCCTGCGGGCGGATGTATCCGGCCCGGATCAGCAGCCGGTGGCTGGCGACCTCTGCGCCTGCAGGGTCTTCACGGAGCGTGCGGAGGAAGAAGTTCGAAAGACGAGTGACCACGGAGCAAGTCTAGTGAGCCGCGGTCACTCGTCTTCGACGACGTCAGTTGAGCGCCGGGAGGTTCGCGGGCACGACGCCGCCCGCGTACAGGTCGGCCGCCAGCTCCTGCAGCGCCGTCAGCGCGACCCGCTGCGGGAGCGGACCGTAGGAGATGCGCGCGACGCCGAGCTTCTCGTACTCCGAGGCGGCGAGGGCGCCCGGAATCCCGATGACGCTGATCTTGCGCTCGCCGATGCCCTCGACGAGCTGACGCGTGACGTTCATGTCGAGGATGCCGGGCACGAACACCGCGGTCGCTCCGGCGTCGAGGTAAGCCCGCCCACGCTGGATGGCATCGGCGATGCTCTCCTGCACGGGCCGACCGCCGGCGCGGACGAAGGCGTCCGTGCGCGCATTGAGGGCGAACGGGACGCCCTCGGCCTCCGCCGCCTTCACGATCGCCTCGACGGAGGCGACGGACTCGTCGAGCGGCTTGAGTCGGTCCTCGACGTTCGCGCCGACGACGCCTGCCCCGATGGCGAGGCGGGTGGTCTCCCCCGCGTCGCCGTATCCGTCGTCGAGATCGGCGGTCACGGGCACATGGACGGCGGCCGCGATGCGACCCACCATGTCGATCATGATCTCGCGCGGCGTGGCGCCGTCGTCATAGCCGAACGACGCCGCGATGCCGTGTCCGGCGGTGGCGATCGCCTGGGTCTCGGGGAGGGCGGCGACCGCCCGCGCGGAGACGACGTCCCACACATTCACGACGCGAAGGATCTCCGGTGCGTCATAGAGTCCGACAAGGGTCTGGGCCTTGGCTGCAGTGGTCATGATTCCACGCTAACGCGGGATGACGTCCACGGGGCCGGTTCATTCCGCTCCGCCTGATCGCCACGCCTAGGGTGGAGCCATGCCCCAGCGCCGATCACACGTCGCCCCGTCCGCTGCGCAGACCGAGCTGGCCTCGGCACTCGCCGAGCTGCGGGAATCTGTCGATGCTCCCCTCGACTTCCCCGACGAGGTCATCGCCGAGGCCGAGGCATCCACCGCCCCCGTGCCACAGATCGACCTTCGCGACGTCCCCTTCGCAACGCTGGACCCTGAAGGGTCTCGCGACCTCGATCAGGCCTTCCACCTCGAGCGCGCGGGGACCGGATACACCGTTCGCTACGCGATCGCCGACGTCCCGGGGTTCGTCGCACCGGGCGGAGCGGTGGATGCCGAGGCACGGCGTCGCGGACAGACACTGTATGCCGCGGATGGTTCGATCCCGCTGCATCCGCGCGTGCTGAGCGAGGATCGAGCCTCGCTGCTCGCCGACGTCGACCGACCGGCGCTGGTGTGGACCTTCGCCCTCGACTCCAGCGGTGTCGTCTCCGACTTCCGCCTGGAACGCGCGCTGATCCGTTCGCGCGCACAGCTCGACTACGCGACGACGCAGCTGGCGATCGACCGCGGCGAGGACGGCCCGGCGGCACTGCTCCCGGAGATCGGAGCCTTGCGCATGGAGCGGGAGCGCCTGAGAGGAGGAGCGAGCCTGAATCTGCCCGACGAAGAGGTCGTGCGTGCAGAAGACGGCACCTATGCGATCGAACGACGCCGCCCACTCCCCGTGGAGGAGTGGAACGCCCAGCTCTCGCTCATGACCGGGATGGCCGCAGCTTCCCTCATGCTCGACGCCGGAGTCGGCATCCTCCGGACGATGCCGGAGCCGGATGCGGCCGCTTTCGAGACCTTCCGGCATCAGACCGAGGCCCTCGGGCGCCCGTGGACGGCCGGTGCATACGGCGACTACCTTCGCGGGCTCGACCGCGCCGACCCGATGACCCTCCCCGTGCTGGAGGCCGCGTCGTCGCTGTTCCGCGGAGCCGGGTACCTGGTGTTCGACGGCGAAGCGCCGGCCGCCGCCGTGCAGGCCGCCATCGCCGCGCCGTATGCCCACGCGACCGCTCCCCTGCGCCGACTCGTAGACCGGTGGGCACTGGCGATCTGCCTCGCCGAAGCGAACGGCGAGCCCGCCCCCGAATGGGCTCGCGCATCGCTCGGCGAGCTCCCCGCCCTCATGCAGGAATCCGGCCAGCGTGCATCGCGCCTCAACGCGGCGACGATCAACAGCGTCGAGGCCGCGCTGCTCACGCCCCTGGTCGGCACGACGATCGAGGCGACCGTGATCGAGCTGCGCGGTGAACGCGCGGCCGTGCAGATCGCCGATCCCGCCGTGACAGCGACTGCACCGCTACGGCCGGGTGCGAAGCCGGGTGATATCGTGCGACTCCGCATCGTGCGTGCGGACATCGCGAAGGGCGAGGTCGAGTTCGCGATCTGACCTTCTGCTCATCGGCGACGCGTGGTCGCCGACGTGCTCTTCGAGCGGATCGCGGAGCTGATGCTGCTAGGCGACCGCCGCTGGATCGCCACCGGGAAGTGGCTCCCCCGTCGATTGCGCGCTCTGAGCGAGGAGCGCACCCAGCGGCTGAGTGCGCCGCTGCTCGCCGGAGACTTCGCAGCCTTCGCGGACCGCGTCGAGGAGGAGCTCGATCGAGCGGGCGGACGGCTGCAGGCCGGGTTCGTGCGCTGAGGTCAGGGGGCGGGGACAGCCGTGGTCGTCATGACGAGGAGCTGGGGATCGCTGAGATCGAGCGACACCGTGATCGATCCGAACGCGGCGAGGGAGTCGGCATGGGTTCCCCCGCAGAGGATCACGGCTTCGCCCTCTGGGAGGGAGCAGTGCCAGCGACGCCGGTCGACGATCGTCGGCCCCTCGGTCTCGATGCTGCTGGAAGCGCCCGAGGCGATCCAAGCGGCCAGTCGGTCGTTCACCTGCGCCTCGCGGTCGGGGAGGGTCGCAGCGAACGTCTCGGTGTCGAAGCCTGCCCTGCGCAGACTCTTGCCGAGCCGGTATTCGTCGACGGCCCCGTCCTCGTGGATACGACTGGACTGGTTGGCGCGACCCTCGAAGTCGGGGTTCCCGAGAGCGTCCTCCCCCGGGTCCTTCCGCCAGAGATCGACGAGGGCCAGATCAAGCGCCAGTGAAGCGACATGACATGCCGTGTGGCCGCGGCTGAGTCCCGCGCGACGGGCACCGTCGACCGCGAGCGCCACCGGTGCTCCCTCAACGAGTGATGCCGGCACGACACCCTCGATGCGATGCCCGACCAGCCACGTCCAGCCCTCCGCACCGCGCTTGACCGGGATCTCGCGGCCCACGGCGAACTCGCCCTCGTCAGAGATCGCGGCCATGAGAGCCTCGGTCACCGTGACCGTGACGCCGGCGGCCGTGATGGTTCCGCTGTCGCCCGGCTGATCCGGCCAGGTGTGGTCGACCGGATGGAAGGGCGTCGCGTCGACGACGACGACCGCTCCATCGGCGAAGCTCTCCACACGTGTGACGATGCCGTCTCCGGCGATGGTCCCGTCCGAGAAGGTCACAGTGGTGGGCGTCGACATGGTTCTCCTCGGATTCGTCGGTGATCTCGACGGTGTTCGCGGCCGTCGGGCCGTCGTGAGAGCGGGGCGGACCCCGGTACGAAAGGTCAGTGGGACGGCGGGATGGTGAAGCTGGCGAGCTTGTCGCCCTCGACGACGAAGATGCCGTCGGATTCTCCGTTGAAGACCCGGCTCGCCCATCCGAAGCGGATGCGGGTCGTGTCGCCGTCGGTCTCGGCGGAGAGCACGGTCATCCTCGCTCCGGCGCCGATCGCGTCGCTGCCTGCCCATTCGCGCACCCCATCAGGGCCGGCCTTGACCGTGCCCCAATCGCTGACATGCCCGTCCGGGGTGAAGGCATCGACGAACGCATCGGTATCGGCCGCGTTGATCGCATCGACCATCACCTGGACAGGCGTGGGCAGGGTGACATCCGACATCTCGCGCTCCTCCGAGCTCAGGCCGTGACGACCTGGGCCGTGCCGAGCGGGGCCTCAGGTCCCATCTCAGCGGCGATCCGGTTGGCCTCTTCGATCAGGGTGGCGACGATGTCGGCCTCCGGCACGGTCTTGATGACCTCGCCCTTCACGAAGATCTGCCCCTTGCCGTTACCCGAAGCCACGCCGAGGTCGGCCTCGCGCGCTTCGCCCGGTCCGTTGACGACGCAGCCCATCACGGCGACGCGCAGCGGAACGGTCATGTCCTTGAGCCCCTCCGTGACGTTCTCGGCCAGGGTGTAGACGTCGACCTGAGCGCGTCCGCACGAGGGGCAGGAGACGATCTCGAGCTTGCGCTCGCGCAGGTTGAGGGACTGAAGGATCTGGTGTCCGACCTTGACCTCTTCGGCGGGCGGCGCCGAGAGCGACACGCGGATCGTGTCGCCGATGCCCTCGCCGAGGAGGATTCCGAACGCGGTGGCGCTCTTGATCGTTCCCTGGAACGCCGGGCCCGCCTCGGTCACACCGAGGTGAAGAGGCCAGTCGCCCCGCTCGGCCAGCTGCCGATACGCCTTGACCATGACGATGGGGTCGTTGTGCTTGACGGAGATCTTGAAGTCGTGGAAGTCGTGCTCCTCGAACAGCGACGCCTCCCACACGGCGCTCTCGACCAGCGCCTCTGCCGTCGCCTTGCCGTACTTGGTGAGGATGCGGCGATCCAGAGATCCGGCGTTCACGCCGATGCGCAGAGAGACTCCCGCCGCCTTCGCGGCCTCGGCGATCTTGCCCACGTTGCCGTCGAACTCGCGGATGTTGCCGGGATTCACCCGCACCGCCCCGCATCCGGCATCGATAGCCGTGTAGATGTAGCGCGGCTGGAAGTGGATGTCGGCGATCACGGGGATCTGGCTCTTCATCGCGATGATCTTCAACGCATCGGCATCGTCCTGATGCGGCACCGCGACGCGGACGATCTCGCAGCCCGAAGCCGTGAGCTCGGCGATCTGCTGCAGCGTCCCGTTGATGTCGGTCGTCTTGGTGGTCGTCATCGACTGCACGCTGACCGGAGCGTCGCCGCCCACGAGCACCTTGCCCACCTTGATCTGCCGGGACTTGCGGCGCGGGGCGAGGACTTCGGGGATCTTCGGCATTCCGAGGTTCACTGCTGGCACGCCCCAAGCCTACGCCGCCTGGATGCAAGTGGGCTGAACAGCCGCACCTACGCTGGAGGCATGGCCGTCGTCCTCCTCACCGGATTCGAACCCTTCGACGGGGCGGACCGCAATCCGTCTGCCGATGCCGTGAACGCGGTCGCGGCCGCATACGACGGTCCGCACGAGCTCGTGGTGGCCACACTTCCGGTCGCGTTCGAGGCATCCGCTCACCGGCTCCGGACCCTGATCGCCGCGCACTCCCCCGATGTCGTCATCGCTACCGGGCTCGCCGCCGGGAGCAGCAGGGTCGCGATCGAGCGCATCGGTGTCAACCTGATCGACGCCCGCATCCCCGACAACGACGGCGAACAGCCCGTCGATGCTCCCAGCGAGGCCGGCGGTCCCGCCGCGCGGTTCTCGACGCTCCCCGTGAAGCGCCTGCTCCAGGTTCTGACCGCGGAAGGGCTGCCGGCGCAGCTGTCGCTCTCTGCGGGAACCTACGTGTGCAACCACGTGCTGTACACGGCAGTGGGTGCCGTCCGGCCGGATGCGCGTGCCGGATTCGTGCACCTTCCGTGGTCGACGACCACGGTCCCTGCAGGCGGGCTGCACCTCGCCGACGCGCAACTGGCGCGCGCCCTGCGCCTCATCGTGGATCACGCCCTCGACGCCGAGTCGACGGAGGCCGGCGGCAGCATCTGGTGATGTCATCGCGCCGTGACCCTCGCTCGCGATGTGGTAGTTTCGGCCCCATGCTCGCGAACTTCACCTGGTGGCCCGCCTTCTAGGCGGTGTGTTCGCGTTCCCACGAATTCAGACCGCCTCCGGGGCGGTCTTTTCGTTGCGCCGAGCCGGAGCACTGCACAGGAGACATCGATGACCCTCTCACGACTCGCCGAGCTCAGCGCCGATCCCACGGCATCCTTCGTGCTCATCGCACGCGACGGCGCGGACACCGTCGAGCTGCTCAGCGGGGACGTCGTCGACGTCGAGCTGCTTGCCGACATCCCCCTCTCGGTCGACGGCACCCCGCGCGAGGTGTTCGCCATGGTGCCCTATCGCCAGGTGCGCGAACGCGGCTTCGTCGCCCAGGACGACGGGGCGCCGCTGCGCTGCGTGATCGTCGACGAGCACCTGCACCTCCCGACAGCCGAGCTTCTGCCCGCGCTCCCGAGCACGCCCGTCCCCCTCCACGACGACGGCTTCGACATCGCCGACGCGGACTACGCGGCCATCGTCGAGACGGTCATCGCCGACGAGATCGGACGCGGCGAGGGCGCGAACTTCGTCATCCGTCGAGACTTCACCGCGACCATCGACGTCGAGGACCGCACTGCGGCACTCACGTGGTTCCGTGCTCTCCTCACGCACGAGCGCGGCGCCTACTGGACGTTCGCTGTCGTCACTCCTGGGCACATCGCCGTGGGGGCCAGCCCCGAGGCGCATGTGGTCGCCCGCGAGGGCGTCGTCACGATGAACCCGATCTCCGGGACCTTCCGTCATCCGGCGGGAGGGGCGACGAAGGAGACGCTGATCGACTTCCTCGCCTCGACCAAGGAGACCGAGGAACTCTTCATGGTCGTCGACGAGGAACTCAAGATGATGAGCGCCGTCTGCTCCGACGGCGGCCGCATCACCGGCCCGCACCTCAAGGAGATGTCGCGACTCACGCACACCGAGTACATGCTCCGTGGTCGCAGCGCCCTCGATCCCCGCGACATCCTGCGCGAGACGATGTTCGCTCCGACGGTGACGGGTTCGCCCATGCAGAACGCCTGCGCGGTGATCCGCCGTCACGAGCAGAAGCCCCGCGGCTATTACTCCGGTGTCGCCGCGCTGTTCACCCCGAATGCGGACGGCGGGCACGACCTGGATGCGCCTATCCTCATCCGGACCGTCTACCTCCAGGACGGCACCCTCAGCGTTCCGGTCGGCGCGACGCTGGTTCGACACTCCGATCCGATGGGTGAGGTCTCCGAGACCCACGGGAAGGCCGCCGGCGTCCTGGGCGCCATCGGCGCGATCGACCGCGACCGGGTGGCAGAGGCACGTAGCGACGCCGACGCGCCCGGCGACGCGCGCGCCCTCGCCGACGACCCGACCGTCGCCGAGCTGCTGTCATCGCGCAACGCCCGCCTGGCCGAGTTCTGGCTCAACCCGCAGGGCGAGGACTTCACCGGTCCGTTCGCCGGCCGCTCCGCTCTCGTCGTGGACGCGGAGGACCGGTTCACGACGATGCTGGCCCACCAGCTGCGTCATCTCGGGCTCGCCGTCACGATCGCTCCCTGGGCCGACGTGCGGGACGCGGACTTGGACGCCGCCGATCTGGTCGTCGCCGGCCCGGGCCCCGGCGACCCTCGGGATACACGGAACGCCCGCATCGCGAGGATGCGCGATGTCGTCGCCCGCCGACTGGACTCCGACGCGCCGCTGCTCGCGGTGTGCCTCAGCCACCAGATCCTCGCCGACAAGCTCGGCATCGCCCTGACTCCGCTCGATGCCCCTCACCAGGGCCTGCAGAAGCCCGTCCCGGTCTTCGGGGAGACCGCATCGATCGGCTTCTACAACACCTTCACCGCGCGGGTCGCACCGGGCACGACGGTCGTCGGCGCCGCCGACGTCTCGGCGGACCCCGACTCGGGAGACGTGTACGCGCTCCGCGGAGACCACTTCGCTTCGGTGCAGGGACACCTGGAGTCGATCCTGTCCCGCGACGGGATCCGCACGCTCGAGCGTCTCGTCTCCCACGCGCTGGCCTGAGCAGGAATCCCTGCTCGCGTTCGCCTCCCGCGCGGTCCGGCGAGGCCTGCGACCTCAGCCGAGAAGGTTGACCGGGTTGAAGAGGTCGGCGACCAGGAGCAGCGCTCCCATCCCGATCAGGAGCACCGCGACGACCACCGTCAGCGGCACGAGCTTGGTCGCGTCGACCGGCGCCGGAGGGGGCCGGCGGAAGAGCTTGGCCCACGCGCGCTTGATGCCGTCCCACAGTGCGACGACGATGTGACCGCCGTCGAGCGGGAGCAGCGGGATGAGGTTGAACACGAACAGCGCGATGTTCAGCGACCCCAGCAGACCGAGCAGGAACGCGAACCTGTTGAGGATCGGCGCATCGGTAGCGGCCGCCTCTCCCGCGAGGCGTCCGACGCCGACGACGCTCAGCGGTCCGTTCGGATCGCGTTCTCCGCCGGTGACGAGTGAGACGCCGACGTCCCATAGACGCACGGGGAGCGTGACGATCAAGGATGCGACACGCGCCGTGCTGTCCGCCGCCATCTCGGGGCCGGCGGTGAGGGGCTGCTGCACGTAGCCCATCTGGGCGCCCATGCCGACGTAGCCGACCTCCTTCACGACAGGCTTTCCGGCCTCATCGAGGACGGGCTGGCCGCTGGCATCCGTGATCGAGCGTTCCGCGGCGATCGGCGTGATGCTCAGCGACTGCTCCGCCCCGTCGCGGCTCACGACCATGTCCAGCGTCTCGCCTGGCGCGGCCTGCACGATCGCCGTCGCCTCGGCGAACGTCGACACGGGCTGTCCGTCGATGGACAGGATCACATCGCCCGGCTTGATCCCGGCTTCCGCGGCGGGTGAGGCCGGGTCATCGGGTGTGCACTCGGTCGCCGTCGAACCGGCCGGAACGACGCACTCGGTGACGGACGCGATCGTCGTCGTTCCCTGCTGCAGGCCGATGCCCGACAGCAGCACGGTGAAGATCACGGTCGCGAGGAGAAGGTTCATCACCGGCCCGCCGAGCATGACGACGACGCGCTTCCACACGGGAAGACGATAGAAGACGCGATCCTCGGCACCCTCGGCGATGGTCTCGTCGTTGGCGCTGCGCGCGTCCTGGATCAACGAGCGGAACACGCCGGACGCCGGGCCCGAGTTCTTCGACGCCGGGTACATGCCCGACATCGAGATGAAGCCCCCTAGAGGGAGCAGCTTGAACCCGTACTCGGTCTCGCCGATGCGCCGGGACCACAGCCGCGGCCCGAAGCCGATCATGTACTGGCCGACACGCACGCCGAAGAGCTTCGCGGGGACGAGATGGCCCACCTCATGCAGGCCGATCGAGAGCCCGAGGCCGATCAGCATGAAGAGGATGCCGGCCAGATAGAGCAGGAATTCCACGTGCCAACGTTAGTGCCCACAGCTAGGAATCCGCCCGGCACGCCGCGCGGCTAGGCTGAGACGGTGAATGCCCGGCAGCTGCGACTCGTGCGCGCTGCCGCCGTCTCCTCGGTGGCGACGTTGCTCGCAGCCCTCTCGCACACCCTCGGCGGCGGAGCGGTCCCGCACATGCTGCTGATCCTGGCGGTCGCGACCCTGCTCACCCCTCTGTCGGCGCTCCTGGTGGGCATCCGTGAGTCGCGGGGTCGTGTCGCCATCGCCGTGTTCCTCGGACAGGCCGCTTTCCACGTCGTGTTCCAACTGCTGGGCTCGCCCACCGGTACCGCTCCGATCGCCGGCGGCGGTCACGCCCATCATCTCGATCTGAGCGCGCTCTCTTCCACGGCGCCCACCGCAGCCCCTGGCACGTTGATGCTGTTCGCGCACGTCGTCGCAGCCGTGCTCACGACGCTTCTCGTGTGGCACGGAGAAGCGGTCGTTCGGGTCGTCGCCCGCTGGGTGGATGCCCTCTTCCGGCGCGCGTCCGCCGGGGCACCGGCCATGCATCGCCGGCCGCCGCGGCTGCGGTCGACCACCATCGCCAGCTTCGCCGTCACCATCTCGGCCGCTGTGCCGAGGCGCGGGCCTCCCGCTCTCCTGCGCGACTGATCCGTCGCACTCGAATCCGCTGCTCCGACACGGGCAGCGTCCCTTTCTCGCGGAGATGCGCCACCGTGGCGCGCCCGCACTTCGAGCACCAGGAGAACTCTCATGTCCCGCAACATCCGTACCCGCAGTCCGCGCCCCACCACCCTGCGCTCCACCGCTCGGCGCTCGCTCACTCTGCGACGCGCCGCGCTCGGTGTCCTCGGCGGAGCCGCACTCGCCCTGGCCGTTCCCACGATGGCAGGTGCCCATGTGGGCGTCAGCCCCGACGAGATCGCTGCGGGCGACCACGGCGTGCTCACGTTCTCGTTCTCCCACGGCTGCGAGAACTCCCCCACCACCGCGCTGCGCATCACGATGCCCGAGGGGCTCGCATCCGTCTCGCCGACGATGGACTCCGACTGGGACATCCAGGTCGAGCGCGGCGACGACGGTCTCGTCAGCGCCGTGACCTATACGGCGGTCACCCCGGTGCCCACCGACCTTCGCGGCGCGGTGAGCATGGGGGTCGGTCTGGACGAGACCACCCCCGACACTCTGGCGTTCCCCGTGGTCCAACAGTGCGTCGAGGGCTCGACCGAATGGACGCAGATCGCCGAGGACGGCCAGGATCCGCACAGCCTCGACGCGCCGGCTCCGGTCGTCTCCGTCACGGCCGCTGCCGCCGACGGGCACGGCGAGCACACCGAATCCGACACTGCGGCCGCGAGCACGGCTCCGACCACGGTCGCCGATCCCCTGGGTGTGGCGCTCGGGGCGGGTGGGCTTCTCGCCGGTTTCGCCGCCCTGGTCGTCGCGATCCTCGCCTACCGACGCCGAGCCTGACGACTCGAGCTCCCCCTCGTGCTCCGCAACGCGGCGCGCGAGGGGGCGCTCGGCGAAGGGTTCCCACCACGGTCGTGAGATCATGGATGCGCCATGTCGATTGAACAACAACCGAGCCTGCCTCCCGTGCTCCGCCCCGCGAACCCGCCCCGGCGTGAGCTGTCCGAACTCGCTTCCCGTTTCGCCCGCACCGTCCGCGGCGATGTCGACGGAATCGCCCTCTCCGGCATCACCCTCGCGACGGCAGACCTGCGTCCCGGCGAGGCATTCGTCGCGATCCGCGGCGTCAACCGGCATGGCGCGGACTTCGCCGTCACCGCCGCTGAGAAGGGTGCCGTCGCCGTCATCACCGACGACGCTGGCGCGGAGATCGCCGAAGCCGCGGGGCTTCCGATCCTCGTGGTCGACGACCCTCGCGCCGTGCTCGGTGATCTCAGCGCGTGGGTCTACGGCACCGGCGCCGGTGACCCGCTCCCCCTGCTGTTCGCGACGACGGGCACCAACGGCAAGACCAGCGTCTCCCACCTGCTCGAGGGGATCCTCGATCAGATCGGCGTGGTCACCGGCCTCTCCTCCACCGCAGAACGTCACATCGCGGGCGAGGTCATCGTCTCGCGCCTGACCACCCCCGAAGCATCCGAGATGCACGCCCTCCTGGCGCTGATGCGTGAGCGCCAGGTCGAAGCCGTCGCGGTCGAGGTCAGCGCACAGGCGCTGTCACGTCACCGCGTCGACGGCATCCTGTTCGACGTCGCCGGATTCACGAACCTGAGCCACGATCACCTCGACGACTACGCCGACATGGAGGAGTACTTCGAGGCGAAGCTGCCCCTCTTCCGTCCCGACCGCGCCCAGCGCGGAGTCATCTGCCTGGATTCCCCGTCCGGTGCGGTCGTCGTCGACCGGGCCGAGATCCCGGTCGTCACTGTCGGCACTCCGTCGATCGCCGCCGATCCCGACGCCGCGACCGCCGCGGACTGGGTGGTCGTCATCGACGAGGAGCGCGCCGCCGGTACGACCTTCACGATGACCGGCCCCGCCGGGTCCCTCACCACGACGGTCCCGGTGATCGGACCGCACATGGCGGCCAACGCGGCTCTGGCGATCGTGATGCTCCTCGAGGGCGGCTACGCCTGGGATCGCATCGTCGATGCGCTCACCCGCGACGGGGGGATCCGCGCCTACCTGCCCGGTCGCACCCAGCTGGTCTCCGGCGATCGTGGGCCTGCCGTCTTCGTCGACTTCGGACACTCACCCGACGCATTCGAGAAGACCCTCGCCGCCGTCCGGCGTGTGACACCGGGCAAGGTGCTGATGCTCTTCGGCGCCGACGGCGACCGCGATGCGAGCAAGCGCTTCGACATGGCGCGCACGGCGGTCGAAGGCAGTGACATCCTCGTCGTCACCGATCACCACCCCCGCTTCGAGGACCCCGCGTCCATCCGGGCGACCCTCATCGAGGGCGCCCGCACGGCACGACCGGATGCCGAGATCCACGAGGCCTCACCGCCCGAGAACGCCATCATCACCGCGGTCGGCCTGGTCGGCGACGGCGACGCCATCCTGTGGGCCGGCCCCGGGCACCAGGACTATCGCGACATCCGCGGCGTCCGCACACCGTATTCGGCACGCGAGCTCGCTCGCCGCGCGCTGCGCGACGCCGGCTGGCCCGTACCCGATTCGCGTTGGCCGGTCCCGTACCCCGACGAGGATTGACCTGCTCGACCAGGGCGACTCCGCCCTGGTCCCCGATCAGAGCGCCGCGATCATCCGATCGGCCGTCGAGCGCGCCCATGTCTCGGCCTCGGCGAGCGTCTCGACGGTGAGGGCCTCCGGTGCATCGTGCGCGTCGACGACCCGAGCGATCGTGTCCACGATGCCGAGGAACGAGAGCCGTCCCTCGTGGAACGCGTCGACCGCTTGTTCGTTCGCGGCGTTGTAGACAGCAGGGAACGTGCCGCCGGCGCGGCCCACCGCCTTCGCGAGTGCGACGGAGGGGAACGCCACGGCGTCGAGCGGCTCGAACGTCCAGGAAGTGGCGGATGACCAGTCGAGGGGCCGTCCGACGCCACCGACGCGGTGCGGCCAGTCCAGACCCAGGGAGATCGGCAGACGCATGTCGGGCGGGGAGGCCTGTGCGATCGTGGAACCGTCGATGAACTCGACCATCGAGTGCACGATGGACTGCGGGTGCACCACGACCTCGATGTCGTCGTAGGCGACGTCGAACAGCAGGTGCGCTTCGATCACCTCGAGTCCCTTGTTGACAAGGGTCGCGGAGTTGGTCGTGACCATCCGTCCCATGTCCCATGTCGGATGCGCGAGAGCCTCGGACGGAGTGACCTCGGTCAGCTGCGCGCGGCTGCGACCGCGGAACGGCCCGCCCGACGCCGTCACCACGAGGCGGCGCACCTCGGCATGGGTACCGGCCAGGAGCGCTTGCGCGAGAGCCGAGTGCTCGGAATCGACCGGGACGATCTGACCGGGAGCGGCGGCGGCGAGGACCAGGTCGCCGCCGACGATGAGGGACTCCTTGTTCGCGAGAGCGAGCACGCGTCCCGCCTTTAGCGCCGCGAGCGTCGAGCCCAGTCCGATCGAGCCGGTGATGGCATTGAGCACCACGTCCGCCTCGACGTCACGGACCAGCTGCTCGGCCTCGAGCGCGCCGAGAGCGGTCGACTCGACCTGGAACTGTGCGGCCTGCGCTTCCAACATCTCGGCGTTGGACCCGGCAGCGAGACCTACCAGCTCGAATCGGCGAGGATTGGCACGGATCACATCCAGTGCCTGGGTGCCGATGGAACCGGTGGAGCCGAGGACGATGACGCGACGCATACCGTCAGCCTAGGTCACGCCCTCGGCACCCAGCGGCTACTGCTGCGCCTGGACCGGTGTCGTCGCCAGGATGTCCACGACGAACACGAGGCTCTCCTTCTGGAGCTCATGTCCCTCGCTCGCACCGTATCCGTCGGACGGCGGCATCACGACGATGACCTGTGAGCCGACCTTCTGACCTTCGAGGGCCTTCTGGAAGCCCGCGACCACGCCGGTGGTCTGGAACTGCGCGGGCGCGGCGTCGCGGCTCCAGCTGGAGTCGAACTCCTTGCCGTCGGACCACTTGACGCCCAGGTACTGCACGACGACGAGGTCACCGGAGGCGACCGTCGCACCGTCACCCTGCTTGAGCACGGCGACCTGGGTCTCTGTCGGCGCGTCGCCGTCCGGGATCGTCACGGTCGGAGCGCCCTTGTCGTCGAGCTTGACAGTCGGCATGCCGGGAGTCGGGTCGACCGGCGTTCCCGTCGCCACCTCGGGTAGCTGCTCGACGGCCTCGGCGTAGACGACCACGTTGTTGGCGCCCTCGCCGAGGACCTTTCCGGGAAGAGTCAGCACGATGCGCGAGCCGACCGGCTTGCACTCGAGCGCCGCGACGAAGAGCGAGGACTGGTTGGTGTCGAGGAGAACGGGCAGCACACCGCCTTCACCACGAGCCGACGAGTCGAGCACCTGATTGTTGGTCGCGTCGACGATCTGGTACTCGACGGACACCAGGTCATTGACCACGACGTCGTCTCCGTCTCCCTCGGAGATGACGGTCCTCTCGACGCCGGCGAACGGCGCATCGGCCGGGACCGTCACGGTGGTGTCTGCCCCTTCCCCCTCCACGACGACCGCGTCCGAGGTATCCCCGGACTTCGCGTCCAGCTGGCACGTGCTCGATGCGGAGGGCGACGGGGTGCCGGAGCTATCCGGGGCTCCACCACCGGCGCAACCCGCCAGCAGCAGGGTCGCCGCGGCGACGGTGGACAGAACGATGAGCGGACGCTTGCGCACAGTGAGACCTCGGGATCGCGGGCAGGAAACTCCATCCTGCCCCATACCCCTTTGCTCGCGCTGGGAGGCGCGGCGCAACTCTTCATTCCCACCCCGGCATGGATCCGGGAGTAATCTGCTCTGATGACCTCTGAGCAGTCCGTCGAGCCCGAATCCTCGTCAGAAGAGGAATCCTCGTCAGAGGAGACTGCGAAGCCTCGCCACGCCGGGTTCGCCTACACGCTCGGCCGCAGCCTCATCACGCCGCTCGCCCGTCTGGTGTACCGCCCTCGGATCGAGGGGCGCGACAACGTGCCGCTGACCGGTCCCGTCATCTTCGCGAGCAACCATCTGTCATTCATCGACTCGATCGCGATCCCGGTCGCGGCCCCTCGTCCCGTCCACTTCCTCGCGAAGTCGACGTACTTCGAAGGCACCGGATTCAAAGGCTGGATGAGCAAGACCTTCTTCGAATCGATCGGCGCGATCCCGGTGCGACGCGGTGCCGGACAAGCCGCGCTGGACGCGCTCGACCTGCAACGCCAGCTCCTCGATGAAGGTCTCGCCGTCGCCCTGTATCCGGAGGGGACCCGCTCGACCGACGGCCGCCTCTACAAAGGCCGCACGGGCGTCGCGTTCCTCGCTCTGCAGACGGGCGCCCCTGTGGTGCCGGTCGGCCTCATCGGCACGGACAAGGTGATGCCGGTGGGAGCGAAGATCCCCACCCTCAAGGAGCGCATCACCGTGCGTTTCGGCGAGCCGCTCGACCTCTCGCCGCACGGGCCCGCGACCAGTGGGCGGGCACGTCGTCTCGCCACCGATCAGATCATGGCGGCGATCCACGGTCTCTCCGGCCAGGAGCTCGCCGGCGCGTACAACGAGGCACCGGCGCAAGGTGCCATCGAGAAGATCAAGCAGGCCCTCCCGCACGAGCGTCGCTGAGGCCTGTGAGCCCCACTCAGGCGAGGGCTGTGACCGTCGCCTGGTGGCGTACGGGGAAGTTCATCGAGTTCGCGATGAAGCACCACTCGTTCGCCTGGGCGTGGGCGCGCTCTGCTGCGTCGATCATCGAGGCGTCGGCGACGACGACCTCGGGCCGCAGCATCACCTCGACGAACGATCCGCCCCCCGCACCGTCTTCGCGTATCGTCCCGCTGGCCTGGTCGCGATAGGACACCACGACGACGCCCGCGGTCACACACGCGTGCAGGTATGACAGTAGGTGGCACTCGGAGAGGGAGGCGAGCAGCAGGTCCTCCGGATTCCATCGTGAGGGATCGCCGCGGAACGGCTTGTCTGCCGAGGCGAGGAGATCGGGCTTCCCCTCGACCTCGATCGTCACGTCTCGCCGGTAGTCCCGGTATCCGGTCGTCCCGGTGCCGGTGTTGCCGGTCCACGTCGAGGTGAGCGCGTAGCGGTGTTCGCCGAGCGTGCGCGTGGTCGTCTCTGCCATCTGCTCAGTCTGTCAGGCTCCTCCGACACGACGCGAGACGCCGCACGCCCCGGGCTAGAGTTGACGGGTGCTGGAGACTCTCACCGTTCAGGATTCCGTGGAACTCGCCGTCGTCGAGCGGAGCGGATTCGTCGAATCCCGCCACGCCGGCGCGGCCGTCGTGCTCTCCCCCGACGGGGACATCGTCGGTCGCCATGGAAATGCCGATGCGCTGATCCTGCCGCGATCCAGCCTCAAGCCTCTCCAGGCGATCGCCTGCATCACCGCAGGTGCCGTCCTCGAAGGCGAGCAGCTCGCGCTCTCCACGGCCAGTCACGTCGGCACCGACCGTCACGCTTCGGTGGTACGCGACATCCTGACCGAGGGCGGGCTGACGGAAGACGATCTCCGCTGCCCGGCCACGTGGCCGAGCGACTCGGCGTCGCGAGACGAGCTCGTCCGCGAGCACGGCGAGCCGACCCGGGTGCGCATGAACTGCTCCGGCAAGCACGCCGCGATGCTCCGCGCATGCGTGGCGACGGGCTGGCCGACCGACGGATACCTCGACCCGACCCATCCACTGCAACAGCACATCCGCGACGTCATCGAGCGCCTCACTGGCGAGAAGATCGCCCATACCGCTATCGACGGGTGCGGTGCGCCGGTCCATGCGATGACACTGACCGGCCTGGCACGCGCGATCCACCGCATCGGCACCGCTTCCGACCGCTCGCCCTTCGCCCTCCACCGCGTGGCCGGTTCCCTGGTCCGCGCCGTGCGGGAGAATCCCTGGACGATCGAGGGTCCGGGCCGCCCCGACACGATCGCGACCGAGAGGCTCGGCGTGTTCACCAAGTACGGCGCCGAGGGCGTGATGGTGATGGTCGCCCCCAACGGCACGACCGTGGCGCTGAAGATGCTCGACGGTGCCACTCGCGCCTCGACGATCGTTGCCGCGACCCTTCTCGCTCGGGCGGGCGGGCTGAGCGATGCCGACGTGGCATCGCTCGCGGACGCACTTCCGCTCGCCGTGCTCGGCGGAGGGGAGAACGTCGGCTCCATCCGACCCGGCGCAGGAGTCTGACGCCCGCGGCGGCGTTCCTCGTCGCCGAGCGTCGATTCGCGGCGCCTTCTCCTCACGACAACGTCTCCGCACGGCAACGCTTCTCACGGCAACGCTTCTCAGGGCATCGCTTCTCAGGGCATCGCTTCTCACGGCAACGCCTCACCGAGGCGACAGCTCGGCGAGGTGGACACGTTTCGGCGCACCGGTGCCGGTGACCGACCAGGCCCGGCCTGCGTGCGGGTGTGCATACGGAGGAAGCTCCCGCGCGCCGACCAGTTGCCGGAGCTCACCGGGGTGTTCACATCGGATGAGCACCTCGCCTGCCGATCTGATGCGCTGCCACAGCGACCAGTTCCGCTGCCAGGTCTCCGCATCGGCGACCACGATGCAGCGTGTTCCCGGCGAAGTCGACTCAGATCCTGCCACCACCACCTCGCATGCGGGGTGCGCGTCACGCAGAGCGGTGATGACCGTATCGGTGCCGGCACTGACGACAGCGGTGATCGCAGACGACGGCGTCCACCGTGGCGTCTGCGCTGCCTGCGGCAGCCATCGGCCCTCGTCGACCCACGCCAACTGCACCTCGCGATCTCCGATTACGGCGCGCCCGGGTACGCGGTCGCGCACGAACCCCGATGCCTCTCCGCCGGCCGCCAGATGCTCGAGTCTCGTCGGCATCCGCAACAGCGCCCGACGCGGCACCAGATCGAGTACACGTCCCAACGCCCCGCTCGCCCTGGTGGCCGTCAGAACGAAGGTCGTGTCCGGAGTCGCCCGAAGCACGCGCTCCCAGCGGTGGGCGAGCTGCTGCGCGTATTCGGCCGGCAGAGCCGCCAGCATCGCATCCACGTCGTCGATCAGGACGACCGAGGGCGGACGCTCCCCGCCCTCGACCCATGCGGCGAGCACGTCCCAGGCGCCCTCGGGATCGCCGGGCATCCAGAATGCGTCATCGCATTGCGCCGCGACCGCTCTCAGCACCGAGGTCTTACCGAATCCGGGGGCGCCCAGCACCACCAGCCCCCGTTCCTCTCCGCGCCGGAGCATCTCCAGCGGCTGCGCCTGGCGACCAGGGTCATCGGCGCGACCGAGGATGATCGCATCGGGGAGGATTCCGGCCTCCGTGACGAGTTCGGCGATCGGCAGGATGGCCGGAAGCGGGGGAAGCCACGGGCTGGATGACTCGCCCGCTGCCGCCCACCGCAGACCGACACCACGAATATCGGAAGCCTCAGTCAGGGCGATGCGCATCGCGACGGGTTCCTGGTCGGATGGTCGACGCAGCAAGCCGAGACCGCGGGAACCGGCGTCTCCCGTGAGCGCGGAGGCAGCATCGGTACCGATCACGAGCCGACTGTCGGCGGCGTCGCCGACGCGCAGGCTGATGCGAAGGGGGCAGTTCGCAGCCAGGGCGTCTCTGATCACCCCGGCAGCACGCTGTGTCCCGAGAATCAGGTGCATCCCGAGGGCGCGGCCACGGGCAGCGATATCGATGAAGACCGCACCGAGCTCGGGGTGCTCGGTCAGAAGCGCCGCGAACTCGTCGACGAAGATGATCAGCCGCGGCATCGACACACAGCTGACGTCGCGCGCCCCGGCGGCGGCCAGCACCCTCTCTCGACGTCGCAGCTCGGCGGTCAGGCTGGAGACGCCTCGTCTTGCACCCTGATCGTCGAGATCAGTGATGACGGCGGCCACCTGAGGCAGTGCGCTCAGGGGTTCGAAAGCCGTTCCGCCTTTGAAATCGGCGAGCACGAACGTCACCTCGTCCGGGCCGTGCGCCGTGGCGATCGCAGTGACCCAGCTGACCAGCAGCTCGCTCTTGCCGGTCCCCGTCATCCCCGTCACGATCGCGTGCGGTCCGTCTCCCACGATGTCGACCGTGATGTTCGCGCGTTCGCCTCGGCCGATGGTCGCGACGAGCCCGCCTCCGGCCGAGGTCTGCTCGAGCTCGGAGAGCAGCACCGCGTCGGGGATCGCATCCGTCTCGTCGTCCCGACGCGCCAGCTCCGCGGAGACGGCCTCCGCTTGGGCACGCGACAGGCACTCGACAGCGACTGGCTGGCTACCTGTCGGGGTGCGCAACGTCGCCCGCCGAGGTTCGACGATGTCGATGACCGTCGTGATTCCCGCCGGGACATCCTCCCCCACCGCGGTCAACACGATCAGGGCGTCCGCGTCCCCCCGGACGCCCGCCGCAGGACCGAACCCGATCCGGAAAGCACCACGCCGCGCACTCCGGGCGTGGGGCAGGCTCGCCAGGCCGTGGTCAGCGAGATCAGTGTCTTCCGGATCGATGCCGATCAGCGACAGCTGGCCGGTGCCGAACCGCAGACACAGCTGCACGACAAGAGCGCGCGCTGCCGCCTCGGCCACAGGCCGCGCACCTCGAAGACAGATCCCCCCACCGATCGGCGCGGAGACCGGCGCGTCCGCGATGACACGGCATCTTTCACGGAAGTCCCGCCCGCGCGCGTCATCCGCGCCGGTGCAGCGGACCGCACTCGTCGTGTTGCCGGCACCGATGACGATCGGAGTCGTCGCGTCGACTCCCTGAGCGCCGCGCAGAGGCGCCTGTGCGATGCAGGTCGCGGCGTCGGGCCACCGCTGCCACAGGGCTTCGAGCTCGTCCTGCTGACGCTGGACCAGATCCGCTTCCGCCGCAACCCACTCGGCTTCGAGCTGCTGCTCGGTTCGTCGGCGTTCACGGCGCCGGGTACGTGTCGCGTCGAGCAGTGAGGCGCCGATCATCAACGGCCCCAATGCCGCGAAGCAGAGCGCGAGGAGGGAGCCGGTGACCAACCACATCACCACTCCCGTAGCCACCGGCACGAGGGCGGCCATGAAAGGCAGTGGAGCGCGAGGCGACGCTGCCGGAGCCGCGGGAAGCACGATCGGAGGGGATTCCATGGAATCCAGTGGACCGCATCACGGCCCGTGAAACAGGGCTGTGCACAGCGCTGGAGCGTTACTCCGCGGTGTTCTCGATTGGGGAGGACGAGTCGTCCTCTGCCGCCACCTGGACGATGATGAGGGTCACGTTGTCGCGACCGCCGTTCTCCAACGCCGCCGCAAGCATCGCGTCCACCGCGGCACCCGGATCGTCGTGCTCCCGGAGGAAATGCTGGATCCCGTAGTCGGTCAGTTCCTTGGTGAGGCCGTCCGAGCAGATGACGAATCGGTCACCGGGACGCACGTCGATGGAGACGTAATCGGGAGCTGTGAGCTCACTCGCCCCCACGGCACGCGTGATCACGTTGCTGTAGGGGTGCCCTTCAGCTTCCTCCGGGCTGAGCTTGCCCGCTGTGATCAGTTCCTGCACGACCGAGTGATCGGTGGTGATCTGGACCAGTCGATCGTCGCGAAGGAGATACACGCGGGAGTCGCCGATGTTCAGTGCGGTCCAGTGCGGCTCGTCCCCATCGGTCTCGAAGTACACCCCCGTGAGCGTGGTCCCCGTGCCCTCGTCGGTGGTCTCGGGATGCTCCGCGATGTCTCCGACAGCCAGTTCGAGCGCGTTCTCGATCGACGGTCCGTCGACCTTGCCCGAGGAGACGACGGCCTGCAACCGGGCCACCGTGCTCTGACTCGCGATCTCGCCGCCGGCATGACCGCCCATTCCGTCAGCGACGATGAACAGCGGATAGTCGGCGAGGAACGCGTCCTGATTCGTCTCCCGGCGTCGGCCTTGATCGGTGATCCCGGACCACGACAGCAGCAGCGGGCGCTGCGCAACCGTGACGCGGTGCGTCTTCGTCTCAGCCACGTGCTGCCTCCGATGGGCCTGCGGCGGGTCGGACGGTCGCAGGATACTCACAACACATCGTAGTAGAAGTCACGCGCACCTCGATCACACCCTGGCACCCGGATCGGCCGGCAGCGGGAACAGATCATCGATGATGGCGAGTTCGGCCGCGTCGGGGCGCCAGGCCTCCCCCGCGTCTGCGTTCGCCTCGACCTGCGGGACCGAGGTCGCGCCCGCTATCACGCTCGAGACCGCCGCATGCGAGAGCAACCAGCCGAACGACGCCTGGACCATCGTGATGCCGCGCTCATCGCAGAAATCGCGGAATGCATCCAGGGCATCCCACGGTGCGCTCTCCCACACGTGGCGCCGTGTCGACATGATCCGGCTCTGCTGCGGCCCGCCGTCGCGAGTGAACTTCCCCGTGAGCAGGCCGTTGTGCAGGGGGAAGTACGGGAAGAAGCCGAGTTCGTAGCGTTCCACCGCCGGCAGCACTTCCCGCTCCGCCGCCCGAGCCAGCAGGGAGTAGTGGTTCTGAGCCGAGATGAACCTGCCACTCGATCGCGCCCTCGTCGTGAACTCCGCTTCGGCGATCTGCCACCCGGCGAAGTTCGAGTGCCCGTAGTAGCGGATCTTGCCCTCGCGCACGAGTTCATCGAGGGCATCCGTGGTCTCCGCGATCGGCGTCTCGGGATCGGGGAGATGCAGCTGATAGAGGTCGATCCAGTCCGTGCGCAACCGGCGCAGCGATTCCTCGACGGCCCGACGCACGTAGCGACGAGAACCCCGGGCAGCGGGGAACGCGTAACCCATGTCGCGTTCGTGTCCGAACTTCGTCGCCAGCACCACACGGTCGCGGCGTCCCTCGAGGGCTTCGCCCATCAGCAGCTCGCTCGCCCCCGCTGCTGCTCCGTACATGTCAGCGGTGTCGAAGAAGGTGATGCCGTTGGCGAGAGCCGCATCCATCACCTCGCGCGTGCCGGCAAGACTCTCCGTCATCGTCCCCGCGCGCCCGAAGTTGTTGCAGCCTAGGCCGGTGGCGGACACGAGAAGACCGGAGGCACCCACACGGCGCTGGGACGAGACCATGCCCCCACGTTAGCGGCCGCTGCGGATAGACGACCACTCGGAACAGCACAGAGCCCCCGACCGAGGTCGGGGGCTCTGTGTCAGAAGGTCACACCGTCAGACCATCACGCCGGAGGCTGTGTGGGATCGGTCGGCGGGGACGCCGGGGTTGCGGGAGGAGCCGGCGGAGCAGCGGGCGGAGCCGTCGGCGGTGCGGGCGGAGCCGTGGGCGGTGCCGCAGGGGGCGCCGGCGGCGTGGTCGGCGGCACCGGCGGAACCGGGGCACCGGTCGCCGGAGCTGCAGGGCCTGCGGGAGGTGCGTAGCCGGGCTGCGCGGGCGGTGCGTACCCCGGCTGCGCGGGAGGCGCGTATCCCTGCGGTCCGGGCTGCGCGTAGCCCTGCGGAGCACCGTAACCGGGCTGCGGCGCCGCGGCCGACGTCTGAGCGGGGATGCCTTCCCACGCGGTGCGGTCGCCGAGCAGACCGTTGGCAGCCCAGGAAGCGGGCTGGATGCTCGGGTTCCAGCGCGACTTGTCGAACGCGTTGATGCCGAGCCACACCGGAGGCAGGAAGAAGTAGAGGACGACCCAGACGGCGTCCTTCTGCAGCTTCAGCCCGACGCGCCAGGCGGCGATCAGGTCGACCACGCGACCCGCGATGCCGACGAGCGGGAGGATCAGGAACCACCCGAGGAACGGGATGATCGCGCCGAGGATACCGGCACCCATCAGGTAGAGGACGAGCCAAGGGCTCAGATCGCCGAGCTTGTAGAAGATCATCGTGCTGTAGACGGGCACCCACGCACGCCACTTCCCCTGCACTCCCGCCTTCTCGAAGATCTTCATGTAGAACCACGAGTAGAGTGCGTAGATGGCGAGTGGCAGGATCGTGTAGACCAGGGTCAGCGCGAGGATCGCTCCGCCTGACAGGCCGTCATAGCCGTAGTAGTCGTTCATGGTTCCCTCCAGAAAGTCATGATGCGGCATCATGCGCTGAACACACTAGCGCTTCCCGGGGTACGCGCGCATGTCTCTTACGCCGTCGGGCGCGTTCGACTCGTGGTCGCGCGTGGCCGCACGGCGCACCCGGCCGATCCCCTGCTCACTCGTCGACGACGAGCTCCAGCACGCCCGGCTGTGCGCCATCGCGGAGAATGATCCCTCGCTTCTCCGCCCAGAGCCGAAGACCGCGAAGGGAACCGACCCGCGGTCGATCCTCGGCAATCGCCCGGACGAGTGCACCCTTCGATTTCTTGTTGAAGTGATTGAGGGCCCTCCCGTGCTCCGTCACGACCCGCACGTAAGCGGAGGAGACGGAGTCCGGCACGGGCCCCAGCGCGACGTACGCCTCACTCCGCAGGTCGAGCACGAACGACGGATCCGCCTCCGCGATCGCTGCAGAGGTGGCCTCCGCCCAATGCCGCCGAAGCGCGGGAAGCCCGGGGACGGAGGTGCCGGCGGCCAGCCGATACGTCGGGACCGCGTCGAGCGCGCCCACCGGTCCCAGCGGAGCGCTGTGGATCCAGACATGGGCACCCAGCCATCGACGGGACGCGACGGAGAGCGATCGGGCATCGAGCGCATCGAACAGCACCCCCGTGTACCGGTCGATCGCGGGCATCGTGGGAGCGGAGCGAAGCGCCCTGTTGTGCGCGATATCGACGCTCTGCCGAGCACTCAGCTTGAGCACCCGACGGGCAGCCTCTTCGTCGGCAGCGAGGTCGATCAGCGCCTCGATGACAACGGCGCGCCGCTCGTTCAGAGACGGGAGTGCCAGCGACGCGAGATCGAGCGGGGACCCCTCACCGCCCTCATGCTTGGTCTCCGACGGAGGGAGCAGGATCTTCATGGAACCTCGGTGGATACAGACGCGTCCGCCTCGGAACCCGTGCGGGTGCCGAGGCGGACGCGTGAAACAGGAACTGCTAAGCGATGAGAGCCGCGTTGCCGGCAACGATCGTCAGGGTGTCGCCCTCCATCGAGAGGAACCCGTCCTGCGCGTTGGCCAGCACCTTGGTGCCATCCGACTGGGTGATGCGAACCTGGCCCTCGGCGAGGATGGCCAGCACCGGCTCGTGGCCGGTCATGAAGCCGATCTCACCCTCGACGGTCTTGGCGACCACGAGGCTCGCCTCTCCCGTCCAGACCTCCGCATCAGCGGAGACGAGGCTGACATGCAGCGCCATGGTCAGCCGTTCTCCTTCTGGATCTTCGCCCACTGCTCTTCGACGTCGGAGATGCCACCGACGTTGAAGAAGGCCTGCTCGGCCACGTGGTCGAAGTCACCGCGGGTGATCGCGTCGAACGACTCGATGGTCTCCTTCAGCGGGACGGTCGAACCCTCGACGCCCGTGAACTTCTTGGCCATGTAGGTGTTCTGCGAGAGGAACTGCTGGATGCGACGTGCACGCGACACGACGATCTTGTCTTCCTCGGAGAGCTCATCGACACCCAGGATGGCGATGATCTCCTGCAGCTCCTTGTTCTTCTGGAGGATCTGCTTGACGGTCGTCGCGACGCGGTAGTGGTCCTCGCCCAAGTAGCGGGGGTCCATGATGCGCGACGTCGAGGTCAGCGGGTCGATGGCCGGGTACAGACCCTTCGAGGCGATCTCACGAGAGAGCTCGGTCGTCGCGTCGAGGTGGGCGAACGTCGTCGCCGGAGCCGGGTCGGTGTAGTCATCGGCGGGCACGTAGATCGCCTGCAGCGAGGTGATCGAGTGACCACGCGTCGAGGTGATGCGCTCCTGGAGCACACCCATCTCGTCGGCGAGGTTCGGCTGGTAACCCACGGCGGAGGGCATGCGGCCCAGCAGCGTGGAGACCTCGGAACCGGCCTGCGTGAAGCGGAAGATGTTGTCGATGAAGAGCAGAACGTCCTGCTTCTGCACGTCACGGAAGTACTCCGCCATCGTCAGAGCCGACAGGGCGACGCGAAGACGCGTTCCCGGCGGCTCGTCCATCTGGCCGAACACCAGGGCGGTCTTGTCGAAGACGCCCGCCTCTTCCATCTCGTGGATGAGGTCGTTGCCCTCACGGGTGCGCTCACCGACACCGGCGAACACCGACACACCACCGTGGTCCTGCGCGACGCGCTGGATCATCTCCTGGATGAGGACGGTCTTACCGACACCGGCTCCACCGAACAGACCGATCTTTCCACCCAGCACGTACGGGGTGAGGAGGTCGA
This sequence comes from Microbacterium sp. As-52, assembly GCF_049949185.1. Lineage (NCBI taxonomy): Bacteria > Bacillati > Actinomycetota > Actinomycetes > Micrococcales > Microbacteriaceae > Microbacterium > Microbacterium sp. As-52. Next base: position 3,487,625 of record NZ_CP188171.1, on the reverse strand, counting down.
TCGACTTGATGCCGGTCTCGAACATCTGAGTCTTGGACTCGAGCTGGTCGAAGTTCGGGGCCTTGCGGTGGATCGGCCAGCGCTCGGTGACCTCGATGGTCTCGCCGGGCTCGAGGTTCAGCACCTCGCCGATGACGTTGAACACCTTGCCCTTGGTCACGTCGCCGACGGGGACCGAGATGGCCTCACCGGTGTCGCGGACTTCCTGGCCGCGGACGATGCCGTCGGTCGGGTTCAGCGCGATGGCGCGGACGAGGTCGTCGCCGAGGTGCTGAGCGACCTCGAGCGTGATCTCGGTGGACTCTTCGCCCATCGCGATCGTGGTCTTCAGCGCGTTGTAGATGTCGGGGATCGAGTCATGAGGGAACTCGATGTCGACAACCGGACCGTTGACGCGTGCGACGCGCCCGACGACCGCGGTCGCCGGCTGGTCAGCCGGAGCGGTGAGGGTCATTTTCGTCTCTTTCCTGATGGTCTATTTGCTCGAGAGGGCGTCGGCGCCGCCGACGATCTCGGCGATCTGCTGCGTGATCTCCGCCTGGCGCGCGTTGTTGCGCAGACGGGTGTAGTCGGTGATGAGCTTGTCGGCGTTGTCGCTGGCCGACTTCATCGCCTTCTGCGTCGCCGCCTGCTTTGCGGCAGACGACTGCAGGAGAGCGTTGAAGACTCGGCTCTGGATGTACACCGGCAGGATCGCGTCGAGAACAGTCTCGGCGTCCGGCTCGAACTCGTACAGCGGGTAAACGGTGTTACCGGCCTCCGACTCATCGGCTTCCGTGATCTCCAGCGGGAGCAGACGCACGGATTCGGGCGACTGCGTCATCATGCTGACGAAACGGTTGTACACGAGGTGGATCTCGTCGACGCCGCCGTCCTGTCCCCCGCGGGAGAAGGACTCGAGCAGCGTCGCGGAGATCTCCTCCGCGGTGTGGAACGACGGGGTGTCGGTGTCGCCCGTCCACTCCGCAGCGGCAGCCAGGCGTCGGAACTGGAAGTATCCGACGGCCTTGCGACCGATGAGGTAGAAGACCGGCTCCTTGCCCTGCTCCCGCAGGAGCTCCGCAACCTCGAGACCCTCACGGAGGATCTGCGAGTTGAAGGCTCCGGCCAGACCGCGGTCCGAGGAGAAGATCACGACCGCGGAGCGGGTGATGTTCTCGGACTCGCGGGTCAACGGGTGATCCACGTTCGAGTGCGTCGCGACGGCCGACACGGCCCTCGTCACGGCACGCGCGAAGGGAGTGGACGCCTTGACGCGTGCCATCGCCTTCTGGATGCGCGAAGCCGCGATGAGTTCCATCGCCTTCGTGATCTTCTTGGTCGTCTGAGCAGAAGAGATCTTCTGCTTGTAGACCCTGAGTTGAGCGCCCATATGTCAGTACCTCACGCGGTTACGCGCGACGACCCTTGACGATCTTCTCCTGGTTGACGTCTTCCGCCTCGGCCGCAGCGTGCTCTTCGTGACCCGGGGCGCCGATGGCGTGTCCCTTGCCACCCTGGAACTCCAGGATGAAGGCATCCGTCTGCTTGTCGAGCTCGGCGACCGTGGCGTCGTCGAGGACGTTGGTGTCGCGGAGGGTCTCGAGGACCTGGGTGTTGCGACGAAGGTAGTCCAGGAGCTCGCGCTCGAAGCGCAGCACGTCGGAGACCTCGATCGTGTCGAGCTTGCCGTTGGTACCGGCCCAGATCGAGACGACCTGCTCCTCGACGGGGTACGGCGAGTACTGCGGCTGCTTGAGCAGCTCGGTCAGACGCGCACCACGGGAGAGCTGACGACGCGAAGCCGCGTCGAGGTCGGATGCGAACATCGCGAACGCCTCGAGGGAGCGGTACTGCGCGAGCTCCAGCTTCAACGTTCCGGAGACCTTCTTGATCGACTTGACCTGCGCGTCACCACCGACTCGCGAGACCGAGATACCCACGTCGACCGCAGGACGCTGGTTGGCGTTGAAGAGGTCGGACTGGAGGAAGATCTGGCCGTCGGTGATCGAGATCACGTTGGTCGGGATGTAGGCCGAGACGTCGTTCGCCTTGGTCTCGATGATCGGGAGACCCGTCATGGAACCGGCGCCGAGCTCGTCGGACAGCTTCGCGCAACGCTCGAGCAGACGCGAGTGCAGGTAGAAGACGTCACCCGGGTAGGCCTCACGGCCCGGCGGGCGGCGCAGGAGGAGGGAGACGGCACGGTAGGCCTCAGCCTGCTTCGACAGGTCGTCGAAGATGATGAGGACGTGCTTGCCGCCGTACATCCAGTGCTGACCGATGGCGGAACCCGTGTAGGGAGCCAGGTACTTGAAGCCGGCGGGGTCGGACGCCGGAGCCGCCACGATCGTGGTGTACTCCAGAGCGCCGGCCTCTTCGAGCGCGCCCTTCACCGAAGCGATGGTCGAGCCCTTCTGGCCGATGGCGACGTAGATGCAGCGGACCTGCTTGTTGACGTCGCCCGACTCCCAGTTCGCCTTCTGGTTGATGATCGTGTCGATCGCGATGGCCGTCTTGCCGGTCTGGCGGTCGCCGATGATCAGCTGACGCTGGCCACGGCCCACGGGGATCATCGCGTCGATGGCCTTGATGCCGGTCTGCATCGGCTCGTGCACCGACTTGCGCTGCATGACGCCGGGAGCCTGGAGCTCGAGGGCGCGGACGCTCTCGGTCTCGATGACACCGAGTCCGTCGATCGGGTTGCCGAGCGGGTCGACCACGCGGCCGAGGTAGCCGTCGCCGACCGGGACCGAGAGGACCTCGCCGGTGCGGGTGACTTCCTGACCGGCCTCGACGCCGGTGAACTCGCCGAGGACGACGACACCGATCTCGTGCTCGTTCAGGCTCTGTGCGAGACCCTTGGTGCCGTCGGCGAAGATGACGAGCTCGTTCGCCATGACGCCGGGCAGTCCCTCGACGTGCGCGATGCCGTCTGCGGCGTCGATGACGGTGCCGACCTCGGTCGCCCCGGCCCCGGAGGGCTCGTATGCTGCGGCGAAGTCCTTCAGCGCGTCACGGATGACGTCGGGGCTGATCGATAGTTCTGCCATTGTCTTCCCTTTGTATCTGGGTGCGCGGTTCCCCGCGCGAAGTCGTGTTAGCCCGCGAGCTTCTGGCGAAGGTCGGCGAGTCGTGCGGAGATGCTGCCGTCGATGACGTCATCGGCGATCTGCACGCGCAGGCCTCCGACGACGGCAGGGTCGATGACGACGTTGAGCGATACCTGGCCGTCGTAGCGACGCGAGAGCGAGTCGCTGAGACGGGCGCGCTGCGCGTCGCTGAGAGGGGCCGCGGTGTGCACCGTGGCGACCACTCGACCACGCTGGCTCGAGACGACGCTCATCGCCCGGTTCAGCAGCCGTCGGACCCGTCGCCCGCGCGGCTCGCGCACGAGCGACGTGATGATCAGCGTCGTCGCGGCGTTGGTGGAGCCTTCGGCCAGGAGGCGCTCGACGAGTGCACTCTTGGCGTCTTCTCCACCGACGCGGCTGCCCAGAGCGAGTTCGAGCTCGGGGTTCGCCGCGATCACCCGGGAGAATCCGAAGAGCTCCCCCTCGATGTCCGTGCCGGGCTCCGCGATCGCTGCGGCGCGGATCGCGAGCTCCTCGATACCGTCGACGAGCTCACCCGCGTGGGACCAGCGCTCGGCGACGGCGGTCTTCAAGACGCCCTGGGCGCCTGCGGAGAACCCGCCGAACACCGCGGCGACGACGTTCTGTCGTGCCGCGGCGGGTGCGGAAGGATCAGCAAGCGCGCCGCTCAGCTGGGACGACTCGCTCACGGCATGCGCGGCAGCGAACAGCTCCCGCGCGGTGTCGAGAGTGACGTCCTTCGCTGCGGCAAGCGTCTTGATGGATGCCGCGAGTGCCTGAGTGGTCGCGCTGCCCATTACTGAGCCGCCTTCTCGGATGCCTCGAGCTCGGCGAGGAAGCGATCGACGACAGCCGTCGCACGTGCGTCGTCGGAGAGCGTCTCGCCGACCACGCCACCGGCGAGGTCGAGAGCGAGCGATCCGACCTCGCTGCGCAGCGAGACGAGAGCGGTCTGACGCTCTGCTTCGATCTGCGTGTGCGCGGTGGCGGTGATGCGTGCGGCCTCGGCGGTCGCGGCGTCCTTCGCCTCGGCGACGATCTTCTTGCCGTCCTCGCGGGCGGCCTCGCGGATCTCGCCGGCCTCGGTACGCGCCTCGGCGAGCTGACGCGTGTACTCCTCGAGTGCCGCCTCCGCCTGCTTCTGCGCCTCGTCGGCCTTGGCGATGTTGCCCTCGATGGCGGCGGACCGCTCGTCGAGCATCTTCGTCAGCTTGGGAAGGGCGACCTTCCACACGACGATGAGGATGATGAGGAACCAGAGGCCCGACCAGATGATGTCGTACCACGCCGGGATGAGCGGGTTGTTGACCGCGCCCTCCTCTGCTGCGAGGTTCGTGACAAGAGCGTTCAGCATCCTGTCTCCTTCAGAAGTCGGTTCGGATTACGGGAAGGGGATGAATCCGACGGCGATGCCGACGAATGCAAGCGCCTCGGTGAAGGCGATACCGATCCACATGAGGACCTGGAGACGGCCGGCCAGCTCGGGCTGACGAGCGACGCCCTCGATGGTCTTGCCCACGACGATGCCCACACCGATGGCCGGGCCGATGGCTGCGAGGCCGTAGCCGATCACCGCGAGGTTGCCGTTGATGTCAGCGAGAACCGTAGTTGCGTCCACGGGGTTTTTCCTTTCGTTGGGTGGGAGGGCTGTTGCCCGCCCGCTCAGTGCTCTTCTGCGACCGCGAGCTGGATGTAGACCGCGGTGAGGACGGTGAAGACGTATGCCTGGAGGACGGCGACCAGAATCTCGAAGAGAGTGAAGGCGCCGCCGAAGGCGAGGGTTCCGATACCGAGAGCGGCCCAGCCGCCACCCGCGGTGAAGAAGAAGAACTGGGTCGCTGCAAAGCAGAGGACCAGGATCATGTGACCGACGACCAGGTTCATCAGCAGTCGCAGGGTGAGGGTCACCGGGCGGATGATGAAGGTCGAGATCAGCTCGATGGGCGTGACGATGAAGTACACGGGCCACGGCACACCGGAGGGGAAGAGCGAGTTCTTGAAGAAGTTCTTGGGGCTCTTCTTGATGCCGGCGTAGATGAAGGTGACGTAGCTGACCACCGCGAGCGTGAGCGGCACCGCGATGATCGCCGTACCCGGCATGTTCAGGAACGGGATGATGCCGGTGATGTTCATGAACAGAGTCATGAAGAAGATGGTCATCAGGATCGGGAGGAACCGGTCACCGTCCTTGCGACCGAGCAGGTCGTGGGCGATGCCGCCACGGACGAAGCCGAGGCCCATCTCGACGACGCTCTGGAAACGTCCGGGGACGACCTTCATGCGTCGGGTGCCGAGCCAGAGGATGAGGACCACGGCGATCACCGAGAGCAACTGGATCAGGTGGATCCGGTTCACCGGGATGGGTCCTACGTGGAAGAGGATCTCCGGAAAGAACTCATCGATCGAAGGGCCGTGGAACTCGCCGTCGGTGGCAAGTCGGGGGGTCAGGGTCGCAGCGATATTAAACAGCGCGGGCTCCAGCTTCGGGGCACCGGTCAGAACCGGGGCGACGATGGTCGGTGTGCTTCACAGCGCAAGCGCTCGCGGGCGAGCGGCGGGCACGTCTCAACACTATCAGAATCTGAGGGTCCCCTAAGACCGCTGGCCACCCTCGACCGGCCCGCCGTCGATGTGATTGGCCGCGCCGGGGGCACGTTCCTCGGGCACCTCGGTCGGCAGCGTGGTGTCGCTGACGTTCGGGAGCCGCATCTGGGTGAGCACGACGACGTCGATGACGAGCGACATGAGCACACCGGCGACGATCGAGAGGAAGAAGACCATCGGCTGCAGCCACGGCTGACCGGCGAGGAGGATCATCACGACAACGAAGAGGCCGAGCTTCAGCAGCCAGCCGCCCAGGACGATCGCGAAGAACAGCTGCACGTACAGCGGATCCCCGAACCAGCGGTTGGCGATCAGGATGCTGAGTCCGGTGATCCCGAGGAAGACGGCAGCCAGGACGACACCGAGCAGGCCACTGACGAGCCCCTCCCCCTGGGCGACGAGATAGCCGACTCCGCCCGCCACGATCGCGAGCACCGCGGTGGCGATCGCCGACCAGATCAGGGTCCGGCGCAGGATCGGCGTGCTGGAAACGGGGCTCGGGCTCATCAGGACTCCACGGGTGTCGGTTCGGGTTCGGCGCCCGCTGCGCTCTTCCTGCGGCGGGTGGGACTCAGCGTGACGACGAGGCAGGCGGCGATGCCCACGATGCCGAAGCCGACGCCCGGCAGATACTGGCCGGGCCAGTCCTCCCGGGCACCGACGTACATCAGGAGGACGGCGAGCGAGACGACGGCCGTCCAGGCATAGAAGATGAGCACGGCGTCGCGGTCGCGGTGACCGAGATCGAGCATGCGGTGATGCAGGTGCTTCCGGTCGGGCGAGAACGGCGAGCGACCGGCGCTCATCCGGCGGAGCACGGCGAGCCCGAAGTCGAGCAGCGGGAGCAGCACGACCAGCAGTGGCAGCAGGATGGGCAGGAACGCGCCGACCAGCTGGGAACGCCCGAGACGCTCGGGGTCGAGGGCGGACGGGTCCATCTGCCCGGTGATCGCGATCGCCGATGTGGCCATCAGCAGGCCGATCACCAGCGCCCCGGAATCGCCCATGAAGATCTTCGCCGGACTCCAGTTCAACGGCAGGAAGCCGAGGCAGGCGCCGATGAGCACCGCCGCGATGAAGGTCGAGAGGTTGAAGTAGCTGGACGCGCCCGAGTCGCGCGTGAAGATGTAGGAATAGGCGAAGAACACACCGTTCGAGATCAGGCACACGCCCGCGACGAGCCCGTCGAGCCCGTCGATGAAGTTCACCGCGTTCATCACGATGACGATCGCGAACATCGTGATGGTGATGCTCAGCCAGCTCGATACCACGATGAGGTCACCGAACGGCAACGAGAGGATCTGCAGGCCGCCGCCGACGGTGATGACGCCCGCCGCCAGGAACTGCGCGCCCAGCTTGATCATCCAGTCGATGTCCCACAGGTCGTCGACGACCCCGATGATCGCGATCAGCAGCGAGGCGCCGAGGATCGACCACATGGTCTGCGGGGGGATCCAGATGCTCTGGAAGAAGGGATTGATCGCGGAGAACCCGAACGCCGCGGCGATGGCGAGGAAGATCGCGACGCCGCCCAGACGGGGCTTGGGCGTGGTGTGCACGTCACGGTCGCGGATGGCGGGGTACAGCTTGAACCGGAGGCTCAGCTTCCACACCGCCCAGGTCAGTACGAACGTGATCGCGGCGGTGAGGATGATCGTGAAGAGATACTGCTTCACGAATCCCCGTCCTGGTCCGGTGCATGCTGGTGGTGATGCTCGTGCTCGGCATCGTCCTCGGGCTCGAGGAGATCTCCGAGCACCTCCTGCAGCTGCTCCCGTGTCACGGCGCCGTCGCGGAGGATGCGCACGCCTCCCGTCTCGGAGTCCGCACCGCGGCGGACCAACGAGGTCGCATCGACGATGGTCGACGCGATGCCGTTCTTGCTCAGTCCGTCCGCCAGGTAGACCGCGACGCTGTCACCCAGCATCTTCTCGGCGTCGTACGCGGAGATGGCGGCGGCCTCCCCCGTGAGGTTCGCGCTGGAGACGGCCAGTGGACCGGTCTCCGCGAGCAGTTCGAGTGCGACCCGCCCCTCCGGCATGCGGACGGCGACGGTGCCGAGCGTCTCACCGAGGTCCCAGACCAGCGACGGCTGCGCGGGCAGCACGATCGTGAGCCCACCGGGCCAGAACGCCTCGACCAGCCGCTCCACCGGTTCGGGAACCGATTCGGCGAGGGCGGCGAGTGTCTCCTTCGTGCCGATCAGCACGGGCGGCGGCTGGTCGCGGCCCCGCCCCTTCGCGTCGAGGAGCCGCTGGACAGCGGCCGGCGAGAAGGCATCGGCGCCGACGCCGTACACCGTGTCTGTGGGGATGACGATGAGGTCGCCACGGCCGATCGCCTGGCGCGCATGACGCATTCCGGCGAGGAGCTGCGACTCGTCGCTGCAGTCGAAGATGGTTGACATGACGGTTCGATTCTATGCGGCGCGGCCGGTGAGCACGCTCCGAGGTTGCTGATCAGGGTCGGAGTGCGGTGGTGGTGCGATCGCGCAGTGTCAGGTCGCGATGTGTCGCCGCCGCGCGCCAGCCGTCGAGGGTGAGGATCTCCCTGATCGGTTCGCCCTGCAGTTCGCCGTGCTCGATGACCAGCAGGCCCCCGGGACGAAGCAATCGCAGCGCCCGCGAGCTGAGCACGCGCACGATGTCGAGCCCGTCCTCTCCCCCGTACAACGCCATCGCCGGGTCGAAGAGTCGCACCTCCGGATCGCGCGGGATCGCGGCGTCGGGCACGTACGGCGGGTTCGAGATGACCACGGACGCCGTGCCCTCGAGTTCCGGGAACGCCTCGCCCAGGTCGGACAGGACGAGTGTCAGGTTGTCGATCCCTGCGACGTTTCGACGCGCCCAGGCGTGGGCGTCCGCGGAGAGCTCGGCCGCGAAGATGCGGGCGTGCGGCACCTCGGTGGCCATCGCGAGGGCGATCGCGCCGCTGCCGGTTCCGAGATCGATCCCGATCGGTGCGGGCTCCGCCGAGTTCAACAGGGCGTCGATGGCGTACTGGACGACGGTCTCGGTCTCCGGACGCGGCACGAAGACGCCGGGACCGACCGCGAGCTCGAGGTGACGGAACGGCGCGGTACCGGTGATGTGCTGCAGCGGCTCACGGCCAGCCCGACGCGTGATGAGGATGTCGAGAGCCGCTGCCGTCTCGTCGTCGACGTCGTCTCCGCGAACGATCGCCGCCTGCACCTCGCCGCGCCGACGGCCGAGCACGTGACCGGCGAGGAGCTCGGCGTCGACCAGCGGATCGGGGACCCCGACGTCGGCGAGACGCTGGGCAGCCGTGCGGACCACGGCGGCGAGGGAGGTGTCGGACATGTCTTCCAGCGTAGAGCGCGCGCTGACGTCACAAAGCCTCGCCCATAGGGACGCTCCCCTAGGCTGGTGCGGCAGCGACCCCCGCACAGGAAGGCTCACCATGCCCGGTATCCACTCCGACATCACGACCGCTTTCGGCAACACCCCGCTCGTCCGGCTGAACAGGGTGACCGAGGGACTGGGCGCCACCGTCCTCGCCAAGCTCGAGTACTACAACCCCGCGTCGAGCGTGAAGGATCGGATCGGCATCGCCATGATCAACGCCGCCGAGGCATCGGGCGAGCTGAAGCCGGGCGGCACGATCGTCGAGTCGACCAGCGGCAACACCGGCATCGCCCTCGCGATGGTGGGTGCCGCGCGGGGCTACCGGGTGATCCTCACGATGCCTGCGTCCATGTCGAAGGAGCGCCGGGTCCTGCTCAAGGCGTTCGGCGCGGAGATCGTGCTCACCGATCCCACCAAGGGCATGAGCGGTGCGATCGAGGAGACCAAGCGCATCGTCGCCGAGACTCCCGGCGCGATCTGGATCCGGCAGTTCGAGAACGCCGCGAACCCCCAGATCCACCGCGAGACCACGGCGCAGGAGATCCTGCGCGACACCGACGGCGCCGTCGACATCCTCGTCGCGGGCGTCGGTACCGGTGGGACCGTCACCGGAACGGGCCAGGCGCTCAAGGCCGCCAAGCCCGGCGTCCAGGTGATCGCCGTCGAGCCCAAGGACTCCCCCGTGCTGACCGAGGGACGCCCCGGCCCCCACAAGATCCAGGGGATCGGCCCGAACTTCGTCCCCGACGTGCTCGACCGCGACGTGCTCGACGAGATCCTCACGGCGGAGTTCGACGAGTCCATCCGCGTCGCGCGTGAGCTCGCGGCCAAGGAGGGTCTCCTCGTCGGCATGTCGTCGGGTGCTGCCGTCGCCGCGGCGCTCAAGCTCGCCGCCCGTCCGGAGAACGCTGGCAAGACGATCGTCGTCGTGATCCCGGACACCGGTGAGCGCTATCTCTCCACCGCGCTGTTCGAGGACCTGCGCGAAGACTGAGGCTGTCGATGGGCATTTTCGGGCGGATGCGCGAGGACATCGCAGCAGCGCGCCTCCGCGATCCAGCCGCGCGCAGCGCCGTCGAAGTCGCTCTGCTGTACCCCGGCCTGCATGCCATCTGGGCGCACCGCGTCTCGCACGCGCTCTGGCGGCGACGGCTGCGCCTGCTCGCGCGCGCCGGTTCGCAGGTCTCGCGCTGGCTCACCGGGATCGAGATCCACCCCGGTGCGAGGATCGGCCGGCGTTTCTTCATCGATCACGGAATGGGCGTCGTGATCGGGGAGACCGCTGTGGTGGGCGATGACGTGATGCTCTACCACGGCGTCACCCTCGGCGGACGTACGCGGACATCGGGCAAGCGTCACCCCACGCTCGGAGACGGCGTCGCCGTGGGCGCCGGTGCCAAGATCCTGGGGCCCGTCACGATCGGCGCGGGATCCGTGGTCGGGGCGAATGCCGTCGTCACACGCGATGCCCCGGCTGACAGCGTGCTCGTCGGGGTGCCGGCGAAGCCGCGCCACCGCACGCTCGGAGAAGACACCAGGGCGCTCCTCACCGCTCCCGACCACTACGCGATCTGAACCCGGTGCCGCGTGGGCCCGTCAGCGGCGTGCGGACTTCACGGACTCGACCTTCTTGCGCAGGAAGATGAGAGGGAGCACTACGCTGCCCACCGCGGTGATCAGCCACACGATGACCGAACCGAGCAGCCAGCCGGTGAGGTCCGTGATGCGGAGCCCGCCGATGGGGAGCAGGACGACGACGATGAGGGAGATCAGCGTCGAGAAGATCCCGATGCCTCCCATCAGCACCGGCGCGTAGCGATTGGCGACCTTGGCGACCCACGGCGCGAGCACGCTCTGCAGGATCGCGAAGATCAGGATGCAGATGACGAAGCCCCACCACTTGTCCCATTCGATCTCGAAGCCGTCGAGCAGGAGGTCGGCGGCGATCAGGCCGAGACCGGCCGACACCACGTAGAGCAGGCCGCGGAAGAGGAATGTGATCACGCGCCGAGCATAGCGCTCCGCACGCCGGCCGACGGGGAACGCGGCATCCGCGCTCCCCGTCGGCGGGTCGTCACTGCGCCACGAAGAACGGGACGGCGCCGGTCAGGATGCCGACACCGAGCATGACCAGCGAGACGATCGTCGCACGCCACAGCACCTTGCGGTGGTGATCGCCGAGGTTGACGCTCGCCAGCGACACGAGCAGCAGGATCGCCGGCACGAGCGGGCTCTGCAGGTGCACGGGCTGCCCCGTGATGGACGCCCTCGCCATCTCGACAGGATCGATGCCGAAGTTCGCCGCGCTCTGGGCGAGCACCGGGAGGATGCCGAAGTAGAACGCATCGTTCGACATGAAGAACGTGAACGGGATCGAGAGGACGCCGGTGATCGGCGCCAGGAACGGTCCGAGGGCCGGCGGCAGCACGTTCGTGATCCAGGTGGCCATCGCATCGACCATCCCGGTGCCGGTGAGCACGCCGACCAGGACCCCGGCCGCGATGACCATGGAGACGACCCCCACGATGCTCGGAGCGTGCGCCACGATCTCCGACGCCTGTTCCTTGATGCCGCGGAAGTTGATGACGAGGGCCAGCCCGGCACCCACCATGAACACGTACGGCAGCGGCAGGATGTCGAGCACCAGCAGCACCATCACCGCGACGGTGAGCACCAGGTTGAACCAGATGAGCTTCGGCCGGAGGGTGGGGCGTGCAGGATCCAGCATCGTGTCGGCCATGGCCGTATCGGCGGGATCGACGTTCGCGGCCGAGACAGGGGCGTGTCCACCGGCGACGACCACCAGGTTCCCGGTGCGCAGCGACGCACGTGCACCCGGCTTCGGCTCGGCTCCGCGGAAGATCTTCGGCACCGTCGAGAGCGATCCCCCGTCGGCCCCGACCAGCAGCCCCTCGGAGTCCAGCCGTCCGAGTCGACGGCGTTCCTGCAGCCCCAGGATCCACGCGAAGCCGAGCGTCACGACGATCCCGGCGCCCAGCGCGGGAAGCATCGGGACGAAGATGTCGGTCGGCTGCAGTCCCAGAGCGGTCGCCGCCCGGACCGTGGGCCCTCCCCACGGCACGATGTTCAGGGTGCCGTTCATGAGTCCGGCGACGCACGTCAGCACGACCGGGCTCATCCCCAGTCGGAGGTATATCGGCAGCATCGCCGAGGTCGTGATGATGAAGGTCGTCGAGCCGTCGCCGTCGAGGGACACCGCACCGGCGAGGATCGCGGTGCCGAGCACCACCTTGGCGGGATCGTCTCCGAGCAGGCGGGTGATCAGCCGGATGAGGGGATCGAAGAGCCCCACGTCGATCATGATGCCGAAGAACATGATCGCGAACATGAGCAGCGCCGCGGTCGGGGCCATCGCGCCGATCGCGTCGAGGATCATGTCGCCGAGGCCGAGGCCCGCTCCCGCGAAGAGTCCGAACGCGGTCGGTACGAGGATCAGGGCCACCATGGGTGTGAGGCGCTTGGCCATGATGAGCGTCATGAACGCGAGCACCATGGTGAATCCGAGGAGCACCAGCACCCACTCGGGCGGCACGAACGCCACGTCGTAGGTCGGCGCCTCTTCGGCGGCCGCGAACAGGCCGGTGAGTGCGTCTGGCATGCGTTGACTCCTTCGTCGTGGCTCCGTCATCGGCGACGGATCCCGTCGAGACTAGGCAATCGACGACGTCCGGGTGCGGTATCCCGCATTCCCTGACGTTGTGCGCGTAGCGTGGGTTCTGCGCATATTGCGCGGCAGGAGCGGAGGAGAAGCACGGTGCCGAGGACGATGTCGACCAGACCGCGGTTCGCCACGCGCGCCCTGCTGCTCCAGCTCGCCACGGTGACCCTCGTCGTCGCCCTCTGCACGGGCGTGTATCTGCTGCTCACCGTGCAGCAGTTGCGCGCAGAGGCCGAGTCGACCGCGATGGGCATCGCCCGCACCCTCGCCGAGGACCCGCAGGTGCGTGCAGAGGTCACGCGCATCTCCCTCTCGGAGGGCACTCCCGACGCGGCGGAGCTGCGCGACGGCGACCTGCAGCGCATCGCCTCCGACGTGACGAGCCGCACCGGAGCGCTGTTCGTCGTGCTCACCGATGACAACGGCATCCGACTCGCGCACCCCACTCCCTCGCGCATAGGCGAAGAGGTCAGCACTCCCTACGAGGAGGTGCTCGCTGGCGCGGAGGTGGTCGACTGGCAGACGGGCACACTCGGCGAATCCGCACGGGCGAAAGTCCCCGTCCGCGACGACGCCGGCACGCCGGTGGGCGAGGTCAGCGTGGGGTTCGAGCGTGCCGGGGTGTTCGATGATCTCCCTCCCCTGCTGACGGTGATCGGAGTCACGGCGGCGGGCGCGCTCGCCCTGGCCGGCCTAGCATTCCTGCTGCTCCGCCGGCGCTGGGAGCGTCTGACCTTCGGAGTCCAGCCGGAAGAACTCGTGGCACTCGTCCAGAACCAGACGGCGGTGCTGGACGGCGTGGTCGACGGCGTCGTCGCCGTCGACCCCCGAGGAGTGGTGCGCGTGAGCAATGCCGCCGCCGATAGCCTGCTGGGGCTCGACGATCCCATCGGAAGGCCCATCGAGGAACTCGGCCTGGCGACAGCCGTCCTCGAGGCGGCGACAGGCGCACGCACCCGTTCCCGTGCCATCGTCGGCGACCGGATGCTCTACCTCGACTCGCGCCCCGTGGTGCGCGACGGCCACGCGCTCGGCGACGTGCTGATCGTGCGTGATCGCACGGATCTGGTCGCCCTGGCCGAGCGCCTGGAGACCGTCAGGACGATGACGGCGGCGTTGCGCGTACAGCGGCACGAGTTCGCCAACCGCATGCATGTGGCGGCCGGGCTCATCGACGCCGATCGGGTGCGAGAGGCGCGCACGTTCCTCGGCGAACTCGTGGAGCGGGGTCCGGTGGTGTTCCCCGTCGAGGGATTGGAACTCCTCGGTGATCCCTTCCTGCACTCGTTCCTCGGCGCCAAGGGCGTCGAGGCCGGGGAGCGCGGGGTGGCCCTTCGGATCGCGGACGACACCCAGCTGCTCGGGACCGTCCGCGAGGCGGAAGACGTCGCCGCCGTGCTCGGCAACCTCATCGACAACGCCGTCGCCGCCGCCGTCGCAGGCGAGCGGAGACCACGCTGGGTCGAGGTCGCCGTGCTGGACGACGGCGACGCCCTCGTGTTCACCGTCTCCGATTCGGGGTCCGGCCTCGGGGGCAGCGACCCGTGGGCGCCGCCGTCGCGGGAGCAGGATGCCGCCGGAGACGTGCACGGGCACGGGATCGGGCTGCCCCTCTCGACGGAGATCGCCCGTCGGAGCGGTGGAGACCTCTGGGTGATCGATCCGGGCGGGCCCGACAGCGGCGCGGTGTTCGCCGCGCGCATCGGCGGAGCCATCGACAGAGCCCGCCACGGTGAGAAGGAGAACACATGACCGAGCCTCTGTGCGTGCTCATCCTCGACGACGACTTCCGAGTGGCCCAGCTGCATCAGGGCATCGTCGAGGAGCACCCCGGCTGCACCGTCACCGAGACCGTCCGCTCCCTCGCAGAGGCACGCGACAGCATCCGCTCGTCGCGCCCTGACCTCCTCGTCGCCGACGTCTTCCTCCCTGACGGCGACGGCATCGCGCTCGTGCGGGAGTCCGGGGTCGACGCCATCCTCATCTCCGCGGCCGACGACGCGTCCACCGTGCGCAGGGCGCTCCGGTCGGGGGCCGTGGGCTACCTCGTCAAGCCGTTCGAGCGACGAGCGCTGTCGAGCCTCCTCGACCGCTACATCCGCTATCGGAACCTCCTCAGCGGTGATCGTGCGCTGCGCCAGGAAGACATCGATCGCGCCGCGGCGATCCTGCACGGTGCAGGTGAGTCGGTGTCGATCTCGCGCTCGGCGACGGAGCAGCTCGTGCTCGCGGCACTCGGCGACGGCGAAGCCTCAGCCGCCGAGATCGGCGAACGCGTCGGGATCTCCCGCGCGACCGCACAACGGCATCTGGCGGCGCTGGCCGCCAGGACCGTCGTCGAGGTTCGACTCAACTACGGCACGACGGGACGTCCCGAGCATCGGTACATCGCACGGACCTGATGCGGGGCGCGTGCCCCTCGCTCAGGACTCGGAGCCGACCGCGGCGAGCCGGGCTTCCTCGTCGGCGGTGATGGCGCTCTCGATCAGCGGATCGAGCGCGCCGTCCATCACCTGATCGAGGTTGTACGCCTTGAACCCGGTGCGATGATCCGCGATGCGGTTCTCGGGGAAGTTGTAGGTGCGGATGCGCTCCGAGCGGTCCATGCCCCGGATCTGCGATCTGCGGGCGTCGGAAGCCGCGGCGTCGAGTTCCTCCTGCTGTCGCGCGAGCAGCCGGGCGCGCAGCACACGCATGCCGGCCTCGCGGTTCTGCAGCTGGGATTTCTCGTTCTGCATCGAGACGACGATGCCGGTCGGCACGTGGGTGATGCGCACGGCGGAGTCCGTCGTGTTCACGGACTGACCGCCAGGACCGGACGACCGGAAGACGTCGATCTTCAGGTCGTTCTGGTCGATGTGGATCTCCTCCGGCTCATCGACCTCCGGGAACACCAGCACACCGGTGGTGGAGGTGTGGATGCGTCCCTGCGACTCCGTCGCCGGTACACGCTGCACGCGATGAACTCCGCCCTCGTACTTCAGGTGCGCCCAGACGCCCTGTGCGGGATCGGAGGACGAGCCCTTGATCGCGACCTGGACGTCCTTGTAGCCGCCGAGGTCGGATTCATTGCGCTCGAGCAGCTCGGTCTTCCAGCCCTTGGAGGCCGCGTACTGGATGTACATGCGCAGCAGGTCGGCGGCGAACAGCGCGGATTCCGCGCCGCCCTCCCCCGCCTTGATCTCCATGATCACGTCGCGGGCGTCGTCCGGGTCGCGCGGGATCAGCAGACGTCGGAGGCGCTCCTGCGAGAGCTGAAGCTCCTCCTCCATCGCCGGGATCTCCGCCGCGATGGACTCGTCCTCGCGGGCGAACTCGCGAGCGGTCTCCAGGTCGTCGGTCGCAGCGACCCACGCCTCGTACGCGGCGACGATGCGCGACAGCTCGGCGTAGCGGCGGTTGACGCGCTTGGCCCGGGCGGCGTCGGCGTGCACCGCCGGGTCGGAGAGCTCCTCCTGCACCCGGCGATGCTCGTCGATCAGAGTCTGGACGGACTCGAACACGGCTCAGCCGCTCAGCGGATGTTGTTGTCGTGCCCGTGCGCACCGGAGGGGAGCGTCGGGATCGACTTCTGCATCTGCACGAGGAACTCGACGTTCGAGTTGGTCTCCTTGAGCTTGCCGAGCACGACCTCGAGGGCCTGCTGCTGGTCGAGGCCGGCGAGGGCGCGACGCAGCTTCCAGGTGATCTTGACCTCGTCGGCCGAGAGCAGCATCTCCTCGCGACGAGTGCTCGACGCGTTCACGTCGACCGCCGGGAAGATGCGCTTGTCGGCCAGCTGGCGGGACAGACGCAGCTCGCTGTTGCCGGTGCCCTTGAACTCCTCGAAGATGACCTCGTCCATCTTGGAGCCGGTCTCGACCAGCGCCGTGGCGAGGATCGTGAGGGATCCGCCGTTCTCGATGTTCCGCGCAGCGCCGAAGAAGCGCTTGGGCGGGTACAGCGCCGACGCGTCGACACCACCGCTGAGCACACGACCCGATGCCGGGGCCGCCAGATTGTAGGCCCGGCCGAGGCGGGTGATCGAGTCGAGCAGCACCACGACGTCGCGGCCGAGCTCGACCAGGCGCTTCGCGCGTTCGATCGCGAGTTCGGCGACGGTCGTGTGGTCTTCGGCCGGACGGTCGAACGTCGAGGCGATGACCTCGCCCTTGACCGAGCGCTCCATGTCGGTGACCTCTTCGGGGCGCTCGTCGACGAGCACGACCATGAGGTGGACCTCAGGGTTGTTCTGCGCGATCGCGTTCGCGATCTGCTGCAGGACGATGGTCTTTCCGGCCTTGGGCGGCGCGACGATCAGGCCACGCTGGCCCTTGCCGACCGGGGCGACCAGGTCGATGATGCGCTGGGTCAGCTTCTCCGGAGCCGTCTCCATGCGCAGGCGCTCCTGCGGGTACAGCGGGGTGAGCTTGCCGAACTCCACGCGGGTGGCCGCGTCGTCGATCGAGAGGCCGTTGATCGAGTCGACCTTGACGAGGGCGTTGTACTTCTGGCGCCCCTGCTGCTCGCCCTCACGCGGCTGCTTGATCGAACCGACGACGGCGTCGCCCTTGCGCAGGTTGTACTTCTTCACCTGACCGAGCGACACGTACACGTCGCTCGGACCGGCGAGGTATCCGGTCGTACGGACGAACGCGTAGTTGTCGAGCACGTCGAGGATGCCGGCGATCGGGATCAGGACATCGTCCTCGCCGATCTCGGTGTCGAACTCGTCGGTCGGCACACCGCTGCGGCGCTTGTTGCGCTGACGGTTGCGGTTGTTGCCACCGGCCTGGTCGTCATCGGCAGCGGGCTGTGCCTGCTGCTCCTGCGCCGCGCCGTTCTGGCCACGTCCGCGGTTGCGGCTGCGGTTGCGGTTGCGACCGCGGCCACCCTGCTCCTCGCCACCGTCGGACGAGTCCGAGTCGCCGTTCTGCGAGTTCTCCGCGGGCGCGGCGTCGGAACCGGTTTCCGCCGTCGGCTCGGCAGCGGGCGCCTCGGCGTCGGCAGCGGGCTTCTGTGCTCCGCGGCGTCCGCGCCCGGTCGTCTTGGGTGCGGGCTCGGCCGGAGCCTCGGCCGTGGCAGTAGCTGCGGCATCGGCAGCAGGCGCTTCGGCGGCAGCGGTATCCGCGGCAGGAGCCTCGGCATCCGCCTTCTTCGCACGGCTGCGGCTCGGGCGCTTCGCCTTCGGCGCGGCTTCGGCGGCATCTGCGCCGGCGGATGCGGAATCGGCTGCAGCCGCTTCCGGCGCGGCATCCGTCTTCGCCGCCTTCTCGGCCTTCGCCGCCTCGGCCTTCTCGGCCTTGGCCGCAGCCGTCGCGGTGCTCGCACGACGCGGCGCGCGCTTGCGGGCAGGCGCGGACTCGGTCGTCGACTCCGCGGATGCCGCGGGTGCCTCGGCGGTGGGCGCCGACTGATCGTTCTGGGTCTCGGAGAGGTTCTCCACGAGTACTCCCTTATATGTCATGGGGAATGAGCGTTGAACGCACACAACGGGTGCTGCGCGCGATCGCACGGGCTGACGCTCGGCGCCAGCCAGCCTCGGCAGGCGGCTCTGGAATGAGCTCTGCCACAGGGGTTTGCGTGCGGGTCTTGCAAGAGATGCAATGGGGCCAGATTCACGCAGTTACGTGGAGCCCTCCGCTCGAGTCCCCACTGTACCACCACGGACGTCGACTGCGAGCAGGAGCGCCTCCCACGGGGTGTCGGTGACTCTATCGGCCAGCTCGACCGCATCCTGGCGGCTGCCGGGACCGTCGGCAAGCACGAGGACGCTCGGGCCGGCTCCGGAGACGACGGCCGCGAAGCCTGCGGCCCGCAGTGCCTGCACGAGACGCTGCGTCTCGGGCATGGCTCCGGCCCGGTAGTCCTGGTGCAGGCGGTCGGCGGTCGCGTCCAGGAGGAGTTCGGGGCTCTGCATCAGAGCGGCGATCAGCAACGCCGAGCGCGAGACGTTGAACACGGCATCGGCGGTGGACACCTGCGGGGGCTGCAGCGATCGCGCCTGCGACGTCGACATCGTGTACGCGGGGACGAGCACGAGAGGCGACACGCCGCGATGCACGAGCAGCTTCTTGTGCTGTGGTCCGCGCTCGGACATCCACGCGATCGTCAGCCCGCCGAACAGCGCCGGAGCCACGTTGTCGGGGTGGCCCTCCAGCTCGGTCGCGAGGCGGAGGAGGTCGGTGTCGCCGATCTCGACGTCGCCCGCGAGCAGCCCCTTCGCGGCGAGGACTCCCGCGGCGACGGCGGCTCCGGAGGACCCGAGGCCGCGACCGTGCGGCACGCCGTTCTCGGCGACGATCCGCAGCCCGGGTACCGGGCGGCCAGCGTCGGCGAAGACATACGCGATGGTGCGGACGATCAGGTTCGACCCGTCGCGGGGGATCTCGGTCGCGCCGGATCCTGTCACCTCGATCTCCAACTGCCCCGGGGGCAGGGCCGTCACCTCGAGGGTGTCGTAGATGCTGAGCGCCAGGCCCAGCGTGTCGAAGCCGGGGCCGAGGTTGGCGCTCGTCGCGGGAACCCGCACCTCGACGGTGCGCCCCGGGACCGCGTCACCCGCGGCCGGCGCGACGGCTGCTGCCATCGTCACTCGCCTTCCACCCGGAGCACCGAGACCACGCGGGCCACGACCTCGCTGTCGGCGAGAGCGTCGACGGTGGCGCTGAGTGCCTGCTCGGTCGCGCGATGCGTGCCGATGATCAGACGGGCGGTCGGTTCGTCCTCACCCTCGACGGTCTGCACCACGGTCGCGACCGAGACGTCGCCGTCGCTGAGGATGCTCGCGACGGTGGCCAGCACGCCGGGCGCATCCGCGACCTCGAGCGTGATCTGGTAACGGGTGGTGACGTGGCCGATCGGCACGACGGGAAGGTTGGCGCGAGTGGACTCCCCCACCCCGACCCCGCCGGCGATGTGGCGACGAGCGGCCGAGACGACGTCGCCGAGCACCGCGGACGCGGTCTGCACACCGCCGGCACCTGCACCGTAGAACATCAGCGAGCCGGCGGCCTCGGCCTCGACGAACACCGCGTTGTTCGCGCCGTGCACGGAGGCGAGCGGATGCGAGGTGGGCACCAGGGCCGGGTAGACCCGCACCGAAATGGACTCGGCGCCGTTCGCCTCGATGCGCTCGCAGACGGCGAGCAGCTTGATCACGAAGCCGGCGGCGCGAGCCTCTTCGATCATGGAGGCCGTGATCGAGGTGATGCCCTCGCGGTAGACGGCGTCGAGCGGGACCGCGGTGTGGAACGCGAGACTCGCGAGGATGGCGGCCTTCTGCGCGGCATCGTACCCCTCGACGTCGGCCGTGGGATCGGCCTCTGCGTAGCCCAGGCGCTGCGCATCGGCGAGCACGTCGGCGAAGTCGGCGCCCTCGGTGTCCATCCGGTCGAGGATGTAGTTCGTGGTGCCGTTCACGATGCCCATGATGCGCACCACACGGTCGCCGGCGAGCGAGTCGCGCAGCGGACGGATGATCGGGATCGCTCCCGCGGCCGCGGCCTCGTAGTACACGGAGGCGCCCACGCGGTCGGCCGCCTCGAAGAGTTCGGGCCCGTGCGTCGCCAGCAGCGCCTTGTTGGCTGTCACGACGTCGGCTCCGGATCCGATCGCCTGCAGGATGCTCGTGCGGGCCGGCTCGATTCCGCCGATGAGCTCGATCACGATGTCGGCACCCAGGATCAGCGACTCGGCGTCGGTGGTGAAGAGCTCCTTGGGCAGGTCGACGTCACGGGGAGCGTCGACGTCGCGCACGGCGATGCCGGCGAGCTTCAGTTCGGCGCCGGCACGGTCGGCGAGCTCGTCGCCGTGTCGCAGCAGGAGTGCCGCCACCTGAGAGCCGACCGCTCCGGCACCCAGCAGCGCCACGCGAAGTCGTCGGTAGTCAGTCATGGTTACTCCTTCGGAGGTGGGTCATTGGTCTCCCTCGGGGGCGCTCGCCCCGTCGATGCCCGCGTCGCGGGCCAGCACGTCGTCGATGGTCTCGCCGCGGACGATGACCGTCGAACGTCCACCGCGCACGGCGACGACCGGCGGACGCGGCACATGGTTGTAGTTGCTCGCGAGCGAGACGCAGTACGCGCCGGTCGCCGGAACCGCGAGCAGATCGCCCGGCACGAGGTCTTCGGGCAGGTACTCGTGGTCGACGACGATGTCGCCGGACTCGCAGTGCTTGCCGACCACACGGCTGAGACGGGGCTCGCCCTCGCCCACGCGGGAGGCGAGCCGTGCGGAGTACTGGGCCCCGTACAGAGCGGGACGCGCGTTGTCGCTCATGCCGCCGTCGACGCTGATGTAGCGGCGTACGGCTCCGGAATCGATCGTGACGTCCTTGGTCGTGCCGACCTCGTAGATCGTGACGCCCGCCGTGCCGACGATGGCACGGCCCGGCTCGAACGAGAGCGCGGGGACGGGGATGCCCCGAGCCGCGCAGTCCTCGGCGACGGCGGTGATGATCGCGCCTGCGAGTTCCTCGATGGGCGTCGGGTCGTCGACGCGCGTGTAGGCGATGCCGAAGCCGCCGCCGAGGTTGAGCTGCGGCACGGGGCCGCCCTCGAGCAGCGCCGCATGCAGGTCGAGCACGCGGGACGCCGATTCGCGGAACCCGGCGACGCCGAAGATCTGCGATCCGATGTGGCAGTGCAGACCGGCGAAGACCAGGCCGGGGATCTCACGGATGCGCGCGACAGCCTTCTCCGCATCCGGGAGCGGGAAGCCGAATTTCTGGTCCTCGTGAGCGGTCGCGAGGAAATCATGGGTCTCGGCATGGACCCCGCTGATCACGCGCACCAGCACACGCTGTGTGGCTCCGGTGCGAGCGGTGATCGCCGCGAGGCGCTCGATCTCGACAGCGCTGTCGACGATGATCGTGCCGACGCCGACCTCGACGGCTCTCTCCAGCTCGGCGACCGACTTGTTGTTGCCGTGGAAGCCGATGGATGCCGGCACGACGCCGGCCGCGAGAGCCACCGCCAGCTCTCCCCCGGTGCACACGTCGACGCGAAGCCCCTCGTCGACCACCCACCGCGCGACCGTCGTGCAGAGGAACGCCTTGCCCGCGTAATAGACCTGAGCCGTGGTGCCGTTCTCGGCCGCCGCCTGGTCGAAGGCGAGCCGGAACCGCCGTGCACGCCCCCGCACCTCGTCTTCGTCGAGCACCAGCAGCGGGGTGCCGTAGGTGCGGGCGAGCGTGGTGGCGCTGACGCCCGCGATGTCGAGAACGCCGTCGGGATCGCGCACCGCGGAGGCGGGCCAGACGCCGTCGGCGAGGTCGTTCGCGTCTTCGGGGACGGCGAGCCATTCCGGAGCGAGCGAATCGGCAGGGAGAAGCACTGATCACCAATCGTGGGAAGGATCTCGGGCGGGGCACGCACATCGAGGCTGACCCGATTCTAGGGCACCGCCCGGTCGCCCTTGGTCAGGGTGACGCGCGGCGTCAAGCCCCTGCGGGCGACCGGCGTCGCCTCATAGTGTGGGGGCGTGACGAACAGCGAAACGAGATCAGACTCCCCCGCAGAGCCGGGACTCATCGCGCGCATCACCGGGCCGGTGATCGCCTGGGCTCTCGCGCGCCGACCGGTGCGCGCCGCGTTGCTCTACACCGAGCGTCGCGGACCGATGCTCGCCGACAGCGTCACGTACCGGGCGCTCTTCAGCGTGTTCGCCGGCGTGCTGCTGGGCTTCTCCATCGCGGCGCTGTGGCTCGCCGGGAATCCCGTGGCCTGGCAGGCGATCATCGGCTCCGTGCAGGCGGCGGTACCGGGGCTCATCGGCGAGGATGGCGTGATCAAGACCGAGGATCTGCGTGCGCCCGCCTCGCTGTCGATCGCCGGGATCATCTCCCTCGTCGCCCTCGTGGGGTCCGCGCTCGGCGCCATCGGCTCACTGCGCACGGCCGTGCGCGTGCTCGCCGGGACCGTGCAGGACGACATCCTCTGGATCTGGGTGATCCTGCGCAACCTCGCGCTCGCGCTCGGCATCGGTGTCGCGTTCGTCGCCTCGGCCTTCCTCACCTTCGCCGGCCAGCTCGGCGTCACATGGATCGCCGGAATGCTCGGCCTTCCCGAGGACTCACCCGTCGCGGCCTGGACGGTGCGCCTGGTGTCGCTCGTGGTCGTCTTCGCCCTGGACGCGGTGATCATCATCGGTGTGTTCCGCCTGCTGTCCGGAGTCCGCCCGTCGCCTCGATCGCTCTGGTCCGGTGCGCTGCTGGGCGCGCTGGGACTCCTGGCACTGCAGGAGCTGTCTGGCCTCTTCGTGGGTGGCGCCACGAGCAATCCGCTGCTGGCCTCGTTCGCCTCGCTGCTCGCGCTGCTGATCTGGCTGAACTTCTCCGCACAGGTGATGCTTTTCGCCTGCGCCTACATCGTGACTGCCGAAGAGGAGAAGTCCGATCGCGTGCACGCGAAGTTCGCGGCGACCACGTTTCCGCAGCGACGACTGCAGCGCGCGGAGGTCGACGTGCAGATCGCCACGGCCGAACTGCGAGCGGCGCAGAAGGCCGCGAGTCCTGACACCACTTCGTGACCGGGTGCTCTCGTTGTGACCAGATCGAGTAGATTGGTCACAACGAGAGGATGCCATGGATCCCCGGCGCACGAGCATCGTCCTCCCCCATGCCACGGTCTCCGCTCTGGAGTGGCGACCGGCATGCGAGTCCGGTATGCCCGTCCTGCTCCTGCACGGCGGCGGTGCCGACAACGCCCAACTCTCGTGGAGCGCGGTCGGACATGCTCTCGCCGAGGCGGGGCACCGCGTGATCGCGCCCGACCATCCGGGCTTCGGGCAGAGTCCACGTCCGGACCGGCCGCTCACTCAGGAACGGCTCGTGCGATACGTGGGCGAGCTCGTCGACAGGATCGGTCTCGCCGACTACGCCGTCGCCGGCCTCTCACTCGGCGGCGGCATGGCGGTCGGGCATCTCCTGGATCGACCCGGCCGCGCACGATCAGCGATACTTCTCGGATGCTACGGTCTGATGCCCCGTCTGGCCGACGGCTTCTCCGGTCGGTTCACGCACTTCGGCACATTCCTCCTGCTGCGTTCGGGTCTGCTCGCCCGGATGACCCGCGCGTACGCGCACAACCGTTCGGCGATGGAACGAGGGCTGCGAGAGCTGGTGCGGAACCCGACAGCGCGCACGCCTGAACTCGTGGATGCGGTGCTCGCCGAGGCCGCCACCGGCACCGGCCTGGAGACGTTCGGGGAATGGCAGCGCGATCAGGTGCTCTGGAATCGACTGCGCACCGTGTACGTCGAGCAGCTGCCTTCGATCACGACGCCCACGCTCCTCGTGCACGGCGATCGTGACTCCGGCGTTCCCCTCGCGCGCATCCGGATCGCCGCCGAGCAGCTGCCGGTGGGGTCGCTGGTGACCGTACCCGGTGCCGGACACTGGGTGCAGCGCGACCGCCCCGACCTCGTCATCCCGGCCATGCGGGAACACCTGGAAAGGAGCGGCGATGCCCAGACCCCGCGTCCCTGACCGTCGCGAGCGCATCCTCGACGCGGCCGAACGACTGGTGCTCGCGCAAGGCTTCGACAGCGTGAGCGTGTCGTCGATCGCCGACGGCGCCGGGATCGGCAAGGGTGCGGTCTATCTGGAATTCAGCGGCAAGCGGGAGATCCTCGATGCACTCCTGCAGCGCGGGACGGCGCGCATGAATGACCGCCTGAGCCGCGAACTGGGCGACCGACCCCGCCTGAGTTCTGCGTATCGCGCCTCCGCACGCGCGCTGAGTGCCGATGCGCTCATGACGGCGGCGTTCCTCGACGACCGTGGCATCCTCGGTGCGCACGTGGCGGAGATCACGGACAGCCGGTATCGCGATCGGCAGCGACGCGTCGTCGAGTGGCTGCACGGCCTGCAACGGCGCGGCGAGATCGTGGCGGACGTGGACGTCGAGGCGCTCGCCCTCGCGCTCTCGAGCGCGTCGATCGGCCTCCTCTCGGCGGCACGACTGCTCGGACCGTTCGACTCCGCGCAACTCGAACGCGCGATCGACACGATCGGCCGCATGGCCGAGACCTTCGAGAGGACCTGACCATGCATGTGGAGAGCTTCGGAGCACGCGACGGACATCCCCTGCTGCTCCTGCACGGTGGAGGTGTCGCCGGGTGGATGTGGGAGCCGCTGCGCGCGCACCTCGGCGAGGGTCTACGCATCGTCGTCCCCGATCTTCCCGGACATGGTCACAGCACCGACGAGGCATATGTGTCTCACGCGGTCACGACCACGGCCCTCGCCCGCCTGCTGGACGACCTCGGGAGACCCGCCACGGTCGTCGGCTTCTCACTCGGCGCCCAGCTGACCGTGCAGCTCGCAGCTCGGCACGCAGAGAGGGTGCGGAACGTCGTCGTGGTCAGCGCACAGGCCGCTCCGATGTGGGCGACCCGTCCCACACTCGCGCTTCTCGGCGCGACCGCCGGCCTCGCGAAGAAGCAGTGGTTCGCCCGGATGCAGGCCCGGGAGCTGTTCATCCCGGACGAGCTCCTGGACGACTACGTGCGTACGTCGGTTGGCATCTCACGGGAGAGTCTGCTCCACTCCGTCGCGGAGAACCTTCGATTCTCACCACCGCCAGCCTGGCGGTCGTATCCCGGAGCGGCGTCGATCCTCGTCGGGGGGAAGGAGAGGTCGCTCATGAAGCGCTCAGCCGCTCTGCTCCACGCTTCACTCCCCCACAGCGATCTGCGCGTCGTCGACGACTGCGGACACGGCATCCCCCTGCAGCGTCCCTCGTGGCTCGCCCGACACATCGAGGCGACGCTCGACGAGCCCCCTCACCCCGCGTAGCCCGGGACGCCGGGTCAGAGCGCCGCCGGAAGACGACTCGGGGTCAGCTCGGGCAGACGCCCTTGTCCTGGAGCGTGGTGTCGGTGACGATCGCCCCGTCGACATCGATATCGATCACGGCCGCACCGTCGACGACCTCGAGACCGGTGAGGGCGAGGCCTGCGGGTAGCTGATCGGCGATGCACACCCGTTGCGGCTGGGTCAGGCCTTCGCCGAGGGATCCGAGAGTGGAGGCGACCCGGTCGATGTCGATGTCCAGTCCGCCGATACTCGCGGCGACCGGTGTCAGCTCGAGGTCGCCGTCGGTTGTTCCGGGCGTGAGCGTGAGCGACAGCGGAACGGCGGCCCCGAGCACGCTGATCGACCCGCTCACCGTGGCGTTCGGGGCGGCGAACTCCACGGAGTCGACGGGCAGATCGGTCCCGGCGAGCAGAGACGTGAACTGCTCCTGATCGATGCGGATGGTCCCGGAGGCGCCGCCCAGATCGCCGCCGTGCAGCGGGACGTCCGTCGCTGTCACATCGACGGCGCCCGTGATGCCCTCCAACGTCACCGAATCCGTCGACAGACGCAGCGTGTCGAGGGTGCCGCCGATCAGCTGCGGCAGCAGGAGCCCCTGCGTCTCGACGTCGAGCTGCTGGTCGGCGGGCAGGTCGAGCTGTTCCACGACGATCGACCGCACGACGCCGGGGAGCACGGCGCGAGCGATGAGTTCCGCAGCGACCACGAGCACTGCGAGCACGACGACCACGATCAGCAGCACCCATGGCCAGCGGGGCCGTGTGCGCGGCGCGGCCGCCTCCTGAGCGGAGGCAGAACCGGGGATCACGAGCGTCGGATGCTCCGCGGCGGCGTCGGGGTACGGCAGGGTGTGGTTGTCGTCGCTCATGCCTGCCATCCTGCCGCACCGAGAAGAACGCCGAGCCGCACTACATCCGCTCTGGTGCGGAGACGCCGAGGAGCTCGAGTCCGTTGCGCAGCACCTGACCTGTGGCGTCGTTGAGCCACAGCCGGGTGCGGTGGACGCTCTCGATCGGGTCTTCGCTCAGCGGGATCACGCGGCAGTTGTCGTACCAGCGGTGGTACAGGCCGGCGAGCTCCTCGAGGTAGCGGGCGACACGGTGCGGTTCGCGCACCTCGGCGGCGAACGCCACGATGCGCGGGAACTCCTGCAGCGCACCGAGCAGCGCCGCCTCGGTCTCGTGCGTGAGCGTCTCGGGAGCGAACTCCGAGCGGTCCACACCGGACTGGCCGGCGTTGCGTGCGACGTTGTGGGTACGCGCGTGGGCGTACTGCACGTAGAACACCGGATTGTCGTTCGTGCGCTTCTGCAGAAGCTCGGGGTCGAGGTCGAGCGGCGAGTCGGCGGGCGAGCGCTCCAGCGAGTATCGCAGCGCATCGCTACCGAGCCAGTCGAGCAGATCATCCATCTCGATGATGTTTCCCGCACGCTTGCTGAGGCGCGCACCGTTGATCGACACCATCTGGCCAATGAGCACCTGGACGTTCTTCTCCGGGTCCTCTCCTGCCGCTCCGGCGACGGCCTTGAGGCGGTGCACGTAACCGTGGTGGTCGGCGCCGAGAAGGTAGATCTTGTTCTGGAAGCCGCGGTCGCCCTTGTTCAGGTAGTAGGCGGCGTCGGCGGCGAAGTACGTGTACTCGCCGTTCGACCGGCGGATGACACGATCCTTGTCGTCACCGAAGTCGGTCGTGCGCACCCACACGGCGCCCTCGTCGTCGAACACGTGTCCCTGCTCGCGCAGACGGTCGACGGCCTGGTCGATCAGGCTCGTGCCGGACGCATCCTTGGCGTGCAGCGTGCGCTCCGAGAACCAGACGTCGAACGGCACATTGAAGCGGTCCAGCGAGCTCTTGATCTCGGCGAGCTGGAATTCGTACGCGAGTTCCATCGCGACGGTGGACTGCTCGGTCTCGGGAAGCTGCAGCAGATCGGGGCGCGCTTCGAGCACGCGACCGGCGAGGGTCGTGATGTACGCGCCCGGGTAGCCGCCCTCGGGGGTGGGGTCGCCCTTCGCCGCCGCGAGCACCGAGCTCGCGAAGCGCTCCATCTGCGCACCCGCGTCGTTGATGTAGTACTCACGCACGGCGTTCGCACCGCTCGCGAGGAGTAGACGCACGATCGAGTCGCCGAGGGCGGCCCAGCGCGTGTGGGCGATGTGCAGCGGTCCCGTCGGGTTCGCCGACACGAACTCGACGTTCACACTCACTCCCGCCTGCGACGTGTTCGTGCCGTAGGCGGCGCCGGCATCGACGATGACCTTCGCCAGCGCACCCGCCGCTGCGGCGTCGAGACGGATGTTGATGAACCCGGGGCCGGCGACCTCAGCGCTGGCGATGCCGTCGACGTCGGCGAGGCCGTCGACGATCTGCTGCGCGAGCTCGCGCGGGTTCGCGCCGAACGGCTTGGCCATGCGCATGGCGATGTTCGAGGACCAGTCGCCGTGGTCGCGGTTGCGGGGGCGCTCGAGCACGATGTCGGATGCGGAGAGCTCCAGCGGCTCGCCGGGACGTCGTTCCTCGGCGATCGGTGCGAGGACGGCGAGGACGGCTGCGGCGAGGGTTTCGGGGTTCATAGCCTCCCCAGTTTACGGGGCCGGAAGGTCACGACCGACGGCGCGGGGCTCCCCGAATTTGCGTTCGGCCTCCGGTGATCTACTCTCATGCCATGAAGCCGCCCGCCACCCGTCGCCGAGTGGGCGCCGCCGGTATCGCCGCCGGCCTGCTCATCGCCGTCGCGGCAGTGGTCCTCGGCGTGTGGCGGCCATGGATCCCGGCGCCCTCCACGACTCCGATCAGCGCACCCGCCGATGCGGCATCCGGCCCCTCGGCGGTCATCGCTCCGGCGCCGCTCGTCCTGCCGGAGCATCCGACCGTGCTGGTGTTCGGCGACTCCTGGACCTACGGTTCGGCGGCGACCGTCCCGACCCTCGGCTACGCCTACCTGTTGGCGGACCTGCTCGACGGCGAAACCGTCGTGAACGGAGTCCGCGGGAGCGGATACCTGAAGCCCGGGATCGACGGCCCCTCCTTCGGCGAGCGGATCGCCGCCCTCGACCCGTCCCTCTCGCCGGATCTCGTCATCCTCCAGGGGTCCATCAACGACCGCGCACAGGGTGTCGCCGGGTACCGCGAGGCCGTCAACGCCGCGTGGGACGCGATGGCCGCCACCTACCCGGAGGCGACGATCGTGGTGCTCGGTCCGGCGCCGCACGAGCTCCCCGTGGGCACGGCCACCGCGCGTATCGACGCGGATCTCTCCGAGCTCGCCGCCGCACGCGGCTGGTGGTACATCTCCCCCATCGCCCAGGACTGGATCACCCCGCAGAACTACCTCGATGTGATCGACGTGGACGCGGGACGCCAGCATCCCTCCACGGACGGCCACCGTTATCTGGCCGAGAAGCTCGCTGCGGCGCTGGACGAACTGCGCGCCGCGCCCGTCACCGTGGCCGGTGGGTCGGAGACCACCCCCGACGAGTGATATTGTCGATCGGTACGCCTCCGTAGCTCAGTGGATAGAGCGCCGGTTTCCGGTACCGTAGGTCGCAGGTTCGACTCCTGTCGGGGGCACACACGTTGTACGCGAATGGAACGTCAATCCATACGAAGTCCATCCGAGTATGAGAAAGCCGCCTGGTTTCAGGCGGCTTTTCTCGTACACAGGACCGGCGAGCACTAGTGGGGCTTCGGACCCGCGTCATGGCGAGCACCGGGCCCGCTCGACGTCGGTGGATCACTCCGACTGAGCGCTCTCCATGGCGGACAGACTCCCCAGCAATCGGAGACGCTCTTCGGTGGGGCCGCCCGGCGAGGGGGTCATGGTGAACATGACGAGCCCGGGATCCGCAGGCAGCTCGAAACCCTCGTAGTCGAAGAGGAGTGCCCCGACGTCCGGATGGTGGATCCGTTTGCTGCCGGTGCGGTGAAAGCGAACATCGTGGGCTGCCCAGCGCGTGCGGAAGACGTCGCTACGCGTGACGAGTTCGCCGATCAGATCGGTGAGGTCCTTGTCGTGCGGGTTGCGTCCCGCTTCGATTCTGAGTGAGGCGACGATGCTGTTGGCCCCGGACTCCCAATCGACGTAGAAGTTCTGCGCAGCGGGGTTGAAGAACGTGTAGCGGGCGTTGTTGCGCTGATTGGCGGCGTCGTCCAGAATCGGCGCGAAGACGGCCCGACCGATGACGTTCACGGCGAGGAAGTCCTTGCGTGCGTTCGAGATGTAGGCGGGAACGCTGATGCTGTCCAGGAGTCGCTGAAGTGCGGGGCGGATGGCGGGCGTCGCAGCCCGCGGACGTGCGCGTGCCGAACGGTTTGGCGCGGCGTTTCGGGCGAGGTCATGGAGGTGGGCGAGCTCGGCGTCGTCGAGGTGGAGTGCGCGCCCGAGCGACTCGAGCACTTCCGGGGAGACGCCGGACAGGTTGCCGCGCTCCATCCTCGCGTAGTAGTCGACGCTCATCCCGGCCAACATGGCCACCTCTTCGCGGCGGAGACCGGTGACACGTCGTCGGCCTCCGCCGATGATGCCGGCCTGCTCCGGGGTGAGTCGTGCTCGCCGCGTGGAGAGGAACTCACTCACCTCGGCTCGTTGCGTCATGCCTGCCACGTCGTGCCTTCCCGTCGTGTGTGGATGGGTGTCGTGTGTGGATGGGTGTCGTGTGCGGATACGTTCCGACCGGCGGCGCTCACGAGCCGCCGGTCGACGAGCTACCGGCCGAGCCGGCTCAGGTCGTCCCGCACGGTGGCCGGTTCGTCGGTGAGGGGCATGTTCGGGATGTCGAGTGCGCCGTCGATTCCAGTATCTCGGACGAGCGCCTCGAACTCGGGGGCCAGGTCCTCCTGCGCTGCCCCTCGCTCCGCGACCAATTCAAGGGTTCGGTGGTCCGCCGCGTCGATCTCCAGACAGTCGAGCAGCACGCGCGCGATCTGGTCGCGGGCGATGACCCCGTCTGCCGGCGAGGCCGTGCTGTACTGGTCCCCTTGGCGGAAGACGATGTGGCGCTCGTCCGGTGCGTTGTAGTCGAACCAGCCGGGGCGGACGACCGTGTACCGGTTGCCGGACGCGCGGACGAGGCGCTCGGCCCTCCGTTTCCAGTCGTGACCTTCGTTCGCCCGATCCGTCGTGCCGACAGCGGTCATCAGGGCGATGCGCACAGGGCGTCCGTCGAGCACAGTGAGCACATTGGCCACTGCTCCGTAGTCGACCTTCTCGGCGACACCATGGCCACCATGGGAGCCGTGGACGAAGACCACGGAGCCGATCCCGGCGACAGCGTCCGCCAGCGTCTCGGCCGAGGTGAGATCACCGATGACGATCTCCGCGCCCTCCGGGACCCGCGCGGCACGAGATGCGTCACGCACCAACGCGCGCACGTGTCGTCCTCTCGTGAGGGCCTCGCGGACGACGTGCACGCCGATGCTTCCGGTCGCCCCCACGACGAGAACCGTGGACTGCTCGCTCATGTCAGTTCTCCGGGATATCGCGACCGAACGCCTCGAGCGTGATGACCTCGGGCTCCGGGCCCCCGCGAACGCCGGTATCGAGAGCGTCGATGCGAGCGATCTCGTCGTCGGTGAGTTCGAAGTCGAACACGTCGAAGTTCTCCGCAATACGAGCAGGCTTCACCGACTTGGGGATGGCCTGGACGCCGTTCTGGATGTGCCAGCGGAGCATCACCTGCGCTGCCGACTTTCCATGTGCGTCGGCGATGGCGACGATGACGGGGTCGTTGAACGTGCTCTGGGAATCGTCCCCTCGGTAGGACGTGATGCCGCCGATGGGCGACCAGGCCTGTGTGAGGATGCCGCGGTCCTTGCCGAACGCCTGCAGCTCGCGCTGCTGGAAGTACGGGTGCACCTCGATCTGGTTCACCGCCGGCACGATCTCGGTCTGCGCGAGCAGCGTCGTGAGGTGGTCGACCATGAAGTTGCTCACGCCGATGGCGCGGACCTTGCCCTCGGCGAGGAGAGTCTCCAGCGCCGTGTAGGCGGCGATGGTCTTGTCGAACTCACCGGGGAGGGCCTGGTGGAGGATGAAGAGGTCGATGACGTCGACCTGGAGCTTGCGGGCGCTCTTCTCGAACGCGTGCAGCGTCTGGTCGTAGCCGTAGTCGCTGATCCAGACCTTCGACTCGATGAACACGTCGTCGCGGGAAAGACCGGACGCCTTGACGGCGTCGCCCACTCCTCGCTCGTTGGCGTATGCGGCGGCGGTATCGATGAGACGGTACCCCGTGGAGAGGGCGGAAGAGACAGCCTCGACCGTTTCGTCCGGCGGTGTCTGGAAGACGCCGAAACCCAATGCGGGCATCTCGACGCCGTTGTTCAGGGTGAGGTGAGTGTTCGTCATGGGATCGACACTATGACCATCCATCAGCACCTGGGAGTGACTGTCGTTACACGGATAAGCGGTCAGTCCCGCCCGCCGCAACGCAGCACCAGGGGCCACCTATCCAGGTAACAGCAGAGCACCCCAGGCGATGAGGCATGGGCGTACCGTCGAAACATGGCCCGCACCGCTTCCCCGCAACGCCCTACGAAAGTCGGGCGCCGGGTCGCCGCTGCTGTCGGCATCGTGGCATCGGCCGTCTCGATCGCCGCGTGCGCCGGATCAGACGATGCACGGCCCGACGTCTCGGCACCATCAGCACCACCGAGGGTCGAGGGAGACGCCGTGACCACGGACGCCTATCGTGACGGAGAGTACTCCGCACGCGGCTGGTATGGCTCGCTCCCGTCCCATCACGACGTGACTCTCACCATCGAGAACGGCATCGTCACAGACGTCGACATCACCACGCCGGCAGATGACGAGATATCGCTGGGGTATCAACAGCGGTTCGCTGATGCCCTCCCGAGAGAGGTGGTGGGCACGCCGCTCGACGACATCGTGGTCGACCGACTCGCGGGCTCCAGCGGATGTTCGGAAGGGTTCATGAACGCGCTCGCCGACATCCGCGAGAATGCTCTCCGCTGACCCGACTCCCCGCCTCCTCTGCCCCCCTTCTCCTTCACTGCGATCGGAACGCCACTGTGAACCTCGAACCGACCACACCGACCGCCAAGAACACTGCAGACCAGTTCGTGGGAGACGTCTGGGTGGACCGAATCGCCGCACCGCACGATGGGGACCAACGGATGACCGTGGCCATCGTCAAGTTCGCCCCCGGTTCGCGCTCCGCGTGGCACTCGCACGCCCGAGGTCAGTACCTTCGTGTCACCCAGGGCGTCGCCCGCTTCGGGACGCGCGACGGGCAGATCATCGACGTGCACCCCGGAGAGACGCTGTACACGCCGCCCGGACAGGATCACTGGCACGCCGCTGCGGGAGACTCTTTCATGGAGCACATCGCCATGCTCGAGAACGCGGACGACCCTGCGGAGACCACGGAGCGGAAAGAGCACATCACCGACGACGACTACGCGGGGCGCTTCGACCGGCGGACCGGAGATCCTGCTTCGCGACAGTAGGGCGGGAGTGGCGACGCCCTCCGTCAGATTGCTCTTTCGTCGTTTTGCTGGCGGCCTTCTTCCTCCGTCCGCCCGTCCTCGTCCTCCGGCCGGGTGCGCACCGTGGTCGATCCGAGGGACACGGTGGCGAGCAGGCCGAGGGCGAGGAACCCTGCCGCTGTCCAGGCGGCGTAGCGGGTCCCTTCGGAGAAGGCGGCCTTGGCATCATCGGCCGCATCAGCGGTCGCGGCATTCGATTCCAGCCCGCTGATCGCCGCCCCTGCGCTGTCGACCACGGCCGACACGATCTGGTCGCGCTGGGCGGCGGGGACACCGCGCTCGTCGAGCGAAGACGCGAGGATCCCGGCGGTACTGGTGAAGAGAACAGTGCCAAGAACAGCGACGCCGAGGGCGGCGCCGATCTGCCGAGACGTGGACTGCGTGCCCGAGGCCGCCCCGCTGTCCGCGACCGGCACCTCGGCGAGCACGACCCCGGTTAGCTGCGCCGTGGCGAGGCCGACACCGAGTCCGTAGACGAAGAGGAACGGGATGAGCGGTCCCCAGGATGCATCAGGGCCGATGACGAAGCCGACTCCCGCGACACCGATGATCTCGGCGATGAGGCCGGCACGCACCACCCAGACCGGGGCGACCTTTCCGCTCGAGGCTCCGGCGACACCGCTGGCGAGGAACGATCCGCCCGCCAGTGCGAGCAGGAGCAGCCCTGTCTGCACGGCTTCGAAACCGAGAACGAAATGCAGCCAGAGCGGAAGCGCGAGGATGATGCCGAACTCCCCCAACGACACCACCGCTGCGGCGATGTTCCCGTTGCGGAACGAGGAGATCGAGAACAGCCGCAGCGCCAGCAGCGTCGACTTCCCCACCCGTTCGCGGTGCCGTCCCCACAGGATGAACGCGATGACGGCGAGGACGGCGACGGCGAAGAACAGCGGGATCGGCGACAGCTCCCACGGCCAGGCCCAGTCACCGATCTGCGGCCGCGTGTCGACGAGCCACCAGCCGTAGGTCCGTCCCTCGATCAGGCCGAACACGAGGCTTCCCATCGCCGCTATCGACAGCAATGCTCCGATGATGTCGACGCGGGAGACGCGATCGCTGCGCGATTCCGCGACGGTCAGGAGCACGCCGACCACGATGATGACGCCGAGGGGGATGTTGATGCCGAAAGCCCAGCGCCACGAGTAGGCGGTCGTGAGCCACCCGCCGAGGAGCGGACCGACGGCCGCCATGCCGCCGATCGTGGAACCCCATACGGCGAACGCGATTCCGCGCTCCCTGCCTCGGAAGGTCGCGTTGATGATCGAGAGGGTGGTGGGGAGGATCATCGCACCGCCGACGCCCTGCGCCAGTCGGGCCAGGATGAGCATGCCGCCGTCCGGCGACAGGGCGGCGAACACCGACGAGGCTCCGAAGACGACGACGCCGATGATCATCACCCGGCGTCGACCGAAACGGTCGGCGAGGCTGCCGAAGACGAGCAGCAGCGACGCGAAGACGAGCGTGTACGACTCCTGCACCCACTGGACCTCGGTCGAGGTGATGCCGAGGTCCTCCACGATCGCGGGGATCGCCACGTTGACGATCGTCGAATCGACGATGATCAGCGAGACCGCGATGCTGATGAAGACGAGCCCGAGCCAACGCCAGCGCACGTATCTTTCCATGATCGCTAGCCTAGTTAGCGAAATTCGATCGCGGTAGGCGTTATCCCAGCGGGACGACGATAGGCTCGATACGTGCCCCTCCTCTCGATCGCCGGTTCGACGCGTGCCCCGCACCGTCTCCGTTCGGCGACCCCGATGAGGGAATGGATGCGGGTCATCCTGCACCCGGGCACGAACGGGTGGACCAGTGTCTGGGGCACCCTCTCGCACGGCGAGATCGCCGGCTGCCCGCCGCCACGGAACTAGACCACGCCTCGAACGGGGCGCTGGTCTTCTGCGCCATTCACCCCTTCTCTCGCGTGAGGTCTTTTCCGTGTCCCCGAATTCTTCCCCTGCCCGTTTCTCCCTCGCCCCGCATGCGCTGTGGAACGGCATCCGCTCCAACGCCCGCAGCGACGTCCTCGGCGGGTCGCTCCTGCTCGCGGCGACGTTCGCCGCGCTCGTCCTCGCCAACAGTCCCGCCGCCCCCTGGTACGAGTCCGTGCGCGACTTCACGTTCGGCATCCCGGAACTGCATCTCGAACTCAGCGTCGGCGCCTGGGCGTCCGACGGCCTGCTGGCGATCTTCTTCTTCGTCGTCGGTCTCGAGCTGAAGGAGGAGTTCGTCGCCGGACGCCTGCGCGATCCGCGTCGAGCCGCCCTGCCGATCGCGGCCGCGATCGGCGGCGTGGTGGTTCCCGCTCTCATCTTCGTCGTGATCAACGCCGCCGGCGGTTCGGATGCCCTGCGCGGCTGGGCGATCCCCACGGCCACCGACATCGCGTTCGCCGTGGCCGTGATCGCCGTGGTCGGCAAGTTCCTGCCTCCCGCCCTTCGGGTTTTCCTGCTCACGCTGGCGATCATCGACGACCTCATCGCGATCACCATCATCGCGACGTTCTACACCGACACCATCAGCTTTCCCTGGCTGATCCTGGCGCTGCTGCCGCTGGCGGGATTCGCCGCCCTGGTGGCGAAGGGGGTGCGGGCGTGGTGGATCCTGCTCCCCCTCGCCATCGCCGTCTGGGTGTGCATCCACGCATCCGGTGTGCACGCGACCGTCGCCGGCGTGCTTCTCGGCTTCGTCGTGCCCGTCACGGCGACGGAGCGCGCCCGCGTGCGGGTCGGCACGGACGATACCGGCCGACCGGTCTACGACGGCATGGCCGCGCACTTCGCCGACCGTTGGAGCATCGTGGCCACGCTGTTCGCGGTCCCGGTCTTCGCCTTCTTCGCCGCCGGGGTCACCGTCGGCGGGTGGGCAGGCCTCACGTCGGCGTTCACGGACCCGATCACCATCGGAATCGTCGTCGGCCTCGTGATCGGGAAGCCGATCGGCATCCTCGCCACGACCTTCCTGCTGAGTCGCCTCCCTGCGCTGCGCCTGGACGAGTCGCTGCGCTGGCCCGATCTGACCGGAATGGCGTTCCTCGCCGGTATCGGGTTCACGGTGTCCCTCCTGGTGGGCGAACTCGCCTACGGATCGAGCTCGGTTGCAGACGAACACGTGAAGATCGGGGTACTGGTCGGATCGTTCATCGCCGCCCTGCTCGGCGGGATCATCCTGGCACGCAGCAATGCACGGGGGCGTCGTGAGGTTCACGACGCCGGTGCGGGCGTACTCTGATCACGAAGATCACGGACGACTCCCCGAGGACGGCCGCCATGAACCAGACCGATGCGCCGCGCGGAAAGCTCCTCTACGTGGAGGACGACGCGGAGATCGCCGCCTTGACGGTGGAGGTGCTGGGCGACGTGTACGACGTGGATCACGCTCCGGACGGCGAGAGCGCCCTGCGACTCGCACTGAGTCGGCGTTACGGCGTGATGGTGGTCGACCGGAGGCTCCCGGGCATGGACGGCGTGGCCTTCGTGCATGCGGTGCGCACAGCACACATCACGACGCCCGTCCTGATGCTGACGGCCCTCGGTACCGTCGATGATCGCGTGACAGGTCTCGACGGCGGAGCGAACGACTACCTGGTGAAGCCGTTCGACTACGACGAACTGCTGGCGCGCCTTCGCGCGCTGCGGAGAGCGTTCCGTGCGCAGGGCGCGCGCAGGCCCCTGGGCGAGTGGGTCTTCGTCCCTGATGCCCAGGCGATCTACGACCCGACGGGGTATCGCGTGGCATTGACGGCGACCGAGAGTGCCCTGCTGGAGCTGCTCACGGCCAGCCCCGAGCATGTGTTCACCCGGGAAGAGATCCTGCACGCGGTGTTCCACGAGGGGGACACGACGAGTTCCGTCGACACGTATGTGCACTATGTGCGGCGCAAGACGAGCGCAGAGATGATCGAGACCGTGCGTGCACGGGGGTACCGGGCGGGGACGCCCTCATGAGCGACGACGCGGCGCGGGTGCGCCGAGCGGCATTGTCGATCGGGCTGTGGGTGGGCGTCGCGTCGGGTGTGATCGTTGCGATGGGCATCGGGATCCTGATCACCGTGATCCTCTCCACCTCCCGACGGGAAGGGGAAGAACACGGCGGTGGATGGTTCGGCGGCCCCGTCGGTGCACGCGACGACTTCATCGTCGACATCGATGTGGTCGTGCCCGTGGTGATCGTGTTGGGCGTCATCGGCGTCGTGCTGCTGGGGATCGTGGCCGCCGTCGCCGCCCGACGGTCGGTTCGCCCGCTGGGTGAGGCACTGCGCCGACAGCGCAACTTCGTGGCCGATGCCAGCCATGAGCTGCGCACGCCCCTGACGACGGTGACGAGTCGCATCCAAGTGCTTCAGCGACGCCTCGACCGGGGTGAGGACATCGGCCCCGGCCTGGTCGAGCTCCGTCGAGATGCAGACTCCATGGGAGATGTGCTGAACGACCTGTTGATAGCGGCCGAGGGGGCGTCCCATGACGACGGAGAGGCCGAAGTGGCGAGTGCAGCGTCCACGGCGGTCGCCGCGATCTCGACGATCGCGGACGAGCACGAGGTGGCTCTCACGGTGACCGTCGTCGACGACGGGGCCGTCGCTCGGATCCCCACGGTGACACTGGTCCGCGTCCTCGTCGCTCTGCTCGACAACGCGGTACAGCACTCTCCTGCCGGCGGCGCAGTCACCATCCGCATCGGCACGGACGCGCGTGACGTCACCGTTCGTGTGACCGATGAGGGACCGGGCATCGCCGGGATCCCCTCGGATCAGATCTTCGAGCGCTTCGCCCGCCCGCCCGAGAGCGGGCGCCTGCGCGGCTTCGGCCTCGGACTCTCGCTCGTGCGCGATGTCGCGCGCCGGGCCGGCGGTTCCATCGAGGTCGAGAGTTCGACCGCCCGCGGCACGACCTTCCTCCTCACACTTCCCGCGTCCCGCTGACCGCGCACACGTCGATCATCGTCGAACCGAGCCAGCGCGTGACAGCCCCCTCGTGGTCCACCACGATGCCGGTGCGCGAGGCGGAAGCCTCGATCCAGGAATGATCAAGAGCTCCTGCCACGACGGCTGCGGTCGCCCAGACGTCCGCCTGCGCGAGGCCGTCAGAGACGACGGTCGCGGACGCCACGCCGGTCGCCGGCGCGCCCGTTCGCGGATCGAGGATGTGGTGGCCGCGCTCGGCAGTGCCCGATGTGGCGACAGCACCGTTGGCGATATCGAGCGTGGCGAGCACCCGACCGCGGTCGTGCGGATCAGCGATCCCCACGTGCCACCGCCGATCCGATCCGTCCGCCGTGAACAGCTGCAGGTCTCCGCCCGCGTTGATCCCGACCGCGACCGCCGAGGTCAGCAGCGGTGCGAGGTGGCGACGGCTCGCCTCCTCGACCGCCCACCCCTTGACCCAGCCGGTGGGATCGAACCACCCTTCCCGATACCCAGAGAACAGCCCACCGGTCGCGTGCGCTGCGCGTTCGCACGCAGCAGACGCGAACGCCACCCGCGGGTCGGCGTCAGCCAGAGACAGCTCTCCTCGGCGGATGCGGTTGATGTCGGAGTCCGGTCGATAGGTCGAGAAGATGCCGTCCACGTCGTGCAGCTCATCGAAGCACGCTCTGATCGCCCCCTCGGTCGCCACAGCATCCTGATCTCCCGCGGAGATCAGGTGGATGCTCATCGGGATGCCCATGATCTTCTCGACCCAGACCCGCGTGCTCTCCGGTGCGCCACGCATCAGCTGTGCGCCTGATCGATCGCGCTCTGCAGCGACGAGAGGTAGCCGTCGCTGGTAAACGTGGCTCCCGACACCATCTGGATCTGCGCGCTCTGCGACTGCAGAGTCTCCGAAACCAGCCGAGGAATCGCGGTGCCGTTGATCTGA
This sequence comes from Microbacterium sp. As-52, assembly GCF_049949185.1. Classification (NCBI taxonomy): domain Bacteria; kingdom Bacillati; phylum Actinomycetota; class Actinomycetes; order Micrococcales; family Microbacteriaceae; genus Microbacterium; species Microbacterium sp. As-52. The sequence goes on along the minus strand of NZ_CP188171.1, from coordinate 3,448,740 downwards.
CGGTCCCGGCCGTTGCCGTCGGGATAATCGATGGCCTGCGCGTCGCTGATCTGTCCGCCGGAAACCGTGATCCTGACCTGCACCGGTCCGTACCGGGTCTGCGACGACGCGCCGGTGTAGGTCCCGTCGGCGAGACCGGTACCCGCCGACGCTCCGGAGCCCGACGCTCCGGAGTCCGACGCTCCGGAGTTCGACGCTCCGGAGTTCGACGTCCCGGAGCTGCCGACGGCGCCTGTGGTCGGAGGAGTCGCGTCGTGCGGCATGACCGCATCGAGCGACGTGCGATAGCTGAACAGCAGCACGAGCCCGCTGATCGTCGCGAGCACGGCATACAGGATCTTCTTCATGGCGACCTCCCTGGTCAGACGGTGAACGATTCGGAGTGGATGCGGTGCGGAGGGAACCCGGCGCTCTCGAGGTCGCGCGTGAGCCCTTTCATCCAGGTCTCGGTTCCGCAGACGAAGACGTCGTAGGCCTCGGGGTCGGGAACGAGGTGGCGGAGCAGGTCGGGACCGTTCCAGGCGCTGTGGCTGGCCGCGATCCAGCTCGACGGGCCGGAGGACCGGGGACCGATGAAGGGCAGGTACCGCACTCCTCGACGCGAGACGAGGTCGGCGATCGCGTCCTGCCGGAGTGCATCTTCGGCGACGGAGTCGCGGGTGAGGAGAGTCGCCTCCCCCGGCGCGTAATCCTCGGCTTCCAACAGGGAGAGAAGAGGGGCCACCCCGGCACCTGCACCGATCATGAGCAGCTTCGTCCCGGTACGACGCTCCCCCGTCATCTCCCCGTACGGTCCTTCGACGATGACGCGCGTGCCCGGTGTGAGCGATGCTAGACGGCGCGTACCGTCCCCCACCACTCGGGCCGTCAGCGTGAGCTCGCTCCCTGGCGCAGCGGAGAGCGAGAACGGGTGACCACGCGTCCACCCCTGCCCGTCGAGAAAGCGCCATACGAAGAACTGTCCGGCACGGGCACCCAGGGTCGAGAGATCACGCCCGACGACGCGGATGGTCACTCCCCACGCACCGTCGGGTTCGACGCTCGCCACGCGCAGGGCACGCCGCGAGGAGCGCAGCACGGGCATACCGAATCGGAACACGAGGATCGACGCCGCCGCGAGCGCCCAGATCGTCCACCAGTACGCGGTCGCGAGCGGCGACGAGAGGAAGTCCGCGCCCGTCCACAGCTGGTGCGGGAGGGCCAGGCCCACACCGAGGTACGCGTAGAGATGCAGGAGATGCCAGGACTCGTAGCGCAGGCGCCGACGCGCACGTCGGATCGAGGTGACCACCACGAGCAGGATCAGCAGGGTCCCTGCGGTGGCGAGGAGCATGCCCGGGTAGTCCCAGACGAATCCCCACAGTTGCACGAAGGGGTTGATGCCGGCGGTGATCGCGTAGCCCAGCGCGAGCAGAGCGATATGCGCGCCCATCAGCCAGAACGACCAGAACCCGACGAAGCGATGCATACGGGTGATGCCGTCACGGCCGAATCCGCGCTCGAAGAGTGGAACCCGCGCCATGAGGAGCACCTGGTAGAGCAGGAGGTTGGCGGCGACGAGACCCGTCAGTCGTCCCAGCGTGGTGACGGTCTCCCCGCTGGCTCCGAGGACGGCACCGATCCCTCCCCCGGCCACCCAGAGCGCGACGACGAGGAGACTCGTCGCCCAGATGACGATGATCGCGCCCGCCCGCCATGCCTGAGCGCGGCGGTGGGCCGAGCCATGGTGCTCTCCGATCACCGGGGAGAGGGCACCTCGGGGTCTGTTCGTGAGAGTGGTCATGGGGTCATCCTGGAGACCAGGCTCTGAGACGGTTCTAAGAATGACCTCGCCACAGTCCACTCACAGGGATTTCATGGGATTAACCCGAACCCGCCGCCCGTCGGTGGCACTCCGCACCGATTCGCGGGAAGCTGGAGCATGAGGTTTCTCCGCTTGCTGTGGCGCTATCCGGCGATCACGACCACCGTCCTCGTGTTCGTCGGCGTGCTCATCCTGCACGCGGTCGACGCGGCCGTCATCGGGCGGTGGATCGCCACCGGTTACGTGGCCGCGTTCGTCGTCTGGACCCTCGTCGGCATGGTGCGGGATGTGCTTCGCGGCCACGTGGGTCTCGACATCCTCGCGGTGGTCGCGATGGTGGCGACGCTCGCCGTCGGCGAGTACATCGCATCCCTCATCATCGTGCTCATGCTGTCGGGCGGAGAGGCGCTCGAGGACTTCGCCGGCCGTCGCGCGAAGCGCGACCTGTCCGCGTTGCTGGATCGTTCTCCGCGCATCGCCCACGTGCTCGTGCACGCACAGGCCGCGGATTCGGACGAGGTGAGGGATCTCCCCGTCGACGAGGTCGCGATCGGCGATGTGCTCCTCGTGCGCCCGTCGGAGGTGGTGCCCGTCGACGGTGTGCTGCTCACCGAGACCGGAACCTTCGATGAGTCGTCGCTGACCGGCGAGAGCATGCCCGTGGCCCGCGAGTCCGGAGGGGAGGTGCTCTCCGGAGCGATCAACGGCAGTCGCGCTGTGCGGATCCAGGCCGTTCGCTCGAGCGCAGACAGCCAGTACCAGCAGATCGTCGCACTCGTGCACGCCGCGGAGGACTCCCACGCGCCGGTGGTGCGGCTCGCCGACCGCTTCGCGATCCCCTTCACCGCGGTGTCGCTCGTCCTGGCCGGCACAGCCTGGGCCATCTCGGGCGACGCGACGCGCTTCGCCGAGGTCCTCGTGCTCGCGACGCCCTGTCCTCTCCTGATCGCCGCCCCGGTCGCGTTCCTGGGAGGCCTCTCACGCGCGGCGAAGTCAGGCGTGATCATGAAGGGCGGCGCCGTCATCGAACAGATCGCGCGCGTGCGATCGGCGGCCTTCGACAAGACGGGAACGCTCACGCAGGGCCGCCCGGAACTCGTCGATGTCCGGCCGGCGAACGGCTTCGGCGCGGACGAGGTCCTGCAACTCGCCGCCTCGGCGGAGCAGTACTCGACGCACGTGCTCGCCGAGGGCATCCGTCGCGCCGCAGACGCGCGCGGACTCGCGCTGCGTGTCGCGACAGAGGCCAGGGAGGAGGCCACGAACGGTGTCGTCGCCGAGATCGATGGTCGAGCGGTCGTCGTCGGCAAGCCCGCCTACGTGGCCGCCCTCGCGCCCGACACCGTGCGGGCGACGCTGGAGCTGAGTCAGGCCGCAGCCTACGTGGCCGTCGACGGCCGTTTCGCCGGGGTGCTCGTACTCGCCGACCACCCGAGGCCCGAAGCAGCGGCCGTCGTCTCGTGGTTGCGGACGCACGAGGTGGATCGCGTGGTCATGCTCACGGGCGACGTCGGGCCGACGGCGGAATCAGTGGCTCATCAGGTGGGCATCTCGGAGATCCACGCCGAGCTGCTTCCGCCCGAGAAGGTCGCTCTCGCCGGTGAACTCCAACCGCGGCCGATCATGATGGTCGGCGACGGCGTGAACGACGCCCCTGTGCTCGCCGCCGCCGACATCGGCGTCGCCATGGGCGCGAAGGGAGCGACCGCTGCCGGCGATGCCGCTGATGTCGTGATCCTCGTCGACTCGCTCGCGAAGCTCGTCGATGCGGTGTCGATCGGTCGCCACACTCTGCGGGTCGCCCTGACCGCGATCTGGATCGGGATCGGCTTGAGCGTCGGCCTCATGATCGTCGCGATGACCGGCCTCATCCCCGCGGTGGTCGGAGCACTCGTCCAGGAGCTCGTCGATCTCGCGACGATCCTGTACGCGCTGCGGGCGCTGAGCGGCCCCTCGACGGTGCTCGCCTCCGCGCCCGCCCGTCCGCAGGTGAAGACCGAGGCACCGGCACCGCAGCGCAAGGAGTGAGGAGTCACGACCTGCGCGTACGACGACCGACCCGACGGAGGCGGATCATCCATGTGGACGGTTTCGCTGCGGCAGCGTGAGGGTGAACCGGCAGCCGGCCCCACTCTGCGAACGACCTTCCAGCGTTCCGCCGTTCGCCACCGCGAGTCCGCGCGCGATCGCCAGCCCCAGCCCGGCTCCGCTCGTCGCCAAGGGGGCCATGCTCCGGGTGCGGGCGAGGTCGCCACGCCATCCGGCATCGAACGCCTGCTCGAGAGCCTCAGGGGTCATGCCGGAGCCGTGGTCCTCCACGCTGATCCTGACCGCGTCGGCATCGGCCTCGAGAAAGACCGTCGCCGCGGTCCCCTCAGGGGTGTGCTGCACCGCATTGGCGAGCAGGTTCATCAAGATGCGCTCGATGCTGAGAGGATCGGCGAAGGCCGTGACGCCGCCTGACTCGTGGACTTCCAGGTGCACCGTCGCGCCGAGATTCCGGGCTGTGCCCACGGCATCGCCGACCAGATCGGCGACATCGAGGTGCTCCGGGCTCAGCGGCACCCGATCGATCTCGATGAGCGAGAACGCGAAGAAGTCCTCGACCAGCGCCCCGAGACGACTGCTCTGCGCGCGAAGCCTCGTCGTGAACTCGACACGGTCCTCGATGATCCCGTCCTCGTGAGCGCGGACGATCGCGTCGATGGCGGCCAACGGTGTCCTCAGATCATGGGAGATCCCGGTGATGAGGTGCCGTCTCGCCTCCTCCTGCCGGAGATTCGTCTCCCGTGCCTCGTGGAGCGCGCGCGCAGCGTTGTGGAGCTCTCGATCGATCTGCCGATACTCCCAGTTCGACACCACCGTGTGGTCGTCGAGGGGACGACCCGATGCCAGTTGCCGGGTGTGCAGGCTTATCCGTCTGCTCTCCTCGACCAGCCGGTTTCCCAGGCGCCACGCCAGCAGCATCGTGCCCGAGCCGGCGAGGATCGTCGCTCCGAGGATGAGCGGCAGATCGTCCTCCTCGATCTGCATCCGCGAGGCCGCGAAGGCGAAGGATGCCGACATCCCCACGACCACCGTCATCACGACGATCATCATCTGACAGCGCATCGAGTACCTGCGGGTCAGCCGAAGCGCGACCGCCCCGAAGACTCCGGTCAGGATCACCGCCGCCACGACGACTCCGAGCGTTTCGAGGAGCATCGCGTTCATCTCGTCCCTTCGCTGTCGAGCAGATAGCCGTGCCCCCACACCGAGCGGATGACGACCGGCCGGGAGGCATCGGGCTCGACCTTCAGGCGGAGGCGACGGATGTTGACGGCCACAGCCGAGGTGTCTCCGGCCTCCCATCCCCACGCTCCGCCGGCGATCTCCTCGCGCGAGTGCACCCGATCGGGGTGGCGGAGGAGGAAAGCGAACAGCTCGAACTCCCGGACGGTCAGCTCCAGGTCGACGCCATCGTTCTGGATCACCCGCATCGCCGGCGTCAAACGGAACCGTCCGAGGGTGATCGGCGACTCGCCGGCGCCCTGGTGCGCGGTCCGCTGCAACAGCCGGATCACGCGGAGCACGATCTCGCGCGGTGCGACGGGCTTGACGACGTAGTCATCCGCGCCGGCTTCCAGGCCGTCGATGCGTTCATGCGGCTGCCCCATCGCCGTGAGCAGGAGGATCGGAGCGTTCGACGTGGTGCGCAGACGACGGCAGATCTCCACGCCGTCGACGCCGGGGATCATGCGGTCGAGGAGCACCACATCCGGAGGACTGAGCGTCGCGGCTTCCAACGCCGCGAAGCCGTCGGCGACCGCTTCGACGGAGAACCCGGCACGACGCAGATAGGCCACGAGGATGCTGCGAAGCTCCTCATCGTCCTCGACGACCAGCACCCGGCCGTTCGCGAGGTCGGCCAACTGCACTTCCACGGTTCTGCGCACCTTCCGAAGATACGTCGTCGTTGCCGACAGAGTCCTGCACTCTCAGCGGAACGACGGGGCGCGCTTCGACAGGAACGCCGCCATGCCCTCCTGGCCATCCGCGTGTGCCAGAGCGTCCCGGAACAGTGTGCGCTCCGCCACCGCACGCAGCGGCGCGGGCAGCGCGAAAGCGGCCTTCACGGCGGCGAGCGCACTCCTCGACGCACGGCTGAACGCGAGCGCCTGGCCGTCCACCGCGGCGGCGAGCCCATCGGCGTCGGGAAGCACGGCGTCGATGAGACCCCACTCCTCCGCCGTCGCGGCCGTCACCCGCTCGCCCGTCAGGGCCATGCGTCGCGCCCGGCCGTCGCCGATCCGGGCGGCAACACGATACGTGCCGCCGAAGCACGGGATCAGGCCCAACCCGACCTCGGGCAGCGCGAAGAGCGAGTTCGCCGTGGCGTACACGAGGTCGCAGGCGGCCGCGAGTTCGCACCCACCTCCGAGCGCGTGACCGTCGACGGCGGCGATGACCGGCACGGGGCAGGCGGCGATGCTGTCCATGGCCGCCTGTCCGGCGCGGCTGATGCGCTCACCGGAGTCGGACGATGCGGCCGCCATCTCGGCGATGTCGGCCCCGGCCACGAACGCGCGTGTTCCGGTCGAACGCACGACCACGGCGCGGTGGCGATCCGCGGGCACCGTCTCGGCGAGCTGTGTGAACACCTGCCGGATGGCATCGAGCTCGTCGATGCCCATGGCGTTGAGCTGAGCGGGGCGGTCGAGGGTGACGGTGAGGGTGGTCCCCTCGGAGCTGATGAGCAGTGTGGACACGGTAAGCCCTTTCAGGAGTCCCAGATCGCCCCGTACGCGGGGACCCCGAGGGCTTCCAGCGCGGAGACGACCCGGCGGGTGGTCGATTGGTTGGAGATGCAGATCACCGCTTCGGCGTCGAACGACGTGAACTCTTCGAGCGCCAGTGCCACGAGGTCGGGGCGCCCCTGTTCGCTGGTGTTCCAGATCACGGCATCGGGGTGCGAGGCACGGATGGACTCGACGAGATCGTCGCCGTAGGTGGCTTCCGGTTCTCTGGTCGCCCACACGAGCTTCGAGGGCGTGGTGTCGGCGAAGAGGTGCGGCAGGCACGGGCCGATCCCGCTTCCGGTCGCGACCCACACGACGCGCTCGAAGAGCTGGTCCACGTTTCCCACGCCCGCCGTCGGAATCCCTCGTGTCCACACATGCGAGGGCGCGTCGTCGATGAGTCTTCCGGTCCAGTCCCCCGCCCGCGAGATGGTGAGCCGGAAGCCGGTCTCGTCGCGGGTGACGACATTCGCGAACGAGTGCCACTGGCCGAGCGGATGCCGCGCCAGGGTGGTGGACGAACCGGCGAAGGGACGCACGCCGTGATCGAAGTCCGCGAGTGCGACGTGAGACGACGGCGTCGCGATGCGGACGGGCACTTTCCTGAGCCGCAGCCACGGTGCGACGACGCTGAGCACGATGACCAGCAGCAGCCAGAACGACGGCGACGCGGCGAGGACTCGTCCGATCCCCGCAGCGCCGGCGGAGTCGGCGGCATCGGCGGCGAGCGCCACGGTGAGTACGGCGAAGAGGGTGAGAGCGGACCATCCTCCGAAGCGATGGGTCATCTCGAACAGGTCATGGCGGCGTTGGCGGATCGGAGGCAGCGCCGGTACGAGGATTCCGACCAGGCACGCGACGAGGGCGACGGCCACGCCCTTCGAGAACACGGAGAAGGAATCACTGAAGACGACGGTGGCGGCTCCCCCCAGGAACCAGCCCACGGCCGCGACCGCGGCTCCGACGTGGATCCCACCGAAGTGGTAGACCTTCGCGAGACGTCGACGGACCGCCAGCGGCGCCGATTTCGGCACGCTCGTCGCGAGCCGGAACAGGAGGTTGATCACGTACTGCTGGCGGATCAACACTGCGGCTGTGAGGTTCACGCCGCTCATGGTGATGAGGAGGGTGGCGACGTCGGCCGGCGGCATCGAGGCCAGGGTCGTGGCGATGATCCCGGCGACGACGGCGTTGATCGCGAGAACCAGCACCACCAGCCTGTTGTAGGGCATCAGTGCAGGACGCGTGAGAAGAAGCCGCCACCCGGTGAGCGCCGCGGGGCGCACGTGGGTCTCGGGAGTCACGCTGCTCGCCATGCGTGGCTCCTCAGCACCGTCTGGTCGACCTTGCCGCGCGTCGTCATCGGAAGAGCCGGTTCGAGATGGACGATCTTGGGGACGCAGTAGTACGGTAGCGCTTCGCGCACATGGGCGAGCGCAGCCTCCACGTCGGCGTCCTCCGGAGTCACGAAAGCGACCAGCGCGGTGCGGTCATCGGTGGGGAGGACGGCCGCGTGCTGCACGGAGTCTTCCCGCTCGAGCAGTGCGCTCACGGCGTCGGGTTCGACTCTGAAGCCCCGGATCTTGACCTGGTCGTCCGTGCGTCCGAGGTGCTCGAGATCTCCGTCCGCATTCCATCGGGCGAGGTCGCGGGTGCGGAACATGAGACTGCCGTCGTCGGAGAACGGGTCGAGTCGGTAACGGTCGCGGGTCAGACGCGGGTTTCCCAGGTACCCGGCGGTGACCCCCGCTCCCCCGACCCACATCTCCCCGACCTCGCCGTCGGCGACCGGAGCGCCACCCTCATCCAGGATGTAGGCGGTCGTTCCCGGGATCGGCCGCCCGATCGGCGGATCCGCCTCATCGGGGGTGCACAGATGCATCGTGTTCACGATCGTGATCTCGGTCGGACCGCACGAGTTGTAGAAATCCGTCACGGCAGCCCAGCGGTTGGCGAGGGCACGAGGGCACCGTTCCCCCGCGACGGCGACAGCGGTGAACCGGCCCAGCCGTCGCGGGTCGTGCGGGGTGAGGATCGACGGGGTCGCGATCACGACGTCTGCGGCACGCAGAGCCTCGGCGAAGTCCCGTCCGCGGATGTGCAGCGTGGCACCGTGGGTGAGCGCGCCGAGGATCTCCCAGACCGCCATGTCGAAAGCGATGTTGAGGATCTGGGCGACCACGGTCCCGGGCTTCATGCCGAGCGCTCCGGGCCCTCCGAACAGGAAGTTCTCGAGGTTGCGGTGGGTCACCCGCACGCCGTTGGGCGTACCCGTCGTTCCGGACGTGAAGATGATCACGCATTCATCTCCGGCGCGTGGCGCGACGGTCCCCTGCGAAGAGGCATCCGCGTCCGCGGTGCGGGCGCGCTCGATCGGCACGACCAGGATGCCCGTCGCCGACGTCATGCGGTCCGCGAACCGCGCCTGGGTGAGCACGACACGCATGCCCGTCACGGCGACCACATGCGCCATATGGACCTCGGTGGCGATTCGCGGATCCACGGGCACGTACGCCGCCCCGAGCCGCAGTGCGGCCACGATGGCGACCACCATCTCGAATCCGCGCTCCACGAAGATCCCGATCCGATCACCTCTCCCGACGCCTCTCCGTCGGAGATCCGCCGCCAGCATGCCGGACAGCTGATCGAGCTCTCCGTATGTCAGCTCCCGCGCTGCGTGCCGGGCCGCGACGGCCAGCGGTTGTTCGCACATCCACCGGCTGAGCATGTCGAGGATCGTGCGGCGGGCGGACGGAGCGGACGGGGATACGACAGGAGGAGCAGGAGCGGACACGGGGAACACCTTTCGTTTCGGTGTGCCCAGTATTTTTCGACCGACCTCCCACGACGGCGGGCAATCATTACAGAGCGTGATCAGTTCCCTGCGTATCCCCTGTCATCGCCGAAGGTCCCCCGGGTGAATTCGCGATGACGCCCGCGTTTCGCGGGTGCAGCACGGTTAGCCTGGCCTCGAGCGGGAGCCACCGCGGAGTGGCCTCCTGTCGTCAACGGCTGAGGGTGGTCGACTCAGCCCTGAACAAGGGAACTCACCCATGGCCGAACTGATCGTCATCTCCTTCGACTCCGAGCCCCAGGCGGAAGGCGCCTACGACGAGATCCTGTCGTTGCAGAACGACCTGGTCGTCGAGCTCGCGGGCCTCGCGCTCGTGAAGGTCGACGAGAAGGGCAAGACCAAGGTCGAGTATCCGGGCGCTGCCGGCAACGTCGGTGTCGGAGCCGCAGGCGGTGCACTCTTCGGCATGCTCATCGGCCTCCTGTTCTTCGTGCCGATCGCCGGACTGCTCTTCGGCGGCCTCTTCGGCGCGCTGTTCGCCGGCCTCGACAAGACCGGGATCGATGCGGAGTTCCGCGACCGGGTGAAGAGCACGGTCTCCGCCGGCAAGTCCGCCGTCGTCGTGTACGCGACGAAGATCACCGAGGACAAGTTCGCCGCCGCACTCGCGCCGTTCCAGGGCACGGTCGTCCAGACCTCCCTCTCCGCCGAGGACGAGAAGGAGCTCATCCACGACCTCGGCGGCGCGCAGTAGTCGATTCACACGGACGTCGAGCACGGTGGCCGGCTCCGTCCGACCCGCGGTGCTCGGCGTCCAGCTCGCGATACACCCCCACGCACTCGCGATACACCCCATGTATACGAAGAAGGAACTTCCATGACCGCGGAACTGCCCGGATCGATCCTGCCGCTTCCTGACCGTGAGTATCAGGGGCCCGTCGTCTTCGACGCGAAGAAGTCGGAGGCCGACTTCCCTCCCCTCGTCGCCAAGCGCCCGCCCAAGAGCGCGCCGAACGTCCTCGTGATCCTCCTCGACGATGTGGGCTTCGGCGCATCGAGCGCATTCGGCGGCCCGATCCACACCCCCACGGCCGAACGCCTCGCGAACGCCGGGCTGAAGTACACCCGATTCCACACGACCGCGCTGTGCTCCCCCACCCGTGCCGCGCTGCTCTCCGGACGCAACCACCACGCCGTCGGCATGGGCCACATCACCGAGACCGCGACCCCTTCCCCCGGCTACCGTTCCACGCGTCCGAACTCGGCCGTCCCGCTGCCCGAGATCCTTCGCCAGAACGGCTACAACACCGCGCAGTTCGGAAAGTGCCACGAGGTGCCGGTGTGGGAGACAGGCCCCACGGGACCGTTCGACCACTGGCCTGCCTTCTCGGGCTTCGAGAGGTTCTACGGTTTCATCGGCGGTGAGACGAACCAGTGGACGCCGGCCCTCGTCGACGGAGTCACCGCGGTCGAGCCGCCGACGGACGAGGGGTACCACCTGATGCCCGATCTGGCCGACAAGACCATCGACTACATCCGGCAGCAGAAGAGCCTGACGCCGGACAAGCCGTTCTTCATCTACTTCGCCCCGGGCGCGACGCACGCCCCGCATCACGTTCCGAAGGACTGGATCGCGAAGTACAAGGGGGCCTTCGACCAGGGCTGGGACGCGCAGCGCGAGCAGACCTTCGCGAAGCAGATCGAACTCGGCGTGATCGCGCCGGACTCGAAGCTCACCGAACGCCCGGAGGGACTGCCGGCCTGGGACGATGTCCCGGACGAGCAGAAGCCGATCCTCGCGCACCAGATGGAGGTCTATGCGGCGTTCCTGGAGTACGCCGACTTCCACACCGGTCGCGTCATCGACGCGCTCGAGGAGCAGGACATCCTCGACGAGACCCTCGTCTACTACATCATCGGCGACAACGGGGCGAGCGCGGAGGGCGGCATCAACGGTGCCTACATGCTGACGACCGCCTCCAACGGCGGCGGTCAGTTCGAGACCGTTGAGTTCTGGAACGAGCATCTCGACAAGGTCGGCGGTCCAGAGGCGTACAACCACTACTCCGTGGCGTGGGCGCACGCGATGTGCACGCCCTACCAGTGGACCAAGCAGGTGGCATCGCACTACGGCGGAACGCGCAACGGCACCATCGTCCACTGGCCGAGCGCGATCGAGGGATCCGGCGAGGTCCGGCACCAGTGGCACCACGTGATCGACCTCGCCCCGACCGTCCTGGACGTCGCGGGCCTCGCCGAGCCGCACACGGTGAACGGGGTCACCCAGATTCCGATGCACGGCGTCTCGATGGCCTACAGCTTCAACGCCCCGGACGCCGATGAACGGCGCGTCACGCAGTATTTCGAGCTGATGGGCAACCGCGGAATCTACCACAAGGGCTGGACGGCGCAGACGAAGCACCGCACTCCGTGGGACGTCGTCTCGAAGGCTCCGGATTTCTCGGCCGACGTGTGGGAGCTGTACGACACCTCGGTCGACTGGACGCAATCGGACAACCTGGCGTCCACACACCCGGAGAAGCTGGCAGAGATGCAGCAGATGTTCCTGATCGAGGCGGCTCGGCACAACGTGTTCCCGCTCGACGACCGCGCGGCCGAGCGCATGAATCCCGCGATCGCCGGCAGGCCCACGCTCGTCACCGGCGACCGACTGCGGTTGTACCCGGGGATGATCCGCCTGGGAGAGAACGTCGCCCTGAATGTGAAGAACCGTTCGTACTCGGTGACGGCCCAGCTCACGGTGCCCGAGGACGGCGCAGTCGAAGGTGCCATCGTCGCCCAGGGCGGGCGCACCGGCGGGTGGTCGTTCTTCGCAGAAGACGGCAAGCTCGGGTACCACTACAACTACTGCGGGCTGGTCCGCACGACCGTGCTGTCCGACACGACCATCGGCGGCGGCGATCACCTCGTGCGTGCGGAGTTCGCCTACGACGGCGGGGGGATCGGCAAGGGCGGCGAGGTCACGCTGTTCATCGACGGTGCCGCGGTCGGCTCCGGACGCGTGGAGCACACGCACCCGCTGTACTTCTCCTTCGACGAGGGCCTGGACACCGGCGAGGACACCGGAATGCCCGCCTACGAGGGATACAAGGAGTGGGGCGGCAAGTTCACCGGCACGATCGATTGGGCAGAGGTCGCACTCGGCACCGACGATCACAACCACCTGGTCGACCCAGAGGAGCACTTGAACGCCGCGCTGCGGCATCAGTGAGTCGCGAGAACCGTGCGCGGAAAGACCCCGTCCGGCTGGACGGGGTCTTTCTGCGTACGGGAATCAGCGATCGAGGATGGCGCGGGTCGCGACGTCAGGCCGCAGATCGAGGCGCCGCAGCAGCTGCGCGTTGAGCGCGACGACGATGGTCGACAGCGACATCAGGATCGCCCCCACCGACATCGGCAGCACGAACCCGATCGGCGCGAGCACGCCGGCCGCGAGCGGCACCGAGAGCAGGTTGTACCCGGCGGCCCACCACAGATTCTGCTTCATCTTCCGATACGCGGCCCGCGAGAGTTCGATGACCGAGAGAACAGAGCGCGGGTCATCGCTTGCGAGGATCACGCCGGCAGAGGCGATGGCGACGTCTGTGCCCGCCCCGATGGCGAGCCCCACGTCTGCCTGCGCCAGCGCGGGTGCGTCGTTGACGCCGTCGCCGACCATCGCCACCTTGCGCCCCTCGTGCTGCAGCTCCTGCACCTTCGCGGCTTTGTCCTCGGGGCGCACCCCCGCGAAGAACCGGTCGATCCCCAGGTCGGCGGCGACTGTCTGCGCGACGGCCTCGGCATCACCCGTGATCATGACGACCTGCACACCGAGCGCATGCAGCGCGTCCACGGCTTCGCGGGATTCCGGACGTACCTCGTCGGCGAGCTTCAGCGCTCCGATCACTCGGCCGTCCTGGACGACGTGGAGGATGATTGCGCCGTCCTCCCGCCACTGCTCGGCGACGGCGAGCTCGTCCACCTGCTCCTCCGTGAGCAGGTGCGGGCCGCCGACGCGCACGGTCGATCCCTCGACGGTAGCCGTGACCCCGACAGCAGGCGACGACGTGAAGTCGCGGCTCTGCGGCACCGAGAGGCTCCTCTCGGTGGCGGCGCGGACGATCGCCTTCGCGAGCGGGTGCTCACTGTCGGCTTCCGCAGCGGCGGCGAGCGCCAGCACGCGATCGGCGTCATGCTCGCCCGCGACCGACACCTCCGACACGACGGGCTCGCCCTTGGTGAGGGTTCCGGTCTTGTCGAACAGCACGGTGTCGACGGTTCGCATACTCTCCAGGGCGAGGCGATCCTTCACGAGGACTCCACCCCGGGCGGCGCGCTCGGTCGCGATCGACACGACGAGCGGGATCGCCAGACCCAGCGCATGCGGGCAGGCGATCACGAGCACGGTGATCGTGCGGATGACGGCCGCGTCGGGGAATCCGACGAGAGTCCACACGATCGCGGTGATCGCCGCGGATCCCAGAGCGAACCAGAACAGCCACCCCGCTGCGGTATCCGCGAGGCGCTGAGCTCGCGAAGACGAGCTCTGCGCCTCGGTCACCAGGCGCTGAATTCCAGCGAGGGTGGTGTCGTCTCCGGTCGCAGTGATCTCCACCCGGAGCCCGGAGTCCGTGGCGACGGTGCCGGCGGTGACCTGGTCTCCCGCACCGCGTGCGACCGTGCGGGACTCCCCCGTCACCATCGACTCGTCCATCGACGCGCGTCCGTCGACGATGCGCCCGTCGGCCGGAACGCTTCCGCCAGGGCGAACGACGACGATGTCGCCGACGGCCAGATCTGCGGGTGAGACGATCACGACCTGACCGTCCTCCACACGCTCGGCCTCGTCCGGCAGGAGAGCGGCGAGCGAGTCGAGCGCAGAGGTGGTCTGCGCGAGCGAGCGCATCTCGATCCAGTGCCCGAGCAACATGATCACGATGAGGAGGGCCAGCTCCCACCAGAAGTCGAGCTCGTGATGGAGGATGCCGAGACTCGCCCCCCACGATGCGAGGAAGGCCACGGTGATCGCCAGGCCGATGAGCAGCATCATGCCGGGCTTGCGCGCGCGGATCTCGCTGACGGCGCCCACGAGGAAGGGCTTGCCTCCCCACACGTACATCACGGTTCCCAGCACGGGCGAGACCCACATCAGCCCGGGGAGGTCGGGAAGGGGGTAGCCGAGGATCATCGCGAACATCCCCGACAACGCGACGGTGGGGACGGCAAGCGCGAGCATGATCCAGAACAGCCGCCGGAACTGGCCGACGTGGTCGGCGTGCCCTCCGTGTCCGCCGTGTCCGCCGTGTCCCCCGTGGGCGCCGTGGGCGTCGTGTCCCCCGTGGGCGTCGTGTCCCCCATGCATATGGTCGGAGTCGTTCGACTCGTGGTGCGGGGCGCCGGGTGCGGTGCTGTCGTGGTGCGGAATGCTCATTACCTCTCCTCCTCGGAAAGACGATTCCCGTGCAGGGCCGCGTGTGGCGGCCCCGCACGGGTGAAACGGTCAGGCTGCGGCGACGTACTTCGCCGGGTCGGCGTCGAACGCCGGCCCGCATCCTGCGCAGCAGAAGTAGTAGCGGGTGCCCTCGTAGTCACGGAACAGGCCGGCGGCCTCGGCATCCGCGACGACGACCGCGCTGCCGACCATCACCGGGCACTCTGCCATGGCGCCGGAGGGCGACGCCAGCAGATCCTTTCGACCTTCGGCGGAGACCGCACCGTTGCTGGTGACGCTGCAGCAGGATCCTGCGGGGGAATCGGACATGAGATGCTCCTCTTTCGGTTTCAGTGGGTTCCTGCGGGGACTGCCGGTGTCGCGCGTTCCCGCGCCGCACGGCTCCCTGCCGGAGAGGGGTCCGCCGTCTGGCTCCGGAAGGAACGCAGGCGGAGGCTGTTGCCGACCACGAAGACGCTGGAGAACGCCATCGCCGCGCCGGCGAGCATGGGGTTGAGCAAGCCGAGCGCTGCGAGCGGGATCGCCGCGACGTTGTAGGCGAAGGCCCAGAACAGGTTGCCCTTGATCGTGCCCAGAGTCCTGCGGGACAGGCGGATGGCGTCCGCGGCACTGCGCAGATCTCCGCGGACCAGTGTGATGTCGCTGGCCTCGATCGCCGCATCGGTCCCTGTGCCCATCGCGAGCCCCAGATCGGCCTGGGCGAGTGCGGCCGCGTCATTCACGCCGTCCCCGACCATCGCGACGACCTTGCCATCGCGCTGCAGCCGTGTGATCACATCGACCTTCTCCTTCGGGAGCACCTCGGCGATGACATCGGTGATGCCGACCTCTGCCGCGATCTGCTCCGCCACCGCCCGGTTGTCGCCGGTGAGGAGGACGGGCGTGAGACCCAGACTCTTGAGCTGCGAGATGGCCTGCGCACTGGTCGGCTTCACCGTGTCGGCGACGACGAGCACGCCACGCGCCTCGCCGTCCCACCCGACCGCGATGGCGGTCTTGCCCTGACTCTCGGCCTCCGCTTTCGCGGCAGCGAGCTCGGCGGGCAGGTGCAGCGACCACTCGGCCAACAGCGATTCCCGACCCACGAGCACCGCGTGCCCCTCGATCACGCCCTGAACACCCTTGCCTTCGACGTTGACGAAGTCCTCGGGCACCGGGACTGCGCCGATCTCCTGAGTCGCGGCTTTCGCCACTGCCTGCGCGATGGGGTGCTCCGACGCGTCTTCCACGGCGCCTGCCAGCCGCAGGAGCTCGCGTCGATCGACGCCCTCCGCGGTGTGCACGGCGATGAGCGTCATCTTGCCACTCGTCACGGTGCCCGTCTTGTCGAGCACGACCGTGTCGACCTTGCGGGTGGATTCGAGCACCTCGGGTCCTTTGATGAGGATGCCCATCTGCGCTCCGCGTCCCGTCCCCACCAGCAGAGCGGTCGGTGTGGCGAGGCCCAGTGCACACGGGCAGGCGATGATGAGCACGGCGACGGCCGCCGTGAAGGCTGCGGAGGCAGGGAACCCGGCTCCCAGCCATGCCCCGAGGGTGGCGAGGGCGATCGCGATGACGATCGGCACGAAGATCCCGGAGACGCGGTCGGCGAGGCGCTGCACCTCGGCCTTCCCCGTCTGCGCGTCCTCGACCAGCTTCGCCATCTGCGCCAGCTGCGTGTCGGAGCCGACACGGGTCGCCCGGATGACCAGGCGGCCACCGGCGTTCACGGTCGCGCCGGTCACGGCGTCCCCTTCACCGACCTCGACCGGCACCGACTCGCCGGTCAGCATCGAGGCGTCGACGGCCGAGGTCCCCGAGACGATGACCCCGTCCGTGGCGATCTTCTCACCGGGGCGTACGACGAACTCATCGCCCGGCTGGAGGTCGGCCGTGGGAATCCGCTTCTCGATACCGTCGCGGATCACGGCGACGTCTTTGGCTCCGAGTTCGAGCAGCGCGCGCAGCGCGGCCCCGGCCTGGCGCTTGGAGCGCTTCTCGAAATAGCGCCCGGCGAGGATGAACATCGTCACCCCCGCCCCTACCTCGAGGTAGATGTTCGCGGCGCCGTCACTCGGAGCCACGGTCAGCTCGAACGGGTGCGTCATCCCGGGGACTCCTGCAGTCCCGAAGAACAGGGCGTAGAGCGACCACAGCAATGCGGCGATGGTCCCCATCGAGATCAGGGTGTCCATGGTCGCTGCGCCGTGGCGCAGGTTCGTCCACGCCGCCTTGTGGAACGGCCACGCCGCCCACACGATGACGGGACCGGCGAGCGCGAGTGAGAGCCACTGCCAGTACATGAACTGGAGCGCCGGGATCATCGCCATCGCGATGACCGGGACCGTCAGGACGATCGAGGCGATGAGCCGGTGCTTGAGACTCGTGAGTTCGGCATCGGGGGCATCGCCCGCATCGTCCTGACGCGTCTCGGCTTCGGGCGCAGGAAGGGCCGCGGTATATCCGGTCTTCTCCACCTCCGCGATGAGCAGAGCAGGATCGAAGCCGGCCGGGGCGATCACCTTGGCCTTCTCCGTGGCATAGTTCACGGTCGCCGTGACGCCGTCGATCCGATTCAGCTTCTTCTCGATCCGCATCGCGCACGATGCGCAGGTCATGCCGCCGATCTCCAGCTCCACGCTGGCCGGTGCGGCCGCGGACTGCGTGTCCGTCATGATGATCTCCTCGATACTTGCGCTCCGCGTCCGAGGACGCGGAAAGAGTGGGGTGGTGCGGTTCAGTGCCCGCCGTGGTCGTCGCCCGTGTCGTTCGACGACAGGTCGGCGGGAACCGCATCGAGGACGAACGGCGCGGTGTGGACCTTCCCGTCGACCTGGAAGTCGAGGTAGAGCAGGTACCTGCCGGCGGTCGGAGCTTGCGCGGTGAAGACCACCTCGGGACCGGCGACCTCACCCGGTGCGGGCTCATCTCCGTGCGCGTGCACGTGCAGGTAGGCCAGGTCTCCGTCACGGAGTGCGACCAGATGCCCGAACGCACCCAAGTAGGGCTCGAGCGTGGTGACGGGCACCCCGTCCCGAGCGATCTCGACCGTCAACTCGCTCCCGGCACCGGCGACGAGGTCACCGCTGATCGACACGTCGAATCCATCGACGGTGGCGGTGGACCGCGTCTCGGCCGCAGGCTGCGGCGTGAACGGCCCGCCCACATCGACGGTCCGTGAGAGCGTCACCCCGGGCCCGTCCGATGCGGTGAAGTCGGCGTACACACGGTACGTACCCGCAGCCTCCCAGGTCCATGGCAGCGACCAGGCCCCCGTCCCGACATCGAGCACGGGATGCACATGCCGATATCGGCTGCCGTCACTGCGCACCACGATCAGGTGAAGCTGCTTGCCGTGGGCCGTCTCGTACGAGGTGACCGGCTCGCCCTCGGGCCCTCGCACCACGAAGGAGAGCTCCCCCGCGGTCCCGGTCTCCCCCGGGGCCGAGATCGCGCCGATGGTGTATCCGGATGCGGCGATCATCACTCCACTCACGTCTGTCCCCTGCTCTTTCCCGTTATCCGTGTTCTGCGTGGCGGGTTCCGCCGACTGCTCATCGTGGCCGTCTCCCCCGCGCTCCGTCCAGGAGGCCACAGCGCTGTCGGGAACGACGGCGCCGGCCACCGCGAACGCGACCCCGAAGACCACCACGAGACCTGCGCCGTAGAGACCGAGACGGCTTGCGGTGTTCATCAGGCAGGTACTGCCTGGTAGCCCGCCTCGTCGACCGCCGCGAGGATCGCCGCGTCTTCGAGGGGTTCTGCGCTCGTCACGACGAGCCTGCCGGTCTGAGCGCTGATGTCGATCGCATCGACACCGGGAATCTGGCTGACTTCGCCGCGGATAGCGACCTCGCAGTGGCCGCAGCTCATTCCGCTCACCTGGTACTCGCTCGTGTTCATGAGGGTTCCTTTCTCGATTCAGCATACCCGGGTGGGGTACTCCTTCGTGTCAACCCTATACCCTCCTGGGGTATTCCGATCACGCGGTGATCTCCGTGTTCGACCGCGCGGACCATCGCCCCGGCGGGGTGATGTCAGCCTGTCGAGAACCGCGGGACGATGCCACGCTGATGCTTCCGCCGGCATTCGAAGAGACGCGAGGATCGCACATGACCGCTCACCCTTCCCTCCCCTCCTGGCGCGACACCCGCACACGCCGAGACATCGAGGCTTTCGTCGCCTCCGTGACATCGGGGCCAGACGCCGTCCCCGTCGAGGAGCGCATCGCGGTGTTCGACAACGACGGGACCCTGTGGTCGGAGAAGCCGATGATCACACAGCTGCACTTCGTCGTGGAGCAGTGGCGTGCGGCTGCGGAGCGGCAACCGGAGCTCGCCGAGAGGCAGCCGTATCTCGCAGCCGTGAGCGGCGACTTCGCGTGGCTGGGAGCGGCGATCGACAAGCACTACGGTGGTGACGACTCCGACCTCGGGATCATCATCCAGGCGCTGGTCGGGCTCACGGATGGGATGAGCGTGGAGGACTACGCGACGTCGGTGGCGGAGTTCTACCGCACCGCGCAGCATCCGACGTTGCAGCGCCCCTACGCCGAGACCGTGTATCAGCCGATGGTCGAGTTGCTCAGGTTTCTGGAGCACCACGGCTTCACCTGCTACATCGTCTCGGGAGGTGAGCGTGACTTCATGCGTCCGATGACGCAGGCCAACTACGGGATCCCCCCGGAGCGCGTGGTGGGGTCGGCCTTCGGTCTCGCGTGGGACGATGCCGAGGCGACCGTGCGGTACTCGTCCTCCTTGGCCTTCTTCGACGACGGCCCCGAGAAGCCGATCCGCATCTGGACCCGCATCGGCCGGCGCCCCCTGTTCGTGGGGGGCAACTCCAACGGCGACACGGCGATGATGGACTTCGCACGCCGAGGACCCCGGCCGGGTTTCGCACTCCTCGTCCACCACGACGACCCGTCACGCGGCGACATCCCCTACGACGCGGGCGCCGAGAAGGCCCTCGCGGACGCTGCGGACAAGGGCTACACCGTCGTGAGCGTCAGAGACGACTGGGAGCAGGTGTTTCCCGACTCCGCGCGCGCCTGAGATGTCGGGGAGAACGCCCGTCGGAGACTCACCGTCGGGCGTTCTCCGCGTCGGCCGGGTCGGTTTCCTCCGGCTCTTCGACCAGTGGCTCTTCCCTCGGGGAAACGATCGCTGCGCCCGGGGGTCGCCTGAGCAGCTCGACCACGATGGCGAAGACGAGCAGTCCGACGGTCACCCCGGACACCGCTCCGAACGAGACCGGTCTCGACGCCATGAGGATGAGGAGCGCGAGCACCAACCCGACCAGAAGGATCGGAGCGTGGAAGCGATCGACCGCGAGGCCGAATCGTCCGGTCGACAGGCCTCGTCGTTCCCAGGTGCTCCGGACCGCCGTGAAGCCGCTCTCCAGGATTCCGCGCGTCACCACGGCGCTGCGGCTCGATCCGGCCAGCCACGCCCACACGGCGACGAGCACTCCGACCAGGGCCAGAGCCACGATCGTCGAGCTCAGCAGCGACGTGACCTCGTCGAACAGCGACTGCGCGGCCGCCGCCGTCATGATCGACGGGCTCACGGCGCCGATGAAGAACGTTCTTCCGATGCCCATCCCCGCCGACAGGAGCAGGAACGCGACGGCGAATCCCGCGCTGGTCCAGAAGAGAGCACGCGCGCGGTTCCTCGCGAGGAGGATGCCGACGACGACGAGACCGAGAACGACCCATGGCAGCCAGAATCCGGCGGCCACCGCGATCTGATAGATCGTGCGCACCAGGACGAGGGCATCCGCCTGGGCGATGGGAACCGATCGGTCGATCTCCGGGATGAGGTCGGCGAACCCGACACCGCGCTCCGTCAGCACCGCCTTGACGCGGTCGACGACCTGACCCAGGTCGATCGAGAGAACCCCGTCGTCTGCGAGCTGCAGGGCGGTGTCAGGGCTGTTCTGCAGGATCGCGACGGCACGTTCATGAGTGATGCGCAGCGTCTGCGCCCAGATGTCGGCGAACTGGTCCGATGCCACGACGTCATGGATGACACCGTCGACGAGGGAGGTCAGCCCGCTGGCCGCCGGAGCCTCCAGCAACGACAGGGCGGAGGAGGCACGGGGCGGAAGGTCGAGTTCGCGGATCCCGTCGAACACCTCGCCGACGATCGCGTCGAAGTCCACCTGCTCGTGGATCGCCGAGCTGACCTGATCCGCGACGAAGTCCTGTACGTCCGGGTCTTCGGCCAGAGGCGCGAAGGTCGCGACGAACCGATCGGCATCGACGAGCTGCAGGCGCGCCCAGGTGCCCATCGCGGCGACCGGGGCCATCAGCACCGCGAGGGTCAGCACGATCCCCGCGACGATGCTTCTGGCCACCGGACGCCGACGGGGCTTCTTGAGCGTCTCGTTCTCCTGTTCGAGAAGCAGGACACGCGCTCGCAGATCGTCCAGTTCGCTCATTCGTCCTTCTCGCTTCGGCCATTCCGCAGACGACGGATCATCGGTGTGTTCAGCCCAGGAGCTTCTGCTTCGCTGCGGCGAACTCAGCCTCGGAGAGGACGCCGGAGTCCTTGAGGGACGCGAGCTGCTGCAGTTTCGCGATCAGGTCATCCCCCTGTGCGGGCGCGGCCGGAGGCGGAGACGAGTACTGCGATGCGGCGTTCTGAGCCGCGGCGTCGATCTGCGCCTGCTGCTGCGCGGCTTCGTACTGCTGCTGCTCGTACTCTCCCTGGGCACGCTCCTGCTGATGCCGCGACATGGCGCCGCCGACAGCCGATGCGGTCCCGGCCACGACTGCCGTCCGGGCGGCGAGGCCGATCAGTCCGGGGCGACCGAATCTTCTCAAGGGCATGTCATTCACCTTCCTGATCGAGGATGTCCATCATGGCGTTCACCACGGGCGCCGGAACACGCTCGGTGCGCAGCACCTGGCCGCCCGCCGCGGCGAGATTCTGTGCGAGCGTGCGAGCGAACGCGAGTTCCAGGACGACCAGGGCAGCCGACTGTCCCGGGGCGAGCGCGCCCGCCAACGACTCGACGTCCTCTTCGCCCGCAAGACCAGCCGCGATCGGCTCGAAGTCGCCGAGGTCCAGGACTCCGTCGTCGTCGTCGAGCTCGACGATCTCGACCTTCCCGGTCTCCGACTTCGCGAGCACGACGAAGTCGAGCAGGCGCACGATCCCGCTGTCGACGAGGTCGGTCAACGCGCGGAACGTCGCGGGGTCCGGCCGGGTTCCTTCGAACCCGACGAGATAGAACTCGGCGGGACCGAAACGGAAATCATTCATGGATGGTCCTCTCTCACGGGGCACACGGCCACGACTGTGCACCATGCTCGCATCGCCGCGCCCGGTGCGGGCCGCTCTCTCACCCCGAGCGGATGAGACCCTCACGCCGCCGGTCGTGCGGGGTCGCCCGATCAGGGTGAGCGACTCCCCCACGCGAAGATGCGTCCTGTCACGATCGCCGTACGCAGTCACTCGACGAAAGAGGTGCGACATGTCCATCTGGGACAGTTTCTGGGACATCATCTGGTGGTTCTTCTGGGTATTCGTGTTCGTCTCCTACCTGATGGTGCTCTTCAACATCGTCGCCGACCTGTTCCGCGACCACACGCTCAACGGCTGGTGGAAGGCCGTGTGGATCATCTTCCTCATCTTCGTCCCCTTCCTCACGGCGCTCGTCTACCTGATCGCGCGTGGCAGAGGCATGGGCGAGCGGAGTGTCTCCGCCTACAGGGACCAGCAGCAGGCAGCCGACTCCTACATCCGCAGCGTCGCCGGCTCCAGCCCGAGCGACGAGATCGATAAGGCATCGAAGCTGCTCGCCGCGGGGACCATCACCCCCGACGAGTTCGCGGCCATCAAGACCCGCGCTCTGAGCTGAGGCCATGGTCGAGGTGGTCGATGTGACGACTCTGCAGGCGCTCGGCGACGTCGAGTTCGTCGCCGTGCACCTCGAGGGCGACCGCCTCGGCCCGAACGTCCTCGAGGCCCTGCTGCGACAGGTGGAGGCCGGCGCCATCCGCCTCCTCGACTTCCTGATGATCGAGCGGCTCGACCTCGAGGAGCACCGGATCGTCGAGGTCGACCGTGACGAGTTCGCACTCGCCGGCCTCGCCCTCGAGACTCCCGGTCTCATCGGCGAGGACGACGCTCGTCACTTCGCGGCGACGGTTCCCCTCGGCGCACTCGCGGCGCTCATCCTGGTGGAGCCGATCTGGGTCGAGCGGTTCGCCCGTGACGTCGACCACCGAGAGGACCGCATCCTCGCGACCCAGCCGATACCGGCGTCGATCGCGAACACGATCCTCTCGTCGGCACTGCACCAGGTGTGAGGCCTCCTGCCGGGCCGCCGTCGACGTCAGACGGTGGTCCGCACGGCCTCACGTCGCGACGACACCCCGAGTTTGCGGTAGATCGCTCGCTGGTGGGTCTTCACGGTGTTGATCGACACCGCCAGCTCCCGCGCGATCTCCTGCAGCGTACGCGCCGTCTGGAGCTGCTGGAACACATCACGCTCACGTTCCGAGAGCGCGTCCACGAGCGACCCGGCCGTATCCGTGGCGAGACACCTGCCGATGAAGTCCTCGAACTGCGTGCCGAAATGCACATGCTCTCCCAACAGCTTGCGCACCGCTGTCTCGCGCGGGCCGAAGGGAAGGCGGATGTTCTCCCCCGCCGCGACGGCGACGGCAGCCTCGCACAGTTCGTGCGCCTCCTCATGGTGCCCGCCATGACGGCGTAGGAGAGCTGCCGTGATGAGCGTCGCCGACTTCACGTACGACACCTCGCTGAATGCCCGCAGGGATCGCAGCATCTCCAACGCCGCCGAGTACTCGCCGGACCGGCGGAACACCCCTGCCAGTGCGACGTTGACGACGGGGAGGTCGGGGCAATGGACATACCTGCGCGCGATCCGCATCGCCCGGTCCTGCCGGCCGACCGCCTCTTCGAGCAGGGCAACCGATGATTCACGGAACGCCGGCCAGGAGATGCCGTGCACCACCTCCAGCGGGATGTCCTGGATGCCGATCGCCGCGCGACGGCAGGCGGTGACGTCTCCGGTCTCCGCCGCTGCATAGGCGATCATCATGCGCGCCACGCTCGTGAAGGAGCGATCGGAGCTGCCGTTGGCGATCACCGTCCCGAACTCGCGGATGGCGTCGACGAGGTCACCCGACCAGTAGGAGACGAATCCCGCGGCCGCCGCGGCGCTGCCGCCGGCGTATGTGCTCCAGGGCAGACCGACGTCCTCCGCTTCGTGCACACGGGTGAGCGACTGCCGGGCCTCGGTGAGGCGACCCGCCCACGTCTGCCCGAAGGCGAGGTGTCCCGATGCCCGTTTCGCGAGTTCCCGATCTCCGGAGCCGCGTGCCTCCCTGGCCGCCGCGGAGAAGTACTCGAGCGGGATCAGGGGATTGCCGCGATGCCGGATCTCGGTCCATCCCAGCAGGTAGTTGAGCGCGGCGCGGTCGCTCAGCTCCGTCGAATCGTCATCGAGCAGCATCTGCCGCACCGTGGCGCTCGCGCTCGCGACCTCCGCGCGCTCATCGGCGATGAACAGTCGGGCGATCTGGAGCACCACAGGCTCATCGGGTTCGGCCGATCGCGCGATCGACGCCTCCGCACGCCGGAACAACTCGCGCGCCACGCGATGGTCACCGAGCACATCGCTCGCGCAGGCGCGCACGAGCAGCACCTGGGCGTCGTCGGGCGTGCGTCGCAGCATCTCGGTCGCGGTGCGCTCGACCTCGTCCGCCCTCGCCCCGACCACGAGCCCGAGCCAGTGCCGAAGAAGGGTCGAGCGCGCAGCGAGGAAGTCGAACGCCTGGAGCGAATGCGCGATCGACGCCGTCGGATCCGTCGGTTCCAGGGCGGCGGCGGCGCGCCTGTGGCATTCTTTCGCGCGCGCTGCATCCTGGCCCAGGATCTCGGCGCATCGTCGTGCGAAGGCGGCATGCCATCGATACACGACGCCCTGTGGACTCTCGAACCGGTCGAGGAACAGACCGAGCCGTACGCAGGTCTCGAGCAGCGTGACGGTGTCGGGGCGCCCGGTGACAGCGGCGGCGAGTTCGGGGGTGAGTTCTCCGCAGACGCTCGCCTCGAGCACGAAGTCCGCGACGTCGGGAGGAAGGCTCCCGAGCACATGCTCCCTCACGTAGCTGCCCAGGAAACTCGAGGCGCTCTGCGCCTGCGCGTCGGGTCTCGCTCCGCCGATCATCATCAGTCTGACGGCGATCGGCCACCCCTGAGTCTCGTCGAGGATCGTCTCAGGTTCGAGGTGGACGGCGTCCCCGTCGAGCAGCAGTCGCACCTCCTCTCCCGTGAAGCTGAGGGTGTCGACGCCGACGAAGGCCTCCGGGTGCATCAGCCGATGACGGGAGAGCGTCAGCTCGAGCAGGGTCGTCCCTACCAGGACGACGTGCAGACTCTCCGGCGCCTGCTCGGCGAGCATGCCGAGAAGTCCCCTGCGCCATTCCTCGCCCGCGCGCTGCGCATCGTCGACGATCAGGTGCATACGCTCGTCCGAATTTCCCAACGCCCGGCAGATCTCCTGGTACGCCCTGTCCGGATCCTCCAGATCACGGTCGAGATCGAGAGGACGGCCGGAACGCCTGTTCATCTGATGCCATCGGAACCCCCCGTAACATGTTAGACGATACTCGACCCTCTCCCACTCGAAGTATCCCACCCCAGAGAACACGGGCTCAAGGAACTTTCGTCTAGCGTGGAATCACGCGGAGGAACGACGCCGAACCCTCGCGAGCAGCGAGACGATCGAGGGCACCACGGCTCCGAAGAAGAGAGCGAGTCCGACCCCGAGCAGCGTTTCCACGGCGCGCTCGACGAACCGCTCCGCCGGGGGCTCCGGGGACGTCGACATGATGAGCGTCAGAGCGAGGAACGTGGTGAATCCGGGCACGACGTACCAACGGCTCTCCTGAATCGCGCACGCCGACCCGATGACCAGTCCCACCACGATCCCCACGACCACGTCCGCCGGGTCGAGCACCGCCACGACCGCCGCCGCCAGTGCGCCGATCAGAACGGACACCGCACGCCCGATGCTGCGCGCGATGAGCTGCCCCCGCACCGGCCTCATCACCAGGAGCACCGCACCAGTCGCCCAGCCGACATGCTCGAGGTCCCACAGGAAGCCCAGCGCCGCGGCAGTGGCCGCACCCGCGCCGAGAAGGATTCCGTAGACCAGCATGGCGCGACCGCGCGGCACCGGCGGCGGCGGATGGGGCTCTTCGTCGCGTTCCGGCCAGAGCAGCATGAGGATCCACGCATAGATCGAACCGGCCACGATGCACGCCGCGAAACCGAGGGTGACCGGCGACCAGGTGAAGCTCAGCCCGATACCGGTCATCGGCAGCGCCAGGACCAGCAGGAGCTGACCCCCGCGTCCGCGCGTCGCGTTGACGCTCGCCAGGACCGCGAGCACGAACACCCCGACGACGGCGATGACGGGCGAAGCCGCCAGCACGGACCCGAGCAGCAGCGCCATGGCGCTGAGCACCCCGACGACCGGGATGATCGCTCGACTGCGCCGTCGCGGCGGCATGCCGAAAGCCGCCGCGGGCACGACCCCGATCCCGAAGGCGACCGCCAGCGACAGATCGAACGGGGCGACCACGATGGCGGGCACGGCGAAGAGCATGCCGAGGCCGAACCGAGACCACCGCCAACTCAGCCCTGCGCGGTCGTCCATCCTGTCCACCTCGGCCCCGCAACCGCCCGCTCGTCGCTCGACACGACCGCCCCCTCTCGTGGGGCTGCCCGCCGCTCCCACTTGTGGAGCCAGCCTAGGGAGGAGGCCGTCGGTGCGTCAGGGCGCGTCGTCCACTTCACCCTGGTGAAGGCTGGGCATCCCCGCATCGATCGCCGATTCGGCTGCGGTGATGCCTTCTCGCAACGTCCCGTGGACGCGCCCCGCCGATTCGAGGCCTGCGAACCACGGTGTGCGCTCCGCCACGACCTTGGCTGATGCCGGCACCGCAGCCAGGTGCAGCACGACCCCGAGCTGCGAGAGCTCGCGGTCGAGATCCTCCAGCGCGTCGAGCACGGTGATCGTCATCACCTCCTGCTGCGTCAACCCGAGCACGAGCGCGCGGACCGGAGCCCCCTGGGCCGCCACGGTCTCGAGGAGCATCCGCTCGTTCGCCAGGGCGTTCGCAGTGTAGAGACCGCGGTCCAGGCGGATGCCCAGCACCCCGCCGTCACCACCCACGATGGTCGCCTTCGGGATGTTGACCTCGCGCAGCACCAGGATCAGCGTCACGACGACGCCGACCGCCACGGCCGGGAGCAGACCCGCGGTGAGACCGAGGACGGCGACGGACGAGGCGATCCAGAAGTCGACGCGGCTGATGCGTGCCCAGCGCACGAGTTCCGGGATGTTGATGAGCCCCGCCACGGCGACGAACACCATCGCGGCCAACGTCGCCTCCGGCAGCAGACTGAGCACAGGGCCGAGGAAGAGGGCGACGAGGACGGCGAGGACCACGGTCACGAGGGTCGCCACCTGCGAGCGCGCCCCCGCGCTCTGATTGACCGCGCTCTGCGAGAACCCTCCGGCCGCAGGCATCGTTCCGAAGAAGGCCCCGACTGTGTTCGCCGCGCCGGTCGCAAGCAGTTCCTGGTCACTGTCGATCTGAGGCTCGGTGGCGACGCGAAGGCTTCGGGCGACGGCTGCGGACTCGAGGAAGGCCATCACGGCGATCGCGAGCGCGCCCGGAAACAGCACCACCGTCTGTCCGAAGTCCGGGATTCCTGGAACGGGCAGGCCGCTGGGCACCGGAGCGATCAGGTCGACGCCGAGCCGATCGATTCCGGCCAGCCCGACCAGGAGGATCCCTCCGACCACGACGACCAGCGTGCCCGGAACCTTCGGAGCGAAGCGCTTGAGCACGAGGATCACCGCGATGGAGCCTGCGGAGAGGGCGATCGTGGGCCCGTTCGCACTTCCGAAGGCCTGCGCCACCGCGCCGAGCGATGCGAGGAATCCATGACCGGAGAAGTCGTCGCTCTCGCCCAGCAGCTTCGGCAGCTGTCCGACCGCGACCGTCGCACCGACACCGATCTTCAGGCCGAGGACCGTGGCGCCACTGATGTTCTCCACGAGCGAGCCGAGCCGGCAGAGCCGGGCGATCAGCAGGATCGCGCCGACCAGCAGGGTCAGCATCATCAACGAACCCATCGCGTCCTCGGCCCCGGCCGCCACGCCCGCCGTGACCAGGGTCGTCGCCGTCAGCGTGGCGATGGTCGACGTCGTCGAGACGCTCATCGCCCTGCTCCCCCCGAGGAACGCGTACACGAGCATCGGCAGGATGCAGGTGTAGAGGCCCACCTGCACGGGCAGGTTCGCGATCGTCGCATAGGCCATCGCCTGCGGAATCACGACGGCACCGGCCGAGAGCCCCGCGATCACGTCGCGAAGGATCCAGGAACGTCGGTAGCCCACGACGGTGCTGAACAGCCACGGGGGTCGTCTCGTCACTGTCATCGGCCTCTCCGTCGTCGGGTCGTCAGAAGCGTACTGCGGCGGACACCGCGAGGAACACGGGTGAAAGGGTCCCACGCGCGGCTCACCCTGGTGAACTCCCGCCGCGGACAGTGCCGCCGGCCCTGCGCACCGGTAACGTCCGACGAGCCGCCGACTTCGCGCGGAACATCTTTTGAAGGAGTAGTCATGAGTTTTTGGGGATCGTTCTGGGACATCATCTGGTGGTTCCTGCTGGCGTTCGTCTTCATCTCCTACCTGTTCGCCCTGTTCGCCATCGTCGCCGATCTGTTCCGTGACCGGAAGCTCAACGGCTGGTGGAAGGCGGTGTGGATCATCTTCCTGATCTTCGTTCCGTTCCTCACGGTGCTCGTGTACCTGATCGCACGGGGATCGGGCATGGCAGAGCGGAGCAATGCGGAGGCCGCGAGCGCCCGCAGCGCGGCAGATGCCTATATCCAGCAGGTCGCCGGCACGAGCCCGAGTGACGAGATCGCGAAGGCGAAGGCATTGCTGGACTCCGGGACCATCACGGCCGAGGAGTACAACACGATCAAGGCCAAGGTCCTCCGTTAGGACCGACACAGGGCGTGTCCGCGCACCGCGGGCACGCCCTGTTCTCCGTCATTCAAGTTGTGCACAATCGAATTGCATGCAATGATTTATCCATGCCGGTGACCGATGAGATGGTGTGCTTCTCCCTCTACTCCGCGGCTCGCGCCACCACGCAGGCATATCGGGCGCTGCTCGCGCCGTGGGGACTGACGTACCCGCAATACCTGGTGCTCGCCGCGCTCTGGCTCGACGGCGAGCAGACGATCGGCTCACTCGGCGAGGTGATGCGCCTGGATTCCGGCACGCTCTCCCCGCTCGTTCGGCGACTCGAACAGGCAGGCCTCGTGGCGCGATCGCGGAGTCGCGAGGATGAGCGCGTCGTGACCGTGACGCTCACTGAAAAAGGGCGCGACCTTCGCTCCGAGGTCGCGCCGTTCCATTCCAGGATCACCGCGATCTCGGGACTCCACGACGACGCACACCGCAGAGCACTCATCACCGAGTTGCACGACATCACCGATCGCCTCCAGCAGGCGACCATCGACCTCGGCAGCGCCCGCCCGGGCGACGCCCGCTGACCTCACCCCCGACAGAACGGAGCCGCCATGCGCGCACTCATCCACCCCACCTTCGGCGCTCCGGAGGAAGTCCTCCGCGTCGAGGACCGGCCCGTTCCGGAGCCCGGCGAGGGACAGGTCCGCCTGCGAGTGGTCCTCTCCCCCATCCACAATCACGATCTCTGGACGGTGCGCGGCACTTACGGCTTCACTCCCGAACTCCCTGCGGCGTCGGGCACAGAGGCGTTGGGCGTGGTGGATGCGCTCGGCGCCGGCGTCGAGAACCTCGCCGTCGGCCAGCGCGTCGCCACTGGGGGGACCTTCGGCGCATGGGCCGAGTACATCGTGACGAACGCCGCGGGGCTCATCCCCATCCCGGACGGGCTTCCCCACGAGACGGCCGCCCAGCTCGTGTCGATGCCGTTCAGCGCGATCACCCTGCTCGATTTCCTCGCGGTGAAGGAGGGCGACTGGATCGTCCAGAACGCCGCGAACGGCGCCGTCGGGCGCATGCTCGCGCAGCTCGCCTCCGCACGTGGTGTGAACGTGGTCGGCCTCGTGCGTCGGGCGGCGGGCATCACGGAACTCCACGAGCAGGGCATCGACCGGATCGTCGCCACCGATCAGGCCGATTGGAAGGCACAGGTGGAAGCCCTCACCGGCGGTGCCCCCGTCGTCGCCGGTGTCGACTCGGTCGGCGGCGCTTCTGCGGGCCAGGTGCTCTCGTTGCTCGCCGAGGGAGCAACCCTGGTCGCCTTCGGCGCGATGGACTCGCCCATCATGGAGATCGCGTCCTCCGATGTGATCTTCAAGCAGGCCACGGTGAAGGGCTTCTGGGGCAGCAAGGTGATCCCCCGTCTGGATGCCGAAACGCGCACCGCTCTGTTCGGCGAGCTCTTCCAGCGTCTCGCCGACGGCAGCCTCACCCTTCCCGTCGCCGGCATCTTCGACGCTGCCGACATCAGCGCGGCCGTGCAGGCGAGCGACACCGCAGGGCGCGTCGGCAAGGTGCTCCTCCGCTTCTGAGCGCGTGCGCCTCCGAGGAGCTCTCCGATGTCGGTACCCCAAGGCAGAGTGTGCGCATGAACATCACACTCACTCAGCCTGAAGGGCTCGTCGCGAGTCCGGCATTCAGCCACGTGGCGGTCGTTCCGCCTGGAGCGACGACGATCTACATCGGCGGCCAGAACGGCGTCGACACCACGGGGGCCGTCGTCTCCTCCGATGCCGGCGAGCAGTCGCTGCGCGCGGTGGAGAACGCCAGGATCGCTCTCGAGTCGGTCGGTGCCGGACTCGACGACGTGATCAGCTGGACCGTGCTGATCCATCAGGAAGCGGATCTGCGCGCAGCCTATGGAGCGGTCGCCTCGAGGCTCGCCAGGGAAGGCGCCCCGCCCCTCGTCACGGCTGCGCTGGTGGCAGGGCTCGGGGTGCCCGGTGCGCTGATCGAGGTGAGCGCCGTCGCCGCCGTCGTCCGGGACTGATCGAACCCCCCTGCACCCGTGGGGGCATGCGGGAAGGAGGTCAGATCCTGCCGCGCACCGGAGTCCGCGCCGCATCGTCGGCGCCGTCCGGCATGGTCATCTCCGCGCGCACGCCCAGCAGGCGAACCTCGCGCTCGGGATCGAGCGTCGCGCCGAGTGCTGCCGCGGCCGCGACGAATTCCTGGCGATCCGTGGTCGGCCCCGGAAGCGTGCGACCGATCGTCCTGGTCTCGAACGGGGCGTACCGCACCTTGAGGTGCACACGCACGACGGGTCGCCCTTCGGCGGCGCAGTCCTGGAAGGCCTGCGCGGCGAGTTCTCTGATCGCCGTCTCGACCCGATCCGGTGTCGTCAGGTTCTGCTGGTAGGTCATCTCGCGACTGTGGCTACGAGCGACCCATGGGGTGTCGTCGACGGTACGCGGACCGATTCCGGATCCCAAGCCGTGATACCAGACGCCCATCCGCGGTCCGAACTCCGCAACCAGAGCCGGCTCGTCCGCATCGGCCAGCTCGCGCACGGTCAGGATGCC
Source organism: Microbacterium sp. As-52 (assembly GCF_049949185.1). Taxonomy (NCBI): domain Bacteria; kingdom Bacillati; phylum Actinomycetota; class Actinomycetes; order Micrococcales; family Microbacteriaceae; genus Microbacterium; species Microbacterium sp. As-52. The sequence goes on along the minus strand of NZ_CP188171.1, from coordinate 3,417,311 downwards.
GTGAGCGGCCAATCTCCTCTGCACCTTCGGCCCGACACCCCACAGCTCGCGCGTCGGCCTGTCTCCCATGATCTCGAACCAGTTGTCCGCTGTGAGGCGGAATATGCCGCGGGGCTTGCCGAATCCGGTCGCGATCTTCGCCCGCACCTTGTTGTCGCCGATCCCCACCGAGCAGTGCAGCTCGGTCGCATGGAGCACGGCGGCCTGCGCAGACCTCGCCATTTTCTCCGGATCGTCCGTGGTCACGCCGAGAAAGCACTCGTCCCACCCCACGATCTCGAGCACCACATCCGGCAGCGCCCGGAGCGCGGCCATCACCTCACCGGAAGCCAGAGCATAGGCCTCGTGGTCGACGGGGAGGAAGACCGCGTCATCGGGTGCCTTGCGCGCGGCGATCTTCAGAGGCATGCCCGAACCGATGCCGAAGGCGCGCGCCTCATACGAGGCGGTCGACACGACGGCGCGCTCGGTGGGGTCTCCCCGACCACCGACGATCACCGGGAGGCCGGCGAGCTCGGGCCTGCGCAACACCTCGACCGCGGCGATGAACTGATCCATGTCCACGTGCAGCACCCAGTCGGCCATGCAACGAGTGTGGTCGCTGACGGCGCGGATGTCACCCCTCGAGCATCAGCTGATCGCGACGCCGATCGCCGTGGCGACCACCGCGAGCAGTGGCAGGGCTCCCTGCATCGTGGCCGCGCGCACCTTGGTGCGGTCGGACAGCACGAGCACCAGCGCGGCTGCGAGCATCATCGCGGTACCGGCGAAGACGAGTGTGAGCCCCACCGTCTCGGCTCCCACGATCACGAGACCGATGCCGAGCAGGGTCGTCAGCGCGAGGAAGAGGTTGTAGAACCCCTGGTTGAAGGCCAACTGCTTCATGGTGACCGCATCGGCCTCGCTGGCGACGCCGAAGATCTTCCGCGTCTCGGTATCGGTCCACCTGAGCGACTCGAGCGCGAAGATGAAGACGTGGAACGCAGCGGCGGCTGCGGCGAGGACGAGACCGACGATGAGCATGGGCTGATTCTCCCGTTCCGAGGGGTCGGGAGCAAGCCGACCGGTGAGCGGGGCTACACGAGGAAGATCGGCAGCAGCCCCGGATTGTGTGCGTGCACCAGCACGGCGAACACCACGGCGTCGAACAGCAGATGCACCGTGACGACATAGGCGAGCGAATGCGTGCGGAGGAAGATGTACCCCTGCAGCAGGGCGAACGGGATGGTCAGCAGCGGTCCCCACTCCCGGTAGCCGAGCTCCCAGAGGAACGAGACGAAGACGATCGCTTGGAGCAGGTTCGCGACCAGGTCCGGGAAGTGGCGTCGCAACAGCGCGAACACCGTGCAGATGAAGAACAGCTCGTCCCAGATGCCGACGGCGCCGACGCCGACGAAGAGCCTCGCGATGAGGTCGGGGGTGTCGACCACCGGCCAGTTCTGGTAAACCCCGCTGGTGATGAAGTAGAAGGGCAGGATGAGCCAGCCGAGCACCAGCACGGCGACCAGCCAGCCCCATTGCAGCCGACCCCAGCGTCTACGCGTTCGCCACGGGAAGCTGATCGCGCGGTCGCAGTAGACGAACCGCGAGATGACGTACGGCACGGCGACCGCCCCGCCGAGTGCAAGAGTGAAGCGCAGCATCGCGAGGTTGTCGAGCTCCGCAGCCAACGGGATGATGCTCACGATCAGAAGACCGATCGCGATCAGGGAGAGATCCCTCGTGAGAGACGGCGGCCTGTGCACTCCGATCACCCTCGCGGTCTCCAACCGAGACCCCACGCGCACGACCTCGTCCTCGGCGCGGCGGCCGCGCTCGATCAGACCCGCCACGGCGATGCCCGCCGCGAGCAGCGTCCAGCCGATCCAGGGGATCTCCAGCACGAAGAATGCCGGAGCCGCCGCACACACGAGCAGCGCCGGCACGAAGCCCAGCCGCTGCATCGTGTCACGCCGCACGTCCGTCACGCGCGCGTCCTGCGCCGATACACGAGGTCCCGGATGTCACGCCCCTTCGCGATGCCCTTGCGCTCGAATGCCGTCATCACCCGACCGTCGAAGCGGTCAGCCCACTCCCCGTCGAATGCACGCTCGAACAGCGGCTCGGCATCGAGCACCTCGCGCATCTGCAGCGCGTAGTCCTCCCAGTCCGTCGCGAGTCGCAGCAGTCCGCCGTCACGCAATGCTCTCGCCGCGGTGTCGCCGAAACCGGGGCGAACCAGACGTCGTTTGGTGTGCTTCTTCTTGTGCCACGGGTCGGGGAAGAAGATCCACACCTCCCGTGCCGCAGCCTCGGGGAGGAATGAGGAGAGCACCTCCGGCGCGTTCGCCTCGACCACGCGCAGGTTGCCGGCACCCTCGCGATCGGCGTCGAGCATCGTCCGCGCGAGTCCAGCGCGGAACACCTCGACGGCGAGGAAGTCGTCGTCCGGGCGCGACGACGCCGCGGCCACGATCGCATGCCCCTGCCCGGAGCCGATCTCCACGTAGAGATCGGCCGAGCGTCCGTACTCGGTCGCGGGGTCGAGACGGGCCTCGGGGTGCACGGACGTCCAGGCGACGTCTCGCGGCACGTCGAGCAGGTAGTGCGGGCCGAGTTCGGAGAACGCGCGCTCCTGGGCGTCGGACATCCGACCGCTGCGGCGCACGAACGACACCGGTTCGTCTCGGAAGGTACGGGGTTCGGGCATGAATCCAGGGTAGCCGTCGGCGTCGCGGCGTCCGGCGCCTCGGATACCTCCCGCGAGAGCCGCGCTCAGTGCGTCGGCGCCGTCACGAAGTCGATGAGTTCCTCCACACGGCCCAGCAGGGCGGGTTCCAGATCCCGATAGGTCGTCACCTTCGAGAGGATGTGCTGCCAGGCGCGCGCGGTGTCGGCCTGCGTCTCGTGCGGCCACCCGAGGGCACGGCAGATACCGACCTTCCACTCGATGCCGCGCGGGATCTCCGGCCACTTCGCGATGCCGAGGGCTCGCGGCGTGACGCACTGCCAGACGTCGACGAAGGGGTGACCGACGATGCGGAGATGGCGACCGTGCGGGCCCCGGGCGACCGCATCCGCGATCCGCGACTCCTTGGAGCCCGGGACGAGATGGTCGACGAGAACTCCGTAGCGTCGCGTCGCGCTGGGTGGTTCGGCTGCCAGCAGATCGTCGAGCAGATCCACCCCCTGCAGGAACTCGACGACCACGCCTTCGACCCGCAGATCTGCACCCCATACCTTCTCGACGAGCTCGGCATCGTGCTTGCCCTCGACGAGGATGCGGCTGGGCAGCGCGACGCGGGCGCGCTGATCGGCGACCACGAAGGACCCGGACGCCGTCCGACGCGGGCCCTGGGACTTCGCCGCGGGGACGACCAGACGAACCGGTGCGCCGTCGATCAGGAATCCTCCGCCGAGGGGGAACAGGCGTCGACGTCCGACCCGGTCCTCCAGCTCGACGTTCCCACCCTGCACGCGGGTCACGGCACCGCAGAAACCGTCGTCGGCGACCTCCACCACGAGATCCGTCTCCGCCGCGACCTGCGGCACCTGCTTCGCGCCGCGGTCGCGCCAGCCGGTGGCCAGCACATCCGAACCGTACATGTCGTCCATGCCTCCCAGCGTATGTGTCTGCGCTGAGGGCGAACGGAGAAGCACCATCGAGTGCTGTCGCGTGTCGGATCCAGTGCATAGACTCGTGGCATGGGGCTCGGCTGCCGGTCGGAGGGAACACGATGACGAAACGGTGGCTCGCGCTGGCCGCACTCACGCTCGCCGCGGTCGCTGGAGCGTTCACCGCCTCCGCGGCATCGGCCACCGATCCGCTCACCCTCGATGCCGGGTACGTCACCGATCAGGCGGGTGTGCTGAGCGCCGACGAAGAGGCCACCGTCGAAGCCCGGCTCCAGGAGCTCACCGACAACTCGAACGCCGACCTCTTCGTCGTCCTCGTCGACGACTTCACCAATCCCAGCGACAACGTGCAGTGGGCGGATACGGTCGCACAGGACAACAATCTCGGCACCGAGCAGTATCTTCTCGCGATCGCCGTCGACGGCCGGAGCTACTACATCTCCGCCGCCCCCGACGGGCCCGTGAGCTTCGGACAGCTCGACAGCATCGAGGACAAGATGGTTCCCTTCGCGTCCGACGGCGACTGGGTCGGAGCGATCACCCTCGCCGCCGATGAGATCCAGGGAGACGGGGGCGCCGGCGCGCTCCGGATCGGCCTGATCGTCGTCGCGATCGTCGTGGTCGCGCTGCTGGTGTGGCTCGTCGTCGCTCTCGTGCGCCGCGCGCGCCGCCGCGCCGAGATCCGTGAGCGCGGCGCCATGCCCGAGACCCCCGATCCCGCCGATCCCTTCTCCGCTCTGACCGACCAGCAGGTCGAGACACAGGCCGGACTCGCGCTCGTGCAGGCGGACGATGCGATCACCTCGAGCCGGGAGGAACTCGGCTTCGCCGTCGCCCAGTTCGGCGAGGGCGCGACCGAGGAGTTCACGCGCGTCGTCGATGCGGCGAAGGCCAAGATCTCCGAGGCCTTCGACCTGAAGCAGAAGCTCGACGACGAGATCGAGGACACGATCCACGACCGCAGGGCGTGGCATATTCGCATCATCCAGATCGCGGACGAGATCGACGACATCCTGGATGACAACACCGCCGCATTCGACGAGCTCCGCAAACTGGAGCAGAACGCCCCGCAGGAGCTCGAGCGGGTCCGTCGTGAGCGCGCGGCGCTCGACCCGGTCCTCGCCGCGGCCGCTCCAGCCCTCTCCGCACTCACGTCCACCTACGCTCCGGCGGCGCTCGCGATGGTCGCGGACAACCCCGCACAGGCCCGCGAGCGAGCCGACCTCGCGGATCGATCGATCGAGGCAGCGGCGCAGGCGATCGCGGCCGGCCGTTCGGGCGAGGCGGCGTTCGCGATCCGCACCGCAGAGCAGTCGGTGGCGCAGGCGGCACAGCTCGCCCAGGCTGTGACGACGCTGGGCACCGAGCTCTCGACGATCGAGGCGCAGTCCCAGGCGCTCGTCACCGAGCTGCAGGGAGACCTCGCGGCGGCGCAGCAGCTGCCCGATCCTTCGGGAGCGATCGCCGGCGCGGCCTCCGCGACCGCACAGCAGCTCCAGGTGGCACAGACCGACCTCGCCGGCTCCACGCGTAATCCGCAGCGCGTTCTCGAGGCGCTCACCGCCGCCAACGCGCAGATCGATGCCGCGATCGCTCAGGGCAGAGAGAGCGTCGAACGCGCGCGTCGTGTGCAGCAGATGCTCGATCAGAGCCTCGCACAGGCGAACTCCGAGATCCGCGCGGCTCGTGACTTCATCGAGACCCGCCGAGGAACCGTGGGCTCCACCGCACGCACCCGCCTCGCGAACGCGGAAGCGAGCCTGGCGCAGGCGCTCAACCTGCGGGCGACCGACCCCGACGCCGCGCTGGCGGAGGCAAACCGGGCGCTCGCCTTGGCAGGCCAGGCGACGTCGGCTGCGCAATCCGATGTGCAGGCGTACGCCCCTCCCGGTTACGACCAGGGCGGCTTCGGAGGCCTGTTCGGCGGATCCGGGTCGTCGTCCAGCGGCTCGGGGATCGGCGGGGACATCCTCGGCGGCATCATCGGCGGGCTGCTCGCCGGCGGCGGAAGCGGCGGATCCTCGCGGCGGGGAAGCAGCAGCGGCTGGCGCTCCTCCGGAGGAGGATTCCGCAGCTCCGGATTCGGCGGAGGCGGCGGCTCCCGCAGCAGCGGCCGCAGTGGCCGATCAGGAGGTAGACGCTTCTGATCCGCTACACAGACACATACGACAAGCTCTCGAAGACGCCCTCTGAAAGGAATCACGCATGACCAAGCAGTCCATCTTCGGACGTATCTCGACCCTCGTCCGCGCGAACATCAACTCCCTGCTGGACTCTGCGGAGGACCCGCAGAAGATGATCGACCAGCTCGTTCGCGATTACACGAACAGCATCGCCGACGCCGAGTCGGCGATCGCGGAGACGATCGGCAACCTCCGCCTGCTCGAGCGCGACCACGAGGAAGACGTCCAGGCGTCGACCGAGTGGGGCAACAAAGCCCTCGCCGCCAGCCGCAAGGCCGATGAGATGCGCGCGAGCGGCAACACCGCCGACGCGGACAAGTTCGACAACCTCGCCAAGATCGCCCTGCAGCGCCAGATCAGCGCCGAGCGCGAGGCCACCGGTGCTGAGCCCCAGATCGCGGCGCAGACCGAGATCGTCGACAAGCTCAAGAGCGGCTTGAACGGCATGAAGGACAAGCTGGTCGAGCTCAAGAACAAGCGCAGCGAACTCCTCGCGCGCGCCAAGGTCGCCGAGGCGCAGACCAAGGTGCAGGACGCTGTCGGCTCGATCAACGTGCTCGACCCCACCAGCGAGCTGGGGCGGTTCGAGGACAAGGTCCGCCGCCAGGAGGCCATCGCGCAGGGCAAGATCGAGCTCGCAGCGTCGAGCCTCGATGCCCAGTTCGAGAGCCTGGAAGACCTCGGCGAACTGACCGAGGTCGAGGCACGTCTCGCCGAGCTCAAGGCCGGCGGCAGCGCTCCCCGCCAGGCCATCGAAGGCAACTGACACGACCGGCGGATGCCCCGGGCAGCGCGCCGGGGCATCCGCCCTCTCTTCTTCGGAGGCACCCATGGTGCGATTCCTCGTCATCCCGCAGTGGCAGGGTTCACCCGCACCGCGCGCGATGCTTCTCACCGACGGCGCCGCAGCGATCGCCGGTGATCTCCCCCGCACGGCGACCACGGTGCTCGACGTGCCGGTCGAGGCCGGCGAATCCCTGGGCACCGACGTCCGACGCCTGAGCACTCTGCTCCGCACCCGTGAACAAGTACACGGGCACATCGACCACGACACCGTGGTGATCGGCGGCGACTGCAGCGTGACCGTCGCCGCTCTCGATGCCCTCCCGGGAGGGACGGAAGGGCTCGCCGTGGTGTGGTGCGACGCGCACGCCGACATGCACACGCCCGAGACCTCACCGTCCGGTGCATTCTCGGGCATGGCGCTGCGGGCGCTGCTCGGTGAGGGTGAGGATCAACTCGTGCTCTCCCCCGCGATCCCCGCGCACCGTGTGGTGACCGTCGGGATGCGCAATCTCGACGATGCCGAGGTCGAGCAGATCGCCCCTTTGAGCAACCTCTCGGTCGACGACCTCGCACGCCCCGAAGCGCTGCTCGACGCGGTCCGCGCGACCGGGGCGACGCGGGTGTGGGTCCACATCGACGTGGATGTGCTCGATCCCTCGGAGTTCGCGGGCGTGTCGTCTTCCGTGCCGTTCGGACTCTCGCCCGCGGCTCTGAGCACTGCCATCCGCGCACTGCGCAGCGAAGTGCCACTGGCGGGCGCGACGATCGCCGGGTTCGCTCCCCGGTCTCCGGCCGACGCGGTCGACGACCTCGGTGCGCTGCTGCGGCTGGTCGGAGCGGTGGCGTGACCGCCGCCACGGACTGGCGGCCGGCCGCAGAACAGGCTCTCGCTCGCGGAAGACGCCTCGACCGACGGATTCCCTCTTTCCTGCTGCGCTCTCCGATCAGCCGCCTCGGCTACGCCTGGGGCACGGCCATCGGGTGGATCTGGGGCTCGCTGTGGAGCACCGGCCCCGTCGAGCGGCGCGAAGGCTTGTGGATCTTCCAGGGCATGCCCTCATGGACCTTCAATCGCGGCGGGGTGTGCGTCGGCGGCTGCTTCCTGACGGGTGGCACCCGCCCCAGCGAGGCGGTTCTCCGCCACGAAGCCGTGCACAAGGAGCAGTGGCTTCGCTACGGCTTCCTGATGCCGGTGCTGTACCTCTTTGCGGGGAGGAACCCCCTACGCAATCGCTTCGAGATCGAGGCGGGACTCGAAGACGGCAACTACGTGCGCCGCACGCGGTGACGGGCTGACGGCCTTCGCATGGGCGCGGGCCACTGGACGGCACGTCAACATGCCGTGAGCCGCCTGCGCGTGCGGATCAGCGGTCGACGGGCAGCAGGCCGAAGCGCTCGGGAGCGTGGATGAGCGACGGGGAGATCTCCAGCGCACTCGTCAGGTGGTCGATGATGTCGGCCGTGCCGAGGTAGCTGCCGAGCAGAGTGACGTGGGTCTCGATCTCGTCGTCGCACATCATCTCGTCGGCCCACGCGCAGGTCGCTCTTGCCAGAGCCTGACCGGGTGCGCACGCCCGACCGCTTCCGGGAGCACCGGACCGCTGCTCACGAGCGAGCCACGTGACCGTCATTCGACCAGGAGCATCGATCACGCCGATGTCGGCGACCTCGGGCACCTCGATGAAGATACGACCCGACGCGCACAACGGCAGCGTGGTGAGGAACACCTCGAGCTCAGTGAGCGAGTGCTCGTCTGCCGTCACCAGGTGATGGGAACGCTGACGTGCCGCGCGACGTTCGGCGCGCGTGCCGCGAGTCTCGAGCGAGGTGTCCATGGTGTCTTCATCGTACACCAAGTGAAGGCTTGCCTAACCTTGCATCAGCTCGGTCATCGCCGGGAGCTTTCGGTGGAGGAAGCCGGTTCGACGAGCGCCGCCACCAAGGCGGCCAGTTCGGCCTCGGTCATCCCCTGCGCGCGCAGGTATGCGGCAGCAGACCCCCACCGTTCGTCGACCTGCTGCAGCAGACGACGCATCACGGGCGCCGGGGACTGGGTCGCGAGCGCCACCGCGTGCACGGCCTCCGGGTGCTGGGTCCGCAGGTACTCGGCGATCCACCGCGTGCGCTGAGCAGGAAGCTGCGACTCGGTGAGCGCATAGTCGGCGATCACGGCCTCGCGATCGGCTCCGACGGCGGCGAGAGCGAGGGCGACGGTGACGCCGGTCCGATCTTTGCCGACGGTGCAGTGCACCAGCGTGCACTCTCCCGCGGCGATGATGCGGATGGCGTCGACGAGTCGTTCGCCGCTCTCCTCGAGCAGATGCAGATACAGGTCTTCGAGACTCGTGTCGGCCTCGAAGAAGGATCGCACCGAACCCAGGAACAAGGGAAGGTGTGTGGTGTCCGGCCCCTCGATCTCCGTGGGTTCCGCAGCGACCTCTTCGCCGTCGCGCAGATCGACGATGTGCCGAACCTGTGCCCGCAGCGCGGCGGCGCCGGATGCGGTCGCACCCGAGAGCTGTCCCGATCGCAGCAGCACCCCGGAACGGATACGACCACCGTTCGCCGGCATACCCCCGACATCCCGGATGTTCGAGACACCCTCGACCTCGAGGATCGTCATGCCTGACCCTTCGGATCGCGAGCAGGAACGGGGTAGCGTCCCGCGATCACGATGCGGTTGAAGGCGTTGATCGACACGCAGGCCCAGCTGAGCGCCGCGTACTCCTTCTCGGTGAACACACTTCCCACCTGGTCGTAGACCTCGTCGGAGATCCCGTCCTCGGCGATGAACGTGAACGCTTCGGCGAGCTCGAGGGCGGCGCGTTCCCGCTCGCTGAACACACCGCTCTCGCGCCACGTGGGGATCTGCGTGAGAGTGTCGGTGTCGACCCCCGCCGCCACCGCTCGGTCGACATGGATCCGCGCGCAGTACGCGCAGCCGTTGAGCTGCGAGCAGTGGATCATGACGAGCTCCTTGAGGCGGTCGTCGATGCCGTTGGCCGCGCAGATCTGCCCCACGGTCTTCGAGAACGCGTCAAGCGCCTGGTACGCCGTCGGCTCGGTCTTGGACAGGTGCACACGCGTCTCGCTCATGACTCCATGATATTCGGCGAGCATCGCCCACGCTCCGACTGACGCGTCTGCAGGAAATGCATATTGACAACAGGAGAGCGAAACATAGAGACATAATGTGCAACCAAACGCCGCAATTGCTTGTCGTAATGGTCCTGTATTTCCTGCGCGTCTGCGCGAGGGCGCAGAATGTGGAGGTGGCGATCGACATCAGCGAGTTCAGCTATCTTCCCGCACAAGCCGAAGCACTCGGCGTGCCGTTCCCGGCGGTGGAGCGTCTCACCCTTCCGCTGCCGGACGGACGCACCCTGAGCGCCCTTCGTTTCGGAACCGACGAGCCGCGCGTGACACTGCTGCACGGAGCGGGCTTGAACGCGCACACCTGGGACACCACATCGCTTGCGCTGCAGCAGCCGCTGCTCGCGATCGATCTCGCCGGGCACGGCGACTCCTCCTGGCGTGACGACATCGACTACACGCCGCGAACGCTCGCCCGCGACGTGGCCGCCGCGCTCGACGCCTGGGCCACGCAGCCCCAGGTCGTGGTCGGCCAGTCGCTCGGAGGACTCACCGGTGCCGCGCTCGCAGCCGCACGACCCGATCTGGTAGCCGAGCTCATCATCGTCGACATCACGCCAGGGATCGACGTGACAGCCGGACCCGCAGCGCTGCGCGAGTTCTACGCGGGCCCGACCGACTTCGCCACGCGGGATGAACTCGTCGACAAGGCGATCGCGCTCGGCTTCGGCGGATCCCGCCCCGAGACCGAACGCGGTGTCTTCCTGAACACGCGCGTACGCGAGGACGGACGCGTGGAGTGGAAGCACCACTTCGCACACCTCGCCGCCCAGGCTCTCGCCGCTCACGACCCCGGATCGGCAACCGCCCCGTCGGTGCTGCACGAGACGGGCTGGGATGACCTGGCCGCAGTCAGCGCGCCGATCACCCTGGTGCGGGCCGCACGAGGATTCGTCAGCGAAGCCGATGCCGCCGAGCTCCAGCGACGCGTGCCTGCGGCGCAGCTGGTCGTCCTCGATGCCACCCATAACGTGCAGGAGACGGCACCGACCGCTCTCGCCGGTCTCATCGGCTCGGCAGCACCCGCCGCCGGAATATGACTCTCCGTTCCATACACGACCCTCACCCCGCCTCACATCTCTAGGCTCGATTCCACGGCACACAGCAGCTGCCGCACCGAGAGGAAACGCCCATGTTCCGACGCACCCGACGTCTCGCGCTGATATCCGCGCTCGCGGCCACCGCCGTGATCCTGAGCGCCTGCTCCGGCACCACCGAGCCCGAGCCCAGCAGCGCAGCGGGAACACCCGACCCGAGCGCCACCCTCCACGTCGGACTCGTCCTCGAGCCGACCAATCTCGACATCCGCCACACCAGTGGTGCCGCGCTCGAGCAGATCCTGATCGACAACATCTACGAGGGTCTCGTCACCCGCACGCAGGACAATGAGATCGAGGGTCGCCTCGCCTCCGACTACACCGTCTCGTCCGACGGTCTCACGTACACGTTCACCCTGAACGACGGCGTCGTCTTCCACGACGGCACGCCGCTCACGTCCGCCGACGTCGTCTCCTCGTACGAGACCGTGCGCACGGATGCGACCGTCCAGGGCAACGCGGACTTCGCCTCGGTGACGGCGATCACTGCACCGGACCCGACGACGGTCGAGATCGTGCTGTCCGCACCGAACCAGAACTTCCTGTTCGCCCTCACGGGGCCCGCCGGTCTGGTGTTCAAGACCGGAGACACCACCGATCTGAAGACGGCCGAGAATGGTACCGGTCCCTTCACTCTGACGCGCTGGAACAAGGGCAGCACCATCACCTTCGCGCGCAACGACGCCTACTGGGGCGATCCGGCCGGCGTCGCTCAGGTCGAGTTCCAGTACATCCCCGACTTCACCGCGGGGGTGAACGCCGCGCTGGCCGGCGACGTGGACGTGCTCACGGCCGTGGATCCGAACCTCGCGCCGCAGCTCGAGGACTCGGGAGACTTCGCACTCACGACCGGGCGCACCACCGATAAGGCCACTCTCGCCTTCAACAACAAGAAGGCCCCGCTCGACGACGTCCGCGTGCGCGAAGCACTCCGGCTCGCCATCGACCACGAAGCTCTCATCGAGGCGGTCGGCGCCGGCACCGCGCTGTACGGGCCGATCCCCGAGCTCGACCCCGGCTACGAAGACCTGTCCGACGTGATCTCCTACGACCCCGAGAAGGCCAAGGACCTGCTCGCAGAGGCCGGCCAGAAGGACCTGGAGCTGACGCTCACGATCCCCTCCTTCTACGGCACGACCGTGCCGAAGGTCCTGATCTCGGACTTCAAGAAGATCGGGGTGACGCTCGAAGTCAACTCCGTCGAGTTCCCCACCTGGTTGGAGGACGTCTACACGAACCACGACTACGACCTCAGCTTTGTTCTGCACGTCGAGCCGCGGGACTTCGGCAACTTCGCCGACCCGGACTACTACTTCGGCTACGACAACGCCGAGGTGCAGGACCTGTACGCGAAGGCACTGGCCGAGGTCGACCCGGACAAGTCCGCTGACCTGCTCGCGCAGGCCGCACGCATCGTGTCGGAGGACCACGCCGCCGACTGGCTCTACAACGGCGAGACGATCACGGCGGTGAGCCCGATCGTGGCCGGCTTCCCTGAGGACTCGATCAACTCGCGCATCAACCTCGCGGGCGTCACCGTCTCCGCCGAGAAGTAGCGAGCGGTCACCCCTTCGTGATCCGCTATGCGCTCGTCCGAGGAGTCCTGCTCATCGCAGGGCTCCTCGTGTCGAGCGTGCTCATCTTCCTGACGCTCCGCGTCTTCCCCGGCGATGTCGCACAGCTCATCGCCGGCACCCAGGCCTCCCCCGCCGAGGTCGAGGCCCTGCGCGAATCCCTCGGACTGAACCGGCCTCTGCTCGCCCAGTACACCGACTGGATCGGCGGCATCTTCCGCGGCGACCTCGGCACGTCTCTGCTGTCGGGCGCCTCCGTCGGCGAAGAGCTCCTCCTCAAGGCCCAGGTCACCGTCCCGCTCGGCATCATGTCGCTCCTGATCGCCGTGCTCATCGCCGTGCCCTTCGGCATCCTGGCCGCGCTCCTGCGCAACCGACGCGGCGGCACCGCGCTCAGCGTCGGCGCTCAGGCGCTGGCCGCCGTCCCCGTGGTGTGGGCCGGCATGATGCTCATCGTCGTCTTCTCGGTCTGGCTGGGCTGGCTTCCACCGCAGGGGTTCCCCCGCACCGGCTGGTCGACGCCCGGAAGGGCGATCGAGTCGCTCCTGCTCCCCGCGCTGACGATCGGGATCGTGGAGGGGGCGATGCTGATGCGATTCGTACGCAGTGCGACGCTCCAAGCCGCAGGACAGGACTTCGTCCGCACCGCCGCGGCGAAGGGGCTCACTCGCACCCGAGCGCTCATCCAGCACGGCATCCCGGCCGTCGGTCTCTCGATCATCACGGTGCTCGGCCTCCAGGTCGCCGGCATCATCGTCGGATCGGTCGTGATCGAGCAGCTGTTCACCCTCCCGGGGATCGGACGCATGCTCGTCGCCGATGTCGGAACGCGAGACCTCATCAAGGTGCAGAGCGAGCTGCTCGTGCTCACCGGATTCGTGCTGGTCGTGGGCTTCCTGGTCGACCTCGTGCACCGCGCGATCGACCCTCGACAGCGGGAGGCCGCATGACCCCGCGCTGGCTGGGCCGACTGTGGGACACCTCGACGGGGCGCTTCGGTGCCATCGTCGTCGTCGTGATCGCCCTCACCGCGCTCGTCGCCCTCTTCTGGACACCTTTCGATCCGCAGGCATCGGACATCGGCGATCGCTGGCTGCCGCCGAGCTGGCCGCATCTGCTGGGCACCGACGACACGGGTCGCGACATCCTGAGCCTGCTGATGGCGGGTGCCCGCACGACCGTCTTCGTGAGCATCGGAGCAGGGCTCGTCGCCACCGTGGTCGGTATCGCACTCGCAGCCCTCGGAGCACTGACCGCACGCTGGCTGCGTGAGACCGTGGCGGTACTCGTCGACATCCTGATCGCATTCCCCGTGCTGCTGATCGCCATGATGATCTCCTCGGTCTGGGGCGGATCCCTCTGGGTGGTGATCTGGGCGGTGGGAATCGGCTTCGGCGTCAACATCGCGCGCGTCACCCGCCCCGAGTTGCGCCGTGTGCAGCAGAGCGACTTCGTCCTGGCTGCGCGAGCCGCGGGGGTCACGCCTGCTCAGAGCCTCGTGCGACACCTGCTGCCGAACGTCGCCCCCGTCTTCATCGTGCAGCTGTCGTGGTCGATGGCGGTCGCAGTCCTCGCCGAAGCCGGTCTCTCGTATCTGGGTTTCGGCGCCTCGGTGGTCGAACCGAGCTGGGGCCTGCTGCTCGCCGACCTCCAACGGTATATCGGGGTGCATCCGCTGTCCGTGCTCTGGCCGGGGCTCACGATCACGATCACCGTCCTCGCGCTGAACCTGCTGGGCGACGGTCTGCGCGAGGCGACCGATCCGACGCTGCGGCATCGCGCCGCCGAGATCCACACCCCGGGGGTGGTCGCATGAGCCTCTCCGTGAAGGACCTCGTGGTCGAGATCGATGGGCGACACGTCGTCGACGGCATCTCCTTCGAGGTGCCCGACGGCGCGCGACTCGGACTCATCGGCGAGTCCGGGTCCGGCAAGTCCCTCACCGCGCTCGCTGTGCTGGGACTGCTCCCGGACGGCGCGACCACGAGCGGGAGCATCCGCTGGAACAGCACCGAGCTGGTGGGGATGCCGGATCGCGAGCTGGCCCGCCTTCGCGGCGACGACATCGGCATCGTGTTCCAGGAGCCGCGCACGGCACTGAATCCGATCAGGACCGTCGGGCGGCAGATCGCGGAATCGATCCGCATCCACGAGGGACTCGGACGCCGCGAGGCCCGGGAGAGGGCGATCGCGGAAGCGGCACGAGTGCGGCTTCCCGACCCCGCGTCGATCGTGGACCGGTACCCGCACCAGCTCTCCGGCGGTCAGCGCCAGCGTGTCGCCATCGCGATGGCACTCGCGTGTCGTCCGAGACTGCTCATCGCCGATGAGCCGACGACCGCGCTCGACGTCACGATCCAGGCCGAGATCCTCTCCCTGCTGCTCGCGCTCGTCGCGGACGAGGGCATGTCCCTCGTGTTCATCACCCACGACCTCGCCGTGCTCGCACAGGTCGCGACCGAGGGAGTCGTGCTCGAACACGGGCACGTGGTCGAAGCCGCCCCGGTCTCGACCCTTCTCTCCGCACCGTCCTCGCCCATCACCCAGGGGCTGCTGCGGGATGCGACGGCGACCCTGTGGCGTCCGGATGGGGGTGCCGCGTGAGTCTGATCGAGGCCCGAGGGCTCAGTCGCGACTTCTTCGTCCCGAAACGCTCCGCATTCGAGCGCACCCGCACGCAGACCGCCCTGGCTCCCACCGACCTCGACATCGTCGAAGGATCGTCCGTCGGCATCATCGGCGAGTCCGGATCGGGCAAGTCCACGCTGGTCAGGCTGCTGCTGGGACTGGACCGCCCGACGTCCGGCACGATCGCCGTCGGCGGCCGCCCGGTCGACGCCACCGCATCGGCAAGGTCCCTGCATTGGCTGCGCCGCGAGACAGGGCTGGTGTTCCAGGACCCGTACGCGTCGCTCGACCCCCGGATGACGGCCGGTCAGATCGTGCGAGAACCGCTCTGGGCCCTCGGCATCGAGGGGGATCACCGTGCGCGTGTGCGGGAGGTGCTCGCCCGGGTCGGGCTCGAACCCGAGATGGGTGACCGCTATCCGCATGAGTTCTCGGGCGGGCAGCGGCAGCGGATCGCCCTCGCGCGAGCGATCGTGCATGGCCCGCGGATCCTGGTCGGCGACGAGCCGCTGTCGGCGTTGGACGTGACCGTTCGTGCCCAGATCCTCGAGCTGCTGATCGAACTGCGACACACGACCGCCCTCACGCTGGTGCTCGTGTCGCACGACATCGGAGTGGTGCAGAACCTGTGCGACACGGTCGTCGTGATGAAGGACGGCCGTATCGTCGAGCGGGGCGCTACTCGCGACGTGCTCCTGCATCCGACACAGGACTACACGAAGAGGCTGCTCTCGGCCATCCCCGTCATCCCCGCCGGCCCCGGGCATTGAGAGATCGATCGCGAGACCGGACGAGCGTCCTCAGCGCCGCGAGCCGAAGAGCCCTCCCCGCCGCCGCCCTGTCGGCTTGAGCACGCGGCGCATGTACACGGTACCGAGGTCTCGGCCGAACTTGTACCCGACGCGTCCCATCCGTCCCGCTTCGACGAAGCCGAGCTTCTCGTGCAGTCGAATCGACGCCTCCGCACCGTGGTCGCTGATGACCGCGACCATCTCTCGGAGGCCGATCTGCTCGCAGGCATCGATGAGCGCCTGCAGCAACACCGCCCCCAGGCCTTTGCCTCCCGCACCGGGACCGAGGTAGATCGAATCCTCGACGGTGTACTTGTAGGCGTTCTTGCCTGCCCATGGCTGCGCGAGGGCGTAGCCCATCACCTCGCCGCCCGGGGACACCGCGACGAGAAACGGAAGCTCGAGCCGGGCGAGCAGAGCGTACTTGTCGCGCCAGTAGGGAATGCTGCTGCGTCGCTCGTCGAGTGTCACGGCCGAATTGCTCACGAAGTGGTTGTAGATCTCGCGCACATGGGGCAGGTCGGCAGGCCGCGCGGCGCGGATCGTGTACGAGAAGATCTCGGGCGCGGGCGCAGGCCGCAGGTGGCGCGGCAGGACACGACGACGGTCCCCCGGCTCGAACTGCATGCGCTCAGCTTAGAGAGGGAGAGGCTTCGCCTTCCACCCTCCAGTCCACGGGCTCGGCACCCCGTTCCTCGAGGAGGGCGTTCGCCCGCGAGAACGGACGTGATCCGAAGAAGCCGCGGCGGGCCGAGAGCGGGGATGGATGAGCCGAGGAGATGACCGGCGTCTCCCCGAGGAGGGGCCGCAGGTTGGCTGCGTCCTTCCCCCACAGGATCGCGACGAGCGGCTGATCGCGCGCGACGAGCGCACGGATCGCGAGCTCCGTGACCTTCTCCCACCCCCACCCTCTGTGAGAGGCCGCCTCACCGGGACGCACGGTGAGCACACGGTTGAGCAGGAGGACGCCCTGATCGCTCCACGCCGTCAGATCACCGTGCGGTGCGGGAGGGATGCCCAGGTCGGTCTCGCGCTCCTTGTAGATGTTCGAGAGACTGCGCGGCAGCGGGCGCACATCGCGATCGACGGCGAACGAGAGTCCGATGGGATGTCCGGGCGTGGGGTAGGGATCCTGCCCGGTGATGAGGACGCGGACGTCGGACAGCGGCCGCTGGAAGGCCCTGAGCACGTTCGCGCCCGCCGGCAGGTATCCCCGCCCTGCCTCCTGCTCGTCGCGGAGCCGCTCCCCCAGGGAGGTGATCGTGTCCTGGACGGGGGCCAGCGCCTCCGCCCATCCGGCGTCGATCAGCCCGCCCTCGGCGAGCTCTGCGAGAGTCTGGGCCATCGTCAGTCGATGGAGCGCACCCGCAGCGGGCCGCGGGCGAGCAGGTGCTGCGCGGACTGCGCTACCGGCCGCATCGTGATCAGGTCGAGGTTCACGCGTCCGGGCGACTCCAGCGCATACGCGATCACGTCGGCGACGTCGTCGGCGACGAGCGGGGCGTCGACACCCGCGTACACGGCCTCGGCAGCGACCGAGTCTCCGCCCAGGCGATTGAGCGTGAACTCCTCGGTGTGCACCATTCCCGGCGCCACCTCGACCACACGGATCGGCTCGCCGTTGAGTTCCTGACGGAGCACCTTCACCAGCATCGACTCCGCGGCCTTCGCGGCGTTGTAGCCTGCACCGCCGGCGTACGCGGTCTGCGCAGCCGTGGAGGTGACGAAGATCGCATCCGCGTGACCGTCCGCTGCCGCGGCTCGGCGCAGGAGCGGGAGCAGACCCGCGACGAGACGCTGGCTCGCCAGCACGTTCGCGTCGAACATCCACTGCCAGTCGTCGACCGATGCGTCCTCGATGCGGTCGGTGCCGCGAGCACCGCCGGCGACCTGGACGAGAGCGTGCACGGGGCCCGACCGCTCGAGTTCGCCCACGAGCGCGTCGACGGCGGAGGCATCGGTGAGGTCGCAGGCGATGGCCGAGGCTCCGGTCTCCGCGGCGAGCGCCGACAGTCGGTCCTCGCGTCGCGCGACCCCCACGACGTCCCATCCCCGGGCACGGAGGGCACGCACCGTCGCCGCGCCGATGCCCGAACTCGCACCTGTCACCACTGCTCGTCTGTTCACCATGCCTCCACCGTACGGCGTTCTCCCCGGAATGCGGACTCCCCCCTGGGGTTGTCGTCGATCGATCCGCCGCAGGATTCCGGGCCTCCGCTCTGTTACGTCACATTTCCCGTCTGTTGTTGACAGACAGCGATATTCCGTACTGTCGCTGCAACGGCATCCGCCACACGACCTTCCGACCACTCCTGGGGGAATCACATGTCCGCACCCGAGTCCTGGCGTTTCGAGACCAAGCAGATCCACTCGGGCGCTGCCCCCGACCCGGTCACCAAGGCACGTGCCACGCCGATCTACCAGACCACCTCGTACGTGTTCGACAGTGCGGACCATGCGGCTAACCTGTTCGCCCTCGCGGAGTTCGGCAACATCTACACCCGCATCCAGAACCCGACGCAGGACGTGCTCGAGCAGCGTCTCGCCGCGCTCGAAGGCGGCACCGGTGCTCTCGTGCTCGCCAGCGGCCAGGCAGCGTCGACCTTCGCGGTCCTGAACATCGCGCAGGCCGGCGACCACTTCGTCGCGTCGAGCTCCATATACGGCGGCACCTACAACCTCTTCAAGTACACGCTCGCGAAGCTCGGCATCGAGGTCACGTTCGTCGAGAACCAGGACGACCCCGAGGAGTGGCGTCGAGCGGTCCGCCCGAACACGAAGCTGTTCTTCGCGGAGACGATCGGAAACCCGCAGATCAACATCCTCGACATCCGCACCGTCGCCGATGTGGCCCACGAGAACGGCGTCCCGCTGATCGTCGACAACACGATCGCCACCCCGTACCTGATCCGTCCGTTCGAGTTCGGCGCCGACATCGTCGTGCACTCGGTCACGAAGTTCCTCGGCGGCCACGGCACCACGATCGGCGGCGTCATCATCGACGGCGGAAAGTTCGAGTGGTCGAAGAACGTCGACAAGTTCCCCGGCCTCACGGTGCCGGACCCCTCGTACCACGGCGCCAGCTACACCGCCGCCGTCGGCGACCCGCTCGCGTACATCATCAAGGCCCGCGTGCAGCTCCTGCGCGACCTCGGATCCGCTATCGCCCCGCAGAGCGCCTGGAACCTCATCCAGGGCGTCGAGACCCTGTCCCTGCGCATCGAGCGCCACGTGCAGAACGCCCAGGAGATCGCCGAGTGGCTCGACGGCCGCGACGATGTCGCGACGGTCAACTACTCTGGTCTGCCCTCTTCACCCTGGTACGCCAAGGCGAACGAGTACGCGCCCAAGGGCGTCGGCGCCGTGCTGTCGTTCGAGCTGAAGGGCGGCGTCGAAGCCGGACGCGAGTTCGTGAACAGCCTGTCGCTGTTCAGCCACCTCGCCAACATCGGCGACGTGCGCTCGCTCGTCATCCACCCCGCATCGACCACGCATGCGCAGCTGACGCCGGAGCAGCAGCTCACCGCCGGAGTCACGCCGGGCCTGGTCCGACTCTCCGTCGGCATCGAGAACGTCGACGATCTCAAGGCCGACCTCGAGCAGGCTCTCGCCGCGGCCCGCGCCGTGTCGGAGGCCGCGCGCGCCTGACCCGCACACCCCACGAGATGCCCCGGAGCCCGAGCTCCGGGGCATCTTCGCGTGCAGGCGACGTCTTCACCCGGCCGACCCACAGGCGACGGCCTCGACAATGGAAGACCGCCGTGAGGAGAGCATGATCGACGTCGAACACCGACCGCCGCGCGTCCGACGCGTGACGACGACCCGCGCGCGATGGCTCGCCGCCGCCGGCGTCGCCGTGCTGCTCGTCATCGCCGGCGGCTGGATCCCCGGAATCGTCGGCACAGCGGTCGCTGCCGCCCTCCCCTGGCTCGGTCTCGTGCTTCTCGCACTGCTGATCGCCGCGCTGTTCCTCGCCCGCCGAGTGGTCGTCGTGATCCTGGTTCCCGCACTCCTGTGGATCCTCGCGATGGCACCGGCTCTTCCCGCCCTCCCCGGTCCGACGGGGTCGGAGTCGGCCTCCGCTTCCGGGCTGACGGTCGTGAGCCAGAACGTGAGGGCGCGATCCGGCGGGGCGGCCGCATCCGCGACCGAGCTCGCGCAGAGCGGCGCCGATGTGATCGCCCTCGTGGAGCTCGATGGAGACAGCCTCTCCGCGGCGCAGAACGCCCTCGCCGGGCAGTACCCGCATTCGTACACGGTCGGAACCGTCGGTGTGTGGAGCAGATATCCCCTCGCGAACGCCGAGCCCCTGACGCTGGGACTCAGCTGGAAGCGTGCGCTCCGTGTCGAGGTGCAGGTGCCGTCCACGCCGGTCGCCGTCTACGTGATGCACGCCGCGTCGGTGCGGCCGGGGCACCAGCAGGACCGCGACACGATGCTGAGCGGACTCGCGGACCGGGTCGGCTCCGACCCTGCGGACTCCCTCATCGCCGTCGGCGACTTCAACGCACCGTCGACCGATCCGAGCCTGACGGCCTTGCGCGCGGAAGCCGATTGGGTGCGTCCGACGGATGGGAGCCTCGGGCTCACCTGGCCCGTCGCCTTCCCCCTCGTACGCATCGACCAGGTCTTCGTCCGCGGCCTCGATGTCGTCACGTCGGGCACGATACGGGCGGGGAACAGCGATCATCTCGCCACCCTGACCCGAGTGCGCTGATACACCTGCCGACGACCGACGACCGCGACCGACGACCGACGACCGACGACCGACGACCGACGACCGACGCGACGATGCCGACGGGCCGCCTCGATCGTCGCGGTCGGGAGGGTCGGGACATCGGAGCGTAACTTGCCACCGACGAGTCGCGGACCAGGCGAGAATGGGAGCATGGACTGGCAGACGACCTCCGAGGACACGGTGCCCTCGGCGCCCGTGACGGAGGCCGACGTCAGGCTGCTCCGTGCCCGCCCGCCGGCGACCGGAGCATGGCGTGACGGAGACCCGGTGGGCGGTCGCCGGTTCGCCGCCTTCGGCGCCTTCTCGACGGAGAGCGGCGCCGAGCTCCCCGGCATCCGCATCGCCTACGAGTCCTGGGGCGAGCTGAACACGGCACGGGACAACGCCGTGCTGGTGCTGCACGCGCTCACCGGGGACAGCCATGTGCGCGGCGCAGCGGGATCCGGGCACCCCACCGCGGGCTGGTGGGAGGACATCACGGGTCCGGGAGCTCCGCTCGACACGGACCGCTGGTTCGTGATCGCCCCGAACATGCTGGGCGGCTGCCAGGGCTCGACGGGCCCCGCGAGCGTCGCCCCCGACGGCTACGAGTGGGCCTCCCGTTTCCCGTACCTCACGATCCGTGACCAGGTCGCCGCCCAGGTCCGCCTGGCGGATGCGCTCGGCATCGAGAGCTGGGCCGCTGTCATCGGCGGTTCCATGGGCGGGATGCATGCGCTGGAGTGGGCGGCCACACATCCCGAGCGCGTGCAGCGCCTCGCCGTGCTCTCATCTCCCCCGGTGACCACCGCCGACCAGATCGCGCTCAACACCGTGCAGTTGGAGACCATCCGGATGGATCCGCGGTTCCAGGGCGGCGAGTACTACGACCTCGGTGACGGCGACGGCCCACACCGTGGCCTCGCACTGGCCCGGCGCATGGCGCTGCTGAACTACCGCAGCCCGATCGAGCTCAACCAGCGTTTCCAGCGTTCGTGGCAGTCCGACGTGTCGCCGCTCGGGCACGGCGGTCGCTTCGCCGTGGAGTCGTATCTCGACTTCCACGGCAACAAGTTCACACGCCGCTTCGACGCGAACAGCTACATCACGCTCGTCGAAGCCATGAACTCGCACGATGTCGGTCGCGGGCGAGGTGGCGTCGAAGAAGCTCTGCACGCCGTCACCGCCACCACGCTGGTGCTCGGCATCGACAGCGACCGCCTCTTCCCCGTCGACGGGCAGCAGCGCATCGCCCGCAGCATCCCGAACGTCATCGACGACGAGGCCGTCGTCATCACCAGCGACTTCGGGCACGACGGCTTCCTCATCGAGACCGAGGCCGTGGGCGCGAACCTACGACGTCTGCTCGACAGCTGAGCCCGATCCCTCAGGCCTCGACGAACCGCCACGGCAGGGCACCCGCCTCGAGGCGTCCCTGCTCCCAGGCGAAGGCACGCCCGGCTTCGGACTCGAGCACCCGGGTCTGGAACAGCTGCGCCGCACCGCCCGACGACAGGGCCGATTCCACGTCGCTGAACGCCGCAAGCTGGTGGAGCGTGATCCACGTCGGCGGATACAGCGTCCACTCCCCCGCCGCGTGCCTCGCGAGCGCCTCTCCCGGCGGCACCCAGGCGATCTCCACGACCTCGTCGGCAGCGGGCGAAGGCTCTCCGGCCGGCGCCTCGGCGAGGAAGAACCAGGTGCGGATACGCGTGGGGGCCTCCACCGGCGGCTGCCACTCGGAGAGCACGACGAGGTCGTCGACAGCGAGGCCCACCTCCTCGCGCGTCTCCCTGATCGCGGCACGGCGCGCGTTCTCGGACTCGTCGTCGCCGTCGTGGACGTCGCCCGGTTCGACCTTGCCTCCGGGGAAGACCCACGCTCCCGCGAACGACCCGCGATCGGGCCGACGCATCAGCAGCACATCGAAGGCGGGGTCCGACGCGCGCAGCAGGACAGCAGTGCCGGCGACGGGCAGGGACAGCTCGGGGGCACTCACCCCGTCACTCTACGACCGGACCGACCGCGGCGAAACTACGAGGCGACGAGCTCCGCTGCCGCCGGGCGACGTCCTTCGACGCGGTACGAGAGCAGCGCGATCAGCAGACCGGCCACGGCGAGCGCGGCACCGGTCCATGCCGGTGCGGTGAAGCCCCAGCCGGCGGCGATGACGACGCCCCCGAGGAACGCGCCCAGGCTGTTGCCGATGTTGAGCGCCGAGTGGTTCATGGCTGCGGCGATCGACTGGTTGTCGCCCGCCACGTCCATGAGCCGGGTCTGGATCGTCGGGCTCAGCACGGAGGAGACGAACCCGACCACCAGCACCACCGCGGCCAGGCTGACGATCCAGAACGACAGGAACGCCAGCAGCGCGAAGACCACGGCCATGGCGGCGAGTCCGAAGAGCAGCGTGCGGCGCAGGTCGATGTCGGCGAGGTGACCGCCGACGAGGTTTCCCGCCGTCATCCCGAGCCCCATGAGCACGAGGACGATCGGCACCACCCACTCCGGGGAGCCGGAGACCTCGGTCACCAGCGGGGCGATGTAGCTGTAGACGGCGAAGAATCCGCCGAAACCGATCGCGCCGACGCCCAGGGTGAACCACACCTGCGGGATACGGAACACCCGCAGTTCCTGGCGCATCGTGCGCCCCGGGTCTCCCGGATGTTCCGGGACGAAGAGCGCGATGCAGAGGGTGGCGAGAGCGAAGACGAGCGCCACGACGGCGAAGGCGGAGCGCCAGCCCCACTGCTGCCCGAGGAACGTCCCCAACGGCACGCCCACGACGTTGGCGACCGTGAGGCCGGTGAGGATGAACGCCACACCCTTGGCGCGGTTGCCCGGCCCCATCACATCGGCGGCCACGAGCGCACCGATGCCGAAGTATGCACCGTGCGGCAGCCCGGCGAGGAAGCGCGACGCGGCGACGAGCTCGAACGTGGGCAGCACGACCGTGAGGGCGTTGAACACCGTCAACGCGAGGGCCAGCACGATCATCACCCGATGCCGCGGGTAACGCGCGACGAAGCCGGCGATGGTCGGTGCGCCCACCACCACGCCGAGCGCGTAGAGCGAGATCAGCCAGCCGGCCTGGCTCAGCGCATCTTCCTGGCTGGTCGCCCAGAGCGAAGACAGCAGGTCGGCGGCGATGTTGGGCAGCAGGCCCATGACCACGAATTCGGTCATGCCGATGCCGAAGCTGCCGATGGCGAGGGAGAGGAGCGCCCACTTCGCCGCACCCCTCGATTCAGTCGAGGGATTCACCGGATCAGCTTAGCGGCCGTCGGACCCGGAGGTCGCCCGCCCTGCGCGATCGAGCGTCATGAAGACATCAACGTCGTCCTGGGTGTCGACGACGAAACCGTGGCGTTCGTAAAGACGGCGCGCCGGGCTGCCCTGGAGCACGTTGAGTCGATACGGGGTCGCGTCATCGAGCACGATCCCCAGCACGCGGTCACCGAGACCACGGCCCTGATGCGAGGTCGCGATGTAGAAGTGCTCCAGCCAGCGGGACTCCCCCTCCGCACGGATGGCGACCGAGCCGACATCGGTGCCGTCCACGACGATGATCCGGGTCTGCGTCGGTTCGAACGCATCACGGAACCGCTGCCGGACGCGGGTCTCGTCGAAACGCCCCAGCCGCTCCAGGTCGGCCCGAAGCACTTCGGCGCGGAGTTCCGCGATCCACTCGGAGTCGTCGGCCGTCGCCGGTCGAAGAGCGATCGACATGGACGACGGGGAATCAGTCACCGGACTCCTCGACCGTTGCTTCGTCGATGGCTGCTTCCAGCCGCTCGATCTTCGCGTCCAGCTCTCCGGAGTAGCCCGGGCGGATGTCGGCCTTGAGCACGAGCGAGACCCGCGAGCCGAAGGGCATCACGGCCTCGGTCGCACGCTTCACGACGTCCATGACCGTGTCCCAGTCCGGTCCCTCGATCTCGGTGAACATGCTCGTGGTGCGGTGCGGCAGTCCGGACTCGCGCACCACCCGCACGGCGGCGGCCACGGCGTCATGCACGGAGGCATCGGTGCGCTCTGCTCCCGCGGAGGGGGTGCCGCTCGGGGCGACGGAGAAGGCGATCAGCATGGTTTCACTCCTGGGTTTTCGGATGGCGTACAGGCACGCGCAGGAGAGCGCGGGCTGCGAGGACGAGCAGGACGACGAGAAGGATGTTGCGCACCGTGAGGACGGCGACCGAGAGGGCGTCGGCCCGCAGCAGCCCGTCGTAGCCGATCGGATAGACGAGGCACGTGAGCAGGCAGAGCGCGAGGACGAGGACGGCGGGAACGCGTGCTCGGGCCCGATCGAGCACGAGCCACAGGATCACCGGAGCGATCAACCAGGTCTGGAACTGCGGTGAACCGACCTTGTTGGTGACGATCAGAAGCGTCACCAGTGTGAGAGCGAGCGGAGGGAACAGTCTCGGGAAGCTCGCGCCGCGCACCGCCTTGAGTGCCCCGACCGCAGTCACCGCGAGCACCGCGATCGCCATGAGGGGTGTGAGCGCCGCGGCGACGACGTCGACCCCCGGCGCGGTGATCTGGAAGGTCAGGATCTCGAAGCTGTACTCGATGCGGGCGGCGCCGGCGACCGCGAGCCACAGGAAGGGGGTGGCGGCCACGGCTTCGATCTGCAGCCCTCGTCCGGTCTGCTCGGTCAGGAAGCCGAGGACCTCGGTGTCTGCCCCGAGCAGGAGCAGAGTCGCGACGACCCCGACACTGACGACGGCGGCGGCGACCAGCACCCGCACGCGCGCGCGGAGCGCGACGACGGCGGCGAGCACGAGCGCACCGGGCCAGATCTTGATCCATGCCCCGATCGTGAGGAGAGCGGCTCCGACAGCGGGCCGCGACACGAGCCAGAGTCCGCCGATCACGGCGATCGGGACGGTGATCGCATCGATCCGGTAGAGCGCGATCGGTCCGAGGAGCACCAGTGCGCCGCACCAGAACCAGGCCGCGACACGGCGCGCGTGCGAGGGCGCGCGCCCCACCAGCACAGCGAAGGCGACAGCGTCGAGGATCACGACCAGGACGGCCCATCCGACGAGATACGCACTGGATACTCCGAGCAGAGGCACGAGCGGCGCGGAGAGCACGGCGGCGACGAGCATCGGCACGAGGGCGAGCTGAGGGTAGACCCATGTCTCGGTGACACCGACGATCGGTCCCCCGCCGAGTGCAGAGGACGCCCAGGGCTCGTACACGAGCACCACATCGCCCATGGGCTGGCTGGGGTAGACCCAGCCGGCCCATGCGGTCAGCGCGTGCACGACGAGGAAGACGCTCCACAGCGCGACCACCCGGGCCGTCGACGCGCGATTCACGCCAGGACGTCCGCGATCGCGAGCGGAAGGGCCTCGGCCACGTCCATCGCGACGATCGGATGCCCCGTCCCGCCGTCACGCACGCCGGCGGCGATACGCCCGGCGTGGCCGTGCAGCCATGCTCCGGCCGCGGCGACCTCGGCGATCGGGCGTCCGGGGTTCGCCGCGAGCACAGCACCCAGCGCGCCGGCGAGGACGTCGCCCGTCCCCGCGGTGGCCAGCCAGCCGGTCCCCGCTTCGACGGCGATGACCGTCCCATCCGGGGCCGCGATCAGCGTACGCGCGCCCTTGAGCAGCACGGCGCCCCCGAGCGTATCCGCCATGTGCCGCGCGGCCTGCGCGCGATCCTCCGCGGTCGAGGACATTCCGAGCCTCTCCTGCAGCCGGACGAACTCCCGCGCGTGGGGCGTCACGAGGAACGGCGCCGTCGCGCGTTCGGCGAGATCGAGCGCTCCGGCGTCGATCACGACGGCGGCGGTGCCGGAGAGGATCTCCCGCAGAGCCCCGGATTCCGTGTCGCTGCGGTGCGCCGGGTCCGTCCCCGATCCGATCACCCAGGCGTCGACCCTCGAACGCCCCGGGTCCGCCCCGGCGACGGTCTCCGGTCGTCGGGCGAGAACGGCATCCGCCACCCGCTCCGTGCCCACGTAGCGGACGAAGCCCGCCCCGGCTCGCCACGCCGCCTCGACGCCGAGCACCGCGGCACCGGGATACGCGGGCGATCCGGTGCGCAGCGCCACCACGCCGCGGGCGTACTTGTCGTCATCCGCGGTCGGCGCACGCAACAACCGCGCCGTGTCGCCGCGTGTCCACTCGCGCACCTCGAACATGACTCCACGTTAGTGCGACGGCCCGTCCTGCACCCGCGCGGCGGTACCGTCGAACCGTGAGTCTTCTCTTCTCCCCGCTGCGCATCCGTTCCGTCGACTTCCGCAACCGCCTCTGGGTCTCGCCCATGTGCATGTACAGCGCAGTCGACGGCGTGGCCCAGGAGTGGCATCACACGCACCTCGTACAGTTCGCGTCCGGCGGCGCGGGACTCATCATCGCCGAGGCGACGGCCGTGGTCCCCGAGGGACGGATCTCACCGCGTGACCTGGGGCTCTGGGATGACGAGCAGCGCGACGCCCTCGTCCCGATCGTCCAGGCGATCCATGACCGCGGAGCCCACGCCGGCATCCAGCTCGCCCATGCCGGCCGCAAAGCATCGACGTGGTGGCCCTGGGCACCCGAACGCGGATCGGTGCCGGCCGCCGATGGCGGGTGGACGACATCCGCTCCCTCGGCCATCGCCTTCGACGGCTTCGACGAGCCGGTCGCCCTCGACCTCGCCGGGATCGACCGTGTGGTCGACGCATTCGCGTCCGCAGCACGGCGCGCGACGGACGCCGGGTTCGACGTGCTCGAGGTGCACGGGGCGCATGGGTACCTCCTGCACCAGTTCCTGTCTCCCCTGTCGAACCTGCGCGGGGACGAGTACGGCGGCTCCCTCGAGAATCGTGCCCGCCTGCTGCTGCGCGTCGTCGACGCGGTCCGCGAAGCCATAGGAGCCGATGTGCCGTTGTTCGTGCGCATCTCCGCCACAGATCATGCCGACGGCGGCTTCACACCTGAGGAAGCGGCGATCGTCGGCGACTGGGCCGCGCAGCGGGGTGCCGATCTGATCGACGTCTCGAGCGGCGGCCTGGTCGCGCACCAGCGGATCAGCGTCTTCCCCGGGTATCAGGTCCCGCTCGCCGAGACCGTGCGACAGGGTGGCCGGATCCCGGTATCGGCGGTCGGTCTCATCACCGCGGCGGCCCAGGCCGAGCAGGTGCTCAGCGAGGGAGCCGCGGACGCGATCTTCGCCGGACGGGAGTGGCTGCGCGACCCCCATTTCGCGCTCCGTGCCGCGCACGAGCTCGACGCCGAGATCGTCTGGCCACCGCAGTACGAGCGCGCCCGCCTGCGCTGAACAGTGCTCGGACGACGAAGGCCGCCGATCCCCTGAGAGGGGTCGGCGGCCTTCGTCCGTCCGAGCGACGATCAGCGTCCGCGGAAGCGGCGGGTCGCGTCCTGCACCTCCCCGACCAGCTCCTCGAGGATGTCCTCGAGGAACAGCACGGCGGTGGTGTTGCCCTGCGCGTCACGCACCTTCGCCAGATGCCGACCCGCGCGACGCATGACCGCGAGGGCGTCCTCGAGATCCGTGTCCTCCTGCACCGGCACCATGTGGTGGATGCGCTTGGCCGGAACCGGCTCGACCATCTTGGCCTCGGCGTCGGGGCCTTCGGACGCGCGGAGGATGTCCTTCAGGTGCACATAGCCGATCGGTACGGATGCATCGTCGACGATCACGTAGCGCGAGAACCCGTATCGTGCGACCGCCTTCTCGATGTCGTCGGGCGTCGTCGACTGGGGCAGCGTGACCAGATCGCTCAGCGGCACCGCGACGTCCCGCGCCTTCTTGTCGGTGAACTCGACCGCTGCGGCGACTGTTCCCGCCGTGTCCATGAGCACGCCTTCGCGACGCGACTGGCTGACGATGGTCGCGACCTCATCGAGCGTGAACGTCGATGCGGCCTCGTTCTTGGGCTCGACCCGGAACAGGCGCAGGACGCCGTTGGCTGCCGCGTTGAGCACCCAGATCACGGGCATGAACACCTTCGACACCCACACCAGCGGTGGGGCGAGGATCAGCACGGCACGGTCCGGCACCGAGAACGCCAGGTTCTTCGGCACCATCTCGCCGAACACCACGTGCAGGAAGGACACGATCACCAATGCGATCGTGAACGACACGGCGTCGACCGCACCGTCCGGCCACCCGAGCGCGTGCAACGGCACGGAGAGCAGATGGTGGATCGCCGGTTCGGACACATTGAGGATGAGAAGCGAGCAGATCGTGATGCCCAGCTGCGACGTCGCGAGCATCAGCGTCGCGTGTTCCATCGCGTAAAGCGCGGTCTTCGCGGCGCGTGAGCCCTGGTCGGCTCGAGGCTCGATCTGCGATCGTCTGGCCGAGATCACCGCGAACTCGGCACCGACGAAGAACGCATTCGCGACCAGGAGCACGACGAGCCAGGCGAGTCCTGCCCAATCGCTCATCGGGTCACCTCCTCATCGCCATCGAGCGGATTCGGCACGTAGCGCACCCGATCCACCCGTCTGCCATCCATGCGGACCACCTGCAGCACGCCGCTGTCGAGAGAGACCTCGTCGCCCACCGCGGGCACGCGCTCGAGCACGCTCATGACGTAGCCGCCGACGGTGTCGTACACATCGCCCTCGGGTACTTCCACACCGGCACGGCGACGCAGCTCGTCCGGGCGCAGCTCTCCGGGGAACGTGACGCCCTCCCGGTTGCGGATGACTCCCGCGCGGGTGCGATCGTGCTCATCGGCGACTTCTCCGACGAGTTCTTCGACGAGGTCTTCCAAGGTCACCAGCCCCGCGGTCCCGCCGTACTCGTCCACGACGATCGCGAGTTGATAACCGCGCGCACGGAGTTCCGCGATCAGGGCGTCGACGTGCACGGTCTCCGGAACGCGGAGCGGTTCCGTCGCGAGAGCGCCCACCGGCACCTCCGTGCGCCGCTCGCGCGGAACCGAGATGGCGGCTTTCAGGTGCACGACGCCCGTGATGTCGTCGAGGTCGTCGTCGTACACGGGGAAGCGGCTGTGGCCCGTGCGTCGCGCGAGCTGGATGACGTCGTCCACCGAGTCGCCTGCAGCGATCGCGTGCATGCTCGGTCTGGCCGTCATCACGTCGGCGGCCGTGAGGCGCGAGAACATGAGGGTGCGGTCGAGCAGCGAGGCGGTGTCGGCCTCCAGCAGGCCCGCGTTGGCGGACCGCCGCACGAGCGATGACAGCTCCTCCGCGCTGCGGGCGCCTGAGAGCTCTTCCTTCGGCTCGATCCCCATGCCGCGCAGTACGCCGTTCGCACTGCCGTTGAGCACCACGACGGCCGGTTTGAACACGGTCGTGAACGCGATCTGGAAAGGGATCACGAGCTTCGCCGTGGCCAGCGGCAGAGCGAGGGCGAAGTTCTTGGGCACGAGTTCGCCGAGGATCATCGAGAGCACCGTCGCCACCAGCATCGCCACGATGGTCGCGATCGGCGCGACGGCCGCTTCAGGGAGGTTCCAGGCGATGAGGGTCGGGCGCAGGAGGTTCGACAGCGCCGGCTCCATCGTGTAACCGGTCAGAAGCGTCGTGAGCGTGATGCCGAGCTGGGCCGCCGAGAGATGCGTCGATGTGTGCCTGAGGGCGCTGATCGTGAGCGAGAGCCGCGATTCACCGCGTGCCTGCCTGGCCTCGAGTTCGGCGCGATCGAGGTTCACCAATGCGAACTCGCTCGCCACGAAGAGGCCGGTGCCGACCGTGAGCAGGAGCCCCACGCCCAACATGATGTAGTCCATCAGAGGTTCCTCTCCTGTGAGAGAGGCGGACAGTGGGGCGATGTTCTACAACTGGGAGGGTCGTCCATTATGCCGACGATTGTACCGAAGACGACGGGGAGTGCGCTCGCGGTCACCAGCTGACCGGCAGCGCCTTGCCCTCTTCGTAGCCGGCCGCCGACTGCAGGCCCACCACTGCGCGCTCATGGAACTCCGGTACAGACGAGGAGCCGGCGTAGGTGAAGGATGAGCGGACACCGGAGGTGATCATGTCGAGAAGGTCCTCGATCCCGGGACGGAGCGGGTCGAGATAGATCTTCGATGAGGAGATGCCCTCGGCGAAGAGCTCCTTGCGAGCACGCTCGTAGGCGTCGAGGCGACCGAAGCGCGCCTGGACGGCCTTGGTCGACGCCATGCCCCAGGACTCCTTGAACAGACGCCCCTCTGCGTCGCGCTGCAACTCCCCCGGCGCCTCGATGGTGCCGGCGAACCAGGATCCCACCATGACGGAGGCCGCGCCGGCGGCGAGGGCCAGAGCGACATCGCGCGGATAGCGCACGCCACCGTCGGCCCAGACGTGCGCACCGAGCTCGCGTGCCGCCTGCGCGGTCTCGAGCACGGCGGAGAACTGCGGGCGGCCGACCGCGGTCATCATGCGGGTGGTGCACATGGCGCCGGGGCCGACGCCGACTTTGAGGATCGAGGCCCCCGCGTCGACCAGATCGGCTACGCCGTCGGCGGTGACGATGTTGCCTGCGACGACGGGGAGGCCGAGGTCGAGCTCCGCCACCGCGCGCAGAGCCCGCAGCATCCCCTCCTGGTGGCCGTGTGCGGTGTCGACGACCAGAACGTCGACGCCTGCCGCTGCGAGTGCCTTGGCCTTGGCCGCGACGTCGCCGTTGATCCCGATGGCCGCGGCGACCGCGAGGCGCCCATCGGAATCGACCGCAGGGCGGTAGAGCGTCGAGCGCAGCGCACTCCGGGCGCTCAGCGTTCCGACGAGGTGTCCGTGGTGCACGACGGTCACCATCTCGACGCCTGCGTCGGTGATCACATCGAACGCGTGCCGCTCCGAGCCGATGTCGTCCGCGTCGATCGCCGGCGTGCCGTGGTGCACGAGGTCGCCGAGCTGCGCATCAGGGAGCGCCGTGGCCAGGCGGGTCGCCGGGAGGATCCCGAGGATGTGCTCGACGTCGATCGGCGCCGTGCCGCGGGCGACGACGATCCCGTGACCGCTGGTCGCCGGGAGCAGACGGAGCGCATCGGCCGCCGATGCTTCGGGAGGCAGCACGATGGGCGTGTCCCAGAGCACGGGCTGCGACTTCACCTCGCGGATCGCCGCATCGAGATCCTGCAGCGGCAGGTCCTGGGGCAGCACGCCGAGCGCGCCACGCCGCGCGAGCACGGCTGCGATGCGCGGGCCGGTCACGGAGTTCATGTTCGCGGCGACGAGTGGCAGGGTCGCCGGGGTGCCGTCCTGCGGGGCGAGGTCGACCTGGAGACGGCTGGTGACCGCGGATCTGCGCGGTACCAGGAAGACGTCGGAGTAGGTCAGATCGACGGCCGGCTGCTCTCCAGAGAACTTCATGCTTCCACGGTACCCAGATCGCGACGCGGTGGGCGCTCAGCTTCGACGATTCCCATAGCGAAACACATTAGGCTTGTTGGTCGAGAGTGTGCGGGCCCGAACGCATCCTGCGTCGACGTCCGCACCAGAGAGCTTCAGCGATGAAAGAGGGCGATCGAGAGTGTCGAACCAGGTGACCGGCGTCAACGGCGACGGGGGGTTCGGAGCCAATTCCTGGCTCGTTGAAGAGCTCTACGAGCAGTTCAAGGTGAACCGCGACTCCGTCGACAAGGAGTGGTGGCCCATCCTGGAGAAGTACCACTCCGAGACGGCTTCCGCAGCTCCCGCGGCAACACCCGATGCGCCGGCGGCGGCTCATCCCGTCACCGCACCGATCCCGGTGATCGGTTCGCAGCCGGTGGCGCGCACGACGGCCAAGCCCGCCGCTGCCGCGCCGATCCCCGCCCAGGCCCCGAAGCCGGCGAAATCCGAGTCGAAGGACGCTCCGGCGCCCGCCGAAGAGGACAAGGTCACGCCGCTGCGCGGTCTGCCCAAGACCCTCGCGGCGAACATGGACGAGTCGCTCACCGTCCCGACCGCCACCAGCGTGCGTACCGTGCCGGCCAAGCTGATGATCGACAACCGCATCGTCATCAACAACCACATGGCACGCACCCGCGGCGGCAAGGTGAGCTTCACCCACCTCATCGGTTGGGCGCTCATCCGGACACTCGACGAGTTCCGCAGCCAGAACGTGTTCTACGCGGAGGTCGACGGAAAGCCCTCCGTGGTCGCGCCGGCGCACGTCAACCTCGGCATCGCGATCGACCTGCCCAAGCCCGACGGCACACGCGCCCTCATGGTGCCCAGCATCAAGCGCGCCGACACCCTCACCTTCACCGAGTACCTCTCCGCCTACGAAGACCTGGTCACCCGCGCCCGCGGCAACAAGCTGACGGCCGGCGACTTCCAGGGCACCACGGTGTCGCTGACGAACCCGGGTGGCATCGGAACCGTGCACTCGGTGCCGCGTCTGATGAAGGGCCAGGGCTGCATCATCGGAGCCGGTGCCCTCGAGTACCCCGCCGAGTTCCAGGGCGCGAGCGAGAAGACGCTCAACGAGCTGGCGATCGGCAAGACGATCACGCTCACGAGCACCTACGACCACCGCGTCATCCAGGGCGCCGGCTCCGGCGAGTTCCTGAAGAAGGTGCACGAGCTGCTCATCGGCCAGCGCGGCTTCTACGACGACATCTTCGCGGCCCTGCGCATCCCCTACGCGCCGATCCGCTGGAACCCCGACATCGCCGTCGACCTCGCCGAGCGCGTCGACAAGCAGTCCCGTGTGCAGGAGCTCATCAACTCGTTCCGTGTGCGCGGACACCTGATGGCCGACATCGACCCGCTCGAGTACGTGCAGCGCTCGCACCCCGACCTCGAGATCGAGAGCCACGGCCTCACCTTCTGGGACCTGGACCGCGAGTTCGTCACCGGCGGGTTCGGCGGTCGGCGCATCGCGAAGCTCCGCGACATCCTCGGGGTGCTCCGCGACTCGTACTGCCGCACGCTCGGTATCGAGTACATGCACATCCAGGACCCGGAGCAGCGTCGCTGGTTCCAGGAGAAGGTGGAGGTCAAGTACCAGAAGCCCGGCCACGACGAGCAGCTGCGGGTTCTCCGCAAGCTCAACGAGGCCGAGGCCTTCGAGACCTTCCTGCAGACCAAGTTCGTCGGTCAGAAGCGCTTCTCGCTCGAGGGCGGCGAATCGCTCATCCCGCTGCTCGACGAGATCCTTCAGGGCGCCGCGACCGCCGGCCTCGAGGGCGCCGCGATCGGCATGGCGCACCGCGGCCGTCTGAACGTGCTCACCAACATCGCCGGCAAGACCTACGGCCAGGTGTTCCGTGAGTTCGAGGGCACGCAGACCCCGGGCAACCAGCGCGGTTCCGGCGACGTCAAGTACCACCTCGGCACCGAGGGCACCTTCGTCGCCGACGACGACTCCGAGCTTCCGGTCTACCTGGCCGCCAATCCCTCGCACCTCGAGACCGTCGATGGCGTGCTGGAAGGCATCGTCCGCGCCAAACAGGACCGCAAGCCGATCGGCACCTTCGCCTGGCTGCCGATCCTCGTGCACGGCGACGCGGCCTTCGCCGGTCAGGGTGTCGTGGTCGAGACGCTGCAGATGTCGCAGCTGCGCGGCTACCGCACCGGTGGCACGATCCACGTGGTCGTGAACAACCAGGTCGGATTCACCACGACGCCGAACGACGGCCGCACGTCGATCTACTCGACCGACGTCGCCAAGACGATCCAGGCGCCGGTGTTCCACGTGAACGGCGACGACCCCGAGGCCGTCATCCACGTCGCGCAGCTCGCGTTCGAGTACCGCGAGCGCTTCCACCGTGACGTCGTGATCGACCTCGTCTGCTACCGCCGACGTGGTCACAACGAGGGCGACGACCCCTCGATGACGCAGCCGTTGATGACCGACCTCATCCAGGCGAAGCGTTCCGTCCGCCGCCTGTACACCGAGTCGCTCGTCGGCCGTGGTGACATCACCGAGCAGGAGTACGACGAGGCCAAGGCCGATTTCCAGAACCGCCTGGAGATCGCGTTCGCCGAGACGCACGCCGCCGAGACCGGCGCTCTGCCGATCGCTCCGGAGCAGGCCCCCGTCGACGACCAGGTCGGTGCCCCCGAGGTCACCGGTGTGCCGAGCGAGGTCATCCAGATGATCGGCGACGCCTTCGTGAACAAGCCCGAGGGCTTCACGGTGCACCCGAAGATCCAGCAGCTGCTGGACAAGCGCCTCGACATGAGCCGAAACGGCAACATCGATTGGGGCTTCGGCGAACTGCTCGCATTCGGTTCGCTGCTGGTGGAGGGAACGCCCGTCCGGCTCGCCGGCCAGGACGCTCGCCGCGGCACGTTCGTGCAGCGGCACGCGACCCTGCACGACCGTGCGAACGGCCAGGAATGGCTGCCGCTGTCGAACCTCTCCGACGCTCAAGGGCGCTTCTTCGTCTACGACTCGCTGCTCAGCGAGTACGCCGCCCTCGGCTTCGAGTACGGCTATTCGGTGGAGGCTCCCGAGGCGCTCGTGCTCTGGGAGGCCCAGTTCGGCGACTTCGTCAACGGTGCCCAGTCGGTCATCGACGAGTACATCTCGGCCGCCGAGCAGAAGTGGGGACAGCAGTCCAGCGTGACCCTGCTCCTCCCCCACGGCTACGAAGGCCAGGGGCCGGACCACTCGTCGGCACGCATCGAGCGCTTCCTGCAGATGTGCGCGCAGGACAACATGATCGTGTCGCGTCCGTCGACCCCCGCGTCGTACTTCCACCTGCTGCGCCGCCAGGCCTACGCCCGACCGCGCAAGCCGCTCATCGTCTTCACACCGAAGGCGATGCTGCGTCTGCGCGGCGCGACGAGCCCGGTCGAGGCGTTCACGCAGGGTCGTTTCGAGCCGGTCATCGATGACGACCGCGGGCTCGACCGCACCGCCGTCAAGCGGGTGCTCGTGCACTCGGGCAAGGTGCACTGGGATCTGCGTGCCGAGCTCGAGAAGAACCCGAACCCCGAGGTCGCCCTCGTCCGGCTCGAGCAGCTGTACCCGACGCCGATCGACGAGCTCAAGGCCATCACCGACTCCTACCCGAACGCAGAACTGGTGTGGGTGCAGGAAGAACCGGAGAACCAGGGCGCCTGGCCGTTCCTGGCGCTCGCCTTCGCCGACGTTCCCGGAGACCGCTCGTTCCGCCCGGTGTCGCGCCCGGCCTCGGCATCGCCGGCGACCGGATCCTCGAAGGTCCACGCGGCTGAGCAGGCCGCGCTGATCCGCGCGGCGGTCACCCTCGGCTGATCGTCAGACGAGAAGGGGCGCCGCGACTTCGGTCGTGGCGCCCCTTTCGTTTTCCCCTCCGGAATCAGTACCAGATGTCGAGCGACGGTGCCGGGAAGGCGACGAGCGCCCGATCGAGCGCCTCGACCGCCTCGGATTCGGCGGAGATCCGTCCGGCACCGTGCAGTGTGGACGCACGGACACCCCCCGCGTAGAGCGCGGAGAGCGTCGAGACGTCGAGTGTGACGTCGACCGCGGAGCCTCCCGCGGCCGCGTCCACCGTCGCGACCCCGGCGTCATCGACGCGCAGACGCCAGTCGCCGCTCGCGAAGCCCAGAGAGTCCTCCACGCGAAGGACCGTGTCGATCGGTGCGGAATAGCGGCGCGCGGTCAGGGCGGTCGGCAGATCCAGGATGCGCAGCCACCCGTGATCGTGCACCTCCTGCTTCACCCCGCGGGTGTCGTGGACCAGCCACGGCAGCGGGTCGTCGATCGGGCGGAGGTCGGCGACCACCTCGTCGACGAGATCGTGCTGCAGCGCGAAACGCCACAGCGCGGTGCGCGCATCGTCGGTCTCGGCGACCAGCAGGCGCACGTCCATCCGGAAGCGGAAGGTTCCGCCGGCCTCCCCCACCGTGTACGCCATCACACCG
Organism: Microbacterium sp. As-52; assembly: GCF_049949185.1. Taxonomy (NCBI): domain Bacteria; kingdom Bacillati; phylum Actinomycetota; class Actinomycetes; order Micrococcales; family Microbacteriaceae; genus Microbacterium; species Microbacterium sp. As-52. Next base: position 3,381,000 of record NZ_CP188171.1, on the reverse strand, counting down.
CGCAGCGCACCCTCCTCGTCGAGGTAGCGCACCCCGCGCGCCTGGTCGCGATCCGGGGTGGGCGCGACGCCCGCGTACCCCTCCCATCGACCCTGCCAGCCGGGGATCTGGCCCGACGCCCGGCCCCGGGCGCGCTCGTGCACCGTGCCGAGATCGGCGGCGAGGGTCTCGCCATCGATGTACTCGAGCCGGCCGGTCGGCGTCGGACCGCTCCAGCCTGCGCGTCGGGTGTCGACCGTGTGACGCGCGACCGGGATCGCCGATCCGAACCCGTACCGACCGTAGATCGTCGCCTCAGACACGGTGAGCCCCGCGATCGGCACCCCTGCGGATGCTGCCGCGCGCAGTTCGCCCTCGAGCAGTGCCCGGGCGATCCCGCGACGCCGGTGCGTCGCCGAGACCGTGACCACGCTGATGGCCCACATGGGGATCTCGCCGCCGGGGACGGTGAGCGGAGTCACCCAGCTGTTGATCGTCGCCACCGGCAGAGCGGTCGCCGGCGGTGTCTTCTCGAAGACACCGATGTTCCGTCGCTCGGCGAACGTCTTCCGCACCTGAGCCCGCATCTCGGCGTTCGGGTCGGACCCGAGGAACCCTCGGTCGACAGCGCGGGCGAAGGCGGAAGCGCTCGCCTCGTCGCTCAGATCGACGACTCGGTACTCGAGCCCGGATCCGGCCAGTCTTTCCGTCGAGGTGTTGTCAGCGGGAACGTCGCGCGCATCGATGGAGGTCATCCATCCACACTAGCGACGGCCTCCGACGCGTGTGTCAGTGCTGTGTCGCCTGAACGGCCCGCAGACGCGCGAACACCTGGTCGCGCAGCTCCTCCGGAGCCGTCTCCTTGCAGGCACGGGCGATCACATCGGTGAGGGTGGTGGCGACGAGCGCCTCGTCCCGGCACGACGGGCAGTTCTCGAGATGCTCGCGGATCTCGGTGTGCTCGGTCTTGCACACCTCGTTGCGGAGGTACTCCTCCAGATCCTGACGGGCTTTGTCGCAGCCGCAGTCGCTCATTTCTTGCTCCTCGTCTCAGCCGCGGCGATGCCCCGCTCAGCGGCGTAATCTGCCAACAGCTCCCGCAGCATCCGCCTGCCACGGTGCAGACGGCTCATGACGGTGCCGATGGGGGTCTTCATGATGTCGGCGATCTCCTGGTACGCGAAGCCCTCGACGTCGGCGAGATACACCGCCAGCCGGAAATCCTCCGGAACGGCCTGCAGCGCGTCCTTGACGACCGACGCGGGCATCCGGTCGATGGCTTCGGCTTCGGCCGACCGGCTGTGCGACGCCGTGGTCGACTCTGCTCCGCCCAGCTGCCAGTCCTCGAGCTCGTCGATCGTTCCCTGGAACGGCTCCCGCTGGCGCTTGCGGTAGATGTTGATGTAGGTGTTCGTGAGAATCCGGTACAACCACGCCTTGAGGTTCGTGCCCTGCGAGAACGTCGCCCAGGACCCGTAGGCCTTGACGAAGGTCTCCTGCACGAGGTCGGCGGCGTCGGCCGGGTTGCGCGTCATGCGCATCGCCGCGGCGTAGAGCTGATCCATGAAAGGGATCGCCTGCTCCTCGAACTCGCGCCGAGGGTCGCTGACGGTGTCTGCGGTTGCGGTGTCATCCATCATCGGCCAGTCTAGGCCGCTGAGGTCGAACACCTCGCGCTCCAACGTCGCCGGCATACTCTCTCCTTCGCGTCCGGATGCCTGTCTTTCGCGACGAAGCTCCCTGTGTTTACTAAGGTGAGAACCGATGAGCGCCAACAGGTATTCCCCTTCCCGTGTGCAGGGCGCCTATGCCGCGCCCACGATCGACGTGCCGGTGCACGCCGAGCTCACGATCCCCGGTTCCAAATCGCTGACGAACCGCGAGCTGATGATCGCCGCGATCGCCGACGGTCCCGGCCGCCTGATCTCGCCGCTGCACTCCGACGACTCCGCGCGCATGGTCGACGCTCTCCGCGCTCTCGGGGTCGGTATCGAGGAGGTGGACGCCGGACACGAGTTCGGACCCGATCTGGTCGTCACCCCTGCGAAGCTCCGTGGCGGCACCACGATCGATTGCGGGCAGGCCGGAACCGTGATGCGATTCATCGCCCCGCTCGCCGGACTCGCGGAACATGACGTGCATCTCACCGCCCATGAGACCGCCCTCCACCGTCCGATGGGCGGCCTGATCAGCGCGCTGCGCGATCTCGGCGTCGACATCGACGACGAGGGCACCTGGGCCCTCCCCTTCACGATCCGCGGTCACGGTCGGATCCGCGGTGGACGGGTCGAGATCGACGCCTCGGCATCCAGCCAGTTCGTCTCCGGGCTTCTGCTCGCCGCTCCTCGGTTCGACGTCGGCCTGCACCTCGTCCACACCGGCGAGCACCTGCCGAGCCTCCCGCACATCGACATGACGATCGAGGCCCTCAGCCGACGCGGCATCCGCATCGAGCGCCCCGCTGTCGGCGAATGGCTGGTCGAAGCGGGCGTGCCGCGCGCCAAGGAGATCGCGATCGAACCCGATCTCTCCAACGCCGCACCGTTCCTCGCTGCGGCACTCGTCACGGGCGGATCGGTGTCGATCACGGGCTGGCCCGCCCACTCCACCCAGCCCGGTGCGCTGCTGCCCGAGATCCTCCAGGCCATGGGAGCGCACGTCGGCCGTCACGGCGGCACGCTCACCGTGCGCGCCGGCTCCGGAATCCGCGGCCTCGATCTCGACCTCTCCGCGGCCAGCGAATTGACGCCGACCCTGGTCGGCCTCGCCGCCTTCGCGGAGTCTCCGACCACGATCCGCGGCATCGGGCACATCCGTCTGCACGAGACCGACCGGATCGCCGCACTGATCGGCAACCTCCGAAAGCTCGGCGGCGAAGCCGAAGAACTTCCCGACGGCCTCCGCATCATCCCCCGCCCACTGCAGGGCGGCGGATGGGCCGCACATCACGATCACCGGATGGCCACCACCGGAGCGCTCATCGGCCTGCGCATCCCCGCCGTCGAGATCGACGACATCGGTACGACCGCCAAGACCCTCCCGGAGTTCACGATGCTCTGGGAGCGGATGCTGCGGGGCTGAGGATGAGCTGGCTCGACGACGCCGACGACCTCGAAGACGACTTCGAGGACTTCGACGAGAGCAGCATCCGGACGCGCCCCAACCCGAAGGCGAACCGCCCGCGCACCAAACGTCGCCCAGCGCACGAGGATGCGCAGGTGGGTCGAGTGCTCGGCGTCGACCGCGGCAGGTACTCCGTCCTCCTCGGCGAGGACACCGCCGAGGAGCGCATGATCACCACCACGCGCGCCAGGGAGCTGCGACGTATGCCGATCGTCACCGGCGATCAGGCACGAGTCGTCGGCGACACATCGGGAGACGAAGGCACCCTCGCCCGCATCGTCGGCATCATCGACCGCACCTCGTTGCTGCGACGCAGTGCCGACGACACCGACCAGGTCGAGCGCGTGATCGTCGCCAACGCCGATCAGATGCTCGTCGTGGTCGCGGCTGCCGACCCCGAGCCCCGCGCCCGACTCGTCGACCGCTATCTCGTGGCCGCGCTGGATGCCGGCATCCGCCCACTCCTCGTCGTCACCAAGACCGACATCGCGGATCCCACCGAGTTCCTCACGCACTTCGACGGGCTCGACCTGCGGGTGTTCACCAGTGCGCAGGATCAGATGCCCGTGGACGAGATCGGCGCATCCCTCGTCGGACACTCCACCGTCTTCGTCGGCCACTCCGGGGTGGGCAAGTCCACGCTCGTCAACGCGCTCGTCCCGACGGCGCTGCGCGCCACCGGCCACGTGAATCAGGTCACCGGACGCGGGCGGCACACCTCGTCGTCGACGGTGTCGCTGCGCTACGAAGGCCCCCGCGGGACCGGCTGGGTCATCGACACCCCCGGCGTGCGCTCGTTCGGTCTCGGACACGTCGATCCCGCGAACATCCTTGCGGCGTTCACCGAGCTCGCCGCGATCGCCGAGAACTGCCCTCGCGGCTGCACCCACCTCGCCGACGCCCCCGACTGTGCCCTCATCGAGGCCGCGGAGAGCGGCGAACTGGGCGAGACCGGTCGAGCGCGGCTCGACTCCCTGCAGCGGCTCCTGCAGACCTTCGCGGACAAGGCGGAGCAGGCGCCCGGCCGTTAGGCTGGACACGTGACTCAGCGCCTCGAACCCGGAACCGCCGCCCCCGACTTCTCCCTCCTCGACCAGGACGGGAACACCGTCCGTCTGGACGACCTGCGCGGCCAGAAGACCGTGCTGTACTTCTATCCGGCGGCGATGACCCCCGGATGCACCACCGAGGCCTGCGACTTCCGCGACAGCATCTCCTCGCTCCAGGGCGCCGGCTATCGGGTGATCGGCATCTCGCGCGACGAACCCGCCACGCTGACGAAGTTCCGCGAGCGCGACGGGCTGACCTTCCCGCTCCTGAGCGATCCCGACCACGCGGTGCACACGGCGTACGGCGCGTGGGGCGAGAAGATGAATTACGGCAAGCGCATCGAGGGCGTTATCCGCTCGACCTTCGTGCTCGACGAAGAGGGCAAGATCGCTCTCGCGCAGTACAACGTCAAGGCCACCGGCCACGTCGCACGACTGCGCAAGCAGCTCGGCATCGACGCCTGAGCCGCGACTTTCGATCCGAGGCCGATGGGCCCCGCGGCCCGCACGGCGCTGAGGTCACTCGGCAGCGCGCTGCGGGCCTTCCAGACGCGCGCTCGAGATCAGCAGGACGAATCCGACCAGCCCGGGAAGCCCGACACCGAGGGTGAATGTCCACGCGATCGGCTGCAGCGTGAGAGACGCCAGCGCGAGAGCCACGGCGAGCACCTGGAAGACCACTCCCCCGGACCGCGCCCACGACTTGCCCACGCGTGTGCCGACGGCGAACGCGACGAGGGCTGCGGCACCGATCAGCGTGAGCACGATGAGTGCCAGCGCCGTCGGCAGCGAGGCCGCGTCGCCCGCACCGAGGCCGGCGAGCTCGATCACGGCGAAGACCAGGAGAGCCACCGCCTCGAGGGCGAGGACCGCCGCAGCTGCGAGGGCGATTCCGGGTGCGCGCACGGTGTCTCCCAAGGATCGAAAGAGGAGAAAACCCTTGATTTCACGGTTTTCATGTAACAGAATAGAGAAAGTCATGTGCTCCCACAGCGGCGTGGGGCGAGCGTTCACGCTCGCATCACAATTCGCGGGCATTCCGTCCGCATCTCAACAGGGTAGCGGAACCCGAACTACTACCCGAATCCGAGAGGTCGCATCGCGACATCTCTTGAAATCCACACCGAGGAGCCCCCATGGACTGGCGCGATAAGGCCGCCTGCCTGACTGTCGACCCCGAGCTTTTCTTCCCCGTGGGGAACACCGGCCCGGCCGTCGATCAGATCGAGAAGGCGAAGACTGTGTGCGCCACCTGCACCGTCACCGAGATCTGCCTGCAGTACGCCCTGGAGACCAGCCAGGACTCGGGCGTGTGGGGCGGTCTCTCCGAAGACGAGCGCCGCGCTCTGAAGCGTCGCGCCGCCCGCGCCCGCCGCGCCTCCTGATCGTCCGGAAGCGGCCTGAGATCGACTCTCAGGCCGCTTCCGTCTGTTCGGGAGCGGCCGTGCTCACCTCTCGAGCCAGCGCAGCGGGATGTCGATGACCACCTCGGTGCCTTCTCCGTCGCTCCCGTGCCATTCGATCGTTCCACCGAGTTCGCCCTGGATGAGGGTGCGGATGATCTGAGTGCCGAGCCCCTGGCCGATCCGCCCCTCCGGCAGGCCGAGTCCGGTGTCCCGCACCGTCACGCGGAGATTCTCCTCGGTGCGCTTGGCGTCGATCGTCACGACGCCCTCCTGCCCGGCGAGACCATGCTCCACCGCGTTGGTCACGACCTCCGTCAGCGCGAGCGCGAGCGGAGTCGCGTACTCGCTCGGCAGCACACCGAAGCGTCCGGTCGACTGCGTGCGTGCGCGCGTGTTGGGCGCGGAGGCGACCTCGGCGACGAGCTTGAGCACGCGGTGGAAGACCTCATCGAAATCGACCTTCTGCGTGAGGCCCTGAGCGAGCGTGTCATGCACGACGGCGATGGCATCCACGCGGCGCATGGCCTGCGTGAGCGCGTCCCGCGCCTCGTCGGAATGCGTGCGACGTGCCTGGATCCGCAGCAGGGAGGCCACCGTCTGCAGATTGTTCTTCACCCGGTGGTGGATCTCCCGGATCGTCGCATCCTTGGTGATGAGCTCCTGCTCCTGATGACGCAGCTCCGACACATCGCGACAGAGGACGATCGCCCCGATCCGGGTGCCGTGGTCCTTCAGCGGAATGGCGCGCAGCGACACCGTCACCCCGCGGGCCTCGATATCGGTGCGCCACGGCGCGCGTCCGGTGACGACGACGGGCAGAGACTCGTCTACCTGTCGGGAAGGCGGCACCAGCCGAGTGGTGACCTCGGCGAGCGACTCCCCCTCGAGCTCGTCGTCGAAACCCATCCGGTTGAAGGCGGAGAGCGCATTCGGGCTGGCGAATGTGGTGATCCCGTCGACGTCGATGCGGATGAGTCCGTCGGAGGCTCGCGGGGCGCCGCGACGCGGTGACGTCGGTGCGGTGAGGTCGGGGAAGCTTCCGTCGGCGATCATGCGGAAAAGATCGTTCGCGCACTCGTCGAAGGTGATCTGCTGACGGGAGGGCGTGCGCACCTCGCCGAGGTTGGTGTGCCGGGTGACCACTCCGATCACGGTGGACTGGGCGTCGGCGCCGCGGCGGACACTCACGATCGGCACGGCTCGCACTCTGGTCGGCGTCTCTTCGAACCAGTCAGGCGAAGAGGAATCGACGATCTCGGCGGACTCGAAGGCGCCCTGGACCTGCGTGCGCCACTGCGGCCGCACCCGTTCACCGACGATGTCGCGATAGAAGAGGGTCGCGGCGCCGCTCGGTCGCGCGTGCGCGACCGCGATGAAGGAGCCGTCGTCGGTCTGGATCCAGATCACGATGTCGGCCGAGGCCAGGTCCGCGAGGAGCTGTCCGTCGCCGGCGAGACGATGGAGCCATTCGACATCGCTGTCGTTCAGGAGTCCCTGGGCATGGGCGAGATCGCTGAGGGTTGACACCTGACCAGCCTACGGTCACATGCCTCAGAGAATCGCCAGCGAAGTCGCGCGCCAGCGACGATCCGTCCCTTCCAGGCGCACCGCGACCGCCCGGGTTCGACCGGGACCCGCGACCACCACCACGGCTTCGATGACACCGTCGAGGGGCTCGGTGACTCGTAGCGCGCGGATCTCGAAGGTCGGACGTGCAGGAGGCACTCCGCGTGCACTGCGTGCTCGCGCGGAGAGGTTCGATCGGGTGACCAGGCTGCGGAACGCCTCTTCGCTGAACCATCGGGCGAGCTGATCGATTTCTCTGACACCCGCGAGAACCTCGAGCACGCCGTGCGTGAGGCTGCGCAGAAGCGGAACAGGGTCGGGCAGCTCGATGGTCGGTGTCGGCTGGGGTGCGAAGTACTCGTGCGGCATCATGTCGAACTCTCGATCGGGGAGGTCTGCGAGTGAGCAAGTACAGCACCGCGATGCCCGGACGAGGGCGGAAAAGGTGGAGGAATGTGGATAACTCGTACAGCCGGGGAATGGTGTCGCCTACGCTCTGTCGAATGCACTGGGACCGACTGTTCGAAGACCTCGAAGGCCAGCTGGCATCGGAATGGGAGGCCGAGCGCGCGGTGCTGGACGCCGAGTCGGAACGGCTTCGCATCGCGCGATTGGATCTGCGCTCTCGGCTGCGCGCGCTGTGCCGCACCGGTGCGGACGCCACGATCGACCTCACGAACGGGAGACGAATTCCGGTCTCGCTGCAGTGCCTCGGTGCGGATTGGGTCGCGGTTTCCACGCGCGGCACTGGCGCGGCACACGGCGACTCCACCGCCCTCTTCCTTCCGCTCGCGGCCGTCAGCGGTGTCGCGACGGATCACGGCATGCTCCTGGCGAGTCTCGACGCACCGCCGTCTGCTGACATACCGCTACGAGAGCGGATGACTCTCGGTTTCGTGCTGCGTGACCTCGCGCGGCGACGCGTCCCGGTGCACATCAGCACACGGGTGGGCGACGACGTCCATGGCACGATCGACCGCGCCGCTGCCGATCACCTCGATCTGGCCGTGCACGACGCGGGCCAGGCTCGGCTCGCCGGGGCCGTGCACGGGTTCCGCATCATCCCGTTCTCAGCGCTGGTCGCGGTACGCGCCCCCGGCGATCAGTTGCGATGAGCCGATGATGTGCCCCAGACCTCGGGGAAGCTCGCGGTCTGGGACTGATGCCACAGCGCCATCCGTCGGGAGTTCTCGGACTCCTCGGCCAGATACCCCTCGAGACTGGTCTCCTCCACCCGCCACCGAGGCGGCGATCCGAGTTGTGCGCCCCGAAGTCGTCCCTCATGCACGAGCGCGATGACCTCATCCACCTCGATGCTCAGCAGCTCGGCCACCTGTGCCGGCGCGAGATAACGCGAGGCGCGAACAGGAGAGGCGGACATGTCCTCATTCTCTCCCGCGGAGAGCCAGAATTCCGGTCCGATCGCCTCCTGTGGATAACTCACGGACCATCGACGCCGTTTCTGTGACGATATCGCCATGGCATCCCTCCCTCCTCCTCGGCGTGCGTTCTGGGGCGACGTCCGCTTCCTCGTGGGCATCGCACTGGTAGCGCTCTCCATCGCAGGCGTCTGGCTGATCGTGTCGGCATCAGACCATGCGGTACCGGCCCTCCAGGCCATGCGGACGATCGCGCAGGGAGAGGAGCTGACCTCCTCGGACTTCCAGGTCGTCGACGTCGGTCTGGGCTCGTTGGCCGACGACTATCTCGGGCCCGAAGACGTCCGTCCTGGCAGCGTGGCGGCGCGCACTCTGCAGAGCGGCGAGCTCGTTCCGACGTCAGCCCTGACCGACGCCGACAGCAGCCGTTCCACGACCGTCGTGATCCAGAGCAGCACCAGGATCCCGGAAGGAGTCGAGGCGGGCACGGTTGTGGAGATCTGGCAGGCGCCGCCCCTCGACGAGGGCAGGTCCTACGATGTCCCGCGCATCCTCGTCGCCGACGTGATCGTGCACGACGTGCTCGACCAGGAGGGCGTGCTCGCCGATACCGGAAGCCAGCTCGAAGTCGTGATCGACCGCGCCGATGTGGCCGACGTGCTCGCCGCGATCACCGGTGGGGCCGCCCTCTCAGTCGTGCCGGTCGGGTCCGGATCGTGACGGCTGTCGTCGTGGCGGTTCCCGAGCCCCGCGCGAGCGTGCTGGCCGCGGAACTCGGACTGGAAGGCATCGAGGTGGTCTCGATCGTCGTGCCCGCCCCGGGCGTCGAGATCCCTCCCGGCACCGAAGCCGTCATCGTCCCCGCCACGCGCGCGGTGCTGACCCCAGAACTGATCTCCACCTGCGATCGGGCCGGCGTGCGCATCCTGGCTCTCGGCGGAGCGGACAGCCGTTTGCTGGGCCGTCTCGGGCTGTCCGCGGCCCTGCGCGCCGACGCCGCGGGATGGGAGGTCGCAGCGACGTTGGCGACAGAGGCGGATGCGGCGCCGCGGCCGCCGTCCATCCTCCCCCACCGCGTCATCGCCGTCTGGGGTCCGCACGGCGCCCCGGGGCGATCCACGCTGGCTATCCAGCTGGCGGCCGAGCTCGCCCGCACCGGACGCCGGACCGCTCTGGTCGACGCCGATACCGTCGCTCCGGCTCTCGCTCTCCTGCTCGGGCTCGGCGACGACTCACCGGGCGTGGCCGCCGCGTGCCGGCGGGCGGAGCGCGGGGCTCTCGACTCCGCCGAACTGACCAGACTCGCCACCACGGTCCCCACGGGCGGAGGGGACGTCGAGGTGCTGCCCGGCATCAACCGTCCCAGCCGTTGGCCGGAGCTCTCTGCAACGCGCCTCAGAGCCACGTTCGCCGCCTGCCGCGAGTGGATCGAGGAGACCGTCGTCGATGTGTCCGACGCCTTCGATGCCGACGACGAGGTCACCTACGATCTCGCGGGGCCACGTCGTCACGCGGCGACCTCGGCGACATTGGAAGAGGCTGATCTGATCATCGCGGTCGCCTCGGCCGATCCGCTCGGAATCAGCAGGTTCGTGCGCGACCATGCCGAGCTGCGACGCATCGCCGCACGCACTCCCGTGGTCGTCGTGGTCAATCGGGTGCGATCGGGGCCCCTCGGGATCGATGCGCGAGGGCAGGTGCGGCGCACGCTCGAGAGGTTCGCGGGCATCACCGACGTCGTCTTCCTGCCGTTCGACCAGCGCGCGGCCGACGCGGCGCTGCTGCATGCGCGCCCCATGACCGATGTGGCTCCCCGCTCGCCCTTCGCTGCCGCCGTGAGACGACTGGCGACGACGCTCTGTCCCGCCGAGGCGGAGACCGCTACTGCCGGTAGCTCGAGAGGAAGTTCCCCAGTCGTTCGACGGCTTCGCTCAGCACTCGGGGTTCGGGGAGCGTGACGAGCCGGAGGTGGTCCGGGGTCGCCCAGTTGAAGCCGGTGCCCTGAACGAGCAGGATGTGCTCCGAGACCAGCAGGTCGTACACCAGCCGTGCGTCATCCCGGATCTCGTGCACATTCGGGTCGAGCCGCGGGAATGCGTACAGGGCCCCCTGCGGCTTGACGCAGGAGACGCCGGGGATCGACTCGAGCCCCTCCCACGCGATGTCGCGCTGCTCGTGCAGGCGACCGGTCGGAGCGATCAGCGCCTCGATCGACTGCACTCCGGAGAGCGCCGCCTGCACGGCATGCTGTGCCGGGACGTTCGGGCAGAGTCGCGTGGACGCCAAGAGCGTGATGCCCTCCAGGAAGCCCTTGGCGTGGTCCTGTGGTCCCGTGATGACCATCCATCCCGACCGGTATCCCGCCACCCGATACGTCTTGGACAGGCCGTTGAAGGTCAGGCACAGCAGATCGGGAGCAAGGGTCGCTGTCGGGATGTGCACGGCGCCGTCGAACAGGATGCGGTCGTAGATCTCGTCCGACAGCAGCAGCAGCTGGTGCTCGCGGGCGATCTGCACCAGCCCCTCGAGGATCTGACGGGAGTACACGACGCCCGTGGGGTTGTTCGGGTTGATGATGACGAGCGCCTTGGTGCGTGGGGTGATCTTCGAGCGGATGTCCTCGAGGTCCGGCTGCCACTCGTCATCCTCGTCGCAGAGGTAGTGCACGGGCGTCCCGCCGGCGAGGCTGGTCATCGCCGTCCAGAGCGGGTAGTCCGGCGCCGGAATGAGCACTTCGTCGCCCTCATCCAGCAGCGCCTGCATGGTCATCGTGATGAGCTCGGAGACACCGTTGCCGAGATACACGTCATCGGGGTCGAATCGAGGGAAGCCCTCGATCTCCTCATAGCGGCTCACGACAGCACGCCGGGCGGAGATGATGCCCTTGCTGTCGCTGTAGCCGTGCGCCGTCGGCAGCGCCGCGAGCATGTCGCGCACGATCTGGTGCGGAGCGTCGAAACCGAAGATCGCCGGATTGCCCGTGTTCAGCTTGAGGATCTTGTGTCCCTCGGCTTCCAACCGCGCCGCCTCGACGAGGGCGTTTCCGCGAATCTCGTACAGGACGTTCTTGAGCTTCGACGACTGGTCGAAGTTGCGCGTTGGGGTCATCGGCCAAGCCTACAGCGACGAAAGGAGGGCCAATCCACGCGGACTGGCCCTCCCTGCGCTGACGCTACTTCTTCTTCTTGCCCTGGGCGCGCCGCTGCTCGCGGTTCCCGGCAGCGGGCGCCTCTGCATCGGTGCGCTGACCGAAAGCCCCGCGCGGCGCTTCCTCCGGCTCGGTCTGCGGAGCCTGCGCGCGAGCCGCCGCCTGGCGTACGCGATCGGTGGCCGCCTGCTGGACCTGACCGCGGTCGTTGCGCACCTCGACCTCTCCCGCATCGTTCGCGGCGGAGTACTCGAGTCGCTGCTCGCCGCCGTCCGTGGCGAGGCCCTTCGCCTCGACCTCTGCGGTCTGCGAGTCACCGGCACGGCGCACCTCGACCTCGAGGTTGTAGAGGTAGCCGACCGACTCCTCCTTGATCTGCCCCATCATCGACTGGAACATCGCGTAGCCCTCGCGCTGGTACTCGATGAGCGGGTCGCGCTGAGCCATCGCACGCAGGCCGATGCCGTCCTTGAGGTAGTCCATCTCGTAGAGGTGGTCGCGCCAGCGGCGGTCGAGCACCTGGAGCACGACACGACGCTCGAGTTCACGTGTGGCGGCTTCGCCGAGCGACTCCTCGCGCGCCTCATACGCGATCTTGGCGTCGGAGAGCAGCTCGCGGGTGAGTCCATCGGCATCGATTCCGCCCTTGCGGTCGGCGGCCTCGGCCACGACCTCATCGATCGTCACGCCGACGGGGTAAAGGGTCTTGAGCTCGGTCCAGAGAGCATCGAAGTCCCAGCTCTCGTTGTGACCTTCCCCGGTGTGATCCTTCACGACGCCGCTGATGGCGTCTTCGATGAAGTGCTGCACCCGGTCGGCGATGTCATCGCCCTGGAGGATGTGTCGGCGGTCGGCGTAGATGGCCTCGCGCTGGCGGTTCAGGACGTCGTCGTACTTGAGGACGTTCTTGCGCATCTCCGCGTTGCGGGATTCGACCTGCGACTGCGCGCTGCGGATCGCACGGGACACGAGCCCCGACTCGATCGGCACGTCGTCCGGGAAGTTCGTGCGGGCGAGGATCGCCTCGGCCGCCCCCGACTGGAACAGACGCATCAGGTCATCGGTGAGGCTCAGGTAGAAGCGGCTCTCACCGGGGTCGCCCTGACGTCCGGAACGGCCACGGAGCTGGTTGTCGATGCGGCGGGACTCGTGACGCTCGGTGCCGAGCACGTAGAGGCCGCCGGCCTCGATGACCTTCTCGGCCTCCTCCGCGACGACGGCCTTCATCGCCTCGTAGGTCTCATCCCACGCGACCTCGTACTCCTCGGGCGTCTCCACGGGGTCGAGGCCCTTGCCCTTGAGCTCCTGGACGGCGAGGAACTCGGCGTTACCACCGAGCATGATGTCGGTTCCTCGTCCGGCCATGTTCGTGGCGACGGTGACGGCTCCCAGGCGACCGGCCCGAGCGACGATCTCGGCCTCGCGTGCGTGGTTCTTCGCGTTGAGGACCTCGTGCTTGACGCCCTTCTTCGCGAGCAGGCGCGACAGGTATTCGCTCTTCTCGACGCTCACCGTTCCCACCAGCACCGGCTGACCGGATGCGTGACGCTCGGCGATGTCCTCGACGACCTGTGCGAACTTCGCCGTCTCGTTCTTGTAGACGAGGTCGGACTGGTCCTTGCGGATCATCGGACGGTTCGTCGGGATCGGGATGACGCCGAGCTTGTACGTGGACATGAACTCGGCGGCCTCGGTCTCGGCCGTACCGGTCATGCCGGCGAGCTTGTCGTACAGGCGGAAGTAGTTCTGCAGGGTGACGGTGGCGAGGGTCTGGTTCTCGGCCTTGACCGGCACGCCCTCCTTGGCCTCGATGGCCTGGTGGATGCCCTCGTTGTAGCGACGACCGACCAGGATCCGGCCGGTGTGCTCGTCGACGATCATGACCTCGTCGTTCATGACGACGTAGTCGGTGTCCTTCTTGAACAGGGCCAGCGCCTTGATCGAGTTGTTGAGGAAGGAGATCAGCGGGGTGTTCGCGGACTCGTAGAGGTTGTCGATGCCGAGGTAGTCCTCGACCTTCTCGATACCGGGCTCGAGCACGCCGACGGTGCGCTTCTTCTCGTCGACCTCGTAGTCCTCGCCGACTTCGAGCGTGCGGGCGATCTTCGCGAACTCGGCGAACCAGCGGTTGGCCTCGCCCGACGACGGACCCGAGATGATGAGCGGCGTGCGCGCCTCGTCGATGAGGATCGAGTCGACCTCGTCGACGATGGCGAAGAAGTGCTCGCGCTGCACGAGGTCTTCCTTGCGCCACGCCATGTTGTCGCGCAGGTAGTCGAAGCCGAACTCATTGTTCGTGCCGTAGGTGATGTCAGCGGCGTACTGCTCGCGGCGCACCGCGGGAGTCTGACCGGAGACGATGATGCCGGTGGTCATCCCGAGCGCGCGGAACACGCGTCCCATGAGCTCGGCCTGATAGCTGGCGAGGAAGTCGTTGACCGTGATGACGTGGACGCCCTTGCCGGCGATCGCGTTCAGGTAGGCCGGGAGCGTGGCGACCAGCGTCTTGCCCTCACCGGTCTTCATCTCGGCGATGTTGCCGAGATGGAGGGCGGCGCCGCCCATGATCTGCACGTCGTACGCGCGCATTCCGAGCGTGCGCTTGGCGGCCTCGCGCACCGCGGCGAACGCCTCGGGCATCAGCTGGTCGAGCGTCTCGCCCTTCTCGAAGCGAGCACGCAGCTCCGTGGTCTCGTTGCGCAGCTCGTCGTCGGTGAGCTTGGAGATGTCCTCTTCCAGCGCCCCCACTGCCTTGACGACCTGATTCAGGCGGCGGATGACCCGCCCTTCGCCCGCGCGCAGCAGCTTCTCAAGAGGATTGGCCACGGATGTCATCTCCCTGTCAGTGGGTAAATCGCCGGTCATCGGTGAACCCGACGCCAGGCATACTTCGCCATGTTACCGGGCTGTGACCTGCACGTCGCCTGCATGGCGGTCCCGCGCGTCGGATCGTCGGGTTGCCCGGCAACCATATACTCGGTATCGCATTCCAAAGAACGGTCACGGGGGACGAACGATGTCAGTACGCCAGAGTCTGCTCGCCATCCTCGCGCAGGGGCCCTGCTACGGATACCAGCTCCGCCACGAATTCGATCGCCGCACCGGATCGGTCTGGCCGTTGAACGTCGGACAGATCTACAACACCCTCGAGCGCCTCGAACGTGACGGCCTGGTGTCGCGCGGCGAGGCCGACGATCGCGGACACGTGTACTGGCGGATCACGGATGCCGGCATCGCCGACGTCGACGAGTGGCTCTCCTCCCCCGTCGTGCGCCCCCAGGGCACCCGGGACGAACTCGCGATCAAGCTCGCGGTCGCGGCGACTCTTCCGGGCGTCGATGCGACCGCAGCGATCCTCGCTCAGCAATCGGCCTCCCTGCGACAGCTGGAAGCTCTTCGGCAGGAGCGCCGAGCGCGGGGCGACGCCGACGATCCCGAAGGACTCGCGTGGGCCCTCCTGACCGACTCCATGATCTTCGCCGCGGAGGCCGAGGTGCGCTGGCTCGATCACACCGCTCAGCGCCTCAGCGGGCATCCCCGCCATGCGATGGCGCTCGAGCTCACCGCCGATCGCCCCAAGCGCGGGCGACCCGCGAAGACCGTGTCGGCGATGTCCGACGCCCTCCCGGCACTCTGACCCACGTCACAGGCGTGCTCCGCACGCCAAGACGGACACGGGATCGCCGTTCGCCCCGAGCGGATGCTCAGCCATCCCTGTGCCCGGGGAAACTAGGATCGGGTCATGGCTGGATTTTGGGGCAGACGCAAACGCGAACAGGAAGAACTCGCCGCACAGGATGCCGATCTGGCTCGACGTGCTGAGCAGGCCCTGGTCAGCGCCGACGAGCGGATCCGCACGACCTCCGACGAGCTCTCCTTCGCGGAAGCCGAGCTCGGCGAGTCGCTCACCGCTGATCTGCGCACGGCACTCGCTGCGGTGCGCACCCACTTGCGCGAAGCGTTCCAGCTCCACCAGCTGAACCACGACGAGATCCCGGACACCGACGAGGAGCTGCGTACGCGCAACGCGCGCATCCTCCAGCTCTGCGACTGGGCGCAGGACCTGCTCGACGAGAAGACCTCCGTCCTCGCCGAGTCGGTCGCCAAGGTGCGACGCGCCCCGGAGATCATCGCGCAGGTGCGGGCCGAGGCAGCCGCGCTCAGCGCCCGCATCCCCCAGACCAACGAAGCCGTCTCCCGTCTCTCGGCCCGGTACGCCGATTCCGCCATGCACCAGATCACCGCCAGCGCGGCGGAGGCGGAGCAGCTCATCAGCTTCGCTACGCACAGCGCCGACGTGTCGGAACGCCGTCGCGCGGCGAAGCAGAACGAGGAGGCCAACGTCGCCCTCGAGACGGCGACGGAAGCCACCCGCCGTGCGTCTGCCCTGCTCGATGCGGTGGAGGACTTCGAGATCGAGGCCCTGCGCGCCGAATCCACCCTGGCCGAGGTCGTCGCCGACTCCCGCGGCGATCTCATCGCGGCGCGGACAGCCCCGAACGTGCCTGCCGTCGCCCAGGCGGTCGCCGCACTCCAGGCCGCGCTGGGCGCGCTGACGCCCTCCGGACAGCCCAACGATCCGTTTGCCGAGCTGTCCCAGCTGCGCGACGCGAACTCGGCCCTCGACCAGGCGATCGCTCAGGCCCGTCACCGCGCCGAGAACCCTCTCCCGAGCATCGCTCAGGTGCAGCACGCGATCGACGATGCCGACCGGCAGCTGGGGGTGGCGCGCGGCCTCATCTCCGGACACCGCGGCTGGATCGGTGCCGACGCCCGCACCCGCCTCGCCGAGGCGGAGCGCCTTCGCGTCGATCTGTCCGACCTCCTCCCCGCCGAGGACACTCGCGAAGCGGCGCTCGTCCAGGCGCGTCGCGTCGCGCACCTGGCCTCCGAAGCGCTGCAGCTCGCGCAGCGCGACATCGATTCCTCGCGTCCCCAGGATCAGAACTGGGGCGGCGGTGGCGGCTGGGGCGGCGGCGGACGGCGCGGCGGCGGCGGCGGCGATCTCGCCTCGGGCATCCTCGGTGGCCTCGTGATCGGCAGTCTGCTGGACGGCATCTTCGACTGACATTCAGTCTCCGCCGCATCCCTCGACACAGAAACGGCCCGGTCCCTCACGGGATCGGGCCGTTCTGCGATTCAGATCAGGAGGCGAGCGCCTCGGACGGCGGAGCCTGAGTGCTCAACGCGATGACACCGTAGTCCCAGCCCTTGCGTCGATAGACGACGCTCGGGTGGTCGGTGCGGACGTCGACGAAGAGGAAGAAGTCGTGTCCGACCAGCTCCATCCTGTCGACCGCCTCTTCGACGGTCATCCATTCGGCGTCGAAGCTCTTCGTGCGGATGACGACGGGCGAATAGTCGTCTTCTTCGGTCTGCTGCACCGGCACGCTGCCGGTCGCGACCGCGTGGAGGATGTCGGCCGATGCCGGCTGGACGTCGATGCCCTCGAGCGCTCCACTCTCCTTCTCGAAATGCGCGCCGCGCGGGTGCTGTCGTCCGTCGACTCGCTTCTCCTTCGCGCGACGCAGCTGCTCCGACATCTTGTCGACCGCGAGGTCGAGGGCCACGAACTTGTCTCCATCCGTCGCCTCTGCGCGGACGACCGGACCCTTGCCGATCAAGGTCAGCTCGACGGTCTCATCCGGGACATGACCGTTGCGATATACGCGATGGGTGACTTTCACGTCCAGCCGTTGCGCGCGAGACGCGAGCATCTGGATCTTGGCGATCTTCTCTTCGACAACGGTTCGGAAGCGATCGGTGATACCCACTCCGACGCCAACGATGCTTGTTTCCATTGCTGCCTCCTTGTCCCGGTCCTCCCGGCCAAGGGCGGACCGTGGTCGCCTTGTGTCCCCCCACCGTAGTCCGCCCGCCGACGGATGTCACGGGATCATTCCGCTGTGTCGCCGGTGCATTCCCGATGAGCTTCATCAGAATCCGCCACGACGCGGCGTGGCGGCGAGCGCGACCGCCGCCACGACGCGGAAGCCGGTCGATGCCAGTGCTCGTGCCGCTTCGTCGAGGGTCGCCCCCGTCGTGACGACGTCGTCGACGATGACCGCCTCTGCGCCCCCACCTGACCGGCGTGCTTGCATCGCACCATGCACGTTGGACTCTCGTGCGCGTGCACCGAGGCCGCGCTGATCGGCGGTACGGTCCGCAAACGAGAGCAATCGCTGAGGCTCTGCGTGCGCGCGACGGATCAAGAGCTCGGGCACGCGGTATCCGCGACGCCGAAACGCGCTTCTCCTGGTCGGGACCGGCACGATCCACGTGCTCGGCGTGACCACAGGCTCGAGCACCGCCGCCAGGGCGGCGCCGAGGGGGCGGGCGAGAAGCGTCTCCCCCTCTCCCTTCAGACGGCGGATGCAGCGCGCGGCCACCCCATCGAACACGAGGGCGGTTCTGACCGGAATGCCTCGAGGGGTCTGCCCGAGCTGCAGGGCGGGCCGGAGCGCCGCTTCACACCGCCCGCACAGGAGCGTGGCCGGCTCATCGCATCCGGCACACGTGGCAGCGAGGAGGAATGCGGCGATCTCGGCACCGACGCCGCGGGGACCCCTTGTCTTCCACATTCGAAGATCCTGCGCCCTCGACCTCCGCCGGAGTTGCCGATCATCCCCGTTGCGCGAATGAGCTGAAGGCAGGTCCCCTCCGTGCAGGGAAGGTCATTCACCCACGCGTGTCGCGAGCACGGAGACGTCGGAGGCGACCTCGCGCCAGGCCGACCCCGCGTGCGCGAACAGCTCGCCGTTGGAGCCGAGGATCCTCACCCCGGACGCGGTGCGTGCGCCGGCGATCGAGAGGGCGTTGCTCGGTGCGGCCTCCGCAGACCCCGGACCGCCGACCACCTGGGTGAGGAGACGCGGGCTGCTCTGGTCGGCGAGCACACCCACACGATCGGCCCCCAGCCACACCAAACCCATCGCCGGCTCGGAGAGCTGGGTCAGCTGCGTGAACTCGCCGAGCTCGATCGGGATGCCGGCGGCGTCACGGACGACCGCCGCGACGACCACCCACATCTGCTTGCCGACGGTCACCACGGCCGCCACCCTGGCGCCGTCTGCCGATACCCGCAGATGAGAGATCGTCGATGCGCTCGGCCATGCCTTCGCGATCTGATGCCCGACGGCATCGCTTCCCGCCGCCTGCACCGCCGCCGGTGCTCCCGCGGGGACCGACCAGGTGTAGCCGTACGGATCGAGTGAGGGCTTGATGAGACCAGGACGGGCGTCCAGCTCGTCGAGGCTGCCTTCGCCGATCAGATACACGTGCTGATCGGCGAGCTGCACGGCGGCGCGGGAGTCATCGGCGGCGACGTCGATGGAGACGATCGGCTGCGTGACGGCGCTGATCTCCGAGCTGATACCGGGGATGGGCGAGATCTCATCGCCGACGATCCGCCCGAACGCGCCGTTCTGCAGCACGAGAGTGCCCGTCGTGGCCGACGGGGGGACGACATCCGCCACCCCGGCCTCGAGGTTGCGGCCGTCCACCGTGAACCGGACCTCGGTCACCGCGACGCCGGCAGCGCGGAGGGTTGCCTGGAGCTGGGTGCGCATCCGGGAGAGCGTGGCGGCATCGAGGCCCGAGGCGGGGCGGGTGAGCGCGACATCCGCCACCTGGCCGACGATGGGAACCGCGTCCTGCGCCAACTGCACGTCGGCGGGGAACGCGTTCTGCACTGCGGGGTCCAACCACTCGCTGGGCTCGCCGCCGATGAGCGCCCGTGCCACCGTCGTCGCGGGGCTCTGGCGCCGCGGGAACCAGCGCATGTCGGGCACCAGCCTCGACCAGCCGAGGTCGAAGTACTGCAACGGATACCCTTCGAACACCTTGGTGAATCGCGTCTCATCGATCACCACGCCGTCCGGCGCCTGCGTGATGCGCCATTCGCCGTTCTCCATCCGCTGCAGCGTGAATGCCACGTTGGACGATCCGAGGGCCTCGGAGTACTCTCCGGCGTCATCGACACTCGCGACCAGGTCGAGCGTGACCTGGACCTCTGCGGTGTCCGCACTCTCCACCTCATCGTCGGGGACCGAAGAGGTGACGGTCCTGGTGTCCGTGCCGATGTCGATCGACACCCCTGCCGACGGGCTCCAGCTGCGCTGCAACGAAGGCGCGAGGAAGTCGCGTGCGGTGTCCCAGTTGTCGGTCGTCGTGATACCGGCCTCGAGGAAGCCCTCGACGATCTCCTCGGGTCCCGCACCGGTGATCGGGCCGGAGGCCACGGGGAGGATGTCGACGTCCTGCGGGGACTCCCCCAGCTTGAGGCCGACCGCGACGTCACCACTCGTCGGCAACCCCGCGCATGCGGGAAGCAGCGCTGCGACGAGTATCAGCGCGAGGCCTCGCAGCCGCCGATTCGGTCTCCGCTCGGTCACGACCAGTCCTCCTCATCGAACATGCCGGCGGGCGCGTCCGTCAGCGAGATCGGCTGGGTCGCGTCGCCGAGCTCCGCGAAGGGCTCCTGGGGTTCGATCGGGATCGGGCTCGGACCGTCCAGCACTCCACCGTGTCGGGGAATCGTGAGCACGAAGTTCGTCCCGACGCCGAGTTCGGACCAGACGTCGAGGGTACCGCCGTGCAGGGTCGCATCTCCCAGGGCGATCGAGAGCCCGAGTCCCGTCCCCCCGATCGTGCGCTGACGCGAAGGGTCGGCGCGCCAGAAGCGATCGAAGACACGCTCCGCATCGGCCGGCTCCATGCCCAGGCCGAAATCCCGCACCCCGGCGGCGACCGCGTGCTGGTTGCTGTCGACCGTGACGACGACCGGGCGTCCCTCGCCGTGCTCGATCGCGTTGCCGATCAGGTTGCGCAGCACCCGGCGCACCCGACGCGGATCCATGTCGACGGGCGAGTAGCCGCCCGGTGCCACCAGCCGCAGCTCGGTGCCGTGCCCCTCGGCCAGCGGACGCATCTGCTCGATGATGTCCTCGGCCAGGTGGGTGAGACTCGTCGCCTCCAACTCGAGCTGCACCGATCCCGCGTCATAACGGCTGATCTCGAGCAGATCCGACAGCAAGGTCTCGAAGCGCTGCACCTGGGCGTGCAGCAACTCGGCCGTGCGGGCGGTGGTGGGGTCGAACTCCTCACGCTGATCGTTGAGCATGTCCGCGGCGAGACGGATGGTGGTCAGCGGAGTCCGCAGCTCGTGCGACACGTCCGACACGAACCGCTGCTGCACCATCGACAGCTCGCCGAGTTCCTTGATCTGCGACTCGATGCTGTCGGCCATCGCGTTGAACGACCGTCCGAGAGTGGCGAGTTCGTCTTCTCCGTGTACTTCGAGGCGCACGCCGAGATCCCCCGCCGCCAGCCGCGCGCTGGTCTCCGCAGCCTGCACGATCGGGGTCGAGACGGCGCGGAGGACGATCCATGAGATCGCGGCGACGATCGCCACGAGACCGATCCCCGCGATCCACAGCGTCCGCTGCACGAACACCAGGGTCTGGTCCGCGTCGCCGAGGTCGTAGGCGAAGTAGATCGCGAACGCCCCGGCTTCCGGCACTTGGAGCTGCTGCCCGACGATGATTCCGGGAACCTCTCCCCCGTCCGGGGAGGGCAGAGCCACCGACTGCCAGGCCTGGCGGTCGTCGAACTCCACGACGCGCGCCTGGAGCTCCGGGCTCAGCAGGCTCCTGCTCAGCCCGGCCTCGAAGCCGTTCAGTCGGACACCGTTCGCATTGTCGATCTTGAAGCCGGCGAGCTGATCGGTGCTCGACGTGCGGGTGAGATTCGACTGGACGCTGTTCCACAGTTCGGTGAGGGCCGCGGAGTCATCCCCCACCTCGGCCACGTCCAGGATCCCCTGCGCCTGATCGACCGCGCGGCGGGAGTCTTCGAGGGCGACGTCCTTGCGGGAGATGAACAGATCGTTCTGGATGACGAGAGCCATCGTCACGCACGTGATGAAGATCGCCAGGGAGGTCGCGAGCAGGGTGATCGAGAGCGTGCGGAACCGCAAAGAGCGGCGCCACAGGATGCCGAGCATCGTCGGCCAACCTCGCCAGTCGCGCAGGACAGCGACCGTCGCGGTGGTCGCTGTCGTCGCGGCCATCGTGCTCCTAGCCGACGCTCCCGGCGCGGTAGCCCACGCCGCGCACCGTCATGACGATCTTCGGGTTGTCGGGGTCGAGCTCCACCTTCGCGCGCAGGCGCTGCACATGCACGTTCACCAGTCGGGTGTCGGCCTTGTAGTGGTAGCCCCACACCTGCTCCAGGAGCATCTCCCGGGAGAACACCTGCTGGGGCTTCGACGCGAGTGCGACGAGAAGCTGGAACTCCAACGGCGTGAGCGCGATCGGAGCCGTCCCCCGACGGACCTCGTGCGCATCGACGTCGACGGTGAGGTCGCCGACGCGGAGCTGCTCGCTCGTGGCCTGCGGCGTGGGACGAAGCCGGGTGCGGATGCGGGCGACCAGTTCCTTCGGGTTGAAAGGCTTGACCATGTAGTCGTCGGCGCCCACCTCGAGCCCGCGGACGACGTCGGCGGTGTCGCTGCGCGCGGTGAGCATGATGATCGGCACGCCGGACTCGGCACGGATGCGGGTGCAGATCTCGATCCCGTCCATGCCGGGGAGCATGAGGTCGAGCAGCACGAGGTCGGGTCGCTGCGCTCGCCACTCGTTGACGGCGCGCGCACCGTCCGCGCAGAAGACCGGCTCGAAGCCTTCGGTCCGCAGCACGATCCCGATCATCTCGGCGAGCGCGGTGTCGTCGTCGACCACGAGAATACGTGAGGTCATAAGAGTTACCTTATGGCACCGAGTCCCAGCGATCCCAGGTCTGCGCACCGTGTGCGGGATATGACGCGCCGCGCGAGGGATATGACACGATGGGAGCGCACGATGGAGAGGGAGTGCCTGTGACCGGACAGACGTGGACGCCTGCCCCGAAGAAGGGCATCATCCCCCTTCATCCGCTCTCGTTCGGAATGCTGCTGGGAAAGGCCTTCGCCGCGCTTCGGCACAACCCGAAGGTGCTCTTCGGCTTCGCCGTGGTCATCCAGCTCGTCGTGGTGGTCGTCACGGCCGTGGTCATGGGCGTCGTCTTCTTCACGACGTTCAGCCGCCTGGAGACCGTCTCTCCCTCTTCTCCGGACTTCGAAGCGGTGATGGCGGGGACCATCGCGGTGAACCTGATCGCCGGGCTCGCCGTGGGTGTCGCCTCGATCGCCTTCACGGCGATGATGCAAGGCGTCGTCGCCGCGGAGATCGGCTATGCCGCGATCGGAGTGAAGGCGACGCTGCGGATGCTGTGGCGCCGGATGGCCCCGGCGTTCTGGCGACTCGCCGGCTTCGCCTCCCTCTCCGTCGCGGCCGTGTTCGGCATCTTCATCATCGCTGCCGTCATCATCGCGGCCTTCATCGCCGGCGGCATGGGCGGGAGCGCCGAGATGGTCGGCGTCGTCGTGCTCGTGGTGATCGTCATCGTCCTCGCCTGCATCCCGCTGGCGGTGTGGCTCACCACGAAGCTGCTGCTCGTACCGTCGATCCTGGTCCTCGAGCGTGCACGTTTCCGAGACGCTTTCGTCCGCTCCTGGAGGCTCACCCGCGGGCGCTTCTGGGTCGCGTTCGGTGTGACCTTCCTCATCAGCGCGATCATGGGCATCGCGGCCCAGGTCGTCAGCGTCCCCGCCACGCTGCTCGGCTCTCTCCTCGGCTCGGTCGTCGCACCCACAGGAGCAGAGGACCCTAGTGCGGTGGTCGCCTTCGTCGTGACCTTGATCGCCCCGCAGATCCTGCTCCTCGTCATCCAGGCGATCACCCTCGTGGTCCAGAGCACCGGATCGGCGCTCGTCTACCTCGACTGCCGGATGCGCTACGAGGGTCTGGACCAGACCTTGATCGCATACGTAGAGCGCCGTGACCTCGGCTGGACCGACGAGCAGCAGGACGATCCGTTCCGCGTCGATCCGTCACGGGCCGTCACCTCTGCACCGCCGCCCCGCCAGGTGCCGGAGCACGTCATGATGTCGCAGGGCTACGGGTATCCGCCCTACGGCGCACAGACGACGTTCGGAGAGCCGGGAGCGCCTCAGGCATATCCCGCACAGCCGTACCCCGCACAGCCGTACCCCGCGCAGGGCCAGCCGGCGCAGGGCCAGCCGGCGCAGCCTTCGATGCCGTATCCGGCGGCGGCGCCCGTGACACCGCCTGCCGTCGCGTTCCCGCCACCGCCGCCTCCCGCGCCGACCGCCGCATCGGGAACATCCACCATGCCGAGCGTGCCCTCAGCGGAAGCAGCACCCGATGACGGCGGGTGGGCCGCGCCCGGCGCAGACGGCACCGCATGATCCGACCGTTCGACGACCTGTTCGTCCCCGACGGGGACGAAGCCCGACGCTGGGCGGAGGAAGAGCTCTCCAACCCTCGCTACGCCGACGCGAAGCCCACGTGGTTCGATCTCCTGGCGCGTGACATCGGCCGTTTCCTCGCCGACCTGTTCAGCTCCGGCAACGGGGCGGGCATCGGGCCGTCCGCCCTCATCATCGTCATCGTCATCATCGCGGCCGCGCTGGTCGCCGCTCTCATCATCTGGGGCAGACCGCGCAGCTCTCGCGCCGTCAGGCGGGCACAGGGGGACCTCCTCGGAGCGGCCGACGACCGCAGTGCGGCGCAGCTGAGATCGGATGCCGAGCGGGCCGCCCGCGAACGAGACTGGGACGCCGCGACGATCCTCCGGTACCGGGCGATCGCGCGCAGCCTGCGGGAGCGCGATCTGATCGATCCGGCGCCGGGCGCGACGGCGCAGTCGATCGCCCGCGAGGCGAGCACGGTGTTCGTCGACGAGGCAGCCGCCATGCGTCGAGCAGCCTCCTCCTTCGACGACGTCCGCTACCTCGGGCACACCGCGAGCGCCGAGACCTATCGGGATCTCGTCGACATCGATGATCGGATCCGCGCACGCCGCCCCGAGGCGGTGCCGGCATGACCGTGATCGAGCCTGACCACGCCGCCTCCTCTCCGGCTGCCCCTTCCACGGCGGAACACCGCCCGAGCCGGGCCAAGACGATCATCGGATGGACGATCGTCGCCGCCCTGGTCCTGATCGTCGCTGCGGTCGGACTGCGTGTCGCCGTGACCGCCCCCGGCGCGCGCGGTGCCCTCGACCCCGAAGCCCGAGACGACGGCGGCGCCCTCGCGCTCGCGGACATCCTGCGCGATCAGGGCGTCGAGGTCGACGTCCGCCGCTCGCGGGCCGAGGCGCTCACAGCGATCGACGAAGACACGACACTCGTGATGGCCAACCCGTACACCCTGACCGACGAAGCCCTGGAGACGCTCACCGCTCCGGCGGGGCGCGTCGTGTTCCTCTCGACCGGCACGCACCTGCTGAACGAGCTCGGCATCGGAGAGAACGCCACGGGAACACTGCCGGCGGCGGCCCCCGACTGCGACGTCGCCGAGTTCGCGAGGGTCGGGACCATCCGTGCCGACCGCCTGTTCACCCCGGCGGACGGCGTGCAGGCCTGCTTCGGCGATGCCGAGGGCGCCGCCGTCCTCGTGGACCGCCGTTCCACGCCCGAACGAGTGGTGGTGGAGGGCACCAGGCTCTTCGGCAACGCCTATCTCGCCGAGAACGGCAACGCCGCCCTCGGGTTGGCGCTGCTGGGTCAGACCGATCGCGTCGTCTGGTACGTCCCCAGCTTCGCGGACTCCGACATCGAGGCCGAGCCGGTCGACACCCTCGGCAGTCTCACGCCTCCCTGGGTCACACCTGCGATCCTGCTGCTGATCATCGCGGGGATCGCCACGGCGATCTGGCGTGGTCAGCGGTTCGGTCCCCTGGTCGCCGAGACGCTGCCGGTCACCGTGCGGGCGTCGGAGACGATGCACGGACGTGCGCGTCTCACGGCCAGAGCCGCAGATGCACCGCACGCCGGGCAGGCGCTCCGCGACGGAACCCAGCGACGACTGGCTCGACGGCTCGGACTCGCCGTCCACGCAGGCGCAGACGAGGTCGCGGATGCGGCCTCTGATCGACTGCAGATTCCCCGGGGCACGCTCCAGGCGCTGCTCGCCGGGCCGCTCCCCGAGAACGACGCCGCTCTGGTCGACCTCGCCAGACGCCTCGACGAGCTCGAGACCGCAGTGGACGACAGCACGCACGTCGACCGATCAGAACCGACCACCCATCCCCGAGAAGCAGAGGGAAACACGTGACCGTTGAGAACCATCCCACCGACGACGCCGCACTGCGCCAGGCCATGCACCGGGTGCGCACCGAGGTCGACAAGGCGGTGGTCGGCCAGGCCGGCACCGTCACCGGGCTGCTCGTGTCGCTGCTCGCCCGAGGCCATGTGCTCCTCGAGGGTGTGCCGGGCGTCGCGAAGACGCTGGTCGTCCGCTCCTTCGCACGAGCGCTCGGCCTCGACACCAAACGCGTCCAGTTCACTCCCGACCTGATGCCGGGCGATGTCACCGGCTCGCTCGTGTACGACGCGCGCACCGGCGAGTTCGACTTCCGCGCCGGCCCGGTGTTCACGAACATCCTGCTCGCGGACGAGATCAACCGCACGCCGCCGAAGACCCAGGCCGCGCTCCTGGAAGCCATGGAGGAGCGCCAGGTGTCGGCTGACGGTGTCAGTCGCCCCCTGCCCGACCCGTTCCTCGTCGCCGCGACGCAGAACCCGATCGAACACGAGGGCACCTACTCACTGCCCGAGGCGCAGCTGGACCGCTTCCTGATGAAGCTCGTCGTCGGCATGCCCGAACGCGACGCGGAGGTCTCGGTGCTGCGTCGGCACGCGGAGGGCTTCTCGCCGCGCGAGCTGACCGGTGTGGAGGCGGTGGTCACCGCCGACGAGATCCGCGCAGCCCAGCAGGCGGCCGCCGCCGTCGAGGTCACGGACGACGTGCTCGGCTACGTCGTCGACCTCGCTCGGGCGACCCGTCAGTCTCCGTCGGTCGAACTCGGTGCCAGCCCGCGCGCATCGACCGGTCTGCTCGCGGCGGCGAAGGCGTGGGCGTGGCTCAACGCCTCCTCCGCGGTGACCCCCGACCACGTGCAGACGATGCTGGTGCCCGTGTGGCGTCACCGCCTCCAGTTGCGACCCGACGCGCAGATGGAAGGCGTGTCCGCCGACGCGGTGCTCACCTCCGTGGTGCAGCAGACCCGGGTGCCGATCTAGGTGTTCGTCACCGGCCGCCTCGCCGTCGCCCTCGCCGTGGGCGTCTTCCCGCTCGTCATCGCTGGACTCG
This sequence comes from Microbacterium sp. As-52, assembly GCF_049949185.1. NCBI lineage: Bacteria > Bacillati > Actinomycetota > Actinomycetes > Micrococcales > Microbacteriaceae > Microbacterium > Microbacterium sp. As-52. The sequence goes on along the minus strand of NZ_CP188171.1, from coordinate 3,354,135 downwards.
CGGGCTATCCGGCGTACGCGGTCCTCGGCGCCTGGATCGGCCTGTGCGCGCTGCTCGTCGCCGTCGACGTCGCGCTCGCGGCGAGCCCCCGATCGGTGACGGTGAGTCGCAGAGTGCCCGCGCGTGTGCGCATCGGGGAGCCGGTCCCGGTGAGCGTGGCCGTGCACAACCACGGCACCAAGCCACTGCACGCCCTGCTTCGCGACGCATGGCAGCCGACGGCGGGGGCGCCGTCGGACCGGCAGCACCTGGTCGTCCCGCCGGGTGAGCGCGGCCGTGTCGCCATTCCGCTCCTCCCCCGCCGTCGCGGGGAACTGGCCAGCGAGTTCGTGATGATCCGCTCCCGCGGACCACTCGGCATCGCGGGGCGGCAGGCACGGCATTCCGTCCGCGGAGCGATCCGCGTGCTCCCTGCCTTCTCCTCGCGCAAGCACCTTCCGTCCCGCCTCGCTCGGCTGCGCGAGCTGGATGGCAACACGAGCATCCAGGTGCGCGGTCAGGGTACCGAGTTCGATTCATTGCGTGAGTACGTGCGCGGGGACGACGTGCGCTCGATCGACTGGCGGGCGACCGCCCGCGCAGGAACGACGATGCTGCGCACCTGGCGACCGGAACGGGACCGTCATGTGGTGATCATCATCGACACCGGACGTACAGCGGCAGCTCGTGTCGGCGACGGTACGCGCGTTGATGCCGCGCTCGAGGCGGCACTGCTGCTGGCGGCGCTCGCCTCGCGTGCCGGTGATCACGTGCACCTGCTGATGTACGACAGGGTCGTCCGCGGTCGGGTCACCGGGGTCGACGGCGCCGCGTTGCTTCCGGCTCTGACCGACGCCATGGCTCCCGTGCACGCGCGGCTCGTCGACACGGACTGGCACGGCGCATTCGCCGCCGTGCGCTCGCTCACGACGCGGCCCTCGCTGATCGTGGCCCTGACGGCGCAGGACGCGGCCGAGTCGGCCCGTGGCTTCCTCGGTGCCTTCCCGAACGCCTCACGTGCGACCACGGTCCTCGTCGGATCCGTGACCGACGACGGCATCTCCGCTCTCGCGCGCCGTCGTGATTCCCGCGAGGACGTGTATCTCGCCGCGGCCGCCGAGCGAACTCTCCGCGACGCGGAGAACGTCGCCGACGCGATCCGCAGGGCCGGGGGCGAAGCGATCGCCGCCGATCCGGAAGACCTCCCACCGCGGATCGCCGACCGCTACCTCGAGCTGAAGGCCGCCGGTCGACTCTGACGCCCAACCGATCGCGTCAGCCGACGACCAGGCGCGGGGTGCCCGCTTCGTATTCGACGAGGTCGCCGGTCTCACCCGCGCGATGCGCCCTCCCGCCGATCACCAGCATGTAGATGAGGAACACGGCGAGCGCGGCCGCACCGATCCCGATCTTCACCGGCCAGGGCAGTGCCCAGCCCGTCACGAATCCCTCGACGAGCCCGGCGAGGAACAGCGCGAAGACCAGACCCATCGCGACGGTCGCCAGCGCCCTTCCCTGCTCGGCGAGCGCCTGCCCACGCGTACGGTGCCCCGGGGCGACCCAGGCCCAGAAGACGTGCAGCCCGGCGGCGGCCGCGACGAAGATGCAGGTCATCTCGAGCATCCCGTGCGGAAGGATGTAGAGCACCATGAGGTCGGCTTTGTCGTGGACGGCCATGATCGCCCCGGTCGTGCCGAGACCCATCGCGTTCTGCACCAGCACGTACACCGGCCAGATCCCCGTGACGCCGAAGAGCACGCACTGCATGGCGATCCAGGCGTTGTTCGTCCAGACCATGCCCATGAACGCCGCTGCCGGGTTCTCCGTGTAGTAGCCCGTGAAACTCTCCTCCGCATACTGCGCGAGGGCCGCAGGCGGCCCCAGGGTGGCCACGATCGCCGGGTCGCTCGCGATCCATGCGGCGGTGCCGACGGCGACCGCGATGAACGAGATCGCGATGACCAGCGTCGTCCAACGCAAGCGGTACAGGGCCGCGGGCAGCTGCCACCGGAAGAAGCGGCTCGTCTGGGTGAGGATGCTGTCGGATGCGCCGGTGAGCCGCAGCCGGGCGCGGACCAGGATCGTCGACAGGTACGCGCCCTGCGGCGAGTCGCCGACGGACGTCTTCAGTTCGGCGAGATCGGCGGAGGCCGCCCGATACCGGACGATGAGCTCATCGACCCCGTCGCCGTCGAGACCGGCGCGACTGAGCTGGTCGAGCCGCTCCCATTCGGCGCGGCGTGCATCTGTCAGCGCATCGGCATCCACCTGATTTACTGTACTCATGTCCGTCCCGATCGACGTCTCCGACGAGGTCCTGTCCGGCGAGGCCGTCGCGCTCGACGTGCAGCCCGTCGGGTTCCTGCTGCGAGCGCTCGGCGCCGCGATCGACATGCTCCTCGGCTACGCCGTCTTCATCCTGTGGATCTTCCTGCGCATCTGGCTGCTGGACGCGGGGGTGCTCGATGAGACGACGGATCGCATCGCCGTGGTCTCGGCGTTCGTGGTGAGCTTCGTCGTGCTCCCGATCACGATGGAGGTCGCGTTGAAGGGACGCAGCCTCGGCAAGCTCGCGGTTGGTGGACGGATCGTGCGCATGGACGGCGGCGCCGCGGGTTTCCGTCACGCGTTCATCCGCGGGCTGCTCGGCGTCCTCGAGATCTACATGACCTTCGGCGGGATCGCCGTGCTCACGGGCGCGTTCACCGCGCGATCGCAGCGTCTGGGCGACCTCGTCGCCGGGACCTACAGCCAGCGCGTGCGCACACCCGCTCTGAGCTCGCACGTCCCCGTCCTTCCCTCACCGCTGGCCGGCTGGGCGCAGATCGCCGACGTCGCCCGGTTGCCCGACCGTCTCGCACGCCGGATCTCCCAGTTCCTGCAGAGTGCCCCGCGCATGATCCCGGCGGCGCGGGCACGCGTCGCCCAGGATCTGCTCACCGAGGCGAGCCCGTTCGTCTCACCGCTGCCCTCGGCGCCGCCCGAGCAGGTTCTGATCGGCATCACCGTTCTGCGTCGCGAGCGCGAGCGGCGCGCGCTGGAGAACTCCGATCGTCGTGCCGAACGGCTCACCGGCCGTCGGGTCGGCGTCTAGCGGACGTCCGCAGGCACCCTCCCACCACCACCGGGCGACCCGATCGAGCCCGCCGGTGCGTCAGAAACGGATCGCGTCGATCACCTTCACCCGCAGGGCGACGAGGGCGGGGATGAAGCCCGACACCGCGCCGACGATGACGGAGGCGAGAAGCCCGATGAGCGCCGCCCGCATCGGGAACGGCGGGATGTCCTGGATGCCGTAGAACAGCGACGTGATGACCCATTCCGACCGCAGCACCGCGACGACGATCGCGATCCCGATCACGCCGGCCACCGTCGTCGCCACCAGACTCTCCAGGAACACCGCGAAGAAGACCCGCCCCGAGCTCGCCCCGAACGCGCGTCGCACACCGATCTCGCGCACGCGCTGGCGCATCGCCACGAGCTGGATGTTGATGAGGCTCAGCGCTCCGAGGGCGAGGATCAGCGCGGCGATTCCTCCGGTGATCATCTCGAAGGTCGCCTGGGCGTCCATCGCGCCGGGCTGCGCCGCCCAGTCCGATCTGTTCACCGTGACCGTCTGTCCCGCAGGCAGGCCCGCCCGGAGGTCCATCGCGAGCACCGGGGCGATCTGGTCGACCTGCCCCGTGCCCATCCAGATCTCGTACTGGGTCCACGCCTCCGTGGGCAACGCGTCCACGCGAGCCCGGTACGCGTCGTAGAGCAGATCGACGCGAAGCTCTTCGTCGCCGAAGCCCTGGCGAGGTGTGACTCCGATCACCTGGTACGTGCCACCGGCCGGACCGCTCAGGGCCACCGTCGGGTGCTGCGACAGCGGCACACGCCCCAGACGGTCCCAGAGGGGCTCGGTGATCACGACGGGGGGTGCCATCGCCTCGGTGTCCGAGTCGATGAACCAGCGCCCGTCCAGAAGCCGCTCGCGATGGATCTGCGAGAACGCAGGATCCATGATGCGCGCCGGAACCGGCGCTATGCCGTCGGGAAGCTGCAGGTCGACCGTCAGCCCCTGGGAGATGCGCGCGGTGTGGCTGAAGCCGAACCGCTCGGACACACGACTGAAGCGGGCATCGAAGCCGTCGGCGTCGACGGGAGCGCCGTCATCGCTGTTGACGGAGACGACGACGGTCGCGGCGCGCCCGCCCCACCGGTCGGACTGCTCGGCCTGGAACTGGCGCTGGTACTCGGAGAACGCGACGACCGCGGTCAGAGCGCCCACCGACACCGCGATGCCGATCAGGCTGAGCAGCACACGCAGCTTGTGCACCCGGATCTCGGCCCAGGCGTCGGAGAGAGCACCGAGGAAGCCGGTCATGCGATCACCTCCGGCGGCGCCGAAGGCACCGACGCCGCGAGGGTCGACGCTTCGAAGGCGCGGCTGAGGTCGGCGGCTTCCAGGCGGCCCGCATCGAGGCGGTAGTGCCGACGTGCCCGTGCCGCGACATGGAGGTCATGGGTGATCGTGACCAGTGCAGCGTCCGTCTCGGTGGCCACCTCGTCGAGGAGCGACATCACGGATGCGCCGGTGTCGATGTCGAGCGCGCCCGTCGGCTCGTCGGCGAGGATCAGGACGGGTCGGCGGACCAGCGCCCTGGCGATCGCGACGCGCTGCTGTTCGCCGCCGGAGAGCTTGTCCGCGATCTGCTCGACACGATGCCCGAGGCCGACCCGCTCCAGCATGTCGGCGGCGATCTGACGACGGTTCCAGAACATCTTCCCCTTGGCGTGGCCCAGCGGCATCATCACGTTGTCGATCGCCGTGCGCCCGGGAAGAAGATTGAACTGCTGGAAGACGAAGCCGACGTTGTCCCCGCGCAGGCGGTCGAGCCGACCGGAGCGCATCCTGCGCACCTCGCGTCCTTCGAATGCGACGGAGCCCGATGTCGGTGCGTCCAGCATGCCCAGGATGTTGAGCAGGGTGGATTTCCCGGATCCCGACCGACCCACGATCGAGACGTGGTCACCGGCTCCCACCTCGAGGGTGATCCCGCGGAGGATCTCCAGCCGGGAGTCGTCCGCCAGGAGCACGCTCTTGGAGACGTCGTCGAGCGCGACGAGACTCACCAGTTCATCCCGCTGTCGCACTGCTCCACTCCCGGGGAGACCTCGTAGCAGAACTCCTCGACGGGAGCCACGAAGCCGGGGACGAACTGACGGATGCTGTCCCCCTCGGCCAGCCCCTCCGTCACCTCGACCGTGACGCCGTCGTTGACGCCGAGCGTCACGGCGCGCTCCTCGGGGTCGGATCCGTCGCCCGCGTCCACCCAGACCTTGCCGGATCCCGCGCCGCCCTGGACGGCGGTGACCGGGATCACCAGAGCATCGTCGACCTGGCCGAGGGCGAGGTCCATCTTCGCGGGGAGTCCGGCGAAGACGGTCTGATCGACGGGGATGGCGCAGCGCACACTCGCCGTGCCCTCCGCGGTGACCTGCACCCCGACTCCGGTGCACGCGAACGGCGCGGGACCGCCGGTGATGGTGACCGTCGCCTCCGTGGGCGCGTTGACGAGGCGGTACAGCTGCACAGGGTCGACCGTCGCGAGCAGGTGGTACTTGGCCGGGGTGAGCTTGTACGCCTCTGTCCCGACCGTGGTGGCCTGGCCTTTGACCATGGCGAACTCCGACACGTCGCCCGCTTCCGGCGCGACGACGTCGATGTCCTTGCGCGGCTCTTCCTGGCGCACGGTGTAGAGCTTCTGGCCGGCGGCCACCGCTGCTCCTTCACCCACGTGCACGGCGAGGACGGTGCCGTTGAGCTCGCCGGGGACGACGTAGGCGTCGTCGCGGGCCACGTTCCCACTCAGGCTCAGCGCGTTGACCACCGAACCGCGTTCCACCACCACCACCGGATCCGTGATCCCCGCCTCAGGGCTGACGACGCTCTCCGCGCGGTCGGGAAAGAACGCGATCTTGACGAGTGCCGCGGCACACGCTCCGAAGACCACCACGAGAAGCAGGGGGAAGATCCAGCGGCGCCAGACGATCACGAGTGCCTTTCCAGCCGTGCCGCCCTGGCACGCCTGCGGTCAGCGTATCCAGACTTCGGATCCTCGCCGACGGCTGCGTCCGCGTGTCGACGCAACGCCGTCAGGCGCGGAGGGCCTCGTGACGGACCACCAGCCAGCCCGCGGGAACCGAGAGCCGGTCCGCATGCGGTGAGCACAGATCATGTGCCTGCGGGTCGTTCGCGGCGCCGAGCGGGCCGAGCGCCGCCATCTGATCGCCGTAGTCGTAGGTGAGGGTGGCTACGGCTTCGCGCGCGCAGCCGACCTTCGAGCACAGTCGTCCGTCCATCTCCGCCAGCGTACGGCGCGCCCCGGGTGAGCGCCGGATGCCGCGCCGAGTGATCCTGGCACCGCCTAGACTTTCGTCATGCCCCGCCGCCGCACCGCTCATGCCTCCGCTGCCCCGCGGCGCGGTGCACGGCACGGACGACACGGGCGTCTCGGCCGCAGCGAGGTCGTACGACCACCGCTGGCTCCGCTCGACGGCCGCCTCGACAGATTCGACCTCACCGTCGGAACGGCCGTGGAGTTCCTCCGCGGGACATGGCCAGAGTTGCAGAACGTCCGGTTCGAGATCGGCGCGATCCCGGGTTTCGACGCCGGCGAAGAGGTGCCGCGCTGGTACCTCGATCGCGACAATCGACGTATCGTCCTGTTCCGACTTCCCATCGAGCGGCTCCTGCCTCCGGGGCACGACGATGCCGCCCACAGACGCATGGCCATCGAGAGCGCGGTGTTCCGGGCCGCCGCGGAGTACGTCGGCCGTGAACCGTGGGATCTCGGTCACGAGCACTGACACTCCGGCGGCCGGGGCACCCGCGTTCCGTCAGGGATAGACCGTGATCGGCTTCTCTCCGCCGCTGCTCGCCTGCACCGGGAGCACTGCGAGCGCCCCGGGTGCCGTGAGGGTCACGGCCGCGTGCATGGGCGCCGTCGTCCGCATCCGGTACGTCGTCCGCCCCTCCACCGCGATCCCGCCGGTCTCCCCCGCGGGGATGACGACCTCCTGGGCCTGACCGCCGTCGACCGGCTCGAGTGTGACGGTCGCGTCCCGGTCCGAGGTGTTCGACACCTGCAGTCGTGCATCGGGACCGGAGGGCACGGCGAAGACCACCTCGGCGTCGATCTCCGGCGCGGGAGTGACCCACGCGAAGTCCGAATCGAGACCGAAGCCGTCCTGCTGCCTGACCCCGGCGAGGAGCGGCACGTCGGATTCGACCTCGACGGTGTACCGACCGGGCTCGAGGCCGGAGAGCGAGACCTGAGCGGGAAGATCCGCCTCGACGGGCACGGTGAACTCGTCTACAGGCACCGTGGCGCCCTCGGCCTGCACCTTCACCTGGACCCGAGCGTCGACGCCGGGGGCCAGCACCCGGAGAACGGCCATCTCCGCGTCATCGCCGTTGGCTGGGAACGCCTGCACTCCGGTGAAGACGAGTCTCTGCTGGGGTCCCGCGACCGAGTCCTGGAGATCGATGCCGGCAGGATCGAGGACGCGCACGAGCGAGGACTGGAGGGCCGCTCTCACCGGGGCTCCCACCGCGCTCACCTTGACCACCGGCAGATCGTTGCCGGCGGCGAACGAGGTCAGAGGGAGCGCCGTCTGCGAGCGCGGAGGGACGATGACCGTCCGGGTGCTGCGGGCGGCTCCGTACACGGCGAGGGTCACCGTCGACGGGACCTCGGTCGCGTTGGTGAGGGTGATGATGTCTTCGGTGCCGGTGTCGATGCTCCCGCCCACGAGCCACGACTCCAGCCTCGGCACGCCGCAGGGCAGGGCGGCGTACCCCGCGAGGTCGTCCGCGGCGATCGTGACGGACTCGGCACCGGCGATCAGCGGTGCCGAACGCCCATCGACCGGGCCGGTGAGCACCTGCGGTCCACCCGCATCGGGCAGATCGGGTACCTCAAGCGTCTCGGACGACGGTCTTCCGGCCGTGCCTCCGGACGTGAGGCTCGTCGATGCCGCCGAGAGCATGTCCAGGGGGGCCGACGCGTCACGACCGAGAGCACGGAGATCGCCGTTGCAGACCAGCACGCTGTCGCCAGGCACGGGTGTGACCTCGACCTGCGCGGGGTCGTGCGCGACGGTCGGCCACGGCGCATGGATCGCCGTGGCGACACCGACGACGCAGGCGGCGATCACGGCCACGCCCGTGATGACACGGGCGCTGGTCGCGGCGACCCGGAAGGCGCGGTTCCCGTTGCTCATCGGTCCTCCTCCATCGGCTTCGCGTGTTCGTCGTGGGGGCTCGCCGAAGCGCCGTCCGCCGACCCGCCGTCCGCTGTCGCCTCGCTCACCGTCGCGTCGCCCACCGTCGCGTCGCCCACTGTCGCGTCGCCCACTGTCACCTCGTCCACCGGCCCAGCGGCGTCATCGATCACCGGATCAGCGATCGGCGCCAGTGCCTCGTCATTCAGGGCGGGCGCGTCCTGGGGGTCCTCGATCACCCCGACGGGCGCTTCATCGAGGGAATCCCTGTCCTCCGCGTGCCGAGGCAGCACGATCGGCTCCTCAGGCACGCGACCGACGATGCGCGACTGGGCGCGAGCCGCACGACGCGACGCACGGGTCGGGATGGACAGCAGGAGGGCCGCGAAGACTGCGAGCAGCTGCACGGTGATCACGAGGCGAGCAGTGCCCTGCTGGGCGGATGTCAGCGGTGGCTGTTCGGCGGCGTCGGCATCGAGACGCCAGAGCACGCCGCGATCGGTGGTGCCCGCGTGCACGAGGCCGGCACGCTGATCGATCGAGGCGACCGCCGCGGTACGAAGCGCCCGCGCCTTGTCCCCTTCACCAGGAACCTCAGCGACCAGGACGTAGCTGATCCCTTCGGCGGCCAATGCTCCGGGCGCATCGAAGTCGCGGGCCGAGAGGAGATCCACGGCCAGGGCGGAGATGTCGGCTCCCTGCGGCTCGACCGCGGTGGAGATCATCGTCGACTGCGACCCCAGCGTCTCGCTGGCTCCCCAGGCCACTTCTGCGGCCAGTCCTCCGTCGTTCTGCGGGGTGAGCACGAGGGTCGCGATCGGCCGATCCCCTGCGGCCTGTGCGGCCACATACGAGGGCAGCGTCGACTCAGGACCGTTCGTGAGCACCGAGCGCCCCATGTGCAGCGCGCTGAGCGCCGGGATCGCGCAGACCGCCAGTGTCACCGCCGCGGCGACGGCCGCGAAGATCCGCAGACGCGGAAGCGTGAGCGCGGTGTCGAGCGTCACGAGGGCAGCCCCTACGACACCGATCCACGCCAAGCTGAGTCCGGTACCCGGCCAGATCGCCACCGGCGTCCCCTGCGCGAAGCTCACCGTGACCCCGACCGCGAGGAACGCCGTGGCGAGCCCGGACAGGGCGACCACGAGCAGGGTGATCCCCGCGCGCCAGCGTGGAGCGACCGCCGCACCGAGCGCCAGCACGGCGAGAGGTGCGCACAGGAGTGGCGCCCACACGGCGATGGGTGCGGGCAGAAGCGCCATCCAGCCGCCCAGCTCCGATGTCGGGAAGCCACCGGCGATCGCGAGGCGTCCGGCGGCGTCAGCGGCGGCCTGGGGGCCCGCCCAGATGAGTCCGGGGTCGCCGAGGATCCCCAGAGGCGTGCCGTGAGCGAGCTGCCAGATCACCAGTGGTGCGAACAGGGCGATCGTCGGCACCGGCAGCCAGAGCAGTCGCCCCGCGCCACGGAACTGCGCCGTTCCCAGCACGATGCCCAGGGCGACGATCCAGAGCAGCGCAAGGGCAGGTGCCAGCGACGGTGCGCAGGCGAGCACGGCGGCGAGGAGCAGCGACGCGCTCCCGGCGGCGCCCCATGACCGATGGGCGACCACAGCGCTGTGGAAGAGCCAGGGAAGCAGGAGATGGACGAGCACCGCGGCCGGACGTCCGTCGACCAGGGCGGTGAGGAACGTGGGCGCGAGCGCCCACGCGATGCCGGCGAAGATCCGGAGCCCTCCGCGATCGGTCACTCGCGTGGCGGCGAACCACCCTCCCAGAACTGCGAGCGGGAGGGCGAGGATCCACAACAGCACCATGGCGAAGGAAGGACCGGCAGGCCAGAGCGTCCCGAGTACCGCGACCACGGAGGCGAAGGGGTCGGCAGGGCCGACGAGGCCGAGGGCGACGTCGCGGGTTCCCCACGCCGCATCGCTCCAGAGCGCGGCGATGGTCTGACGGAGCGGCAGCAGTCCCCCGCCCCCGAGCGTCGGCCAGGCGAGCAGGCTCGTGAAGGACGCGATGCTGACGACCAGGGCCGCGAGTACGGCCCAGGCCCCACCACCGGAGAAGAAACGCAGTTCGCTGACCGCACCTCCCTCGCTTCCGTGCCCGTCATCCAGACGCCGTCGGAGCTCGGAGGACGTCACGCGCAACGGAGCGATGCCGGCCCAGGCGGAAGTGCGGAAGGCGCGGATGCCGGCGCGGGAACGTGCGACCGCACCGAATCGGAACATGGCCGTGAGGGCAGCCCCCCATTCGGGGAAAACAGCCTCGGGCCGCTTGCCGACGAGGTCGGTGATGGAGCGCCACAGCGCGAGAGGAAGCAGGCTGAGCCAGTGCAGCGGCACGGCCGCGGCCGGCGCGTACGCCAGCCGTCGGTGCAGCTGGGCCAGGCGGGTCACGTAGGCGCGGCGCGATCGACCCGGCGGAAGCGCAGCAGGACCGCCCGATGATGCTGAGACCCGCGCACTCGGCGCGAGGACGACACGGCCACCGCCGAGGCGTGCACGGACCCCGAGGTCAAGTCCCTCATCGGCCCCCGCGAGGGCCGGATCGGGTCGCAGGGCATCGCGCACCTCGCCACGGATGAGCATCCCCCGCACATCGGCGCCGAGAGCATCGTCGGAACGGTCGTGCTGACCCTGATCGAGCTCTCCCGCCGCGAGTTCGACGGAGCGGCCCCACGCGGTCATGCTGACGCCGAGCGAGACGATCTCGCGCTCGTTGTCCGTGGCGACGAGCTTGGGGGCGACGATGGCGGCGGACGGCGAGCGCTCCAGCGTGCCGCTCAGACGCTCCAGCGCCCGAGGGTGCGGCGTCGTGTCCTGTGCCAGCAGCCAGACCGCAGACCCCTCGGGCACTCGAGGTCGGGCGAGCTCCACCGCCTCGGCGAAGGACGTCGACGCACGCGCCTCGATGATCCCTTCGACGGTGCCCGCCACGACCTCGCTCTCGCGCACGGACGACGCATCGCCGCATACGACGAGGGTCACCGCCGCCGCGGGGGTGGTCTGCGTGCGAAGGGCGTCGAGAGTGCGGAGGAGTTGCGCTCGGGAAGAGGATCCAGTGCGCGCGACGATGATGGCGTGAACTCGGGCTGGCATGACGTCGTCAGCCTATGCGCGCGAGGGGCGACGTCGACGCACCGGATACGGCGCGCCCGCGAAGCCGGTGGCATCGTCGCTCTCGCGCCGATGCGGGTCCGTTCAGCTCGCGCGGCGCTTGAGCTTCCGGCGCTCGCGCTCGGACAGGCCACCCCAGATGCCGAACCGCTCATCGTTGTTGAGAGCGTATTCCAGGCACTCCCCGCGGACGTCGCACGACGTGCAGATCCGCTTGGCGTCCCTCGTCGATCCACCCTTCTCGGGGAAGAACGCCTCCGGGTCGGTCTGCGAGCAGAGAGCGTCGCTCTGCCAGGCGAGAGCGTTGTCGTCATCGCCGGCATCGGTGCGTCGAACCCCGGGAACACCGAGGTTGATCGGATCGACGAACCAGTTCTCCGGTACGTCTGAACGGTAACCCGTCATCTCGATCTCCAACCCTGTCTCCGCCCCCCGGCGGGCCGTGCGCATGACTAATTACACCCGTGTCATTCGCTCCGGTCAAGTCGCGGATAGTAAACCCTCAAGCGACTCTTGAAGGTTCATGGACCATCACCGGCGTGTCGGGATGCGGTGATCGGCCGCGGGGATCATCGCCCTGGACCAGCGATGAAGACCTCGCCCACGCCCGAGAGCGTGACGGTCGCCTCGTCCGCGTCGGCGAAGGCGACCGTGCCGACCGCGAGCACGAGTTCGTCCCCGGAGGCCGAAGAGACGGTGACCTCGCCCGCGGTGGCGAGCACCATCGTCGGCCCGGAGACGTCGAGGGTGAGGACGGCTCCGTCGACCACGACGCGCTCGAGGGCGAAGTCGGATACCGGAACGGGATACGGCGTGACCGGCCCCGCGCTCTCTGCGCGCAGCACCGGCACCTCCCCGGGAGTGGTGTCGAGGATGGCCAGGAGCTCGGGCACATCGATGCGCTTCGGCGTGAGGCCCCCGCGGAGCACGTTGTCGCTCGCGGCCATGATCTCGACGCCGAGCCCGGAGAGATAGGCGTGCAGCAGACCGGCGCGCAGGAACACGCCTTCTCCACGCGCGAGCACCACATGGTTCATGAGCAGCGCCACGACGACCCCCGGGTCCCCCGGGTACGTCTCCGCGACGTCGGCGATAGCGCGGAGCGTCGTGCTCCACTCCCCCGCCTCGCCCCGAGCCGCGGCCGTGACGATCGCGCCGATGATCTCGTCGACCTCGTCGTCCGCCTCACCGCCGAGCAGCCAGGCGATCACGTCGCGGAGGGCGTCGCCCTCGGCGCGCAGACGTGCGCGCAGCTGTCGGACCCCACGGCTGTCATCGAGCGCCTCGAGCAGAGAGAGCGTGTCGGGGACGGGACGCAGTCCGCTCAGCGACTCGAACCGATCGCTGAGCGCCACCAGGAGTTCGGGTTTGTGGTTGTCATCCCGATAGTTGCGCTGCGGGTCGTCGGCGTCGAGACCGCTCTCCCGCGCCCACCCCGCGCGCGCCTGCTCGATCGTCGGATGCACCTGGATCGAGAGCGGGCGTCCCGCCGCGAGCAGCTTGAGGAGGTAGGGAAGCGTGCCTCCCGTGACCTGATCGAGTGTGCCACCACCGGCGACGTCGGCGGGGTCACCGGGGTGATCGCCGAACCAGACCTCCGCCTCCGGAGCGCCGGTCGGTGTGCGTCCCTCGAGTCCGGCGAGGAGGGAGTCCGATCCCCAGGCGTAATCACGGGGCGTGTTGGTGAGGCTCAGCAGCATGCCACCAGCGTAGAGCCGCGTCGCCGCGTTCAGCGACGTCGGGAGCGCGGGGCGGTAGCCTGAACGCGATGGCCCAGTACACGAAGCATCCGGTGTCTGCCCCGCCCACCGCGCCGGAGCGCGAGTCGACGGGGCATCTCCTGCTGCGCGGGTATGCGATCATCGTGCTATTCGTCACCTTCGCCCACTCTGCCGTCTACAACCTGCTCGGGCCGGAGGGCGCCGCGATCACGCTCGCCGTCTTCACGCTGGCGACGCTCGGCATCGGCGTCCCGATGCTCGCCCGCAATCGCCCGCAGCCTTTCCGCTGGCGTCGCCTGCCCTGGACCGCGCTCGGCTACACGACCCTCGCGCTCGTATCCGTGGCCTGGTCGCAGTGGCGCGGGCCGACGCTCATCACCTGGGTCCTGCTCGCGTCCGTCACGGTCAACGCTCTCTTCATCGCCCACGTGCTCACCTGGCATGAGATCGTCCGCGCTCTCTCCTCCGCGTTCAAGTGGATCCTCGGCCTCTCCCTGGCGATCGAGCTCTGGGTCTCTCTGGTGCTTCATGGACCGCTGCTGCCGAACTTCCTCGAACTCCCGGACGGAAAGATCGATCCGCAGTGGTACTGGGTGCGCGACAACCTGTTCGACGGGGGCAGGATCCAGGGCATCGTCGGAAACGCGAATCTCCTGGCGATCATCTCGCTCTTCGCGATCATCACATTCGGAGTGCTGTTCGCCGCCAGAGCGCGGTGGCGCACGACGCTCGCCCTGTGGATGCTCCTCGCGGCGTACTTCCTGTTCCGTACGGCATCGGCCACCGCGATGGTGTGCGCAGCCGCCGTCGCGGTGGTCCTCGTCGTCGCACTCCTGATGCGCCGCGCCCGCACCCCCGGCGCACGCACGCGCATCTACATCGTGGCCATCGGCGGCGCGGCGATCGCGGCCCTGGGCGTCTGGCTGCTGCGCGAGCCGCTGCTCGGTCTCCTCGGCCGCAGCGCCGATCTGACCGGCCGTTCGGACAAGATCTGGACCAAGGTGCTGCAGCGCGCCGGCGAGCACCCGATCTTCGGCAACGGCTTCTCGAGCCCCTGGATCCCGACGGACCCCGCTTTCGACGAGTGGATCACCGACCACGGCATCACCGTGTTCCACGCGCACAACATGTGGTTGGACGTCCTGCTCCAGCTCGGTGTCGTCGGCGTTGTGCTCATGGCGGTCGCGTACGGCACGCTGCTGTGGCGCTCCTGGTTCTTCGCCGTCGACCGTCCCCGCTGGGATCTCGACGGCGCACGACCGTTCTCCCCGCTGACCCTGCTTCCCAGCCTGTTCACGGTGGTGCTGCTGGTGCAGGGCTTCTCCGAGTCCACCCCGATCATGCTGTGGGGGTGGATGCTCCTGGTGCTCCTGTCGTTCAAGCTCAAGTCGGTGCCGCTGGTCGGCGTCGGCGAGCGCGACCTCCTGTTCGAACGCGGCGCTCGGCAGCGGCGGGTGCCGTGACGCCGGCGCGCCCGATGGTCCGCCTGCTCGGATCGGTGGAGCTGGCTCGTGCGTTCACGCTCGCTGCCCTGACCGCGGTGTTCGGATCGTACGCGATCCGGCAGATGACTTCAGCCGTCACGCTGGCGACGATCATCGCGGCGCTGTGCCTGCTCGGCGCGGCGATCCTGTGGGTGCGCAGGGACGAGCTCTCCCTTCTGCGCATCGCGCCGTCGTCGCTGCTCGCATTCCTCGCGTGGGCCCTCGTGAGCGTCTTCTGGAGCACGGACAAGTCCGACACGATCTTCGGCTGGATGTCCCTGTTCGGCTATGCGTTCCTGGCGATCACGATCGGACACATCCGGGACACCCTCCAGACCGTGCGGGCGATCGGAGACACGCTGCGGGTGCTCCTCGCCGCCTCGCTCGCCGTGGAGATCCTGTCGGGCGTGCTTCTCGACCTGCCGTTCACATTCCTCGGCGTGCAGGGCGACCTCGCGGCGGGCGGCCCGATCCAGGGGCTGTTCGGCAGTCGCAACATGCTCGGGTTCATCGCGGTGATCGCACTGATCACGTTCGTGATCGAGTGGCGGACGCAATCGGTGAACGCACCACTCGCCGTGATCTCGATAGGGCTGGCGGGCTTCCTGGCGGTGCTCTCCTCCTCTCCGACCGTCCTGGTGCTCGCCGGTGCCGTGGGCGTCGTCACGGTGGCGCTCACGATCGTCCGGCATGCGCCTCCGGAACGACGGACGATCGTGCAATGGATGCTCGGGGTCGTGGTCACCCTCGCTCTCGCTGCCGGCTTCGCGCTGCGCCACCAGATCATCGCCCTGCTCGACGCCGGATCCGACTTCTCGCTCCGCGCCTCGCTGTGGAACACCATCCTGGACTTCGTCGCGGTGAAGCCGATCCAGGGCTGGGGCTGGTTCGGTGACTGGGCTCGCGGCGAATACCCGTTCACCTACATCAACTTCCAGCTCGACGATCGCCACCAGAGTGCGCTCAACGCGTTCTTCGACGTGCTCCTGCAACTCGGCGCCGCGGGCCTGGTGGTGTTCCTGCTCCTGGGCGGTGTCGCTCTGATCCGCTCTTGGCTCGTGGCGAGCACACGACGATCGGTCGTCTACGCGTGGACCCCGATCATGCTCGTGACCCTGGCGGTCGACTCGATGTTCGAGAGCTTCACGCTCGTCGGCGCCGGGTGGTTCATGCTCGTGCTGTGCGCCCTACGTGCCGGGCAATCGCGGTCGTGGCGCGAGAACATCGATGCGGCGCATACGGGCGCCATCCCGACGCTGCGTCCGCAGGAGTAGCCGGAGAGCGTCGTCAGCGCACCGAGGGAAGCTTCGCCGCCCAGGTGATCGCGTCGCGCACGCCGTCGTCCACAGAGCGCTCCGCACGCCAGTCCAGGACATCCGCCGCGCGATCGACGATCGCGAAGGCGCCCGCCTGGTCTCCGGGGCGGCGATCGGTGTCGATCGTGGGAAGGGGCTCACCGGTGACGCGCTCGAACGCCGCCACGAGCTCGCGGACGGTCACGCCCTCCCCTGTACCGATATTGATCACCTGGTAGGGCTCATCGGGTGTGGAGACGTCGTCGAACCTCTTGACAGCGGCCACGTGCGCGAGCGCGAGGTCCCAGACATGGATGTAGTCGCGCAGCCCTGAGCCGTCGCGGGTGGGCCAGTCGGTGCCCGTGATCGAGAACGGCTCGCCGGTCGCGCGGGCCCGCATGATCTTCCCCAGCGCGTGCGAGGGCAGGGGGTTCTGCAGGCCGGTACGCATCTGCGGATCGGCTCCGATCGGATTGAAGTAGCGGAGAGCGATCGCGCGGAAGTCGTCGTTCGTCGCCGCGTCCTTCAAGATCTGCTCGACCATGGCCTTTGTCGTGGCGTAGGGGCTGGACGGTGCGAGGGGGCTGTTCTCGTCGGCGCCCTGACCGCTCTCCCCCGCGTACACCGCCGCCGACGAGCTGAACACGATGCGGGAGATACCCGCGTCACGGAGTCGCTGGAGCAGCACGATGGTCCTGCCCACGTTGGTGTCGTAGTAGCCGAGGGGGTCGGTTACCGATTCGGCCACCACGATGCGGGCCGCGCAGTGGACGACAGCATCGATGTCGGGGTGATCCGAAAGGAGACGGGTGAGGATCTCCGGGTCGGCGATGTCGCCCTCATAGAGATCGCGCCCCTCACAGAACGCTCGAAGGCCCGTGGACAGGTCGTCGAGGATGACCACTTGCATCCCCGCCTCGATGCACGCGGTGGCGACAGTGGATCCGATGTATCCGGCGCCGCCGGTGATCAGTACCTTCATCGCAGCCAGTCTAACCATCGTCTCTCTGCGGCCGAGGTGAGCCTCTCCGCTGATCCCGAGGGAGCGGACGGTAGGCTACTCACTGCTCGTCATGTCCCGCATCGTCCCCGACGGTGACACGTGGTGACGGAGCCCTCAGCCCCCTGAACTGCCATCGATCTTCGAGGAGAAGGTATGACCGCGGCGCCCGCTGCATTCGATCCGAAAGCGGCGACGATCGTCGTCGTCACCTTCAACAGATCGCATCTGCTCACCGGACTTCTCACCAGCATCACGGCGATGGACCCGAAACCCGGGCGCGTCGTGATCATCGACAATGCCTCCTCCGACGACACGACCGACGTGGTCGAATCCTTCCGCGACACCATCGACACCGAGGTGGTGTATCGCCGCTTGGAGACCAATACGGGAGGCTCCGGCGGGTTCAGCGAAGGCATGCGCACCGCGTATGAGCTCGGCTCCGAGTGGATCTGGATGATGGACGACGATGTCGAGGTCGTTCCGGACGGTCTCGCGAAGATGGGCAAGTGGGCCCCTCGTTTCAAGAGCATCCAGGGTCGCCGTTACGACTACGACGGCAGCGAGTTCTACTGGCAGTACCGCATCGCGGAGCGCATGGGCATCCCGATCCCCTTCGCTCCCTCGGGCTTCGACGACTCCGGCTTCAAAGAGATGAACAGCGGTTGCTTCGAAGGCATGTTCATCCACCGATCGATCGTGAAGCAGATCGGCCTGCCCGACCACCGCTTCTTCATCTACTGGGATGACCAGATGTACGGGTGGCTGGCCTCGCGAAAGACCACGGCCGTCATCGTCGACGAGTTCGTGCTGCGCCGCACACGCGAGATCAAGCAGTGGGACATGGGCATCCGCCACATGAACGCCTCGAGCAACGCCTACCGCTTCTACATCATGCGCAATCGCGCCTACATCAAGCACTACTACCGCGCGCACGACAACTACAACCCCGTGCTGTTCGGACTCGGCACCGGGATGACCTTCGCGAAGGAACTCATCCGCCTCTTCTTCGTCGAGCGCACCGTCCGCGGCACGAGCAACCTGTTCCGCGGGCTCAAGGAAGGCCGCAAGATCAGCCGCGACCGCTCCTGGAAGCCCATGCCCGCGCTGGAAGACGCCTCATGAGTGAGCCGTCCCCCGAGCTCCGGTGGGCACCGATCGAACCGAAGCCGAGGAACAGGGGCCGAATCTGGCTGATCGTCGGCCTCGCGATCGCCGGGCTGGCGGTCCTCGCCATTCTGCTGATCCTCCTTCTCCCGCGCGGCGAGAGCCCGACGCCTGGAGTCAGCGGATCTCCCAGCCCAGCGGCGACGGCATCGCCGGACCCGTCATCGACGACCACACCGTCGAGCTCTCCCACGCGCACGCCGGAGATCACTCCCCCCGCGCCGACCGACCCGAGCCTTGAGAATTTCCGTGCTCAGGTGGGCGGATGGCTGGGCGCCGCCGATCGCGGTCTCGATATCGTTTCCAGCTCAGATGCGCAGGATGCGGTGTCGGTGATCGACAGCCTCCAGATGGATGCGCAGCGCTTGTCGGATGCGCGACCGCCGGCCTCGATCGACCAGATGTGGCGCGATGGCGTCACCGCCTACGGTCAGACGCTGTCAGATCTGCGCACGGCCGCCTCTGCCGGAAACGAGACGAAGGCGGCTGTCGCCGCAGCCCGAGCCTCCGCCCACGAACTTCAGTCCCTCCTGGGTCTGTGAGCGGAAGAACAATACGGAAGGGCAATAATGCACAACGTCGTACTCACCGTCGATGTCGATTGGGCACCCGATTGGGCGATGAAACAGTTACTGGATGTACTCGTGGAGGCTGAGACACCGTCGACGTGGTTCGTCACGCATGAATCTCCGATGCTCGACGTTCTGCGTGAGCACCCGACACTCGTCGAGATCGGCGTTCACCCAAACTTCCTCCCGGGCTCCAGCCACGGCGAGAGCCCCGAGGAGGTCATCAGCGAGTGTCTTCGCTTCGCCCCCGAAGCGCGCACGATGAGGACCCATTGCCTCGTGCAATCGACCCCGATCCTGCAGACGGTCGTGGACGCGAGCCCCATCAGTGTCGACGCAAGCGTCTACCTGCGAGACCTCAGCGGGGTTTCTCCTTCGACGCTGCCTCTGGACCATGGACGCAGCCTGACTCGATTCGCTTACGTCTGGGAGGACGACCTCGAGTTCTTCGCTGAGGAACCCCGCTGGGACGGGCCCCGCTTCATCACGGATCGCGGTACGTCGGATGAGATTACGATCATCGATGTCCACCCGATCCACTTCGCTCTCAACAGCGCGAGCGTCGGCCCGTATGAGCGCCTCAAAGCCGCCCTGGGCAACATGCGCAACGTGACGGAAGCTGACGCCGCCGAGTTCAGAGGCACGGCCCCTGGGGCGCGCACTTTCATCCAGTCGATGCTGGAGGCCAAGAACACGCTCGATGCGGAGTTCACGACGCTGTGGAGCCTGGCCGAGTCGAAACGACTCACAGACGCACGCTGAGGTGAACGAAGAGACCCACGCGCACGGTTCGTCGAACGCGGGCCGATCCCCGGTTCGATGAATCGTGCGCGTGGGTCGCGCAGGAACCTCAGATGCGGCGCTGCCTGACGACGGCACCCGCAATGGTCAGCCCAACTCCGAACCCGAGGAATCCGATCGTCGACTCATCACCCGAAGCGTCCGCAAGCTGGAACGGGATGGAGCTCTGAACCACGTTGCCGTAGCCTGCGGAGCGGAAGAGACTGCCTTGCTCTGCGTTCAGGACCTTCTCGACGGCGGTGACCACAGTTCTCGATCCCTGATGCACATACCACGAGACATCATCGAGCGAACCGGCTTGGTCGGTCAGGTCCTGGACGACCTCGGCGATGTTGCGCAGCACGAACGTGTAGACCGCTCCACCATTCATCGTGAGATGCCCCGACTCGCGGAGCGCATCAGGTGTGATGCAGAGGTCCGCTGCGTGGCCTCCCTCGGATCGGAAGGTCGAAGCGATGATCTCCCACTCGTGTGCGACGACACCGTCCGGAACGTTGGACAGAGGCGCGCCGCTCACGATGAGCACGCTTGCTCCGTCCGAGAACAACGGCGAGACTTTGAGCTCCGACGGGTCGTAGAGCTTCGTGTAGGTGTCAGCGGCGACAAGAAGCACGGTACGCGCGAGCCCCGCGGCGATAATCGCGTCGACGACGGCCAGTGCGCGGACGAATCCGGTGCACGCGTCATTGATGTCGAGGACGAACGTCTCCTTCTTGAGATCGAGCCGCGCCTGAAGGAGATGTGCGTTGCCCGGGGCCGTCAAGACACTCGTCGACGAGACATGCACGAGTCCGTCGACCGCGTCCCGCCACCAACCATCGTCGATCTTCTCGATCGACTCGACGGCAAGATCCATGGCCGAGACGTCGTCCGGTGTGGCGTACAACGTGTGGAACCCGGTCTTGTCCATGAAGTCAGGGCGCACCGGGCCGTACTGTTCGAGAAGCTCGGCGACATCGATTCTCTCGGAACCAAGCGCGGTCGAAGGCCCGTAGACCCAGAGCTTACTCAATGAAGCCCTCTGTCCTGAGGATGCCCGCGAGCTCGTCGAAATCCTTGAACGAGGCGAGCGCGTCGATGTCGCTCACGCCGTCGCCGAGGTGGTCGTGGAGGTGCGTGGTGATCTCGAGCTGGTCGAGGGAGTCCCAGAGACGATCGCTGGGAGCACCGTCGGGCTGCACACCGCCGAGCGCCTCATCGATGAGCGACTTAAGTTCCGCAGATGACATCACGACGGCTGACTCCTCTCAGGCATCGAACTTCTCGACGCACGACACAAAGTATATCCCTCGGGACTCTCAGAGAGGCGTCGAGGGCCGAATAGAATCACTTAGATGATCACTCACGACGACCTCCGCCGCGCTACCGACATAGAAGCCGCAGAGCCATTCGAAGTTGCCGGGCTGGATATGGCAGGCACGGATCCCGGTCGGTCGATTCTCAGCTTCATCGACGACGCCCGCTTCCTGCCGGAGGCCGCAGCCAACCCTGCCCTCCGCGTCCTCCTGGTCGCGACGCCGCTGGAGACGGATGCACGGGCGGTTCTTCACGACGTGGTGATCGTCGTCACCGACGATCCCCGGTGGGCGTTCTACTCACTGCACAATCAGGTCGCGCTGACCTCGACGCTCGAGACGGAACCCAGTGTCATCGCGGACAGCGCCTCGATCCATCCGACAGCGTTCGTCGACCCCATCGGCGTCGAGATCGGCGCGAACGTGATCATCGAGGCCAACGCGACCGTTCTGCGGTCGGCCCGGATCGGCGCCAACGCCGTGATCAGGGCGGGCGCAGTGATCGGCACCAGCGGATTCGAGCACAAGCGAACGAGCCGCGGCGTGTTGAGCGTCGTCCACGACGGGGAGACGGTCATCGGCGAAGGGTCCGAGATCGGGTCGCTCACGGTTGTGGGACGTGGCTTCTCTCGTCGCCACACTCGCCTCGGCGCAGACTGTCGCATCGATTGCAACGTGATGATCGCCCACGGCAGCCAGCTCGGGGAACGCGTGTTCGTTGCCGCGGGTGCGGTCCTGGCAGGAAGCACAGCAGTCGGAGATGACGTCTGGGTCGGCCCCAACGCGACGCTCATCGACCGGGTCCGGGTCGGCGCGGGTGCACGTATCGGAATCGGGAGCGTGGTCTTTCGCGAGGTATCTGCCGGCGACCAGGTCCTCGGCAACCCCGCGCGGGTGGTCGCCCGCTCTTAGCGGGCAGACGTGGTTGCTGTCGGCACGGCAACCACGTTCACGCCGGCTGTCCGGCCTACCCGGCGCGGTTCGAGCGTGAACCCGTCTGAATCGGTTCCTCCGCGAGCTCCTTCAAGACCTCGAGGTGGCGCCCGGCGACGGCATCGATGGTGAAGTTCTGGTCGATGAACGCCTGAGCATTCATCGACACGGCCTCGCGCGTCGCTTCGGGGTTGTCGAGAATCTGATTGATCAGAGCGGCCAGCGCCACGGGATCGGCTCCGGGATCCTTCGAACTCACGGGCGGAACGATGAACAGTTCTCGCCCGCTCTCCACGACGAGATCGAGGAAGTTGTCCGGCTCGATCGCCGCGATCACGGGGATACCGGATGCGAGCGCTTCGAGGCTCGCTGTCCCGAACCCACCACCTTCGAGTTCGTGGACTTCGATCTCCGCCGCAGCGAGATAGTCGGGCACCTCTGCCTGAGGCAGAGCGCCCAGCGCGACGACGGCGTGCTCGACATCGAGCTCAGCCGCGATCTTCAGGAACTCATCGTGGTAGACCCCGCCGACGACCACGACCAGGGTGTCGGGGTGCTCGACGAGGATCTGCGGCAGAGCGCGAACGAGCGCGATGCGGCTCCGTTGCGGAATCACGTGTCCGATCGAGACGATGATGCGTTTGCCCGGCTGCCCCAGCTTCGCGATCGCGACGGAGGCATCCCCGCCTCGCATGACGGCGGGATCGATGCCCACCGGAATGTTCACCTTTCCACTGATACAGCGCGCGTACCGCTTGTCGATGTAGCGATCCATCAGGATGTCCATCACTACGAGCTTCGGCCGATGGACCCGCATGAGAGGAGCGACGAGCATCCGGTCGGCGACCCCGTAGACGAACGAGTTGAACTTGCTCAACGGGCTTTCCAGCCGGGTGTGAATGCTCAGGAGGGTGGGCACACGTCGCTTTCTCGCCCACCATCCACTGAGCCAGGTGAGGTCGAAGAACTGCCCGTGCTGGTGGACGACGTCGGGCGCGAACGCATCGAGCAGTTCGAACACACGACGCTTCGCGCTCGGGGAAGAGACGAACCCGATGTCGAAGTTCGCGGCGAACCGCGTCTTGGGCAGGGTCCAGGCGGGAATCCGCACGATCCTTATCCCGTCCTTCGTCTCTTCCCGCGGCGCCTCGCCGTATGTCGCGGTGAGCACGAGGACCTCGTGCCCGGCTGCTGCATACTTCTTCGCAAGGTGCTGAGCGAGATGCGCCGAGCCACCAGGGCGAGGCGGGAAGAAGTTGTTTACGACTGCAATTCTCATGCCCAGTCCATTTCGATACGTGCGACCGCGGGAATCCGCGCACAGCTGACCAGCCTAACAAGACTCCGGCTGGGGACATCTCACCCCGAGTGGTCCGCGTTGTACATGTCGAGGACTTCGCCGATCGAGGCGTCGAGGACGAGCGCACCCTTGTCGAGGTAGAGTCCCCGAGTGCAGAACCTCCGGAGGTCGCGCTCGTTGTGGCTCACGAAGAAAAGCGTGCGCCCGTCTGCCAGCAACTCGTCGATGCGCGTGTAGCACTTCTCACGGAAAGCCTTGTCGCCCACCGCCAGCACCTCGTCGACGAGCAGGATGGGCTCGTCGAGCTGCGAGACGACGGCGAAGGCGAGTCGGACCTTCATCCCGTTGGAGAGATGCTTGTAAGGCGTGTCCTCGAATCCAGCGAGCTCGGCGAACTCGATGATGCCGTCATAGCGTCGACTCACCTCTTCGCGTGACATCCCGTGCAGACCCGAGGTCAGACGCACGTTCTCCCGAACCGTGAGATCTCCGACGAACCCCCCGGTGATCTCGATGAGCGGAGCCACTCCGCCGTTCACC
The DNA here is from genome assembly GCF_049949185.1 of Microbacterium sp. As-52. Classification (NCBI taxonomy): domain Bacteria; kingdom Bacillati; phylum Actinomycetota; class Actinomycetes; order Micrococcales; family Microbacteriaceae; genus Microbacterium; species Microbacterium sp. As-52. Next base: position 3,330,661 of record NZ_CP188171.1, on the reverse strand, counting down.
TCGACCGTGCCCTCGTCCGGCAGAAGCACCTTCGCGACCAGACGGAGGAGAGTGGACTTCCCCTGACCGTTGCGCCCGACGACACCGATCGACTCCCCCGGTTCGACCGAGAACGTCACGTCGCGGAGTGCCCAGAACTCACCCGGGCGCGAACGCCGAGAAGCACCGGCGAAGAGATCCTTGAAGCTGCGGCTGCCGCGCCTGTTGCGACGGAAGTGGACGCCGAGCCCCCGCACTTCGATGGCCGCGCCCATCACAGCTCCTTCAGGACGGGTCGTTCCAGGCTCCGGAATGTCCAGATGCCCAGTCCGAGGATCAACAGACTCATGACGACGCTGATGGTCAGGGTGAACGGGTTCCATTGATCAGGGAAGAAAGGCATGCGATAGAGCATCATGATTCCCGCAAGAGGGTTGAATGCCCCGAGCGTCTGGAAGATGCCGGGAAGATCGGTGACGTTGTAGATGATCGGTGTCGCATAGAACATCGCGCGCAGAACCAGTGCCGTCGTGCGTTCGAGGTCGACGAAGAGCACGCAGAGCGGGGCAATGAGCAGGCCCAACCCGACGAGGAGAACGGTCTGCAGAATCATCGCCACCGGCATCCACAGGATGCCCCAGCCGACGTGCACGGTTCGCCCCGGATCCAGCTCGACGAACAGGTTCACGACGATGAAGAGCACCAGTACCGGCAGCGAGAACAAGTACTCGATGCCCTTGCTGAGCACGATCCGATTCACCCAGATCGAGCGCGGGATGGCGGTGGAGCGCACCAGCCGGGCGTCCTTCTTGAACGCACGGGTGAAGTCGGACACCGAAGCGTTGAACCACACCCACGGGAGCAGCGCGCTGATCAGGAAGATGATGTAGGGCTCTTCGCCGACGTCGCGGTTGAACACCTGTGTGAACACGAACCAGTAGATCGCACTCATCACGAGCGGATCCAGCACCGACCACAGATACCCGAGGAGGCTGGTCGAGTAGCGGACCTTCAGGTCACGGGACGACAGCAGCCACAACGAATGCAGATATCGCCGGGGCGTCCCGGGCGCCCCGACAGCAGCGTGACTCACGATGTCGAGTCTACGAGAGACTGTTGTTCCACATCGACAGCGCCGAGCCGATGGCCATGTGCATGTCGAGGTACTGGTAGGTGCCGAGGCGTCCGCCGAAGTGGACACCCGTCTCGCCCTTGGCGAGCTCACGGTACGCCAGGAGGCCGCCCCTGTCAGCCGCCGTGTTCACCGGGTAGTACGGCTCGTCGTCACGGCTCGCGAAGCGCGAGAACTCGCGCATGATCACCGTTCGGTCGGAGTCGTAGACGTCCTTGCGCTCCGGATGGAAGTGCTTGAACTCGTGGATTCGGGTATACGGCACATCCATATCGGGGTAGTTCATCACACTGGTGCCCTGGAAGTCGCCGACGTCGAGGACTTCCTGCTCGAAGTCGAGGGTCCGCCAGCTCAGAGCACCCTCCGCATAACCGAAGTAGCGGTCGACGGGCCCCGTGTACACGATGGGCACCTGTCCGACCGTGGCCTTCTTGTTGAACGGCTGCGACTCGTCGAAGAAGTCGACCTCCAACTGCACGTCGATGTTCGGGTGATCGGCCATCCGCTCGAGCCACGCCGTGTAGCCGTTCGTAGGCAGCCCCTCCCAAGTGTCGTTGAAGTAGCGGTTGTCGTAGGTGTAGCGCACGGGGAGGCGGCTGACGATGTCGCCGGAGAGCTTCTGAGGATCGGTCTGCCACTGCTTCGCGGTGTAGTCGCGGAAGAACGCCTCGAACAGCGGGCGCCCGACGAGCGCGATGCCCTTCTCTTCGAAATTGGCAGCCGTCTTCACATCGAATTCGCCTGCCTGCTCCCTTATCAATGCACGAGCCTGATCGGGTGTGTACGCGGATTGGAAGAATTGATTGATCGTGCCGAGGTTCACCGGCATCGGGAAGACCGTGCCCTTGTGCGTGCTGTAGACGCGATGCACGTAGTTCGTGAATGAGGTGAAGCGGTTGACGTACTCCCACACCGTCGGATTCGACGTGTGGAAGAGGTGCGCTCCGTAGCGGTGGACCTCGATCCCTGTCTCGGGCTCTGCCTCGCTGTAGGCGTTGCCACCGATGTGAGGACGTCTGTCGATGACCGTCACCTGACGGCCAGCCTCGGCAGCGCGTTCCGCGACGGTGAGGCCGAAGAAGCCCGAACCGACTACGAGGAGATCCAATGTAGACACGTCAGTTTCCCAGTCTTGATCGAAGTGTGAGGGTCAGACAGCGAGCGCCGCGTCAGCCGAGCAGCCGGGACAGGACATCGTCGAATGCTGTGCCGTCCCGATAGCGGCGATCGAGATCCTCGGCATCAGCGTTCGCGATGCCGGAACGTTGCATGCCGACCACGTTCGCACCCACGACCCGCGCGGGCACGCCGTAGACCTTGGCGAAGGCGGGGACATCGGCGGTCACGACCGAACCCATTCCCACCATCGCTCCCACGCCCACGGTGCGGAACTGATGAACCGCCACGCCCAGACCGAGGTTCGCCCGCTCGCCGACCGTGACGTGACCTGCGAGCAACACGCTGGACGCGAGCGTCACGCCGTTCCCGATGTTGCCGTCATGCGCGACGTACACCTGGTTCATGATGAAGGCGCCGTCGCCGATCTCGGTCGGTCGCTGGGAACCCTGATGGACCTGCGCCGCCTCGCGGATGACGTTCTGCGACCCGATCAGAAGGCCAGCTCCATACGAATCCTCCTCGTCGCGAGGATGGGCGAACGATCTGACCTCCGGCGGTGCGCCGAGGACGACACCCGCACCGATCCAGTTGTCGTCGCCGAGGCGCACCCCGGGATGGATGACGACCCCGGGCCCGACGACGTTTCCGCTGCCGAGTTCGACCCCGCGGGAAACATGTGCGCTCGGATGGATCGTGTTCACGAGGAGGAATCCTTCTTCACGGCTGCGTCATCCTCGCCGCGCACAGGCGCTGCAGGGTGCTCATGTGAGGGAGCTTCGTGCTCCCCGCTCAGGTCGAGGGTGCTGATCGACCCTTCGTCACGTAGTCGACGGCGCATGATGATGACGAAGAGCACCGCGACCCCGGCCGCTGCCACGTCGCCGACGGTGAACATCATTCGCGACACGGCGCTCACGGCGGCCGCCTGCGGGACGGTGACGATCGTCGCCATCGCTGCGACGAGCACGGCCTCGCGCACCCCGATCCCCGACGGAAGGATGAAGGCGAACAGGCTGAGCGAGAACCCGATCGCCATCGCACCCGTCAACAACACCACGGTCTGCGGGTCGGGATCCGCCAGGGAGTTGACCAGCAATGTCAGATGCAAGCCGTAGCAGATGTACGACCCGATGGAGGTGCTGAGGGCGATGAGCACCGTCGACACCTTGACCCGATGATCGAGCGGCGGTCGCCGGAACAGTTTCAGAACGAGGGAAGCTAACCAGGTCATCACTGCGGGATGCAGGCAGATCAGCCCGACCGGAAGCAGTGCGAACAACCACAGCAACTCGGGCTGCTCCTGGGAGAGCAGCGGAACGGCCAGCGCGCCGAGGATGAGGGAGGCCACCACGCCGACGCCCGCAGAGTAGAGAGCGGTGATGAGCACGCGCGGCCTCGAGACGTTGTACTGGCGCCCGAGTTCCATCTGCATGACGTACGACCACACCGATCCCGGCACGTACTTCCCGAGTTGTCCGACCAGGAGGATCTGGGCCGCTCGAAGAAATGGCACCCTGTCCTCACCGAGACCGTTCAGGATGGCGATCCAACTGATCGTGCCGAGCGCGAGGCCTGCGAGCACGAGCAGGAACGACAGAACAGCAGACTGCCAGGCGATCAGCTTGATGGCGGCCGAGACCTCGTCCCACTGCGAGATGAGATAGTACGCAGCAAACCCGAGGACCAGTGCCAGCAGCACATAGCGCAGGATCAGAAGCACCCAGGAGCGGGCGCTGCGGGATTCAGCGATGAGGATTCCCTCTTTCTTTGCAAGCAAGGCGGTGACGCCGGACATATGGGCTTCCGCCGTGTGAACTGGGGGCACGGTCACTCGACGTTATGCTGGTCTGGTTCACGTTCATCCAGATGAGTAGGTCTCATGATACCAATCACCGTCGTCGAGTTCGGAGCCGAGGAAGAGCGTCTCGTGCTCGAGGTCCTCCGCTCCGGTCGAGTCGCCCAGGGTCCGCTCGTCGCGGAGTTCGAGAAGCGCTTCGCCGAACTCACGGGCGTTCGACACGCGATCGCGGTGAACAACGGCACTACTTCGCTCATCGCATCCCTGCAGTGCCTCGACCTCGAGCCCGGCGACGAGGTCATCACGAGCCCCTTCACCTTCGCGGCGACACTGAACGCGATCCTTGAGGCCGGCGCGACCGCACGCTTCGCGGACATCTCCGAGGAAGACTTCAACATCACGGCTGCCTCGATCGAGTCGCGCCTGAGCGACCGCACCAAGGTGATCATGCCCGTCCACATCTTCGGCCAGATCGCCGAGATGGAAGCCATCTCCGGCATCGCGAGAGACCGCGGCCTCCGAATCCTCGAGGACGCAGCACAGGCCCACGGAAGCAAGCTCGGCGACCAGGCGGCCGGCAGCTACGACATCGGCTCGTTCTCCTTCTACGCGACGAAGAACCTGACCACCGGCGAAGGCGGGATGGTCACCACGAACGATGACGAACTCGCCGACCGCCTGCGCATCCTCCGCAACCAGGGGATGCGCGCCCGCTACGACTACGCCATGCTCGGCCAGAACTATCGTCTGACCGACCTCCAGGCGGCTCTGGTGCTGCCGCAGCTCGATCGCTACGACGGCATCGTCGAGACGCGCAGCGACAATGCCGCGTACCTCAGCGCCGGTCTCGCCGACGTCAAGGGGGTCATCACCCCTGGAGAGCTTCCCGGTCGCCGACACGTGTGGCACCAGTACACGATTCGTGTCACTCCCGACGCTGCGGTGACGCGAGACGAGTTCGTCGAGCGAATGAACGACGCGGGAATCGGCGCGGGCGTGTACTACCCGAGACTCGTGTTCGACTACGACGCATACCGCAACCGCCCCGATGTGGTGATCGAGCCGACGCCGGTCGCGGAGATGCTCGCGGCCCAGGTCGTCTCACTCCCCGTGCACAATCACCTGACACGCGAGCAGCTCGACACCATCATCGCAACAGTCCGCACCGTCGCTGAAGGAGAGTCATGAGCCAGCCTCGTATTGCACTCGTCGGAGCCGGCACGATGGGGTCGTATCACGCCCGCGTCGTCGCCTCCTCCGATCGGGCCTCGTTGGCGCGAGTGATCGACGGCCGACGCTCCGTCGGCGAGGCAGTCGCAACGAAGTACGACTCCGAGTGGGCACCCGAGCTGGGCGACCTCGACGACATTGATGCTGTGATCGTCGCCGCGTCCACCGAGTCGCACGACGCCCTCGCCCGACAGGTCCTGGCTGCAGGCAAGCCCCTCCTCGTCGAGAAACCGGTCGTCAACGGCTACGAGCGCACGCAGGAAATCCTCGCTCTCTCGGAAGCCGCCGGCGTGCCGATCTTGTGCGGTCTGCTCGAGCGGTTCAATCCCGCTGTTCTCACCGCTCGCCACCTGATCAACGAACCGTTGCACGTCACCTCCGTGCGCCACTCCCCCTACGCCCCGCGCATTCGAACCGGTGTCGCATGGGATCTCCTCATCCACGACGCCGACCTGGCGATCAGCCTGCTGGGTGGAGAACCCACCAAGATCGAGGGAAGCCTCGGCTACTTCCACCCGGACTCCGAGTCCGGCGCGGAGGATGTCGCGACGGCTACGCTCGGGTTCAGCGGAGGTCAGGTCGCACAGTTGTCAGCAAGCCGTATCGGCCAGCGCAAGGAACGGAGCCTGCTGATCCACGAACTCGATCGTCTGGTGGAGATCGACCTCCTTCGTCGCGACGTCACCGTCTACCGGCATGTCTCAGCAGATGCCGTAGACGTGGACGGACGGGGTTACCGCCAGCAGACAACGATCGACATTCCCGAACTCGTGACCTCGCGAGAGCCGCTCGCGGCGCAGTTCGACCACTTCGTCGACCTCGTGAACGGAGACGCCGACGCCGACGCCGAGCGAAGCTCGATCGCTCCCGCGCACATGGTGATCGCTGCCCTTCTCGCAGGCCGTGGGTAAGGATCTCCCGAGAAGAGGCGTCGTGGCGGCGCGGAGGGCGATCCCCCTCGTAGTTCTCTCGTTGTTCATCTCGCTTTTCGGGGCGGGGCTGTTCACCATCGCGCAGGACGGACATCCGCTCTCCGTCATCGACGAGCACATCCACTTCGACACGGCGGTCAAGGCGGGGCAGGGCGAGTTGCCCTACCGGGGCATGCTTCTCGGCCAGGAACTCCTGGATGAGTGGGTTTGCGGCGTCGGGCACGAAGGAGGAGACATCCCCTACCCGTGCGGCGACCCCAGAGTCACGCCCGACGCTATTCCATCGGGTAAGTACAGCACAGGCTACGGGCACTATCCCACCTACTTCTTCGCAGCGGCGGGGTTCCAGAAGATCTTCGGCGCAATCACCGGCTCCGAGGATCTCCTCCAGGGCTTTCGCGTCTTCAGCGCCCTCACGCTTTTCCTCGGTGTCGTGGCGACCGCCGTCTTCGGCTGGCTGCTCGGCTTGCGGGGTGCCCGGTTGATCGCCGTCACCGCTGTGCCGATCGCGACCTCGATGGTCGTCTTCGCCGGCACGATCGTGAACCCGACGTCGACATCCGTACTCGCAGGGGCACTGATCGGGGGTACCGGGCTGCTATGGATGCGGCGAGGCAGGGGCTTCGTCTGGTTCGCGCTCTCCGTGGCGTTCGCGTCGTCCATCGCAGTCACCGTCGTGCTGCCGGCTGGTGGCTTCGGCCTCGCAATGCTCGTCGCACTCATCTGGAAGCGAGCCGCGTTCTTCCGCGAGCTGGAGTGGCACCCACGATGGTGGCAACTGGGAACCCTCTCAGCGCTGGTCCTGCTGCCGATCATCGCCTGGGGTCGATTCATCGCTGCGAGAGCAACGGTGTCGAACGAAGCGCTGTATGGCTTCCTCCCCCCCAGCGGCAAGAAGGACATTCTGGTCGGGGCGACTCTGGAGCTCTCTCTGCTGCACACGCCCTGGCGAGAGACTCACGGGATAAAGAGCCAGCCTGAGAGCTTCATCGGGCGGCTCGCGCACGCCTTCTCCGAAGGAGCGCCCATCTGGATCGGAACGCTCATCTTCGGTGGCATCGTCGTCGCACTGCTGCTCCAGCGATGGTACAAGTTCAGCACCGTCGACGCTCTCCTGCCGCGCGCGCAGGTCACTGGTGCCCGGGGCTGGGCACCGACCGCCTTCGACGCCTCGGTGAATCTCGTCGCCCTCGGGACCCTCGCGACCATCATCGTGTATCCGCCGGCGTTGCGGATCATGAACTGGATGAACTTCGGGTTCGACTTCCCGATCGTCGATCGCTACTCCAGCGCGTTCACACCGCTGCTCGCGATGCTCGCACTGCTGATGATACGCAACCGCTGGTTCGCGATGCTACTCGCCGTCAGCGCCGTGCTCACCGGTCTCGGTACGGTGTCAGGCGCGATCTGAACGGGATTTCGTGACAGGCTCGAAGCTCGGATCTGCAGGCTCGGACAAGTCGACAGTACCGATCACCCGCGCAGGTACGCCCGCGACGATGCTCCGCGCAGCGACGGGCCCCGTGACCACTGCACCGGCACCGATCACCGCCTCATCACCGATCGTGACGCCCATGTTGATCACGGCGTTCGCGCCGATGAACACGCGGTCGCCAATGGCCACGGGCTGCCGGTCGACCTGATCGTACGCGCGACCCGAAACGCAGCGCTTCGCGCTCGAATGGGTGTAGATGTGCACTCCGGAGGAGATATCGCATCCTTCGCCGATCGACAGTCCGCCCGACCCGTCGATGAGCGTGAATGCGCCGATCCAGGTGCCCGCACCGATGCGCGGCTCGCCGATGATCCAGGCATTTGGATTGTAGGGGTTGTCCGGAAGGCTGGTCATGGTCGCTCCTCTGCGCCGAATGAACGAACTGGGGGCGCGACGGCGTGGCCATCGCGCCCCCATCTCGTAGGGTGAACCCGCGTCAGGAGTTCTGCACGAGTCGGGTCATGCCCGACACGACGTCGATCTCGGCTTCGAACCCGAGCACGTCCTTCGCGCGCGTCGTGTCTGCCGCACGACGCGAGACGAGCACCGGACGCGGATTGAACTGCGGCTCCACGTCAGCTCCGACCGCGGCGATCAGGATGCGCGCGAGGTCGGCGACCGTCGTATCGATTCCGGTTCCGACATTGACCGGAACGTTGGCCTTCTCCGAGGTGAGGGCGAGCACCACAGCACGGGCGATGTCCTTGACATGGATGAAGTCCATGGACTGCTTGCCTTCGCCGTCGATGACCGGTGCCTCACCGTTCTTGAGGCGGTTGACGAAGTGGTTGATGACCGACGTGTAGTAGGCCGTCGTCTTCTGTCCCTCGCCGTACACGTTGAAGAAGCGCAGCGCGATCCACGGGAGATTCGTCTGACGCTGGTAGTAACCGAGCATGTCCTCGGCAGTGCGCTTACCGATGCAGTACGGCGTGAGGGGGTTGAGGCGGTCATCCTCGTGCATCGGGAGCTTCTCCGGGTCGCCGTACACCGATGCGCTGGACGCGATCACGATGCGCTTCGCGCCGAGCTCGGATGCGGAGGCGATCACGTTGTGCATGCCGACGACGTTGGTGTCGAACGAAGCGTACGGATCAGCGACAGACTTGTTGATGGAGTCCGCGGCGAGGTTGATGACGTAGTCATATCCCTCCATGGCGTTCCGAACGGCTGCGCCGTTGCGGATGTCCTGATCGATGACGTCAACACGGCCCGTCTTCGTGAGTTCGTTCGCTGCGTCGCGGTCACCGCGCCACATGTTGTCGAAGATGCGAACGGTCCATCCCTCGTCGAGCAGTCGCTGGACCACGTGAAGCCCGATGAACCCGGCGCCTCCGACGACGAAGACCTTCTTGTCACTCATTGAATCGATACTCCTTTGGTAAGTGGAAACAGCCCGCGTCAACGCGCGAGCGGGATGGCTTCGGCAAGGACCTCAACGACACGATCCACGTCGTCGAACGTCAGATTCGCGTGCATCGGGATCGCGAGATGACGCGTGAAAAGGTCTGCAGACACCGGCAGTGAACCCTCGAACCCGTACACAGGCTGGATGTGCGATGCGTAGGTTCCGAAGTTGCACTGCACACCGCTGTTGCGCAGATGCGCGGCGACGAGCCCACGATCGATATCAGCATCGAGCGTCACCACGTACGACTGCCACGGGTGAGTGCGGTCGTCCAGGGCGACCGGAGCGGTGACTCCCTCGAGGCCACGAAGACGCTCCGCGTAGGCGGCGGCGATCTCGCCGCGGCGAGCCACGAGCCCAGGAAGCCGATCGAGCTGCGCGAGCATGATCCCCGCGGAGATGTCGGAGAGACGGTAGTTGTAGCCCGCTTCGTCGAAGGACGGGATCGGGAGGTCCGAGCTCCCCTCGCGCGACAGGGCGGGCGCGATGCCGTAAGTGTGGAGCTTTCGTGCGCGCTCGGCGAGGTCTGAACGGTCGGTGACGAGGGCTCCGCCTTCGCCGGCGGTGATGCCCTTTCGCCCGTGGAAGCTGAAGGTCGCCACGTCCGCAAGGCTTCCCGCGGGCCGCCCCTTGTAGGAGGCTCCGGCAGAACAGGCCGCGTCCTCCATGAGGAACAAGCCGTGCTTGTCGGCGATGGCGCGAAGTTCGTCGTAATCCGCAGGCTGACCGAACACGTCGACGGCGAGGATGCCCACGGTGCGCTCGGTGATCGACGCCTCGACTGCCGCCGGATCCACCGACCAGATGTCAGGACGGATGTCCGCGAACACCGGCTTCGCCCCCGTCCACATGACGGAGTGTCCGGTGGCAGGGAAGGTGTAGTCGCCGACGATGACCTCATCCCCCGGCTTGACGCCGAGGGCATCGAGCCCGAGGTGGAGCGCAGATCCGCAGTTGCTCGTGGCGAGTGCGTGCGCGGTGCCGACCGCTTCCGCGAAGCGCCCTTCGAACTCACGGCACGTCGGTCCTGCTCCGGAAAGCCATCCCGAATCGAACACGCGCTGAACCGCCGCGAGCTCTTCTGGTCCGACAGTCGGTTCGCCGAGAGCGACGGTGTGCGCCATCGTTCACCTTTCGCTTGAAGTGGGGTTCGGAGAGTTCACGGCACTCGGAGCCGTAGGATCGAAACGTGGTGCGGGCACCAGAATCGCCACCGCCATCCTACCCGCTTGTTGTCGTCAAGGAGATTTACCGTGCCAGGAACCAGTGTCGTCATCATCGGCGGCGGCATCGTCGGCCTCGCCGTTGCGGAGCGCGCGGCACGCTCGGGACAGCGCGTCGTGGTCCTCGAGAAGGAAGAGGCGTGGGCCTTGCACCAGACGGGCCGCAATTCCGGCGTCATTCATGCGGGACCGTACTACAAGCCGGGTTCCCTGAAGGCGAAGATGTGCGTCCAGGGCAACGCGAGCATGCGGAGGTTCGCGGTCGAGCACGGCATCCCACACGAGTTCACGGGCAAGCTCATCGTCGCGACGAATGAGTCCGAGTTGCCGAACCTCAAGGAGCTGGAGCGGCGCGCCCAGGCGAACGGCGTCCCCACCCGCTGGCTCACGGCCGCGGAGGCGCACGAGTACGAGCCGCACGTCGCCTGTGTGGCCGCACTTCGCGTCGAGACGACGGGAATCATCGACTACGCCGCCGTGAGCCGACGTCTCGCGGAGATGGCGGCCGAGCACGGCGCAGAGATGATCCTCGGAGCCCAGGCCACAGCGATCCGCAATGAGAACGGGCACGTCGTCGTCGAGCACACTAAGGGCACGACACGTGCAGACTTCCTGATCAACTGCGCCGGTCTGCACAGCGACAAGGTCGCGCGACTCGCGGGGCTGCGCCCCTCGGCACGCATCGTGCCCTTCCGCGGTGAGTACTTCCACCTCTCGGCCGAGAAGGAACACCTCGTTCGGGGACTGATCTACCCGGTTCCGGACCCCGACCTCCCGTTCCTCGGCGTCCACCTGACGAAGATGATCGACGGCAGTCGCCATGCGGGTCCGAACGCGGTCACCGCACTCGGACGAGAGAGCTACAGCTGGGCGAAACTGAACATTCCCGAGGCGATCGGCGACATCACCTACCCCGGGTTCCTCCGCATGGCCTCTCACAACATCCCGGTCGGCGTGAAAGAGGTCCTGCGCTCGTTCTCCCGACGGATGTTCGCGCAGAGTCTGTCGGTCCTCGTCCCCGGTATCGAAGCCCGTGACCTGACCTCGTCCCCCGCCGGTATCCGCGCGCAGGCGATCACGAAGGACGGCAAACTCGTCGATGACTTCCTGTTCGAGATCGCCCCTCAGCAGGTGCACGTGCTGAATGCACCTTCACCGGCGGCCACGAGCGCCCTGGTCATCGCGGAGGATATCTGCCGGAAGGCCGGCTTCCTGGACTGAGCGGATTCGGACGCCGGCTCCTCCGCCGACGTCCGAATCGCCGTCAGGACACGGGAACGACTTCGTAGATGCGCATCTTGGTCGGTCCGTCCGTCGTCGTGGTCACCAGACGGACGCAGTCCTGCGAGATGTCGCTCTCGGCGATCACGTACTCCACGTTCGCCTGCGCGAACGCACTGCAGGAATCGAAGGTCAACTGGATCTGATCCGGTGCCGGGTTGCGGGGATCGGGATCTCCATCGCCTACCACCCACGAGACGTTCGCCAGTCTGTTCCAGTTCTTCTCACTGCTGTTCGTCGGATCGATCTCCTCCCACATCTCCGGCGACGGTGCGCTCTGGAAACCGTTGTAGGAGGCGACCCCGGCTTGAACGAGCATCATCGTCGGCAGCGGAGAGTCGGCTATGCCCACCCAATCCCCCGGTTCCGTCGCGTCGATCTTCTCGATGGCATCCACCGCATGCGTCTCGCGGAGGTCGAGCACACCACGGTAGAGCGGATTGACACCCGCCGTGGACAGCAGCGACAGCACGAGCACGAGCCCCGCCCCGACAGCGATCCGGTTGGTCGCGAACAGCCACACGCTCGCGACGAACAGAGCGACGCACAGGACCGTGGCCCCCGCGACCAATGGATTCGCCGCGGCGAAGTCCCGGAAGCTGAAGTCGCCGGAAGCGCCGATGAGAGCGGCGACCCCGACGCTCGCGGCGGCGAGTATCGTCGCGACCGCGGCAGGCAGCCGAAGACCGCCGCCCCGACCGCGCTCATCGGCGAGTCGGGTGCCGGCGACCACGACGAGGACGAGGCTGAGAAGTCCGAATCCGAGCCTCACCCGGCCATAGGTTGTTCGATCCAGCAGGAGCAGGTGCGAGACCGGGTCCCACCCGGGCAGGAACATGTATGCCAGGAACACCACGGCGACGACGGAGAGGCATACGGTGAGCCAATCGACCCCCTCGCCTCTTCGGAAGCGGCGAAGAGCGATCCAGATGAGCGGCACGAGCAGGAAGAGACCGGGAAGTACGAATGTCGCCGATTCGGAGCTGTTCATGCCCCATGGCACGCCGCCGGACGGTCCGATGATCGGCGAGAAGGGACCACTGAACAAAGCCGCGAGCTCGTACCCGCCACCCCCACCGACCGGCTGGAGTCTTTCCCCGGGATAGACCGTGCTCGTGAAGCCCACGATCGTGTCCCAACGGGTCACCAGCCAGATGCAGAGGAGTGCCACACCGGCCGCACCGGCGATGAAGACCGGGACCACCGCCTTCAGACGGTCCACGAATCGCGGTCTGTCGACAGAGGGCATGAGGACGAATCCGACGCCGAAGGCAGCGACCACCCACACGACGGGGACGATGAACGGCACGTAGATTCCCGTTCCCATCGTCGCGGTGAGGTAGGCCACGAGCGCCGCCAGCACCCATTTCCCCGTCCGGTGCCGAGACCTCACGCACCAGACGATCGCCGCCATCACCAGAAGCGCCCACGCGGGCGCATAAAGCGTGATCGACAAGAACCACCATTGGAAGAATGGCGCGAGGAAGAAGCCGCAAGACAGGAGCAAGGCGGTGATCGGGCGTCGAGGGAGGAGCGTCACGGCGAACAGGAACGCGGCGGCGACCAATGCGAATGCCGGGAGCCACCATTTCACGGCCATCGCCTGGTCGAGTGGAAGGAAGAGAAAGCCGACGAGGTGCGGGCGGAGGGCTGTCGACCAGTCGCGCGTCGGCAGGTCATGCTGGACCGTCGCGTCCATGCCGCCCGGGAAGGTCTCGTTGCGGGTAGGCAGCCCCTGCTCGACCTGCGAGATCGTCCATGTCGTCTGCACGAACCACTCGTCGCTCCGGATCGGCTCGGGCATGCCTGCGATCAGATCCGAATCGGCGTCGTTGCTCACGAGGCCGTGCATCACTCCCGTGGACGAACCGGTGATGCCGAGGATGACCAGTAGCACGAACACCGCTGCCAGCAGGCTCAGAGGGGCGAGCAGGACTCGACGATTGGGCAGCCCGTCCTCCCTCGGCATGACGAAACTGCGGTAGGAATCTCGGACCGCCGCCCAGCGGGACGGCCTGGACCCTGCCTCGTTCGGGGGCGTTGACGATGACAACAACTCATGCCTCACTAGATCACTGCCATGATGGCGGGAAGAGGGAACTGCCCGTCGAGCCGAACAGCAGGTCACATCCTATCGACAGGATCTGATCAAGCCTGAGAACGCGGTGCTCCCCCGTTCGCAGGCCGGCCCGCCCAAGGCACGCACTCAGCCGACGGTTGATCTCACCTGACGAAACCGCGCTCCGTCGATGAACCCGCGTATGCCAGCGCGAATCTTCGGGCCCCGTTCGCGCTCGCAGAGCAGCATCTTGATCCAGGCCTTCGTCGCGTATGCAGCGTCGTCCCAGAACCAACGGCCGAAGCCGTACCGTCGGATCATGATCATGCGGTTACGCGTCATGTAGTACTGACGCATGGGCGAGTAGTTCGAGAGGTAGATCCGTCTGCCGAGGAAAGTAGACGGCACCGAGTCGCCGAACCGATGGTCGAGTACCGTGTCGTACACCTTGACCACGCGGTAACCCGCTCGGCGTGCTCGGAGCGAAATGTCGTGATCGACGTAGTCGATGAAGAGGCGTTCATCGTGAAGCCCGATCTTCTCCAGCGCCGCCCGGGAGAAGAGCGCACCCGAGGAGATCACTGCCACCTGCTCCTCGACACCCACCCGGTTCTCGCCGTCGTACAAGTGGCCGGTCTCCTCGGCACGCAGCGCCGGCCCGGCGATGGCGACGGGACGGCCGGCAGGCGAGAAGGCACCGATGAGCGCCTCAAGCATCCCGTCTGCCACAGTGCTGTCCTGGTCGAAGACCCACACATAGTCGAATCCTGCGCCGAGAGCCTGCCTCATCCCCGCGTTGAATCCTGCGGCGACGCCCACATTCTTCGTCTGGTCCAGGACGGTCAGGGCGTCACCGTCGCGTAACGGGGCGAGGAGCTTCTCAGTGCCTTCGTCGTCCGGCGAGTTGTTCACCAGGTAGATGTGGTCTGCCTGGGCGGCGAGCTTCGCAAGGTTGTCGCGGATGCTCGATGACGGACGGTAGGCCAGGACAACAGCGGCGACCTTCGGCGGTGGCGTCATCGTCCCACCGAGGAGTCCACGGTGATCTTCGCCGCCACGGTACCCATCGTGGTGTCGTCGGTCCGCACCCGCAACGTGGCGCCGCGCATGAGGCCGTGGCTGCTCGGTTCGCTCACGCCGGCGGCGTTCGCATTCACGAAGTAGTCCCCCGGACCGAATCCGGCCTGGGCGATGCGGAGATCCACGACGGTCTTGCCTGCGATCGGATCGAGCACCACGCCGAGCACCTCGGTGTTCGAGGCCATCACCATCTGCCCGAGCGGGGTGTCCATGCTGAAGCCGATCTCCCATCGCTCGATCGGCCGCAGCGTATCGACATGCACACGGACCGTGAACGGATCGCCCGTCTGGAGCTCCTTGATGGTTGCGCCATCGTCGTCCA
Organism: Microbacterium sp. As-52; assembly: GCF_049949185.1. Lineage (NCBI taxonomy): Bacteria > Bacillati > Actinomycetota > Actinomycetes > Micrococcales > Microbacteriaceae > Microbacterium > Microbacterium sp. As-52. The sequence goes on along the minus strand of NZ_CP188171.1, from coordinate 3,315,603 downwards.
CCAGCTCGATGCGCTTCACCTGGATCGGATGGATGGTCTCCTCCGGAGGCGCCTCGCCCACCTCGCGGTCGGCGAGCACGTCACGCAGTCCGTCCACCGCGCGATTGATGTCCCCGTCGAACACCAGCTTCCCGTGATGGAGCAGGATGCCGCGGTCGCAGAGCTCCTGAACCTGCTGCGCGGAGTGGCTCACGAGGATGATCGTCCGGCCCTCCTCACGGAACTGGTGGATGCGGTCCATGCACTTGCGCTGGAAAGCCTCATCGCCGACGGCGAGAACCTCGTCGACGAGAAGCACGTCCGGATCGGTGTGCACCGCAACAGCGAAAGCCAGTCGCACATACATTCCGGACGAGTAGAACTTCACGGCGGTTTCGATGAACTCGCCGATTCCACTGAACTCGAGGATGTCGTCGAACCGTTCGTCGATCTGAGCGCGACTGAGCCCGAGGATCGCGGCATTGAGATAGACGTTCTCCCTGCCGGAGAGATCGGGGTGGAACCCTGCGCCCAGCTCCAGAAGCGCGGCCATGCGCCCCCGAGCCTCCACGGTACCGGTCGTCGGCGCCACGATACCGCCGATGAGCTTCAGCAACGTGCTCTTTCCCGAGCCGTTCTGGCCCAGCAGCCCGACGGTCGTGCCCGCCTTGATGTCGAGCGAGATCTCGTCGACAGCGGTGAACTCCTCTCGGAAGGCTTTGCCGTGCCTTCCGAAGTGGACGATGCGGTCCTTGAGGTTGTTGTCCTTGCGCACGCGGAACTTCTTGCTCACGCCCTTGAGACGGATGATGTCCGGGCGGGATGAGAGGTCGGTGTTATCGATCATGGCCTACAGCTCCTGCGCGAAATTGCCCTGCATGCGCGTGAAGACGCGATGCGAGATCCAGAGGAACACGAGCCCGATGACACTCATGATCGCCATCCTCAGCCCGAGGTTCGGGGGGTAGTCGGCGACGGTGCCGGAGCCCCAGAACGCCCGGTGAAATCCGAATACCCCCACGGTGAGCGGGTTCGCGAGGTACACCTCGAGAAGCCACGCGGGAAGGTCGTACTGCGCCACCACCGTCTTGACCATGGTCCACGAGTAGACGATCGGCGAGGCCCACATCGCGAGCATCATGACGACCTCGGTGAGGTACTGGATATCCCGAAGGTAGACGTTGAGGGCGGACAGCAGCAGCCCGGTCGCAATTCCCCACAGCAGCACCATCCCGAGCGACGGGAAGAACCACAGCATGTGCACCGGCTCTGGGAGTCCGTTGAGGAGCAGCGCCGCGACCAGCAGCACACCCAGCTGCACCAGGAACATGAAGCTGGCCGCGCCGATGCTTCCCAGCGGGAAGATCTCACGCGGGAGATAGATCTTCTTCACGAGTCCGGCGTTGGAGATGATCGACCCCGTCGAGCCGAAGATCACGTCGGCGAAGAACGTGTAGAGAGTGAAACCGGCGAAAAGGTAGATCGCGAAGTTGTCGATCCCCCGTGAAGCGCCGAGGATCTGTCCGAGCACGATGAAATAGACCAGGAACTGTACCAGCGGGCGGATCACGGTCCACAGGAACCCGAGGAAGCTGTCGCGATAGCGTGCTTGGAGGTCGCGACGGATGAGCAGTATCAGAAGTTCGCGCCGTCGGTACAGTTCGCCGACCTTGCCGCCACGACCACCGTCGCGGAGTCCGCGCGCGTCGATCGTGGTGAACGGCTCGGCGGCGAGCCGAGTGAATCTGTCCACGGGGGTTTCCTTTTCGGGTGTTCGGGTCGTCCCTGAGCCTATCCTCAGCAGAACCTGTGCCTCGGCGCGGCGCGCCTCACCGATGCCCGGGGAGGCGCCGGCGGATGCCGCCGACGATACGCTCGCGCGCGGCACGGATTCGGGCTCCGGCGCCAGGGTGGTTGCGACGCATGTACATCCGCGCGAAATCGCGCAGCTTCCCCTCCCCCACATGTCCGATACCGCGCAGGAAGGTGATCTGCTCGTAGGTGCGTCCGGGAACGGTCGAGGACATCTCGTCGAAGTTGAAGTCGAGCGTCGTGTAGCTCACGGCGAAGTACTCGGCGTTCGTGATCGTGCGCGTGTGGAACCCGAGCTCCGCAGCCGCATAGCTCGGTACCCGCTCCAGGACGTGGGCGAGGCCGCCGTCCTGGTAGGCCTCAGCACCTCCGAAGTCCGAGTACTCCCACGGCTGCTCTACCAGGAGACGAAGCGCCTCCGGTCGCGCGATGAACATCGAACCGTACGGCGCAAGCGGTGAGATGTCGTCGAGAGGCACCATGATCCCCATCTGGGCAGCAAGCTTCTCGAATCCCGGCTTGTTCGCCCACCAGGCGCGCCCCATGGTCGGGTAGCCGATGTGCACCATGGGCGGATAGACGATCCCGAGTCCCGGCTCGCGCTGGAACAGGGCGAGCACGTTCGCGGCATATCCCGGACTTGCGAGCAGATTCGTGAACTGCTGCTCCTTGAAGGCGCGCCCGACGTTGAACCCATCCTGCGGGGTCTTCTTCGAGTGAAGCTTGACGACGAGATCGTAGCCGCCGTCGAGGAGCACATCCTTGCAGCCCACGAGGAACGCGCTCTGATCACGACCATCGTTCGACGCGACCACGCGCACGTCGACCGCGCGACCGTCACGCGGCCGCGCATCGACGATCTCACGAATGTCCGCAGCACGCCTCTCATCCTGGGTCGTGATGACGAGGTCGTAGGTGGTGGGGAGCATGTCGACGCGGTCCAGCATCTCGTCCGTCATGTCGACGTAGAAGATGTGGAGGATGGCGACGACCCGCGGGGCGCGCAAGGGGTCGAACCCGTGGTCGATGTCGCCCAGAACATCGTTCAACCCGAGATCGACGTTGAGATCCTTCGGCGGCACATTGCGGGCGAGGTTCGAGAACATGTACTCGACGGGATATCCGTGCGATGCCATGTCCTCGGCGATCCACCTGCCGATCACGCCGTGACGGTCCAGGTACGGCGGCCAGTGGAAGAACGGACGACGCTTGACGAGCGGGCATCCGTCGGCGATGAGCAGATCGGCGTTGAAGAGCGCGGGATGATCCGTCGGATAGTTCTCGGCGGAAAAAGCCGCTGCAGAGACGAAACCCGCGTCATGGAACCGCTGTGTGAACGTCACTTCGTGACTGAGGACAGCCGCATAGTAATCATCCATAGCTGGCAGATCGCGCCAGTAGTCGCGCCAGATGCCGGACATGAACATGCGCTTGCGCACCGCGATCCAGAACGATTGCAGGTGGTCAGGCACCCGCCCCTCACCTGTCGCAGGATTCTTCATTCGGACGTTGTCCGTCATGCCCCAGAAGTCCAGATCCTGCGACGCCATCCTGTCCAGCACCGGCCCGTACGGTCGCACCGGACCGAACCAGGTGTCGTTGGTGAGCACGACCTCGTCGAATTTCTCGATGCCGTCGCCCAGGTGATCGATACCTGCCTTGTGGCCCCAGATGTCGAACCCCTCGTTCGGACGCACGAGGATGTCGTCCGTCACTGCCTCGAGACGCTCGCGTCCCTCCGGACTCAGGGCGCCGTTGACGACCGCGAGGATGTGGTCCGCGTCTGCGCGCATCTGCTCCAGCGCATACAGCACATAGTCCTCGACCGCGCCGCGGCGGTCGAACACGACGTAGATGACCGCGCGTCTGCTCTCCGACGTGAGTCCCGATGGCTGATCGTTGACAATCACAGCAGCTCTCCCTCGATCGGACGTCCTCGTCGGAGCACCTTGCGGAGCGTATGCATCCCGATGCGGGCCACGGCGACGAACGGGCGCATGACCGGCGCGAGACGCGCGGAAGTCGTCGGATGGTTCAAACGCATATACATGCGGGTCATCGCGACGATTCCGCCGGCGCCGGCCCATCCTGCGCGATGCAGCCACTGGATCTGCTCCAGAGGGTAGCCCGGGGGCGTGATCGAGAGCTGATCGAGCTTGTACGCAAGATTCGCGTAGGCAATCCCCGCGTGCTCCTGATTGAGCACCGTGCGGCAGTGGTAGCCGATCTCGCCCAGTGCAAGCGGCAGAAGACGCTCTTGCACGCGGGCGAGGTCGGCCCCGCCACGCTTCGCGGCGACATAGTCTTCATAACGGAGCTGGTCATCCAGCAGCAGGCGGAGAGCCTTCGGACGTCCAACCCACATGCCGCCCATCGGGGCCAGGGGCGAGGCGCCGTCGAACGGCACGTTGATGCCGAGACGCTCGCTGATCTCGAGCGCGGGCTCCCGGTACTGCGACCATCCTCGCCCGGCGAGGGCGTATCCGATATGCATCATCGGCGGGAAGACCGCTCCGAGTCCTGGTTCACGCTCGAACAGGGCGAGAAGGTTCGAGAACTGCCCGGGACTCGAGATGAGGTTCTCGAGCTGGTAGCGGCGGAAGTACCGTGCGATGTTCGCCCCGCGCTTCCGCGGGGCGCGGGAGTGGATCTTGACGACGAGGTCGTACCGGTCGGACACGAGGATGTCCCGACATCCGATGAAGAACGCGCTCATGTCGCGTCCGTGCTTCGACGGCACGACACGGATGTCGAAGCCGGTCGCCTTCGTGAGTCGCCGATCATCGATCGCCGTCCGGATACGGGTCGCGCTGTCGTCGTCGAGTGTCGTCACCACCAGATCGAAATCGACGGGGATCTGCTCGAGCCGATTGAGAATATGGTCGATCGTCCGCGGATCCGCGCAGTGAGCAAGGACCGCGATGCGTCTGCTCGGTGCCGGGGCATGAGCGCTCTCGTCGAGCACTTCGAGCATTCCCGCATCGGTGTTCAGCGTCTTCGGCTGCACGTTCTTCGCGAGGTTGCTCCACATCAACTCGATCGGATAGCCGTATCCGGCGATCGCCGCAGCCGTCCGCCGTCCGATGACGGCATGCCGGTCGAGGAAGGGGGGATAGTGGAAGAAGGGACGACGCTTGACCAGAGGGCAGCCGTCGGCAAGAAGAAGATCGGCGTTGAACAGCGAGGGGTGCTCGGTCGGATAGTCGTGCGACGCGAAAGCGACCGAAGCAGAGTAGCCGCGCTCTTGGAAATGCTTCGTGAACTGTGTCTCGTGCTTGAGCACCGCATCGAAGTAGGACGGCATCTCCGGCAGATCCCGCCAGTACTCCTGCCACTCGGGAGACAAGAACATCTCCTTGCGGACGGCGATCCAGAAGGACTGGAGGTGATACGGAAGCTCACCCTCGTTCGTGAACTTGTTGAGCGGCTCCCACTCGTGATCGGTCATGCCCCAGAAATGCACCTCACGAGCATTCATCCGCTCGAAGACCGGACCGTACGGACGAACCGGGCCGAACCAGGTGTCGTTCGTCAGCAGCACCTCGTCGAACTCGGCGATTCGATCGCCGATATGCGCCAGTCCCTCCTTGTGCGCCCAGATATCGAAACCGGTGTTGGTGCGCACCAGAATGTCGTCGGTCACGCTCTCGAGCGTGGCTCGACCGGCATCGTCCAGAGGCCCGTTCACCACCGCGAGAATGTGCGCGGCGTCGTCTCGCATGCCTTCCAACGCGAACCGGACGAACTCCTCGACCGTCCCACGACGGTCGTAGACGACGTAGATGACCAGCCGCTTCCCGCCATCAGGAAATGTCGCTGATTTCTGCCCCGGCGTCGTCATCTGATCCCTCCAGACCCTCGGTGGGAGGGCACAACTCATGCCCGCGCCAAGCGCGGAATGTCACTGAACTCGGACGAGCCTAGTCAGCGTCCCTGTGCGAGCGCCTTGAGGAGGTACTCGCCGTACCCGCTCTTGCGCAACGGCTCCGCGCGCTCTCGCAGCTCGTCATCCGTGAGGAACCCCATCCGCCACGCGACCTCTTCCGGGCAACCGATCGAGAGTCCCTGGCGCTTCTCCACCGTGCGGATGAAGTCCGTCGCTTCGGCGAGTGAATCGAATGTCCCCGTGTCGAGCCAAGCGGTGCCACGGGTGAGCAGCTGCACTTTGAGCTTTCCCCTGTCGAGGTACTCGCGATTGATGTCGGTGATCTCGAGCTCTCCACGAGGTGAGGGCTTGAGAGCCTTCGCGATCTCGATCACGTCGTTGTCGTAGAAGTAGAGCCCGGGAACGGCGTAGTTGCTCTTCGGGTGGGCGGGCTTCTCCTCGAGGGAGACCACCTTGCCTTCGCGGTCGAACTCCACCACCCCGTATGCCGCGGCGTCGTCGACCCAATAGCCGAAGACGACGCCACCGTCGAGTTCTGTGTACTGACGAAGCTGCGTGCCCATGCCCTGGCCGTAGAAGATGTTGTCACCAAGGACGAGGGCCACCGAGTCGTCGCCGATGTGCTCCTCCCCCAAGATGAATGCCTGCGCAAGGCCATCCGGGGACGGCTGGGTCTTGTACGTGATGGAGACACCGAACTTCGACCCGTCCCCGAGCAGACGCTGGAAGGACTCTGCGTCGTGGGGCGTCGTGATCATCAGGATGTCGCGGATGCCGGCGAGGATCAGCGTCGACAGCGGGTAGTAGATCATCGGCTTGTCGTACACCGGGACCAGCTGCTTGGAGACGCCGAGGGTGATCGGGTGCAACCGGGAGCCTGTGCCGCCGGCGAGAATGATGCCACGCATGATCACTAGTCTCCCTGATCGCGCTCGCCTGAACAAACGCCCCGAATCGGGCAGACCCTACCCGGTACGCTGGTCGTCATGCAGAGACTGCTCGTCACCGGCGGCGCCGGCTTCATCGGTTCCAACTTCGTGCACCACGTCATCGAGAAGACCGATGCCCATGTCACCGTGCTCGACAAGCTCACCTACGCGGGCAATCGGGCCTCGCTGGAGGGCCTCCCGGCGAATCGTCTCCGGTTCGTGGAAGGCGATATCGCGGACCCCGAGCTTGTCGACGACCTCTTCTCCGAGGTGGACGCCGTCGTGCATTACGCGGCGGAGTCGCACAACGACAACTCCTTGCACGATCCGCGTCCGTTCCTCGACACCAACATCATCGGCACCTACACCCTTCTCGAGGCAGCGCGCCGTCATGACCGCCGCTTCCACCACATCTCGACAGACGAGGTCTACGGTGATCTCGAGCTCGACGATCCCGAGAGGTTCACCGAACAGACCCCCTACAACCCCTCCTCTCCGTACTCCTCCACCAAGGCAGGCAGCGATCTCCTCGTCCGCGCCTGGGTGCGCTCCTTCGGTGTGCGCGCCACGATCTCGAACTGCTCGAACAACTACGGTCCGTACCAGCACGTCGAGAAGTTCATCCCGCGTCAGATAACGAATGTGCTGCGCGGTATCCGTCCGAAGCTCTACGGCGCCGGACAGAATGTGCGCGACTGGATCCACGCCGACGATCATTCGTCAGCCGTTCTCACGATCCTCGACAAGGGCGAAATCGGCGAGACCTACCTGATCGGCGCCGATGGCGAGAAGGACAACAAGTCGGTCGTGGAACTCATCCTCACCGAGATGGGTCAGCCTGCGGACGCGTACGATCACGTCACGGATCGCGCGGGCCACGACCTGCGGTACGCGATCGACTCGACCAAGCTCCGGAACGAGCTCGGTTGGACGCCCACATACGGGGACTTCGAATCCGGTCTCGCCTCGACGATCGCGTGGTACCGCGACAACGAGGCGTGGTGGGCTCCCTCCAAAGACGCGACCGAGACGTTCTACGCATCCAAGGGACAGTGATGACGGAGTTCGGAAAGTCGCTGACAGTGTCGGAGACGGGCATCCCCGGACTCCTGATCGCCGACCTTCCCGTTCACGGGGACTCCCGTGGCTGGTTCAAGGAGAACTGGCAGCGCGAGAAGATGATCGCCGCAGGTCTTCCGGACTTCGGTCCTGTGCAGAACAACATCTCCTTTAACGACGAGGTCGGGACCACACGTGGCATCCACGCGGAGCCGTGGGACAAGTGGGTATCGGTGGCGACCGGGCGCATCTTCGGCGCGTGGGTCGACCTCCGCGAGGGCCCGACTTTCGGCGCGGTGTTCACCGCTGAGATCGATCCGTCACGCGCGATCTTCGTCCCGCGTGGAGTCGGGAACTCGTATCAGACACTCGAGCCGGACACCGCCTATGTCTATCTCGTCAACGACCACTGGTCGGCGGATGCGGAGTACTCGTTCCTGAATCTGGCTGACGAGACCGCGTCCGTCCAGTGGCCCATCCCGCTGTCCGAGGTCGAGATCTCGGCCAAGGACCTCGCACATCCGCGCCTCGCGGACATCGCCCCGATTCCGGCAAAGAAGACCCTGGTGATCGGGGCCAACGGTCAGCTCGGTGTCGCTCTGCGCAGACTCCTCGGCGATTCGGCGCAGTACGAGTACGCCGGACGCAGCGAGTTGGATCTCACTGACCCCGGCTTCGCCTCCGCACGGCGCTGGCGTGACTACGAGACGATCATCAACGCCGCCGCGTTCACCGCGGTCGACCTCGCGGAGACACCGGAAGGGCGCGCCGCCGCGTGGGCGGCAAACGTCGCCGGAGTCGCTGCGCTGGCTCAAGTGGCAACGGAGAACCGCATCACCCTCGTGCACGTCTCGAGCGACTATGTCTTCGACGGCACAAAGGAAGATGCCTACACCGAAGACGACTGTTTCCGCCCGCTCGGAGTTTATGGCCAGACCAAAGCTGCGGGCGACGCGATCGTCAGCACTGTGCCGAGGCACTACATCGTCCGCACGTCATGGGTGATCGGCGAAGGCAAGAACTTCGTCCGCACCATGGTGTCGCTTGCGGAGCGCGGCATCGATCCGCAAGTGGTCGACGATCAAACGGGACGGCTGACGTTCACGAGCGACATCTCTGCGGCGATCGTGCACCTTCTTCACACCGACGCCGCCTACGGCACCTACAACCTGTCCGGTACCGGCGAACCCGCAACTTGGGCGGAGATCGCTGCCGAAGTCTTCGCTCTGACCGGGAATGCGCCCGAGCGCGTGAGCGGTGTCTCGACCTCCGAGTACTTCGCTTCTGCCTCGACGCCGGTCGCCCCGCGCCCGGCGAACAGTGTGCTCGCGCTAGATAAGATCGTGGAATCCGGATTCGAGCCGGCTCCGTTCCGCGAGACGCTGAACGCCTACTTGAACGCTGGTTGAGGACTCCTTGGGCGCCGGCCGATGAACGGACCGGTGCCCAAGGCCTCACGCCCCCTCAGAAGCGGATCGTCCCACCCTCGAAGGTCTGAGAACACACCCCACCCGCACACACCTGTGCGCTGGTAGGCCATCCGTACGAACCCGAGGCACCTCCCGCGGCGAAGTACGCATCGCGAACCTTTCCGGTGACCGCGAACGCACCCAGGGTGCGCTTGAAGAAGACGGCGCCATTCGCGAATCCCTCGGCCATCCCCCCGCCGTTGAACGAGTAATAGACGAACGACGAAGGAATCCTCGCCCCCAGCGTCGCGGCCTGAGCCGTCGCCACGGCATCGATCGCAGGCGCACCCACCCGCGCTCCGGCAGCCGCCGACCAACTGATCCACCCGTACTGGAACTCCTGCGAGCACAACGTGGACGTGCACGTCTGCGCCCCCACGGGGAAACCGAGCCGACCCGTGGCCCCACCAAGCGTGAAGTACTGATCACGGATGGGACCCGACACGAAGAACGCCGTCCCATTCGTCACCGCATACGCGGAACCACTCCCGAACGCCTGACCGGTCCCTCCCGGCAGAGCGGCCACCGCAGAAACCGGCACCCCCCACGAACCGGAGATCCCGCCTGCAGCGGCATACGCCGCATAGACCGGGCCCGACACACCGAACGCACCCGCCCCAGAAGACGACACCATCCCACCCTCGAAGGTCTGAGAACACACCCCACCCGCACACACCTGTGCGCTGGTAGGCCATCCGTACGAACCCGAGGCACCTCCCGCGGCGAAGTACGCATCGCGAACCTTTCCGGTGACCGCGAACGCACCCAGGGTGCGCTTGAAGAAGACGGCGCCATTCGCGAATCCCTCGGCCATCCCCCCGCCGTTGAACGAGTAATAGACGAACGACGAAGGAATCCTCGCCCCCAGCGTCGCGGCCTGAGCCGTCGCCACGGCATCGATCGCAGGCGCACCCACCCGCGCTCCGGCAGCCGCCGACCAACTGATCCACCCGTACTGGAACTCCTGCGAGCACAACGTGGACGTGCACGTCTGCGCCCCCACGGGGAAACCGAGCCGACCCGTGGCCCCACCAAGCGTGAAGTACTGATCACGGATGGGACCCGACACGAAGAACGCCGTCCCATTCGTCACCGCATACGCGGAACCACTCCCGAACGCCTGACCGGTCCCTCCCGGCAGAGCGGCCACCGCAGAAACCGGCACCCCCCACGAACCGGAGATCCCGCCTGCAGCGGCATACGCCGCATAGACCGGGCCCGACACACCGAACGCACCCGCCCCAGAAGACGACACCATCCCACCCTCGAAGGTCTGAGAACACACCCCACCCGCACACACCTGATCGGCAGTAGGCATCCCCAGTTCACCGTTCGCACCGTTCTGTGCGAAATAGCCTGAGCGCAACGGTTCCGCGACGACGAACGTACCTTTGGAGCCCGAATACACGGATCCTCCGGAGAAGAGCTGCCCGATGCCCTGTGTGAGCGGTTGCTGGTTCAGCACGGGCCACCCCAGGGGCCCGTCGGCGCCTTGCCGCGCGAAGTAGTACTCCCGGAGCGGACCGGACCACACCGTCTTCGCTCCGAAGGATCCCGTCCAGTAGATCGAGGCAATGGAGAACGCACGCCCGTAGCCCCCGCCGTTCTGCTGCAGACGAGTGACGTCGGAGACCGGGGCTCCGGGCCCGGCAGCACCGCCTTGCGCCAGGTACTCACCCTGAATCGCTGCCGTCGCCGTGGCGAGGCCCGACGAGACCTGGGTGGATCCGAACCAGTCGGTGAAGTAGTTGTAGAAGTTGCGGTTTCCGTACGCGGAGCACCCGTCTCCCAGACCGTATCCGGCGTTGAGCGCAGCGGCGTTGGGCTGATACGGCGTGTAGTAGTAGAGAGCCGACGTCGCCTTGTTGGCGACGTACACCGGTGAACTCCCGCAGTTGGCGTTGGGGTTGTAGAGGATGTTCCAGGTCCTGCCCGGGGCATACCACTGGAACCACTTGCCCTCCATGTAGATCTGCATCTGACGTGCTGCGCCGTAGATCTGATGGAAGAACCCGATGTAGTTCGGGTCGCAGGGCGCGGTGTCAGGACATCCCTGCCCGAGTGCGATCCGGTAGCGCCATGCGCTGGGCCAGATGTGAGTGACGAGCCCCTGTTCCTTCTGGAGCATCACGATAAGCACCTGCGGGTTGATGTTGCAGGCCTGCGCGACGCGATAGATGATGCGAGCCGCCGATTCGTTCGCCGCCCCCGAGTACCCGCTGCAGTAAGCGTCGGCCGGACGAGTGACGGTGTTCATCGTGAAGTCCTTGATGCACACGATCGGCTCGTTGTTCTCGTCCCTTCCCCCCTGACACCGTGACACCTTGCTGTTGAAGAATGCCTGGATCTGAGCCTCGGTCATCGTGGTCTTGTCCGTGAACACGGCATCGCTGATGAGGTTGCCAGGCGTGAAGCCGGCCAGCGTCGTCTTGACGATCCCGCTCGCGGCGGGGTCGACCATCGTTCGAGACGTACTCGGAGCACTCAAGGAGACCGACGCCGTGGCAGGAGTGGCGGGGGCCACGGTGCCGAGGACCAGGGCGGAGGCAGCAAGGAAACAGGTGAGGAGACGGGCGGTCCTCAGGGTGTTTCGCGAGCGTGGGGCACGTCGAGACATGTGACCAGTGTGACGGAAGTTGCGGGATGATGCCACTGTTGCCGGGATCGCACCACAAGTTTCCGGCGTGTCGCACGTATGCGCAGGTGGCTCTCAGCCAATCAGAGGTCGGCGTGAAGGGCCCAGAGCCGCTCAGCTGCGCTCGCCCACGAGAACGCTCGCGAACGGTCGGCGGCGAGGACACTGAGGCGTGTCGCGGAGTCTCCGGTAGCTGCGGCAACGGCTTCGGAGAGTTCATCGGCGCTAGCGAGCACCCCGCCGTCTGCGAGAACATCACGGTGCGACCCGCTGTCGACTGCCACCACCGGGATGCCGAGTGCCATCGCCTCGACGGCGCGCCACGGCCACCCGGCGACGGCACTGGTGGCGACATAGGCGGATGCACCCGAGAGAATGGCGGCGCGATCCTCGATCGACAGCACCCCGCGGACGTGCGCGCGCCGCTCAGGCAGCCCGGCGGCAGAGGCGACTTCCACATAGTGTGGTTCCGACCCCTCGGGAGCGTCGAACACCACCGCGTCGAGCCCCGCGGCCACCGCACCTCGGATGCCGTCGGCAAGTCCCGACGGAGATCCGCTGACCACGATGTAGCGGTCGGGCAGCGACAGCGCGTTCCGACGCGCAGCAGCGTCGAAGGGAACGTCGAATCCCTGCGGCGGTGCGCCCGCGATCACCCGAACGCGGTCGCCGATCTTCGCCAGCTCCGAAAGACGCTCAGCCACGGCGTGAGACGGCACCACCACCGCGTCGGCATGTCTCACAGCTCGACGGAGCATGCCTCGCTGCCAGGCCGCATTCCCCTTGGACAGCAGCTCCGGCGCATCCCAGGCTCGCAGATCCCACACCGTGACCGTGGTCTGGTGGTTGTCGTGCACCCGATCATGGCGCACAAGGGGCGCCATCAGCGTCGGCGAATGGATGAGTCCGCCGCCGACACCCGGAGCGATCCCGAGCTGCCAGGCTGCGGCGAGTTCACGACGCCCCATCCCGAGCGTGCGGATGTCCCCTATTCCCGCCACAGGCACGGACGCGCCGGCCGGAACGATGGCGTCCACGGCGCAACCGGAGGGGGCGGTCGCGACCAGGCCGGCGGTGATTCCCACCGCGGCGTCCGCGTGATCGGCATCGACGACATCCACGAGCTGATCCAGAACAACACGCAGTCGAGCACCCATGCACACAGGCTATCCCCGCTGTGCCGCTCCCCCCGTGAGGTCAGCGCCCGCGCCGCCGTAGTGTCAGCGTTCGCACAGTTTTCGCCCACCACGGCCGCAGCGGTTCATGCTTGAATGCTCGGGTGAGCGATGGTCGACTTCCCGTCCGGCGCCGATGGATCGGGTGGACCGTCGGCATTCTGCTGACCCTTCTCCTCATCGCCGTCGGCTGGGTCACCGTCCGCGGGATCGGCGCCGTGAACGACCTTCAGCAGGTCGCGAAGGGTGCCTCGCAGCTGAAGGCCTCGATCGCTACCGGTGATCTCGACGGCGCGAGGCCGATCGCGCGGAGCATCGCTCACAACGCGGAGTCTGCGCACGCCCTGACCTCCGACCCGGTGTGGCACGCTTTCGGCGCCCTCCCCTGGATCGGACCGAACTTCAGCGCTGTGAGCGACATCGCCGAGATCGCCGACGATGTGTCGAACGACGCCCTCACGCCGCTCCTGGATGTTGCCGCGGACTTCGACCTGGCGAGCCTCGGCTTCGCCGGCGGAACCATCGACCTCGCACCGTTCGCCGAGATCGCCGGCCCGCTCGGCGCCGCGGACACGGCGCTCGGCACCGCGGAGTCGAAGGGCAGACGCATCGACGCGGACGCCACGCTCCCCCCGCTCGCCGATGCCATCCGCACCATGCGTTCATCGGTCGACGAGGCGGCGACCGTCGTCGGCTCGCTCCACGGCGCCGCCGTGCTGCTGCCGACGATGCTCGGCGGCGAAGGCCCGCGCAACTATGTGCTCGCGATGCAGAACAACGCGGAGCTGCGATCCTCGGGCGGGATCATCGGATCGATCGCCCTGCTGCATGCCGAGGGCGGCAAGATCTCGCTTCAGACCCAGGCATCGACTCGGGACTTTCCTCCGCTGGAGACCGGCCTGCCTCTCAGCGACTCCACGATCGCCCTGTTCGAGGATCGCCCCGGCCGATATCTGCAGAATCTCACCAGCATCCCTGATTTCCGTGAGGCCGGCGCCGCCATCGCCGCGCGGTGGGAGGGACGGTTCGGCGGGACCGTGGACGGCGTCATCGCCGTGGACGCCGTCGTCGCAAAGCATCTGATCGCCGCGACCGGAGATCTCACGTTCGGCCCCTTCACGGCCACGTCCGAGAACATCACCGACATCCTCCTGTCGGAGATCTACGCTGCCGTCCCCGATCCCGCGGTACAGGACGAGATCTTCGCTCAGGCCGCTGGAGCCCTGTTCGGTGCCGCCCTGTCCCGCGCGGAACCGCGCGCACTGCTCGGAGCTCTCTCTGACTCGGCGGCCGAGGGGCGCATCCGCATCTGGAGTGCCCACGAGCCCGAGGAGACCGTGCTCGCGGCCTCCGCCCTGGGCGGGACGATCCCCGACGACACCTCCGAAACGATCTCCGTCGGGGTGCTGATGAACGACACCACCGGCGGCAAGATGGACTATTACACCCGCGCGGCCATCTCGACATCGGTCGGCTCCTGCCAGGGAACACCCACCACGCAGGTGCGGGTGACGTGGACGAACACAGCCCCCGCCGACGCCGCGACCACCCTGCCCGCCTACGTCACGGCCGATGGCTTCTACGGCGTACCGGCAGGAGCGGTGCGCACTCTGATCGCCGTATACGGCCCCGAGGGGTCGACACCGTCGCATATCGATCGGGACGGCGCAGAGGAGGGCGTGCAGACGGCGATGATCGGGGATCGATCGGCGGTGCAGCACGAGGTCTCCCTCGCGCCCGGAGAATCGACCACGATCACGATCGAGTTCGAGGGCACCGGCGCAGGTGAGCGTCTCACCGAAGTGCTGCATACCCCGCTGATCGACACCCCCGTCACGACTCGATCACCGCTCCGATGCGCTTCGTGACATTAACAGCTCGATAGGGTACTGTCGACTCACTGGGGAATATCTGACGTCCGCAATCCTGCCGTGGGGGCAGGACGACGTCACGCAGTTGGATGCAGGGGTGTATCCAAAGGCGATTCCGCGTGAAATTCTGGGGAGAAATCATGCTGAAGAAACTGGCTGCCATCAGCCTTGCCGCCGGCGCGCTCGTACTCGTCGCGCCCACCGTCGCAACCGCTGCGCCGACGGTTCCGTCCGCGTCGTCCGACTCGTATCCGACGCCTCCCGGCGCCAAGGTCGGCGATCCGATCATCGACATCTGCGAAGCCTCGACGATCGTGTTCGGACCGGGCTACTTCCTGCCGTCCGAGAACGTGAACGTTTCGGTTTCCGGCTACAACGCAGGGAAAGCCGCGGTCTCCGGCAACACCGCTGCCGGAGACGGCAGCCTGACGCTCACGTTCCGTCCGCCGTCCGACGGAGAGGGCTCCTACGCCGTCGCCTTCAACGGCTCGCGTTCGTACACGGCGACGATCACGGTCTCGCACGGCCACGATGCTGCCGTGAGCTGCGACCACGATCCTGGAGTCGCGGCCGCAGGTTCTGAGCTGCCGCTCACCGGCGGGGGTATCGAGCTGGCCCTCACGGGCGGGAACGTCTCGCCGTGGATCCTCGGCGGCGGAGCAGCTGCGCTGGTCGCCGGCGGAGCACTCGTCGCGGTCGGAGCTGCACGCCGCAAGCGCGCCTAGGTCCGGCTGCCGCCTCGTGCGGTGGTCGACTGGACGACGGTGATCCCTCCCCCTCCGATCACCGTCGTCTGGTGCATCCGGTGGAACCCACCGGAAGCCCACGGCCGCTCTCCTTCGGGAGGCGACCGTGGGCTTTGTCATGCGCACTGACCTCGCGCTCCAGCGGGCACGGACCCGCACAGAATTCCGCCGCTCCGGGACACCCGGGGTCACGGCTCAGGAGTCGGCGTCTCCGTCGGAGGATGCAGCTTCTGCTGGATCATCTCGTGGATGAATGCGTAGTCGGGCTGGTGCTCGTCCACGCCGGTCTCGGGTGTGAGTTCGATCGAGGTGACCGGTTGCTCCTTGGCCTTGAGCATCAGATCGAAGAACTCCGGGAGCTTGTCGGAGGGAAGGTCGGTGCTGATCAGCGCCGTCCCCGCCGCGGCCACCTCGTTGAAACGCGTGAGAACCGTCTGCGGGGTGAACTGCGCCAGAATCGCGGCCTGCAGCTCTCTCTGACGCTTCATGCGATCCCAGTCGCTGGTGGTGTACCGCGAGCGGGCGTACCACTGCGCCGTATCGCCATCCATGCGCTGCTTGCCGGGCTCGATCCATCCGATAGCCCACTCGTTCACATCGCTGCCCGTCCATCCCTCCGGCGGGCCGCCCTTCGGCAGACGCTCGGTGACGTCGATCTCCACGCCGCCCAGAGCGTCGACGAGCTCTGCGAAGCCGTGCATGTCGACGAAGACGTAGTACGGGATCTCGATTCCGAGAACTCCCTCCGCCGCGTCCTTCGTCGCCTCGATCCCGGGTTCCGAGCCGTTGGCCTTGGCATCCGGATAGAGGCCGGTGCCACCATCCTCTCGACAGACCTCCGCGGCGTTCCGTACATGGTTCATCCAGCCGTTCCAGCCGCAGGTCGATGAGCCATGGCCTTCGAACCCGTTCGGATACAGCTCCTGCATCGGACTGCCGTCGCTGAACGGCGCATTCGGAAGCTCTCGCGGGATACCGGTGATCGTGACAGCCCCGGTGTCGGCGTTCACGGAGACCACCGAGATGCTGTCGAACCGCATCGAATCGCGCCCGTCACCACTGTCGGCGCCGAGGAGAAGGATGTTGTAGTAGCCGTCGCTGGGCTGCACGCTCGGTCCGCTCTGTCCGAAGATCGAGCCGATCGTGTTGCGCACCGATCCGACGGCGGTCGCAGCGTAGCCTGCGCCGCCTCCCACGAGTCCCAACAGCACCAACGCGACGACCGGGATGGCGAATCGGGACGGCCCAGGCACTTTCACGAGTCGCACCAGGCGGAGAGTGTCGAAGGTGAGCACGGCCCAGAGCACGACGTACCCCACCAGCAGCACCTGCACGATCGTCAGGACCACGGCGGAGAAGAACCCGCCACCGATCGTGAGCCAGAGCAGGACAGGGCGGGCGAAGAGCGCGAGGCCCAGTGCCACGATCGCGAGGAACCAGGAGAGCAACGTGGCACCGAGACCGAATCGCCCGAGGCGACGGTTGCCGGCGAGCACCTGCGCGGAGCCCGGAACCAGGAGGTTCACCGCGATCAGCCACCACCCGCGTTTGACCATCGTCCCCGAATCGGCGGGATCAGGATGCCGCAGCGGCCGGGTCTCGATGAGCGGGCGCCGTGTTGCGCGCGGAGGCGCAAGAGTCACAGTGAACCCTTCAGCCGTTCGTTCTTCTCCTCGACCTGCGCCTCGAGCGCACGTGCGTACTCCTCGACGCTATCGGCGAGAGCCTCATCCGACGTTCCGAGAATCCGCGCGGCCAGCAGACCGGCGTTGCGCGCCCCGCCGATGGACACGGTCGCCACCGGGATACCCGCGGGCATCTGCACGATCGACAGCAGGGAATCCATGCCGTCGAGATATGCGAGCGGCACCGGCACGCCGACGACGGGAAGCGGTGTCATGGAGGCGAGCATGCCGGGCAGATGGGCGGCTCCCCCGGCACCGGCGATGATGACGCGGATGCCACGTGAACGCGCGTCGCGCGCGTACGACATGAGCTTGTCGGGTGTGCGGTGCGCGGAGACGACCTCCACCTCGTGGGGGATCCCGAAATCCGTGAGCGCCTGAGACGCATCGCTCATCACGCGCCAGTCGGAGTCGGATCCCATCACGACGCCGACCAGGGGCTCGGCGGAAGAATGCAGTGGCTCGGTCACCAGATCAGGGTACGGTCTGCCGCTGTGAGATTCCCCGAACGGCACACCACTTGCCGCGCATGTGTGGCGAAGAGCCGCCACATGCGATCTGATCAGACGAAGTGCGCGGCGACGGCACGGGCGACGTAGACCGCATCGTCGAGATCATCGTCTGCAACGTTCACGTGGCCGACCTTCCGACCGGGCCGGGGCGCCTTCCCGTAGGTGTGGATCTTCGCCTGCGGGTGCTCAGACATCGCGGCCCCGAAGCGCTCGTCCAACGTCCCTTCGGCCGGGCCGCCGAGGATGTTCACCATCACTGACCACGCGGCGCGCGGCGCGGTGCTCCCGAGAGGAAGATCGGCGACCGCCCGCAGATGCTGTTCGAACTGGCCGGTGACGGCGCCGTCCTGACTCCAGTGGCCGCTGTTGTGCGGACGCATCGCGAGCTCGTTGACGAGTATCCGCTCGTCGTCGGTCTCGAACAGCTCAACCGCCAGCATGCCCGTCACGCCCAGACCTTCCGCGATGGTGCGACCGATCGACTCCGCGACCTCCACCAAACGCTCGGTCGCGGCAGGAGCCGGGGCGATGACCTCGGCACATACCCCGTCGCGCTGAACGGTCTCGACGACGGGGTAGGCGACGATCTCGCCGCCGACGCCACGCGCCACCTGCTGGGCGAGCTCACGCACGAACGGGACGAGCTCCTCGACGAGCAGGGCGTCTCCGTCGGCGAGCGCCGCCAGCCAGTCCTGTGCCTCCTCCGCCGCACGCACGACCCGCACGCCTTTGCCGTCATAGCCTCCGCGTGGCGTCTTCACCACGCCTGCTCCGGCGTGCTCGTCCAGGAAAGCCTGCAGTTCGGCGGCGGTGCGCACAGCCGCCCATTCGGGCTGAGGGATCCCCAGCTCTGCGAGGCGCGCGCGCATCACGAGCTTGTCCTGGGCGTACTGGAGCGCATCCGGCCCCGGGTGCACGGAGACGCCGTCCGCGACCAGCTGCCGGAGAACGTCCTGCGGCACGTGCTCATGGTCGAAGGTCACGACATCGACGCCGGCCGCGAAAGCCCGCACCGTATCAAGATCGCGGTAGTCGCCCACGGCGGTGGACGCCAGCTCGGCAGACATCCCCTCCCCCTCTGCGAGCACCCGCAGTTCGATCCCGAGCTCGACCGCCGGAGCGATCATCATCCGGGCCAGCTGTCCTCCGCCGATCACGCCAACACGCAACGCCATGTGCCGCCTCCATTCGTCTGCACCCATTCTTCCGCACGCGACCGGGCGCGCACGACCGGTTGCCGATGGGCGTCGCCGGCGCCGGCTCGCTCCGCGGCATGCCCGGCGAGGGAACTCAGTCGCCGACGGCCTGCGCGTCGCGGTGGGCGAGGATCTGCCCGACCTCGATCTGGTCGGCAAGCGTCTCGTGCACCAGAGTCACGTTCGGCACGTTCGGCAGTCGCAGCGGCGCGTCGACGCCGTTCGAGAGGGTGATCGTGCCCGACCCCCACAACCGCTGCAAGGGCCCCCGCCGAACGGCGATCGTGTAGCCCCGGGCATGCGACATCTCATGGCGCCGACGAGAACCGATCCCCTGGCGGACGATGACCCGCCGCGTCGTGACGGTCGTGCTCCGCGAGTACCAGACGATGAACGGCAGCACGACGGCGAACAGCAACAGCGCACACGCCGCGGCGAGGAGCATCCAGTCCTCGAACCCCGCCGGGAGGTTGCCGAAGAAGTACGCCGTCGCTCCGAAGGTGGCGATGAGGACGAGAGCCGACCAGAACAGCCGACGTGCGTGGCTTCGGAAGCGCGCGATCAACAGCTCCTCCGAAGGCGTACCGGGCGGCGGCATCAGGGGCCGCCCGCCGAGCGTCACAGGCTGGGTCACCCCACCATTGTGCCCGTGATCTGCGACAAAGCCGTCTGTGCGGCGGCGTGTCAGCTTCCGGCCGGGCGCACGTGCACGACATCCCCCGCAGAGATCGCGTGCTGGAGACCTTCGGATTCGACGAGAAGACGACCGTCCGGGTCGATCGCCGTCGCCACTCCTTCGAGAGAGCGTCCAGCCGGCAGCGATACCCGCACCGTCTGCCCGAGAGTCGCGCACCGCGCCGACACGGCGCCGTGCAGACCGCTCACGACCGCGTTCTCCGTGACGGTCAGCGCGGAGAGCAGGCCGTCGAGTCTCTCGAGGTAGCTGGAGAGCAGGAGATCGTCGTCCGCGACGGCGCCGAGTGCGGCGAACGACGAGGCCGACGGCACGGGAAGCTGCTCGGCCGTCATGGCGGTGTTCACGCCGGCGCCGAGAACGACGGCGTCCGTCGTCGCTTCCGCGAGGATGCCGCAGATCTTGCGTCCATCCACGAGGACATCGTTCGGCCACTTCACGGCGACGTCGTGCGTCGGAAGCTGCTCAGCGATCGCCTCCGCCATGGCCACCCCTGCGGCGAGCGGGATCCACCCGCGCGCGGCAGGATCGGCGGGAAGCGCCCGAAGCAGGACCGAGACGGCGATGGCCGCGCCCGCGGGTGCCGTCCAGGTGCGGTCGAGGCGGCCACGTCCGGCCGTCTGGTCGTGCGTGACCAGGACCGCCAGGTGCGGCCACGCGTCGGCATCGGACGCGTGCGCGCGCAGATCGGCGTTCGTGGAGCCGGTGGCACCCACCAGATCGAGACGAGCGGCGATCGCACGCGCGAGGGGGAGATCCATGATCAGGAGTCCTCGTCGGCTTCCTCGTCGTCGTCGTCATCCTCGTCGGTTCGAACGGTCCCGACCTCGTGAGCCTGCCAGCGCTCCCACTCCTGCATGAGGCCGTCGACAGCCGCATGGAACTTCGCGGTGGCCACCCCGTGCGTCGTGTCACCGAAATAGTGCTGGACCCACATCCGCAACCGGGCGATCGCAGCCTCATCCGCGCGGACGCGGTCGACCTCGGCCACGATGTCGGCCGCCGCCTCGGCGGTCAACCATTCGCAGTCCGCCAGGTAGCCCTGCGTGTCGATCGATGCCTGCTCGTCGGTCGGACGCGTGATCATCAGCGGCTTCCCCGCCGCAAGCCGGTCGTACACCATCGCGGAGATGTCGACGATCGCGACGTCAGCCGCCGTCAGCTGCCAACCGAGTTCCGGAGCTGCATCGTAGATGTGGTGTGCGTTCGGGTCCGCCGTGTTCGCCGCATGGATCGCAGCCACGATCCGTCGGTGCGCGGCTCCGTACTCCTCGTCGACGACCCCGCTGCGAGGGTGGGGACGGTAGATGACACGGTGGGCGCCGGTCGCGAGCAGGCGAGACACGAGAACCTCGCCGTGCGATGCGATCGAACCGTAGTGCGCGCTGGGTCGGTCTCCCTCCCACGTCGGCGCGTAGAGCACCACGGTGCGCTCATCGGGAGTGTACGGAAGGGTGCCGGCGTAATGATCGGCCTGCGGGCGACCGATCTCGATCGTGCGGCGGTCGACGTCGTAGTCCCACAGCGTGCGCGAGAGACGATCACGGGCGGCCTGTCCGGCGACGAACGCGTAGTCGTAGGCCTTGTACTGGTTCGTCGTCATGTACATCTTGTCGGACTCGCCGTGGTTGATGAACACGTGCCAACGCCGCCCGTAGCGGAACATCTGGAAGTTCCGAGTGTTCTGGTTCACGTAGAGCACCAGGCGGATGTCCTGGGTCGCGATGAAGCGTTCCATGTCGCGCACCTTCGGCACGAAAGCCACGGGCGGCGAATCCTCCTCGAGCAGCTTCTCGGTCCCGGTCGCCTGGCGGGAGAGCACGACGACGGGCCAGCGCTTCGAGAGCTCGGCGAGCGGGCGGTACCACTGGCGCATCTGGTACATGTTCACCGCGCCGTCGGCGAAGTAGACCGCGACCTTGAAATGATCGGCCGGAAGCGGTTCGCGCTCGGCGAGACGCCGCCGCACACGCTGCACCGCGGTGCGAGACGCGAGCGCCCGCTTCAGCAGACGATATGCCTTCTTCGCGTCAGACAGTGCACCCATCCCTCCAGAATAGTTCGTCCGCGTCGCTTCCTCCGGCTGAGCCCCAGCCACGTACCCGAGGTCTGCCCCTCCCACACCCTCAGGCAACGTCCGTCGACGCCGTGCCATGATCGTCATGTGCCCGCAGACGAATTCCCCACTCCCCGGCCCGGGGTGTCCTTCGTGATGCCGGTGCTCAACGAGCGTGCATACCTCGAACACGCGATCGCGTCGGTGCTCGCACAGGATGTCGACGCTCCCACCGAACTCGTGCTCGCGCTGGGGCCGTCGACGGACGGCACCACCGAGCTCGCGCGACGGCTCGCCGACGCGGACGACCGCATCCGGCTGGTCGACAATCCTGCGGCGCACATCCCCGTCGGCCTGAACGCCGCGATCCGCGCAAGCCGCTACGACACGATCGTGCGCGTGGACGCGCACTCCGAGCTCTCCCCCGGGTACGCCGCTCGGGCGCTGAAGACCCTGGAACGCACCGACTCCGCGAACGTCGGCGGCGTGATGCATGCCGAAGGACGCACCCCCTTCCAGAAGGCCGTGGCGCGTCTGTACAACTCGCCGGTCGGGCTCGGTGGTGGCGCATATCACGGGAGCTCCCAGGAAGGCGAGGCGGAGTCGGCCTACCTCGGCGTGATGCGGCGTGACGTGCTCGACGAGGTCGGGTTGTTCGACGAGTCGATTCGACGCGGCGAGGACTGGGAGCTCAACCTCCGGATCCGCCAGGCAGGTCATCGGGTCTGGTTCGACCCCGACCTGTCCGTCACCTACTGGCCACGGGAGAGCTGGCTGCGTCTGGCCCGACAGTTCCGTGCCACCGGGGCCTGGCGGGGCGAGCTCGTTCGGCGGTTCGGACGGAGCAACGGGCTTCGATACTTCGCCCCGCCCGCGCTTGTCGTGGTCGTCGCCCTCGCCGTCCTCGTCGGGGTCCTGCAGGTGACCGGCGTGCTCACCGGGGTGGCCTCGATGGTCGCCTCCCTTCTCGTGTACGGACCGCTCGCCCTCTACCTGCTGCTCATCCTCGGCGTCGCGCTGGCTCCCGGCGGAGGGGGCGTGCGACAGCGGATGTGGACGCTCCTCGTCCTGCCGACGATGCACATCTCCTGGGGTCTGGGCTTCCTCGGCGGCGTGCTCCGGGGAGCCCACGACACCGTGGACGCCTCGCGTCTCGGCACCCGCAACACCCCGCTGCCCTGACCCCCTCGCACGGAAACCGTCGAGCTGACGCCCTCGCTGACGAGATCTCTCGCCGGAGGTGTTCCACGCGAGCGTGCTCGCGCCCCGCCGCGCTCAGGCCGTGACGAACCCGAGGTCCAGGATGCGGTCGACCACGCGCCGCGCGGCATGACCGTCGTCGCGAACGTTGAACTGCTGACGCCAGGCGGCATAGCGATCCGCATACGTCGCCTCATGGCGCTCGTCGTCGAGGGCAGCGGTGAGCTCCTCCTGCGTCCGCACGAGCGGACCGGGCGCCCTCTCCGCGAGATCGAAGTAGAAACCGCGCAGCTGTCCGCGATAGTGATCGATGTCGGGCACCAGGAAGTACATCGGCTTGCCGGTGACGCTGAAGTCGAACATGACCGAGGAGTAGTCGGTGATCAGCGCATCCGCGGCGAGCAGCAGCCGCGCCGTCTCCGGGTAGCCGGTCACATCGATGACCCGTGCACCGGCGAGATCCCGCCCCTGTTCCAGAGTGCGGGAGTGACCGCGAACGAGGACCACGGCGTTCGCCTGGCGTGCCAGAAGCTCCGCGTCGACGAAGTCGACCATCTCGGCGCGATCGTCACGCCAGGTCGGCGCGTACAGCAGCACCCGCTCATCGGGGCCGATGCCGAGCGCTGCACGGACCGCGACGGGATCACCCGTCGTGAGCGCATCGTTCCTGGGGTATCCCTCCACCCAGATCGGTCGCCCGAAGAAGGCGTACGCCTTCCGGAGGATGCGCTCGGAATACGGGTTCTGCGCCAGCAGGACGTCCCAGCGCCGGGATTCCTTCACGACCGCCGCCATCCGGCGCGGATCGAAACCGGGACGGTGCAGCGCGAGCCGCTTGAGGGGTGTGCCATGCCAGGTCTGGAGGACCTTCTGGCCGGGCTTGCGAGCGAAGCGCCGTCGCAGCCAGTCGTTCACCACCAGCAGTCGAGCGGCTCCGCGTGCGTGCCACCACTGCGGGCTGCCCTCGACGACCGCGATCGCGCCCTCCGGCACCTCGACGGAGAGGTCGACCACGCTCCAATACCGTCGCACCTGGGGGGCTCGCGCCGCCAGTTCCCGGTCGATGGCCCGAGGGTTGCAGCCGACGCTGCGTCCGTAGAAGCTCTCGAAGAACACGGCGTTCTCCGTGCCTCCCGCCTGTGCGACGTACCTCTCCTCGAGGGTGGATCGTCCTTCCGCCGTCTCGTACACCGGATCGATCGGCGCGGCGATGCGCACGACACCGGCCTCGACGGCGATGCGCACCCCGGTGAGCACCACCGGAGCGATGCGCACGCCGTCGAGGTCGGCGCCGGCGATCCGCAGTTCGTAGGAGCCGGTCGGCAGCGGGAGCGAGGGCCCGCCCCAACGCGATGCCTGCAGCGGGAACGTCGCCTTCCAGGTCGCGCCGCCTCCGCTGATACGAGCCTCGACGTGCGCCCGCGGTCCGCGCAGGTCGGCCGTCTCCGGTCGCTGACCGGTCCCTTCGATGATCAGGGCCTCCGCCGCGTCATCGATGCGGGCCGTTGTCATACTGCTCCCTTCGGCGCGGGAATCCCCCGTGCGCGGATGACCTGATAGACGCGTTCGGTGTTGCGTCCGTCCCGATACGCGTGCATCTCCGCGCTGAGCGTAGCGGAACGGACGGATGCCCCGTCGCGGACGGCATCGTCTGCGAGGAGGGCGTCGAGCTGCGCGAGCAGTTCCGTCCAGTCAGCGGCGGCATCCGGGCCCGCGACGTCGTCGAACCGACCGTAGAACCCACGGGTGGTGGCGTACTCCTCCGCATCGGGGGCCAGGAAGAGCACCGGCATGCGCAGGAGACCGACATCGTACGCGAGTGACGAGTAGTCGGTCACGAGCACGTCGAATGCCGCGAGCGCCGGTGTCACGTCCGACAGCACTGGGGCCCCGAGCGCGCGCACCCGCCTGCTCGGAAGTGGCGGCGCATACCCGCCTTCGCCGAGAGGATGCGAGCGTACGAAAAGGACGGCGTCACGTTCTTCGAGGAGCCGGAGGATGCGGATCCACTCGTCGGCAGTGGGAACCGCCGGGTCGGGGGCACCGTCACGCCAGGTGGGCGCATACAGGATGGAGCGCGCCGTCTCCGGGATCTCTCCCGCCACTGCACGGAGAAGAGTGGATGCCGCCGACCGCACCTCGTCGACCGCACCACGCGAGAGCACGTCGACTCGGGGTTCTCCGGTCACCACCACGCGGTCGCCCCCGAGTCCGAAGGCGGACTCCAGACGCCCTCTCGCGCGGTGCGAAGCCGCGGGGAGCACTCGGATGCGCTGGGCCGCCGCGCGGTAGAGGATGCCGACGGCACGGCGGAGCAGCGCTGCGCCGGGAACGTTCGGAACCTGGGTGGTCGCGGGCGAGTCCAGGCCGATGCGCTTCAGGGGAATCCCATGCCAGAGCTGCACCACGAAGGCACCGCCGTTCGCGTAGCGGTTCACATCGCCGAGCCCGTGCGTCACGACGAGCACCCCGGCCCGCGCTGTGTGCCACCAGCCGCGAAGCCCGCCCTTGCGCGCGGACCGGATGCCGAGCGCCGCCGCATCCCGATCCTCGCGCTCCGACGATGTGAGCCATATCGTGTCGTGGCCGGCCGCCGATGCGAAGCGCTGCAGTGCGAGGGCGCCGTCGCCCACCCCGGCTCCGCAGCCGAAGACCCAGCGCCGACCGCGCGGAAGGAGGACCGTGCCGATGCGTCCGACGGCATACAGCGGGATCCGCAGGAGCTTGGCCGCATTGCCGGTGCCGAAAGAGAAGGACGCCACCCCGCGAGCCTATCGCGGGGTGGCGTCCTTCTCGGCGCGCGGTGGGCTTCAGCCGGCGAGTTCGCCGAGCTTCACCTCGACGTCGTACTGCTTGCCGCCGCGCACGTAGGTGACCTTGGCATCGCTGCCGGCCGCCGCCGCACGCACCTGAGCGGTGAGATCGCTCGCGCTGGTGATCGGGACTCCGTTGAACGTGGTGACGACGTCACCCTCCTGGATGCCGGCCGCAGCCGCAGCGCCGCCGTCCGTCGCCTTGGCGATGTACGCGCCGGAGACGGTGGCACCCTGCACGCTCGACGCGTCCTGGACCGAGGCGCCGAGAAGGCCGTGCGTCGCCGCACCGTCGGCGATGATCTCGTCGGAGACCCGCTTGGCGATGTTCGACGGGATGGCGAAGCCGATGCCGATCGAGCCCGACTCCTCGGAGCTTCCCGAGCTCGCGATCGCCACGTTGATACCGATCAGCTCGCCCTTGCTGTTCACGAGCGCACCACCGGAGTTCCCGTGGTTGATCGCGGCATCCGTCTGGATCACCGCGATCGAGATGGAGTCCGAGGTCTGCGGCGTGCCGCTGCCCGGGATGTCGAACTGGAACGGCCCTTGGCCCTGTCCCTGATCGGGCGTCTGCTGCTGGTTCGGAGCGTCCTCGGAGGACGAGTCGGGCAGAGCGGAGGAAGCGATCTGGATGCTCCGGTTCAGCGCGCTCACGATGCCCGTCGTGACCGAGTTCGCGAGCCCGAGCGGGGCTCCGAGCGCCACCGCGGTATCGCCGACGTTGAGCTTCGAGGAATCGGCGAAGTCGATCGGGGTGAGCCCCTTGGCATCCTTCAGCTTGATCACGGCCAGATCGTAGATCGGGTCGGTGCCGACCACGGTCGCCTCGAAGATGCGTCCATCGGACGTGGTCACCCGGATCGTCGGATCCGCGACAGCGCCGCCCAGCGTCACGACGTGCGTGTTGGTGAGCACGTAGCCGTCATCGCTGATGATGACACCGGATCCGCTGCCTGCCTGGTCGGAGCCCGCCACCTCGATGGTGACGACGGACGGGAGTGCGGCGGTCGCGACAGCCGTGGTCTCGTTGACGGAACCGGGGTTGTTCACGGTCACCGTCTGCGGCCCGGTCGCCGTGCCCGAGGAGGGCTGGTCCTGGAGCCCGTTCAGCAGAGCGCCTCCGCCGAAACCGGCGACCCCGCCGACCAGAGCGGCCGCGACGATGAAAGCGGCGAACTTCGCGCCGCTACGCGGCTTCTGCTCCTTGGTCTTCGTCCCCTCGCCCGGAAGGCCGGCACCGCCGTCGAGCGGCTGCGTCGGCTGGGTGTACGACGATGCGGTGGGGATGCCGAACGCCGCGCCCTGCGCGGTGGCGGTTGCCGGCGCGGTGGCGGCGGGTGCCGCGTAGCCCTGCGGGACCGGTGCGATCACCGGTGCGGCCGGGGCCTGCGAGGCGAACGTCGACGGCATCTCATGCCCGTGCACCGGCGCAGCGGGTGCCGGCGCGGCCGACGCCGGTGTGACGGGTGCCGGCGCGGCCGACGCCGGCGTGGCGGGCGCCGGTGTGGCGTTGTCAGCGGCGGCATCCGTCGCCGACTGAGCGGCGACCTCTGCGGCCTCGGTGGACGGCACGGCGTCGTTCGACGCGGGTGCCGACTGGTCCTGGGGGTTGTCTTCGTTCATGGTGTGTGCTCCTTCGACGACCATTTCAGAATGACGCCTGTATCTGTGCGTTCCTTATGCCGAAGATGAGTTTCAGCTATGGCCTTAGCCTGTTCTTCATGAGTGTCATTCCCGGCGCATGGCGTCGTACAGCAGCGGGTGCAGGTCTGCTCGCTGCGGACGGAACCGTCGCGCCCACCATCTTCGCAGAGATGTCGGCAGCAGCGGCCCGAACCGGAGCGATCAATCTCGGTCAGGGTTTCCCCGACGAAGACGGTCCCGCAGCGGTGCTGGAGGCGGCGCGACAGGCCATCGCGGATGGAGCGAACCAATATCCTCCCGGTCGCGGAACCCCGGATCTCCTCGACGCCATCAGCGCTCATCAGCGTCGCTTCTACGGGTTGACCGTCGATCCCACACGCGAGGTGATCGTGACGGCCGGGGCGACGGAAGCGCTGACCGCGACACTGCTGGCGCTGATCGACGGCCCGGACGACGAGGTGGTCGTGTTCGAGCCGTACTACGACTCCTACGCCGCGGCCGTGGCTCTCGCGGGGGCGCGCCTTCGCACTGTCCCGCTGCGGGCCCCGGACTTCCAGCCCGACCTCGACCGACTCGCGGCAGCGGTGACCGACCGCACCAGGATCATCCTGGTCAACGACCCGCACAACCCCACGGGCGCGGTGTTCGGGCGCGAGGTTCTCAGCGAGGTGGTGCGTCTGGCGGAGAGGCACGACGCGATCATCGTCACCGACGAGGTGTACGAGCACCTGGCCTTCCATGCGCCGCACACGCCGATCGCGACCCTCCCCGGAGCGGCCGAGCGCACACTGACCATCTCGTCCGCCGGCAAGACCTTCTCCACGACGGGATGGAAGATCGGCTGGGTGCACGGGCCGGCCGCGCTCATCACGGCCGTGCTGACGGTGAAGCAGTACCTCACGTATGTGAACGGCTCCCCCTTCCAGCCTGCCATCGCTGTGGGGCTGCGGATGGACGACGCGTACTTCGCGGATGCGGCCGCCGCGCTCGCGCGAAAGCACGAGATCCTCGGAGCCGGGTTGAGGGAGGCCGGATTCACCGTGCACGCCCCGCAGGGCGGCTACTTCACCGTCGCCGATGCGACCGCACTGGGCGGCGCGGACGCCGCAGCGTTCTGCCGCGCTCTGCCCGAACGCGCGGGCGTCGTCGCGATCCCGCTCACGGCCTTCGTCTCGGAGGCGCACCGGGGCGAGTACTCGGGCCTGGTGCGCTTCGCGGCCTGCAAGCGCGTCGACGTGCTCGAAGAGGCAGCTGCGCGTCTCGCAGGCTTCTCCGCCTGACTGCGGATCAGGAGGGAGCCCCGGGGGCGACCGCTCCGCCGGGGACGGTGTCATGCGGCACGACCGCGTAGCGCCGCACCCGCAGCGACGGGTTCGTCGCCCGCACGCGCGCGATCGTCTCCCCCTCCACCACGGCGACCGCGATCCCGGGAGCAGTGCCCACACCGGCGAGGATCACGCCCTGCGGATCGATGACCTGCGAATGTCCAACGCCGATCGGAGTCGGGTGGTCCGCGGCGATCACATAGACGGTGTTCTCGATCGCACGGGCGGCGAGCAGCGTGGTCCAGTGATGCTCCTTGAGCGGTCCTCTGACCCACTCCGCCGGCACGACGAGGGCGTCGGTCTGCGCATCGACGAGCGAACGGGCCACCTCGGGGAAGCGGAGGTCGTAGCAGGTCATGAGTCCGAAGCGCAGACCGCCGAGGTCAAAGGTGGCCGCTGGGCCCAGCTCACCCGGTTCGACCCAGTCGGACTCCCGCTGCCCGAATGCGTCGTACAGATGCTGCTTGCGGTACACGGCGAGTATGCCGTCGCCGCGCACCGCCACGACGGAGTTCCGCACCCGCTCACCGTCCGCGGCCCGCTCCGCGAGACCGGCGACGATCACGACGGCGTACTCGGCGGCCAGAGCGGCCAAGGTCGCGACGAACTCCCCATCGAGGTCCTCGGCGTTCGCCGCGAGGCTCTCGTCCAGAGGATCCACGAAGTAGCTCGAGTACTCCGGGAACACGACCAGCTTCGCACCACGCGCGGCGGCATCGGCCGTCAATTCGGCGATCCGCTCGCGGTTGTCGGCTCGGGATGCGGTGGGCGCGAACTGGCACACGGCGACGGGGACGGCTGCGATCTCGGACATGACTCCATCCTCTCGCATCGACACGCCCGGGACGTCGTCCCGATGCCCTCTCGATTCGACCGACTCCGGAATCCGTGATAAGTTACTTCTTGTGCCGCGGGGTGGAGCAGTTCGGTAGCTCGCCGGGCTCATAACCCGGAGGTCGCAGGTTCAAATCCTGTCCCCGCAACAAATGAAAGGCCCTCTGACTCGGAGAAATCCAGGTCAGGGGGCCTTTCGCTTTGCTTCGCGTGCGACGCACTCGATCGGATTCGATCGAGTGCGTCGCACCCGGCTCAGATCAGGTCGGCCACCAGACGTTCGATCCGGGCGCGGATGTCGTCCCGGATCGGTCGCACGGCGTCGATCCCCTGTCCGGCAGGATCGTCGAGCTCCCAGTCCTCATAGCGCTTTCCCGGGAAGAACGGGCAGGCATCGCCACAGCCCATCGTGATCACGACATCGGAGGCCTGCACGGCTTCGGTGGTCAGCACCTTGGGCGATTCCGCCGTGATGTCGACACCGAGCTCGGCCATGGCTTCCACCGCGACCGGGTTGATCTGATCCGCGGGCAGGGAACCGGCAGAGCGCACGTCGATCCGATCCCCCGCGATGTCACGCAGGAAACCCGCGGCCATCTGCGAGCGGCCGGCGTTGTGCACGCAGACGAAGAGGACGGAGGGCTTGACGGGTACGTCGGTCATCGGATGCTCCTCGCGGGCGTGCTGTCGGAATTCTCTGCGGCGTGATCGGCGGTTGCCGGAATCAACTCCATTCTCGCCCGAACCGTGCCGACCTGGACGAGGGGATTCCCACAGCAGCTGCCGCCTTCGCCATCGAAGTCACCCGATCCCCCGCAGACACCCGTCGCAGGCAGGGTGAGCTGCGTGCTCCGCGCGGCGATCAGGTCGCCCGCGAGCCGTGCGGCGACGCTGCGTGCCTGCTCGAATCCCGTGAGCGCCAGGAATGTGGGCGCACGCCCGTAGCTCTTCGCGCCGATGATGTAGAAAGCGTCTTCCGGCTGGGTGAGCTCGGCCGCCCCTGTCGCCCCGACCGACCCGCAGGAGTGGACGTTCGGGTCGATGTCCGCGGCGATGCCGGCCACCGCCTCCAGAGTGGGGTCCCATGCCACACGCACCTCCGAGAGCATGCCGAGGTCGGGACGGAATCCCGTCAAGGCGAACACGTGCGAGACGCCCCTCACCGCACCTCCGCTGTCCGCAATGATCGTGAGACCCTCTTCGTCCGCGCGGAACTCCGCGACGCGGAACCCCTGGATGACATCGACGAGACCGGACTCGATGACTTTTCGAGCCCGCGCGCCCAGCGCCGCGCGCTCGGGAAGCGCATCGCCCGTTGCACCACCGAGCAGGCGGGACGCCGCCTTTCCCCGGCGCATCAGCCACGAGACCCGTGTACCGGGGTGTCGTCGCGCCAACGCGGTCAGGCGCAGCACGGTGTGCGTGGCCGAGTGCCCGGACCCGATGACGACCACGTGCCGCCCGGCCTGGGCCGTGACATCATCCGGAATCCGGTAGGAGATATGCGAGGCGAAGCCTGTCTCGCCGATCGCGGGGAGCCCCTCGGCTCCGGCCGGATTGGGGCGACCCCAGGTACCGCTCGCATCGACGACGGCACGTGCACCGATCCGGAGTTCTTCGCCATCCGCGCCGAGCGCATGAACGACGAAGGGCTGTCCTGCGCGACCGCTCTCGACCACACGGTCCCGCCCCTTGCGCGCGACGCCGGTGACCGTCGTCGAGTAGCGGACCCGCTCCCCCAACACCTCAGCGAGGGGCGCGAGATACCGCACGATCCACTCCGCGCCGGTCGGATACCCGTCCGTCGGAGCGGTCCATCCCGAGGGTTCCAGCAGGCGACGGGAGGCCGCATCGGTCAGCTCGGGCCAGCGGGAGAACAAGCGCACGTGCCCCCACTCGGAGACCGCGGTGGCGGGGCCCGATCCACGCTCCAACACGATCACATCGCACCCGCGCTCGGTGAGGTGTGCGGCGACGGCCAGCCCCTGGGGGCCTGCGCCGATGACGACGACGGGAAGCTCGGACATCACGTTCCTTACATTGATGAACTTCGATATGACCACAGTGCGTGATCTATCGATGTTTGTCAATACGTGGGTAGCATGGCCCTATGACCATCCCTGCCACGATCGACGCCGGCACCTCCTGCTGCGTACCGCGCATCACCTCGACCATCAGCACCGAGGAGGCCGAGAGGGTGGCGCGCGTGTTCAAGGCGCTGGGAGATCCGACCCGTGTGCGTCTGCTCTCCCTCATCGCCGCCGGTGACGGCGGGGAGGCGTGCATCTGCGATCTCACGGAGCCCGTCGGGCTCTCTCAGGGCACCGTTTCCCACCACATGAAGCTCCTCTCCGACGCGGGACTCGTCAGGCGCGAGCAGCGTGGACGTTGGGCGTACTTCTCCCTCGACGTCGAGGCCATCGACGCCGCCTCCGCCGCACTTCGGCCCGCCTGACCGAGGAAGGTCCACCGGAGAGACGCGAATGGGCGCCCCCGGAGGGACGCCCATTCGATGCGGATGTCTCGAATCAGTTGCCTGCGGCGGAGTCGAGCTCGATCAGCTTCTGCACCGCTGCGGTGAGACGCTCGTCCGCCTCGGCGAACTTCGCGAGGTCTCCCGCCTTCAGCGCCGTCTCACGGTCGACCAAAGCAGACTGCGCAGCCGCGAGCGCCTCCGCCTCGGCCCCCGTGGGCTGCGTGGGCTCCGTCGTCGGCACCTCGCCGGTATCGGGCACTTGAGCGTCCGGATCGGGTTCGACCGTGTCATCGCCGCCGGTTGCACCGGAGTCACCGCCGAAGAGGGTATCGAGGGCTTCGGTGAGCGTGTTCTCGAAAGCCACGCGGTCACCGAAGGCGACCAGCACCTTCTGCAGTCGAGGCAGCTGCGTCCCCTCGGACGACTGCACGTACACGGGCTGCACGTAGAGCAGACCGCCACCGACGGGCAGTGTCAGCAGGTTGCCGTAGATGACCTCGGACTCCCCCTGCTGCAGCAGGTTGAGCTGAGGCACCACGGACGTGTCCGAGTTGTAGGTGTTCTGCACCTGACCGGGGCCGGGGACGGTCGTGTCGGTGTCGATCTCGAGCATGCGCAGCTGGCCGTAACCTTCTGCCTTCTTGCCCTTCTCCGAGCCGGCGTCCGAATCGACCGCGAGGTAGCCCATCAGCACGTCACGGCTTCCACCCGCGCCCTGCGAGTTCGGGATGAACGTCGAGAACATCGAGAATCTCGGAGTGTCCTGCCCCGGCATCTGCATCGTCAGGTAATACGGCGGCTGCAGCATCGATTCGCTGCGCGGGTCGTTCGGCGTCTGCCACCGGTTGTCCTGCTGTGCGAACGATCCGGCCTTGTCGACGTGGTAGACCCCGAGGATGTCACGCTGCACCTTGAACAGGTCGGTCGGGTAGCGCACGTGGCTCATGAGCTCGCCGGACATCTCGCTGATCGGCTTCACCGTCGACGGGTAGACCTTCTGCCAGGTCTTCAGCACCGGGTCCTCGTCGTCCCACGCGTAGAGCGTCACGGAGCCGTCGTAGGCGTCGACCGTCGCCTTGACCGAGTTGCGGATGTAGTTGATGTCGTCGATGGCGAGCGTCGGCGACGGGATGTTGGAGTCGGCGATCGCATCCGACAGGCTCACGCTCGTCGAGTACGGGTACGTCTGACTCGTGGTGTAGCCGTCGACGATCCAGACTATGCGGCCGTCCACCACGCTCGGGTACGGGTCGCTGTCGAGCTCGAGGTACGGCGCCACCTTCTGGACGCGCGTCTTGGGATCGCGGTCGTAGAGGATCTGCGAGTCCTCGTTCACCAGGTTCGAGAACAGGATCTGCTCGGACTGGAACTTCAGCGCGTAGAGGAGCTTCGTGAACGTGTCACCGATCTTCGGACCACCGTTCCCCTCGAACGTGGTCTTCGTCTCGCTCGAGCCGTCCTTGCCGCGTGGGTAGTCGATCTCCGCAGGCTCCGACCCCTCGGGGGCGCCGACGATCGAGTACTCGGGCGAGTTCTCGCCGAAGTACACGCGCGGCTCGAAGTTCTCGCGGTCCGACAGGAACCCGGAGGTGGGGATGCCGCGCTCGAGGAACACCGGTTCGCCGTCCGTGGTGCGCTGGTTTCCGGCGGCTGCGACGAGGCCGTAGCCGTGGGTGTAGACCGCGACGCGGTTGTTCCAGTTGTCGCCGTCGCCGAGTCCGGACATGTCGAGGTCGCGCACGGAAACCACGGTGTCCTGCATCTTCCCGTCGATCTCGTACCGGTCGACGTCCATCGTCGTCTGGAACTGGTAGTACCCGCGGTACTGCTCGAGCTGGCGTACCGTCGGCGGGATGACCTTCGGGTCCATGATGCGCGTCGAAGCGGTGGTCTCGGCGTCGGCGCGCAGCTGCCCCGCCTCTGCGTCGGTCTTGGCGGCGAAGGGCGTGGTCTCGAGGTCTGCGACCCCGTACGCCTCCTTCGTGCCGTCGATGTTCCGCTGGTAGTACTCGGCCTGGTAGGCGTTCTGGTTCGGCTTCACCTGGAAGGTGGTGACCACCCACGGGTATCCCACGCCGACGACGAGCGACGCCACGATGAGCAGCGCCGTCGCGGCCAGCGGGAAGCGCCAGCGGCCGATGACGGCGGTGACGAAGAAGAGGATCGCGACGACGGCGGCGATGATCGCGAGGATCGCGAGACCCGGGATCGTCGCGTTCACGCCCGTGTACGCCGCGCCCGTGATGCGGTCGTCGGGCTCGACGAGCGTCTTGTACTGATCGAGCCAGAGGCTCGCCGCCTGCACCAGCAGGTAGAGGCCCGCGATGACCGCGAGCTGGATGCGTGCGGGCTTCGAGATGCGCAGCTCACCCTGGCCGATGCGCACCGAGCCGTACAGGTACGACACGAGGGCGGTGACCAGGAGCGAGAGCAGCAGAACGGCCGAGATGAAGGCGAGCAGGATCGTGTAGAACGGCATCGCGAACATGTAGAAGCCGGTGTCGATGCCGAACTGCGGGTCGACGTCGGACGTCGCCACACCGTTGGCCCAGAGCCAGACGGTCTTCCACTGCCCCGCGGCCGCGAAGCCGGCGAACAGTCCGAAGAAGATGGGCATGCCCCACATCGCCAGGCGACGCAGCGGTTCGATGACCTCCTGGTACCGATCCAGCTGCGAGCTGAGTCGCACGTACACCGGACGCAGGCGGTACGCGAGTTGGATGACGACGAACAGCGGAACGGCCATCCCGAGGAAGCCGACCACGAACATCACCGCCGTGGCGATCCACTGCGTCGTGAGGACGCCGGTGAAGCCCACCTGGTCGAACCAGAGGAACTCGGTGTACAGGGAGGCGAACACGAAGAACACCGCGATCAAGGCGGCGATGATCACCAGGGAGATGCCGAGAATGCGTCGTGAGGTTCGAGGCGTGGCCGGGTTCGGAGCTGAAGGCGAGGAGGTCACCCCACCATCCTAGGCATCGCTCACTGTGGGCAGGCTGTCATCCCGGTCACGGCGAGGTCACGGCCGCACATGTGTGTTCAGCTCCCGGCGCGTTCGCAGGTCGGAAGAGCGGCGACGTCTCCGTCGTCCGCGATGACCTCGAGCGCGGCGAGAGACTCGTCGAGCGTCGCGGTGCGGATGACCTGGAGCCCGTCCGGCACATGCCCGACGACCTCGTCGCAGTTGGCCTCGGGAGCGAGGAAGTACTCGGCCCCCGCGTCCCTGGCACCGTAGAGCTTCTGCCGGATGCCGCCGATAGGCCCGACGGTGCCGGCCGCGTCGATCGTGCCGGTACCGGCCACGTCCTTCCCGCCGTTGAGCTCGCCCTCGGTCAGGGTGTCGATGATGCCGAGCGCGAACATCATCCCGGCGCTGGGGCCGCCGACGTTGTCGAGCTGGATCGTGACGTCGATCTCGAAGTCGTAGTCGGTGCGGAGCGTGATGCCGATGAGCCACAGGGTCGCGTCGCCCTCGGTGTGCTTCTCGGGAGTGATCTCGACGGTCTGCTCGGCTCCGGCGCGCAGCACGGTGAGCTGCACGGGGGCTCCCTCGGCAGCCTGGATCGCCTCGCGCAGCTGCGTCGCAGAGGTGACCGGCATGCCGTCGATCGCGGTGATCACATCGTCGGCTTCGAGGATGCCGGCGGCTGGGGAGTCGGCGACGGCGTCGACGACGACGACCTGAGCACCGGTGTCGTACCCGAGCTCGTTCAGCGCCGCGGCCGTCGCCTCGTGCTGCGAGTCCACCATCAGCGTGGCGTTGCGCTCGTCGCGCTGCTCACTCGTCACCCCCTGCGGGAACACCGTGTCGAGCGGGACGACCGCCTTGGACGAGTCCATCCACGCCAGTGCCAGCTCGAACCAGCTCGGTGTGCGCTCGCGGTTGCCGACGACCTGGACCGTCGTGAGGTCCAGAGTGCCCGCGGTCTCGAAGGTCTCGGCGCCCTCGACGCTGATCAGCGGAACCTGCTCGCCGTCCGCTCCCTCCGCAGTGCCGAGGGTGTCGTACACCGGGCCCGGCCGCTGGATCACGTAGGGCGACGGCAGGAACGTCAGCACGACCAGGGCGATGAGCGCGACGACCAGCGCCCAGACTCCGAGTCCGAGCTTCCCAGACCGCGTTCGATCCACTGCATTCCTCCGTCGTTCGCGAGCGGCGTACACCGATCTGCCCGCATCGGGTTCGCGCGCAGAAACCTGTGACTAGCGTAGAGGCCACGGCAACAGAAGTGCTGAGAGGGCGAGCGACATGGCAGACAACGACCCGACACCCGAGGACTTCCAGGAGTTCCTGCGGAAGATGCTCTCGAATCAGGGCGGCGGGGACATCGACCCCGAAGCGCTCCGGGGCGCCTTTGAGGGGATGGACGGCTTCACACTCGATCCCGCGATGATGCAGACGATCATGTCGCAGCTGCAGGGCGCCTTCGGTGGCGATCCCTGGGAGAACGCGCTGCGCCAGGCCCTGTTCATCGCCAACCGCGACGGGCAGGGTGTGACCGACGGTTCACGCACCTCGCTCGCAGATTCCTTCGCGCTGGCGAATCTGTGGCTCGGCGAGGCGACGACGATCTCGGAGCTCTCCGAGACACCGACAGCGATGACCCGCGGGGAGTGGGTCGAGAAGACGCTGCCGGTGTGGAAGGAGATCGCCGACCCGGTGTCGACGAGCATCGCGGACGCGCTGACCTCCGCGCTGGACACGCAGGTGCCGGAGGAGATGCGCGACGTCGTCCAGGGGGCAGGCAAGCTGATGCGAGGCCTGGGCGGCTCGGTGTTCGCCGCGCAGTTCGGTCAGGTGCTCGGCAACCTCTCGCTCGAGGTGGTCTCCGGAGGCGATGTCGGCATCCCCGTGCTCCCCGCGGGGACGGCGGCCGTCATCCCGCAGAACCTCACCGCGTTCGGCGAAGGTCTCGAGATCCCCGAAGACCAGATCGCGCTCTACCTCGCCACCCGCGAGCTCGCGTACGCGCGGCTCTACCGGCACGCGAAGTGGCTCCACTTGCACGT
Organism: Microbacterium sp. As-52; assembly: GCF_049949185.1. NCBI lineage: Bacteria > Bacillati > Actinomycetota > Actinomycetes > Micrococcales > Microbacteriaceae > Microbacterium > Microbacterium sp. As-52. The sequence goes on along the minus strand of NZ_CP188171.1, from coordinate 3,278,591 downwards.
GATGGCGCAGATCACCGACTTCGCGCGCGGAGTCACCGTCGATGTGGACGCGCTGGAAGACGTGGCCAGCCGCCTCGACCCCTCCGACCCCGAGGAACTGCGCGCGGCGATCGAGGGCGGCGCTCTCCTCCCCGTGCAGAGCGAGGCGCAGCGCGAGGCGCTCACCCGACTCGAGAACCTCATCGCGACGATCGACGGCTGGGTGGACGTGGTGACAGCCGAGGCGACCTCGCGGCTGCCCGACGGTGCCCGCATCGCGGAAGCCGCTCGACGCCGACGCGCCGTCGGCGGTCCTGCGGAAGACGCACTCGGCGCACTGGTCGGGCTCAAGCTGCGCCCCCGACGCATACGCGAAGCCTCCGCGATGTGGCAGGCGGTGACCGACGCCGTCGGCATCAGCGGACGCGACTCGCTGTGGGACTACCCCGACCTGATGCCGACGGCCGAGGACATCGACGACCCGAGCGGACTCGTCGCCCGGCTGCAGGCGGCTGAGCGTGGCGAACAGCCGGTGGCCGACGAGTTCGATGAAGCACTGGCCCGCCTGCTCGACGGCGACGACTTCTCGGCCGACGAGCCCGCAGCGGGAACCACGGATGAAGCGGACGGAGACGGCGACGCGGCCCCGGAGGGCGACCGACCGGTCTGAGGCAGGGTGCGGGCGTCCGAGGATGCCCGCACCTCTCCTCCCCCGCTCGACGAACGTCGGCGAGTTGTCCACGGATGCCCGGTTGCGGCCCCGCGATGCCGCCATCCTCCCCACAATCGGAGAGATGCCGCTCACCCCTCCGCTCCTCACACGTCTGCACCCGAGCTCTCCCCTGCTGTGGCGCGACGAGCACACCCTTCAGCTCGGAGATGACGGCGGCCTGCGCATCGATGCGGAGGACCCCTGGGTGGAACCGCTTCTCAGCCGGTTGCGCTCCGGTTTCCGGCGGGGTTCCTTCGACGTGATCGCGCACGCGGCCGGCGCTCCGCGGGAGGCGGCACGCACACTCCTCGCGCGTCTCGACGACGTGCTCCTCGACGATGTCGCTGCGGCACGCCCTGCCTGGGTCGAGAACATCGGGATCGCCGACGGCCGGAGCGAGTACCGGATGCGCGAGGCACTCTCCGACGAAGGCATCGAACTCGTGGACATCGGTCACCGGCCCGGCGTGGCCATCGTGCTCGTGAACGGCGTGTCCGCGGCACTGCAGTTCGCCCGCTACCTGCGCGAGGACGTCGCGCACCTACCGGTCGCGTTCGAGCCCGGCCGCGTGACCGTCGGGCCGCTCGTGGTCCCCGGTGTGTCCGCCTGTCTCGCGTGTCGCGACGCCCATGCCCGAGACCTCGACCCGGCCTGGCCACTGCTGCACACGCAGATGATCGGTCGTGATCCGGGCCCGATCCGCGCCGCGCAGGTCGCTGAAGCCGGGCGGCTCGCCGCGCTGCTCCTCGCCGACGACGAAGGTGCGTCCGGGAGGATGGTGCGGATCAGCGCGGACGGTTCCCGCGAGTGGCGTCCGGTGTCGTTTCACGAAGAATGCCGGTGCCGCGGCCCGTGGTCCCCATCTCAGCGAGGAACCGCGACGGAGAGCGCTCCCCCCGACCCGCTGATCTCGACCACGACAGCGCCAGCGTACGGGCGGCGCGCGTGACGCCCACGTAGGCCAGTCGCCGCTCCTCGTCGATCGCCTCGAACGTCGTCGCATACGAGATCGGCAGCGATCCCTCCGCCCATCCGGCGAGGTACACGTGCGGCCACTCCAGCCCCTTGGCGGCATGCAGGGTCGACAGCGTGACGGTGCGCATGGTCGGCTCGTGCTGGTCCTTCGCCCGCGCCATCAGCGCGTCGCTGAAGCTTCGCAGATCCGCCTCGGGCCCCGCCTCCTCCGCGAGCCGGAGGATGGCACGTCGCGCCTCCCATCCGCTGCGCTGCGCTCCCCCTGCCGCCGGCGGCTCCTCTGTGAGACCGAGCTCGCGAAGCACCCGCTCCACCCCGGGGAGGAAGCCCTGCTCGCTGGGAGCCACGGCGGCGGCCCGGAGCGCGAGGATCGCCTGACGAACCTCCGGCATGGCGAAGAAGCGTGTGCCGCCCAGCACCGACGTCGCGATGCCCTCGGCCGCGAGCGCCTGCTGCAGAACCGCGGACTGCGCGTGCGCCCGGTAGAGGACTGCGATCTCCGAGGGGGAGGCACCCGCCTCGATGCGGGCGGAGATCGCCGCAGCGATCCCCGCGGCTTCCTCCCCCTCGGTGTCGTAGGCGGTGATGGTCGGCGCATCCGCGGTGAACTGCTCCCGGGCCGGCACGAGCTCCAACGCGCCGGGGCGGCCGTGCATCAGGGCGTTGGCTGCGGTGAGGATCGGCGGTTGCGAGCGGTAGTTCGTCTCCAGCCTCACAACCGTCGCGTCCGGGTGGCGGCGCTCGAAATCGAGCAGGAACCGCTGCTCGGCCCCCGCGAACGAATAGATGGTCTGGCTGGCATCGCCGACCACGCAGATGTCATGGCGATCGCCCAGCCAGAGCTCGAGCAGCCGGTTCTGCAACGGCGAGACGTCTTGGAACTCGTCGACCGTGAAGTGCCGGTACTGCTCGTGGACGGATGCGGCGACCCGGGGCTCCGCCTCCAGCATGCCCGCGCAGGCGAGGAGCACGTCTTCGAAGTCGAGCTGACGACGATCGTCCTTCAGTGCTTCGTATCCCCGCATCAGTTCGATCAGCTGGCCCGCATCGACACCGCTGATCGGACGCCCGAGTGCCGCGTACTGGTCGATCGACAGCATCGAGACCTTGCGCCACTCGATCTCGGAGGCGATGTCGCGCAGTGTGGCCGTGCTGGGACGGAGGCGTATCGCGTCGGCGGCCTGCCCCAGCATCCGCACCTTGTTGTCGATGATCGAGGGCGCCGGGGAACCGGCCAGCGTGGGCCAGAAGAAGTTCAGCTGAGCGAGTGCTGTCGCGTGGAAGGTGCGGGCAGCCACACCCTCGACTCCGAGAGCACGCAGGCGACCGCGGAGCTCGCCCGCGGCCTTGGCGGTGAACGTGACGGCCATGACACGCGAAGGCGAATAGGCGCCGGTGTCGACGCCGTGCGCGATGCGATGCGTGATCACCCGTGTCTTTCCGGTCCCGGCACCGGCGAGCACGGCGACGGGTCCCCGCAGCACGGATGCCGCTGCCCGCTGCCGCTCATCGAGGGCATCGAGTGCGCTCACGCGTGGTCCTCGTACCATTCGACGATCAGGGCACGGGCGATGGATGCCGGGCCCGGAAGGCCCACAGGCCCGTCTCCGGCGAGTGCGGAGCCGATCTCCGCGCGCGTGAACCAGCGCACCTCGATGATCTCTTCCCCGTCGGGGCGTGCAGCGGACTCGTCGTCGACCACGGCGCGGAAGCCCACCATGAGCGAGCGCGGGAACGGCCAGGCCTGGGACGAGACGTACCGCAGAGCGGACAGTCGCACGCCCGACTCCTCCTCGATCTCGCGATATGCGGTCGATTCGAGGGACTCCCCGGCCTCGGTGAAGCCCGCGAAGCACGAGAACATCCGTCCGCCCCAGTTCGCGTTGGCGCCGAGCAGGAGGCGCTCGCCGTCCCGGCTCTCGACGGCGACGATCACCGCTGGATCCGTGCGCGGGAAATGCTGGCGCCCGCACACGAGGCAGCGCCGCGACCATCCGCCTTGCTGAAGTCGCGTCGCTCCACCGCACGCAGGGCAGAACGGGGCATCGCGCAGCCATCCCGCGAGGGCGATCGCGCCGATCAGGAGCTCGGACTCCTGCCCGTCGAGACGTCCGCCGAGGTCACGGAGGCCGAGCCAGATCTCGTCCGGGGCCGTGTCGAGTGCGTCGTTCTCCGGCGGGGCGGCGGCGAGGAGCAGCACGGTGCCGTCGACATCGCGGCCGAGGAGAGCCCAGGTCGCCTCGACGACCGCATCCGGTGCGACGCGCAGCAGCGCGGAATCGACGACCCGGACACGTCCCTCACGCACGTCGATGACGCGGGTCGCCGGGTCGGCGCGCAGACGATCGAGCACATCCGGCTCCTCGCGGAGTTCGGCTGCACGGTCGAGGGACGGGCGCTGAATGGTCATCGACTCCCTCTTTCACGGGCGTGGCGGAGGCGGGACCGCCCCTGAGCCGACCTACCCTGGGGGCATGGGACGCTCTCCTTTCACTCTAGCCGCGGCAGTGACCGCCGCACTGCCCGGGGCGGAGGTCACGGGTGCCCGCGGTCTGAGCGCGGACGGCGACGGTCGATTCGACTCCGCCATCGCCTCGCTGGCGGACGGCCGTGAACTCGCGATCCGCGTCGCGGACGACGACGAGACGGCGCGCGAACTCGCCGCCGAAGCCCTCGCTCTTCGAGCGCTCACCGACGGCGCCCGCGCCATGCTGCCGTTCCGCGTGCCCGCCTACATCGGGGAGACGCGCATCGGCGAGGGTCGCGCGCTCGTCACCGAGCTCCTCCCCGGCTTCCAGATCGAGGCGGCCCTGGTGCCCGCGGGGCGCGGTGCCGCGCCGTCGATGGGAGCCGCGATCGCCGCGGTGCACGGCCTTCCCACCTCGGTCGTCCGGGGCGCAGGACTCGGAACCCGCACCGCCGAGGAGAGCCGCGCCGAATTGGAGCGCCTGATCGACACCGCGGCGGCCACCGGGCGCGTGCCGGCACGTCTCACGGTGCGGTGGCGCGATGCCGTCGCCGACGACGACCTCTGGCGCTTCGAGTCCACCGTGGTCCTCGGAGGCGTGCAGTCGACCTCGTTCCTGTTCGACGACGATCCGGAGCGCGGGCCCGAAGTGGTCGGCCTCGTCGGTTGGCATGGGCTCGCGGTGGGAGACCCGGCGGTCGACCTCTCCTGGCTGTCCGCAGCTCCCGATGCGTCAGACGACGTCCACGCCGCGTATGCCCGCGCCGTCGACCGTGCCCCCGATCCCGGCCTCGAGGTGCGAGCCCGCCTGCTCGCCGAACTCGAGTTCGCACGCTGGCTCGTGCACGGCGACTCCATGCATCGGCCGGACATCGTCGACGATGCCGCCGCACTGCTCGATGCTCTCGCCGAGGGCCTGCGAACGGACGACCTCAGCATCATCGATGCCCGCGCTGCCGGCGTCGACTCCGCCATGGACGCGCTCGACCGCGTGCCCCGGGATGCCGTCGCCGAGGTCGACACCTCCATGCACACCGATGCCTACAACCCCGAAGAACTGTGGATCGAAGTCCCGGAGGAGGCGGAGTCGTCGCCGCAGGACACGGAGTCACTGGAACCGGTGCGCACCATCGACACCGGACGCACGACCGACCGGGACCAGGACGACAGCGCTCACCGCACCGAGATGCTCAATGTCGAGACCGAGGATCTCTCCGAGGCTCGGAGCATCTTCGCGGGTACCCGTGGTTTCGAGCCCCGCGAACAGACACGTCCTTCCGCATCGGACGCTGCGGCCGAGTACGACGAGTCCGACTCGGACGAAGCTCAGCGTGCGGCGCGGGCGGCGCTCCAGCGCTGGAAGAGCTCTTCCTCCGAGTAGACACGGTCGCCACGGATGATCAGGTCGTCCGCGACGTAGTACAGCGCGACGTCGATGTCCTCCAGAGGCACGTCGAAGCGCCGATGGTACGCCAGACGGTAGAGCGCCAGCTGCAGCATCCGCTCCTCGCGCTCGTCTGCCGTTCGCGGAGCCTTCCCGGTCTTCCAATCCACGATCTCGATGCGTCCACCACGGTCGGCACGTCGGTAGACGGCGTCGAGCTTGCAGATGACGATGTGCGATCCTGCCACCTCCGACGAGGGAAGTCCGGCGCCGAGGGCGAAGTCGATCTCGATCTCGACGGCGATCGGCTGCAGTCCTCCCCATTCGCTGCGCTCGAAGGTCGCCTGCAGAGCGGCGAGATCGGCGGCATCTGCGGTCGCTGCCGCCCCCTCCCGCGTCTCCACCGTCGCCTGCGCGGGTTCCGACGCGATCTCATCCTCGTCGAGCTCCCAGAGGGCCTCATCCGGGCGGCTGCCGACACCGACCAGCTCCGAACGCTGTTCCACCCAGGCGTGGAACAGCGTGCCGAGCCGGGTCTGCCGGTACGGTCGCTCGGGCATGGGTCTGACGATCGAGGAGAGCGTGCCGGAGAAGTCGGTCACGTAGTCCTTGAATCGCGATGCCGGGACGCGCGTCGGGGCGTCCGCGTCGGTTCCGCGCTGCCGCGCCGCACGCTCGGCCAACAGGCGGGCGAGCTCCACCGACGGTTCCGCCGTCCCGCTGCGTGCGGCGTCGTCCACGGCCGCGGCCGCCGCGGACACGACCTCTCGTCGTGCCCCCAACGGGTCGAGGGGCCACCGCAGCGTCGAACCGGGGCCGTCATAGGGGTTGTCGTCGGGGTCGACCGCCTCGACCTCGTCGAGCCCCTGCACCTCGATGGCCTCGACCAGATAGGGGCTCGGGGTGCGCGGAGACTTCTGTCCTGCCCAATGCGCACCGCTGAGAAGCAGATCGGTGCGCGCGCGGGTGACCGCGACGTACGCCAGACGCCGCTCCTCCTGCTGCTGATAGGTCCGGTAGGCATCCTTGAAGCGTTTGATCGCGCCGCCCCGGGGATTCGCCTTCGTCGCACCACCGGACAGTGAGGCCTGCGCGAGCTTCTGGCGCTTGACGGGGTCGGCCTCGTCACCCATCGCCTCGACCGGATCCCACTCGAATCGGGGCAGCGCGTCGCGGTCACCGCGCAGAGCAAACGGAACGACTCCGAAGCCGAACCAGCCGGAGGTGTCGGAGACCCGGCTGGGAAGTTCGTCGATCACGAGCCGCACCACGGCGACCGCGTCCCATTCCAGCCCCTTCGACCCATGGATCGTCAGCAGTTGCACGACTCCGGCCTCCGGCGGCTCGGGCCGGGGCATGAGCTCGTCGGTGCTCTCGGCCTTGTCGAGCCACGCGAGCAGACTGCCGATGCTCCCCCGCTCGTCCGCCGCGAGGAAGGCTCGTACCTCATCGGCGAAGGCCCGCAGCTGGGTCGCGGCGACACGGGCCGGGCCTCTGGTCTCGTTGGCCGCCAACTCGATGTCCAGCCGCAGTTCGAGCTCGACCAGCCGGATCAGCTCGGGGATCGGCTGGGAGGACGCGCGGCGCAGTCGCTCGAGCATCTCCCCCGCCGCACGCACCCTCGCCCTGCCGTCGGGCGTGATGGACTCGAGGAGCCGATAGTCGTCGCGCACCGCACGCACCACGTCGACCGCGTCGATGATCGAGACCGCCTCGTCGGCCCCCCGCGAGGAACGCAGCCGCGCGCGCACCTCCTCGGGCAACGGAGCCATGGCGGGGTCGCGCTCGGAGAGTGTGCGCCCGAGGTCGTAGAGCGCCGCCATGTCGGCAACGCCGACACCGAAACGAGGACCCGTGAGAAGGCGGATGAGCGCCGACCCCGCGGTGGGGTCGTGCACCACGCGCAGCGTCGACACGACGTCGACCACCTCCGGCGTCGCCAGCAGACCGCCGAGGCCGAGGATGCGGTGCGGGATGCCACGCGCCGCGAGCGCGGCGGCGAACGTCTGCATGTGGCGTTTCGAACGGAACAGGATGGCACCGGTGTGCGGCTTCGCGCCCGGGGACTCACCGGCGCTGCGGGCGTCGTGCGCGGCACGGCGCTCGGCGAACCATTCCGCCACGGCGGATGCCTCTTCGTCGACCGTGAACGGGTACTCGATGGTCACGGTGCCTTCCCCGGCGCCGGGGCGCGGTTCGAGCGGCGGCACGTCGAGCCCCGGGCGTTGCAGGGGTTCGAGCACGCGGTTAGCGATCCCGAGGATGCCTCGATCATTGCGCCAGCTGGTCATGAGGCTGTAGGTCTGCGCCGCTGCGGTGCTCGAGAACGTGCGGGAGAAGGCGTAGAGGTTGTCGGCGCTCGCACCTCGCCAACCGTAGATCGACTGATGCGGGTCGCCCACGGCCATCACCGCGGAGTCGCGGAACAGCTCGGCGAGGAAGCGGGTCTGGATGACCGACGTGTCTTGGTACTCGTCGAGCAGCACGACACGGTGCTGCTCGCGCAGTTCGGCCCGTACGTCGGGAGCCGATTCGACGATGTCGTAGGCCCCGCCCACCTGGTCGGCGAAGTCGAGCACGCCTCGGCGCTGTTTCTCGGCGATGTAGTCGCGCACGAGGCGGGTCAGCGTCGGCAGACTGAGCAGGTTCACCGCCGCCTTCTCGACGTCGGCGTTGCCCCGATAGGGCTCGAACGCGAGTGCCTGATCGCGGGCGATGTGCTCGGCACGGTCGAGGTCGACGCGGTGGTCGAGGGCATCGCCGGCGAGCCTCTGCACAGCGTCGATGACCGTGCCGAGCGCGAAATCGATGTTCTCCAGCTCGGGGAGGTCGCTGCGGAGCACCACTTCGCGTGCCAGCATCCAGGAGGCGGCCTGGCTGAGCATCGCCACGTCGGGGTCCCGTCCGATGCGCGCCGCGTGCTCACGGACGATGCCGTCGGCGAAGGCGTTGTAGGTCGAGACGCGCGGCCGGATCATCAGGTCTTCCGCAGCACGAGGGGTCACCGGATCCCATCCCGTTCCGCGGTGCGCAGCGAGTTCGTCGAGCACGTGCGCGCGCACCAGCTCACGCTGTCGGCCCGGCACGGCCTCGTCGACCCTCCGAAGTGACCCGTCCGCCACGATCTCGGGCAGATGCGGGAGGAGCCCCCGGCGTCCGTACTCGTCGATGACCGCGAGCCGATGGGCGATCCGTTCCGCGAGCTCTCCTGCGGCTTTGCGCGTGAAGGTGAGGCCGAGGATCTCGTCGCGGCGGACGTGCCCGTTGGCCACGAGCCAGACCACCCGCCCCGACATCGTCTCGGTCTTACCGCTTCCTGCTCCGGCGACGACCAGGGCAGGCTCCGGCGGCGCTTCGATCACCCGCTGCTGTGCGGGTGTCGGCGACGGTTGCCCCAGCGCAGCCGCGATGTCTGTGGCGGAGATGCCCGCACCGCCGCTCCACCCTGCGCCGCTCCGCTCCGGTCCGCTCACGCCCGTCATGAGCTCACCGCCGGCACCGTGTGGATGCGGCAGGGGTGCACTCGGCGCTGCGTGTCCGCACAGTGCGACTCGACCTGCGCGGTGAAGCTCGATGCCGACATGCCGCGAGCCGCATCCGACACGCGCTTCAGGAACGCCGTTCGCGACTCATCGTCGAGCGTGTGCTGATGGGCGATGCGGTAGTCGCTCTTGGCGAGTGTCTTGGAGACGATCGCGAGTCGAGCGCCGGCCAGCGACGACGACGGCGCCCCCTCGATCAGTCCCTGCTGGACCGCCACCTGATAGGCGGCCAGCTGCGCGTGCTCGATCACACCGGAGTCGGATTCGGGATCGTTCTTCCCCGTCTTCAGATCGACCACGACCGTCGGGCCGTCAGGACCCCCCGACATCGGCTCCCAGCCGCGGCCTCGAGCTGCCGGATGCTCGCCGGCGCCCGGCGGGTAGGCTTCCACACGGTCGATGTAGCCGTGGATGATCGCCTTATTCGCCCGGTCCTCCCCCACCGCGTGCACCGTCGGCGCGATCTCCTCGTCGGTCGCGGGAGCCACGTCGACGGCGAAGCGGAACTCGACCTCACTGCCGATGACGCGCCCTCCCTCCCGGCGCACGTCGCCCAGGTAGGTGTGCAGCCGATCGACGAGCAGATCGGCACGACGTCGTTCCTTGCGTCCGATCCACTCGGTCTCGAAATCGAGCTCCGGCCAGTGCTCGGCCACGATCTCCCGCATCCGCTCGAGATCTCCTTCGGGTACCCTCTCCATCGCCTCGTGCACGATCGTGCCGATGCCGGCGGTCGGCGGCATCACGGTGTCGCCGCCGAGCGCCGAGACGACCCAGTTGAGGCCGCATTCCTCGTAGGACTCCATCTTCGAGGGCGATACCCGGGCTCCGGTGACGGCGAGATCGCGCAGCGGCGCCTGCGTCGATGGTGGGGTGATCCCGTACCACTCCGCCGGGTCGGCTCCAGGGACGCCTTCGCGAGCGAGGACGGCGAGCTGTGCCGCGGCGGCACGGCGCACCGGCTCGGCGACCGTCGTCGTGAGCGTGCGTCGGTGCCGCGCGACGAGTCCGCGCAGGGTGAGCGGGTGCTCCGCCGAGGCATGCCGCTCGGGTGGTTCCGGCGCAGGAAGGAAGCCGAAGAACGGGCTGGGCGTGAGGTCGTCGTCGTCCACCGCCGTGATCAGGAGACGATCGCGTGCGCGCGACACAGCGCGCACGAAGAGCCGGAGCTCATCGTGCAGTGCCGCACGTCGACGGTCGAGGACCCCTGGAGCCTCGATGGAGATCCCCGTGCGGGCGGCCTGGATCGCATCCGGCAGACGCCAGGTCTGCAGCAGACCGCCACGCAACCGCACGTTCGGCCAGATGCCGTCCTGCACGCCGGCGACCACGACCGCGTCGAACTCCGTGCCGAGGGCGGTGGCGGGGGTCAGCAGCGTGACCTTTCCCGGCCGGTCGGGAGTTGACAGCGAATCCTCCGGAACCTCGCTGTCGAGGATGTCGCGCACGAAGACCTCGGGCCTCTCGTTCGGCGTACGCTCGACGAAGCGCTTCGCGGCGTCGAACAGAGAGACCAGCGCATCGAGCGAACGAGCCGTCTCCGCTCCCGTCGGCAGCAGCGAGATCTCGCGCCAGGCGATCTGCAGCCGCCGGCCGTCGACGGCCCGAGCCTGATCCCAGACCCGCCACAGCAGGTCGTGGATCGTCTCCCCCGCCGCCGCACCGCGGGAGAGCGCTTCGATCGTCTCGGCGAACCGTTCGGCCGTGCGCGATTCCGGAGCGTCGATCAGCGTGAGGTGCGCAGGATTCGCCATCGCCCGGCGCAGCAGTTCGCGTGCAGGCGTCGATCCTCCCTGCTCGAGTTCGACGTGTCGGAGGCGCGCACGCAGTCGCCGCAGCCCGATCGCGTCCATCCCTCCGAAGGGGGTGCGCAGCGCCTCCTCGAGTGCGGGCGACGTGCGCTCTTCGACCGGGGTGAGTGCCAGACGCACGATGCCGACGATGTCGCGTACGATCCCCTCGCTGCCGAGCGGGCGCTGCACACCGGCCGCTCGTGTCGGGATCTCCCTGGCGGCGAGTTCGGTCTCGAGTGCGGTGACCTGCCGGGTGTCGTGGGCGATGACCGCCATCCGGTCCCAGCGGATGCCGTCGGAGAGGTGCCACTCGCGCATGACGCCGGCGATGCGATCGAGCTCCTCATAGGGGGAAGGAGCAACGAACGTCGCGACTCCGGCTTCGACCTCTTCGGCGGTCACCGGCACCGGAGCGCGCCGGTGCTCGACCCGTCCGGACACGCCGATCGCCTGCGTCACGGTGCGGGTGAGCGCCGTGAGCGCCGGACGCTGGCGGTGCGGCCCGTCGAGTACGTGCACGTCTCCCAGCACGCCGGCGAGCTGGGCGAACAGCTCGGGGCTGGCTCCACGGAACGACCCGGATGAGATGTCAGGATCGCCGAAGGCGTGCACGGCGATCCCGCGGCTGCGCAAGGCCGTCACGACGGCGATCCCACCGCGGGTGAGCTCCTGCGCGTCATCGATGAGCACCACGCGCAAGGGAGCGAGCGGGCCGAGGGTGTTCGCGTCTGCCGTATCCAGGATGGTGCTCGCCTCGCTGAGCAGATCAGCGGCGTCGCGGTGCGCCGAGCGGAGCGCGTCGAGGACCATGCGGTACTCGACGAGGAACTCCGCCGTCGCCACCCACACCTCGTTTCCCGAGGCCCGGAGTTCCGCGGCGCCGACGCCGATCTCGGTGCACTCGGCGAGGAAGGCACGCAGCTCGGAGCGGAACCCCTTCGAGGCGCGCACGGAAGGGCTCAGCGCGTCGGGCCACCGGATGCGCCCGTCTTCCGCATCTCCGGCGAGCAGCTCGGCGATGATGCGGTCCTGATCGGCACCGGTCAGCAGCGCCGGCGGTTCGGCTCCTTCTCGCACCATCGCTCCACGGACGATCTGGAAGGCGAAGGAACCGAGCGATCTGGCCAACGGTCCCGGCGTCGCCTGACCGATGCGCACGCCGATCCGATCGCGCAGAGCCGTTGCCGCCTGGCGGTTCGGGGTGAGGGCGAGGACCTGTTCGGGGCGCAGCCCCTCGACGTCGAGCAGGTGCACGACACGCTCGATGAGGGTGCGCGTCTTGCCCGTTCCCGGCGCGCCGATGACGACGCCGGATGCCGACGGCTCTGCGGCGATCACAGCACGCTGAGCGGTATCGGGTGTCATGACCTCCACGCTATCCGGACGTGCGGACATCGCAGCCCGCACCCGCCAGGCACGTCCGGGGTCGCACTCGTCCGCGCTGTGCGCTCACGGCGAAACCGGTCCCCGCGGCCGATCCTGCCCGGTGCCCGCGGGGTAGAGTTGGCGCAGTCCCCGAACTTCAAGGAGCACGCGTGGAAATCCGCATCGGCATCATCAACACCGGCCGTGAACTGAGCTTCGACACCGGCGCCAGCGCTGAAGAGGTCCGCACCCAGGTCGCCGCGGCGCTCGAGCAGAGCGCGTCGCACGTGAGCTTCGCCGACGTGAAGGGCAACTCCTACATCGTCCCGACCGCGAACCTCGCCTACATCGAGCTGGGCACCGAGGAATCGCGCCGCGTCGGCTTCGTCGCCTGACCGCGCGATGTACATCCTCCTCGCACTCATCGGCGCGTGCGCTCTGGGAATCGCCGCGCACTTCCTGATCCGTGATCGCGAGCTGCGCGGCGTCGCCCTGACCCCGGCGATCGCCACCGCCGTTTCGGCGCTCACCTACACGGGCCTGCAGTGGGCCGGTGTGGGCGAGGACAGCATCTGGCTGTGGCTCGCGAGCGTCCTCGGCGCTCCCCTCGTGGCCGCACTGGCGACCGTGGCCATCACCGGGATGCGCAAGCGCTCCGACGCGCAGAGCAGGGCGGCGCTGGGCATCTGACCCGTCGAACTGTGTCGCCTAGGACGCCAGTCCCATCGCGTCCATGCGACGAGCGTGCGCACCCATGAGCTCGGTGTAGACCGGTTCGATGCGCTCCTCGTCGATCTCGAGACGCTCGGGCCGCAGCGCAGAGCGGCAGACGAGGATCGTGTCGCCGACCAGGCGGCGCGCCCACATCGACAGCAGCGAACGCCACTCCTCGTCACTCTCGATCGTCTCCTGGATGATGGCGACGATCTCGTGTCGAGCGTCGTCCTCGCGGAGGATCTCCGCCACGCGCCGCCCGGTGTCTCCGTAGCTGGACGCCAGCGCGAGATAGAAGTCGTCGAGCATTCCGGCGGTGATGTACACGGCGAGAAGCGTCTCCCGTGGGCGCGCGCCGATGGTCTTTCGACGGAACGCGTCGAGGTTCTCCCGGAACGGGAGCATCAGTTGCGTGGGGTCGTCACCGTGCTCGGCGATGAGCTCCACGATCCCCCGATGCTTGGTCAAGGCGGCCCCTGCCGCACGAGACAGCGACTCCTTCTCGGAGAGCGCGGTCGTGGCGCGGATGAGACGCGTCAGCGTCTCGAAGTAGCCCAGTTGCAGATAGGCGGCCTGCCCGAGGAACCGATTGAGCTCGGGAGCGAGTTCGGCGAAATCGATGCGCGTCGCATCCCCCTGCTCGCCTCTGCCGCGCAGCGCGAGGGTGCGTCGCGGCGCGTCGTCGCGCTGCCAGAACCACTTAACCACGAGGTCGTCCTCCCGAGTCCACCACGACGTTCACAATACTCGTGCCGAACGCTCCTTCCTGGCCGGATGCGCCCCTCGGGTAGGCTGGGCGTGTCCCCGCCGTCGGAGCGGGGCCCCGCGCCTGTGGCACAAGAGACGGCGTGGATCCGTTAACGTGGCGATCCCGCAGGCTCGCCGGACAGGCAATCTGAATAAAGTGACAACTTTCGCCGATCTCGGCATCGATCAGGACATCGTCGACGCACTCGCCGCCAAGGGCATCGTCGACGCGTTCCCCATCCAGGAGCAGACCATCCCCCTCGGCCTTCCCGGCCAGGACATCATCGGTCAGGCCAAGACGGGAACAGGCAAGACCTTCGGCTTCGGCATCCCCGTCGTCCAGCGCCTCGGCAAGGACCCGGAGCACGGCGTCAAGGCACTCATCGTGGTGCCGACGCGCGAGCTCGCGGTGCAGGTGTACGAAGACATCGACCTGCTCACCAGCAACCGCTCGACCAGCGTCGTCGCCATCTACGGCGGCAAGGCCTACGAAGGTCAGATCGACCAGCTCAAGGCCGGCGCGCAGATCGTGGTCGGCACGCCCGGTCGACTGATCGACCTCGCCGGTCAGCGCCTGCTCGACCTCTCGCACGCCACCGAGGTCGTGCTCGACGAGGCCGACAAGATGCTCGACCTCGGCTTCCTCGCCGACATCGAGAAGATCTTCCAGAAAGTCCCGGCCGTCCGTCACACGCAGCTGTTCTCCGCGACGATGCCCGGCCCGATCGTCGCCCTCGCGCGTCGCTTCATGTCGAACCCGATCCACATCCGTGCGAACGACCCCGACGAGGGCCTCACGCAGGCGAACATCAAGCACCTCGTCTACCGTGCGCATTCGATGGACAAGGACGAGGTCATCGCCCGCATCCTGCAGGCCGAGGGTCGCGGAAAGACCGTGATCTTCACCCGCACGAAGCGCGCGGCGCAGCGCCTCGTCGACGAGCTGAGCGACCGCGGCTTCAATGTGGGTGGCGTGCACGGTGACATGGGTCAGGATCAGCGCGAGCGCTCGATGGCCGCCTTCAAGGCGGGCAAGCGCGACGTCCTGGTCGCGACCGACGTGGCCGCCCGAGGCATCGACGTCGATGACGTGACGCACGTCATCAACCACACGATCCCGGATGAGGACAAGACGTACCTGCACCGTGCAGGCCGTACGGGCCGCGCGGGCAAGACCGGCATCGCGGTCACCTTCGTCGACTGGGAAGACCTGCACAAGTGGGCCCTGATCAACCGCGCCCTCGAGTTCGGCCAGCCCGAGCCCATCGAGACCTACTCGTCCAGCCCGCATCTGTACGAGGACCTCAACATCCCCCAGGGCACGAAGGGCCGCCTGGTGTCGGCGCCCAAGACGGAGTCCGTGAAGACCGAGCGCACCCGTCGACCCGAGCGCGCGGCCGACGCCGCCGCCGAGGGGACCGATGAGGGCGGCACCCGCCGCCGTCGTCGCCGTCGCAACAGCACGACTCCGGTCGGTTCGACCTTCACCGAAGGCGCGGCAGACTCGACGTCCGGCGAGGGGCAGTCCGCACCGGCCGCCGATCGCGGTGCCGAGGGCGCGGGCACGCATGACGGTGCGGGCAAGGAGCACCACGACGGCAAGCCGGCTCCGGCACGTCGTCGCCGTCGTCGCCGTGGCGGTTCCGGCGCCGGCGCGGCTCCCGTCACCGGGGCCTGAGCACGTCACCGAGAGGGCGCATCCACCGGGTTCACTCCGGCGTATGCGCCCTCTCGCATGTGTGGACGCGGAAGCCGAGAGCCGGTTGCGGCGGGTTCACCGTCGGTCGCCGACATCCGACTCCTGTGCGCGTGCCTCGGCGGCCGTGCGCAGCACGGCTGCCGGTACCTGCGGCGGATACACCCAGGCGACCAGCACGACTGAGATGATCATCAGCAGGAACCACGAGCTCAGCTTGCTCAACGAGACCGGCTGCCAGCCTCCGGCCTGATCCGGGTAGGCCCATGCGCCCGCCCACGTGCCGATGTTTTCCGCGAGATAGATGAACACCGCGACCCCGCCGAAGACGGCCAGGAGCGGCAGACGGATCGTGCGCCGCCACACCCGCGCGTGCATCACTGTGGGCAGCCAGAGCGCCACGACTCCCGCCAGGAGCACCCAGCGGGCATCCCACCACCAGTGGTGGGTGAAGAAGTTGAGGTAGATCGCCGCTGCGAGGACGGCCGTCATCCATCGCCGCGGATACCGCGTGAACCCGAGGTCGAACAGCCGATAGACGCGCACCATGTACGACCCGACCGCCGCATACATGAAACCGCTGAACAGCGGGACACCGCCGATGCGGAGGATCCCGTCCGCGGCATACGCCCACGACCCCACGTCGGTCTTGAAGAGCTCCATGGCGGTGCCGGTGATGTGGAACAGGACGATGACCCACAGCTCACGCCCGCTCTCCAGTCGGAAGACGAGCATCGCCACCTGGATGAGCACAGCGGCGATGGTGAGTGCGTCGTTGCGGGCGAGCACCGCATCGTCGGGGTACCACAGACGCGCGGCGACGATCAGGACCAGCAGCGCCGCCCCGAAGATGCACGCCCACGCCTGCTTGACGACGAACACCGCGAACTCGATCAGGCCGGCGCGGATGCCGTTCGACGGGGCATCGCGGAGGAGGCGATGAGCCCACGCGTCGACGCGTCGCTCGAGGGAAGTCGCTCGCTGCATGCCTCGGACGGTATCGGTCCCGCTCGACAGGTCGCCGGGAGATGACCACCAGAATGCCGAGGATCAGGGAAAACGCGGGGCGGTGCCCGTGCCGCGTGCTATGAGCCTGGCCACCATCTCGTCAGAGGTGGTGTTCTCGCCGGGACGGTTGGGCTTGCCGTCGCCGTGATAGTCGCTCGAGCCCGTGATGATGAGGTCGTGCTTCGCGGCGATCTCTCGCAGCAGCCGCTTCCCTGCCTCCGTGTTCTCGCGATGCTCGATCTCGAACCCGCCGAGGCCTGCATCGACGAGGCGCTCGATGAACGCCACGGGCATCATGCGGTCGCGCCCCGCCGTCACGGGGTGGGCGATGATCGCCACTCCCCCCGCCTCGGTGATCAGACGCACAGCGGTCAACGGGTCGGGTGCGTAGTGCGGCTCGTAATATCCCTCCCGCGGATGCAGGATGCCGTCGAATGCCTCGGTCCGATCCCGCACGATGCCCCGGGCGACGAGGGCGTCGGCGATGTGCGGACGCCCCACCGTCGCGTCGAGTGCCGTCTGCGCCACCACGTCGTCCCACTGCAGGTCGTAGTCTCGCCCGATGTTGCGGACGATCCGCTCGGCACGGCCGATCCGATCACCGCGGATGCGATCGGTCTCGGCCCGCAGCGCGTCATCCTCCGGATCGAAGAGGTAGCCGAGAACATGCACGCTGCGCCACTCGTGCTTCGCGGAGAGCTCCATCCCCGGGATGAAGGTCATCCCTCGTGCGACGGCGGCGTCTCCCGCCTCGCCCCAACCGGTCGAGCGGTCGTGATCGGTCAGCGCGAGCGTGCGCACCCCGTGCGCGTGCGCCTGCCGGACGACCTCGGCCGGCGACTCCGTGCCATCGGAATGGTTGGAGTGCAGGTGCAGGTCGGCGGGACCGGCGAATCCGTGGGACGAAGTGGCCATCCTCCGAGCGTACCGAGCGGTGACCCGCGCGGACGCGGAGGCGCACGGAAGCGGATGTCGAGGCAGGGACTTCACAGGCGACGCTCCTAGGCTGGTGGGGATGTTTCGTCTCCTGGGGATCCTCTTCACCGTGCTGCTCGCGATCGCGACGGCGGTCGTGGTGTGGCCGCAGTTCTTCCGTCTCGAGCAGACCTACCCGTTCGCGCAGCTCGTGTCCGCGCGCGGCATCGTGCTCGGCGGATTCCTCGTCGTCGCGGTGCTCGCGCTCCTGCTCCTGTTCGCCCGTCCGCTCCGCGGATTCGCCGCCTCTGTCCTGATCGTTGCGCTGCTCGGCGCCGGCGCGACCGCGGCGATCGGTGCCGTTCGCGGTTTCGGGGGATCACCACTCCCGGAGAAGACCGAGGACAGTGTCCGCGTGCTCACCTGGAACACGGCGGGAGAAGCGGTGTCTGCCGAGGTGATCGCCCAGCAGATCCTCGATCAGGGGGCCGACATCGTCGCCCTTCCCGAGACGACCGAGGCCGTCGGCGAGCGCATCGCTATCATGCTCCGCGAGCAGGGACACCCCATGTGGGTGCACCACGTGCAGTTCCGCCCGGATGTGCAGGACGGGCCGCAGTCGTGGCAGACGACCGTGCTGGTCGCCCCGGACCTCGGGGAGTACTCCGTGATCGAGTCGGCGAAGGATGGCACCAGCAACACCGGCTCGGTGCCCAGCGTCGTGCTCATGCCGATCGACGGCTCCGGCCCCACCATCGTCGCCGTGCACGCGGTCGCGCCGCGCATGGAGGAGATGCAGCAGTGGCGCAGCGACCTGCAGTGGATCGCGGATCAGTGCCCCCAGGGCGACTTCATCCTGGCCGGTGACTTCAACGCGACGATCGACCACATGGCCCCTCTCGGAGTCGAGGGCGGAGATATCGGCTACTGCCGCGATGTCGCGTCCCGCACCGGCAACGGCCTCACGGGTACCTGGCCGAGCTCTCTCCCTGCCCTCGCCGGCGCCCCGATCGATCATGTGATGGCGTCGCAGAACTGGTCTCCGACGGGGTCGGTCGTGCTGGACGATGCCGGTGGCAGCGACCACCGCGCTCTGGTCGTGCAGCTCGAGCCCGCCGGCTGACTCCCGCACCCGCCCGCCAGGTGACAGACTGGAGGGATGAGCACAGGAGAGCGCGACACGATCGCAGAACCCACCGTCGAAGCGTCTGTCGACAACGGCACCACCAACCGCAAGCAGCCCTTCCCCCAGGGCTTCCTCGACACGATCTCGACCGGTTGGGCCGAACGCCCGGAGACACTTCCCGCGCCGCGCGCCCAGGCGTCGTACGCGGCCACGCGTCGTGCCGCCGTCTCCGCGGCCTTCCCCGGCAAGCACCTCGTGATCCCTGCCGGCTCTCTCAAGCAGCGCAGCAACGACACCGACTACGTCTTCCGCGCGCATTCCGCCTTCGCACACCTCACCGGGTGGGCATCGGATGCCGAGCCCGACTCGGTCCTCGTCTTCGCACCGACCGAGACCGGCCACGACATCACCCTCTTCTTCCGCGAGCGCGCCGACCGCACGACGACGGAGTTCTACGCCGACGCCACGGTCGGAGAGTTCTGGATCGGTCCGCGACCGTCCCTCGCCGGGGTCGCCGCCGATCTCGACATCGCCACCGCCCATCTGGACGACCGGGAAGCCGTCGAGGGCGAGCTGGTGCTCGACGAGGACGAGAACCTCACGCGCTTCGTCTCGGAGCTGCGCCTCATCAAGGACGAGTTCGAGATCGCCGAGATGCGCCGCGCCGTCGAGATCACGGCGAACGGCTTCGACGACATCATCCGCGAGCTTCCGGCCGCGACGGCTCATGCACGCGGCGAGCGCGTCGTGGAAGGCGTCTTCCACCGCCGCGCACGCGAGGACGGCAACGGCGAGGGCTACGACACGATCGCCGCCTCCGGCCCGCACGCCTGCTACCTGCACTGGACGCGCAACGACGGAACCGTGGTTCCCGGTGACCTGATCCTGGTGGATGCGGGTGTGGAGGCCGACAGCCTCTACACCGCCGACATCACGCGCACGCTGCCCGTCTCCGGCACGTTCACCGACGTGCAGCGGCGCGTCTACGAGACGGTGCGCGAGGCCGCCGACGCGGCATTCGCCGCCGCTCGGGTCGGTGTACGCTTCCGTGACGTGCACGGAGCCGCCATGAAGGTCATCGCCGAGCGGACGGCCGAGTGGGGTCTGCTGCCCGTCACCGCCGAAGAGGCTCTGGATGCCGACAAGGGCGGCCAGCACCGTCGGTACATGGTGCACGGCACCTCGCACCACCTCGGCATCGACGTGCACGACTGCGCCCAGGCCCGTCGCGAGATGTACTACGACGGCATCCTCGCCCCGGGCATGGTGTTCACGATCGAACCCGGACTCTACTTCCAGATCGACGACCTCACCGTGCCGGCCGAGCTCCGTGGCATCGGCGTGCGCATCGAGGACGACATCGTGATGACCGACGACGGCCCCGTGAATCTCTCGGCCGGCATCCCCCGCACGGCCGACGAGGTCGAGGCGTGGATGGCGCGACTGCAGAGCTGACACCGACGGATGCATGAGGGCGAGCTCGCGCTCGGGACCGAGGTCGCGGCGCACCTGATCGCGCGCCGCTTCCCCGAGCTCCGTGGCGAGACCCTGCGACCGGTCCCCATGACGGGCACGGTGAACAGGATCATCCGGGTGGGCGACGGACTCGTCGCCCGCTTCCCCCTCCTCGGGGCAGCGGCGCACGAGCTCGTCCGCGAGGCCGCAGCACTCGAGGAGTTCGCGGCGTCGAGTCCGTTCCCCGCGCCGCGCTCCTACGGCACCGCCTCCGCGTCGGAGGAGTTCGACTCGGCCTGGGCTGTGCAGACGTGGATCGAGGGTGACCCGGCGGATCCTGTGCTCTCCTCCACGTCCAAGACGCTCGCGCACGACCTGGTCGCCCTCATCCGGGCGCTGCGCACCGTCGACGTGCGCGACCGTGTGTTCGACGGCAGGGGCCGGGGCGGAGTCCTCGGCGACCACGACGAATGGGTCGCGACGTGCCTGAGGCGGAGTGCGCATCTCTTCGATGCGGCCCGCGCAGGGCGGCTCTGGTCGGTGCTGCGCGAGCTCCCGTCCGCCAGCGCTCCGGTGATGAGCCACCGGGACCTCACGCCGTTCAATCTCCTCGTCGCGGAGCACGAGGGCGATACCCGTCTGGCCGGTGTGCTCGACGGCGGAGACTTCGGTCCCGCGGATCCCGCACTCGACCTGGTCGCCGCCTGGCACCTCTTCGACGCGCCGGGACGACACCTGCTCCGCGAAGGCCTGGCTGTCGACGACCTCGAGTGGCGGCGCGGCGCGGGATGGGCGCTGCAGCAGGCGCTCGGGCTCGGATGGTATTACGCGGAATCGAACCCGCGGATGAGCGCACTGGGCATCTCGACCGTGGGGCGCGTGCTCGCGGATGAGGAGCTGTCGAGGCTCATCGACTGAGGGAGCGTCCGACCGAGGCCCTCACTCCTCCGCGCCGCCGAGGGCGAACTCCGCCACGATCGGGGCGAGTGCGGCCCCGATCTCCGCGGCGGGGCGTTTGCGGCCCTTCACCTCGAAGGTGTGTCCTCCTCCGTCGATCCAGACGACGCGCGCATCCCGACAGGTCGCGATCGCCTCCTCGAACTGCGAGATCGGCTGGATGAAGGGATCGTTCGTCCCCTCCACGAACAGCTGCGGGACCGTGATCCCCGGCAGATGCTCGACCCGTGGCTTCTCCGGACGTCCGGGCGGATGCAACGGATACCCGAGGTAGACGAGACCGTCGACACGCATGCCCTCGGCGACCGCCATCGACGCCATGCGTCCGCCGTACGATTTGCCCGTCGCCCACAGGGTCGCCGAGGGATCGGACTCGCGTGCGAAGGCCGCGACGGCGTTCCATGTGGCGATCGCATGCGCGGCGGGTCCCGGCATCCGTCGCCCCTGCTCCACATACGGGAAGTTGAAGCGAAGGGTCGAGAAGCCCGTCGCGCTCAGCGCATCGACGTAGCCGGTGAGGAACGGATGGTCCTTGCCGGTCCCTGCACCGTGGGCCACGATCACCGTCGCCCCGTTGTCACCGGCTGTCCAGTCGGCGGACACGGCGGTGAGTCCCGCCGGGAGCGCGACCTGGATCTCGACCATCAGACGGAGAGCGTGGAGGTCGCCGTCATGCCCGTTCGCCCTGGATGCCGTCAGTGCCGGGAGCAGCGTCCGGCTCGACCGGGGTCACGGTCGACGGAGCAGCGGTCCCCGCCGATGCGGACCCGGGCTCGGGCGTCGTCTCGGGTTCGGGGTCGGCGACGGGGTCGGCGACCGGCGGTGCGACGGGGTCGGCCGGGCGCGGCGGGATCACGGGATCCCCGGGTGCCGGGGCGGGCTCAGGCGAGGTCGCGCCGGGCGTGATCCGCTCGCCGTAGCGCGGCGGCTCGTCGAGGTTGACCGGCGGTCGCACGGGCGCCACTTTGTTCGCGCCGAGGACCTGCCGGGCCTTGCCCAGCGACGAGGACAGCACGGTGACCTCGTAGTGATCGGCCGCGAACTGCGTGACGCTGGCGAAGTCGCGCCGGCGACGGACGATCGCGTAGGTGACCAGGCTGAGGATCATCCCGACCGCGACACCGATGAGGACGAAGCCGAGGAAGAGCTGGATCGGCACCTCCGGGTTGCCGAGCACGAGGATGGCGGCGAGGAAGAGCCCGATCAACACACCGTTGATCGCCCCGGAGCGCGCGGCGGCGGCGTAGCCGAGCTTGCCGGTCACGCGTTCGACCGTGCGCACGCTCTGACCGACGATGGCGATGTCGCGCGCCGGCACCTCCCCCGCGATCAGCTTCGAGACCGTCTTCTGCGCGCTCTCGTAGTCGCGCATCGACGCGACGATCTCGCCGGTGTCTGTGCCGCTCGCGGGCCGGTTCAGCATGCTCATCCGGCTATTCTTCCACGCGTGCCGTCGGACGGCCCGAGGCACGGCCGACCCGCCGGAGACGCGAGCCGCCGACTACGCTGGAGAAGTGAGCACACAACGGGTTTTCGCCGCGCGCCTTGCCGGGTGCGCCGTCTTCGATCCCGTCGGCGACCGGCTCGGCAAGGTCCGAGATGTCGTCGTCGTGTATCGAAGTACCGCGGCGCCCCGCGTCATCGGTCTGGTCGTGGAGATCCCGGGACGACGCCACGTGTTCCTCTCGATCGGACGCGTCACCTCGATCCGTTCCGGCCAGGTCATCACCACGGGCCTGATCAACGTGCGGCGGTTCTCCCCGCGCGCCGGCGAGGTGCGCGTGCTCGCCGAGATGCTGGGACGACGCGTGAGCTTCGTCGATGGCAGCGGTACCGCGGTCATCGAGGACATCGCGATCGAACCGAACCGCCTCGGCGAATGGGCGATCAGCCAGCTCTTCCTCCGCCGACCGAAGACCAGTGCCTCCCCGTTCGCGAAGGGTCCGACGACGTTCGCGGCATGGAGCGAGGTCGCCGAGCAACGCGCTCCCGGTGAGTCGCAGTCGGCTGAGCAGCTCGTCGCCTCGTACTCCGAGCTGCACGCCGCCGATCTCGCCAACACGCTTCTCGACCTTCCGCAGCAGCGCATGATCGAGGTGGCCGAAGAGCTGTCGGACGACCGCCTTGCCGATGCCCTCGAGGAGATGCCCGAAGACGAACAGGTGCACATCCTCGACCGTCTGGGAGACGAACGCGCCGCCGACATCCTCGACCAGATGGAACCGGACGACGCGGCCGACCTGCTCGCCCAGCTGGCGCCTGACCGCCTGGAGCAGCTCCTGGAGCTCATGGAGCCGGAAGAAGCCGAAGACGTCAGGATGCTGCTGCGCTACGGCCCGGACACCGCCGGCGGTCTGATGACGCCTGAGCCGATCATCCTCTCGGCCGACGCCACAGTCGCCGAGGCGCTCGCGCTGATCCGCCGCCACGAACTGCACCCCGCGCTGGCCGCCGCGGTGTTCGTCACCCTCCCGCCGTTCGAGACTCCGACCGGGCGCCTGCTCGGGCTCGTGCACTTCCAGCGGATGCTGCGCTACCCGCCGCATGAGCGGCTCGGCGCGATCCTCGACGACAGCCTCGAGCCCGTGCCCGTGACCGCTTCCGCCGCCGAGGTGGCACGGCTGCTGGCGAGCTACGACCTCGTCTCGCTCCCCGTGATCGATGCGGCGCATCGCCTCGTCGGAGCGATCAGCATCGACGACGTCCTCGACTACCTCCTTCCGGACGACTGGCGTTCGCATGACAGCGAGGACACCTCCCCCGCTGCGAGCACCGTCCCTGGGTCCACCCCCGCCGCCCCGACGAAGGAGACGCGCTGATGCCCCGCTCTCCGCGCCTCGATGCGCCGGGCCGCACCACGACACGGCCGCGGGCGACGTCTCGCGACCGCTTCGGACGCTTCACGGAGTGGGTGGCTCGCGCGATGGGGACGCCCGCGTTCCTGCTGATCCTCAGCCTGTTCTGTGTGGTCTGGATCGTCTGGAACACGCTGATGCCCGACGAGCTGCGCTTCGACGACGCCGCCCTCGGCTTCACGGCACTGACCCTGATGCTCTCCCTGCAGGCCTCATACGCCGCACCGCTCATCCTGCTCGCGCAGAATCGTCAGGACGACCGCGACCGGGTTCAGATCGAGCAGGACCGCCAGCGTGCGGAGCGCAACCTGGCCGACACCGAGTACCTGGCCCGCGAGATCGTGGCTCTGCGCATGTCGCTCGAAGAGCGCAATTCGCAGGTCGTCACGCGCGACGTGCTGCGCCAGGAGCTCAAAGCCCTTCTCGCCGAGCTCGAAGACGTGCCGGAGAAGCCCCGATCCGGCGCCGCGTCGTGACCGCGGCGGAGCGTGTCCGCGCGGCTGTCGCCGCGGTGACGGATCCCGAGCTCCGTCGACCCATCGGGGATCTCGACATGGTCCGGGACATCTCCGTCGACGGCGGTCGAGCCCGCGTCGGCATCGTCCTCACGATCGTCGGCTGTCCAGCGGCGGCGCGGATCGAGTCGGACGTCCGCGATGCCGCGGCGTCCGTTCCGGGCATCGCGGAGGTGGACGTCGAGGTCGGCGTGATGACGCCGGCAGAACGCAAGGCTCTCACCGAGAAACTCCGCGCCGGGAGGCCCGCACGCCACATGCCGTTCGGGCCCGATTCCCTCACCCGTGTGATCCTCGTCTCCAGCGGCAAGGGGGGTGTGGGCAAGTCCACCGTCACCGCGAACCTTGCCGTCGCACTCGCCGCGCAGGGTCTGTCCATCGGTCTCGTCGACGCCGACGTGCACGGGTTCTCGATCCCCGGGCTCCTCGGCATCCCTGCGGGCACGCAGCCGACACGCATCGACGACCTGATGCTCCCCCCGGTCGCGCACGGCGTGAAGACGATCTCGATCGGGATGTTCCTCCGCGACGGCGAATCGGTGGTGGCGTGGCGTGGGCCGATGCTGCACCGCACGGTCTCGCAGTTCCTCACCGACGTCTTCTTCGGCGACCTCGACGTCCTCCTCATCGACATGCCGCCGGGGACGGGCGACATCGCGATCTCGATCGGCCAGCTCCTCCCCCATGCGGAAGTTCTCGTCGTGACCACCCCGCAGACCGCTGCCGCCGAGGTGGCGATCCGCAGCGGTCTCGTCGCGCGTCAGACGGGTCAGCGCGTGATCGGCGTCATCGAGAACATGGCGGCGTACACACTGCCCGATGGAACGGTCATCGACATGTTCGGCTCGGGCGGAGGCGCCGCCGTATCGGAGGCTCTCTCCGAACCGGGAGTCCCTGTGCCACTGTTGGCCTCGATCCCCCTGAGCCCCGCTCTGCGCGAGGGCGGAGACGCAGGCGAGCCGATCGTCTCCACCGAGAGCGACGATGTCGCGGCGACGACCATCCGCGACCTCGCGAGCACCCTGGCGCGGCGGGGCAGGGGCCTCTCCGGTCGATCGCTGCCGATGTCGCTCACCTGAACGCGTGGGAAGATGGACCGATGCCTCCCCGCTCTCTGACCGTCGATGAGGGTCTGCTGCGACGAATGGCTCGGGACGCAGCGATCTACTCGCTGACCCGACCCGCCGCCCTCGTCATGTGGGTCGCCCTCGCCGCAGCCCTCGTGCTCAGCATCCTCAACCTCGGCACGCCCGTCCGTCCGGGGGAACAGGGCCCTTTCGGAGCAGGATGGATGCCGGTCATCATCGTCGCGCTCGCGGGTTTCGCCGTCGTGATGACCGTATCGGGCGCGCGAACCGCCGTCCGGATCGCGATGCCCGTCGGAACCGTCGTGTGGGTATCGCTGGAAGAGGACAGCCTGCAGATGGGCAGCGGCCGTCGTCGCTCCGACATCGCCTACCGCACCTTCCAGAGGATGCGAGTGGGCAAGGACGCCGTGCTGTTGAAGCTGCGAGACACTTCGGCCGCGACCGCGATCCCTCGTGGCCTGCTCACGGACGACGACATCGCCACCCTCCGCTCGAAGATCTCCTAGGCGCCGAGCGCGCAGAGCCCTGCGCGCTCGATCGGCGAGCGTTCCCGTCAGGTGGCTTCGGCGTCGAAGGGAGGGCGGTTCGACGCACTGAACTCCTGCGGAACGGCTCGGGTCGCGGGAGCCGTGGTCGCCGCGGCCGCAGCTCCGGCGATCGGCTCCGCGATGGTCTGGGCCGCCTGCAGCGGGGTCGCCGGCTGGGGCTCTTCCATGAGCGCATCGCGGATGATCCGGCGCGGGTCGTACTGGCGCGGGTCGAGCTTGCGCCAGTCGACGTCGTCGATCTCCGGCCCCATCTCCTCGCGCACCCTCGACTTGGTCGCGCGCAGATACTCGCCGGCCTTGCGGACCATGCGCGAGAAGCTCTCCGCGGCTCGCGGGAGACGTTCGGGGCCGATGATCAGAACCGCGATGAGGCCGATCAGCAACAGCTTCTCGAAGGTGAGCCCGAACGTCATCTCTACAGGCTACCGCCGCGCCTGCGGTCCCCGCACTCGCCGACCGAATACTCTGGAGAGGATCACAGTCAGGCAGGGAGAAACAGGCCATGAGCGAGCATGACGCGAACGCGCGTTTCCTGCGCGAGTCCATCGTGGAACCCGACGCCATCAGCCGCGCACGCGCGCATGCGGTCGAACTGGGAGCGATGCCGATCAGCGCCGCCGTGGGTTCGCAGATCGCCGTGCTCGCGGCCGCGACCTCGGCACGCTCCATCGTCGAGATCGGCACCGGCGCCGGAGTCTCCGGTCTCTGGCTCCTGCGCGGCGCACCCCAGGCGGTCCTCACCTCGATCGACAACGAACCGGAGCACCTCGCCGCGGCGCGACAGGCCTTCTCCGATGCCAAGGTGCCGTCCACCCGAGCCCGCTTCATCACGGGCCGCGCGATCGACGTTCTCCCCCGCATGAACGAGAACTCCTACGACATCGTGCTGGTCGACGCCGACCCCGAGCATGTCATCGAGTACGTCGAACACGGTCTGCGTCTCGCACGCACCGGCGGACTCGTGCTCGTGCCCCGCGTGCTGGCCGGCGGTCGCGTCGCCGATCCGGTCCAGCGCGACGAGATCACTTCCGCCTACCGGTCCCTCGTGCAGGAGACGCAGGAATCCTCGGCGGTCCTCGCCACGGTCTCCCCCGCCGGCGAAGGTCTGCTGCAGCTGATCAGTCTCGCCGAACGCGGCTGACCGCGCGGCTCGAGACCGTGCGAAAAGGGCGATGGATCCGAGGATCCATCGCCCTTTCGGATCCGCCGACGCGGACCCCAGGTCGATCAGGCCGGTGCCACGACGGCGGCAAGCACGTCGTGAAGCTCCTTGGCCTCGGCGTCGTTCACGGAGACGACCAGGCGGCCGCCGCCTTCGAGTGGAACGCGCACGATGATGAGTCGTCCTTCTTTCACGGCTTCCATAGGTCCGTCTCCGGTCCTCGGCTTCATCGCTGCCATCGTGGCTCCCTTTCCTCCGGTGGTATGGGATGAGTTTATCGGGTGTCACCGGGACCTGGAGGTCACGGAGCAACAATTGGGTCGAGCTTCACCCTCACGGCACCTGCCAGAACGTGCTTCCGAGCGCATACACGTGGTAGATCCAGAACCATTGCCCGAGGAGACATGCGGCCAGCACGCCGACACGCCAGAGCCGCGATCGCGGCACCGCGACCGCTCCCCAGAGCGGGCTCAGGGGGAGAAGCAGGCGGAACGTGCTCGATTGCGGAAAGAACACCGCGAGCAGATACAGCAGGTAGCTCGCACTCCACAGACGGATGTCGGCGCCCAGAGCGCGCACCTGCGGAGAGAAGAGGAGTGCGGCAGCAGCGCCGACGACCGACAGCACCAGCACGATCGGCCCCCACCACTGCGGCATCCCCCAGAGGGCGAACCAGAACTGCGATGCCTGGATCCACCCTTCGAACGGGATGAAACCCTCGACTCCGCCGGTGATCCAGTGCTGGCGCCACGCGAGCTCGGTCGCGAGATACGCACCGGGATCCCCCGTCGCGATGCCGGCGATCACCTGCCAGGCGAAACCGGACAGAGTCGCGAGCGCGCCGAGCGCGAGGATGTGTGCGATCTCGCGCCCGGTGAGCGGATCCTGCCGACGTCGGATCCACCGCAGCAGTCCGTGCAGCCCGAGGAACAGGGCGAAGGCCAGGACACCGGGTCGTGTGAAGGCCATCACGGGGATGAGGATGTACAGCCAGGCATAGGTGCGTTGCGTCGTCGCATCGAGGGCGAGGAACAGCAGCAGCAGGAACAGCGTCTCGGCGTACCCCACCTGGAACATCGCCGCGATCGGTCCCGCCGCGAAGAATACGACGGCCCACGTCGCCGCGGAGTTGCCGATGCGATCACGAAGCAGGCGGTGAAGCGCGAGACAGGCCAGGTACCCGGCGACGAGCGAGAGCAGGAGCGCACCGGCACCCCAGGACCCGAGCAGTACGCCGATCCCCTTGGCCGCATATGCGAACACCGGCATGAACGCCCAGGCGTTCTCGGCGACGTCACCCGAGTCGGTGAGCGGAAGATCCGTCGGGTAGCCGTTCTCGGCGACCAACCAGTACCATTGCGCGTCCCAGCCGAGCACGAAATCGATGAGCCCCGCCTCCGCGCCGAACCGCGAGGACGAGGTCGACAGTGAGGCGGCGATGACCAGGAACACCGTCGTGACGACCCGGGCTCCGAGGTAGACGACGGCCACGCGCACGGCGACCGGCGCCTTCGCCCAGCGGCGCGTTGCGCTCAGTGCGAGGTGAGCCATGCGCGCAGGCCCCGCTCCACGGCGTCGATCTGCGCGAGGGGTACACGCTCCTCATCGTGGTGGGCGAGGTGCGGGTCGCCGGGCCCGTAGTTCACAGCCGGGATCCCGAGCGCGGAGAATCGCGCGACGTCGGTCCACCCGTACTTCGGGCGCGGCTCGGCGCCGACCGCCGCCACGAACTGCTTCGCGATCTCGGCGTCGAGGCCGGGACGAGCCCCCTCGGCGGCATCCGTGATCTCGACGTCGAAGCCGGCGAGGACTCCGCGGAGGTGAGCCTCGGCATCGGCCGCAGACTTGCTCGGCGCGAACCGGTAGTTGACCTCCACCTCGCAGGCGTCGGGGATGACGTTCCCCGCGACGCCGCCCGCGATGCGCACGGCGCTCAAGCTCTCGCGGTACAGCAGCCCCTCGACCAGCACCTCCTTGGCGCGGTACTCCGCCAGACGCGTGAGGACGGGCGCCGCGCGGTGGATCGCGTTCTCGCCGATCCAGGCACGCGCGCTGTGAGCACGCACGCCGGTGGTGCGCACGATCGCACGGAGCGTTCCGTTGCAACCGCCTTCCACCTCACCGTTGGACGGCTCGCCGAGGATCGCGAAGTCCGCCTCGAACAGGTCGGGACGCACGGCGGCGAGCAGACCGAGACCGTTCTTCGACGCCTCGATCTCCTCGTTGTCGTACCACATCCACGTGATGTCGATCGCGGGGTCGGTCAGCTCGGCCGCGAGCTTCAGCTGCACGGCGGTGCCCGCTTTCATGTCGACGGTGCCGCGACCCCAGAGATGGGGGACTCCTTCGATCTCGATGTCGCGCGTGGGCAGGTTCGCATTGATCGGCACGGTGTCGATGTGACCGGCGATGGCGACGCGCTGTGCCCGGCCGCGGTCGGTGCGGGCGACGATCGTGTTCCCGTGGCGGAAGACCTCCAGATGGTCGAGCGGGGACACTGCGGCCTCGATCGCATCGGCGAGTGTCTTCTCGTCGCCGGAGACGCTCGGGATGTCGCAGATCGCACGGGTGAGGTCGACGGAGGACGCGGTCAGATCGAGCACCATGGGTCCAGCCTACTTACCCCGTCATGAGTGCGGTCGTCGCCCCGGGAGCGCGATAGCGTGGAGGGATGAGCGACGCACGCACCGTATGGGGTATCGGCCTGACCACCATCGCCGGGGACGGCACGGTTCTCGACGCCTGGTACCCCGAGGTGCACACCGGTGCGGTCACGACCGACGAGGTGGCTGTCGCTGCGCTCGAACCCCTCGCGGGGAGCGACGAACGACGCGACGTCACGATCGAGGTGGTGCAGCTGCAGATCGACCTCGACACGGCACCGGCCTCCACCGCCGACGCCTATCTGCGCCTGCATGCCCTGTCGCATCTCGTCGTGCGCCCGAACGAGCTGAACCTCGACGGCGTCTTCGGACACCTTCCGAATGTCGCCTGGACCAACGCCGGGCCCGTCCTCCCCGCTGACGCCGCCCGCCTGCGCCCGCAGCTCCAGCGCGCGGGCATCCAGGTACAGGGGCTCGACAAGTTCCCCCGCCTGACCGACTATGTGCAGCCGGCGGGCGTCCGCATCGCCGATGCCTCCCGCGTGCGCCTGGGGGCGTACCTCTCCCCCGGCACGACCGTCATGCACGAGGGATTCGTCAACTTCAATGCCGGCACACTCGGCGCATCGATGGTCGAGGGCCGCATCTCGCAGGGTGTGGTCGTCGGAGACGGCAGCGACATCGGCGGAGGGTCCTCCATCATGGGCACCCTCTCGGGTGGCGGAACGCATCGGGTGTCGATCGGTGCCCGCACCCTGCTCGGCGCGAATGCGGGCATCGGCATCTCGCTCGGTGACGACTGTGTCGTCGAAGCGGGGCTCTACGTCACCGCAGGCACCAAGATCGTCCTCGTCGACGGACCCGTGACCGCCGACGGCGGGCGCAAGACCGTCAAGGGTGCGGAGCTCTCCGGTCAGGACGGCCTGCTCTTCCGCCGCAACTCGCTCAGCGGTGCGGTGGAAGCCGTCCGTCGCGCCGGTGTCGGAGTGACCCTGAACGAGGCTCTGCACGCCTGAGAGCAGCCTTCCGGCCCGTCTCCGCGGAGCCGACGACCCGCGCGGGAGGCGACATGCAGCCGACGGCATGCGTGCACTGGTAGACTGACATCGTTGCGCGTACCGCCGGTCCCGCAACATCGTCGTCGTCACGGGGTCTCCGAGGACCGAAGCGAGCGGAACTGCTCCCACCACCAGCATGAGCTGGCCTTTCGCACGGCGAACCGATGCGCAATTCCTGCGCCGTCGCCCACCTCACCCCCTATCTCGCGCCGTTCACTCGTGCGCTGACGGAGTTTCTGCATGTCTACTTTCCTTGAACTCGGCGTTCCTGCCGAGCTCGCCGCCGTTCTCGCCGATTCCGGCAAGACCGAGGCATTCGCCATCCAGCGCGACACCCTTCCCGACTCCCTCGCCGGACGCGACCTCCTGGGCCGCGGACGCACGGGCAGCGGCAAGACCATCGCCTTCGCCCTGCCGCTCGTCGCACGCCTTGCCGCCTCGGGCGGTCAGCGTCGCGCCGGCCTTCCGCGCGGACTCGTCCTCGCGCCCACCCGTGAACTCGCGACCCAGATCGCCGCGACCATCGCGCCTCTCGCGGAGGCCGCAGGCCTGCGCGTCACGACCGTCTTCGGCGGGGTCAGCCAGCGCCCGCAGGAGCAGGCGCTTCGCGGCGGCGTCGACATCGTCGTGGCCTGCCCCGGTCGACTCGAAGACCTCATGAAGCAGCAGGTCGTGCGCCTGAGTGCGATCGAGGTCACCGTGCTCGACGAGGCCGACCACATGGCCGACCTCGGCTTCCTCCCCGGCGTCACCCGCATCCTCACGGCCACGCCGGCCGGTGGGCAGCGCCTGCTGTTCAGCGCCACGCTGGACCGCGGCATCGACACCCTCGCCCGCCGCTTCCTCTCGAACGCCGTCAGCCATGAGGTCGACGAGGAGAGCGTGCCCGTCGGCGAGATGACGCACCGCGTCCTGGTCGTCGACTCGGCCGACAACAAGACGGCCCTCGTGCGTGAGCTCGCCTCGGGCACCGGTCGTCGCATCCTCTTCACCCGCACCAAGCACCAGGCGAAGAAGCTCGCGAAGCAGCTCACCGCCGCGGGGATCCCCGCGGTCGACCTGCACGGCAACCTCTCGCAGAACGCCCGCGAGCGCAACCTCGGTGCGTTCTCCGCGGCCCCGGAAGACGGCGGTGTGCGCGTGCTCGTCGCGACCGATGTCGCCGCCCGTGGCGTGCACGTCGACAACGTCGATCTCGTCGTCCACGTCGACCCGCCCGTCGAGCACAAGGCGTACCTGCACCGTTCCGGCCGCACCGCCCGCGCCGGGGCTGCCGGCACCGTGGTGACGGTCGTGCTCCCCGAGCAGCGTCGTGACGTCAAGGATCTGCTGCGCAAGGCAGCCATCTCGGCCCCGCTGGAGGATGTCACGGCCGCTGCCGTCACCGCGCTGGTTCCCGAGCGCGCACCTCACGTGCGTCCGGCGCCCGTGCAGGCTCCGCAGCAGCAGCGCCAGTCGTCGAAGCAGCGCCCCGCTGGTGGCGAGAGGAACGGTGCGGCGAACCCGCCGTCGCGTCGCCGTCGTCGCCCCCGCTCCGGCGCATCCGGCAATGGTCAGGGCGGCGGGTACTCCACGCAGAGCAACCAGTCCCGCCAGGGTGGCCGCAGCTCGCAGGGCCGCTGACCCACGACCTGCCGCTCTCACGCATCAAGGCGCCCTCTCCGCTCCACGGAGGGGGCGCCTTCCTGCACCCGCCCTCGATGAGAGACCGAGACGGCTCGGCCCTGCCACCGTGAGGTCAGGCGCGCAGAAAGCGCCCCCTCCGTCTCGACGGAGGGGGCGCTTTCTCGTCACGCGCTCAGCGCGTGGGGAACTGACGTTCCGGCGATCCTGTGTACAGCTGCTGGGGGCGGCCGATCTTGGTCTGGGGGTCGAGCTGCAGCTCACGCCACTGCGCGAGCCAACCGGGCAGGCGCCCGATGGCGAACAGCACCGTGAACATACGGGTCGGGAAGCCCATGGCCTTGTAGATGACACCGGTGTAGAAGTCGACGTTCGGGTACAGGCGACGCTCGCGGAAGTAGTCGTCGGCCAGCGCGAGCTCTTCGAGCTCCTTCGCGAGGTCGAGCAGCGGGTCGGTGACACCCAGCGACGAGAGCACCTCGTCGGCCGCGTCCTTGACGAGCTTGGCGCGCGGGTCGTAGTTCTTGTACACCCGGTGCCCGAAGCCCATCAGCTTCACGCCCTCTTCCTTGTTCTTCACCCGCTCGACGAAACGCGAGACACTCTGGCCGGAGTCGCGGATCTGCCCGAGCATCGTCAGCACGGCCTCGTTCGCACCGCCGTGCAGCGGGCCGGAGAGCGCCTGGATGCCGGCCGAGACCGAGGCGAACTGGTTCGCACCGGTGGAACCGACCAGGCGGACGGTCGACGTCGAGGCATTCTGCTCGTGGTCTTCGTGCAGGATGAGGAGCAGCTCGAGAGCCTTCGACATCACCGGGTTGACCTCGTACTCCTCGCTGTGCACACCGAAGTTCAACTTCAGGAAGTTGTCGACGAAGCTCAGCGAGTTGTCCGGGTAGAGGAAGGCCTGGCCCACGCTCTTCTTGTGCGCGTACGCCGCGATCACGGGGAGCTTGGCGAGCATGCGCACCATGTTCAGCTCGACGTGCTCCGGGTTGTGCGGGTCGGTCTGACCTTCGTAGTACGTCGACAGCGCGGCGACCGCCGAAGACAGCACGGACATCGGGTGCGCCGTGTGCGGCAGCGCCGAGAAGAAGCGCTTGAGGTCTTCGTGCAGCAGAGTGTGGCGACGGATCTTCTCGTCGAACTCCGCGAGTTCGGAGGCGGACGGCAGCTCGCCGTAGATGAGCAGCCAGGCCACCTCGAGGTAGCTGGTGGAGCCCGCGAGCTGCTCGATCGGATACCCGCGATACCGCAGGATGCCCTTGTCTCCGTCGATGAACGTGATCTCGGACTTCGTGGAGGCCGTGTTCACGAACCCGTAGTCCAGGCCCGTGTACCCCGTCTGCCGCGTCAGCGTGGAGAAATCGATGCTGTCGTGCCCCGCCGTGCCGCGCAGCACCGGGAATTCGGCGGTCGTGTCGCCGATCGTCAGCTTCGCCGTCTGGTCTGCCGCTGCACTCACGCGGACCTCCTCGTAGTGTCCGAGCCCGCTCGTCGCGGTGCTGTCGGACAAGATCTTGATCAAGCCTGAACTGGCGATCTCACGGCGCTGAAGCGCCAGGTCGGGTCACGACCGAATCGCCTTTACAGCCTAGTAGTCGCGCAGGCCTACTGTGACATCCGCCAAAGGGAAGCCCATTTCAGGGAGAGAACCTATATATCGCCGTCAGAGAGTCGGCGCGCCGCCTCTCTGACGTGCGCGGTCGGCGCCGTGAGCGCCAGCCGGACGTGCTCCCCGGAGTCGGCACCGTAGAAGGGCCCGGGACCGGCGAGGATGCCGAGAGCGGCGAGTCGCTCCATCGACTCCCAGGCATCGCGCCCCTCCGTCACCCAGAGATAGAGTCCTGCCTCGGAGCCGTCGATGCGGAAGCCCGCCGCCTCCAGAGCAGGACGCAGGGCGTCGCGCCTGACGCGGTAGAGCTCCTTCTGCTCCGCCACGTGCTCGTCGTCGCCGAGGGCGACCGCCATCGCGTGCTGCACCGGCGCCGGCGGCATGAGACCGAGGTGCTTGCGCGCCGTGAGAAGCTCGCCGATGATGCGTGCGCATCCGGCCACGAAGGCTGCGCGATACCCGGCGAGGTTCGATTGCTTGCTCAAGGAGTACACGCTGAGCAGGTTCGCTCGACTCCCGTCCGTCACCCGCGGGTCGAGGATGGAGGGGATCGGCTCGGTCGCCCACTCGCCGTCCCAGCCGAGTTCCGCGTAGCATTCATCGCTCGCGAGCACGGCACCGAGTTCACGGGCACGACGGACGGCGGCGGCGAGTTCGCTCACGGTCCAGGTGCGCCCGTCCGGATTGCCCGGGGTGTTGATCCAGATGAGCTTCGTACCCTCCGGCCAGTCCTCCGGATCATCCGCGGGCAGCGGCGTCGCCCCCACGACGCGGGCGCCCACCTCATAGGTCGGGTAGGCCACTCGGGGGTGGACGACGATGTCGCCGTCGCCGAGACCGAGCAGGGTCGGCAGCAGTGCGACGAGCTCCTTCGAGCCGATCGTGGGGAGAACGTTGTCGACACGGAGGTCGGGCACCCCCCGGCGTCGCGCGTACCACTCGACGATGGCTTCGCGCAGGCTCGGCGTTCCGACCGTCTGCGGGTAGGCATGGGCGTCCGTGGCTTCCGCCAGTGCGCGCCGGATGATCTCGGGAGTCGGGTCGACGGGAGAACCGACCGAGAGGTCGATCAGACCGTCCGGATGCCGCGCGGCACGCTCACGGAACGGGATGACGGCATCCCACGGGTAGTCGGCGAGGTCGCGGACGCTCACGGAATGCGCCTACTCGCCCTGCGGCGGGAGAGCGGCGATGATCGGGTGGTCGAACGCGTACACGCCGACCTTGGCTGCGCCTCCGGGCGACCCGATCTCGTCGAAGAACTCGACGTTGGCCTTGTAGTAGTCCTGCCACTCGTCGGGAAGGTCGTCTTCGTAGTAGATGGCTTCGACCGGGCACACCGGCTCGCAGGCACCGCAGTCGACGCACTCGTCAGGGTGGATGTAGAGCGAGCGTTCGCCCTCGTAGATGCAGTCAACGGGGCACTCGTCGATGCAGGCGCGATCCTTGACATCGACGCACGGGAGGGCGATCACATACGTCACCCCCTCAGTCTACGACTCGCGGGGCTCGGGTTCCTGCGCGGCTGGCCCCTCGGTGCGAACGGGAAGACGCCGAACGGACGGCCACGCGACGACCAGCAGCACGATTCCGGCGACCAGATAGGTCCAGATCTGTCCGGCGAACGAGGCCGGGACCACGACGGACCCTCCGGGCCCTTCGCCGGAGATCAGCACCAGCATGCCGATCATCCCGAGACCGGCGGCCACGGCCGCGCCCCTGTCGTGGGTCAGAGCGCGGACGGCGACGAGGATGGCCGCGCAGGCGATGGCGGCCACGATCATGCCGATCGGGATCGGGCCCCACATCACACTGTGGCTGATGGTGCCGGCGATGCCGTAGACACCGCCCACGAGGGCGGCAGCGATCCATGACAACACTCTCGACATCCAGCTCACGCGCACCTGTCGATCTTACCGACGAGGCCCCGCCGAACAGGCGGAGGGGCGCAGCATCAGCCGGCGAGGCCGAACAGGCGCAGCAGGGCGGCGACCAGCGCGGCCGCCACGACGACCACGAGGAACGACTGCCGCAACCACAGGAGCCCACCAGCGACCAGCAGTGCGGGCACACGTGCATCCACGATGATCGCCTGCCCATCGCCGAGGGTCTGGACGGCCACGAGGGCGGCCAGCAGCGCGACCGTCAGAAGATCCGAGATGCGGGCCGTGCGTGGCGCCTCGAGCACCCGGGGAGGAACGAGGTAGCCGGCGGCCTTCAGCGCCAGACAGATCAACGCTGCGAGGAGGATCGCGCTCCACAGGCTCATGAGCTCACCTCCGACCCCGCACCCGACGATGGGCGGCCCGGCGCGGTCGGACGCCCCATCCAGTTGAACCAGCCGACCGCGATAGCGACGACCGCGGCGACGAGCACGGGCAGGCCGGGCATCAGGAACGGAGTGAGGGCCGCGGCGACGACCGCCGCGGCGATGCCGACCGCGATGGCCTGGCGCTGCTGGAGACGAGGCCAGAGCAGAGCTAGAAAGGCGGCGGCTGCCGCCGCATCCAGCCCCCATGTCCGAGGATCTCCGAGCACATCCCCCACCAGCGCTCCGATGAGGGTGGTGATGTTCCAGCCGACGAAGATGCCGATCCCGGTCACCCAGAAGCCGACCTGTCGCAGCCGTGGGTCGCCCTGCGATATCGCCACCGCCGTCGACTCGTCGATCGTGAAATGGGCGGCCGCCGCCTTACGGACGGGACCTCCCCCGACGATCGATGACATCCGCATGCCGTAGGCGACGTTGCGGACGCCGAGGAGTGCCGCCGAAGCGACCGCCGATGGCAGGGCCGCAAGCCCCCCGGCCGTGAAGACGCCCACGAAGGCGAACTGCGATCCGCCCGTGAACATCAGCAGACTCAGCACACAGGTCTGCCAGACGTCGAGGCCCGATGCCACGGCGAGCGCACCGAACGAGACACCGTACGCACTGGTCGCGATGACGACCCCGAGCGCTTCGCGCCAGACCTCACGCTCCGCGGTCATCAGGCATCCCGCGCATTGTCGTTCGCTCCACTGAACACATGATCATAATTCTGAACAGTCGAGATCGGATAGTCAAGCGAACGAACGTTTGACATGATGAACACATGGAGGAACTCCGCACACGTATCGCCCGCACCCTGCGCCGGGAGCGAGAGACCGCAGGCCTGTCGGTCTCCGAGCTCGCTCGACGCGCCGGTATCTCCAAGGCGACCGTCTCCCAGCTCGAGAGCGGCGCCGGCAACCCCAGCGTCGAGACGCTGTGGGCTCTCGGCGTCGCGCTCGGCGTGCCCTTCGCCGTGCTGGTCGATCAGCAGGCGAACACACCGACGCTCATCCGCGCCGACAATCTCACCGGTGTCCCCTCCGCCGCCGCGGCGTACAGCGCGACGCTGCTGTCGGCGAGCCCGCCGGGAGCCCGCCGTGACATCTACCTGATCCAGGCCGAGCCCGGCGATGCCCGCCGTTCCGATCCTCATCACCCCGGGACGATCGAGCACGTGATCCTGATGGCCGGGCAGGCGCGGATCGGCCCGGCGGGTGAACCGGTGCTGCTGAACCCCGGCGACTATCTCACGTACCCCGGCGATGCCCCGCACATCTTCGAGGCGACCGCATCGGGAACCAGCGCCGTGCTCATCTCCGAGCTGCGCTGACCGTCATTCCGGACCGGCGGCCGGAGACGGGTCGGGGATCTCGTGCGGCCGGTATTGCGGCAGCCGCGAGGCCGGGAGGATCGCCAGCGCGCTGACCCCCGCCAGCAGCAGCAGGCCGAGCTTGAGCGTGCCGAGCCGCGATTCCTCGTTCACCACCACCGCCGCGTCGATCTGCGCGGGCGTCGCGTCGGTCGCTTCGAGCGCGACGCGCAGGTCGTCGTTGCTGATGAAGTTGAGATTGTCCATGTCGACCTGGGCGACGAGCGACGGGGGCAGCTCGGGGTGCTCGACCACGGCACGACCGACACTGAGTCCGAGGAGCGACACCAGAAGTGCGCCCGCCAGCGCGGTGCCGACCGCCGATGCGAGGTTCTGGGTGGTGCCGCGCAGCGACCCGACGTCACCGGCGAGCTCGGCGGGGGCTGCGGTCACGAGCACGTTGAACACCAGCGTGACGAGCGCGCCCTGACCGATGCCGAACACGATGAGCCCGACGATGGTCGGGATCGTCTCCCAGTTGTTGTTCACGACGAACGACAACCACACCAGGGCGACCGTGGTGAGGATGAACCCCACGACACCGATCGTGCGTGGAGGGAAGCGCCGGTACAGTCGCACCACCAGGGTGGCCGTCACGAAGACGGTGAGGTTGAACGGCATCATGGCCATGGAGGTGTCGAACGGCGTACGGCCCTGCACGATCTGGATGTAGAGCGGGATCGTGAAGTTCACGCACGCCTCCAGCGCGACCACGATGAACATGGCGTACACGGCGGCCCGCTCCCGCGAAGAGCCGAGGACGCTCAGGTCGATCAGGGGCACCTTCCCCTCCGCCATCCGCTTCCTCGTCCACAGGAAGAATGCCTGGCCGAGCACGAGGCCGACGACGATGAACACGGGAGCGGGCGAGAGGCCGAGGATGTTGAAGGGAGCGTCGGTCGTCGCCGCCACGGCACCCCAGGAGTTCAGGTTGTTGAAACCCAGCGTCAGCAGCACGATCGCCGCTCCGATCAGCAGCGACGCCACGAGGTCGATGCGGATCGAGGCGTCACCGCGATCACCGCGCAGGGTGAAGCTCAGCGCGAAGACCACCACGGCGATCCCCAGGACGATGAAGAACATCGGGCGCCAGCCGACCAGCGTTCCCAGGGTGCCGCCGATGAGGAAGGCACTCACCCCCGAGATCGCGCGGGCCGAACCGATCGCGCCGATGGCGGTCGCCTGCTGCGGTCCGCGGTAGTTCTCGGCGATGAGTGCGACGATCGACGGCACGATGATCGCCGCGGCTGCTCCCGCGACCGCCTGGCCGGCGATCGCCCACCACACGGTGGGAGCGAGGATCATCATGACCGAGGAGCCTGCGAACAGCGCGATCACGATCCGGAAGATGACGACCCAGCCGATCCGCTGGCCGAGTTTCGCTCCGGTCATCACGAGGGCGGCCACCGCGAGGCCGTACATGACGATGGTGGTGCTCGCGACCGTGGGCGGAACACCGAATTCGCTCACCATGCCGCCGAGCGAGATCGGCAGCGCCGCCACGTTGAACGACATCAGCACCTGAGCGAGGAACAGGCTGACCATCGGCAGCCACGAGGTCTTGGTCGGGCTCTGCAACGGCTGGATCATGAGTGCTCCTGCGGTGCGGTCGAGAAAGCGGGTGGGTCTCTGCGCGCCGGGGCGGAGGCGAACAGGTTCAGCCCCAGGACGCGCGACAGATAGCCGATCGCCATCTGCGATCGGATCGAGTTTCCGGCCTCGTCGAGCCGTGGCGAGAAGCCGGCCACCGCGCCCTTCCCGGGGGCGACCGCGACGACGCCTCCGGAGACGCCGGACTTCGCCGGGAGCCCGATCTCGAACAGCCAGTCGCCGGAGCGTTCGTACAGCCCGGTCGACGCGACCACGGCCAGGGTGTCTCGGCACACCTCTTCCGAGACGACCCGCTCACCGCTGACGGGGTTGACTCCCCCGTCGGCGAGCGTCGCCCCCATCACCGCCAGATCGTGAGCCGTCACGGCCAGAGCACACTGACGCGTGTAGACGTCGACCACCTCATCGGGATCCCCCTCGAGCCGACCGTAGCTGCGCAGCAGACGCCCCAGCGCACGATTGCGGTCGTTCGTCTCCGCCTCCGAGGCATAGACGACGCCGTCGAGGCTCAGCGGCCGCCCGGCGAAGGCCGAGAGTCCTTCCCGCACGCGCTCCCACTGCTCGACGGTGGTGCCGCCCGGCATGAGCGCGGTCGTCGCGATGGCACCCGCGTTGACCATCGGGTTCATCGGGTGCCCATCGTTGAGCTCGACCGCCATCACGGAGTTGAACGCGAGTCCGGTGTTGTTCACGCCGACGATGTCGCGCACACGTTCGTGGCCGTGCTCCTGGATCGCCAGTGCGTAGACGAACATCTTCGAGATCGACTGGATGGAGAACGGGTGCAGGGCATCGCCGGCGTCGTGCAGCCCGCCGCCGACCTCGATCACCACCAGCCCGAACAGTTCCGGATCCACCTCCGCAAGCACGGGGATGTAGTCGGCGACGCCGCCCGAGTGCTCGCACGCGTAGCGGGAGTGCGCCTCGCGTACGAGCTCCTCGACGCGATCCCATCCCGGCAGGGTGCCGGTGGACACCTCCTGCGAAACACCGCGCCACGCCGTCGGGTCGAGCACATCTCCTCCTCGGATCCGTGACGCCCCCAGCCGTCAGAGTCACCGTAGCGCTCGACGGCCGCCTTCGGCTAGAGAATCCTCGGCGGGATGACCCGGGGTCAGTACCAGTTCATGGCCTGGGAATGCGACCACGCACTGCACGGCGTTCCGTACACCGATGAGATGTATCCGAGACCCCAGGCGACCTGGGTGGCCGCGTTCGTCTGCCAGTCGGAGCCCGCGGACGACATCTTGCTGCCGGGAAGGGCCTGCGGGATGCCGGTCGCGCCGCTCGGGTTGTACGCCTGGTAGTTCCAACCGGACTCCTTGTTCCACAGCGAGTTCAGGCAGGAGAACTGATCGCCGCCCCATCCGTAGGTGCTCGACATGATCTGCTGCGCGGCTGCCTTGGCGCCTTCCGGAGTGTTGGCTGCGGCCAGAGCAGCCGCGGCCTGCTGTTCCGCCGCGGCCTGCGCAGCGGCCTGCTCCGCCGCGACCCTGGCTGCCTCCTCCTCGGCCTGCTTCTGCTGCGCAGCGGTGAGCGCGCTCCGAAGCTCGTCGGTATCGGAGACGACGTTCGCCGTCTCCTCTTCGACCTCGTCGGCGAGGACCCCCACCAGGAGCACCGGCGTCACGTCGATGTCGTCGAGTTTGTCGATGTCGTACTGCAGGTCGGTGGTGTCGACGGACGTCACCGCGCCGACGTCGAGCCCGGACGCGACG
The DNA here is from genome assembly GCF_049949185.1 of Microbacterium sp. As-52. NCBI lineage: Bacteria > Bacillati > Actinomycetota > Actinomycetes > Micrococcales > Microbacteriaceae > Microbacterium > Microbacterium sp. As-52. The sequence goes on along the minus strand of NZ_CP188171.1, from coordinate 3,237,680 downwards.
ACCTCGGATTCCAGCGTGGATGCCGCCGTCGCGGCATCCTTCGCCTTCGCCAGCGTGGCGGCCGCATCCTCGGTGATCTGCGCGAGGGGTTCTGCACCGGCCAGCGCGGGGGCGGTGACGGCCACCGCGGGGTTGATGGCTCCGACCGCCGGCGCGGACGCGAGGCCGACGCTGAGGGTGATGCCGACCAGGGTGGCGGAGGCGAGGCCGAGGAGGGTCATGGGGCGGTGGGCGGCGGAACGGGCGGACGCCGCCGCGGAGGCGCGCCGAAGCGCACGGGTTTTCTGAAGCATGGGTTCGACTTTCGGGTGGTCGTACGCCCTTGCAGGAGACTCATCGGGAGCTCGTCCCAGGCGCAAGTCAACCACTCTGAACCACGAACCTGAGCGAAAACCATCCCTCACCTGGGATTTACATGAGAAGAGGGCCTCGTGCACGCCTTCCGGCGGCACGAGGCCCTCTCACTCGGAGCTTCGCCGAGTGTGGTCTCAGACGTTCGCGTCCTGACGCTTCAGACGAGCGGTCTCCCGCGCGCGGGTGTTCGCGTCGAGGTTCACCTTGCGGATGCGGACGACCTCGGGGGTCACCTCGACGCACTCGTCGTCGCGGGCGAACTCGAGGCTCTCCTCCAGCGTCAGCTGGCGCGGAGGCGTCATCGACTCGAAGGTGTCGGAGCTCGCCGCACGCATGTTGGTGAGCTTCTTCTCCTTGGTGATGTTCACGTCCATGTCGTCGGCGCGGGAGTTCTCGCCGATGACCATGCCCTCGTAGACCTCCTGCGTGGGCTGCACGAAGAACGACATGCGCTCCTGCAGGGCGATCATCGCGAACGGGGTGACGACGCCCTGGCGGTCGGCGACGATGGAGCCGTTCTGACGCGTCGTGATGGAACCGGCCCACGGCTCGTACCCGTGCGAGATCGCGTTCGCGATTCCGGTACCACGCGTGGTGGTGAGGAACTCGCTACGGAAGCCGATGAGGCCGCGCGACGGGACGATGAACTCCATGCGCACCCAGCCGGTGCCGTGGTTGGTCATGTTCTCCATGCGACCCTTGCGGTTCGCGAGCAGCTGGGTGATCGCCCCGAGGTGCTCCTCCGGAGTGTCGATCGTGAGGTGCTCGAACGGCTCGTAGGTCTTGCCGTCGATCTTCTTCGTGACCACCTGCGGCTTGCCGACGGTGAGCTCGAAACCTTCGCGACGCATGTTCTCGACGAGGATGGCGAGGGCCAGCTCTCCACGGCCCTGCACCTCCCACGCATCCGGACGCCCGATGTCGACGACCTTGAGCGAGACGTTTCCGATGAGCTCCTTGTCGAGACGGTCCTTGACCATGCGAGCAGTGAGCTTGTGCCCCTTGACCTTGCCCATGAGGGGCGAGGTGTTGGTGCCGATCGTCATCGAGATGGCGGGGTCGTCGACCGTGATGGCCGGCAGCGGGCGCACGTCCTCGGGGTCGGCGATGGTCTCGCCGATCGTGATGTTCTCGAAGCCGGCGATGGCGACGATGTCGCCGGGACCGGCGGACTCGGCGGGGTAGCGCTCGAGCGCGCGGGTCTTCAGGAGCTCGGTGATACGCGCGTTCTGGTGCGTGCCGTCGGAACGGACCCAGGCCACGGTCTGGCCCTTCTTCAGCGTGCCGTTGAAGACGCGCAGCAGCGCCAGACGGCCGAGGAAGGGGCTGGAGTCGAGGTTCGTGACCCAGGCCTGCAGCGGGTGCTCGTCGTCGTACTCCGGAGCGGGAACGTGCTCGAGGATCGCCTCGAACAGCGGCTCGAGGTCGTCGTTGTCCGGCAGCGAGCCGTCGGCGGGACGGTTCTGCGATGCCGCACCGGCACGACCGGAGGCGTAGACCACCGGAACGTCGAGGAGCGCGTCGACATCGAGGTCGGGCACATCGTCGACCAGGTCGGAGGCGAGACCCAGCAGCAGGTCGTGCGCCTCTTCCTCTACCTCCGCGATGCGGGCGTCAGGACGGTCGGTCTTGTTGACCAGGAGGATGACGGGGAGCTTCGCCTCGAGCGCCTTGCGCAGCACGAAGCGGGTCTGCGGCAGCGGACCCTCGCTCGCGTCGACCAGCAGCACGACACCGTCGACCATGGACAGGCCGCGCTCGACCTCGCCACCGAAGTCGGCGTGACCGGGGGTGTCGATCACGTTGATCGTGATCTCCTTGCCCTGGGCGTGCTTGCCCTTGTATGTGATCGCCGTGTTCTTGGCGAGGATCGTGATGCCCTTCTCACGTTCCAGGTCGTTCGAATCCATGGCGCGCTCATCGACGTGGGCGTGTTCGCCGAAGGAGCCCGTCTGACGCAGCATGGCGTCGACGAGAGTGGTCTTGCCGTGGTCGACGTGCGCGACGATCGCGACGTTGCGGAGGTCAGAACGGAGGGCGTGCGCCATGCAGGTGTCCTAAAAGATGTGGGGTTTCGCCGGGAAGCCGACGTTCCAGGATAACGCAAGCTCAGGGCTTGTTCCTGAAAAGCAGGTCGTAGCATCGAGATCGTGACCCGACCGCAGGCTCCGTGGGACCTCCCCGACCTCTCCCCCGCTCCCTCCCGCGCACGACTGTGGTGGGAGATCGCCATCGTCCTCGCGCTGGGCCTCGGCCAGTCGGCGGTATACGCGATCGTGCAGCTCGCCTACCGGCTCACCGACGAGACCCCCATCGCCGACCAGGTGGCCGCGCTCAACCCCTCGCGAAGCGACCGGGAGATCTTCGACCTCATCTACCAGGTGCTCGCCATCGGCTTCTCCCTCGTCCCCGTCCTGCTGGTGTGCTTCCTGCTGTGGCATTCGCGTCGCCCGCACCTGGCGCGGCTGGGGCTGGACGGCACGGGGATCGCGAAGGATGTCGGACGTGGGGTGCTCCTCGTCCTGGCCATCGGAATCCCCGGACTCGGCCTCTACCTCGCCGGCCGCGCCCTCGGGCTCACGGTCGCGATCGACCCCGCAGGGGTGGGCGCTTTCTGGTGGACCGTTCCCGTCTTGCTGCTGGCCGCCGCCCGAGCCTCCCTGCAGGAGGAGTTCGTCGTGCTCGGCTATCTCTTCACCCGGCTCCGGCAGCTCGGGTGGAGTCCGTGGGCGATCATCATCTCCACGTCGATCCTCCGCGCGAGCTATCACCTCTACCAGGGATACCCCGCCTTCATCGGGAATCTGGTGATGGGGCTGCTCTTCGGCTGGCTGTACCAGCGCACGGGCCGACTGATGCCGTTCCTCGTGGCGCACTTCGTGATCGACGCCGCCGCGTTCGTCGGGTATCCGTGGGCAGCGTCGATGTGGCCGGAGTTGTTCGGGTTGCCGGGCTGAGTGTTGGACACTCGCACCGGCCCGGTCACCGGCGCAGTTACGCCGATGACCGGGACAGTTCAGACGCGCCTCAGATGTGAACAGATCCCAAACAAGCGTGTCGCGAAGCCACTAGGAGTTGTACTGAATCGTGATCGTCCTCGAGCCGCCACTGAGTGGCGCCCAAGGGTCGGGCATCTGGAACCAAAGCTGACCCAAGTTCGTCGATCCCGCATTCGCAGTCGTGGTTCTCATCGGCGTGTACGTCAAAGTTCCGGAGCCGCACAATGTGCGTGGTGAAGAGCTGTAATTTATGTTAGATGTCGATCCGACGGAGATCGATAGACACTCGTTTCTTGGAAATGTCTTCGGCCGAAGAATGATGGTCCTCAGCACACCCTTCGTACTCGACTGCCGCTGCCAGGAAGTTGTCACGGTGATCCACCACGTCTTCCCGGCCGAGTCCACGATCGACATATCTCGTGTGGCGTCTTGAATTGCGGCGGTATCAGCGAGGTTTATGGTCGTGGACGAAGCCGCGGAAGCGGGGATCGTAGTCCCGACCACGAGCCCCGCAGCCAAGAGACTTGCCGCAACGATAGAGCCAATCTTCTTTCTGAGCATCATTGCCCCTCCTTTGTCGTTGGCGGCAATGACTTCTATGCCCCGATCTCGTTGCCACCGAAGAACTCAAGTAAATGTCACTCTGCGCATCAGTGAAAAGCGACCTTCAGCCAGGAAACGAACTCGTATGTCTACGTCTAGAACGCGCGCAGGAACAAAGCCTGACACAGGGAGGATTGCGAAAGGGCGAAGGAAGGGTATCCGGGATCGCCTTTCTCCGACGAGCGCGGGGGGATACCGGTCGCTCAGAGCATCGTGGACTTGACGACCAGGACCGCGCCGGCTGCCCAGACTGCGATCACAGCGAGCACGATGAGCCCGGGGACATCCCAGGTGCGACGAATCGACGAGTCCCCAGCGGGGGCCGCTTCCCACAGATCGCGGATCGACGTGAGCTCTCGCAGTCCGGACGGGGCTTTGGTATCGCTCTCACCGCCCCTCACCGGACGCGGTGGTCGTGCACGAGCAGGACCGCCGTAACAGGTCAGTTCACGTCCGTCAGTGAGCGAGAACTGCAGCTGCCAGCGAAGATCGATGTCGCGCACATTGGCCCAACCGAAGCTGGTCCGCCGCAGCATGTTCTGCACCACGACCCCCTCGGAGTCCACCCGGACCGAGGAGACGTAGCTCAACTCGTACACGATCCACAGTGCGAGCAGCACCCAAGGCGCGAGGAGCAGCATCTGCGCCCAGCTCCCTCGGACAACGGCGTCGCCAAGAAGGAAGAGCGCGAGTAGCGTGCTCGGGATCAGGATGACCAGTCCCGAGGACGCGCGATAGGTACGCGCGCCCTCGGGGTGCTGTGGCTCGATCACCGTCAGCGACCGCCGAGAGGGATCGACGCCCCGGGGATCGCCTTGAGCAGACGGTCGGTGTACTCCTGCTGCGGGTTGGCGAAGATCTCGTCGACAGTGCCCTGTTCGACGATCTTCCCCTTCTCCATCACGCACACGAGGTCGCTCGATACGCGGACGACGGCAAGGTCGTGCGTGATGAACAGATAGGTTAGGCCGAGCTCGGACTGCAACTCGGCGAGGAGCTGCAGGACCTGATCCTGCACCAGCACGTCAAGCGCCGACACCGCCTCGTCTAGCACGATGATGTCGGGCTTGAGGGCCAGCGCTCGAGCAATCGCGACGCGCTGACGCTGCCCACCCGACAGCTCATTCGGGTACCGGGTGGCGAGCACGCGCGGCAGCGAGACCTGATCCAGCAGCTCCTCGACCCGCTCGCGCTGCGACGAGCGATCGCCGACGCCGTGGATCTGCAGTGGCTCGGCGATGGTGTTGCCGATGTTGCGCAGCGGGTCGAGCGAACCGTATGGGTCCTGGAAGACCGGCTGCATCCGTCGACGCAGGCCGAATGCTTGAGCATTCGACAGCTTTGACACGTCCACGCCGTCGATCTCGATGGTGCCGCTGGTCGGCTCCTCGAGTTTCAGGACCATCTTGGCGACCGTGGACTTGCCCGATCCCGACTCTCCGACGAGAGCGAGGGTCTTGCCGCGCGGGATCTCGAAGGACACGTTGTCGACAGCACGGAAGGCTTCGCTGCGGAAGTTCCCCTGACGGATCTTGTAGTCCTTCGTGAGGCCGGCGACCCGCACCGTCGGAGGGATGGCAGCGAGGTCTTCGGTCGTCTCGATGCCCCGGTCCTCCACCACCGCTTGGATGCGCTGCGAGGCGACGCTGGGCGCCGCGGCGACCAGACGCTTCGTGTACGGGTGCTGAGGGTCCTCGAGGATCTGCCGGCTCGGACCTGCCTCGACGATGTTGCCGTTGTTCATCACGATGATCTTGTTCGCACGCTCGGCTGCGAGGCCCAGATCGTGCGTGATCAGAAGCATCGAGGTGCCCTTGTCGCGCGTGAGCGAAGCCATGTGATCGAGGATCACGCGCTGCACCGTCACGTCCAGCGCGGAGGTCGGCTCGTCGGCGATCAGCAGCTTCGGGTCGGCGGCGAGACCGATCCCGATCAGCGCGCGCTGTCGCATTCCGCCCGAGAACTGGTGCGGGAACTGATGCAGTCGCTTCTCAGCGTCAGCCAGCCCCGCCTGCTGCAGGACCTCGACCGTGCGCGCCTTGGCGCTCCCACGATCTCCCGCGATGCCGTTCGCTCGGATCGCTTCCTTGACCTGGAAGCCGATGCTCCAGACCGGGTTGAGGTTCGACATCGGGTCCTGCGGCACGAAGCCGATGTCCCGGCCGCGGACGGCTTCGATCTGGCGACGGTTCAGCGTCGTGAGCTCTCGCCCCTCGAGCGTGATGGACCCGCCGGTGACCTGTCCGGTTCCGGGAAGCAGGTTCACGATGGCGGTCGCCGTCGTGGACTTGCCCGACCCGGACTCGCCGACGATGGCGACGGTCTCTCCCGGCATGATGTCGAAGCTGACTCCGTGGAGCACTTCGCGCAGCCCCTCCTGGGTGCGGAAGGCGACCTTCAGGTCGCGGACGCTCAGCAGAGGGACCTGTTCGGTGATGCGCTCGCTCATCGGCGTGCCCTCGCCTTCGGGTCGAGGGCGTCTCGGATGAGCTCGCCCAGGGTCACGAACGCCAGCACCGCCAGGGTGAGGGCGATCGACGGATAGATGAGAGCCATCGGAGCGACGCGAAGCGAGGCCTGGGCTTTCGCGATGTCGTTACCCCACGACATCACATTGCTGCCGAGACCCACTCCGAGGAACGAGAGCGTGGCTTCGGCGACGATGGCCGCGGCGAGCCCGAGGGTCGAGACGACGAGAAGCGGAGCGATCGCGTTCGGGACGACGTGATTCACGAGGATCCGGAACTTCGACTGCCCGAGAGCCTGGGACGCCATCACGAAGTCGGCCTGTCGCACTCGGAGCACCTCCGCTCGCACGACTCGCGCAGTGGAGGCCCAGGCGAAGGCGCCGATCGCGAATGCCAGGGTCCACACCGAACGGGCGTCACGGAACACCGTCATCACGACGACGGCCGCGAGGATGTACGGGATGGCGAAGAAGATGTCGCCGATGCGCGACAGCAGCCCGTCGAGCCAGCCGCCGTAGAAACCGGCGAGGGCTCCCATGATCAGGCCGAGCACGGACGAGATCACCGTGGCGATCAGGCCCACGGCCAGCGACGTCTGCGATCCCCACACGATGCGGGCGTAGATATCGCATCCCTGGAACGTGAAGCCGAGGGGGTGTCCCTCGGTCGGGCCGCCGTTGCTGTTGGACAGCTGGCAGTCGTCGTTCGGCGGCGTCGTGGTGAACAGCGTCGGCCACAACGCCATCACGAGGAAGAACAGCGCGAGCGCGATCGAGAACCAGAACAGAGGACGACGGCGCAGGTCGGCCCAGGCATCCCTCCACAGGTTGCTGGGCTTGTCCGAGATGCGGACGGCGTCGACAGAGATCGACTCGGTCTCGACCGGGGCGACGTAGTGCTGCGGAGTGGTGTCAGGCATAGCGGATCCTCGGGTCGAGCAGACCGTAGAGCAGGTCGATGAGAAGGTTCACCAGCACGTAAAGGATGACGAACACCGTGACGAACGAGACCACCGTCGGGCCTTCGCCGCGCTGGATCGCCTGGAACAGCGTGTTACCCACACCGGGGACGTTGAAGATTCCCTCGGTGACGGTCGCACCGACGAGCAGCACGCCGAAGTTCGTGGCGGAGTTGGTGATGACGGGGATCAGCGAGTTGCGCAGCACGTGCACGGGAAGCACGCGACCCCTGGACAGTCCCTTGCTGTAGGCGGTGCGTACCCAGTCCTGGTTCAGGGTCTCGATGACGGAGCTGCGCATCAGACGCATGCTCACGGCATAGAGGCTGAATCCGAGCACGATCGCCGGAAGCCACAGACCGCCCCAGTCGTTATCCGCACCCACGGTGGGTTTGAACCATCCGAGCTGGATCGCGAGGAAGTACTGTGCGAGGAACGCGACCACGAAGATCGGGATCGCGATCGCCACGAGGGCGACGACGAGCGACACGTTGTCGAACAGCTTGCCCTTGCGCAGCGCCGAGATCGTTCCGATGATGATCGCGAGCGTGAACTCGATCCCGATCGCCATGACAGCGAGGCGCCCGGTGACGGGGAGGGTGGCTGCCAGGACCGCCGAGACCGGACGACCCGAGTAGGTCGTTCCGAGGTCACCCTGGAAGACGCCGGTGATGTAGTACCAGTACTGCACGATGAACGGGTCGTTCAGGTGGTACTGCTCGCGGAGCTGTTCGATGACAGCCGGGTTCGGGGTCTTGTCCCCGAACAGAGCGAGGATCGGATCGCCAGGCATGGCGAACACGAGGAAGTAGATGAGCAGGGTGGCTCCGAAGAAGACCGGGATCACCTGCAGAAGACGTCTCAGAATGTAACCGAGCATCCGCTTGTCCCTTCTTAGAGGGGTGAGAGAAGCGAGGCGAACACAAGCCTGTGAGGCGGTGACGAAGAATCGTCACCGCCTCACAGGTGAAGTGCCGTCGGGCTTTACTCGCCGGCCTTCGTGATCTCGTAGTACAGCGGAACCGAGTTCCAGCCGAACGTCACGTTGCTGACGTTCTCGCTGAAGCCGCCGGTCACGTTCGAGTACCACAGCGGGACCGCCGGGAGGTCCTTGAACAGAACCTCCTGCGCCTTGGTGAAGTCCTCGATCTGTGCGTCGGCGTCGGGGTTGCTGATGCCGGCCTTGATCAGGTCATCGAACTCGGGGTTCGAGTAGTCGCCGTCGTTGGAACCGGCGCCCGTCGCGTAGAGCGGTCCGAGGAAGTTGTACAGACCCGGGTAGTCGGCCTGCCATCCCGAACGTGCAGCGGTGGTGATGGTGCGGTCGTTGACCTTGGTCCGCAGGTCCTGGAAGGTCGGGTACGGGTCGCCGGACGCCTCGATGCCGAGCGTGTTCTTGATGCTGTTGCTCACCGCGTCGACCCAGGCGTCGTGCCCGCCGTCTGCGTTGTACGCGATCTTGAACTCGCCGTCCCAGGGGGCGATGGCGTCGGCCTTGGCCCACAGCTCCTTCGCCTTCTCGGGGTCGTAGTCGAGGACCTCGCTGCCGGGGACCGAGTCGGACCAGCCGTCGATGACGGGCGACGTGAAGTCCTTCGCGGGCGTACGCGTACCCGAGAAGATCGTCTTGGTGATCTCGTCGCGGTTGATCGCCATGGAGATCGCCTGACGACGCAGTTTGCCCTCTTCGCCGCTGAAGTGCGGCAGGAACTGGCCGATCGTGAACGACTGGAACACAGCGGAGGGCTGGTTCACGGCGCGGTCGCCGAGCTCGTCGGTGAAGACCGCCAGGGAGTTCGTCGGGATCGCGTCGATGACGTCGACCTCGTTCGACAGCAGGTCGGCGTAAGCCGCTTCCTGCGTCGCGTAGAACTTGATGGTGAGACCGCCGTTGGCTGCCTTGCGACCGCCGTCGTAGTCGTCGTTGCGGACGAGCTCGATCTGGACGTCGTGCTGCCACGCGTCATCGCCGGCGATCTTGTACGGACCGTTGCCGATCGGGTTCTGCCCGAAGGCGTCCATGTCCTCGAAAGCGACATCGGGCAGCGGGTAGAACGCGGAGTAGCCGAGACGCAGAGCAAAGTCAGACGCAGGCTTGTTCAGCGCGATGGTGAAGGTGTAGTCGTCGACCTGCTGCAGGCCGGTCAGCTCGGAGTCCTCGTCGTAGCTGAAGCCCTCGATGTCCTCGAAGAAGTAGCTGGAGAGGTGGCCGTTGGAGAGCTTCGCGCCCTCGTTCCACGCCTTGATGAAGTTGTCGGCGGTGACTTCCTCGCCGTCGGTGAAGGTCTCGCCCTTCTTGAGCTTGACCGTGAGGTGCTGGGGGTCCTCGGTGGTGATCTCCTCAGCCACGTCGTTGACCGGCTTGCCGTCGGCGTCGTAGTAGATCAGCCCAGCGAAGATCTCGTCGAGGATCTTTCCGCCACCGACCTCGTTGGTGTTGGTCGGGATGAGCGGGTTCTCCGGCTCGGATCCGTTCGTCGTGATGATAGCGTCCGCGTCGACGTTGCCGCCGGCGTCGCCCTTCGAGTCGTTTCCGCCACCGCTGGCGCAGCCCGCCAGCGCCAGCGCGCCGATCACGAACAACGCGGTGCCCGCAAGGGCGATCTTGTTGCGCTTCACTTTGTGTCCTCCTGTGGACATTCGGGGTTCTGCGTGCGCATCGTCGAGCACGCAGGGATACCTGAGAGTAACCCGCGCCTCTGTCGCAGCCGCCCTCAGCTAACGAACTGTTACTGAGTGGTGACCATCTGTAACACCGGGGAAACACCACGAAACAGAAGACGGTGCCGCGCTCCACTCGGAAGCGCGACACCGCCTGCTCGGATGAGCACGAGGCTCAGGCGAAGGCCTCCACGGGCGGGCAGGCGCACACCAGATTGCGGTCGCCGTAGGCCTGGTCGATGCGGCGCACGGGCGGCCAGTACTTTCCGGCGACCAGCGCATGCACCGGGTAGGCGGCGTCCTCGCGCGAGTACGCGTGGTTCCACTCCCCCGCGATGAGCGAGACAGCGGTGTGCGGCGCGTGCACCAGCGGGTTGTCATCGGCCGGCCAGCGACCGGCAGCGACGGCCTCCGCTTCGGCCTTGATCATGATCATCGCTTCGATGAAGCGCTCGATCTCGTCGAGGTCCTCCGACTCCGTCGGCTCGACCATCAGGGTTCCCGCGACGGGGAACGACATGGTCGGCGCGTGGAAGCCGTAGTCGATGAGGCGCTTGGCGACGTCGTCGACCGTGATGCCGGTGGCTTCCTTGAGCGGACGCAGATCGAGGATGCACTCGTGCGCCACCCGACCGTTCTCGCCGGTGTACAGCACCGGGAAATGGCCGCCGAGGCGCTCGGCGATGTAGTTCGCCGAGAGCACGGCTGCTGCCGTGGCGCGACGCAGCCCGTCGGCGCCCATCATGCGCACGTACGCCCACGAGATCGGCAGGATCCCCGCGGACCCGTAGGGAGCGGCGGAGATCACACCGCCCTCGAACGTGAAGCCGCCGAAGTGCTCCGCGCTCTGCGCGAGGGGGTGCGAAGGCAGGAACGGTGCGAGGTGCGACTTCGCCGCGACCGGCCCGATGCCGGGGCCGCCACCGCCGTGCGGGATCGCGAACGTCTTGTGCAGGTTGAGGTGCGAGACGTCGCCGCCCAGGTCACCGAAGCGCGCATAGCCGAGCAGGGCGTTGAGGTTGGCGCCGTCGACGTACACCTGCCCACCGGCGTCGTGCACGGCGGACGTGATCTCCACGACCTGCTCCTCGTACACACCGTGCGTGGAGGGGTAGGTGATCATCAGGGCCGAGAGGTCGTCGGCGTGCTGGGCGATCTTCGCGCGCAGGTCGTCGAGGTCGACGTTGCCGAGTTCGTCCGTCGCGACGACGACGACCTTCATGCCGGCGAGCACGGCCGAAGCCGCATTCGTGCCGTGTGCCGACGACGGGATGAGGCAGACCGTGCGATGCGTGTCGCCGTTCGCGTGGTGGTACCCGCGGATGGCGAGGAGACCAGCCAGCTCGCCCTGCGAGCCGGCGTTCGGCTGCAACGAGACCGCGTCGTAGCCGGTGACCTCGGCGAGCCAGCCCTCGAGCTGACCGATGAGCTCGAGGTAGCCCTGCACATCGGCGGCCGGAGCGAACGGGTGGATGCCGGCGAACTCGGGCCAGGTGATGGCAGCCATCTCGGTGGCGGCGTTGAGCTTCATGGTGCACGACCCCAAGGGGATCATGCCGCGATCGAGCGCGTAGTCGCGGTCGGAGAGGCTCTTCAGATACCGCATCATGGCGGTCTCCGAGCGATGCGAGTGGAAGACCGGGTGCGTGAGGTACTCGTCCTGACGCCGCAGCGCCTCGGGAAGCCGGCCGTGCTCGGAGGCGGCGATGTAGCCGAAAGAGCGCCCTGTACCCGACGCGAAGCAGCCCGCGACCCGATCGAGGTCGGTGAACGTCGTGGTCTCATCGACCGAGACGCCGACGGTGTCGGCGTCGACCTCGTGGAGGAGATAGCCCGCGTCGTGCGCGGCGGCGACGATCTCGGAGGCGCGGCCCGGCACACGGACACGGAGAGTGTCGAAGAACTCCCTGTGCTCGATGTCGAGTTCGAGCTCGATGAGCCACGTGGCCAGAGCGTCCGCCTTGCGGGCCACGTCCAGGGCGATCGCCCGGAGCCCGTCAGGGCCGTGGTACACCGCGTACATCGATGCCATGACGGCCAGCAGCACCTGGGCGGTGCAGATGTTCGACGTCGCCTTCTCGCGACGGATGTGCTGCTCGCGCGTCTGCAGCGAGAGCCGGTACGCGGGCTTGCCGTCGGCATCCACCGACACTCCCACGAGTCGACCGGGCAGCTGACGCTCGAGGCCGGAGCGGACCGCCATGTAGCCGGCGTGCGGCCCGCCGAAGCCCATCGGCACGCCGAAGCGCTGGGTCGTGCCGACCGCCACGTCGGCGCCGAGGGATCCGGGCGAGGCGATCAGGGTGAGTGCGAGCAGATCCGCCGCCGCGACGGCGAGAGCACCGGAGAGGTGCGCGGCGTCGAAGACGGCGGACGGGTCCCAGACCCGTCCGGATGCCCCGGGGTACTGGACGAACACACCGAACAGGTCGGCCGGCAGCTCCTCGCCAGCGGCGAAATCGACCGTGACGATCTCGATACCCAGGGCCTCAGCACGCGTGTCGAGCATCGCCCTCGTCTGCGGGAGGGCATCGGCGTCGACCGCGAACACGGTCGACGCCGACTTCGAGGCACGACGGGCGAGCAGCATCGCCTCGACGACCGCGGTCGACTCGTCGAGCATCGACGCGTTGGCCGTGGTCAGCCCGGTGAGCTCGGCGACCATCGTCTGGAAGTTGATGAGCGCCTCCAGACGCCCCTGGGAGATCTCCGGCTGGTACGGCGTGTACGCCGTGTACCAGGAGGGGTTCTCCAGCACGTTGCGCTGGATCACCTGCGGCGTGATGGTGCCGTAGTATCCCAAGCCGATCATCGGGCGGTTCACGGTGTTGCGCGACGCGAGCGTCCGGAGCTCGGCGAGAGCCTCGGTCTCGCTCGCCGCGGACGGGATGAGCGAGGGCGCATCCGTGGCCTCGGCAGACGGACCGGTGTAGATCGACGCCGGCACGGCCTGGCGCATGAGCGCCTCTACCGGACTCAGCGCAGAGTCGGCTGCGGTGGTGTCGAGACCGAGGGCGGCGAGCATCGTGCGCTGCGCGGCATCCGTGGGTCCGATGTGACGATCGGCGAAAGTGACCACTGGAGAATCAGCCCTCCGTGAGAGCGACATAGGCGTCGCGGTCGAGCAGACCGTCGAGAGCACCGGCGGCGACGGTGACCTTGAGCAGCCATCCGCCCTCGAACGGCGCCGCGTTGACGAGCGACGGGTCATCCACCGCTGCGTCGTTGATCTCGACGACCGTGCCCGAGACGGGAGCGTAGAGCTCGCCGACCGACTTCGTCGATTCGATCTCGCCGACGACCGCTCCTGCGGTGACCTCGGTGCCGACTGCGGGGAGCTCGACGAACACGACGTCGCCCAGCTTCTCGGCGGCGTAGTCGGTGATCCCGATGGTCACGGTGTCGCCGTCAGCGGCGATCCACTCGTGCTCTTCGGTGTAGTGGAGTGCGGCGAGATCGGTCATTTGGTCCTCCGGTAGAAAGGCAGGGCGGTCACGGTCGCGGGGATTCTGGTTCCCCGCACATCAAGGAATACTGCGGTTCCCTCTTCCGCGGAAGACGGGGTCACGTAGGCCATCGCGATCGGATGACCGAGCGTGGGGCTGAGCGCGCCGCTCGTGATCTCACCGAGCACCGACCCGTGTTCGTCGACCACGGCGTAGCCGGCGCGACCGGCGCGCTTGCCCTCGGCGACGAGTCCGACCAGGACCGGCGCTTCCGGTGCTTCGGCCGACTCCGCAGCGGCGGAGAGAGCGGCCTTGCCGACGAACTGCTCCTTCGCGCTCACGACGACCCGGCCAAGGCCCGCCTGCGCCGGCCGAGTGTCGAGGCTCAGCTCGTGTCTGTACAGGGGCATACCCGCCTCGAGCCGCAGGGTGTCGCGCGCGGCGAGTCCGGCGGGGACGAGGCCGTGCGGTGCGCCCGCGGCGAGGAGCGCATCCCAGAGCGACGCGGCGCGGTCGGCGGCGACCAGAAGCTCGAAGCCGTCCTCGCCGGTGTAACCGGTGCGCGCGAGGAGGACGGGCACGCCGTCGTAGTTCGCGGACGCCCAGGCGTAGTACTTCTGCTCGGTCCAGGGAATGCTGACGTCGGTGATGCCCGGGGTCTCGGCGAGGATGGCCTCGGCGTTCGGTCCCTGCACGGCGATGAGTGCATAGTCGTCGGAGACGTCCTGCACCACGACGTCGAAGCCGTCGGTGCGATCGCGCAGAGCAGCGGAGACGGCGTCGCGGTTGCCCGCGTTGGAGATGATGAGGAAGTCATCGCCCTCGAGGCGATAGACGATCACGTCGTCGATGATCCCGCCGGACTCGGCGAGCAGGAGCGAGTACTTCGCCTTCCCGACGGCCAGCGCCGAGAGGCGGCCGGCCAGGGCGTTGTCGAGGAAATCGGCGGCTCCGCTGCCCTGGACCGTGAACTCGGCCATGTGCGAGATGTCGAAGATGCCCGCGCTCTGGCGCACGGCGTGGTGTTCGGCGAGGTCGGAGGTGTACCGCACCGGCATCTGCCAGCCGCCGAAGTCGGTGAACGATGCGCCCAGCGCCTCATGGCATGCGCGCAGCGGGGTGTAGCGGGGGTCGGACATGGAGTTCTCCCGGGCTGTGTCGGGCGGAACGGCGGCACCGTCGTTCCTCGGAACTCCCCCTCTGTCATGGGCCTGAGAGCTTCACCCGTGCGCGGAGGCGGGGCTTTCACCGTCGGCGGATCCGCAGAGTCGCCGGATCGCTTTTCAGAGTGGCCGGAACCGCGCGGTACGCGTACCTGAGAGATTGGCGGGGAGGCTTGCTCCTTCGGTGCCCGGCTGCGTTCGCCGGGGCTCTCCCGCGTGGTTCATTCGGCCTGTCTTCAATTGTGGGTCCAGTCTAGCCGGTCGGATCCTCGGTGCCGGATTCTCCGGAAGCGCGTTCGAATCGCGCGAATGGTCCCGTTCCGGGGTCAGACGCGACCATTCACGCGATTCGAAGGCGGAGCGCCGGCCGTCAGCGGGTGATGCCGAGTTCGGCCCGCACCTCGTCGCGCAGGCGGCCGAGGTTGTCGGGCTCTGGTGCTGCACCGAGGAGCGTCTTGGTGTATTCGTGCTGCGGGTTGAGGATGACCTCGTCCGCGGGGCCGCGCTCGACGACGTCGCCCTTGTAGAGCACCATGATCTCATCCGAGAAGTGCCTCGCCGTGGCCAGGTCGTGTGTGATGTACAGCACACCCAGGTTCTCCTCGCGCTGCAGATCTGCGAGAAGGTTCAACACCCCCAGCCGGATCGACACGTCCAGCATCGAGACCGGCTCGTCGGCGACGATGAACCGGGCGCCCGGGGCGAGAGCCCGCGCGATCGCGACACGCTGTCGCTGCCCGCCCGAGAGCTCGTGCGGGCGCCGCTCCGCGAAACTCTCCCCTGGGGTCAGACGCACCCGCTCCAACAGCTCCACCGCGCGCTCCCGCACCTGCGCCCGCGACAGCTCCGGGTGGTGCAGACGGATCGGCCGCTCCAGATGATGAACGATCGTGTGGAACGGGTTCAACGACGCGAACGGGTCCTGGAACACCATCTGCACGTCCGCGCGGTAGCGCTCCAACGCCCGCCCCCGAGCCCCGGACGCCTTCCCGTCCAACAGGATCTCGCCGCTGGTGGGCGTCTCCAGCTTCATCAGCATCCGGGCGATCGTCGACTTCCCCGACCCCGACTCCCCCACCAGGGCGACCGTCTTGCCCGCCTCGATGGTGAACGACACGTCCTTCACCGCATGGAGGATGCTGGTCTTGAATCCCGACCGCAGGTGGAAATCCTTCACCAGATTCCGCGCTTCCAACGTCGCCACCTGCGGCACGGCCGCGGTGGAGCTCGTGATGCTCGTGGTCATCGGACGCCCTCCTGGCTCACACCGGTGCGGACGAAGTCGCCCCGCTCGCCCTTGAGCGACGGGAAGCTCGACAGCAACCGCTTCGTGTACTCGTGCTGCGGAGTCCGGTAGATCTCCTCCGCCGTTCCCTCCTCGACGATCTGCCCCTGCAACATGATCGCGATCCGATCACTGATCTCGATCAGCATCGGCAGATCATGCGTGATGAAGATCACCGCGAATCCGAGCTTCTCCCGCAGCCGCATGATCTCCCGGATGATGCCCCGCTGCACGACCACGTCCAGCGCCGTGGTCGGCTCGTCCATGATCATCACCTGCGGATCGAGGGCCAGAGCCATCGCGATCATCATGCGCTGCCGCATGCCACCCGACAGCTCATGCGGGAAACTCGACAGGCGGTTGGGGTCCACGCCGACGAGCGTCAGCAGTTCCTCCGCCCGCGCGGTCTTCGCCTTCTTGCTCATCCCGGGCCGGTGCGTGTCGAAGATGTCGAAGATCTGTGCCTTGACACTGATCACCGGGTTCAACGAGTTCATCGCCCCCTGGAACACCATCGAGATCTTGTCCCACCGGAACGCGCGCAGACCCTCGCCGTCCAGTCCCACTATGTCGATGTCATGACCATCCCGGTCATGGAACACGATCTCCCCGCCCGTCATCAGAGCCGGAGCCTTGAGCAGACGGTTCATGCCGTAGGCCAGGGTCGTCTTCCCGCAGCCCGACTCCCCCGCCAACCCCAGGATCTCGCCCCGGTTCAACGTCAGCGACACATCCCGCACGGCCTTCACCGGCGGATCCACCTCATACTCGATCGACACGTTCCGCGCCGTCAGGACCGGCTCGCTCATGCGGTGACTCCCTTGGTCTTGGCGGCCTTGCGCACACGCCGCGCGGCTTCGGGCGCATTGCGTAGCTTCGGATTGATGACCTCGTCGATCGCGAAGTTGATGAGCGACAGGCCGGCGCCGAGAATCGCGATCATGAGCCCCGGCGGGACGAACCACCACCAGGCACCGCGTCCGAGGGCCTGCCCCGACTGCGCGTCGTTGAGGATCGACCCCCACGTGATCGAGGAGTTGGGGCCGAGACCGAGGTAGGACAGGCCGGCCTCTCCGAGGATCGCGAAGATGATCGCGAAGAGGAACTGGGCCGTGAGCAGCGGCAGGAGATTCGGCATGATCTCGACCAGGATCACGCGGAACGACCGCTCCCCTGCGACCTTCGACGCATAGACGTAGTCACGCGTACGGAGCGATCGTGTCTGGAGCCGGAGCACATATGCCGCCCCGGCCCAGGAGGTGATGCCGAGCACGAACGCGACGAGCTGCCAACTGCGCTGCGGCACGAACGAGGCGATGACCATCACCAGCGGAAGCCCGGGGATCACGATCATCACGTTCGTGAGGAGTGCGAGACCGTCTTCGCGCCAGCCGCCCAGATATCCGGCCAGAACGCCGAAGAACAACGACAGCACGATCGCGATGCCGCCGGCGGTCACACCGATGAGCAGGGACCCCTGAGCGCCGATCGCCAGTTGCGCGAACATGTCGTTGCCGAGCTTGGTGGTGCCGAGCCAGTGTTCCGCGGAGGGCGGCTGGAGCGCAGGGTTCGCCGTGCTGCGCGGGTCCTGCGAGAAGATCGGCGCGATGATCGCGAACAGCACGATGGCCGCGACCAGGATCACGCCGACGATGAACTTCGGCGAAGTGCTGGGAAGGATGCGACGACGCTTGCGCCCCTGCTGCGTGGCGAGCGAGACCGTGCTGGCCGGGGCGGTGACGGGTGGCTCCTGCGTCAGGAGCGGGTTCTTCGTGTCAGACATTCTGGCGAGCCCTCGGGTCGATGAAGCCATAGACGAGGTCCATGATGAAGTTGGCGGCGAGCACCGTCAGGGTGATGACGAGGAACAGTCCCTGCATCAGCGCGTAGTCGTTGTTGGTCACGGCCTGGAACATCAGCTTGCCGATTCCGGGGTAGGTGAACACCTGCTCCATCACGATCGAGCCGGCGACCACGAAACCGAGCGTGATCGAGAAGCCCGCGATCGAGGGGATCGCCGCATTGCGGGCCGCGTAGGTGGTGAGCACGCGACGGGGCCGGAGACCCTTCGCCTCCGCCGTCAGCACGTAGTCCTCGGCGAGCGTGGAGACCATCATGTTGCGCATGCCGAACATCCACCCGCCGACCGAGCTGATCACGATCGTGATAGCGGGCAGGATCGCGTGCGCGACGGCGTCGGTGAAGAACGCCCAGGTCGGCTCGGGGCCGTCCGGGTAGTCGAAGACGTCGTACCCGCCGAAGATCGGGAACCAGCCGAGACCGACCGCGAACACCGAGACGAGGATCAGCGCCAACCAGAAGTACGGGATCGACTGGAGCACAGTCGTGACGGGGATCAGGTGGTCGACCCAGGTGCCTCGCTTCCATCCGGCCCAGGCGCCGAGCACGACGCCGAGGACGAAGGAAATGACGGTCGCGGTGCCGACCAGGACGAGCGTCCAGGGAAGCGCACCGGCGATGAGCTCCGTCACCGGAGTGGGGAACTTGGTGACCGATACTCCGAGATCGCCCTGGAACATGCGTCCCCAGTAGGACAGATACTGCTCCCAGAGAGAGGAATCGTCGCCGCCGAGCAGGAGCTTGATGTTGCGGATGGCGGTCTCGGAGACCTCACCGCCTGCTCGCTGCATCTTGGCGATCATGATGTCGGCCGGGTTCCCCGGCATGAGCCGGGGAAGAAGGAAGTTGATGGAGATCGCGGCCCAGAGCGTGAACGCGTAGAACCCGATTCTTCGTGCATAGAACTTCATGTCACTGTTTTCCTGACTTCCTTCTTCCCCGACTCCTTTACTACTTGACCGGCTGCAGCTGCGTCAGCACGTAGCCTGCCGCGATCGCACCCCAGGACGGCGGGAAGGCGTAGAGGTCTTCCTCGGTCGGCCAGCCCGTGTAGTCCTTCGTGTTGTAGAAGGTCTGCGTCGCGTTGATCACGAGCGGGATGTAGGGCAGGTCACGGACGATCTCGGTCTGAATCGTCGCGTACAGCTCCTTCTTCGTCGCCTCGTCGTTCGTGCTGATCGCCGACTGGATCGCGGTGTCGACGACCGGGTTGCTGTAACGGCTGAAGTTCCAACGGCCTGCCGGGACCTCCGTGCCGACGGGGCTCGTCGACTCGACGGCGGTGCCGCCGAACCAGTCGCGGTAGATCTGGAACGGGTCGGCGACGGACGTGCCGATCACACCACCCATGATCAGCTGGAAGTCGCCACCCTGACGGGAGTCGGAGAACTCCTGCCACTGCACGGTCGATGCCGTGATCTTGATGCCGGCCGCCTCTGCCTGCTCGGCGATCAGCTTCGCGGCGTCGTTGTAGTCGGTCCACCCGTCGACCGAGGTGAGCGTGAGCTCGAGCGGCACGCCACCCTTCTCGTAGATGCCGCTGGAGCCCTTGGTATAGCCGGCGGCCTCGAGGATCGAACCAGCCTCGGCGGCGTTCGCCTCCTGCGGGCTGACCTCGTTGGCCGGATCGGCGAGCCACTTCTCGTCGCGCGGCAGCAGAGTGAACGCGGGAGAGATGTCGCCCGTCAGCCCCACGAACGCCTTGTCCTTGATGGTGGAGCGGTCGATCGCGACGTTGAGCGCCTGACGCACGGCGACGTCGGTCTGCGGACCGGTGCAGCCGAGGTCGGCGTTCGAGCAGGTGTAGAGAACCGTCGGGTCCTGGGGCGTGTTGATCCAGTCGATCTTGCCGTTGCCGGTCACGTCGTCCGGGTTCGGGATGAACATGCCGGTCCAGTCGAGCTTGCCGGCGGCGAGCAGATCCTGAGCGGTCTGGTTGTTGTCGACCGCGATGTACTGGACCTTCTTGATGCCGAGCTTGTCGGCATCACGGTAGTTCTCGTTGGCCACCAGCGTGTAGGACTCACTCGTGGTCTTGTCGACGACGTAGGGGCCGGATCCGACGGGGTCCTCGTTCGTGAAGTTGGCGAAGTCCTTGACGTCTTTCCACACGTGCTCGGGGAGGATGTAGCTCGACCCCATCCGCTGGAATTCCGTGGTGTACTGCGCGGACGAGTAGGTCAGGACGGCGGTCGTGTCGTCGGTGGCCTCGGCGGAGACCAGACCGTTGCCTTCGGGGTTGTTGGCCTCGTAGTTGAACGAGAACGCCACGTCCTTGGCCGTGAGCGGCTCGCCGTCGCTCCACTTGAGGTCGGGCTTGATGGTCACGGTGATGACCGTGCCGTCCTCGTTGTACTCGAACGAGTCACCGATCAGGCCGACCGGCTCGGAGTCCGCGGTCTTGTTGTAGAAGAACAGCGGTTCGTAGATCGGTCCGAGCGCGCCATGAAGCACTGTCGGTGCGAACGGGTTGTAGTTCGCGGCGATCGGGGTCTGGCTGCCGGCCCAGACACGCAGGGCCCGGTCGCCATCGGCGTTGCCGCTGTCGCTGCCGCCACCACAGGCCGTGAGGCCCAGGGCGAGGACGGATGCTCCGGCAATCGCGGTGAGCGCAATCTTGCGCCTTCCGTTACGGATCATTTCTCTTGTTTCCTCTCGGTGCTGCACTGCAGGAGGGATCGCTCCGGATGGAGCAGAACCCCGGAGGTGGGGTTCCTGGGCCCTGGGAGGCAGCCGGTCGGCTCCTCCCGAAGGGGTTTGTTAGGACAGTAACCTAACAAACCCCGCCCCGCCGAACAAGCTTCCCTGCGCCCACGAGATAACGTTTCGGACTCGACGCGGACCGCCGTCATCGGCGCCCACTAAGTGTCCGAATGACACTAAGATCGGTGTCGGAGGTTAAGGTGTCCATGACTCAAACTAGCGACATCCGGGTCGCCGTCTCGACGGTCATCCTGACGTTGCGTCGCACGGACGACGGACGCGCGGTCCTCGCGCTGCCCCTCGTGCGGCGCACCCGCGAGCCGTACGCCGATCGATGGGCTCTCCCCGGCGGCTGGCTCACCCCGACCGAATCGCCCGTCGACGCCTCGGCACGCACCCTGGCCGAGACCACAGGACTCTCCCCCAGCTACCTCGAGCAGCTCTACGCCTTCGGCGCCGTCGACCGCTCCCCCACCCGGGTCGTGTCGATCGTCTACTGGGCGCTGCTGCGACAGGACGATGTGACAGCGCAGAGCGCGGCGCATCGCGCGTCCGGTCACGCGCCCGAGAACGTGGAGTGGTTCGACATCGACGAGCTGCCGCAGCTGGCCTTCGACCACGCGAAGATCATCGAGTACGCGCTGTGGCGTCTGCGCAACAAGGTCGGCTACAGCCGCGTCGCCCAGGGATTCCTTCCTGCGGAGTTCACCCTCGCCGAGCTGCGCGAAGCCTACGAGGCGATTCTCGGCCGCACCCTCGACCCCGCCAATTTCCGGCGTCAGGTGGAGGCCGCGGGCAACCTGCTCCCCACCGACCGGTTCCGCACCGGAAGCCATCGACCTGCACGTCTGTACCGCGACAACACCGACGTCGAGCTGGCCGATCGCGGCCCGCTCGGTCCCGAAGAAACGAGCACCCGATGAGTATCACCTTCGTCCCCGCGCCGGCCGTCCCGCCGCTGGACGCCTCGGTCGACCATGCGATCCAGGCCATCGTCAGCGGCGCGTCGACCGACGCCACATGCACCACCGACCTCGCCGCCGGTCCGTGGGACTTCGACGCGCGACCGGGCTACGGACCCGGCTCTTCCATGGGCGACGTGATCCCGACGGGGGCGCCGCGTCAGGGAGAGCTGCCCACCGAGTACCGCGAGGCGACGGAGGAGGAGCTCGACAGACGGATCCGCGCCGCGAAGGCCACCCTCGGCGACCGCGTCGTGATCCTGGGCCATTTCTACCAGCGCGAGGAGGTCGTGCAGCATGCGGACTACGTCGGCGACTCGTTCCAGCTCGCGACCGCGGCCAAGGGACGGACGGATGCCGAAGCCATCGTGTTCTGCGGCGTGCACTTCATGGCCGAGACCGCTGATCTGCTCTCGCAGCCCGACCAGGCGGTGATCCTGCCCAACCTCGCCGCCGGATGCTCGATGGCGGACATGGCCGACATCGACCAGGTCGAGGACTGCTGGGAACAGCTCGAAGACGTGCTCGGCGACCTCGACGCCGTCGACGCCGACGGCCGCGTGCCGGTGATCCCGGTGACGTACATGAACTCCTCAGCGGCGATCAAGGGCTTCGTCGGACGGCACGGCGGGATCGTCTGCACCTCGTCCAACGCTGAGACCGTGCTCGAGTGGGCTTTCGAGCGTGGGCGCCGCGTGCTGTTCTTCCCCGACCAGCACCTGGGTCGGAACACCGCGAAGGCGATGGGGGTGCCGCTCGAACACATGCGGATGTGGAACCCACGGCGAGCGCTCGGCGGATCCTCGGCCGCAGACCTGCTCGACTCGCGCGTGATCCTGTGGCACGGCTTCTGCTCGGTGCACCGGCGTTTCACCGTCGGCCAGATCGACCAGGCCCGTGCCGAGCACCCCGGCGTGCGCGTGATCGTGCACCCCGAGTGCCCGATGGAGGTCGTCGACGCCGCGGATGAGGCCGGTTCGACCGAGTACATCCGCCGGGCGATCGACACGGCCACCGAGCCGACCACATTCGCGATCGGCACGGAGATCAACCTCGTCCGCCGGCTCGCCGCCCAGTACCCGCAGCACGAGATCTTCTGCCTCGACCCGGTGGTGTGCCCCTGCTCGACGATGTACCGCATCCACCCCGGATACCTGGCCTGGGTTCTGGAGGAGCTGGTGGCCGGCCGCACGCCGAACCGGATCACCGTCTCCGACGATGTGGCCGACCCCGCGCGTGTGGCGCTGGAGCGGATGCTCGCGGCGAGGCCTCCGGTGGTCGCGGGCGCACGATGAACGTCATCGTCGTCGGGTCGGGCATTGCGGGACTCACCGCGGCGCTTCATGCGCACGAGGCCGGACACGACGTGACGATCGTCACCAAGCGCGACCTCGGAGACGGCTGCACCGGGCTCGCTCAGGGTGGCGTCGCCGGCATCTACGGTCCGGACGACTCTGCCGCACTGCACGCCGCCGACACCCGAGACGCCGGTGCCGGGCTGTCGGACCGGGACGCCGTGCAGGTGCTGGTCACGGACGGAGCGGCACGGATCGCCGAGCTGATCGCACGCGGTGTCGGCTTCGATCGTGCGGTGGACGGCACTCTGCTGCTCGGGCGTGAAGCCGCCCACCGCCACGCCCGCATCGTGCACGCGGGAGGTGACGCCACGGGCGCGGCGATCTCCGCGGCGCTCGTCGCGTCCGTGCGGCGGACGGACATCCCCCTCGTCGAACATGCCTTCCTGGTCGACCTGCTGAGGCAGGAAGGCGCCGTGCGCGGAATCCGGATCCTCCTCGACGGTGAGGTCTCCGAGATCCCCGCCGATGCCGTCATCCTCGCCACCGGCGGCGCCGGCCACCTCTACGCGCACACGACGAACGCGGCGGGGACGACCGGAGACGGCATCGCCGCCGCGATACGGGCGGGCGCTGCGGTCGCCGACCTGGAGTTCGTCCAGTTCCATCCGACGATCCTGGCGAAGGGCCCCGCGTTCCTCATCTCCGAGGCGGTGCGCGGCGAGGGCGCGACACTGATCGACGACGACGCCCGTCGGTTCGTGTTCGACAGCCACCCCGACGGCGAGCTCGCACCGCGCGACGTGGTAGCGCGAGCGATCGCACGCCGCGCCACGGCTCAGGCCGCCCCGGTCAGGCTCGACGCCACGATGCTCGGTGCCGAGACCCTCGCGCGGAGGTTCCCCACGATCGATCGGGTGACCAGAGAACGCGGCTTCGACTGGGCCCGCGAACCGATCCCCGTGACGCCGGCCGCGCACTACCTGATGGGTGGCGTGGTCACCGACCTCGACGGCCGCACCACCGTGCCCGGCCTCTTCGCCGCGGGAGAGGTGGCACGCACCGGGGTGCACGGGGCAAATCGTCTGGCGTCGAACTCGCTGCTCGAAGGCGCGGTGTTCGGGGCCCGTGCGGCGGCGGCGTTGACGAGACCCTGGGCGGATGTCGCGCACGGCTCCCCTCAGGCCCGCCCCCGTGCGGAAGGGAGCCGCGGTGCGATCGCCCCCGCGTTCAGCCGCGCCTCGCTGCAGCGGCTGATGTGGGAAGACGTCGGACTGCTGCGGAACAGAGACGGTCTCTCCCGCGCGCTCGACGTCCTGCAGACCTGGACCGCGGAGAGCTCGGCGCCGACGACCGTGTCGGCGCACGAAGACGCGAATCTGCTGCTGCTCGCGCAGGCGACGGCCACCGCAGCGCTCGCCCGCACGGTATCCGTCGGCGCCCACCATCGTGTCGATGCGGCGGAACCCGCCGCCGATGCCTCTTCTCGCCTCCCCTCATCGATCCTGGAGCCCGTCTGATGCTGACCACCGCCACCATGAACCGCGTCGTCGGCGCGGCCCTCGAAGAAGACGCGCCCTGGGGGGACGTCACCAGTACCACGCTGCTGCCAGCGGATGCCACCGCGACCGCCGATCTCGTCGCCCGGGAACCCGGAGTCTTCAGTGGTGGAGAGGTCTTCGCCGCCGCGTTCCGGCTCACCGACGCGACTCTCGACATCGACCTGCACGTCGGTGACGGCGACGAGTTCGCCGCGGGCGACGTGCTCGCCTCGGTCTCGGGGTCGGCCCGCAGTGTGCTCACCGCAGAGCGCGTTGGCCTGAACTTCACGCAGCGGATGAGCGGTATCGCCACCCTCACCGCCGCGTACGTCGCCGCGATCGAGGGCACTGGTGCTCGCATCGCCGACACCCGCAAGACCACGCCGGGACTGCGGGCGTTCGAACGGCATGCGGTCGAATCGGGCGGCGGACACAACCACCGGTACTCGCTGTCGGATGCCGTGATGGCGAAGGACAACCACCTGGCCGTGCTCACGCGTTCGGGGCTCGACCTCGCGACGGCGCTCCGCGAGGCACTGTCCCGCCTCCCGCACACGACCCACGTCGTCGTCGAGGTCGACCGGCTCGACCAGATCCCCGCCGTCCTCGACGGCGGTGCCCACACCGTGCTGCTCGACAACTTCTCGCTCGACGACCTGCGCGCGGGGGTGGCCCTCATCTCCGGCCGTGCCACGGTCGAGGCCTCGGGAGGCGTGAACCTCGACACGGTCGGCGACATCGCCCGCACCGGAGTGGACGTGATCTCGGTGGGGGCGCTGACACACTCCGCGCGCGCCCTCGATCTGGGCCTGGATCTGCGGATCGACTGACCGCGATGTCGCCCTCGGACCTGCCCCGCACCGGCATGCTCTACCTCGATCACGCCGCGACCTCCCCGGTACGACCGGAGGTGCTCGAAGCGATGCGGCCGTTCCTCTCCGGCGTGTTCGGAAACCCGTCGAGCCATCACACGGCCGGCGAGGCCGCGGCGGGCGCGCTCGACGATGCCCGTGCACGGGTGGCGCGCGTGCTGGGGATGCGGACGGGCGACGTCGTGTTCACCGCCGGCGGCACCGAAGCGAACAACCTCGCGGTGAAGGGCATCATGCTCGCGGCTCTCGAGACGGGGCGGCGGCATCTGGTGACCTCGCCGATCGAGCACGAGTCGATCCTCGGATCCGCCGACTATCTACGACGCTTCCACGCCATCGAGGTCTCCCTCCTGCCCGTGGACTCGCGCGGACGGATCGACCCGGATGACCTGGCTGCGGCGATCAGGGACGACTCCGCTCTGATCTCGATCGGCCACGCCAACAACGAGATCGGCACCGTCCAGGATGTGTCGGCGCTCGCCGCCGTCGCCCGTGCCGCCCGCGTCCCCCTGCATCTGGATGCCGTGCAGTCGGCGGGGTGGCTCCCTCTGCATGACCTCGGCGCCGACGCGGTGTCGATCGCCGGGCACAAGCTCGGGGCACCCAAAGGCATCGGCGCCCTGGCCGTACGCGGGCGCGTGCCGGTGGAGCCGCTGCTGCACGGCGGCGGCCAGGAGCGCGGGAGACGCTCCGGCACCGAGAACGTCGCGGGCGCCGTCGCACTCGCGACGGCGCTGGAACTCGCCGAGACGGAACGCGAGACGGTTGCGGCGCAGGTCGGCTCGGCGACCGCGCGGTTCATCGCCCGGGTGCTCACGAGCATCCCCGAAGCCACGCTCACCGGGGATTCCCGAGGCCGTCTGCCCGGAACGGCGAGCTTCACGTTCGCCGGCACCAGCGGGGAGTCGATTCTGCTCGAGCTGGAGCGCCGCGGGGTCATCTCGTCGAGCGGATCGGCATGCGCGGCGGGCAGCGACGAGCCGTCGCACGTGCTGCTCGCCTGCGGTGTGACCCCCGAAGTGGCGCAGACCGCCGTACGTTTCACGTTCGATCGCGCGGCTCTGCCCCCGGATGCTCCCGAATGGCTGGCTGTGCTCGTCGCCGAGTCGGTGCGCGCGGCCCGCGGCTGAGCCACGGTCATAGACTCAGCAGGTGACTGCCTCCGCCCCGATCGTGACGCTGATCGTCCCCGGACGCGACATCGCGGCCTTCGCCCCCGCCGCACTCGACTCGCTGCGCGCGCAGACCGAGTCACGATGGCGGGCGATCCTCATCGACGACGGCTCGACGGATGACACAGGAGCGATCTTCGACGCCGCCGCAGCCGAAGACCCCCGCTTCACGACGATCCGCCACGGGGCCTCCCGCGGTCTCGGCGCCGCGCGCAATGTCGGTCTGGAGCTCGTCGACACCCCGTACCTCGGTTTCCTCGACGGCGACGACGAACTGCTGCCGAACGCCCTCGCCCGCATGACGGAGACACTGGGCCGGACCGGAAGCGACTTCGTCGCCGGCGCCTACGTACGCTCGCGGGTCCGCGGTGACGGCTACGTCGCCGGCCGCGTGCAGCCCTGGGTCGCTGCGGCCACGTCTCCGGAGCGACTCGGCACGACCCTCGCCGCGCACCCCCTGGCGGTCTCGAACATCGTCGCCTGGTCGAAGGTGAGCCGCACCTCGTTCTGGCACGACCTGCGCTTCCCCGAGGGGGTCGCCTACGAAGACCAGGTGGTCGCGCAGCTCATGTACACCCGGGCACGCGCATTCGATGTGATCCCCGATGTGGTCGTGCGCTGGCGGATCCGCGCCGATGGCACCTCGATCACTCAGGGCAAGGCACAGCTGCCGGTGCTGCGCGACTACCTCGCGGCCCTCCGCGGCGGCCTCCACGTGCTGCACGAGGCCGGTGCCCACGCCTCGGTGACCGCTCGCATCGAACTCATCCTCGCGATGGACGTCGCCTCGCTCCTCGAGATCGCCGAGAGCCATGCCGACCCGACCTACGCCGCCGAGGTCGACGCCTTCATCTCGGAGCTGCGGGCCCTCCCCGAGTTCGCCGACGCCGCACCCGACCCCGCCATCGCCGCCGCGCTCGCGTGGTGACCCCCACCCTCCGAACCCCTGACGGTGAACACATGAACGACTACCTCTCCTCCCTGTTCTCACTCGACGGTCGCACCGCCGTCGTCACCGGCGGCAGCTCCGGGATCGGCCGGGGCATCGCCACCGCACTCGCTCGCGCCGGAGCGTCGACGGTCATCGTCGCGCGCGGTGAGGATCGCGTCCGCGAGACGGTCGACGAGCTGCGCGCGCTCGGATGCCGCGCCCACGGCGTGATCGGCGACCTCAGCACGAGGGACGGGATCCACGCGGTCGGCGAAGCAGCGGCCGCACCGTTCGGCGCGCCCGACATCCTCGTCAACTCCGCCGGCATCAACATCCGCCCGCCGTTCGCGGAGATCACCGAAGACGACTGGGACGCGACGATGACAGTCAACGCCCTCGCGCCGTTCCTGCTCGGTCAGCGCTATGCGCAGGGCATGGCCGCACGCGGATACGGTCGACTCATTCACATCAGTTCCCAGCAGGCCCACCGCGCCTTCGTGGGCAGCGGCATCTACGGCGCGTCGAAAGGCGCGGTGGAATCGCTCATGCGCTCCGAGGCCGAGGCCTGGGGTGGAACCGGCGTCACCAGCAACACGCTCGTCCCCGGCTTCGTGCTCACCCCTCTGAACGCCCGGTTGCAGCAGGACCCGGAGAAGGTCGCGGAGCTCGCCGCGCGCACGATGATCGGGCGCAACGGTCTGCCGAGCGACTTCGCGGGAGCGGCGGTGTTCCTTGCCGGAGCCGGCTCGGCCTACGTCACCGGCCAGTCGCTGTTCGTCGACGGCGGCCTCTCGGTGCACTGACGCGCGGTGCCACGACGCCTCCTCAGGGCTCAGGGCTCAGGGCTCAGGCGGGTAGACCCGTTCGTCCGGTCGAGGCTCGGCGAGCAGCGGCACCGCAGCGGTGATGGTCGCGACCGCATCGGCCCCCGCGGAATCGGCGGGCGCCTTGTCCGCGCGGCGATCGTCGAGGGGTGCCACGGCGCCCCCGGTCACTTCCTCCTCGACGGCGGCCTCGGTCTCGAGCACGCGCGACGCCGCCACCTGCTCGGCCGCGAGCTCGGCATACAGACCGCCGCGGGCGAGCAGTTCGACGTGCGAACCCGACTCGACGATGCGCCCGGCCTCCAGAACGTGGATCACGTCCGCGCCCATCACCGTCGAGAGCCGGTGGGCGATGGAGAGGGTCGTGCGCCCCTTCGCGGCCTCGTCGAGCGCCTCCTGCACCACGCGCTCCGAGACCGTGTCGAGTGCCGAGGTCGCTTCGTCGAGGAGCAGCACCGGAGGGTCTTTCAGCAGCACCCTGGCGATCGCGATGCGCTGTTTCTCGCCGCCGGAGAGCCGGTAGCCGCGCTCCCCCACCACGGTGTCGTAGCCCTGCTCGAAGCCGGCGATGATGTGGTGGATGTTCGCGGCGGTGCAAGCGGCGATCAGTTCTTCCTCGGTCGCATCGGGCTTGGCGTAGCGCAGGTTCTCACGGATCGTGGCATGGAAGAGGTACGTCTCCTGCGACACGATGCCGACGTTGTCGATGATCGACTCCTGCGTGAGCGCGCGCACGTCGGCACCGGCGAACATCACGGCTCCTCCCTTCGCCTCGTACAGGCGAGGAGCCAGATACAGGATCGTGGTCTTGCCGGCGCCCGAGGGGCCCACGAACGCGACGTGCTGGCCGGGTTCCGCCACGAAGGACACTCCGTCGAGCGTCGGACGGGCGTCGGAGGACGCGTCCGGGTAGCGGAACACCACCTCGGCGAACTCCAGGCGTCCTCGCGGCCCGGGTGCGTCGTCGACCGTGATCGCGTCGGGCGCATCCTGGATCTCCGGGACGAGGTCGAGGTATTCGAAGATGCGCGCGAACAGCGCCGACGACGTCTGCAGATCGAGCGACACCCGCATCAGACCCATCAACGGCATGAGCAGCCGCGCCTGCACCGTGGTGAACGCGACGACGGTTCCTGCGGTGATCGCCCCGGTGCCGCCGGCGATCAGGTATCCGGAGACGAGATAGATCACGGCAGGAACGCTGGCCATCAGCACCTGCACGACGGCGAAGAAACCCTGGCCGCTCATCGCCCGGCGCACCTGGAGGACCACCTGGTTGCGGTTCTCCGCCTGGTAGCGCTCCGACTCGGTGCGCTGGCGGTTGAAGGCCTTCGACAGCAGCATGCCCGAGACGCTCAGCGTCTCCTGCGTGATCGAGGTGAGCTCGGACAGCGATTCCTGCGTCTCTCCCGCGATACGTGCCCGCACCTGGCCCACCTTGCGCTGGACGAAGATCAGGAACGGCATCATGATCACGGCGATGAGCGTGAGACGCCAGTCGATCAGGATCATCGCGACGAGCGAGGCGATCACCGTGACGACGTTGCCCAGGATGCTGGTGACGGTGTTCGTCAGCACGCCGGAGACGCCACCCACGTCGTTCTGCAGGCGTGACTGGATGACGCCCGTCTTGGTGCGGGTGAAGAAGCCGAGTTCCATCGCCTGCAGGTGCTCGAACAGCTTCACACGCAGGTCGCCGGTGACACTGTTGCCGACGGTTGCCGTGAGCCAGGTCTGGGCCACTCCGAGAGCAGCGGAGAGCAGGAAGAGACCGATCATGGCGGCGACGAGCCAGGCCAGCAGTTCGAGGTGCGGCCCTCCCCCGGCGACGGGGAAGAGTGCATCGTCGAAGATCCGTTGCACGATCAGCGGCGGCACGACGGCTATCGCGGCGCCGACCACCACCAGGATGCCGGTGGAGAAGATGCGCCAGCGATACGCGCGGAACAGCGAGACGACCCGCGCACCGAGGCCGTTGATCCGGGGGGCCTCGGCATTCAGCTTCCGCTGCGCGCTCTCGTCGACCCCGCGGAAGCCACCACCCCGCGGGCCACCGCCCATGCCGCCGCCCATGCTCATGGCGCCAGCGTACTCACGTGCGGGGACACCGAGGCCCGCGCCTCCGCCGTCGGCGGATATCTGTGAATTCGGAATGAAATGTCCGCGGCTGCCGTTACGCTGAGTGACTCTTGCGAACTCTCGCGATACTCCGTTTCTTCTTCGCCCTGGAGGCCGCCCATGTCTGCCGTCGATACCGGCTCCATCTCGACGACCCCCGCAGCGGCAGGGGGCGAGATCTCCCGCAAGGACATGCGGGTGATCTGGCTGCTACTGGTCGCCGCCTTCGTCGCCATCCTCAACGAGACCACGATGGGGATCGCGATCCCTCATCTGAACACCGACCTGGGCATTCCGCCCGAGCTCGGCCAGTGGCTCACGAGCGCCTTCATGCTGACGAACGCACCAGCGTTACTAGGCTGAGTTTCGCGGCAGAACGCCGCGCCGCCTCGATCCTGTTCTCCTTTAGATGCGTCCGCCAACTCGTTAGCAGTCGGGTAGCGTCGATCTTCGGGACAGCTCCCTCACCGCAAGAACCACTCTCTTAGGATCCACCTTGACCCTCCAAGACTCCTCGCCTCAGACCGGGTCCGTCCCAACTCACACCGTTTCGAAGCCCGGCCCAGTTATCGCGCTGCTCGTCGTCAGCGCGTTCGTCGTGATCCTCAACGAGACCACCATGGGTGTCGCGCTGACCGACATCATGAAGGACCTCGGGATCACCGCCGGGGTGGGTCAGTGGCTCACCACAGGATTTCTCTTAACTATGGCCGTGGTCATTCCGCTGACCGGTTTCCTTCTCAGCAGATTCACCATTCGTCAGGTCTACTTCTCTGCGATGGGCCTGTTCGCACTTGGCACACTCATCGCAGCGCTGGCGCCCGGCTTCGAGTTCCTCCTCGCTGGTCGCGTCGTGCAGGCGCTCGGCACTGGCGTGATGATGCCGCTGCTCTTCACCACGGTCCTCACAATCGTCCCCGCGAGTCATCGCGGCCGCATGATGGGTGTCATCACCATCGTCATCGCGGTCGCGCCGGCAGTCGGCCCGACCGTGTCAGGTCTGATCCTCCAGGCGCTGACCTGGCACGCGATCTTCTGGATCATGTTCCCCATCGCGCTGCTCGCCATCGGACTCGGACTGATCTGGGTTCGGAACGTCACGGAGACTAACCCTCACGCTCGATTCGACGTGCTGTCCGTGATTCTCTCGGCCCTCGGCTTCGGTGGTCTCATCTACGGACTTAGCAGCATCGGTGAAGCAGCATCGGGCCACGCCCCCGTGCCCGTGTGGATCCCGATTGTCATCGGCGCGGTCGCACTCACTGTGTTCGTGCTTCGTCAACTTCAGCTCCAGAAAGTCGACGGCGCTCTGCTTGACCTTCGAGTGTTCCAGAGCAAGTCGTTCAGCCTCGCCGTCGGACTCGTCGTCATCGTAATGAGCGCGCTGTTCGGTTCGCTCATCCTGCTTCCCATCTATCTGCAGCAAGTGCTCGGGCTCGACACTCTCGGCGTTGGGCTCATGCTGCTGCCTGGCGGCGTTCTGATGGGTGCCATCGCTCCCGTCGTGGGCAACCTCTTCGACAAGTTCGGCCCGACGCCGTTGGTCATCCCGGGCATGGCTATCGCGGCCGGTGCACTGTGGGGTATGGCGACGTTCGACCAGGGCACGAGCATCGTCTGGATCATCGCAGTGCACTTGGCATTGAACCTCGGTCTCGGCTTCGTGTTCACGCCGCTCATGACCTCGGCTCTCGGATCGCTCCCGTCGCACTTGTACCCGCACGGCTCTGCCGTCGTAGGGACGGTTCAGCAGGTCGCTGGTGCCGCGGGGACTGCGCTCTTCGTCACGCTCATGTCGGTCACGCTCGCATCTTCGCTGAGCTCTGGCGCTGACCAGGTGACGGCGACCGCGAACGGTGTCCACACCGCGTTCTTCGTTGGTGCCATCGTCGCCTCGGCTGCAGTCTTGCTGGCGCTTTTCGTTCGTAAGCCCGCGGAGCCTGCGCATGGCGAGGGCATCCCTGCGGGTCACTGAGCCCATGTCTTCCACCCGCGCGCTCGGCTACGTCCGACTCTCTCGCGACACGGAGGCATCGACCTCGCCCGAGCGTCAGCGAAAGGACATCCGCCGGCAGATCGACGCGCGCGGGTGGGACTTCGTAGACATCATCGAGGACATAGACCAGTCCGCCACTCGAAAGAGACTGGACCGGCCAGGCATACATGAGATGCGTCGCCGCATCAGCGCTGGCGAAGCGGACGTTGTCGTGGTGTCCCGGCTGGATCGCATGGCAAGGTCCGTTGCCGACATCTCCCAGCTACTCGACGAGGGCCTCGTCATCGTCTCCGCTACGGAGAACTTCGATGCTTCCACTGCGACAGGTAAAGCCATGGTCCAGATGGCGCAGGTCTTCGCGGAGCTGGAAGCGACGGCCATTGGCGAGCGAGTTCGTTCCATGCGCCGGCACCTGCCAACTGTAGGGCGTTGGCCAGGAGGACCACCGCCCTACGGTTTCACCACTGCACCTCACCCCGATACTGCGGGTCGAACGCTTGTGCACCACCCGGAGGAGTCGAAGGTCATCCGACGAGTCGTGGACGAGGTGATGAGCGGAAAGGGCATCTCAGAGGTGACGCGCGGCCTCAACTCCGACGGCATCCCGTCGCGCCGCGGGTCTCATTGGTCGCCCCCGTCTCTCTCCCGCATCCTTCGTCGCGGATCTCTTCGGGGACATGCGACGCAGGGTGGGGACGCGGTGCGAGATGACCGCGGGCTACCGGTGGTCGTATGGCCGCCTCTCGTGAGTGACGAGGAGTGGCATGCACTGTCGCGCGCTCTGAGTGGGAACATCGCAGCGCCCCGCCTTCCCGAAGGAGGACGGGTGCCGCTACTGCAACGACTGGCTATCTGCTCATCCTGTGGCATGCCGTTGACCCCCAGACATTTCGCTCACCCGACACAGCCTCCTGTCTACATGTGCCAGTCGCGGAACCGAGGCCGCACATGCGAAAGGCCCCAGACGGTGACCGCCAATCCGGCGGAAGCGGAAGCCGAACGGCAGTTCCTCGACGCGTGGGGTGACGTCGAAGTTATCGAAACTGTCAGTGAGGAGGTCGTGCCAGAGGGGCTGGACAACGTGCTCGATGCAATCAGTCAGACCCATGCCGCGATGAACCGTCCTGGAGCGGACGTGATGGAGTTGGCCGCCAGGATGGTCACGCTGGGCGAAGAGAGGGATCGCCTTACCGCTTTGCCGTCGATTTCGGCCGTGCAGCGTCGCACTGGCGAGACTTACGGTGAGGCCTGGGCGCGATCTTCCGTCGCGGAACGTCGGAAGATCATGATGGGTGCTGGTGCGTTCGTGACCGTCTACCCCGCGGCTGCTAAGGGGCATTGGAACCCTGAGCGCATCGTCGTGTCCGACGAACTCGCTGGACAGCTGGACGACTGAGCCGGATCTTTCGTCCAGCAGCACAATCATTCAGAGCCCGGGACACACGCGGCCTCGACTCAAGACCCCCAGTTCATGCTTGGCTCAACGGGGACATAGTCGGTGCGTTCTTCATCGTTGACATCTTGATAGGTAACCGTGAAGACCACCCCGAACGTTCTGCCAGCCTCTGTCGGGCGGCCGACGAAGCGCATGCCACCGATACCCTCCAGGTCACCCAGCTCCCGCTTCAAGACGAAGGTGAAGTAGATCGGGTCCGCGTCGATGACCAGGTTCTTCGCTTCAAATTCCTGAGCGCCGTTGGCGAGCATGAGGACATCTTTGCCAGGGCTCTGCCTCGGAAGACCGATCTGCCACGTGGGTTGCACAACCGGCTGGAGCGCCCTACTCGGGAGCGTTGCTGTCGAGGGCAGGTCGTCGCGATCTCCTGTGGGTTGCGCGTCCCCGTTCTGGTCAGTCCAGGACACGGTGAACGTGACTCCCTCGCGCTCGCCACGCTTGGTGGGGCGGCCCTGTATCGGTCTGCCGGTCGGATTGCCGGCTCCGTCGCCCCCGAGACGCCCCTGAATACCACCCTGCCTAGCACCGTCAGCGAACTCGAACAGGTCCGGATCGGCGCGCACTACTACGTCGCTAACCCAGTAGCCCGAGTTGTGAAGGTAAATCCAATCCTCGCCAGGTTCGTATGTAACGCGCCAGCGCGGGCGTGGTGATAGCTTCCGCTCGTCCTCAACCTCTCGGCTTCGCGCGGCATACCCTGCCTCTCGGAGGCGACTACGGCCCTTGCGGGTATTGATTCTCAGACCACCGACCCACGCCAGGGCCATGCGGACAGCTCCCCACACAACGCGTCGGAGGCGCCCAAGCGCGAGGGAGAGCACGACGAAGAGAACAAGCGCCACGATGAACGCGACCAAGAAGATGAGGCCCCAGTCGACTCTCTCAGGCTTGGTGAGCGACAGGGCCACCACCGCGCCGACGACTGCCCCCATCACTGGACCAATCAGTCCCTGGATCACCAGGACCCCAGCCGTCGACTGTCCCCATCGCACCCCGTCGTTCATTACCCCAGACTACTGACGGCGCAACAGCAAGCTCGATCCCGAGAAACCTTTGCGACGCGCGACGCATTACTCGGCGGGTGCCAGTTGGAGCTCAACCGCTTCCCATCTACCGATCCGCACACCTTTGGCTCCGATGGCCACGAACATCCGGCCAGCGAGGTTCACGCGAAACGGCGACTTACTGACGACCTTCTTCAGGGTCTTCGCTGTATGGAAGTCGTCAGCACCGGCGAAGGACGGCATTCGCGCTCCGACAGTGACATGGGGAGGGGTGGAGGCGTTACCCACAGCGACAAGATCGATGTCCACGCCGTTGTTCCCCTCCTCGACAGAGCGCAGCATGAACGTGGCCGGCTCATCTCTCGTTCCGCGAAGACTGACGCTCGCGATGAGGGGTTCGTCTTCATAGTCGGCGAGGGCGTCGAAAACGCCCGGGTAGCGCTGCAACAAACGGTCCCGGACGTAAGCAGGAATGGCTCGATCTCCGTTCCAGGTCTTGTTGACCTGGAACCCGAGCGTTGTCGCACGGCCCAGGGGCGAAGTTGCGGCCTGGGGCTCTCCTATGTCTCGATTGACGATGTCAACCGGAGTGCCCTTCGGCGTCATCCGGAGAAGTTCCGCAGTGATGCGGTCTCCCGCCGGCAATGAATACCCGAGGATCGTCAATCGGGATGCATTGGCGACCGCGTCGTGAGCGGTCCGCCACAGCATGTGCGCGATGTTCACGTTGTAGTAGCTGTCTTTGCTGAGCACCGGAGGAATCAGGAATCGATCCAACGTCTTGATGCCGGACAATTCCGGAGTGGTGCTCGTTGCCCGACCGAAGGTCGGTAGGGCGCGATCCTGGACGACCGTGGATCCGTCGCCTGAAGACCAGTACCAGGAAAGTGATCCGTGGAGCTTGAGCAGCTGGAATGAGCTGTCGTCGGCAGCTATCGCATCTTGCCAGCCGCCCGATCCGCTCGACCTAGGCGCGGGGTAGACGATCTGCTTCCCGTCCAACTCGTAAGAGACACCGTTGTCGTAGTGAGGCTTCACGACGCCTAGCGCACCGAACGCACTTTCTACGAGCGTGTCGTAGTTGAAGGTGATAACGACCGCTTGCTCCGCATGCCAGATAGCGACCAGCTGCAGAAGCCAGAGCGGTGGGGCGGAGCCCGTCACCGTCTCTAGAAATCCATCCAGAACGTCAGCGATTGCTGCCGTCAGTGCCTCAGCTTCCGCGCGTCGGCGAGTGTTCTCGTGGGCCTGAAGAAAGGGCAACGCGGTAGACAGCACCGTGAGGCGTTCCTCGAATGAGACCTGCTGCCCCATCGACCAGTTGAGGCCGAGGCGCTCACGGAGGGCATTCCCGAGGTCGTCGGTGAGGGGCATCAGGTCACTGATTGCTCGCGAGAATCCCGCACCGAGAACGTACACCGGTCGCCGCGGGGTGCGAAGCTCCGTGGGGGCCAGCGCATCGAGACCGTCGGACTCGGATTCCGGTTCATGGGTGCTCATGAAGTCCACGCTAGCGCCGGAGGTCGGTGACGGTCCCAGCACGGCCGCTTCCCTATGCTTTCGAGCGTGGATTGCACTTGAGGCCTCCAAGATAAGCCCCCGCCGCTCCCACGCGGCGGGGTTCGAGCCGGTTCCCCACCGGCCTGAAGGGGCCCGCGTTCCCTTCCCCGTGTTCATGCGCGGTCTCTTACGGCAGGCGTGACATCCGAGGTGACGAAGTGACGAAGTGACGGTTTCTTAGGTTTCAGCCATTCCTCTCTATAAGCGAGATCTCTCCCTAGAGAGGTAATGCCATGAAGCTCGGAAATCGTCACTTCGTCACTCCGTCACCCGAGTCAGAGAAAGATCCATCGAATCTGAGCAGTTCGGGCGCTACCCGGCGAAGTACCCACTACC
The DNA here is from genome assembly GCF_049949185.1 of Microbacterium sp. As-52. Lineage (NCBI taxonomy): Bacteria > Bacillati > Actinomycetota > Actinomycetes > Micrococcales > Microbacteriaceae > Microbacterium > Microbacterium sp. As-52. Next base: position 3,201,113 of record NZ_CP188171.1, on the reverse strand, counting down.
GCAACGCAGACACTGTCTGCACTGCACTCAAGAGAGTAGGTACACGTGACCGATCCCGAATCTCCCACCGACAGCGCACCCAACGCAGTCCTCCGTGGGTGTGACCACACCCGACGAACGGCGAAGCAGACGCTGCTGGCGCTCTACCCCGAAATGTTCCGAAACGAGCGCCAGACCCCTGCAGGCACGCAGACTCGCACGGCGGCGGACACAGCCAACCCACCACTCCACGGGCGACCCGACGCCCCCGGTCTCTACGACCTGTACACGTCCCCCGACGAGGGCGCGTATTGGGCAGCTCGCCTGGCGCTGTCCACCGACGGTGCATGGAAGATCGACGAACCAGCCCTCACCCCGCCCTTCAAGACAGGCGCCAGCGGAGATACCCACCCCGATGACGCACGCACCGGCTTCAGGGATCGTGTGCGAGATCTGGTGCGTGAATCGCGCGACAGTGACGACCTCCTCATCGCGCTCGACATCCTCTTGGGCGACGACTGCTACCTGCGGCCGGCGACTCCTCACCCGGTGCCACCCTGCTGCACGACACATGGGATCGTCGGACGCCGGTCTTCGAGCAAGCATGACTGAGATTGACCTCGCCGCCTTGCGGTCTCGGACACCGCTGCATCCTCGTCGTACTGCGCGCCGCGGAGATCCCTATGAACTATGGCGCGGACGCGCTCTCGGCCATTGGGCCCTCGCCGAGGGCGAGCACGCGCCTTCGTGGCTTCGGATGCGGAAAGACGAGGCACGCGAGCGCGTGCTGGCTCCCCACAACCGTGAGCGCATTCTCCGCGTGATGGCGGTTCTGGATCAGTGGCGGACTGCGACCGTCGAACAGGTGGAGGCGCTCGCTGACGTCGAAGGGCTATCTCGCGGTCGCACGAGCCTCGTAAGCGCGCTGTGGAATGCGGGTCTGGTCGACGTGGGTCGCTGGGGTCACACCTGGGGACAAGTCCCGCCGCGGGAACAGCTCCTCCTGCGACCTGCCGGTGACTCCGGAGCGGTGCAGGATCTAGCGTCCGTGCTCGGGTGGGCCGATTGGTTCTCTGTCACCGCCGGTCTCGGTTTCGATGCCTCCCGTCAGTATGCGCGCCACAACGTGCTCGCCACGGAGTTCGGTCTGAGGATGGCCGAGCACGGACAGGTAGGTATGGTGCTCGGAGAGAAGCTTTCCTCCTGGGAACTGCTCGTAAGGCCCGTACCGGGCGCGCCGGATCTTCCGCGTGGCGGACAGTCAGCGGCCGACCTCACCCTCATCCGCCCTGACGGGCTGCGAGTGCTAGTGGAGATCACCGCCACCACCTCTGGCATGGACGCGAAGGTCCGACGCCTCGCCAAACTGCTTCACCAGCGGCCAATGGCCTGGACCGGTCTGACGGCGGTCTTCGTCATCGTTCCGCGACACGACAAGCCCGACAGCACACGCGCCGACCTCAGGGTCGTGACCCGCGCTATTGAGCGCGCGGTTCGTTCTTTCCCCGGAATGGCCGGTGACCCGACCGCGGCCAAGATCGGCGTCGTCACGTGGCGGGCGCTCTTCCCCCGAAACGGTACTGCTCGCCAGGACTTCGGAACGCTGCCGACGATGGTAGCGACCGGCCCACCAAGCGCGCGGTGGCAGACGTCGCGACTGCTTGATCCGGCGACGTTTCCTTTCCAACCGAAAGATCCTGAAAGCATCCAAGCGGTGCTGCGGAACACCATCACCTTGAGGGGCATCCCGGCATCGCTGCGTCCCCACGGCACAGAACTCCCCACAGGAGGAGGGAAGGTGAAGCTGCGCAAGCGGCACGATCCGTCCCTCGCGCGGCTCATGCTTATGGGCTGAGCCTTCACCACCAACGAAAGTCGAGACAGCATGACGAAGTACCGCGACGCTTACTGGGACCGCCTCGAAGCTCTCGAAGCAATCGAGCGCACGCGAGAGCAGGAGGAGTTCTACCAGGAGTACCGCCTCAAGGCGCTGGCGCTGCCCCCAGATGACCGCAACCTTCCGCGAGCTCCCGCAGCCGCCTGAGCCGAAGGCCCCTCCCCGCTTGGGGCGGGGAGGGGCCTTCCCGCGCGCTCAGTCTCCTCGAGTCACTCGGATCACCGTTGTCTTGGACGTGCCGAGCGCGCGTGCGATGGCGTTGTACGATTCCCCGCTGGCACGGAGTTGTCTGGCGAGTGCCTGCTGGTCCGGAGTAAGGGAGCTGGGACGCCCGAGGTGCTGACCCCGAGCACGCGCCGCGGCAATACCTTCCCTCGAGCGTTCCGCGATAACGGAGCGCTCGAGGCTTGCCACCCCAGCCATGATGGTCAGCACGAGCTTCCCGGACGGGCCCGACGTGGAGATCCCGTCGGAGAGAGAACGAAGGGTGATTCCTCGCTCGTCTAGCAATTCGACAGTCCGCAGCACGCTGGCGGCGGAACGTCCTAGACGGTCGAGTCGAAAGATCAGAAGCTCGTCGCCGGGCCTCGCAGCGTCGACGAGTCGAGTGAACCCTGGACGCTCCATCGGATCGACGGTGCCGCTGCATGTGTCTTCGTACAAGCGGTCGTACCCTGCAGTGTCGAGGACGGAGCGCTGAGAGTCGTGGCGCTGGCCAGTTGTGGAGATTCGGGCGTAGGCGAAGGTGAGGGAGCTCATACCAAGACCATGCGCGGTGCAGGTCGGAAAGTCATGCCATCTGTACCGTCCGCGATGGGCGCGGGATTCCCGCGGGCAGTCCGGTCCAGAACTCCGGTCCACTCCGTGATCTTCGACGACCGAGTTTCGTACCACGACGCCCCGTCCACGCCTACCAGATCTCCGCCAGGCTCATTCCACACAGCGGGACGCAACGAATTGGCGCACCACACAATAGCGGCGCCGCGAGCGGTCACGGATCGGGGCGGAACATGACCACCTGCCGTCGGAACATGCGCGGGAATGGGTTATGGATATGCTGACGCTACAGACAGGCGGGGGGGGCGAGTGTCAAGTCAGATTGCGGTGCTCGGAGCCGGCGACGTCGATTTCCGGTTCCTTGAGGTTCGGTTCTCGGGCCCGGCCGGCGCTCGCGACGCGTTCGAACGACTCGTTGCGGACATCGTGGGCATCGTTCATCCCGACGTTCAAGAGATCCAGGCGAATCCGGGCGACTGGGGCATCGACGCCTTCGTAGGGGACTTGGGCGAGGCTGGTGAAGTTCACGTCTGGCAGTCGAAGTACTTCATCAACGGTTTCGGACCATCGCAGCAGAGTGAAGTGCGGGAGTCGTACAAGTCCGCGCAAAAGGCAGCACACGAGCATGGCTACAGGATTGCGTCGTGGACTCTGTGCGTCCCGTGCGAACTCGACGGTCCAATGCTCAAGTGGTGGAACGGGTGGAAGAAGCGCACGGCGAAAGTGGATGACCTAACCATCGAACTGGAGTCGGGCGGGCGCCTCCGGCGGCGACTCCAGGCCACTGCTGGTGAGGACGTGCGCCGGTTCTACTTCTCTCCTGTCTTTGCGGTGCCCGAACGCTCCGAGGACGAAGTGGAACGCGGGCTCGAGGAACTTGTCGATGAGTCGAAGTATGACGGCGCCCTCTTCGTGCGCCAGTTGGATGAAGCCGGGCTACCTGAAACCCGCTCAGCGAGGGAAGCGTTCTTCAACGCTGAAATCCTCGAACGCGAGGTCACAGACAAGGGTCTTTCGACCGAAGTCTCCGCCCTATCGACGTGGCGAGTTGCCGTGTCGTCGACGTGGTCGGTCGCATTCAACACTGCATGTCAGACGTCGCCCGAGCGACGGTTTCCTCGGCTGTATGGAGAAGTGCTTGCCGGGATCGAAGCCAGTCATGTGCGCGAAGCGGCGAGCCTGCGCGCACATGTGATTCACGGCGTTGGCCTGCTTCATCAGGCTGTGGACAACGGACGCGCTGGATGGGTTCGGGATTGGCGAGAAGTCGCGCAGGACCACCGATCTCGCCCCTCCCTGTCGAAGCCAGCGACCGGGCGCGAAGTCGATGATGAGACGGAGAACACTGATGACTAGTTCGACCGCGTTCATGGATAACGCCGCATCCACGCTCAGGGCTGAATCCGTCCCGGCCTTCCGCATGGCGCAGCTCCTTCTCGTCCTCGATGGCGTTCAGCCTCCACTGAATCGAGTCGACCTCGAGCGCCTTTCCATCATCGAATTTCTCTCGGCCAATCCGTTCCTTGTGGTGGGCGACGACTCGCCGGAAGCAAACGAACTTCGCCTTCAAGGGTTTGGGCGCCACTCCATCACATACGCCTCCCCTAGTCAGCGGTTTGTCTCCCGTCGCGAGCGAGTAGCGTCTGATGTCGCTCAGTTGGTCTCCCTTGGACTTGTTCGACTTTTCGTCGCTGACAGGCAACGAGTTTTCTCCCTCACTGAGCTTGGCGAACAGTCAGCCGAGCGACTCTGCTCGGTCTATGCGGATGCGTATCGGCTTAGCGTGGCCACTGTGGGCCCCTTGGTGATGCGGCTCTCGGCTCAACGGATGCGCCAACGCCTCGAGACCTGGCTCCGGGTCGACCCGATGCTTTTCGACCTCATCGACGCCCCCACATACCACGAGTTCGAGGCGGAGACTTCCGGCCTCGCATCACGCGACATGCTCTTCTAGGACCACTACCAATGACTGCCACTCGCCCTGCATTCAACGTCCGCGGCCTCCGTCTGGTCGGGCCAAACCACTCATATCGAGTCAACTTCACCGACCGGAATGATGCCGACGTGATCCGTCAGCTTTCGATAATCGCCGGCGAGATCAGCACTGGAAAGACTTCGGTGCTCGAGTTCATCGACTGGTGTCTCGGTGCGAAGGAGCACCCTGAACACGACGAGATCATGGCGAACGTACGCTCGGCTCAGCTCGCCATCGACGTGGCAGACGCGCGATCTACCGGAGACACCGCGAGTCGATACGTTATCGAGCGAGCTCTCGGGTCGAAGAAGACGGCCGCTTACCTCTACACCGGCGATTTGGACAGCATGTCTGGAACCCCGGTGAGGTCGTTCACTTCAGACCCCGCGGATACCGACTCTCTGTCGCACTACCTACTTCAGTTGTGCGGCCTCGCCGGTTTGCGCTTGGACGAAGCACCAACGCAAACGGATTCGAAGACAAGCGTGCTGAGCTTCCGGGATCTACAACCCCTGTGGTTCCTGTCGAACCGACGGCTTGACAACGGTGACCTCACTTACCACAACCAAACCGCGCGCTCCATCAAGCTGAATCAGGTCGTTAACTTCTTCTTCGGAGTATCCGATAACCAGCAGTCCTCGTTGTCGCGTGCGGTAGAAGAGCTCGGAGCTGAGGAACGCGAACTGTCGCGCGCCGTCCAGACCCTTCGCACCTTCATGACGGACGCGGGCTTCACGACGCTCGAGGAAATCACTGCCGAGTCGGACCGGCTAGGGACACGGGTCGCTGAGCTCAACGCCAAGAGGCGGAGCATCGACGCCGACATCTCCGCCCGCGGCGACTTCACGACCGAGCTTCGCGCGGCGTTCGCGCGGAGCACGAATCACGCTCGGAGAATCCAGACTGAGCTGCGTGATCGAGAGACTCTGACGCTGCGGCTCGAACCGCTCCGTGCTCAGTATGCGGACGAGATCCGCCGACTCGACCTTGTTGCGGAGTCTGTCAGCCTCTTTGACTCCCTGACCGTCGTTACATGTCCCGCGTGCCAAAGCCACTTGAAAACGTCACCGACCGTCGTCGGTGACCGATGCTCGCTGTGCCACTCGGACTTGACCTCGGATGACACCCCGCAAGATGAAGCTCCCGACCTTTCGACCGAACGACGCAACCTCGTCCGCCGGCTGAATCAGCTACTCGCATTCTCGCAGGAGGTGAGGGCAGAAGGTGACGAGCTTCGTCGCAAGCTGAGTGCGGCAAATGATGAGGTCCAGGAGGCTCAGTCTGCTCTAGACAGCGTCTCGCGCCAAGTCGTGTCCCCGTTCCTCGCACAACGTGACGAGATACAGAAAACGCTCGGCGATGCTCGGGTAGACCTCAAGACTGCGCTTCGGGCACGCCAGATGCTGCTCCAGCTACAGCAGAAGGAAGTGGAGCTGCTGAAGACTTCAGCAGCTCTCAAGGAAGCACGGTCGAGGAAGGCTGAGTACCTAAAGCGAGCCACCCCGCGGGATACGATTCTGGCTAGGGTCGGTGACCGGATTCATGAGATCCTTCGAGACTTTGACTATCCGAAGGTCGATCTCGTTCGGGTTGACAGGAACCTCGTCCCCTATGTGCGTGGCCGACGCTATGACCGAGTCGGCTCATCTGGGGCGATGACTCTCATCGCCCTTGCGTGGGAGCTCGCACTCTTCGAGCTCGCGTTCGAGCAGGGAATGGGACATCCCGGCTTTCTCATTATCGACAGCCCGCAGAAAAATCTGGTCCCAGGGTCAGTCGTCACCACCGCGCCTGAGACGCCCAGTAGCTCCGACAGTGAGGGCGAAGAGCTCGGACGCCTCATCACGACGCGAAGCAGACACATCGTCGAGAACATCTACATGCATGTCTCGGACTGGGTTTTGAAGCACCCCGGCGCTCAGATCATTCTTGTCGACAACCAGCCGCCGTCGGTCGCTTCTCAACACACCGTCGTGCGGTACTCGCAGAATCCTGACTACCCGCCATATGGCCTTATCGAGAACGAAGACGGACGCGACCAAGACCGGTAGCGACTCGCTTCCTCAGCGAGCCGTCACGTCCGGGTGGTTCGCCGGCACCAACTCCTGAAGCGACACCTCAAAGATCTGCGCCAAGGCTAGGAGCGTTCGCAACGTGGGGTTTGAGGGCGCACCGGACTGCGCTTCGCCACGCTCGTAGCGCTGATACGTGAATCTAGCTAGACCCGCACGAAAGGCGACCGCTTCTTGCGACAAGCCTTTCGAGACGCGCAGACGACGGATCTGAAGACCAAGCTCTGCGGCGAACTTCTGCCACTCGTCGTCAGCACTCACGTCCGTCCTCATCACTCTCCAACGATCCGATGAAGGCGCTGACCCATGGATATGTCTATGTGGCAGAATCGGTCACCACGACGCATCAACCGACGGCCGACGCCTCGCGTTTGACGATCTGCATGTGCGGCGCTGTGCATAGACCCCGGGGCGGCTCGATGCATGCCCTTCAGCCCCGAGTCTGGAGTGAATGTGACAGATCTGACACCAACCTGGTGGATCGCCACCGATGTCGAGGCGCCCCGCGAGTGGCAGGACGCATTCGAAGCGCTCACCGAGGAGAAGCGCGCAGACCATCTCGGTCTTGCCGCGGGCATCTTCGTCGCCACTGTGCGGCGAAGAACCGGCGGCGGACCCACGTTCAAGGAGCTGTTCGCTGCTCTCTTCAACGACAAGCCTCTGCACCCTGAGTGGCCCGCTGGCCTGAACTATGTCACTCGCACCGCGATTCTTCACGCGTTTCGCCTCCACGTAGCGATTCAGTGGAAACGGGGCGGATGGATCAGCTGGGACAAAGATGTTGAGCGCAGTCTCCGGGTTGGCCCGACATTCCGCGAGCGCGCTCGTGCCCACCAGGCTGCGAGGACTCAGTGAGAGCACTTGAACGCGCGTCGACCATCGATCTCCCGGATCAGCGCGTGGCGGTGTGCGGGGACTGGCACGGCAACGTCGGCTGGGTCAGGACGCTCTCTCGTATCCTGCCGGCGCTGGCACCGGACGTGACGACGATCCTGCAGCTCGGTGACTGGTGGATCGATCCCGATGCCGTCGATGAGGCACTCGCTGACACGAACATCGACCGCATCTATGTGACGCTCGGCAACCACGAACCGTGGTCGGACGTCACGCCGCTCCTCGACGAGCAGCCTAGTTCAGCCGTCCGAGTCTCGAAGCTCACCTGGCTCCTGGCAAGGCCCGCCAGGCTCACCATTGGCGGACGGTCGGTGCTGTCGCTCGGCGGTGCAGCCTCCGTCGACAGGCTTTGGCGACGAGAAGGCGCCGGATGGTGGCCCGATGAGCGCATCGATGACTCTCATGTGGCCGCGGCCATCGCTGGTGGTCCCGCTGATCTGATGCTGACGCACGAGTCCCCTGCCCGCACGCCCGTTCGCGCCGTACAAGAGGTGCTGCGGTCCAACCCGATGGGATTCCCTGACGAAACGCTCGCAGAGTCCGCACAGTCACGCGAGCGGGTTGCCAAAGTCTGGGACGCCATCCGACCAGGACTGCTGATGCATGGTCATATGCATGTTGCTGGCGGCGGCGCGACCGACGACGGGCGCCGCGTGGCGAGCTTCGGACGAGACACGATGCAGGGCAGCCTCGCGTTCCTCGACCTGCGGACGCTGCGCCTAGAGGTCCCCACGGTCCAGCAGATGAGAGAGGCGGCATTCCCCGTTGGGTAACGATGACCACGTCCGTACGCGAGAGGAGCGGCTGAACGGAGTCCTCGAAGCGTTCCACTCCTGCCGCCTCGACGGCCTCGCTCCGACACGTGATGCGATCCGCGACGCCTGGAACTACATCGAGGGCCGCCGCACCCTCGACGAGATCATCGAAGACGTTCGTCGCCGCCACACCCGGAAACCCGAGAAGGAGCCGTGACCGAGGAGGAACCGAACCCCTGGGCTGAGATCGTCGGTCCGTGCTACACGGTGACCAGCATGGCCCGCACCCTCGGACGGACGGAGGCTGAGGTCATGGAGGCTGGGAACGATCTCAGCCTCCTCATGTTGCGCACCGAAGACGGCGTCTACCTCTTCCCCGTCTTTCAACTGCACGACGGCGAGGTGGTTCCAGGTCTGCGGGAGGTTCTTCTCACCCTCCAGACCGGCGTAAGCGACTCCTGGACATGGGCGCAGTGGTTGAACGTCTCGTTGCCCGAAGCGGATCCGCCCCGCAACATCACGCGGCTTATCGAGGGGCGCCTTGATGAAGCGCTACGGGACGCGCGACACGACGCTTGGTCATGGAGTAACTGATCCGAGATCATCCTTGCGGGAGCACCAAGCTCGTGGTGCTGGTGACGAGATGTCCGGCAGGAGAAGATTGCTCCCGCATGCCGGCTCGCTCGCTAACGTGCGCCGCACCCGGTAAGGCCTCGGGCGGAAGCGGGTAGAGCGCCCCGGGGTTGTGGAAGACAGTGGTGCCATCAATCCAGCGTTCCTCATATCCCTCACCCACCTGCTGACTGAATGGCACAACCTCGCCCGAGTTGTCTTCCGCGTAACGAGAACCGCGATGGAACGCCAACAGCGATGACTCCCCCATCCCCGCCGCGATGCCCATGCGATTGAACTTGCTGAGTGTCCCTGCTGCATTGAAGATCACGGCACTGATCCGCTCCGAATCAGGCAACTTAAAGAAACCGGACTCAAGCTCCTTCGTGCCCCATTTAAGTGTTCCGACGGGGACCTCGACCTGGCGGACGACTCCATCCCGCTCCACATCTTCGATGCGCACACCGTAGAGGTATTCGTACAGCGCGGGCTGGCTCCACGTCATCGACAGGTCCTGATGGAAGTCTTGCACAGCAATCACGAAGGGTATCTTCCGCGCTCCGGTTCGCTCCCAGTAGCGCTTTCTGAGCTTTGCAACAAGCGGGCCGGAGAAGCGAGTCGGCAGGTAGTTGTGCGCATAGTCAAAAAGCTCGTCAGCCGTCTCCGGCGGAACGGGCACGTTGTGCACTGGCGGCGGGTTCGCGGTCGTTGCCTCGACGTAGAAATCTCCGAACACACCTCGTGCAAGGAAGTCTGGCGCGGGCTTGGGCTGTTCGACTCGTAGACCCGCCTCACGCATCAGCGCCCATACATATAGTTCCCACACCCTGGCATCGAAGGCAGTGGTCTGAAACTGCTCGACGAAAGTTCCATCTTGGTTCTCGTACCAACGCATGGCGACCTCTATGAGGCGACGCGCAGCGACGGCACTCGTCTGATCTCGTAGGTACTTGAATCGAACGTGCAAGCGATCCTCGTTCGAAGCCACTCTGAAGAAGTTCTCGGAAGGCCTCTCATCGCCTTGAGTGCGTGAGTTGTCGTAGTCCGCGTGAACATTCGCCATAGCTTCCGCAGTCGCATTCACCGCGGCACGTACATCTGCGTGTGGGCCTAGCAACCTGACTCCCCGATAGCGTCCAGAGAGGTCGGGAGCGAGCACGCAACTGTGGAGCTCGCGGTCGGTCAAGTCAACGAATAATACGCCGAGCACCTTAGCGGGTCGGATCTCCAGCCACGCAACTTCCTTGGTCGGCGCAAGTGGGCCCGCCCCCCGGGCCCAGACCACGAAAGCGTTGAATCGCTGTTCGCTGATCTCCGAGATCTCGACAGGTGTGTCGTTCGTATTCACCGTCTGCCTCCTCCGCCACCTGCGACCAGAGTAGCGATGCACCCTGCTCGCCAGCCCGAAGTTGCACTGCCCCGCCTCAAGGCGTCGCCGGCAACGCGAACCATAGCCCGGCTGAAGCGGGCCGCGCCGGCCGCAGTCTCGATACGCTCGCTCCATGTATTCGTTCCGCGTACCGCTGCATGTAGGAAACAGCAATCCGGACACCGCCGAGAGTCGACTCTCGCTATCAGAGTCGAACAGCGAGAGCATCTGGCTCCAGTCGAATGGGCCGCTCGCGGACGCCGAGAGAGCGGCGTTTTGCGGATCCGGCTACCCGACCGCTGAAATAGCGGAGCAACGGGCCAATGAACTTCTTCCGGCGCTGCGGCTCACTTCTTTACGCACAGGAATCTACTTCGACTTCTTGTCCCGCGAGGCATCCGCTGGGATGTCTGAGACCGCGCTGCGCGACCTCAATGAGGCTCTCCCGACAGGAGTTCGCGCTGCCCGCTTTCGCCCGGGGGTCACGGTGCACCTGACATCGGAGGACATCGTCGTGCCTCGACTGAGCGCAACAGTTCGCGCTCATACGCCCGCGCAGACCGTGGGCGCGACGTTCCAGCGCGCGATGCGCTCCGCGACCGCCTCACCGCACGGTTCTCTGGCATTCGACCTATATGTTGCCAGTTGGCGAATGCCCACGGATGACGCCCGTCTTCTCATGCTCACGTCCGCCGCCGAAGCCATGGTCGTCCGCAAGAAGGTCTCTAGTGAGGAACGAATCGCTCTTCGCCGACTTGCCGCCGTAGTCCGAGCCGATCAGACGCTGTCACCTATCAGTAAGAAGTCGTTGGAGAATCGGATCGGATCGTTGCACAAGGAGAGCATCAGCTCTGCGAGCGCCCGACTCGCAGACCGTTTGAACCCGCGCACCTTCTTGGATCGAACGGCGCGTGATTTCTTCAGCTATGCGTACGACGTCCGAAGTCGTCTCGTGCATGGCGACGTCCCTCCTTCAAGCTCGGAGGTCGCGCTCGTGCTAGGCGCTCTCGGCGAGTTCGTACGAGAGCTCATAGAACTGGAGCTGTCGTCTCTCGAGACGGCACGTCCCTAACCAGAGAGCGAGCCGGCTACTTGTCCTGTGGACTGGTCTCGACACCGGTCGGGAGGTACGCCACGTGGCCAAGCACGCCATCAAGCAGAGCCATGACGTGGTCGTCGTACAAGTCGTAGCGGACGTTGCGCCCGTCGCGATTTCCTGACACGAGGCCGAGCTCGCGCATCAGCCGTAGGTGGTTCGACACGGCTGTCTGACCAGCTCCCACAGCTTCGCAGAGCTGGGTGACGGTCAGCGACGATTGTCGCAGCGCGGTGAGGATCCGCAGCCGCACCGGAGAGGAGAGGCCGTGCATGACTTCCGCCAGCCGAACGGCTGCGCTCGACGGCAACATCGTCGCCGCATCGAAGTGCATGTCTCGCGTCACCATAGTGAGTCTACGACGACGACACTCTCTCCGAATTGACGATACATCACGAATTCGTGATGTAACTTGAAGGCGATATCCCAGCGATGAGGAGCCAAACGCGTGAGTCCGATACGCCCGACAGCCGCTGATCTCGCTTCCGCGTCGGCTGCTGATGACTGCGGCTGTGCCCCGAAACCCGCCGAGAGGGATCGACTGTGGAAGCGCCCAATCAATCGCCGCGGCGTCTTCGAGCTCGGCGCCTTGAGCGTGGTGGCGCTCGCAGCGTTCGGGGTCGGATCCGGCGTTTCCATCGCACATGCCGCAACGTACCCGTCGTGGGACGACGTTCAGCGCGCCAAGGGCAACGAGGCAGCGAAGGGTGTCGAAGTTCAACGCATCCAAGGCCTCATTCAGTCGCTGACGCAGAAGGTCGCTGACACCGAGGCCGCAGCACTGCTCGCATCCGACGAGTTCTACGCAGCGCAGCAACAGTACTTCGAGGCGATCCGGGTCGCAGACGACCTGCAGGCGCAAGCCGACGAACAGACCCTCATCGCTGAGGAGGCGTCGAGGAAAGCCGGACAGCTGGCGGCGCAGCTCTATCGCAACGGTGGCGACGACACCACGCTGCAGCTGTTCTTCGCAGGCTCTGCAGCCGAATCGGATGAGCTGCTGTCGCGATTGGGAACGCTCGACAAGTTCATGCAGCACAACCGCGCGGTCTACGACGAAGCAATCTCGTCGAAGAACGCGGCACAGTCGCTCACAGATCAGGCGGTCGTCGCTCGAGACGAGCGCGACCGACTGCAGCAGGTCGCGGAGCAGAAGATGACAGCAGCGCAGGAAGCCGCAGACGCCGCACAGGCTGCGCTCGACGAGCAGACCACCTACCTCGAGACGCTGAAGGCACAGCTCGCGGCGCTTCAGGACACGACCGCGCAAACGGTTGCCGCTTACCAGGCCGGCGTCGCAGCGCGTGCCGCGGAGGAGAAGGCTCGTCGGGAGAGAGAAGCCGCCGAAGCCGCGGCGAACAGCGGCGGCAACGGGGGCGGAGGGGGCCAGGCCGGTAGCGGAGGGTGGGTTCGACCGCACGGTGGCGCACGCAGCTCGAGCTACGGTCCACGGACCCCGATCTGCGGGCCCCAGGGCTGCTCATCGAGCTACCACTACGGCGCAGACCTGGCGAACGGATGCGGTGCGGCGATCTACGCCGCGAACTCGGGAACAGTCGACTATGCCGGAGCCAACGGGAACTACGGCAACTACGTCCGTATTCAGCACGGTGGCGGCGTGAGCTCGGGCTATGCACACATCAAGCCGGGCGGAATCGCCGTTCGTCGCGGTCAGTGGGTCGAGTCGGGACAGGTCATCGCATACGCGGGCAACACCGGGCGATCCTTCGGGTGCCATCTGCACTTCGAGGTGTACCTCAACGGTGGCTACACCAACCCGGTGCGTTTCATGGAGGACCGCGGCGTCTACGTGTGAGATAGCGCCGCGGCCCTACCGGATCACGTCAGCCCGGAGTAGGAATGGAGCCCCGGGAAGTAGATGTTCACGACGGTGAAGTTGAACAGCACTGCTGCGAACCCAACAATCGACAGCCACGCAGACCGGGAACCACGCCACCCCCGGGTGGCGCGCGCGTGGATGTACCCCGCGTAAAGGACCCAGATCACGAAGGTCCACACCTCTTTGACGTCGAATCCCCAGTAGCGACCCCACGAGTCGTTCGCCCAGATCGCTCCCGCGATGAGGGTGAAGCTCCAGAACATGAAGCCGACGATAGTGAAGCGGTACGCCAGGGTCTCCAGCGCGTCCGCGGACGGGATCGTGCGAAGGAAGCGAGGACCGCGCTTCTGCTTTCGCGCGTCCGGAGCGTCACTGAGGAGACGCTCGCGCCTACCCTGCATCAGTTGGGTGATTGACACGCCGCAGGCGAGAGCGAACAGAGCGGTGGCGAGCGAAGCCACGAACACGTGGATCACCAGCCACACGCTCTTCAGCGGATCCATCAGCGGCACAACCTCGACATAGAAGCCGAGAGTCGCACCTCCGAGAAGCAGCACGGTCATTCCGAGCAGGAACGCGCCCAAGAATCGAAGATCGTACAGCCGCAGCACCACGAGGTACACGGCGACGATGAGGAGCGTCCCGGTGAGCGCGAATTCGTACATGTTGGCCCACGGGACCCGCTCGGCCGCAATGCCTCTGCCGAGAGTTCCTCCTAGCTGGAAGAGGAACGCCAGAACCGTGAGCGACGTTCCGATTCGCGCCCACAAGCGTCGGGGTGGCCGCTGTAGAGCGGTGTCGGCGCCGGGGACATCCTCGGCGACCTCTTCGGATGAGGATGCCGGCCCACGCCCGCCGACGGTCGCCAATTTCCGCACGGGAACGGCAACCGGTGCGGCGCTGCGCTGCGCGAGGTCGATGGTGTACGCGGTGAACGCGAGGAGGTAGGTGGCAATCGCGGTCCAGACGAGGAGGAGGGAGATGCCGTCGAGGCTGAGCTGATTCATGACGGGTTCCTTTCGGTCGTGTCGTGCTGCTGGTCGTTGTCAGAAGTGGCCGGCGGGCTTCACAGGCTCCGCGCCGAGCGAAGTCGAGTGACGATGTGCGAGATCGTCGACCGCTCGTTGCAGCGTGGGGTCGTCGCCGCGCGCGAGGCCGGCGTACTCGATGTGGATGCCGTCGATCCCGTCGCGGGCTTTCACCCACACGCGACGCCGGGGTACGAACAGGCCTGCGAAGAGACCCACCATGGCAATCACCGAGAAGAGGAGCACTCCCCCACTGCTCGGATCTTGTTGGATCTGCAGCGAGGCGAATCGCTTCACTGGTTGTTGTTCCTCTGCGATCTCCCATGTGACGGACCCCCAGCCATTCGGGAGGTCAGCTGTGTCACCGGGTCGGAGTTCCAACGAGTCGGTGCCGCTGTCGCCGCCCGTCTCCTGGTCGAGTCCGCTCACGTCGAGCGTGTAGACGGAGCGCGGCGTGCCGTCGTCGATGCCGAGGTCCCCGCTGAAGACGTTGAAGGTGAGCACGGGATCGACGACGTCGGGGTAGATGGACGTGAACGCACCTGACGGGAGAGTGCCCTGCGTGGGGTAGAAGAACCCGACGAGCCCGACTTGCTTCGGTAGCCCGTCCGGGATTTTGATGATGCCCAGGGAGGTCATGTTCGAGTCCTGCGGCAGGAACGGCTGCGACTCACTGAACACGACGTCGCCGTCGCCGTTCCTCACGGTCAGCGTCGGGGCGTACCCGTTCCCCAGGAGGTAGATCCGGTCATTCGCAATCGTGGTCGGGTAGTTCACTCGAACGCTGCGCTCACTGTCCTGCTCGCCCGGCTGGCGGACCGTGATCTGCGCATCGAAGTTCTCTGCCTGTCCCGCGCCCGGTGTGCCCGGCAGTCGATAGGCGACGCGGAAGTCGTCGAGCGTGAGCGAGTACGGAACAAGTCCCGCGCCGTCGACGAATCGTCCCGGGTTGAAGGACGAGTAGTCGCTCAAGGCATTCACGAACGTCGTCCCCTCCACCACGACTCGTTGTCCGGTGTACGCGAAGGATCCGCCTACTGCGACCGAGAGGAGCACCCCGACGAGCGCGACATGGAAGACGAGGTTGCCGGTCTCACGGAGGTAGCCGCGCTCTGCTGATACCGAGTAGGTGCCTCCCTGGTCGTAACGCTCGACGCGGTAACCGGATCTGCGCAGCATGTCGGAAGCCGCGGAGACAGCCCCCTCAGCATCGCCACCCTTCCCAGCGATGAACCTCTCGCGATGAGCGGGCAACCTCGACAGTCGGGACGGAGTGCGCGGAGGTCGTGACCGCAGCGCGACATAGTGGTGCTTCGCACGCGGGATCACACACCCGATGAGCGAGACGAACAGCAGAAGATGGATGGCGGAGAACCACGGTGAGATGTAGACGTCGAACAGTCCAAGGCCGTCCGCGAGCGGGAACGCATCGGGGTTGTTCCTTCGCCATTGCACGACGCCGTTGGGGTCTGCGCTGCGTTGCGGGAACAGTGAACCGGGGATCGCTGCGACAGCGAGGAGCAGAAGCAGCAACAAGGCGGTGCGCATGCTCGTCAGTTGTGTCCACCCCCATCGCAGCCAGCCGGTCACGCTGAGCGCCGGGCTCGTCACCTCAGATGTTGCGCCGGTATCGGCGTGGTCGGCTGGCCGGAGCGGATCGCCCTTGGTGTCGGGGTCAGAGAGGGAGCGGGACATTGATAATCACCTGCTGAAGTTGGGACATGAGAGCGGTCCAGAGGCCGGAGACCATCAGGATCCCGAGAGCGACGAGCATCGCTCCGCCGATGAGGTTGAGCGTGCGGACATGGCGTCGGAGGAAGGCGAGCGAGGAGGACGCCCATCCCCACCCGGCGGCGAGGACGATGAAGGGGATACCGAGGCCGAGGGAGTACGCCAGCCCGAGCAGGCCGGCTCGAGCGGGGTCACCCAAGTTCCATGACATCGAGATGATTGCGGCGAGTGTCGGGCCGATGCAGGGTGTCCACCCCACTCCGAGTGCGAACCCCAGCAGCGGGGCGCCGACCAGACCTGCACGACTGCCGATCCGTGGGCGCATCGTTCGCTGCGCGACGCCGAAGAGTCCGATGAAGACGAAGCCCATCACGATGATGACGACGCCGAACACCCTGGTGAGAATGTTCGCGTACTGCAGCAGCACGAAGCCGAACGCACCGCCGAGGATGGTCACGGCGACGAAGACGGTCGTGAAACCTGCGATGAACAGCGCCACCCCCAGCATCAGTCGACCGCGGTGCGACTCTCGGCTTCCGCTCTTGCCCTGTTCTGGCCGCACAGTTCCGCCGAGGTACCCCAGGTACCCGGGCACCAAAGGGAGGACGCACGGTGAGACGAAGGAGACGAGCCCGGCGAGGATCGCCACGGGGATGGCGATCCACAGAACTCCGTCGACGATAAGCGTTCCAGGGTTCATGGGACGCTCTCCTCGAGAACGTCCTCGACGAGCGTCGCGAGGATTGAGGCACTGTCGAGCTGACCGATGACGCGGGCGGCGACTCTGCCGGAGCGGTCGATGACCAGGGTGGTCGGCGTGGCTTGGATCGGCGTCACCTGAGCGAAGGCCAGCTTGACCTTACCGTCGTTGACGTCGATCACGCTCGGATACGTGACGCCGTTGTCTTTGGCGAACGAGAGCGCGGTGGCGGGTTGGTCGTAGGTGTTCACCCCAAGAAAGGCCACGCCGTCGTCGCGATAGTCCTGCCACACCTGTTCGAGGTATGGCGCCTCGACGATGCAGGGGCCGCATGCGGCGTACCAGAAGTTCACGACGAGGACGTCGCCGCGGTAGTCGTCACTCGCGACTTCCTCTTCGGTCTCCGTGACCCCTTCGAATGTCACCGGCTCTCCGCGCTCGTCTTGCGGGATCTCGACGACTTGGAAGTCTCCCGCGATGAAGCCTTTCTCGTTGCCATCCCTGTACTGCTGGGAAAGGGAGTCGTTGGACGCGCACCCTGCGAGCAGGAGAAGGACGGGTATGGAGGCGAGCACGGCGTGACGAATACGTCGTCGTCGGCCGTGATCCTGCGCGCTGGGGACGCCGGTGGCGGGTGGTCGGGGGACGGGCTCGCTGAGCATAGGTTCCTCTTCGGATCTGAATCTCGTTTGGCAGGGCAGAGCCGGTGGTTATCGGGCTCATGCCTCGCGCCCGGGCCATCAGTGCTCGACGAGGAGCGGGTCCCGGGGCGACGTCGCGTCTCGCTCCCGAGTGACGAGCATGACGACGGCGTGAATCGAGGAAGCTCAGGTCCGCGACACGCGGAGTTTCGTGAGAGAGGGGGCGGTGGCCCTCATCGCGATGCTCGGAAGAAGTCGACGTATCAGGTGAGACCTGATACGTCCCGGGTTCATTAGAGGCATTGGCCGACGCAGAGCGCTGAGGAGCAGGAGAAGTACTCCGCAGAACAGTCCGAGAGCGCACGCAACGGGGCCCATGCCGATACTCGATGCAGAGGGCTCCCCCGCCGACGCAACCGAGGGCGCGTCCGGCGCAGCGTTTCGTGCATCGAGCGCCGAGGGATCGTCGACGCCGACGGACGTCGATGCATCAGGTGTCGCCTGATATGGAGCGCAGGCGACGCCCAACACGAGCAACAGTGACGCCATGACCACGACAATCACACCGACGGCAAACGGCGATGTCGCCGCCTTTCGCCCTAGACGAGGGTTCATCGCCCCGCCTCTCAGGTCGAGGTCATCAAGCGGGACGCGCCGGAGCTCATTCACCGGTCTGCTCCCGCAGCCAAGCGACAGGATCGACCGTTCCGTCTCCTGTCGACACTTCAAGGTGCAAGTGCGCACCAAAACTGCGTCCGGTGTTGCCGACTCGTCCGACGACTTCGCCGACGGAGACACTCTCCCCCTCACGAACTCCGAGGGAGCCGCGCAACATGTGCGCGTAGCGGCTGAATACCGTCTGCCCGTCGATCTTGCTCTCAATGTAGACCGTGACCCCGAACGCCCCGCCGTTCTCGGTCGCGATGCGGACCGTTCCGCCGGCCACGGCGCGGATCTGAGCTCCCTCACCTGGTGTGAAGTCGGCGCCTTCATGCATTCGCCCCCACCTGGGCCCGAAACTCGACGACGTGGGCACGCTGACCGGGAACGGCCACTGCACCTCAGCATCGGGATCGAGCAGCAGGGATCCGCTGAAGTAACGGATTCCTGCTGCCGCCGCGAGCTGCGGGACAGACGTCACGCTGAAGCCGTTCGACCGACCAAGGTCCTCCGCCGCAGCATCCTCCGGCACGACAAACGCCTGAATGTCACTATCGGCGGCGGATCCGTCGCTCTCGGAGGGCGCGAACCGCGCCGTGGTATCCGTCCTGGCCGCCGCGACGGTCTCGGCCGGGATCGTCATGCCGACCATGAACGAGGAAGCGACGGTCAATGTGCCCACCACGATGAGCGTTCTCCCGATTCGCCGCCCGATGGACCTCGCAGGAGCAGGCTTTGCAACGCGTCGAGCGTCCTGCTCCGTGGGGGTGGTGGATGGAGTCGTGTTCACCGTCTTCGCCGGAGTCCGCACGTCGTGCTCTCGGCTCGGAATGCCCTCGTCACGAGGTCGATGGTCGGATGCACTGATTGGTGGAATCGGCGGATGGGACAGGGCCTCGCGCCTGCGCCGAAGTTCGGAGCGGGTGACTGGCGGAGTCGGGGCTGTCGACGCGGTCTCTCGGCGTCGAAGCTCCGACCGCGTGAGAAGCGGCTCCGGTCGAATGTTCGGCTCGAGAGGGTCATGTGTGGTCACGGTTCGGGCCTCCGGATTCGGGTTCGGGGGTCGAGTCTGGGCCGTTCGACGATGCACGTCGAACGATGAGGGCAAGTGTTGCGAGGCTTCCGAACGCGAGCAATGGCGCGCTCAACGCGAGCCACTTCTCCGCGAGGATGCCTGGTGCGATGCCTGAGCGGAGCGGCACATCCGTGATTGCGGCAGCGACCGTGTCGACGCCTGCTGTGTCGAGGATCGCGCCGTCCGGGGCTATGACTTGACTGGTGCCCACAGTGGAAACGTTCACCACGCTCTTACCGGTCTGGATGGCACGCATCCGGGCAAAGGCCAGTTGCTGAAGGTTCTCGTCGGAGCCGCGGAAGTCCGCGTTGTTGGTTTGGAAGATGTAGAGCTTCACATCCTGCTCAGCAGCGGCACGGATCACGTCGTCGAAGATCACGTCGAAGCAGATCGCGAGACCGATGTCGGTCTCGCCGACGGTCACGACGGGTGGGTTCGTGCCGGCAGTGTACTCGCGCTGGATCAGCCCGACGAGGTCGGGGGCAAGGCGCTCGTACAACCATCGGTCGGGGACGTACTCGCCGAATGGGACGGGATTGACCTTGTCGTGGACTTGAGAGCTGCCGGGGTTTGCCGTCCACAGGAAGGAGGTGTTGAACGTCTCATCGCCTCGTGCCGTCGCCGCGTTCGCCAGAAGCGGCGCCCCCGTCCGGGACACGATCCGATTCAGTTCAGAGGCGGCCTGTCGGTTGCGGAACGGGTCGAACTCCGCCGATCCTTCGGGCCAAACGAGCACGTCCATGTTCCGGTCGAGAATCGGTTCCGATGCCTCGACCTGTGCTTTGAGCAGGTCACCCGAGGCTCTACCGTCGAAGTAGCCTGAGGGACCGTTGCCTTGGACCCACCCAACCGCGAATGTGCCCGCGCCTGTCGTCGCATATTGCGGTGTCACACTGAGTCCGAAAACCAGGACGACAGCGGGCGTCAGAACGGACACTGCGCGCAACCCGATACGAAGCCACTGCACGATGCTCGCAGCGATGACCGCGATGGTGAGCGAGAGCCCGGTCACACCGATCCACGACGTAGCTTCCGGGAACGGGCTCTCTACCTGCGTCATCCCGAGTCGCACCCAGGGGAACCCGCCGTACGGCCACGATCCGAGCACGATCTCGCGGGCAACCCACAACCCGCCGACCAGTGCGGGTACGGCGACGATTTGCCAGACACGACGGCCACGGAAGCGGCTCGTCCATCGGTATGCCAGCGCTATGGGAACCGCACCGAGCCCGAACAGGAGAGCCTGCAGCCCCGACAACGCGATGCGTGGCAACGGCCCGAGGAACTGACCAACCCAATCGAGGTGAAGCGCGTAGAACGTGACACCGAACGCGAGACCGACGAGCAGCGCTCCGCCGACGCTACGTCCGACGGTCGCAACCAAGGTGAGGACGACGCTGACGAACGCGAGGGGCCACCAACTGACCTCGGGGGTCGCGAGGTCCATGGCGAGTCCACCGACCGCCGACAGTGGAACGGCGACCCATACACCGACGAGTGGTCGCGTGAGATCAGTGTGCGTCGTTCGGGCCTCAGACGTCGGCGTGGAGTGGAGTGTCGTCGGCATTGCTCAGGCGTCCCGCTCGCGGAGTTTCTGGAGGTACGCGTTGTACTCATCCAGCTCGGATGATCCGTACATGTCTACGTACCGGTCCTGTGCCTTGGATCGTGCGGTGTCCTCCCGGAACCATCGGTGCATGACGTAGATCAGCATCAGGAGCGTGGGGGCCTCGCCGTACGACCAGGCGAGTCCGCCGGCGAGCCGCTGGTCTTCGATGGGGTCGAGTCCCATGGCCTGCGTGGGCGCGACGAAGTGGGTGATGAGCATGGTGGTGGCCATCATGAGGAACACTCCGAAGAAGGCGTGCAGCGCGGCTTCGGCGAACACATCGAGGGCGCGGCCGCCGTGACTGAGGCGAACGGGTAGCGGGTCGGAGCTCAGGATGGGGATTGTGAAGATGATGCCCGCGCCGAGGAACGCCACCTCGAGGGCGATGTGTCCCGCGGTCGAGCTCAGGAGGGAGTCTGCGAACCCCGCGAGGTACAGGCCGTAGAACGCGGCCAGATAGAGAGGGAGCGCCGCCCATGGGCTCAGAGCCCAGCGCGCGAGTCTGCTGCGCAGCCCCGCGTGGGCGACGGCGAGTGCCCTACGCCCCAGCCCTACGTGCGGGGTGGCGCGGAGCAGCAAGGTGCCCGGAGATCCCAGGATGAGTAGCGGCGGAATCGCCATCATCAGAGTGAGCTGCTGGAACATGAACACCGACATCAACGCGTAGCCGTAATTCTCCACGGCGAGACCGGTCGTCCCAGCCAGGAGCGCGCAGCCGCTGAGGAAGCTGAACGTACGCCAGATGGACCAGCGTCGACCGTGCGTCCACATGCGAACGGCCCCGACCATGTAGAGAAGTGCAAGCAGCCCAGCGACCACCGGCAGCACCGGAAGCGCCCCCGGAACCACGGCGAAGTAGTCAGGGAAGGTGGGCGCGACGTCGGGGATCCACGGAGTCATCGACGGGCCCCCTCCGGCCTGTCGATGAGCTGAGCGATGAGTGCCGACATCAGGGTCGGGGGAACTTGATAAGGCTTCCCGCTACCAGGAAGACGACTGCTGCCGCGGGCTGGATTCCGGTCCAGACCGGTCCGGCGAACGGGAAGGGCATGACGGGATTCCACAGGACGGCGATGGCGATGAACACCGGGATCCACCACCAGTGGCGCGCTTGCACGGCGAACCATCCGACGATGACCGCGAGGATCGACGTGACGTAGAGGATGACCGAGGCCCAGTCACTCGCCAGCAGCACGGGGGCGAGGAACAGCACCGCGGCTGCGAGCAGACTCGGAGCAAGAGCGTTCCGCTGATAGGTGGAAGGGGTCCGCTTCTTCTGTGTCATGAGCGTCCCCATCCTTCGCTCATGTCCTGTGGCATCGAAGCGGGAGGCGTGACGACGTCGTCCTCTGGACCACGGCGGCGCCGAAGTAGCCCGACGACCAGCACGACGGCACCGACCCCCAGCGCCACGTCCGCCAGATTGCCGATGAAGAGGTCCGAGTAGGCGAGGAAGTCGGTGACGTACCCGCGGCCGAACGCAGGGGGTGCGAAGAGACGGTCCAGGACGTTGCCGATGGCTCCCCCGAGAATGAACCCGATACCGACCGCCCACCACGTGGTACGGGATCGGATTGCGCTCCTGATGAGCACGACCGTCGCTGCGATTCCGACTGCGGTCAGCAGCGGAGTCGCGCTGGAACCGAACGACAGGATGGCACCCGGGTTGAACGCCAGTTGCAGCCCGAAGAGGTCTCCCAGTAGCGGAATGCGCTCCGTGGTACTCAGTTGCGCCAAGGCGACCGCCTTCGACACTTGGTCGATGATGACGGTCGCACCGGCGACGGCGAACGCGATGGCGAGCTTCGGCACGCGCGCACTCATGATCACGCGCCTCCTTCCGTGTCGGCCGCTGCTCGGTCGCGCCGGCGGCGCTTCCACCCGGCGAACGCGACACCGACAGCGCCCGCTACGAGAACGAACCCCATGCCGATGACGAACAGGATGCCGAGGAACCCGAGATCGTCTCGTTCCACCGGCCGCTCTCCGTTCTGCCTTTGATGACGGTCCTTGTCCGACTCTGTCTCTTCGGGCGACGGCGAAGGCGACGGCGTTGAACTCTGTTCCGGAGTGGGGGACGCGGTAACTGGTGCGACGTCCCCAACTGCGGACGCTGAAACCGAAGGCGAAACCAGCAGGACCGTCGCGAGGATCAGCAACGCACACGCGACGGCACCCCACGCATGTTTCGTCGTGGCCATCGGATGTCTCATGTGTGATCCTCGTTTCGGTCGGTGCATTTCGGACGAACGTATTCAGGGGCGCTTCATGATGTGGCGTGCAATCGAGATCGCGTCACGGCGTGCCCCGTCGAAGGTGTCTGAATCCTGGCTACCGTGGCTCGGCATGCCGACGACGAACAGACCTGGGACGCTCGTAGTCCCGCGCTTCCGGCGACTGGACGTGGCATCGAGTACCGGACGGGGAAGCCAGCCGTCCGCGGGCAGGTATCCGGTCGCGTAGATGATGGACTGCGGAACGATACGACGACCATCGTCGAAGACGATGTGTGCTCCGTCTGCGGCGATGGCCGCAGGCAGCACCTCGATGCCGAGTTGTTCCCATTCCGGATCCAGTGCGAGAGCTGCCCCACCTCGCGCTTTTGCCCGACGCCGCCCGACGCCGCGTCGTGCCGGTCGAACTGCGGAGACCGCCGACGGCTGGGACGACAGCGTGACGCGGTGCGTGCGACTGAGCTCGCGCGCGATCTCTTGGCCGCTGTGGCCGGCTCCGACGACCAGCACGTCACCGCTGGGAATCTGGCTCGGTCCGCGATAGTCGGCGCTATGAACCATGATCCCCGTTACCGCGGCGTCTACCGCCCAGTTCGGGATCCGAGGTCGAGCCGCGGACCCGGTGGCGCAGACGATGTTGCGCGTCTGTACCGGCCCTTCGTTCGTTGACAGAAGCAGAGTGGATCCGTCCCCCAGACGGTCCACGCCTGTCGCTCTGCTGCCCCACAGCGTCGTGAGGCCTAAGGCGGCCTCGACGTCGAGAAGATGCTGTTCAAGCTCTCGCGGTGACGGGCGTCGATAGGGGTCGCCTGTGAGATGCCGGCCGGCGACCGTGCTCCGCCCGGCCTCTGTCAGGAGTGTCATCGACGACCAGCGGAACGCCCACGAACGACGCCCGTCAGGATTGCTGTCGATGACGGCGAAGTCCCGTTGCGGCTTCAGGCCCGAACGCGAGAGTTCGGCGGCGACGGAGAGACCGGCGTGGCCGGAGCCGACGATGATGACTCGACGATGAGAGAGGCCTAGGAGTGTCATGTTCCCTTGCCCGCTGAGAGGATCGCGTTCTCGAGGTCGTCGTAGCGCTCGAGTGTGATGGCATCGCCGTTCACGAAGAACGTCGGAGTTCCGCTTACTCCCAGTGCCTGACCGTCGTTGTAGTCGAGATCGACTCGTGCGACCGTCGCGGGGTCAGAGATCGCGGTATCGTAAGCGGCCATGTCCAGGCCGATCTCCTCAGCGAAGCCTCGGAACAAGCTCGCCCGCGATTCCTGAGCTTCACCCCATTGAGCCTGCGTCTCGAAGAGCTTGCGGTACATCTCCTCAAGGCGTCCCTGCTGCGCAGCCGCTTCGGCCGCGAACGCGGCATTCCTGGAGTTCAAGTGACCCGGTAGCGGGAAGTAGCGGATGACATAGGTGATCTCGCCGTCGTAGCGCTCGCGAAGGTCTTCGACCACGGGGTAGAAGGCTCCGCACGCTTCGCATTCGAAGTCGAGGAATTCAACGACGGTGACTGACCCGTCTCCCCCGTCGTCGAGAACGTGCGAGTTCTCGCGGAGCACCTGCGCCGTAGAGCTTCCGTTCTCGGATTCTGGCGGCGCAGTGTTCTGCTGGTTAACGATGACGACGATTACCGCGACGATAATCAGGACGATGGTTACGGCAAGGGCAGCGAGGCCGGCTTTGACGGCGGGTTTCATCAGGTACTCCAAGGACTGTCGACACGGTCGAAGGTCGAGCGGTTGCTCGATGGGATGCGCACGCGCGAAGCGCGACGCTTCGACGGGTCAGGTCCGGGAGATTCCGAGCGTCGCCAGAGTCAGCGACGTCCGCCTCAGGGGGATGCTATTCGGAGCGGCGCTCGTTCGCGGCTGAGCCGCGTGGGTCTCCACGACCACGGCTGTCGTGCGCCAGAGCAGCCGATAGAGCATGACCGCTGCGACGAGTCCGCAGAGAAGACCGAGGACGCACAGCACAGCGCCCGTGACCGGGTCTACTTGTGCAGCGCCCGTGGCGAGCTGTATCACGACGCCTGCGGGTGCCGCAGCGGCTGCGTCAGCGCCTGATTCATCGGCGTCGAGCGACGTGCTGGCGGTAGTTGACGCCGTGGTGACATCGGCACTTCCGTGCTCGGCTGCGCCGACGGCGAAGATCAGGAGGAGTGTGAGCCCGATGATGCTAATGAGCCGCATTATCATCTGGCTGCGATCCGGCCGCCCGTGGCAGGCGACCCGGATCGAATGGAACACGATTCGATTGTAATCGTCGCTCCTACTTCTTCCTTTGAATGAGCCGTAATCACTCGGTCACTCCCCGCGCTTGCGTCGACGGTGCACCACGAGCACGGTCGCCATCGCCAGAACTCCCAGCACGACGACGCCTCCGACGACCGCCAGGGCCACGACGCTCTCATCTGCCCCGTCAGCGCGCGGCTCTCGGTCGGTATCTTGTGTGGGCGCCGCCGAGTTGGTGGCGTCGGTCGGCATCGGGGTACTGGTCAGCGCTGCTCCTGGTTGAGTACGGGTGCCTTCGTTCCCGCACGCCGGTGCGTCCCAACCGAGTGCGACGGTCGCCGTCGGATCCGCTGCGTAGTCGAACTGGTATGACTCGGAGATGGGGTGCCCGTCGCTGGACACAGCGTTCCAGAGCACCGTGTAGGTGCCCGACGCTCCGAGGGCGACGGGGGTGGTGAGCACGTTGAGTTCGATGGTGGAGCACGACGACTCGTAGAAGAGCCCGTCGGGGCCCTGCACCTGGGCGAAGCTCGTCTGGCTGAAGTCGATGAGCTCCCCGCTGAAAGTCAGTGCGACTGTGTCGAGGTTGGTGACTGTCTCGCCCGCCGATGGCACAGCGTCGGTGAGATTGTCATGTGCGGAGGCTGGGGTTGCGGTCAGCAGCACGATTGCGACAGCGGCGGCGCATACGGCACCGCTCACGCGGCGGATTCGGGTGGAGACGGATGTCATGAGATGGCCTTTCGAGTGGAGTGGAGGGGTCGGTCGACCTCCTGTGGTGAGCGAGTGGAGTGCCCGCTGAGTATGTAGTCGACGCTGAGGCCGAAGAGGAGCAGCATCGGCGCCGAGAGCAGGATCACCATGCCGGCTGCTTGTTGGTCCGCCATCGGCTCCAGGCCCCATTGACGACCCATCGCCCCGAACCAGCTCGCAGCAATCAGGCCGCTCTGAAGCAGCACCCAACTGCCTACACTCGCCAGCGCGGCAGCCGATCCGAACACGACAACCACACGCATCCGCCGGGGATATGTGCCGGCAGGACGGAGGATCGCAGCGGTCACCAAGCTTCCCGCTACGAGCAGCGCGACGACGCGCAATTCATGCACCAAGGGATCGGCGAGGGAATCGCGCAAGAGGCCAGTGGCGGATACGCCCCACACGATAAAAGCGAACGTGCACATCGCGACTATGGGGTGGCGCAGGAAGAGGACGATCCGCGAGCGCTCCCCTGCTTGCAGCCACTCGCGGATTCCACGACTCCCATCGGTGCGGTTGGTGATTCCCTCCAATGCCAGGCGATATGGCGCGCCAAACACGAGGAGGGAGGGAACCACGAGGAGCATGAGCATCCGTCCCGCCGCGTCGACGCTGTGGAGGTAGTCGGAGTAGACAGCGACCGCCCCACCGTTCACCCAAGCCAGCAGCACCATCCCGCTGATCCAGGCGAACGTGCGCAGGCCGCTCCACCCCTCGCCGCGTTGCCGCAGGCGACGGACACCCATCAGATAGAAGAAGACTCCGAAACCTGCGACCACCGCCCACAAGAGATTCACGTCGTTCCCGCTCAGCCAACCGACGAGTGTGAGTTCGGGTGGAAGCGGTGCTTCGGTGAGGATCTCAGCCGGTGTCGTCAGCGCCGGAGCTGAGGTGTCTGCCGGCGCTGGCGTGCGGGCGAGCGCCGCTGCGGCACCACTCGCGATGCCCATGACCGCGAACTCGACGGTGACGAACGTCCAGAACGGTGCCCGCTCTCCGACCCCACGGCGGATGTACCACCGACGGTGCGCGACACCCACGACGCCGAGGAGCGTGAGCGCCACCACCTTCACCAAGAGCACAGCTCCGTACGCGCTGAGAAGTTCTCGCCAGCCGCTGACAGACGTCATCGCGCGGGCGACTCCGGACACGGAGACGACCACGAAAGCGACGAGTGCGATGGTCGAGTATCGCTCGACGATTGCCCGCAGACGGTGCTCGCGCGCAGACGGCCTGAGGAACACCAGCGCGAGAAGACCGCCGAGCCATACCGCCGCGCTGGTGATGTGCAGCACGAGCGACATGACCGCAGCATCATGATTGGCGAGGCTTCCGGAATGACCTTGCGTGGCCATCGGGACCAGCGACGCCAGCGAAAGGAACGTCAGCAACAGCGCGGCCGCCCATCCCCGGAACGCATACGAGATCACCGTGAGTATCGCGGCCATCACTGTTGTGATGAGCCAGACGCGACCCAGCTCCGTCTCGAGGAGGAATCTGCCGAACTGCTGACCGAATCCCGGGCCGAGTGACACCTCAGGATTGAACGATGACAGGAAGGTGAGATAACCAGTGACTCCTGCGCCGATGGTGAGCACTGCGGCACCGATGGAGGCGACATCCAGGGCGGTATCGAACTCCTTCTCGCCCTGTGTGAGAGCGTACGCAGCAAGGACGGCCGATCCCACCATGACCGCCGCCCCGAGGTTGACGATGAGCTTCGCGACCGGCAGTCCCCACCGGACGACCGCGCCGGGGTCGCTGGTGACCCGTGGATCAGCCCCGCCACCTATCACCAATCCCAGAAGGAGCGCGACCAGCGCCGAGGTGAGCAGGAGTGCGGGTCCGACCAGTCGGAGCCCCCTGGCGTTCACGGGAGGTCTCCGGAGCCGCCCGTGGTCGGCGCGTCCTCGTCGTCGGATGACGCGGTGTCCGGCGCGGAGCAGGCGGACGTTTTCGGCAGCATCTGGACCGCGGGTGCGAGGGCTTGCAACGCGGCATCCGCGGAGAGCTTCGTCGTATCGACGTAGGCCTGGGCTGCGGGCGTTCGGCCGTAGGTCGTCAAGCGCAGGTAGGGGGAATCTTGTTCGTCGACGATCCAATCGACGGAGTTGATGGTCACGCATTGCAGCGTCGTCGGTGCTGGCGGCTCGAGCCCGCAGGTAAAGACGACGATGGTCGGGTCTCCCCATGCGGCGGTCGCTTGGGCATCGGTCGTGCGACCGGTGAACTCTCCGACGGCTGCGGGAAGCCGAACCGTCACGTCGGCGCATTCGGGGGCGTTCGCATTCGTCGCAGGTTTCAATGCGACAGTGGACGCGCATCCCGAAAATGTCGCGAGCAGGCCGATGAGTGCGCCGGCTCCGAGGATTAGGTTCCGCGAAACGGCGCGCCGATTGACTGAGACCTCGGCGGGGGTCGGGGTGAGGGGCGTGTTCTCCAAGTCATCTCTCCAAGCTGTCGACGACGTGCGTCGATCCGCATCCGCGCGATGGCACGGATGAAGGCGGCACTGAGCCGGAGAGTCAGGTTCGGGAGATCTGCAGCCGCGCGAGGTCAGGGCGCAGCAGATGTGGTCCCTGAATGCGCGGAATCGATGCGCGGTGCGCGGAGTCTCGTGAAGGGGCTTGCATCGGGATGCGGAGTCGCGCGCGGGAGAGTCGGGCGAATACCAGCACGCCGAGAAGCGCGCCGACTATGCACACAGCGGCGGCGACATCAGATGATCCAGCAGAGGACACCGCGGACTGGTCTCGTTCGTCGTGCTCACTCGACAACGAGAAGCTTTCCGGTGACGCTGTGGCTGACGTCGCAGTCTCAGCGTGGACAGTGCTCGCGATACCGAGCGTGAGAAGCAGAGCAATAATGATCCCGAAGAGCACCCTCATCGCAAGCGGCCCGCGGGGGACGTGCGCTGAGCGTCCGGTGTTCGTGCGCCGCATCATCCTCTCCAGTCTACGTTGCGGTCGCCCGGCGAAACTCCACACCCGCATCCAGAGCTCGAGCGCACCGCTCTGTTGAAGGATAAGTCAGCAAGCACTGTATAGTCATTGCATGCTGACCATTGCTTCTCGTCTCGACGTGATGAACCGATTGGGGCGCGCCATGGCTGACCCCACTCGTTCTCGGATTCTGCTGGAACTGCTTTCCGGGCCGGGATACCCGGCGCGCTTGTCCGAGGCACTGGATCTGTCTCGCACCAACGTGTCGAACCATCTCGCGTGTCTTCGAGGGTGCGGCATCGTGGTCGCGACACCGGAGGGACGTCAGACGCGGTACGAGATCGCGGATCCGCATGTGACTCGAGCCATCACTCTGCTGGTGAACACGGTCCTCGCGGTCGACGACGGAGAGGCGTGCACGGACGAGAACTGTGACGTGCCTCTATGCTGCTCGCCTACCGACAGGTCGATGGAGGAGATCCGATGAGCGAGGAATGCTGCGGCCCGGTCGAGCCACGCCAGACGAGAACTGTCCGTCGGCTCGAGCTACGCCAGCCCTCTGCCGCCGCAGACGCCTGCTGCGGACCCGACCCCATCACGTCCGATTCATCATCGAGGCGAACGCCGCTCCTGGAGGACGACGCCTGCTGCGGACCGGCTTCCCCCCGCGACGCGGATCATTCGCGCGGGGACGCTGAGCACGAAGAACGGCCACCGCTCTGGCGCGACACCGCGCTCCTGCCGTCCGCGGTTGCCGGCGTGATGCTGCTGGCAGGTTATGTCTTCGAGTGGTCCGGACTGCCGGTTCCGGCGCTTGTCCTCCAGACGGTCGCACTCCTCGCGGGTGCGTACACGTTCGTCCCCGGGGCGATCCGCCGCCTGGTGCGGGGCCGACTCGGCGTCGGCCTTCTGATGACCATCGCCGCCATCGGCGCCGTAGCTCTCGGCCACGTGGGCGAAGCTGCAGCGCTGGCGTTCCTGTTCTCGCTTGCCGAAGCTCTCGAGGATCGGGCTATGGATCGGGCGAAGGAGGGACTACGCGCGCTGCTGTCGCTGATCCCGGAGACCGTGCGTGTCTCGCGCCTGAACGGTGACGTGACGATCCCCGCCGCGGAGGTCCGCGAGCTCGACATCCTCGTCGTCGGTGCGGGAGAACGGATCGCGACGGATGGCGTGGTGGTCGAGGGCCGCTCCGGCATCGACACGTCTGCCGTGACGGGCGAGTCGATCCCGGTGGAGGTCGGACCGGGACACGCCGTCCCCGCGGGATCGGTGAACGGGGCTGCGACGTTGCGGATCGAAGCAACCGCCGACGGCCGCGACAATTCCCTCACCCAGATCGTCGAGCTGGTCGAGCAGGCGCACGCCCGCAAGGGCGAGCGGGCCCGCCTGGCGGACCGGATCGCCCGCCCACTCGTGCCGGCCGTGCTCATCATCGCAGCCCTCGTGGCCGTGTTCGGGTTCATCGTCGGGGATCCCGGCCTGTGGATCGAGAGGGCGCTCGTCGTGCTCGTCGCCGCGTCCCCGTGCGCTTTGGCCATCGCCGTTCCGGTGACGGTCATCAGCGCCATCGGTTCGGCCTCGAAGTTCGGTGTGGTCATCAAGTCCGGCGAGGCCTTCGAACAGTTCGGCACCATCCGCACCGTCGCGCTCGACAAGACCGGCACCCTCACGCGCAACGAGCCGGAGATCGTCGCCGTCGTGCCTGCTCACGGTCGCTCCCGCGAGGAGATCATCTCCCTCGCCGCCGCCCTCGAGACCACGAGCACTCACCCGCTTGCCGCCGCCATCATTCGCGCCGCGTCCGACATCCCCGCAGCGACAGATGTCGTCGAAGATGCCGGCCACGGCCTCACCGGCCTCGTCGGCTCCACCCGCGTGCGGGTCGGGAACGCACGCTGGCTCTCGGAACTGGGTGAGCTCACCAAGTCCGCCGACGAGATGGCCGGAGACGGTATGACCGTCGTCGTCGTCGAGACCGACGGTCAGGTCTCGGGCCTCATCGGCGTGCGGGACGAACTGCGCCCCGAATCCGCCGAGACCATCTCCATGCTGAACGCGCAGGGCATACGCACCGTCATGCTCACCGGCGACAACCAGCGAACCGCCTATGCCCTCGCCGCCCGCGCCGGCATCAGCGACGTACGCGCCGAGCAACTCCCCGCCGACAAGGCCGCCGCCATCACGGCCCTCGTCACGGAGAGTCCGACGGCCATGGTCGGCGACGGCATCAACGACGCCCCCGCCCTTGCCACCGCGACCGTCGGGATCGCGATGGGTGTGAAAGGCTCAGCTGCGGCCATCGAATCCGCCGACATCGCCTTCACCGGTAACGACCTTCGCCTCATCCCCGCAGCCCTCGCCCACGCCCGCCGCGGACGGCGCATCATGACCATCAACATCGCACTCGCCCTGGCCATCATCGTCGTTCTGTTCCCCCTCGCCTTGTTCGGCGTTCTCGGCCTCGCTGGTGTCGTCCTTGTCCACGAGGTCGCCGAAGTGGTCGTCATCCTCAATGGCGTCCGTGCCGCCCGACGCCGCGGGATCGGATTCTCGCGGTGACGACTTCGGTTTCCGCGTCGACGGACTTCGTTACGGAAGTTCGGGGTTTGGACGCATCACCACTGAAGTTGTGCTTCAGCGAGTGTCAGAGCGAGCGTTCGGCGCGTATCGGAGCAGCATCACCTTGAGGCAGCGCGGTAAGCCGCGTCCACCTATGCATGCCGGACAGACGTTGACTCGTGGTCGGCGACCGTCTCGGTCTCGAGTTGAAAGGTCGAGTGCGCGACCGAAACTTCGAAGTGTTCAGCCACACATTCCCGAATGTCACCCAACACCGTCATGGCGTGTCCGTCCTGGAAACACTCGTCGCGAACTATGACGTGCGCGCTCAGCGTGGGCAACCCAGTGGCCACGGTGGATGCGTGAACGTCATGCACATCGACTACATGCTCGAGCTTGAGAATGTGTGCCCGCACGTCCTCGAGGTCCAGGCCTTTGGGAGTGAACTCCATGAGAACACTGCCGGTCTCACGCATCAATATGAACGCGCGGGGGACGATGAGAGCGGCGATGAGTATTCCTGCGAGAGCATCTGCCTGCTGAAACCCTGTCGTCGCGATGACGATGGCCGCGACGATGACACCGAGTGAACCAAGAGCATCGTTGAGAACTTCGAGGAAAGCGGCCCTCATGTTGAAGTTCGCGCCACGACTCGATGCGAGCACCGCGATTGCAACGATGTTGGCGGTGAGCCCGATGATGCCGAAGACGAGCAACTCCCCCGCTGGTACTTCTGGCGGCTCGAACAGGCGACGGATACCTTCGATTGCCGCGTAGGTTCCGACCGCCAGGAGCAGCGCCGCTTGGGCGAGTGCTGCTATCACTTCAATCCGTCGAAAGCCCCAGGTGCGCTTCGAGCTCGGCGGGCGCAGCATCAACGTTGCCGCGATGAGCGCGACGAGAAGTCCTGACGCGTCGGTGATGACGTGCGCGGTGTCCGTGAGCAGAGCGAGGCTGCCGGTGATGACGGAGCCAACCGCCTGCGCCGCCACGATGGCGACGGTGATGGCGAAAGCGATCCAGAGACGGCGGCGGAAGTCTCCTGGCATGCCTTCTTCGGTCATGGTTGGCCCGTGGTCATGTCCCGCACCCATTACACTGCCCTTTCTCTGTCGCTTCGTAAGTGCTCACACAGCACCAAGTCCTTTCCAGTGGCGCCTAGCAGCGCTTCCGCGGCAACCATCACGACCCGCAGAGCCTCAGGATGCGCGAGGCCGTACCACGTCGCGGGGCCGTCTGGTCGAGCGACAGCAAGGCGACATTCAATGAGGAATCCAAGGTGCTTGCTCACGGTCGACTGCGCGAACCCCATGTGCTCAACGAGGTCGCGCACTCGATGCTCTCCGGACGAGAGATGCTGAACGATAGCCAGTCGCGTGGGGTCAGCGAACGCCTGGAAAAGGTGTGCGTACGCGTAAGTCGCCTCCGCGTCCAACTTAAGCAAGTCGCGTTCTATCATCGCCATACGACGATGATAGAACGCAGTCGCTACACCGTCACGGTTCGACGGCAACTGATAAGGACATTCACTTGCACTGGGCATGAAGCATGAAGGTACGTTCGCTCATTGACACTGCGAAGATCAACGCACGCGCCACGCAAGTCGGTACGCGTGAGAAGATGACTTCATGGATCCACTTGAAGTTGGTCGCATCGCGCTCTCTGATGCCGTGCGTGCCTATCTGAATGGACCGCCTCACGAGAAGACCGGCCCGATGAAAGCGGCGGGTGCGGCAGTGTTCCAAGCGCGTCAGCATTTCGAACTCGCCGACGGAACGAAGGACATCCTCGGCCGCAGCCCCGGCTACCGGGCTTGGTTGGCAAGTGCGCTCGCTGCAACTGGCCTTCCCCGTCAACGTCAGTCGGGATTCCTTTCCGCTCTCCGCCATCATGTCTCCACCGAGATGCGCGCTCGCCTCTCACCGGAAGTGCTTCAGATTCACGGGGTCGCACCTGTCGATGCCGCGACTCGGACCCGACTACGCCGTCGAAGTGAGCGGCTGCAAGCTGACCTTCGCTCTTCACGGAGGTTGCCGCCACTCGATGATCCGAAGGAGATCGTCAAGCTCCTCGAGACCGTCACCGTTGCCTTAGGTCGTATCCACTACGACACACGCGACGCCGATGTCGAGTCGGCGCTAAGCCGGCTGGGAGATGCGCTGAGCCGGATCTCCGCGTCAGGTCCGGAGAACACCGAAGAGATCTACTTCTAGACATTCCCAAAAGCCCCCGTGCTCGTCAGCACGGGGGCTTTCTCGTGCCCGCAGAAGTTTTCTGAGCAGTGCTGAAGCAACCCGGCGAGGTACCTGGCGTCCGCATCTCAGCACGTCAGGAATCTTCATGGTCAACCCCTCCCCCCGCACTCCCGTCGTAGGTCGCCTCCGATTCGCCCACCAGCTGCAGGGAGTCCCCGAGTCACTGGACTCCTGGCGTGTCACCACCGACGACTCGACGGTCGCCAACTCGCTGCACCGGGTTCTCGGCGGAACGGCTCCACGCCCTTGGCCGGGGCCGTCGCAGGACACGCTCGAGGTCCTGACCGCCGCGTCCGAGCTGAACGTCATCATCACCTCCTCCATGTCGTTCCAGACCCGGTTCTTCCGCAAGAACACGGACCCCGACTACACGAGCACCGGAGACGAGCTCATCCTCCCGGACAGCTCCCGAGTTCCCGACCCGGACCGCGAACTCAGCCTGCTGCAGCGACGGCGGCGGGCGCGCGACACCGGAGAACGGCCTGTCACCAGCCTGTACTGCCAGCTCGCCGCAGCACCGGACCTGGGGACGCTCCTGTTCCGGTCCACTTCATGGGACCTCGCTGAACGCCTCCGCCGAGCGGACATCCCTCAACGGCTCGAAGCCGCTGGTCGCGATGTTCCGGCGACGCTTCGCATCTCAAAGACCCCGACCGGACGCGCCACCCTCTCGCACGCGACCGCACACCTTCTTCTCAACGACTGACCCAGACAAGAACCGACCCTCATGCTCTACTCCGAACTCATCTCCCGCCTGAACGTGACTGGCCGCACGAGCGACGGCATCCTTGCTGTCTGTCCAGCGCACGAGGACCGTCCCGAGAACCCGCATCTGCGGATCACCATCACCGAGCACGGCAAGGTCCTCATTCACTGCCGGGTCGGATGCTCCAACAAGACCGTGCTCAAGGCACTCGATATGACGCTCCGCGACATCGCGACCATCGACATCTCTGACGCGCCGCCGCTCCGCTCCTCAACGTCGAAGACCCCCGCGGGGGTCGCGGAGATCGCTGCCCTCGCGACGCAGTTGGACACGTGGTCGGCCAACCTCGACGACGACGGCCGCAACTATGCCCAGCGTCGGTTCGGGATCACGAGCGCAGATGCCGAACGACTGCAGCTTGGCTCGGTGACCCAGGGCGGCGTCCGTCGACTCGTCGTCCCGTTCCTGACGCCGCAGGGCGTCCCCCGCGGCTACCAAGGACGAGATATAGACGGAACGCACGCCGTGAAGTGGCTCGGACCGAAGAACCCGAGGGGATCGGCATGGAGCCGGATGGCGTGGCTCCCGGGCTCCACGGACTGGAACGAGGTCCTCATCGTCGAGGGCCCCGGCGACGGGCTGACTGCCGCCGCCATCGGGTACGACGCCATTGCCATCGCCGGTGCCGCGGGAGTGAACGCTAGCAACGCCGACGAGATCGCCTCGTGGGTAGACGGTCGGCCTGTGGTGATCTGCGGAGATGGCGACACCGCCGGCAGCAACTTCAACTCCAACCTCGCCAAGCTCCTCGTCGAGCGCGAAGTCTCCGTGCGAGTTCTTGACGTGCCCGAGGGCCTCGACCTCTCCGACTGGCGCGCGCAGGAGGGCGAAGCCTTCCGACCACTCCTCATGCATGCCATCGCCGAGAAGAAGCCGCTCGCTTTGGTCGAAGTCTCCCGTCGCTCCTGGAACGAGAAGCTCTACTCGCTCACCGACCTCGGGGCGGCTCGCTACCTGCTCGCCTACATCAAAGGGCTCGGCGCTGATCTCCGGTACACACCGGAGACAGGCTTCATGACCGTCGACAAGGGCGTCTGGCGTCCTGATGGAGTTCAGCAGGTCCGTACCTGGGCTCAACAGGTCGCCGACATCGTCCGCGCTCATGCTGCGGTAGAGGTCCAGAACGCGGAGGGGAAGGCCCGTGACAGCGACGAACAGGAGCGAGCGACGCGCTGGTCTCGATTCGCCGCGGCGGTGCAGTCCTCGAGAGGCCTCTCCGCGATGGTCCGCGAGCTCCAAGCTCTCCCCGGCGTCGGCGTCAGCTTCACCGCGTTCGACCAGCACAACCACCTGGCCGCGTTTACCAACGGGGTGGTGGATCTGCGCACCGGTGACCTCGGCCCGCACGATCCCTCGTTACTGCTCACCAAGTCATTCCGATTCGACTACGACCCTGAAGCCACGGCGCCCCGATGGGTGCGCTTCATCGAAGAGGCCCACCCGGAGAAAGAGGGCGTCGTCGAGTACTTCCAGGTGCTGCTCGGCTACGGGATCACCGGCCACACGTCCGAGGCGTGCTTCATCGTCAACTACGGCGTCAAGGGCGGCAACGGCAAGAGCACGATGCACGAAGCGATTGCAGACGTCTGCGACGACTTCACCGTCACGACCGCATTCTCGGTGTTCGAGGAGAAGCCCGCCGGAGGGATCTCGAACGACACCGCGGCTCTCAAGGGCGCCCGGTTCGCTCTCGCATCCGAGGGCAACGCGGGCAAGGCGATGGACGAGGCCAAGCTCAAGAGCGTGACTGGCGGTGACCGCGTTACCGCGCGGTTCCTCCACAAGGAAAACTTCACGTTCAAGCCGAACTTCCTGCTGCTGCTGGCCTCGAACAACAAGCCAGCCTTCAAGGGACAGGACGGTGGTCTCTGGCGGCGCGTCAAGATGATCCACTGGAACCACTCCTTCACCGAGGCCGGGACCGCCGATCCGAACCTCGGGGCCACGCTGCGTAGCGAGGCACAGGGAATCGCCACCTGGTTGGTTCAGGGTGCCGTGCGCTGGCATCGCGAAGGACTTCGTGACCCACAGTGGATCAAAGACGCGACGAAGACCTACAAGGCCACGAGCGACGCTCTCGCAGGGTTCTTCCCCGGCAATTTCGTCGCCGACGCGAGCTCGCGCTGCGATGGTGAGCCGCCCCCTTCATTCGGTCCGGACGTTCTGTGAGTCGTCGGTTTCCAATTGATGGGTGCACTGTCGAGCGTACTCGGCTGGGGGTAGGTAGCCGAGCGAGGAGTGCCGGCGGTGGTGGTTGTACTCGTCCTTCCAGTCGCCGATGATGACCTGCGCGTGCAGCAGCGAGTAGAAGCTGTTGATGTTGAGGCACTCGTCGCGGATCCGGCTGTTGAACGACTCGACGTACCCGTTGCGCCACGGCGAGCCCGGAGGGATGTAGGACAGGCCGGTGCGGGTGCCGGCCCAGTCGGCCATCGCCTCGCTGATGAACTCCGGCCCGTTGTCCGACCTGAGCACCGCCGGGGCGCCCCGGGCGGCGACGAGGTCCTCGAGGTGGGCGGTGAGTCGGTCGGCGGTAATCGAGCGCTCCACGAGGCCGCCGATGCACTCCCGGGTGTGTTCGTCGACGATCGAGCAGATCTTGATCGGTCGGCCGTGCTCGTCGGCGTCGAACTGAAAGTCCACCGCCCACACCACGTTCGGCGCGTCCGCCGTCGGCGCGTCGACGGTCGAGGACCCGACGCGCTTGCGTCGACGCCGCTGCGGGACCCGGAGCCCTTCGTCACGCCACAGGCGTTGGATCTTCTTGTGGTTCACCACCCACCCCTCGGCGCGGGCGTCGTGATACGCCCGCCGGTACCCGTAGCGGGGATGGTCCTTCGCCCAGGCGCGCAGCCACTCCCTGAACGCCCGATCCGGGTCCGCGACCGTGTCGCCCTTGAGCGGTCGCCGATACGCGGAGCGGCTCAGCCCGACCAGACGGCACGCCATCCGTTCGCTCACCCGCAGCTTGCGCTTGAGGTGATCGACGGCGGCGCGGCGCCTGTCCGGGCTTAGAAGTTTCCCTCAGCCAGCTCCTTGAGCGCGGCCTTCTCCAGCTCCGCTTCCGCGAGCAGACGCTTCAGGGTCGCATTCTGCTTCTCCAGCTCCTTCAGGCGCTTTGCGTCGTCGGCCTTGAGGCCGCCGTACTGGTTCCGCCACCGGTAGTACGTCTGCTCGGACACCACGAGCTCCCGGCACACCGCCGCGACGTCCTGACCGTCGGCGAGCATCCTGTCGGCCTGCCCGAGCTTACGGACGACCTGCTCCGGGGTGTGACGCTTCCTGCTGTTCGTCATGATCTGACCAGTCTCCCTGCCCGCGACCGCGGACAACAGGACGACTCTCATAACGACTGGACCTACGAAACGGGGTCAGCCCAATGGGGCAACGCTCTACGAGTCGTACACCGCGTGGACCAAGGCCGAAGGACTTCCCCTCAAGGAGGTGTGGACGCGGCGCGCGTTCTATGGAGCGCTCACAGAACGCGGCCTCGTTCAGCGCAAGACCAACAAGGGTCAAGCCTTCGACGGGATCCGTCCCGCCAACGACGCGGATCGTGCGAAGGCAGCAGAGGAGGACAAGGCGAACTCCGTCGCGTTGCCCTCGCCAGAGACCGCGGTGACCGCGGTGACCGCGTCGGTCCGCGACGTCCCTTCTCTCGACGACTGGCTCGCCGAGGCGCCCACGCCCGACCCCATCCCCGTCTGAGGCACGTCCATCATGCAGATCATCATCGATTCCCCAGAGTTCTCGGCTGACCTCGCAGCGATGCGCGAGGCATTCGCCTCAACGAACATCATCGCCGTCACGATCCCGCCTGTGGACATCTACCAGCCGAACGCGAGACTGACCCACGTGGCGTTGGCCGCCGACACAGGCGCCTGGGTCCTGCGGGTTGACCTGTGGCGCCAAGTCATCAGGGACTCTCTGGGCGGTGGCCACCGGCTCGTGATGCACGACGCGGCCCACACCATGGAGGCGCTCGACCGACACCTCGGAGTCACCATCGAGCAACTCGCCGGAGCGACCTTCGACACGCGGGTGCTCACACACCTCTTGGACCCGCGACCCCGCAAGGACGGCGGTTCCGGGCACTCTCTCACAGAAGCAGTACGACAGTACCTCGCGCCGGAAGCGCCGAGCACCGAGAACGTGGCCGATCCCGAACTACTGGGCGTACGCGCACACCTGATCCTCAGCCTGTTCAGAAGGATCGCCCCGATGATCCATGAGCTCGACCTGACAGCCTTGGCCACAAAGGAGCATCGGCTCCAGGCACTCACGTCGACGATGGCGCGGCGAGGTGTCCGCGTCGACCGCGAGTACACAAAGTCGCTGAACGACGTTCTCGGTAACGACGCAACTCGCTGGACCCTTCAAGCAGCTCGATACGGCGTGACCAGCGTCCAGAACCCTTCGCAGGTCGCTTCGGCACTTCTCGCCATGGGTGAGCACTTGACTGAGCGCACCAAGAGCGGAGTGTTCAAGGTCGACAAGACCGTCCTTCTGCCTCTCGCCGACCTCACCGAAGACGGTGAGCGGAGAGGAAGAAGGAATCCGAACTCGCTCGCAGAGGCGGTCATTCACGCGCGACGAGCGCAGGGGTGGAAGGAGTCGTACACTCGCCCCTTCCTCTTCCAGACCGATGTCGAGGGTCGTATCCATCCGTCCATCACGACGCTTGCCGCGCGCACGGGACGCATGTCGCTCTCCCGCCCAGCACTCCAGCAGCTGCCCTCCAAGGGCTGGTCAGTGCGGAGGTGCATCATCGCGGATCCTGGCCAGGTCATCATCTCGCTCGACTTCAAGCAGATCGAGATGCGAGTGCTTGCCGCACTGTGCGGAGACCAAAGGATGCTCGACGCGATCCTAGGCGGACAAGACCTCCATAACTTCACGGCGAGCCTCGTCTTCGGGCGGAACTTCACGTCGCGACAACGGGATCTGAGCAAGCAGATCGGTCTCGGGAAAGTGTACGGCGGGAGCGCTTCTACAGTGTCCCTCCAAACCGGTATCCCCGAGGCGCAGGTGGAGCCGGCGATGCGCAAGTACGACGAGCTGTTCCCCGGCATCAAGCAATACGGGAAGCGACTCATCGCCGATGCGCGTCGGCGCGAGCGTTTCGAGGTCGTGAACGTTCACGGTCGACTTCTGCCCCTAGATGGATCACGCGCGTTCACCGCGACCAACTACGCCGTTCAGTCCGTTGCGCGTGACATTCTCGCGGACTCCTTGATCCGCCTCTACGACTCCGGCTACGGCAACAACCTGTTGCTGCCGGTACACGATGAGGTCGTGGGACAGGCTCCGGTCGCCGAGGCCGAGAAGACGGTACTCCGGATGAAGGAAGTGATGGAGACGGACTTCATGGGTGTGCCCATCCTCGCTGATGCAGAGGTCTACGGCCCGTCCTGGGGCCACGGTTACGGCGCAACCGCGTAGACGCTCGTCGCGCGCAGCGGTGAACCCCGAGCGGCATGAAGAGCTCGCCGACCGCCTCGATCCCGAGCCTCAGATAGCGAAGCCGTCATGCAGATCAACGATCCGCATGACGGCTTCGTCGTTTCCGCTGTCGAGTTCGGGCGGGCCTTTGACGCGGCACAGCAGCTGCCTCCCAGCGTCATGTAGCCCTCAAGCGATATTGCGTCGACCACCCCTTCGTTCCGACCCGACCCGAACACTCTCGCCAGTTGGCGCGATTTTCGGCTTGACCAGCGTGTTCGCCTGCTCGCGAACCCGACCTGCAACCAGCAACCGACAGGCAGTGCGCTCATTTCGAGGCGGACCGCATAGGGGGACTACGGAAGCAACCGATTCGGGTCACCTGAGCGGGCGTGCTGAGGCACGTTCCCGCAGGCGCGCCGGGCCGCTTCGGAGCTTGCCGCAGGGTAACCGCGGCAAGCGCTAACCCCACAACTGAACACCTTGACCGAACCACATCCGAACCACGCAAATCATTTCGCGTGACTTCCGAAAGACCCTCATGAACTTCAACGACATCTTCATCACGCCCGACAACGAGACGCGGGAGCAGCTGACCGCCGAGCAGGAAGCCCACCTCATCGCAGAGGCGCGTCGGGAGGTCAATCAGCGCCGCCGCCCGCACTTCGAGCAGCTGCTGTGGCAGTACATCCCCGCTCTGCGCGGACGGGCTGCCTCTGAGTACCGCCGCATGGGCGGCTCGGTCGACATCGACGAAGTCCGCTCCAACGTCCTCGCCGGCTTCACGGAGGCGGTGTTCACGAACAAGGCGGGGGTGCGACTCATCCAGACGCTCGAGCGTTCCATCCTCCGTGCCGCAGACGAAACGAACATGCAGGGCGCCATGACCATCCCGGCCCAGCGACGCCGCGAGTATCGCACCGCGATGACTGAGGCGGGCGGCAACCTCGATTCCGCCATCGCGCAGGCACGCGGCGTCCTCGCGGAAGCGTCGATGCGCGCCCTGCACAGCGCGCTGGGCGGACACTCCAGCATCGACGAAGACACCGCGCACTCGAGCATCGCGCTCGACCCCTATGACGACATCGACTGCGTCCTCGACGTGGCGCGCGCACTCGCCGCGTTGACCGCCGGCAGCGACGGGAAGACCGGCCCCCTTCTCATCATCAATCGAGCATTCGGTCTCAACGGCGACGACAGCGCCGCCGACGCGGTCATCGCTAAGGAACTGAAGCGGGCCGCACTCGACAACCCCGACGCGAACGGCGCACGGTGGACGCCCTCGCGGGCAACCATCCAGCGGGTTCGGGAGACCGCGCTCGCTCTGATGCACGACGCGCTGTGCGCCGGCCACGACCCTCGTTGCAACCGCGTGCACTGATTGCCGATGGGCGCGTGTCCGACGGTGAATGCACCCCGGGCGCGCGCCCACATCCCGAGCATGGATCATGATCCGGGCTTGCCGGTTAGGTGACTCGGAACCGTAGGTCGAACGACAACGAAGTCATTACCTAGGAGATCCGCACCCTCCTGTAACGCGCGGAACGAGTTCATGAGGATCCGGCCGCGCTGCCAGAATCCTCGTTCGACCAACTCGCGTCGAACGCGATGCCACGGTTGCATGCGCCCGCGTGAGTATGTCGATCCCTCGCGCCCCTTCAGGCAAGCAACGTCGAGAAGCCTTCGGACGCGGCAAATCGCTGTGACCAAACGGTGGTGTCGAGTTGGCGATTGAGTCTCCGCCCACCTTCGTCTTACGCATCGGCGAGCGCTCCGAGACGGCCTGAACAATCGCGCTCAGCGCTTGCGGGCACGGATCGCGGCCTGACCATTCGAACGGTCCTCCCGGAGCGATAATCGCCCATACGAGGTCTGAAGGTTGCGCGCACGTTCCTCCCGTACATTGCTAGTTGCGGATCGATCTGCCGCGCCTGGGAAATCCACCCCGAGCGGCGCGGGGCGTATCGCCCGCTCCGCTAGCGAAATCCGCAGACATCGGTAAGATTTCTAGTAACGCGCGTGCCTTCATGCTCACCATGGCCGTGGTCATCCCGACCACCGGGTTCATCCTGCAGCGGTTCACGACGCGTCAGGTCTTCATCGCCGCGATGATCGCGTTCTCGCTCGGCACGCTCGTCGCGCTCGTCGCCCCCGGCTTCGCCGTGCTGCTCGTCGGCCGTGTGATCCAGGCGGCCGGTACCGGCATCATGATGCCGCTGCTCATGACGACGATCATGAACGTCGTGCCGCCGCAGTCCCGCGGTCGCATGATGGGCCGTGTCGGCCTCGTGATCTCGCTCGCTCCCGCCATCGGCCCGACCCTCGCGGGTGCGGTGCTCGAACTCGCCAGCTGGCGCGCGCTCTTCGGAATCATCCTCCCGATCTCCCTCATCGCCCTGTTCATGGGCGTCAAGTGGATGACGAACCTGGGTGAGACCCGCGCCGTGCCGCTCGACGTGCTGTCGATCCCGCTCGCGGCGCTCGGCTTCGGCGGCATCGTGTTCGGACTCAGCCAGTTCGGCGGCGAGGGCGGATCGGGCGAGACCGCCGGCATCATCTCGCTGGTGGTCGGCGCGGTGTCGCTCGGCCTGTTCGTCTGGCGTCAGCTCGTGTTGCAGCGCGTCGACGACGCGCTGCTCGATCTGCGCGTGTTCCGCTCCAGCAACTTCACGCTGTCGGTGATCATCATGTCGATCCTGGCGCTGTCGATGTTCGGCACGCTGACGCTGCTTCCGCAGTATCTGCAGAACGTCGCCGGTCTCAACCCGCTGCAGTCCGGCCTGATCCTGCTTCCGGGCTTGCTGCTCATGGGGCTGCTCGGGCCCGTCATGGGCCGTGTCTACGATGCGCGCGGCACGCGTCCGCTGCTCATCCCCGGCACGATCCTGGTCTCGGCGTCGCTCTTCTTCTACTCGACGGTGGGCGAGCACACCGTGTGGTGGGTTCTCATCATCGTGCAGGCGGC
The DNA here is from genome assembly GCF_049949185.1 of Microbacterium sp. As-52. Classification (NCBI taxonomy): domain Bacteria; kingdom Bacillati; phylum Actinomycetota; class Actinomycetes; order Micrococcales; family Microbacteriaceae; genus Microbacterium; species Microbacterium sp. As-52. The sequence goes on along the minus strand of NZ_CP188171.1, from coordinate 3,158,250 downwards.
GATGTCGGTCGGCCTGGCGATGTCTTTCACGCCGCTGTTCTCCGCCTCGCTCGGGTCGCTCCAGCGATCGCTGTACTCGCACGGTTCTGCGGTGCTGAACACGCTGCAGCAGGTCGGCGGCGCGGCCGGTGTCGCGCTGCTGCTGGTGACGTACTCGTCGATCCTGCACGCGGGCGAGCAGGAGGGGCTGTCGACCGCGGGCGCCGGCGCTCCCGGCGCCCGCATGGCGTTCCTCATCGCGGCGATCATCTCGCTCGCGGCAGTGGCGCTCAGCCCGTTCGTCCGCAAGCCCGCGGACGATGCCGGCGAGGGTTTCCACGGCGGTCATTGACCCTCCGTAGAGGGCCTGCGATGGCGTCTGCCGCTTACTCGCTCTTCGGGGCGGGGAACTGGCAGACGCCATTGCTGCAATAGCCGACAGCATCGCCCTCGAGCAGATTCAGAGAGTCCAGGAGCGGCTGCAGCCCGACGGGCGCTTCCTGCTGCACGGAGTCCTGCTGCGTTTTCTTCATCCCTCGATCGTACGCCCGCCCGGAGGCGGTGGCGCCGAACCTGCCCGGGAGGCGTCGACAGCGGGCGGACAGCTGTTCTCCCCTACGGTTGATCCATGCTCACACGACTCCTCGCCCGCATCTTCTGGGCGTTCAGCAGATGGACGCTCGTGAGCGAGGCCGCGCCGACGCGCCCGACCGTGCTCGTGGGCGCGCCCCACACGTCGAACTGGGATTTCGTCCTGATGCTCGCCATCGCCTGGAAGCTCGATATCGACGTGCACTGGCTGGGGAAGAAGAGCCTCTTCCACGGCTGGAGAGGACCGGTCATGCGTCGCCTCGGCGGCATCCCCGTCGACCGCGCCGATCCGGCACGCGTGGTGAAAGACGTCGTGAGCCAAGTCCACGACGGCACGGTCTTCGGCCTGGTGGTCACCCCGGATGGCACCCGCGGCGGCAACGAGTACTGGAAATCGGGCTTCTACCGGATCGCCCGAGAAACAGGCATGCCGGTGACGCTCGGGTTCGTCGATCGGACGACCATGACCACGGGACTCGGGCCGACGATCGACCTGACCGGCGATGTCGCGTCGGACATGGACCGGATCCGCGCGTTCTACGCCGACAAGGCCGGCGTGCGCCCGGAACGACGCACCGAACCACGGCTGCGTGAAGAGGATGCGGCTACGACCGAGACCGACGACGCGTAAGCAACCGAGCCGTGCACGCAGGAGGTCATTCCTCGTGCTCGGCGTGCGAGCGGGCGTACTCGAGGTCGTCGTCGCTCAGCGATTCCACCATCCCGACCACGGCGCCGGTGATGACGCGGATCTCCTCGCGCACCTCCTCTTCCAGGTGCGGGGTCTTGCTGTCGAGCACCGCCCGGCGCCCGTCTTCCGAGAGTTCGGACCACCAGTCGCGGATCGGCGGGAGCGTCATCGTGCCTTCTTTCGTTCTGCGGGTGCACGCGTCTGGACAGCACCGGAGTGCGGAATCCACACTGAGACCATGACATCAGAACCATCTGGTCGTGGGGACGGTCTCGACGACCGTGCCGACGGACGCGACGAGACCGCGAATGAACGCGCGGATCGCAACTGGGACGAGCTGTTGCAGGAGTTGCGCGTCATGCAGACCGGTACGCAGATCCTCACCGGATTCCTCCTCGCCGTCGCCTTCCAACCGCGTTTCACCGACATGGACGAGCTCCAGCGAGATCTGTACGTCGTCCTCGTCGCTCTCGCTGCGGTGGCGACCATCCTCGCACTCGCGCCGGTGGGGATGCATCGTGCACTTTTCGGCCGCCGTCGCAAGCCCGACCTCGTCCGCATCGCCGCCCGGATCGTCCGTATCGACCTGGTCGTCATCGGTGCCCTGACCATCGGCGTGACGACCCTGATCGTCGATTTCACGGTGGACCGTACGGCGGGGATCATCGCTCTCGTCGCAGCGGTCGTCCTGGTGGTATCCCTGTGGGTGGCGCTGCCCCGGGTCATGCGTGGCCGTCCTCTCGTCCGCGGAGCCGCCGACGAGTGACGGCGATTCCGCGGACGCGAGAGGGCTCAGCGACCCGCCGGACTCCGGTTCTCCGCACTGACCATCCACGCGAACTGCTCGAGCCGCTCGATGATGGCGTGCAGGAGGTCGGCCGAGGTCGGGTCCTCTTCGTCGACGGCGTCGTGCACGTCGCGCACCGTTCCCACCGCGGCCTCGAGGCGCTCGGTGATCAGGTCGATGGTCTCCGTCGTCGACACTTCCCCCGCAGGGAACTCGGGAAGCGACGTCGTCTTCGCGATGGTCGCGCTGCGCCCGTCGGGGACGGCGTGCAGCGCACGCATGCGCTCCGCGATCGTGTCGCTGAAGGTCCGTGCATCGTCGATGATCTCGTCGAGCTGGCGATGCGTGTCGCGGAAGTTGCGTCCGACGACGTTCCAGTGAGCCTGCTTTCCTTGGATCGCGAGATCGAGCAGGTCGACGAGCACCGCCTGCAGGTTGTTCGCGAGCGTCGTCGAGGCGGTGAACCCCTTCTCCGCGTTCTGCTGCCTGGTCGTCTTCGCCGCGCCCTTCGTCGAGCCGCCGGTCTTCGTGGTCTTGCTTTCAGCCATGGTGTGACCTCCTACCGGTGACGCTAGCCGGGGCGGCGACGCGCGGCGAGGGGGTTGACACCGTGGGGAGGCGACCCGGAATGTGGCTCGGGTGAATGACGCAGACAACGTGAAAGCAGACTCCGTGAACGAAGACTCCGTGAACGAAGATCCGAGCAGAACCCGGCCGGCGATCGTGATCTCCCCGATCGGCGACGCGGATGCCGGCGAGGTGCTGACCGTGCAGCGCGCCGCCTTCGTCTCGGAGGCCGCGATCTACGGGAGCGTCGACATGCCGCCGCTGACGCAGACGCTCTCCGAGCTGGAGGCGGAGCTGCGGTCCGAGTCCGGGCTGACGGCGCGCATCGACGGGCGCCTCGTCGGTGCCATCCGCTACGTCGAGAAGGACGGTCTGCTCCTGATCGGCAGGATCGCGATCGCCCCCGATATGCAGGGCGAGGGAATCGGGAGGCTGCTGCTCGAGAGCGCCGAGAAGGCCTCGGGCGCAGACGTCGCCGAGCTGTTCACCGGAAGCCTGAGCGAGGCGAACATCCGCCTGTACGAGTCGTGCGGCTATGAGGAGCATGAGCGGGTGCCCGACGGCGACGGCACCGCGCAGGTGTTTCTGCGCAAGAACCTGCGAGCAGGGTAAGAGCCTCCTCCGAATCCGCGCAAGGGGGTTGAGACGATCTCCGAGGTCCGGCATCGTGGCCCGGACATGCCGCGACCGTGGCATGCCCCAACCGGAAGGAGAGTCTCGTGCTCACCCTCACCGACAACGCCTCCGCCATCGTGACGACCCTTGTCAGCCGTCAGACCGACGCACCGGATGCCGGGCTCCGCATCCACTCCACCGAGGCCCAGGGACCCGAGGGCGGTGCACGCCTCGCCGTGCTCGTCGCCGCGGACCCCGAGCCGCAGGACCAGGTCGTGGAGGTCGCCGGCACCCGGCTGTTCCTCGATGAGTCGGCGGCCGCTGCACTCGACGACAAGATCCTCGATGCCGGCGTCGACGACGAAGGCTCCGTGTCCTTCGCCGTCACCCCTCAGGTCGCCTGACCGAAGGATTCCGGATGCCGCGGCCGATGGGGTCGCGGCATCCGTCTGCCTGCACCGCGTAACCTGGAAGAAGCTCGCACACCCGTGCGAACTCTGGAAAGGCCACCGTGAAGATCTCTCTGCTCCGCCGCTTCGTCGTCCTCGCGGAGGAACTGCATTTCCCGCGTGCGGCGGAAAAGCTCGGCATCCCGCTGGCTTCCCTCTACACGTCGATCGACAAGCTCGAAGCCGAGGTCGGTCATCCGATCGTCCATCGCGAAGGCCCGACCCGGCTCACCCCTGTCGGCGAACTCCTCCTCGTCGAAGCGAAGGCAGAGGTCGCCGCGGCTCCGGAGCCGGTGCGCAATGCACCCGCCCCGGCCGGAGGAAAGGCCAAAGCATCGAAGGGCAAGGGCCGCACGCCCGCCGTGAAGGGGCAGCCGAAGCCGTACAAGAAGCGTCAGGGTCGATAGCGGGTCAAGTCGCTCGGCGAGGGCCTCTGGGCGAGGTGCTCAGTCCCAGTCGAGGTACTCCTCGATGACCACGGCGGTCTCGATCGGGTGCGTCATCGGGAACATGTGATCGGCCCCGTCGATGCTCTTCACGCTCGCGCGCTCCGGCGCCGTCGACTGCAGCTGCTCTCCGTTTGCGAACGGAGCGTCGATGTCCTTCGTGCCCTGGATGATGAGGATCGGCATCACCGGCGCGAGCGGAATGTCATTCTCTTCGACAGCCAGCAGGGCCAGGCCGTTCACGCGATCGGCGTGGGCCAGAGCGAAGGCCCGTGCGACGGTACCGCCGAAGCCATGGCCGCCGATCCAGGTGTCGCCCAGACCGACGTGATCGATCACGGCGAGTACGTCTTCGACCCGATCCTCCAGCGAGACCTCTTCATGCTTGACCTCGGCGCGATGACCGATGCGCAGCACGTGGAAGCCCGCCTCCTCGGCGAGGTAGTGCGCGACGACGCCGAGAACATCCGCCGCCAGATCGCGCTCCTGGATCAGGACGAGCTTGACGGGACCGTCGCCCTCGTCGACGAAGGGGATCGCGCGGCCGTCGGGCTCGAAGATCTGGGTGTCGGTCATCGGCGTCAATCTCCTCGTGCCGTCAGGGTCAGGAACTCCGGCGGAACGTCCACGGTGGACGCCAGCGACCGAACCGCGGCCGAAGCCGCCATGTTCCAGCGTATCCCGACCCGGCGGTCAGCAAGACGTTCCGGCAGCGGATCAGCAGAGTCGGCCGCTACCAGGCCCGCCCGCGAAGATCGATCGTGCCCTCGGGCCACCTGCGCGGTGGGGAGCCGAGCGGGAGTGTCAGAATCGGTGGCCCCGGAGGCTGCGTGGTGGGCTGACCGGCGCGATCGATCGAGTGCTCCGCTGCAGAGACGCGGTGCCATCCGCAGGATTCGTAGAAGGCGACGACCTCTTCACGGCATCCGAGGTACCCGAACGCGATGCCCCCGGCCTCCGTCATCGATGCGGCTGCGCACTCCATGAGCTGGGCGCCGACCCGCTCTCCTCGTGCCTGCGGGGCGATCAGAACCCCACCGACTCCGGCGATCACGACCTCGGCTGCACCGACGCTGATGGTGCGCCGCGCCCAGCCGACGTGTCCCACCACGGCATCATCGAGTCGGGCGATGACATGGAGGTCGTGCGGCGCGTAACCGTAGGGCTGATCAGGATTCCACACCCCGAGTTCCGCGGAGTACTCGGCGTGGAAAAGCTCCCGCAGCCCTGCCAGGTCGTTCGTGGTCAGCCGATCGTGCGGGACGCTGTCGATGACGACGCTCGTCATGCCTCGACGACCTGCCCGGCCTCCACCCGCCACTGCCGGTCGGTCTGCACGGTCGCGAGCATCCGCCGGTCATGGGTGACCAGCAGCAGGGTTCCCTCGTAGGACTCGAGCGCCTGTTCGAGCTGCTCGATCGCGGGCAGGTCGAGGTGGTTCGTCGGCTCGTCGAGCACGAGCAGGTTGACGCCCCGCGCCTGCAGCAACGCCAGTCCGGCGCGGGTGCGCTCCCCCGGCGACAGTTCGTCGACAGCGCGCATCACGTGATCGACCTTGAGTCCGAACTTCGCGAGGAGAGTACGGACCTCGCCGGACGCCATCTCCGGCACGAGCCCCTCGAAGGCGACCGCGAGCGGCTGCGTGCCGACGAGCTGGGCGCGGGCCTGGTCGATCTCCCCGATCTGTACACTCGCACCGAGACTCGCCGTGCCCTCGTCCGGAAGCTGCCGCCCGAGCAGCCCGCGCAGCAGCGTCGACTTCCCCGCGCCATTGGGGCCGGTGATGCCGATCCGCTCCCCCGCGTTCACCTGGAGCGACACGGGCCCGAGCTGAAAGCTTCCCTGCCGGAACACGGCCGAGCTCAGTGTCGACACGACGGAGCTGGAACGCGGCGCCGAGCCGATGGTGAACTCGAGCTGCCACTCCTTGCGCGGCTCTTCGACCTCTTCGAGCCGGGCGATCCTGCTCTCCATCTGACGCACCTTCTGCGCCTGCTTCTCACTCGACTCGGCCGACGCCTTGCGTTTGATCTTGTCGTTGTCCGGAGCCTTCTTCATCGCGTTGCGCACACCCTGGCTCGACCACTCGCGCTGGGTCCGGGCACGAGCGACGAGGTCGGCCTTCTTGTCGGCGAACTCGTCGTACTTCTCACGCTGGTGCCGCCGGACCGTGGCCCGCTCCTCCAGGTACGCGTCGTAGCCACCGCCGAACACCCGGTTGCTGTTCTGCGCGAGATCGAGTTCCAGCACGCGGGTCACGCAGCGCGCGAGGAACTCGCGGTCGTGGCTGACCACGACGACACCGCCGCGGAGTCCGCGCACGAAGGCCTCCAGCCGCTCGATCCCGTCGAGGTCGAGGTCGTTGGTCGGCTCATCCAGCAGCGCGATGTCGAAGCGCGAGAGCAGCAGCGCGGCGAGCCCCACGCGGGCGGCCTGTCCGCCCGACAGCGAGGTCATCATCGCTGCGGCCAGGTCGTCGCCCAGGTCGAGTCCGAGGTCGGCGAGCACCACCGGAAGTCGCTCGTCGAGGTCGGCGGCACCGCTCGCCAGCCAGCGGTCCAGCGCGACGGAGTAGGTGTCGGCAGGATCGGTGCCAGGAGCGGCGAGAGACGGGTCCCCCAGGGCCGCTGCGGCAGCATCCATGGCTTCGGTCGCGGCCGCGCAACCGGTACGACGGCCGATGTAGTCGATGACGCTCTCCCCGACGATGCGTTCGTGCTCCTGCGGCAGCCAGCCGACGAAGGCATCCGCCGGTGAGAGCCGGATCGTGCCGGCCTGGGGCTCGTCGACACCGGCCAGCAGCTTCAGAAGGGTCGACTTCCCCGCCCCGTTCGCCCCGACGAGGCCGACGACGTCACCCGCGGTGACGGTCAGGTCGAGGGAATCGAACAGGGTGCGGTGGCCATACCCGCCGGCCAGCCCTTGGGCCACGAGTGTTGCGGTCATCCGTCAATCCTGTCACCCGTGCGGGTGGGCCGCGGACGCGGGTTCTCCGCGAGCGCCGATACGAGATCTCTCGAGTCGGCGGGTCAGCACGAGCGCGATCGTCAGCGGCACGGCCGCGACGACGCCGAAGGAGATGTCGATGAGCTGCCAGCCGAACGGAAGACCCCTGATCGCCCCGGCGATGAGTGCCAGCGGAACGATGCCCGCGCACATGATGAGTCCCCAGATGGTCACCCAGACGTTGCGGACCGGATCGATGAGCGGCCCGACGAAAGCGACCGCGATCGCCAGGTGGGCGAACGCCAGCCAGTCCGTTCCGTAGGCCAGGAACGGGTAGTCGGTGCCCGTGACGTCGAGCCCCTCAGCGACCCGTTGCACCCAGAATGCGAGATCTGGGAAGACCGCGCTAAGTCCTGTGTTGTTCAGGACGTCGCGTCCGAGCATCAACTCCTCGCGGAGCGGGAAGGCGGTGACCCCGCTCACCACGAGCCCGACGATGACGATGGTCAGGCAGGTGCGGATGAGGAACGTGCGGCGTCGGGCGAGCGCGGCCAGGTGCGACTCCGGTGTCTCAAATTCCATCGCGGCCTCCGGCCCTCACATCGAAGCGAAGAGAGCCTATGCGGTCACCCGGGTGGTCAGGGCGTCCAAGTCGCGGACGAAACGCGACAGCTCCTCCCCCGGCTCGACACCGACGATCGCCTGGGCGGTCCAGCCGACGTGGCTCGAGATTTCGCGGGCAGCCTCCCCCGTCAACCTGGCGGACAGCTCGATGCGCCCGGCATGGCGCGCGCTCAGCTGCAGCTCGCTCTCGACGGACTCGAACCGACGCTCGCCTGGCCACCCGCGCCACTCCTCATCGAGCCCCTGGAAGTAGCGCACGATCTCCGCGACGTCGTAGACGTAGAAGGTCAGCCGAGCGTCGAGCTGATTCCCGTGCAATCTCACCTGCAGGTATCGGAGCGTGCCCGCCGCATCGAACTGCGGATCGCTGAACGCGATCGACATACCGGCATCGCCGAGACTCGCGGTCAGCCGGGGCTCATCGATCACCATGGGTCCTCAGACCTCACTCAGTTGTTGAAGCGGAACTCCACCACGTCGCCATCCTGCATGACGTAGTCCTTGCCTTCGAGGCGGGCCTTGCCCTTGGCGCGGGCCTCGACGACGGATCCGTTCTCGACCAGGTCTTCGAACGAGACGATCTCGGCCTTGATGAAGCCCTTCTCGAAGTCGGTGTGGATGACACCGGCCGCCTGAGGCGCCTTCGACCCCTTGGGGATCGTCCAGGCGCGAGCTTCCTTCGGACCGGCCGTGAGGTACGTCTGCAGGCCGAGCGTGTCGAACCCGATGCGGGCGAGCTGGTCGAGTCCGGACTCGTCCTGGCCGGTCGAAGCCAGCAGTTCCGCCGCATCCTCCGGGTCGAGGTCGATCAGTTCCGACTCGATCTTCGCGTCGAGGAAGATGGCCTTCGCCGGGGCGACGAGAGCGGCGAGCTCCGCCTTGCGCGCGTCGTCGGTCAGCACGGCCTCGTCGACGTTGAAGACGAAGATGACGGGCTTCGCGGTGAGCAGACCCAGCTCGCGGATGGGCGTCAGGTCGATGCCGGCGACCGAGAGCAGCACGCCGCGCTCCAGCGCATCCTTCGCCGCATTCGCAGTCTCGAGCACGACAGGCTCGATCTTCTTGCCGCGGACTTCCTTCTCGTACCGGGCGATCGCCTTGTCGACGGTCTCCAGATCGGCGAGCATGAGCTCGGCGTTGATCGTCTCCATGTCGGATGCCGGGTTGACCGTGCCGTCGACGTGCACGACGTCGTCGTCGGCGAAGCCGCGAACGACCTGCGCGATGGCGTCGGCCTCACGGATGTTGGCCAGGAACTTGTTGCCCAGGCCCTCCCCCTCGCTCGCACCGCGCACGATGCCGGCGATGTCGACGAACGACACGGCGGCGGGGAGGATCCGCTCGCTGCCGAAGATCTCAGCGAGCTTCTCCAGACGCGGATCGGGCAGGTTCACCACGCCGACGTTGGGCTCGATCGTCGCGAACGGATAGTTCGCCGCGAGCACGTCGTTCTTGGTGAGTGCGTTGAAGAGGGTGGACTTGCCGACGTTGGGCAGGCCGACGATTCCTATGGATAAGTTAGGCATGGCATGAAGAGCTTATCGGGCGCTCCTTCCCGCGTGGTCACTCGTGCAGTTCGCCGCAAGCTCAGTAGCATTCGAATATGCGCACACGAATCGGCCTCGCGGCTATTTTCACCCTCGTCGCCCTGACCGGCTGTACCGCGACCGGACCCATCAATTCTCCGGCACCGGTCGAGTCGGCCACCAACGGCTCCGCCGCGACCGCGACCCCCACCTCTTCCCCGACGTCAGCTCCGGTTGCTGAGGCGGAGTTCACCGACTCACTACTCGTCGATCTCTGCATCGAAAAGACCACGCAAGACCACGGCGGCTCGCCGGAGTTCAAGAAGGACCAAGCGACGGTGGAAGCAATCGAAGCCGACCCGCCGTGGCTCGTCATCGTACCCGCCACATCCGCAGTTGGCGATACCATCTCGTACTGCACCATTGGCGGCTCGCCCGCGGCCCCCGTATTCGCACTCCACGGCGCCGCTGACCCATCGATGGAGGCCGAGATACGGAGTTGGGCGACGTCCTAGACCACTGGCGGGGCCTGCCATGTGCTGCCCCGCGATAGAAGTGGACTTACTTAGACGTTGCAGTCACCGACGATGCCGATAGTGAGAGCCACGGGGCACGAGTCTACCTGGCCGGTGCCCGGCGATCCTGCGGGAGCTGTGGGTCAGTCGCGGACGGCGCGGTACGCACGGGTCACGTACGGAAGGTCGATGGTCGCATCGCCATGCAGGTCGAGCTCATCGAAGAGGGCGTCGAGCTCCCGGCGGATGCGCTCCTTCTCCTCGTCAGGGGCGGTGATGATGTAGCTCCGTGATGCCGCCATCCGGTGCAGCACGTCGCGGGTGACGGGGCGGACCCATTCCCAGCGTTCCTGCTCGAGCGGCCCGAACGGCGCGGCGACGACCGGATCTCCCTCGGCGAGCATGATCTCGGCGTGACTGCCGTGCATGATCTCGGTGAGCCTGCGGACCCACTCGACACGATCGTCGCGGATGTTCCAGATGAGGCCGAGCACTCCCCCACTGCGTACGGTGCGCCCGATCTCCGCGGAGCCGGCGACCGGATCCACCCAGTGCCAGGCTTGCCCCAGCACGACGGCGTCGACGCTCGCGTCCGGAAGCGGCAGCTGCTCCGCGGACCCGACGAAGGTGGGCACCCCCGGAACCGCAGCGCGGAGCGTGGCAAGCATCTCCGGGTCGGGGTCGACCGCGACGACCTCGGCGTCGGGAGCCTGCGAGAGGACGCGCGTGAGCTTGCCCGTTCCCGCGCCGACATCGGCGACGCGACGGGAATCCGCGGGCATCCGTTCGAGCATCCACGCCACCGCCTCGAACGGATAGTCGGGCCGTCCGGCCTCGTAATCCCCGGCCTGCGCTCCGAACGACGTCGCCATGTCCTCAGCCATGTCGCCAGCATACGGCGAGTCTCCGACCCCTCTGCGAGCCGCCGGGGGAAAGTGGGGATGTGCCACTGGATTTCACTGCGATCGACTTCGAAACCGCGAACTCCAGTCCGGCCTCTGCCTGCTCCGTCGGTCTCGTCCGCGTGCGCGGCGGTGAAGTCGTCGCGACCACGGGATGGCTGATCCAACCACCGCCAGGGCACGACGAGTTCCAGGAGTGGAACGTCCGCATCCACGGCATCCAGCCCGAGGACGTGCTGTCGGCCGCCACGTGGGTCGATCAATTCGATCGCCTGTGCGCGTTCGCCGGGGCCGACGTGCTCGTGGCGCACAATGCGGGCTTCGACCTCAACGTCCTGCGTCGCGCCTCCGAGGCGACCGGGCAGCTCTGCCCGCCCTACCGCTCGCTGTGCAGCCTGCAGGTCGCCCGCAAGACGTACACACTCGATTCGTATCGCCTGCCGATCGCCGCCGCCGCTGCCGGATTCGAGGAGTTCGCGCACCACGACGCCCTCGCCGATGCCCGCGCCTGCGCGCAGATCGTCATCGATGCGGCCGCGAGGGCCGGCGCGGCCGACGTGTTCGCACTCGCCGATGCCCTGAGCCTGCGTGTGACCGCTCCCGTCGCACCCGTCGCGCCCGTTCTGGAGCGCGCCGTCGCCTGAACCGCCGGGCCTGAACCGCAGAGCCTGAACCGCCGCACCGCCGCACCGCGGCCGGCGCGTCACACGGCATCCGTGCGCGGCGACCCGGGAATGTCGGATGCCGGCCGCATCATGAACACATGGATGCTCTGGCTGTCGTTCTCCTCCTCGTCGCCCTCGCGGCGGGTGTCGCCGTGGGCTGGTTCCTCCGTGCCGGTCGCGGGGCAGCTGACCTCGCGCGTGCCCAGGCCGAGCTGGCGGCCGCGCGTGACGATCGCGACCGGCAGTACGACCTGTACCGCGACGCCGTCGAGCATGCGCGGAACGAGCAGCGTGCGGAGGCGCAGCGGGTGCAGCAGCAGAACGCGGTGCTGACGGCCCTGGCTCCGGTCCGCGAGAGTCTGCAGCAGATGCAGACCAAGGTCACGGCCATCGAGCGGGAGCGGCACGCCCAGTTCGGCACTCTCGAAGAGCAGCTGCGTCGCGCCCAGGAGTCCGACGAGGCGCTGCGGGCGACGACGGAATCGCTGGCCGGCGCTCTGCGTTCCACCGCCACGCGCGGTGTCTGGGGAGAGACCCAGCTGCGCCGCGTGGTGGAGGCTGCCGGGCTCACCCGTCACATCGACTTCGACCTGCAGGCGACGATCTCCTCCGACCGTGGTCAGGGGCGGCCCGACATGGTCATCCGCCTCGCCGGCGGCAGCTCGATCGCGGTCGACGCCAAGGTGCCTCTCGACGCCTACCTCGAGGCCTCCGCTCTCCCCGGGGGCGATGCGCGAGAGCCGCAACGCCGCACGCTGATGCAGAAGCACGTCAAGGCGGTCCGTGCGCACATCGACGCCCTGGCGAAGAAGGCCTACTGGGCCGGGCTCGATGCCAGTCCCGAGTTCGTGATCTGCTTCCTGCCGAGCGAGTCGCTGCTGGCCGCCGCCATCGATGAGGACCCGACCCTGCTCGACTATGCGTTCAGCCGCCGGGTGGCGCTCGCCTCCCCCGTCAACCTCTGGGCGGTGCTGAAGACCGTCGCCTTCACCTGGACGCAGCAGGAGGTGTCGACCGAGGCGCGCACGCTGCTCGCCCTCGGCACACAGCTGTACGACCGGCTGGGTACGCTCGCCGGGCATGCCGACGACCTGCGTCGGGCGCTGGAGCGCACCGTCGACAGCTACAACCGATTCGCCGGCTCACTCGAGACGCGCGTGCTCGTCACCGCCCGCCAGTTCCCGGGCGTCGATGCCTCTGCGCTCGCGACCGCATCTGCCACCACGGTGGGCGCAGCCAGAAGATTCACCGCCCCTGAGCTCCTCACGACGGATGACACCGCCTCCGGCGATCATGCGTCGCAGACCGGCGGGATCGCCGCTCTCGAGGCCACGCGTGGCGAGACGGTCCGTGCGGACGTCGGCGACGTGCGGCATCGACTCGACGAGGGATGATGCGGGCGGATCAGCGACCGGGGACGGCCCTCAGGCGATGCCAGGAACGCCGCTGAGCAGCAGGATGACGAGACCGCTGGTCGCGAGGAACGCGCCGATCATCCACCAGGCGCTGATCTCGTGTCCCTCGTCTCGACGCACACGGAAGAGCACGTCGGCCCGGCGAGCCGGATCGACCACCGAAGCGGCCGGTGTGGCGACGGGCGGTGTCGGAACGGATTCCGCATCGGCGCTCACCCGCAGGATGCGGCCCGTGTTGGTCGTGATGATCTTCGTCGGGGCGGCCTTCGAGCCGCTCGTGTGCTGCGTTGTCATCTGTTCGCCCTCCTGTGCCTGCGGTGCCTGGCGGCTCCGTCGACGGCGACAAACCCAGTGACAATTGTGACACGGCGCCCCGGAGAACCGTGGATCGTGCCCCTGCCGGGCGATACCGGCTCGATAACGATGCCGCCGGTTCACCGGCCGACGATCACGTGCCGGTGGACTCCCGAACGATCAGAGCCACTTCGAGACGAGGTGCTCCGATGCGATGCGCCGAAGGGTTCCGGATGCCCCGCGGAGCACGACGCTCTCGGTGTAGACGTAGCCGCGCTCGCGACGGACGCCTGCGACGAGTTGCCCGTCGGTGACACCGGTCGCGACGAAGATCGTGTTGTTCCCCTGCACCAGGTCGTCCGCCTCGTAGACCTTGTCCATATCGAGTCCGGCGTCGATGCCGCGCTGACGCTCGTCATCGTCGCGGGGCCAGAGGCGACCCTGGATGTGCCCGCCGAGAGCCTTGATCGCACACGCCGTGACGATGCCCTCGGGACTGCCGCCGACCCCGACGCACATGTCGGTGCGCGCATCGTGACGGGCGGCGTTGATGCCACCGGCGACATCACCGTCGCTCATCAGACGGGTGCCGGCGCCGGCGTCGCGGATCTCCTGGATCAGCTGCTCGTGACGCGGGCGGTTCAGCACCGAGACGACGATCTCGTCGACCGGCTTGTCGAGCGCACCCGCGAGCTTGCGGATGTTCTCACCGATCGGCAGACGGATATCGACGACCCCGACACCTGCCGGGCCCGTGACGAGCTTGTCCATGTAGAAGACGGTCGATGCGTCGAGCATCGTGCCACGATCCGAGACGGCGATCACGGAAAGGGCGTTCTGCCGACCGGCGGCCGTGAGAGAGGTTCCGTCGATGGGGTCGACCGCGATGTCGCACAGAGGTCCGCGGCCCGTGCCCACCACCTCGCCGTTGAAGAGCATCGGGGCGTTGTCCTTCTCCCCCTCGCCGATGACGACGCGGCCCTGGAAGTCGACCGTGCCGAGGAAGGCGCGCATGGCATCGACAGCCGCACCGTCCGCCGCCTCCTTGGCACCGCGGCCGATGAACGGCACCGCGCGGATCGCCGCGGCCTCCGTCGCACGCACCAGTTCCATCGCGAGGTTACGGTCGGGACGAAGAGGGCTCAGATCCGCTGTCAGACTCACCATGCGGTCAGCCTAGCCACCGACGGGTCCGAATCCGGCCCCTTTCGGCCCGTATCCCGCGAAGGATTCGTGATTCTTAACAATGAAGCAGAAGCCGTCTCGCGCACTGGAGGTCATGACTGCGGTAGAGGCCCACACGCCCCGATAGAGTGGCAGCTGTCCCGGCTTCCCCTATCGCAGGAGTTCTCATGCCCGTCGCCACCCCGGATCAGTACGCCGAAATGCTCGACCGCGCGAAGGCCGGCGGCTTCGCGTACCCCGCATTCAACGTCTCCAGCTCGCAGACGATCAACTCCGTCCTCCAGGGGCTGACCGAAGCCGGCTCCGACGGCATCATCCAGGTCACCACGGGTGGAGCCGACTACTTCGCCGGCCACACGGTGAAGGCCCGCGCCACGGGCGCCCTCGCGTTCGCCCGCTTCGCCACCGAGGTCGCGAAGAACTACCCGATCACCGTCGCACTGCACACGGATCACTGCCCGAAGGATGCGCTGGAGGGCTTCGTCGAGCCGCTCATCGCCGCGTCCGAAGAAGAGGTCAAGGCCGGTCGCAACCCGATCTTCCAGTCCCACATGTGGGACGGCTCGGCAGTTCCCCTCGCGGAGAACATCGAGATCGCGAAGGACCTGCTCCCCCGCATGAAGAACATCAACGCCATCCTCGAGGTCGAGATCGGCGTCGTCGGCGGCGAAGAGGACGGCGTGCAGCACGAAGGCTCGAACGAAGCCCTCTACACGACCTTCGCCGATGTCGACCAGGCCGTCCAGGCACTGGGCCTCGGCGAGCAGGGCCGCTACATCGCCGCCCTCACCTTCGGCAACGTGCACGGCGTGTACAAGCCCGGTGGAGTGAAGCTGCGCCCGGAGCTCCTCGGCGAGATCCAGGCCGAGGTCGCCGCCAAGTACAACACCGGCGCCAAGCCGCTCGACCTGGTGTTCCACGGCGGATCGGGTTCCACCGATGAGGAGATCGCCCTCGCGGTCGCCAACGGCGTGATCAAGATGAACATCGACACCGACACGCAGTACGCCTACACGCGTGCGATCGCCGACTACATGTTCAAGAACTACGACGGCGTCCTCAAGGTCGACGGCGAGGTCGGGAACAAGAAGCAGTACGACCCGCGCGCTTGGGGAAAGATCGCCGAGTCGGCGATGGCTGCCCGCGTGGTCGAGTCGACCCGTCAGCTCGGCTCGTACGGCCAGTCCCAGAGCTGATCGGTCGCGAGACGACAGAAGGGGCCCGGCATTCCTGCCGGGCCCCTTCTTCGTAGCCGAGGGGCGTCGTGCGTCGACGCCGACGGGATGAGGTCAGGGAGCCGTCATCTGCTCGAGGTGGGCGACGAACGCCGGATCGCTCATCATCGGCACCGCGATGCAGATCGACACCACGCCCATCGTGATGATCGCGCCGACGATCGGGAGCCACCAGGTGATCCGTCCTCGACGCAGGCGACGGATCGAGAGCGCGGCGGTGACAGACCATCCGACCGCGAGCACGATCGCGGCGATCGTCCCCCAGGTCTTCCCCTGCGCGAAGTTCGTGAACTCCCCTTCGATGCCGAGGACCTTCATCGTCTGGTTCATGACCGTGGGCAGGTCGAGGTAGGACAGACCGGTGACAACGATGTTGATCAGCCCGTAGGCGAGCATCGCGATCGTCGCGAAACGATCGAGAGGGTGCGATCGCTTCGTCGCGGGATCATTCGTCGAAGGACCTGCCTGTGGAGCAGGCGGCAGGGGCGTCGTGGGCGGTGCGATCACCACGTCTTCGAGCGGCGGCAGACCGGCCGCTCGTCGCTGCTCCTCGGGAGTCGCGATTTCGCCGTACCGGGGCCGTTGTTCACTCATCTCGCCATGCTAACGGCCCCACCTCTGGCCGGTTCACAGTCGATCGCCGCGGGACCGCGCGCCCGAAACGATAGCGGCCCCGGAGAAGTGGGGACTTCTCGGGGCCGCGGACGTGGAGCACTGGGGACGCTCCTCATCCAGATTGATCGCCAGCGCTGGGGACGCTGAAGGCGATCAGTAGCGTTCATGTATGCCGCTACTCTCCCCATAGTAGGAAAACGCATGCCGCAATACCAGGGGTCGTACTTCAGATAGTGAACTCGGCTCCGGAGATCCCCTCATCCAGCGCATCCGCCCCCAACTGCAGCGAGAGCTTCCGCGCGGTCTGCTGCAGCGCCGAGACGAGCGCGCGATCCACGACGGCCCGATCCGCCGGCAGTGATATCGCCAGGGACGCGGTGATCCCCGGCGCGATGACCGGCACGGCGACGCAGGTGGCGCCGATGGCGTATTCCTCCCGATCGATCGCCCAGCCCGGCGATCGGTCCAGCTGTGTGAGCAGCGCCCTGCGGTCGGTGATCGTCCGCGGGGTGAGCTCCGGCAGCCGGTGCCTCGAGAGGTAGTCCAGGCGATCGGCTTCCGGCAGGGCTGCGAGGATCTGCTTCCCCAACGCCGTCGCGTGGGCGCTCGACTGCAGCCCCACCCATAGTTCGATGCGGGGGTTGCGGACCGCGTCGACGATATCGACCAGGTGCATCTCCCCGTCGTCGAAGCGTGAGAGATAGGCCGTGGCACCCACGTCTTCCGTCACCTCGCGGAGCGCCGCGCGCACGCGGGCGAGGAACACGCCCCGCGAGCTGATCTGCTCCTGGAAAGACGGAAACCGGGCGCCGAGCACGACCCCGTCGGGTTCCGACGCGAGATACCCCTCGTGCACGAGCGTGCGCACCAGGTTGTAGGTGGTGCCCGGGGTCAGACCGGTGATCGCCGCGAGCATCTTGGGCGGAAGAGGACGAGGAGAGTTGGCGACGATGTCGACCAGCCGCAGAGCGCGTTGCACCGACCCGATGAGGGTGGGCTCCGCCTCCGCGGCGTTCACCGCTACGCGCCTCCTCCTGATGCACGACCGCCGAGTGCCCGCGCGTCGCGCTGTCCCGCAGCGTCCTGACGCAGTTCCTTGGGCAAGGAGAACATGAGGTCCTCCTCTGCCGTCTTCACCTCTTCGACGTCGCGGTAACCGGCGTCGCCGATCGCGTCGAGCACCTCGCGCACCAGGACCTCGGGCACCGAGGCGCCGCTGGTCACGCCGACGGTCTCGACGCCGTCGAGCCACTCCTGCTGGATCTCCTCGGCGTAGTCGACGCGATAAGCGGCCTTCGCCCCGTACTCGAGCGCGACCTCGACGAGGCGCACACTGTTGGACGAGTTCGACGAGCCCACGACGATCACGAGATCCGCACCGGCGGCGACCTTCTTGATCGCCACCTGGCGGTTCTGCGTGGCGTAGCAGATGTCGTCGGACGGCGGGTTCTGCAACTCGGGGAAACGAGTGCGCAGGCGGTTGACGGTCTCCATCGTCTCGTCGACCGAGAGCGTGGTCTGCGAGAGCCAGACGACCTTGTTCGGATCCTTCACGACGACCGTGTCGGCCTCTTCCGGAGAGTTCACGACCGTCACATGCTCGGGAGCCTCACCGGCCGTTCCCTCGACCTCTTCGTGGCCGTCGTGGCCGATGAGCAGGATCTCGAAGTCGTCCCGGGCGAAACGCACGGCCTCGCGATGCACCTTCGTGACCAGCGGGCATGTCGCGTCGATCGCGTGGAGTCCGCGATCGGCGGCTGCGTTCACGACCGCCGGCGAGACGCCATGAGCGCTGAAGACCACGTGAGCGCCCTCGGGGACCTCGTCGACCTCTTCGACGAAGATCGCGCCCTTCTCCTCGAGCTCCGTCACGACATGGATGTTGTGCACGATCTGCTTGCGCACGTAGACCGGAGCGCCATAGCGCTCGAGGGCCTTCTCGACGGCGACCACAGCGCGGTCGACGCCGGCGCAATAGCCGCGCGGTGCGGCGAGCAGAACGCGCTTGTGTCCGGCCACCGGGTTATCCTGAAGCCGCCCGGCCGCCGCACGCACTCGTGGAAGGCGGGGCACGGGGAGATGAACGGCAGTCGAAGTCACCCTTGAATTCTACCGTCGCACAGCTGTGCGCGGCCGGGGAGGTTCAGGGGCACGGAACGGGAGCGGATGACAGTCTTCGAAGCGACGACGGGCCAGGGCGAGACCCCTCCGGCCGATTCCGTCGCACCCCGCGACTCGACCGCTGACGCCCCCACCTCGGTCACGCGTCTGAATGCGACCATCCGCGACTTCATCGCCCGGTGGAACACCGTCTGGGTCGAGGGCGAGATCACCTCCTGGAACGTCCGCGCCGGCAACGTGTTCGCGCGACTGAAGGACACCCGCTCCGATGCGCAGATCTCCATCCGGGTGTGGTCGAGCGTGCGCGGACGCATCCCGTCCGACATCGGCGTCGGTGATCACGTCGTCGCCGCAGTGAAGGCCGACTACTTCGTCAAGGCCGGCGACTTCAGCTTCGCGGTCTCCGCGATGAAGCACGTCGGGCTCGGCGACCAGCTCGAGCGGCTCGAGAAGCTCCGCGTGCAGCTGCGGCAGGAGGGGCTGTTCGACCCGGCCAGGAAGAGACGCCTGCCGTTCCTCCCGCACGTGATCGGTCTGATCACCGGTGAGCGGTCCGACGCCGAGAAGGATGTCCACCGCAATGCCGAACTGCGCTGGCCACAGGTGCGCTTCCGCACCGAGTACGCCGCTGTGCAGGGCGACCGCTGCGTTCCCGACACGCTCGCGGCCCTCGCTCGACTCGACGCCGACCCCGAGGTCGACGTGATCATCATCGCCCGCGGCGGCGGCGACCCGCAGACGCTGCTCGGCTTCAGCGACGAGAAGCTGGTGCGAGCGGTCGCCGCGGTCTCCACCCCGGTGGTGAGTGCGATCGGGCACGAGAACGACCACCCGCTGCTCGACGACGTGGCCGATCTGCGCGCCTCGACCCCGACCGACGCTGCGAAACGCGTCGTGCCCGATGTCGGCGAACAGCGTGCGCTCATCGCCCAGCTGCGTTCCCGCGCCACCACGCGGCTGACGCAGCGACTCACCCACGACATCTCGCAGCTGGAGCAATTGCGCTCGCGCCCCGTGCTGCGCTCGCCCGCGCCGATCATCGACGCCCGCGCCCAGGAGATCTGGCTGCTGCTCGGACGTGGACGAGACGCCGTGAACCGACAGCTCGACGACGCCGGCCGCCGCACCGGCGAGCTCCGCGCGTCGCTGCGCGCGCTCTCCCCCGCGGCGACGCTGGCCCGGGGCTATGCCATCGCCCATCTCGACGGCGGCGTGATCCTGCGTGACGCCGCCGACGCGCCGGCCGGGAGCGCGCTCACGATCACCCTCGATCGGGGCTCGTTGAGCGCCCGCTCGGAGGGTGAGATCGCGGAAGACGCCTGAGCCGAGCACCCGCGGCACACGACGTAAGATGGAGGAGTGAGCGCCCTGAACGACACCCCTGTGGACACGCTGTCGTTCGAGGCGGCCCGTGACGAGCTGGTCAAGGTCGTGGCCGAACTCGAGCAGGGTTCCCCGACGCTCGAGCACTCCCTCGCCCTCTGGGAACGCGGTGAGGCTCTCGCCGCCCGCTGCGAGGAGTGGCTGCTGGGGGCCAAGCGCCGCCTGGATGCCGCCCGCGCCGCGGCTTCGGACGCCGAGACCCCGGCGGGAGATTCATGAGCAAGCAGCCCCCGATCATCGCCGAACTCGGCCGCCCCGAGACTCCGGACGAGACCGCCGCACGCAAGGCCGCATCCAGCAAGGCCTACCGATCGAGCCAGACGGTGCGCAACCTCGTCGCCGCGCTGCTGGTCACTCTCGCCGTGGTCGCCGTCATCATCTTCGCCGTGCCTCGCGGCGCCCCCGTCGAGCAGAAGCCCCTCGACGTCGCCGCGGTCGCCGAAGGTGTGGAGTCCTCGATGGACCGCCCTGTCCTCATCCCCGAGCTCGGCGACTTCTGGCGTGCGAACGGTGCAGAGATGCAGGGTGGAGCCACCGTGGTGTGGGAGGTCACCCTCGCTCCCAAGTCCGACAAGGAACGTGGTTTCATCAAGGTCGCGCAAGCGTTCGACGCCGATTCCTCCTGGGCACCGCAGCGCCTGAACGGCATCGCCCCCACCGACACGGTGCGCATCGGCGGACTCGACTGGGACGTCTACAAGCCGGGCAGCGCCGAATCCAACGCGAACGTCACCTACGCCATCGGCACCCAGGCCGGCGACGACTACATCCTGCTCTACGGATCGCGGTCGGCGGATTCGACCGCTGAGCTCGCCGAGTCGCTCATTCCGCAGATCCGCACCATCTCGGAGGCTTCATGACGCACCCGCTGACCCCCACCGCCGCCTGGAAGCAGATGCAGGACGGCAACCGCCGCTTCGTGCAGGACGAGCCGCGGCACCCGAACCAGGACGTCGCCCGCCGCAAGGATCTGACAGCGGCCCAGCACCCGGTCGCGACGCTCTTCGGCTGCTCGGACTCGCGTCTGGCCGCCGAGATCATCTTCGACCTCGGCCTCGGCGACCTGTTCGTGGTGCGCAACGCCGGACAGGTGATCGGCGAGTCGATCGTCGCGAGCCTCGAATACGCCGTCGCGGTGCTCGAAGTGCCCCTGATCGTCGTTCTCGCCCACGACTCCTGCGGCGCCGTGCGCGCAGCGATCGAGGGCACCGCGATCGACGCCGCTCCCCTGCCACCGCACATCTGGAAGCTGATCGCCCCGATCGTCCCCGCGGCGCGGAAGGTGCTGGCCGAGAACGGCGGAACCACCGTCGCCGAGATCGACTCGGAGCTCGTCGGCATCGAACACCTGCGCAACACGGTGAGCGACCTGCTGCAGTCGTCCGAGATCATCAGCGACGCCGTCTCCGCGGGCCGCCTGGGCATCGTCGGCGCCAACTACCGTCTGGCCGAGGGCACCGCAGTGCCCGTGATCACGGTCGGAATCGACGCCGACGGCGTCACCACCGAGGGAACTGACCCCGCAACCGAGGAGGGTTCGGAATGACCGAGCAGGACTACCGCATCGAGCACGACACCATGGGTGAGGTGCGGGTGCCCGTGAACGCGCTGTACGGAGCGCAGACCCAGCGCGCCGTGGAGAACTTCCCGATCTCGGGCAAGGGTCTGGAGTCGACGCAGATCGCCGCCCTGGCCCGCATCAAGAAGGCCGCGGCGCTCGCCAACAAGGAGCTCGGCACCCTCGACGGCGCCATCGCCGACGCCATCGCCCAGGCCGCCGATCAGGTAGCGTCCGGCGCCCATGACGGAGAGTTCCCGGTCGACACGTACCAGACCGGATCCGGCACCTCGTCGAACATGAACATGAACGAGGTGCTGGCCACGCTCGCGACGCGCATCCTCGGCGCGACGGTGCACCCCAACGATCACGTGAACGCCTCGCAGTCGTCCAACGACGTGTTCCCGACCTCGGTGCACATCGCGGTCACCCAGGCTCTCATCGACACTCTCATCCCCGCGCTCGACCACCTTGCCGTCGCCCTCGAGGCAAAGGCGGAGCTGTGGAAGGACGCGGTCAAGTCCGGTCGCACGCACCTCATGGACGCGACGCCCGTCACGCTCGGCCAGGAGTTCGGCGGTTACGCCCGCCAGATCCGCCTCGGCATCGAGCGCGTGCAGTCGGCCCTCCCCCGCGTCGCCGAGGTCCCGCTCGGCGGCACCGCAGTCGGCACCGGCATCAACACCCCGCTCGGCTTCCCGCAGAAGGTCATCGCGCTGCTGGCAGCCGAGACCGAGCTGCCGATCACCGAGGCCAAGGACCACTTCGAGGCGCAGGCCAACCGCGACGGTCTCGTCGAGGCCTCCGGCGCCCTGCGCACGATCGCGGTCTCGCTGACCAAGATCAACAACGACCTGCGCTGGATGGGCTCCGGCCCCAACACGGGTCTCGGAGAGCTGCACATCCCCGACCTGCAGCCCGGATCCTCGATCATGCCCGGCAAGGTCAACCCGGTCGTGCCCGAAGCCGTGCTGATGGTGTGCGCGCGTGTGATCGGCAACGACGCGACCGTCGCCTGGGCCGGCGCATCCGGATCCTTCGAGCTCAACGTCGCCATCCCCGTCATGGGCACGGCCGTGCTCGAGTCGATCCGTCTGCTGTCGAACGCCTCGCGCGTTCTCGCGGACAAGACGATCGACGGCCTGCAGGCCAACGTCGAGCGTGCCGCTGCCTTCGCGGGCATGAGCCCGTCGATCGTGACCCCGCTGAACAAGCTCATCGGCTACGAAGCCGCTGCGAAGATCGCCAAGCACTCGGTCGCCAAGGGGATCACGGTGCGCGATGCCGTGATCGACCTCGGCTACGTGGAGCGCGGCGACCTCACTCTGGAGCAGCTCGACGAGAAGCTCGATCTGCTGTCGATGACGCACCCGGGCTGACCCATAGCGCGAAACAGCGGATGCCGCGAGGACTCTTCCTCGCGGCATCCGCTTTTTCCGGGCCCGCTTCCCCGCTCTCGGTGCACACGCATGACCAATCGACGATTGCATGACCATTCGGCGGGACGGCACGTGCATCCGGCATCACCTCATGCAGGTGCGCCACTTCACGCACGAGCCCGTGCGAGCGCGGCCAGAATCGCAGCCTCGACCACGTCCCACGAGTACACGATCATCGAATAGTCGAAGCGGAGCGTCTCGAAGCCGAGGTCGGATGCCCGCGCGTCTCGCATGAGATCACGATGCCGTTTCGCGGCACCGTCGTGGTTCTCGCGACCGTCGGCCTCGAGGATGACACGATCTTCGATCACGAAGTCGACCCGCCCGACCCCGTCGACGGCCACCTGGGTGCGCACAGCGACTCCGATGAGATGGAGCCTCAGCCGCACCAGGGACTCCAGGCCGCTCTCGGCGTCCGGACGCGCGAAATCGACGAGCCAGCGCGCCGTCGCAGGAAGGGCAGAGCGGACGTGCGCACGCGCCGCAGCCGTCAGCATCCGCTTGTTCCAAGCCGACTCGTATGCGGCGAAGAAGAACTCCTCCCCGTAGCAGGCGTATGCGTGGGTCAACGCGACCTCGATCGGCGCGATGCCGACCTCCATGCGACCGCGGGTGAAGTGGCCGACGCAGCCGCAGTGCTCCGGGTGATGTCGCCGCCCGCCGAGCCCCATCCAGACATGCACTTACGTAGGAACCTCCAGCGTCCACACCTCCCTGATCCTCAAGGCACTCGCGCACGTGAGGGCGCCCCCGTGAGCCGCTGCAGCGACCACATCGGTCGCTGCGCGTCGAGATGCGAACACGCCCGGACGCACGCGGACGATACGACCCGCTCTGCACTCCGCGCCCAGCCGCGATCGCGAGCATCCGAAGGCCTGCAGCCGGGTTCCGCGTGCGACGCCTCCCAGGCGTTCGAGGAACACGTTGACGTCGATCATCGTCCGATTCTGAGGGCGTGCGCCCACTCGGGCAGTGCTCCTTCACGTAAACGGTGAGCACGAGTGCGGAACGCGCCGCCGTGCAGTCCGATTGATTCGCTTCCGCGTCTCAGGCGCATGACCACCCGACGAATGCATGACCGAGCACGACAAAGCATCATGCGATCGGGCGGGGTCCATGCGAACGGACGAAACGGCACCGAGCCGAAACAGCGGATGCCGCGAGGAGCGAGTCCCCGCGGCATGCGCTGTTTCCGTCGTCAGCTGAGCTCTCCACCCTCCAAGAGCTCGGTGACGAGGGCGGCGATGGCCGAACGCTCGGAGCGCGTCAGAGTCACGTGCCCGAAGAGGTCGTGCCCCTTCAGCGTCTCGATCACGCTGGCGATTCCGTCGTGACGTCCGACCCGGAGGTTGTCGCGCTGACCGACGTCGTGGGTGAGGATCACCCGGGAATTCTGGCCCATCCGACTCAGCACCGTCAGCAGCACGTTGCGCTCGAGCGACTGCGCCTCGTCGACGATCACGAACGCGTCGTGGAGGGAGCGGCCGCGGATGTGGGTCAGCGGGAGCACTTCGAGCAGTCCGCGCTCGATGACCTCCTCGATCACGTTTCCCGACACCACCGAGCCCAGCGTGTCGAACACCGCCTGACCCCAGGGCCCCATCTTCTCGCCCTGGTCGCCGGGAAGGTAGCCGAGCTCCTGCCCGCCGACGGCGAACAACGGCCGGAACACGATGATCTTCTTCTGCTGCTGCCGCTCCAGCACCGCTTCGAGTCCGGCGCAGAGCGCGAGCGCCGACTTGCCGGTACCGGCGCGTCCGCCGAGGGAGACGATGCCGACCTCCTGATCGAGCAGCAGGTCGATCGCGATGCGCTGCTCGGCCGAACGGCCGTGCATACCGAAGATGTCGCGGTCTCCTCGTACGAGTCGGTACTCGCCGTCGCCCGTCACCCGGCCGAGCGCGGAACCGCGCTCGGAGTGGATGATCAGTCCGGTGTTCACCGGGAGACCGCGTGCCTGCTCGCTGATGCCGACCTCGCTCTCGTAGAGGTCGCTGATGTCGTCACCGGAGAGGTCGAGCGTCGAGATGCCGGTCCACCCGGAGTCCACCGCCTGCTCGGCCAGATACTCCTCGGCGCGCAGGCCGAGAGAGGCGGCCTTGACGCGCATCGGCAGGTCCTTCGAGACGATCGTGACGTCCTGCCCGTCCTGCGCGAGGTGCATGGCGACCGAGAGGATGCGCGTGTCGTTGTCACTGAGGCGGATGCCGGCGGGAAGCACGGAGGAGTCGGTGTTCGCCAGCTCGACGCGGAGCGTGCCACCCTCGCCGACCTCCACCGGGAAGTCGAGCCGTCCATGCTCGATGCGCAGGTCGTCGAGGTGGCGCAGGGCCTGCCGTGCGAAGTAGCCGATCTCCGGGTCGTGGCGTTTGCCCTCGAGTTCCGTGATCACGACGACGGGAAGGACGACCGAGTGCTCCGCGAAACGGAAGAACGCCTGCGGATCGCTCAGCAGGACAGAGGTGTCGAGGACATACGTGCGCAGATCCTGATCCGGATCGGCGGACGATGCCCGGCTCGACGTCTTACGGGTGGACTGCTGCGCGGTGCTGGTGGACTGCTGCGCTGTACGTGTGGTCACGACCCACTCCCGACCCGGGGAATCCCGGCTATTCGAACGAGTCGACCAGGGGGTCACGAGTCGTCAACCTGAGGCCGACTCGAACGGGCGCCTTGCCCGATGCCTAGAACGTACGACCGTGCGGGTGATTAACCCGAATTCGACACGCCAATGATTCGTTACGCGCTGATGAACGTCTCGTTGCCGAACGCCCGCAGAGCATCGTCGAGGAGCTCGAATGTCGCGGCGTCGGTGCCCGCGTGCGGCGCGATCCGCACCGAGGCACCCCGTGCCGTGACGACCACTCCGGCGTTGGCGAGTGCCGCGGCGAGCCGCGCGGGCTCCTCCGGAGCGAGCGCGACGATGCCCGCACGCCGGCTGCGCTCGCGCGGGGAGCTCACCTCGATGCCGTGGCGGTCGGCGATCTCGATCACGGTGTCGACGTTCTGGGCGAGCCGCTCCTCGATCGAGACGACGCCGGCATCGCGCACGTCGCGCACGCCGATCGCGAGTCGGCCGGCCGCGAGCGTGTCGGGCTGGCTCACGGTGAAGGCGCGGGCCGACGGCGCAGGTGCAGGCAGTTCGTCGACGAACAGCCCCGCAGCCGTCGTGCCGGTGATACCGGACAACACGGGGGTGATGCGCTCTCGTGCACGGGGCGAGAACCACGCGAAGGCGCTGCCACGACCCGCGCGCAACCACTTGTAGCCGTGTCCGACCACCACGTCGGCAGCGGAGTAGTCGGCGTCGATCACACCGAACGACTGGACGGCGTCGACGATGAGCAGGCGGTCGGGCCCGATCGACTCGCGAAGCGCCGCGAGATCGACGCGGAATCCGGTGCGGAAGTCGACGTGGCTCACCGCCAGCGCGACCACCTCGTCATCGAGGGCCTCGATCACGGTGTCGGGTGTCACCCGCCCGTCGTCGGGTGTGATCCAGCGCGGTGCGACCGTTCGATCCGATGCCGTGGATGCGCGCTCCAGGGTCAGACTGACGCTCGGGAATTCGGCGGTGCTCGCGATCACGTCGCCGGAGAGCCCGAACAGCGCGTGCATGAGCCCGTGGGTCGACGACGGCTGCAAAGTGACGTCGTCGGCCTCCGCGTCCAGCAGCTCGGCGACGAGCTCCTGGGCCTGACCGATGCGCTCGGCGACCAGGGAGAGCGATGACGGCCGCCCGCTGCCGAGCAGATCGGCGTCGGCGAAGACCTCTTCACGGACGGACGGCGACAGCGGACCGAAGGCCGCCCAGTTCAGATAGCCGGACTCGGTGTCGAACGTGTCGACATAGTCCCGGAAAGTGCTCACTGCGTCATTGTGGCACGGCTCACAGGTCCCTGGTCCCCGGCCTCCCGACACCCGTTCAGCGCCCGAAGCGTCGGTCCCGATCGGCGTAGTCGCGGATCGCACGGAGGAAGTCCACCTGTCGGAGATCAGGACCCAGCGCCTCGACGAAGTAGAACTCGCTGTGCGCGCTCTGCCACAACAGGAAGTCGCTCAGCCGCTGCTCCCCACTCGTGCGGATCACCAGGTCGGGATCGGGCTGACCGCCGGTGTAGAGGTGCTCGCCGATCATCTCGGGCGTGAGATGGGCGGCGAGGTCTTCCAGCGTGCCGCCGGATGCCTCGTGCTTCGTGATGATGCTCCGCACCGCGTCGACGATCTCATTGCGTCCGCCGTAGCCGACGGCGAGATTCACGTGTAATCCGGTGTGATCCTTCGTGCGCTTCTCGGCGTCGGAGAGGACGCGCGCGAGTTCCGCCGGGAGGATGTCGGATCGGCCGACGTGCTTGACCCGCCAGTTGCCTTCACGGGACAGAGCCTCGGCGAGTTCGGCGATGATCTCGATGAGGTCGGCGAGCTCCGCGGAATCGCGCTTTCGCAGGTTGTCGCTCGAGAGCAGATACAGCGACACCACGCGCACACCGAGCTCGTCGCACCAGCCGAGGAACTCGCGCATCTTGGCGGCGCCCGCCCGGTGGCCCTCTGCGGGCGTGTCCAGTCCGAGCTGACGCGCCCAGCGACGGTTGCCGTCGATCATCATCGCAACATGATGCGGCACGCTGGCCGGATCGAGGTGGCGACGCAGCCGGCTGGTGTAGAGCCGATACAGCGGCCCTCGCCCCGGGCTCTCGCGTGACATCACCTCCCTACGCTACCGTGTCGAGGCCCGCGGCATCGTGTGTGCGCGCTGAGGATATGTGCCCTGTGGGGTATGCGCGTCGGCTTAGAGTGAGCACGTGAGCACTCCCGAGCCCTCCGGCCCCGACGTCCCCCAGCTGCCCCTGCTCGAAGCGGCCGCCGTGGATGCGGCGACCGAGGTCAAACCGACCTGGCGCGGATGGATCCACGCCGGCACGTTCCCGGTGGCTCTGATCGCGGGCATCGTCCTCATCGTCGTGGCCGATGGCGCCCCGGCGAAGTGGGCCTCCGCCGTGTTCATGCTCACCTCGCTGCTGCTCTTCGGCAATTCGGCGCTCTACCACCGCATCGACTGGCGGCCGAAGGTGAAGGTGCTGCTCAAGCGCATCGACCACGCCAACATCCTGCTGCTGATCGCCGGTACCTACACTCCTCTGGCGGTTCTGGCGCTCCCGCCCGCGAAGGGCGTACTGCTCCTCTGCCTGGTGTGGGGCGGAACCCTCGTCGGCATCCTTTTCCGGGTCTTCTGGATCCACGCGCCGCGCTGGCTCTACGTCGCCCTGTACCTGCTGCTCGGCTGGGCGGCCGTGATGTACATCGTCGACCTCATGAACGCGAACTTCGCGATGATGGTGCTGGTGATCGTGGGAGGCCTTCTCTACACGGGGGGCGCCGTCGTCTACGCGCTCAAGAAGCCCAACCCCTGGCCGGGGCACTTCGGGTTCCACGAGATCTTCCACGTGTGCACGGTGCTCGCGTTCCTGTGCCACTGGACCGCGTGCCTGCTCATCGCGCTGTCACCGCTGTCGCCCTCGATGGGCGCACCGTAGCGGTCGGTCAGCGAGCGGGCGTGTCGCCTTCGCCCTCCGCTGAGGTCGTGCCGTCGGCTGTCGATTCGTTCGCTCCGGGTGCAGCGGCACCGCCCTCGGCCCGCGCCGCTTCTTCGGCGTCCAGCTCGTCACGCACCTCTTCGCGGTACCGGACCCGGCGGATGCGACGGTTCATGTCCCAGATCAGCAGGATCACCGCGATCACGACCACGACGATCGCGGCGAAGCCGACGAACCCCGGGGTGACCGACACCGGATCGACGGTCATGCTCGGCGTCGGCATCGGGGTCTCGGACAGAGAGAACATGAATCGGCCTTTCGTACGCAGGTCGCATAACCTGGTAACACCAGCCTAACGACCGGAAGACCCACCTGTGACGACCGCACAAGAGCTCGACGAACGCTATGGCCGAACCCGACGACGCCGGACGCCGTGGATCATCGGTGGCGTGATCGCGCTGTTGATCGTGGGCGCGTTCAGCTGGATGACCGTCGCCCAGTCGATGGCGTCGGTCGACGCGGACGACCTGGGCTTCGAACTCGTCGACGAGCACTCCGTGAACATCAGCTTCCAGGTGACCGGCGTGCAGGGCAAGGATGTCGTGTGCGCCGTGGAGGCCCTCGACGAGGAGTTCGGCGTAGTGGGTTGGAAGATCGTCGAGATCGAGGCCGGAGACAGCCACTCCCAGGCCCGCTCCGTCACCATTCCGACCGTCTCGGCGGCCACCACAGGTTTGGTGAACGCCTGCTGGGTCGCTTAGACTCGTGCCAGACAAGACGACGCCCCGGCACCGTGCCGGGGCGTCTTGGCATATCCCCCGCAGCATGCCGGAGGGATCCCGAAAGAAGGAGCTTCGTCATGTCCACCGATGCTCAGGTTCCCTTCCTCACGCAGGAAGCGTATGACCGGCTCGTCGCCGAGCTGGAGCACCTGTCCACCTTCGGCCGCGACGAGATCGCCAAGCGCATCGAGGCGGCCCGCGAAGAGGGCGATCTCAAGGAGAACGGCGGATACCACGCCGCCAAGGACGAGCAGGGCAAGCAGGAGGCGCGCATCCGCACTCTCGAAGGCCTGCTGAAGACCGCCAAGGTCGGCGAGGCTCCTGCCAGCCGCGGGATCGTCGAGCCCGGCACCGTGGTCACCGCCCTCGTCGCGGGCGGTGAAGAGGTCTTCCTCCTCGGCAGCCGTGAGATCGCGGCCGGCAGCGACCTCGACGTGTACAGCGAAGCCAGCCCCCTCGGTCAGGCCATCCTCGGCCTGAAGGTCGGCGAGAAGTCCTCCTACGAGGCTCCCAACGGGCGATCGATCAGCGTCGAGATCGTGAACGTCGAGACCTACACGGGCTGAGCATCCTGTCAGAAGCGCCCCCGCATCCTGTCGGACGCGGGGGCGCTTCTGCGTGATCGATCGGTGTGCTCAATCGGGGACGAGGATGGGCTCGAAGCCGGCGCGGCGCAGCGTGTCGAGCGTGTGCTCCGAGTGCTCAGGTCCACGCGTCTCGACGCTGAGCTCGAGGATGACCTCGCTGATCTGGAGGCCGTGGCCGTGGCGGGTATGCATCGCCTCGATCACGTTCGCACCGGCCTCGGCGATGAGCTCCGACACGCGGGCCAGCTGGCCGGGACGGTCGGGCAGAGGGATGCGGATCGTGAGATAGCGACCGGAGGCGGCGAGTCCGTGGGAGACCACGCGCTGCAGCAGGAGCGGATCGATGTTCCCGCCCGACAACACGGCCATCGTGGTCCCGGTGGCCGACACCTTGCCGGCCAGGATCGCCGCCACACCGGCCGCACCGGCGGGCTCCACCACGACCTTCGACTGCTCGAGCAGGATGAGGATGGCCCTCGCCAGGTCATCGTCGGAGACGGTGACAACCTCGTCGACGAGCTCTTTGATGATGTCGAAGGGGACCGCGCCCGGTCGAGCGACCAGGATGCCGTCAGCGATGGTCGGTCGCGTCACGATGTCGACGGGCTCTCCGGCCTCGAGCGAGGGCGGGACCGCGGCCGCGTTCTCGGCCTGCACGCCGATGATGCGGACCGTGCGCCCGAGCTCGGCGGCGCGTGCCTTCACCGCCGCGGCGACGCCGGCGATGAGACCTCCCCCGCCGATGCCGAGCACGACGGTGTCGACATCGGGTGCATCTTCGAGAAGCTCGAGACCGAGCGTTCCCTGCCCGATCACCACGTCGCGGTGGTCGAACGGGTGGATCAGCACCGCCCCCGTACGCTCCGAGAATTCGGCGGCGAGACGCAGGGATGTCGCCACCGTCTCGCCCTCCAGCACGACCTCCGCTCCGTAGCCACGCGTGGCGAGCAGCTTCGGCACGGGAACGCCCAACGGCATGAAGATGGTGGCGGGGATGCCGAGCTCCTGCGCGGCGAGCGCCACTCCCTGCGCATGGTTTCCCGCGGACGCCGCGACCACGCCGCGCGAGCGCTCCTCGGCGCTCAGCTTCGACAGCCGGTACGCCGCCCCGCGGATCTTGAACGACCCGGTGCGCTGGAGATTCTCCATCTTCAGCAGGACGGGGGCTCCGAGGATGTCGGAGAGGGCTCGCGAGGGCAGCGTCGGCGTGTGCGAGATCACCTCAGCCAGACTCTGAGCGGCGTGCTCGAACTCGGTCAGGCTGGGGACTGCGCTCATCGATTCCTCCGTCTCCGCTCGCGCGGAACTGTGCTCCAGATAAGGTCTCCGCTCGGCCCGACGCCGGTGCGCCAGGAGCCCGAGCTGATGGTCACCGCGGCGACGTTGACGAAGGCCGCCAGCGGCACAGCGAAAAGGGCGCCGGGGATGCCGGCGATCATCGCGCCACCCGCCACCACGAGGACGACGGCGAGCGGGTGCACCTTGACCGCAGAACCCATCATGATCGGCTGCAGGATATGCCCCTCGATCTGCTGGACGGCGAGGACCACCACGAGCATCCAGAGCGCGATCCACGGACCGTTGTACACGAGCGCGAGGAACACGGCGACGGCGCCGGTCACCACCGCACCCACGATCGGGATGAACGAGCCGAGGAAGACGAGCACGGCGACCGGGAGCGCGAGGGGCACCTGGAGGAGGAACGCCCCGAGGCCGATGCCGATCGCGTCGATGGTGGCCACGAAGAGCTGGGTGCGCGCGTAGTTCACGATCGTGGTCCAGCCGTTGCGCGCGGCACCATCGACGGCCGGGCGGGCGCGACGCGGGAAGATCTTTAGGGTCCAGCGCCAGATCCCCGCACCATCGGCCAGCAGGCAGATGAGGATGAACAGCGCGAGCAGGGCGCCCGTGGCGACGTGACCGACCGTCGTGCCGATGGCGAGCGCGCCCGTCCAGAGGACCTGCGCCTGCTCGCTGATGAGATCCAGACCCTGCTGGAGGTAGTCGGCGATCTGCGTGTCCGAGAGGTTCAGCGGACCGTCGTGCAGCCACACCTGGAACTGATCGAACGCTTCGGTCGAGCGCGCCTGCACGTCGGGAAGCTGAGCCCGCACCTGCCAGACGACGAGCCACATCAATCCGGTGACGATGGCGGCCGTGCCGATCAGCGAGAGCGCGATCGCCAGCCAGCGCGGAAGACCACGTCGCAGCATCCACGAGAACGCCGGCCACAGCAACGCCGTGATGAGGATGCCCACCATCAGCGGGATGACGAGGAGCTTGAGCAGCATCACCAGCCAGATGAAGACGCCGATCGCGGCGGCGATCAGGAGCAGCCGCCAGGCATATCCCGCCGTTATCCGCAGGGGCAGGGGCACCGCCTCGTCGGCCTCGGTCGTCACGGTGCGGTCGGTGGAGACCGGGCGCGGACGGAACAGATCTCGCAGCCGGGGTCGCTGGTCCTCGCTCATCGCCCAAGTCTACGGTCATGCCGTATGCCGTCGGACGCATCCTTTCTCCGGGGGGTGGCATGTCGGCGGCCGGAGATACCCTGGCCGTGTGACCGACACCCTCAGCTCCACCCAGGCACGCCGCATCGCTCTGGCTGCTCAGGGCTTCACACGCACCCGCCCCGCATCGGTCACGGGGCGGCACGTGCACCGGGTCATGGACCGGCTCGGGGTGCTCCAGATCGATTCGGTCAACGTGTTCGCCCGGTCCCACTACCTGCCGTTGTTCTCGCGACTCGGCGCGTATGAACCCGCTCTCCTCGACCGCGTCTTCCTCTCCCGCACGACCCACTACGTGGAGTACCTCGCGCACGAGGCGACCTTCATCCCGATCCAGGACTGGCCGCTGTGGCGGTTCCGCATGGAGGACTTCCGTCGGCGGTGGGCCGGCGAGGACTCCTGGATGAGCAGCAACGCGCGCACGGTGCAGTGGGTGCAGGACGAGTTGCGCGCGCGTGGGCCGCTGCGGCCGGCCGACCTCCGCGCCGATGCACCCCGAGAGCGGGGAACGTGGTGGGACTGGGACGATGTGAAGCTCGCCCTCGAGCACCTGTGGCGTGTCGGCGACGTCGCGATCAGCGGGCGCCGCGGTTTCGAGCGCACGTATGCGCTGGCCGAGCATGTGATCCCCGACGGCATCCGCTCGGAGGAGGTCTCCCGCGCCGATGCGATTCTCGAGCTGACGCGTCGCGCGGCCCGTTCGAGCGGTGTCGCGACGCAGTCCGACCTCGCAGACTACTACCGGATCCGCGACCGGGCGGCCGTCGCCCGCTCGATCGCCGACCTCGCCGATGCGGGCGAGTTGCAGCCGGTGCAGGTGCGCGGCTGGGAACGTGGCGGGCGTCCGCTCGCGGCCTGGCGGCATCGTGACGCGGTGCTTCCCCGGGGAATCGATGCGGCCGCGATCCTGACCCCGTTCGACCCCGTCGTGTGGTTCCGCGATCGAGCACTCCGCGCGTTCGAACTCGACTACCGCATCGAGATCTATGTGCCGGCGGAGAAGCGTCGGTACGGCTATTACTCCTTGCCCGTCCTCGTCGGCGACCGCATCGTGGCGCGGGTCGACCTCAAGGCCGACCGCGCGACGTCGACGCTGCAGGTCCAGTCCGCCTGGTGGGAACCGCAGGCGCGCCCCGGCGATGCGGAACCGATCGCGGCAGAGCTCGCCCTCGCGGCGGGGTGGCAGGGTCTGGAGAACGTCTCGGTCTCCGGCTGGGGCGACGCCACCGATGCCCTGCATGCAGCGCTGGCGAACAGCCGTGCCGTGGGCCGTCATCTGCATGCGCGGGAGAGCCGGACGTGAGAAAGGCGCGCTGGTGGCTCATCGGCGGTGCCGCGGGACTCGTCCTGGCCGCCGCGTGCCTGTGGATCTGGCAGTCGACAGCCCACTCGTCCACTCCCGAGGAGGCGGCACTCGACTACCTGCACGCCCTGGAATCCGGCGACGCCGATGCTGTGGCGGCCACCGGGATGAAGGTCTCGACGACCGCCCTCGACGCGTTCGACGCCGCGACCTCTCTGATCGAGGATGCGGAGGTCACGCGCGTCCGTGAAGACACCGACGGAGCATCCGCCGTCGCCGACATCTCGTTCCGCCTGGACGGCGCGGAGCAGGAGGCGCAGCTGAGCCTCGGCGTCGTGGAGGACCGTTGGATCGTCGACTCCGCGGGTCTGGGCAGCCTGACCATCGAGTCGGGCATCGGCTCCGACGTGGCGATCGGCGACGCGACCATTCCGGCAGGGAAGGGTGTTCCGCTGCTGCCTGCGACCTACACCGTGGCTGTCGCGCCGACGACGCTGCTCGACGGCGAGAGATCGGTGTCGGTGCTGCCCGGCGCGAAGACCACGGCGACGGTCGATGTCGCCGTGCGCCCGGAAGCGACTGCTGCCGCACAGGACAGGCTCGACGAGCTCCTCGAGACCTGTACCGCCCCAGCCACCACGGAGGCGGAGGGCTGCGGAATCCGAATCCCCTGGGGGACGGAGTTCCGCGATGTGACCGGCATCCGCTATCGGATCGACGAGTCACCGACCATCGCGCTCTCCCCAGCCGGTTTCACAGCGGAGGGTGGAGTTCTCGTGGCCACCGTCACCGGGACCGGCCAGAACGGCGAACCTCGCACCACCACGTATCGCACCGACTCCTGGAGCCTGCGCGGCGACGTCTCATTCACCACTGACGGCCTCGTCCTCTCACCGTGGTGAGCGGGGTCTGGTCAGGCGGAGGTCATCAGAACTGCACGCGCGGTGGCTCGGAGATGGCGCTGCTGTCGGCGACCTCGAAGAACTCCCGCTCGGAGAAGCCCAAGCCCTTCGCGAACAGGTTGTTCGGGAACACCTTGATCTTGGTGTTGAGCTCGCGCACACCGCCGTTGTAGAAACGGCGTGCGGCCTGGATCTTGTCCTCGGTGTCGACCAGTGCCTGCTGCACCTGGAGGAAGTTCGTGCTCGCCTGCAGCTGCGGGTACGCCTCGGCGACCGCGAACAGGCTGCGCAGAGCCTGTTGCAGGTGTCCCTCGGCGATGCCTGCTTCCCCGGGGCCTCCCGCCGACAGCGTCTCGGCACGCGCGCGAGTCACGTTCTCGAAGACGGCCTTCTCATGGGAGGCATATCCCTTGACCGTCTCGATCAGGTTGGGGATGAGGTCGGCTCGTCGCTTCAGCTGCACCGTGATTCCGCTCCACGCCTCATCGACGCGGACGTTCAGCTGCACCAGCGAGTTGTACGTGGCCCACAGATAGATGCCGACGAGCAGGATCACTCCGACAACGATCAGTACCGGCACGAGCCATTCCATCAGAGGCCCACCCTTCCTCGTGTTTCTCTCATCCTAGACGCGCAGCCTGCACGTGGACTGGGCATGCCCGGCGACAACCGCAGACCGATCAGCTGCCGAGGACCCGTTCAAGATAGCGGTTGGCGAATCGACGTTCGGGGTCGAGGCGATCGCGCAGCGTGACGAAATCGTCGAACCGCGGGTACCGCTCCCGGAGCGTCTCCGCGGTCAGCGTGTGGAGCTTGCCCCAGTGCGGGCGTCCCCCGTATTCGTGCATGATCTCTTCGACGGCACCGAAGTACTCCGTGGGGTCGGCTCGCCAGTACCGGTGCACGGCGATGTAGGCGCTGGCACGCCCATGGGCCGTCGACAGCCAGCGGTCGTCGGCGGCCGCGAACCGCACCTCGATCGGGAACTCGATCCGCCACCCTCGTCGGTCGATGAGCGCCCGGACCGCCTGGAAGGCGGCCACGGCGTTCTCGGCGGGGATCGCGTACTCCATCTCGCGGAATCTCACGGTCCTGCTCTGGATGAGCACCCGGTGCGACAGCTCGGTGTATTCGCGATCGCCCGTGAGCTTGACGGCGAGCCGGCTGAAGGGTGGAGTGATCGCGGGGATGACCTGGCCCGCCGCGCACACCACGCGATACACGCCGTTCGAGAGCAGCGTCTCATCGATCCATCGCCCGACCGCCGGTAGCGGCTTGCGGACCGTCGCCTCCGGCATGCGCGTCTGGCGCTTGGTCAGGGCCACATCGGTGTGGGGGAACCAGTAGAACTCGAAGTGATCGGCGGCAGCGACGCGCTCGTCGAGGCTGGCCAGCACCTCGTCCAGGGCCACCGGCTCGTCGGTCGCGTGCATGACGAACGCGGGCACGCACTGGAGAGTCACCTCGACGACGATGCCGAGCGCGCCGAGGCCCAACGCCACGGCGGGCAGGAGCTCATTCTCGTGCTCCTCGTCGATGCGGAGGAACTCGCCGGCCGCCGTGACCATCGTGACACCGACCACCTGGGTCGCGAGGCCGCCGTATCCGGCTCCCGTTCCGTGCGTGCCCGTCGAAATCGCACCGGCGATCGACTGCCGATCGATGTCGCCGAGGTTCTCCATCGCGAGCCCGTAGGGCGCGAGCAGAGCCGGGATGCGGTGCAGCCGAGTGCCGGCGAGCAACGTCACGCGCCCGGTGGCGGCGTCCGCGGAGACGAGGCCCTGCAGGTCGTCGAGCTCGAGCAGGACGCCCGGGGCCACCGCGATGCCCGTGAAGCTGTGACCGGCGCCGACGGCTTTCACCGGCAGCCCGTGCTTGACTGCGGCGATCACCGCGCGCTGCACGCCCTCCGGGCTGCGCGGACGCTCCACACGCACGGGTCGGACCGAGGCCGAGCGGCCCCAGTTCTGCCAGGTGCCGCCGATTCTCGTCACAGGAAGGCCTTTCCCTCGCCGCGGTAGGTCGGCAGCTCGTCGATGATCTCGTCGCCCGAGACCAGGTGGTAACTCTCGATGCGCTCGGCCGGTTCGCCGCTCTTGGCATGGCGGAACCAGACCCGGTCCCCCACACCCAGCGACGTGGCCGTCGGACCCTGGAGCGGTGTCTGCACTTCTCCGGCCGCTTCCCGGGAGAGCGTGTGGAGCCCTTCCGGCCATACGGGACGCGGCTGACGGGACGCGACTGCGGGGCCGGAGGCGATCCAGCCTCCGCCGAGCACGGTGGCGATGTCGACGGCCGGGCGCCGCACCACGTCGAACGCGAACGCCGAGGCTGGGGCCGGTCGGAACGAACGGTACCCGTCGAACAGATGGCCGCCCAGGAGCCCGCTCCCCGCACTCGCCTCGGTGAGGGACTCATCGCTTCCGGTGAACTCGAGCGATCCGGTGCCACCGCCGTTGAGGATCTCCAGCGGAGCGATCGCGCCGACGGCGGAGACGATGGCTGCCCGGCGTTCCCGCAGCTCATTGCGCGAGCGGGCCTGCACCATCCGGATCAACGGCGCATCGGGGCCGGCGTCGTCGCCCTGGCCCGCGATCTGCGCGTCGTACATCTGCAGTCCGACGAGTCGGAATCCTGGCCGCGCGACCACCTTGCGAGCGAATGCCGCCACCTCTCCGGCGCTGAAGAGCGCCGAACGACGCACGCCGATGTGGCCGAGGAGCGACGAGCGCCAGGAGGCGTCGACGTCGATCGCGACGCGGAGTTCGGGGCGCGACCCCGGGCCGGCGACGCTGTCGATCAGATCGAGATGCACGAGGTCGTCGACCATCAGGGTGATGCGCTGCGCGGCCTGCTCGTCGGCGAACAGCCGTTCCAGTCCTCCGCGATCCACGGTCGGGTAGCCGAGCACGATGTCGTCGTGCGTCTCGGCGAGCCAGAGCGCTTCCTCCAGCGTGAAGGCGAGGATGCCGTGGAACCCGGGCAGCGCGAGCACGGCATCGAGCACGGATCGCACGCGCACCGACTTTGAGGCGACACGGATCGGCAGCCCGCCGGCGCGCACCAGAAGGTCCATGGCGTTGTAGCGGAGCGCCTCCCGGTCGATCACCGCGACCGGGGCGGGGAGATGCCCGGTCACGGCGGACAGGCGCGGCCAGTAGCGGGCCGGGTCCTCCCACTCGGGGGCGACCGCGGGCGCACCATGGACGGGGCTCAGTTCGTCGATGAGGTCGAGCACTCCCCCACCCTAAGGCCTCATCGGACTCGGGATCACCCCCTGCGGCACCGCGTCGCATGCGGGCACGGCGATAGGCTGGCGGCGGGGCCCCCGTAGCCCAATGGCAGAGGCAGGCGACTTAAAATCGCTTCAGTCTGGGTTCGAGTCCCAGCGGGGGCACACCGGGGTTCCGCCCCCGCCCTCTCAGTCTTCGACGTCGATGGCTCGCTTCTTCTCGCCCGAGGCCTCACGGATCCTCCGCACGATCAGGACGACGAGTGCGATCGCGATCGCCGAGTACACGACGTAGTCGAGATAGCCGAGATACTGCTCCAACTGCTCGTGCTGCGTGCCCAGCGCTGCGCCGACGCCCAGCAGGAGTGTGTTCCAGAGGCCGCTGCCGATGACCGTGTAGATGCTGAACGTCACGAGGTTCATGCGGGATGCGCCCGCCGGGATCGAGATGAGGCTGCGGACGCCGGGGACCATCCGCCCGACCAGCACGGTCCAACCGCCGCTGCGCACGAACCAGTCCCCTCCCCGCTCGAGGTCGGACCGGCTCACCAGCCGAGTGGCCGCCAGCATGCGCACGGCCCGATCCATGCCGATCGCGGCACCGAGTCCGTACAGCAGCAAAGCGCCCAGCAGGGACGCGAGAGTGCTCCAGAAGATCAACCACCCCAGGTTCAGGGCGCCGCTCTGGCTGAGGTACCCCGCGAACGGCAGGATGACCTCGCTCGGGATGGGGGGCACCAGGACTTCGAGGAAGACCAGCACACCCACCCCGACATCCCCGAGTGCGGTGAGGACGTCGGCCGCGAATCCGGTGAGCCCGGTGAAGCCATGATCGGCGGCAGCAGTGAGGACCATCCGCGATCAGCGCCCGAAGATGTCGCCGATACCGGGGATGCCGAGATTGCCGAGTTGCTCGCCCCACCCGCTCGCCGCATCGCCCAGACCCGACACGGTCTCGCCGGCCGAGCCCAGGAGCTCACCGGCACCTCCCGTGAGCGACTCGACGTCGATGCCGGCGGCCAGGGACTCGATGTCGATGCCCTCCGCCATAGCGCCGAAGTCGACGCCGCTGTTCGCGGCCTGCTCCAACAGGGGCCCCGCCACGGTGCTGAGGACGGCCCCGCCCGCCACCACGCCGAGCAATCCGACGGCCGCGCCGCCAGCCGCGACCGCCGCACCACCAGCCGCGCCACCGATACCGGCTCCACGTGCTCGCGACAGCAGTCCGCGCATCCGGCCCGGCTTCATGGCCTCAGCACGTCCGGCGGCGCGGGCGAGGTCGTCCGCCGACGAGGACCGCGGTCGCTCACCGGGTTCGAGCTCCTGCCTCATCCGGGCCTCGACCTGCGCGCGCTGGTCAGGTGTGAGGCGGGCGAACGCCTCGCGGTGGATCTGTTCGACACGCTGCGGATCCGCCGTCTGGAGGAGGTAGTCGTAGCGGGCGATGGCCGCTCGGTCGGCGTCGGTCACGGCGTGTGAGCCCCGCGCGGTTCCGGGAGGAGGCGGCGCGTACGGGTCTGCAGCAGATGGTGCCGTGTGCGCGGGACGCGGTCGTCCACCGGACGCGGCCGGCGGCGCGTACGGGTCGGCCGACGAAGGCCTGTCCTGGCCTGACGACCGTGCGGGGTCGGCAGGACCGCGGACCGCGTCGACTGCTCCACGGAGCATGCCTCCCCAGTCCGTCGACCGGGACCCGTCCTGCGAGCGCGATCGGTCGCCCGCGTGAGGGTCGCGCCCCGTGCCGGCGTTCTTCTCGAGTGCTTCGGATGCCATTCCGATCAGTCGGGAGAGCTTTCCCATGAGTGGTCCCTTTCGTGGTGCGGACCACCGCGGATCCACGACGCCGGGACGACGGCAGGGTTCTCTCGGCAGCCCGCGATGCGGGTGCCAAGGTCTCCTCCACCCTCACGGGCCGGCGGGCCGGAGCACGATCTCGTGCTCGTAATGACGACGTCGCCGCATTCGGGAGTACTCCCCTTGCTCGCGTGACGATACCGGCCGTACCTATGCATGGCCTCGGAGCCGCCCCGCAGAGACGAACATCGACCCCGACGCGGAGCGCGTGGGGGCCGATGTTCGTGTGCGAGCGTGTCTGCTACTTGGCGGCAGCCTCGGCCGGCTCGGGGGCCTTCTCGGCGGCGGGCTTCTTCGCTGCGGGCTTCTTCGCCGCCGGCTTCTTCGCAGCCGGCTTCTCCGTCACCTCAGCCGATGCGGCCGGAGCGGCCTTGGCCGCCGACTTCTTCGCAGCCGGAGCAGCCTTCGCGGCCGGAGCAGCCTCTGCCACGGGCGCGGCCGGAGCAGCCGGGCGCGGGCGCGCCGCGAACTCCTCGAAGACGTAGCGCGGGTTCTGCACGGTCTCGAGGTTCACCAGGTCGCGGCCGAGCCACAGGTTGTTCCACCAGCCCCAGATGACGCGGAACTTGCGCTCCCACGTGGGCATCGCAAGACCGTGGTAGCCGCGGTGCGCGACCCAGGCCACGAAACCCTTGAGGGCGATCTTGCCGGACTGGAAGACACCGTTGTACAGGCCGAGGCCGGCGACGGCACCGAGGTTCTTGTGGAAGTACTCCTTGGGCTTCTCTCCCCGGAGGACCGCGACGAGGTTCTTCGCGAGCAGCTTGGCCTGGCGGACCGCGTGCTGGGCATTCGGCACGCAGAAGCCGCCGACCCCGCCACCGGACAGGTCGGGAACGGCCGAGACGTCACCGGCCGCCCACGCTCCCTCGACGAACGCCTCCGGCGTTCCGACGCGCAGGTCGGCGCGGGTCTGGATGCGACCGCGCTCCTCGACCGGCAGGTCTCCGCCGCGGACGACGGTCGGGTTGGCCATGACACCCGCGGTCCACACGATGACGTCGGTCGGGATGACCTCACCGGTGGAAAGCTCGACGTTGCCGTCGACGGCGCTGGTCAGCTGCGTGTCGAGGTGCACGTTGGCTCCGCGCTTGGCCAGGTCCTTGAGCACCCACTCGCTGGTCTGCAGCGAGACCTCGGGCATGATGCGGCCCATCGCCTCGATGAGGTGGAAGTGCGTGTCGTCGAAGCTGATCTGCGGGTACTTGGCCACCAGCGCGGACGCCAGCGAACGCAGCTCGGCGAACACCTCGATGCCGGCGAAGCCACCACCGACGACCACGACGGTCAGCAGACGGTCGCGCTCAGGGCCGGCCGGGAGGGACGCGGCCTTGTCGAAGTTCGACATGACCTTGTCGCGGATCGCGACGGCCTCTTCGATCGTCTTCAGACCGATCGCGTTGTCGGCGATGCCGGGGATCGGGAAGGTACGCGACACGGCACCGGCGGTGACGACGATCTGGTCGTACGCGAACTCGTACGGCTCACCCACGGGCGGTGTGATGGTCGCGACCTTCTGCGCGTGGTTGATGTTCGTCACCTTGGCGGTGAGGACGTTCGTGCGCTTGAGGTGACGACGGTGCGCGACCACCGAGTGTCGCGCCTCGATGGAGCCGGCGGCGACCTCGGGCAGGAACGGCTGGTACGTCATGTACGGCAGCGGGTCGACCATGGTCACGTCGGCTTCGCCCTTGCGCAGGTGCTTCTCGAGCTTCCACGCGGTGTAGAAACCCGCGTACCCTCCGCCGACGATCAGGATCTTGGGCACAGTGCTGTTCTGAGGCACAGAAGAACTACTCCTCGGAGTCGGGGGTGTGGCGTACGGAAATGCGCGCCGATCGGATGCGCCGGGCAGCTGCGGTGACGCCAAGCGCTACCAGGATACCAGGGACGGTGAGCGCAATGAGCGGCAGGGTACCGTAGCGCAGTGAATCCGCGCTGGGAAGCAACGGTGAACCCGCCTCGGTCGGAGCGTCTGCGGCAGGAAGAGGGGGAACGGCGACCGGAGTCCTCGTCTCCACCGGCTGCGGTTCCGACTGCGCACGGCGGAACACGCGGATCCACTCCGCCAGGTCTCCCATGGGGTTCTCGCTCACTGCGGGGATGTTCGCAGAGATCGCCGCCGCCGCATCCACCAGCCCGTACCCGTACAGCGGATCCTGGGGCTTGATCGCATCGTCGACCGGAATCGCGGTCTTGATGATGCGGTTGATGACGTCGATCGCCTTGATGTCGGGGTGCGCCGAGCGGATCAGCGCCGCGACTCCGGCGACGATGGGCGCCGCACCGCTCGTGCCGCGCCAGGGGACGACCGAGCCATCGGCCGAGACACCGATCAGGCCTTCGCTGGGCGCCGAGATCCCGATCGTGATGCCCTGCGTCGACGCCTCGATGCTGGCCGTGCCCGTCTGGTCGACGCCGCCGACGGTGAGCACGCCGGGAATGGTCGCCGGGGCGCCGATGATGTTCGTCCCGCTCCCCCGGTTGCCGGCGGCGACGACCACCACCACGTCGTGCTCGAAGGCGTACAGGAACGCCTCGTCCCAGCTCTCGTCCCAATCGAGCGTGTTCGTGGTGAACGACAGATTGATGACGTCGGCCCCGTTGTCGACGGCCCACTTCATGCCCTTCGCCACCTGTTCCGTGAACGGCACCGCCGCGGCCGCACCGAAACCCACGGAGATCGAGAGCAGGTTGGCCTCCGGAGCCACGCCGATCATGCCCGTTCCGTCCGGTGCACCGCGTCCGGCAGCCAGCGAAGCCACCCAGGATCCGTGGTTGCCGTCGACCGCGCCCAGCGGGGTGCGTCCGTCCGGAGTCCCGGCCCCCGACACGTCCGTGCCCCCGACGACCGCGTCGCCGAAGACCGACGGCACCTTGCCGATGCCCGTGTCGATCACCGCGATCGTCACGCCCTTGCCGCGGGTCGTCTGCCAGGCCTCGCGGATGCGTGCGCCGTCGAGCCAGTACTCCGAGGCGCGGACCGGATCTGCGGGGTCATCGGGGATCGGCGGCGGCGTGGCGGAAGCGCCGATGAGCAGCACGGTCGCCGCGACCACCACGATGGCGGCAGCGCTGCGCAGCTTCCGGCGCGCGGTCATGCCGAGGGGGCCGCCCCGTCGCGCACGGCGGCACCGGGGTCTTCGCAGCGGCAGACCGAGGGCGACCATGAAGAGCGTGCGAGTGCGGCGTCGCCGATCGGGTTGACCCCGGGGCCCGCAGCCAGGGCATGTCCGGCCAGGGCGTGCAGGCACTTGACACGCGTGGGCATGCCTCCGGCGGAGATGCCGTCGATCTCGGAGACCTCTCCGAACTGCCCACGGTCGGCGAGATAGGCCTCGTGGGCTGCGAGGTAGGCCGCGGCCACGTCTTCGTCGTCGGTGAGGAGGGCGGCGAGCTCCGGCATCACCTGGGTGGCCTCGAGCGTCGACATCGCCGCGGTCGCCGCCGGGTGCGTCAGGTAGTAGAACGTGGGGAACGGCGTGCCGTCCGGCAGACGCGGGGTGGTCGCGACGACCGTCGGGTTGCCGCACACGCAGCGGGCCGCGATGCCCACCACGCCTCGGGCGGGACGACCGAGCTGAGCCGATACGACGGCGAGTTCGGCGGGCGTGGGGGCGGGGAACGGCGGCGTGGTCACCCCACCAGCGTAGGGGAGCCGCCAGGGAGGATGCTCGGAGCGAATGCTCAGGGAGCGACGGCGGCCGTGTCGCTGAGCCCGGTCGAGACCACGGTGCGCAGCAACTGCGGCATCCAGTCCGTCGGCGTCTCGACGAGCGTCTCGCTCACGGGGTCCTGCTCACGCGGAAGTGCTGCGGGGTCGAGGTCGTTGTCGACCAGGTAGACGACCTCGCCGGGCTTGACGTAGTAGAGGCGTTCGCGGGCCTGGGTGGCGATGTACGCGGGGTCGTTCCAACGCTCGCGTTCCGCGACGAGCGCCTCGATCTGGTCTTCGCTCACCTTCACCGATGCCTCGAGAGCAGCGATCTTCTGACGCTGATCGATGAAGGTCCCGAGCGTGGGCACGAGCACCCAGGCTCCCAGCACCACGAGAGAGAGCATGATGACGGAGAACGCCGAGAGCCGGATGCCGGATGCCCACTCGCGCACGTCGACGCGAGGCGCCTCGCCTCGGGACGCGCTCGACGCACGCCGAGACGACGTCGTCGCTGCCTGCGCCCGGGGCTTCGCGCCCTTCTTCGTGGGCGAGGGCGTCGGCTGCGCTCGCGGAGACGACGAAGGAGGAGCCGGTCGTCGTGCCACGGCTCCT
The DNA here is from genome assembly GCF_049949185.1 of Microbacterium sp. As-52. Taxonomy (NCBI): domain Bacteria; kingdom Bacillati; phylum Actinomycetota; class Actinomycetes; order Micrococcales; family Microbacteriaceae; genus Microbacterium; species Microbacterium sp. As-52. Next base: position 3,114,728 of record NZ_CP188171.1, on the reverse strand, counting down.
CCTTCGTCGTGCCGGCTCAGCGGCGGTGTTCACCGCCGTGTCGGCGGCTTCTTCGATGTGTCGTGCGTTCAGGCCTGGTAGCGCGGGAACGCCGAGCGGCCGGCGAAGACCGCGGCGTCGCCGAGCTCTTCCTCGATGCGCAGCAGCTGGTTGTACTTCGCGACACGCTCGCTGCGGGCAGGGGCGCCCGCCTTGATCTGGCCCGCGTTGGTCGCGACGACCAGGTCGGCGATCGTGGTGTCCTCGGTCTCGCCCGAGCGGTGCGAGAGCATCGCCGTGTACCCGGAGCGCTGCGCCAGGCTGACGGCGTCGAACGTCTCGGTGAGCGTGCCGATCTGGTTGACCTTGACGAGCAGCGAGTTGGCGACGCCACGCTTGATGCCGTCGGCGAGACGCTGCGGGTTGGTGACGAACAGGTCGTCGCCGACCAGCTGGACCTTGGAGCCCAGGACGTCGGTGAGGTGCTTCCAGTTGTCCCAGTCGTCCTCGGCGAGAGCGTCTTCGATCGTGACGATCGGGAAGTCGTTCACGAGTCCGACGTAGTACTCGGTGAGCGCGGCGGCGTCCCAGTCCTTATTGTCGAGACGGTACACGCCGTCCTTGAAGAACTCGGTCGCGGCGACGTCGAGCCCGAGGGCGATGTCGGTTCCGGGCGTGAACCCGGCCTTCTCGATCGCCTTCACCAGGAAGTCGAGGCCCTCACGGTTGCTGGGCAGGTCGGGAGCGAAGCCGCCCTCGTCGCCCAGACCGGTCGCGTAGCCGGCGGCCTTCAGCTCGGCGCGCAGCACGTGGTAGGTCTCGACGCCCCACCGGAGTGCCTCGGAGTAGGTCTCCGCGCCGATCGGCGCGAGGAAGAACTCCTGCATGTCGATGCCGTTGTCGGCGTGCTCGCCACCGTTGATGACGTTGAACAGCGGAACGGGCAGCACGTGCGCGTTCGGGCCGCCGAGGTAGCGGAACAGCGGGAGGTCGGCCGAGTCCGCGGCGGCCTTGGCCACGGCGAGGCTCACGCCGAGGATGGCGTTGGCGCCGACGCGCTTCTTGTTCTCGGTGCCGTCGACATCGATCAGGATCTCGTCGACGATGCGCTGCTCGCTCGCCTCGACACCCTCGATCGCCGGTCCGAGCTCATCGATGATGGCCTCGACGGCCTTCAGCACGCCCTTGCCGCCGTAGCGGCTCTTGTCTCCGTCGCGGAGCTCGTACGCCTCGAACGCGCCCGTGGATGCGCCGGACGGAACGGCCGCCCGCTGCACGATGCCGTCGTCGAGGAGGACCTCCACCTCGACGGTCGGGTTTCCGCGCGAGTCGAGAATCTCGCGTGCGCCTACAGCCTCGATCAGTGCCACTGATGTGCTCCTTGCTCAGGGGGAAAACGTTGTGTGGAGCGTCGTCGATCCGCGCCCAGTCTAGCCCGGCCTCCCGACGGACTCCGGGACTCGCCCGGACGCGAATCGCCCGCGGCGGGAAGCCCCGGAAGGTCAGACGACCACGGCGATCGCGAAGCCGTCCCATCCCTTCACGCCCACGGTCTGCAGGGCCGTGGCATCGAAGCGCGGATCCTCCCCCAGCATCCGCAGTCCGTCGCGGGTGCCCACGACCTTGGGATCGGTGCTGTCGTCGCGGACGATCTCGCCCTCGCGCCCGATGTTGTCGAGCACGATCACCGTGCCGGGGTGCCCGAGCTTCGCCGCCCAATCGAGGTAGATCGTGTTCGACTCCTTGTCGGCATCGATGAACACCAGATCGAATCCGCCGACCAGGGTCGGCAGCACGTCCGCTCCCCGCCCCACCCGGATGTCGACGCGATCACCGACCCCCGCGGCGTCGATGCTGGCACGGGCGACCGCCGCGTTGTCCGATTCCGCCTCGATCGTCACGACCCGTCCTTCGGCGCCGACGGCGCGGGCGAGCCAGATCGTCGAGTAGCCGCCGAGCGTGCCGATCTCGAGCACGCGGCGCGCGCCGCTGATGCGGACCAGCAGGTTCAGCAGTTTGCCGGCGACGGGCGCGACCTCGATCTCCGGGAGGCCGGCGGCCCGCTGCGCAGTGAGGGCCGACTCCAGCGCCGGATCGGGACCGACGAGCAGATCGGAGAGGAAGCTGTCGGCGTCGGACCAGGCGGCGGGGGTGGATTCCATGGCCTCAGCCAACCCCCGGCGCCGCCCTCCGTCAAGGCCGCGGTGCCGAGAGCAGCCGCCCCGACGCGTCGGCGAGCTCGGGCTGGGCACGGAACTGTCCCGTCAGCTGCAGCACCACCGCGACGAGCGCGAGGACGACCCAGGTCGCGACGCCGAGTGGTCCCGCCAACGCCAGGTCGGGCTGCGTCGCGGCGACGATGAGGATGAGCCCCGCCGCGGCGTTCAGAGATCCGTGCGCGATGACCGCCGGCCACACCGATGCGGACCGCAGCCGCAGCCAGCCGAGCAGGACGCCCCAGGCCACGCATCCACCGATCATGAACAGGATGCCCGTGATGTCGGTGCGCCCGAAGTTGTAGCCGAGCAGGATGATCGGGCTGTGCCACACGCCCCAGATCACGCCGCTGAGGATCAGAGCCGGCCAGGTGCCGAGCGGGCGCAGCGCCGGAAGCAGCCACCCCCGCCAGCCGAGCTCCTCGCCGAACGCGAAGAGGCTGTTGAACAGCGCGCCGATGGGGATCATCGCGAGCTGCGCGAACACGACGACCTGGACAGGAGGCAGTGGCGTTCCGGCCGGCACTGCCTTCTCGAGATCGGCTGCGAGAGCCGAGAATGTCAGGTCGAGCTGCACGAAACCGAGCGCGGCGGAGAGCAGGACGCCCAGGCCCACCAGCAGCGGCGGAACGAGCCACCCCGCGACCATGAGCCAGATCACGCGCTTCGCGGGGCGCAGCGGCCACAGTCCGAGGAAGCGGGCGCGCTGCCCGGGTGCGGGGACGCGCATCGCGAAAGTGACGATGAGAGCCGCCACCGCAGGCGTGAACATCATCACCGGCAGCAGGAACACCGAGCTCGGCTCGGCGAGCCCGTCGCCCAGCCACAGGGGCAGGGCGACCAGCCAGGAGAGGACGAAGGAGACCGCCACGAAGACGATCACCGCGGTCCACGGCACACGGCGCGGGTTCAGGGTCTGGTCGTTCATGAGGTCTCCTTTCCGGAGTCCGTCGATCGATCGGTCGAGGCGATGGCCGCGGTCCCCGCGCGGTCGACATAGGCCTGGAGCAGCGCCGCGGCTTCTTCCGCGCCGTCGATGGTGACGATGAAGGGTCGCCGGCCCCGTCGGGAGACCTCGATCGCAGATCCGCGGCGCATGACGATCCCGGTGCGCCCGTCGACGGCGATGCGCCATCCCCAGCCGCCGAACTCGCCGAACGGGGAGATGTCGACAGCGCGCGCCGCCTCGACCTCGTCGAGCGGGACACGGATGCGCGGCCAGCCCAGCAGGGCACGAGCGGAGAAGCCCTCCGGTGTGACCGTGACGCGGAACGAGGCGGTCGCCGCGAGGGCGAAGCCCACGACGACCACGACCAGCGCGACGATCCAGCCACCCTCGACGCCGGTGCCGAGCATGTACGCGGCGAGCGCGACGAGACCGAGGAGCACGAACAGCAGGAAGGCGAGCGCGCCGCGCGGCATCGTCGTCGTGGCGACCCACACGACGCGTTCGCCCTTCGCGACGTGCACCGAGTAGCGGGGTTCGAGCGTGCGCCCCTGCTCCGGCCGCACGCGCGGCTGCACGGCCCAGGCGATGCCGCCGACCAGAAGGAGTGCGGCGAACGCGAGTGCCATGGTGCCCCCGATGCCGGGCGATTCCGCGGGGTCGGCGAGCTCACGCTGGATCGCGAGGGACCCGAGGCTCATCACGGCCGCGAAGGCGGACATCCCCGCGGAGAGTGCGCCCATCAGCCGGGCCGCCCCGCCCCAGTGCGCACCGACGGACGCGAGGGTGACGATCGCCATCAGCGCCGGCAAGCCGAGCCCGACCCCGACGAGGATCCAGAGATACACGGACGGCGGGCCGAACCGGTCGGCGCCGCTCACACCCCAATGGGTCGCCACCTGTGGCGGCAGCGTGGGCAGCCAGGCGAGCAGGATCACGACGGCGACGGCGGTGATCACGATCGGCAGGATCACCGCGACGACGAAGAAGGTCAGCCGAGCGCGTCGCAGCAGCGCAGGCGGCGTGCGGGTGAGGTCGTGGATGGTCATGGCGAGTCCTCCTCGCGGCTGTCGGGGCGGTCGGGATCGGAACGGGGGAGATCAGAACGGTCGAGATCGGATCGGGCGTCACGGTGCGCATGAACGATGCCGGCGAGCGTGTCGGCGGAGACGCCGAGGGCTGCGGCACGGCGCACCAGCTCGTCGATGTCGTGAGCGAGTTCGGCGAGGGGCGCAGCCGAGGCCGCGATGACCGCTCCCCTCCCGCGACGCAGATCGACCAACCCCTCATCGCGCAGCCGCTGGTAGGCGTGCAGGACGGTGTGCTGGTTGATGTCGAGCGCTTCGGCGACGTCGCGGGCCGCGGGAAGGCGATCGCCGGGCGCGAGGACCCCGGTGAGGATGTCGGAGCGGATGGAGGCCGCCACCTGGTCGTAGAGCGCGCGGGGGCTGTCGGGATCGACGCGGATGAGCATCCGGCCCTCCTCTCCTATCATCGCTACTTATTCTATGCGAACTATAACAACTGTGCCAACCCTCCAGACGTCTTCGTCGCTTCCGCCCTGGTGCCGCACACTGGCCTTCATGCGCATCACTCCCCGCCGTCTCGCGATCGGCATGAGCCTGTGGATCCCCAACCTCTTCAGCGGCATCCGCATCCGCCGCTTCAGCGAGGACTGGACGCACGCGACCGTCGAGCTGCACGTCAACGTCTTCACCCGCAACTACGTCAAGACCGCGTTCGGCGGCTCGATGTCGGCGATGACCGACCCGTACTTCTTCATGCTGGTCATGCACCAGCTCGGACGCGACCACGTCGTGTGGGACACCCGCGGCGAGATCGAGTTCCTCAAGCCCGGCCGAGGCGTGCTCACCGCCGAGTTCGAGGTGTCGAAGGAGAAGGCGGAGGAGATCCGCGAGCGTGCACGCGGCGGAGCCAAGGTGCTCGAGTGGTTCGAGACCGTCATCACCGACCGTGAGGGCGACGTCGTCGCGAAGGTGCGCCGCGAGGTCTACATCCGGGAGAAGAAGCGCGTCACCGCTTCGCGGGGCTGATCCCGCCGGCGAGCGTCGACGCCCTCGCGATCAGGGTGGGGGCGAGGCGCACGGTGTCGTGCGCGGTCGATGCGCCCGACACCAGTCCGAGGACGAGCTCCAGAGCCGTGCGACCGCTCTCCTCGAACGGCTGCCGCACGGTCGTGAGGTCGAGCGCCGCAGCGACCTCGCCGTCGTCGTAGCCGACGACCGCGAGCGGAGCGGTGCCGGGGTCCGCGCGCAACGCCGACAGCACCGCGGCGGCGAACTGGTCGTGGTTCGCGACGATCGCCGTCGCACCCGCGGCGCGGGCCGCAGCGATCACCCGGCCGTCGACCGCGGAGGGATCGGCGACCGCCAGGTCGGTCATCGCCAGGTGCTGCGTGAGCCCTTCGATACGGAGCATCCCGGCCGACACGTAGGCCGGCGAGCGCTGCGGCTCATGCACGAACAGGACACGACGATGTCCGAGGCCGGCGAGGTGGCGGCCGATCTGCGCACCGCCGTCACGGTCGTCGACGAGGACGACCGGACCTCCCACGTCCGACCGCGTCGGCACCACGTCGACGTGGACCACCGGGATGCGCGCGGCCCTGCTCGCCCGTCGCGCCGCGCCGCCGAGCGGAACCCCCATCACCACGAGGCCGGTGGCGTCCGTGCGCGTGGGCAGCACGTCGAGCAGCGGCTCATCGGCGGCCGCCGCCGAATCGAGGTCGTAGGGGATGATGTCGACCGCCGCATCCCTGGCCCTGCGGAGCATCCCGGACAGGCGACGCAGGTACGAGGGGTAGGTCGTGAACGGTGCAGCGACCGCGATGCGCGCGGCCCCCACGCGTCGCCCCTGCGTCATCCGATACCCGAGCGCGGTGGCCGCGGCGACGATGCGTTCGCGGGTCTCGGGTCGCACCCTGTGCGGCGCACTCACCGCCAGCGACACGGTGGAGATGCTCACTCCCGCGCGCTCCGCGACGTCGTAGATGGTGACCCGCCCCGGTCGTGCGCGCATGCTCGGACCTCCCTTCTTCATCGAAGTTCTTCGATTCCTCAGACTAGGTCGGAACCCGCCCCGGTCGGAACCCACCGGTGCGGAACCGTCGAAGGAGATGCCCGATGCCGACACCGCGGTCCCGATTCCGGCGCCCGACCCTCGACAGCGCCGTGGCGGCGTGGGAGGAGCGGGTCGCGCCTCTGCTCGAGGAGGAACCCGCAGACCCCGCAGGACGACGCCGGGTCGCTGCCAGGAACGACGACACCGTGAGCGCCGCGCTCGGGATCACGCCGCTCCCCACCGCCGCCGAGGAGCACATCGTTCCGGTCGACGGGCACCCCGACGTACGCGTGCGCGTCTACTGGCCCGGCGAGGAGCGCACGCCACCCGGCTCGGGCCTCCCCGCGCTGGTGTACTTCTACGGCGGCGGATTCACGATCGCCGGGATCGACTGGGTCTCGTGGGACGCGCGGTTCCGAGCCCGAGCGCGGGATGCGGGGATCGTGATCGTCGCCGCCGACTACGCCCACGCCCCGGAGCAGCAGTTCCCGACCCAACCGGAGCAGTGCTGGGCGGCTTTCGAGTGGACGCACACCCACGCGACGGAGCTGGGGGCATCGCCGGACCGCCTCGCCGTGGGTGGGGCCTCATCGGGAGGCGACCTCGCCGCAGCCGTGACGTTGATGAACCGCGATCGCTCGGCGCATCCGATCGCCCTGCAGCTGCTGGAGAACCCCGCACTCGACCTGACCATGGGTCATGCCGATATGGCCGGCATCGATGCGCGGATGCCGGGAGTCATCGTGCGCGCGGTCGGCCGCACCCTGGTCCGGCAGTATGTCGGCGAGGATGCCGCGGCCGCTCGCCTCCCGTATGCGTCCCCGTTGCGGGCCGCATCGCACGAGGGGCTTCCGCCCGCCGTGATCCTCACCTCCGAGCTCGACCCCCTGCGCGGCGACGGAGAAGCCTATGCCCGAGCGCTCTCCGCCTCCGGGGTCCCGGTGACCGCGATGCGCTTCATCGGACAGACGCACGGCTCGCTCGGTTCGACCGGATTCGTGCCCGCAGCGGATGCCGCGCATCGCCTGGTCGTCTCCGAGCTGCGCACCCTCCATGGAAGGACGCCGTCATGAGCGACCAGGAGCAGCACGAGCCGCCGCTGAGTCCGGCGATCCTGGAGTGGATCCAGCGCATCCGCGAGCTCTCCGCGACCCTCCCCGAGCTGGAGTCGCCCGCCATGGGTGCGCGTCGCCGGGCGCAGCGGGAGCTGAGCGACCTCCTGGCCTCCGAGTTCACCGCGCCGGTCCCCTCGGGCGTGGAGATCGACGATCTGACGGTGGCGGGAGGGGAAAGTCCGCTGCGCGCCCGACGGTTCCGCACCGCAGCCGCGCCGGGCGCCCTCCCCACGATGCTGTGGCTGCACGGCGGCGGTTGGACCGGCGGCACGATCGACGAGTCGCTCAACGATCGGCTCTGTGCGGATCGCGCACTGCGCTCCGGCGTCCAGATCATTTCGCTCGAATACCGGCTGGCGCCCGAGCACCCGTTCCCCGCTCCGGTCGACGACGCCGTCGCGGCCTTGGCGGATCTGCGCGAACGTGCCGACGAGCTCGCGATCGATGCGGATCGGCTGGGCGTGGGCGGCAACTCCGCCGGCGCGACCATCGCAGCCTCCGCCGCGCTGCGCGAGCGCGACGCCGGAACATCTCTGCACCACCAGGCGCTCGAAGTGCTTCCGGCCGCGCTGCGCCTCGTCGGCGCATCGATGCCCCGCCGCCTCGCCGCCGCGGACTGGGAGGCGGCCATGCACCTCGCCGAGGTCTATCGCGCCGGCGCTCCCCTCGCCGACGCTTCTCCGCTGGACGCGCCAGACCACCGCGACCTCGCTCCCGCCCTGATCCTCGCCGCCGAATTCGATCCCCTCCTGGACGGCGCGATGGCGTACGCCGACGCGCTGCGCGAGGCCGGAGTCCCCGTGGTCCTGCGCATCGGCGCCGGCCACGACCATGCCTCCCCCGGCCTGACCGGCCGGTGGGAGAGGGCACGCCAGTGGCGCGACGTCTTCGTCCGGGAACTCGCCGATGCCTACCGCTCCGCCGGCCACTCCCCCGCGGATGCAGTGACGACCACGGGAGCGCACCTGTGACCCTTCCCCACCCCGACCGAGATCCGGAGACGATGATGTCCACCCACGCAGTCGATCCTGTCTTCCCCGCAGACCCCGCTCCGCCACTCACCACCGACGCGATCCCCGGTCAGCGCCAGACACGCTGGTTCTGGATCGCCTTCGTGCTCGCGTGGCTCGGATCCGGCATCGCCCAGGGCGTCGCCAGCGTCGCGATCCCCCAGCTCCTCAAGGAGTGGGACCCCGACCAGGCGACGGGCGACCTCAGCATCATCCTCACGCTCGGCGGCGCCGCCATCCTCATCACGACGCCGATCTTCGGTCGTCTGAGCGATCGATCGATGTCCCGCCTCGGCATCCGCCGCCCCTGGATCCTCTCCGGCTCGCTGATCGCCCTGGCCGGATACGTCGTGCAGGCGACCGCCCCCTCCCTCCTCGCGCTCGGAGCCGGCACCATCCTGGTCCTGGTCGGCTGGGGCGCCGTGTCGATGACGGTCCACACGCTGTTCGCCGACCAGATCCGCCGCAGCATCCGCGCCATCATGTCGGCCGTCACGGGGGCCGCCACCGCGATCGGGATCCTCGGCGGAGTGTCGCTCGCCGGAGTGGTCGCCCCGATCGGCCAGGTCGGCATGTTCCTGATCCCCGGCGGGTTCTCCGTGCTCCTGGCACTGATGCTGTTCTTCACGCTGAAGGACATCCGTCGCCGGCAGCCCGCCGACCCGATGGACTGGAACGCCGTTCTGGCGACGTTCTGGCTGAGCCCCCGCCGCTACCCCGACTTCGCCTGGGCCTGGCTGTGCCGCTTCTTCATGACCGCATCGATCGTGTCGGTCACGAGCTACCTCTACCTGACGATCTCGGGCCGCTTCGGCATCGACGACCCGACGGAGATCGCCGCGGTGCAGACGCAGGCCACGGCGGCCTTCACGCTCATGAACCTGGTGATGGCATTCGTGTTCGGGGTGATCTCCGATCGCACGGGCCGCCGCAAGCCGAGCGTCGTCATCGGCGCACTCGCCAGCGCGGGAGGCCTGATACTGGCGATCTCCTTCGGTGACATCGCGTTCTTCCTCGTCGGGATCGCGGTCGTCGGGGCCGGTCAAGGCGCCTACATCGCGGCCGATGTCGCCCTGATGACGGAGTGCCTCCCCTCCGTGGATGACGCCGGCAAGGATCTCGGCATCGTGGCCCTCGCCTATCTGCTGCCGGGCATCCTCGTGCCCGTTTTCGGATTCTTCGCCACCCGCATAGGCTCGCCGACAGGTGAGAACTTCGCGGCCCTCTACATCGGCGCGGTCGTGATGGCCGTGATCGCCGCATTCGCGGTCACCAGAGTGAAGGGCGTGCGATGACCGATGCTCCCCGTCTCGGCGGCACAGCCCGCCGTGAGTACCGACGCCTCTCCCGATCCGTCGACATGCCCCCGCAGACGCATCGGAAGGTCACGCGCACGGCCGACATCCCGGTCTCGGCGGACGACGGAGCCGCACTCCTCACCGACCACTGGCATGCGGAGGGATCCGACGGGCACACCGTGCTGATCCGCACCCCGTACGGGCGTGACGGCATCGCCGGGGTGGCCCTGTTCCTCGCCGAACGCGGGCACCATGTCGTGGTGCAGAGCTGCCGGGGCACATTCGGGTCGGGAGGAGTGTTCGACCCGCTGCACGACGAGGTCTCCGACGGACAGGCGACGATGCGGTGGTTGCGCGCGCAGCCGTGGGCGACAGGACGCGTGCACTCCTGGGGCGGAAGCTACTTCGGCGTGACCCAGTGGGCCTACTGCGACGGCGACGTGCGTCCGGACGCCCTGGGCATCGCGATCTCGGCGCGGCGGTTCGACGACGCGATCCTCTACCCGGGCGGCGGATTCTCGATCGACACGCCGCTCACGTGGGCGTACGCGCTGGACATCCAGGAGCGGTCGCTGCCGTCGAAGGCGTGGGCACTGCTGCGCGCCCGCCGCGCCTTCCGTCGGGGTGCGCTCGCGATCCCGCCTGCAGACGCGGTGCGCGTGGCACGTGGCGCGGACCCGCAGTTCTTCCGCGACTGGGTCGAGCACAGCGACGAAGGCGACCCCTGGTGGGAGCCGATGCACTTCGCACAGGACATCGAGAGCATCCCGCCGGTCACTCTCGTGGCCGGATGGCAGGACCTGTTCCTGGTCGGTCAGCTGGCGGACTACGCCGCACTCCGCGATGCGGGGCGCCCGGTGCGCCTCATCATCGGCGACTGGGTGCACGGTGCCCCCGAGATCACGGTGATCGGCGCCCGCGAGGTACTGCGCTCCTTCCGCGCGGACGCCGCCGCGGAGGGCGTACGCCTCGACGTGACCGGAGGAGGTGGCCCGCGGGAGCTGGAGATCTGGCCCCCGCCGCATTCGGCGATGTCGATGGCCCTCACCGCCGACGGACGACTCGACCGAAGCGGTGTCGAGCACCCCACCGCCGAGCTGACATACCGCTACGACCCGGCGGACCCGACGCCGGACGGGGGCGGACGCACGCTCAATCCCTTCTCCGCAGGGCGACGCAGACAAAGCACCCGCGAACGCCGGGACGATGTCCTCGTGTTCACCGGTGATCCGCTTCCGGAAGACCTGATCGTCATCGGAGTGCCCGAGATCGCCCTGCGTCTCGCATCGTCGAATCCTCGAGCCGACCTGTTCGTGCGTCTCTGCGAGGTCGACTCCAGGGGCGTCTCCCGAGCGGTCACCGACGGGTATCGACGTCTCTCGCCCGACGAAACCGGCACCGAGGACACCGGCACCGACGTCACCGGCACCGACGACACCGGCACCGACGACACCGGCCGTATCCGGCTCGAACTCGCGCCCCTTGCCCACCGCTTCGCCGCAGGGTCGCGTCTGCGCGTGCAGGTGTCGTCCGGCGCCCACCCGCTGCATCTGCGCAACTCCGGCACCGATGATCCGGTGCGCGATCACTCGCGCCTGATCGCCAGCGAGCAGACCGTGCGTGTGGGAGGCTCCGATCCCGCCACCCTCACCCTGCCCGCCGCAGTGACGGCTGGGGCGCACGCGGGGGCGGCGTCACCCGCCGTTCACCGCCGCGTGCCACGATGACGGGATGCCCCTCGCCCGTCGCCTGACACTCGCGGATGCCGTCGCCATCGGCCTCGGATCGATGATCGGCGCCGGCGTCTTCGCGGTGTGGGCACCCGCGATCGGGGTCGCCGGGAGCGGGATCCTCATCGCCCTCGCGATCGCCGCCGTCGTCGCGTACTGCAACGCCACCTCGTCGGCGCAGCTCGCCGCCGCCCACCCCGTCGCCGGCGGCACGTATGCCTATGCCCGCGCCGAGATCGGCCCCTGGTGGGGCTTCATCGCGGGGTGGAGCTTCGTGATCGGCAAGATCGCGAGCTGCGCAGCCATGGCCATGACGTTCGCCGCCTATGCAGCCCCCGCCGGCTGGCAGGTGCCCGTCGCCGTCTCGGCCGTCGTGCTTCTCGCCGTCGTGAACTGCTTCGGTGTGACCCGCACAGCACTGGTCACCCGCATCCTCGTGGCGTGCTCGCTGCTCGGGCTCGCGGTCGCGGTCGGATTCGGTATAGCAGCCGCCCCGACGGCCGCTCCTCCTCCGCTGCCCGAGGCGACGGTCTACGGGGTGCTCCAGGGAGCCGGGCTGCTGTTCTTCGCGTTCGCCGGATACGCGCGCATCGCGACGATGGGCGAAGAGGTCGTCGACCCCGCCCGCACGATCCCCCGTGCGATCGTGTTCGCCCTGGGCGGCGCCGTTGTCGTGTACGCACTGGTCGGGTCGGTCGTCGTGCTCGTGCTCGGTGCCGAAGCGATCGGGGCGACGGCGCCGCTGGTCGATCTGCTCGCCGCAGCCGGTGCATCGGTGTGGATTCCGGTGCTCCGCGTGGCCGCGGCTGCCGCCTCGCTCGGCGCGCTCCTGGCGCTGCTGACCGGAATCGGCCGCACGACCCTGGCGATGGCCCGCGAGGGCGATGTTCCGCGGTTCCTCGCGAAGATCGACCGGAACCACCAGGTTCCGCAGCGTGCCGAGATCACCATCGCCCTCATCGTGATCGCCATCGTGCTCGTCGCCGACCTGCGCGGTGCCATCGGCTTCTCCTCCTTCGGTGTCCTCCTCTACTACCTCATCGCGAACGCCGCGGCCTTCCGGCAGCGCGGGCGTGCGCGACGCTACCCGCGAGCGCTGCAGGTTCTCGGTGCCCTCGGATGTCTGGTCCTGGTGAACACCCTGCCCGTGTTCGCGTCGATCATCGGCACCGCCGTCGTGCTGCTCGGCATCGGATACCGCCTGCTGCGTCTGCGGCTCACACTGGCCTGAACTCCTCGGGCGCTGAGCTCCTCGGGGTTGAGCCCTCGGGGTTGAGCTCTCACGACTCCGGGGCTCCGCCTGTCCGATCTCAGCCGCGCGTCTCGGAACGGTACACCCGCGGCGCGATGCCGAGCACAGCCTGGAAGTCCCGCGTGAGATGCGCATGATCGGCGTACCCGAGTTCTGCGGCGATCGAAGCCAGGTCGACTCCCGGCTCGTCGCGTACCCGCTGCGCCGCCTCCTGCAGGCGCCGACGCCGGATCATCGCGGCCGGCGAGAGCCCGACGTGGCGGTGCGTCATGCGCTGCAGGGTCCGCACCGAGACCGCCAGGCGTGTGGCGGCCTCCTCCGTGGTGAGGGCGGCCCCGTCTCCCATCAGCACCTCCATGGCGGCATTGGCCTGGCGTGCAGGTTCGCCAACCGGTCCCACACGCTTCTCGAGCCACCGGGAGACAGCCTCGACCGCCCGTTCCCGGCGCCCTTCACCCGCCTCCATCGCGTCGGCCACGGCACGGCGGAGGTCGGCGACGACCTCTCCCGCGTCGAGCACCCGCTCCGCGTCGACCAGGGATGACGGATCGTCGATCAGCGCGACGACTGCTGCCGGTCGCAGAAGGGCACCGACAGCCCATCCGCTCCCCTGCAGATCGCGGTGGGACAGGCGGGTGGTCGCGCCCGACAGCGTCACGGCATCCGCATCGACGACGAGGTTGAGCGCCGGATAGGCGACCACCTCCTGCCGCGACGAGCGCCCGGGCTCGATGTCCCACTCCGGAATCCAGAACCACGCGACCAGATCCGCCACCGACGACGGTGCCGGCAACCGATGGAACTGCGGCAGACGTGCGGGATACAGCACACCGCGGCTCGGGTTCACCATAGCCCCAGCGTAGGCTCCGGACCCGACATCCGGATGCTGTCGCAGATCTTCAAGCCACCGCCATCCCGACCCGCCTAACGTGGCGGCATGAGCACTGACGACACCACGAACGACACCACCGCGAAGACCACCGCGAACGCCCCGACGACCGGGGCGAACGGGACATACACGACGAACGGGCGCCCGAACAGCGCCACCTCCCTCACGCCCTTCCTGGCGATCCCCGACGCGAAGCAGGCGATCGAGTTCTACCGCGACGTCTTCGGCGCCCGCGTCATCGACGTCACGGAGTTCGGCGAGGTGGTCGCGCACGCCGACCTCGACTTCGGTCTCGGCCTGCTCCAGCTCGGAGAGCCGAACCCCGACTACCACCTCGTGCGCTCCCCCGACGGCGACGACGACTGCTACTCCATGGGTCTGTACGTCTCGGACGTCGATGCGGTCGTCGAGAAGGCCGTCGCCGCGGGAGCGGCCGTGCGTGAAGCGCCCGCGCCCTTCGTCTCGGGCGACCGGTTCGCCAGCATCCGCGATCCGTTCGGTGTGCGCTGGTCGGTCATGACCCGTGTCGAGGACATCTCCGACGAGGAGAGCAGCCGCCGGGTGGCCGAATGGGCAGCGTCGTTCAGCGCGGAGCCGACGGACGGCGCGAGCTGAGCGACCTCTCCGCCGCGCGATACACCGCCGGCAGCAGCGCCTCGGCTGTGCGGCGATACCCGAGCGCGCTCGGATGGAAGCGGTCGAGGCTGAACATCGCTTCGGGCTCGTCGAAGAACATCGATCCCACCGCGTGGCGCAGATCCACCGGCTCGGCGCCCGCCTGTCGGGCCGTCTCGTCCTGGATCTCAGCGAGACGGCGCGACAGGCTCGACGCGATCCGCCGGAGGGGCTGCGGCACGGCGCGCAACGCACCGAGGTCGGGGCAGGTGCCCACGACGACCTCGGCACCCATCTCGCGCAGCCGGCGGATCGTCTCGTGCAGATGCTGCGCGGACAGCCCCACCGGCAGCCGGTGGGTCACGTCGTTCCCTCCGACGACGATCACGGCCACGTGTGGGCGGTACTCGGCGGGCAGGGCGTCGAGCTGAGCGGGGAGATCGGGCGACTCCGCACCGACCACTGCCGCCGTGCGCAGCCTCACGGGGCGGTGCATCCGGCGTCCTGTCGACTTCGCCAGACGCCCGCCGAGCGTCTCCTTGCGGTGCTCGGCTCCGAGACCCGCGGCGATCGAGTCGCCGAGCACCAGCAGGTCGAGGGGCGCTCCGTCGAGACCTCGACGCCAGAGGCGATCCGCATCGAGTGCTTCCTCCCCCAGCGGCTTCCCGATCCGCCGTCGCGCGAGCGCCGCCTGTCGGCGGAGCACGAGCCGGAAGCCGATGAGGAGCGCAACGAGTGTCACCCCGGCCAGAACGGGGATGCGGAAGCGGCTCACGCCCTGATTCCATCCCGACACCGTGAACGCGGCGTGAACGGGATCCGGCGACGACCCCGGCTCGTCAGGAGAGCGGCTTGAGCTCCAGCTCGTCGGCACCGGTGGAGACGGTCGCGAAGGCGGTGTAGCCGTCGGCAGCCGATCGCTCCAGCAGCGCCTTGACGTTCTTGGTGCGTCGCTCGAGCCGCACCCTGGCCCCGCCGGCGATCAGTGCCGCCTTGTGCCGGACCAGCTCGTGCACCGGAACTTCGGCATCGTGGATGAGCACGACCGCCCGCGCCCCGGCTTCGGCCTCATCGGCGATCAAGTCGACCAGGCGTTCGAATCCGAGCGAGAAGCCCACCGCCGGTACCTGCTGCCCGAGGAAGCGCCCGATCATGCCGTCGTACCGGCCGCCACCTCCGAGCGAGTACCCGACGGACGGGTGCGCGAGCTCGAAGATCGTGCCCGTGTAGTACCCCATGCCACGCACGAGGAACGGATCGAAGACGAGCGGGATGTCGGACTGCCCGCGCCCCGCGGCCACGGCCTCGCCGATGCCGACCAGGTGCTCGATCAGCTCGGCCGGTGCCCCCTCGGGCAGCGCCTTGCGGATCTGCCGCTCGCCGAACGGGTGATACTCCATGGTCTGCGGACGTCGCAGGAAGGCGTCGAACGCGTCGGCGGCCGCAGTCGAGGCACTGCGCTCCCGCAGCTCGGTCGCCACCCCCTCGGGGCCGATCTTGTCGAGCTTGTCGATCGTGATGAGCACCCCTGGGCGCTCCTCCGCCGTGAACCCGAAGCTGTCGAGCATCCAATCCAGCACCCGGCGGTCGTTGATGCGCACGGTCGCGCCCTCGAGGCCCAGCGCGTCGACGGCGTCGAGCGAGGCGACCATCAGCTCGGCCTCGGCGCGCGAGGAGTCATCGCCCATGATGTCGATGTCGCACTGCACGAACTGACGGTAGCGGCCCTTCTGCGGACGCTCGGCGCGCCAGACCGGACCGATCTGGATCGAGCGGAACACGGTGGGGAGCTGACCACGGTTGCTCGCGTAGAAGCGCGCGAGCGGCACGGTCAGGTCGTACCGGAGGCCGAGATCGGAGAGCGCGGCCGGGTCGTCGGCGGCGGCGCGGATCGCATCGGCATCGAGACCACGGCGCAGGATGTTGTACGAGAGCTTCTCGTTGTCGCCGCCGATACCGGCATGCAGTCGCTCGTAGTCCTCGACGACGGGCGTCTCGATCTCGTCGAATCCGTGTGCGAGGTAGCGCTCGCGGATGACGGAGAGCACACGCTCACGGCGGGCCTTGTCGGCGGGGAGGATGTCGCGCATGCCGCGCGGCGGATTCACGGTAGCCACGGTTCCATCTTCCCAGGTCTGTCGGCGTCGTCGCGCCGGGCGTCAGGAGGCGGCTTCGGCCGCGCGCACGTCGTCTTCGAGCACCCGCAGCCGCTCGCGCAGCGCCCGCTCGGCATCCCAGCCCTCGGCGCGCGCCGTCGCGACGAGGGCGAGGAGCGCTTCGCCGAGCTCCGCTTC
The DNA here is from genome assembly GCF_049949185.1 of Microbacterium sp. As-52. Taxonomy (NCBI): domain Bacteria; kingdom Bacillati; phylum Actinomycetota; class Actinomycetes; order Micrococcales; family Microbacteriaceae; genus Microbacterium; species Microbacterium sp. As-52. The sequence continues at coordinate 3,098,303 of NZ_CP188171.1, read as the reverse complement.
CGAGTCCGGCGAGACGGCGGCCGGTGTCGGGTCGATCGTCACGCCCGCACCGGCGGCGCGGCCCGCGAGCTTCTGTGCGAGCGCGAGCGCCGGCATCCCCCGCGGCACACCGTCGAGCACGCTGCGTCGCGTGCGCTTCTCGGCCGCCTTCGCCGCGTTCCAGTGCACCAGCACCTGTTCGGGGGTGTCGGCGACCTCCCCGGCGAACACGTGAGGATGGCGACGCACCATCTTCTCGGTGAGCGTGCGCGCCACATCGTCGATGTCGAACGGATCATCCGGGTCCTGAGCCGCGATGGCGGAGTGGAACAGCACCTGCCACAGCAGATCGCCCAGCTCCTCGCGAAGGTCGTCGCGACTGCCGGCCTCGACCGCGTCGATCACCTCGTGCGACTCCTCGATGAGGTACGGCACGAGGTCGCGGTGCGTGATCTGCTGCGACCACACGCAGCGGTCCCTGACCGCGTGCATGGTGTCGGCGGCCTGACGGAGCGGATCCTGTGCGTCGTCGACGCCGGCATCGGTCTCGGGCTGAGCGCTCACGCTTCCTCCTCGAATCGGTCGGGCGCGGAGAGGCCCCGAGTCGGACTTCCCGTCATGATGCCTCTCAGGATGCTGCGGATGCGACCCGACGGTACCAGCGGGCCCGCAGCGACACGATGATCCCGGAGAGCACGAGAGCGATCAGCGACCCCACGAGCACGCCGAGGATCGCCTGGTCCCTGATGCCGCCGTCGTCGGCGAAGGCGAGATTCGCCAGCAGCAGAGAGACCGTGAAGCCGATGCCGCCGAGGGCTCCCGCGGCGAGGATGTCGGCGAACGGCAGCGCCGGATCGGCGCCCTTCGGGCGGATGCGCATCGCCAGCCAGCCGAACAGCGAGATGCCGATGATCTTGCCCACGGGCAGGGCCACGACGATGGCCCAGAACGCCGGCGACAGCTGCGTGATCGACACGGCGGGGATCACGACGAACGCCGCGACGAACGCGAACAGCGGCAGGATCGCACCGTTCACGGTCGGTTCGAGCGCATGCCGGGTGCGACCGGCGGGAACGGGCGACATCACGAGGCCCAGCAGCACACCGGCGATCGTGGCATGGATGCCGGAGGAAGCGACCAGGCCCCAGGTGAGCACGCCGACCAGGACCATCGCCACCGCGATCAGCGGGTGCCCCTTGGCGTGCAGGAGCCGGCTCAGCGCCCAGAACACCGCGACGCCGACGATCGCGAGGCCGAACAGCAGCCACTGCACGTCGTCGGCGAACAGCACCGCGATGAAGATGATGCCGATGATGTCGTCGAGGATGGCCAGCGCGAGCAGGAAGACGCGCACCCGCGACGGCAGCCCCTTGCCGAACATCGCCAGCACCCCGAGGGCGAAGGCAATGTCGGTCGCCGTGGGGATGGGCCAGCCCGGCGCCGTGGTGCCGTCGCCGCCGGCGATCAGGAGGTAGACCGCGATCGGGACGAGCACGCCTCCGGTTGCCGCGATCGCGGGCTGCACGGCCTTGCGTGGGGAGTCGAGCTCGCCGTGGGTCAGTTCGTGACGCAGCTCGATGGCCACGACGAGGAAGAAGACGGCGAGAAGACCGTCGGACACCCAGTGCGCGATGGACAGGTCGAGAGCGGTGCCGGGGATCGCGATGTGGAAGTCGAGGAAGGCGGCGAGCGCGTCGTGCGTCGGGAGGTTCGCGAGGAGCAGCCCGAGCCCGGCCGCGACGAGGAGGAGGACGGCAGGGAACTGCTGTCCGCGGAGGGGATTCGCTGAGATGCGCATTCCCCCCATCGTAGGTCGCCGGGAAGCCCCGGTGCTTCTCTCGATCCCGTGCCCGGACGCAGTCCGTCATGCGTGCAGGACACCCCTTCCCCGAGGGATACTCTCGAAGGGTGACCCCCGCACACTCCTTCTCCGAGCCCACGAACACCGAGGCCATCCGCGTGATCGGCCGCTTCGAAGCCGGCCGCGGCATCCCGGATGCGATGCGCACAGACGTCAGGATGCTCGGGCAGCTGCTCGGGCAGGTGCTGCGCGAAGCCGGCGGCGACGGCCTCTTCGAAGACGTCGAACGGCTGCGACTCGCGACGATCCAGGCCTACGACGAGGAGACCCCCGACGCGTTCGAGCGCGCGGCGGCGATCGCCGAGTCGTTCACGGTCGAGCGGGCCGACGAGGTCGCCCGCGCCTTCACCTGCTACTTCCACCTGGTCAACCTCGCCGAGGAGCACCAGCGTGTGCGCGTGCTGCGCGAGCGTGCCGGACAGCCGGGACGTGAGGACGCCGCCGACACCGTCGCGACCGCGTACGCCCGACTGCGCACCGAGGTCGGCGACGACGAGGCGCGCCGCCGCCTGGAGGGCCTCCGCTTCCACCCGGTCTTCACCGCGCACCCGACCGAGGCCCGCCGCCGTGCGGTCTCGTCGAGCATCCGCCGCCTGTCGGAGCTGCTCACGCAGCACGACGCCGCGAGCGAGGGCGGATCGGAAGAGCACCGTGCCCGCCGACGGATGCTGGAGGAGATCGACACGCTCTGGCGCACCGCTCCGCTGCGTTCCCAGAAGCCGTCTCCGACCGACGAGGTCCGCACCGTGATGGGCGTTTTCGACGAGACGCTCTTCACGACGGTGCCTCATGTGTACCGTCGCATCGACGACGCGCTCCGGGGAGAGGACTCGGGTGCCAGCGCCCCCGTCGTCCCCGCCTTCGTGCGGATCGGCTCGTGGGTCGGCGGCGACCGCGACGGCAATCCCTTCGTCACGGCGTCCGTCACGCGCGAGGCCTCGCAGATCGCGGCGGACCACGTGTTGCGCGGGCTCGAGCGTGCGCTGGAGCGCATCGGCCGGACGCTCACCCTCGCCTCAGACGACACGCCGCCCAGCGCCGAGGTCACCGCACTCTGGGAGAGCTTCGCCGCTGCAGAGCCCGCGCTGGCAGCCGAGCTCGCCACCCGCTCTCCCGACGAGCCGCACCGCCGCGTGCTGCTGATCCTGGCGCGTCGCGTCGCCGCCACGCGCCGGGGTGACGACAGCGCCCAGGCGTACGCACGTCCCGAGGAGCTGCTGGAAGATCTGCGCGCCGTGCAGGCGTCGCTCGCCGATGCCGGCGCGAAGCGCCATGCGTTCGGCGGCGTGCAGCACCTGATCTGGCAGGTCGAGACCTACGGCTTCCACCTCACCGAGCTGGAGGTGCGTCAGCACTCCCAGGTGCACGCGAAGGCACTGGCAGAACTCGAGGCGGGAGAGGCCGTCAGCGCGCAGACCGAGGAGGTGCTGGAGGTGTTCCGCGCGATCGCGGATATCCAGCGCGACCGCGGGCTGCGCGCCGCCGGGCGCTACGTCGTCTCGTTCACCCAGGCCGCCTCTGACCTCGCCAATGTGCACCGCCTCGCCCACTACGCCCTCGGCGACGACGCTCCGGTGCTCGACGTGGTGCCGCTGTTCGAGACGTTCGCCGACCTGCAGGCGGCTCCCGGCATCCTCGAGGAAGCCGTGACGTTCCCGGAGTTCCGCGAGCGCATGGCGGCCACCGGCAACCGGCTCGAAGTCATGCTCGGCTACTCCGACTCGTCGAAGGACGTCGGCCCGGTGGCCGCGAACCTCGCCCTGTACGAGGCGCAGGAGAAGATCGCGCGGTGGGCCCGGGAGTCCGGCATCGAGCTGACCCTCTTCCACGGTCGTGGGGGTGCCCTCGGACGCGGCGGCGGCCCCGCCAACTCCGCGATCCTCGCGCAGCCGCCGCACTCGGTCGACGGCCGCTTCAAGCTCACCGAGCAGGGCGAGGTGATCTTCGCGCGCTACGGTGAGCCCGCGATCGCGATGCGTCACATCGACCAGGTCGCCGCGGCGACGCTGCTCGCCTCCTCCCCCACCGAGGAGCAGCGCACGAGCCGGGCGGCCGCGCGGTACGCCGAGGTCGCGTCGATCATGGACGCTGCCTCCCGCGAGCGCTTCTTCTCCCTCGTGAAGGCGGAGGGTTTCGCTCCCTGGTTCGCCACCGTGACCCCGATGGAGGAGATCGGTCTGCTCGCGCTCGGCTCCCGCCCCGCCCGCCGCGGACTGTCGGTGGAGTCGCTGGAAGACCTGCGGGCGATCCCGTGGGTCTTCGCGTGGACGCAGGCTCGCATCAACCTGGCCGGATGGTTCGGCCTCGGCACCGCTCTGGACGCCGTCGGCGATGAGGCGCTGCTCGTCGAGGCGTACCGGGAGTGGCCGCTGCTGCGCACCATGATCGACAACGTCGCGATGAGCCTCGCGAAGACCGACGAGCGCATCGCGCGCCAGTACCTCGCCCTCGGCGACCGCGACGACCTGGCGCAGCTCGTGCTCGACGAGCTCGCGACGACGCGGCGCTGGGTGATCCGCCTCACCGGCGGCGAGAGTCTGCTCGAGAACAAGCCCGTGCTCCAGCGCGCCGTACAGCTGCGCAGTCCGTACGTCGACGCGCTCTCGCTCCTGCAGCTGCGCGCGCTCCGGGCGCTGCGCTCGGCCGCGGAGGATCCCACGGGCTCCGGCGCCGACGCGGAACAGCAGCGACTGCTGCTGCTCTCCGTCAGCGGTGTGGCCGCCGGCCTGCAGAACACCGGGTGACCGACGTCGCCACCGAACCGGCGGGAACCCCCGCTTCGGTGGCGACTAGAGTGAAGTCTCTGCCGGATCCGGCACAGCCTCACGCGACACGATCGCCTGCACCACCATCCCCCACCAGAAAGCTCTTCCGCGTGACCGCTTCGTCTCCCGCCGACTTCCATCCGCTCGCCGCATCGGTGCAGCCCGTGTTCGACACGGTGCTCTCCCGCAGCCCGCACGAGCCGGAGTTCCACCAGGCCGTCCACGAGGTGCTGCACTCGATCGCCCCGGTCCTGGAACGCCACCCGGAGTACGTCGACGGCGGCATCCTCGAACGGCTCGTCGAGCCCGAGCGTCAGATCCTCTTCCGCGTGCCGTGGATCGACGACTCCGGAAAGCTGCAGGTCAACCGCGGCTACCGCATCCAGTTCTCCTCGGTGCTCGGCCCGTACAAGGGCGGACTGCGCTTCCACCCCTCGGTGAACCTGTCGATCATCAAGTTCCTCGGCTTCGAGCAGATCTTCAAGAACGCGCTCACCGGTCAGGGCATCGGCGGCGGCAAGGGCGGCTCCGACTTCGACCCGCACGGCAAGTCCGACGCCGAGGTCATGCGCTTCTGCCAGTCGTTCATGAACGAGCTGTACCGCCACCTCGGCGAGCACACCGATGTTCCCGCGGGCGACATCGGCGTCGGCGGCCGCGAGATCGGCTACCTGTTCGGCCAGTACCGCAAGGTCACCAACCGCCACGAGTCCGGCATGTTCACCGGCAAGGGCACGGGGTGGGGTGGTGCCGAAGTGCGCACCGAGGCCACCGGCTACGGCGCGGTCTTCTTCGCGCAGGAGATGCTCGCCGTGCACGACGACTCCCTGAGCGGCAAGCGTGTGGGCATCTCGGGATCCGGCAACGTCGCGATCTACGCGATCCAGAAGGCCACCCAGCTCGGCGCCACCGCGGTGACGGCTTCCGATTCCTCCGGCTACGTCGTCGACGATGCCGGCATCGACGTCGACCTGCTGCGCCAGATCAAGGAGGTCGAGCGCGCCCGCATCGTCGAGTACGCCCACCGCCGCCCGAGCGCCCGCTTCGTCGAGGGCGGCAGCGTGTGGGAGGTGCCGGTCGACATCGCCGTGCCGTCCGCCACGCAGAACGAGGTCTCCCTCGCCGACGCGGAGGCACTGATCGCCAACGGCGTGCGCGCCGTGTCGGAGGGCGCGAACATGCCCTGCGTGCCGGATGCCGTCGACGCCTTCCAGAAGGCCGGTGTGCTGTTCGCCCCCGGCAAGGCCGCGAACGCCGGTGGTGTCGCGACCTCGGCGCTCGAGATGAGCCAGAACGCCTCCCGTCAGCGCTGGAGCTTCGGCGACAGCGAGAACAAGCTGCGCGAGATCATGGGTGACATCCACGATGCCGCCTTCGACGCCGCGGAGCGTCACGGCGTCGCGGGCGACTACGTCGCCGGTGCCAACATCGCGGGCTTCGAGCGCGTCGCCGCGGCGATGCTCGCCCAGGGCGTCATCTGATCCGTCCCTTCCCGCGGCGAAAGAGCCGCCTTCCTCTTCGGAAGGCGGCTCTTCTGCGTCACGGAGCCGTCGTCAGCTCTCGTCGACCGGCACCTTGACGACCTTGTTGTACCCGGTCACCGCCTGGTTCTCGTCGAACGCGACGACCTTCTTGCGGAAGCCCTTGGTGATGATCGCGAGGTAGACGACTCCGATCGCGGTCCACACGAGGCCCCCGCGCAGAGCGTCTTCATGCAGGTTCGCCCAGAGCAGGCCGGTGAGGACCATGCCGATGCCGGGCATCACGATGAAGTTGAAGATGTCGCCGGGCGTCTTGCGACGGCCCTTGCGGATCGCGAACCAGGCGATCACCGAGATGTTGACGAACGTGAAGGCGATCAGCGCCCCGAAGTTGATCCACGCCGCGATCAGCTCCAGGGTGAACGGGATCGCCAGCAGGGAGATGGCGCCGACCAGCACGATGTTGAACGTCGGCGTGTGGGTGCGCGGGTTGATGTAGCCGAACGCCTTCTGCGGCAGCACGTTGTTGCGCCCCATCACCAACAGCATGCGCGACACCGAGGCGTGCGAGGCGAGGCCCGAGGCGAGGGTCGCGCAGAAACCGGCCGCGGTGAGCACCGCCATGAGCACGGGTCCGCCGACCAGGTTGCCGATGATCGGGAGGGTGGAGTCCTCGACGAACTGCATGTCGCCGCCGGGCGCGAACTCGTTCCAGTCGGGGAAGCGCAACTGCGTGAGGTAACCCGAGATCAGGAAGATCGCCCCGCCCAGCAGCACCGTCAACAGGATGGCCTTCGGCATGATCTTCGGATCCTTCGCCTCCTCCGCGTACATCGTGACGGCGTCGAAGCCGATGAACGAGAAGCAGACGATCGTGGCGCCCATCAGCACCGCGCCCATCGTGGCGCCGTCGTGGAAGAACGGGGTCATCGACGCGACCGTTCCCGCCCCCTCGCCGCGCATCAGCTGGGCGATCACCATCACCACGAACACGGCCATGACGACGATCGAGAACACCAGGAGGATCATGTTCATGTTCGAGGTGCCGCGCATCGTGAGGTAGATGATGGTGGTGACGAGGATGCAGTACAGCACGACCCAGATCCAGCCCGGGATCTCGGGGAACAGCGCTTCGAGGTAGCTGCGGATGATGAGGCAGTTGACCATCGGCAGCAGCACGTAGTCGATCAGCGAGGTCCACCCGACCATGAACCCCAGATTCGGGTGGATCGACTCGCGCACGTACGTGTACGCCGAACCGGCACTCGGGATCGCGCTCGAGATCTTGCCGTAGCTGATCGCCGTGAAGACCATCACGACCAAGGCGACCAGGTAGGCGGCCGGTACGACGTCGTCGGTGTCACGGGCGACCATGCCGAACGTGTCGAACACGACCGTCGGCGTCATGTATCCGAGCCCGAGCCCGACGATCGCCCACAGTCCGAGATTTCGTTTGAGCGTTCCTCCGCCGTGCGCGAGCGGCTTCGTCTTCGTGGCCATGGGTACTCCTCGGGGGACAGCGCATGGGTCGGACTTCGGGTCGTCCGACGCTGAGCAACAGTATGGACCGGAGGGAATCGTCAGCGCTACGGTGAATTCGGTTCGAAATGCGCTTTTAACATTCCGAACGACGGCGGGATTCGAAGGAGACGCCCGACCTCACCATCCCTCGGTGAGCACGCGATCCAGCATCGCGACGACGTGGTCGGCGCTCTCGGCGCTGAGGCACAGGGGCGGTTTGATCTTCAGCACGTTCGAGCGTTCCGAGGTCGTCAGCACGATGACCCCCAGTTCGCGCATCCGCTCGCAGATCGCCGCAGCCTCGGCGGCGGCAGGCTCCATGGTCTCGCGATCGCGCACGAGTTCGACGCCCAGGTACAACCCCTCGCCGTGGACGACGGCGACGAGCGGATGCCGGTCCGCGAGGCCGCGCAGGCCCTCGGCGAGGCGGGCACCGATCACTGCGGCGTTGTGCTGCAGGTCGTCCTCGGCCATCGCGTCTAGCACCGCGATGCCGACCCGGCAGCTGAGCGTGCTTCCCCCCGCAGACGAGAAGAACTGTCCCTGCGTCGACAGCGCGTCCGCGATGCGCTTCGTCGTGATCACCCCGCCGATCGGATACCCGTTGCCCATCGGCTTCGCGATCGTGACGATGTCGGGCACGACGTCCGCGAGCTCGAATCCCCAGAAGGTCGATCCCATCCGCCCGAATCCGACCTGCACCTCGTCGGCGATGCACAGTCCACCCGCCGCCCTGATCTGTGCGTAGGCCCCGGCCAGGTAGCCGTCGGGGAGCACCACGCCTCCCGCGTTGCCGAGGATCGACTCGCACAGGAACGCGGCGACCTCTCGTCCCTCGTCCTGCAGCCGGTCGAGATCGGCAGCGAGATCGGCGAGGTAGTCGCCCGCCACGTCGGAGCCTCGATAGGTGCCGCGGAAGCGATTGGGGACATCGGCCACGTGCACCCAGTCCGGGCGCGTCGCGAGGGCGGAGGGATTGTCGTAGGCGCTGGTCGTGACCGCATCGCTCGCCATGGTCCAGCCGTGGTACGCCTCGCGCAGTGCGACGACCGTCCGCCGTCCGGTCGCGGCCTGGGCCAGACGGATCGCGAGGTCGACCGCTTCCGAGCCGCTGTTGACCAACAGGACGGTGTCGAGGTCGCTGCCCTCCGGCATCAGTTCGAGCAGCCGCTCGCTGTACTCCGCGAGATCGCGGAACAGGAACCGGGAGTTCGTGGCGAGGGTGCGCAGCTGGCGGTCCGCCGCATCCGCGACTTTCGGATGCGCGTGGCCGAGACCGGCGACGTTGTTCACCATGTCGATGTAGGTGCGCGCGGTGGTGTCGACCAGGTGGTGCCGCCAGCCGCGCTCGATCTGCGGCGGGTGCGCGTAGTAGCGCTCCTGCGCCGCCGCGAAGATGCGCTCACGGCGCGCCTGCTCCGCCGCCGAATCATCCCGCTGGGCGAAGGAGGGCAGCCCGAGCAGCGGCGCAGGATCTGCGGTGAGGCGGCGCCAGGCCGCGACCCGATCGGGGGCGATCAGTGCCGCTCCGTCCGCCTGGCGCTCCGGAGCGTCGTCGCGGTGGATTCCGACGGTCAGGCGCCGCGGCTCGAACGACGCGGCGAGCCAGCCCACGGTCTCCCCCGCATCGACGGGGCGCTCGCGCCGCTCCTCCGCATCGAGACCCGAGACCTCCAGCACCCATTCTTGGCCGTCGTCCGGACCGGTGAGGTCGAGCGCGAAGCGGGCGATCGCGCCCCGCTGCGTCACCCGTGCCTCCGTCGGTGCCACCACCCGCACCCGAGGGCCGGGAGGCAGATGCAGTTCGGTCGCGGTCGCCCAGGTATGCCCCGGGTCCGCCTCGTCGACGGTCGCGCGGGTCAGGCGGAACGCCCCGTACGGCATGACCGCCACAGCGGCGCCGAGGTCGAATGCCTCGGCGACCAGAGCGTGCTCGACCGATTCCTCGAGCCAGCGCCCGTTGTCGAGGGCGGCGGACTCGACACCCGGATCGATCACGGCCACGCGACCGGTGAGATCCGGCAGCAGTGCGCGCAGCGGAGCCTCGTCGTCGTCCCCTGCGAGTTCGGGCGCGGAGAATCCCGGGGCGTCGATCCCGACCGCGGCGAGCACGTGCTCGGTCATCTCCACGAGCGGCAGCAGCGTCGCGGCGTCGAAGATCGCCTGCTCGCCCGCGACCCTCTCACGCGCGTAGTCGTTGTCCCCGTCGATCTCGAGCTGACGCCACCCGCTCGCCACCAGCAGGGCAGCGCGCAGCACCACGAGCGGCCAGACCGCCCTCGCCTCCGCATCGCCCAGCGGCACCTGGCGATGGAATGCCGCGATCGTCTCGATCACCCGCAGCGGCCGCTCCGGGTCGTGGTGCAGCATCGATGCCGCGCACACCGCCAGTTCGGCGACGCGCCAACCGAGCCCGAGGTCGCCGAGGTCGAGCACCGTGCGCGGGTGCAGCCGTGCGTCGTCGCCCCGCTCGCCCATCACGTTGTCGTCCGTGAGGTCGCCGTGGATCGTCTGCACGGGGAGCCGGTCGGCGAGAGGTTCGACGGCGGCGTGCGCCTTGGTCGCGGCGCGCAGCACCCGTCCCCGAAGTGCGGCATCGGCGATCGACGGCGCGAGCGCATCGATCTGTTCGTATGCGACGCGCATGTCCCACATCTGCCGACGATCCAGCCCGGGGTGTCGGAGCGGTTCCAGCGCGCGCACGGAGGCGGCGGCGAGCGCGCCGAACTCCGCGAGCACGACGGGTGCGAGATATCCGGAACCCACCATCGGCTCGCCCGGCGCGAACTCACTGCGCCGCGCGGCGAAGCCGTTCCAGCGCTGGGTCAGCGCACCGTCGAGGCCGGGGAGCACTGCCGGTACGCGAACGCCGGCAGCGCGGTAGGCCTCGAGAGCGACATGCTGGGCGTCGCGTTCGTCGTCGCCGAACACCGGGTTGTCGATCCGCAGCACGCTCCTCGTGCCGTCTTCTGCCGTGAGCAGGAAGTTCCGGTCCTGGTTGCTGCCGAGCTCTTCCGCTGTCGCCGTGATCCCCCAGCACTCGAGCGCGATGCGCGCGGCATCGGCCGTATCGACGTCGGGACGGACCAGGCCCACGCCCGCCGTCATGCGCGGTGCTGCCCGCGGTGCGCGTCGCCGAGGCTCACGTCGTGGGCATGCCGCGCGAGCGAGCTGCCGTAGCGCTCGGTCAGCTGCACCATCAGGTCGGGGGTGTCCCGATCGACGCCGAAGACGTGCCCCGGGAAGTCGAGATCGGGCTGTGCCGCCGCGATCTCCTCCTCACGGTCCGGCGAGAACAGCTGTGCGGGGTCGCCCACCGCCACCCAGCCGATCGGCACGACCGTGCCCTCCGGCAGCACGGCGCGACGGAGCACGATGGCGTTCACGCGCACCTCACAGCGCGGCCCGATCAGCGAGCCGTTGAACAGCCGCGACCCCGAGGCGAGGAACGTCTCGTCTCCCACCGTCGCACCGGCGATGCTCGACAGCGTGCCGATCAGGGTGTGCGACCCGATGTGCACCGCATTCGCCGCCGTCGCCCGGATGAGCGCATTCTCCATCACGATGACGTGCTCGCCGAGCGTGATCGCTCCGCCCTCGGCGGTGATGACGGCACCGTGCAGAACCTGGCAGCCCGGCCCGATCTCCACATCTCCGGAGACGACGGCGGTGGGGGCGATGACGGCGGTGTCATGGACGCGGGGCCGAGCCCCGAGGTGCTCGTACAACATGCGGCCAGACTAGTACCGCGGCCCCCCGTCGCGCGCTACTCGGTCTTGGCCGGCTCGGGGAAGATCGCGGTGAACAGCTGCCCGACCCACTCGAGCAGCTGTGCGTCGGGGAGCGGCTCGAGACCCACCCCGACCGCCGCGGGGACGGTGGGCATCGGCACGACCAGCGCCTCTCCCCCGGCCACGAGCTTCGCCTTCGGGTAGAGCCGCTGCAGCCGCACCTTGATCGAGTCTTCGAGCCGCGCGGGCGCGATGCGCAGGTTCGAGCCCATCACGACGACGTCGGTCAGCCCGACCCGGGCAGCGCGACGGCGCAGACGCGAGATCGCCAACAGGCCTTCGACCTCTTCGGGCGGCGTGCCGTAGCGGTCGACGAGCTCTTCGACGACCAGATCGATCGCCTCATCCTTGGCGGTCGCCGCCGAGGCGGCGGAGAGCTTCTGGTAGGCCTCGAGCCGCAGCCGCTCGCTGTCGATGTAGTACTCGGGGATGCGCGCATCGAGGGGCAGTTCCAGGCGCAGCTCCTGCCCGGTCTCGACTTCGTCCCCGCGGAACGTCGCCACGGCCTCGCCGATCATGCGCAGGTACAGGTCGAATCCGACGCCCGCGATGTGTCCGGCCTGTTCGGCGCCGAGCAGGTTGCCCGCCCCGCGCAGTTCGAGGTCCTTCAGCGCGACCTGCATGCCGGAGCCCAGGTCGTTGTTGACCGCGATGGTCTGCAGGCGGTCGGCCGCGGTCTCGCTCAGCGGTTTCATCTCGTCGTACAGGAAGTACGCGTAGGCGCGCTCGCGCCCTCGTCCGACGCGTCCACGCAGCTGGTGCAGCTGACTGAGTCCGTACTTGTCGGCGCGGTCGATGATGATCGTGTTCGCGTTCGCGATGTCGAGACCCGTCTCGATGATGGTCGTCGAGACGAGCACGTCGAACTTGCGCTCCCAGAAGTCGTCGACGACCTGCTCGAGCTGGTGCTCTCCCATCTGTCCGTGCGCGACCGCGATCCGGGCCTCGGGAACGAGTTCGGCGAGCTCGCTCGCGACGCGCTGGATCGACTGCACCCGGTTGTGCACGAAGAAGATCTGCCCTTCGCGCAGGATCTCGCGACGGATCGCCGCGGCCATCTGCTTGTCGCTGCGCGGGCCGACGAACGAGAGGATCGGGTGCCGGTCCTCCGGCGGGGTCGCCAGCGTGGACATCTCCCGGATGCCGGTGACCGCCATCTCGAGCGTGCGCGGAATGGGCGTGGCACTCATGGCGAGGATGTCGACGTTGGTCTTCATCTTCTTGAGCGCGTCCTTGTGCTCGACGCCGAACCGCTGCTCCTCGTCGATGATCATCAGGCCGAGGTCCTTGAACATCACCTGGTCGGTGAGGATGCGGTGGGTGCCGATCACCATGTCGACCGAACCCTCGAGCAGGCCTTGCAGAGTGAGACGCGCCTCCTTGTCGGTCTGGAAGCGCGACAAGGGCCGCACCTTGACAGGGAAGCCGGCGAAGCGCTCGGTGAACGTCTCGAGGTGCTGCTTCACCAGCAGCGTCGTCGGCACGAGCATCGCGACCTGCTTGCCGTCCTGGATCGCCTTGAACGCCGCCCGGACCGCGACCTCGGTCTTGCCGAAGCCGACGTCGCCCGAGAGCAGCCGGTCCATCGGGATGGGCCGTTCCATGTCGGCCTTGATCTCGTCGATCGTCTGCAGCTGGTCCTGTGTCTCCGCGAACGGGAACGCCTCTTCCAACTCGCGCTGCCACGGGGTGTCCGGGCCGAACGCGTGGCCCTTCGCGCTCATGCGCGCGGAGTAGAGCTTCACGAGCTCGACCGCGATGTCGCGCACGGCCTTGCGCGCCTTGCCCTTGGCCTGCGACCAGTCGCTGCCGCCCATCTTCGAGAGCGTCGGGGCCTCGCCGCCGACGTACTTCGAGAGCAGATCGAGCTGATCCGTCGGCACGAACAGCTTGTCGCCCGGGTAGCCGCGCTTGGACGGCGCGTACTCGAGAACGAGGTAGTCGCGGATCGACTTGGTGGCGTTGCGCCCGCCGGTGGACACCTCGCGCTGGGTCATCTCGACGAAGCGGCCGATGCCGTGGGTGGCGTGCACCACGAAGTCGCCCTGCTTGAGCTGCAGCGGGTCGACCACGTTCTTGCGCCGCGAGGCGAGCTTCTTGACGACACGCTGATCGCCGCCGATGGTCCGGCCGTAGAACTCGTTGTCGGTGAGGACGGCGAGCTTCGCCTCGGCCACCTGGAAGCCGGCCTCGACGGATCCGGTGACGAGGGTCGCGACACCGCCCTCCGGTGCGTCGGTGAGCGTCTCGACCACCCGCGCGGCCAGGCCGCGGTCGGCGAGCACGTCGCGTGCGCGATCGACCAGACCGTGACCGGCGGCGATCACGACCACCCGCCAGCCGTCGGTCACCTTCGCCTCGACGAACGAGATCGCGCCGTCGACGTTGCCGTGGAAGGAGGGGATGACGGCGGCGCCGAGGTTCGTGGCCTCCGCATCGCCCTCACCGAGCCCGGCGCCGAACGGGCTGAGCCGCCACCACACCCCGCCCCGGTCGCGCACGACCTCGCGCAGCTCGGCGATGGTCAGGAAGTCACCGGCCCCCAGATCGATGGGCGCGGAGGCGCCGGAGGTGGCGGCGCTCCAGGCAGCGTCGAGGAACTCGCGGTTGGTGTCGCCCAGGGTGATGGCGCGCGCACTCGATCGCTCGGGATCGATGACCGCCGTGGCACTTCCCGCCGGTAGGTACTCGGCCAGCGACTTCAAGGGTCCGGCGACCGCGGGGAGCAGCGACTCCATGCCTTCGACCGGGATGCCCTCGGCCATCTTCTCGAGCATGCCCGAGATCGCCGGGAAGCCGCCGACGAGTGCGCGGGCCCGATCGCGGACCTCGGCCGTGAGCAGCAGTTCGCGGGTGGGCGGCAGGTCGACGCCGGTGACATCACCCGGAAGCGAGCGCTGGTCCGCGACGGAGAACGCACGGATCTGGTCGATCTCGTCGCCGAAGAACTCGACGCGATAGGGGTGCTCCGACGTGGGAGGGAAGACGTCGAGGATGCCGCCGCGCACCGCGAACTCGCCGCGCCGCGACACCATGTCGACGCGGGAGTACGCCCGTTCGACCAGCTGCTCGACCACGCGGTCGAGTTCGTGCCCCCGGCTGCCGACGCCGAGTTCGAGCGGGGCGATCTCGCCCAGGTTGCCGGCGATCGGCTGGAGCGCGGCCCGCACGGACGCGACGACGACGAGCGGGTGGTCGCCCGACCACTCCGCGATCCGGCGCAGCGTCTGCAGACGCTGACCGACCGTGTCCGGGCTCGGGCTGAGCCGCTCGTGCGGCAGCGTCTCCCAGGCGGGGAACGTGAGGATGTCGGCGTCGGGCAGGTAGGCGTGCATCGCCAGCGCGAGGCTCTCCGCCCGCCTCCCGGTGGGGACGACGGCGAGGAGGGCGGCCGGGTGTCCCGCCGCCGCCCTCTTCTCGAGCAGGCCGGCGAGCGCCGGGGCGTCGAGCCCGTCGACCAGGCCGAGGTCGGCGTCGGTGCGCGCCCAGCTGAGGGCGTCACGGTACAGAGACGCCTCTTCCAAGGCGCGCAGAATCCCCGGAACAGTCACCGGACAAGACTAGTCGCGCCCACGGACACTCCGGCCGCCGCGCCCGTCGAGGAACGCCAGCCTGCCTAGGCTGTCGGGATGGAATCCGTCGCCCTCACCACGCCCCGACTCGTCCTGCACGCCCCGACGGAGGCGGACATCGACGCGATCACCGAAGCGTGCCAGGATCCGGAGATCCCGCGCTGGACCACCGTGCCGAGTCCGTACACCCGCGAGGACGCCGCGCAGTTCGTGCGTCTGTCAGCCGCGCAGTGGGACGCCGGTTCCGAGGTCGTCTGGGGCATGTATGCGGACGGCGAGCTCGTGGGCATGATCGGTCTTCACAACATGACCGACCACTTCACGGGCGCGACCGCAGAGCTGGGCTACTGGGTGACGGCCCGCGCACGGGGCCGCGGATATCTCACCGAAGCAGCAGCGGCCGTGATCGATTGGGGTTTCGTCGGACTCCGGCTCGTCCGCATCCGCTGGCAGGCCGTCGCGGGGAACATCCCCTCGGCCCGCGCCGCCCGGGCCCTCGGCTTCCGCTACGAGGGCCTGCAGCGGCAGGCGCTGACGAGCCCGCGCGGGCGCGACGACGGCTGGACGGCCGGCCTCCTCCCCGGGGACGACCGCACGCCGGTCGACTGGCCGATCCTCTGAGGGGCGCGCCCCCGGGTGACAGTGTCGGCGCCCGATGACAGGATGAACCCATGCCGGAGATGCCGGAAGTCCAGGGCCTGACCACGTTTCTCGCCGAACGCGCCGTCGGGCGCACCATCACGCGCGCGACCGTCTCGGCGATCGCCGCGTTGAAGACCTACGATCCTCCGATCCACGCCCTCCAGGGAGCCCCGATCACCGCATCCGCGCGTCTGGGCAAGTTCGTCGTGCTCTCCTGCGGCGACGAGCTGCACCTGGTGTTCCACCTCGCGAAGGCCGGGTGGCTGCGCTGGTACGAGACGCTCCCGACCACGCTCATCAAACCGGGCAAGTCCCCCATCGCCCTGCGCATCGCCCTCGACGACGGCAGCGGTTTCGACCTCACGGAAGCGGGGACCAAGAAGTCGCTCGCCGTGTACGTGGTGCGCGATCCGCAGGAGGTGCCCGGCATCGCCCGGCTCGGCCCCGACCCTCTCGACCCCGCGTTCACGCGCGAGGCGTTCGCCGCCCTGCTCGAGGATCGGCGTATGCAGATCAAGGGGCTGCTGCGTGATCAGGCGGTGATCGCGGGCATCGGCAACGCGTACTCGGACGAGATCCTGCATGCCGCGCGCATGTCACCGTATGCGATCGCCGGAAAGCTCGACGACGCCGAGATCGACCGCCTGTTCGGAGCCATGCGCGAGACGCTGACAGAGGCGGTCGCCCAAGCCTCCGGCAAACCGCCGGCGGACCTGAAGGATGCCAAGCGCCGCGGCATGCAGGTGCACGCGCGCCGAGGAGAAGCCTGCCCGGTGTGCGGAGCCACGGTCCGCAGCGTGTTCTTCGCCGACCGCTCGCTCGAGTACTGCCCCACCTGCCAGACCGGTGGCAAGGTGCTGGCCGACCGTCGCCTCTCCCGACTGCTGAAGTGATGGCGGACGCGCCGCACGGTGAAGTCGTCTGTCGCGGAATGATCTGTCGCGGAATGAAATGCGCCCGAACGCGTTGAGTACACTCAGAACAACAACGTGCTCCGGGGTCGGTGGGAATCCGAACCGGCGGTGACAGTCCGCGAGCGTCTCGAGAGATCGGGATGCCGATCCGGTGGAATTCCGGGACCGACGGTGATGCGAGGGCGACCTCGCTAGTCCGGAAGGGAGGCAGCACGAGACGCATCCGTGCGTCCGTTCCGCCACCCCTGTCTGAACCCGGAGCCTCAGAGGAGGACGACGGATGGCAGTGAACGCGGCAGAGCGCCACGCGATGGATCGCGCGCTCCACCTCGCCGCCCGTGGACCGCGCGGGGCGAACCCGCAGGTCGGTGCGGTCCTCCTCTCCCCCGACGGCAGGGTCATCGCCGAGGGCTGGCACCACGGCGCCGGCACCCCCCACGCAGAGGTCGACGCGCTCTCGAAGCTCGCCCCCGGCGAGGCGCGAGGAGCGACGGCCGTCGTGACCCTCGAACCCTGCAACCACACCGGCCGCACGGGCCCCTGCGCCGTCGCTCTCATCGACGCGGGCGTCGCACGCGTGGTGTACGCGCTCGACGACCCCGGCGTCGCCTCAGGCGGCGGGGCGGAACGCCTGCGGTCCGCAGGCGTCGACGTCGAGTCGGGTGAGCAGGCGGACGCCGCACACGCGCTCATCGCCGGATGGCTGACCGCCCAACGACTCGGACGCCCCCATGTCACTGTCAAGTGGGCGCAGAGCCTGGACGGCCGCGCGGCCGCCGCCGACGGATCGAGCCAGTGGATCACGGGGCCCGCCGCACGCGCCGACGTGCACCGCCGACGTGCGGAGGCCGACGCGATCGCGGTCGGCACCGGAACGGTGCTGACCGATGACCCCGCTCTGACGGCACGCGACGGCGACGCCCTGCTGCCGCACCAGCCGATCCCGGTCGTCATCGGCTCCCGGCCCACCCCGTCCAATGCCGCTGTGCACCGGCATCCCCGCACCCCGCTGTTCTTCGAGACCCACGATCTGCACGCGGTCGTCGCCGACCTGCACGCCCGCGGGGTGCAGAGCCTGTTCGTGGAGGGCGGCCCGACGCTCGCCAGCGCCTTCATCGAGGCGGGGCTCGCCGATCGCGTGCTCGCCTACATCGCCCCGGTGCTGCTCGGAGGCAGCCGACTCGCCCTGAACGACATCGGCGTCGGTTCCATCGACGAGGCCCGACGCCTGACCGTCGACGAGTGGCTTCCCCTCGGAGACGACCTGCTCGCGATCGCGCACCCCGCGCACGCCACCGATCCCGCGGAAGACCCGCAGAACGAAGGAGCCGCCTGATGTTCACCGGAATCATCGAGGAGATGGGCGAGATCACCGCGATCGCCCCCGCGGGTGACGGCTGGCGCCTGACCGTCCGCGCGCCCCGGGCCGCAGCGGACGCCGTGCACGGCGAGTCCATCGCCGTCTCGGGTGTGTGCCTCACCGTGGTGGGGTCGACCGCCGACACCTTCGACACCGACGTGATGAAGCAGACTCTCGACGTCGCCGCGATCGGGTCGGCGACGGTCGGAACCCGCGTGAACATCGAGAAGGCGATGCCGGTCGGCGCCCGTCTCGGCGGTCACATCGTGCAGGGCCACGTCGACGGCACCGGCGACGTGCTCGAGGTGCGCCCCGGCGCGCAGTGGAGCGTGCTGCGGATCAGCCTGCCCCTCGACCTCGCCCCGCTCGTGGTCGACAAGGGCTCGATCTCGGTCGACGGCACCTCGTTGACCGTGAGCGCCGTCAGCGCCCCCGCAGACCCCTCCCCCTGGTTCGAGGTCTCGCTGATCCCCGAGACCCTCGCCGCGACCACGCTCGGCGTCCGCGCCGTCGGCGACCGCGTGAACCTGGAGACCGACATCCTCGCCCGGCACGTCGAGCGACTGCTCGCGTTCCGCGCCGCACCGGAAGGAGGCTCGCGATGAGCCTTTCCACCATCGCCGAGGCCCTGGAGGCGCTGCGCGCCGGGCGTCCCGTCCTCGTCGCCGACGACGAGAACCGCGAGAACGAGGGCGACGTCATCCTG
Source organism: Microbacterium sp. As-52 (assembly GCF_049949185.1). NCBI lineage: Bacteria > Bacillati > Actinomycetota > Actinomycetes > Micrococcales > Microbacteriaceae > Microbacterium > Microbacterium sp. As-52. The sequence goes on along the minus strand of NZ_CP188171.1, from coordinate 3,079,711 downwards.
TCGGCAGAGCTCGCGACGCCCGAGTGGGTGGCGTGGACCGTGCGCTGGTCGTCGGGCTTCATCTGCGCCCCGATGCCCGCCGATCTCGCCGATCACCTGAACCTGCCGCCGATGGTCGCCGCCAGCGAAGACGCCCGCTCGACCGCATACACGGTGAGTGTCGACGCCGCGCAGGGGGTCACGACCGGCATCAGCGCCCACGACCGCGCCCACACGCTGAACGTGCTGTCGAACCCGGAGTCCACGTCGACCAGCATCATCCGGCCCGGCCATGTGCTGCCGCTGCGGGCGGTCGACGGCGGAGTGCGCGAGCGCAGTGGCCACACCGAGGCCGCGGTCGAACTCATGAAGCTCGCCGGTCTCCGCCCCGTCGGCGCGATCGCGGAGGTCGTGGCGGAGGACGGCAGCATGATGCGGCTGCCCGGCCTGATCGAGCTCGGTGCGCGCGACGGCGTGCCGGTCATCACGATCGAGCAGCTGATCGCCCACCTCAACGAGATCGATCCCGAGGGCGCCACCCCGAGTGCGCATCGCGGCCGTCGCGTGAGCCTGCGCGCCGACGCCACCGTGCCCACCACGCACGGCACCTTCCGCTTCCTCGCCTACAAGGACCGCATCACCGGCACCGACCACATCGCGGTCGTCTCGGGCGAACTCGGCGAGACCGCGCTCGTGCGGGTGCACTCGGAGTGCCTGACCGGCGAGGCGTTCGGCTCGCTCAAATGCGAGTGCGGCCCGCAGCTCGACTCCGCCCTCGACGCGATCGAGAAGGAGAGCGGGATCGTCATCTACATGCGCGGTCACGAGGGTCGAGGGATCGGCCTCATCAACAAGCTGCGCGCCTACAGCCTGCAGGAGGAGGGGCTCGACACGGTCGACGCCAACCTCGCGCTGGGGCTGCCGGCCGATGCCCGCGACTACGCAGCGGCGGCCGGCATCCTCTCCGACCTGGGCGTGTCGAAGGTGCGCCTGCTGACGAACAACACCGACAAGGTCGCGCAGCTGCGCGAGCTCGGCCTCGACGTCGTCGAGCAGGTGCCGCTGATCGTCGGTGTGGGACCCAACAACCATCAGTACCTGGAGACCAAGCGTGACCGGATGGGTCACATCATCGGCGAAGCGGAACTCGCAGAGGCGCTCGCCCACGGAGAGGACGACAAATGAGCGGCGCAGGAGCACCCGAGATCGGCACCATCGACGGACGCGGTCTGAACGTCGTCATCGTGGCCGGAACCTGGCACGAGACGATCTCGAACGGCTTGATCGCCGGTGCGGAGCGCGTGCTGGACGTGGCCCGGGCCACGCACCGACTGGTGCGCGTGCCCGGCTCGTTCGAACTCGCGATCGCCGCCCAGGCGGCCTTCGCCGGCGGGGCGGATGCCGTCGTCGCACTCGGCGTGATCATCCGCGGGGGCACACCGCACTTCGAGTACGTGTCGGCGGCGACCACCGATGGCCTCACCCGCGTCGCCCTCGACGCCGGCAAGCCCGTCGGCTTCGGCGTGCTCACCCTCGACGACGAGCAGCAGGGTCTCGACCGTGCGGGCCTGGAGGGCTCCAAGGAGGACAAGGGCGCCGAAGCAGCTGACGCCGCCCTGCGCACAGCCCTCGTGACACGGGAGCTGCGCGGCTGAGGTCAGCCTGCCCTTGCTAGCGCTGGACCTCGCCTCACTCGTACGGTGAGGGCATGGAGACCCTCCGTCATATCGTGCTGTTCGTCCACCTCATCGGATTCGCCGTGCTCTTCGGCTCCTGGGCCGCGCAGGCGTTCGGCGGAAAGCGTGAGTTCACGCGTCTGATGAACATCGGCATGGCGATCGCCGCGGTCGCGGGCCTCGCGCTCGCGGCGCCGTGGGGCATCTCCTACGAGCTCAACTACGTCAAGATCGGCGTCAAGCTCGTGATCCTGCTCATCATCGGCGCCCTGCTCGGCATCGGCCTGGGTCGTCAGCGCCGCGGTGCGGCCATCCCGCCGGCGGTGTTCTGGCTCGTCGGCATCCTCACCGCCGTCAACGCCGCGATCGCCGCGATCTGGCGCTGAGCCGTCAGCGCGTCCGCGGCGCCGCCGTGCTCGCCCGCACGATGAGTTCGGTACCGACGAGCGGGGTCTGCTGACGCTCGACACCGTCGAGCTCGGCGAGCAGCGCGTCCACCGCGAGCGCGCCCACGCGCTCCGGGTGCTGCTGCACGGTCGTCAGCGGCGGCCAGAGCTGTGCCGCATCGGGCAGTCCGTCGAACCCGACGATGCTCACGTCTCGCGGCACGTCGAGCCCGATCTCTCGGAACGCACGCAGCACGCCGATCGCCATCTGGTCGTTCGCCACGAACACCGCGGTGACACCGCCGATCGCACGCAGTTCGAGACCGGCTGCGTAGCCGGACGACGCGGTCCAGTCCCCCGCCAGCGGCTCCGGGACCGTGCGCCCGTGCGTCTCGAGCGTCTCCCGCCACGCTTCACGGCGGCGCTCGGCGGAGTAGGAGCGCGCGGGACCGGTGACGTGCCACACGGTGTCGTGACCGAGTTCGAGCAGGTGCTCGGTCGCGAGCCGAGCGCCCTGCGCCTGATCGGTATCGACGAACGGATGCGTCGCCGTGCGGTTCGAGTCGACGAATACGACGGGAAGCGCCTCGGGGATCTCGATGTCGGCCTCGTCGAGCTGATGCGCCTCGATCACGATGATGATGCCGTCGACCGCGTGCTCCTCCAGCCGACGGAACGCACCGGCCACGGTCTCGCCCGCGCTCGACTCGACGGGGATGAGAGTGAGCGCGTAGCCGAGCTGGGCGGCGCGCACGGCGATCGCATCGAGCGTGCGCTGGTTCCCGTAAGAGCTGAACGAGAACATCACGACGCCGATCGTGCGGAATCGCCCTGACCGGAGTGCGCGGGCGGCGCTGTTCGGCCGGTACCCCAGACTGTGCATGGCGGCCTCGACACGCTCGCGCGTGGCGGCACCGACGTAGCCCCTGGCATTGACGACGCGCGACACGGTCTGGCCGGAGACGCCGGCCTCGCGGGCCACGTCTTCCATCGAGGGCTCACGTCGACGCGTCGACGTCTCTGTCGGATGCTCCGGGGTCACGATCACCCATCCCCTCATATGTTGACGTTGACACACTACCAGTCGGTCCAATATGTTGACGTTGACACACGGCGCACGGTGCGCCCGAAACGTAAGAAGGACTCGTCGATGACGACTGAAATCCCCGCAGCCCCGGGTGCCCCCGGCATCCGGCGCCGCGACAAGCGCGACTGGAGGGGATGGGCCTTCGTCGGCCCGTTCATGGTCGTGTTCGCCCTGGTGTTCCTGACGCCGCTCGCCTATGCGCTGTACCTGAGCTTCTTCCAGGAGAAGCTCATCGGCGGCACCGCGTTCGTGGGGCTCGACAACTACGTCCGCGCCCTGAGCGACCCGCAGTTCTGGGAGGCGTTCGGCCGCGTACTGGTCTTCCTCGTCGTGCAGGTGCCGATCATGCTGATCCTGGCCCTCGGCGCCGCCCTCGCCCTCGACAGCGCCCGCCTGCGCGGAGCGTCGTTCTTCCGCATCCTGATCTTCCTGCCCTACGCGGTGCCGGCCGTGGTGGCGGTGCTGATGTGGGGCTACATCTACGGCGACCAGTTCGGCCTCACGAGCAACATCAACGACATCCTCGGCGTCGATGCGATCACGCCGTTCGCCAAGGAGTGGATGCTGGTCTCGATCGGCAACATCGTCACCTGGGAGTTCGTCGGCTACAACATGCTGATCTTCTACTCGTCGCTCAAGACCATCCCGACCGACATGTACGAGGCGGCCTCCCTCGACGGCGCCGGGGCGTGGCGCACGATCTTCTCGATCAAGATCCCGTCCGTGCGCGGAGCGCTCGTGATCGCCACGATCTTCTCGATCATCGGCAGCTTCCAGCTCTTCAACGAGCCCAACATCCTGCGCCCCCTGGCCCCGAACGTGATCACGACGTTCTTCACGCCGAACATGTACGCGTACAACCTGTCGTTCGCGGGGCAGCAGTTCAACTACGCCGCGACGATCGCCATCATCATGGGCGTCATCACCGCGGTCATCGCCTACGTCGTGCAGCTGCGCGGCTCGAAGTCGGAGGTGCGCTGACATGGCACTCCCCCTCGCCCGCCCCGCGCACCGCCGCCACGATCCGCTGAAGCCGCGCACGTCGAACACCCTGCTGATCGTCATGATCCTCTACGCGCTGTATACGCTCGTGCCCCTGGTGTGGCTGCTGTTCAGTTCGACCAAGACGCAGGCGGGACTCTTCAGCTCGTTCGGACTGTGGTTCGCCGACGACTTCGCATTCTTCGACAACCTGGTCGCCACGTTCTCGTATCGCGACGGCATCTTCCTGCGCTGGCTCGGGAACACCCTCCTGTACGTCGTGGTCGGCGCCGGGGGCGCGACGCTGCTCGCCACCATGGCCGGCTACGGACTCGCGAAGTTCCGCTTCCCCGGACGCCGTGCGGTGTTCGCCGTGGTCCTGGGCGCCGTGGCGGTGCCCGGCACCGCCCTCGCGGTCCCGACCTTCCTGCTGTTCAGCGAGCTCGGACTGACGAACACGCCGTGGGCGGTGATCATCCCGTCCCTCATCAGTCCCTTCGGTCTGTACCTGATCTGGGTGTTCGCGTCGGAGTCGGTGCCGACCGAGCTGCTCGAGGCGGCCCGCATCGACGGCGCAGGAGAGTTCCGCACGTTCTTCACGATCTCGATGCGGCTGCTCGCGCCCGGCATCGTGACGGTCGCGCTGTTCACGGTGGTCGCCACCTGGAACAACTACTTCCTGCCCCTGATCATGCTCTCGGACCCCGCCTGGTATCCGCTCACGGTCGGCTTGAACCAGTGGAGCGCCCAGGCCATCGGCGCGGGGTCCCAGCCCATCTACAACCTCGTGATCATGGGCTCGCTGCTCACGATCGTGCCGATCGTCATCGCCTTCCTGCTGCTGCAGCGCTTCTGGCAGTCAGGTCTCACCGCGGGAAGCGTCAAGCAGTAGCTCCCCGTACCCCCTGCATCACCTCTGCGATCCGACGCTGGACCGCACCTCCCGAAAGGACACAGCAATGAAGCACCTTCCCTCCCCGACGCGGCGCACCCTCGCGGTGCTCGCCGCAGGAACCGTGGCAGCGCTGGCGCTGGCCGGATGCAGCACCGGCGGCGACGCCGGCGCCGGCAACACGGGTTCCGGCTCGTTCGACTCCGTCGAGGCGGCGCTCGAGAAGGGCGGCGAGATCACGTACTGGTCGTGGACACCGTCGGCCGAGGCCCAGGTCGAGGCCTTCCAGAAGGAGTACCCGAACGTCAAGGTCAAGCTGGTGAACGCCGGCACCAACAACGAGGAGTACACCAAGCTGCAGAACGCGATCAAGGCGGGCTCCGGCGCTCCGGACGTCGTGCAGATCGAGTACTACGCGTTCCCGCAGTTCGCGCTGACGGACGCCTTCACCGACTTGTCGCAGTACGGGTTCGCCGACTTCGAGGACGACTACACCGCCTCCACCTGGAACTCCGTCACCGACGGCGACGCGATCTACGGTCTGCCGCAGGATTCCGGCCCCATGGCCCTGTTCTACAACAAGACCGTGTTCGATGCGGCCGGTGTCGCCGTCCCCACCACCTGGGACGAGTACTACGAGGCCGCCAAGGCGATCCACGCGGCGAACCCCGACGCGTACATCACCAACGACACGGGAGATGCGGGCTTCGCGACCTCGATGATCTGGCAGGCCGGGGGAAAGCCGTTCGAGACCTCCGGCACCGACGTCACGATCGACCTGCAGGACACCGGCTCGAAGAAGTGGACCGAGAACTGGAACCGCCTCGTCGAGGAGGACCTGCTGGCCCCGTACGGCAGCTGGAGCGACGAATGGTTCCGCGCCCTCGGCGACGGCAGCCTGGCGAGCCTCGTGATCGGCGCGTGGATGCCCGCGAACCTCATCTCCGGTGCCCCTGACGGCGCCGGAGACTGGCGCGTCGCGCCGATGCCGACGTACGACGGTTCCCCGGCGAGCGCGGAGAACGGCGGGGGCGGGCAGGCCGTCACGAAGCAGAGCAAGAACCCGGAGCTGGCGGCGGGCTTCCTGTGGTGGCTGAACAACTCCGAGGAAAGCACCTCGATCGCCCTCGAGTCCGGCGGATTCCCGTCGACGACCGCGGAGCTGTCCAGCACGGAGTTCCTCGCCGAGGCGCCGGAGTACTTCGGCGGCCAGAAGATCAACGAGGTCCTCGCGGCCGCGGCCGATGACGTGGTCGAGGGCTGGAGCTACCTGCCCTACCAGGTGTACGGGAACAGCATCTTCGGCGACACCGTCGGCCAGTCGTACCAGAACGGCACCGACCTGAACGAGGGCCTCGCCGCCTGGCAGGACGCGCTGGTCGAGTACGGCAACTCCCAGGGCTTCAGCGTCAACAAGTGACCCCGCGGCTGAGCCGGCCCGGTCCCCGCCGGGCCGGCTCCGCCCGCCTCATCGAAAGCACCACGACACGTGACCTCCTTCTCCCTCGGCGACACCGACTTCCTCCGCGACGGACAGCCGCACCAGGTGATCTCCGGCGCCATCCACTACTTCCGCGTGCACCCCGACCAGTGGCGCGACCGCATCCGCAAAGCCCGACTGATGGGACTGAACACGATCGAGACCTACGTCGCCTGGAACGCGCACGAACCTCGGCGCGGAGAGTGGGACGCTAGTGGATGGAACGATCTGGGGCGCTTCCTCGACCTGGTGCACGCCGAGGGCCTCGACGCGATCGTGCGCCCCGGCCCCTACATCTGCGCCGAGTGGCACAACGGCGGACTGCCGGTGTGGCTCACGGGCAGCGTCGAAGGACTGCGCTCCTCCGCTCCGGCCTTCCTCGCCGAGGTAACCGCCTACCTGCGCCGCGTGTACGACATCGTCGCACCGCGGCAGATCGACCACGGTGGGCCGGTGATCCTGGTGCAGATCGAGAACGAGTACGGCGCCTACGGCGCCGACCGCGCCTATCTCGAGTCGCTGGTGACCACGACTCGCGATGCCGGGATCACCGTTCCGCTGACGACCGTGGATCAGCCCGTCGACCGGATGCTGAGCGACGGAAGCCTCCCCGGGCTGCACAAGACCGGATCCTTCGGCTCCCGGAGCACCGAACGGCTCGCCACCCTGCGCCGCCATCAGCCCACGGGTCCGCTGATGTGCGCGGAGTTCTGGGACGGATGGTTCGACTGGTGGGGCGGCGTGCATCACACGACCGATGTCGCCGCGGCCGCCGCCGACCTCGACGAGCTGCTGGCGGCCGGCGCCTCGGTCAACATCTACATGTTCCACGGCGGCACCAACTTCGGGCTGACCAACGGCGCGAACGACAAGGGGCGCTACCTGCCCCTGGTGACCTCCTACGACTACGACGCCCCGCTCGATGAGACGGGGAACCCGACGGAGAAGTTCTTCGCCTTCCGCGAGGTGATCGCCCGCTACGCGCCGGTGCCCGACGAGGTGCCCGCGGCGGCCGAGGCCTCCCCCGCGTTCGAGGTTCCGCTTCGAGCGGCGGGACCGTGGACCGATGTCGCGGGGGCTGCGCCGACCACCGCCCTGCCGCAGACCTTCGACGAGCTCGGACATCTGAGCGCCCTCGTACGTTACGACACCGAGCTGCCGGCAGGAGCGGGCGGGCTCCTCGTCGTCGACGACGTGCGCGACCTGGCTTGGGTGAGCGTCGACGGTCACCCGGTCGGCACACTCGCCCGCACTCGGCACGACCGCGCGATCCGGATCCCGGATGGCCGCAGCCTCCGCATTCTCGTCGAGGATCAGGGGCGCGTGAACTACGACCGTCGTCTGGGCGAGGAGAAGGGGCTGATCGGCGAGATCACCCTCGACGGTGCGCCCGTGACGGGCTGGCGAGCGACGACCCTGGATGTCGCGGAGATCGCCGCGGAGATCGATGCGGACGGCGGCCGCGAGCGCGGCCGGGAGGTCGGTCCCGCCGCGTGGACGGCCGAGTTCTCCCTGGATGCCCCTGCGGATCTCTTCGTCGACACCGCATCGTGGAGCAAGGGCTACGCGTTCGTGAACGGATTCTTCCTCGGTCGATATTGGCGCAACGGCCCGCAGCGCACGCTCGCCGTGCCCGCACCCGTCACCCGAGCGGGCGCCAATCACCTCGTCGTGCTGGAGCTCGAAGACGTGCTGCAGCCGCGCGCCGTCTTCGTCGGAGCCCCCGCGCTCGGCGACACGGAGGAATAGTCCCCGCGCGGGAGGCGGGCGGACCGCTCACGTCAGCGGCACCGGTGTCGCGTCCACCATCGTCCCCTCGATCCCGACCCGCATCATCGTGCAGACGGGCTGCCGTCGCCGATCCGTGGGAGACCCGGGGCCGGGTCCCGCTGCGAGATGACACGCGAAACACGCGCACAGCAAACACTCAGGAAGGCGTAAACTCGCCCGGGTCCCCCGGTATACCGGGGACTCGATCGGAGGAGCTTCATGAGTACTGCCACTGCGCCCGCGAATCCTCGCTCGCGCGTCATCACCGCGAGCCTGGTCGGCACCACGATCGAGTTCTACGACTTCTACGCGTACGCGACGGCGGCCGTGCTCGTGTTCCCGGTGCTGTTCTTCCCCACCGGCGACGACACCACCTCGCTCCTCTCCTCGTTCGCGGTGTTCGGTGCGGCGATGGTCGCCCGTCCGATCGGCGCGGTGGTCTTCGGCCACTTCGGCGACAAGTTCGGGCGCAAGGCCACGCTCGTGGCATCACTGCTGACGATGGGCATCGCGACCTTCGTGATCGGCCTGTTGCCGACCTACCAGGACATCGGGTGGTGGGCCGCCCTGCTGCTGCTGATCCTGCGACTCGCTCAGGGCTTCGCGCTCGGCGGCGAGTGGTCGGGCGCGGCACTGGTCGCCACCGAGAATGCGCCGAAGGGCAAGCGCGCCTGGTACGGCACCTTCCCGCAGCTGGGCGCGCCGCTGGGCTTCATCATCGCCAACTTCCTCTTCCTCGCGATCAACTGGCTGCTGCCGCACGCCGAGAACCCGGTCCTGAAGTCCGAGGCGTTTCTCTCCTGGGGCTGGCGCATCCCGTTCCTGTTCTCCGCAGTGTTGGTCATCATCGGCCTGTGGGTGCGGCTCAAGCTCGTCGAGTCCGACACCTTCAAGAAGGCGGAGACGAAGGGCGTGATCCGCAAGCTCCCGCTCGCGACCGTGTTCCGTCACCACTGGAAGCAGCTCATCCTCGGCACGTTCATCATGCTGGCGACGTACGTGCTGTTCTACCTGATGACGAACTTCACCCTCGCCTACGGAACCAAGGCCGCCTCGCTCGAGACCGCCACCGCCGCCGCGAAGGCCGCTGCCGAGGCGACCGGCGCCCCGTTCGACCCGATCAAGTTCGCGGCCCAGTTCTATCCCGGTCTCGGCTTCGGCTACACCGACTTCGTGCTGATGCAGATCATCGGCGTGGTGTTCTTCGGCATCTTCACGTTGCTCTCCGGTCCGATCGCCGATGCGGTCGGCCGACGGAAGCTGCTGCTGTGGGTCACCGGGACCATCATCGTGTTCGGTCTCACGTTCAACGCCTTCCTCCTGCCCGCGGTCGACCCGAAGTTCACGGGTGCGCTCACCCAGGCGTTCCTCGTGTTCGGGTTCATGCTGATGGGCGCGACGTTCGGCCCGATGGGCGCTCTGCTTCCCGAGCTGTTCCCGACCAACGTGCGCTACACGGGGTCGGCGATCGCCTACAACGTCTCGTCGATCCTCGGCGCCGCGGTGGCCCCGCTCATCGCGCTGAAGCTGTGGGAGGTGGCCGGCGGCGCTCCGTGGCTGGTGGGTCTGTACCTGTCCGCGATGGGTGTGCTCACGTTCATCGCGCTGATCCTCTCCCCCGAGACCAAGGACCACGACTACGACGACGACCTCGGCGTCGCGGCGGCCGTCGAGCTGTGATCCTGCGGCCGTGACGATTCACGTCACGGCCGCAGGAACTCCTCGATCGCGGCGATGGTGGTCGCGTTGTCGAGGTGTCGCACGGCGCGGATCCCCACCGCCTCGGCACCGTCGACCGATACCTGATGGTCGTCGATGAACAGCACGTCGCCCGGGTCGGCGCCCATGCGCTGGAGTGCTCGTCGGTAGGCCTCGGGATCCGGCTTGTTCACGCCCTGCTCGTGGCTGTAGCAGATCGGGTCGAACACCTCGGAGAAGCCGAAGCGGCGCTCCTCCTCCTCGCGCGCGCCATCGGCGGAGTTGGAGAGGATCGCTGTTCCCGCCCGCGCCGAGAGCGTGCGCGCGTACGCGATCAGGTCGTGGTTGCCGGTGCCGCAGTAGGCATCCCAGAAGTCTGCGCGCATCGCGCGGCGCTGGACCTCGTCGAGACCGAGCGCCGTGCCCACCGCCGTCCAGAAAGCGGGTTCGGTGCCGACGGTGACATCGATCGGCGGAAGATCGGCCTCTGCGATGCGCACCTCGAAAGCGGAGGGTTCGAGACCGACCACCGCACGCCAGCGCTCCCACCACTGCTGCTGCCAGGCATCGTCGTCGACGACCTCCAGCACTCCCCCGATGTCGAACAGGATCCACTTCTTCGTCGGCATCCCCCCAGACTGCCACGTCAACATGTATTGACACTCGCGGACACGTCAACGATGATTGACGCAGGAGGTCCATCATGACAATGCCGACCGCGATCGCACAGGACGACGGCAGCGAGCCCCTGGCCGCGCTGCACCGGCTCGCCGAGGTGCGCAAGGAGGTGGCCCGTGCCGAGGAGGCGAACGTGCGTCGCGCGCGGAACCTCGGGTACTCCTGGCAGGCGATAGCCAGCGCCCTCGGCGTGAGCAAGCAGGCGGCTCATCGGCGATTCGGCCGGTCCTGAGCCCGCGATATGCCGCATACAGCCGCTCCATAGGATTCGACCGCGAACGAAGTACGGTCGAAGTACCATCTCCAGATAGAGGTCCCGCATGTCCGGTTCGGCGACAGCACGCCGCCGCGGACGTGGCGCACAGCCCGAAGGCCCCCGCGCCACCTTCCGCCAGCTCCTCCCCTTCCTCTTCGAACACAAGCGCACCCTCATCGTGGTCGCGGTGCTCAGCGTCATCGGCGCCGCGACCTCGCTCGTGCAGCCGTTGCTCGTGGGCCAGGTCATCGAGGCCGTGCAGTCCGACACCGGTATCGGGATCCTGGTGTGGCTGCTCGTCGGCTTCGTGATCGTGTCATCGGTCATCTCCGGCTTCCAGCACTACCTGCTCCAGCGCACCGGCACCGCGGTCGTGTACTCGAGCCGCCGCAAGCTGATCGCCCGCATCCTGCACCTGCCGACCTCGGAGTTCGATGCCCGCCGCACCGGCGACCTCGTCTCCCGCGTCGGCACCGACACGACGCTGCTCTACGCCGTGCTCACCCAGGGCCTCGCCGATGCTGTCGGCAGCGCCGTGCTCTTCCTCGGCGCGCTCATCGCGATGCTCGTGATCGACCCGATCCTGCTGCTGCTCATCGTCGTGGTGATCGGCATCTCGGTCGCCGTCGTCGTGCTGCTGAGCGGACGCATCCGCACCGCGTCGACCGCGCAGCAGGAGAAGGTCGGCGAGCTGGCTTCCGGCGTGGAGCGCGCGGTCGGCTCGATCCGCACCATCCGCGCCTCGGGAGCCACCGAACGGGAGACCACCGCCGTGTCGGGCCTCGCCTCCGACGCCTACGGCATCGGCGTGCGCATCGCCAAGATCTCCTCGATGGTCGTTCCCGTCTCCGGCATCGCCCTGCAGCTGTCGCTGCTCGTGGTGCTCGGGGTGGGCGGATTCCGGGTGGCCGCGGGAGCGATCACGATCGCCTCGCTGATCTCGTTCATCATGTTCCTGTTCCTGCTCGTGATGCCGCTGGCCACGACGTTCGGCGCGATCACCTCGGTCAACCAGGCTCTCGGTGCGCTCGGCCGCATCCAGGAGGTTCTCGACCTGCCCACCGAGTCGCAGGACGACGAGAAGATCGCGGCCTCGCTGCCGCGCGAGACCGCTGCGGCGGACGCACCGGCCATCGAGTTCCGCGACGTGCGCTTCCACTACCCTGCGAACGTCGTCGCCGCCCGTCAGGCCGCGGCCAAGGAGGCGCGCACGCTGCTCGCCGATGCGCACCTGGAAACCGCGGAGGACGCCGCCCCCGCCGTGCAGGACCACGAGGTGCTCCGCGGCGTGTCGTTCGCCGTGCCGCAGGGCTCCCGCGTCGCCCTGGTCGGCCCCAGCGGCGCGGGGAAGAGCACGATCCTCTCGCTGATCGAGCGCTTCTACGACCCGACCGGCGGCTCGATCCGCCTGCACGGCCACGACGCGCGCACCTACCCGCGCGACGAGCTGCGCGCCCACTTCGGTTACGTCGAGCAGGATGCGCCGACGCTGGCCGGCACGCTCGCCGAGAACCTGCGGCTCGCCTCTCCCGAAGCGACGGACACCGACTGCGAACGGGTGCTGCGCGCCGTGAACCTCGGCGACGTGCTCGAGCGCGATCCGCTCGGCATCGAAGCCCCCGTCGGCGAAGACGGCGTGATGCTGTCGGGCGGTGAGCGTCAGCGTCTCGCGATCGCGCGCGCCCTGCTCACGGACGCCCCGATCCTGCTGCTCGACGAGTCGACGTCATCGCTCGACGGCGTGAACGAGCAGCGCATGCGGGAAGCCATCGATGCCGTGTCGACCGACCGCACGCTCATCGTGATCGCGCACCGCCTCTCGACGGTCGTCGACAGCGATCTCATCGTGGTGCTGCAGGACGGCGTCGTCGTCGGCCAGGGCACGCACGCCGAGCTCGTGGAGTCGACGCCGCTGTACCGCGGCCTCGCGCGACACCAGCTGCTCACCTGACGCACGACAACACGAAGGCGGGACGTCGGAGACCACTCAGCCATGGGTTCGTCTCTGATGTCCCGCCTTCGCGGGTTTGCGGGGCACGAAGCCCCGAGGGTGCCGGCTCCCCCGAACCGGCACCGGTCTGGGGGAACTACGCCTTGTCGAGGCGGTAGCGCAGCGACGCCAGCTCGGCGCGCAGCGCTGCGGGGACCTTGTCGCCGAAGGTGTCGTAGAACTCCTCGGTCAGGTCGGCCTCGGTCTTCCATGCCTCGGCATCGACCGAGAACAGCTCGTCGAGGTCGGCGGCGGGCATGTCGAGCCCGTCGAGGTTCAGGTCCTCCACGCGCGGCAGGCGACCGATCGGGCTGTCGACCGCAGGAACGTCACCCGCGATGCGGCGGATGATCCAGTCGACCACACGCGAGTTGTCGCCGAAGCCCGGCCACAGGAACCGGCCGTCGTCGCCACGTCGGAACCAGTTCACCTGGAAGATGCGCGGCGCCCGGTCGAAGCGCAGACCGCGCCCGACCTTGAGCCAGTGCCCGAAGTAGTCGGCCATGTTGTAGCCGCAGAACGGCAGCATCGCGAACGGGTCGCGGCGCAACTCCCCGACCGTGCCCTCGGCGGCAGCCGTGCGCTCTGACGAGATGTTCGAGCCCAGGAAGACGCCGTGCGTCCAGTCGGTGGCCTCGACCACGAGCGGGACATTGCTGGCGCGGCGTCCACCGAACAGGATGACGTCGAGCGGAACGGCCTCTTCCCAGTCCTCGGAGATCTGCGGGCACTGCGCCGCCGACACCGTGAAGCGGGAGTTGGGGTGCGCTGCCGGCCGTCCCGACTCGGGAGTCCAGTCGTTGCCCTCCCAGTCGATCAGGTTCGCGGGCGCCTCATCGGTCAGACCCTCCCACCACACGTCGCCGTCCGGACGGAGAGCGACGTTCGTGAAGATGGTGTTGCCCCACAGCGTCTCGACCGCCGTGACGTTGGTCGATTCGCCGGTTCCGGGTGCGACGCCGAAGAAGCCCGCCTCCGGGTTGATCGCCCACATGCGGCCGTCTTCGCCGGGACGGATCCAGGCGATGTCGTCGCCGAGGGTCTCCACCCGCCATCCGGGGATGGTCGGACGCAGCATCGCGAGGTTCGTCTTGCCGCAGGCAGAGGGGAACGCCGCGGCCACGTGGTACGCCTTGCCCTGCGGGTCGATCACGCGGATGAGCAGCATGTGCTCGGCGAGCCACCCCTCATCGCGGGCGATCACCGAGGCGATGCGCAGAGCGAAGCACTTCTTGGCGAGGATCGCGTTGCCGCCGTAGCCCGAACCGTACGAGTAGACCTCGAGCGTCTCGGGGAAGTGCACGATGTACTTGTCGTCGTTGCAGGGCCACTCGACGTCCTGCTCCCCCGGGGCGAGCGGGGCGCCGACCGTGTGCACGGTCTTGACCCACGGCGCACCCTCGGCGATCTGCCGCGTGACGGCATCGCCGACACGGGTCATGATGCCGATCGAAGCGACCGCGTAGGCGCTGTCGGTGATCTGCACGCCGATGTGCGAGAGCGGGCCGCCGACGCGGCCCATCGAGAACGGCACGACGTACATCGTGCGGCCGCGCATCGAGCCCTCGAAGATCTCGTCCATCTTGGCGTGCATGTCGGCAGGTGCCGCCCAGTTGTTCGTGGGGCCGGCGTCCTCCTCGCGCTCGGAGGCGATGAACGTGCGCCCCTCGGTGCGGGCGACGTCGCTGGGGTGCGAGCGTGCGAGGTACGAACCGGGACGCCATTCGGGGTTGAGCTTGATGAGCTTGCCCTCATCGACGAGCCCGCGCAGCAGCCAGTCGTTCTCGGCGCGCGAGCCGTCGACCCAGTGCACGGCGTCGGGCTGGGTGAGAGCGCGGATCTCCTCGACCCACGCGGCCAGCTCCGCCATGGCGGGGGTGTCATACGTCGGAGCCGCGCCGAACGTACGCGTCGGTGCGACGGGAGACGTGCGGGGGGTGAAGACTTCGGCGATAGCCATGACGTGTGCTCCTTTGAAGTGTGGGGCGTTGCACCTATCTTCTTCCGGTTTGAGCGCGACTTTCGGACAATTCGAGCGATAAGAACTTCAATTCTTTCGCTAGACTCAAGGAATGGCGTCCTCCGGCATCCACCTCACGACTCTCGGCCACCGCATCCGTCACCACCGATTGGAGAACGGGTTCACGCTCGACGAGCTCGGTGCTCTGGTGGGCGTCGCCGGCTCTCAACTGAGCCTGATCGAGAACGGCAAGCGCGAGCCCAAGCTCTCGCTGCTGCAGGCGATCGCACAGGCGACCAAGACCGAGGTGACCGACCTGATCTCCGGTGAACCGCCGAACCGTCGGGCCGCCCTCGAGATCGCCCTGGAGCGCGCGCAGGAGAGCCCGGCCTTCCGGCAGCTCGGCGTCGCGCCCGTGCGCGTGACCAAGGGCATGAGCGACGAGACGATCGAATCGGTCCTGGGGCTGCACCGCGAGCTCGAGCGTCGTGAACGCGAGGCCATCGCGACGCCGGAGGAGGCGCGGCGCGCGAACACCGAGCTGCGGCTGCGGATGCGCGCGCAGAACAACTACCTCCCCGAGATCGAGAAGCTCGCCGAGAAGCACCTCAAGGCCGCGGGGCACGTACAGGGGGCGCTCACCCACCGCACGGTGAGCATCATGGCGGAGAAGCTCGGCTTCGAGCTGATCTACGTCAACGACCTTCCCCACTCGACCCGCTCGGTCACCGACCTCGAGAACGGACGCATCTACCTGCCGCCGGCGTCGATCCCGGGTGGCCACGGTCTGCGCTCGATGGCGCTGCAGGCGATGGCGCACCGACTGCTCGGGCACACACCGCCGACCGATTACGCCGACTTCCTGCAGCAGCGCCTGGAGATCAACTACTTCGCCGCGTGCTGCCTGATGCCGGAGACCGCATCGGTCGCGTTCCTGCAGCAGGCGAAGAAGGACCGCAACCTCGCGGTCGAGGACTTCCGCGACGGCTTCGGCGTGACGCACGAAGCCGCCGGCATGCGCATGACGAACCTGTTGACGCAGCACCTCGGCATGGCGCTGCACTTCCTGCGCGTGGATTCCACCGGCGCGATCACCCGCGTGTACGAGAACGACGACCTCCCGCTGCCGATGGACGTGACCGGCGCGGTCGAGGGACAGCGGGTGTGCCGCAAGTTCCAGGCACGCGCGGCGTTCACGCAGCAGAACCGCACGGTGGAGCACCACCAGTACACCGACACCCCCTCTGGCACGTTCTGGTGCTCGACCCAGACCGGATCGTCGAGCGACGGCGAGTTCTCGGTGACGGTCGGCGTGCCGTTCGACGACGCCCGCTGGTGGCGCGGACGCGAGACCAACGACAGAGCGGTGTCGACCTGCCCCGACGAGTCGTGCTGCCGTCGCCCCTCCGCCGAGCTGAGCGATCGCTGGAGCGGACGGGCGTGGCCGAGCGCGCGGGTGCACACGCACATGTTCTCGCCGCTCCCCCGCGGCGCGTTCCCCGGGGTAGACGACAACGAGGTCTACAACTTCCTCGCGCGTCACGCGAGCGAGTAGTCGCGGCGGGGTCGGTGATCCCTGCGGCTCAGTCGTCGGCGAACCGGGCGAACCGGGCGAGGGCCGCAGCCACGGCGGCGGGATCCTCCGGCTCCTCGAACAGCTCAGGCGGCGTACCCCTGGTCGCGGTCGCGTGGGACCAGGTCCCGATCACGCGCCCCTGCTCGACGAGGGTCGGACGCACCATGCCGTTCTTTCCGGGGCCGACGGCCGCGAGATGCTCCGGGGCGCAGACGGTCGTGCGATCGGCGTAGGAGATGTAGTACTCGTCGAACGCGCCGAGGGCGTGGACGGAGGCCGCACCCGATGCTCTTCGCGGACGTCGGCGCGCGGCGAAGAGACCCTCGTCGATCTCGTCGAGCCTGCCACCGTCCGTTCCCGCTCCCGCCCGCTCGGCCGCCTCGCGCGCCTGACCGAGGGTGAGGCCCGCCCACCAGGCGAAATCGGCGATACCGGCGGGGCCGTGTCCGTCGATGTAGCGGACGAACAGCTCGGCGAGCGGGTCATCGGGCGTGACGTGCTCGCGGATGTGATCTTGCACGAGCACGAAGCGCTGCTCGCGGGCGAAGCCGGCCCTGGCGACGACCGGCCCCTGGCAGATCAGACCGTCGATCGTGAGGGTGAACAGCAGATGGATGCCGCGCTGGCCCGAGGGGTCGATGTCGATGCCCTGGAGGATGTCGAACACCTCGGCGCGGGTGCACCCTCCGTCGCGGAGCGCCGGCGTCAGCGCCCGGACGCTCGCGGCGACCATGTCGTCATCGATGCCGAGATCGCGGTGGCGCGAGGCCGCCTGCTGTCGCTGCCGCCCCGCGGTGACCTGCAGAATCCAGCCGAGGTCGCGCGCCGGGACGGTGTGCAGGGTGCCGCGCATGGTCCACCCGCGCACGATGTCGCCGCGGTCGAAGGCGCGGTCGACGTCGCGCACCGTGGTCTCTCCTCGGGTGCGGACGGCCAGAGCCCAGCGACCCGCGGTGAAGTCCTGGCTCTGCACCGCGAGCATGTGGCGCGCCGCATCCGTCACCGTGGGTGCCGGCGAGATGAGGCGGTGCGATTGGAGGCGGTGCGATCGGAAGCGGTGCGATCGGAGGCGCTCGGCACGCAGGGTCGCGGTCTTCATGACCTCATCATGCCGGGTGCCGCCGACGCGGCGCACGAGGAACCTCAGCTCTGCAGCGTCACCTCTCGGCGCTCGGGGAGCACGATCGGGTGCGAGCCCGCCATGACCTCGAGCACGCGGATCACCTGGCACGAGTAGCCGAACTCGTTGTCGTACCAGACGTACAGGATGAGGGTGTCCTCATCGGCGATCGTGGCGAGACCGTCGACGATGCCGGCACGGTGCGACCCGACGAAGTCGGTGGAGACGACGTCCGGGCTCTCCACGTAGTCGATCTGCTGGCGCAGCTTCGAGTGCAGCGAGACCCGGCGCAGGTAGTCGTTGACCTGATCCTTCGTCGCGGGCCGCTCGATCGTCAGGTGCAGCACCGCGAGCGAGACGTCGGGGGTGGGCACACGGATCGAGCTGCCCGTGAGCTTGCCCTCCAACTGCGGCAGCGCCTTGGCGACGGCCTTGGCGGCACCGGTCTCGGTGATGACCATGTTGAGCACCGCCGAGCGTCCGCGTCGATCGCCCTTGTGGAAGTTGTCGATCAGGTTCTGGTCGTTCGTGAACGAGTGCACGGTCTCGACGTGTCCCTTGACGACGCCGTAGGCCTCGTCGATCGCCGCGAGCACCGGCGTGATGGCATTGGTCGTGCAGGAGGCGGCCGAGAGGATGCGGTCGGTCTCGACGATCGTGTCGTCGTTGATGCCGTGGACGATGTTCTTGAGCGGACTCTTCCCCGGCGCGGTCAGCAGCACCCGGGCGACGCCGGTCGAGCGCAGGTGCTGCGACAGACCGGCCTCGTCGCGCCAGCGCCCGGTGTTGTCGACGACGATCGCGTCGTGGATGCCGTAGGCGGTGTAGTCGATGGTCGCCGGGTCGTCGGAGTAGATCACCTGGATGCGGGTGCCGTTGGCGATGATCTGCTCGGCGTCTTCGTCGACGGTGACCGAGCCGGCGAAGCGGCCGTGCACGGAGTCGCGCAGGAGCAGGGATGCGCGCTTGACGAGGTCGTTCTCGGCGCCGCGGCGGACGACGATGGCGCGCAGGCGCAGTCCGCTTCCTCCCCCGGTGTGGGCGATGAGGATGCGGGCGAGCAGGCGGCCGATGCGCCCGAAGCCGTAGAGCACGACGTCGGTGGGTTCGGCGGCGACGGCTCCCATCGCAGGGGCGAGCACGTCTGCGAGGTACGTCTCCAGCGGCTGACCGCTCTCGGCATGGCCGGCGACGAGGCGGGCGACATCGAGGGAGGATGCACCGGGGGCGAGCGCATGGATCGCCTCCAGCACGGCCAGGCTGTCCTCGATGGGGAGCCTCTCGTGCCCGAGCTGCGCGACGCGCTCGTGCACCTCGACGAGGCCGGTCGCCGACAGACCGAGCAGGCGGTGCCCGTGGAGCGAGGTGACGACGTCGTGTTCGCGTCGGAGCGCCCCGATGAGCGGGATCATCCGCTCCGCCAGCTCTTCGCTCTCAGTCCAGTCGTCGCGGTGTGCCGCGGAATCGTTCATCTGCGTCCTTGCATGTGTGAGCGCGCGCCGAGGTCGCCGGCGCGCGAGTTGCCGGGTGAATCGGGGGGATGTCTCCAGCGTACAAGCCGCAGAACCGCGCGCCGAATCGGTGCGTCCCCGCCCCGCATTCGGCCGGGTTTTACGTCTACACTGGTGGAATAATGAGCCAGACATTTCCCGGCGACGACGCCGACCTGATCATCCGCGGCGGCCGCATCCACACCTTCGACGGGACGGGCGATATCGCTCACGCCCTCGCCGTTCGCGACGGCGTTATCGTCGCCACCGATGCCGCCGCCACCCGACTCCACGCACGGAACGTCCTCGAACTCGACGGACGCACCGCGGTCCCCGGCATCAACGATGCACACCTGCATGCCGCATGGCTCGGTGCGCGCTGGCCGCACCTGTTCTTCTCGGACACTCCCCCGGAGGAGCAGCCGCCCGGAAGACTCGTGTCGACCGCGAGCGAGCGGCGATCCGCCCTGCGCCGCGCGTGGCGCCTCCTCGCCGAACACGGCATCACGAGCTACACCGAACCGGGCATCGGTCCGGGAGAGGACGCCGGGGAGACCGGATGCTTCGGCGCCGACATGCTCGACACCTACGGCGAACTGCACCGCGAAGGCGCCCAGACATCGCGGGTGACTCTGCTGCGGCTCTTCGGCACGATCGACGGCGAGAGCACGCTCGAGGACTTCGCGCACGGCATCCGCACCCCGCCACCCACCCACGACCCGCGATGGCTTGCGATCCCCGGAGTGAAGATCTTCGCCGACGGCATCCCCCCGATGGCGACCGCCTGGGTCGAGGAGCCGTATGCGGACGGCACCACCGGAGCACTGCTCACCCGAGGAGGGAGCGACCCGCTCTCCGCATTCCAGCAGATGGTCGAGCTGGCCGCATCCCGCGGGATGCAGATCGCCGTGCATGCGACCGGCGACCGGTCGATCGCCGAGTTCCTCGCGGTCCTGGAGCGCCTCTCCGATGCGCCCGCACCGGCCGCTCCGCACTACGTCGTCCACGGAGACCTGGCCACGCCCGAGCAGATCGCGCGCATGCGACGGGTCGATGCCGGATTCGCCGTGCAGCCCCTGATCGCTGCGCACACCCATTCCTGGGCGGCGGCGCAGCTCGGCGAGGCGCGCATCGCCACGGCCTGGCCGCTGGCCGCGATGCTCGCCTCCGGCGCCCTCACGACCGTGACCAGCGACGCGCCGATCGCGAGTCCGGATTGGCGGCTCGGGCTCGACGCCGCGCTCGCCCTGCTCACCGACGCGGGCTTCATCGACGACGCAGCGACCCGCCACCTGCTCCTGCGATCGATGACCGTGGATGCCGCGCGACAGGACGGCGCATCGGACTGGAAGGGGTCGCTCGAGGTCGGGCACGTCGCCGACCTGACGATCCTCGACGAGGACCCGCTGACGCCCATCCGCCCGTTCTCCTCGCTCGAGGTGGTGCGCACGATCGTCGACGGCCGTACGGTCTTCTCCCGCGACTGAGCCCGCCCGCGCACGAAAACGGCGGGCGGCATGTTCACGCATGCCGCCCGCCTCTGATCCCCCTCGGACCAGTCCGCGCCCCCGGCGTCGGGCACCCGACGCCGGGGAAGTCTCACACCGCCGTCGCGACCAGCACCCGCGGGCTTCCGGGCAGGGCGACCTTATCCCGCACCTCCCAGCCCGCATCGTTCAGCCAGCCGCGCACCTGAGATTCCGGATACACGACGGTCCCGTCGATGACGAGGTACTCCCCGGCGTGCCGGGCGTCGATCCCGCGCTGCTCCGCGTCGTCGTCGAGGAAGAAGTCGAGCACGGTCAGGGTCGCTCCCGGAGTCGCTGCCGCCCGCAGGTTTCGGAAGATCCGGGCGTTCTCCTCGGCGGTGAAGCGATGGATGACGTGATTGGCGAAGACGGCGTCGTATGCCCCCTCGGGTGCGGCAGTCGCGGTGTCGGCGATCTCGACGACGACACGGTCGGCGACGCCCGCCGCCGCCACGGCTTCGGCGATGCCGTCCTCGAAGCCGGGAGCGTATACGAACGTGGTGTGCAACGCCGGGTTCTGCGCCATGACCGACAGCGCGAAATCCGCCGAGAGCCCGCCGAAATCGAGGGCTTTCGTGGCACCGGCGAGGTCGATGTGTCGGCCGAACTCCTGGGCGTGCAGGCGGTTGTACGTCATGACGCCGGCCATGAAGGTCGCCCAGCGGGCGTCGTCCATCTGCAGGTCACCCGGTTCGGTGGTGTCGACCGTATGGGCGAACTGCAGCCAGTGCGGGTAGCTGATCTCGTCGAGGAACGTGAGGAACGGGCCGAGGTCGATCGCCGCATCGGCACCGGTGAGGTAGGCGGCCGCATCCGGGGCCACGACGTAGTTGCCGTCCGTGCGGACCAGCAGCCCCTGGGCCGCCATCGCGTCGGCGAGCAGGTGCGCGATGCGCTCACTCACCCCGCATCTCTCGGCGATCGCCGACACCGTGTCGGCTCCGCCGTCGACGGCAGCGAAGAGGCCGATGCGACGGGCGTGGAAGAGCTGCTTCGATGCCATGTATCCGGTGGCGATGTCGAGGATCCGGGCCGCGTCCGCGGTGGGAGTGTCGGTCATGAGTGGCCTTTCGATGTTTATCTACGAATGTTGGAATTAAAGGGCATGAGGAGACCGATGGACGGCCAACCGGGTCAGTCCGCCAGGAAGTCCTGCACAGCGGTGCGGAACTCCGCCGTGTGCAGCGCGGAGAGGTGATCACCGGGGACGCGGTGGGCGCGCGCCGCCGGGAGCAGCTGTGCGAGCTCGTCGATCCCGGCAGCCATCGCATCGTCCGTGCCGCCGATCAGCAGTACGGGCAGCGTGAGCCCATCGGGCCGCGGGGCGAACGGCTCCGCGGCCAGGCCCTCGATGAGGTCGATCACGTCGCCCGGTCTGTTGCCGGGCAGTGAGGCCATGTGCACGATCATTCCCGTGAGTGGATCCGCCGGGGCGGCGCCGCCGGAGACGGCCGCGCGCGCGGCCGGGAGGTCGACCAGGGTGAAGGGCTCCCCCGCGCTGAGTCCGCCGAGCACTGCCCGGCGCACCGC
Source organism: Microbacterium sp. As-52 (assembly GCF_049949185.1). Lineage (NCBI taxonomy): Bacteria > Bacillati > Actinomycetota > Actinomycetes > Micrococcales > Microbacteriaceae > Microbacterium > Microbacterium sp. As-52. The sequence continues at coordinate 3,057,633 of NZ_CP188171.1, read as the reverse complement.
GACCGCGGGATGCCGCACCAGGTCCCAGGCGAGCCGGGCCCCCAGCGAGTACCCCACCAGGTCGATCTCATCCGCACCGACGGCGACCGCGAGCGCGTCGAGCACCGCCGAGGTCGGGGCCGTGCCGAACGTCGGGCTCGCACCGTGTGCCGGGAGATCGACCACGACGCGGGGACGGTCGCCGAAGGATCCGCCCCACTCGGCTTCCGGCCAGTCCTGCGCGCCGTGCGAGGCGAGGCCGTGCAGGAACACCACCGGACGCCCGGCACCCGGGTGCCGCTCGACGAAAAGAGGTGAGGTCATGACGCGCCGTCCTCTCGGATCAGGCGCGTCGCGGTCAGCGGAGCCGCGCCAGGAACTGGTCGATATAGGTCTCGTAGTCGGCGATCCGCTCGCCATCGGGATACATGAGGTTGATCACCGTCGCGCCGACCGCCGCCGAGATGTACTCGTTCGCGAGGGGCCCGTAGTCCTGGTCGCGGATCGACCCCTCGTCGCGCGCCGCCTCCATCCGCTCGATGAGCGAGGTGCGCCAGGACGCCAGGTGCCCGCGATACAGCTCGGCGAGGGCCTCGTTGGCCATCGCGTACTCCCACAGCGCGAGCAGCACCCGCCCCGCCGCGATCTGCTCCTGGTCGCGAGGAATCGTCGCCCGCAGGAACCCCCGCAACGCGGCGTCCGCCGACGCCGGCTCCTCGCCCGCTGCCTGCACCCCTTCGGACATCTGCTGCAGGATCGTCTCGAACGTCGCCGCGACGATGCTCTCCTTGCCGGGGAAGTAGTGCTTCAGTGCGCCGTTCGCGAAGCCGGCCTCCGCCGCGATGCTGCGCATCGTCGCCGCCTCGAAGCCCCCCTTCAGGATGATGCTCTTGGCCACCTCGACGATGTCCCGTCGACGCTGGTCGTGATCGATGATCTTCGGCATGAGGTCCTTCCGGCCGATTCCGGTGCGTGGAGTGATCGGGCCTGGAGCTACCGTACCGCCGCATCGCGCACCTCCCGCAGAGCGAGCCACTGTGCACGCCGCTCCCGCTGCGCGACGGGGTCGGCGACGGGCGAGGCCAGGCGCAGCCGCTCGGAGTACGGATGCTCCGGGGCTCGGGTGACCTGCTCACCCTCGCCGACCTCGACGAGTTCGCCGCGGTACATGACGGCGACGCGGTGGCAGACGCGGCGGACGACGCCCAGGTCGTGCGAGACGAAGAGGTACGCCACCCCGGTGTCTCGCTGCAGCTCGATGAACAGATCGAGGATCGTCGCCTGCGTGGTCAGGTCGAGGGCGCTGACGGGCTCATCGCACACGATGAGCCGCGGTCCGCGCACGAGGGCACGGGCGATCGCGATGCGCTGACGCTGCCCTCCGGAGAACTCGCTCGGGTAGCGGTCCATGGCCGATTCGGGCAGACGGACGCGGTCGAGCATCTCGCGCACCTTCGTCTCGGCAGACCTCGTCCCGATGCCGCTGGTGAGCAGCGGTTCGGCGAGGATGTCGCCGATCGTCATGGCCGGGTTCAGCGAGCCGTACGGGTCCTGGAAGACGACCTGGACATCATCCGCGAGAGAGCGTCGGGCACGGCCGCCGAGTCTGCTGATCTCCTTCCCGTCGAAGCGGATGCTCCCGTCGGTCACGGGCGCGAGGCCGAGGATCGCCTTGCCGAGCGTCGACTTGCCCGAGCCGGATTCGCCGACCAGGCCGAGACATTCGCCCGGCGCGATGTCGAGGGAGACACCGCGCAGGGCACGGAAGGCGGTCCGCCCTCGGCCGTATTCCACGACCAGATCGTTCACTTCGAGCAGCGCACTCATGCGTTCGCCTCGATCCTGGTGCGGTCGAGCGCGGCGCGACCTTCGGCGTCGTCGAGCGAGGCGGCGATCAGTTGGCGCGTGTACTCCTCGGTCGGCGCGGCGAACAGCGAATCGACCGGTCCCGATTCCACGATGTCGCCGCCGCGCATCACGATCACGCGGTCGCAGATGTCGGCGACGACGCCGAAGTTGTGGGTGACGATGAGCAGCGCCATGCCGTACTCGGCCTGGAGTTCGCGCAGGAGCTCGAGCACCTCGGCCTGCACGGTCACGTCGAGCGCCGTGGTGGGCTCGTCGGCCACGAGCAGCGACGGCTTGCCCGCGATCGCGCCGGCGATGAGCACCCGCTGCGCCATGCCGCCGGACACCTGGTGCGGGTAGCTGCGCATCACCCGATCGGGGTCGGTGAGGCCGACACGCACGAGCATCGCCCGTGCCTGCGCCTCGGCCTCCGACCTGCGGAGACCGTGGGTGCGCCGCAGCGGCTCGACGAGCTGGCTGCCGATCGTGTACGAGGGGTCGAGATTGCTCATCGGCTCCTGCGGCACGTAGCCGATCTCGCGGCCGAGCAGCGCCTGTCGCTGCTTCGGCGTCGCCTTCGTCACGTCGGTTCCGCGCACCCAGATGGCATCGGCGACCGCCCGCCCGGTGGCGGGCAGCAGGTCGAGCACCGAGAACACGGTCTGCGATTTGCCGGAGCCCGACTCTCCCACGATGCCGACGACCTCGCCGGGGGCCACGTCGAGGGTGACGCCGTGCACGACCTCGGTCTCACCGGTCGGCGTGGCGTGCACGACCCGGAGGTTCTCGACCCGCAGCGCCGAATCCTCTGGCGCGTGCTGTGCGTGACCGGTGGCGGCGTGCCGCGGTGCCGTCGGGGTGGCCTCGGCGTCGGCACGCCGTCGGGAGACCCGCGGCGTGCGCACCTGCACGAGTTCGGCGAGCGTGGATCCCATGATCGCGAGCACCGCGATCGTGAGCCCGAGGGCCGCCGAAGGCCACAGCAGCATAAGCGGATAGGTGAGCATGAGACGGAAGCCCTCGAGCATCATCGCCCCCCAGCTGGGAACGTTGGAGTCGCCGATGCCGAGGAACTGGAGTCCGGCCTGCATGCCCATCGCGATGCCCGCAGTGAGCGCCGTCTGGATGATGACCGGCGGGTAGACGGCCCTGATGACGTGCCGGAAGATGATGCGCCCGTCCGACAGCCCGGAGACACGGGCCGCGTCGATGTAGGGCTCGTTGCGGACGGCGAGCGTCTGCGACCGCGCGATGCGGAAGTAGCCGGGCACCATGAACACGCCGACCGTCGCCATCAGCAGCTCGAAGTTGTTGCGGCTGCCCGCGGCCACCACGAGCAGGATGATCATGCCGGGGATCGACTGGAGTGCGTCGCTGATCCAGGTGGCGACCCGGTCGAACGTGCCCCCGAAGTAGCCGGCCGCGACGCCGGACGGCACGCCGATCACGAGCGCGGTGACGATCGTGATGAGCGCGCCCCACAGGGTCGTGCGGGTGCCGTAGATGAGACGACTCAGGATGTCACGGCCGGTCGAGTCGCCGCCGAGGAGGTGTTCGGGCCCGGGAGGCGCCTTGGCTGCGGCGAGGTCGACGAAGTTGGGGTCCATCGGCGCGAGCAGCGGCGCGAAAACCCCCACGAGCACGATGAGGACGAAGATCGCCAGCGGGATGTACCCGCCGGGGTGCCGGAGGAAGCGACGGAACAGGCTCGACCGTCGCTTCTGCGCCGCCCGGTCGAAGGCGACCCGGATGTCTGTGGTGGTCATGCGACGCGCACCTTCGGGTTGATCCAGCCGAGCACGAGGTCGAGCAGGAGGTTGATGAGGACGACGAAGACGATGGAGACGACCGTGATGCCGAGGAGCATCGGGATGTCGCCGTTCTGCGAGGACTGGTTGGTGAGCTGTCCGAGGCCGGGGAGGCTGAAGATCTGCTCGACCACGATGGCTCCGGAGAGCAACCCCACGAACATCAGGGCGATGACGGTGAGGGCGGCCGGTGAGGCGTTGCGGAGGATGTGCAGGTTGACCCTGGTCGCCGAGAGACCGCGGCTGCGGAGAGTGCGCACCCAGTCCTGGCGGCTCTGGGTGATCACGGCATTGCGCAACTGCTCGGAGACGGCGACGATGCCGCCGAGGGCGAGCGAGATCGCCGGGAGGGTGATGGAACGCAGCCATCCGTCCACCGACTGCGTGGGCGGCACGTAGCCGACGGCGGGGAACCACTTCAGCTGCACCGCGAGCCACATGACGAGCACGAGGCTCACCCAGAAGCCGGGGAGCGCGAACAGGACGACGGAGATGCCCTTGATGATCCTGTCGAACCAGGTTCCCGGCCGCAACCCCGTGATCATCCCGAAGGCGATGCCGATGACAGCGGTGATCAGCGTCGCGAACGTCACGACCGACAGCGTCACGGGCACCTTGATCGCGAGCTGTGCGCTGACAGGCTGGAAGTTGCGCCAGGAGACGCCGAAGTCGAGCAGCGCGGCATGCGAGAGCCAGTCCCAGAACTGCACCAGGAGCGGACGGTCCAGACCGATCTTCTCGGCGAGGGCCGCTTGCTGGGCGGGGCTCGCCGTGGTCCCCAGGAGCGAAGCGGTCGGGTCGCTGATGGCGAGATGCGCCAGGAAGAAGGTGCCGATCGAGACCGCGACGAGCAGAAGGATGCCGGACAGCAACCGCTTCGCCGTGAACAGGAGCATGGGGACCTCTCGGAAGGTGGGGGTCGGAGGGGGAAGGGTGTCGGGGCGGCCGGCGTCGCGGCCGCCCCGACGGGCGTCAGCCCTGAGTGATGTAGCGCAGCGTCGGGAACATCATCCCCACCACCGGCTGCAGCTGGATGCCGGGCGCCGTGTAGTAGATGTTGTTCGCCTGGTACCAGACCGACCACCACGCCTGGTCGACGAGGGCCTTGTTGAGCTCCTTGACGGCGTCGGTCTGCGCGTCGCCGCGCTCGGTCTGCACCTTCTCGACGAGCGGAGCGATGACCTCGTTCTGCGCGTAGTCGGGCTCGGGGTTGAACCACTGCACGCTGGTCACCTGACGGGAGACGGTGGCGACGTCGTTGCCGTCCATCGCGAGGAACGAGATGAACATCGGGTAGTTCGGCGCGTTCAACTGGTAGTCCGGCATCTGCATGTTGTCCCACGTGACCTTCACGCCGAGCTCGTTGAGCGCCTGCTCGGCCGAGGGCTTCCACATCTCGAAGATGGGCGACATCGGCATCGAGATCGCGAACCCGTCCGGGTAGCCGGCGTCGGCCAGCAGCTCCTTGGCCTTGGTCATGCTGTAGGCGTACGTCTCGTTCAGCGACGGGTCGTTGATCGGCCCGCCGTCGGGGAACACCTGGTTCGTGGCGACCCCGGCTCCGCTGCCGACGGCAGCGAGGACGGCGGCTCCGTCGAAGGCGTAGTTGAGCGCCTGCCGCACCTCGAGCTTGCCGAGAGGCTCGCTCTTGGCGCCGGTGTGGTCGGTGATCACGAGCCCTGCCCAGCCGGAGACGCGCTCGGCAGTGTTCCAGCCCTGCTGCTTCGCCTGCTCGAGGTTGGCGACGTCGCCGTACTGCACGTTGATCTGACCGCTGAGCATGGCGTTGTGGCGTGCGGTGGCGTCGGTGATCGGGAAGATCGCCAGCTCGGAGAACGGATAGGTCTCGGCATCCCAATGATCGGCGGCCTTGGTGAAGTGATACTCGGCGCCGGCCACGCTCGTCGCGCTGTCGAGGACGTAGGGCCCGGAGCCGATCGGCTCACTGCCGAGCGTGCCCGCTTCGATCGACGCCGGGGAGGCGATGTAGCTGCGGCCGAGTCCCATGAGGTACAGGATCGTGTCGTCGCGCTGGGTGAGGGCGATACGGACGGTGTCGTCGTCGACCTTCTCGAAGGAGGCGGCATTGACGTAGGCCTCCCCCGAACGAGCACCGGCCTTGAGGTATTCGAGGCTCGTGATCACGGCGTCGGCATCGACCGGGGTGCCGTCGCTGAACACGGCGTCGGTGCGGATGTCGAGGTCGATGCTGAGGTCGTCGTCGGCGACCTTCCACTCGGTGGCGAGCGACGGGATCGGGTTGCCGTCGGCGTCGAGGGCGATCAGGGCGTCGTAGACCGCGGAGAGGTACGGGCCGTCGAAGCCGATGTCGGCGAGCGAGGGATCCCAGGACGTGATGTCGAGGAAGTTCCCGATGTTGAGAGCATCGGGACTCTCGACATCGCTGCCGCCGGACGGCGAGGGTGTCGAGCCGCTGCAGCTGGTGAGCGCGAGGGTCGCGGCGACGGCCGCGACGAGCGCGAGGGGCATTCGTTTCATGGTTCCTTCTCTCGGGTGCAGGGGTGGTGAAGAAGGGGTGAGGTGCCGCTGACCGGAGGCCGGATCCGACGTCACTTCGATGTGTCGTGCTGTTTAGTCTACATGCGTGGAAAAAGAGCGCAAGAGCGTTTCCTCCGCGGAGAGCGCCGACTCATGCCTCGGGGCGCACCGGCCTTGTCCGTGCGCGCAGGCATGGCCGGGCGTGGCGCATCCTGCCCTCGGATCGCAGCGCTCAGGCGGCGATGTCGAAGCGCGCTCTGCCACCCGGACGAGGTGTGCGGGCGGGGTCGACCGAGGCCGGCGGGAGGAACCACACCCTCGCGCACCCGCCGCCACCGTCGATGCGGACATCCCATCCGTTGTCATGGATGCGGTGGTGACAGGTCTCGCACAGCAGCACGCCGTTCGAGAGATCCGTCGGTCCGTGGTCGCGTCTCCACCACCGGATGTGATGCGCCTTCGTCATCTCGGGCGGCAGCCCGCACATGGCGCAGCCGCCATCCCGTTCCGCCAACGCCAACCGCTGCGCCCGTGTGAACAGGCGCTTCTCGCGCCCCCAGTCGAGCACTTCACTCGCGGCTCCGAGCACGCACGGGATCACTCCCCCGCCGGCGGCCATGCGCCTCGCAGCTCCGATGCTCACCGGCTGCTCGATCCCGTCGATCTCGGCGGAGCCGGTGCCGGCCTCGAGGTCGTCGAGGCCCACCCTCACGACGATCGTGGCACCCGCCAGCGGCACCCTGGTCGCACAACCGAGCACGTGCGCGGCGAACACGGCGAGCGCATCAGCCTGAATCATCGGCACCGTGCGGCGGTCGGCGTCCGGCGCATCGGCGTCCGTCGCATCCTTCCGAGCGGCGAATGCGGCGGTCACGTACCCGCGGATCGCCGTGACGACGGGGGCTGCGGTCTCGGCGTCGAGGATCGCGTTCAGATGCAGCATCCCGTTGCGCTCATGAATGGTGAGCGATCGGCGGGAACGCTGCTCCTCGAGCCGCGGCTCCACGCCATCCGGATCGAGCCACGCTTCTGCGCGAACCACCAGCTTGCGCACGTCGTCGAGAGCGAGCCCCGCCGCCTTCTCCACGAGCACCCGCTCCGCCTCGGCGACACGCACCGCCCCCGCCGGCAGTCGGCACCGATCCAACAGCGCGATGATCACCGCCGCCGCCTGGGCACTCAACACCCCCGCACCGAGCGCCTCGCGCACCACCGGATGTTTCGCCGGCAGGGGCGCGCCCAAGAGGTCTTCGCGGGGCACCACGGCTTCCCCGACCCTCACGAGCCGCGTCGCGTCACCCCGCGACACACCCACCGTCGCCGCGATCAACGTCGCCGGGTTCCGGAAGCCCTGCTGCTTCGCGAGGCTCTCCGCGCCCAACTCCGGACGGGACTCGCGGGAGATGCACGCGGCCACCTCGACGTGCACCGCATCCAACCGTCTCTGCAGCTCCCCGAGGGATGCACTCACCGCGATCAGCTGCTCGCGCGACAACTCGCCCGACTCGTCCGCGCCAGCCCACGCCGCGTCGAGGCGGGACATCGCCTCGTGCAGTACGGCCAACTTCGACATGACTCGATTCTACCGAAGCAGGTCGCGAGTTTCGAACAGATCTTCGAATGGATGCCGGTATTCTGACGGTCGTTCCCGGTCGAGCGCTGCGCGCGAAAACCCCTTCCCTCCCTCGTGCGCTCCACGAAAGGCACGCGATGACAGACCGCCCGCGCCCGTCGGCCTGGCCACCTCTTCTGATCGCGATCGCCCTGGAGGTCAGCGCGACCCGCTCGCCCCGTGCAGCCGAGGGTTTCACGCATCCGCTCTGGCTCATCGTTGTCATGATCGGCCACACCGGCTCACTGCGGCTGCTGTCGGTCGCGCTCGATCGCGGGATGGCGATCGGCGTCGTGCTCATCGCGGCCGGTGCGGCGATGATCGAGTTCGGCGGCGCGCACTGACGCGAGCACGCAGACCGCACCCACTCCGTGGTTCACTGGATCCGATCGCAACGGCCGAGAGGAAGAGGGTGCCGCCGGCCGCGTGGGGGCGACGTTCCCGCCGAGCAGCACGCTCGAAGCCTGGCGGGATCGCTACGTCCGCGTGTGGGACGAGTACATCGATGAGCTCGAACCCGATGAGGACTACCGCGTCGACCGGCGGCAGGTCATCGTCTCGACGTTCGAGCGCGCTCTGACCGTCGCCCGCGAGCGCGAGGCGTAGGCCCCCCTTCACCACGCGCCGTCGGCCCGCACCTCGCGGTCGACCCGGCATCCGGCGAGCGCGGCACGCACCTCGGCTCCGTGATCCCGGGCGAGCGCGAGCGCCGCGTGGTTCTCCTCCAGCTGCGCGAGGCGAGAGGCACCGAACAGCACATTCGCGGTGGCGGGGTTCGACAGGCAGAAGGCGATGCCGAGTGCGGCCGGTGTGACCCCGAACCCGGCGGCGACGCGAGCGACCTCGGGATACACGGCGACGATCTGCTCACGGACGCCTCCGACGTCGGCGCCGATCTTCCGCTCGGGCACACGCCCCGTGGCCAGGATGCCGCCCTCGAACACATCGGACGCCTGCAGGGCGAGCGTGCCGTCGGCGAACAGCGGGCCGTAGGCATCGCCCTCCGCCATCGCCCTCCGAGCGATGCCGTACTTCAGTTGCGCGAACGCGGGACCTGCCGCGCCCTGTTCCGCGGCCTCGGCGAGCGCCTGGCGCGTGTGCTCGATGCGCCAGTTGTTGATGCCCCAGGAGTCGACGAGCCCTTCGGCGATGAGCTCGTTCACGTCGGCGACGAGGCGCGGGATATCGGGGGCGTCGAGGTAGTCGCCCACCACGAGGGTGTCGAAGCGGTCGAGTCCCGCTCGCTCCAGCGACTCCTCGAGCTGCGCGCGGAATCCCTGGTTCGGCCAGTCCCACAGCCAGAGCTTGCCGCACAGCACGATCTCGGCACGATCGACGCCACTGGCTCGCAGCGCCTGCCCGAACAGGACGTCGGTCTTCGAGTTCTCGGCGTGCGGGCCCATGTTGTAGTACGCGACGTCGAAGAACCCGGCGTCCAGCTCCACCGCCCGGCGGATCAGGGCGACCGCCTCGTCGGGCCCCATCCGGTCCCAGGTGTTCCACGATCCGAGCGCCAGCGGAGGCACGGGCACGCCTGCGGGGGCCAAGCGGTTCCGGGGATATGTCGTTTCGGGCATGGAGGCTCCTTCGCCTTCTCGAGACACGGGGTTGTGTTTTTCTATGTTTGTAGAATATAACGGAGACATCCCGTCAGAACAGCCGTCAGTGAGGACGAACATGACCGCATCTCCCCGCCGGATCCTGGTCACCGGAGGCGCATCCGGGCTCGGCCGCGGCATCGCCGCCGCCTTCCGCGACGCCGGAGACGAGGTCTTCATCGGCGATGTGAACGCGGATGCCGCGGCCGCCGTCGCTGCTGAGATCGGCGCGACGGCCCTCACGCTCGATATCAGCGACGAGACCTCCGTGCGCGCCGCGGCCGAGCGGGTCGTCGCCGACGGCGGCCTCGACGTCCTGGTCAACAACGCGGGCATCGTCGCCGGCGGCGGCACCCTCCAGGAGGTCCCGGTCGACGTCGTCGACGCGGCCCTGCGGGTCAACGTGCGCGGCACCTTCCTCATGCTCCGCGTCTTCGGCGGTCTGCTCGCCGAGGCGGGACGCGGGTCGATCGTCAACATCTCCTCGATCGGCGCCCGACAGCCCACCCCCGGCCTCGGCCACTACGAGGCGACCAAGGCCGCGGTCGACGCCCTCACCCGCACGGCCGCGATCGAGCTCGCCGCGGCGGGCGTGCGCGTGAACGCGGTCGCCCCCGGGCCTGTGCTCACGCCCCTGACCGCCGACTTCGCGTCGAACCCGCAGGCGCGCGCGGCCTGGGAGTCGCGCATCCCCCTCGGCTCGATCGCCGAGGTCTCCCAGATCACGCCGCTCGTGCTGTTCCTCGCGAGCGATGCCGCCAGCCACATCACCGGAGTCTCCGTCGCCGTCGACGGCGGACAGCTCCTGGTCTGACCGACACCGCCGTCTGGAGAACCATGTCCCTCCCCACGCTCGACCTGCCGCCCGCCCCCGGGCTTCCGACTTCGACCCGCGCCGCCGTGCTCACCGCGCACGGCGAACCGCTCACCCTGCAGAACCTTCCCCTCCCCGCCGAGATCGAGCCCGGCGCCGCCCTCGTGCGCATCTCGTGCACCACGCTGTGCGGCACCGACATCGAGATCTGGGAGGGCCGGATGAGCTTCCCCGGCATGCTCCCGATGGTGCTCGGACACGAGATGGTCGGCGAGATCGTCGCTACGGGGCCCGACACGAAGGACGCCCTGGGACGCCCGCTCTCCCCCGGCGACCGCATCGGCTGGTCCGAGTCGACCTGCGGCGAGTGCCACGGATGCGTGGTGCTGCGCGAACCCGTCGCGTGCTCCCGCCGCGGCTACGGGTTCCTGCAGCGGGCCGACGTGCATCCCTTCGCCACCGCTGGACTCTCGGAGTATGCCTACGTGACCCCGGGGGCGGCGAAACTGCTGCTCCCGGCGTCGGTGAAGGACACCTGGGCGTCGATGGCCGGGTGCGCGGCCAAGACCGTGCTGCGGGCCTTCGAACGGGCCGGGCGCATCCGGCCCGGCTCACGCGTGGTCGTGCAGGGCGCCGGCGCGCTCGGCATCTTCGCCACGGCCGTCGCGAAGATCTCGGGAGCCGGCCAGGTCATCACGATCGGCGCCCCCGCGTCGCGCCTGGAACTCGCCGGACGCTTCGGCGCCGACGCGGTCGTCGACTTCCGCGACGGCCCGGTCGTCGAACAGGTCATGGCGCTCACCGGAGGCCGCGGAGCCGACCACGTGTTCGATTTCGCCGGCGCGCCGAGCGTCGGGCCCGACGCGATCGCGATGGCGGCACAGCGCGGCACGGTCGCCATCGTCGGGTCCACCGGTCCCGCAGGCGACGGCTTCCCGCTCAGCACGATCATGGGCAAGGAGCTCACGGTGGTCGGCTCGCTCAACGGCGACATCTCGGACTACTCGCGCGCGATCGACTTCTTCACCGCGTTCGCCGACCGCTTCCCCTGGGACGACCTGTTCAGCGCCCCGGTCGGCCTGGCCGACGCCTCCGCGAAGATCGCCCACATGCACCAGCTCGATGAGGTCAAGGCCGTCATCGACCCGAGACGGTGAGGACCCCGTGACCACTCCCCTCCTGCCCCGCCGCGAGATCGGCCGCAGCGGCATCGACGCCTCGCTGTTCTCCCTCGGCTCCTGGCACACCTACGACCGGATGGACTTCGGCGACGCGGTCACGATGCTCCGGGCGGCCGTCGGCCGCGGCGTGAACCTGTTCGACGTCGGCGTGTACTCCGCACCGGGAGCGCCGCCCGTCTTCACCGACGTGATCTTCTCGGCGATGGTGCGCGCCGCAGGGCTCCGGCGCGACGAGTGGCTGCTCTCGTCGAAGCTGTGGCTCGAGGCGTTCAGCGATGACGGGTTCCGCCCGCAGCTCGAGAACGCGCTGATGCGGGTCGGCGTCGAGCACGCCGACCTGGTGATCCTCGGCGACCTGCGCCGCGACGACCTCGCGCTGCGCGACCTCGTCCTCGACCTCGCCCGCCTCGAGGGGGCCGGACTCATCCGTGCCTGGGGTGTGAACAACTGGTCGGCGTCGAGCATCCAGACCCTGATCGACATCGCCGCCGCGGAGGGCGTCTCCGGGCCGCAGATCGCGCAGCTCAAATACAGCGTCTCCCGGCGCTCGATCCCCGACGGCGCGCCCTTCGCACGCCTGTGGGATCAGGGGCTGACGCTCCAGGCCTCCGACTGCCTGGAGGGCGGTGTGCTCGCAGGCAAGATCAACGGGGACAGGCAGATCGGCCGCGATCCCGGCGATATCCGGGAACGGATCATCGCGGATGTACCCGCCTTCTCCGACCTGGCCTCGTCGCTCGACGTCTCACCCGCGCAGCTCGGGATCGCGTTCACGCTCACCCATCCGGCACTCACGACCACGCTGTTCGGCGCATCGAGCATCGACCAGCTGCGCGCGAATCTCGACGCCGCAGCCCTGGTCGACCGCATCGGCATCGAGGAGCTGCGCCGCCTCGTCGAGCCGTTCTGGGCTGACCGCGGGGTCGTCGACCCCGAAGGCCCCTGACCCGCCGCCCCCATCGCTTCCAGGAGAACCATGACCGCCACCGCCGCCGGACACCCGACCGTCGCCCCCGTGCCCTTCGACCCCGAGGTGCAGGCCGTGCTCGACGAGCTCGCCAAGAATCCGCAGCCGCCCCTCACTCGCGACACCCTTCCGCGCGACGGAGTCGACCGGATGTTCCCGGACAACGACGCGGTCATCGCCGGGCGCGACATCGAGTGGGAGGACCGCGTCATCCCCGGTCCTCCCGGAGCGCCCGAGATCGAGATCACGGTGTTCCGTCCGGCCGACACCCGCGACGAGGTGCTTCCCGCCTTCGTGAACATCCACGGCGGGGGCATGATCGTCGGTCACCGCTCGTGGGAGACGGGGCGCGTGGTCGACATCGTCGACGAACACCGCGTGGTCGCGGTCAACGTCGAGTACCGCCTCGCCCCCGAGAACCCCTACCCCGCCGGAGTCGAGGACTGCTATGCCGCCTTCGTCTGGGTGCACGCGAACGCTGCCGGGCTCGGCGTCGATCCGGAGCGCATCGTCGTCGGCGGCGGCAGCGCGGGCGGAGGTCTCACGGCGGCCGTGGCTCTCCTGGCCCGCGACCGGCAGGGTCCGGTCATGGCCGGACAGCTGCTGCTGTGCCCGATGATCGACAACACCAACACCACGGTCGCCAGTCTTCAGTACGACGGCATCGGAACCTGGCAGCGCGAGATGAATCTGCTCGCGTGGTCGTGCGTGCTGGGCGACGACCTCGCCTTCCATCCGGATGCTCCCGCCTACGCCGCCCCCAGCCGCGCCGCCGATGTGGCGGGACTCCCACCCGCCTTCATCGAGGTCGGCGAGGCCGAGGCGTTCCGCGATGAGGACACCGAGTACGCGCTGCGCATCTGGGCTACCGGCGGGCAGGCCGAGCTGCATGTGTGGGGAGGTGGCGCGCACGGCTTCGACATGTACATGCCCGACGCCGAGATCTCGCGCGCCGCTCTCGCGGCCCGCGCGTCGTGGCTGCGTCGCATCTGGCGGGCCGCGCGATGACCGCGCCGCTGCCTGTCCCCTACGACCCGGAGCTCGTCGCCGGACTCGATGCGTTCGTCGAGATGGTCGAGATCATCCCGCTGCGTGCCGACACGATCCACGCGAACCGCGACCACTTCGCGACGATCATCCCGTCCATGGCCATGCAGTCCGATGGCCGTGCGATCACGTGGGAGGACCGGACCATCCCCGGGCCCATCGGGGCTCCCGCCATCGAGATCACGATTGTACGGCCCGCCCGGCCGGCGCCCGCCCCCGCCCCCGCCGTGCTGTCGATCCACGGTGGTGGCATGGTGCTGGGCACCCGGTTCTTCGGCACGGCGGAGCTCATCGACTTCGCCGAGCGGCACGGTGTCGTCGGGGTGGCCGTCGAGTATCGCCTGGCGCCCGAGCACCCCGGCCCCGCCCAGGCGGAGGACTGCTACGCCGCGCTCGAGTGGATGGCCGCGCACGCCGAGGAACTCGGCATCGACCCCGACCGCATCATCGCCTCGGGGATGTCCGCCGGTGGCGGCCTCTCGGCCGCGGTCGCTCTGATCACTCGGGATCGGGGCGGGCCACGCCTGGCCGGTCAGCTGCTCGGGTGTCCGATGCTCGACGATCGCAACGAGACCGCATCCAGCCGTCAGTACGACGGTTTCGGCGCGTGGGATCGGAACAACAACGACACCGCGTGGGACGCCATCGCCGGAGAGGACCGCTTCACCGACGGCGTCTCGCCGTACACCGCGCCCGCGCGCGCCGCTGACCTCTCAGGACTCGCCCCCGCGTTCATCGAGGTGGGCGCCGCGGAGACGTTCCGCGACGAGGCCGTCGACTACGCTCTCCGCATCTGGGCGACCGGGGGACGAGCCGAACTGCACGTATGGGCCGGCGGATATCACGGGTTCTCCGGGTTCTCCCCCGATGCCGAGGTCTCGAAGGCCGCCGTCGCCGCCCGCGAGAGCTGGCTGCGCCGCATCCTGCGCCTCGGCGGATGAGCCTCTCCGCCCCCGAGGAGCCCGCTCGCCCGCGCATGAGCACCCTGCGGGCGATGCTGGTGCTGGGGATGCTGGAGGCCTTCGGGCCTCTGTCGATGGACCTGTACCTTCCGCAGCTGCCGCAGCTCGCCGCGTCGCTCGGCACGACGGAGGCTCTCGCGCAGGTGACGATGTCGGCGTGCATGATCGGCCTCGGACTCGGCCAGCTCGTGGCAGGGCCGCTGAGCGATCGACTCGGCCGACGACTGCCGTTGATGGTCGGAGTAGCGGCTTTCGCGGTGCTCTCCCTCGTGTGCGCCGTCGCTCCGAACATCGAGCTCCTGCTGATCGCCCGTTTCCTGCAGGGGCTCGCGGGCTCGGCCGGCATCGTGATCTGCCTGGCCATCGCCCGCGACCAGTTCGAGGGTGTCGAGCTGTCGCGGATGCTGTCACTGCTGTTCCTCGTGTCCGGCACGGCGCCGATCATCGCGCCGGTCGTCGGCGGCCAGCTGGCCCTGATCATGGACTGGCGCGGCATCTTCGGCGTGCTCAGCGCGGTCGGGGTCGTCCTGCTCCTCGTCGTGGTGTTCGCCCTGCCCGAGACGCTGCCTCCGTCGAGGCGGCACGGCGCCGGCCCCGTGGCGCTCCGGACGCACGCCGCAGCCGTCGTGCGCGATCGCCTCTTCGTGGCGGTGCTGTGCGCCGCGGCGGGAGGCGGTGTCGCGTTCTTCACCTACCTGTCGATGTCGTCGTTCGTGCTGCAGGATCAGTTCGGCCTCAGCCCGCAGGCCTTCAGCCTCGCGTTCGCGGCGGGGGCGCTGGCCAGCATCGTCGGCAGCCAGACCAGCCGGCTCGTGGTGCGCCGCTGGGGACCCCTCTGCGTGTATCTCGGCGGTATCACGGCGACGCTGCTCGCCACCGTCCTGCTGCTCGTGCTGACCTCGACCGGCACCGGGGTCTCCGGAGTCATCGGGGCGCTCATCGGATTCATGCTGTGCTCCGGGCTGGGTGGCCCCAACGGCCAGACGCTCGCACTCGCCCACCACGGCGCACGCGCCGGCACGGCCTCGGCCCTGCTCGGCATGGCGACGTTCCTGTTCGGTCCGGTGCTCGCGCCCCTCGCCGCGGGCCTCGGCGGCACGAATGCCCTCACCATGGCCGTCACCATGACGATCGCCGCCGCCGTGGCAGCCGTCGCGGCCTGGGTGTTCGTGCGCCCCGCCGCAGAGCCTCGGTAGCAGCCCGTCGGCCACCGGCCAGCGGAGACGGGCCTCGCCGATCAGAACCCGAGGCACATCGCAGCGACACCGACGGCCATGGCCCACGACTCGGTCGTGAGCAGTCGTGCGGTCCTGCCGTGATGCACCGGCGCCACGAACCACTCGGCGACGACGGTCCACACCACGACCCCCACCACCCCGACCAGCACCAGAACCGACAGGACGCCGTCCAGTGCATGACCGCGGTGCCCCGCATCCGCCGCCTGCATCGACGCGCCGGTCGCTCCCGTGGCGTTCGTCGACGCGCTCTCGAAGGCGCACGCGGCCATCACGAGCGACACGAGGGCGCGGTGGCAGCACGTGGCCGCCGACGGCGTGCCCCGCACCCCCATGGTGCCGAGCATCGCCGAAAGCAGGAGGACGGCGCCGAGGATCAGCCCCGTGAGGGTGTCGCCGTCCGTGACGGCGAGGAACAGCATCACCGCGGCCATCACGAGGGCCGCCTGCCGTCCCTGCCACGGCACGACGCGCCACGCCGCGATGCAGGCGACCGCCGAGACGATCGCCGCTGCGGCCATCAGCCACGGTGCTGCGGGAAGGAGGTGTTCCACCCGGGAAGTATATTGAGCAATCGCTCAATCTAGCTAGACCTCGTCATGATGCGAGAGGATGGGCACGTGCCCCGCATCGTCGACCACGATGAGCGCCGCCGGCAGATCGCCGAGGCGCTGCTCGCCGTGGCTGCCCGCGACGGGCACGAGAGCGTCTCCTCACGCGCCGTCGCCAAGGAGCTCGGCGTCGCCACCGGATCGCTCTGGCACTACTTCGAGGGCTTCGACGAGGTCGTGCGCGCCGCGGCCGCCGAGGTCACCCGCCGCACCGACGCCCGCATCGCCGCAGCCACCGAGGGGCTGCGGGGACTGGCGAGACTCCAGGCGCTGATGCGTGAAGTGCTGCCGATCGATGAGACCACCCGCACCGAGGCGCACGTGGTCGTCGGCTTCTGGGGACGACTGGCGACCCTCGCCCCCACCCCTGACGCCGGAGCCCCC
The DNA here is from genome assembly GCF_049949185.1 of Microbacterium sp. As-52. Lineage (NCBI taxonomy): Bacteria > Bacillati > Actinomycetota > Actinomycetes > Micrococcales > Microbacteriaceae > Microbacterium > Microbacterium sp. As-52. Next base: position 3,041,088 of record NZ_CP188171.1, on the reverse strand, counting down.
ACACTCGCGACCTGGCAGAGCAGCATCCGACTCGCTCTCGCCGAGGCCGTCCACGACCGCGAGCTGCGCACCGACACCCCCACCGAGGCCGTACTGTCGCTGCTGCGCTCGATCACCTACGGGCAGCAGATCGTCGAGGTCACCGAGCCCCAGCCCGCGGCCGCGCACCTCGCGGTGCTCGACAGCATCCTCGCGCCCTGGCGCGCCTGAGCCGCGCCAGCCCCTCTCGACGCCCCGGGAATCGGTGGTTGTGGACCGCCGACGACCCGTCGTATCATCATCGCAACCCGTTTATTGAGCAGTTGCTCGAAAATAGTGAGGTCGATGATGTCCCACCACGCACCGCAGCCCGTCTCGATCGAGAAGATCGCCGCAGCGCACCCGCATGATCCGCTGACGGGCGACGAGATCGCCGCCGCTCGCGCGGTCCTCGACGCGGCAGGACTCCTGACGGAGAGCACCCGCGTGCCGATGCTGCTTCCCGACGAGATCACGAAGGAGGAGCTCGCCGCCTGGCAGCCCGGCGCCCCGATCGATCGCCGCGTCGATGTGACCCTGCTCGACACGGCGACCGGCGTCGCGACCGAGGCCATCGTGTCGATCACACGGGGCGAGGTCCTGCGCACCGCGCGCGTGCCGAACGACGCCCCGCCCTACGGCCAGCCGCAGTACCTGTTCGAGGAGTACGAGCGCGCCGAAGCGATCGCGAAGGCCTCCCCCGAATGGCAGGCGGCGATGACGCGCCGCGGCCTCGCCGCGCACATGGACCTCGCGTTCTGCGGGCCGCTCGCCCCTGGTTACACCGGACGCGCCGATGAGGTCGGGCGTCGGGTGATCCGCTCCCTCACGTTCCTCCGCTACGACGAACACGACTCGCCGTGGGCACACCCGGTCGAGGGACTCATCGTGCACATCGACCTCACGGCGAACAGCGTCATCCGCGTCGAAGACCATGGCGACGTGCCCGTCCCCGCCGGCCATGGAAACTACTACCCCGAGGCGCAGGGCGACGCTCGCACCTCGCTCAAGCCCATCGAGATCAGCCAGCCGGAGGGTCCGAGCTTCACGGTCTCCGGCTCGCTCGTCGAGTGGGAAGGCTGGTCGATGCGCGTCGACTTCAACGCCCGCGAAGGACTCGTGCTGCACGACGTCTGCTTCCAGGGTCGCTCGGTGCTCCGTCGGGCCAGCGTTCCGGAGATGGTCGTGCCCTACGGCGACACCGCCCCCGGCCGCTTCTGGATCAGCTACTTCGATGCCGGTGAGTACCTGCTCGGAAAGAACGCCAACCACCTCGAGCTCGGCTGCGACTGCCTCGGCGTCATCCGCTACCTCGACGGCTACGTCGCCGACGACCACGGTCACCCTGTGCGCATCTCGAATGTGATCTGCATGCATGAGGAGGACTACGGCATCCTCTGGAAGCACACCGATCTCGCCGGCCGCGCCGACGTGCGTCGCTCGCGCCGCTTCGTGGTGTCGTACTTCTCCACGATCGGCAACTACGACTACGGCTTCTACTGGAACTTCTCCCTGGACGGATCGATCGAGGTGGTCGCGAAGGCGACCGGCATCGTGTTCGCCGCGGCCGGCGAGCCGGGCGTCCGCCAGAAGCACGCGACCGAACTCGCCCCCGGCGTCTTCGCCCCGGTGCACCAGCACGTCTTCTGCGCACGCCTCGACGTGGCGATCGATGGCGAGGACAACCGCCTGGTCGAGGTCGACGCTCAACGGGTGCCGATGGGCCAGGAGAACCCCTTCGGCAACGCGTTCAGCTGGACCGAGACGACCCTCGCGACCGAAGCGGAGGCACAGCGCGAGGCGGACAGCTCGGTCGCCCGCGTCTGGGAGGTGCAGAGCGCCTCCCGCACGAACCGCGTCGGGCGCCCGACCGCCTACCACCTGGTGCCGGAGCCGACCGCTCTGCTCATGGCCGATCCCGCATCCTCCGTCGCCGCGCGCGCCGCATTCGCCACGAAGCACCTCTGGGCCACCCGGCACGAACAGGGGCAGATCTGGCCGGCCGGTCGCTATCCCAACGCCCACCAGGGCGGCGCCGGCCTGCCGGAGTACACCGCGGGCGATCGATCGATCGACGGAGAGGACATCGTGCTGTGGCACACGTTCGGGCTGACGCATTTCCCGCGCCCGGAGGACTGGCCCATCATGCCCGTCGACTACGCCGGCTTCTGGTTCAAGCCCTACGGCTTCCTCGACCAGAACCCCGCGATGGATGTGCCCGAGTCGACGCAGGCGCACGCGGTCGCGTCCACCGGCTGCTGCGGCGCAGGCGCGTGCACCTGCGAGCACTGATCTGCGAGACGTCGTCCCGCACGGCCGATCCCGGTGATAGCATCACGGAACGGATCGTATACAACGTCGTCGTTCCACCACCCGAGGTGATCAGTCATGAACGGTGCACCCGCCGCCCCCTCCGAATTGGTTTCCACGCTCGTCGCGCGCAACATCAGCGACTTCCGTGCCGCCGTTTCGGAGTCCTTCGTGCCCCTGCAGGTCACGACCGCCGGACCCGACCACTTCCGAGGGATCATCCGCGGAGCCTCCGTCGACGAGGTGCATGTGAACGACGTGCGCGCCACGTCGCATGTCGTCGAGCGCACCCCCGAGCTCATCGCCCGCGGCGACCGTTCGTATTTCAAGGTCAGCCTGATGATCGCCGGCACCGGCCTGCTGATCCAGGACGATCGCGAGGCCGTGCTCCAGGCGGGCGACCTCGCGGTCTACGACACCGACCGCCCGTACTCCCTCGTGTTCGACGACGACTTCCGCACGATGGTCGTGATGTTCCCGAAGCACCTCATCAGCCTCCCCGCCGAGATGGTCGGGCAGCTCACCGCCGTGCGCATCTCCGGTCACGAAGGCCTCGGCAGCATGGTCGTGCCGTATCTGACGCAGCTCGCCGGTAATCTCGATCAGCTGGCCGGCACGACGGGGGCCCGGCTCGCGCACAGCGCGCTCGACCTCGTGACGACGGTCTTCACACGCGAGCTCGGACTCGATCAGGTGTCCGCCGACCCGCACCGTGCGCTGGTGCAGCGCATCCGCTCGTACATCGACCGCAACCTCGCGTCGACCGATCTCGGACCCGCGTCGATCGCCGCCGCGCACTTCATCTCGACCAGGCACCTGCACGGGCTCTTCCAGGAGCAGGGCGTGACCGTGTCGACCTGGATCCGCACACGGCGCCTCGAGAAGTGCCGTCGCGACCTGCTCGACCCGATGCTCGCCGACCGCCCGGTCGCGGCCATCGCGGCACGCTGGGGCTTCGTCGACGCCGCGCATTTCAGCCGCGCGTTCAAGTCGACCTTCGGCGTCTCACCCAGTGAGTATCGCGCCGCGCACTGACGTTCCGTCTGCCGCGCGCACTGACGTTCCGTCTGCCGCGCACTGACGCTCCGTCTGCCAGGAAAACTGACGCTCCGTCTGCCGCGCACCGGCACGTTGCTTGCCCGGGAGGGCACGCCGGTTGACTCTCGGCGCGCGATGACCGCCGCCCCCTTGAGGGGATGAGGAACACCCCACCAGCATGAGGCAAGCGCACCGCGACGACGCGGTGCCCGGGGCGATGCGGCCCCGCCGCGTGCGACGTCAGGACCCTCATGACCGACACCTCCACCGACCCGGCGCTGGACGAATGGCGCACGTACGACGAGTTCGCCGCGGGCATCGACACCTTCCGCCTGCCGAACACGCCCCTCGCCGGCACCGCCCTCACCCTCACCCTCGACGACGACTCGACCCTGACCCTGGAGTTCTCCGAGGACGCCGTCGTCTGGAGCGGACTCGGAGCCTCCGGCACCGACCCGTACGACGCGGTGCGAGTGCGGGACGACGTCGTGTTCGTCAACATCCCGATGCGGAGCCGTCCGCGCGAGGCCGTCACCGTGGTGTTCTCCACGACGACGAACCGGGCGACCGTCATCCGTTCGCGCATCGCCCCCGAAGCCGTCGACGGCACCCCTCAGGTCGGCCAGGACTTCTGGGCGGCGACGACCGATGCGGGGCCCGTCAGCGGCGACGCCCCCGGCCCGAGCCGCGACCTCATCGGCAAACGCAACCTCTACCGATACAGCCCGCACCACCTCTACGAGCACGTGTACATCTCCAGCCGGCGCTATGCCTGGCAGTGCCTCGAGGGCGTGCAGCGCGGCCACGGCGACATGGACCTGTCGACCGTGTGGAAGTTCGCCGACGGCCTGTACCTGTTCTGCTTCCGCGAGTTCCGTATCGCGGTGGCCAGCGTCTGGCTGCACGACCTCGGCTACCAGTTGATGACCACGGGGATCTTCCTCGGACTCACCGGAGAGGGCGACGCCGAGCACTCGCGGGCCGGCGGCCACATCTACCCGCTGGGCGCCGTCTCCTACCCCGACGCCCAGCCCGTCTGACCGTTCGCCGCACCCCCACTCCGAGGAGAGCCCATGAGCAACGCCGACCTGATCCGCCAGCACTACGCCGCCAACGACCGCGGCGACCTCGACGGGATGCTCGCGCCGTTCGCCACCGACATCCGCTGGACCGAGGCTGCCGGCTTCCCGTACGCCGGAACGTACATCGGCCCGGATGCCGTCGCCCGGAACGTGTTCCGCCGTATCCAGGAGGAATGGGACGACTACACCGTCGCGATCGACGAGATCGTCGACGGCGGCGACGTCGTGGTGGCCATCGGCACCTACTCGGGCACCTACACGCAGACCGGGCGCTTCTTCGCCGCCCGCGTCGCCCATGTGTGGCGGGTCGTCGGCGGCGAGGTCGTCGCCTTCGAGCAGATCACCGACACGGAGCTCGTCAACCGCGCCATGCGCGCCTGAACACCGCACACCCCGCACAGCACCACCCGAACACAGCACCACCCGAACACAGCACCACCCGAACACGAGAGGCAGGAAGCACATGAACACACGAGCATCCGGCACCGCGGCGCTCCTCGCCGTGGCAGCCCTCACCCTCGCCGGCTGCGCCGGTGGAGACGGTGGAACCGGCGGTGGGAGCGGCGACCCGATCGTCGTCGGCTCCGTCAACACCATCAGCGGTCCCGCGACCTTCCCCGAGGCCTCGCAGGCCGCCGCCGCCGTGTTCGAGGCCTTCAACGAGGCGGGCGGGCTCGACGGCCGCACGATCGACTACAAGATGCTGGACGACAAGGGCGACCCGGCCACGGCCACCGCCTCCGCACGCGAGCTTGTCGGCAGCGACGGCGCGGTCGCACTCGTCGGCTCCGCCAGCCTCATCGAGTGCGAGATCAACGCCAAGTACTACGAGCAGGAGGGCATCCTCTCGATGCCGGGCATCGGAGTCGACACCGGCTGCTTCGACAGCGACAACATCTCCCCCGCGAACGTCGGACCGTTCAACGACATGACGCTCACGCTGCAGTACGGATCCGAGGTGCTCGGCCTCGACGACATCTGCATCCTGCTCGAGATCGCCGGTTCCACGCGTCCCACCTACCAGGCCGCGATCGACGAGTGGACCGAGATCACCGGCAAGAAGCCGAAGTACGTCGACGACACCGTCCCGTACGGCGCCTCCGACTACACGCCCTACATCGTCAAGGCACGCGACCAGGGCTGCAAGGCCCTGGCGATCAATCCCGTGGAGCCCGACGCGATCGGACAGGTCAAGGCCGCGAACGCCCAGGGCTGGGACGACGTGACCTGGCTCTACCTGACGAGCGTCTACAGCGAGAACTTCGCCGAGGCGATCGACGACGCGGGTGCGGGCATCTACGTGCCGGCGGAGTTCTACCCGTTCACCGACGACAGCGAGATCAACGCCGACTGGCGAGAGCTGATGGAGGCCAACGACATCCCGCTCACCTCGTTCAGCCAGGGCGGGTACCTCGCCGCGACGTACTTCATCGAGGTGCTCGAAGGGATGGACGGCGACATCACCCGCGAGACCGTCTCGGAAGCGCTGAAGGGCATGGAGCCGATCGAGAACCCGATGGTCGGAACGCCCTACGCGTTCGGCACCCAGAACACCGCGGGCTGGCCGATCATCCTCGAGTCCGGCACGAACGCCTGGGAGAAGGTCGCCGACGACTGGCTCCGCATCGGCGAGTAGTCACCCCTCGCCTGCCGCCGGGCGCATTACCGGCGGCAGGTCCCCCCTCGGAACAGAAAGGACGCCTCATGCTGCAAGGCGCCATCGCCGGTCTCGCCGCCGGCGGCCTCTATGCCGTCCTCGGCGTGTGCCTGACGCTGATGTCCCGACTCGTGCGCGTGGTGAACTTCGCCCAGGCCGCGACCGGGATGTTCGGGGCCTTCACCGCGGTGTGGCTCGTGCGCGAGATCGACCTGCCGATCTGGCTCGGCTCGGTGCTCGGCGTCCTGGTCGCCGGGCTGCTCTCGGCAGCGATCGGGTTCATCGCCGCGACCTGGCTGTCCGAGGCCTCCACCACCACCCGTTCGGCGATGACCGTCGGCCCCCTCCTGCTGCTCATCTCCCTGTCGTTCATCCTCTTCGGCAACAAGCCGCAGCCGTTCACGCCGATCATCGCCGGACCGGCGTTCTCGTTCGGCGGCGTGGTGATCAGCCAGGTCACGGTCGCGACCGTCGCGATGGCGATCATCACCGCCGTCGTGGTCCGCCTCGTGCTGCGCCGCACCAGGGTCGGCACGCAGCTGCGCGCGCTCTCGGAGCGCCCGACCACGGCGGAACTCCTCGGCATCCGCTCGCGCCCGCTGTCGATCGCCGTCTGGTTCGTCACGGGTGTGATCAGCGCGATGGCCATCATCATCGTGGCCCCCTCGCAGTCGAACGACGCGACCAGCCTCGCGATGCTCATCGTCCCGGCCGCGGCGGCAGCCCTGCTCGGCGGCTTCCGACGACTCGACCTCGCCGTCGTCGGCGGGATCGTCCTGGGTGTGCTCGGTGGTCTCGTCGCCCAGATCGACGAAGTGGCGCTGGTGCGCAACTTCCTCCCGTTCCTGTTCATCGTCGTCCTGTTGCTCTGGACGCAGCGCAAGGAGGTGTGGGATGCCGCTCGCTGACCGTCCCTGGTTCCGGATCACCTGGCCGTTCGCCGTCGCACTCGCCGGTATCGGAGCGGGTGCGATCCTCAGCGCCTCCCTGCCGGGGTACTTCGTCTTCCTCGCGATCAGCGCGGTCACGGCCGCGATCGCCATCCTCGGTCTCGGCATCGTCACCGGCTCCGCAGGGATGATCGCGCTCTGCCAACTCACCTTCGCCGCCGTGGGGGCCTGGATCGTCTCCCTGCTGAACGTGATGCAGGCGCCGGGCGGATTCATCGTCTGGCTGGTCCTCGGCGGGGTGGCGGCGGGCCTCGTCGGCATTCTCGTCGGCCTCCCCGCTCTGCGGCTGCGCGGTGTGAACCTCGCCGTCGTGACCCTGGGCTTCGCGGCAGCCGCCGACGTGACGCTCGTGCAGATCCAGTTCCCCGGTTCGGCTCAGGGCACGGCGATCGAGCGTCCCGAGATGTTCTCGAACGACCGGCAGTTCTTCTTCCTCTCCATCGTCGTGCTCGCCGTCTGCGCACTCGGCGCGTTCTTCCTGCAGCGCGGCCGGTGGGGATCGAGCTGGAAGGCCGTCGCGTTCTCCGAGCGCGGCACGGCCGCCGCCGGACAGAGCGTGCAGACCGCGAAGCTCACCGCATTCGCGGTCTCGGCCGCCCTCGGCGGCATCTCCGGCGGGCTGCTCGCCGGTCAGGTGCAACTCCCGTTCGCCTCGAGCTTCACACCCCTGCAGTCGCTGGCCCTCTACGTGCTCGCGATCATGTCGGGCGCGCACCTGATCGACATGGCGATCTTCGGGGGCCTGCTGTGGGTGCTGGTCCCCGAGCTCCTCAAACGCTGGGGCATCCCGCAGGACTGGGGCTTCGTCGTCTTCGGCGTGCTCGGTGTGCAGGCGCTCACCAGCGGCACGAACCTCGGCCAGGGCATCCGCAACCTGATCTGGCGCCGCGCGGATCGCCAGGCCGCCACCGTCGCGCTGACGGCGCTTCCCCCTGACGCCGGAGCGGATGCCGCGGTGATCACCACCACGACCACGGCCACGGTCGACGAGGCGGCGCTCGCCGGGACGCCGGTGCTCACCGTTGACGGCCTGACGGTGCAGTTCGGCACCCTGAAGGCCCTCGACGACGTCTCGTTCCAGGTTCCCGCCGCGTCGATCATGGGACTCATCGGTCCGAACGGAGCCGGGAAGTCGACGTTCGTCGACGCGATCAGCGGGTTCCTCCCGAAGCACACGGGGCGCGTGCTCCTGGGAGACCGCGACCTCGTCGGCCTCTCCCCCACGCGGCGCGCGCGTCTCGGTCTGCGCCGGACCTTCCAGCAGGACCGGGTGCCGCCGTCGCTCACCGTCGGCGCATACGTGCGGTTCGTGGCCCGGCGCCGGCTCGCCGCATCCGACATCGACGAGGTGCTCGAGTTCTTCGGCTGTCCGCCCGCGCGTGCACGCCTGTCGAGCGTCGACGTCGGCACACGCCGGCTCGTGGAGGTCGCCGCGAACGTCGTCTCCCGTCCCCGTCTGCTGATCCTCGACGAACCCGCCGCCGGGCTCTCGCATGACGAGCATCTCGCCCTCGCCGCGAGGCTGCGGGAGCTGCCTGCGCGCTACGGCGTCGCCCTCATCATCATCGAGCACGACCTCGATCTCGTCCGCTCCGTGTGCCCGACCCTCACGGTGCTGGACTTCGGCCGCGTGCTGGCCAGCGGACCACAGGCCGAGGTCCTCGCGAACCCCGACGTCGTCAAGGCGTACATGGGAGAGACGGAGCTGTTGAAGTGAGCGAACTCGTCCTGGACGGTGTCACCGTCAGTCGTGGCGCCGGTCCCGTGATCTCCGACGTCTCGCTGCGGGTCACCGGAGGCGAGGTGCTGGCGCTGGTGGGCCCGAACGGCGCGGGCAAGACGAGCCTGATCGAATCGGTCTCCGGCGTCACCCCGCATTCCGCCGGCGGCATGACCCTCGACGGCGAGCCGATCGACCGGCTGTCCCGCGTCGCGAGAGCCCGCCGCGGGATCGTGCACATCGAGCAGGGACGCGCCGTCTTCCCCTCGCTGACCGTGCGCGAGAACATCTCCCTCACCGCACGCACCCCCGGAGAGCTGGACGCCGCCCTCGCGCAGTTCCCCGAGCTCGAGAAGCGCATCGATGCGCCGACAGCCCTGCTGTCGGGCGGCGAGCAGCAGATGGTGGTGCTCGCGCGCGCGTTCGCCGCGAAGCCGCGCATCCTGCTCATCGACGAGATGTCGCTGGGCCTCGCCCCCGTCGTTTTCCTGCGCCTGATGCCGATCGTGAAGTCGATCGCCGATTCCGGGGTGGGCGTGCTGCTCGTCGAGCAGTTCACGCAGCTCGCCCTCGATCTCGCCCAGGAAGCCGTGGTCGTGGCGGGAGGCCGGGTGTCGTTCCAAGGGGCATCCGATGCCCTGCGAGCCGACCCCGGCCTCCTGCACCGCGCCTATCTCGGCGGATGAGCGCGGACCGCGCGCCGGATCACATCCCGGCGTGATCGAAGGCGATGGTCGGCACGTCGACCACGTGCGAGCCGCCGTCGGCGACGATCACCGCCCCCGTGATGTACGACGACTCCCCGGAGCCGAGGAACCGCACGACCGAGGCGATCTCGGCCGGTCGGGCGGGACGGCGCAGCGGCACGTCAGCGGTGACCTTCTCGTAGGCCTCCTCGCGGGAGCCGAGACCGGCGTGCGTGGCGAACTCGTCCATCTCCTCGTCGGCCATCGGCGTCTGCACCCACCCGGGGCAGATGGCGTTCACGCGCACACCGTGCCGGCCGTAGTCCCGCGCGAGAGTGCGCGTGAGCCCGACCAGGGCGTGCTTGCCGACCGTGTACCCGGCGACGGAGGGTCCGGCGAAGAGCCCCGCGAGCGACGACACGATCACGATCTGCCCCTTCGCCTCGATCAGCGCGGGCAGGGCCTCCCTCGCCATCGTGAAAGCCGTGGTGAGATTCGCGCGGATCGCCGCATCCCAGCTCTCGTCGTCGGTCTCCCCCACCGGCGAGAATCCGTGGCCGCCCGCGTTCGCGACCAGCACGTCGATGCGCCCGAACCGCGCGAGCACGTCGGCGACGGCAGCCTTCGCGGAGGCGGTATCGGCCGCATCCGCGATGATCGGCAGGGCCCCGACCGCGCGTTCGACCTCATGCAGGGGCTCCGGGCGACGCCCGACGACCACGACATGCGCACCTTCGGCCGCGTATCGTTCGGCGATGGCGGCTCCGATGCCCGTTCCTCCTCCGGTGATGACGACGACGCGTCCCGAGACGGTCGATCCGACCACAGCTCCCATGTGTGCTCCTGTGTGTTCTGGCGCGCGTGCGCTGTTGCTGCCCGACGCGGTCGCGTCAGGCGGGGAATCCCGAACGGGCGGTGTACCCGAAGTCGCTGAGGATGCTGGTGCCGTTGACGGCCCTGGTGCGAGGCGACACGAGGTACGCGACGTGGGCAGCGACCTCCGCTGCGCTCTGCACCGGGAACGGCGGATCGTCGAAGGCCGCAGCGCCGAGGTCGCTCCGACTCATCGGAGTGTCGACGATCGACGGGGCCACCGTGTTCACCCGGATACGGGTGTCGGCGAGGTCGACGGACAGCGCGCGAGCGAACTGGACCAGAGCCGCCTTCGACGTGCAGTACGGCACCATACCGGGCGACGCGACGAGGGCCGAGTCACTGGCGAGCAGCACCACGGAGGCGGCCTCCGCTTCGCGCAGCGCCGCCAGGGCGTGCTTCAGGACCAGGAACGACCCCGTCACGTTGACGGCGAGCACCCGATTCCAGACGTCGAGAGTGGTCTCCTCGATCGGCGTCCCCACCGGGCCGGACACACCGGCGCAGCAGACGACCGCGTCGAGCCTCCCCAGCGCCGCCACCCCGGCGTGCACGGCGGCCTGCACCTGGCCCTCGTCCGTGACATCGGCCGCCAGGACCACCGCATCCGGGCAGTCGCGGGCCACGTCGTCCAGCGCCGCACCGTCACTGTCGAGCAGAGCGACACGGACGCCCTCCGCAGCGAGCCCGTGGGCGGTGGCGCGGCCGATGCCGCCGGCTGCCCCCGTGATGAGGGCCGTCGTCCCCTGCAGCTGCAGATCCATCTCGTCCTCCGCACGCCGTCTGGCACCGGGCGGTGCGATCTGAGGACGGCGGTGTCGTCCCGGTCATCCTCCACCCCCTCATCGGCACCGCGAACGCTCGCCGAGCGGCTGTGCACGGTGACACCACCGTCCTTCGCTCAGGGTCAAGCGCCGCTGCGGCGGCACGAGCAGACTCGCTCTATCGACGATTCCCCTCGTCGTCGATGCCGTGTCCGCACGGCCGTCACCAGCAAAGGAGCCGACGTGGCAGACCCGACATCTGCGTCCACGACGCAGAACCACACCTCCCTCCGTCCTGGCGCCCTCGGCGTCGCCGGAATCGTCTTCCTCGTCCTCGCCGCGGTCGCACCGTTGACCGGCATCGTGGTCGTGGCCTCGCTGGCCATCGCCCTCGGCAACGGCGGCGGCACACCCATGTCGTTCTTCCTGGTGGCAGGGATCCTGCTGCTCTTCGCGATCGGCTACGCGCAGATGTCGAAGCAGCTGGTCAATGCCGGCGGCTTCTACGCCTTCGTGGTGAAGGGCCTCGGGCGCACCGGTGGCCTGATCGCGGGTCTGATCGCCACGCTGGGCTACAACTTCTTCGTGGTCGGCACGATCGGCACGAGCGGTTTCTTCATGCAGACGATCATCCGCGACCTCACCGGTCTCGATGTGAACTGGCTGGTGTGGGGACTGCTGTCGATCGTGGTGTGCTTCGTCCTCGCTCGGATCGGCGTCGACTTCAGCTCGAAGGTTCTGGGCGTCTGCCTGGTGCTCGAGGTGCTCATGCTGGTCGTCTTCGACATCTCCGTGCTCGTGCAGACCGGCTACGACCTGGCGGCCTTCAGCCCCGAGGCCGTGTTCTCCGGGTCGCTGCCCATCGGCCTGCTGCTGGCGGCGACCGGCTTCCTCGGCTTCGAGGCGACCGCGCTGTTCAGCGAGGAGGCGAAGCAGCCGCTGCGCACGATCCCGCGCGCCACCTACACCTCGATCATCGCGATCGGCGTGATCCTCGGTGTCACCACGTGGGCGGTCGTCAGCGCGACGGGTGTCGCCCAGGCGCAGGCCACCGCCCTCGAACATCTGCCGACCGGTGACCTGATCTTCTCGATCTCGCAGCAGTACCTGGGTGGTCCGCTGACGACCCTGATGATGATCCTGCTCCTGGTGAGCCTGTTCGCGGCGATGCTGGCGTTCCACAACTCGGCGACCCGCTACCTCTACTCGCTGGGGCGCGCGAAGATCCTCCCGCAGGCACTCGCTCGCACCCGCGCGAACGGTGCCCCGCAGCTCGCCGGCATCGTGCAGGCCGGGTTCGCGGGCATCGTCGCGATCATCTTCGCGATCGCCGGCGCCGATCCGATCCTCACCCTCGTGCCGGCGATGCTCGGCTTCGGCACCCTGAGCGTGCTGATCCTGCAGGGGCTCGCGGCCATCTCGATCGTCGTGTACTTCCGCCGCCGCCAGGATCCGCGGTGGTGGAGCACCTTCATCGCCCCCGGCATCGGGTTCCTCGGTATCGCCGCGATCTCGGTCCTCGCGATCGTGAACTTCAACATCGTGGCGGGGTCCGAAGAGCTCGCGATCCGGCTGATGCCGCTGCTGCTGGTGCTCGCCCTCATCGGCGGCATCGTCTACGGCGCCTATCTCCGCCGCTCCAGGCCCGCCGTGTACGAGGGCCTCGCCACCGACCTCGAGAAGTTCAGCGACCGCTGACCTCCCCGCCCCCACCGACAGAAGGAACCACGAAGACCATGACGACGCTGAACCCCGCCGACACCTCCACCTGGCTGCCGCTGGAGGGCCTCGCCCCCGGTTTCGACGCCAACAAGGCTCCGCACAGCACCGCCCTCAGCGGCCGCGAGATCACGGTCGTCGACGCCCGCGGCACCCGTATCGTCCACCGGTTCGCCGACGCCGCCGTGACCTGGGACTACCAGCCGGGCGCAGAGGACGCGACCGAGGCGGCATCCGACACCGACGACTACGAGGCCTTCGAAGTCGATGCGGACCTGTATTTCGTGCAGTTCCACCACCGGTACCTGCCGAACGAGGCCGTCTCGCTGATCCTCGACCTCCGTCACGGTCGTGCCCTCGCGGTGATCTCCGAGATCCTCGCCGCGCCCGAGAAGGGGCGCACCCGGGTGCAGCACCACTTCGCCCCCGGCGTGATCGAGGGCGCCGAGGTCTCGGGTGCCGAGGCTGCACCGACGACGACGCTCATCGGGCGCCGCGTCGAATGGGTCTACAGCACCGAGCACGCCTACGAGCACGTGTACCTCTCGCCGCGCTGGTACTCGTGGCAGTGCCTCGCCGGCCCCGAGCGCGGCCTCGCCGACACCGACGAGAACAGCGTCTGGGAGGTGCGGCCGGGTATCTACGTGTTCGCCTGGCGCGAGAAGGTGATCCCGTGCGCCTCGGTGACGATCGCCGATCATCGCGACGTCAACGCGATCCGCTCGCACGGCGTGCTGTTCGGCCTCGACGAGAGCGGTGAGGTGCCCACGCACTTCACCTTCGGTGCACACGGTCGGCTGCTCTCCACCACGCTGCACACGCCGGAGCTCGAACCCGCGACCTTCGGAGACCGCTGACATGAGCGACGTCGCCGACCTCATCGTCACCGGATCGGTGATCCGCACCGCCGACCGGGCGAACCCGATCGTCGAGGCCTTCGCGGTCCGCGACGGCAGGATCCTCGCGGTCGGGTCGCGCGCTGACCTCGAGTCGTTCCGCGGACGCCGGACGCAGCTGCTCGACGTCGGCGACGCCGCGGTGTACCCCGGTTTCGTCGATGTGCACAATCACCATGCCCTCGCCGGGCGCACCGAACTGTTCGAGCTGTCGCTGGCACCCTCGCTCACGCTCGACGAGATCCTCGACCGGGTGCGCGAGAAAGCGGCCACCCTGCCGACGGATGCGTGGATCGTGGGCGGAGCGGTCGCCACGACGTTGCTGCCGTCGCTCGCGAACACCGCGAGCCGACGGCTGCTCGATGACGCGGCCGGGGGCCGTCCGGTGGTCCTCATGGAGGACTCACGACACAACCGGTGGGCGAACAGCCGGGCGCTGGAGCTCGCGGGAATCACTGCGGACAGCATCCCCGAGGCGGGCGTCACGCTGCTCGATCCCGACGACGGCACCCCCACAGGAGTGCTGCTGGAGGCTGCGGGCATCCCGGTGCAGGAGGCATACGACCGCAGCGGCGGCCTCACTGCCGCACAGCACGCGGCCGCGTCGCGCCGCGGCGTCGAGATCCTCAACTCGTTCGGGATCACGACGTTCCAGGATGCGGGCGTGTCCGTCGAGATCCTCGAAGCCTTGGCTGCGCTCGACCGTGCCGACGAGCTCGATGCCTGGGTCGTGTCGTCGTTGCTGATCAACGACGAGATCTTCGGTTTCGACCCGATCGGCGAGCCGCTGCTCGACCGCGGCGAGGAGTTCCGCACCGCGCACCACCGCCCGGACTTCGTGAAGATCTTCCTCGACGGTGTCCCGCCCGCCCGCACGGCGTCGTTCCTCGAGCCGTATCTCGCGGACGCCGCGCACGGCGCGCACTTCCACGGCGAGACCACCATGACCCTGGACGAGCTCATCGGGTGGCTCCGCTCCGTGGCGCGGCGAGGTCTCGGCGCGAAGGTGCACTGCACGGGCGACGGCTCGGCACGCCTCGTGCTCGACGCGGCCGCGCAGCTGCGCGACGAGGGCTTCACCACCCCCATCCAGATCGCGCACGGGCAGTTCCTGGCCGAGTCGGACATCCCGCGACTGCAGGCTCTGGACGTCTCGGCCGACATCTCGCCGTTCATCTGGTATCCGGGTGTGATCCCGCAGGCGCTGGCCGAGGTTCTCGGCGAGCGCGCGGAGCATTCCCAGCCGAACCGGGCACTGATCGACGCGGGAGCCCGCGTCGCCGGCGGCTCGGACTGGCCCGTGAGCGAGTCTCCGAACACCCTCGAAGGTCTGCAGGGTCTCGTGACGAGAGCCGATCCGCTCGGCCGCGCACCCGGCACCCTGTGGCCCGAGCAGGCCATCACCGCCGAGGAGGCGTTGGAGGTCTTCACGATCAACGCCGCGACCGCGATGGGACTCGGCGACGAGACCGGCTCGCTGACCCCCGGCAAGTCGGCGGACTTCGTCGTGCTGGCCCGTGACGCGATCGCCGGCCCCGCCGAGGACATCGTGCGCACCGAGGTCATCTCGACGTGGTTCGCCGGACGTCGGGTGCACGGCGACTGAAAGGAAGAGGCGTCGACACCGGATCTGTCCGGCGCCAGCGCTCGTCCCTCAGCCCTCTTACCTCAGCCCTTTTACCTCAGCCCTCGAGCACGAAGCGGGCTCCACGTTCGCCGATCATCGCGGCGGGGGCGTTGGTGTTGCCGGTGGGCACGGTCGGCATGACCGAAGCATCGATCACTCGCAACCCTGCGATGCCGCGCACGCGCAGTTGCGGATCGACCACGGCCTGCGCATCCGTGCCCATGCGGCAGGTGCCGACCTGGTGGTGGTAGGTGATCGCGGTGCGGCGCACCCAGTCCTCCACTCCGGAGTCGGAGACCTCGGGGCCCGGGTACACCTCGACGGCGCCCCACTCCTCACCGAGGGCGGGGCGTGCTCCGATCCGACGGCACTGCCGCACGGATGCGGCCAGTGAGGCGACGTCGCGGTCGTCCTCCAGCGCCGCCAGGTCGATGGCCGGCAGGTCAGCGAGCGTCGCGCCGGTGAGTCGGAGAGTGCCGCGGCTGTGCGGCGTCACGAGGCCGGCCATGAGGGTGAATCCGTCGTCGCCACGGGGCTCGAGCTCGCCCCACATGGGCACCGAGAAGTTGATCGGCTGCGTGTCGGGCTCGGCGAGGTCGTCGCGGCTGCGCCAGAAGAGGTGCGTCTGCGTCACGGAGACTCCCGGTTGCGGAGGCCCGACCGGGCGCCGCGTGGTGAAGATCACCGGCGACAGGAGGTGGTCGTGGAGGTTCTGCCCGACACCGGGCGAGTCCTGCACGACCGGGATGCCGAGCGCGGTGAGGTCGGCTGCCGGACCGATGCCGGAGCGCAGCAGGATCACGGGCGACCCGATGGCACCGGCCGAGAGGATGACCTCGTCCGCGAGGACCTCTTCGGACTCCTCCCCCTCCCCCAGTCGCACACCGACGGCGCGGCCGTCGCGCACGATGACCGAATGGACTTCGCGTCCGGTGACGATCGTCAGCTTCTCCGCGACGGGTTGCGCGTACGCCGTCCAGGTGTTGGCCCGGCGGCCGTCGCGCATGGTGACCTGCTCCTGCGAGACTCCGTCGAGTGTGCCCGCGTTGTAGTCCGGGTTGTGCGTCAGTCCTTCCTGCACCGCGGCGTCGATGATCGAGGCCTGGATCGGCGAGAGCGGGTAGTCGTCGGTGACCGGCAGCAGGTCGTTCTCGATGGCCTCGTAGACGGGCTCGACCTCGGCCCAGCCCCAGCCGTGTGCGCCGGCGCGCTCCCACGCGTCGTAGTCTGAAGCGGCTCCGCGCACCCAGATCATGGCGTTGAGGGCGTGCGATCCCCCGGTGACCTTGCCGCGCGGCAGATGCAGCCGACGGCCGCCCGCGTGCGTCTGGGGGACGGTGAAGTAATCCCAGTCCTCTGCGGAGTGCCAGAGTTCGCCCGCGCGGGAGGGGTCGTGGATGGCCGGGTTGGTGTCGTACCCGCCGGCTTCGATGAGGGTCACTGCGACGCCCGCGTCCGTGAGACGACGCGCGACGATGGCTCCCGAGGTCCCGGCTCCGACGACGATGGCAGAGCGCACGGGTCAGGCCCTCCGGCCGGGGCCCGAGACGACCTGGGTGACGGCGACGGACTTGAGCCCCTCGACGCCGAACTCCAGCCCGTAGCCCGAACTCTTCACGCCGCCGAACGGCACCATCGGATGCAGTCCGCCGTGCGAGTTGATCCACACGGTGCCGGACTGCATCCGGGAGGCCGCATCACGCGCCGCCTCCGGGTCGCTCGACCAGACCGAGGCGCCCAGTCCCACGTCGAGGGAGTTGGCCAGCGCGAAGGCCTCGTCGATGTCGCTGTATCGGATCACCGGCAGTGCGGGACCGAACTGCTCTTCCTGCACGAGCGCCGCGTCGTTGTCGATGTCGGCGACGATGGTGGGGCGGTAGAAGAGCTCCCCGAGTTCGGGCGCCGACTCTCCGCCGGTGACGATGCGCGCACCGCGACGCCTGGCATCGTCGACCAGGCGGCTGACGATGTCGAACTGTGCGCGGTTCTGCAGCGGCCCCAGCACGTTGTTCTCGTCGAGTCCGTTGCCCATCGGCATGGAACCGGCGATCGATGCCAGTGCGTCGACGACCTCGTCGTACACCGAGTCGTGCACGTACAGGCGCTTCATCGCGGCGCAGGTCTGCCCGGTGTTGATGAAGGCTCCCCAGAAGAGGTCTTCGGCGATGGCCGCGACGTCGGTGCCGGGCAGCACGATGCCGGCGTCGTTGCCGCCGAGCTCGAGCGTCAGGCGCGCGAGGTTGCCGGCCGAACTCTCGATGATGCGGCGTCCGGTGGCGGTCGAACCGGTGAACATGATCTTCGCGATGTCCGGGTGAGAGGCGAGCCGCGCGCCGACCTCGCGGTCGCCGGAGACTCCGATCAAGACGTCGGCCGGGAGTACCTCGTTCATCACGGCGATCATCGCGAGCACGCTCAGGGGTGTGTACTCGCTCGGCTTCGCGACGACGGTGTTGCCCATCCGCAGGGAGGGGCCGATCTGCCAGATGCTGATCATGAGCGGCCAGTTCCACGGGCCGATGGCACCGACGACTCCGGCCGCCTTGTAGACGAGTTCGGCGTGCAGGGTCTCGTCGTCTACGAGGACCTGCGGCTCGATCGCCGTGGTGGCGTTGGTGCGCAGCCAGGCGGAACACGCGCCGAGCTCGAAGCGGGCGTTGGGACCGTTGAGCGGCTTCCCCTGCTCCCGGGAGAGCAGGTGGGCGAGGCCTTCGGCGTTGGCGTCGATGGCATCGGCAGCTGCGAGGAGAAGTGCGCTCCGCTTCTCGTGGCCGAGCGCCTCCCAGGCCGGTTGGGCGGCCTTCGCGCGAGCGATCGCATCGTCGAGGTCGTCGACCGACGCCACGGGGGCGCGCCCGATGACCTCACGGGTCGCGGCATCCGGGATGTCCCGGCCTGCGCCTTCCGGCGCCTGGATGCGGTCGAGCAGCGCAGCGGCTGCGGAAGCGGCGGAATCGGACATCGGGGACTCTCCTTCGAGCGTGGCGCGGGCCAGCGACAGTCGAGAAGCTGGTCGTCTTCTCATTGTCGACGGGCGTTCCTCACGGCGCTTGTCGCGGAGCGCGCCGCAGATGTCCGAGTGCGAAGGATGACACGATCGGGCTGACGCCGAGCCGCCGGCCTGATGCCGAGCCGCCGTGATCGTGCAGCGACACCGTCACGCGGCGATGTCGAAGCGTGCGCGCCCGCCGAGCCTCGGGGCCTGTTGCGGGTCGACGTATCGCGGCGGAATGAACCACACCCGCGCTCCACTCCCACTCCCGGCTCCGGTCCCGGTCCCACTCCCGGCTCCGGTCCCGGTCCCACTCCCGGTTCCGGTCCCGGTCCCACTCCCGGTTCTGGTTCCGGTCCCGGGAGCGTCGATGCGGATCTCCCACCCGTTGTCGTGGATGCGATGGTGACACGTCTCACACAGCAGCACCCCGTTGGAGAGATCGGTCGGCCCGCGATCGCGTGTCCACCAGCGGATGTGATGCGCCCTCGTCATCTCCGGCGGCAAACCGCACATCGCGCATCCCCCGTCACGCTCCACCAACGCCAGCCGTTGCGCCCGGGTGAACAACCGTTTCTCCCGCCCCCAATCGAGAACCTCACTGTCCCCACCGAGAACACACGGGATCACGCCACCCCCGGCCGCCATCCGCCGCGCCGCCCCGACACTGACCGGCTGATCCACACCATCCACGGTCGCCGACCCGGTCCCGGCCTCCAGATCATCGAGACCCACCCGCACGATCACCCTCGCACCCGCCACCGGAACCCGCCGCTCACACCCGAGCACATGCGCGCAGAACACCGAAAGAGCATCCGCCTGGATCATCGGCACCGTCCGCCGATCCCCATCAGGAGCGCCCGCATCGGGAGCATCCTTCCGCGCCGCGAACACCGCCGTCACGAACCCCCGGATCGCCGTCACCACCGGCGCCGCGGTCTCCACATCGAGCACCGCGTTCAGATGCACCATCCCGTCCCGCTCGAACAGCGACAACGCCCGCCTGCCACGGCGCTCGTCCTCACGCGGCTCCACCCCATCCGGGTCAAGCCACGCCTCCACCCGCACCACGAGCATGCGCACACCATCGAGCGCGAGCCCTGCCGCCTTCTCCACCAGCATCCGCTCCCCCTCAGCGATCCGCTCCACCCCCGCCACAACCCGGCACCGATCCAGCGCCGCGATGATCAAAGCCGCCGCCGGAGCCCCCAGCACCCCCGCATCCAACGCCGCACTCACCAACGGATACCTCGCCGGCAGACGCGCCCCCAGAAGATCACTCCGCGGCGCCGTCGCCTCACCCACCCTGACAAGACGCGACGCCTCACCCGTCGACACCCCCGTCGCGGCCGCGATCAACGTCGCCGGACTACGGAAACCCTGCTGCTTCGCCAGACTCCCCGCACCCAACTCCGCACGCGACTCCCGAGAGATACACGCCGCCACCGACACATGCACCGCATCCAACCGACGCCGCAACACCCCGATCGACGCACTCACCACGACCAACTGCTCCCGCGACAACTCCCCCGAATCCCCCACACCCGCCCACACCTCATCCAAGCGAGACATCGCCTCATGCAACGCGGTCAAATTCGACATACTCGATTTTACCGCGACCACCACCGACATTCGAAGCTATATTCGAATCCATGCCGGCATATCAGCGGTGACACGATCCCTCTCCTGTCCGACGTCGACAGCTCGCTCCCGTCCCGCTCTCGACCGCCATCGATTCCACACGCGCCGGGAATCCTGCACGCCGCCCTCGCGTTCTCCCCCTCGGACCCTCCACGAAAGGCCCCCGATGACAGATCGTCCTCGCCGTTCGGCATGGCCGCCCCTGCTGCTCGCGATCGGGCTGGAGGTCACCGCGACCCTCTCGCTGCGTGCGGCCGAGGGATTCACGCATCCGCTCTGGCTGATCGTCGTGGTTCTGGGCTACTCCGGCTCACTGTGGCTGCTGTCGGTGGTGCTCGATCGCGGCATGGCCGTCGGGGTCGCGTACGGCATCTGGTCGGCGATCGGAGTCGTGCTGACCGCTGTGCTCGGCACCGTGCTGTTCGGCGAGCTGCTGGGACCGGTGCAGATCGTCGGCGTCGGCGTGATCGTGGTCGGCGTGCTGCTCGTCGAACTCGGCTCCCACACGCGCGAGACCAGGGAGGTGGCGCCGTGACCTGGCTGCTCCTCTCCCTCGCGATCGTCAGCGAGGTCACCGCGACGTTGAGCCTGCGCGCATCCGAGGGTCTGCGCCGTCGCCGTTGGATCCCCGTGATCGTCGTCGGCTACGTCGCGGCGTTCACGCTGCTCGGCACGATCCTGGCGCTGGGGATGCCGGTGGGCGTCGCCTACGGAATCTGGGCCGCCGCCGGCGTCGCGTTGACCGCCGTGCTGGGACGGGTCATCTTCAAGGACCACTTCTCGGCGATGATGGCCGTCGGCGTCGCACTCATCGCCGTCGGGGTCGGGATGATCGAGTTCGGCGGCGGGCACTGACGATCGCCAGCGCCGCCGACTGATCGAGCGCCCCGCACCCCTCAGTACTGCGCCGAGAACGCGCCGTCGGACTTCAGCAGTTGCCCGGAGATCCAGCGCCCCTCGTCCGACACGAGGAACTCCACCACCGCAGCCACGTCCGCCGGCTGCCCGAGGCGCCCGAGGGGCGTCATCCCGGCCAGACCCGTGCGCGTCTCGTCGTCCATCCAGCCGGTGTCGATGGGGCCGGGGTTCAGCACGTTCGCCGAGATCCCGCGCGGACCGAGCTCGCGCGCCGCAGAGATCACGAGGCGGTCGAGGGCACCCTTGGATGCGCCGTACGGGAGGTTGCCGGTGACGTGGTCGCTGGTGAGCGCGAGGATCACTCCCCCATCGTCGCCGATCTGCCGCGCGAACGCGGCGATCAGCAGCAGAGTCGCCCGCGCGTTCACGGCGACGTGCAGGTCGAAGCTCTCGGCGGTCGTGTCGAGGATGCCCGACTCCACGTCGTGCGCATGGCTCAGGATGAGGGCGGTGATCGGTCCGTGCGCGGCGGTGACCTCGGCGATCAGCGCCTCCGGTCCCTCGTGCGTCGAGAGGTCGGCCGGGTGGTCGGCATCGTGCAGGTCGCTGGTGACGACGGTCCATCCGGCGGCGCGCAGTCGAGGGACGATGCCGGCGGCGATGCTGTCGGCACGGGCGGCACCGGTGATCAGAGCGAGAGGCATGTCGCCACGCTATCGGAACCCGGAACTCCCCTCACGTCGCCAGGCACATCAGGGCGACCCCGGCGGCCAGCGCCCACGATTCGGTCGCGACCATTCGCGCGGTGCGCCCGTGATGGACGGGCTCGACGAACCAGTCCGCCACGACGGTCCACAGCACCACGCCGATCACTCCGGCGACGATCACGACCGACAGCAGCCCCGAGAGACCTCCGTGACCTCCGTGCGCCCCCGCACCGGCCTCTGGAGCCTCGCCTGTCACCGCACTCTCGAACGAGCAGACGGCGACGAGCAGGGCGATGAGCGCACGGCGGAAGCACTCGCCGGCAGCCGAGGTTCCGCGCACCCCCACCGTGCCGAGCATGGCGGAGAGCAGAAGCACGGCCCCGAGCCCCAGACCGACCATCGGGGCATCTCCGGCGAGCGCGGCCACGAGCATCGCGGCCGCCATGACCAGCACGGCCTGTCGACCCTGCCACGGCACGGCGCGCCCCGCGATCAGCGAGGCCACCGCCGCGACGACGGCCGCACCGAAGAGCAACCAGGGCGCCACCGGAACGAGATCATCCACACCCGAATCCTATTGACGCAGGAGCACCCCAGGACCACGTCCGGCGTCCGGAATCAGCACCGCGCCCAGCGCCCGAGACGCAGGTGCGTGCTGAGATCAGGTGCGTATGAAGATCAGGCGAGTGCCGCGATCGCGTCGCGAAGGATGCCGTCGGCCTCGTCGAGGGCGGATGCCGCATCCTCGGGCGTCGCGTCGGCGGCGAGCATGAGGAGTGCGAGCTTGACCGAGCCGTCCGCCGCCTGCAGCGCCCCGGCCGCCTGATCGGTGTCGACGCCGGCGAGCTGCGACACCGTGCGGATGGAGCGGGCGTGGAGCTTCTCGTTCGTGGCCAGCAGGTCGACCATCACCCCTCGATATGTCTTGCCGAGGTTGATCATCGACAGCGTGGTGAGCATGTTGACGACGAGCTTCTGCGCGGTGCCCGACTTGAGCCGGGTGGATCCGGAGATGAACTCGGGACCGGTGACGACCTCGATCGCGATCTCGGCGGCCGCACCGATCTCGGAGTCGGCGTTCGAGGCGATCGCGACAGTGAAGGCGCCGACGCTGCGCGCGTAGGTCAGCCCTCCCACGACATAGGGGGTGCGGCCGGATGCCGAGATGCCGACCACCGTGTCGCTCTCCGAGAGTGCGAGCCTCCGCAGCGAAGCCTCCGCGGCGGTGTCGTCGTCTTCGGCGTTCTCCACGGCCGAGCGGATCGCGGTCTCTCCGCCGGCGATCAGACCGACCACCATCGAGGGATCGGTGCCGAAGGTCGGCGGGCACTCGCTCGCGTCGAGCACGCCGATACGGCCTGCCGTGCCGGCGCCGATGTAGATGAGGCGCCCCCCGCGCCGGAACCGCGCGGTGATGCCGTCGACGGCGGCCGCGATCTCCTCGGCGTGCTCGGCGACGGCCTCGGGCACCCGCCGGTCCTCGGCGTTCATGCGCCGGACGAGCTCAGCGGTGCCGAGCAGGTCGAGGTCGCCGCGCTCGGTCGTCGAGGCCTCGGTGTCGAGGCGGTCGAGCACGGAGAGGAGGGCGGCGAGGCGGGAATCGTCATTCGGCACGGTGGACGAACCTTTCGTGGGGGAGGTCGGTGCGGCGTGCGAGCAGCAGCGCACCGTCGAGGGCGTCACCGCGCGCGGGGACGACCCGACGCCCGGCAGCCTGCAGGGAGGAGGTGAGGCGCTCGCGGAACCACGAATGCGCGGTGAGTCCGCCATGGAGCACGACGTCGGCCGTGAGCGCGGACGCGGCGGACGCCGTCGCCGTGAGCAGTCGGATCCCCTCGGTGACGATCGCGCCGGCGACGACGTCGCCCGACTGCGCGGCGTCGAGGACGAGCGGGGCGAGCGTCGCGAGGCGCCGAGGGAGCGGACCGCCGACCGCGAGCCAGGACTGGATGTCGGTGACCGCGCCGACGGGCTCGGCGATGGCCTCGGTGAGCACTGTGTCCGGCACCAACCCGTCATCGGCGCGCAGCACCGCACGCAGCGCTTCGCGCCCGAGCCACGAACCGCTGCCGAAGTCGCCGAGTTCCGGCCCCCAGCCGTCGACGAGCCGTGCGTCGTCGGCGTCGATGCCGAGCGCCACCGCTCCGGTGCCCGCGATGAGGAGCACTCCCCCGGCCCCGTCGAGCGCACCTGCGTGGGCGGTGACCACGTCGGAGGCGACAGCGACTGCGGCACCGGTCGCGGCGGCGAGCCGAGAGGACAGCCCCTGCGCCGCATCCGGTGCCATCCAGGCTCCCGCGGCACCGACGCCGATCCGGTCGAGTCGCTCCCCCGCCAGGAGCGGGAGGATGGCGTCGAACGCGCTGGCCACCCCGCCTGCTGCGGCCAGGCCGGGAGCGCCGACACCGTCACGTTCGATCCGGCCCTCGGCGTCGGAGACCAGGACACGACACCGCGACTTGCCGAGATCGACGGAGGCGCTCTTCTGCACGCTCATCGGCTCTCCTCGGATCGGCGGAAAAAGGCTATGAAAAGAGACTACATGCGAAGTAGACTCTGCAAAAAGAATTTTCACCGCACCGGCGGCACCGCACGATGGAGGACCGATGAGCATCCAGTCGACGATCGAAGCCGCGGCTTCCACGCTCACGCCGTCGCTCGCCCGCATCGCGCTGGTCGTCCGGGAGAACCCCTCGGTCGTGATCGACAACACGATCAACGAGCTGGCCGCGGAATGCGAGACCTCGGTCGCGTCGGTCGTGCGCTTCTGCCGCGCCATCGGCTTCAGCGGCTACGCGCCGCTGCGCATGGCCCTGGCCGCCGAGCTCGGCAAGGAGGCGGCGCAGTTCTCGGCACGCGGAGCCTACGGCTCGGAGATCTCCGACGACGACACCCTGCAGGAGGCGGTGTCGAAGGTCGCGGCTCTCGAACTGCTGGCGATCGAGGAGACCGTCGCCCGTCTCGACTTCGCCGTGCTCGAAGCCGCGGTCGATGCGCTCGACCGCGCCGACCGCATCCTCCTCTACGGGCTCGGCGCCAGTCGGTTCGTGGCCGAAGACCTCACCCACAAACTCCTGCGCGTCGGTCGGAACGCGCACATGCCGGCAGACCCGCACGAAGCCGTGGCCGTCTCGGTGCTGCCCACCGCTCTGACCGTCGCGATCGGCTTCTCCCATTCGGGGTCCACGCTCGAGACGGTGCGCTTCCTGGAGACCGCACGCGCCAGCGGTGCCGCCACGATTGCTGTCACCTCGGCCAAGGATTCTGCCCTCGCGCGTGCGGCCGATCACCCGCTCTTCACCGAGGTGCGCGAATCGACCTTCCGCGCCGGTGCCATGGTGAGCCGCATCGCCCAACTCACGCTCGTGGACTGCCTGTTCATCGGCGTCGCGAAGCGTCGATACACCGAGACCGTCGATGCTCTGCAGCGCACGGGCCAGGCCACCCGCGCCCTTCGCGGCTGAGGAAGGCGGCGGACGGACCACGCCGGTGCCGAACGCGAGCGAGCCGCCCCGACCCGAAGGTCAGGACGGCTCGCCGTTCCACGACGGTGAGCGTCGTGAAGAGGGTGCGTGTTACTGGTACGACTTCACGATCTCGAGGAGGCTCGGGACGTTGGCGTAGGCCTCAGCCGCGTTCTCCTTCGTGACGATGATCGGGTCGAGCAGGTAGGCCGGAACGACCTTCACGCCGTTGTCGTACTGCTCGGTGTCGTTGACGTCGACCTTCTCACCCTTCTGCAGCTGGCCGACCATCTTGATCGACTGCTCGACGAGGAGCGTGGTGTCCTTGTTGATCGTGGAGTACTGCACACCCTCCATGATCGACTTGACCGACTCGACCTCGGAGTCCTGACCCGTGACCACCGGGACCGGCTTGCCCGCACCCTGCACCGAGGTGATGATGGCGCGAGCGAGGGTGTCGTTCGGGGACAGGACGCCGTCCAGCGTCTCGGAGCTGTACGTCGACGTCAGGATCGAGTCCATGCGGCGCTGAGCGTTCTCCGCCTTCCAGCCCTCGGTCGCCGTCTGGGCGATCTCGGTCTGACCGGACACGACCTTCAGCGTGCCGTCGTCGATCTTCGGCTGCAGCACGTCCATCGCACCGTTGAAGAACACGGCCGAGTTCGCGTCATCGGGCGAGCCCGAGAACAGCTCGATGTTGTACGGAGCTTCATGACCCGCGCGCTCGGCGAGCCCGTCGAGCAGAGCCTGGCCCTGCAGCTGACCGACCTTGAAGTTGTCGAACGCGACGTAGTAGTCGACGGCCTCCGTGTTCTCGATCAGACGGTCGTACGCGATGACGGTGACGCCGGCGTCACGAGCGGCCTCGACCTGGGTGGCGAGCTGCTTGCCGTCCTTCGCACCGATGATGATGACCTTGGCGCCACCGGTGACCATCGCCTGGATCTGGTTCTGCTGCTCGGCGACCGTGTTGCTGGCCGGCGCGTACTGCACGTCAGCCTTGAACCCGGCCTTCTCCAGGCCGTCCGTGAACAGCTGACCGGCGAGGACCCAGTTCTCCGAGGTCTTGTCCGGAAGGGCGACGCCGATCGTGGCATCGGCGGCGAAGCCCTTGGCCTCGTCCCCCGATCCGGAACCGGTGTCACCGCCGCGCTCCGAGGAGCAGCCGGTGAGGGCGAAGGCGCCCGCGACGACAAGCGCTGTCGCCGACAGAAGAATCTTCTTCATGTGATCTCTTTCTCTGGTGTGTGAAGGTCCAGGTGCGCGTGCGGTACGCGCCTGGGCCCCTACTATCCGCGCGTCTCTTCGACGGCGGGGGCTTCGTACTTCTGGCTCGTGGGGTAGTTCGTCTTGGTCGGATCGAACGTGTCGGTCGCCGGGTCCTGCTTGCGGCCGAAGCGACGCGTGAGGAATCCGATGATCGACGGGCGGCCCTGCTGCTTGTTCCAGACGTCGACCCCGACGGCGAACAGGAGCACGAGGCCCTTGATCATGGAGACCACGTCGGCTCCGGCGCCCAGGAGGGCGAGGCCGTTGTTGAGGAACGCCATCACGAGACCACCGATGATCGACCCGATCACGGTTCCGATACCGCCCGAGACGGCGGCGCCACCGATGAACACCGACGCGATCGCGTCGAGCTCCCAGCCGTTGCCGTCCTGCGGACCCGATGCCGTCGCCCTGGCGACGTAGATCATGCCGGCCAACGAGGCGAGCACGGACATGTTCATCATCACGAAGAAGTCGACCCAGCGGTCCTTCACACCCGACAGTCGCGCGGCCTGCCGGTTGCCGCCGACCGCGTAGATGTGGCGACCGAAGACGGTGTTGTTCGTGATGAACGAGTAGAGGATGACGAGGGCCAGCAGGATGATGCCCGAGATCGGGAAGCTGGTCCCCTCGCGCCCGGTGGCGAACAGCCAACCGGCGACGAGGATCACGACCGAGATGAGCACGACCTTGGTGACGCTCACCCAGAGCGGCGCCATGTCGGCGCCCATCTTGTGCTGGATGCGACGGGTGCGGATCTCCCAGAACACGATCCACGCGACGCCGGCGAGAGCGAGGAGCATGGTGAAGACGTTGAAGGGCACCGGGATGAACGACAGCTCGGGAAGGTATCCCGCGCCGATGACCTTGAAGCCCTGCGGCACCGGAATCGACAGCGAGTCGCCCACCGCCTGGTTCGCCCCTCGGAAGAACAGCATGCCGGCCAGCGTCACGATGAACGCCGGCACCCCGACGTAGGCGACCCAGAATCCCTGCCAGGCACCGACCAGCACGCCGACACCGAGACCGAGGAGGACGCCCAACGGCCAGGGGAGGTTCCAGTCCTGCATGGCCTTGGCCACGACGATGCCCGTGAACGCGGCGACGGATCCGACGGAGAGGTCGATGTGACCCATGATGATGACCATCACCATGCCGATGGCCAGGATCAGGATGTACGAGTACTGGTTGACGACGTTGATCAGGTTGCCGGAGGACAGCGTCAGTCCGGTGCCCTTGAAGATCCACGTCAGCACCTGGAAGACGACCAGGATCACGACCAGGCTGCCGAGGATGCCGAACTGACGGAGGGTCGACTGCCCTCCCCCGAACATCTTCGTGATGTCCTTGAAGTGGAAGCCGCGCTTCGTTGCGGTGGTGTCGGTGGTCATGCGGATGCTTTCTGGGTCGCGGAGGTCATGCTGCGCATGAGGTCCTCAGGTGTCGCCTGGTCGGCCGGGATGCAGTCGGTGACCCGACCTTCGAAGACGGTGTAGATGCGGTCGGAGATGCCGAGGAGTTCGGGGAGCTCGCTGGAGATGACGATGACGCCCTTGCCCTGAGCCGCGAGTTCGTTGATGATCGCGTAGATCTCGTACTTCGCACCGACGTCGATGCCACGCGTGGGCTCGTCGAGGATGAGCAGGTCGGGGTCGGTGAACATCCACTTCGCCAGCACGACCTTCTGCTGGTTCCCACCGGACAGCTTGCCGACGCCCTCTTCGACGGAGGGCGTCTTGATGCGTAGCGCCTTGCGATAGCGCTCAGCCACCGAGAACTCCTCACGGGAGTCGACGACGCCGTTGTGCGCGATCTTCGAGAGCTTCGCCGCGACGATGGACCGCTTGATCGTGTCGAGCAGGTTGAGTCCGAGCACCTTGCGGTCCTCGCTGACGTACGCGAGCCCGTGCTTGATCGCCGAGGCGACGTCGTGCAGGGCGACCTCCTGGCCGTCCTTGATCAGGGTGCCGGAGAGGAAGGTGCCGTAGGAGCGCCCGAAGATGCTCATCGCGAACTCGGTGCGCCCCGCACCCATGAGACCGGCGATGCCGACGACCTCGCCGCGGCGCACGTTGATGTTCGAGCCCTTCACGACCATGCGCTCCGGCACGGTCGGGTGCTGCACCCACCAGTCCTTGACCTCGAAGAACACCTCGCCGATCTCGGGGGTGCGATCCGGGTAGCGGCTCTCGAGCGAACGACCGACCATGCCGCGGATGATGCGATCCTCGTTGATCTCCCCGCGTGAGATGTCGAGCGTCTCGACCGTGCGGCCGTCTCGGATGATCGTGATCTCGTCGGCGATCTGCTCGATCTCGTTGAGCTTGTGGCTGATCATGATCGACGCGATGCCCTTGGCCTTCAGCCCCAGGATCAGGTCGAGCAGGTGCTGCGAGTCGTTCTCGTTGAGGGCAGCGGTCGGCTCGTCGAGGATGAGCAGCTTGACGTCCTTGTTCAGCGCCTTGGCGATCTCGATGAGCTGCTGCTTGCCGACGCCGAGGGTCTTGATCGGCACGTCGGGGTCTTCGCTCAGCCCGACGCGGGCGAGGAGCTCGATGGCCCGCTCCTTCTGAGCCGTCCAGTCGATGCGTCCGCCGCGCTGGATCTCGTTGCCGAGGAAGATGTTCTCGGTGACCGAGAGTTCGGGGATGAGCGCGAGCTCCTGGTGGATGATCGCGATACCCGCCTGCTCGCTGGCCGCGATGTCCCTGAACCGCTGCTCCTCACCGTAGAGCAGGATCTCGCCGTCGTAGGTTCCGTAGGGGTAGACCCCGGACAGAACCTTCATCAGGGTCGACTTCCCGGCGCCGTTCTCCCCGCAGATCGCGTGGATCTCGCCGGCGCGGACGGTGATGGAGACGTCGGCCAACGCCTTGACCCCCGGGAACTCCTTGGTGATGCTGCGCATCTCCAAGATGGGGCCTGACACGGTAGGCAACGTTGCTGTGGTGCTCACGGATCTTCCTCGCGACGTGCGGTCACCTTCGATGTGACCGTTCACATCGGTATATCGTCGTCTTCCGTGGGACCGGTGTCAAGTCGGCACCGGCAATTCGAATCCGGACCGTGACACTGTTGCTGCCGGCGCCATCTCGATCCACCATGCGACGGCACGGATCGAAAGGATTCGATGAATTCGAGCGGCGCGCCAGCGCTGCACGGAACGCGTCAGCGGATCGCGGCGGACTCGCGCGCGCGCAGGATCGTCTGCAGCGGCCCGAACGTCGGCGGCTGCTCCCCCCGGATCTGCGCGAGCAGGATGCGCACTGCTCGACGACCGAGCTCGGGGAAGTCCTGGTGCACGGTGCTGAGCGTGGGAGCAACGTGCGCCGCGACCGGGATGTCGTCGAAGCCGATGACGCTCACATCGTGCGGCACCCGCACACCGGAATCACGGAAACCGTGCATCAGCCCGATCGCCATCAGATCGTTCGCGGCGAACACCGCAGTGAAGTCACGCCGGAGCGACAGCTCCTTGCCGGCGAAGTAACCGAAGTCGGCCGTCCAGTCGCCGCGGATCGGCGGGAACGTCGGCAGATCGGCCTCGCGCAGACCGTCGAGATAGCCGCGCATGCGCGACTCCGCCTCGATCCAGTCCTGGGGACCAGCCAGGTGCAGGATGTCGCTGTGACCGAGCGAGATCAGGTGCTCGGTCGCCGCTTTGGCACCCGCGACCTGATCGGCGGACAGGCTCACGCCATCGGAACCCGAAGCCGTCTGCAGGGTCACGAACGGCATGTCGACCGACATGCCGCGCAGCACATGGAACACCCGCACCTGCGGGGCGAGCACCACGATGCCGTCGGCCTGCTCACGCGACAGCTGCCGCACCGCATGGCCGATGGCTTCCGGTGTCGTGTCGGCGAGGTTCAGGGTCGAGACCGAATAGCCCTCCTCCCGCGCCGCATCTTCGATGCCGGCGATGGACGAGGTGGGTCCGAACTCGCCGATCGTCGCGGACAGGATGCCCAGCATGTTCGACTTGCTGGTGACCAGGGCGCGCGCGGCGAGGTTCGGCCGGTAGTCGAGGACCGAGATGGCATCGAGCACCTTGGCCTTCGTCTCGGGCCGGATGCTCGGATGATCGTTGAGCACGCGGGACACGGTCTGATGCGAGACACCGGCGAGGCGGGCGACGTCGCGAATGCTCGGCAGGCGGGCGCGCTCGGAGGCGGTGGACATCACTTGCCTCCTTGCGTGTGCACGGTCACATCCCCACTACATTATGTCGGTCGACGCCGGTGCGTGCACCTCTCGACGGCGGGACCATCGCCGAACGGCTTGTGCCCGGGCACCGGAACGACCCCCCGGTTTCGTCGGGCGGCACCGGATCCGCTCCGGCCCGCATGGCATGGTGACGACGTGGACACTCTGCTGCGCGGCGGGCGCGTGATCGACCCGAAGACGGAGACCGACCGGATCACCGATCTGCTGATCGCGGGCGGGCGGGTGGCGGCGGTCGGCGACGGGCTCACGGCGCCACCCGATGGCGAGGTCGTCGATGCCGCCGGCCTCATCATCGGGCCGGGTTTCGTCGACCTGCACAGCCACGTGCACTCGATCGCGGGGCACCGGCTGCAGGCGATGGACGGTGTCACCACCGCCCTCGACCTCGAAGCAGGGCTCATGCCGATCGCCGAGGCCCTCGCGCGCGCCGCGGCCGACGGGCGCCCCCTGAACTACGGGTTCTCGGCCTCCTGGTCGCAGGCACGGGCATACGCGCACCTCGACCGGGTGCCCGTCGCCGACTTCACCGCGTCGATGGATCTGCTCGGCACGCCCGAGTGGCAGCGCTCCTCCTCCCCCGCGGAACGCCGCCGCTGGCTCGGTCTGCTCGAAGACGAGCTGGGGGCGGGGGCTCTCGGCATCGGCGTTCTCATGGGATACGCACCACGGTCCGATCCCGACGAATATCTCGACCTCGCACGTCTGGCCGCCGCAGCGCACGCCCCGACCTTCACGCACGTGCGGGAGCTGATCGAAGCCGACCCCCGCACGCCGATCGACGGCTCGGAAGAGCTCGTGCGCGCCGCTGCCGAGACCGGGGCCGCGATGCACCACTGCCATGTGAACAGCACCTCGCTGCGCCACGTCGACCGCGTGCTGGGCCTGCTCGACCGCAGCCGCGCCGCCGGATCCCGCGTCACCGTCGAGGCGTACCCCTACGGGGCCGGCAGCACAGCGATCGGCGCCTTCTTCCTGGCGCCGGAGAAGCTCCCAGGCCTCGGCATCACTCCACGGTCTCTCGTGCTCGTCGACACCGGCGAGCGCATCGCCGATGAGGCCCGCCTGCGCGAGGTACGCGCGACGGACCCCGGCGCCACCTGCATCGTCACGTTCCTCGACGAGGGCGACCCGTTCGACCGCGCACACCTGCACCGTGCCCTGGCCTACCCGGATTCGATCGTGGCGAGCGATGCGATGCCGATCTCGTGGAACGCGAGCGGCGGACGCACCGTGTACGAACAGCGCGACTGGCCGCTTCCCGCCGGCGGCCACACTCATCCGCGCACCGCGGGCACCTTCGCGAAGTCGTTGCGGCTCATGGTTCTCGAGAGCGGCACGTGGAGCTGGCTCGAAGCCTTCCGCCGCTGCTCGTTCCTCCCCGCGCGGGTCCTGGACGAGGTCTCGTCCGGCATGCGGGGCAAGGGACATCTGGCGGTCGGGGCGGATGCCGACATCGTGGTGATCGACCCGACGACGTTGACCGACAGGGCGAGCTACGCCGACCCGATCCGACCGTCGCGGGGCGTCCGGGAGCTCTACGTCCGCGGCACTCGCGTCGTGCACGAAGGAGAGATCGTGACCGCAGCCCTGCCGGGCCGCGCCGTACGAGGGGATGCCGCGTGAACGACGACCTGCAGGAGTTCTTGGACGCCACCGCCGCAGACCTGGGCGTACCCGGCGCGGTGGTCGGTGTGATCGACGGGGATCGGGAGCTCATCGCGACGACCGGCGTCGCCGCGGTCGACACCGGCGCCGCGGTGACGGAGAGCACCCTGTTCCAGGTCGGCTCGACCTCGAAGACCTTCACGGGAACCGTCGCGATGCACCTGGTCGAGAACGGCGCGCTCGACCTGGACACACGCGTGGTCGACGTGCTCCCCGACTTTCGTCTCGCCGACGGGGAGGCCCTCGCGGCGCTGCGCATCCGGCACCTCCTCACGCATTCCGGAGGGTTCCTGGGTGACGCGGATGATCAGCCAGGGTGGGATGACGACGCCCTCGCCCGCAACGTGGCCACCTTCTCCGATCTTCCGCAGTTCTTCGCGCCCGGTACCATCGCCTCTTACAGCAACGCCGGCATCCGGCTGCTGGGTCGCGTGATCGAGACGATCACGGGTGAGACGTTCGAGCAGGCGGTGCAGCGCGTCGTCCTCGATCCGCTGGGCATGACGGAGACGTTCTTCTTCCCGTGGGACGTGATCGCTCGCCCCCATGCGGTGGGGCATGTCCCCGGCGAGAACGGAGCGATGGCGACCTTCCCGCACTGGCCCCTGACTCGCGACATCGCGGCCGAGGGCGGCATCGTGTCGTCGGTGCGCGATCAGCTCGCCTACGCCCGTTTCCAGATGCGCGGCGAGTCCGAGGGCACGCCACCCGTGGGCGACGCGACCCGGCTCCTGATGCAGCAGCCCCACCTCGCCGCCGGTCCGCCCATCGACGCGATCGGTCTGCCCTGGCTGCTCAGCCGACACGGTTCGGCTCGCGTCGTGATGCACGGGGGGAACATCTCCGACACGCAGCTGAGCGAGTTCGTGATGGCTCCGGAGGAAGACCTGGCCGTCACCGTGCTGACCAACAGCGGCAGCGGCAAGGCACTCGGGGCGCAGCTCGTCGACTGGTGCTTCGCACGGCTTCGCGGCATCGAGAAGCCCCCCGAGACGGCGGAGCTGCACGCGGTGGAGCTGCTCGAGGAGATGGTCGGCACCTACGACGCCGGGCAGTGGCGCTACGACGTCACCCGTGTCGGCGATGCGCTCGAGTTCGCGATGGTGCTGCGTGAGGACATCGCCGCCCTCGGTATCCCGGCCCGCCCGCCGCTGCGGCTGCGCGTGCGCGCCGACGGCGCCCTCATCACCGACGCCGATCAGCCCGTAGGGCGCGTGCTCGACGCGGCTGAGGGTGGTCCCGAGCTGCTCCACGTGGGCATGCGCGCCGTGCGACGCCGCTGACCGCCGATCCTTCGTCCGAGCGCACCAAGGTCTGGGGAAGTCTCGTCGCCGGGCACCAACGAGGCGATGGAGCACGCGAATAGTCTCGGCCCCATCGCCGTCGCCCGAAGACGACGGCCCCACTCGACGAAGAGGAGCGCACGTGTCCGACCTGAACGAAATCGGCAGCTGGGTGCGGGAGAACCTTCCCACGATGCTGGCCGACGCGCACATCCCCGCGGCATCCGTCGCGATCCTGGCCGGTGGCGAGATCTTCACCACCGCAGCCGGGATCCTCAACCGCAACACCGGCGTCGAAGCCGACGAGGACTCGGTCTTCCAGATCGGCTCGATCACGAAGACGTGGACCGCGACGCTCATCATGCAGCTCGTCGACGAGGGTCTGCTCGACCTCGATGCCCCGGTGCGCGACACCGTGCCCGCGTTCGCGATCGGCGATGACGCGGCGGCGAGCGCGATCACCCCCCGCCAGCTGCTGAGCCACGTGAGCGGGTTCGAGGGCGACCTCTTCAACGACACGGGTGTCGGCGATGACGCGGTCGAGAAGTATCTCGCGACGATCGCCGACGCTCCGCAGCTCTTCGCCCCCGGCGAGCGCTTCTCGTACAACAACGCCGCATTCGTGGTGCTCGGCCGCATCGTCGAGGTGCTGCGCGGCACATCGTACGACCAGGCACTGCGCACGCACCTCGCCGCCCCGCTGGGCCTCACGCACGTGGCCACGACGGCCGCCGAGGCGATCATGTTCCGTGCAGCGCTCGGGCACATCCCCGCCGAGAGCGGCGATGAGCCGGTCCCCGCGCCGGTGTGGAGCCTGGTGCGCTCGAACGCCCCGGCCGGATCGATGCTCGCCATGACGGCACGCGACCTCGTGACCTACGCCCGCATGCACCTCGACGGCGGAGTCTCCGCCGACGGCACGCGGGTGCTCTCGGAGCAGAGCGTGCGAGCGATGCAGGAGCGGCAGGTCGATCTGCCGGAGCTCGGCCTGATGGGCGATGCCTGGGGCCTCGGCTGGGAGATCTTCGACTGGGACGGCGGACCCGTGATCGGGCACGACGGCGGCACGATCGGACAGAACGCGTTCCTACGGATGGTCCCTGGCGCGGGGGTCGCGGTGGCCGTGCTCACGAACGGCGGGCGCACGGTCGACGCCTATCACGCGATCACATCGAAGGTGCTGGCGGCTCTCGCCGGGGTCACCGTACCCGCGCTCCCCTCGGTTCCGGAGTCACCGGTGCCGATCGACCTCGAACGGGTGCTGGGCACCTACTCGTCGTCGGTCTCCGACTCGACGGTGCGCGTCGACGACCAGGGTCGCATCTGGCTGGAGCGCACCATGAAGGGCATCTTCGCCGAGCTGGGTCCGGCTCCCGAACCGGTGGAGCTCGTCGGCTGGGCCGGCGACACCCTGCTCCCTCGCGAACCGCAGAACGGCATGCACATGCCGCATGCGTTCGTCGGCGACGACGGCAGCGGCCGCGCGCTGTACCTGCACACCGGACGCGCCGATCGCCGGGTGGACGCGTGACCATCACGACGACCCCGGCATCCGAGACGTCGGCGCAGATCGCCGAGATCTTCGCCGGCGCGGGAGCCACGGGCTTCCTGCACGCGCGGGAGATCGGCGTGGCCGACGGTCCCGAGGTGACCGTCGGCGCCGACGATCCGGTGGTGCTCGCCTCGGTCTTCAAGATCCTGGTGCTCACCGCCTACGTGCGGGCGGTCGCCGCGGGCGAGCTCGACCCGACGGCCCGCACGACCGTGACGGCGCGCTACCGGATCGGCGGCGTGGGCACCGCCGGCTTCGCGGACGACGTCGAGGCCAGTTGGCGCGACCTGGCGCTGAACATGATGTCGATGAGCGACAACGCGGCGACCGACGTGATCTACCACCGCCTCGGAACCGAGGCGGTGGACCGGGTCATCGCCGACCTGGGGTTGGCGGACACCCGACTCATCGGATGCTGCGAGGACCTGTTCGCCTCGGTGATCGCCGACCTCGGCGGTACCCCGGACAGCCACCTGGACGAGCTGTTCACCGGCGCGACCGCAGAGCAGATCCTCGCGCTCGACGCCGTGCAGCCGCTGCGGACCTCGCACTCCACGCCGCGGGATGTCACCACACTGCTGAATGCCCTGTGGACCGACACCGCAGCCCCGGCCGAGGCCTGCCGTCAGGCGCGCGACATCATGGCGCTGCAGATCTGGCCGCATCGGCTGACCGCCGGATTCCCCGGCGAGGTGCGCATCGCCGCGAAGACCGGCACGCTGCCCACCTGGCGCAACGAGGCCGGCGTCGTGACCTATCCCGACGGCCGTCGGTACGCGGTGGCCGTGTTCACCCGGGCCGCCTCGCTC
The DNA here is from genome assembly GCF_049949185.1 of Microbacterium sp. As-52. Lineage (NCBI taxonomy): Bacteria > Bacillati > Actinomycetota > Actinomycetes > Micrococcales > Microbacteriaceae > Microbacterium > Microbacterium sp. As-52. The sequence goes on along the minus strand of NZ_CP188171.1, from coordinate 3,005,281 downwards.
GCCGACCGGCAGCCGCTCGTCGACGCCTCGATCGGCCGTGCCGCCTTCGCCGCCGTCGAGGCCCTGCGCACACAGACCGTCTGATCCGCACTCCCCCTGCACCACCGCACTCCCCCTGCACGACCCACCTGCACCATCCCGAACACTGCTGGAGGCTTCTGATGCGTTCTCGTACCCCGCTGATCGCGCTGCTCGGCGCTGCGGCGCTGGCCCTGACATCCTGCGCCGCAGGCGCCCCACCGAGCGGAGGCGACGGCGCCGACGGCGTGCTCGCCGACGGCAAGACCTTCACCTCGGTGATCTCCACCGATCCGGGCAGTCTCGATCCGTTCGTCACCGTGATGTCGGTGGCGCGATCCATCGACCGTTTCCTCTACGCACGGCTCGTGGAAGTGCTGGAGGACGGCAGCATCGCCTCAGGCCTCGCCGACTCTTGGGAGGCGGACACGACCACGGCGACCTTCACGCTGCGCGACGGCATCACCTGTGAAGACGGCACCCCGCTGACGGCGACCGATGTGGCGGCGAACATCACCCACATCGGCGACCCCGCCAACGGCTCTCCTCTGGTCGGGCTGCAGGTGCAGCCGGGCACCAGTGCCGTGGGTGACGACGCCACCGGCACCGTGACGGTCACCAGCGGACGACCGGACTCGTTCCTGATCGAGAACATCGGGAGCATCTCCATCGTCTGCGGCTCGGTGATCGACGACCCGGATGCGCTCGCGAAGGGCGCCGGCGCGACCGGGATGTTCACCATGACCGAGGTCGTGCCGAACAGCCAGTACACGCTGACCCGCCGCGACGACTTCACCTGGGGACCCGACGACTGGGACCCGAAGCAGAAGGGTCTCCCCGACGCGGTGGTGTTCCGGGTGGTCCCGAACGAGACGACCGCCACCAACCTGCTGCTCCCCGGTGAGGTCAACGCCGCTCTCGTGATCGGCCCCGACAACCAGCGCCTGAAGGACGCGGGCCTGTTCCACACCGAGATCCCGACCCCGGCGGGGCAGTTCATCTTCAATCAGGCGGAGGGACGCCCCACGGCCGATCAGGCCGTGCGCGAAGCGCTGATCGAAGCCCTCGACCTCGACCAGATGCGCCAGGTGCTCGGCAGCGGCGCCGGCACCGTTCCGACGGGTCTCGTGACCGTGTCGCCGAACCCCTGCCGCGCCGACGTGCTCACGGGCTTCATGCCGGAGTTCGATGCGAAGGCCGCCGCCGCCGCCCTCGACAGCGCCGGCTGGAAGGCCGGCAGCGACGGGGTGCGCACCAAGGACGGGGAGACGCTGACGCTGCGCATGATCTACTCCTCGCAGCTCGGCGACGCCGGCAACGCGTCGGCGGAGCTCGCCCAGGCCGCGTGGAAGGATCTCGGAGTCGACATCACCGTCGCCGCCGTGGACTCCCCGACGCTGAGCGAGACCCTGTTCTCCACCGGCGACTGGGACATCTCGGCCGCACCGCTCACGGTCTCGCTGCCCAGCATGCTCGTGCCGTTCTACTCCGGTCCGACACCGCCCAACGGCACCAACTTCGCCTCCATCGACAACCCGGAGTACACCGACGCCGTCACCGCGGCATCCGCCAAGGCCGGCAGCGAAGGATGCGACGACTGGGGCGCCGCGGAACAGGCCCTGTACGCGACGACCAGCGTCGTGCCGTACGCGAACATCAACCGCTCGACCTTCGCGACCAAATCGACGTTCACCGAGGGCGACGGCATCGACCCCACGTCGATCCGCATGTACGAGTAGACCGAAGACCGGAGACAGCCGATGGCCAGCACCACCGCCACGCAGGCGATACTGATCAGATCCGCACGGTCGGACAACCCGTGGGTGTCCTTCCTGGTCCGGCGCGGAGGGCAGTTCGTGCTCTCGGTGTGGGTGCTGGTCACGGCTGCCTTCCTCATGATCCACCTCGTGCCGGGCGACCCGGTGCGCGCTGCCCTCGGGCTGAACGCCCCGGCCGAGCTGGTCGAGGCCCGACGCGCGGCGCTCGGCCTCGACCAGCCGCTCATCGTGCAGTACTTCCGCTACATCGGGGGCCTGTTCACGGGCGACATGGGCTCCTCGATGATCACCAGTCAGCCGGTCTCCGAGATCATCGCCACCCGGCTCCCCGCCACGCTGCAGCTCGCCGTGCTCGCTGTCGTGCTCGTGCTCCTGGTCTCGGTCCCCCTCGGGGTGACGATGGCCGTCGCCACCCGCGGCGGGCGGCGACGTGGCCTCGAACTCGCCTTCGCGACCGGATCGGTCATCCTGGCCGCGATTCCCGAGTTCCTGCTCGCCGTCGGTCTCGTCTACGTCTTCGCGGTGTCGCTGGGTTGGTTCCCGGTGGCGGGCAACACCGCGCCGTTCTCGCTCGTGCTGCCCGTGGTGGCGCTCGCGGTCGGACCGATCGCCGTGTTCTCCCGCATCATCCGGGTCGAGGTGCTCTCGGTGCTCGGTCAAGACTTCATCCGCACCGCACGGGCGAAACGTCTGGCCCCGCACCGCATCTACTCGCGCCACGCGCTGCCGAACGCCATGACCGCGACCCTCACTCTCACCGGCCTGCTCCTGACCGGCATGGTCGCCGGCACCGTGCTGGTGGAGAACGTCTTCGCCTGGCCGGGCCTTGGCACCATGATCGTGCAGTCGATCCTCAGCAAGGATTACTCCGTCGTGCAGGGCATCGTGCTCGTCTACGGGGTCGGGGTGCTCGTCGTGAACCTCGTGATCGACGTGATCCTCGCGCTCCTCGATCCTCGCTCCACCATCAGGGAGGCATGATGTCGGCACGCACCGCCTGGTCGGGCATCGTCCGTTCACCCCTCGGGATCACGGCTCTCAGCCTGATGCTCCTCGTCACCCTCGGCGCGATCTTCGCCCCGATCATCTGGGGTGCGCAGGCCGAGCAGGTGAATCCGGCCGCCATCACCCAGGGCCCCAGCGCCGAGCACCTGCTGGGCACCGACACCCTCGGACGCGACGTGCTCGCCCGTGTCCTGGTCGCGACCCGGCTCTCCGTGGTGCTCGCGGTGATCGCCGTGATCATCGGGGTGGTCGCCGGCACCCTCCTCGGCACGGCGCCGTCGGTGCTCCCCCGGTGGCTCGGACGCCCGATCGTCGGGTTCGTCAACATCGCGGTCGCCTTTCCCGGCCTCCTGCTCGCCCTGTTCTTCGCGGTCATCTTCGGCGTCGGCTCCACGGGCGCCGTGCTTGCGATCGGATTCGCGATGGCTCCGCAGTTCGCCCGACTCACGCAGACCCTGTCGGCCGCGATCGCGGGCCGCGACTTCATCTCCGCCGCCCAGGTCGCCGGCGTCTCGCGCTTCCGCATCCTGATCCGCCACGTCCTGCCGAACATCGGCGAACCGCTCATCGTGAACGCGACAGTGGCGGCCGGCTCGGCGCTGCTCGCCTTCGCCGGGCTGTCGTTCCTCGGCCTCGGCGTGCAGGTGCCCGAATACGACTGGGGCCGACTGCTCGGCGAGGGCCTGAACCGCATCTACCTGAACCCGGCGGCCGCCCTCGGCCCCGCCGTGGCGGTCGTCATCGCGGGACTCGCGTTCAATCTCCTGGGCGAGACCGCGGCCGCAGCCCTCGGCGGACGATCCGCCAGGCGCCGGCACCGTCTCCCCGCCGTCGCGCTCCCCGGCGCGAGCACGCCCGGCGCCGCCCAGCCCGCGCAGGTCGACGGTGAAGAAGTGGTGCTCCTCGTCGACGACCTGCGCGTCTCCTTCCCGACGCCGGCCGGCTGGGTCACCCCGGTGCGCGGCGTCTCGTTCACGATCTCGCGCGGTGAGGCGATCGGTGTCGTCGGCGAATCCGGCTCGGGCAAGAGCCTCACCGCGCTCGCGGCCGCCCGCCTCATCGAACGCCCGGGTCATGTCGCCGCCGCCCGCCTCGACTTCTGCGGCACGCCGTTGATGACCACATCGGACCGCGCGGTGCGGAGCCTGCTCGGCACCTCGCTCTCGATGGTGTTCCAGGACCCGATGACCTCGTTCAATCCGACCAGGCGCATCGGATCGCAGCTCGCCGAGGCCGCCTCCGAGCACCAGGACATCACCCGGAAGCAGGCCATGGATCGGGCGATCGAACGCCTGCAGTCGGTCCGGGTGCCCGCGGCCACCCGACGCGCCCACCAGTACCCCCACGAGTTCTCCGGCGGCATGCGACAGCGCGCCATGATCGCCATGGGACTCATGAACCACCCGCGTCTGATCATCGCGGATGAGCCGACGACGGCGCTCGACGTGACCGTGCAGCGGCAGGTGCTCCAGCTGTTGGCGCGCGTGCGCCGCGACACCGATGCGGCCATCCTGCTGATCAGCCACGACATCGCCGTGGTCGCCCAGACCTGCGACCGCGTGCTGGTCATGTACGCGGGCCGCATCGTCGAGGACCTGCCTGCGGCCACGCTGCACACAGACGCCCGGCACCCGTACACGCGAGCCCTGCTCGAGGTCGTTCCCGAGCTCGACGCCGACCGCAGCGAGCCGCTCAAGATGATCCCCGGCCGTCCCCCGGCTCCCGGGGCGTTCCCGGTCGGCTGCGCGTTCGCCGCCCGCTGTCCTCTCGCGACCGATCTCTGCCGCGAGAGCGATCCCGAGCTGGTGGCGGATGCCGATGGACACCGCGTCGCGTGCTGGCACCCGGTGGACGGCGAGGCCCCGGTCCCGGTGGCGATCGCCACGGTCGCCGACGAGACGACCGCAGAAGAGGAAGAGACGGTCCTGCGATGAGCGAGCTGCGTTTCGATCAGGTCAGCGTGCGCTACGGCACGCATCGTTCCGGCCTCACCGCCGTCGACGACGTCTCGCTCGTGGTCCCGTCCGGATCCGTCGTCGGACTCGTCGGCGAGTCGGGATCCGGAAAGTCGACCCTGGCCCGCGCGGCGATCGGGCTGGCCCCGATCAGCGAGGGGACCATCACGCTCGACGGCGTGGACGTGCGGACCTTCCGTCGTCGTCGCCCGATCCAGATGGTGTTCCAGGATCCGTTCTCCTCACTCGATCCGCGCATGACGATCGGCGAGTCGATCGCCGAGGCGCTGCCGCGTGACATCCGCGGTGCGAACGCCCGGCGCACCGAGGTCGCCCGTCTGCTCGACCTCGTGAGCCTCGACGCCGACCGCGCGCAGTCGCTCCCGGCCGCGCTCTCGGGCGGACAGCGTCAGCGCATCGCCCTGGCCAGGGCGCTCGCCGCCCGGCCCGAGGTCGTGATCGCCGACGAGATCACCTCAGCACTCGACGTGTCGGTGCAGGGCTCCGTGCTCAACCTCGTGCGGGAGCTGCGTGGCGAGCTCGACCTCACGATGCTGTTCATCTCGCACAATCTGTCTGTCGTGCGCTACCTGAGCGACCACATCGCGGTGATGTACCTCGGGCGCATCGTCGAGTTCGGGCCCACCGAGCAGGTGCTCGCCGACCCGCAGCACCCGTACACGCGGGATCTGCTGCAGGCGGCGCCCACCCGGCACGGGAACCTGCTCGCGGTCGATCCGCTCGCACCGATCGATGTCGAGCCGGCCGATCCGCACGCGCCGCCCAGCGGATGCCGCTTCCACCCGCGGTGTCCGATCGGCCCGGCCGCACGACCCGACCGTCAGATCTGCGTCATCGCGGAGCCTCCGCTGCCCGCGGGCACGGCGGGCGCTGCCTGTCATTTCGCGGGGACGCCTGCCGACGCCGCGCTCGGGACTGTGCCCACCTCCCAAAGCATCCCCCTGGTTTCGGCCGCGACCACAACACGGTCCCCGCCCTCAGCGGACACAGTGGACTGACCATCGATTGGAGCTCTCATGAACCGCGTCACCGTCGACGACCTGCTCTCCGTCCGCACGCCCGAGCAGCCCGCGCTGTCTCCGGACGGCACCCGCATCGCCTTCGTGCTGCGGACCACCGACCGCGACGGCGACCGCGACGCACGGGCGCTGTGGCAGGTTCCGGCCGCGGGCGGAACCCCCTCCGCGCTGACCTACGCGACGGCGGACTCGACGCCGGTATGGAGCCCGGACGGCTCGCAGCTGGCGTTCCTGCGCGCGCAGGACGGCCCCGCGCAGCTCTGGCTCCTCCCGGCTGCCGGTGGCGAGGCGCGCAACCTCACGACTCTCCCTCTCGGCGCCGGCGCCCCCGCCTGGAGCCCCGACGGACAGCGCATCGCCTTCACGGCGCCGGTCGACGGCGCCGCGCTCCCCGGCGAGGGCGCGGAGACCATCCTCGCCCGGCGTTCGGCACCGACGGCCACCGACCGTCTCGGCTACAAGGCGGACGGCGCGGGGAACCTCGGCACCCTCGTGCAGCAGGTGCACGTGCTCGACGTCGACTCGGGCGCCGTCACGGTCCTCACCCGCGGATCCTCCCACGCCTCCGAGCCGTTCTGGTCGCCCGACGGCACGCGGATCGCCTACTCGTCGAGTGTCGAGGACGATGCGGACCTGACGATGCGGATCCCCGTGTTCGTGCGCTCCTCCACCGACCCGAACAGCGAGGCCGTGCAGATCAGTGCCGCCGACGTGCAGGCCACAGCGGTCGGCTGGACTCCGGACGGTCGCCACGTGCTGGCGGCCGGACGTCTCGACACCGAGGTCGGCAACGCGGATCTGCTGCTGTTCCCGGTCGACGGCGGAGAGCCGCAGAACATCACGGGAAGCCTCGACCGCAACGTGATGCCGGGTGGCCCCGGCTACCCCGGTGGGATGCCGCGGTTCACCGACGGCGGGGACATCGTGTTCTGCCTGCGTGACAACGGCTACTCGCACGTGTACCGCGTGGCCCCCGACGGGTCGGGCGCTGTGACGCTCGTCGGCGGCACCGCGAACGTGTCCGGGCTGTCGGTCGCCGGAGCATCCGCGGCGATCGTGCTCGCCACACCGGAGTCGTTCGGCGACGTCGCACTCCTGGACCTCGCCGACGGGACGACGAGCGTGCTCACCGGATACGGCACCCCCGACTTCGACCTCGTCCGCGCCGAGGAGCGCCGCTTCACGATCTCGGACGGCACGGTCGTCACCGGATGGCTGCGTCGAGACCCCGACGCCGCAGGGCCTCTCCCGCTGCTGCTCGACATCCACGGCGGCCCGCACAACGCGTGGAACGGCGCGGCCGACGTCATCCACCCGTATCACCAGGTGCTCGCACGACGCGGCTGGGCCGTCCTCACCCTCAATCCGCGCGGCAGCGACGGCTACGGCGACGCCTTCTTCTCCGCAGTCTCCGGAGGGTGGGGCGTCAGCGACGCGAACGACTTCCTCGAGCCGATCGACCAGCTCGTGGCCGAGGGCATCGCGGATCCGGCTCGCCTCGCCGTCACCGGCTACAGCTACGGCGGCTTCATGACCTGCTTCCTCACCTCGCGCGACGACCGCTTCGCCGCTGCCGTCGCCGGAGGTGTGGTCACCGACCTGTTCTCGATGGGAGGCACGTCCGACTTCGGCCACTACCTGTCGTCGAAGGAGAACGGCGGACTGCCCTGGCGCGACGAGGAGCGCATCTCGGCGCAGTCCCCGTTCACGCAGGTCGATCGGGTCACCACGCCCACCCTCATCCTGCACGGAGCGGCCGACGACCGCTGCCCGGTCGGTCAGGCGGAGCAGTGGTTCACCGCCCTGCGCGAACGCGGTGTCCCCACGCGTCTCGTGCTCTACCCCGGCGGTTCTCACCTGTTCGTCCTCTCCGGCGCGCCCTCGCACCGGGCGGACTTCTCACAGCGCGTGATCGACTGGGTCGAGCAGTACGCCCCTGCCGCGGGGAAGCCCGTGCGCGCACGACTCGACGCCCGGCATTGGCAGCAGCGACTGAGCGCCCTGGCCGAGGCGCACAAGGTTCCCGGGGCGACCCTCGGCATCCTCCGTCTCGGGGAAGAGCCCGTGTATGCGCACCACGGCATACTCAATGTGCGCACGGGGATCGAGACCACCGACGACTCGGTGTTCCAGATCGGCTCGATGAGCAAGGTGTGGACCACCTCGGTGGTGATGAAGCTCGTCGACGAGGGCAGGCTCGACCTCGACACCCCGATCGTGGAGTACGTCCCGGAGTTCGCCTCGTCGGATCCCGAGGTCACCCGCACCGTGACGATGCGTCACCTGCTCAACCACACGAGCGGGATCGACGGCGACGTGTTCACCGATACCGGCCGCGGAGACGACACCCTGGAGAAGTACGTCGCGCTGCTCGACGGCATCGCGCAGAACCACCCGCTCGGTGCCACGATGTCGTACTGCAACTCCGGATTCGTGCTGGCCGGTCGGGTGATCGAGAAGATCACGGGTACCAGCTGGGACCAGGCGATGCGCGACCTGTTGATGACGCCCCTCGGTCTCACGCACTCCTGCACGCTCCCCGAAGAGGCCATCATGTTCCGTGCCGCCAGCGGCCACACCGAGACCGGCGACGACGGTCCCGTGCTCGCCCCGGCGTGGATGCTCCCCCGTGCGATGGGACCGGCGGGACTGGTGAACTCCACGACCGCCGACGTGCTCGCGTTCGCGCGCATGCACCTCACGGGGGGACTCGCCGCCGACGGCACGCGGGTGCTGTCGGAGGAGAGCGTGCGACGGATGCAGCAGCGGGAGGTCCACATGCCCGATCCGTACTCGCTCGGCGATGCCTGGGGCGTGGGGTGGATCCTGTTCGACTGGGACGGGCGCCGGCTCTACGGACACGACGGGAACACCATCGGCCAAGCCGCATTCCTGCGCATCCTGCCGGACGAGCAGCTCGCGGTGACGATGCTCACCAATGGCGGCAACACGCATGACCTGTATGCCGAGCTGTTCGACGAGATCTTCTCCGAGCTCGCGGATGTGCACGTGCCGGCGGGCCTCACCCCTCCGGAGGAGCCGTTCGCCGACGACTTCTCCGAGTTCGAGGGCATCTACGACCGCTCCGGGGTCCGCACCGAGATCTTCCGCGGTGACGAAGGTCTCCGCATGCGCACCACGCTCAACGGCCCCCTCGCCGCGCTGCTCCCCGACCCGGTGCAGGAGCACCCGCTGGTCCCGGTGCGTCACGGCGAGTTCGTGATGCGGCCGGAGGGCGAGCAGGGGTGGCATGCCGTGGTCTTCTACTCCCTGCCCACCGGCGAGCGCTACCTGCACCACGGCGTCCGCGCGGCGCCGAAGGTGTCGTGATGAGCGTGCAGGCGGACGTGGACCTCGACCGGGTCCTGGCCGACATCGAGACCCTCGTCTCCTGCGAGTCCCCCTCCGACGACCTCGACGCCGTCTCCCGCAGCGCCGATGTCGTCGCATCCCTCGGCGAGCGGCTGCTGGGCGTGGCCCCCGAGCGCATCGTGATCGAAGGGCGCACGCATCTGCGGTGGCGGTTCGGCGAACCGGCGGTGCTGGTGCTCGGTCATCACGACACGGTCTGGCCGCTCGGCTCGCTGCGGAGACTTCCGTTCCGCCTCGACGACGGCGTGCTGCGGGGGCCGGGATGCTTCGACATGAAGACCGGCGTGGTGATGGCATTGCACGCCGTGGCGGCGCTGCCCGACCGCACCGGCGTCAGCATCCTGATCACGGGTGACGAGGAACTCGGTTCGCCGAGCTCACGCGCACTGATCGAGCAGGAGGCGCTCGGCTGTGCCGCGGCTTTCGTGCTGGAGGCCGCGGCCGAGGGCGGCGCCGTGAAGATCGCGCGCAAGGGCGTCTCGCTCTACCGGGTGCACGTCACCGGCCGGGCGGCTCACGCCGGGCTGGAACCGGAGCGCGGGGTGAACGCCGCCGTCGAGGCCGCGCATCTGCTGCTCGCGATCGCCGACCTCGGCGACCGCGCGGCGGGGACCAGTGTGACCCCTACGCTCGTGCGCGCCGGCAGCACCACGAACACGGTGCCGGCCGCGGCGGAGTTCGCGGTCGACGTACGGGTGCACACGGTGGCGGAGCAGGACAGGGTGGATGCGGCGCTCCGCGACCTCCCTCCGACGATTCCGGGTGCGTCCGTCCGTATCGAGGGCGGTGCGAACCGACGTCCGCTGGAGCCGGAGTCGTCGGCGCACCTGTTCGCGCAGGCGGTCGCGATCGCCGCGCGCACCGGACTCACTCCGTTCCAGGGCGTCGCGGTCGGCGGGGCCTCGGACGGCAACTTCACCGCAGCGCTCGGCGTGCCGACGCTTGACGGCCTCGGTGCCGTCGGCGGTGGCGCGCACGCCGATGACGAGCACGTGGTGATCGCGATGATCCCCGAACGCACCCTGCTGCTGCAGGAGCTGATCGCCACCGTCCTGGCCGAGCGGGAGACACCGCTCGATCGGGATGCACGGGCCGGAGGAAGGGCATGAGCATGACGGATGCCGCCGCGTTCCGGGCCTCGCCGGAGGAGGCGGCCGATGCCGCGAGCGCCGCCGCCAGGAGAGCGGGAGTGGATGTCCGCCTGCTTTCGGAGGTCGACGACTTCGCCCGGGTCGCCGAGCTGTTCCAGGGCATCTGGACGAAGCAGGGCGAGGCCTCTCCCGTCAACGTCGAGACCCTGCGGGCGCTGTCGAAGGCCGGCAGCTACGTGGGCGGCGCCTTCGAGCACGACGAGCTGGTGGGAGCGTGCTTCGGGTTCTTCGCCGCCCCCGGCCAGCGCGCCCTGCACAGCCACATCGCCGGTGTCTCCTCGCGCATGCGGGGCCGCAGCGTCGGCTTCGCCCTCAAGGTGCATCAGCGGGCATGGGCGCTCGACGAGGGGCTGGACGAGATCTCCTGGACGTTCGATCCGCTCATCAGCCGGAACGCGCATTTCAACCTCGTGAAGCTCGCGGCGAGCCCGACGTCGTATCACCGCAACTTCTACGGACACATGGCCGACGCCCTCAACGGCGCGGACGACACCGATCGGATGCTGGTGACCTGGTATGTGCGCGACCCCCGGGTCGTGGCCGCCTGCCACGGCGATCCCGCCGTCTCCGCCGACCGACCCGACGAGGGATTGACCGACGGATCCGCCGACGGATCCGCGCACGTCGAGCCCCTGCTCAGCGTGGGCGAAGACCTCGGGCCGCTCCGTCATCGCACCGACGCGCGCCTGGTGCGCGTGGCGTTGCCGCGCGACATCGAGACCCTGCGTCTGACCGAACCCGCCCGCGCGACCGCGTGGCGTCTGGCGTTGCGGGAGACGCTCGGATCATCGCTGGAGGGTGGAGGTCGCGTGCTCGCGTTCGACCGCTCCGGCGCCTACACCATCGACAGAGGAGAACAGGGATGAAGCTCACCGGATTCGAGCTGCGCGTGATCGAGATGCCCCTGGTATCGCCGTTCCGGACGTCGTTCGGGGTGCAGACCGTGCGCGAGGCGCTGCTGGTCCGCGCGGTCACCGACGAGGCGGAGGGCTGGGGCGAGGGGGTCGCGATGAACGACCCGTTGTACTCCTCCGAGTACGTGGAGGCGAGCGTGGATGTGATCACGCGATTCCTGCTACCGGCGCTCGCGCAGGTGAAGGATCTGGACGCGGGTGGCGTCGCGCCGGCGCTGGCGAAGTTCAAGGGGCACCGCATGTCGAAGGCCGCGGTCGAGCTGGCGATCCTCGATGCGCAGCTGCGCGCGGCCGGAGTGCCGCTCTCCCGCGAGCTCGGTGCCGTGCGCGACCGGGTCGACTGCGGTGTCTCGGTCGGCATCATGGACTCCATTCCCGAGTTGCTCGACGCCGTCGGCGGATACCTCGACGAGGGGTACGTGCGCATCAAGCTGAAGATCGAACCGGGATGGGACATCGACCCCGTGCGCGCGGTGCGGGAGCGCTTCGGCGACGACGTGCTGCTGCAGGTCGACGCGAACACCGCGTACCACCGCGGCGACGCCCGGCATCTTGCCAAGCTCGACCCGTTCGACCTGCTCCTGATCGAACAGCCCCTCGACGAGGAGGATCTGCTCGGCCACGCGCAGCTCGCCCGGGCCATCACGACTCCGGTGTGCCTCGACGAGTCGATCGTGTCGGCCCGCGCGGCGGCGGATGCGATCGCCCTCGGCGCGTGCTCGATCGTGAACATCAAGCCCGGCCGCGTCGGCGGATACCTCGAAGCGCGTCGCATCCACGACGTGTGCGTGGCCAACGACATCCCGGTGTGGTGCGGCGGGATGCTCGAGACCGGGATCGGCCGTGCGGCGAACGTCGCTCTCGCGGCGCTGCCGGGCTTCACGCTCCCCGGCGACACCTCGGGTTCGGGCCGCTACTACTCCCGCGACATCACCGAGCCGTTCGTCGTCGAAGACGGCACGCTCACGGTTCCGACGGGCCCGGGGATCGGTGTCACCCCGGACCAGGCTGCGCTGGACGCCGTGACGGTCCGCACCGAGTGGATCGCCGTCTGAGCACAGGATGACCGCCCGAGCGGGGCACGACGATCCTGTCGAGATCGACCAAGAGTCGATACGATTTCGTCGTGCCCCACAGCTCCGCGACCGGCGGTCTCCCCCTACCCTGGGCCCTGTGCTCATGTCCGTGACGACCAGGCCCCGCGCCAGCCTCGGCCGGGTCATCGAAGACCTCGGCAACACCCTGCTCGAGGTCGTGAGCGGTGCGGCCGACGACGACGCCGAGATCGAGACGGTCGTCATCCACGACGTCCTCGACGACGCCATGCCGATGCGCGGTGCCCTCGTCCTCGGCGTCGGGCTGAGCGACCCCGAGGAGATCGCCGCACTGCTGCAGACCCTCGCCGCCCAGCACGCCTCCGCCCTCGTGCTACGCGCCCCGGTGCGCGCCGAGCAGCCGGTGCGCGATGCGTCCGAGGCCACCGGCATCCCTGTCCTCGCCCTCACCCGTGGGGCGTCGTGGGCACAGTTGGCCGCGATGCTGCGCTCGCTCATCGCCGAGGGCGACGTCGGCGATCAGGGAGCCACCACGCTCGGCGGGATGCCTTCCGGCGATCTCTTCGCCCTCGCCAACGCGATCGCCACCCTGTTGAACGCACCGGTCACGATCGAGGACCGCAACTCCCGGGTCGTCGCGTTCTCGGGGCGCCAGCACGAAGCCGATCCGGCACGCATCGAGACGGTTCTCGGACGACAGGTCCCCGAGCGGTTCGCACGCCAGCTCGAAGAGCGCGGGGTCTTCCAGGAGCTGTATCGCAGCGAGGATCCGATCGACGTCGGCCCCGTGCTCAACACCGAGGGCCTTCCGTCCTTCCCCCGCGTGGCCCTGGCCGTGCGCGCGGGCGACGAGATCCTCGGATCGATCTGGGCCGCGGTGCAGGAACCGCTCTCCCCCGACCGTGTGCGTGCGCTGAAGGACTCCGCCGGCTTGGTGGCCCTGCACATGCTGCGCCTGCGGGCCGGTGCCGATGTCGAGCGCCGGCTGCGCGCCGACCTGCTCGCCACCATCCTCGAAGGGGGTCCGGGGGCGGCGGATGCCACGGCGCGGCTGCGGCTGAACGACCACCGATGCGTGGTCCTCGCGCTGTCCGCCGCGGAAGAAGCCGACGACGAACCATCGGCCGGCGCCCGGGGCGTCGCGGAGAGACAGCACATCGCCGACGCCTTCGCCGTGCACCTGGGCGCGGTCTACCTCCGTTCCGCCGTCGCCGTGATCGGCGATGTCGTGTACGCCGTGGTCGGCACCCGCCCGGAGCAGGGCGATGCCGAATCCGGAGCCGAGCGCAGCGACGCGGACAACCGCGCTGCGCGTGTGGCCACCGACTTCCTCGGTCGGCTCGGAGCGACCAGCGAGATCCGCATCGGCGTCGGTACGGTGGCGGACGAGACCACCGGCATCCCCTCATCCCGCGCGAACGCCGACCGCGCCCTCCGCGTGGTCCGACAGGCCCCGTCGCATGAACCGGTGGCACGCTTCACCGCTGTGCAGATGGAGGCACTGCTGGTCGAGCTCGGCGACCTCGTGCGTGCACGGGGTGACCAGCCCACCGGCCCCGTCGCCCATCTCCTCGCCCAGGATCGGGAGAAGGGCACGCACCTGGTCGAGACGCTGCGGGCCTGGCTCGATGCCTTCGGCGATGTCGCGGTGGCCGCGGCCCGGGTCTACACGCACCCGAACACCTTTCGGTATCGGCTGCGCCGACTGTCGGAGATCAGCGGACTCGATCTGACCGATCCGGAAGCCCGGTTCTCGGCCATGGTGCAGCTGCGTCTGCTCGTTCCCCGCGACTGACGCACCCCTCGCACCATCAGGGGACAGCGCCACCTCAGGGACAGGGCCGCATCAGCGGACAGCGCCACCTCAGGGACAGCGCCTGCCCCGCCCCTCCCGGGGACGGGGCCGGCAGAGGCTCGTGGCCCGTCGCCGTCGACACCCGGCAGGGGCGGCTCGTGGCCTCTCCGTCGAGTGCGCGTGATGCCCGCTCGTGGCCGACATCCTGCGTATCTGACACTCATTTCAACACGTATAGGGCATTCAGACCATAGAGTGAGTTTCGATTGATCGATCCGATCAATCCACGCGACCCGAAGAAGGTGACGGTGATCGAAATGGCCAACCTCGACGAGACCGACCGACGGATCCTCACGGTGCTCGACACCGACCCACGGCGCCCGGTGGCCCTGATCGCCCAGGACCTCGGCCTCGCACGCGGCACCGTGCACGCACGTCTCGACCGTCTCGAGTCGGGTGGCTATCTGCGTGCGCACAGCTCGCGCATCCTCCCGCAGGCACTGGGCCGCGGCGTCGCCGCCTCGATCCTCGTCGAGCTCGACCAGCACAAGATCACCGCCGCGATCGAGGCGCTCAGCCGTGTTCCCGAGGTGCTGGAGTGCTTCGCGCCGGCCGGTGACACCGACCTGCTGCTGCGCGTCGTCGCCCGGGACCCGGACGACCTCTACCGCGTCGCCGAGGTGGTGCGGCTGTGCCCCGGCATCCTCCGCACCTCGACGAGCCTGTTCCTGCGCGAGGTCATCCCCTACCGGGTGAGCGCACTGCTGCAGGCGGAGTGAGCGTCTCGCCCGTCAGCCGATGATGCGCGCGCCCGGAACGGGACCGTGCACATGCAGGGGGTCGAGCCCTCCCTCCCGCAGCGAGGACTGCACGTCCTGTGCGGTCTCGGGATCGGGGCACAGCAGGGCCACGGTGGGTCCGGAACCGGAGACGATGCCCTGCAACGCGCCGGCAGCGACCCCCTGACGGATCGTGTCGGCGAGGTCGGGTCGCTCGTAGAGGGCCGCAGCCTGCAGATCGTTGAACAGCGTCTCGGCGAGCCTCACCGGGTCGCCCGACCGGAGCGCCTGCAGCACCGGGATCGGCACGTCGAGCGACAGCGGCGGATCGTCGGCGAGAGCCCCCTCCTCCTCGCGCAGCAGGTCGAGGCGCTCGTAGACCACGGGCGTCGAGAGCCCTTGCTCGCTGGGCACCAGGATCCAGTCGAAGCGTCCGCGCGCGAGTGCCGGGTTGAGCTGATCGCCGCGACCGGTGCCGACCGCCGTGCCGCCGTGCAGCGCGAAGGGCACATCCGCGCCGAGACGCGCGGCGAGGTCGTGCAGGCGCGTCTGCGACAGCCCGGTGCCCCACAGCGCATCGCAGGCGACCAGGGCGGCCGCAGCATCCGCAGATCCTCCCCCCATGCCCCCCGCGACGGGCACACTCTTGCGGATCTCCAGGGCGACTCCGCCGCGATGATCCACGGCCGCGGCGAGCAGCTTGGCCGCACGCATCGCGAGGTTGCGGTCGTCGAGAGGAACCGAGCCGATGTCTTCCACACCCGAGACCGTGACCGAGAAGTCGTCGGCCGGGCGCGCGATCACGTCTTCGTAGAGGGAGACCGCCTGGAACACCGTCGCCAGCGCGTGGTAGCCGTCGTCATGCCGCCCGCCGACCCCGAGGAAGACGTTGATCTTCCCCGGGGCGCGCACGTGCACGGAATCGGTGAACGCGGCATGGCTCATGATCGGGTCACAGCTCCGAGGACTTCGCCCACAGGTTGACGTCGATGGCGCCGGCGAGCTCGTCGATGCGGGCGAGCTCCTCCGTCGTGAAGGCGGGTCCGTTCACCGCCGCGATGTTCTCGTCCAGCTGTTCGGGACGGGAAGCGCCGATCAGTGCGGAGGCCACGACGGGGGTGCGCAGCGTCCACTGCAGGGCGAGCTGCGCGAGCGACTGGCCGCGTCCCTGCGCGACCTCGTTGAGTGAACGCAGCGTCTGCACCGCGTCGTCGGTGAGCCGGCCCTCCGGCAGCGAGCCGCGCTTCTGCGCGCGCTCGGCCGTACCGTCGCCGAGGTACTTGTCGGTGAGCAGCCCCTGCGCCAGCGGCGTGAAGGCGATCGCCCCCAGGCCCGACTGCTCGAGGGTGTCGGTCAGGCCGTCCTCGACCCAGCGGTTGAGGATCGAATACGCGGGCTGATGGATGACCAGCGGCGTGCCGAGGTCCTTCGCGACCGCGACGGCCTCGGCCGTGCGCTCGGCGCTGTAGGACGAGATCCCGACGTACAGGGCCTTGCCCTGCCGCACCAGGGTGTCGAGCGCGCCGACCGTCTCGGCGATCGGGGTGACCGGGTCGACGCGGTGCGAGTAGAAGATGTCGACGTAGTCGAGACCCATGCGGGTCAAGGACTGCTCTGCACTGGCGAGGATGTACTTGCGGCTCGCGAAGTCGCCGTAGGGGCCGGGCCACATGTCCCACCCGGCCTTCGACGAGATGATCAGCTCGTCGCGGTACGGGCGGAGGTCTTCGGCGAAGATGCGCCCGAAGTTCTTCTCGGCCGAGCCGTAGGGCGGGCCGTAGTTGTTCGCCAGATCGAAGTGCGTGATGCCGCGGTCGAACGCGTGGCGCAGCAATGCGCGTTGGTTGTCGAGTGGGATGTTGTCGCCGAAGTTCCACCACAGCCCGAGCGAGATCGGGGGCAGGTACAGGCCGGACGTGCCGACCTGGCGATAGGCGAACTGCTGGTAGCGGTTCTCGTCCGCCGCATACGGACGGTGCAGCTCGGGGACATCGGGGCGGAAGCGGGGGGAGTCGGTCACGGTGCCAGATTACTGGGTGGGAGCGACGTCGTCGGTGACGATCTCCGCCGCGGCGTCCGCCGCCGGGGCGTGCTGCGCGATGCGCTGGTAGTCCTCGACCGTGAGGTCTTCTCCGCGTGCGGTCGGGGCGACGCCGGCGGCGATCAGCACCTCCGACGCTGCGGCCGAGCTGCCGAAGATCCCGGAGAGGGCCTGGCGGAGCATCTTGCGGCGCTGGTTGAACGCCGCGTCCACGATCTGGAACGTGCGGCGACGCTCCTCCTCGGTGCCGCGCTCGCCCTCGGAGCGGTCGAAGCCGACCAGCAGGCTGTCGACGTTCGGCACCGGCCAGAACACCTGGCGGGAGACGTTTCCGGACAGCTTCCACTCCCCGTACCAGGCGGCCTTGACGCTGGGCGAGCCGTAGATCTTCGAGCCGGGCTTCGCGGCCAGGCGCTCGGCGACCTCGGCCTGGACCATCACGACGCCGCGCTGGAGGTAGGCGAAGTTCTCGAGGAAGTGCAGCAGCACCGGCACCGAGACGTTGTAGGGCAGGTTGGCCACCAGCACGGTGGGCTCCCCCGGCAGCGCGGTGATGCGCAGCGCATCCGCATCGACGACCGTGAGCCGATCGGCCTCGACGCCGTGCTCGGCCGCGGTCTGCGCGAGGCGGGCGGCCAGTCGGTGATCGATCTCGACGGCTGTGACGGAGGCGCCGGTCTCGAGGATCGCGAGCGTCAGGGAGCCGAGCCCCGGTCCGACCTCGACCACACGCTCGTGCGGCTGCACGCGGGCCGCCTGCACGATCTTGCGGACGGTGTTCGCATCGGTGACGAAGTTCTGGCCGAGCTTCTTCGTCGGGGTGACGTCGAGCTCGGCGGCGAGGCGGCGGATCTCGGTGGCGCCGAGCAGGGTGACGGTCATCCCCCCATTCTCCCCCACTCCTTCGATGTCCCCCGCCGTCAGTAGTCTTCTCTGGTGCCTTCTCTCGGTGAACTCGTCGCGCCCCGCCGCATGGGCCGAGACTTCCGCTGGCTGCTCGCGTCGTCGTGGACGAGCAACGTCGGCGACGGCGTCGCGCTCGCGGCCGCTCCGCTGCTCATCGCGTCGATGACCTCGTCGCCGATCCTGGTGGCGGCCGGCGCGATCCTGCAGTTCCTCCCCTGGCTGCTCTTCGGCCTGCACGCCGGCGCGATCGCCGACCGCTTCGACCGTCGTCGCCTGGTCATGTTCGCCAACGCCGCCAGAGCCCTCGTGCTCGCAGCTCTCTGCGTGTTCCTCCTCACCGGGGTCGCGAACATCTGGATCGTGCTCGCGGTCGCGTTCCTCTACGGCACCGCCGAGGTCTTCGTCGACACGGCGGGAAGCACGCTGCTGCCCATGCTCGTGAAACCCGCAGACCTCGGCGTCGGCAACGCGCGCCTGCAGGCCGGATACCTGGTCGCGAACCAGTTCGCCGGTCCCCCGCTGGGAGCATTCCTGTTCGCGGCCGGCACGGCGTGGCCCTTCCTGCTCGAGGTCGTGTGCGTGAGCTTCGCCGTGGTGCTCATCTCGCGCATGGCGAAGACGCCCGTCCCGCCCCGGGAGACCGACACCCACCCGCCCGTGCACACCGACATCGCCGAAGGCCTGCGGTGGCTGTGGCGCAACCCGCCGGTGCGGATGCTGGTGCTCATCATCCTGGTCTTCAACATCACCTGGGCGGCCCCCTGGGGCGTCCTCGTGCTGTACGCCACCGAGCACCTGCACATGGGCGCGGTCGGCTACGGTGCACTCACGACGGCATCGGCGGCCGGGGGGATCCTCGCGACCCTCAGCTTCGGCTGGTTGGAACGGCACGTGTCGTTCGCGACGCTGATGCGCGTCGTGCTCTCGCTCGAGGTGCTCATGCACCTGTCTTTCGCACTCACCACCACCGGCTGGGTGGCGCTGGTCATCATGTTCTTCTTCGGCGCCTACGCGTTCGTGTGGGGCACGATCTCCACGACCGTGCGACAGCGGCTCGTCCCCGCCGAGCTCCAGGGCCGGGTGGCATCCGTGAACATGGTCGGCGTCTTCGGCGGCATGGTCGTCGGTCAGGCGCTCGGCGGCGTGATCGCCCAGGTCTGGGGGCTCACCGCCCCGTGGTGGTTCGCCTTCGTCGGCGCAGCCCTCACCCTGCTGCTGGTGTGGAAGCCCATCTCGCAGATCGTGTCGGCGAAGCCCATCGCCGACACCGGTCCCGACGACGCGGAACCCGCGAGTCCGTCGGCGAACGAGCCTCAGGAGTCGAAGGAGCCGTAGACCCGCAGGGTGTTCTCGGCGAGCTGGGCGCACAGCTCATCCACGTCGAGGCCGAGCTCTGCGGCCATGAAGCGCACCGTGATCGGCACCAGGTAGGGCGCGTTCGGGCGTCCGCGCAGCGGCACCGGGGTGAGGAACGGCGCATCCGTCTCGACCAGGAGGCGATCGAGCGGGGTGACCTTCAACGCATCGCGCAGATTCTGGGCGTTCTTGAACGTGACGTTGCCGGCGAACGACAGGTGGTACCCGGCGTCGGCGCAGATGCGCGCCATCGCGTCGTCGCCCGAGAAGCAGTGGAACACCGTGCGCTCCGGGGCACCGAGGCGGGCGAGCGTCTCCAGCACCGCGTCGTGTGCGTCGCGGTCGTGGATCTGCATCGCGATGCCGTGCTTCTTCGCGAGCGCGATGTGCGCCTCGAACGACTCGAACTGCGGCGCCCGCCGTTCGGGCTCCGTGCGGAAGAAGTCCAGCCCCGTCTCGCCGATCGCCCGGGTGCGCGGGTGTGCGGCGAGCTCGTCGATCACCGCGATCGCCTCATCCAGACGCCCCTCCTCTGCGTACGTCGGCGCATCGTTCGGGTGGATCGCGACGGCGGCCAGCACACGAGGGTCGGATGCCGCGGCCTCGACCGCCCACCGCGACGACTCGATGTCGCCCGAAGCCTGAACGACCCCGGCGATGCCCACGGCCGCCGCCCGGTCGAGCTGCTCGCTCAGCGAGAGCGGATCGTCTCCGTCGAGGATCTCGAGGTGCGCATGGTTGTCGTACACCGGAACCGTCAGCGGTTCGGGGGCGGACGGATACTTCAGATCCTTGCGTCCGTCCCCCGAACGCTCACGCACGTAGGTCTCGGCCATCTCTTCGCGCTCTGTGTTCCGGGCCGCGGCTCAGCCCGCTGACTCCACCCGCGGGAACAGCGGCGAGAGGCCGTTGACACTGGTGCCGGGGCGCAGCACGCCCCAGGCGCCCGCCTCGCGGATCGGCTGGTCCTGCAGGCGGCCCAGGGTCTCGGCGGCGCCGAGGGCGACCCAGAGCTTCTCGGTCGATTCCGGCATCACCGGCGACAGCAGCACCGCGAGGGCGCGCAGCCCCTCGGCGCAGGTGTACAGCACGGTGCCGAGGCGTGCGCGCTGGTCCTCGTCTCCGCTGTTCGCCTGCTTGGCCAGTGCCCACGGCTCGTTCGCGGTGATGTAGCCGTTGAGCGCGTCGACGATCGTCCAGATCGCCGAGATCGCCTCATCGATGCGGAACTGCGCGATGGACGCATCCGCATTCGTCGCCGCATCCGCCACGATCTTCTGGATCGCGAGGTCCTTCTCGGTGTACTCGGCCGCGGGCGGCACGACGCCATCGAAGTACTTCTCGATCATCGCGGTCGTGCGCGAGGCGAGGTTGCCGAAACCGTTCGCGAGCTCGGCCTGGTAGCGGGCCGACAGGTCTTCCCACGAGAAGGATCCGTCCTGGCCGAACGCGATCGCCGAGAGGAAGTAGAAGCGGTACGCGTCCGAGCCGAAGACGTCGGTGATCTCGGTCGGCGCGATACCGGTGAGCTTCGACTTCGACATCTTCTCGCCGCCGACGAGCAGCCAGCCGTGCGCGAACACGCCCTTGGGCACGTCGAGGCCGGCCGCCATCAGCAGCGCGGGCCAGATCACGGCGTGGAAGCGCAGGATGTCCTTGCCGACCACGTGGTAGGCGGGCCAGCGGCGTGCGAAGGTCTCCTCATCGGAGCCGTAGCCCACGGCCGTGGCGTAGTTCAGCAGGGCGTCGACCCACACGTAGATGACGTGCGACTCGTCCCAGGGCAGCGGGATGCCCCAATCGAAGGTCGAACGCGAGATCGACAGGTCCTTCAGACCCTGGCTCACGAAGGAGACGACCTCGTTGCGCGCGGAGTCGGGGCGCACGAAATCGGGCTGGGTCTTGTAGAGCTCGAGCAGGCGGTCCTGGAACTCGCTGAGCTTGAAGAAGTAGTTCTTCTCCTGCAGCAGTTCGAGAGGCTTGGAGTGGATCGCGCAGACCTTGAGTCCCTCGAAAGGACCGGTGCCGTCGACGATCTCCGACTCGGGCTTGAACTCCTCGCAGCCCACACAGTAGAGCGCCTCGTACTCGCCCGCGTAGATGTACCCGCGGTCGTACAGGCGTTGGAAGAACGTCTGCACGTTCGTCTCGTGCCGCTCCTGCGTCGTGCGGATGAAGTCGTCGTTGGCGACGTCGAGCGTCGTCAGCAGCGGGAACCAGCTCTCGCTGACGAGCTTGTCGACCCATTCCTGCGGGGTGACGTTGTTCGCCGCCGCCGCGCGCAGCATCTTCTGACCGTGCTCGTCGGTGCCCGTGAGCATCCAGGTGTCATCCCCCGCCTGGCGGTGCCACCGTGCGAGCGTGTCGACGGCCACCGTCGTGTACCCGTGACCGATGTGAGGCACGTCGGACGGGTAGTAGATGGGCGTGGTGATGTAGAAGGATTCGCCTGCGGGCATGGAGCAATTCTAGGTGCGATGCCGCGGGTGGTTACGCGCTCAGCCGACGGAGACGTCGATGCGGTGCCATCCCTGAGCGCCGTCGGGTGCCGGAGCAGCCGGATCCGAGGTCTGCGTCTCGCCGTCGGCGCTCAGCGCCCGGCATTCGATGGTGTGCGCACCGCTCTCGGCGGTCCAGTCGAGACTCCACTGCATCCAGGTGTCGGCGGAGATCGCGGTCGCGAGCTCGGCGGCGCGCCACGGGCCGTCGTCGATGCGCACCTCCACCCCGGCGATGCCGACGTGCTGCTGCCAGGCCATCCCGGCGATCACCGCGGCCCCCGCCGGGACCGACTGCCCACGGCGCGGGACGTCGATGCGGGACTGCAGCTTGATGGGCCCGCGATCCGACCACCCTCGCGTCGTCCAGTAGGCCGTGGCACGGTCGAACCGCGTCACCTCCAGCTGTGTGACCCACTTCGTGGCCGACACATAGCCGTAGAGACCCGGCACCACCATCCGCACCGGGAATCCGTGCTCGATCGGCAGCGGCTCTCCGTTCATGCCGATCGCGAGCAGAGCGTCGCGGTCATCCGTGAGCGCCTCGATCGGGGTCGATGCCGTGAAGCCGTCGGCCGAGGTCGAGAGCACCATGTCGGCGTCGCGATCCACACCCGCGCGCGCGAGCAGCGCCCGCACCGGAAGACCCAGCCAGCGGGCGTTGCCGATCAGTGATCCCCCGACCTCGTTCGACACGCAGGCGAGCGTCACGTCGGACTCCTGCATCGGCATGGCCAGCAGCTCGTCCCAGGTGATCTCGATCTCGCGGTCGACCATCCCGTGGATGCGCAACGACCAGTCGGCCGGGTCGACCTGCGGCACGATGAGCGCGGTGTCGATCCGGTAGAACTCCGCGTTCGGTGTCACGACGGAAGCCAGACCGCGGATCCCCAGCTCCGCGCCGGCAGGAACCGCGGCCGCTGCGCGTGCCGCGCTCGGCAGCCGCAGGGCATCGCGGACGGCTTCGATCGAACGGCTCGCGCCGCGCGCGACGTTCCCGACGATGAGAGCCACGGCGCCGGCCGCGGCGACCCCGGCGGTCCACAGCAGGAACCGTCTCCGGTCCTCGCCGTCGGGCTGCAGGCCCGCGACCGGTCGCAGTCGCGCCACGAGGAGACGCAGAGTGATCACCGCCACGAGCCCGGCGATGAGACCGGGGAGCCAGGCGAAGGGTCCCGCGCCGGGTCGGATCATCGCCGCGACGACGGCGAGAACGCCGAGGGCTCCCAGGATCACCGCCCCGAGACCGGATCGTCTGCGCTCCAGGATCCCGGCGACGGCGGCGACGACGACGAGCACGACGGCGATCCCCGTGATCAGGGCCGCCTTGTCCCCGGTGCCGAATAGCGCGATGGCGGTGTCCTTCGCCCAGCTCGGTGCGAGATCGATGAGCCCGCTCCCGATCACGGCGAACGGGCTCGCGCTCGGCTCCACCACCGCGGCGACGAGCTCCGCCAGGCCGACGGCGAGGAACGACGCGCTCAGGCCGGCGGCGGCTGCCCGGAGGGCGTCCCGCCGCGTCTCTTCCCCCCGCGTCGCGTGCATCGCGTTCGTCATGACCCGAGGGTAACCCCGCCGCGGATGCCGGGGGCGCATCCGCGGCGGGGTCGGCGGCGCCTCTCAGAGGCCGTTGCGGCGCGCGACCTCTCCGAGCCAGGCGAGCGACGGCTTCGGCGAGCGCTCGAACGTCTCGTGGTCGAAGCCGATCAGGCCGAACGTGGGCCGGAAGCCGCTGGCCCATTCGTAGTTGTCGAGCGCGCTCCAGTGCTGGTAGGCGCGCACGTCGATGCCGTCGGAGATGGCGCGGTGCAGTCCTTCGAGCGCACCCTGCGTGTAGGCGATGCGCCGCGTGTCGTCAGCGGTCGCGATGCCGTTCTCGGTCACGAGCACGGGCACTCCCCCGCTGCGCTCCCAGGCGCTGCGCACTCCCATCTCGAGCGCCTCGGGGAAGAACTCCCAGCCGGTCAGCGTGGTCTCCACATCGTCCGCCACCGGGCGCGGGCCCTCGGGACCGATGAAGGTGCGGGTGTAGGCCTGCACGCCGACGAAGTCGTCGCCGGCCGACTGGTCGAGGTACCAGTGGTCGCGAGGGTCGCCGTACGCGGCGAGCATCTCGTCGGCGCCAGGCTCTCCCGTGGAGTGGAAGGCCTGCGTGGCGATGGTCCATCCGGCCTTGACACCGGGCACCGAGTGCAGGATCTCCGATGCGCGGTGGTGCGCCTCGAGCAGCGTGTCGGCGACGGCGAGATCGGGGTTCGGGAGGCCGTAGGCGACGAGGTTCGCCGCGTCCTCTCCCCCGGCCAGCATCGCCGCGATGTTCGGCTCGTTGATCGTGCACACGTAGTCGATGCCGTCGAGGATCGGCAGCACGGTCTCGACGTAGCGGGCGAACAGATCCACCGCGTCGTCGGCACGCCAGAAGCCGTCCTTCTGGAACCACTGCGGCACCGTGAAGTGCATGAGCGTGACCGTGGGGTCGAGCCCGTTCTCGCGGGCGGTGTCGATCATGCGACGGTAGTGGTCGAGCATCGCCCGGGAGACGAAGCCGCGCTCGGGCTCGATCCGCGCCCACTCCACCGAGAACCGGTAGGAGTTCAGCCCGGCGGCGGCGAGCAGCCGCATGTCCTCCGGGTAGCGGTGGAAGTGGTCGGCGGCGTCACCGGAGGGCTCCACCATGGGCGAGCCGGGCGCGTGTTCCATCGCCCACCAGTTGCTCGTGGTGTTGTTGCCCTCCACCTGGTGGGCCGCTGTCGCGGCACCCCACAGGAAGCCGTCGGGGAATGCGAGCACGAGTGCTCTCCTCTCTCTTGTGTTGAAGTCGTGACGGTCAGCGCAGGCGCGCGGGGTTGGGCACGGCGTCGAGCAACTGGATCGTGTACGGATCCTCCGGATGCTGCAGCACCTCCGAGGTCTCGCCGCGCTCGACCACCCGTCCGCCGTTGAGCACCAGGATGTTCTGGGTCACCAGGCGCGCGCTCAGCAGGTCGTGCGTGATGTAGAGCATGCTGATGCCCCACCTCTCGCGCAGGTCCTCCAGCAGCGCCAGCACCCCGGCACGCAGCGAGACGTCGAGCATCGAGACGGGTTCATCGGCGATCAGCACCTGCGGGTCGCTCGCGAGCGCCCTGGCGATCACGACGCGCTGCCGCTGCCCGCCGGAGAGCTGGTGCGGCAGCTTGGCGGCGAACTGCTCGACGGGCGTGAGGCCCACCGTCTCGAGCAGCTCGAGCACTCGCGCCCTCGCCTCGGGCCCCCGCAGCGTCGTGTAGTTCATGACCGGACGGGTGAGGGCGTACTCGACCGTGTGCAGCGGGTTGAGCGCCGCATACGGATCCTGGAACACCATCTGCACGTCCTTGCGGAGGTCACGCAGACCGTGTCGCTTGAGAGAGGCCACGTCGACATCGCCGAAGTGCACCGTACCGGAGGTCGGCTTCTCGACGCCCGTCAACATCTTGGCGATGGTCGACTTGCCCGAGCCCGAGGCGCCCACGAGTGCCAGGGCCTCCCCCGGTTCGAGCCGGAACGACACGTCGTCGACCGCGGTCACGGCGTCCTGCCCACGTCGAGGGGCCGGGTAGTGCTTCGAGACGCCCTCCACCACGATCGCCGCATCCGCACGACGGGTGTCGCGCGACGACACGGTCGGCAGCGTCTCGGTGACGTCGGTCCGCGCACGTCCTTCACGACGGCGGGTACCGGCATCGAGGAAGCCGGGGATCTCGATCTTCTCCGCGCGGGGGTCCGCGTAGTGGCTCAGCAGCATCCGGGTGTACTCGTCCTGCGGGCGCTCGAGGATGTCGATGCTCCTGGCGTCTTCGACGATGTGCCCTTCGTGCATCACCATCACCCGGTCGGTCGCCTCCAGCACGATGCCGAGGTCGTGACTGATGAGGATGGCGGTGAAGTGCTCGGCCCGCTGCAGCTCCTTGATCGTGTCCATCACCGCGTGCTGCACGAGCACGTCGAGCGCCGTGGTGGGCTCGTCGAACACCATCAGCTGTGGTTCGAGAGACAGCGCGAGCGCGATCGAGGCACGCTGGCGCATACCGCCGGAGAGCTCGCCCGGGTAACGGGCGAGCACCGACGCGTCGAGGCCGACCTTGCCGATGAGCTCACGGGCACGCGCATCGCGGGCGTCCTTGGGCACGTGTCCGTGCGCCGCGAAGATGTCGCGGAAGTGGTTGCCGATGGTGCGCACGGGGTTGAGGGCGTTCATGCCCGACTGCAGCACCATGGCGAATCCGCCCTGACGCTGACGACGCAGCTCCTCGGCATCCAGCTCGCGGATGTCGCGCCCGCCGAAGAGGATGCGCCCAGCGCTGATGCGCGCCGGGGGCTTCTGCAGTCGCGTGAGGGCGAAGCCGAGGGTCGACTTGCCCGACCCCGACTCGCCGACCAGACCGACGAACTCGCCGCGGCGGAGCGAGAACGACACGTTCTCGACCGCGGTGACGGGCTTCGTGCCCGGCGAGGCGTATTCGACGGACAGCCCCTGCACCTCGAGCAGGATGTCGTTCTCCGTGGTGGTGGTCGCGGGTGCCATGGCGGTCATCGACCCTTCCCCTCTCGCAGGCGCGGATTGGAGATGCCGTCCACGCCGAAGTTGATCAGTGTCAGGCTCAACGCCAGCAGTGCGATGCACAGACCGGGGGCGAACAGCAGCAGCCACTGTCCGGTGAGCAGGGAGTTGGAGTTCTGCGCCCAGTAGAGCATGGTGCCCCAGCTGACGATGCTGGAGTCGCCGAGGCCGAGGAACTCCAGGCCTGCCTCCGCCAGGATCGCGGCCGTCGCCGCCCCGAAGAGCGTGCCGGCGATGATCGACGTCATGTTGGGCAGGATCTCGCGGAAGATGATGCGCGTCCTGCTGTCACCCGAGAACTGCGCCGAGGTGACGAAGTCGTTGCCGCGCAGCGACTGCGTCTGGCTGCGGAGCACACGGGCGCCCCAGGCCCAGCCGGTCACCACGATGACCGCGATGATCATCAGGATGCCGCCGTTCTGCAGGTACGCGGCGATCACGATCATGAGCGGGAGTCCGGGGATCACCAGGAAGAGGTTGACGATGAAGCCGACCACCTCGCCGGCGAAACCGCGCATGTAGCCCCAGCTGAGACCGATGAGCACCGCCACGATGGTCGACAGGATGCCGGCGGCGAAGCCGACGAGCAGGCTGACCTGTGCGCCGTAGATGAGCTGGCTGAGCACGTCCTCCCCCGCGGCCGTCGTGCCGAGCCAGTGCGCCCACGACGCATCGGCGTTGCGCTCGAAGGTGTTGTCCTTCGCGCCGTAGGGGGCGAGGACGGGGGCGAACACCGCCACGAGCACGAAGAAGGCGAGGATGCACAACCCGAGCCGTGCCTTGCCATTGCTCCAGAGGGTGGCGACCATGCGCCCGAAGGCGCGCCATGGGCTGGGCGCAGCGATGCGCTCGGCGGGGATCTTGACGTTCATGGTGGAAGTCATCGGCGGGTCCTTGGGTCGAGTACCCCGTACAGGATGTCAACGAGGAAGTTGGCGATGAGCACGCTCACGGTGATCATCAGGAAGAGCGCCTGCATGAGCGGGTAGTCCTGCCCGATCACGGCGTTGAAGAGCAGATAGCCGATGCCCGGATACCCGAACACCTGTTCCACCAGGATCGATCCGCCGACCACACCGCCGAGCGTGAGCCCGAAGCCGGTGAGGTTCGGCAGGATCGCGTTGCGCGCGGCGTAGCGGAGGGCGATCGTGCGGCCGTGCAGCCCGTTCGCCTCGCCGAACGTGATGTAGTCCTCGCCGAGCGTATTGATCATGGCGTTGCGCATGCCGATGATCCATCCGCCCAGGGAGGTGAGCAGGATCGTCAGGGCCGGCAGGAACGCGTGGCTGAGCAGGTCTCCGAGGAACTCCCAGGTGAACCCGGGTGTCGTGGTCGCCGAGTAGGCGCCGGTGGTCGGGAACCAGTGCAGCACGTAGCCGAAGAAGAACAGCAGCAGCAGCGCGGTCCAGAAGTACGGGAACGTGCTGAGGAACGAACCGGTCAGCGTCGGGAGGGTGTCGAGCCAGGTGCCGCGACGCCAGGCGGCGGCGACGCCGATCAGCGTGCCGATCACGAACGCGAGGATCGTGACGATGCCGACGAGCCCGATCGTGTACGGCAGCGCCGTGGACACCATGCTCGACACCGACTGCGGATAGAACGTGTACGAGACACCGAAGTCGAGCCGGACGACCTGGCCGAGATAGGCGATGTACTGGTCCCACAGCGATCCGGTCGGAACACCCAGCTGCGCCTCGATGGCGGCGCGCGTGGCGTCCGACACCGGCCCGTTCTGGGACAGCTTGGCGATGGCGGCATCCGCCGGGGAACCGGGCATCATGCGCGGGAGGAAGAAGTTCAGGGTGACCGCGGCCCACAGGGTGAGCACGAACAGGCCGAACTTCTGGAGCACGTACTTCACTTGTCGTCCTCCTTCACGCGCTCGAGCCGGGTGAAGATGCCCAGCGGCGCGGAGTCGTAGTTCTGCGGGATCATGTACGGGTCTTCCTCACTCGGCCAGCCGGTGAACTTGGCGTCGCTGAACAGGCCCCAGATGCCGCCGTAGTAGAGGCCGATCACAGGCATCTCGTCGTAGACGACGCCCTGCAGCTCCTTCACGATCTCGGCCTGGCGGGCGGCGTCGACGGTCTCGCGATACTCGGCGAGCAGTGCGTCGACCTTGTCCGACTTGTAGCGCTCGAAGTTGTTCGCGGTCGGCTTTCCCGACGGCACGTAGAACTCGCTGGAAAGCAGGTTGTTGTAGGCCTGGTACACGTCGCCGTTGCCCATGCCGCCGATCGCCATCTCGAAGTCGCCGTTGCTGATCGCGCTCTGATATCCCGCGGGCTGCGGAAGCTTGAGGGTGACCTTCACGCCGACGTCGGCGAGCTGGCTGCGCACGGTCTGCGCCGCCCTGGTCCAGTCGGAATACCCGTTCGCCGTGGTCAGCGCGAACTCGAGCTGCTCGCCGTTCGCGTCGACGAGACGGTCGCCGTCGAGGGTGTAGCCCGCGTCGGCGAAGGCGGCGAGAGCGGCATCCTCGTCCTGCGTGATCATGCCCTGATCGGGGATGCTCGGATCCAGGTACTGCTCCTGGTTCGGAAGGATGAGACCGGTCTGACCCGCCGGCTTCATGTATCCCTCGGAGGCGGTCTCTGCGATCTCCTCACGATCGAGGGAGAGCGCGATGCCGCGTCGCACGTTCACGTCGTCGAAGGGCGCGACCTCGAGGTTCGGCATCAACGCGATCACGCCGCCGGGCGGGAACCACCACGCGTTGTGCTCGCTCGCCGCGCCCCAGGTGCCCTCGACGTCGGAGATGAAGGAGTAGGCCCAGTCGTAACCGCGGGTGACGGTGTCGAGCTGCGAGTTCGTGGCGGGAAGGATGATGTGCTCGATCTCGATCGAGTCGGCCTGCCAGTAGTCGGGGTTCTTGTCCATCGAGTACTGCTGGTCGTTGTAGTTGCCGAGCACGAACGGCCCGGTTCCGACCGGATCCTCGTTGCGATACGTGCCGGGGTCCTTCACGTCGGACCAGAGGTGCTCGGGGACGATCATGGTCTGTCCGAGGATCGCCAGCGACGGCGCGTCCTCGGTCTTGAGGTGCAGGATCACGTCGCTGCCCTCGGTCTCGACGCTGTCGAGGTGCTGCCATGCGCCCTTGATGTCGAGCGACGGGTTGTCCTTGAGCAGCTGGAACGTGAAGGCCACGTCCTCGGGTGTCAGGTCTTCGCCGTCGCTCCACTTCACGTCGTCGCGGATCGTCATGACGATCGTGCGCGCGTCGGGCTGACTCCATTCGGAGGCGAGCCACGGGTTCTGCGTGCCGTCGAGCGGATTGATCAGGATCAGCGGCTCGTAGATCCACCGCGACGCGGTGCGCGTGTTGGTGAGGTACGGGTTGAAGTTCTTCGTGAAGAACGGGTTGCCCTTGTCGGCATTGATCAGCATCGTGTCGGCGCCGATCGACGGATCGGGTTGGGATGTGATCTGGATGCTGCAGCCGCTGAGGGCGACCGCCACGGCCGCGAGGCCCACGATCGTCGCTCGGCGCCAGCGCTGCATCATGCGCCGTCCCGGTGTTCTGCCACCTGACATCTGCCACCTCATGTCGTCTCTGTCATGAAGGGCGCCCCTGCCGGACCACCGGAACTTCGGAACACCCGCACGGCCTGCGCCGTCTCAGGGCGGTGTGCACCGCCTCAGTGATTGTAAGCGCATACATTTTGCGATCGCAACCCCTTGACACGGGCGCGCCGACCATGGCCGCGCCGTTCAGACGGGGCGCTGAGAGCTCTCGCGCAGCAGGATCTGGAGGGGCAGCCGGGCGACCACCGGGTCGGCTTCCGCGTTCTCCAGCCGCCGGGCGAGCACCTGAACGGCCGCCCGGCCGAGGTCGATCATCGGCTGACGGATCGTGGTCAGCGGAGGCTGCGACAGCGCGGCGGCCTCGATCCCGTCGAAGCCCGTCACCAGGACGTCGTCCGGCACGCGGATACCGGCGCCTCGGAGCACGTCGAGCGCTCCGAGCGCCATCTGATCGTTCGCGGCGATCAGCGCGGCCGGCACCCCCGCGGCGAGAAGCTCCTCGGCCGCGCGGCGCCCCGATGCGCGGGTGAAGTCGCCGCGCAGCACGGTCACGTCGTCGAGCCCACCACCGGCAGCCGTCACGGCGGCCGCGAACCCCTCCCAGCGCTGCAGGCCGTCCGGCGAATCCGCGGGCCCCGCGAGGAACGCGAGCCGCCCGTCTCCCACCTGCGCCAGCACGTGCCTGGTCAGCTCACCCATCGCCTCGGCGTTGCTCACCGTGACGTGGTCGTAGTGATCGCCGCGGGGAGGACCCGAGAGCACCACCACGGGGATGCGCCGCGCCAGCCGGGCCAGCACGTCGTCCGGCACGCTGCTCGCGAGGACCATGAGCCCGTCCACACGGCCCGCCATGTCGCGCACGGTGGAGCGGTCAGGGTCGTCCCGCCCGACGCCGACCATCAGCACGAAACCCTGCTTCCAGGCCTCCAGCTCCGCACCGCGCAGCACCTCGTCGAGGAACAGCATCGAGGTGTGCCGGCCGTCGGATTCCACCTCGTCGCGGACGATCGCGAACGGCGGTGCGTCGGCGTCGGCGGCGGAGAGCGCGTCGAGGGGCGGAGCATCCTCGGCGGCGTCGAACCCCGGGAAGTACAGCCCGAGCACCCCGGTTCGACGCTCGGCGAGTCCGCGGGCGCTGCCGCTGGGCACGTACCCCAGCGCGGCGACGGCGTCGAGCACGCGCTCACGGGTGACCGGGCGCACCGCATCCGGCGAGCGCAGCACACGCGAGACCGTGGCGATCGAGACGCCGGCCCGATCGGCCACGTCGTACACGGTCGCCGCCTTGCTCACGGTCACGCTCCTCCGGAGCGGGCGGCGAGGGCGGCCTGATAGAGGTCGCGGGAGGAGAGACCCGTGAGGCCGGCGACCTCGG
The DNA here is from genome assembly GCF_049949185.1 of Microbacterium sp. As-52. Classification (NCBI taxonomy): domain Bacteria; kingdom Bacillati; phylum Actinomycetota; class Actinomycetes; order Micrococcales; family Microbacteriaceae; genus Microbacterium; species Microbacterium sp. As-52. Next base: position 2,974,133 of record NZ_CP188171.1, on the reverse strand, counting down.
AGGCGGCGTCCTTCAACCGGATGCCGTCGGCGACGAGCTTCTGCACCTGCGCGAGAGCGTCTTCCGGGGAGGCATCGCGGTGCGCCGCCCCTTCGACCACGACGACGATCTCACCCTTCACGCCGTCCTCGGCCCAGGCGACGAGTTCCGATGCTGTGCCGCGGCGCACCTCCTCGTACAGTTTCGTCAGCTCTCGGCACACCGCGATCCGCCGGTCGTCGCCGAATGCCGCCCCCATGTCGGCGAGGGAGCTCGCGAGGCGGGCGGGCGATTCGAAGAAGACCATGGTGCGGGGTTCGGCCGCCAGCGCGCGCAGAGTCGAACGCCGCTCCCCCGGCTTGCGCGGCAGGAACCCCTCGAACGTGAAGCGGTCGGTGGGCAGGCCCGAGATCGCGAGTGCCATCAGCACCGCGCTCGGCCCGGGGATCGCGGTCACCGTGACGCCCTGAGCGACCGCTTCGGCGACCAGCCCGTAGCCGGGGTCGCTCACGGTGGGCATCCCGGCATCGCTCATCACCACGATGTCGGTCTCGGCCGCGAGAGCCGCCAGCTCGGCGGCCTTCTGCTTCTCGTTGTGGTCGTGCAGGGCGATCAGGCGCGGGCGGTTCTCGATCTGCAGGGCCTTCAGCAGACGTTGCGTGGTGCGGGTGTCTTCGGCCACGACGACCTCGGCGTTCTCCAAGACCTCCACGAGACGGCGCGACGCGTCGCCGAGATTTCCGATCGGAGTGGCGGCGAGGATGATCACCCGCCCAGCTTAGGCGGGCCGGATGCAGCCGGCCGAGAAGGCCGGTTGTCTAGGCTGGAGCGGTGACCGCGCCCGTGCCCCTGCTTCCCGCTCCCGATGAGCGGTTGACGCGCTACGGGCGACTGCGTGACCGCCTGCTCAACGCCCCAGACTGGGGACGCGCGATCCGGTGGCTCGCACCCCTCGTCATCACCGCGATCGCTGCCCTCCTCCGGCTGATCAACGTCGCCCATCCGCATCAGCTCGCTTTCGACGAGACGTACTACGTCAAAGACGCCTGGTCGCTGTGGACGCTCGGCTACGAGGGCACCTGGGGCGAGAACGCCAACGACGCCTTCGTCACGCTGCAGCAGCTGCCGCTGTCCGAACAGGGCGCGTTCATCGTGCATCCGCCGCTCGGCAAGTGGCTCATCGCGCTCGGCATGGCGATCGGCGGGCCGGACAACAGCGCCGGCTGGCGACTCGCGACCGCGGTGCTCGGCAGCGCCTCGGTGCTCCTGGTCTACCTGATCGCGCGACGGCTCAGCGGTTCCGTGATCGTCGCGAGCGTGGCCGGGACGCTGCTCGCGATCGACGGTCTCAGCATCGTGATGAGTCGCATCGCCCTGCTCGACGGCATCCTGACGTTCTTCGTCCTGCTGGGTGTGCTCTTCGTGATCATCGACCGGCAGCGGACGATCCCCGTGCTCGAGAAGCGCGATCCCGACACCCCGGATCCGTTCTGGGGTCCGGTGCTCTGGCGTCGTCCGTGGCTGATCGCCGCGGGAGCCGCCCTCGGCGCGGCGTCGGCCGTGAAGTGGTCGGGGCTGTACGTGCTGGCGGGCTTCGGCCTGTACGTCGTCGTCACGGATGCGCTCGCCCGCCGTCGCGCGGGAGTGGTGCTGTGGCCGACCGCGGCCGCGTTCCGACAGGGGCCGGTCTCGTTCGTGCTGCTCGTCTTCCCCGCCCTGGCGGTGTACCTGATCAGCTGGACCGGCTGGCTGGTGACGGCAGGGGGCTATGACCGCCAGAGCGACCCGAACCCGCTGATCGCGCTGTGGAAGTACCACGAGTCGATGCTCGGCTTCCACGTCGGCCTCACTCGCGGCCACCCCTACGCGAGTCCCGCCTGGGAGTGGCCGTTCCTGCTGCGCCCCACGGCGGTCTGGGTCGACTCCGACCCCGCGGGCTGCGGGACGGATCACTGCATCGGCGTGATCTCGGCGATCCCGAATCCGCTCATCTGGTACGCGGGCGTGGCCGCAGCGATCTACCTGCTCTACCGCCTGGTGCGCGGCTGGATCACCCGGCAGCCCGTCGGCCCGGAGCTGAGCATCCCCCTGGTCGGCCTCGCCGTCACCTACGTGCCGTGGCTGATGTTCCCCGACCGCACGATCTTCCAGTTCTACACCGTCGTGATGATGCCGTTCCTCGTGCTCGCGCTGGCGATGACGCTGCGGATCATCGCCGGGCGACGCGAGGATCCGCTGCACCGCCGGCAGTCCGGCGAGCGCACCGTGATGATCTTCCTCGCGTTCGTGGTGCTCGTGTCGGCGTTCTTCCTTCCCCTGTGGACGGGGATGAGCGTGCCATACGAGTTCTGGCTGGTGCACAACTGGCTGCCCGGCTGGGTGTGAGCCCGCCCGACGCACCACGGCGTCCCTCAGACCGCGAGTGACTCCACGATCTCGTCGAGCGTGCGCCCGAACGCGAAGCGGTACCAGTCCAGGGCGTCCTCGCCGGAGAGCTGAGCGACGTGACCGTCCTCGCCGCTGAACGACCATCGCGAGGTGCCTGGGGGCCAGGACGCCATGGTCTCCGGCTGCGGAACCTCCGTCGACGCGGATGGCGGCAACGGAGGAAGGCCGTGCGCCTGCCGTCCACGCGCCCCCACAGCCGTCGCGAGCCAGAGCTCGGCGAAGGCGCGGGGACGCAGCGACGCGATCGGTGCGGGGGTCTCCCCGCGGTAGACGACCGTCATGGAGTCGGAGCGCCCGACGACCCATCGCTCCCCCGCGGCGAGGAACCGACAGCGCGCGTCGGAGTGCAGGTCGATCGTCGCGCCGAGCCGCGCGAGCGCGCCGACGGCCGCTGCGGAGAGCAGCTTCTCCGGAACCTCCCGCTCGCGGCGGCGCTGTTCCGCCTCCAGGCGCTCGGCCGCGAGCGGCGCGTACTCCACGCTCAGGGCATCCCGATTCGCCGCAGCGCCCGCCGCCAGTCGCCCGTGCAGCCACTGCGGATCGAGCTGCAGGAAGTAGCGGAAGACGACCGGGATCGGGGACGCCGACCCTCGCAGTCGGCGGTTCCTGACCAGCAGACGCACACCGTGGTCCACCGACCACACCGCCGACACGGTGCCGTCGACGACGGCGACCCACGACCATCCGCGGTTCTCGATCTCCGGATGCGTCGCCTCGAGCAGATCTGCCAGGCGCATGCCGCCCGGAAACGACAGGCGGCGCGCATGGGAGGACATGTCGTCGCCCATCGCGACGCTGTCACGGTCGAGGTCCACGAGCACAGGAGCGGCGACCATGACGACGATGCTAGCGGGATCACCGTCGCCCTAGAGCACCTCGTCCGCGGCGACGTCCTCGACCAGCGGGAGCACACGGCCCGAGAGATGCGTGCGCATCGCGATCGACGAGGCGGTGCGCGCGACTCCCGGCACCAGGGCGACCCGATCGAGCACCTCCTGCAGCCGCGTGGCATCGCGCGCCACCAGCCGCAGCTGCATGTCGCTGGCCCCCGTGACGGTGTGCATGTCGACGATCTCGGGGACGGCATCCGCAAGAGCCGTGGCGACGTCGTCGTGCCCCACCTTCTGATCGATCTCGACCAGGCAGAACGCGACGACGCCGTAGCCGAAACCCGCCGGATCGATCCGCGGCACGATCGCCTCGATCACCCCGCCCTCGTGCAGGCGCGCGAGCCGGCTCGTCGCGGTGCCGCGCGCGATCCCGAGTCGCCGTGCGCACTCCAGGATCGGTAGCTGCGGCGACTCCGTGAGCAGGCGGATGAGCTGGGCGTCGAGGCGATCGATGCGCATCGCTACTCCCGTGGGACGCCGGGCCGGGCCACGCTCCTGGTCGCCCGGGCGACGAGGAGGAGGACGGCGGTGAGACCCAGCGTGAGCAGCAGCTGGATGCGCGCGGCCTCATCGATCATCGCGAGGGCGATCACCGCGGCGAGCAGCACCAGGCACAGCCACGACAGCCAGGGGAAGCCCCACATACGCATCGGCATCGCCTCGCCGGCACGATCCGCGCGACGGCGGAGGATGATCTGCGCCACCGCGGTGGCGGTCCAGATCACGAGCAGCGTCGAGCCGACCACGTTGAGCAGGGCGGGCAGCACCACGTCAGGGAAGGCCCAGTTGAGCCCGACCGTGACGAACCCGAACGCCACGGAGGCCAGCACGGCGACGAACGGCACGCCCTTGAGGCTCGTGCGGGTCGCGGCCAGCGGGGCGAGCCCGCGCTCCCCCAGCGAATACGCCATGCGCGAGGCGCCGTAGATGTTGGCGTTCATGGCCGACAGCAGCGCGATGATCACGATGAGGTCCATCACCAGACCGACGCCGGGCACGTTCAGCGTCTCGAGCACCGCCGAGAAGGGCCCCGCCTTCACGGCGGGGTCGTTCCAGGGCAGCACAGCCACGATCACGAAGATCGATCCGACGTAGAAGACGAGGATGCGCACGAGCACCTCCCGCACGATGCGGCGGATGTTGTGCGCGGGATCGTTCGACTCCGCGGCGGCGATCGCGACGACCTCGGTACCTCCGAACGCGAAGACGACGATCAGCAGGGCGCCGGCGATCCCGGCGATGCCGTTCGGTGCGAAGCCGCCGTTGTCGACCAGGTTCGCGATGCCGGTCGCCGGCACACCGGGGATCAGCCCGACGATCGCGCACACCCCCACCACGAGGAAGGCGATGATCGCCGCGACCTTGATTGCCGCGAACCAGAACTCGAAGCGGCCGTAGTTGCGCACCCCGAACAGATTCACCGCGGTGAGCGCGACGACGAAGATCAGCACCCACACCCAGGCCGGGATGCCCGGTGTCCAGTTGGCCACGATCGCACCGGCACCGGTCGCCTCCGCGGCGATCACCACGACCAGCTGGATCCAGTAGAGCCAGCCGACCGCGCTGCCGGCGCTGCGTCCCATCGCCTTCTGGGCATATGAGCTGAAAGCCCCGGAGCTGGGCCGGGCGGCGACCATCTCGGCCAGCATCGCCATCACGAGCACGACGATGCCGCCCGCGACCAGGTACGACACCAGCACGGCGGGCCCCGCGATGCTGATCGCCTGACCTGATCCGACGAACAGCCCGGCGCCGATCGCACCGCCCAGCCCCATCATCGAGATCTGGCGGCGGGTCAGGCCCGGGTGCAGACCCTTGGTGGTCGTGGTGGTCGGGGGGATCTCGGTCATGCGGTCATCGGTCATGCGCCGACCTCCACACGCTCAGCGGCACCGCGTTCCCGGGCGGCGCCTGCGAGCGCGGCCTCCACCCGGTCGATGTCCTCCACAGAGCCCGAGGAGATGCGGATGCCCTCCCCGGCGAAGGCGCGCGCGATCACGCCGCCCGCCTGCAGCAGGTGCTCGAGCTCCGCGGTGCGGTCGGCGGACGGCACCCACACGAAGTTCGCCTGGGACCGGACGGCGGGCCATCCGGCCGCCACGAGCACGGCATGGAGCCGGTCGCGCTGCACGACGACCTCGTCGATGCGTGTCGCGAGCTCGTCCTCGGCGTCCAGCGAGGCGAGCGCCGCGGTCTGCGCGAGGTCGGTCACGCCGAACGGCACGGCGACCTTGCGCTGGTTCTCGGCGACGGCGGCCGGGGCGATCGCATAGCCGATGCGCAGGCCCGCGAGGCCGTAGGCCTTGGAGAACGTGTGCAGCACCGCCACATGCGGGTGCCGCCGGAACAGCTCGATGCCGGCACCTCGATTCTCGGTGCGATCGAAGTGCACATAGGCCTCGTCGATCACCACGAGCACGTCGTGCGGCACCGCGGCGACGAAGCGCTCGAGCTCGTCGGCGCCGACCACGGTGCCCGTCGGGTTGTTCGGGTTGCACACGAAGATCAGGCGGGTGCGCGGGGTGATCGCCGCGAGCATCGCGTCGAGGTCGTGTCCGTGGTCTGCGTCGAGCGGCACCGGGACGGGCGTGGCACCCGCGATGCGAACCAGGGACGGGTACGCCTCGAACGACCGCCACGCGAAGACCACCTCGTCACCATCGCCGGCGACCGCGTGGATGAGCTGAGCGGCGATCTCGACCGACCCCGCACCGACCGTGACCTCCGACGGATCGACGCCGTAGCGGTCGGCCAGCCGTTCGCGCAGGGCGGCAGCGCTCATGTCCGGGTAGCGGTGGATGCCGTCGAGGCGGTCGCGCACGGCCGCGACGACCGAGGGCAGCGGCGGATGCGGGGACTCGTTCGAGGAGAGCTTCGAAGCACCGGCCGGGGCGGAGCGCCCCTGACGGTACGCGGGAACGGCGTCGAGTCCGGCGCGGGTGGGGAGGGGCATCGTCAGAGCGTCCTTGCTGTGATCCATGGGCGGCCCCCGAGCGGCACCGCCTGCTGTCGCGCAACAGTAGAACGGATCGCATCCACTGGGCAATCGGCGCACCGGAAGCTGCGCATCTCGCGCAACCGACCGCCACTCCTGGGGCGACGGTTAGTCAGATTGCACAGTCACGCTGTCGCGATCGCGGACGCCGCAAGCCGGAGCCCGATGCCCACAGCGACGAGGTCCTCCTCGTACGCCCCGTGTCGGCGGGCGCAGCGGGCCAGATCCACGTCGTGGCGGAACGCTCCGCCGCGTGTGATGTGCGGGTCGGCCGCCCAGTCCTCGACGGCAGGGACGTCATCGGGCGCGCCCGGATACGGCGCGTACAGGGTCGAGGTCCACTCGTCGACGTTGCCCGCCATGTCGAGCACCCCGAACGGACTGGCGCCCTCGGGGAACGCACCGACGGGTGTGGTGGTGCCGAGTCCCAGATCGAACAGGTTCGCCCGGCCCGTGACGTACTCGTCACCCCACGGGAACTCGCGGGTGTCGTCGCCGCGCGCCGCCCGCTCCCACTCGTCTTCGGTCGGCAGGCGGGCGTCCACGCCGAGCTGCGAGCCGATCCATGCGGCGTAGGCGGTGGCCTCGTCCCACGAGACCCCGACCACCGGATGCTCGTCGATCCCGGAGGTGGCGCGGGCGCCGGTCGCCTCCGCGTACGCCGCCCACTGCGCGACCGTCACCGGGGTGCGGGCGAGTCGGAACGCCGGGACGGCGACCGGCGTGCGCGGCGTCTCCTTCCGATACCAGGCGGGCGGAACACCGGTGGCGGCATACCGGACGGTGAGGGCATCGATCTGATCGAGCGGCGTTCCCCGCTGCAGTGTCCCCGCCGGGATGTCGACCCACTCGATGTGCTGCACGGTCATGCCCGTTCCTCCCTCGAAACCGGTTCGTTCCCAGCGTAGGAGCCCCCGGCGGGAGCGCGGGCCGACCGTCAGCGCCCGACCGACACCTCGGCGGGATCGCTCACCGGCAGTCGGCACACGAACGCCCGGCAGTCGTAGGCGCGTTCCGTCGTCGCATCCTTGCCCTGGAACAGGGCGAATCCCGCATCCGCGAACGATCGCGCCTGCTCGGCGCTGACCACGGCGACCACCTCGGCGTCCGCACCCCTCCCCGCCACGGCCAGGGCGCTGCCACGTGCCTCGGTGACCACGACGAGCTGGCGAGGTGGAACGGCGAGTCCTGCGGCCACCCGCAGCAGCGTGCCGTGGGCGAACGGCTGCTCCCGAGAGCGCTCGGCGAGCGCGCGCACCGTCGAGACGGTCGCTTCGCGATATCGCTCCCCCGCCCCCAGCCACCAGGCCGTCAGGGCGGCACCGGCGACGGCCGCCGCGTCTGAGGGCAGGTCGCCATCGGTCTGATCAGGCGACGTCGCGATGCCCTGGGCCGACAGGAGCGGGTCGTCACCGGCCGCCCCCTCGAGAGCCTCGTCGAGGACGACGCGCGCCTCGACCGCCCACCCCGCGTCGCCCGTCGCCAGGGCGAGCGCGAACAGACCGTCGGCGAGCAGCCCGAGGTCGGCGGCGGTCGCGACCGCGGCGGATGCCCGCCCGTCGAGGGAAGCACGTACCAGGGCACCGTCGGCATCCTGGTTGATCCGGAGCACCTGTTCCGCAGCGGAGACGGCCGCGTCGATCCAGCCCTGCTCCCCGAAGGCCGCCCCCGCCCGGGCGAGGGCGGCGATCGCGAGTCCGTTCCAACCGGTGATCACCTTCCCGTCGACGGCCGGCACCTCCAGACCCGTACGGTCGGCGAGGGCGCGAAGGTAGTACCCGCCCTCGTTGCGCACGCCGTCGATCGTCGACTCCGAGTCCTGCGCCGCACCGAATCCCCCGCCGTCGCGCTGGAGCACGTCGATCAGGAAGGAGGCGATGCCCCGCACGGTCTGCTCGTCTCCCGCGTCGCGCGCGATCTCGAGCAGCTGCGCGTTGTCGGTCAGCATCCGCTCGTAGTGCGGCACGGTCCAGTCACGCTGTGTCGCATAACGGAAGAATCCTCCATCGGCGTCGCGCAGGTCCGAACCCGCCATCGCCGCGAGCGCGCGTGCCGCCGCGGCCGCCGCCTCGGGCGCGCCTTCTCGCACGAGCGGATGCTGCAGGAATCGCAGCGTCGTGGCGACGGGGAACTTGGGCGCACCTCCGAAGCCGCCGAACTGCCGATCCTCGCGCTGCGCGATGGACGCGGCCGCCGCGGCGATCGCCACCATGTCCGGCAGGTCGGATGGTGTGGATTCCGCCGCCCGGGCGAGCGCGTCGGTCACGGCATCCGCCGACTCCTCCGCCTGCGCACGACGCAGCGTCCACGCCTCCCGCACCGCCGCGAGCACGTCGCGGAATGCGGGCATCGGCGGCCGGGCTTCCGGTGGCCAGTAGGTGCCGGCATAGAAGGTGCGCCCACGCGGTGTGGCGAACACGGTGAGCGGCCAGCCGAGGTTCTGCGTGAAGGCGGAGGCCGCGGCCATGTAGGCGCCGTCCACCTGCGGGTGCTCCTCACGGTCGACTTTGACGGCCACGAACCCGTCGTTGATGAGCGCGGCGGTGGCCGGGTCGGCGAACGACTCCCGAGCCATCACATGGCACCAGTGGCAGGTCGAGTAGCCGATCGAGATCAGGAGCGGCACATCCCGCCGCCGCGCCTCGTCGAATGCCTCCTCGCCCCACGGGTACCAGTCGACGGGGTTGTCGGCGTGCGCGCGGAGATACGGGCTGAGAGTGTCGGCGAGCCGATTGGTCATGCCTTCACGCTACGCCGCGCGGAGCGGGTGCGGTCAGCCGACGAGCAGCTCGATCGGACGCGATGCCGCATACCCCACCAGCGGAAGGGCGCGCTCGGCAGCCAACGCGATGCGGGCCTCGAGCACCTCGGAGGCGATCTCGTAGCCGTCGAAGTCGGTGTTGCTCGCGTAGACGCCGAGCGGAAGGGTGAGCGCCTGGAAGAACGCGAACAGCGGACGCAGCTGGTGCTCGATGATCAGCGCGTGCTTCTCGCCGCCACCGGTCGCGGCGAGCAGCACCGGCTTGCCCACCAGGTCGTACTGGCCGACGAAATCGAACAGGTGCTTGAAGAGCCCCGTGAACGACGCCCGGTAGACGGGGCTGCCCACGATCAGCAGGTCGGCCGATTCGATCGCCTGCAGCTGCGCCTCGACCTCCGGCGGCAGCTGATCGCGCTGCAGCGCGCCGGCCAGTCCCGGACCGATCTGCGTCAGTTCGATGAGCTGCGACTCGACCTCGGCGCGCTCGGCGATGGCGGCGGTGATCGCGCGGACGAGGGCGGTCGTCTTGCTGGGCTCGTGCAGGGATCCCGACACGGCGACGACGCGGAACGGAGCTGTCATGCCTCGACGGTACTCACGACGGCGCCCCGTGTCGCGCGATGCGACACGGGGCGTCATGTGAGCCCGAGGCTCCGTCCCACGGGAGCGGGGTCAGTTGACCTCGTCCGGGTGCGAGCCGACGCGGCCGGAGCCGTCGAGCGGGTCGAGGGCGTCGATCGCCGCGATCTCGGCGTCGGTCAGTTCGAAGCCGAACACGTCGAGGTTCTCACGCAGCCGCTCGGCGCGCACCGACTTCGGGAACACGATGATGCCCTTCTGCAGGTGCCAGCGGAGCACCGCCTGTGCCGGGGTGACGCCGTGCGCTGCGGCGGCATCTGCCACCGCCGGGATGCCGAAGAGGTCGTACTTGCCCTGGCCGAGAGGACCCCACGCCTCGATGCGGACGCCGTTCGCGTCGGCCCAGGCGACCTCTTCGCGGCGCTGGTACGCCGGGTGCAGCTCGATCTGGTTCACGGCCGGGACGACGCCGGTCTCCTTGACCGTGCGCTCCAGGTGCGGGACCAGGAAGTTCGAGACGCCGATGCTGCGGGTGAGACCCGCCTCGCGGAGCTCGATGAGCTTCGCGAACGCGTGCACATAGTCGTCCTTGGCCGGGGTCGGCCAGTGCACGAGGTAGAGGTCGACCTCGTCGAGTCCGAGCTTCTCGAGGCTCTCGCCGATGGCGGCGCGCGGCTCGTCGTCGTGGTGACGGTCGTTCCAGAGCTTCGTCGTGACGAACAGCTCGTCGCGCGGGATGCCGGAGGCGGCGATGGCGGCGCCGACGCCCTCTTCGTTGCCGTAGATGGCGGCGGTGTCGATGTGGCGGTAGCCGATCTCGAGCGCCTCGCTCACCGCCCGCTCGGTCTCTGCCGGCGGCACCTTGAAGACGCCGTAGCCGAGCTGTGGGATGGAGTTGCCGTCGTTCAGTTCGAGTGCAGGAATCGTCATGCCTCCAGCCTATGACCTGTGATGACAGGTCGGACCGGCCGGTGACGAAAGAAGTCAGTCGAGCCCGTCGAGCCCCTGCGACATGGCCTGGAAGGCCTCGACAGCGCGCTCCGCGGGACGAGCACCGTCGGGATCCGCCGCCCACTGCTCGAGACCGACGCGGATGGAGGCCGTCGCGACAGCGGCGAGCAGAGCCGCATCCCACACCGCGATCCCCCGCTCCCGGAGGATCGCTCGCAGTCGACGCTCGGAGTCGTCGTTGACGCGCAGCCAGACGTCGCGCATCGCCGTGTCGTCGTCGAGGCCCCGGAGCACGCCGAGCATCGTGTCGAGTTCGAGCCCCTCGGATGACCGCTCCCCTGACCCGTCCTCGGCGAGCTGGGCGTGGATCACGGCGGGGATCCGCTCCCGCAGCGAAAGCTCCCCCACCTGCGCGAATGCCTCCTGCCAGCGCTGGGCGCCGACGCTGAGGATGGGCGTGATCGCGTCTTCCTTCCGGGCGAAGTACCGGTAGAACGTACGCACCGAGACACCCGCGCGCGCCGCGATCCGCTCGGCGGTGACCCCCACCACGCTCTGCTCGGCGAACAGCGCGGCGGCGGCGGCCGCGATGTCCCGCTCGGTCGCGGCCCGGCGGCGTTCGGTGAGGGTCGAGGTCTCCACCGTCACAGCGTACGGGAATAGGCGAACGCCGCGGCAGGTTGGGTCTATGTGGCACGTTCTGCCATACAGGCATAGTCTGCCTACAACGGAACGTCGCCTCGCGACACCATCACCGCATCCACCACGACATTCACCACGAAAGGGAAGATCATGAACCGCTACGAAGGACGTCGGGCGCTCGTCACCGGCGGAGGGTCGGGCATCGGTCAGGCCACCGTGCTGCGTATGCTCCGCGAAGGCGGCAGCGTCGTCGCCGCCGACGTCAGCACCGCGGGTCTCGAAGACACGGTCGCCCAGGCCGGCGCACTCGCCGAACGCCTCACGACCGTCACGATGAACATCGCCGACGAAGCCTCCGTGGCTGCCGGCGTCGCCGAGGCCGTCGCTGCTCTGGGCGGACTCGACGTGCTCGTGAACGCCGCCGGAATCCTGCGCTCCTCGCACACCCACGAGACGACGCTCGACCAGTTCGAGCAGGTCATCCGGATCAACCTGGTCGGCACGTTCCTCGTGATCCGCGCGGCGATCCCCGCACTGCTCGACGGCTCGTCGTCCGCCGTGGTGAACTTCAGCTCGACCTCAGCCGGCTTCGCGCACCCCTACATGGCTGCCTACGCGGCCAGCAAGGGCGGCGTGCAGTCGATGACCCACGCGCTCGCCGCCGAATACGCGAAGAGCGGGATCCGCTTCACCGCGGTGCAGCCCGGGTCGATCTCGTCCGGCATGACCGACGGATCCGGCCGGAGCAACCAGAGCAACGGTCCGGGCCTGCCCGCCGACGCCGACATGAGCCTGTTCATGAAGCTCGCGCCCGCGATCGGTCAGGGTTTCGCCGGACCGGAGTCGGTCGCCGGCGTCGTGGCGATGCTCGCGAGCGAGGACGGTGCCTTCATCACCGGCACCGAGGTGCGCATCGACGGCGGCACGCACTTCTGAGAGACACCGGTGGGGGCACCCGATCCGGTGCCCCCACCCGCGCACTCGTTCCTGAGCTCACTCGCCCGAGCGGATGGCCTTGACCTCGTGCACCCGCACGATGTTCGTGCCGGTCGCGCTGCCGGCCCGATACGAGAACACCGACGGCGATCCCTCGCCCTGGAGCGTCGACGTCGTATCCGTCGCGGACACCTGCCACGCCGCCGGCTCGGGCTGGCCGTCGGCCCACACCTTGGCGCGGATGGTCGTCGACGGTGAACCCGACGTCTCCGTCGACAGGTGGAACATCGTCCCGGCACTCCAGGTCAGACCGGGGACCGCCGCGCTGGCGATCGCCGTCCCGTTGCGCTGGATCACCACCCAGACCGCCCCATCGGCGCGATGCCAGGCCAGGGCTCGGAACCCGCTGTCGCCGGCGCGACGAGAACCCGCACCGACGTACGCCGTGCCGGACTCCGGACCGGCCGAGAGCGTGTAGGACATCGTCGTGGCGGAATCCCGCACCGATGCATCGTCCAGCAGCATCTCGCGCGTCTGCCCTGCGGCGAGGTCGATCACCCCGGCACCCTCTGCCACGGAGAGCGCGGTCGACTTGCCCTGCATCGGCGTCCACAGACCACCGACATCAGCGGTGCCCCAGCCGGAATCGACCGCACGATCGAACCCGTCCGATGCCACGACGACATCGGCGACGACGGGGGCCGTGACCACGACCTGCTTCTCGCTCGATGCCGACAGTCCACGACTGTCCGTCACCGTCACGCGCACCGTGTAGGTTCCCGCTGCAGCGTATTCGTGCGTCGCGGTCGCGCCCGTGGCCGTCGAACCGTCGCCGAAGTCCCAGGCGTAAGCACCAATCGATGCTCCGCCGTCCGCGGACGAGCCCGACGCGTCGACCGCCACGCTCAGATCGGTCGACTGCGCCGTGAATGCCGCCGTCGGAGCCTTCATGCCCTTCCCCAGCTGGAAGTGCGACCGCACCTGATCCGCGTTCAACGCGAACGGGTACACCGCGGCCTCGTCCAGCGCACCCTTGAAGTAGTTCGACGAGGGAGCCGACGGCCAGCCCGCGAGGGCATCGCCGCCGATGCGGAGGTAGGCGGAGTCGGTCCTGGACGTCGTCACCGCGGGATCCGAGGCGACGAGCTCACCGTCGACGTAGAGTTTCATCCCCTCCGCGTTCTGCGAGACGACCGCGTGATGCCACGTTCCGTCGTTCAGCGCCTTGTCCCCTGCCACCGTGGCGCGCGTCTGACCGGCGAAGACGCCGAAGGTCAGAGTGCCGCTGTTCGTCATGTAGAGCTGTCGGTCGACGGTCGCGGAGCTTCCCGTCTTGGCGGCTCCGGAGCCGATGAGCATGCCGCCGGTCTTCGTGGTCGTCTGGAACCAGATCTCCGAGGAGAAATCCTTCGACACCGCCGCCTTGGCGTCGGACGAGACCCGGCCGGTCGTGGTGCCGTTGAAGGCGGTCGATCCCGTGCCGCTGTTCTCGATGCCGGCCGACGAGACCGTGGCGCCCGACCCGTTCACCGGGGTGTTAGCGCCCGCCCAATCCTTCGAGATGTTTCCCATCGGGTAGTACAGCGAGGGACCGTCCGCGAGGACCTTGGCCGTGTATGCCGAGACGGTCCCCGCGTTCGCCTTCGCGTTCACGCTCGCACTGGTCGCGGTGTTCCCGGCGGCGTCCTTCGCGACCACGGTGTAGCTCTGCGTCGCGCCCGACGTCGCCGTCGGGTCATCGAGCGTGACCGTCGCGCGCTTCCACCAGGTGCCGTCCGCAGTCGTGCTCGCCACAGGTTCAGCGGTTCCGGCTCGGTACAGCTCGTAGGTGAGGGTCAGGTCATCCCGATCCCAGTTCGTCTGGATCGTCACGCGAGCGCGCCCGGGGACGGGCGATGTGCCCGCCGTGGGCTTCCAGTCCGCAGCGGCGACACGGGGACCGTCCTTGGCGCCGCCAGGCGGGTTGGTGGAGAACCGGACCAGTCCCTCGAACTGACCGCCGTTGACGGATCGGAACTCGCCGCCGATCGAGATCATGTCGCCCGCGCCGGTGATGGACAGGCCCGCCTGGCCGAGTCCGGTGGTGGTGCCCACCGACCAGTCCGGTGCCCACTGGTAGGGCGACGGCGCAGGGGTTCCCGCCCAGTTGGCGTACCCCGAGTAGGTGTTCGCGGAGAGGGTGCCGCGCGCATCGGCCGTGTACGCCTCGGCGTACTGGTAGACCGCCGGGTTCTTCTGCGGCTGCAGGCCCATCGTGTTGCAGGAGTGCATGTGGCTCGTCGTGTAGACAACTTTGCCGGTCGAGTACACGCCGTAGTGATCGCCGTGGCAATCCGCGATCCAGCGCACCGCTCCGGTTCCCGCCTCTGCGGCGAACGTGCCCTCGAGGTTGCCCCCGCCGGCCCAGCTCCACCCGGTGCCGTAGACCGAGTTCGCGTCGGTGGCGAGGGCGAAGATACCGGAGTTGCTGCTGCTCCCGCTGTTCTTCACGACCTGGGAGATGCCCCAGGAGGTGTCCGCTGCACCGGTGGATTTGTCCACAGCGGCCGAGCCACGGAGACTGCTGCCGTTGACCGTCGAGAAGCGCCCTCCGACGATGACGTTCGTGCCGGCCGGATCCATCACCAGGGCATCGACCTGGCGGTCGGCCTGGGGAGCCCAGCTCAGCAGCGCACCGTTCTTCTGGTCGAAGGCGGCGAGGTTCTTCCGGGCGACGCCGTTGGCCTGAGTGAACAGACCCCCGAGGTAGATGTTCGATCCGTCGGTGGTGATCGCGTACACGCCACTGCCGCCGATCGACGGCGCGAACTGCGGGACCAGCTCGCCGGTCTTCGCATCGAGCGCCGCGAAGTTCCACCGGTCCTTGCCGTTCACACTGTTGAAGGATCCGCCGATGTAGATGCGCGTGCCGTCGGGCGATGCCGCGACGGCCTTGATCACGCCGTTGACCTTCGGGGCGAACGACGACAGCGCGCCGGAGACGATGTCGTACGCCAGCACGTTCGAGCGTGCGGTGAGGGCCGTGCCGGGCGCGGCCTTCGGCTCACGCGCGTTGTCGAACTTGCCGACCGCGTACACGGTGGTGCCGATCGTGGTCTGCGCCCACACGTATCCGTTGTCGATCTGGACGGTCGGAATCGGATCCGACGTCACCACGTTCTCGTCGCGCTGCAGCTGCGGCGGCGTCGTCGGCGGCACGTCGGCTGCAGCGGCCGCCGTCGCTCCCACACCGGACAGACCCGCGATCAGCAGGCCGGCCGTCAGCATTGATGCGACGGCACCGCGTGCCCGTCGCCCGAAACTCGTGTTCCCCACCGTGACTCCCCAGTCGATGCCGTTCCGAACGCGCAGGCGTCATCCCCCGCGCACTCGACGACATCGAGACGGCGAATGGATCGCCGCAACGCGGTGGTGTGAACTCCCCAGTTCGAAACTCCCCAGTCCGACCCGAGATCGGGGTCGGTCGCGGACGCCAGAAAGCGTCGCCGTTCCACGCTAGCACATCGTCTTCTCGGCCCTCGTCGTGGTCGGCGACGTGGTCGGCCCTATGGTCGGCGACGTGGTCGGCATCGACGGAGTCAGCTCCGGGGCACCGACGCCATCGCCGTCGCTCCCCGACCGACCAGGCGTTCGAGCGGTCCGCGGCCGAAGAACATCGACCAGAGCGTGGTCAGCAGGAGCAGACCGATCGCGGTCGCGGCCCAGAACGTGTTGCTGGTGAAGAACGACCCCGGTCCACCGACCAGCATGATCGAGAGCACATGCGCGCTGTATGCCGAGAGCGGCATGGAACCGAGCGCACCCAGCGGGAGCAGCGCCCAGCGCAGAGGTGTGCTCAGCAGCAGGCACAGGGCGATGACGACGAGGGCGAACCCGCCGGAACCGAGGATCTCGGCCGTACCTCCACTGTGCGGATCGACGGCGAAGACCGCCGTGAGCACGGCACGGAGCGGGTCGGTCTCGGCGAACGCCTGCGGGTAGGCCTCCCACCCGGTGGGAGCCGTGCCCATGTCGACGAAGCCGGGGTCGACGATCGAGCTGCCCGACGAGACCTCCGTCCCCGATGAGCCGCTCCCGACGTCGCCGGCGAGACCGGCGGCGTGGCCGACCCCGCCCAGACCGTACCCGACCACCACGAGCGCGAATCCGACGCCGAGCGCGACCGCCGCGGTGCGCATCCGCTCGACGCGCAGGCGTCCGAGGGCCATGCCGGCCAGCACCAGTGACATCCAGACCGTGATGGGGTACGTGCCGTACAGCACGAACCCGATGCCGGAACCGTAGGGGTTCAGCATCACCGCGTTCAGGAACGCGAGCAGCGCCGGACCGAGGAGTGCGAGCACCGCCGCCCCCGTCAGCAGCTGCCAGGGCCTCCAGCGCAGGAACGGGATGACCGCGACGTAGAGCAGACCGTAGAGCGTGAGGATCACGGCGATCGGGGTGTTCAACATCTCGAGGGCCAGCCCGATCACGAAGATCACCGCGCCCCGGCCGATGAGGTTCAGGCGGATGCCGGGGATGCGCTCACGTTCGGGCAGCGCGCTGCGTCCCGTCATGAGGGCGATCGAGATGCCCGCGAGCACCGCGAACAGGATCGACGAGCGTCCATGCACCAGGTCGGTCCACGTCGACGGGTCGAACCAGTCGAACGGCTCGGTCTCGCCGATGTGCGCTCCGGCCATGCCGAGGATCGCCAGTCCTCGGGCGACGTCGAGCCCGAGGATGCGCGGAGGTCGTCCGAACTCGTGGAACCACCGGACGGGGGCGAGAGCAGTGATCACCCCCTGATCGTAGAGGCCGGCTTCGGTGCGTGGAGGACCGATCCCGGCATACGATGGAGGGCTATGTCTTCCCCCGTGATCTCCTTTCCCCCGGAGCTGCCGGTCAGTGCCGCCAGGGCTGAGATCGCCGACGCCATCCGCGACCACCAGGTCGTGATCGTCGCCGGTGCGACCGGATCGGGAAAGACCACCCAGCTGCCGAAGATCGCCCTGGAACTCGGTCGGGAGCGCATCGCCCACACGCAACCGCGACGCCTCGCCGCCCGCACGATCGCCGAGCGCGTCGCCGAAGAGCTCCACGTCGAGCTGGGCACGCTCGTCGGATACAAGGTGCGGTTCACCGACAAGGTGTCGGACGTCACGCGCATCGCCCTGATGACCGACGGCATCCTGCTCAACGAGATCCACCGCGACCGGCTGCTCACGCGCTACGACACGATCATCATCGACGAGGCGCACGAGCGCTCCCTCAACGTCGACTTCCTGCTCGGCTACCTCGCCCGCATCCTCCCGGAGCGCCCCGACCTGAAGGTGATCATCACCTCGGCGACGATCGATCCGGAGAGCTTCGCGAAGCACTTCGCCGCGCCGGATGGCACCCCGGCGCCGATCATCGAGGTCTCCGGACGCACGTATCCGGTGGAGATCCGCTACCGCGGGCCGGTCGAGGATACGGACGAGCAGGACGCGCCGTCCGAGCCGGAGGACGAGGTCTCGGCGATCGTCACGGCCCTGCGCGAGCTCGACCGCGAAGCACCGGGCGATGTGCTCGTCTTCCTCCCCGGCGAGGCCGAGATCCGCGACGCCGCCGATGCCGTGCGCGGCGCCTACGCGAACGACCGCGCCCCCACCGAGGTGCTGCCCCTGTTCGGACGCCTCTCCGCCGCCGACCAGCATCGGGTGTTCGAGCGCAGCCGGGTGGCCGGTGTGCGCCGCCGGGTGATCCTCGCCACGAACGTCGCCGAGACCAGCCTCACGGTTCCCGGCATCAAGTACGTCATCGACACCGGCACCGCCCGCATCTCCCGGTACAGCAACCGCTCCAAGGTGCAGCGCCTGCCCATCGAGGCCGTCTCCCAGGCGTCGGCGAATCAGCGTTCCGGCCGTGCGGGCCGCACCAGCGACGGCATCGCGATCCGCCTCTACTCGGAGGAGGACTACGACAAGCGCCCGGAGTACACCGAGCCCGAGATCCTGCGCACCTCGCTGGCCTCGGTCATCCTGCAGATGCTGTCGCTCGGATTCGGCGACATCACGGCGTTCCCCTTCCTCACCCCGCCCGACTCCCGGGGTGTGAAGGCCGCGTTCGACCTGCTCACCGAGCTCGGCGCGGTCGAGCCGTCCCGCCGCGACGGCGCTCCGCACCTCACCCGCACGGGTCGCGACATCTCGCGCATGCCGATCGATCCCCGGTTCGCACGCATGTTGATCGAGGCCGGGAAGGCGGACTCCGGCGGCACCGTGACGCGTGACGTGCTCGCGATCGTCTCGGGCATGACCATCCAGGACGTGCGGGAGCGGCCGGAGGAGCGCCGGGACGAGGCCGACCGCCTGCACGCGCGTTTCGTCGACCCGACCAGTGACTTCCTCACCCTGCTGAACCTCTGGAACCACCTGCGTGAGCAGCAGCGCGAGCTCGGCTCGAGCGCGTTCCGCCGCCTGTGCCGTTCCGAGCACCTCAACTACGTGCGGGTGCGCGAGTGGTTCGACGTGCATCGCCAGCTGCGCACGCTGGTGAAGACGCCCGACCGCCCCCGCGACGACCGGAGAGCGGGCGACGACGGCGGCACCAGCGATCCTGATGCCATCCACCGTGCACTGCTGTCGGGCCTGCTCTCGCAGATCGGCATCCTCGACGAGCGCACCGCCCCCGCAGGCAAGGCGCACTCCCCTGCGAAGGAACCGAAAGGCCGTCGCATCGCCGAGTACCGCGGGGCGCGCGGCATCCGCTTCTCGATCTTCCCCGGCTCCGGTCTGCGCAAGAAGAGTCCGCGGGCGGTGATCGCCGCCGAGATCGTCGAGACCTCCCGCACGTTCGCCCGCACGGTCGCCGCGATCGACCCCGCCTGGGCCGAGCCCCTCGCCGGTGACCTCGCCAAGCGTCAGGTCACCGAGCCGCACTGGTCGAAGGATGCCGGTGCGGCGGTCGCCTTCGAGAAGGTGACCCTGTTCGGCCTCGAGATCATCCCCCGTCGGCGCGTGCAGTTCGCCCGCATCGACCGCGCCGCTTCACGCGAGCTGTTCGTGCGGCACGCTCTCGTCGAGGGCGAGTGGGATCCGACACGGATCGACAAGCGGGTGAGCGCGTTCTGGCGCAGCAACGCCGAACTGCGCAAGCGCCTCGAGAAGCTCGAGGAGCGCGAGCGTCGCCGCGACATCCTCGCCGGCGACGAAGCCGTGTTCCGCTTCTACGACGAGCGCATCCCCGCCGAGGTGTTCGACGTGCGGTCGTTCGAGAGCTGGTGGCGAGAGGCCATGGCGACGACACCGAAGCTGCTCGTGATGCGCGAGAGCGACCTGATCGACGACGAGGAGCGTGCGGATCAGCGCGAGTTCCCGACCCGGTGGGCCCAGGGCGACCAGGTGCTCGGCCTCGCGTATCGGTTCGAGCCGGGCGCCGACGACGACGGCGTGAGCGTGGTCGTGCCGCTGCCGCTCCTCGCGCAGATCGAGGACCGCGGCTTCGACTGGCAGGTTCCCGGCCTGCGTGCCGAGCTGGTGACGGGCCTGCTGCGCGCCCTCCCCAAGGCGATCCGTCGCCACGTGGTTCCCGCCGCCGACTGGGCCGAGAAGTTCGGTGCCGAGCTCGTCGAGGAGGGGCCGGAGTCGCACGGCGGCCTGCCTCCGCGCACGCTCAAGGAGGCGCTCGCCCGCCGCATCCAGCCCCTCGCGAACCAGCTGGTCTCCGCCGCCGACTTCGACGACGAGCGCGTGCCCCCGCACCTGCGCATGAACTTCCGCGCCGTCGACGAACGCGGCAGGATCGTCGGCTCCGGACGCGACCTGCGGGCGCTGCAGACCCAGCTCTCGGACCGCGCCCGCAGCAGCGTCGCCCGCTCGATCGCAGCTCCTCCCCGCTCCGGGGGGACGGGAGCGAGACGCGGCACCGAACGCGGGGGGATCGAACGCATCGCGTCCGCGCCCCTCGAGCAGACCGGCCTCACGGCGTGGACGTTCGGAGAACTGCCCGAGGTGCTCGACACCCGCGTCGCCGGCGGCGTCGTGCGGGGGTACCCGGCCATCGTCGACCAGGGCAAGAGCGTGTCGGTGCGCGTCGAATCGACCCCGGATGCCGCGGCGGCCGCCACCCGCGAGGGCGTGCTGCGCCTCGTTCTTCTGGGTGTGCCCTCGCCCTCCTCGTACGTGCAGGAGCACCTGACGAGCCAGGAGAAGCTCGCTCTCGCCGCCTCGCCCTATCCGTCGGCCGCCGCCCTCATCGAGGACTCGCGTGCGGCGGTCGCCCGCACAGTCATCGAAGGCATCGTGCCGGATGGCATCGTGCGCGACGAGGCGGGTTTCGCCCGCGTGCGCGACGCGGTCTCCGCCGTCCTCGTCGACGAACTGTTCGCCTGCGTCTCCCTGGTCGCACGCATCCTCACGAAGTCACGCGACGTGGAGCGCGGCATCAAGTCGCAGAACTCGCTCGCCCTGCTCGGCCCGCTGAACGACATCCGCACCCAGTTGAGCGGACTGCTGCACCCCGGGTTCGTCTCCACCGCCGGTGTCGACCGCCTCGCGCACTTCCCCCGGTACCTGGAGGGGATGCTCGACCGGTTGAAGACCCTGTCCAGCGAGCCCGGCAAGGACCGTGCACGCATGACCGAGTACGAGCGGATGGCGAAGGCCTTCGAAGACGCCGGTGGCACGATCCCGCTCGCGGCCGACGCCTCGCCGGCGCTCGTCGAGGCGCGCTGGCTGCTCGAGGAGTACCGCGTGAGCGTGTTCGCGCAGCGTCTGGGCACCGCGCAGCCGGTGTCGCCGCAGCGCATCATGAAGGTGCTGTCCGGGCGCTGATCCGTGACCGCCACTGTCGGCGCAGGTAGCCTGAATGCATGGCTCGCGCGATCGTGTACACCGAAATCGGCTCCCCCGCTGTCCTGCATCTGATCGAGATCCCCGACCCCGTGGCGGGCCGCGGCGAGGTCGTCGTCCGCATCGAGGCGGCGGGGGCGAACCCGATCGATGCGAAGCTGCGCGGCGGCAAGCGCCCGTCGCCGCCGATCACCGAACCGCGTCCGGTCGGCTTCGACGGTGCCGGTGTCGTCGAAGCGCTCGGCGAAGGCGTCGACGACTTCGCGGTCGGCGACCGGGTGGCGATCCGCGATGGGCACGGCACCTACGCTTCGGCGCTCGCCGTCCCGGCCGAGAACCTCGCGAAGCTCCCCGACTCGGTCACCACCGCAGAGGGCGCCGGCATCGGCATCCCCGCCGGAACCGCCTACCAGGCGCTGCGCTCGCTCGGGGTGGCTGAGGGCGACGTGCTGCTCGTGCACGGCGGCTCCGGAGCCGTCGGGCAGGCAGCCGTGCAGTTCGCCGTCGCCTGGGGTGCGGCCGTGATCGCGACCGGGAGCCCCGCCCGCCACGATCAGCTGCGCGAGCTGGGCGCGATCCCGGTGGCGTACGGCGACGGCCTGCTCGAGCGGGTCCGCGAGGCGGCTCCCTCCGCCGTCACAGTGGTACTCGACTGCGCGGGAACCGACGAGGCGATCGAGACCTCGCTCGCCCTGGTGTCCGACCGCGACCGCATCGCGACGATCGTGCGGGGGCCGGATGCCGCATCCTTCGGCATCCGTGCCTTCTCCGGTGGATCGCCGGTGCCGCTGACCGACCAGGAACTCGCCTGGCGTGCCGAGGCCCTCGCCGAGACGATCGCCCTCCTGGACACCGGCGACTTCACGATCGAGCTCGGACCGCAGCTGCCGCTCGCCGAAGCGGCGCAGGCCCATGAGCTCATGGAATCCGGCGCCGCCTCGGGCAAGATCATCCTGCTGCCATAGCGCAGGGCTCCGGGTCAGGCCGGCGCCACCGGCCGTCCGATCGACAGCATCAGCCGGTTCGCCCAGTTGAAGAACGCGGCACCGTGGATCACGTCGGCGACCTCCAGATCGTCGAGCCCTGCCGCGCGCAGCCGCCCGATCTCCTCCTCGCCGAATGCGCTGGGGGTATCGGTGAGCGCGACGGATGCCGCGACGATCGCGTTCCACCGCTCGCCCAGGTCCGCATCGACGCCCTCGTCGAGCAGCAGGTCGACATCGTCGACGCGCTTGCTGTGGTGTGCGGCGAACCGCGAGTGCACCGACGCGCAGAACACGCAGCCGTTGCGGCGGGATGCCGCCGTGGCCGCCAGCTCGCGGTCGGCACGCGGGAGCCCTTCGCCCGCGTTGTAGAAGATGTCCTTGTCGACGAGGGTCCGCGCCCTGAGCACCTCGGGGTCGCGGGCGAGCAGTCGGAAGTAGTCGTTCTTCGCCCGTGCGGCGTCGACGAGACCATCGTAGTGCCGCGCGGTCAGCTCGTCTTCCGCGAGGGGGTCCAGGTGCGGGACCCAGCCGACCTCCCCGCGGGTGAAGGCGTGCGGGTGCGGAGCGTCGTCGTGACGGAGCACGGTCTGTTCGATGGTCATGCGGCTTCCTCTTCCTCGGAGACGGCGGTAGCGGGAGCGGTCGCCAGCCCCGCGGCCCCGAGCACGCGGAGTCCGGTGACGACGCGCTGCTGGAAGGCGAGGAACGACACCAGCTGCGACAGCGTCACGATCCCGTCGGTCGACCACCCGGCGTCGAGCAGCCGCCCGAGGTCGGCTCCCGAGGCCTCGCGGGGCCGGAACACGAGCAGGTGCGTGTGTGCGAGGGCGGCGGCGAGGCGCTCACCGATGACCGCGGTGACCGCGTCGGAGGGGACGTACCGCTCCCCCTCCGTGTTCTCCTCCTGCAGCCCCAGCTCGGTGTACGCGCCGAAGGGTCCGCTGACGGCCGCGCCGGCGGCCTCGGTGAGCACGACGCTCGCGGTCTCCGGATCCGCGTCCTGTGCGCGGTCGGCATAGAACACCGCGGTCGCGTCATCCGCTCCGGCGAGCCCCGTCGCGAAGGCGGCGACGAGCTCGCGCTCCGCCTGCGAGACGTGTTCGACCGTGACCGGTCGGAAGAGTGCGTCGAAGCTCGCCTGCAACTGCTCTCGGGTGACCGGCCGGCGACGGCGCAGCGCATCCAGCTCCGGCGTCACCTCCACGATGCGGTCCACGATGTCGTCGGTCATGCGTTCTCCTTGAGGGTGAGGGTGTCTGGGGCGGAAGGGCTGAGTGCGTAGCCGAGGGCCGGCGCGACCTCATCGGCGAAGAGGGCGATGGATCGCAGCACGTGCTCGTGCGGGGCGTCGACCGAGTGCACCTGGAAGGCCACTTCGGTCGCGCGGGCGAGGGTGGCGTCGGCGGCGAGCGACTCCGCCACCTCCTCCGGCGTGCCGAGGTGCGTGTCGAGAGCGGCGATCAACTCGTCAATGCTGTCTCCGGGGATGGTCTGCCCCTGTCGGCGGAAGCCCTCCGCCCCCCGGCGCAGCCCGACCTCGGCGAACCGCAGTGCCTCGGCGCGGTCGTCCGCGACGAACACGGTCCGCGACGCGGTGATCCTCGGCTCCACCCCGGCCGGAAGCGCCTCGAGGTACGCGTCGATGATCGGATCTTGCAGTTCGGAGAGCGGTGCGTGCTGTCGGTCGGCGCGGCGAGGCTGCGTGCGCGAGAGCAGCAGTCCGTGCCCGTGCACCCCGGCGCGGTGCCCACCGGGCGCCGAGAAGGTGGCCTGCCAGATGCGGTCGGCGAGATCTCCGGCATCCGGGTAGAGCGTGTTGCCCGCCCCGATGTCGCAACCCGCCAGCCCGTCGAGCAGCGTGCGCAGCTTGCGGTCGTAGGTCGGTGCCTTGTCGCGCACGTCCTCCCCGAAGGGCACGAACGACGACGGTGTCCCCCCGCTGCCGAGTCCCAGATCCACGCGCCCCCCGGAGAGCAGATCAGCGACCACGGCATCTTCGGCCACCCGCACCGGATCCTCCAGCGGCAGGGTGATGACCCCGGTTCCGAGCCGGATGCCGCGGGTCACGGCGGCCACGTGGGCGAGGAACACCAGAGGGGACGGCAGCCCGCCCTCGGCCGCGTGGAAGTGGTGTTGGGCGACCCAGGCCCGCCCGATCCCGTGCCGCTCGGCCTGCTGGATCTGCGCGGTCGCGAGCGCATACCTCTCGACAGGTGCAGCGTCGTCGAGCAGGCGGGTGAAGAAGGCGACGGTGGGTGCGGTGGTCATACGACGGTCTCCGTTCGTCCGGGGACAGCGGCGAGCAGCTCCCGGGTGTAGTCGTGCTGCGGGTCGCGGAAGAGTTCCTCCGTCTGCCCTTCCTCGACGATCCGGCCACGACGCATCACCGAGACCGTGTGGCTGATCCTGCGCACCACCGCGAGGTCGTGCGAGATGAACAGGTACGTGAGTCCGAGCTCGGACTGCAGCGAGGTGAGCAGCTCGAGGATGCGCGCCTGCACGGTCACGTCCAGCGCTGACACCGCCTCGTCGAGCACCACGACCTCCGGATCGATCGCGAGCGCCCTGGCGATCGCGACGCGCTGTCGCTGGCCGCCCGAGAGCTCGCGCGGAGTGCGCCTCGCGACGTCGGCCGGGAGCGAGACCCGGTCGAGGAGGGCCAGCGCCCGTTCTCGGCGCTCGGCGCTCGATCCGACGCGGAAGTTCTGCAGCGGCTCCGCCACGATGTCGATGATGTGCTGACGAGGATCCAACGAGGCGAACGGGTTCTGGTAGACGAGTTGCACGCGTCGGCGCAGCGCGCGCAGCTGTTCGCGCTTCGCGTGGGTCACGTCTTCGCCGTCGACCTCGATCGTGCCGGCGTCGGGCTGATGGAAGCGCGTGACCAGCCGCGCCGTGGTCGTCTTGCCTGACCCGGACTCCCCGACGAGAGCGTGAGTGGTGCCCCGACGCACGCGGAACGAGACGTCGTCGACCGCGCGGAAGCGCTCGCGCCCCGCGACGCGGAACTCCTTCACGAGCCCCTCGGCCACGATCGCATAGGGGTTCTCCGCGGCGACGGCCGCCGCGTCCCGCAGGAACGGCGGCGCCTCCGGGCGGCGGAATCCGGTCGTGAATGCAGGAGCATCGGCGAGCAGCTGCCGCGTGTACGGGTCGGACGGCGCAGCGAGCACCGCTGCGCTCGGGCCCTGCTCCACGATCCGGCCGTCTTTGAGCACGACCAGCCTTTCCGCGCGATCGGCGGCCACACCGAGGTCGTGGGTCACGAGCAGGATGCTGGTGCCCTCCTCACGTTGCAGCTCGTCGAGCAGGTCGAGCACCTTGCGCTGCACCGTGGCATCGAGGGCGCTGGTCGGTTCGTCCGCGATCAGCAGGCGCGGCTGCAGGGCGATCGCGGTCGCGATCAGCACGCGCTGCCGCATACCGCCGGAGAGCTCGTGCGGGTACTGGCGCGCCCGCAGGTCCGGATCGTCGATGCCGACGCGGTCGAGCAGCTCGATCGCACGCGCGCGACGCGAACGCCTGTCCCGGTGTCCGTGCAGGCGCAGGATCTCCTCGACCTGCGCGCCGATCGGACGCACCGGATCGAGCGAGGTCGTGGGGTCCTGCGGCACGAGGCCGATCTCCGCGCCGCGGATGCCCCGCAGCGCGCGATCGGTCCATCCGGAGATGTCGAGGTCTCCGAGTGCCACGGTCCCGCCATCGACCTTCCCGCCGGCCGGAAGCAGACCGAGGAGCGCATGAGCGGTCGTGGACTTGCCCGATCCCGACTCGCCGACGAGCGCGAGGGTCTCGCCCTCCTCGATCTCGAACGAGATGCCGTGCACGACTTCGCGACCCCCGTAGGAGATCCGCAGATCCGTCGCAGCCAGAACGCTCATCGCGTCCCCCTTCCGATGCGGTGGCTGATGCGGTTGGCGCTGAGCACGACCGCGACGACGACGAGACCGGGAAGTGCCGTGAGCCACCAGGCGGTCCCCACGTAGTTGCGTCCTTCGGCGATCAGCAGCCCCCATTCCGGGGTGGGCGGCGGGGCGCCGTAGCCGAGGAAGCCGAGAGTCGAGATCGCCAGGATCGCGGTGCCGAACTGCAGCGCAGCGAGCGCCACGATGGGTGTGAGCGAATTGGGCAGCACATGCCGACGCAGCACCGCGAAGAAGGTGGCGCCGCTGCCGAAGGCCGCCTCGACGTACTCGGTGCGCCGCACGCGGGCGACCTCGGCGCGCATCAGCCGGGCGAAGGCGGCGACGCTGCCGAGACCGACCGCGATGGCGGCATTGACGGTGCCGAATCCGAGCAGGATGATGACCGACAGCGACAGCAGGAGGCCGGGGATCGCGAGGAGCACGTCGACGACGCGCATGAGCACGTCATCGACCACACCGACCACGGCCCCGGCGATCGCGCCCAGCACCGTGCCGAGCGCGAGGCCGACCGTGACCGCGATCAGCGCGCCGGAGAGCGAATGCACCGCGCCATGGACGACGCGTCCGAACAGGTCGCGTCCGAGGGTGTCGGTTCCGAACCAGTGGGCGGCGCTCGGCGGCAGCAGCTTGTCGGCCGGTACCCCGGTGAGCGGGTCGCCGGGGGCGAACACCCCGGGGATGACTGCCCAGAGCACGGCGAGCGCCACGACGGCGAGCGCCAGATACAGGCCCCAGGCGCGGCCGCGCAGACGACCACGCCGCCGAGGTGCCGGCGCTTGCTCCTGCGGGATCGGTGCCGGCACGGCTCCGGGCTCGACGCTCGTCTCGGCGATCACGGGAGCGGTCATGCAGACACCTCCTGAGGTGCGGGCTTCGAGGCGGCGAACGCGGCGGATGGGCGGGAGCGCGTGAGCGTCCGCTGGCGCGGGTCGATGAGCGGGGTGACGAGGTCGACCGCGAAGCTGATGACCACGAAACCGAGAGCGGAGAGCAGCACGACGCCCTGCAGCACCGGGATGTCCTGGTTCGTGACGGCTTGCTCCGTGAGCCTGCCCACGCCCGTGCGACCGAACACGGTCTCGGTCACGACCGCTCCCCCGACGAGCTCTCCGAACAGCACGCCGGCGATGGTCAACGTCGGCACCGCGGCGTTGCGGGCGACCGAGCGCGTGAGCACCCAGAGCGGCGGCGCGCCCTTCGCGCGCACCACCGTGACGAACGGCTGCGCCTGCACCTGATCGATCGCCCTGACCAGCACCTGCGCCAAGGGCGCCGAGATCGGCACCGCGAGGGTCAGCACGGGGAGGATGAGGCCGCTCGCCGGGTCGGCCCCGACGATCGGCACCCAGCCGAGTCCGAAAGAGAACACCTGGATGAGCAGGATGCCCAGCCAGAACACCGGCACGGCGACGAAGAGGCCGGGGATCTGGCGCAGACCATCACGCAGCCAGGCGAACGGCGCGAGGGACGAGAGCCCCGCGATCAGGACCGCCAGCAGCAGCGCGACGAGGAGTCCGAGCGACGCGAGCAGCAGTGTCGCCGGCAGCGCCTCGGCGAGCATCGCCAGCACCGGCGTGCCGAACTGCGTCGAGAATCCGAAGTCCCCGGCGAGGAAGCCGAGCCCTGCGTGCACGTACTGCTGCCACCAGGGCAGGTCGGCACCGTACGTGGCGCGGATGCTGTCGAGCTGATCCGGCGACAGCCCGAGGCTGGGGTCGGAGAACTTGATCAGGATCGCATCGCCCGGCAACAGCTGCAGCAGGAAGAAGGTGGCCGTGAAGGCCGCGATCAGAACGATCGCGGCCTGCCCGGCTCGTCGGAGGACGAAATTCATCGACGCACCATGCCGATCAGTGCTCGGAGAGCCAGACGCCGGAGAACGTCGGGCGCCCCACCGACTCGAACGCGACGCCGTGCACATATGTCGCCGTGCCGTACACCTGCGGCTCCTCGAACAGCGGGATGACGTAGGCCTG
This sequence comes from Microbacterium sp. As-52, assembly GCF_049949185.1. Lineage (NCBI taxonomy): Bacteria > Bacillati > Actinomycetota > Actinomycetes > Micrococcales > Microbacteriaceae > Microbacterium > Microbacterium sp. As-52. Next base: position 2,946,251 of record NZ_CP188171.1, on the reverse strand, counting down.
CTCGGCGATGTAGTCCTGCACGGCCTGCGACGCAGCGACGCGCTTGTCGGCGTCGGGCTCGGAGGCCACCGCGAGGAGCAGCTCGTCGAGCTTCGCATCCTTCGAGATGAGCACGTCGCGGTTCTTCGTGAAGTACTGGCTCTTGATCACGTCGAGATCCGCCCGGCCGACCATCGAGTGGTAGAAGCCGGTCTTCAGCGGGTCACGGGTGTCTTCGGCGTAGCTGCCGGCGTCGCCGGGCTTGACCGAGAGCTCGACACCCACCTTCGCCAGCTGCTGCGCGACGAGTTCGAGGGTCTGCTTCGACAGGGGCTGCGGCTTGGCCTCGTAGACCGTGATCGCGAGACGCTCTCCGTCCTTCTCGCGGATGCCGTCGGCACCGGGCTTCCATCCGGCCTCGTCGAGCAGCTTCTCGGCCTTCTTCGGGTCGTACTCGTAGTGCTCTGATTCGTCCTTGTAGCCGAGGGCCTGAGAGGACAGCACCGAGGTCGCCACCGGGTAGTTCTCGGTGAAGAGCGTGTCCACGACCTCCTGCGCATCCACGGCGGAGATGATCGCCTGCCGGACGCGGATGTCGGAGAGCAGCGGGTTCTCGGGGCGGAGGGCGATCGAGTTGTTCACCCCGCGGGTCTGCGGGGCGTAGAGCGTGAAGCCGGCCGCCTCGACGCGGTCCTCGTCGAACGCCTGCACGTAGCGGACGTAGTCGGCCTGGCCGGCGAGCAGCGAGCCGATGCGCACCGAGTCCTCCGGCGTGATCAGCACGTGCACGGCATCCAGGTAGGGGCGGCCGTCGTTGTCGACGCTGTCGGGGCCCCAGTCGTAGTCGTCGCGGGCGGTGAGCGTGTACTCGGTGCCGAGCTTCTCTCCCGTGACGGTGAACGGCCCCGAGCCGATGATCTCGGCCGCGTTGCCCGCACCGAAGTCCTCGATCGTGCCGTCGAGGGTCGCAGGCGACAGGAGGCCCGAGTTGATCGTCGAGGTCGCCTGCAGGAACCCGGGCGACGGCGCCGAGAAATGGAATGTGACGGTGTCCTCGTCGACCACCTCACTGCTGGCGTAGTTGTTGATCGCCTCGGAGACAGTGAGTCCCCGCTCGGCATCGCCCAGCCCGTAGGTATCGAAGTTCTTCTTCACGGCCGCGGCGTCGAGCACCGTGCCGTCCGAGAACGTGACGTCGGGGTTCAGGTTGAACGTGTACTCGGTGGCGTCGTCGTTCACGGTCCAGTCGGAGGCGATCCAGGGCTCGATCTCGAGCGTTTCCGGATTCTGCCAGGTGAGACGGGCCGCGATGTTGTTCACGATGCCGCCGTTCGGGTAGAAGCCGGCCTGCGGCGGGTAGAGGTTCGTGTACGCCTGGTGCTCGAGGTAGGTGAGCGTTCCTCCCGTGACGGGGTCGCCGCCTTCGGCAGGCGAGTTCGCCGGTGCGGGCGTCGACGCGCAGGCGGCGAGGCTGCCCGCGAGGACGAGCGGCAGCGCGATGGCAGCGGCGCGGATGAGACGACGGTTCATGGGTGGGCCTCCAGGATTCGGGTGCGGTGCTTCGGGTGCTGTGGTGTGCTTCTGGTGCTGTGGTGAGGTGACTTCACCGTAGGAATCGCGGTTCCTCCGGCGCGAGGTGGCCGACTCCGGATGTCGCGTGGCGACACGCGTGGTCACGCGTCGACATACGAGGAAATGCGCAGACGGTCGCGGAGGGTCGCTCGGGTGCTCTCCTGCGCGTCTCGCAGCAGGCCGCGACGACGCAGCTCGGGAGCCGCCTGTCGCGTGAAAGCCTCGAACTGCGCGGGCTGGAACGCCGACAGCACGTTGAACCCGTCCGCGGCGCCCTCCTCACGCCAGGTCTCGAAATGATCGGCGATCGTCGCCGCGTCTCCCACGACGAACGCCGCCGGCACCGCATGCGCGGCGACCAGGTGCCGCCATGTGAGCGGATCGCCGTTCCCGATGCCCGATCCCGAGACCTTCGATGCGGAGACGCGCAGCCCGGCGATGATGCCGAGGCGCTCGATCAGCGCGGCGCCGCGCTCTCCCAGCCGCAGGGCCTCCGCAGAGGTCACGGGGGCGTCGAAGGTCGAGGTGCGCAGCGGGTCGTCGAGCGGGACGTCGAATGCATCGGCGAGCGCGGCGACGGTGCGATTCGACGGGAACGCCGTTCTGGCCGCCTGGTGCCCCTCGGCCAGCGGCACCAGGGCGAGCAGCCGCTCCACGATGCGTCGCGCGTCGGCATCCGTGTCCGCGACGACGGGAAGCACCGGGGCGATCACCTTCAGCGCATCCGGCGATCGTCCGGATTCCGCCGCGATGTCACGCAGCAGTCGACGGGTCGCGATCGCATCGGCCAGCGTGGGCGCGGCCGTCAGCGCGAGATCGGCTTCGGTGGCCGCGAGCGCCCTGGAGCGCGGCGACGTCCCCGCGTGCACGATCGGGATCTGTCCCTGCGGCGGGCGGGCGACGTTGAGCGGTCCCGTGACGCGCACCTGCGTTCCCCGCAGGTCGGCGGCGCGGAGTGCCTCCGGGTCGATCAGCACCCCGCGGTCGGCGTCGGCGATCCAGGCGTCCTCGCCCCACGAGTCCCACAGTCGGCGCAGTGCCTCGACGAACTCCTCCGCCCGGTCGTAGCGGGACTCGTTGTCGGCGTGCTCCTCGCGGCCGTGGTTGCCCGCTGCACGCGGCTCGGCGCCGGTGACGAGGTTGATCCCGGCACGGCCTCGGGTGAGCACGTCGAGGGACGCCAGCGAGCGTGCCGTCGTGTACGGGTCGGCGTACGTGGTGTTGACCGTGGCGATCAGGCCGATCCGCGAGGTCACCCCCGCGAGGAAGAGCACGGCGCTCACGGGATCGATGCGGGCCAGCAGGTATGGGTCGCGGAACTCCAGATCCGGGCCGGTGGCGAGCCAGTCCCCGAAGAAGAGGTAGTCGAGGCCGGCGTCCTCCCCCTCCCGCGCGATGTGCCGCAGGATGTCGGCGTCGGACGCGGGATCACGATGCGCGCCGGGCTGCCGCCAGCCCGAGGGGTACGCGCCCAGGGTGCGCACCATGGCGCCGATGATGAGGGGTTCGGTCATGGCGTCACGGTAGGAGCCGTCGAGCCTCCGCTGCCAGGGCGCCGATGCCGGGCGTCACGGGATGTAACAGTCCGTCACAGCCGGCACACCCCCTACGCTGAGACCATGACAGGTCTTCGGTGGGGAATCCTCGCGACCGGCGGTATCGCCGGCGCATTCGCGTCCGATCTGAGAACCGCGGGGCTCGACCTCGTGGCCGTCGGGTCCCGCTCGCAGGAGTCGGCGGACGCGTTCGCCGCCCGCTTCGACATCCCCCGCGCGCACCCCTCGTACGAGGCGCTGGTGTCCGATCCAGACGTCGACATCATCTACGTGTCGACGCCGCACCCCATGCATCACGAGAACGCCCGGCTCGCGCTCGAGAACGGCAAGCACGTGCTCGCCGAGAAGGCGTTCACGCTGAACCGCGCGGAGGCGGAGGATCTGCAGGCGCTTGCGGCCGAACGCGGCCTGCTCGTCATGGAGGCGATGTGGACCCGCTACCTGCCGCACATGGTCCGCATCCGCGAGCTCATCGCCGACGGCGTCCTCGGCGAGATCCGCGCAGTGAACGCCGACCACACGCAACTGCTGCCCTCCGACCCCACCCACCGCCTCAATGCCCTCGAGCTCGGCGGCGGCGCGCTCCTCGACCTCGGGATCTACCCGATCTCCTTCATCTGGGACATCCTCGGCGCACCGACCACGCTCCACGCCGTCGGCCGGCTCGTGGAGACCGGAGCCGACTCCGAGGTCGCGACCGTCATGACGCACGAGGGCGGAGCGATCTCGACCAGTCTGTCGTCATCGCGCGCCGCCGGACCCAACGTCGCGAGCATCATCGGCACGGCCGCCCGCATCGACATCGATGCGGTCTGGTACAGCCCGACCACGTTCCGGGTCGTCCTCCCCGACGGCACCGTTCACGAGACCTACACGTCCGAGGTCGAGGGCCGCGGGATGCAGTACCAGGCACTCGCCGCCGAGCGGCTCGTCCGCGACGGCATCCTCGAGGGCGACATCCTGCCCATCGCCGAGAGCGTCGCCATCTTGGGCGCTCTCGACGAGATCAGAGCGCAGATCGGCGTCCGCTATCCCCGTGAGGAGGTCTGATCATGGCCGAGACCACCGATGCCCGCGTGGCCGTCTACCTCGATTTCGACAACATCGTCATCTCCTGGTACGACCGCGTGCACGGACGCAACGCCTACGGCAAGGACCGTCAGCGGATCAGCGAGAACCCGAACGATCCCGAGGTCACCGACCGACTGAGTCGCGCGATGATCGAGGTCGGCGCCATCATCGACTACGCGGCCTCGTTCGGCACACTGGTGCTCACGAGGGCCTACGCCGACTGGTCGTCTCCCGTGAACGCCGAGTACCGTTCGCAGCTCGTGGCGCGCGCCGTCGACCTCGTGCAGCTGTTCCCGGCAGCCGCCTACGCCAAGAACGGCGCCGACATCCGCCTCGCCGTCGATGCGGTCGAGGACATGTTCCGGTTGCCCGACCTCACGCACGTCGTGATCGTGGCGGGCGACAGCGACTACGTGCCGCTGGCTCAGCGGTGCAAGCGTCTCGGACGCTACGTGATCGGCGTCGGAGTGTCGGGCTCCACAGCCAAGTCGCTGGCCGCCGCGTGCGACGAGTTCGAATCCTACGACTCGCTTCCCGGTGTGGTCCGCCCCGTGAAGGCGGCGCCCGCCGTCGCCGCGAAGGCCGAGGCCGTCGCGGAGCCCGCGCCCGAGGCTGTGCCCGATGTCGCAGACGCGGTCAAGGCGAAGACCCCGCGCCGGGCGAAGTCGAAGGCGGCCGCACCCAAGGTCGAGGAGCCCAAGCTCGACGAGCAGGGCGAGGCGACCCAGTTGCTCGAGCGCGCGCTGCGTCTCGGCCACGACAAGGCCGACGCCGACGAGTGGCTGCACAGCTCAGCGGTCAAGACGCACATGCGCCGCATGGATCCGTCCTTCAGCGAGAAGGCCCTCGGCTACCGCTCGTTCTCCGATTTCCTCAAGTCGCGCGACGACATCGCCGAACTCGAGGAGACCGGGCACGAGCGACTCGTCCGTCTGCGCGAGCCCGCCGCCTGATCGACGCGCTGCCTGATCAGCACGCGCGAACCTGCCCCCTGATCCGGTCGGTGGCGACGAAGGCTCGGTGATCCGAACCTCCGCCGCCACCGCCACCGGCTGCGATCAGAGCGTCGCTTCGAACGGGTCGAAGTCAGAGGCGATCGAACCGACCTGATCGAGCGTGCTCTCGACCTCGACGAAGCTGCGCGATTCGGCGGCCTCCTCGATCGACAGGAGCGTGTCGAGCACGTGGTAGCCGAACTCCCCCGTCGCCACGTGCGGGCGACCGGCGGCGATCGAGCGTGCCATGTCGAGCAGCCCCACGCCGCGGCCGGAGAGCACACCCTCCTGCTCGACGTCGATGATGTCCTGCTGGACGGGCTCCGGTGGGATGAACAGACGCGTGAGCGGTCGGGTGATCGAGATCGCGCCGCCGAAGGTGTTCGGGTCGGGGATCACGATGGTGCCCTCGGTGCCGGTGATCTCGACGATCCCCTGCCGGATGACGGGCGAGTCGGTGCTGTAGACGCTCTGCGCCTGGCCTCCCTGCTCGAAGTCCATCAGCACGCTCAGGGTCGACGGGATCTCGACCGGGAACTCCTGACCGGCCAACTCGCCGACCTGCACACGCCGCGTCGGCGTCCCCTGCAGCCCGAGGGCCGCGACCGAGGCGACCGGGCCGAAGACGTGCACGAGGGCCGATACATAGTAGGGGCCCATGTCGAGCAGCGGGCCCGCGCCCTTGGCGTACAGGAATGCGGGGTTCGGGTGGAAGATCTCCGGCCCCGACCACTGGAACGTGGTCTGCGCGAACAGCGGACGGCCGATGTCGCCGCGCGCGATCGCCCGCTTCGCCGTCTGCACACCCGGTCCGAGCACGGTATCGGGGGCGACTCCGATGCGGAGACCGGCCGCATCCGCCTTCTCCAGCAGTCGGCGGGACTCCTCACGGCTCACGCCGATCGGCTTCTCGGTCCAGACATGCTTGCCCGCCGCGATGATCGCCTCGGACACCTCGACGTGCACGGCAGGGATCGTGAGGTTCACGACGATGTCGATCTCCGGATCGGCGAGCACCGCGTCGACGCCTCCGGAGCGCGGGACGCCGTATTTCTCGGCTTGCGCCTGCGCGCGGTCCTCGAGCAGGTCGCCGATCGCGAGGACGCGCACATCCGGGAACGTCGTGAGGTTCGACAGGTACTGATCGCTGATGTTCCCGGCGCCGATGATGCCGACGCCGACGGGGCCGTCCTCGAACGAACGGGTGGCGCCCGCCATCAGCCGGCGACCTTCTCGTCGAGGTACACCCGGCTGCGCTCGATGGCGTCGAACAGGTCGCCCTTGTAGTGGTCGAACTCCACGATCGCGAGCTCGAGGGCCGGAGCCGCGGCGATGGCCTCGACGAGCGGAACGGATCCTTCGCCCGCGGCCACCTGGTCGGCGGGCGGGTAGGCGCCGGCGAGCGCGGGGTCGAGCGTGCCGTCCTTGGCGTGCACGGCCACGACGCGGCTGCCCAGACGCTCGAGCAGCGCGACGGGGTCGACGCCGCCGCGGGCGACCCAGTACAGGTCGACCTCGAGCACGACGCGCTCGTCGAGGAGGCCCGCGAGGACCTCCAATCCGGTGACGCCGTCGAACACGGCCTCCAGCTCGTGTGCGTGGTTGTGGTATCCGACGCGCACGCCCACGGTCGCACCGATCTCCGCCGCCTCGTTCAGCAGTCGCGCGGTCTGCTCGATCTGCTCGACCGACTCCCAGCGCGCGGGCTCGGTGTACGGATCGATGACCGTGTCCATGCCGAGCACCTTCGCTGCGGCGAAGACCTCTGCGGGCGACGGCACCGGCACCGTGGTGCCGCTGCCGTCGGGGTTCACGAACGACTCCGACGCCAGGAAGGCGTGGCCGGACGGGGCGACCAACCCGGCGGTGGACAGTGCGGCAGCGAGGGGCTCGGCGCGGCGGACGAAGTCATAGGGCTCCACGGCGGTGAATCCGCGGGCGGCGACCGCCGCCAGGGAGGATTCGAGGTCGGCCTCCAGCTCGTCCTTGATCGTGAACAGCTGCAGGGAAGTCCGAATCGTCATCGGTCGTGCTCCTTCGGTCATCGGTGACGTGGCGGGACCGGTGTCCCGTGCAGGCACGCTATCACCAAATACCTCCATGCGGAAGTTGTGATTGACTAGACTCGCCACATGCCCCCCGACACGTCCGATCACGCCGATCCTCCCCGCCCACGCGGCGCGTACGCCAAGGGGATCGCTCGACGACAGGAGATCCTCGATCGCGCGATCGAGGTCTTCGCCGAGCGCGGCGCCGACCGCACGAGCCTGCGGGCGATCGCTCGCGAGGTCGGGGTCACCCATGCGGCGCTCACGCACTACTTCGGCTCGCTGGAAGAGCTCCTCGTCGCCGTCTACGAGGAGAGCACGGCCCCGTCCCGGCAGTCCGGCTCTCCCCCGGAGGATGCGACACCGGTCGAGATGATGATCGAATCCGCGCGGACCAACCGCGCGATCCCCGGCCTCGTCCAGCTCTACTCGACCCTCGTCGCCACCGCTCTCGAAGAGGGACACCCGGCGGCCCGCACGTTCGCCACCGGTCGCTTCAGCCGCCTCCGCGCCCGACTCGCCGACGTCGTCCGACGCCAGCAGGAGGACGGCCGGATCCGCGACGACATCGACCCGGATGCGGTCGCCGCCCTCGTCGTCGCGGCGTCCGACGGCTTGCAGACGCAGTGGCTGCTCGATGAGACCGCACCGCAGCACGAAGCGCTCGCGCTCCTCGATCGACTGCTGAGACCCGCATCCTGAACAGGACGGGGCGCGGATCGGGACCCCGACGACCGGGCTAGGCTCGAAACGTGACGCCCGTGCCGCAGTCTCCCTACGCCCGGGCGCTCGGCGAGCGCATCGATGAGCTGCATCCCCGGCTTCGCACGTACTTCGAGGCGATCCCCGACGGCGCCGTCGGCATCGGCGATGGGGTGTTCGGGCGCGTCGGCACCCCGCGGCGATGGCTGTGGCCGTTGCTCCGGCTGCTCGAGCGCCGCGGGGTGGTCGCCGCAGGGTGGGAGCGCGATGTGCCGTTCCGCGTGGAGAATCGGACCATCGCGTCGAGGGCCATCGGAGAGCGCACCTTCCAGTTTCGTCACGGCGCGTGGACCATGCGCGACGCGGCCGCACTCACGCGACACGGTCGCGTGGTCGACGAGCTCGGAGAGCCCGCCCTCCTCGCCGCCTGCTTCGATGTGGACGTCCACCACGGGGCCCTGCACCTCACCAGTCGCGCGGTCGGCCTGCGTCTCGGACGCCTTCGGGTGCGCCTCCCGCGTGCGGTCACCCCCGTGATCCGCCTCACCGAACGCTTCGACGACGCCCTCGACCGTCAGCGCATGTCGCTGACCGTCGACGCGCCGCTGCTGGGCCGCGTGTACGAGTATCGAGGCGACTTCACTTATCGCATCCACCATTCCGAGACGGAGCAGATGGCATGAGCGCAGGACGGGTCGTGGTCGGCGGGTCCACGGGTTTCATGGGCAGATTCCTGCTGCCGCGGTTCCGCGCCGAGGGCCGTGAAGTCGTCACGATCTCCCGTTCGGGCGCCGACATCCGCTGGGGCGACCAGGTCGAGATCGACCGCGCCGTCGATGGCGCGGCCCTCGTGGTCGGCCTGGCCGGCAAGAGCGTGAACTGTCGTTACACACCGGAGAATCGCGCGGAGATCTTCCGCTCACGCCTCGACACGACGACATCCTTGAGCACCGCGATCGCCCGCGCCTCGACGCCGCCGGCGCTCTGGGTGAACTCCTCGACCGCGACCATCTACCGTCATGCGGAAGACCGTGCCATGACCGAGTCGACCGGCGAGATCGGCACCGGGTTCTCGGTCGAGGTCGCCAAGGCCTGGGAGAAGGCCCTGTTCGCCGACGACCTCCCCTCCACGCGACGCGTCGCGCTGCGCAGCGCCATCGTCCTCGGCCACGGCGGTGTCCTCGGTCCGGTGAAAGACCTCGCCCGGCTCGGGCTCGGCGGACCCCAGTACGACGGACGATGGCCGGTCAGCGCTGCGCGTCGGGCCGCAGGCACCGGCCACTTCCCCGGCGCCCGTCGCGGCCGCCAGCGCTTCAGCTGGGTGCACATCGAAGACGTGGCCCGCATCATCGAGTTCCTCGAGCAGACGCCTTCCCTCGAAGGGCCCGTCAACGCCGCATCTCCGCACCCGGTCGACAACGTCGAATTCATGGCGACGGTGCGTCGGGTGCTGGGCGCGCGCATCGGTGTGCCGATGCCGCGGTGGATGCTGGAACTCGGAGCGATCGGCATGCGCACCGAGACCGAGCTGATCTTGAAGAGTCGGTGGGTGTTGCCGGAGAAGCTCACCACGGCCGGATTCGAGTTCCGATACCCGACCCTCGAAGAGGCGATCCGCGAGTCGTTCGACCGCGAACCCGCTGCTTAGCCGGCGTTCGCCGCCCCGGCGGGCCCCTCGCCGTCGGTGCCGCGCTTCTTCTCGATCTCCTGGCGCAATCGCCACTCCTCGATCTCACGGTCGAGGTCGGCGATCTGCTGCTCCGTCGTGCGGGTGTCCCTGGGTGGCGCCGGACGCACATCGGTCGGCGTCGCGGGTCGCTCGGCTCTCCGCATCCGCGGCATCTGGATGCCGGACTCGCCGTAGTCACGCCCGAGCCCGAACCACAGCAGGCCACCGATCAACGGCAGCAGGATCACGATGATGATCCACGCCAGCTTCGGCAGGAACTTCACCAGCGAGCTGTCCCGCGTGATGATGTCGATCAGTGCACCGATCATCAGCGCGATGACGAGGAGCGAGAACAGGAACGACATGAGTTCAGGGTAGACGACGCCGCGCCGTGCCGCTCGGGCTACGGCAGCAGATGCCCGCCGGCGCGGAACAGTTCGTACCACTCGGGCCGCGTGAGCGTGATGTCGGCTCCGGCCGCCGCGTCCTGCACCCGCTGGGGTGTGGTGGTACCGAGCACGACCTGCATACCGGCGGGGTGGCGAGTGATCCACGCGGTCGCGATGGCGATCGGCGCGACGTCGTACGCCGCTGCGAGGCGATCGATCACGGCGTTCAGTTCCGCGTATTCGGGGTTGCCGAGGAACACCCCGTGGGAGAACCCGTCCTGGAACGGCGACCAGGCCTGGATCGTGATGTCGTTGATGCGGCAGTACTCCACGATGCCACCGCCGTCGCGCACCACGCTCTGCTCCTGCCCGGCCATGTTGGCTGCGACCGGCTGCGCGATGATCGGCGCGTGCGTGATCGACAGCTGCAGCTGATTCGCGACCAGCGGCTGCCGGACCGCCGTGCGGAGGAGGTCGATCTGGCGAGGCGTGTGGTTCGAGACGCCGAACGCCCTGACCTTGCCCGCGCGCTCCAGGTCGTCGAACGCGCGCGCCACCTCGTCGGGCTCGACGAGCGCGTCGGGGCGGTGGAGCAGGAGCACGTCGAGGCGGTCCGTGCGCAGCGCCGCGAGCGAGCCCTCCACCTGCGCCAGGATGTGCGCGTACGAGAAGTCGAACATCCCCTGCGAGGGCACGATGCCGCACTTCGTCTGCAGCACGATCTCGTCACGCTCGGATGGGGTGAGCTGCAACGCGTCGGCGAACCGCGCCTCGCAATGGTGCATGCTGCCGCCGTAGATGTCGGCGTGGTCGAAGAAGTCGATGCCCGCCGTCCGCGCGGTGCCGTACAGCGTGCGGATGTGAGCATCGTCCTTGTCGTCGATGCGCATCATGCCGGCGATCACGGCGGGGGCGGTGGCTGATCCGAACGGCACTGTCTTCATGCGCATCACGCTACCGCCCCGCACCGACGTCGTCAGGAATCGTCGGTCGCGGCGCCGGGAATCAGCGCCGTGACCGGAACGCCGAGGACTCCGGCGATGCGCGCGAGGTCGACCACCGTGAAGTCCTCCATGCCGTCGAGCAGATTCCCCAGGGCATCGGGGTCGATGCCCGAGCGCGCGGAGAGCTCGGAGAAGGACACTCCGGCGTGGAAGCGGGCCCCGTCGACTTCGGATGCCAGCAAATGACGCAATTCTGTCCCCATACGCCTACACTACCGCCACGAACGAACCCGCATGGCGGTCGAATGGACCAGAATGGCAGCATTTTGGCGTCGTCTCGCTGCTATGGTGAGCCGGGTGAAGACACCTGCCGAGGATTTCAACGACGCTGTCGGGCGCCAGATGCGTGCCGAGATCGCCGCGTCGCGCAGCAGCATCGCCGCCATGGCGCGCACCATCGGGATCGCGCGCAGCGCACTGGACAACTACGTGACGGGCAAGCGTGCGATCCCGGTCCCCGTCGTCTACGCGGTGTGCGCCGATCTCGGTGTCGAACCCCACGTGCTGCTGGCACGCGCGGAAGAACGTCTCCGCGCCGACGGAGAGGCCGTCGCGCGCATCACGCCGATCCGACGCGCGCCCGATGTCGCCGGCCCGCGCGAAGATACCCGAGAGGTCGCCTTCGAATCCGGTGTCCGCCACGACGCCGACACCGACGACCTCTACGACTAGGCCGGGCACCGCTCCCGGCGCGAGATCGGCACGGGAGGAGTGACCATGCACCACCTTCTCCGGCTCGCCGATGAACAGCGGGTTCGCGTCGTCGAGCGGACCGGTCGAACGCGCGGGGGCTACGACCCCGCGACTCGCACGATCCGCCTCAGCCCCGGCATGAGCGTCCGCACCACTCGCAGCGTGCTCGCGCACGAGCTCGGACACGCCGCTCTCGGCCACGTTCCCGCCCCGACCCCCGCCATCCGCGCCCAGCAGGAGCGCCAGGCGGATGAATGGGCGGCGTCGCAGCTCATCACGCCGCGCGCCTACGCGGAAGCAGAAGCGGTTCGAGGTCCGCATCTCGCGAGCTTGGCCTTCGAGCTGGAGGTCACGATCGAGCTCGTCACGGCCTACCAGCGGCTGCTGCGTCAGACGATCCTCGTCGCTGGTTGAATATCGTCATGCCCTTCCTCGTCACGCCCTCCCCTGTCACCCTGACCGGCGAACTCGTCGAACTCCGTCCCCTCGAACGCGCCCATGTCGATGGACTGATCGAGGCCGTGGAGGAGGGCGACCTGTGGAAGACGGCCTGGTACACCTCGGTACCCGCACCCGATGGTGTCGCCGCGGAGGTCGAGCGCCGGCTCGGGCTCGTCGAGAAGGGCGAGATGGTCCCTTTCACGACGTTCGACGCCACTGGTCGCATCCTGGGACTCACGTCGTACTACGACATCGTCGCCGACGTTCCCCGGCTGCACATCGGCTTCACGTGGAACCGACCGTCGGCACACGGCACGGGCACGAATGCCGAGTCCAAGCTGCTGCTGCTCCGGCACGCGTTCGAGACGCTGGGAGTCTTCCGCGTGGGCCTGACCACGCAATGGGTGAACTTCCAGTCGCGCACGGCGATCGAGCGGCTCGGCGCCAAGCAGGACGGCGTCATGCGGGCCATGAGCCGCTACCGCAACGGCGCGCTGCGCGACAGCGTGGAGTATTCCATCATCGAGCCGGAGTGGCCCGCTGTCAGGGCGAACCTCGAAGCGAGGCTCGCCAGACCACGGTGAACCGTCGACCGTCGGCGGTCAGCCGCCACGCCTGACGACCCGCGGACCGCGGGGAGTCACTCGGTGGCGTTGCCCGACCAGTTGTTCGACCGGCGGGTGGCCGAGCCGCCCTGGCGGAAGATGAAGGCCATGGCCAGGGTCACCAGCAGGAGCCCACCGCAGAAGGCGAGAGCCTGGAACGCCGGCAGCCCGAACGAGATGCCCATCAGCAGGATCCCTCCGATGAAGAGGATCATGAAGAAGAGGAAGCTGAGGATCACGGGATCTCCTGTCGTCGGTGCCGTCTACCAGGATAGCCCGGACTCGGAAACCCCCTGTGCATGTTCTTCCTCGTCTGGTCTGCTCGGAGCATGAAGACACCACTGACCGCCGTCGCCATCTCCTGCACACTCAAGCCGTCGCCCGCGCCCTCCAGCTCCGATCTCCTCGCGACGCAGCTGCTCGACGGCCTCGCCGACAACGGCGTCACCGGTGACGTGGTCCGCGCCGTCGACCTCTCCCTCAGCCCCGGTGTCGAGAAGGACATGGGTGGCGACGACGAATGGCCCCAGATCCGTCGGCGAGTGCTGGACGCCGACATCCTCGTCCTCGTCACCCCCACGTGGATGGGGCAGCATTCGAGCGTCGCACAGCGCGTGCTCGAACGCCTCGATGCGGAGCTCGGCGAGACGGACGCCCGCGGCCGCCCCACCCTGTTCGACAAGGTGGCCATCGCGGGCGTCGTCGGGAATGAAGACGGCGCGCACCACATCGCGGCGATCCTCTTCCAGTCGCTGAACGACGTGGGATACACGGTCGCCGCACAGGGCTCGGTCTATTGGAACGGCGAGGCGATGCACACCGTCGACTACAAGGATCTCGATGAGACACCCGAGAAGGTCGCGTCGGCCATCGGGACGGCGACGAGGAACGCCGCACACCTGGCCCGACTGCTCAAGGCGCAGGAGTATCCCGCGGAGTGATCTCGGTCACTCCGTGAGGTCGAGTGCCCATTCGTTCACGGTCAGCTCGGCACCGCGGAACTCCTCTGTGAAGCTCCCCGCCAGGGTGAATCCGTTGCGGCGGCACACCCCGTTCGATGCCGGGTTCTCGACCCCGGGAAATGCGGTCAGGAAACGTCGTCCCTCGCGATGCGCACGGGCGTCGTCGATGAGAAGAGCGAGGGCAGCCGATGCCGCGCCGCGCCCCTGCGCCTCGGGCAGGACGAACCATCCGGTCTCGAGGGCCGGCTCCTCACGCCATTCGACGTGCCAGTACCCGATCGATCCGAGTGCTCGCGCTCCCTCGTCTTCGATGACGAACATCCGTGCTTCCCCGGAGGCGACCAGCCGCAGGTAACGGGCGTGCCGCTCGATGATCTGGTCGACGCTCTCCGGGCCGTTGATGTGCGCCGTCATCTCCGGGGTGTTGGCCGCGTGCAGCAGTCCGAGGTCGTTCTCGGACCAGATCCGGAGTCTCAGGTCTTCCATGCTCGGATGCTGCCACAGGCCTCCGACACCGCGTTCAATGTGAAGGTGGGCTCCGCGTCGTGTGTGCTCAGCGTCGGGTGCGCTCAGTGTGCGGGTGCGCGTGACGCCGGCTCCGACGCACTCCGGAACGTGACGACCTCGTCCCGCCGAGCCTTCTCGAGGATGAGTCCCGCCAGCTCGAGTCGTCGAAAAACCCGCCGAGGCACTGCGGGAAGCTCGGCGGAGAAGCCGCGCGGCGGCGTGGCGAGCCCGGCGAAGAGCGACAGGTCGACACCGGCGCCACGGACCTCGATCCGCGCGTAGTCGCTGCGGCACCGCCAGCGCAGGAATTCGAGCCTCCGGAACGGGATCGTGTGGAGCTGATCGCCTACCCGTACACGCAACTCGTCGTTCCCGAAGGCGACCGCGCACTGCGCTGTGCGTCGGCGCAGGATCGCCATGAACAGGAGGTACACGGGAAGCCCCAGCACGATTCCCATGAGGACGATCGCGATCCGCGGCCCCATCCGCATCACGATGTCGTCGAGTCCGATCAGCAGCGCGACGCCGAGGAGTCCGACGACCACGACGATCCCGACGATCGCCTGCGTGAGCGTGCGCATCCGCAGCTCGATGGCGGGGAAGCGCACGATCGACCCGTCGCCGCCTTCCTCCCGTTCCCAGTCCGGCGTCACCGGCAGCGGCTTCTTCTTCGCGTCCCGGCGGGCGAAGAGATCGGTGACGCGACTGAGGAGTCCGAGCCAGATCCACCCGGTCGCCGGTATCCCCGCGAGCTGCAGGACGACGGCGACCCCGCGCACCGCCTCGGGGAAGCGGTCGAGCAGGTCTCCCCCGAACTCCACCATGAGAACCAGGACGGCCCCGAGCACGATGGCGACACCGAGGTGCAGGATCGCCCCGTTGCGCGCCGGCACCATGCCCAGGGTGACGTTCACGAACGCGAAGCCGAAGCACCAGCCCCCGACCAGCATGAGCAGGAACGGGAAGAAACTGAGGTCATCACCCGCGAGCGTGAACCCGATGGCTGCGATCAGCAGCACCGTGCCCACGACGATCGGCTCGCGCACGAACGTCCGGTTCACCTTCGCGCGCACGCGCGTCTCGGTGGCGGTCTCGTCGATCATCGGGTCGATTCTAGGTCCGGGCGCGTGTCGACGTGCTCCGGAGCACGCGCGCTCGCCTACGTCTGCGCGTGCTCGTCTTCTTCGTGGGTCCCGTGGGCATTCTTCTGCTCCTCGGTGCGCATGTCCCAGGCGGGCTTGCGAACCGCGTAGAAGACGAGCGGCGGAGCGCCGAGCACGACGATCACCGCCGCCACGATCCAGGGATACAGGGCCGGCGGGAACGCCGTGAACCCTTCCGGCGGGATGAAGGCGAACACGAAGGCCGCGAGGCTCGCCAGGAATCCGATGCCCGCCACGAGGTTGATCGCAGGAACACGGTAGGCCCTCTTCACGCTCGCCTGCGTCCGCCGCAGGACCATCGCCGAGGCGAACATCATCATGTACATGATGAGGTACAGGGCTGCGGCCATGTCGATCAGGGCGACGAACGCCGCACTGACGTTGGGGACGATGATGAAGATCGCCGCCAGGGCGGTGACGATCGTGCCCTGCAGCATCAGGATTCCGGACTGCACACCGGCCTTGTTCTTCTTCTGGAGCAGTGGAGGCAGCAGCCCCGTCTCCGCCGCGGCGAGAACGCCCTTGGACGGTCCGACGATCCAGGTGATCACGGACGCCAGTGCGCCGGCGGCGATCAGCGCGGACACCGCCGCCGTCGCCCACTGACCCACACCCCAGTGCGAGAAGTACTCCTGGAACGCGAGCATGATGCCGTTGGTCAGGCCCAGCTCCTTCTGCGGGACCGCCACGGCGATGGCGATCGTCGGCAGGATGAACACGATGAGGATGAGGACCGCGGAGATGAAGATGGAGCGAGGAAAGCCCCGGCCCGGGTCCTTCATCTGGTTCACGTGGACGGCGTTGACCTCCATGCCGGCGTAGGCGAGGAAGTTCGACACGATCAGCACGATCGATGCGATGCCGGTGAAGGGGGGAATCACTGCATCGGGCGTGAGAGGTACCTCGCTCTTCTCTCCGCTGAACACCCAGATCGCTCCGAACACGATGAGGAGGGCTGCGGGGAGCAGGGTGCCGAGAATGCCGCCCCACGAGCCGAGCTTGGCGAAGAGGTTGCCGCCTCGCAACGCGATGAGAGTGGATCCCCAGTAGAGGACCAGGATGACCACGGCCGTGAAGAAGCCGGAACTCGACAGGGAGGGGTCGAAGAAGACGAACGCGAGCGCTCCGGCGATGAAGGCGAGCTGGGTGGGGTACCAGACCACGTTCTGGATCCACTGCAACCACACGGCGGTGAACCCCCAGCGGTTGCCCATCGCCTCCCTGATCCAGATGTACACGCCTCCCTTCCAGCCGGTCGCGAGCTCGGCGGCGACCAGCGCTGTCGGCACGAGGAACAGGATCGCGGGGATGATGTAGAGCGTGATGCTGCCGAGGCCGAACACGGCCATCGCCGGGAGCGATCGCAGGCTCGCGACCACGACCAGGGTGAGGAGGGCGAGCTGCCCCACTCCCAGGAAGGAGGTCACCGCGGAACGGGGTGCGAGCGGATGGTTCGATGCGGTCGCGGACGACTCGGCCGGTGCCGGCGACGGAGCGGAACTCTGAGGCGAGGACATGGCGGCTTCTCTCAGTGGTGGAAGGCCGACTGCGGCTTCTCGATCGGCATCGGCGACTCGAGCGCGTCGAGGTACGCGACTTCGGTCTCGATCGCCTGCAGCAGTTCGATCGCGAGGTCCATGCTCAGCCCGTTGCGGACGACGATGCGCTGCACCGTGATCTGCTCGAGGTCGGCGGGCATCGGATAGGCGGGGATCAACCAGCCCTTCATCCGCAACCGGTCCTGCAGATGGTAGAGAGTCCAGTTCTTCGTGTGCCCGTCCTTGAGGCGCCAGGCGAACACCGGGATGTCGCTGCCGTCGTTCCAGAGTTCGAACGCGTCGAGCTTCGCGATCCCCGCGGAGAGGTACTTCGCGACGTCCTGCGAGGCCTGCTGCACGGCCCGGTATCCCTCGAATCCCAAGCGCAGGAACAGGTAGTACTGCAACACCACCTGGGCGCCGGGCCTCGAGAAGTTCAGCGCGAAGGTCGGCATCTCCCCACCGAGGTAACTGACCTGGAACACCAGGTCCTCC
This sequence comes from Microbacterium sp. As-52, assembly GCF_049949185.1. NCBI lineage: Bacteria > Bacillati > Actinomycetota > Actinomycetes > Micrococcales > Microbacteriaceae > Microbacterium > Microbacterium sp. As-52. The sequence goes on along the minus strand of NZ_CP188171.1, from coordinate 2,928,862 downwards.
GGCAGCCACTGGGCGTCACGCCAGACCACCCACCCGAGCCCCGGGTACACGAGACCGTACTTGTGACCCGAGGTGCTGATCGAGTGCACACGCTCGAGACGGAAGTCCCAGACCAGATCCGGCTGCAGGAACGGCGCGATCATCGCGCCGGAGGCACCGTCGACATGGATCGGGATGTCGAGGCCGGTGTTCTTCTGGATCTCGTCCAACGCCGCGGCGATCTCGGCGACGGGTTCGTACATGCCGGTGTAGGTGACACCCATGATGGCGACGACGCCGATCGTGTTCTCATCGACGTACTTCGCCAGGTCATGCCCGTCGAGCGTCTTGTGCTCCGAACTGATCGGCACGTAGCGGGGCTCGACGTCGAAGTAGTTGCAGAACTTCTCCCAGCACACCTGCACGGCGGAGGACATCACGAGGTTCGGCGTCGAGGTGTCCTTGCCCGCTGCACGCCTGGCCTGCTGCCACCGCCGCTTGAAGGCGAGACCGCCCAGCATGCACGCCTCGGACGAGCCGATCGTCGAGGTGCCGATGCTCTTCTCCGCATCGGGCGCGTTCCACAGGTTCGCCAGCATGTGCCAGCAGTTGTCCTCGATCGCCGCCGTCTGCGGGTACTCGTCCTTGTCGATCATGTTCTTGTCGAACGACGCGGCGTACACCTGCTTCGCGTCATCGTCCATCCAGGTGCTCACGAACGTCGCGAGGTTCAGCCGCGCGTTCCCGTCGAGGATCGTCTCGTCCTCCACGATCTGCTTCGCCGTGTCCGGAAGCGACTCACCGGCAGGGATGACATGACGTGCGGCGCCGGCAGCTTCAGCCGGCCTCGCGAACATCGGTGTTGCCGGGCTGGAGGTCTCGTGATCAGTCATGTCGTCTCCTTGCTTGCGTGCATCGCGGCGGCACATGGAACCGACCTGCAAAATCGGTTAACCGCCACCTGGGTCGATGGAAACAAGGTAAGACGTCCTCAGGGGATCACGCAAGCCTGTACGACGAAGGCGAGGCGGAAACCGCCACCGAAGGCAGCTCGAGAAGGAGGTCAGCAGGGGTCTCGCCGCTTACGAGCTCGGCCATGGCCTTCACCGCGAGGGAGCCGTTCCGGAACGGATCGGTGGCGAAATAGTCCACGCCATGCTGCGCAGCGAGCCCGCCGGGATCACCGACCGTCGTCACACGCAACTGACCGGGCACATCGAGCCCAGCCCGTTCGGCCGCTCGGAGGATGGCTGCGCTGAATGACTCGTTCATGCAGTGCACCACCGTGGGCGGCAGTGCGCCCGAGAGCATCCTCGTGGCAGCGTCGTCCAGCGACTCCCCCGGCTCCAACGCCCCTCCCCGCGGCGTGATCCCCCGCCGCGCACACCAGCGCTGAAACCCGGCGATGGCATCGTTGGTGAAGTGATCCAGTCGCGCCCCGACGAAGATCGCAGGCCGGACTTCTTCGTCACCATCTGCGATTGTGTCGAGGTAGGCCGGAAGCGCATCCCGTATGCCCAGCCGAATCTGCTGGATGCGAGCCGTCGGACGCTCGTCGTATCCGCCGACGGCGACGACCGGTCGACCGAGACTCAGCGCGCGCTCCACCACGGGGTCGCTGGGCATGGGGTCGACCACGATGATCCCGTCATACGAGAGCGTGGTCGTGATCTGACCGTCGACCCCCGCGCGGCCTGCCGTGACCGCCAAACCCATCGCGCCGGCCTCCAACGCCGCCCCCGCGAGGATGTTCCGGAAGCACGGCATGAACGAGGCTTCCGTGACGCGCGGATCGCGGAAGCTCGCCACGACCGCGATCACGTTCGTCCGCCCGAGTCGCAGTGCCTGACCCGTCTGATTCGGCTGGTAGCCGAGCCGGTCGCCGATCGCCTTCACACGGGCGCGCGTGCGCTCGGACACTCTCCCTCGCCCGTTGTAGACGTGCGAGACGGTGGCCGCCGAGACACCTGCGGCGAGAGCGACGTCCCTGATGCGAACGCGTTGTGCGGAAGGTTCGGGCATCCCCTCAGCATAATCGTTTAATCACGGTCTGGTGCCGCTTCTGTCACGCATTGACGCAGCCCGGCGCCGCCGCGCCACGCGCGTGCCGAGCACACGAACGAAGAACGACGACCGCGCCCGGCCTCGTGGGCGCAGTGGGCCACGATCCCGCACCCGTGCATGGATGAGCGAAGGGATTCGACGATGCAGAGAGGGCCTCGGGATCGAATGATCCCGAGGCCCTCTCACCCGCTGGTGATCCGGCTGCGCCCGAAGCTCGGGCGTCGTCCCTGACTTCTCAGAAGTCCCAGTCGTCGTCTTCCGTGGCCTCGGCCTTGCCGATGACGTACGACGAGCCCGACCCCGAGAAGAAGTCGTGGTTCTCGTCGGCGTTCGGCGAGAGTGCCGACAGGATCGCCGGGTTCACGTTCGTGACGCTGGAGGGGAACATCGCCTCGTAGCCCAGGTTCATGAGGGCCTTGTTGGCGTTGTAGTGCAGGAACTTCTTCACGTCTTCGGTCAGACCGACACCGTCGTAGAGGTCCTGCGTGTACTGCACCTCGTTGTCGTAGAGCTCGTACATGAGCGAGAACGTGTAGTCCTTGAGCTCATCGCGGCGCTCCTGGGTCTCGTTCTCGAGGCCCTTCTGGAACTTGTAGCCGATGTAGTACCCGTGCACGGCCTCGTCGCGGATGATGAGGCGGATCAGGTCGGCCGTGTTCGTCAGCTTCGCCTTCGAGGACCAATAGATCGGCAGGTAGAAGCCCGAGTAGAAGAGGAACGACTCCAGAAGGGTGGAGGCCACCTTGCGCTTGAGCGGGTCGTCGCCCTGGTAGTAGTCCATGATGATCTGAGCCTTCTTCTGAAGGTTCGGGTTCTCGGTGGACCAGCGGAACGCCTCGTCGATCTCCTTCGTCGACGCGAGGGTCGAGAAGATCGAGGAGTAGCTCTTCGCGTGCACCGACTCCATGAACGCGATGTTCGTGTATACGGCCTCTTCGTGAGGGGTGATCGCGTCGGGGATCAGCGACACCGCGCCCACGGTGCCCTGGATCGTGTCGAGCAGCGTGAGACCGGTGAACACCCGCATGGTGAGCAGCTGCTCGTCGGGGGTGAGCGTGTTCCACGACTGCACGTCGTTCGACAGCGGCACCTTCTCGGGCAGCCAGAAGTTGTTCACCAGACGGTTCCAGACCTCGAGGTCCTTGTCGTCCTGGATGCGGTTCCAGTTGATCGCCTGCACGCTGGAGACCAGCTTGAGTCTTTCGGGAGTCATTTCTTCGTCGTTTCTCGGGTTTCAGCCGCGTTCTCGGGTCGACAGTTTGTCAGGTCAGAGCATGCACGAGACGCACTCGGCCATGTCGGTGCCCTCGAGCGCCAGCTGACGCAGACGGATGTAGTAGATCGTCTTGATGCCCTTGCGCCATGCGTAGATCTGCGCCTTGTTGATGTCACGCGTGGTGGCGGTGTCCTTGAAGAACAGGGTCAGAGACAGACCCTGGTCGACGTGCTGCGTGGCGGCCGCGTAGGTGTCGATGACCTTCTCGTAGCCGATCTCGTACGCGTCCTGGTAGTACTCCAGGTTGTCGTTCGTCATGAACGCCGCCGGGTAGTAGACGCGACCGAGCTTGCCTTCCTTGCGGATCTCGATCTTCGACGCGATCGGGTGGATCGACGACGTGGAGTTGTTGATGTACGAGATCGAGCCGGTCGGCGGGACGGCCTGAAGGTTCTGGTTGTAGATGCCGTGCTTCTGGATCGACGCCTTCAGCTCGGCCCAGTCGTCCTGGGTCGGGATGTGCTTGCCGGCGAAGAGCTCCTTGACCTTCTCGGTCGCGGGAACCCACGCCTGGTCGATGTACTTGTCGAAGAACTCCCCCGACGCATACTTCGAGTCCTCGAACCCGTCGAACGTCGTGCCGCGCTCGATCGCGAGGTTGTTGGACGCCCGCAGGGCGTGGAACAGCACCGTGTAGAAGTAGATGTTCGTGAAGTCGATGCCCTCTTCGGAGCCGTAGTACACATGCTCGCGGGCAAGGTATCCGTGCAGGTTCATCTGGCCGAGGCCGATCGCGTGCGAGCGGTCGTTGCCGTCCTCGATCGACCGCACCGAGCCGATGTGGCTCTGGTCGCTCACCGCGGTGAGGGCGCGGATCGCCGTCTCGACGGTCTGCCCCAGGTCATCGGCATCCATCGACAGCGCGATGTTCATCGAGCCGAGGTTGCAGGAGATGTCCTTGCCGATGTTGTCGTACGACAGGTCGTCGTTGTACGTGGTCGGCGTGTTCACCTGCAGGATCTCGCTGCAGAGGTTGGACATGTTGATCCGACCCTTGATCGGGTTGGCCTTGTTCACCGTGTCTTCGAACATGACGTACGGGTAGCCGGACTCGAACTGGATCTCGGCGACGGTCTGGAAGAACTCGCGCGCGTTGATCTTGGTCTTCTTGATGCGCGGGTCGTCGACCATCTCGCGGTACTTCTCGGTGACCGAGATGTCGCCGAACGGAACGCCGTAGACCTTCTCGACGTCGTACGGCGAGAACAGGTACATGTCCTCGTCGTTCTTGGCGAGTTCGAACGTGATGTCCGGAACCACGACGCCCAGCGACAGCGTCTTGATGCGGATCTTCTCGTCGGCGTTCTCACGCTTGGTGTCGAGGAAGCGCATGATGTCGGGGTGGTGGGCGTTGAGGTACACCGCACCGGCGCCCTGACGCGCACCGAGCTGGTTGGCGTAGCTGAAGCTGTCTTCGAGGAGCTTCATCACGGGGATGATGCCGGAGGACTGGTTCTCGATCTGCTTGATCGGCGCACCCGACTCGCGGATGTTCGACAGCAGCAGGGCGACGCCGCCGCCGCGCTTGGAGAGCTGCAGGGCCGAGTTGATGCCGCGGGCGATCGACTCCATGTTGTCTTCGATGCGCAGCAGGAAGCAGCTGACGAGTTCGCCGCGCTGCGCCTTGCCGGCGTTGAGGAATGTCGGGGTGGCCGGCTGGAAGCGACCGGAGATGATCTCCTCGACGAGCGCGACCGCGAGCTTCTCATCGCCGTCGGCGAGGCCGAGGGCGGTCATCACGACGCGGTCCTCGAAGCGCTCGAGGTAGCGCTTGCCGTCGAACGTCTTCAGCGTGTAGCTCGTGTAGTACTTGAACGCGCCGAGGAACGTCTCGAAACGGAACTTCTTGCCGTAGGCGAGGTCGTTGAGCTTCTGGATGAACTCCATCGAGTACTTCTCGATGACGGCGCCCTCGTAGTACTCCTTCTCCACGAGGTAGTCCAGACGCTCCTTGAGCGAGTGGAAGAACACCGTGTTCTGGTTCACGTGCTGCAGGAAGTACTCCCGCGCGGCGCGCTTGTCGGCGTCGAACTGGATCTTCCCGTTCGCGTCGTACAGGTTGAGCATCGCGTTGAGGGCGTGATAGTCGAGACCCTCGTAAGAGGGATTCGCCTTGAATGCCACTGTCTCGGTCACTGAAGCTGCCACCGTCGTTCCAATCCGTCGCTCACGCGATCCACATCGTCTTGTGTGCCGAAGATCTCGAGCCGATACAAGTGAGGCACGTTGCACTTGCGGCTGATGATGTCACCGGCGAGGCAGAAGGCGTCGCCGAAGTTGGTGTTGCCCGCGGAGATCACGCCGCGGATGTGGCGCCGGTTGCGCTCATCGTTGAGGAACCGGATCACCTGTTTCGGAACGGCGCCCTTCTCGACGCCGCGCCCCGCTCCCCCGCCGTAGGTGGGGGTGACCAGCACGAAGGGCTCGTCGATGACGAGGTCTTCTTCGTGTCGGTGGAGGGGGATGCGTCGGGACGGGAGTCCGAGCTTCTCGATGAACCGCGCGGTGTTACCCGAGACGCTCGAGAAGTAGATCAGGAGCGGCGCTGCGGTCGCGACGGCGCTCATGCGGCGTCACGCCAGACGGGAGGCGAGTTCGTCGATCTTGTCGGGACGGAAACCCGACCAGTGACCCTCGTCGGTGACGACGACGGGTGCCTGCATGTAGCCGAGCGCCTTGACCTGCTCGAGCGCCGTCGGGTCTTCCGACAGGTCGAGGATCTCGTACTCGATGCCCTTGGCATCGAGGGCACGGTAGGTGGCGTTGCACTGAACGCAGGAAGGCTTTGTGTAGACCGTGATCGACATCTTTTTCGTAACCCCTCAAATCTCTGGCCCGCTTCTCATCAGGCTGTTTCCCGGTAGACCCCCTGCCGGGACTTCAATACTACATATGGGGACCGACATTGGGGGCGACCACAAGGGGTAGTAGTTACATCCGTGTAGTTATCCACCGTTCTCTACAGATACAACACAGGTTCTCCACCGTTTCTTCCACAGGCCGAGCCCTCGTCCGGAGGCACTCGAACCGCGTGAAATCGCGGCTGGGAAGCCCCTGTGAGCGATCCATCCACAGGGGGGACGTTACGACGCCCCACCGACATTCGGATTCCTGTGGAAATCGACCTTCGGCGTGTCGCGGGCGTGTCGCGGATCGACCTCTTCGGCGGCCGACCCCGCGGCCCGGTACCGTGGTCTGGTGGCGGGATATCGGGATCTTCTTCGCACGCCGGGAGTGGCGCGCATGATCGCTGCTCAGCTGACCGCACGCTTCCCCAACGGAATGATGTCGCTGGCGATCCTGCTGCACGTCGAGCAGCAGACCGGGTCGTACGGATCGGCAGGCCTGGTCCTCGCCGCGACCAGTGTGGGCCAGGCGATCGCCGGTCCCATCACCAGCCGCTGGATGGGCGTCTGGGGCATGCGACGCGTGCTCACGCTCACACTGTCGGTGTGCGTCGTGGCGGTGCTGTGCCTCGCACTGTTGCCGCTCGAGGTACCGGGCTACATGGCTCTCGGCATGGTCGCCGGACTCTCCACCCCGCCCGTCCAGGCCGCGGTGCGCACCATCTACCCGAAGCTCGTCAACTCCTCGAACCTCACGCCGCTGTTCTCCCTCGACGCGTCGCTGCAGGAGATCATCTGGGTGCTGGCCCCCGTCGTGATCACGCTCGTCTCGACCCAGATCGGCACGCCGGAGGGCCTGCTGCTGGTGGCGATCATCCTCGTCGGCGGCGGCGCCTGGTTCATCCTCTCCCCCGAGGTCGGACGGGTCCGCATCCCCCGGAGCCGCAACGCTCTGGGCAAGGTCGTGCTCAAGCCGCCCGTACTGCTGGCGACCGTGATCGGCTTCCTCCTGATCGGAGCCTGTGCGGCTGTGGAGGTGGGAGTCGTCGCGACGTTCGAGCACGGAAGCCTCGCGGCCGGTCTCGTGCTCGCCGTGTTCTCGGCGGGAAGCCTCGCCGGCGGTCTGGCCTTCGGTCACATCCCCATCGGGCCGTGGGCCATGGCGCGCCGTCTGCTGATCGTCACGATCGGCCTCGGCCTGACGATGGTCATGCTCAACGTGTTCTGGCTCGGCGGCACCCTGATCCTCGCCGGCATCGGCATCGCTCCGGCTCTCGCCGTGCTCTTCGCGATCACCTCGGCCAGTGTGAAGTTCAGCGAGACCGCTGAGGCCTTCGGCTGGGCCGGCACCGGCCAGCTCATCGGCGCCGCCGCCGGATCCGCGGTCGCCGGCTTTCTCGTCGATGTCGGCGACTGGCGCGGCGCCTACCTCGCCGCCACGATCTTCGCCGCGGTGGGACTGCTCGTGGCCGTCGTCTTCGTCCGTTCCTTCCCCGATCTGCGTCACCGCGACGCGAGCCCGCATCCCGACACCGAACCCTTGGCGGTCACCCCCTCATGAGCTCCCCCATCTCTTCGACCTCTGCCCCCGAGATCGTCTGCATCGGCGAGACGATGGCGCTGATCACTCCGACGGATGCCCCGCTCGCCGACGCCGCGCAGGCGTCGATCGGCCTGGCCGGCGCCGAGTCCAACGTGGCCGCCGGCGTCGCCTCCTCCGGACACCGCGTCGCCTGGGCGTCGCGCCTGGGCGACGACCCGCTCGGCGACAGGGTCGCCTCAGAGCTCGAGCGGCGGGGTGTGGAGTTGTGGGTCGAGCGCGACGATGCCGCACCCACCGGAGTGATGTTCAAGGACCCGGGCGCCGAATCCTCCTCCGTCTACTACTACCGTCGGGGATCCGCTGCCTCCCGCATGGAGCCGGGGTTCCTGACCGCGCGGCGTCTCGACGGGGTGCGGATCGTGCACACCACCGGGATCACCCCCGCGCTGTCCGCGTCGTGCCGCGAGACGGTCGACCAGCTCTTCTCCGACGCCCGCACCGCGGGAGCCCTCGTGTCGTTCGACGTGAACGACCGGCGTCCACTGTGGAGCAGGGAGGAGGCCGCAGAGACGCTCGCCCGCCTGGCCGACACCGCGGACATCTCCTTCGTCGGCCGAGACGAGGCTGAACGCATCTGGGGTACCGCGACACCCGCCGAGATCCGCGCCTTCCTCCCGAACTGCGCGCTGCTGGTCGTCAAGGACGGCGATGTCGGCGCCACCGCCTTCCATGGCGACGACGAGCCGATCTTCGTGCCCGCTCCCGTGGTCGACGTCGTCGAGCCGGTCGGCGCGGGAGATGCGTTCGCATCCGGCTTCCTGGCGGCGACCCTCGACGGAGCCGACCTCGCCGCGCGCCTCTCCGCCGGCCACGCGGCCGCGGAGCGCGTGCTGACGATCGCCGCCGACCTCCCACCGCTGGTGCCGCTCGCCTGACGCGGCTCGGGTGATCCCGGCCGCCTGAACACCACCGGTCGTAGGCTGGTGCCATGCCCGCCCCGCTCACCCTGCCCCGTATCTCGTGGGGCTCCCCGTCGGCATCCCGTCGCGCTCTCCTCGTCCACGGTCTCGGTTCCTCAGGAGCACTGATGTGGCGTCTCGGAGACGCTCTCGCCGCAGCGGGATGGCACGCGACCGCCGTCGACCTGCGGGGTCACGGCGATGCACCGCGCGCTCTCGACTACTCGGTGGCCGCGTACGGTGCCGATCTCGCCGCCACCCTCCCGGACGGCGGCGGCGCGTGGGACGCGGTCATCGGCCATTCGCTCGGCGGCGCATCCAGCACGGTCGCGGCGGCATCGACCCCGGAATGGACTCGACGGCTGGTGCTGATCGACCCCGCGATCCATGTGGGCGGGCGCGATGCGGCGATCGTGCGACGGAGCCAGGAGCGCGCATTCGCCGACACCCGCCTCGAAGTGGTGCAGGCGGAGCATCCGCACTGGCATCCGCAGGATCAGGAGCTCAAGGTCGACGCGGTGCTGCGTGCGAGCGCGTGGGCGGTGGAGCAGACCAGTACCCAGAATCAGCCCTGGGACGTACGGGCAGAGGCTGCGCGTCTGACCGTGCCCACGCATGTGATCGGCGCCGACCCCGCGGTCTACAGCATCTTCACGGGAGAACTCGCCGACGAGGTCCTCGCGGCGAACCCCCTGATCACCCTCTCCGTCGTCGAGGGTGCAGGACACTCCCTGCACCGCGACCGCCCGGAGGAATCCGTCCGTCAGCTTCTGGAGGCTCTGGCATGACATTCGACCCTGCGACGCTCCTGCCCGACGACCTTCTCGAGCGCATCCGCGAGCGCGCACCGATCCACGACCGCGAGAACACCTTCCCCCAGCAGGACCTCGACGAGTTGCGCGCGGCCGGCTACCTGTCGATCCTGGTGCCGAAGGAGCGCGGAGGGGCGGGGCTCGGACTCGCCGAGGCCGCGATCCTGCAGCAGCGTCTCGCCGGTGCCGCGCCGGCGACGGCGCTGGCCATCAACATGCATCTCGTGTGGACCGGCGTGGCGAAGGTCTTCTCCGACAGAGGCGTCCCCGGCCTCGAGTTCGTGCAGGACGGCGCTGCGGCAGGCGAGGTCTTCGCCTTCGGCATCAGCGAGGGCGGCAACGACCTGGTGCTGTTCGGCAGCGACACCGCGGCCGTGCCCGACGGCGACGGCGGCTACGCGTTCACCGGGACCAAGATCTTCACCTCCCTCGCTCCGGTCTGGACGCGGCTGGGGCTGCACGGCCTCGACACCACCAGCCCCGATGGGCCGAAGCTCGTGTTCGCCTTCGTGGAGCGGACGCACGCCGTCACGACGTCCGACGACTGGGACACCCTCGGCATGCGGGGCACGCAGAGCCGCACCACCCGGCTGAACGGCGCCGTGGCCGATGCCGCGCACGTGGTGCGGCGCATCGACCCCGGGCCCAGCCCCGATCCGATCGTGTTCGGCATCTTCTCGGTGTTCGAGATCCTGCTCGCCTCCGTCTACACCGGCATCGCCCGGCGAGCGCTCGAGCTCGCCGTGACGACGGCGCAGAAGCGGCACTCGAAGAAGACCGGCCTCGCCTACAGCCAGGACCCCGACATCCGCTGGCGCATCGCCGACATGGCCATCGCCTACGACGCCCTGCCGCCGCAGATCGCCTCCCTCGCCCGTGATGTGGACGACGGCGTCGATCACGGCGCGCGCTGGTTCCCGCAGCTCTCCGGCGTCAAGCACCGGGCGATCACGATGGCCAAGCACGTTGTCGACGAGGCGATGCTCGTGGCCGGCGGCGGGTCGTACTTCTCCGCCAACGAGCTCTCGCGTCTCTACCGTGACGTGCTGGCCGGGGCGTTCCACCCCTCCGACCCCGAATCCGCGCATTCGACGGCGGCGAACGCCTGGCTGGGTCCGCTCGAGAGCTGAATTTCCTGCCGATTCCGCTGGACGAATCGCCAGATTCTGCGAAATCGGTTGCCGAGCGCATTGCGGAGTGCGAAGATCGCACCATGAGTCCGGCGAAGAAGCACCCTTCCCTCGATGCGGTCTCGAAGACGATCGTCGAGCTGCTCCAAGAGGACGGCCGTCGTTCGTATTCGGAGATCGGCCGCACCGTCGGGATGAGCGAAGCCGCGGTGCGCCAGAGGGTGCAGCGGCTCACCGAGTCGGGCGTGATGCAGATCGTCGCCGTCACCGACCCGATGCAGCTGGGCTTCCACCGCCAGGCCATGATCGGCGTCCGCGTGTCCGGCGACGCGCGCCGTGTCGCCGAGGCCATCGCCGCGATCGAGTCCGTCGACTACGTGGTCATCACGATCGGCTCGTTCGACGTCCTCGCCGAGGTCGTCTGCGAGGACGACGACGACCTGCTCGCGCTGATCAACGACGTCATCCGCCCGATCGATGGCGTCCTCTCCACCGAAACCTTCATCTACGCCAAGCTGCAGAAGCAGCTCTACAACTGGGGGACCAGATGAGCACCGCACGCACCATCCCTTCCGAGTCCGCACTGCAGACGATGGCGAAGGACCATCTCTGGATGCACTTCACCCGGCAGTCGACGATGGCGGAGTCGGGTGTGCCCATCATCGTCAAGGGAGACGGGCATCGTATCTGGGATGCCAAGGGCAAGGAGTACTTCGACGGCCTGGCCGGACTCTTCGTCGTGAACGCCGGCCACGGTCGGCGTCGGCTGGCCGAGGCCGCGGCGGCGCAGGCCTCCGAGCTGGCTTTCTTCCCCCTCTGGTCGTATGCGCACCCGGCAGCGATCGAGCTGGCCGACCGTCTCGCCGACGAGGCGCCGGGCGACCTCAACAAGGTCTTCTTCTCCACCGGGGGCGGCGAGGCGGTCGAGACCGCATTCAAGCTCGCGAAGCACTACTGGAAGCTGCAGGGCAAGCCCGCCAAGCACAAGGTGATCTCCCGCGCCGTCGCGTATCACGGCACCCCGCAGGGCGCGCTGGCGATCACGGGCATCCCGGCGATGAAGTCGATGTTCGAGCCCGTCACCCCCGGCGGCTTCCGCGTGCCCAACACCAACTTCTACCGCGCGGCCGAGATGGGTGGACCCGCCGACGACCTCGAGGCGTTCGGACGCTGGGCGGCCGACCGCATCGAGGAGATGATCCTCTTCGAAGGCGCTGACACCGTGGCCGCCGTGTTCCTCGAGCCGGTGCAGAACTCCGGCGGATGCTTCCCGCCCCCTCCCGGCTACTTCGCCCGCGTCCGCGAGATCTGCGACCGCCACGACGTGCTGCTCGTCTCGGACGAGGTCATCTGCGCCTTCGGCCGCCTCGGTCACACCTTCGCCTGCACGGGCCTGGGCTACGTGCCCGACATGATCACGTGCGCCAAGGGCATGACGAGCGGCTACTCCCCCATCGGCGCGACCATCGTCAGCGACCGTATCTACGAGCCCTTCTCGAAGGGCGATCTGTCCTTCCCGCACGGCTACACGTTCGGCGGACACCCGGTGTCGGCCGCTGTCGCTCTGGAGAACCTGGCGATCTTCGACGAGGAGGGGCTGAACGCGCACGTGCGCGAGAATTCCCCGCTGTTCCGCACCGAGCTCGAGAAGCTGCTCGACCTGCCGCTGGTGGGCGACGTGCGGGGCGACGGTTACTTCTTCGGCATCGAGCTCGTGAAGGACAAGTCGACCAAGGAGACCTTCGACGACGACGAGTCCGAGCGGCTGCTGCGCGGCTTCCTCTCCCCCGCCCTGTTCGAGGCCGGTCTGTATTGCCGCGCCGACGACCGCGGCGACCCCGTGATCCAGCTCGCGCCGCCGCTCACCGTCGGGCCTTCGGAATTCCGCGAGATCGAGCAGATCCTGCGCGACGTGCTGACACGCGCGCAGTCGGTGCTCTGACCCTCGCGCGCACCGATCGGGCGGATACGGGTCAGGCCACCGGCACCGCGCTCCGCTTCGCCAGCAGCGCGAGGTGGAGCGCGGCGAGCGTCTCCCCGTCGTCGAGGTCGACGTCGAGCAGATCACCGATCAGGGTGAGCCGCTGGTAGAAGACGGATCTCGAGAGGTGGCTCGCGGCCGCCGCCGCGGAGCGATTTCCGGGGTGGGTGACGAGCGCCGCGAGCACGTCGAGCAGGTCTCCGCGCCGGTCGCGGTCGTACGCCACGACCGGGGCGAGCATCCGCTCGCTGTGCGCGAGCAGGCGCTGATCGTCACGCAACGAGGCGACGAAGCGCTCGAGCGGACGGTCGTCGACGCGTCGCACGCGCGGGCCGGATTCGGAGCGGTCGCTCGCCGCGAGGTCTCTCGCCGCGCGCAATGAGGCGAGCAGCCCCAGGACATCTTCGGCGGGAGGGCCGACGAAGACCGTGCGCGCGGGCCCGGCGATGCGCACGGCGAGAGCATCGGTGAGCAGCGCGGACTCGGGGAGCGACAGCAGGGCGACGTCATCCTCTCCCACGCGGGCGGCGACCACGGCGGCCCCGGCCTGCCGAGCCCGGTAGGCGAGCTCGGCCGCCGACTCCGCCCCGCGGGCGACGAAGCCGTGGCAATGCCGACCCGAAAGAGCGAACCCGCCCGAAGCCAGAAGGGCGGCGATGTCGGCCGGGTTCGCGAACCGCGCGCCGAGCAGATCGTCGATGATGCCCCGCTGCGCGAGCAGCGACCACTCGGTGTCGCCCCCGTCCGCCAGGCAGCCGAAGGCCAGTGCCGTCGCCCCCTGTTCGAGCACCGTGTGCCGGCCCGCCGGGTGCACGGGGCCCGGAAGGGCGAGCAGGGTTCCCCACCGCACGCCCCGCGCCTGCACCGGGATGCGATCGGCCGCGTCGAGCTGTCCGAGCGCCTGCGCGACCGGCATCCGCAGGGTCTCGAGCGCGATCACCTCGTGCGCGAGGTTCTCCAACACGACGGGCGCACCGAGCGCTCGCGCGGTCTCGGCGACCACGACGTCGGCTGGAGCGCCCTGCAGGCTCAACGCGGTGAAGAGCTCGTGCAGGCGCTGGCGTTCGTGCAGCGCATCCGTCTGAGCGGCGATGAGCGATCTGTGCACCGACTCCGTCACCGCGACGAACTTGATCTCGCTGGTCAGGGCGATCAGGGCGAGACCGACGTCCCGGCACACCTCGGTCACGGCATCGGGGATCTGCGATTGGCCGGACCCGAGCTCCACGACGATGCCCGCGATCCCCGCACGGTGCAGGGCTCTCGCGAAGTCGCGCAGCTCGTCCGGAGCCGTCGGCCATCCCGCCCCGGTGCTGAGCAGCAGCTCGCCGCCGTCGAGCAGTCGGGCGACTCCTGCGCTGTCGGAGACATGCACCCAGCGCACGTCGGCATCGAGAGCGGCGCCGCCCACGACCACGTCCGGTGCGCCCGCCTGCAGCACAGAATCGGCGAGAACGTCGGCCACCGTGAGCACACCCCCTGCCCGACTCGGACGATCTGTCCGATGCGGGCTCAAGTCCTGACGTTCTGACACCACTCGACGCTCTTCCGCTCTGTGATCATTGAGGAACATCAGCGTATCGAACGTTCAGTCAGAGTGTTCGAATCCGTATTCTTCAGCCTCGGAGGAACATCGTGGACATCGTCCGTCACGTCATCAACGGAGTGGAGGCCGCAGAAGCGGCCCGCACCGGCCAGGTCTTCGACCCCGCCACCGGCCAGGTGTCGAAGCAGGTCGCATTCGCCTCGACCGCCGAGGTCGACTCCGCCATCGCCGCGGCGGCGGCCGCGCTCCCCGCCTGGCGCGAGACGAGCCTGATCAAGCGCGCCGACGTCTTCTTCCGCTTGCGGCAGCTGCTCAAGGAGCGCACACCCGAACTCGCCGCGATCGTCACCTCCGAGCACGGCAAGGTGCTCTCGGACGCTGCCGGCGAGGTGTCGCGCGGCATCGAGAACGTCGAGTTCGCGGCGGGACTCGTGCATCTGCTCAAGGGTGAACGCAGCGAGCAGGTGTCGCGCGGTGTCGACGTGCACTCGGTCAAGCAGCCGGTCGGCGTCGTCGCGGCGATCACACCGTTCAACTTCCCGGTCATGGTGCCGTTGTGGATGGTCGCCTCGGCGATCGCTTGCGGCAACACGGTCGTGCTCAAGCCGAGCGAGAAGGATCCGTCGGCTTCCGTGTGGCTCGCGAAGCTCTTCGCCGAGGCCGGGCTGCCCGACGGCGTGCTCAACGTGGTCCACGGCGACAAGGAGGCCGTCGACGCGATCCTGGAGTCGCCCCGGGTCGATGCCGTGAGCTTCGTCGGCTCGACCCCCATCGCCCGCTCGATCTACCAGCGCGCCTCGGCCGCCGGCAAGCGGGTGCAGGCGCTCGGCGGCGCGAAGAACCACATGGTCGTCATGCCCGATGCCGACATCGACGCGGCTGCCGACGCAGCGGTCTCCGCCGCCTACGGCTCCGCCGGCGAGCGCTGCATGGCCGTCTCGGTGCTGGTCGCCGTCGGCGACATCGCCGATGACCTCGTCACCGCGATCGCCGATCGCATCGGCGGCCTCACGATCGGTGCCGGCACGGATGCCGCGAGCGAGATGGGTCCGCTCATCACCCGCGAGCACCGCGACAAGGTCGCCTCGTACGTGACGGGCGCCGAGGGCGAGGGCGCGAAGGTCGTCGTCGACGGCACGCAGAAGCAGTTCGACTCGGAGGGCTTCTTCCTGGGCGTCAGCTTGATCGACGAGGTCGCGCCCGGCATGAAGGTCTACGACGACGAGATCTTCGGCCCGGTGCTGTCGGTCGTGCGCGTCGAGACCTACGCCGAGGCGGTCGAGCTGGTCAACGCCAACGCCTACGGCAACGGCACCGCGATCTTCACGCGCGACGGCGGCACGGCCCGGCAGTACGAGTTCGACATCGAGGTCGGCATGGTCGGCGTCAACGTGCCGATCCCGGTGCCGATCGGCGCCTACTCGTTCGGCGGATGGAAGGACTCGCTGTTCGGAGACTCCCACATCTACGGTCCCGAGTCGGTGCACTTCTACACACGCTCCAAGGTCGTCACCACCCGGTGGCCCGACCACACGCCCTCCCAGGTCGACCTGGGCTTCCCGAGCAACCACTGACGAGGAGCGACCACGATGACGAACTTCACCGACCGCCACGGCGTCTCGCACCCGCTCCCCGCGCCCGAGGCCGAAGCGCAGGTGCGTGCGGACGACCGCGGCCACGTGTTCCATTCCTGGAGCGCGCAGGGCCTGATCGATCCGCATCCCGTCGCCGCGGGCGAGGGCTCGACGTTCTGGGACTACCAGGGCAATGCGTACCTCGACTTCTCGAGCCAACTCGTGAACCTGAACCTGGGGCACCAGCATCCCGACCTGGTCGCGGCGATCCAAGAGCAGGCCGGGCGTCTCGCGACGATCCAGCCCGCGATCGCCAACGACGTGCGCGGGGAACTCGCGCGACTGATCGCCGAGGTCGCGCCGGAGGGCCTGGAGAAGGTGTTCTTCACCAACGGCGGCGCCGAGGCCAACGAGTACGCGGTGCGCATGGCCCGCCAGTTCACCGGCCGTCGCAAGGTGCTGTCGATGTACCGCAGCTACCACGGCTCCACATCGACCGCGATCTCGCTCACCGGCGACCCGCGGCGTTGGGCGAACGACACCGTCGACTCCGGCGCCGTGCGCTTCTTCGGACCGTACCTGTACCGCTCGCCGTTCCACGCCGAGACCCCGGAGCAGGAGTCCGAACGAGCACTCGCGCATCTCGAGCAGACGATCCAGCTCGAAGGGCCGCAGACGATCGCGGCGATCATCATCGAGACGGTCGTCGGCACCAACGGCGTGCTCGTGCCGCCGCCCGGATACCTGCAGGGCGTGCGCGCGCTGTGCGACCGCTACGGCATCGTCTACATCGCCGACGAGGTCATGGTGGGATTCGGGCGACTGGGCGAATGGTTCGGCATCGACGCGTTCGACGCCAGCCCCGACCTGATCACCTTCGCGAAGGGCGTGAACTCGGGCTACGTGCCCCTCGGCGGCGTGGTGATCTCCGACCGCATCGCGAGCGCCTTCGACACGATGCCCTTCGCCGGCGGGCTGACCTACTCGGGGCACCCGCTGGCCTGTGCGGCGGGTGTCGCGACGTTCGAGGTGTTCCGTCGCGACGGCATCCTCGAGCGCGTGCGCGACCTCGGCGAACGCGTGGTCGGTCCGACCGTGCGCTCCTGGGCCGAGAAGCACCCGAGCGTCGGCGATGTGCGCGGCCTCGGACTGTTCTGGGCGGTCGAGCTGGTCCGTGACCAGGAGACGCGCGAGCCCCTCGTGCCGTTCAACGCCTCCGGCGCGGATGCCGCTCCGATGGGCGCCTTCGCCGCTGCCGCCAAGAAGGCCGGCGTCTGGCCGTTCACGCATTTCAACCGCATGCACGTGGCCCCGCCGCTGGTGATCAGCGAAGAAGACCTGGTGCGCGGACTCACCGTGCTCGACGAAGCGCTCTCCGTGGCCGACGAGGCCGCCGCGAGAACACGGGTTTTCAGATGACGACCTTCGACCCTCGTACTACGAGCCCGACTACAGCCCTCGCTACGACCCACGCGAACCTCAACGAGGGCACTAGCCGCTAGTCCGGAACAGCGGAGGGGTGAGCGCAGCCGCTCTCACCCCTTCTCGTTCGTCACTTCATGTTTGTTGACGCCTCAGAGCCGCGATAAGGGCTCTGGAGAATCTTCTTTCTACAAGATAGAGCGCCGTCATCATGAGCAGCAAGATCGCTGCAGCGATCGCGCTCAGCATTGGAGGGTCATTCCAGAAAACGATGGCTGCGACCAGCGCGAGGACAGGCGCCACCCAGCTGATGATGAGAAGACTGCGCTTCCGTTTCGCCATAGGGCCAAGTTCATTGAGAGAGACCATGGTTGAAGCTCCTTATCTCCTTACGGTCCTGTACACCAGATGTGACCCGCCCAGGTCCAGTACACCCAGATGCCCTTACCGGTCTGGTTGCATAGCCCCAGCCCCACGTTGTAGAGAGCTACCGGGCCAACAAATCCTGGAATCAGTGCGTACAGGATGGACGCAGTTTGACTGATCGAGACCTTGTTCGCGGGGATCCACGTTTTCCCTCCCCACCAATAGGTCGGATCGGCGACGACCGGATAGGCCACATCGCGGGCAGTGTGTTCAACGACCTGCACGAGCTGAGTGCCATCAACTTCGTATCGAGTCGGAACTGCAGCGCCGTTCGCATCGACCGCCCATGGCACATTCGTTGTGATCACCGTGATGCCATCTCGATCCGCAACCACCGCTGATCCGTCCTCGACCAACATCACCGAACCGCCGACAGGAACGTCGATTCCGTAGGCGAAGCGCTCGGGAGCTTTCGATGAAGCGATCGTGGTGAGCATCTGCACACCATCTGAAAATGGCACGACCGTGTTAGCCACACCGTTATCCGAGGGGTATGCGACAGCCCCCGATTCCAATGAGACGCCCGCTTCACCCCCTTCCGAAGCAGGAAGGCTGATGCCCACCACAGCATCCCCGACGGCGAGCTTCACTCCCTCGGACGCATCCCGCGGCACGGTAACCGTGCTTCCTCCGACATCGAGCACCGCCACCGCATCATCTGTACGCGAAGACGCCGCCGCATCCTCAACCAAACCTGCCCTCACTCCGGCAAGAGCCCGCTCAACGTCTGCCACCGAAACCGTGTCAACATCCTCGGACGCATATGCCGGACCCACCCACGTACAGATCAGAGCCAGGGAGGCCACCACCGCCCCAGCCGAAACCTTTGTTCGATATCTCACTGTGTTTCTCCGATCACTCGACCCGCCGCGCGCACAAGCATCCCGCACTCCAGCAGAACCTGTCTGTCCACCATTCGGGGGACGGACCAGCGAAACCCGCACCACATCGCGAAGAGCGACCGATATACGATTAGGCGGCAAACTCCACTCTCACGTCGATGTGTTCGACTGGTGGCTTCCCGAGGTCTACGCCGGCCCCACCTTTCGCACGCAGATCGTTGTGCGTCCGGCGGCCGCCGAGGAGATCGCAACGCACCTGGTCCGGGGGGCGGTGAGCGACCGAGGGGCCCTGAGCTACTCCCCCCGATTTCCCTCGGCGTAATTGTCGGTGTGGTGTCACTCAGTCGCCCACGGAGTCGAACACCCGCTCTCCCCCGACCCAGGTGCCGCGCACCTCGGTCAGACCGATCTCCTCCGCCGGATGCTCGAACGGATCCCGGTCGAGCAGGGCGAGGTCGGCCCGCATCCCCACCGCGATCGTCCCGGTGTCGTCGAGGTGGTTCACCCGCGCCGATCCCGCCGTGTAGGCGACGAGGGCCGTGGCGAGGTCGATCGCCTGCTCCGGGAGGAACGGTTCGTAGTCGCCCTCCCACTCGGTCGGCGCGGAACGGCGGTTGACGGCCACGTGGATCGCCGCCATCGGGTTCGGCGTGCTGACCGACCAGTCGCTGCCCGCCGCGAGCGCGGCACCGGAACGCAACAGGTCGCCGAACGGGTACTGCCACGCGCTGCGCTGCGCTCCGAGGAACGGGATGGTGAGGTCGACCATCTGCGGCTCGAGCGTCGCCCACAGCATCTGCATGTTGGCGGTGACGTCGAGCGCCCGGAACCGCGGGATGTCGTCGGGGTGCACGACCTGGATGTGGGAGATGTGGTGCCGGTTGCCGCGCGGACCGTTCTGCACGAGCGCGGCCTCGACCGCATCGAGGCACTCGCGCACGGCGCGGTCGCCGATCGCGTGGAAGTGCAGCGTGAAGCCGAGGGCGTCGAGCCGGGTCGCGGCTTCTTTGAGCAGCTCCGGTTCGACGAAGGAGATCCCCGAATCCTCGCGCGGGTGCCCGTGGCCGTCGCAGTACGGTTCCAGCATCGCGGCCGTGAAGTTCTCGGCGACGCCGTCCTGCATGATCTTCACGCTGCGCGCCCGGAAGCGCCCGACCGTGCTCTCGTCCCGACGGCGCACGATGTCATCGATCTGCTCCAGGCCCCGTGATCGATCCCACCACAGGGAGCCGACGACGCGACCGGTGAGCGCCCCGGATGCGGCGGCGGTCCGATAGGCCGGGAGCGGATCGCCCGCATCGCCGTACTCGGTGCCGACGATCGCGTCCTGCCAGGCCGTCACCCCGTAGGAGTGCAGGTGGCGCTGCCCCTGCAGGAGCGCCTCCACGAGTCGCTCGGGCGCCTCGGTCGGCAGGAGCCGGTTGACCAGGCCCATCGCGCCCTCGTGCAGCGTGCCGCTGGGGGCACCGGTCTCATCGCGCTCGATCCGCCCGTCCGCGGGGTCGGCCGTCTCGCGGGTGATGCCGGCGAGCGCGAGCGCACGGGAGTTGACCCAGGCACCGTGTCCGTCACGGTTCGGCAGGAACGCCGGGCGATCGGGCACGACGGAGTCGAGGTCTTCTGCCGTCGGTGTGCCTCCGGGGAACGCCGACATCTGCCATCCGCCCCCGAGGATCCACTCGTCGTCCGGGTGCGCGGCCGCATACCGGGCGATCCGGTCGAGGTACTCCTCGCGGGTGGCCAGAGCGGACAGATCGCAGCGGAGCATGTCCAACCCGCCCCACACCGGGTGCACGTGCGCGTCCTGGAATCCGGGCACCAGCAGTCCGCCGGCGAGGTCGATCACCTCGGTCTCCGGCCCGATCAGCGCCGCGACGTCGTGCCCCACCGCGCTGATGAACCCGTCCGTCACGGCGACCGCGTGCGCCGTGGTGCGCGCGGCATCGGCAAGGAACACCCGCCCTCCGCGCACGCCACCCGTGAAGACCAGATCTGCGTATCCCACGCTCAACCCCCTGCCATCGTGCGGGCGATCTCGGTCGCCGAGTCCCCCGCCCTCTTCAGAACCACGGCCACCAGCGCGAGCGCCAACAGCGTGAGTACGAGCATGATCGTCGACACCGCGGCGATCTCCGGACGCAAGCCGCTGCGCAGCGCGCTGAGCACGTAGACGGGCCACGGCGTCGTTCCCGACACCTGCACGAACGCCGACACGACCGTGTTGTCGAGGCTCAGCGTGAACGAGAGCAGGAACCCGGCGAGCACGGCCGGCATCGCGAGCGGCAGCGTGATCTTGAGGAACGTGCGCACGGGCGGCGCGTAGAGGTCGGCCGATGCCTCCTCCAGGCGGGCGTCGAGCCCGACCAGCCGCGCCCGCACGATGTACGACACGATGGCGATCGAGAACAGCGACTGCCCCACCACGAGTCTCATCGTGCCGTCGTTGAAGATGCCTATCCCGGCATCCTGCCCGAGGAACACCAGCCACGGCAGCAGCGCGACCGCGTCGACGATCTCGGGCGTGACCGACACGAGCAGCAGAAGCCCGAGGAACCACCACACCCACCTGCCGGGATTGCGTGCCATCGCGATGCCCGCCAGCGTGCCCAGCGCGGTGGCGAGCAGAGCCGCAAGCAGACCGGTGCGCACCGACACGAGCACGGCATCGCGGATCGCGGGCTTGTTCACGATCGCGAGGAACGAGTCGAAGCCGAAGTGGTCCCAGGACACCAGCAGGCGCCCGACGTTGAACGAGTACGCGATGATCACGAGAATCGGCAGGAACAGGAACAGGAACACCAGCGCCGCCCAGATCGGCAGCACGAAGCGTCCTGCGCCGCGGCGCACGCGCGGTGCCGTCATGGCGGTCTTCGTATCGGTCATGATCCCTCCCCCAGGACGAGTCGGTTGCGTTGTCTGAGCGGCAGGGTCACGAGCCAGAGGAGTCCGGCCGCGACCGCGATCGAGAGCATGATGACGATGATCAGCAGCACGGCCATCGCCGAGCCCAATGCCCAGTTCTGCGCGGTCTGGAACTGGCTCGCCACCACCTGCCCGATCATGTTGCCCTTCGCTCCGCCCAGCACGGTGGCGGTGATGTAGTCGCCCATCAGCGGGATGTACACCAGGAGCACGCCGGCGATGATGCCGGGTCGGGCCAGCGGCACCGTCACCCGCAGGAAGGTCGTGATGCTGTTCGCACCCAGATCCTTGCTCGCCTCGCGCAGCGGCCCCGACACCCGGTCGAAGGCGACGAACAGCGGCAGGATCATCAGCGGCAGGTAGTTGTAGACGACGCCGAGGAGCACGGCGCCGCGCGAGTACAGCAGGTCGAGCGGACCGGGAATGACCCCGATCCCCTGCAGCAGCTGCGAGAGCCAGCCCTCGGGCGCGAGGATCACCTGCCAGCCGATGGTACGCACCAGGAAGTTGGTCCAGAACGGCACCATCACCAGCGCGAGAAGCAACCCCCGCTTCGAGGGCGGTGCCTTCACCGCGATCCAGTAGGCGACCGGTCCGCCGATCACGAGGCACAGGGCCGTGCCCAGGATGCCGATCCACAGCGTGTTCAGGAACGTGCTGAAGAAGGTCGGCGAGAGCGCCTCGAGGTAGCGGTCGAACGAGAGGTGGTCGAGCGCATGCGTGGCGAAGATGCTCGGCTTGTATCCGAAGCTGAACACGATCACCATGAAGATCGGGGCGACGAAGAAGACGAGCAACCACGCCCAGGCCGGGATGGCGAGACCGAACTTGAGCTTAGGCACCGGCAGCCGCCTTCATCGAGTTCCAGATCGAGACGACGCGGTCCTGTGCGTCCGTCAGCTTGCCCTCGTGCATCGTGGCCACCTGCTCCTCGTCGAAGAACACCATGTCGAGCCGTTCCAGCCCCGCGGCCTCCGCCTCCTCCCGGATCCCCGAGATGCCGGTGTCGTAGCCGATGTAGTCGACCTGTGCGAGCTGCACGTCAGGCTGCAGCACGAAGTCGATGAATGCGTGTGCCGCCTCCGGGTGCGGGGCACCGGCGGCGATCGCCCAGTTGTCCATCCACAGCTCGGTCGCGGGGCTCCCCAGCACCCACTGCCACCGATCGGGGTCGTCGGACTCGAAGATGCCGAGCCTCGCGTCGCCGTTGTAGGACTGCAGCAGCGCGTGCGAGGCCTGCGGGATCGACGAACCTCCCGGGTACGAGTCGAACGCCGAGATGTGCGGCGCGAGGTCCTTCACCAGGAACCTCTCGACGGCGTCGAGGTCGTCCGGGTCCGTGGTGGTCCAGTCGATACCGTTCGCCCAGAAGTAGATGCCGAGCAGCGGCGCCGGATCGTCGAGCACCGAGGTCGAACCGGAGGCCTCGTTCTGTGCGGCGTCGATGAAGTCGTTCCAGGTCGTGAGCTCTCGGGAGATCACCCTCTTGTCGTACACGAAACCGGTCGTCCCCCATGCCTTGCACACGGAGTACTCGTTGCCCGGATCCCACGAGCGCCCGCGGAACTCCGGCGCCACGTGCTTCATGTTCGGCAACAGGTCGAGGTTGAACTTCTGCAGGAGGCCGTTCTCGGCCATCGGTCCGACGAAGACGCCGGTCGGCACCACGATGTCGTAGCCCGAGGTGCCCCGCGCCGCGACGAGCTTGGCGATCAGCTCTTCGTTCGAGTTGAAGGCGTCGAGCACGATGCGCGGGCCGCTCTCGGCTGTGAACTGCTCGAGCACTTCCGGCGCGTCGTAGTCGCCCCAGCTGTAGATCGAGAGCTTGTCCTCGAGCGGTCCCCCCTTGGCGTGCACGGCCGCGGCGTTCTGGCCCGGTGCGCACGCGCTGAGCACGACCGCGCCGCCCGCCATGATGGCGGTGGCGAGGAAGCCGCGCCTGGTCAGCTCGGTGCGGATCACCCGCGCGGCGCTCCGGTGCGCGAGCACCCGCACCGGAGGCGTACCGGTCACCGGCCGCCGTCCTTGGGCAGGGTGATCACGTGCGTCGCCGTCGTGGGGATGCCGTCCGCGGCGAACAGCCGTGCATCCGCGGGATTCCAGACGCAACGGACCTCGTCGTCGACTCCGACCTCCGGCGCGGTGGGCGCCGGCATGCGCGAGAGGAACGTGGCATCCTCGCCGATGCGCACCGCGACCTGCAGTGTCTCGCCGAGATGCGAGACCCCGAGCACACGACCGCGGACCCCTGCACCCTCGCCCTGTTCCAGGCGGACGTACTCGGGCCGGATCGCAGCGACCGCCGGCTGACCGGCGGCGACCCGCTCGCCACCCCAGCGACCGGCGATCACGCCGATCGCCGTGTCGACGGCCTCACCGTCGGCACGCACCGTGCCGTGCACGAAGTTCTGCTGCCCGATGAACGAGGCGACGTAGGCCGACGCGGGCTCCGCATAGATGGCCGCGGGCGCATCGAGCTGCTCGATCCGTCCCGCGCGCATCACCGCGATCCGATCGCTCATCGACAGCGCCTCGGCCTGATCGTGCGTGACGAACACGAAAGTCGTACCGAGGCGGGCCTGCAGAAGCTTGAGCTCGAGCTGCATCTCCTCGCGCAGCTGACGGTCCAGCGCCGCGAGCGGCTCATCCAGCAGGAGCACGCTCGGCCGGTTGATGAGCGCCCGCGACAGCGCGATCCGCTGCTGCTGGCCGCCGGAGAGCTGCGTCGGCTTGCGATCGGCGAACGCCCGCAGCTGCACCATGTCGAGCGCTTCACTCACCCGCTCCCGCTGCTCGGCTTTGGGAACGCGCCGTTGCTGCAGACCGTAGGCGACGTTCTCGGCGACCGTGAGGTGCGGGAACAGGGCGTAGGCCTGGAAGACGGTGTTGACCTCGCGCCGATAGGGCGGCAGGTTCAGGACACTGCGGCCGGAGATGAGGATGTCCCCGGCATCCGGATACTCGAAGCCCGCGATCATACGCAGCGTGGTCGTCTTCCCACAGCCCGACGGACCGAGGAGCGAGAGGAACTCGCCCGGTTGCACGTCGAGACTCAGGTCGTCGACCGCGATGGCGGTGCCGTACCGCTTGGTCACGCCATCGATGCGGACCGCACCGGTGACGGTGGGGGCGTCGAGTGTCGCCGTCGACGTTCGGGTGGTGTCGGGCATGGAGCCTCCCCATTGAGATTCGCTTGCCGCGAGTCTGACACAGGAAAGTCGCCAGGTATAGCGAAATCGGAAGTCTCTTGATCGATTCGCAACGATATCCGTTGCGAATCGTCGAAGTCGCGACCGATTAGCGCTGATCAGATGAGGAAGCCGCGCAACAACGCCTCGGATCCGGCGAGGTGATCGCGCATTGCGGCCTCGGCCGCATCCGGGCGTCCGGCGAGGATCGCCGAGACGATGCCCTCGTGCTGCGCGCCCGAGTGCTGGATATTGCGCGGCATCAGCGGGAAGGTGTCGAGCCAGGCGTTCACATCCGCCCTGTTCTCGGCGACCAGAGCGACGAGCGAGGGGATGCCCGCGGCCTCGGCGATCGACAGGTGCAGCAAAGTGTCCAGGCGCCGGTATTCATCCGGCCCGGCCGGCAGAGCCGCCTCGTGCCGCGCCCAGAGGTCGGCGCGCGTCGCGGCGTCGAGCGATCGGCTCGCCGCGGCACGCACGGCACCGGTCTCGAGCACCAGGCGCAGCCCGAGCACATCGTCGATCTCCTCCGCGGTCACGGTGCCCGACACGGTCGGGTGCGGCAGCGGATCGGCGACGAACGTCCCTCCGTACCGGCCGCGCCGTGGGAGCAGGTAGCCGGTGTCCGCGAGTTCGCGGATCGCCTCGCGCACGGTGTCGCGACTGACCCCGAACGATGCCGCGAGCTCGCGCTCGGGCGGCAGCGATTCCCCCGGAGCGACGACGCCGAGACGGATCGTCTGCACGAGCCGGGCGACCGTGTCCTCCAGGGCGTTGCCGCGCCGCAACGGCCGGTAGACCGCTCTGCGCACCTCGACGAGGTCGCCGTCGTGGGGGTGCTCGCTCATGCCTTCACCCTGTCACAGCGAGGTGAGGGGCGCTCACAGCGGGGTGACGTAGGCGTTCGTGATCCCGCCGTCGACGACGAAGGCGCTCGCCGTGATGAACGACGAGTCGTCCGAGGCGAGGAAGGCGACCGCCGCTGCGAGTTCCGTCGGCTCGGCGAAGCGTCCCATCGGCACATGCACGAGGCGCCGCTGCGCCCGCTCCGGATCCTTCGCGAACAGCTCCTGCAGCAGCGGGGTGTTCACCGGTCCGGGGCACAGCGCGTTCACCCGCACTCCTTGGCGCGCGAACTGCACCCCCAGCTCGCGGGACATCGCCAGCACGCCGCCCTTCGACGCGGTGTAGCTGATCTGCGAGGTCGCCGAACCGAGCAGCGCGACGAAGGAGGCGGTGTTGATGATCGACCCGCGTCCCGCCGGCACCATGTGCCGCAGCGCGGCGCGGCTGCACAGGTACACGCTCTTGAGGTTCACGTCCTGCACCCGATCCCACGCCGGGAGCTCGGTCGTCTCGATCGAATCGTCGTCCGCCGGTGAGATGCCCGCGTTGTTGAAGGCGATGTCGATACGTCCGAACTCCTCGGCGACGCCGTCGAACAGCGCATTTACCAGGTCTTCGTCGGCGACGTCGACCCGGCGGAACACCCCACCCACCTCGGCAGCCGCCGTCTCGCCCGTGGCCGGATCGACGTCGGCGATCACGACGAACGCACCCTCCGCTGCGAAGCGCTGCGCGGTGGCGAACCCGATTCCGCTCGCGCCACCGGTGATG
Organism: Microbacterium sp. As-52; assembly: GCF_049949185.1. Classification (NCBI taxonomy): domain Bacteria; kingdom Bacillati; phylum Actinomycetota; class Actinomycetes; order Micrococcales; family Microbacteriaceae; genus Microbacterium; species Microbacterium sp. As-52. The sequence goes on along the minus strand of NZ_CP188171.1, from coordinate 2,902,735 downwards.
ATGGCGACGCGGTCCTTCAGTCGCTGGGTCAGATCGATGCTCATGTGGGTTCTCCGTTCCGGATGGGGTGGGTTGCACGACGATCAGGATTCATCGGTCGCGAAGAAGACGTTCTTGGTCTCGGTGAAGTGCTCCGCGGCGTCCGGCCCGAGCTCGCGCCCCAGCCCCGACGCCTTCATGCCGCCGAAGGGCGTGGAGTACCGCACCGAGGAGTGAGAGTTCACCGACAGCACGCCGCTGCGCACACCACGCGCGACACGCACCCCGCGCCCGAGGCTCTCGGTCCACACCGAGCCGGCGAGACCATAGGCCGTGTCGTTCGCCAGGCGGATCGCGTCGGCCTCGTCTTCGAAGGGCATCACCGCGAGGACGGGACCGAACACCTCCTGCTGGGCGATGCGGTCGGCGGAAGCCGCGAGCACGACGGCCGGCGCGAACCAGAAGCCGTCTCCCTCGGGCGCGCTCCCGCGGAACGCGATGTCGGCGCCGTCGAGGAACGAGGCGACGGTGTCGCGGTGCCCCGCCGAGATGAGCGGCCCCATGTCGGTGTCCTCACGCGCGGGGTCGCCCACGCGCCACGCGGTCACGGCCGGTTCGAGCAGCTCGAGGAAGCGGTCGTACACCGAGCGCTGCACCAGGAGCCGACTGCGTGCGCAGCAGTCCTGGCCGGCGTTGTCGAACACCGAGCCCGGGACTCCCGCCGCCGCCCGCTCGAGGTCGGCATCGGCGAAGACGATGTTCGCGCTCTTGCCGCCGAGCTCGAGCGTCACGGGCTTGAGCGCCCTGGCGCATCCGGCGGCGACCTCGATCCCGACCCCAGTCGAGCCCGTGAAGACCACCTTGCGCACATCCGGATGCTCGACCAGGCGCTGACCGACGACGGAGCCCGAGCCCGTGACGACCTGGAACAGCCCCTCGGGGAGCCCCGCCTCGAGCGCGAGCTCGCCCAGGCGGATCGCGGTGAGCGGTGTGAGCTCGGCCGGCTTCAGCACCACGGCATTGCCCGCGGCGAGCGCCGGCGCGAACGCCCAGGACGCGATCGTCATGGGGAAGTTCCACGGCACGATGACGCCGATCACGCCGTAGGGGTCGTGGAAGGTGACGTCGAGGCCACCGGCCACCGGGATCTGATGCCCGGACAGCCGCTCCGGGTCGGCGGAGTAGTAGTTGAGCACCTGGGCCACGTGGCCGGCTTCCCAGCGGGCGGAGCCGATCGGATGCCCGGAGTTGAGTACCTCGAGCTGCGCCAGTTCCTCGGCCGCGCCCTCGACCGCACGGGCGAACGACCGGAGGGCATCGGCCCGCGCGACCGGGGCGAGCGCCGCCCATCGGCGCTGAGCAGCGACGGCGCGGGCGATCGCGGCATCGGTCTCGGCGGCATCGGCACGGGCGACGTCGCGGATCGCTTTCCCGGTCGACGGGTTGATGACTGTGAACGCGCTCATCGGGCGCCCTCCTTCCGCCGCGCGGCGAGCGCACGAGCCTCTGAGACGAGATCGGCGAAGAGGCGCCGGTCGTCGGCGTTCTCCTCCGGATGCCATTGGATGCCGACGATGTGGCCGGCCGAGGTGTCGACGAACGCCTGCACGAGTCCGTCGTCGGAGTGCGCAGCCGCGACCAGCCCTTCCCCGAGGCGATCGATGCCCTGGTGGTGGTAGCTGTGCACGCGCACGCCGCCCGCACCGAGCACCTCGGCGAGCGCGGTGTCGTCCGAGACCTCGATGTCGTTCTCGGCGAAGACGCCGCCGCCGAGGCGGTACCGCTCGGTGCCGAGCGATTCGGGCAGATGCTGCTGGAGTGTGCCTCCCCGTGCCACGTTGACGAGCTGCAGCCCTCGGCAGATCGCGAGCACCGGGATGCGTCGTCGCTCGGCCGCACGGAACAGCGCCAGCTCCCACGCGTCGCGGTCGACGCGTGCGGGATCGGTGAGCGGATGCCGCTCCTCGCCGTAGAGCTCGGGGGCGACATCCGCGCCTCCGGAGAGGATCAGGCCGTCCATGCCGGCGATGGCGGCCTCCGCCGACGCCGGGTCCTGCGGCGGCAGCAGCAGCGCGATGCCGCCGGCATCCGTCACCCCGGTCAGATACTGCTCGGGCAGGAACGCCGCCCGCACATCCCACACCCCCTGCTGCGCCCGCTCGAGATAGGTCGTGACACCGATCAGCGGGGCCAGGTCAGAGCCGCTCGAAACCACGGATGCGCTCCCAGTCGGTGACGGCGGCGTCGTAGGCCTCGACCTCGATGCGCGCCTGGTTCAGGTAGTGGTCCACGACGTCGTCGCCGAACGCCGCGCGGGCGATGGATGATTCGCTGAACAGCTGCGCCGCCTCTCGGAGGGTGGTGGGCAGGTGCTCGACGCCGGCTTCGTAGGCGTTGCCTGTGAAGCACTCGGGCAACGGCAGCTCGTTCTCGATGCCGTACAGGCCCCCGGCGATGATCGCCGAGATGCCGAGGTAGGGGTTCACGTCGCCGCCCGGCACCCGGTTCTCGACCCGCAGGCCGGAGCCGGAGCCGATCACGCGCAGCGCGCAGGTGCGGTTGTCGATGCCCCAGGCGACGCCGGTCGGGGCGAAGCTGCCCTTCGCGAACCGCTTGTACGAGTTGATGTTGGGCGCGTAGAGCAGGGTGAATTCGCGCAGGGTCGCGAGGATGCCGGCGATCCAGTGCTCCATGATCGGGCTGAACCCATGCTCGCCGTCCCCCGCCATGACCGGGGTGCCGTCGGCGGCACGTAGGGAGAGATGGATGTGGCAGCTGTTGCCCTCGCGCTCGTTGAACTTGGCCATGAAGGTGAGTGCCTGTCCGTGCTGCTCCGCGATCTCCTTCGCGCCGTTCTTGTAGAGCGCATGCTGGTCGGCGGTCTCGCGCACCTCGGCGTAGCGGAACGCGATCTCCTGCTGCCCCAGGTTGCACTCCCCCTTCACGCCCTCGCAGTACAGTCCCGCGCCGTCCATGCTGTTGCGGATGTCGCGCAGCAGGGGTTCGAGGCGCGTGGAGGCGAGCAGGTTGTAGTCGACGTTGTAATCGGTCGACGGTGTGAGCCCCTCGTACTTGCGGGCCCAGGCTTCGCGATAGGTGTCGTCGAAGACGATGAACTCGAGCTCGGTGCCCGAGAACGCTGTCCAGCCCCGCTCGGCGAGACGGTCGCGCTGCCGATCGAGGATGGCTCTCGGTGAGGGCCCCACCGGTTCACCGTTCCCCCACACCAGATCGGCGATCACGAGCGCGGTTCCATCGAGCCACGGGATGCGGCGGAGGGTCGCGACGTCGGGCCGCAGCACCATGTCGCCGTACCCGCGATCCCATCCCGACATCGCGTAGCCGTCGACCGTGTTCATGTCGACATCGACCGACAGCAGGTAGTCGCAGGCTTCGGCGCCGTGATGCAGGATGTCCTCCTGGAACAGCCTCGCGGAGACCCGTTTGCCGACCAGCCGTCCCTGCGCATCGGCGAAGGCGACGATCACCGTGTCGATCTCGCCGGCGGCGATGCCGGCATCCAGCTGCTCGATGCTCAGGTTTCCCGACATCTTCTCGCTCCCGTCGTCGTGGTGAAGCGATCGGCCGACCGGCTTCGCCCTCAGAGTAGATCACCTCGGCGTCTAAAGGTAGACGAAACCACCATTGACTGCCACAATCATCCGCAAGGTGCACCCGGCGCCTGTGTGCATGCGAACGGAGAGGGGATGTCTGAGCAGAGCAGTGAGTCCCGCAAGGTCGCTGGGGCGACCTATACACGTGCCGGAAGCGAGTACTTCGAGAAACGGACGCTGAAGAGATCCGCCGGCGTCTGGGGACTGTGGGGGCTCGCGGTCGCAGCCGTCATCTCCGGCGACTTCTCCGGATGGAACTTCGGTATCGACTTCGCGGGCTTCGGCGGGATGCTGATCGCCTTCGTGATCCTCGTCCTCATGTACTACGGCATGATCTTCGCGATCGGCGAGATGGCCGCGATGATGCCGCACACCGGCGGCGCCTACTCGTTCGCCCGTTCCGCGATGGGCCCGTGGGGCGGCCTGGTGACCGGCGCCGCCGAGACCATCGAGTACGTGGCGACCACGGCGGTGATCGTCTACTTCTCGGCGTCGTATGCGAACGGCATCACGAGCGAGCTGCTGGGGCTGGAACTGCCGGGGTGGCTCTGGTACCTGATCCTCTACGTCGTCTTCATCGCGCTGAACTCCGCGGGCGCGGCGATCTCCTTCCGCTTCGCGATCGTCGTGTCGATCATCTCGATCGGCATCATCCTGGTCTTCTCCCTGATGGCCATCTTCTCCGGCGCCTTCAGCTGGGACGCTCTCTGGAACATCGCGCCCGATCCGGGCCAGACCGAGTTCCTGCCACACGGGGTGCTGCCGATCCTGTTCGCCCTCCCGTTCGCGATGTGGTTCTTCCTCGGCATCGAAGAGCTGCCCCTGGCCGCGGAGGAATCGCACAATCCCACCCGCGACATCCCCAAGGCCGGATTCTGGGCTCGCGGCACCCTCATCGTCACGGGTCTGCTCGTGCTGTTCCTGAACACGGGCGTGATCGGGGCCGAGGCCACGGGCACCGCCGGCGAGCCCCTGCTCGACGGCTTCCGCGCGATCGTCGGCGACCAGCTCGCCGCGGTGCTCGCCCTCTTCGCCCTGATCGGACTGCTCGCGTCCCTGCAGGGCATCATGTTCGCCTACGGCCGCAACATGTACTCACTGTCCCGTGCGGGCTACTACCCGCGGTTCCTGTCCCTCACCGGCAAACGACAGACCCCCTGGGTGGCTCTCGTCGTGGGTGCGGCGATCGGCTTCGTCGCCCTCATCGTGCTCGATGTGCTCGCGGCCGTCGACGCCGAGGGCGCGGGTTCGGTCGCCGGTGCGATCGTGCTGAACATCGCGGTCTGGGGTGCCGTGCTCGCCTACGGCCTGCAGCTGGTGTCGTTCATGATCCTGCGGAAGAAGTATCCGAACGTCGACCGCCCGTACCGCAGCCCGTGGGGCATCCCCGGTGCGGCCGTCGCGCTGGTGATCGCCGCGCTCATCTTCGTCGGATTCCTGCTGAATCCGACGTTCGGACCGGCGATCATCGCGATCGCGATCGTGTACGTCGTGATCCTGCTCGGGTTCGGGCTCTTCTTCCGCCACCGTCTGGTGCTCTCCCCGGAGGAGGAGTACGCGATCTCGGGCGGCTCGCACGGCGATCCGCAGACCGAGGGCTATGACGCCATGGAGGGTGAGGTGTTCGACGACAGCGGCCGGTGAGTCCGCGCACAGCGCCTCGACGAGTCGGTCGGGGCGCTGTGTCGTGCCCGACCCCGGAGCGCTCTACTTGCGGTCGAAGTCGAAGGCCTTGAGCAGCTCGACGACGGCCTTGTCGCGCTCCTCGCCGCCCTCGTCGAACATGTGCGTCACGTGCGTACGGAGGTGGTTCTCCAGCAGCAGCCGGTTCAGCGACTCCAACGAGCGCTGGATCGCACGGGACTGCGTGATGATGTCCATGCAGTAGTCCTCGTTCTCGATCATCCGCGCGACGCCGCGCATCTGCCCCTCGAGGATGCTGGTGCGGTGCAGCGCACGCTTCTTGATGTCTTCGATCACCCCTTGAGGGTACTCGTCTCTCCGGGTGTGCGGCTGTCTGCGCACCGAGACACCGCACCGTCGCCGGTCGGGACCGTCGGGGCAGCACCGTGAAAGGATGACGTCATGCCGCGAACACCGATGACGCAGCTCTCGCCCGCCGACCAGGAACGCCTCCGCGCGCTCCGACGCATGAAGGCCGTCGCCCTCGGGGCTCTGGTGTTCATGGCCGTCGTGTTCGTGTTCGCCTTCGCGTTCCAACAGCGGTTCGACGGGCTCGCCTATGTGCGCGCTGCGGCCGAGGGCGGCATGGTGGGTGCCCTCGCAGACTGGTTCGCGGTGACGGCGCTCTTCCGCCGTCCGCTCGGGCTGCCCATCCCGCACACCGCGATCATCCCGAACCGCAAGGACGAGATCGGCCGCTCCCTCGGGGAGTTCGTGGAGACGAACTTCCTCGCAGCCGACGTGGTGCGCACCAAGCTGTCGAGCACGCGGATCGCGCTCCGCGCCGGTGAATGGCTGCGCGAGGCCCCGCACGCCGAGCGGGTGGGCACCGAGGGGGCGACGATCGCCACGGCCGTGCTCAATGCGCTGAGCGACGACGACGTACGCGACCTGATCACCGACCTCGCCCGCGAGCACCTGGTCGATCCCGAATGGGGTCCGCCCGCCGGAGCGTGGCTGGAGAAGATCGTCGAGGCGGATGCCCATCATGGCGCTGTCGACCTCGCCGCCGACAGCATCGCGCGCTGGCTCGACGCGAATGCCGAGTCGTTCAGCGGCCTCGTCTCCCGACGCCTCCCCGGGTGGGTGCCGAAGCTCGCGCACCGGTTCATCGACGACACCGTCTATCACGAGGCCGTCAAGTTCGTGCACGCCGTGCAGGCCGACCCGCGCCATCCGGCTCGTCTCGCCGTCGACGGCTACCTGGCGCGTCTGGCGGACAGCCTGCAGAACGATCCGGCCACGCGCGCGAAGCTCGAGAACGCCAAGGCCTCGCTGTTCGACAGCCCCCGTGTCGGCGCCCTGGCCGCCGAGGCCTGGAACACCGCGAAGAACGGCCTGCTCACGGCCCTCGCCGATCCGCAGAGCGGTCTGCGCCGCCGCGCCGTGCAGGCACTGCAGGAGGTCGGCGAGCGCCTCACGACCGATACCGCGTTGCAGAATCGGGTCGACACGTGGGTATCCGACGCCGCGGTCTTCCTCGTCGACCGCTACCGGCACGACATCGCCTCGATCATCACCGACACCGTCGAGCGCTGGGATCCGGCCGAGACCACCGAGAAGATCGAGCTCATGGTCGGCCGCGACCTGCAGTACATCCGCCTGAACGGCACGTTCGTCGGCGCCCTGGCCGGTCTCGCCATCTTCTCCATCGCCCACGCCCTGATCCCCGGAGTCTGACCATGTCCCCCTCCTCCCGACAGCTGAGTCACGACCCGCTCTGGCCGCGCGCCGGATCCTGGGCCGCCTTCGACACCGCCGCCGACGCCGTGCTGCTCGGCGTACCCACCTGGCGCACCTCGCTCTCACCGACCGGAGCCCACGCGACTCCGGCCGCCATCCGCGACGCCCTCCCCCGCTACGGGACGACTGTGATGGGGCCTCCCATGGTCGAGCTCGATGACGTGCTGCGCATCGCCGACGCCGGTGACGTCGCCGACCCGGACGGTTCCGCCGGCGAAGCGAGGGTCATCTCCCGCGTGCGCGATCTCGCCGCGGCCACGAGACTCGTGATCGCACTCGGCGGCGACAACTCGCTCACATATCCCGTGGCACTCGGCGCCGAGGCGACGGGACTGATCACCTTCGACGCGCACTTCGACCTGCGCGACGGCGTCTCCAACGGCACGCCCGTGCGGCGTCTGGTGGAGGACGTCCCCGGCTCATCCTCGCTGCACACGTCTCGGATCGACCCGACGAGGATCGTGCAGATCGGGATCGCCGACTTCGCGAACTCGGCCGCCTACGCCCGGCGCGCCGCCGACTGGGGCATCCGCGTCATCACACTCGACGAACTGCGCCGCCGCGGCATCGACGACGTGGTCGCGGAGGCGGTGGAGGTCGCCGGCGCCGGAGCCGATCCGCGCGTCCATCTCGACATCGATGTGGACGTGTGCGACCGCTCCGTCGCGCCCGGGTGCCCCGCGAGCGTTCCCGGCGGCCTGCAGGCATGGGAGCTTCGGGCCCTCACACGTGCCGTGGCTGCGGACGCCCGCGTCGTGAGTGCCGACCTCGCGGAGGTCGATGCGACCGCCGACGCCGACGATGCCCGCACCGTGCGGCTCGCGGCGCTGTGCGTGCTGGAACTGCTCACCGGGCTCGCCGCTCGCGGCTGAGACCACCGTGCGCCCACCCCCGTGTCGGAGGCGGGCGCACGCGGATCAGACTCCGGCGATCAGCCTCTCGGCGAACCAGAACAGCCCGATCGCGGCGACCACAGCCGCGATCCAGAAGCCCGCCGACGGCAGCCGACGGCGCAGCAGCACAAACAGCGGGAACACCACCGCGATCACCAGGAGCTGCGCCAGCTCGATACCCACGTTGAAGACGAGGAGCGCCCCGAGCAGATCCCACGAGAACGGTTCGTCGATTCCCAACGCTCCGGCGAAGCCCACGCCGTGCATCAGCCCGAAGGCGAAGACCACGCCGATGCGCAGCAGATCCCCTCGGGTGAAGCCGTCGACCGCCGGTGCGGATGCCGGCGCCGCGAGGATCTGCTCCCGCACGGCGACAGCGCTCCCGCCGCCTCCGACGAGCGGCTGCTCGTCGAGAGGACCCTGGGCCTTCCCGGACAAGGGCCGAAGCGTCCCGCCCACCCCTATCGCATCCGCCTGTCCGGCACGCCGGAACCGCCGCATCTCCCAGAGCGCGACGACGGCGATCGACAGGGCGATGGCCGGCTCGACGATCCAGGCGGGGATGCTCACCACCCCGAGGGCGGCGAGGATGAAGGTCGCCGAGTGCGCGACCGTGAACGCCGTCGCCGCCAGCACGATATCCCGGAGCCGTCGAGATCCGATGATCAGCGCCAGCAGGAACAGCAGGTGGTCGGGGCCGAGCAGCAGATGCTCCGCCCCCAGCACGAGGAACTCACCCATCCGAGAGCCCCAGTCGGTCGTGGTGACCATCGAGGGGTTCGTGTCGGTGTCGAGGCTGGCCACACCCGCCCCCGAACGCACGTCGTAGTCGACGATCGTCGTCGTCATGCCCCCGGGAGCCGTTCCGGGAAACAGCTCGGTCGTGATCCGATACGGCACGGGCATCGCCTCTACCTGCGCCGTGCAGTCGGCTTCGATCACCAGGCGCGCATGCGGTACGCCGTCCCGGATGACGATCTCGTAGGGCGCCACCACGGCGTTGGGGCACGCCAGCGACGGTTCCTCGTCCTGCGCCACGCTCACCGAGAACCGAGGCAGCACGTATCCCTCGACGGAGTCGGCATGATCGTCGAGCACCGCGGGCGTGAGCTTCTCCGGATCCCGGCCGCTCGCCTGCACGTCGGCGTAGGCCTCCTGCTCCAAGGCCGTGTCGCCCATCGCCCGCGCTCCGTCGGTCGCGAGCAGGACGTACTCGATGTCGAGCACGGTGCGCACGACGCCGCGCTCGGGTTCGGACACATCGGCGAAGACCGTCGCCGCATAGCTGTGCGCCGCGGCCGGGGCCGCCGTCAGCATCACGCTGACGGCGACCCCGGTGAGGGCGACGACTCCGGCGACCAGGGTGCGGATCGCCAGTCGGGGGCGCTGACGCGCACCCGGATGCCGACGCCGGTTCCTCATTCCTGTCCCTCCGGGTGGCGCAGCATCCGTCGGCGGAGCAGAACGCCGCCTCCGGCGAGCAGCAGCAGTCCGGCGAAGGCGAGCATCGTCGGGGCCGGGCCACCGGTCGCCGCCAGTGGATCGGACTGTCCGCCGGCGGAACCGCCGCCCTGGTTCGCGCCGCCACCGGGGGTGCCACCGGGGGTGCCACCGGGGGTGCCGCCGGGGTTGCCGCCGGGGTTGCCGCCGTCGGAGCCGGCTGTCGAGGTCACGGTGAACGTGACCTGGTTCTGCCGGGCGGCCGCGTCGGTCGCGATGTACTTCAGGGTGTAGGTGCCGGTCGCGGTCGGGGTGAACGTGTATCCGTCTCCGGCAGCCGCGGCGAGCGCCCGCAGGCCGGACGCCGGGTCGTCGACCGCCACGGGGGCACCCGACGGGTCGGTCACCTCGAGCATCGTGCTCACGCGTCCCGAGTTGTCCACGGCCTCGGCGCGCGGGGCGGTGTAGGCGGTTCCGACCGTGGCCTCACCCGCAGGTTCCGGGGCGACGCGCACGAGCGGCGGCATGGTGTCGAGTGCGGTGAGCTCCCGCGTCGCCACCCGGTACACGTCCTTGTCGGAGAGCGGAGCGCTGTAGACCTCGACTCCGGCGATCCGTCCGTCCATGGTGGCGTCGTCGAGCGCGCCCGACGTGTTCGCGTCGCCGCCGATCACCATGTAGCGCGCGTCGGCCGCGCTGGGCTTGACGGAGAACGACACTCCTTCGGACTCGGCCTTTCGGACACCGTCGACGTACAGCCGTGCATCCTGGCCGTCATACCAGGCGGTCACGTGGTACCACTGGCCGTACTTCAGGCTGACCGCCGGACGAGGCGAGGCGTACCAGAACTGCAGCTCGTACGTCGTCGCGCTGGTGCCGACGGCCTCGAGACCGATGCCCCCGCTCTGCATGCCGCCGAACACGTCGACGTATCCGCCGGCGATCGCGTCGAGACGGAAGGTCGCATCGAGGGTGAAACCATCCTGCAGCGCTGCATACTCCGCGTCCGTCCACTTCGGAGTGCGGATGCCGGTGGCAGCTCCCTCCGCGCCGATCACGACATCGGATCCCACGCCGGGATCGTTCTCGATCCGGGCATCGGCGCCTGCGGTGAGCGGACGCGCGGCCGGAGAGGAGTCGCTCGCCGTGCCGCCCGCGAAGCCGACATCCAGGAGATCAGCCGTGGGCAGGGCGGCGCGGAGGTCGTCGAAGGTCAGACTGCTGGGGTCGAAGGGCCCCTCACCGCCGCTGCCTTCGGTGCTGGTGAACCGCGTCGTCAGCGCGGCACCCTCCTTGCCCCAGGCGTTGATCGGGGTGACCCGCACCTCGTACTCCCGTCCGGGGAGCAGGTTCCACACCTCGTGGCTGCGGTCGACCGGCATCGGCAGGTTGTAGAACCCCGACCACTGCAGGAACGAGTTCACCTCCTCGCCGGTGGCGACGTCGACCGTCGAGTAGCGGTATTTGTGCACGATGTCGCCGACGGAGTTCGGCGCGGGCACGGCCTGCGGGAAGGAGGCCATCGCCTTCGTGCTCGCGATGTCGGCCACGGTCACGGCCGCACCCTCCGGCCAGATCGGGCCGGCGGACTGCGCTGCGCGGTGAGAGTTGTTGAACGGGAAACGCTCGTCATAGGACTTGGTCTCATCGACCGAGTCGGCCACGTCCCAGGTCCAGGTCTGGTCGATCCACTGATCGGCGAGCAGGTCGTAGTTCTTGATGGTGACGGTGGTGCCGGTGATCTCGACGATGGCCGTCTGGCGGTTGTTGCCCGCGTCATCCGGCGTGGTGTCGTTGCCGCGGCTGGTCGGGCTCGAGTTCACGACGCCCGACTCGAACTCGTAGTACGCCAGCGGAGGCGCGTTCACGGTGGTGAAGCCCTGAGTCGACCGATCGCCGGACCGGTTCTCCTGGCCCTGCCAGATCGAGGTCGGGATGTTCTGCGGCGTGTGGATGTGGCCGCCCCAGACGACCGCCTGGGGGAAGTCGTCGAACACGGACTGAAAGCCGTCGCCGCAGCCGCTGGACAGGCCCGTGCCGTACCACTCGTTCGAGACGTAGTGCGTGCACTGGAGCGGGTGATGCACCAGCACCATGACGGGCTTGTTCGGGTCTTCGGCGGTGGCGGCGGCCAGCCTCTGCTGCAGCCAGGACTGGGCGTAGGCGTAGTTGCCACCGCTCGCTCCCGAGGGCTTGCCCGTGTCGGGGTCGATGGTGCCACTGCCCGGCGACACCGTGATGACGTGGTAGCCGTTCACGGTGTAGTCGGCGTTCGGCTTCTGGCCGCCCGTCGCCTGCGTGAACAGGTCGTACGAGGAGATACCCGAGACGTCGTGGTTTCCGAGCGACGCGATCGCCGGGATACCGAGGCCTGCCTTGGAATCCATCGTCTGCTTGAGTCCGGCGAATTCGCCCGGCGTCGCACTGTTGGTGAGGTCGCCGACGAACAGGGCGGTCTGGACGTTTTCCTGTGCCCAGAAGTCGTAGGCCTCGGCGAGCTCGTCCCAGTTGACGTGGATGTCCCCGATCGCCGCGAAGCGCACGTCCGGTCCTCCGGCCTCGACCGCCGGCGCCGCTGCGACGCTCGGAGCCGCAGCCACGGCCGCATCCGGAGCCCCGGTCACCGTGATCGTGCGGGTCTCCGTGCTCACGCCGCCTGCGGCATCGCTGATCGAGTAGCCGACGACGTAATCACCGGGGACGGTCGGGGTGAATCGATACCCGCCGGACTCCTCCGGCATGACCATCGTGACGACACCGGAAGGGTCTTCCACCGTGACGACGAGCTCGCTCGCGGAGCCGTCGACATCGGCCGCGGAGGCCGAAGGAAGCAGCACAGCACTCCCGACCCGACCGCTGGTCGGTGCCTCGCGCTCGAGGCGGATGATGGTGCCGCCCGTCTCGGTGGCGGGCGACACGTCTTCGGGATCGGTCACGGCGAGGCTCGCGTTCGACGTGGTGACGACCGGTGCGGCCACGGACGCAGCAGCCGGGAGCACAGGCCCCGCGATACAGGCGGCGACGGCGACGAGCGATGCGGGGCGGAGGAGCCGCGCGAATCCGCGGCGGGAAAGGGACGGATCGGGGGCGGGCGGTTTACGACGAGACACGGAGCATCCTCTGTGAGACGAGAAGAAATCGGACTTCCCCAATCGACCGCCGCAAGATGACGCCGGGGTGAACACCGGCCGACGCAGACGTGTCATCGGCCGCCCGCGCGGCGATCCGGGCGACCCGGTGCGCACAGTGGGCGCAGTCGCGCGACCCGTTCAGTCCTCGCCGGGGAGCGCGGCCGCTCCGAAGGCCTGCGCTTCGAAGGAGATCGTGTGCGGAACGTAGCGATCCTCGGCGCATTCGACGGGTCGGCCGTTCGAGGCGAAGGTTTCGCGTCGCACCTGCAGGAGCGGACTGGATCTCCGCACACCGAGCAGACGCGCATCCTCGGTCGCCGCAGCCACCGCTTCGATCCGGTGGTTTCCCGACGAGACCACGATCCCGGCGTCTGCGAGCACTCGTGTCGTGGAGACGACATCGTCGGGGACGCCGGTCACATGCGGCACCACCCAGGGCGCCCAGGTCGAGCGCTCCACCATCACGGGGCGCTGGTCGAGTGTCCGCACACGGGTGAAGGTCAGGACGTCTGCGTCCGTGCGGATCCCGAGCAGTCGCGCTTCTCGCGCCGTGGCCTTCCGCGTCGTGCGGGCCACGATGCGTCCACCGGGGGTGCGCCCGCGGCCACGCGCCCACTGGGTGAACGAGCGCATCCGGTCGAACCCCTGCGGCTGGCTGGGTTGCACGAACCACCCGGAGCCCCGGTGCGACTCGACCAGGCCCTGGCGCGCCAGGGTGGCGAGCACGGTGCGGATCGTCCGTCGAGAGACCCCGTGGAGGGCGGCCAGCTCCATCTCGCTGGGAAGCCCTGCACCCCCGGCGTAGGTGCCGTCGAGGATCTGCGCGCGAAGGAGCGCGAGCACCTCACTCATCGGCCGCATGCGATCGCATCACGGTGTTGTCGAGCGGAGCGCTCCCGGGTTGCGACGGCACAGCTCACTCTAACGCCCATGCGCCGGCACCCCGGAGATGACTGAAGCCCCCGGGCATGTGCCTGGGGGCTTCAGTGTTCGGTGGACCTAAGGGGATTCGAACCCCTGACCTCCTCGATGCGAACGAGGCGCGCTACCAACTGCGCCATAGGCCCGTGAACGACATCTACGCTATCACGACGGAGAAGCTGTTCGCGCCGCGGACGGTCATCCGGCGGCGCGGCGCGAGAGCAACTCGCGCACGTGCGCTTCGATCTCGGCGTCGTCGACGAAGCCCATCCGCGCATACGGCGACGAGGCCGCAGGAAGGGGCACCGGCGCCTCGGGCGCCATCTGCTCGGCGCGTTCGCGCAGGGCGGCGACGCGCGCGGCCTTGCGACGCTGTTCCTGCGCCTCCAGCTGAGCTTGCGCGGCCTGCGCCCGAGATCCGGCCACCGATACCAGGGGCTCCGGCAGCGGACGCGGTGTCCAGGTCGCCCGACCCTGATCGTGCAGCTCGGGGGCGACGCGCGGGGCGGCCGGCGTGGCCACCACGTGCGTGGCGCGTGCGACACGGCCGGCGACCGCGGCCATGCGCTGCAGGGCGATGCCGGCGACGACGACGGCGGCGCCACCGATCCACAGCAGCGCCGAGCTCCCGGCAGCCAGGAGCTGCCAGACGCCGAGCCCGGCGATGACGAGTCCGACGAGGAGGGTGCTGGTCGCGGCGACACGGACACGTCGACGTGCCCGTGCCCGTCGGATCACGGGATCGGCCCTGGTCGCCGCGAGTTGCTCACGAAGGGACTCGAGTTCGGCAGCCTCACGTTCGGACTGCACCCGCTTGGCCAGCTTCTGCTGGGCCAGCGCGGTGCGCGCGTTCAACTCGAAGCGCACTTCACCGGGAGTCTCGCTCGTCTCGGCGAGCACACGCAGGGCCTGGTTCAGCCGCACCGCGTTGCGTTCAGCGGCGTTGTATTGGAATCGCCCCCGCCAGGATGGCAGCAGATAGAGCATCCAGAGCAGCACGGCGACGAGCACGATCACTCCCCCGCTCAGCACCGGCCCGTCCATACCGACAACGCTAAGGGCTGGAAGCTGGCTGGGCCGTACAGTAAGGCGCGTGTCGCGGCGTGTCCGTCCGGATCAGGACCAGATGACCCTTTTCACTGCGAAATGCGGTCGGAGGGGGGCACCGTTGCGGCGTCGGGCGGCACCTGACCGCTGAGCCAGCGTGCGAGCACCCCTTGCGGCACATCTTCCTTCGTCAGGGCGAACGCATAGTGGTCGCGCCAGTCGCCGTCGATATGGATGTAACGACGACGCAGCCCCTCGTACCGGAACCCCAGCTTCTGCACGATGCGCAGACTCGCCGCGTTCTCCGGCCGGATGCAGATCTCCATGCGGTGCAGTCCGTACTCCGTGAAGCACGCGTCCGTGGCCATCGCCACGGCAGTCGGAGTGATCCCCCGGCCGGCGAACCGCTCGCTCACCCAGTACCCGATCGTGGCCGAGCACAGCGAGCCGCGGGACACTCCCCACACGTTGAGCTGTCCCGCGACCTCGCCGTCGTACTCCATGACGAACGGATAGCCCGAGCCGTCACGATACTGCTGGAGCAGGCGTCGGATGCTGAGCCTCATGTCGAACGACACCGAGCCGTAGGGGACGGTCGCCTCCCACGGCTGGAGCCACGACCTGTTGGCGAGCAGTTCATGCTGCAGCGGTCGCGCATCCTTCGCACGGACGAGCCGCAGTTCTATGGGTCCGTGTCGCATTCCCGTCGCCAGATCCATGCCGCACCGACGCCCGCAGAGTCGCCTAGAGGCGTTCCGCGAACTCCTTGAGCCAGGGACGCAGCTCGGGCCCGAGGTCATCGCGGTCCGCGGCGAGCTGCACGATCGCCTTGATGTAGTCGACGCGGTCGCCGGTGTCGTAACGGCGTCCACCGAAGACGACGCCGACCACGCCGGGGCCGTCGGGATCGGTCGCGAGCACCTGTAGCGCGTCGGTGAGCTGGATCTCTCCGCCCTTGCCCGGCTCGGTGTGCTCGAGGATGTCGAAAACCGACGCCGGGAGCACGTAGCGGCCGATGATGGCCAGGTTGGACGGCGCGTCTTCCTGCGCGGGCTTCTCGACGAGACCGGTCACCTGGACGGCGTCGGACCCCTCGAGCGGCTCGACGGCGGCCGCACCGTACATGTGGATGTTCGCGGGGTCGACCTCCATAAGCGCGATCACGGCCGCGCCCGAACGCTCGTGCTCGGCGATCATGTCGGTGAGGAGCGGGTCGCGCTCGTCGATGAGGTCGTCTCCGAGGAGCACGGCGAAAGAGCTGTCGCCGACGTGGGTGCGCGCACGCAGGACCGCGTGACCGAGCCCCTTCGGCTCGCCCTGGCGGACGAAGTGGATGTCGGCGAGATCGCTCGACTTCATCACGCGCTCGAGACGACCGGTATCGCCCTTCTCCATGAGCTTCACCTCGAGCTCCGGCACGGAGTCGAAGTGGTTGGAGATGGCGTTCTTGTTGCGGCCGATGATGACGAGGATGTCGTCGATGCCGGCGTTCGCCGCCTCTTCGACGACGTATTGGATCGCCGGCTTGTCGACGACGGGCAGCATCTCTTTGGGCATCGCCTTCGTCGCAGGGAGGAATCGCGTCCCCAGGCCTGCGGCGGGAATGACGGCTTTGATCTTGTGGTCAGCCATCTTGCCAGCCTAGTGGTGAGCGCCGACGTAGACTCGGAGCCATGTCGAACGACGTCGAACATGCGAAGCGTGCACTCCGCGCCGAACTCCGCGAACGACGCCAGCTCCTCTCCGACACGCAGCGCGACGCCGCGGCCACGGCCATCGGCGAACGCCTCGACGCCCTGATCGACGAGCTCGGCGCCCGCTCCATCTCGTGCTTCCTGTCCACCACCACCGAGCCGGGCACCCGTGAATTCGTGACCAGGGCCGTGCGGCGCGGCATCCGCGTGCTCCTCCCCGTCACTCGCGCCGATGGGCTGCTGGACTGGGCCGTGGCGACCGACGACGACGAGGTCAGCGAGGGGCTGTTCGGTCTGCCCGAGCCCACAGGCGAGGTGCTGGGCCCGATCGCCGTCAACGACGTCGATCTCATGATCGTCCCCGCTGCCGCTGTCGATCGCACCGGGATGCGCATGGGCTGGGGACGCGGCTACTTCGACAAGACCATCGGCTCGATGGAGAAGTGCCCGCCCGTCTATGCCGTGATCTATGATTCCGAGGTACTCGACGAACTTCCGCGCGAGGTGCACGACCAGCCCGTGAATGGCGTCGTGACCCCGTCGCAGACCCTCACCCTGTCGCCGCGGCGACGCTGATCGCAAGGACCCCCATGCCCACCTACGCCTATGCCTGCACCTCGTGCGGACACAAGTTCGACGCCGTGCAGAGCTTCGCCGACGACGCTCTCACCGTGTGCCCCGAATGCGGTGGCGCGTTGCGCAAGCAGTACGGCTCGATCGGCGTGACCTTCAACGGCTCCGGCTTCTATCGCACGGACTCGCGCGCCAAATCCGGTGGATCGAAGGATGGTTCGGCATCATCGAAGACGGAATCGACGACGAGCGCCAAACCGGCGGCTGCGTCGACTCCGGCCTCTTCCTGAGGCCCCGATCTGTTGGGGGATCCCATGCTCAAAGGTTTCAAGGACTTCCTGCTCCGCGGCAACGTCATCGACCTGGCCGTCGCTGTCGTCATCGGTACGGCTTTCACCGCGATCGTCACGGCCGTCGTGAACAGCATCATCAACCCGCTCATCGCGCTCTTCCTGAAGGCGGATGCCGCCGGTCAGTTCGGCATCCCCGTGACGAACATCTACGGCGAGACCGTCACGTTCCCCATCGGCGAGCTGATCTCGGCGATCATCAGCTTCCTCGCCGTCGCCGCCGTCGTCTACTTCGTCTTCGTGCTGCCGATGAACACGTTCAAGGCCCGCGTCGAGGCCCGCAAGGGCACTCCGGCCGAGGAGCCCGAGGAGGAGCCGGCCGCCTCGACCGAGTCCGAGCTGCTCGTCGAGATCCGCGACCTGCTCAAGGCACAACGCGGAGCCTGACCGCCTCCGCTCGCACCCGAGACGCACGGTCCTCTTCGGAGGGCCGTGCGTTTCTGGTTCCGTTGCCCGGACGACCGGACACGGCGTTCAGCGACAGCACTGCCCCGTCATCCGGCGACTCCGTTCTTCCGGCGCCTCAGTAGTGCGGCGGCACATCCTGGATCAGCTGGTCGTCGTTCGGCCCCTTGGCGCCCTTCGGCCGCGACCGCGGAGGCACTTCGGCGGGGCCGGACTCCGGTGCCGGGTCGCTCCCCGGCACCGGGGTCAGGCGGGCACGCCGTGAACCGGTGACCCGCACCACGCGCTGGCGCGGCGTCGGGGTGTCGGACTGGTCAGTCATCGCGGGTGTCGACGATGTCGATCGGCTGCGTGTCGTTCTCCGCGCGCGGCGTCGACTCCGAGATGCCGAGAACCGCGGCGATCCGCGTCGCGGCGGTCACGGGGTCGCTGTAGAGATCGAAGGCGTGCACGCGCACATAGTGCCAGCCCAGACGACGCAGCACGTGCGGTCGCAGCCGCAGCGTCTCCCGCAGAGACTCGCCCCGCGTCTCCGGATCGGACTCGATCACGACCGCCTTGCCGCCGTGCTGGGCCACCAGGGGCAGCAATCCGCGATAGTCGACGTCCACCGAGGCGCCCAGACGCCGCAACTCCCGCGCGAGGGCGAGGGTGAGAGGATCGGCAAGGTCTTCCAGGCGCGCGTCTCGGC
Source organism: Microbacterium sp. As-52 (assembly GCF_049949185.1). NCBI lineage: Bacteria > Bacillati > Actinomycetota > Actinomycetes > Micrococcales > Microbacteriaceae > Microbacterium > Microbacterium sp. As-52. The sequence goes on along the minus strand of NZ_CP188171.1, from coordinate 2,884,571 downwards.
TGCGGGCGGCCAGTCCGCCGAGGATCGACATCAGCGTCGCCGCTCCATGCTCCAGGCGTCCGTCGTCGAAGGAGGAGGGACGGATCGAGGAGACGAGCACCATCGAGCGGCGCGCGCGCGTCATCCCGACAGTGAGGAGTCGCTCTCCGTCGGGAGTGGAGAGATCGCCGAAGTCGCTCAGCACCCGACCGTGCTTGGTGAGTCCGAAGCCGAGCGAGAAGATGACGCGGTCACGGCTCTCGGCGACCGACTCCTCGAGCGTCAGCACCGCGAACGGCTCGACCGTGTCGCGTCCGACGAAGTCCGCGACGTCGGAGCGCCCGGCGAACGCCGAGGTGACGGCGGCGCGTACGCGCTCGGCATGGCGCGCGCTCGCGGTCACGACCATGAGCGATTCGGCAGGACGATGCACGGCGTGCTCGACCACGAGCGTCACGACCCTCGCCACTTCGGCGTCCGGACTCTCGACGGCGCCGGAGATCGGGTCCGGTGTTCCCGTGCCGCCCTCCACGTAGTCGACCGTGAGGCTGCCGCGACCGAGATACGAGCCCGCCCAGGGAAGCGACACGATCTCGCCGCCGTAGAACGCGTCGTTGATGAGCTCCGCGAGGTCTTCGCCGCCCGCACGGTAGCTGCGGGTGAGCGTCATCACCGGCAGGAGCCCGGAGAGCCGCTCGAAGGCCGAGACGTCGTCGAACGGTACCTCGGCCTCCCACGACTCCTCCGGGTCCACCGCGATGCGGAACGGCGTAGGACGCTGCGTCACCGGGTCGCCGAACGCGACGATCTGGCGCGCGCGCCGGATCGCCGGGGCGGCCTCTGCGAGGTTGATCGCTGCGGCATCGACCAGGATCACCGTGTCGAACTCCACCGAGTCGGGAATCTCCGGCACCAGGTACGGCGACGAGATCCAGACCGGGGCGAGCACGTCGACAAGGGTGGGCGCGGCGCTGACGACCTGCGCGGTCGTGGTCGCCGACTGCGTCAGCGCACGGCGCAGGTGCTGCGACTGCTGCGGCTCGTCGACGATCGCGATCCGCCACTGGTTGGCCAGCTGCCAGGCGAGCAGCGGTCCGGCCATGGCGGCATGCGCCTCATCGACCAGCCGGAAGTCGCGTTCGAGCCGATCGACGACTGCGGTGTTCGCGCCGAGGAGGGCGCGGTTGTCCTGCAACGCGCGCTCGAGGAGGGACTGCCACCACGCGAACTCGAGTTCTTCCCCCACCTGGGACTCGGAGACATGGCGCACGGAGAGCTCGGCGAGCAGCGGCTCCAGCCCGAGCAGAGCGAGTCGGTCGCGCAACTGGGCGCGTTCGACGAGGTTCTCGAAGACATCGGACTTGGCGGCCAGCCCCGCGAGCGTGCGCACGAGTCGCGCCACCGGGAGCGACGCCAATGGCTCGCGTCGTCCGAGTGCGGCGTCGAGCTCGGCGAGCTCGGCCTCCACCCGCTGCCAGGCCACGTACACGTCGGCGAGACCGAGGGGGATCTCGGGCGCGACACCCGCCTCGACGCACCGCTGCCACTGCGTGCGCTGCGCCTGGATGCGCAGCAGCGCCTCGTGCATCTCGGTGACGTGCACGCCCGGACGGACGTACTCCTTCGCGAGACGCCGCAGCCGACGTCTGTTCGCCCCGGACAACCCGGGAGCGTCGCGGCGTGAACCGTGGGCCTGGATGAGCTCGCCCAGCGGACGCTCGAACACCGTCGGGCTGAACCGGTCCAGCGAGTCGCGGATCCCCTGCAGCAGACGCAGGTACTCACCCAGTTCGTCGATGGTCGAGAACGGCCGCATGTGGGTCTGAGCGATCAGCTCGTAGCCGCGCTCGAGAAGGGCGGGAACACTGTTCGCGTGCAGTCGACCGGCGAGCTCATGGGCGGCACGAGCGGCCTCGGTGCTGGAGAAGGTGACGCCGTACCACGGCGAGTCGTTCGGGCCGAAGCGGAACTCCCCGAGACGGGCCGCCTGGGCGAGCGCCTCGGCGGCCTCGGTGCGATCGGCGGCGAGTCGACGCAGGGCATCGGGGCCGAGTCGAGCAGTGGTCGACGGCGGCACGGGAAGCGACGCCAGCCGTGTCAGCTGACGGGTGGCGTCGAGCACCGAGGCGTCCAGGCCGGCGACGGGTGCGCTGAGCGCCTGACGGTAGTCGCGCAGGACGGTCCGCAGACGCACGAGTGCATCGTCGACCTCGCTGACCTTGGGCGCCGTGGCCTTCTCATTGCGTCCGATGGCCCTGACCAGATCGCGCCGCACGCTCGCCGGCGAGATCGCCAGGCTGTCGAGGCCGATCCCGGCGAGTCGGTGACGCACCCCGTCCAAGGTGGAGCGCCGCGCGGAGACGACGAGCACGCGCTTGCCGCCGCGCACCAGTTCACCCAGCGCGTTGATCACGGTCTGGGTCCCCCCGGTTCCGGGAAGGGTCGCGACGGTGAGGGAATGCCCTGCCGCGATACGGGCCAGCACTGCTTCCTGCTCCGCGTCCGCATCCAGGAGGAGGTTGTCCGAGGCCGGTGCGCGATCATCCGGGCCGATGTGATGCGGGATGGCTCGCGGAGCGGTGACGCGCTCGCGGTCTCCCACGTGACCGGCCAGGGCGTTCAGCACCGGATGATCGAGGCTGCCCCCGTCGCGGGACATCAGTCCTGACACATCGGCGAACGTCGAGACCACCAGACGCGGTTCGACCGAGAACGTGTCGATCGAACGCGTCATCGCGCGCAGACTGTCGATCACGGGTTGCGGCTTGAAGATGCCGCCGTCGTAGGCCAACGAGGCGAGCGCGGTGGCATCGATCGTGAGGCCGAAGTGGTCGCGAGCGATCCGCACGAGTTCGGGATTCACCTCGAAGGTGCCCTGCAGCTTCAACTCGAAATCGGAGTGGTGGCGGCGGATCGCCAGCGGACGCAGCAGCACGGGGGCCGCGAAACCCGCTCCCCCGATGCGCCACCGGGCGACTCCGACGGCGAGGTGCACGGCTTCGATGCCGCGGACGGTACGGAGCTCGGTGTTCTTCGCGGTGATGCGCTCCGCGGCGAGCCGAGCTGTCCGCAGCCCGACCTCGTCGCGGAAGAGATTCGAGAGGAGAGTCGACTTGCCGGTGATGAACTGCGGCAAGCTCCCCGGGTGCGCCTTGGAGATATCGATGCCCGACTCCGGGCTGTCACGGAAGCTCACGAGCGGCGAAGGGCCACCGAGATCGGCTGCCTCGGCCCTCAGACGCGTCCGCTCGGCCTCTGCGGCGTGTGCGATGTCGAGGCCTGTCGTGGTTCCGTGCAGATCGCTGATCGACACAGCAGCATCCACCGCTGTGTCGTCCGCAGACTTGTCTTCACGTCGCCACACACTGACACCCTAGGCGTGCGACCTGCGGAGACGGGGTATCCCAGGCGGGTTTCCGCCGAATTTCCGGCGATTCTGCGCTGCGTAGGGGGTGGCGCACTTCTCCTGCCCGATGTGAACCCGGGTCGCGTTCTCCACTCGGAACGTCAAGTATGCGATTCCGCGTCGAGCCGAGCGGACAGGATGGGGGCATGACGTTCCGCTACGACTTCGCCCCGACGCCGTTCGGGGATGCTCTCGCGGTGTTCTCCGACGAGGGCATCGTGCGATTCGACCTCTCCGAGTCCGAGGACCCGCGCGTGCCCTGGCTGCTCGAAGGCGTGTCCCATCAGTTGAGAGCAGTGCCAGAGCCCGACCCCGGAGCCGCCGACGAACTCGCTCATCTCCTGTCCGACTACTTCGACGGCGAGCCGGTGCGTTTCGACAGGCGCATCCGCCTCGACTGGCGGCTCGTCGACGGGTTCGCCCTCGCCGCGCTGCAGACCATCTGCAGCATCGAGTGGGGCCAGACCATGAGCTACGGGGAGGTGGCGATCCTCGCGGGTCACCCCGGGGCTGCGCGCGCCGTCGGCACCGCGTGCCGCATCACCCCCTTCTCGATCATCGTGCCGGTGCATCGGGTGGTGCGCTCCGACGGCAGCGCAGGGCAGTACGGAGCGCACCCCGAACGCAAGCGGTTCCTGCTCGACCTCGAGGCGCACTGAGGTCGACAGGCCACGTCGTGGACCCGGCGAGTAGGCCGCCGGGTCCACACGCTTCCCCTGGGAGCCGATGGATCCGACGCCGTCCGCGACGACGACGGTGACGATGACACGGGTGATATCGTCGACGCTACGAAACGGGGAACAGCGTCACCCCGGAAGTAGGTAGTCGTGTCCTCACCCGTCACCCGCGAATCCGAGGCGGATCTCGTCGCGAACGCCGTGCGCGAGCTCGCCAGGCGGACGCGCTTCCCCGTCGCGTTCGGCGGTCTCATCGAAGAAGGCGTCGTGAGCGTCACGAGCATCGTCGGTGCGCGCACGCGGTCGCTGGACGGGCTCCGGGTGCGACCCGAGCGCGGGCTCGGCGGGCGGGCCATGATGGAGCTCCGCCCCCGGATGACGAGCGACTACGGGTCGTCACAGCAGATCACGCACGACTACGACGTGTTCGTCCTCGGCGAGGGCCTGCGCACCCTTCTCGCGCTGCCGATCGTGGTCCACGGCCGTTCCCGCGGAGTGCTGTACGCCGGCGGATGGGATGAGGAGCGGGTGGGCGGTGTGACCACGGCACCCGCCATGCAGGTCGCGCAGGCTGTCGCCGATGAGCTGCGCATCCGCGACGAGGTGCAGCGCCGTCTGCAGGAGACCACGCGCGGCGACGAGGTCGTGGCGCCGGCACAGCGCGAGGAGCTGAGGCAGAGCTTCGCAGAGCTGCGGAGTATCGCCGCCTCCGTGGAAGACGCGGATGTCCGCGACCGGATCGCGCAGGTCGAACGACGCCTCATGACCCTCGCCGGCGACATCGCATCACCCGCGACGAGCCCCATCCCCACCGTCCACCTGTCTCCGCGAGAGACCGATGTGCTCGCATGCGCGGCTCTCGGTTCGACGAATGCCGAGATCGCCGCGCAGCTCGGTCTGCGCGAGGGGACCGTCAAGGCCTACCTCGGCACGGCGATGTCGAAACTCGACGCCTCGACTCGTCATGCCGCCGTGGCGAGGGCTCGCCGCGCCGGACTTCTCCCCTGACCACACAGAATTGATTTATTGCGTATTGCGCGTCACATTACCGCGGCTCGCTATTCGCAACTTGTCGCATTTCCTCGGAGCGAGTAAGGTCGCGATCATGGCGAGAAGAATTGTGCATCAGCTGGTCGACGACATCGATGGCAGCGTCCTGGAAGTGGGCGAAGGCGAGACGGTGCATTTCTCGCTCAACGGCACGGCATACGAGATCGATCTGAATGCCGCGCATGCGGATGAATTGCGTTCGGCATTGGCGCCTTATGTGGCAGCAGGCCGAAAGGCCGGCTCGTCGAATTCTCCGCGCGCGACATCGACTCGCAAGCGACCTGCACGAAACCCTGAGGTCGCGGCCATCCGCGCGTGGGCGAACGAGAACGGACACAAGCTCTCCGAGCGTGGCCGCATTCCCGCGCAGATCGTCGACGCGTACAACGCGGCGCACTGATCGCAGACCGAGATCGTCGAGTTCCCCTGCTGAAGCGGGGGAACTTTACGCCCCTTCCTGCACCCAGGCTTCGTCGCGGAGCGTGATCTCCTCCGTCATATCCGTGAGGAATCGGATCACGGTTTCCCTTTCAGCGGGACTCAGGCGGGCGGCAGAATAGAAGCGCTTCGCCTGCTGACGCCCGACCGTCTCCATCGCTGCACGTCGCGTCTCCGCGGTGATGGAGATCTGCAGTGCCCTGCGGTCGGTGGGGTGGGGGGCACGCGTGATGTGCCCTCCCTGCTCCAGGCGATCGAGGAGCTTCGTGGTCGCCGCGGTCGAGACACCGAGGTGGTGCGCGATTCCCCCCGGCGTCGCCACCAGGTTCCGGTTCGCGCACACGATCAGATAGTGCAACGCACGCATGTCCGTCTCATTCAGACGCATGTATCGACGTGACGCCTGGGACAGCGCCTGCTCGGCTTCGCGCAGTCCGGCGAGCGACTCCATCACCCGGGCGATCTGCTTCAACTCCTCCGGCGGAACACCGCTGCGATCGATCAGGACGCTGCGGGGATCACTTGCCTCGACGTCGTAGATCGCCGAATGGACGAGCCCGTCAGGCGTATCCGCGGACGTTCGCGATCCGCCGTCGCCGACGGGGAGCGAATCCTCCGCGCCCGCGTGCGGGCTGGTGCCGGGCTCCGTGGTCATGCGATCATGTTACACACCAACAGTTTCATGCTAAGTTGACTACTCACCAAGTTAGCTAAATATGAACGCTCGAGATCTGGGAGATGCCATGGACGACGTGACCCTCCTCGCCGAAGACGGGACAGCTCTCGGCACGCTCCCGAAGAGCGAAGTCCACACGAGAGACACTCCCCTGCATCTCGCCTTCTCCTGCTATGTCCTCGACAGGGAGGGGCGGCTGCTCCTCACTCGTCGAGCGCTCGCGAAGAAGACGTGGCCGGGCGTCTGGACGAACAGCTTCTGCGGTCATCCACGACCGGACGAGACGATGGACGAGGCCGTGCGCCGACATGGCGTCGGCGAGCTCGGCATCCACCTCACCGAGATCCGCATGGCACTCCCCGACTACCGCTATCGCGCGGTGGATGCGAGTGGCATCGTCGAGAACGAGATCTGCCCCGTGCACGTCACGATCCTCGACGGCGACCCGGCCGCCAATCCCGATGAGGTGTCGGAATGGATCTGGGTCGAAGTCGATTCGCTGATCGAGGCTGTCACGCATGCACCCTTCGCGTTCAGCCCCTGGCTCGTAGAGCAGCTGCCGCAGCTGCGACAACTCGGCGAGGTGTGACGCATGAGCGTGACGACGACCGAGGAATCGCTCGCGACGCGGATCGAGCAGGCGCTGCGTCATCGATTCTCCGAGAGGAGCGCCGCCGCAGAGCGGTACGGGAACGAATTCGTGGGGCTGTGGCGGGCCGCGGAGGAGCACGCCCTCGGCGGAAAGCTCATCCGCCCCCGGCTCCTCCTGGATCTGACGCACGCGTTGGCCCCCGCTCCCCTGACCGCCGATGAGACGCGCACGGCCATCGATGTCGCGGCCCATGTCGAACTTCTCCACTTCGCCTTCCTGCTGCACGACGATGTCATCGACGGCGATCTGATGCGACGACGGCGTCCCAATCTGATCGGTGCGCTCGTCGCCGAGCACGCGGCGCGACCGACCGAAGCCGCCCTGCACTGGGCCCGATCGAGCGCGATCCTGCTCGGAGACCTGCTCCTGTCTTCGGCGGTGCTGGGCTTCGCCCGAGCGGACGTGATGCCCGAAGCCCGCGATCGTCTGCTCGGCCTGCTCGAACAGACCATCTTCGAGACGGTGGCCGGCGAGCACGCCGACGTCGCCCTCAGCGACGGCATCATCGCCCCCGATCTGCGCACGATCCTCTCCACGAGCGCATACAAGACGTCGACATACTCCTTCGTGCTCCCGCTGCGCGCTGCGGCGGTGCTCGCCGCCTCGTCGGCTGCGACCGAGGAGTATCTCGCCATGATCGGGTTGCACCTCGGCCTCGCCTATCAGCTGCAGGATGACCTGCTCTCCGTGTTCGGAGACCCGGAAGAGCACGGCAAGGACCCGTTCTCGGATCTACGCGAAGGCAAGGAGACCGCGATCATCGCCTACGCCCGCATGACGAGCCAGTGGGACGACATCGAACTGCACTTCGGAAGACCGGATCTCAGCCCGACCGACGGTGCCGCTGCCCGTGATCGACTGCGCGAATGCGGCTCGGAGACCTTCGTCCGAGGCTTGGTGCAGGAGCACCTCGATGCCACGGACGCCGCACTCCTCGAAGCGGAAGCCGATGGTCTGCCCCCGGCGGCCGGACAGGTACTGCGCACCCTCGCCTCCCGAGTCGGAAGTCGCAGTCGATGAACGCGGACGCGGCTGATCGTCGGGACAGCACCGCCCTCCGGCGCTTCAACCGCACAGCGGAGATCGCGACGACCGATGTCATCCGCAGCTATTCGACGTCGTTCGGACTCGCGACCCGTCTTCTCGGACGCCGTCATCGCCAGCACGTCCGCAACATCTACGCGATGGTGCGCATCGCCGATGAGATCGTCGACGGCGTCGCCGCCGAAGCTGGTCTGGACGTGACCGCGCAATCCGCCGCGCTCGACTCCTACATCGCGGAGACGCATCGTTCGATGCGCAGCGGCTACAGCAGCGATCTCATCCTGCATGCGTTCGCGCGGACCGCGCGCGAGTGCGGGATCGGCGAGGACCTGACGCAGCCGTTCTTCGACTCGATGCGCGCAGACATCGACGAAGACGCCGGCTTCGCCGCCTATGACGTCGAAGCCCACGCGGCGTACGTCTACGGCTCCGCCGAAGTCGTCGGTCTCATGTGCCTGCGGGTGTTCCTCCGGGATACCGAACGTGCGCCCGAAGACCTCGCGACGCTGCGGCACGGCGCCCGTCAGCTCGGTGCGGCCTTCCAGAACGTGAACTTCCTGCGCGACCTCGCCGATGACACCGACCGCCTGCACCGCGGCTACCTCGGCGGCGCTGCGCGTCTGACCGATGCTGACCGGGACGCATGGGTGCAGACCGTGTTCCGGCAACTGGCCGACGCGCGTGACGCTATCCCCCTGCTGCCGAAGGACGCCCGCGCGGCGGTGCGCAGCGCCCTGGCTCTGTTCGCCGCTCTGACCCGCCGTGTGGCGCAGACCCCCGCCGACGTCCTCTACCGACGCCGGGTACGCGTTCCGGATCCGATCAAAGCCGCTCTCGCCGCGCGGTCCGTGTTCGTCACAGCGATGGAGCGGGACCGATGAGCCGGGTTGTGGTGATCGGTGCCGGAGTCGCCGGTCTCGCGACCGCGGGACTGCTCGCCCGGGACGGGCACGAGGTCGTGATCCTCGAGAAGAACGATCGCGTCGGTGGCCGCGCCGGGACGATCGAACGTGACGGCTTCCGTTTCGACTCCGGGCCGTCCTGGTATCTGATGCCCGAGGTCTTCGACCACTTCTTCGAGATGATGGGCACCACGACCGATGCGCAGCTCGATCTCATCCCCCTCGATCCGGGGTACCGGGTGTTCCGCGACCCGGATGCGGTCGGTGGCGGATCCGGTCCCGTGACCGTCCCCGCAGGACGCGATCAGGTCACTGGACTCTTCGAAGCGCTGGAGCCCGGCTCCACGGCGACGCTGGACGCCTACCTCGACTCCGCGCAGCATGCCGGAGCGATGGCGCAGAAGTACTTCCTCTACAACCCCTTCACGCGCATGCGTTCGCTCCTCGCCCCCGAGGTCCTCCGAGCACTGCCGCGCCTCTCCGCCCTGCTCGGAACACGCCTGCAGTCCTTCGCGGCCCGGCGCTTCACGCACCCCGTGGTCCGACAGATCCTGGGCTATCCCGCGGTGTTCCTCGGCACCGACCCGCGAAGCGCGCCGGCGATGTACCACCTGATGAGCGCCCTCGATCTCGACCAGGGAGTCAGCTATCCGCAGGGCGGCTTCTGGCGGGTGATCGAGCGGATCGAGGCGCTGGCGCGCGACGCGGGGGTCCGCATCGAGACCGGGGCGGAGGTCACCGGAATCCGCACCCAGGACGGCGGCGACGGTACCCACGTGACCGGCGTGGGCTGGGTCGACGCCTCCGGCTCCACGCACACGGAGAGCGCCGATGTGGTGGTCTCGGCGGCCGATCTGCACCACACCGAGACGGCGCTGCTTCCCCCCTCGCTGCAGACCTACCCCGAGTCGTGGTGGGCACGGCGCACCAGCGGACCGGGCGGCATCCTCGTGATGCTCGGGGTTCGCGGCACACTCCCCGAGCTGCCGCACCACTCCCTGTTCTTCACCGACGACTGGGACGCGAACTTCGACGCGATCTTCGGTGCCACGCCGACCGTTCCCGAGCCGGCATCGATCTACGTGTGCCGGCCGAGCGCAACGGATCCCGACGTGGCCCCTGCCGGCAGCGAGAACCTATTCGTGCTGATCCCGGTCCCGGCGGACGTCGGTCTCGGACACGGCGGACCCGACGGAGCGGGATCGCCCGAGATCGAGCGCGCCGCGGATGCGGCGATCGATCAGATCGCGGCGTGGGCGGGGATCCCCGACCTCCGCGAACGCATCGTCGTGCGCGAGACGACCGGTCCCGCAGACTTCCGCGACGACTATCACTCCTGGCGCGGAGGAATGCTGGGGCCGGCGCACATCCTCTCGCAGAGCGCGATGTTCCGCGCGCAGAACACTTCTCGGCGCGTGCAGGGCCTCTTCTACGCGGGGGCCACCACCGCGCCCGGCGTCGGTGTCCCGATGTGCCTGATCAGTGCGGAGATCGTCCTCAAGCGCGTCCGCGGCGACCACTCCCCCGGCCCGCTCCCCGTTCCCGGCTCTTCCGCTGCCATGACGGAGGCGCCCTGATGGGCGTCGTGTATCTGGCGGCCCTCCTCCTGTCGCTGAGCTGCATGCTGCTGCTGGATTGGCGGTTCCGCCTCTTCTTCTGGCGCGACGCGGTGTCGGCCGCGGTCGTCACGGCCGTCGGCCTCGTCTTCTTCCTGCTCTGGGACGTGGCGGGCATCGCCAACGGGATCTTCTTCCGGGGCGAGGGCGCGATCGCGTCGGGTCTGCTCCTGGCCCCCGAGCTTCCCATCGAGGAACCCGTGTTCCTGGTGTTCCTCGTGGTGTGCACCATGGTGATCTACACCGGATCCGCCCGGGTCATCTCCCGACGCCGAGCGCGGCGGCGCGACGAGGCGGAGGCATCATGACCTACCTCCAGCTCTCCGCCTGCTTCGTGGCTGTCGCCACGTTGGGCGGAATCGGGCTCGCGCTCGCCTCCCGCACGCGCGGCCCGCGCCCGCTCGCCGTGCTGCTGACCGTGGTCGTGCTGTTCGTGCTCACCGCGGCGTTCGATACCGCGATGATCGCGAGCGGCCTGTTCCACTATGCGCAGGATCCGCTGCTCGGCGTGCACGTCGGCCTGGCTCCGATCGAGGACTTCGCCTATCCGCTCGCGGGGGCGCTGCTCCTCCCGGCCCTGTGGACCGCGATGCGTGCCCGGCGGCGGGCGCACGATCGTCGACCGATCGATGAGGAGACTTCACGATGAGCACCGCCGCAGCTCCGCCGAGCAGCATCGGACGAGACATCGCCCAGATCATCCTGTCGTCGCGTCCGATCAGCTGGATCAACACCGCCTTCCCCTTCGCCGCCGCCTACCTCCTCAGCACCCGCGAGATCGATCTGACATTCGTGATCGGCACGCTGTACTTCCTGATCCCCTACAACCTCGCGATGTACGGGATCAACGATGTCTTCGACTACGCCTCCGATCTGGCGAACCCGCGCAAGGGCGGCATCGAAGGGGCTCTCCTCGCCCCTCGCATCCATCGAGCGACGCTGTGGACGGCCGCGGCGACCAACATCCCTTTCCTGGTCTACCTCGTCGTGGTGGGAAACCCGGCGTCGTGGCTCTGGCTGACGGTCAGCGTGTTCGCGGTCATCGCCTACTCCGCGCCTGTCCTCCGATTCAAGGAGCGCCCGTTCCTGGATTCCGTCACCTCCAGTACGCACTTCGTGAGCCCCGCCATCGTCGGGCTCGCCCTGGCCGAGGCGCCCGTGACCGTCGGCGCGGCGATCACGCTCGGCGCCTTCTTCCTGTGGGGCATGGCCGCCCACGCCTTCGGAGCTGTGCAGGACATCGGCCCTGACCGGGAAGCCGGGATCTCGTCTATCGCGACGGTCATCGGCGCACGCGCGACGGTGCGACTGTCGGTGTCGCTGTGGGTGATCGCGGGGGCGGCGATGCTGCTGACCCCCTGGCCGGGCACGCTCGCCGCCGCCCTCGCGCTGCCCTACATCGTCAACGCGGCGCCGTGGTGGAACGTGACCGACGAGACCTCCGCCTCCACGAACCGCGCCTGGCGACGTTTCATCGCCCTGAACTACTTCGCCGGCTTCCTCGCGACGATGATCCTCATCCTCGCCTGGATCTCCTGACCCCCAGCTCCGCCCGAAAGGAACCCGATGTCCCGCCCCGATGCCACGCCGACCCCGCCCGCGAGGGAGCGTTCACGACGACACTCCTGGGTGCGGATCTTCCTCCCCGTGGCGCTGATCCTCGTCTGGCTGGTGGGTGCCTCACTCGGAGGGCCCCTGTTCGGCAAGGTCGACGAGGTGTCCTCCAACGAGCAGACGACCTACCTCCCCGAATCGGCGGATGCCACCCAGGTGCAGAAGCTTCTCGGGGAGTTCAACGACAGCGACTCCATCCCGGCGATCGCCGTGTTCACGTCCGACGACGCGCTCACGGCGTCGGAGATCGACGCGATCTCCGACGCCGTCGCGAATGCGCCGAAGGTGGAAGGCGTCGGCGACGAGGTCTCTCCGGCGCTCCCCTCCGATGACGGGCAGGCGGTGCAGGCGTTCATCCCGATCGACGCCGATGCCGAGCTCGCGGACGTGACGACGGCTCTCGGCGAGGAACTGCGCGACGCGGTCCCCGACGGGGTCACCGTGTACATCACAGGACCCGCCGGCTTCAGCGCCGACCTGGTGGCCGGTTTCGCCGGCATCGACGGGCTGCTCCTCGGCGTCGCCCTCCTCGCGGTCCTCGTCATCCTGGTGCTGGTCTACCGATCGTTCCTCCTGCCACTCGTCGTGCTGTCGACGAGCCTGTTCGCCCTCTGCGTCGCTCTGCTCGTGGTGTGGTGGCTGGCGAAGTTCGAGGTGCTGCTGCTCAGCGGTCAGACACAGGGGATCCTCTTCATCCTCGTGATCGGCGCCGCCACCGATTACGCGCTGCTGTTCGTCGCGCGTTTCCGCGAGGAGCTGCGCATCGCGCAGGACAAGGGAACGGCGGTCATGGCGGCATGGAAGGGCTCGGTCGAACCGATCGTCGCGTCGGGCGGCACCGTGATCGCCGGACTCCTCTGTCTGCTGCTCAGCGATCTGAAGTCGAACAGCACCCTGGGGCCGGTCGCGGCGATCGGCATCGTGTTCGCGATGCTCTCGGCTCTCACCCTGTTGCCGTCGCTGCTGCTGCTCTTCGGCCGCGCGGTGTTCTGGCCGCGACGCCCCCGCTTCGAACCGGAGGTCGTCGCCGCCGAGCACGGCATGCGCACGACGGGCCTGTGGGCACGTCTCGCCGGCCTCATCAAGCGCCGCCCACGGGTGATCTGGATCGTGACGACGCTCGTGCTCCTGGCCGGGGCGGCGGGCATCACCCAGCTCGACGCCGATGGCGTGCCGCAGTCCGACCTGGTGCTCGGCGCGTCGGAGGCCCGTGACGGACAGGTCGCGCTCGGCGAGCACTTCCCCGGTGGATCCGGAAGCCCCGTATACGTGGTGGTGAAGGAGGATCGGCTGCAGGATGCGGCTGACGTCCTGCTCGCGAACGACGGTGTCGACGGGGTCTCCGTGACGGCCGCCGATTCGCCCAGCGGCAGCGCCCCCGTCACCGAGGACGGCATCTCGGCGATCGGAGCACCCGGCACGCCCGCACCCGAGCCGACGACGGTCGACGGAGAGGTGCTCCTGCAGGGCACCCTGACCGATGCCGCCGACTCCGCCGCCGCCGCGTCGACCGTGCGCGAGCTGCGTGGCGAACTCGACGGCATGGGCGCGCTCGTAGGCGGTGTCACGGCCACGTCGATCGACACGAACGATGCATCGATCCACGACCGGAACCTCATCATCCCGGTGATCCTCGTGGTGATCATGTTCATCCTGATGCTGCTGCTGCGGTCGATCCTCGCACCGGTGCTGCTGATCCTCACGACGGTGCTGTCCTTCGGCACGGCGATGGGGGTCTCCGCCCTCGTCTTCAACGGGATCTTCGCGTTCCCTGGCGCCGACCCCGCGGTTCCGCTCTTCGGGTTCGTGTTCCTCGTCGCGCTCGGCATCGACTACAACATCTTCCTCATGACGCGCGTCCGTGAGGAGTCGAAGGCGCACGGGACGCGGGAGGGCATCCTGCGTGGGCTCTCGATCACGGGCGGGGTGATCACCTCGGCGGGTCTCGTCCTCGCCGCGACCTTCGCCGCACTGTCGGTGATCCCGATCCTCTTCCTCGTGCAGCTGGCCTTCATCGTGGCCTTCGGCGTGCTCCTCGACACCTTCGTCGTCCGCTCGCTGCTGGTTCCCGCCCTGACCTACGACATCGGCAAGGCCATCTGGTGGCCGTCGAAGCTGTGGCGGCGCGGAGAGGACTGAGACGTAGCGGCGTGCATCCGGTCGCTTAGACTGGGTGCACGCCCTCGTAGCTCAGGGGATAGAGCAGCCCTCTCCTAAAGGGCAGGTCGCAGGTTCGAATCCTGTCGCGGGCACGACGTCGAAGAGGGGCCATCCGAAGGGTGGCCCCTCTTCGACGTCTCAGGCGGCGAGCGCCAGGTAGGGCTCCCACCGTGGATCGCTGCGTTCGGTCCCCCGCACCGTCCAGGCGGTGCCGTGCGGAGGACGCGGAGTGAAGCGCAACTGCCAGCGCATCTCCTGCGGTGTGCGATCGCTCTTGACGTTGTTGCAACGGAGGCAGCAGGCGACAAGGTTCTCCCAGGAGTCCGCTCCCCCGCGCGAACGCGGCAGCACGTGATCGATCGTCGACGCCGCCTTGCCGCAGTAACCGCAGCGATGGTTGTCGCGGCGCAGCACACCGCGACGCGTGACCGGCACCCGCCTGCTCGTCGGAACGCGCACATAACGCGCCAGGATGATGACCGCCGGGCGATCGTAGACGCCGTGGGTGCCCCAGACGGGGTCTTCCTCCACACGTTCGATCACGGTCGCCTTGTCGTTCATCACCAGCACCAGGGCTCGTTTGAACGACACGATCGCGAGCGGTTCGTATCCGGCATTCAGGACCAGTGTGCGCATTCGTCATCCTCTCGATCCGCCGGGACGGCTTCCCGGCACTCTCGACTCACACGAGGTCGTGCAGGAGGCAGATCGAACGCGGGGACGAAAAAAGGCGCCGTCTAAAGACAGCGCCTTTCGCGCACGGCAACGCCGTGGCATCCCTGCGGGCTATGCAGAAGGACGTGACGACCGAGGGCATCCATGGTTCGGATGGTCGGTATTCGCTCCATCAGCCTCTCCCACCTGTACGACAACGGGATCAGGCTAACCCATCCCCCTGGGTGCAGGGCGAAACGGCGGGTGAATGGAAAGAGGCGTGTCCGGAAATCAGCCGGCGTTGACGGAGAGCCAGGACATCGGCTCGACGAGTCCGCCGTTGATCCAGACCTCGAAGTGGAGGTGGTTCGCGGTCGAGCGACCAGTGCTGCCGACGTAGCCGATCAGCTGTCCGGCGGAGACCGTCTGGCCGACCTGTACCTGACGCGAACCGTAGAGCATGTGGCCGTACGTGGTCTGCAGACGCTGGCCACCCACGACGCTGTCGAGCATCACGGCCACGCCGTAGCCGCCGATGCTCTCTGCGGAGGCGCGGACCACACCGGCGGCAGCCGCATAGATCGGGGTGCCGGCCGGGGCGAGCATGTCGGCACCGTTGTGCCCACCGCCCACGGTACGGCTGACGTTCCACGATCCCATCGGAAGCGGATAGCGCACCTCACCCGATCCCGGCGACGTGAGCGCGTAGCCCGCGGTGTTGAAGCGGGAGGAAGTCGATGCGGTGGAAGCGGCAGCGGCAGCGGCACGGGCGGCAGCAGCCTCTTCTGCCTTCTTCTTCGCGATCTCCTCGGGAGTCGTCGCACTGAACGTGCCGCGAGCGAGCGGCGCCGCGGTGGCCTGGGAGGCGACGACGAGCGACTGTGCGTCGACGGCAGCGAGCTGCTGCACGGTCGTCGGCGCGGCCTCGCTCGGCTTCGACGAGGCGAAAGCGGGCAGGGCGATGCCGGCGACGAGTGCGCCGACGGCCCCGAAGATGGCGATGGATCGGAGTGGCTTGACGGCCTTGCGAGCACTCACCCTCGCGCCGGTGCGGCGGGCGGGTACGCGGTCTTCAGATGTCTTCTTCGCGGGCGGTTCGATGTCTGCGGCCAAAACTTGGTCCTCCTGGGCCCTCACGCTGTTCGGGTCAGCGCTGGCTCGTCGGCACTCTGCTCTCGTGGCACGAATGTAGCTCGGGTACTTTGTGCGTTCCTGCCGTGAAGACGACGAGCCTGGAAGGCGATCTTCGCGGGTTCATCTCCAGCGGGCTTCTTCGCTGGCGACTTGACCGAGGCTACCGGAAGATAACGATCATGTCACCCTGGGAAACTGGCAATCCTCGCAGAAGCCCGCGACCCCCCGTCTGCGTGGCGGTGTCGCACCCGGATTCCTCGCGGGATCAGGCCGGTTCGCCCACCAGGAAGATGTGCGACGCCAGCTCCACCGGGAGCTCGAGGCCGTCTTCCTTGCCATCCATCTGGATGAGCACGTAACCCTCGCTGAAGCGGAAGTCGCCGTGCGCTCCGGGAACGACTCCCGCATCGCGCAGCTGCTCGAGAAGCTCGGGGTCGACCTGCGCGGGCTCGGCGAGACGACGGACCGTGCCCTCGACCGGTTCCCCCGCCGCATTGAGACGCTGGACGAGACCGATGACCCCCTCGTCGAAGGTGCGCGCCGGCACGTCGCCGAGCTGGTCGAGACCGGGGATCGGGTTGCCGTACGGCGATTCCGTCGGGTGTCCGAGCAGTTCGACCAGGCGACGTTCCACCTGCTCGCTCATCACGTGCTCCCACCGGCAGGCCTCTTCATGCACGAACGCCCAGTCGAGTCCGATCACGTCGGAGAGCAGACGCTCGGCGAGACGGTGCTTGCGCATCACGTCGACCGCCTTGCGACGGCCGGCGTCGGTGAGCTCGAGCGTGCGGTCTTCCGAGACGATGACGAGCCCGTCGCGCTCCATCCGACCGACGGTCTGCGACACAGTCGGCCCCGAGTGGCCGAGGCGCTCGGAGATGCGCGCGCGCAGCGGCACGATGTTCTCCTCCTCGAGTTCGAGGATGGTGCGGAGGTACATCTCCGTGGTGTCGATCAGGTCGGTCATGTGCAGGCCCTCCGAGGTTCTTAGGCAAGCCTACATTCCCGGACCGACATCGGACTCGCTGCGGTCCGGAGACATGCCGGGCGCCCCCTAGAATCGACGCATGGCGATCGAGATTCCCCGTGACCTCCTGCCCATCGACGGCCGCTTCGGCTGCGGTCCCTCGAAGGTGCGCCCTGCGCAGCTCGAGGCGCTGGTCACGTCGGGAGCCTCGATCCTGGGGACATCCCATCGACAGGCGCCCGTGAAGAACCTCGTCGGCAGCATCCGCGAGCAGCTCGCCGCTCTGTTCCGCATTCCCGAGGGATACGAGATCATCCTGGGCAACGGCGGATCGACAGCCTTCTGGGACGCTGCGGCCTTCGGCCTCATCGAGCAGCGCAGCCAGAACCTCGTCTTCGGCGAGTTCGGCGGGAAGTTCGCCGCTTCCGCAGGCGCCCCCTGGCTCGAGGCGCCCGATGTGCGCAAAGCCGAGCCCGGTTCGCTCACCGTCGCCGAGGTCGTGGAGGGCGTGGATGTGTACGCCTGGCCGCACAACGAGACCTCGACCGGCGTCGCCGCTCCGATCCAGCGCATAGCCGCCGACGGCGCCCTGACCGTCATCGATGCGACGAGTGCCGCGGGAGGCATCGACTTCGACTCCGCTCAGGCCGACGTGTACTACTTCGCGCCGCAGAAGAACCTCGGCTCCGACGGCGGCCTGTGGTTCGCCGCGGTCTCGCCGGCTGCCGTCGAGCGCATCGAGCGCATCGCGGCATCGGGTCGCTACATCCCGGAGTTCCTGAGCCTGAAGAACGCGGTCGACAACTCGCGCCTCAACCAGACGCTGAACACCCCCGCGCTCACGACCCTGCACCTCCTCGACAACCAGCTCCGCTGGATCCTCGACAACGGCGGGCTCGGCTGGGCGGCCGCACGCACCTCCGAGTCGTCTTCGGTTCTGTACGACTGGGCCGAGGTGTCTTCGGTCGCCACGCCCTTCGTCACGGACGCGTCGCACCGCTCCCCCGTGGTCGCGACGATCGACTTCGACGACAGCATCGACGCCGCGGCGATCGCCAAGGCCCTCCGCGCCAACGGCATCGTCGACACGGAGCCGTATCGGAAGCTCGGGCGCAACCAGCTGCGGGTGGCGACGTTCGTCTCGATCGAGCCGGATGACGTGCGCCAGCTGACCCGATCGATCGAGTATGTCCTGGAGAACCTGGGCGCCTGAGCGCCCGGCGTCACTCCTCCTCGTCGACCTCGCCGGCGTCCTCATCGAGGGCGTCGGCGTCGTCGTCGGACTCTTCGTCTTCCGACTCTTCGTCGTCGGCGGCGCCCTCATCGAGTTCGTCGATGTCGACGCCGTCCAGGTCGCCGGCGTGCAGGATGTCGGCCTCACCGTCGTCATCGTCATCGTCATCGTCGAGGTCGTCGTCCTCGAGGACACCGTCCCCGTCGGCGTCGAGCGCTTCCTCGCCGGCTGCGTCGTCCCCGGCGGCGGCGGCCGCCTCGGCGAGTTCGACCTGATGCGCGCGGTACTCGGCGAGACGCTCGGCCCACGGCACCCACTCCGGGGCCAGGAGAGCGCCGTCACCGGGAAGGAGCTCGACCTCTAGTACCGTCGGTTCCTCGCCTTCGACGCGAGCGACGGTCACCGTCCAGTACCACCCCGGGTAGCCGGCGAGCCGGTTCTCGAAGCGCAGCGACACCGACCCGTCGTCCTCGGCGAGATATCCGGCGGCGGGGCCGACGGTGGACGCCGGAGTGATCTCGGCCAGCGCGGCCAGCGCGAGATCATGGGCGTCGAGGAGACGCGCGTCGGCGTCAGGCTTCGAGGTCATCAGCGACCTTGCGCAGGACGGCCGCGATCTTGCGACCCTGAGCGGAGGAGGGGTAGCGTCCACGGCGCAGATCCCCGCCGATGCCGTCGAGGAGCTTCACGAGGTCCTCGACGATGATGGCCATGTCGTCAGCCGGCTTGCGCTTGGCCTTCGAGAGGCTGGGCGGCGCTTCGAGCACACGTACCGACAGCGCCTGCAGCCCGCGCTTGCCGTCGGCCACGCCGAACTCCACGCGCGCACCGGCCTTCACCGCGGTGCCGGCAGGCATCGCGGAGGCGTGCAGGAAGACGTCCTGGCCGTCATCGCTGGCGATGAAGCCGAAACCCTTGTCTTCGTCGTAGAACCTGACCTTGCCGGTGGGCATGGGAGAACCTCGCTGAGATCGATATGCAGAACAGTGGACGCGCTCGTGCGCGTGTCCCCAGCCTACCGGTCGCGGCGCGCGCAGAGCAGAAGCCTCAGTGCGAGTAGGCTGATGCGGATGAGCACGCAGAACTCGGAACCGGAGGTTCCCATCCGCCGGCTGGATCGCATCCTGGCGTTCACCGCGCTCGGAATCGCCGCCGCGTCGGTGGTGTGCTTCTTCGCGATCATCATCGGCACGGCGCTCGGGATGGGGCAGGCCGCATTCGGCGAGGGTATCTGGCCCGTGATCGCCGCGATCCCCTATTGGGGACTGCCGGTGGCGTTCCTCATGATCATCACGCTCCTGACGATGAGCTTCATCCGGAAGGGCCGCGCGTCGTCGCGTTCCTGAGGCCACGCCCATGAGCACTCACGCGCGACCGCTGGCCGATTGGCTGGCGGCGGCGCGCGACGAAGACCTCCTCCGCCTCTTCGCGGCACGGGCCGTGCGCGCCGACGCCCCGTGGCACGACTTCTTCGACGCCGCCGAGGCACTGCTCGATCCGGCGTCGCTGTCGCGTGTCCTGCCCGCGCTCACGGCATCCGAAGCGCGCGCGTTGCTCGACGCCGCGTCCGGCGGCGAAGCCGGGCAGGACCGGGAACAGCTGACGGCGCTCGCACTGCTCCGCCCGGACGGCACCCCCTATCCACCGGTCGTGACCGCGATCGCCGGGCGCTCGATCCCCCTCCCGCCCGCCGCGGCACCGGCGTCTCCGTCCTCGGAGACCGCCGCGGCGCACGCGGCCGAGCGCGCCTTCACGACAGTCGCCGTCCTCGCCGACCTGCTCCTGATCGCGAGGGAGAGCCCCTTCGCCCTCCTCACCGGCGGCGGCGTCAGCGCGGGTGAGAAGCGCCAGCTGGCGGAGGCCGGCGTCCCCACCGAGATCGTCGACACCCTCGCCGTGATCGCCCTCCAGGCCGGGCTCGCCGTGTCCGCAGACCGGCGGCTGCGATCGAGCCAGTCCGCAGAGGAATGGCTGCGTTCGTCGGCAGCGGACCGATGGGCTGTCTTGGTCACCGCGTTCCGGGACGCCCTTCCCCGTGGTGTCCGTTCCGCAGGCGGCGGATGGGTTCCTCCGGAGGCCTGGCCATTCGCCCACCCCTGGGATCCCACCTGGGCCGAGCGTGCGCACGTCCTGCAGGATGCGGCCGCGCTCCTCGGCCTGATCGCCGAAGACGGCACCGAACCCGCATGGGCGGTGAGCCTGCGACGCGGAGGCGACGCGGAGGCCGAGGCTCTCGCGCGACTGCTGCCGGCCGAGGTCGATCGCATCTTCCTGCAGAACGACCTGACCGCGATCGCACCGGGTCCGCTGCAGCCGGCGCTGGATGTGCGGCTGCGCACGATCGCCGCCCGTGAGTCCGCGGCCCAGGCGTCGTCGTACCGTTTCACCTCCGAGTCCGTGGCGCACGCGTTCGTCGCCGGCGAGACCGAGGCGTCGATCCTCGATTTCCTCACCTCCGTCTCCCTCACGGGAATCCCGCAGCCCCTCGGCTACCTGATCGCGCAGACAGCGCAGCGTCACGGATTGGTCCGCGTCTCGACGGACGACGAGACCGGCCGCACGCGGATCGAGAGCTCCGACGCTCACCTCATCCAGGCGATGGCGGTGGACCAGTCGCTGCGTCCGCTGGCCCTGTCGGCGCATCTCGATTCCCTGACCACACGCGTCGGACGCGACACGGTGTACTGGGCTCTCACGGACGCGCGGTACCCCGCGACGCTCGTCGGCCCCGACGGATCCCTCCTGGTGCGGGAGCGCCACCCCGCTCCCCCTGCCCCCGCTCCGAGCGGAGACTCCACAGACCTCATGCCGCTGATCACGCGGCTCCGGTCCCACCAGGGGCCCGATGCCGACGCCGCGTGGCTCGACCGCGAGCTCGAAGCGGCCGTGCGGGCGAAGTCGGTCCTCGAAGTCACGGTGGGGATGCCGGACGGGTCCACCCGACAGCTCCTCCTGGAAGCGACCGGGATGGGCGGTGGCCGACTCCGCGGGCGCGACCGTGCAGCCGATGTCGAACGGACACTTCCTGTGTCGAGCATCCTCACAGCGACGATCGTCGCGTCATAGGCCTCGCACCCCGCACGACCGCTAAACTGGTGAGCTATGTCTGATGGCCCCCTGATCGTCCAGAGCGATCGCACCGTGCTGCTCGAAGTCGCCCATGCCGACGCCGAGAGTGCCCGGCATGAACTGGCGATCTTCGCCGAACTGGAACGGGCTCCCGAGCACATCCACACGTACCGGATCACGCGTCTGGGTCTGTGGAACGCCCGCGCCGCAGGGCACACCGCCGAGGACATGCTCGAGACTCTGGACCGCTGGTCGCGCTTCCCGGTGCCCCCCTCGGTTTCCGTCGATCTGCGCGAGACCGTCAACCGTTACGGGCGTCTGGTCATCGAACGCGATGAGGAGGGAACGCTCATCCTGCGCTCCTCCGACCCCGCGGTGCTGGCGCAGGTCGCGAACAACAAGCGCATCCAGCCGCTGCTCATCGGGCACCCGACACCGGAGACGTTCGTCGTCGATGCCTGGGCGCGCGGGCAGATCAAACAGGAGCTGTTGAAGATCGGCTGGCCCGCCGAAGACCTCGCCGGATACACCCCGGGCACCCCGCACGAGATCGACCTCGCCGAGGACGGCTGGCACATCCGTCCCTACCAGCAGGATGCCGTCGACGCCTTCGCGAAGGACGGATCGGGCGTGGTCGTGCTGCCCTGCGGTGCCGGCAAGACGATCGTGGGCGCCGGCGCGATGGCCGCGACCAAGACGACGACGCTGATCCTCGTCACGAACACGGTGTCGGCGCGGCAGTGGCGCGACGAACTGCTCAAGCGCACCAGTCTGACCCCCGAGGAGATCGGCGAGTACTCGGGCCAGGCGAAAGAGGTCAAGCCCGTCACCATCGCGACGTACCAGATCCTCACCGCGAAGCGCAAAGGCGAGTACGCCCACCTGGCGTTGCTCGACGCGCTCGACTGGGGGCTCATCGTGTACGACGAGGTCCACCTGCTCCCCGCGCCGGTTTTCAAGCTGACCGCCGACTTGCAGGCGCGCCGCCGCATCGGCCTCACCGCCACCCTCGTGCGCGAGGACGGTCGCGAGGGCGACGTCTTCAGCCTGATCGGCCCGAAGCGCTTCGACGCCCCCTGGAAGCAGATCGAAGCGCAGGGCTTCATCTCCCCCGCCGCCTGCTACGAGGTGCGCGTCGATCTGCCGCCGGACGACCGGCTCGAGTACGCCGCGGCGACCGACGATGAGCGGTATCGTCTCGCGGCGTCCGCCCCGGCGAAGGTCCAGGCCGTGCGCGAGCTCATCGCGAAGCACGAGGGCGAACGCATCCTCGTGATCGGGCAGTACCTCGATCAGCTCGAGTCGCTCTCCGAGGCTCTGAACGCCCCGCAGATCACCGGCGCGACCCCGGTCGACGAGCGCGAAGAGCTCTACCGTGCGTTCCGTGAAGGCGACATCTCGCTGCTCGTGGTGTCGAAGGTGGCGAACTTCTCGATCGACCTCCCCGAGGCTTCCGTCGCGATCCAGGTGTCCGGGTCGTTCGGATCGCGTCAGGAGGAAGCCCAGCGTCTGGGCCGCCTGCTGCGCCCGAAGCAGTCGGGCCACACCGCGAGCTTCTACACCCTCGTGGCCCGCGACACCATCGACCAGGACTACGCCCAGAACCGTCAGCGCTTCCTGGCCGAGCAGGGCTACAGCTACACGATCATGGACTCGGACGCGATCGCCGCCTGACCTCGGGAGATCATGCTCCGGTGGTGTGGCCGTGCAGTACGCCGCCCAGTCGATGGGTTCCGAGCACTCCAGCCGGCGCTGATGCGGCCCGGGCCGTGCGTGCGATCCCGAGCCTTGCAGCCCAGCGGTCGGCGAGCAGGGCGTAGACGACCATGGCCAGTGCCGAGGCGAGCAGGTCGACGGCCGTCCCCGAAGTCGCGTTGGCATCGACCAGCGTGACGGATCCGAGCAGGAAGATGAGCACGTTGTTGACGATGTGCAGAGAGATCGCGGCTTCGAGTCCCCCCGTACGCCAGGTCAGCCAGGCGGCGACGATCGCGAACATGCCCACGCTCGCCGCACCCCAGATGTCGTAGCCGTGACCGAGCACGAACAGCGGCACGGGCAGCAGGATCGCGAAGGCGGGATGACGGAGCCAGCTCCCGACCAACTGCATCAGGTATCCGCGGAACACATACTCCTCCGCGGCGGCTTGAAAAGGGATGAGCAGCAGCACGAGCAGCACCATCGTCCAGAGCCCGGGGTGGGAGAAGTCCGCGACGACCGCATCGCCGCTCAGGGCCGACCAACCCAGCACCGCAACGAAGTAGACGGCGAACACGGCGAGCGCCAGCAACAGGCTCTTTCCGAGCCACCCCATCCGCAGCCGTCCGGTGACCGACGACAGCAGCCCCACACCGCGACCCTCCACCATGCGCGAGGCCAGCAGCAGTGCGGGGATCATCAGGATCAGCGGCAGCACCAGTGCGACGAGCAGCCACGGCCGGTCGAGGTCGAAGAACTGCGAGGTGGTGAGGAGCGTCTGCGATTCGACACCCCACCCGGGGACGAACATCGACACGATGGCCAACGGCACGATCACGATCACGAGGATCGCGACGTAGAGGGCGATGCCGACGAGTCCGGTCAGCAGCATGCGCCACCAGCGATACCGCGGACGCAGATGCGCCAGCCGATGATAGGCGACCTGATCGACATCAGGCGCGTCCGGCAGGGTGACGGGGCTTCCGGGGGCTTCAGGGCTTCCGGGGGCGACGGTGACGTCCTCGTTCCAGCTCATGCATCGATCCTCCCCCGTGCACCTGTGCGGCGCATCCACCCCCGGGACGATCTCGCTCCTACGGACTGTGCACACAGCATCGGAGGATGCGTGCGCACGCTTCCCGAAGGGGCGACTCCACGCCGTTCCGCACAATAGTCAGCATCCCCATGGCCGAAGTCACCATAATGGGGACATGACTGCTCCGCGCATCCTGGTCGTCGACGACGAACCCAACATCCGCGACCTGCTCTCCACGGGTCTCAGCTTCGCCGGATTCCAGGTGAAGACGGTCGCCAACGGCGCCGCCACGATCTCGGCCGTCCTCGAAGAGGAACCCGACCTCATCATCCTGGACGTCATGCTGCCCGACATGAACGGGTTCAGCGTGACCAAGCGCCTCCGCGGTGCGGGATTCACGGCGCCCATCCTGTTCCTCACGGCGAAGGACGGCACCGAGGACAAGATCGAGGGACTCAACGCCGGTGGCGACGACTACGTCACCAAGCCCTTCAGCCTCGACGAGATCGTCGCCAGGGCTCAGGCCATCCTCCGCCGTACGATGCAGGCCGACGAGGAGTCGATCATCCGCGCCGGCGAGCTGTCCATGGACCAGGACACGCACGACGTTCATGTCGGCAAGGAACCGATCGAGCTGAGCCCGACCGAGTTCAAGCTGCTGCGCTACCTGATGCTCAACCCCAACCGCGTGCTGTCGAAGGCGCAGATCCTCGACCACGTGTGGGAGTACGACTTCAACGGTGACGCCGGCATCGTCGAGAGTTACATCTCCTACCTGCGTCGCAAGATCGACCCGCACACCGAGGAGTCGCTCATCCAGACCAAGCGCGGCTTCGGCTACATGCTGAAGGTCGGCAAGACGGTCTGACGACCACCGCACCACCAACGACGCCGCCTCGCGGCGCAGCCGCCGCACCGGGGAGGACCGCATGGCGCACAAGCCCGATGCGGTCACCGGCTGGTGGCGGCGCATCAGCCTTCGGGCCAAGGTCACCGGCGTCACGGTGGCGGTGCTGGCGCTCGGGCTGCTCGTCGCGGGTATCGGCACGGTGCCGATCCTGCGCAACGCCCTGGTCGCGAACATCGATGCCCAGTTGCCCGCCCTGGTCTCGAGCGATCTCGTCGACCGCTACTTCGACACGGTGACGGTCGACGGCGTCACCACCTACAGCCCGCGCGATGAGCAGCCTCGAGACTTCTCCTTCGCGATCTACGATGCGACGGGTGAACTCCGCGCCACGGCACGAGGCACTTCAGGCCAGGCGCCTCTCTTCCCCTCGCAGTACTCGCTCGCGAAGGCGACCGCCAACACGGATCAGATCCCGCTCGAGATGACGGGAGCCGAAGGCGAGCTGTTCCACGCGGCGGTCGCCGTCGTCCCCTCGGAAGGCGGTGTCCTGCGCATCCAGTTGGTCGCTCTTCCTCTCGCACCCGCCGATCGCATCATCAGCCAGTACTTCGGCATCTACATCTCGATCGCCCTGATCACGATCCTGATCGCCGCGCTGCTGACGCGCGGGCTCGTGACCCTCACGTTCCGCAGGCTCGGTCAGGTCGAGGCCACCGCCATGTCGATCGCGGCCGGCGACTTCCGGCAGCGGCTGACCGACCTCGAGCCGACCACCGAGGTCGGACGGCTGAACACCGCCATCAACACGATGCTCGACCGGGTCGATCGCTCGCTCGCACAGCGGGACCGCACCGTGCAGCACATGCGGCGCTTCATCGGCGATGCGAGCCACGAGCTGCGCACCCCCCTGGTGAGCGTGCGCGGCTACGCGGAGCTCTACCGCATGGGCGCGATCAAGGGCGAGGAGGACACGGCGCGGGCCATGGAGCGCATCGAGAAGGAAGCGATCAGGATGGGGGTCCTGGTGGAGGACCTCCTCGCTCTCGCCCGGCTCGACGAGGAGCGCGAACCGGAGATCGTCCCCCTCGACCTACGGCCGATCGCGCGGGATGCAGCGCTCGATCTGCGTGCCGCGGCCCCCGGCCGGACCGTGACGGTGATCGACCGCACCGCGGACAGCAAGACCGCGGTACCTTTGCACGAGATCCCACCGCTCCAACCACCGCAGCCGCCGACGCCGCGAGGCCTCTCCCGAGCCACGCTCTCGCGTCTTCGCCGACGCCCTCGGCAGCCGGACCAGACTCCCGCGATCGACTTCACCGAAGTTCCCGATCTGCCCGTGCGCACCCCGCCGATCGTGCTCGGCGAAGAGAACAAGGTCCGCCAGGTCGTCACGAATCTCCTGGGCAATGCGCGCCGCTTCTCCCCCGAGGACGGGCCGATCGAGATCGTGGTCGACTCCGACCGGGCGGCCGGCACCGCGAGCATCGCGATCGTCGATCACGGCGAGGGCATCCCGCCGCAGATCCGGGAGCAGATCTTCGAACGCTTCTGGCGTGCCGACACCTCCCGCGCGCGGGAGACCGGAGGCTCCGGCCTCGGACTCGCGATCGTCGCGTCGATCCTGAAAGCGCTCCACGGCGGCGTCGATGTATCGGAGACTCCGGGTGGGGGTGCGACGTTCACTGTGACTCTCCCGCTCGCACCGGCGCGCGCCACGCCTGCGCATCTCCTCGAAGACACGCAGCCTCTGGATCGACTCGACCTGCCGTAGCGGCCGTTCCGACGCCGGGCGCTTTCTGCACCGCCTGCCCGGCTGCCCCGTTGCTCACAGCGCACGGGATGACAGCGACCCGGAGAGGATAAGGACGCCGACGCTCGCTTAGCCTCGGAACCCCTACGAGAAGGAGTTCCCATGTCTGTCTTCACCGTCGACACCGAGGCCGTCTACGCGGCCCACGGCGCCACCCGCGCAACGATCGAGCGCTTGCAGGGCGAGTCCGCAACTCTGATGGCGCAGCTCCGACAGCTGCAGTCGACGTGGTCCGGCACGGCATCCCATGCTTTCCAGACGTGCGCCGAGCAGTGGCAGGGCGCGCAGCTCCATGTGGAGCAGGTGCTCGAATCGATCGGAACGTCGCTCGGCGCGGTCGCGACCCAGTACGCAGACGCCGATCAGTACTCGGCCAGCCTGTTCCGCTGACGCACACGCATATCGACGCAGAACGCCCCCGGCCGAAGCCGGGGGCGTTCTGTCATGAGAGCAGGATCAGAAGTCCATGCCACCCGACGGGTCACCCATGGGAGCAGCGGCCTTCTCCGGCTTGTCAGCGACGACGACTTCGGTGGTGAGGAACAGCGCCGCGATCGAGGCTGCGTTCTGCAGCGCCGAGCGGGTCACCTTCGCGGGGTCGATGATGCCGGCGCCGAACATGTCGACGTACTCGCCCGTAGCCGCGTTCAGGCCCTGGCCCGCGGGGAGCTCGGCGACCTTGTTCGCGACGACACCGGCCTCGAGACCGGCGTTCAGCGCGATCTGCTTCAGCGGAGCCTGGATCGCGACGCGGACGATGTTCGCGCCGGTCGCCTCGTCACCCGTGAGCGAGAGCGCGTCGAGCGCCTTCGTTCCGGACTGGATGAGCGCGACGCCACCACCGGGGACGATGCCCTCCTCGACGGCCGCCTTCGCGTTGCGGACAGCGTCCTCGATGCGGTGCTTGCGCTCCTTGAGCTCGACCTCGGTCGCGGCTCCGGCCTTGATGACGGCCACACCACCGGCGAGCTTCGCCAGGCGCTCCTGCAGCTTCTCGCGGTCGTAGTCGCTGTCGGTGTTCTCGATCTCGCGACGGATCTGCGTGACGCGACCCTCGATCTGGTCTGCCTCACCGGCACCCTCGACGATCGTGGTCTCGTCCTTGGTGACGATGACCTTGCGCGCACGACCCAGCAGGTCGAGCGTGGCGTTCTCGAGCTTGAGGCCGACCTCTTCGGTGATGACCTGTCCACCGGTGAGGATCGCGATGTCCTGCAGCTGCGCCTTGCGGCGGTCGCCGAAGCCGGGAGCCTTGACGGCGACCGACTTGAAGATGCCCTTGAGCTTGTTCAGGACGAGCGTCGCGAGAGCCTCGCCCTCGACGTCCTCGGCGATGATGACGAGCTCCTTGCCGTCCTGGATCACCTTGTCGACGATGGGCAGGAGGTCCTTGATGTTGGAGACCTTCTGGTTCGCGATGAGGATGTACGGGTCCTCGAAGACAGCCTCCTGGCGCTCCGGGTCCGTGACGAAGTACGGGTTCAGGTAGCCCTTGTCGAAGCGCATGCCCTCGGTGAGCTCGAGCTCGGTACCGAACGTCTGCGACTCCTCGACGGTGACGACGCCTTCCTTGCCGACCTTGTCGATCGCCTCGGCGATGAGCTCGCCGATCGCGGGGTCAGCAGCGGAGATGGAAGCCGTGGCAGCGATCTGCTCCTTCGAGTCGATCTCCTTGGCGCTGGCGAGCAGCTCCTCGGTGATCGCGGCGACGGCCTTCTCGATGCCGCGCTTGAGCGAGATGGGGTCGGCGCCGGCCGCGACGTTGCGCAGACCCTCGCGGACCAGAGCCTGAGCGAGGACCGTGGCGGTCGTGGTGCCATCACCTGCGACGTCGTCGGTCTTCTTGGCGACCTCCTTGACGAGCTCCGCGCCGATCTTCTCGTACGGGTCGTCCAGCTCGATCTCCTTGGCGATGGAGACACCGTCGTTCGTGATCGTGGGGGCTCCCCACTTCTTCTCGAGAACGACGTTGCGGCCACGCGGGCCGAGGGTGACCTTGACCGCGTCGGCGAGGATGTTCAGGCCGCGCTCGAGGCCGCGGCGGGCCTCCTCATCGAAAGCAATGATCTTTGCCATGAGTTTTTTCGTCCCTCCTGGACGTAGACGTTGGGTTTAGCACTCAGAGTAAGAGAGTGCTAACGCCATTCTGGCACTCGACACCTTCGAGTGCAAGCCGCCGGAGGAGCGGCGCACGCGGAGGTCAGGGGGCCGGGGTCTCCCCGGGCGTCTCGGGCGCGGAACTCGATCGATCGAGGCCGATCACCACCGTGAACTGCTTCAGACCGTCCTCCGTCTGACCGGAGTAATAGTCGCTCTGCTGCACGGCAGCGCCACCGAGGAGGTTCGCCAATCCGATCGCGGCGAGCTCATCCTCATCGTTGACGTAGAAGACGGTGGTGGTGGCGAAGTCCTGACTCGAGCTGTCTCCGGCGAAGACGATGTCCGGCGCCCATCCATTGTTGACGAGGACGTCCCGCATCTGCGTGTCGAGCCCCTCGTCCGGCGTGCCGTTGAGGATCATCACGGAGACCGAGGTGTCCACCACACCCGTCTCGACCGGAGTGGGGACCGGCGTGGACACCGCCTCGGGAAAGAGCGAGATGCGCCCCATCACCACGAGGGAACCGAAGATCCCGGCGATGATGAGGACGAGGGCGGCGACGAAGGACCAGAGCAGCACGACCCAGCCGTTCATCCCCGGAGCTTCGGCGCGATGCGCTCCCACACGTCCGGAGGAACGGGGAACGTCATCGAAGCGATCGCGGGAGGGCTTGGACACCCCTCGATGCTAGCGTCACCTTCCTGGCATTCCGATCCGCGGCGCGGAACACCCGATTCGGGAAGCCGCCGACGGCTCTTCTCAGCCGACGAAACCCGGTGTGCGAGCCGAGCGCTGCCTGGCGCGTGAATCCCGGATGCGGCGCAGCCGCCGCACCAGCATCGGATCGTACTCCAGAGCGGCTTCCGACTCGATGAGCCGCCCGAGGAGCTGGTAATAGCGGGCCGAACTCATGCCCAGCTGGGCGCGGATGACTTCTTCCTTGGCTGAGCCGTGCCGCGGCCAGGCGACCTCGATGGCGAGGATCGCGCGATCGCGCTCCGTCAGGTCTCCGAGCATGAGTCCAGGTTAGGACGCGACGGGCGAGGGAGACGTTCGCCACTCCCACCAGCCTCCGAGGGGATCGGCGGCGGCGCGCACCCTCCCGTCGATGGCGACGACGAAGCCCGGCCAGCCGTCCGCATCCACCGACGGCACCCAGACGTCGAGCGCGCCCGGCGGATCGATCGTGATCCAGCGGGCGTCCAGCGCGGCTATGCGGGCGACCAGCGCGTTCCGCTGCGCTCGCGGGATGTGCACCAGCACTCCGGGTGTGGTGATGACGAGCGTGGCATTCCCAGGCGCGGCAGCCGCCAGGGCATCGATGCGTTCCAGAGCGTCTCCGACGAGGAGCAGTGCGGGATCGGAGGCCGCGATCTCGAGCGCAGCATCGATCCGCTGCTCCCGTCCCTCCTCACCCGGCCACACGAGTCCCCGCAGCCATCCCCGGTCACGTGGGTCGGCCGCGTCGAGCGGCGCCAGATCGATGCCCGCCCGCCACGCCACCTGCGGCATCCGCAGCGGGGGCATCGCGCCGGTCACCCGGCTCTCCAGCACGACGGTCGACGGTCCCTCCACGGGATCAAGGCCGACGCGGAGCGCACCCTCTTCATCGACGAAGCGGTACGAGTACCTGTCGGGATAGAGACACAGCCCGGCGGAGGCTCCGATCTCGAGCAACGCGATCGGACCCTCGATCTCGGACAGCACGGGAAGCAGCGCGGCGAGGCGCAGCGGTTCGTTCGTCTGCAGGCTGCGACGGCCGCATTCCGCCACCACCTCGTCGGTGTTGCGCAGCACGAAGTCCCGCCACTGCGGATAACCGGCGAGCTCGGCCCCAAGCAGACGGGTGACGGCGAACACGAGGGGCGGCTGCCTCCGGGTCTCGGGAATCCGCAGCAGGATGCGCCTCACCTCGACATCGGCCGCCACGCCGGCCGCCCATTCCGCGTACAGCGCGCTGCGGCCGGGGGCCTCGTCACGGGCGAATCGTGCGTAACGTTCCTGCACGGCATCCGTCATGCGTCCATTCTGACCCGGAGCACCCGATACCCCGTCGCACGGGGGAGAATGGACGGGACTCAGGAGGACACATGTCGTACAGCGTGGACAAGACCGAAGAAGAATGGCGCGAGGAGCTCGGCGAAGAGCAGTACGCGGTGCTGCGCCAGGCCGCGACCGAGCGGGCCTGGACCGGCGAGCTGCTCGATGAGGAGCGGGCGGGCCTGTACACCTGTGGCGCATGCGATGCCGAACTCTTCAAGAGCGGCACGAAGTTCGACTCCGGATGCGGATGGCCGAGCTTCTACGAGTCGATCCGCCCCGATGCGGTCGAACTCATCGAGGACGACAGCCTCGGGATGGTGCGCACCGAGGTGCGCTGCGCCAACTGCGGATCGCACCTCGGCCATGTCTTCCCCGACGGATTCGGCACGCCGACCGGCGACCGCTACTGCATGAACTCGATCGCACTGAACTTCACTCCCGAAGCCTCGTGAGCGCCCTCGACGCTGTCCTGGCACGGCAGTCCTGGTCGAAGGTCGAAGACACCGCCCCGACTCGCGACGAACTTCTCACGTTCATCTCGGCGGCCGGCCGTGTGGCCGATCATTCTTCTCTGCGCCCCTGGCGGCTGATCGAACTCCGCGGCGCGGATCGCGAGGTGCTGGGCGCGGCGATCGCCGAAGCCCAGGGCGACTCCTCGCCCTCGTCGAAGCCGCTTCGTGCCCCTCTGCTCATCGCCGTCGTCGCCAGTTACCGGAAGAGCGAGAAGGTACCCCGTTGGGAACAGGAGGCCGTCGCCTCCGGTGTCGCCCACATGCTGAGCCTGCTCCTCGACGAAGCGGGGTGGGGCGTCATCTGGCGCACCGGCCACTACACGCGCGCGAAGGCGGTCGCCAGAGCTCACGGCCTCGCCGAGAACGAGGAGCTCCTCGGCTGGCTGTATGTGGGAGGCAAGCCCGAAGACAAGAAGCCCGGTCGACGCAAGCCCATAGATGCACGCGCGCTCGTCACGCGCATGCCGCAGGCGAATGCCGAGAATGCCCCGAAGACGGCGACGAACACCGAGAAGGTGAAGAAGGTGAAGAACGCCAAGAAAGCGAAGAAGGCGAAGAAGGCCGAGAAGAAGTAACCCTTCAGCGGCGACGCGGCCACGGGACCGCGACCACCACCGACGCGACGGCCACGACGACCATCGCGAGCACCTGCCAGAGCGCTGGTCCGGCCGCGGGCGGCCACATGACGTCGATCACGACCGACGTGACCAATTGCCCGAGCACCGGCCCCAGGCCCATGAGCAGCACCCCGGTCTGCGCCACGATGAACGTGCCGAGGAGGATGTAGGAGGCACCAAGGAACCCTCCGAGGTACAGCCAGGGCTCGGTGGGAAGCCCCGCCGGTGCGCCGCGGAACGCGATGCTCACCCCGGATGCCAGGGCGAGCACCACGGTGCCGGCGATGAAGCTCATCAGAGTGGCGGCGAGGGGCGAACGCGCCCGCTGGGCCAGGCGCCCGTTGGTCGCTGCCTGCCAGGCGATCCCGACACCCGCGGCGAACGGGAGCAGCAGCATCCACAGCGGCGCGGTGGCCAGCACGTCGCCGGAGAGCGAGATGCCGACCGCGGCGAGCGCGAGCAGCCCCCCGAGCACCCGCCCTGGCGTGACCGCCACGACTCCTGCGGGCCCGAATCCGATCCGATCGAGCACGAGGCCGTGAACGGTCTGCCCCGCCACCACACCGACGGTGAACAGGGAGACGCCGAGCACACCGGCGGTGAGACCTTGCGTCGAGACGGTGAGTGCGCCACACGCTCCCCCGAGCAGCATCCAGACGGGGATCGTCTGGTGTCGGATGCCGCTCCACAGGCGTGCGACGCCTCGCCGAGCCGACGGGAGGGCGGAGATCACGACGGCGAGCGCCACGAGTCCCACGGAGAACGAGAGGAAGCCGGCGACGATCCCATCGTCGACGCGCACACCGAGCACCCCGTTGATCCGCGCCTGGATCGCCGTCATGACACCGATCGCGACCGCTCCTCCGAGGGCCAGCGGAGCGGGAAGTCGACGGGTCTCTGGCACCTGTCGACCCTACCCGAGCCGCCGGCCGCTCCTCTCCCGTGAATGTCCGAGGCCGGGACTACGCTGGCGGCATGTGCGCGAGCTACGGACTCGATCCCCGATTCACCGATGCCGAACTCCTCGCCGCCGCCGACGATGCGGTGCTCGAGGGCCTCCGCGTGTGGGCGCAGGAGAACGCCGGCGAGACCGTCCGACCGACGGGCAAGAACCTGCGCAACCTCAACCCGTTGATCGTGCAGCCAGACACCGCCCCGACCCTCGAACCCGCGTGGTGGGGGTTCCTCGTCGACGGCGAGCCGGCTAAGTTCCCCTCGATCAACACCCGCTCGGAGCGGCTGCAGGAGCGTCCGGGCGGGGCGAAGTCGAGAGCGATCGTCCCCGCGACGAGCTGGTACGAGATGCAGAAGCCGTCTCGGCAGTGGAACGAGTTCATCGTCGACGACGGCACTCTGTTCGGCATGGCTGCGGTCACGCAGCGCGGCCGCACGGCCGACGGCGAGTGGTTCACGTGCTATTCCATCGTGATGCGTCCCGCTCCCCCTCACCTCGTCGACCTGCACGACCGGATGCCCCTCCTCGTCCCGTCCACCCTGAGCCATGACTGGCTGACCGCACCGGCGTCGCGGGAGATCATCGACGAGGCCGTCATCGCTTCAGACGAGATGGCCGCGCGGGTGCAGGCTCGCCCTCGCGCCTGACCCTCTGATGTCCCACGCGGGTCGGACACTTCGCCGTCAGATGTGTACCTGAGGGGGACGCGCGACACCCGGGGCGCTCCGTAACGTTGTGCCCATGATCACAGCAGAAGGCCTCACGAAGAGGTTCGGAGACAAGACCGCCGTCGACGACGTGTCGTTCACGGTCAAGCCGGGCAGCGTCACCGGCTTCCTCGGCCCGAACGGCGCCGGGAAGTCGACCACCATGCGGATGATCGTCGGCCTCGACCGCCCGACGTCGGGGCGTGCCACCATCGCCGGACGCGAGTACCGCAAGCTCCGCGCACCTCTCACCGAAGTCGGTGTCCTCCTCGACGCCAAGGCGGTGCACACCGGTCGCACCGCTCGCAACCACCTCCGCGCCATGGCCGCGACACACGGCATCCCCTCCTCCCGAGTCGATGAGGTCATCGACCTTGCGGGCATCGGGTCGGTGGCACGTAAACGCGCGGGCGGATTCTCGCTCGGAATGGGGCAGCGCCTCGGCATCGCTTCGGCGCTGCTCGGCGACCCGCACACGCTGATCCTCGACGAGCCGGTGAACGGCCTCGACCCCGAGGGGGTGCGCTGGGTGCGCCAGTTCGTCCGTCACGTGGCATCAGAGGGGCGCACCGTGCTGCTCTCGAGCCACCTGATGAGTGAGATGGCGCAGACCGCCGACCACGTCATCGTGATGGGCCGCGGTCGGGTGCTCGCGGATGCCCCGCTCGCGGAGCTCGTGCGCTCCTGGACTCGGAACACGGTGCGGGTCCGCACACCGAGACCAGCCGACCTGGCTGCCGCCGTCGGAGGGCCGGAGGTGGAGATCGTGAGCTCGGCTCCCGATCTGCTCGACATCGTGGGGCTGCCCGCCGCGCGGATCGGCGATCTGGCCGCCGACCGCGGCATCCCGCTCCACGAACTCACCCCGACCACCGGATCACTCGAAGACGCCTATCTCGCCCTCACCGGCGACTCCGTCGAGTACCGCACCAAGGAGATCTCATGACCACGACACAGGCTCCCGCTCCCACGCGGACACGCGTCGAAACCGGTCGTCGGCTGACATTCATGCGCGCACTGCGCGGCGAGTGGATCAAGCTCGCCACCCTGCGCTCGACGTGGTGGTCGATCGGCATCACCGCCGCCCTCACGGTCGGCATCGCCGTGCTCATCGCCCTCGCTGTCGACGTGCCGGACTTCAGCCCGATCCAGGCCGTGGTCATGCCGATCCAGTTCACGATGCTGCTCGCCGGCATCATCGGCGCGATCTCGGTCACCGGCGAGTACTCCACGGGGATGATCCGTTCGACGCTCACTGCGAACCCGATTCGCGGTTCGGTGCTGGCCGCGAAGTCGACGGTGCTGGCACTGTTCCTGTTCGTCTCGTCGCTGGTGATCTTCGTCGTCTCCGCGGTGGCTGTCTCCCTCATCGTCGCCCCGCGTGACCAGGGCATCGACTGGTCGGACCCGACAGCGTCGGTGCTTCCGATCGTGGTGGCTTCCCTGTCGATGGCCGTCTTCGCCCTCATCGGCGTCGCGTTCGGATTCGTCCTGCGCTCCGGTGCGGGCGCCATCGCCGCGACCGTCGGTGTGCTGTTCGTCCTGCCGATCGTGGCGAACTTCTTCTCCTTCGCCGGAGAGACATGGGCATGGGTCCTGCAGGCCGCCGCCTACCTTCCGGACGCGGCCGCACGGAGTGCGATCATGCCCGGAGCCGGTGCCGCGCTCGACGCTCCGGTTGCGTTCCTGACGCTGGGCTGCTGGGTCGTGGGTGGTGCCGCCGTCGCGTGGGGCGTGCTGCGCACCCGCGACGCGTAAAGTCGGCCTGTGAGCAGAACGCGAAGCCGCAGCGACTCGGTCCGCGAGGACGAGGAGCTGCGGCTTCCGCGCGCCCCGGGCCTGTTCCGACGGTTCTGGGCCCGCCATCCGCTGTTCGCCGACATCCTGCTCGCGCTGATCTGCCTGTTCCTGTCCCTCGCCCCCGCCGCGCCGTACCCCAACACCTCGCTCCCGGAGGGCACATACATCGCCATCAACATCGCGACGTTGGTGATGGTCGCGATCGGATGCAGCACTCTCCTCTGGCGTCGACGGGCACCCCTGGGTCCCTTCGTCGCCGCGGTGATCCTGGGGACCGTCGGACTGTTCACAGGCATGTCCGGAGGCATCGTCCTCCTGCTCGTCGCCTGCTACGGCGTGGCGGTCTACAGATCGGCGCGTCTGGCCTGGATCTGTTACGGGATCGGTGCCGCTTGGTTCCTCGGACTCACCACGATCCTCATGCTGACCGGCACGACCCTGTTCCAGGTCGGCATCGATACCGCCCTCGGCTACGTCGCGCTCGGGCTCATCGGCACGCTCGTCGGGGTCAATGTGGGCGGCCGCAAGCGCTATCTCCTCGCCATCATCGACCGATCCCGTCAACTCCTGATCGAGCGCGATCAGCAGGCGCAACTCGCCGCCGCATCGGAACGCGCCCGCATCGCACGGGAGATGCACGATATCGTCTCCCACTCCCTCACCGTGATCGTCGCACTGTCCGAAGGGGCGGCCGCCACCCCCGATCGAGAACAGGCCCGGAGGGCTGCGGTATCCGTCGCGGACACCGCCAGAGGCGCTCTCACCGAGATGCGTTCGATGCTCGGTGTGCTGCGCGACGACGAATCGCCGCTGCCCCTGGCGCCGATGCAACCCGTACCCGCGCGTGACACCGTGGAGACGGCTCAGCGCGCGGGCTACCCGGCGACGCTCACCGTCATCGGGCAGGCCGATGTCTCCCCCGCCGTCGCGCATGCGATCGGCAGGATCGTGCAGGAGGGCGTGACCAACGCCATGCGCCACGCCCCGACCGCGAAGAGCATCACCGTGCGGCTGGAGTACACGGCCGACACGGTCGTGATCGAGATCGTCAACGACGGCGTCTCGGGTGAGATCGGCTCAGACGGATTCGGTGTGCGCGGGCTCTCTGAGCGTGCCGCCCATGTGCATGGGACGGTGCGATCCGCACCTGCGGATGGAGGACGATGGATTCTGCGGGCGGTGCTTCCCACATCGGGAAGCAGGCCCGCCGCACCGCGACAGACGATGGAGGACGACGCATGACGCAGGCGATCAGAGTGCTGCTGGTGGATGACCAGGAGCTGATCCGTCTCGGCTTCCGCATGGTGCTGGAGTCTGAGGAGGACATCGTCGTCATCGGCGAAGCCGGCGACGGGAAAGCGGCGATCACGCAGAGCGCGCTGCTCGCTCCCGACCTGGTGCTGATGGACATCCGGATGCCGGAGCTGGACGGCATCGCCGCCACCGAGGCCATCGTCCGAGAACGTCCGCAGACCAAGGTGCTCGTTCTGACCACCTTCGATCTCGACGAATACGCGTTCGGAGCCATCCGCGCGGGCGCGAGCGGATTCCTGTTGAAGGATGCCCAGCGCCACGAGATGATCTCCGCGGTGCGCGCCGTCCACCGCGGGGATGCGGTGCTGTCCCCGCGTGTGACGAGAGCGCTGCTGGAGCACGTGACGCCTCGGCTCGGCGGAGCGCCCGCGACTCCGGCCGCAGAGGAGAGCGCTGCTCTCGAATCGCTCACGGAACGTGAGCGGGACGTCTTCCTCGCGATCGGCCGCGGACTCACCAACGCAGAGATCGCTCAGAGTCTGTACGTCGGCGAGTCCACGGTCAAGACCCACGTCGGTCGTGTGCTGGCGAAGCTCAGCGCGCGGGACAGGATCCACGCGGTCATCCTGGCGCATCGGCTCGGGCTCGTCGGCGACTAGCCCGATCTCATCAGGCTCGCGACGGCGCCCATTCCGAGACGCGGTCGAGCCGCTGCACCTCATCGTCCGAGAGCTCCAGACGCGCCCCGGCGAGCAGGTCGGGAACCTGTTCCACGGTTCGCGCGCTCGCGATCGGTGCGACCACGGTCGGTTGTGCGCGAAGCCACGCGAGCGAGGTCGCGGCGATCGAAGCGCCGTGCACATCGCCGATCTCCTCGAGCGCGTCGATGATCCGCAGGCCCGCTTCGGTGGCGTATTTCGCGGCGCCCTGCGCCCGGGGCGAAGTCTGACCCGCGGCGTCCGTCGAGCGGTACTTGCCGGTGAGGAAGCCACTGGCCAGGGAGTAATACGGGATGAGTCCGAGGTCGAACTCCTCGGCGACCGGGATGATCGTGTCCTCGACCTCGTTGCGGTGCACGAGGTTGTAGTGCGGCTGCACCGCGACCGGCAGCGCGACTCCGAGGTGACGGGCGATCTCGACCCACTCGCGGATACGCTCGGCGGAGTAGTTCGACACGGCGATGTGCCGGACCAGGCCGTCTTCGACCAGTCGCCCGAATGCGCTGACGGTCTCCTCCAGCGGAACGGTCTCGTCATCGAAATGCGCGTAGTACAGGTCGATCTCATCGATGCCCAGGCGCTTCAGCGAGGCCTCGGCGGCCTTGCGGACATTCGCGGCGGAGAGGCCGCGGAACTGCGGGTGCTGACTGACCTTGGTCGCGACGACCACACCCGCAGGTTTGCGCGAGGCCAACCACTCGCCGACGATCGTCTCACTCTCTCCTCCTTCGTTTCCCGGCACCCAGGCGCTGTACGAGTCGGCGGTGTCGATGAAGTCTCCGCCTCCGTCCACGAAGGTGTCGAGGACGGCGAAGGACGTGTCGCGGTCGGCTGTCCAGCCGAACACGTTGCCGCCGAGCGAGAGCGGAAGGACGTCAAGATCACTGGTACCGATGCGGGTCATGATGAGAGCAACCGGTGATCCCGCCTCCCGCATTCCCGGACGACGCCGTGTTGCGCTCCATGAACGTCACGGTGGCGATGCCTCCCCCCGCGTCGTGGATCTGCGAGGGGCGGCCCACGATCCGCGGATCCGGAGCGTGGGCGACCATCGGGTCCTTGCCCGGATAGTCGAACCGTGCGAGAACACATCTCATCGCTTCCAGCCGCGCGCGCCTCTTGTCGTTCGACGAGATGACGACCCACGGGAGGGCCGGGGTGTCCGTGTGGAAGAACATGGCCGCCGCTGCCTCGGTGTAGTCCTCCCATCTGTCGACGCTCGTGAGGTCGGTGGGGCTGAGCTTCCACTGCTTGAGCGGATCCTCGCCGCGGCGGGTGAACCGGCGCCGTTGTTCCGCCTCGCCGATCGAGAACCACAGCTTGATGAGGCGGATGCCCGAACCGACGAGCATGCGCTCGAACTCCGGCGCGGTCTGGATGAACTCCTCGTACTCCGCCGACGAGCAGTACCCCATCACGCGTTCGACGCCCGCTCGGTTGTACCAGGAGCGATCCATCAGCACGATCTCACCGCCCGACGGCAGATGCGCGACGTAGCGCTGGAAATACCACTGCGTCCGCTCGACATCACTGGGTTTGTCGAGCGCGACGACACGAGCGCCGCGGGGGTTCAGGTGCTCCATGAAGCGTGCGATCGCACCGCCCGCGCCCGCCGCATCCCGCCCCTCGAACAAGATGAGGACCCGTCCCGACGAGCGCGTGATGTGCGCCTGGAGTTTGAGGAGTTCGATCTGCAGCAGTCGTTTCTCGCGCGCGTATGCCTCCCGTGTGAGCGCCTGCGCGTGGGGGTAGCCGGGCTGCCGCTCCGACGTGACCGTCGGGAGTTCGGACGAGCTGCCCATCGCCTCCCCCTCCCCTGGCGCTTCTGGATCGCGCGACGCATGAGGCAAAGCGCAGGTGGCCGCGGCGGGGAGTCGGCCACCTGCGCCGTCATCGACCCGGCGTGATCTCGTTCAATCCACCAGGAAACTCAACGCTTAGTAACATATCACCTTGTAGCGCGATACTCCGGAATGTACTTCTCGCACCCAGCCCGTCACCGGAGACGCGACGAGGTCGAAGTCGCGGCTATCGTTCACTCATGGGAACGATCCAGTACGGCAGCGGTGACGAGATCCACATCGAGGACCGCGCACTCGCACATCTCAAAGTGGTCATCGCCACGAAATTGCGGCGCAATGAGAGCTTCACCCTGTCGTGGCGGCACCCCGACGGCGACGCCCCCGGCCGTTCGACCATCTGGCTGCACCCATCGATCCCCCTGCGCTTCACCTTCGACGAGCCAGAGGCCCCTCAGCTCAACCCGAAATGGATTCAGGACCTCATGCAGTCGGCGAGCTCCACGGGCGGGATCAGCCTCATCGAGGAAGTGGTCGAAGCGCCGCCGACCGGCGACGCGGGCTCACCTCACCTGGACTGAACTCTCCGAATGAGCGACGTGCGGACGCGCGTCAGCTCGCCCGCCACACGGAGAGCAGCTGCCATCCTTCCGGCACCTGGGACTCGAGCGCGGCCATGTCGTCACCCTCGATCTCGTGGATGCCGTCGCGACGCAGGAACTTGCCCTCGACGGATCGCATCGATCCGGCCTTCTCCATCGTCGCCATGGCCGACACCAGGTCCCATCCCGCAGGCGCCTGGGCGGTGAGCTGTGCACGGACCTCGGCGAGATCTTCGCCTTTGAGGGTGACGCTGTGGGCTTCGAGCGGGCGGATCAGTCCGTGGAGCATCAGACCAGCCTACGACCCTCCACCCGCGATCCCGTCGGGGCCACGGACACGCTGCCGGCAACCGGATTCTGCAGCTGATCCGTTTCCGCGCGCAGAGCGTGGGCACTTCCGTGGGCAGTGCCCAGATCGTGCGCTCCACTCCCCTCGCCGCCGTCGTCGAGTTCCGCGCGGAAGAGAAGACGTTCCGATGCTGGACGCTTCTATGAATGTCAAGCTGGCGAGGGGCGGTCCCACCAGCACGAGCTCCACAGGGCTTTTGGATCTCATTTGGGCCGTCGCAGGGCCTGCGCTGACCTCTCTGTTCGAGCAGGCGATCCAGCCGGTTTCCGGGCTCTGAGATGCGTGCCCGGTCCCGACTCGCAAAACGATCGTGACTTCAGCCCGACCGTCATCAGTGTGATGATGCCTGAGCCTTTCTTTGACATCCGTGGAATTTGGCTCAACCTGAATATCTCGATATGGTGCACGAATGCTCCCCTCGACAGCAGATGAACCTCCCCGGCGTGCACCCATATCGCGTCGCGGCTTCCTGACGGCATCGGCGATCGCGGCAATCGCGGCGTCAGTCGGAGGGTCTCTGCTTGAGGGAGACGTGGCCCACGCCGCTTGGGGCGGGTACAGCAACGGGAACATCCCGACGTCCGTGCTCGAGCCGATCCCGTGGGACACTGTGCGGATTCTCAGAAGAGACGCCTGCGCCGCACTCGTGACCTTGAACGAGGCATTCCGATCGAGCTTCGGCCATAACATCACGATCAACGACGGATATCGGGACTACGACGAGCAGGTCCGGGCGAAGAAGAAGTACGGCGACAAGGCCGCCGAACCAGGCACTTCGAATCATGGCTGGGCAATCGCGATTGACGTCGCGAACACGAGCCGAGTACAGATCGGCTACTCGCATCCGATCTATCTATGGCTCAAGGCCCACGGCCCTGCGTACGGATGGATCCATCCTCAATGGGCTGAGCCCGGAGACCCGGGCGGACCGGATGAGGCATGGCATTGGGAATTCAACGGAACATTCACCGGGGGGCCGTCTCCCGCACAACCGGAGGTTGGAAGCATGGAAGCTATCGTCAAGGTCCCGAGCGGCGTCATCGTGCATCTGCGGTACGGAGGCAAGACCGACTTTGGGAGCCAGCAGCAGTACAACGACTTCCGCATGCAGGTGAACACACTGCGCCAGTACGGAGCGACCGACCTGTTGCCTCTGCCCGAACTCTCGGCGGTCCCGGGGGTGACGTGGGAAACCTTCACGTTCCTTGCACAGTACATTGGTGCTCCCACGGCATAGGTTCAGCACGAAGACGAACGCCCTCACCCAGCGAGAGACCGGGTGAGGGCGTTTTCGTTTGAGCGACCTCAGCACTACCCGCCTGGACTATCCTCACCAATGCGCGGATCCGGTCATCAAGGAATCGCCGGCGATGGGGAACCCTGGGGTGATGCTCTCCGCTTACCGTGACATGCAATCGCAGGCGCGATCGATCCTCGAGGCCGAGAAGCACGGCCCGCTGCAATCGCTCACCGACCGCGAGATGGACGTGCGTGAGCAGCCTATGGCCATCTACCCACATGCACCGCGGCGCCGCGTCCGCGAGGCGGTGCGCGTCGACGCCTAGCTCGTTCTTTCCAGTCCCTCGCCGCTGGCATCGAGTTCCGTGCTGAGCAGGAGACGTTTCGATGTTGGACGCTTCGATGGATGTCAAGCTGGCGCGGGGGCGGCGTGGAGTGTGTTCAGCATTCGAATAGCCTGCGGGCGAGGTAGCGCTTGATGATGCGGAGGATCTCTCGTTTGCTGTGCCCCTCGATCGCCCAGAGCGTGGACGCGTCGCCGCCCGTGCGGCGGGCCGCCCAGCTAATTGCCCGGTGGATGCCGGGCGGGGTCGTCGGGAACTGTTCGCAGCCGAGCTGCTCGCCGGTTCGCGGGTCGATGATGGCGTAAGTGTGGGTGCGGGCGTGGCAGTCCACGCCGATGACATAGGAGCGGGATTGCGCGACGATAGTCACCGCGGCCGCCTCCTTTCCTCTCGATGGATCATTCAGGGCTGGCCGCACGCGGCCGGCGTTGATCCGGGAGGAAATCACTTCGGGGCAACTCTGTGAGGGGTCACAACCTTGATCGGTTGGACAGGCTTCTAATCAAGCCACCGATGTGGGCCGGGTCGACGTCGGCCGTCCCATCGAGTACGGACATGTCCAGCAGAAGGCACCCGAAGGGGCCAGGTTTGGGGTGAGTCACGAACACGGTAGGAACGGCCAACGCCAACCCTGCCAGCCAATCCCAGATCGGCCGCCCCGAGTCTCACAGGTGTGGGGTAACGCCGTGGCCCTCGCCGATGACGAACTCTCCTAGGCTGGTCTGATGCTCATCGGACTCATCCGCCCTGTCGAAGCCCACTCTGTGACGCTCAAGGGTGAAGATCTCGCCGACGTGCGCGCGTAGCTCACCGCTCAGGCACCCGCCGGATGGGACCTGGTGTCGGCCATGGCGACGATGGAGAAAGCCGATCGATGCGCTCCGTTGAGGGAAAGTTCCAGCGACGCGACGGCCTCCGGGAGATCGAAGCGGAGAACATGGACGCGCTCATCGCGTTGGTCCCCGAGGGCTGGCAGCTGCTGTCCGTGCGCACGGCCTGAAACGACAGAAGACCCCCACCCGGCCGAAGCAAGGTGGGGGTCTCTCAACCTATCGAGGTCAGTCCTGACGTGTCTGTAGGCCAAAGAGGGGACAGCGCTTTCGTCATGAGGTTCAATACGTTGTACCCGTGAGTCCACCACTGATACGCGATTTCAGGAATCCTTCGGAACTAGAGGGAGGCGGTCGAACGATTACTCGACGCTCGCTTCTCCTCGCAGCTGGCGGCGTCGCCGCGACGGCTTTCGTCGGGGCGTCCGTCCTCGACCCCGAGCCCGCCTCCGCGTGGGGAGGGTACGCCAACGGCCAGATCCCTTTAGACCAGCTCACCTCGGTCGACGGCCATCGCTTCCGAAACGATGCTGCTGTCGCAATGGTTGCCCTTCGCGCAGCCTATCGGGGCGCATTGGGAAGGACGCTGATCCTCAACGACGGCTATCGCGATCTCGCCGGTCAATGGCGAGCATGGAACGACTACCTGAATGGCGGCAACCTCGCCGTATACCCCGGCACCTCGAACCATGGTTGGGCGATCGCAGCCGACTTCGGAGGCGAGGTGTACAGCAGCTCCGCGAGCGCTGGTCACCGATGGCTCCAAGCCAACGCGCTCGCGTTCGGCTGGTCATGGACCGGCCGGTATTTCAGCCGGATCGAGAACTGGCATTGGGAGTACAACGGCAGCTACACCGGGACAACTCCCACACCTGAAGACAACCCCGATTTTGACATCCATCGAAGGAACAACAACATGGCTTCTCTGTACTACACGACCGTCAACGGCGTCACCACCTTCGCGCTCGCTGGTGACGGAGTCGGCAACGCGGCTTGGCTCGAGACCACTGACCAGGCCCTGGCGAACCAGCTCGCCGGCCAACACGGAAACGCGGCGTTCCTCACGCAAGGATCCTTCAATCAGTGGAAGAGCTGGTACCTAGGCCAGTAACCGACCGTCCTCGAACCACGGAGACCCCACCCGGCCGAAGCCAGGTGGGGTCTCTCATTTAGAGCCCGAGGCGATCGTTGTGGTCAGAGATCGCGGAGCGGAGGTGCGCCTTATCGTCGGTGCCGTCGTGCATCGCGCGCCGCTGCCGGCGGGTTAGGCCAGTGGAGTTGCCGTCTTGGCCGCGGTACGCGACTGCGCCGGCCGGCGCGGAGCCTGCACCGAACTTGCGCAGCCACTCGTCGACAGCGGGGATCGCCATCACGCGCGCGATTGCAGCGCTGACCGCGGCGAGGGCCGCGATCGCGGCGGTCGCCCAGGCGATGGTGGGGCCGGGCACGACGTCGGCGACGGCGTCGATGATCTGTGGCGCGACGATC
The DNA here is from genome assembly GCF_049949185.1 of Microbacterium sp. As-52. Classification (NCBI taxonomy): domain Bacteria; kingdom Bacillati; phylum Actinomycetota; class Actinomycetes; order Micrococcales; family Microbacteriaceae; genus Microbacterium; species Microbacterium sp. As-52. Next base: position 2,840,543 of record NZ_CP188171.1, on the reverse strand, counting down.
ACGATCGTCGCGAGGACGGCTGCGGCGCCGACGATGACTTGCACCGCCGTCCTGATGGCCCGCTGCAGTGGGATCAGCTCGACCTCGATGCGAAGCGCGTCACGATCCGCCGTACGATCGCGCAGGACCGCGATGGCAAGTTCTTCGTGCAGGAGTTCACGAAGTCGGATGCCGGCTATCGCGAGCTGGAGCTGCCCGACCATGTCGTCGACATGCTGCTGCGCCGTCGCGTCGCGTCGTACTCGGCGTTCGTGTTCGCATCGAGAGTCGGCACATTCCGCCACCCGAACAACTACCGCACCTCCTGGCGCGAGGCGCTGCGCGATACGCCTTGGAAGGGCACGACGCCGAAGAGCTTCCGGAAGACCGTCGCGACGGTGATGCGTGACGAGCTCGGCATTCAGGCAGCGAAGGAGCAACTCGGCCACGAGGACGAGCGCACCACGCGCCTGCACTACGCCGACGAGGTGCACCGCGGCCCCGCGGCCGGACTTGTTCTGTCCAAGCTGTTCACCTGAAAACCATGGATAAACAACGAATCGCCCCGACTCCACGAAGGAGCCGGGGCGATTTTCTTTGTTTTGAACTGGTATTTCTTGAGCCGACTACGGGACTCGAACCCGTAACCCCCGTATTACAAGTACGGTGCGCTACCAATTGCGCCAAGTCGGCGGATGCCATCCATCAGCTTAGCGATGGCATCGACCCCGGTTCGAACTACGGGGCGGGCGTGGTGGTCGACGTGGGCGTCGGAGACGGCGTCTCACGGGAGGCATCGCTCGCGACGCTCAGCACGAACTGCGAGAACTCGGCCGGGTCGTCGAACGCACCGACGTACGCCTCGCCGTTCGCGACGATCATGGGCGCGGTGTTGAGCATCAGGTCTTTCGAGCCGGCGAGCGGTCCGTCGAGCGCGCGCGTGGTCGCCTCCTTCGCCCAACCGACGAAGTCACCGTTCTCGATGCACGACCGGACGGCCTTGGTGTTGTCGGTGCCGACGGCGGCTGCCAGATTCGCCAGGTCCTCGTCTGACATCCCGTCACTGCCGACCTCGGGCTGGTCGTCGAGCAGGTCGTGATTGAAGGCGTAGAACTGCGCAGGCGAGTGCGTGGCGACGCACGCGGCGGCCGCGGCGGAACGCAACGAGTACTTGGTGCCGTTCGAGCTCGCGGTGAGCAAGGCGACCGGGTGGTAGCTGACGGTGACCGCCCCCTCCTCGATCCAACCGGCGAGCTGACGCGCATTTGCCCGCTCGAACTTTCCGGCGTCCGGCGAGAGGTAGTCGACGTAGACGTGGATGTCGACCTTGTCGGAGGAGGTCGCGCTGGGGGTCGGCTCAGTCGAAGCGCCCGCATCGGTCGGCTCTGCCGAGGGCGTCGCGGGGACCTCATCGGATCCGGCAACGGCGGTGATGTCGGTGACGACGACGCCATCCGACTCCATCCCCGTCGGGGTGAGCTTCGGCTTCGACACCTGAGCGGACACCGCAAGGGTCACGGCGGTGCCGATCGCCCCCACCGCGACGACGGCGACGGCGCCGATGATGATCCGTCGCATGAGGCGCGCCCTCGACTGCTGGGCGTGCACTTTCTGAGCCTTCTCCCGCACGGCCTCGCGAGAATTGCGAGGTGTGGGGACGTTCGGCGTTTCGTCGCTCGACATCGTTCCTCTTGTGAGTCTGCGGGGGTCCGGGTTGGCCCCGACCGCCGCTGAGCGACGATCGCCGCTGGGCGCGGCCGAGATCGATGCTAACCAGTGAGGCTGAGAAATACCCAGGTACAGCCGTTCATGTCATACTGATCTCGACCCAAAGACGGGTCACGGTGGCTCATCCCACCGCTTCATCACTACGGATCGTCCGGCACGTACCTGCCGGTGAAGGAGAAACACAATGGCATCTGTGACTTTCGACGAAGCCACCCGCCTGTACCCCGGTGGAACCCGTCCGGCCGTCGACAAGCTGAACCTCGAGGTCGGTGACGGAGAGTTCCTCGTCCTCGTCGGTCCTTCCGGTTGCGGTAAGTCCACATCTCTGCGTATGCTCGCCGGCCTCGAAGAGGTCAACGCCGGCCGCATCCTCATCGGCGACCGCGACGTGACCGACGTCCCGCCGAAGGACCGCGACATCGCGATGGTCTTCCAGAATTACGCCCTGTACCCGCACATGACCGTCGCCGAGAACATGGGCTTCGCGCTCAAGATCGCCGGCGTCGGCAAGGAAGAGCGCGCCGCACGCGTGCTCGAGGCCGCGAAGCTCCTCGACCTCGAGCCCTACCTGACCCGCAAGCCGAAGGCCCTCTCCGGTGGTCAGCGTCAGCGTGTCGCCATGGGCCGTGCGATCGTGCGTCAGCCGCAGGTGTTCCTCATGGACGAGCCGCTGTCGAACCTCGACGCCAAGCTCCGCGTCCAGACCCGTACCCAGATCGCATCGCTGCAGCGTCGTCTCGGCGTCACCACGGTCTACGTCACCCACGACCAGACCGAGGCGCTGACCATGGGCGACCGCATCGCGGTCCTCAAGGACGGTCTGCTCCAGCAGGTCGGCTCGCCCCGCGACCTGTACGAGAAGCCGAACAACGTCTTCGTCGCCGGCTTCATCGGCTCGCCCGCGATGAACCTGTTCTCGGCCGACCTCGCCGAGGGCGGCATCCGCTTCGGCACCGAGGTCGTCCCGCTCGACCGCGACACCGTCGGTCGCGCCAACGGTTCGCAGGTGACGGTCGGCGTGCGTCCGGAGGACATCGTCGTCGGCCCCGCCGACGGCAAGGGCCTCTCGGTCACGGTCGACCTCGTCGAAGAGCTCGGCGCCGACGGCTACCTCTACGGTCACACCGAGATCAACGGCAAGCGCGCCGACCTCGTCGCTCGCGTCGACGGTCGCAACCACCCGAACGCCGGCGAGACCGTCACGCTCGCCGCCTCGGCCGGCCACGTGCACGCGTTCGACATCGAGTCGGGTGACCGTCTGAACGACAAGCCGGTCGTCTCCGCCTGATCGGATCCACAGACGCGGCGCAGGCTGACCTCGGTCGCCTGCGCCGCGTCTCTTTTTCCTCTTCGTACGCCACCAGGAGCATCATGCAGGATTCGCTGCGGATCACCGCCAGCAAGGTCGATCCGGGACTGCTCGCCCTCCCCTGGTCCACCACGCTCGCCAAGTGGCCGTCCGAGCACATCGTCTCGCTCCCCAAGGGGCTCTCCCGCCACCTCGTCCGGTTCGCCGACCTCTCGGGTCGCGTCGTCGCCGTCAAGGAGACCACTGCCGAGATGGCACAGCGCGAGTACGACATGCTGGGCAACCTCGCCCGGCTCGACGTACCGTGCGTCGACCGGGTCGCTGTGATCGCGGGGCGCACCGATGCCCATGGCGATCCCCTCCCCGCGGCACTGGTCACCTCGCACCTGCGCTTCTCGATGCCGTACCGTGCGCTGTTCACGCGCGTCCTGCGCCCGGACACCGCCAACCGTCTGGTCGACGCGCTCGCGCTGCTGCTCGTGCGCCTCCACAACGTGGGCTTCTACTGGGGCGACGTCTCCCTGTCGAACACCCTCTTCCGTCGTGATGCCGGGGCCTTCGCCGCCTATCTCGTCGACGCGGAGACCGGAGAGCTCCATGAGGAGGGTCTGACCGATGGGCAGCGCGCCTACGACCTCGACCTCGCTCGAACGAACATCGCCGGCGAGATCATGGACCTCGCCGCCGGCGGACGCCTCGAGCACGGGGTGGATGCGGTCGCGATCGCCGACGGCATCGTGTCGTCCTACCGCTCGCTCTGGGCCGAGCTCACCGCACAGGAGTCCTTCTCCGCCGCCGAGACGTGGCGCATCACCGAGCGCGTGGAACGGCTCAACGCCCTCGGATTCGACATCGATGAGATGTCGATGTCGACCACCGCGGACGGCACCGTCGTCGAGATCCAGCCGAAGGTCGTGGACGCCGGGCATCATCAGCGGCGCCTCATCCGTCTCACGGGGCTCGACGTGGAGGAGAACCAGGCACGACGGCTGCTCAACGACCTCGACGAGTTCCGCGCGCGCTCGACCAAGCAATGGGCGGACGAAGAGATGTACGCGCACGAGTGGCTCACCCGCGTGTTCGAGCCCGTCGTTCGCGCGATCCCCTACGAGCTGCGCGCCAAGCTCGAGCCGGCTGAGGTGTTCCACCAGGTGCTGGAACACCGCTGGTACCTGTCTCAGGCGGAAGGACGCTCGATCCCACTCGCCGAGGTGCTCACCAGCTACATCAACGAGGTGCTGCGCCACCGGCGCGACGAAGCCACCATCATGGGGCCGCCCACCGAGACGATGAGCCTTCCGGTGATCACCGGCGTGACCCCGGTGGCCGACGAGGATGAGGACGTCGACTGGCGCGACCTGGTCTGACCGCCCCTCCGCTCCCCGCGCACGGGTTGTCGGCGAGTGCGGGGGTAGTCGAGTGCACGGGTTGTCTTCGAGTGCACCGCCTGTTGACGCCAGCAAGCCGTGCGCTCGGCGAGCTCACGTGATCTCGACGCGGCCCGGCGGGCGTGGGGGGGGGAGAGAGAGTGGGCGGAGCGTGGGGGTCAGTAGCCGACGGTGAAACGCTCGCGGTGGTGGTTGCCCTGCTCGATCTCGTCGACCACGGCGACGGCGAAATCGGCCCCGGAGATGTACGACTTGCCTTCGGCATCGCGGACGATCACATCGCCCCCGTCGCGATAGCGGCCGGTACGCTCGCCCTCCGCCCAAGGACCGAACACCTCAGCCGGATGGATGAAGAACCAGTCCAGTCCCGCGTCGGTCGCCTCGAGGAGCGCGAGCGAGTCGATCCCGACCTGCGCCTCGTGCTTGTACTCCTCGGGGAAGTCCTGATCGAACAGACGCGGGCCTCCGGGCGCCACCAGGCTTCCTCCGGCACCGCCGACCACGCCGAGACGGGTCGCCGTACCGGCGATCTGCTCGACGACGTTCGACAGCGCCTCGAGCGCACGGTCTTCCATGTCGCCGCGTGGAGAGAGCGCCGACACCACGGCATCCGCACCGACGAACGCGTCCGCGAGGGGCGCCAGGTCGAGCGCGGAGCCCTGCAGGTAGGCGGCTCCGGCCACCGGATCGGTCGGTTCCGAACGCGAGATCGCGATGACGGCGTGGCCACGACTCACCGCCTCCGTGACGATGTGGCGACCGGCGTACCCGGTCCCTCCGATCACGATGATGCGAGCCACGGTCAGCCTTCCCTCGGACGTCTAGTTCTTCTTCGCGGCGCGGAGCGACGCGACCTGGTACAGGGCGACGGATGTCGCGATACCGGCGTTCAGCGACTCGGTGGCCGCGGAGATCGGAATCGAGACGATCTGGTCACAGGTCTCGGACACCAGGCGCGACAGTCCCTTGCCCTCCGAGCCGACCACGATCACGACGGGACGATCGGCGAGCTGCAGCTCGGGGAGCGACACGTCGCCGTCACCGTCGAGACCGAGCACGAACACGCCCTGCTTCTTGAACTCCTTGAGCTGCGTGGTGAGGTTGGTCGCCAGCGCCACGGGTGTTCGGGCGACGGCTCCGGCGCTGGTCTTCCAAGCCGCCGAGTTGACGCCGGCCGAGCGACGCTGGGGAAGGATGACGCCCTGCCCGCCGAACGCCGCGGTGGAACGGATGATGGCGCCCAGGTTGCGGGGGTCGGTGATGCCGTCGAGGGCGACGAACAGGGGGACCTCTCCGCGGTCGATGACCTGCTCGAGCAGATCCTGCGGGTGCGCGTACTCGTACGGCGGCACCTTGATCGCGACACCCTGGTGCACGCCGTCGAACCCGGCCATACGGTCGAGCTCCGGACGCGTGACCTCCATCACGGGGATGCCCCGATGCGTGGCGATCGAGAGCATCTCCTTCACGCGGTCGTCCATCTCGACGCGCTGCGCGATGTAGAACGCCGTCGCCGGAATCTTCGCCCGCAGTGCCTCGAGGACCGAGTTGCGACCCGTGACATTCTCGGTGTCGTCGCCCGCCTTGGCCTTCGGCGCACGGTTCCCCCCGCCACCGGAGCCCGGCCGACTGCCGCCGGGGCGTCCCTTGCCGCCCGTGGCGGCCGCGTAGCGCTCGGCTGCGGCCTTGCGCTTGCCCGCCGGGTGCCAGGCGCGGTCCTCTGCCTTCGGCGTCGGTCCCCGCCCCTCGAGCGCCTTGCGCCCGAGTCCGCCGGTGCCCTTGGTCGGGCCCTTCTTGTTTCCCTTGCTCGCGCCGGGGCGCCCTGGCTTAGCCATCGATACTCCAATGAGTTCCGGCCGGAGTGTCCTCCAGCGTGATTCCTGCGGCGGCGATCGCATCTCGGAGGCGATCCGCCGCCGCCCAGTCCTTGTCAGCGCGTGCCTGAGCGCGCTGGGTGATCATCGTCTGGACGAGGGCGTCCAGAGCGGATTGCGAGGCGTCGGCCTTCGCCCCGGTTGTCCGTGTGAGGCCGAGGACGGAAGTCATCGCCAGCACGGCACGCAGCGCGTCGAGCGCGGCGGTGTCCTCCCCCGCGTCCAGCGCTGCGTTTCCCGCACGCACCGTCTCGTGCAGCACCGCGAGCGCCTGGGGCACGCCGAGGTCATCATCCATCGCCTCTGCGAACGCGGCGGGGAGGCTCTGCGACAGGAGGAACCCGATGCCCCCTCCGGCAACACGTGCGGCACGTTGCTGGAACGTGCCGATCCGGTTGAGAGCCGCCTCGGCCTCGGCCCACGACGAGTCGCCGAGGTCGAGGCTCGACCGGTAGTGGGCGGCGGCGAGTGCGTACCGCACCACCAGTGGATCGTGCGCGGCCAGCACATCGGCCGCCAACGTGAAGTTCCCCAACGACTTCGACATCTTCTGGCCGTCGACGGTCACGAGCCCGTTGTGCACCCAGTAGCGCGCGAAGCCGTCACCTGCTGCCGTCGACTGCGCGAGCTCGTTCTCGTGGTGCGGGAAGCGCAGGTCGAGCCCTCCCCCATGGATGTCGAACTCGGCGCCGAGATAGCGCTTCGACATCGCGGAGCATTCGATGTGCCATCCGGGCCGCCCGGATCCCCACGGCGACGCCCAGGTCGCATCGGCCGGCTCTTCGGGCTTGCTGCCCTTCCAGAGCGCGAAGTCCTGCGGGTTGCGCTTGCCCCGAGGGTCCGCATCCTCTGCGGCCTCCATGGCGTCGAGGGACTGATGGGTGAGCGATCCGTACTCCGCCCAGGAGCGCACGTCGAAGTACACGTCGCCGGAGCTGTCGGGCGCCGGGTAGGCGTGGCCGCGTTCGATCAGCACCGCGATGAGTTCCTGCATCTGCGGCACGGACGCCGTGGCCCGAGGCTCGTAGGTCGGCGGCAGGATGCCGACACCCGCATACGCCGCGGTGAACTCCTGCTCCATCCGGTACGCCAATGCCCACCACGGCTCGGAGTCCGTCGCGTTGGCGAGCACCTTGTCGTCGATGTCGGTGACGTTGCGCACGAACGTGACCCGACCGTGGCGGTACTCCAGCCAGCGGCGCAGCAGATCGAAGCTCAGAGCGGCCCGGACGTGCCCGATGTGGGGCCCCGACTGCACCGTGGGTCCACACACGTACATCGTGATGTTCTCGGGATCGAGAGGCACGAAGTCGCGCAGCTGCTGCGCGCGGGTGTCGTAGAGGCGGACTGTCACCGCTCAAGCCTACTCGGCGACCGCTGAGCGCCAGCCCCCGCAGCGTTATTCGCCGTCCGATATTACGTTCGGCGACCGACCGGGAGGCCTCCTCCCCTGATCGTCAGCCTTCTCTGGGACCGGTGGGGATCACCGACGCGATGGCCGTCACCGCGATGCCCTCGCCCCGCCCGGGGAATCCGAGCCCGTCCGTCGTCGTCGCGGTCACCGTCACCGGGGCACCGAGGACAGCGGACAGAACGCCCTCGGCCTCTGCCCGTCGAGGGCTGAAACGCGGCCGATTGCCCTGGAACTGCACCGAGACGTTGCCGATGTCGAATCCGGCTCCAGCAAGGAGCTCGCGGGTGCGGGCGAGGAAGACGTCGGCGTGCGCGCCGGCGTACTCGGGGTGCGAGGTGCCGAAGTGCTCCCCGATGTCGCCGAGACCCGCGGCCCCGAGGAGCGCGTCGACCATCGCGTGAGCGACGGCGTCTCCGTCCGAATGACCGGACAGCGGCTGCTCCCCCTCCCATTCGAGCCCGGCGAGCCACAGGTTCCCTTCGCCGCCGAAAGCGTGGACATCCGTCCCGATGCCCACGCGGGGGATGCCGGATGCCGCGGCTCTCGTGCCGAGCAGATGCCGGGCACGCTCGAGGTCGGCCGGCGTGGTGATCTTGAAAGCCCGCTCGGAGCCCCCGATGTAGCGCACGGGATGACCCGCCGCAGCGAACAGCGCCGCATCGTCGGTGTACTCGGTGCCACCGTCGCGTGCCGCGGCGTACGCGGACTCGAGCAGCGTCCTCGGGAACCCCTGCGGCGTCTGCGCCGCGGCGAGTTCGGAACGGTCGACGGCGGCGACGACGACACCGTCCACGACCTTCTTGAGGGTGTCGACGACGGGCAGCGCCGGGATCACGCCGACATCTGCCGTCACCGACGCGGCGACCGCATCGATCTGCGTCGGAGGGGTGAGAGCGCGCGCCGCATCGTGCACCAGCACCGTCTCGACGTCACCCCAGAGCGCGGCGAGACCCGCCGCGACCGACTGCTGTCTGGTCGCACCGCCCACGACCACACGCCCGAGGTCGGCCCGTTCGCCGGCGGCCTCTCGAAGCTCTGTCTCGGCGTCGCCCTCCCACCCTTCCGGGGCGACCACGATGACCTGGGCCGGGGCCGCGGCGAAGACGCCGTCGAGCGCATGGCGAAGGATGGGACGGGCATCGATACCGACGAAGGCCTTCGGGGCGCGTGCGCCCAGACGCGTGCCTGAGCCGGCGGCGACGACGATGATCGCGGTACGCGGGACGGGGAGGATGGTCACAGCATCACGTTACCGGCGAAGACGACGAAAGGCGGATGCCGAAGCACCCGCCTTTCGTCGTGGAACAGCTCAGGACGCGAGGACCTCGTCGAGCAGTGCGCCCGCCTTGTCCTCGTCGGTCTTCTCGGCGAGCGCCAGCTCGGAGATGAGGATCTGACGAGCCTTCGCCAGCATCCGCTTCTCACCCGCGGAGAGTCCGCGGTCCTGGTCACGACGCCACAGGTCGCGAACGACTTCGCTCACCTTGATCACATCGCCGGAGGCGAGCTTCTCGAGGTTCGCCTTGTACCGACGCGACCAGTTCGTGGGCTCTTCTGTGAAGGGTGCTCGCAGCACCTCGAAAACATGATCGAGGCCTTCCTTGCCGATGACGTCACGAACGCCGACCAGGTCGACATTCTCCGCGGGGACCTCAATGATGAGATCGCCCTGGGTGACGTTGAGCTTCAGGTATTTCTTCGCCTCACCCTTGATGATGCGCTCTTTGACCTCGATGATGGTCGCAGCGCCATGGTGGGGATAGACGACGGTCTCGCCAACCTCAAAAAGCATAAAAACGTGTCCTTTCGGCAACCTCAAGGATACCACAGGGGTCATGCGCTAAGGTTCGCGCCTCCGGTGCCGCAGGAGCCCTCACGACTTACGCATAGAATGGATGCGGATATCCCCGCCGGACCTCAGGAGGACCCGTGAAATCGCGCCTTGTTGCGTCTGCAGCCCTCAGCGCCCTCGTTCTGCTCGGTGCGACCGGGTGCACGTTCATCACCCCGCAGTCCACCAAGACCGAGTACGCCGCGTCCGACGGAGTGAACGTGTCCGACGCCGACGGCCCGATCGACGTGCGCAACGCCCTCGTGGTTGCCACCGAAGACGGGTCGACCGGAAACTTCGTCGCCGCCATCGTGAACCCCTCCGAGGAGAAGGCGACCCTGACGATCACCGTCGAGGGCCTGGATCCGCTCGTCGTCACCGTCCCCGCAGGGGGCACGGTGAGCCTGGGCGCGGATGAGGAGCCGCTGCGCATCGTCGGCCTCGACACCAAGCCCGGCGCCACGGTGGAGATGCACTTCCAGTCCGGAGACTCCACCGGCGTCAAGACCGAGGTGCCCGTACTCGACGGCACTCTCCCGTACTACGCAGACCTGGTCCCCTCCGAGAAGGAGTCGACCCCTCGCCCGACACCCCTGCCGACCGACACGGCAGCTCCGGCGCCCGCGAACTGACGCGTCACCGCATCGAGAAGAGGCCGGCACCCCCGCAGGGTGCCGGCCTCTTCTCCGTTCCGCCTGAGGATCAGCCTTCGAAGCGATACCCCAGACCTCGCACGGTGACGAGCATGACCGGCTCGCTCGGGTTCTCCTCGATGCGCGAGCGGATGCGCTTGATGTGCACGTCGAGGGTCTTGGTGTCGCCGAAGTAGTCACTCCCCCAGACCCGGTCGATGAGCTGTCCGCGGGTCAGGACGCGTCCGGAGTTGCGCATCAGGACCTCGAGCAGCTCGAACTCCTTCAACGGCATGTTGATCTGCGCGCCGGCGACGGAGACGGTGTGCCGGTCGATGTCGAGCGAGACCCGCCCGCCGTCGAGCACGCGCTCGTCGAGCTCACCCTCGGCCTGCACGACCCGACGCAGCACGGCACGCATGCGTGCGAGCAGCTCGCGGGACGAGTAGGGCTTCGTGATGTAGTCGTCGGCGCCGAGCTCGAGGCCCACGACGATGTCCACCTCGGAGTCCTTCGCTGTGAGCATGATGATGGGCACGGCCGAGGTGGACCGGATCTGTCGGCACACCTCGGTGCCCGGCATCCCCGGAAGCATGAGGTCGAGCAGCACGATGTCGGCACCGCGCTCCCGGAAAGCCGCGAGAGCGCCGGGGCCGTCCTCGGCGATCTCCACCTCGTAACCCTCACGCCGGAGCAGGTACGCGAGCGGGTCGGCGAGGTCGGGCTCGTCTTCGACGAGAAGGATTCGGGTCATGCTCTCTCTCCGTTTCGAACGCGCGCGGACGACGCGGCCTTGGCCGCCTTGCGCGCACGCTTCTTCTTGCTCTTCTTGCCCGCGTCGAGGTTGTCGGGGGCCTCGATCCGGGGAAGACGGATCGTGAACGTGGAGCCCCGGCCCGGACGGGACCACAGCCGCACCTCTCCGCCGTGCCGCTGCGTCGCGTGCTTGACGATGGAGAGCCCGAGACCGGTACCCCCGGTGCGCCGGGAGCGGGCTTCATCCGCACGGTAGAACCGTTCGAAGATGCGCTCGCGATCGGCTTCGGCGATACCGATGCCCTGGTCGGACACGGCGATCTCGACCACGCCCGCCTCCGCCCGCACGCCGACTCCGACGCGGGAGCCGCGGGGCGAGTACACGATCGCGTTGGCGATCAGGTTGCCGACCGCCTCGATCAGGATCTGCGCGTCGCCGCGCACGAACACGCCGCGGTCCCCGCCTCTGGCGAGCTCGACGCCGGCGGAATCCGCCTGCACGACATGGGCCTCGATCGAGGAGGCGATCACCTCGTCGATCGCGACGGGACCGACCTTCGTCAGGCCGTCCTCGGCCTGCAGCCGGGACAGGCTCATGATGCGCCCGGTGAGCTGCCCGAGTCTTCCGGCCTCGGCGGAGATGCGTGCGGCGAAGATGCGCACCTGCGCGGGATCGTCGGCCGCCGACTCGATGGCCTCGGCGAGAAGGCTCACGGCGCCCACGGGGGTCTTCAGCTCGTGACTGGTGTTCGCCACGAAGTCGCGGCGCATCTGGTCGAGTCGTTCCTGCTCGGTGACGTCGCGGATGATCAGCAGCACCAGGCGGGTGCCGATCACGCTGGCACGGGCCGAGACCAGACGGGGGTCGAGACTCAGTCCCCCACGTGTGATGCGCATCGACTCGGTGACGGAGCCGCCCGCTTCCCGGACGCCGCGCACCAGTTGGCGGAGCTCCGGGTGGTCGAGCGTCGAGCCGACCTCGATGCCGAAACGCGTCGCGGCCTGCGAGGAAGCCAGCACGAGGCCGGAGGTGTCGACGATCGCCGCGGCATCGTCCATGCTGTGCAGGACGTCGGTGATGCCGGCCGGGATCGCCAGCGACGTCTCCTCCTGCACCCGCGCCCGTGCACGGTATGCCCACACCACGAGGAGGGAGAGGCCGACGCCGATCACCAGCCCGATGGCGAGCGAAGACAGCGCGAGCTGCGGCAAGGTCATGACACAAGCGTAGAGTGCGTTCACCGTCCGTCCGGCGGGTTTCCGCGCCCTGGCGGGAACAGGAGAAGTACTATTCACGTGCTGGGCACCGTTCGTTAACCTTCGAAGCAGACAATCGCTTCGGGCTTGTGCGGGAGCACAGACCTGCTCTCGTGCGGACGACCCGCCGTCTCGCGCTGACACAGCCGAGATCCGAATGAAAGGTTGCGCCCCAACATGCGCGAAGTCTTCCACCAGTCCCTCGAGGACCTTCAGAATCGTCTCGTCGAGATCGCCGACCTCGTCACGGTCTCGATCGACAAGGCCACCAGGGCGTTCGCGACGAGCGACGTGGCCCTGGCCGAGGAGGTCATCGCCGACGACGCGAAGATCGACGAGCTGGCCGTCGCCCTCGACGAGCAGGCCATCGAGATCCTCGCCCGCCAGCAGCCGGTCGCCCGCGACCTGCGCATCGTGGTCACGGCTCTGCGCGTGAGCGCCTCGCTCGAGCGCATGGGCGACATGTCGGAGCACATCGCCCAGCTCGCCCGTCTCCGCTTCCCCGAGCGCGCCATCCCGAAGGGCCTCAAGGGCACCTTCGTGAAGATGGGCGAGCTCGACGTCGAGGTCGCCCGCACGCTCTCCGAGCTGCTGCGCACCCAGGACCTGCGCTTCGCCGACGCCATCCGCAACGCGGACGACGACGTCGACGAGCTGCACGCCACCGTCTTCGAGAAGGTTCTCAGCGACAACTGGAAGGGCGAGGCCACGGCGACCGTCGATGCCACGCTCGCCAGCCGCTACCACGAGCGCTTCGCGGACCACGCGGTGGCCGTCGCGAAGAAGGTCGTCTACCTCGCCACGGGCGATTGGGCCGTCGAGGAGGAGGACATCCCCCTCGCCGTCGAGCAGCAGGAGCTGGGCCAGCAGGAGTTCGGCCACGCCTGACCCGCACATCGAGAAACGCCGAAGCCCCCGATGCGTGCGCATCGGGGGCTTCGGCGTTCCGAGCGGAAGCTCTTACTTCTTGCCCTGCGCCGCGACGGCGGCGGCGCCGGCGGCGGCGGCCTCGGGGTCGAGGTAACGGCCGGATCCGGTGGGGACGTTGTTCTCGTCCAGCTCGTAGACCAGCGGGATGCCGGTCGGGATGTTCAGCTCGGCGATGTCGTCGTCGCTGATGCCCTCGAGGTGCTTCACGAGACCACGCAGCGAGTTGCCGTGCGCTGTGACGAGCACGGTCTTGCCGGCTTCGAGGTCGGGGACGATCGCGCTCTCCCAGTACGGCAGCAGACGGTCGATGACGAGCTTGAGCGACTCGGTGCGCGGCACTTCGCCATCGATCCCCGCGTAGCGGACGTCGTTCACCTGGCTGAACTCGCTCTCGTCGTCGAGCACGGGCGGCGGCACGTCGAACGAGCGGCGCCACAGCTGGAACTGCTCGGGACCGAACTCCTCGAGCGTCTGCGCCTTGTCCTTGCCCTGGAGCGCACCGTAGTGGCGCTCGTTGAGGCGCCACGAGCGGGTCACCGGGATCCACAGCCGGTCGGCGGCATCGAGCGCGATGTTCGCGGTCTGGATGGCGCGGCTCAGCAGCGAGGTGTGCAGCACGTCGGGGAGGATGCCGGACTCGGCCAGCAGCTCACCACCGCGGCGGGCCTCCTTCTCGCCCTGCGCGTTGAGGCGGACGTCCACCCAACCGGTGAACAGGTTCAGTTCGTTCCACTCGCTCCGGCCGTGGCGGAGCAGGATGAGGGTGCGCGTCGCAGTCATGCCGTCAGTTTATCCGCCCGGGGCACGGCACCCGATTCGGATGCTGGGAGGATGGAGACATGGCGTCATCTCCCCTCGGTCGGCCGACCCGCGGCACCACGGGGACCAACCGACTGCGACGCAACGATCGCTGGATCGCGGCGAGCGCCGCGTTGCGGCGGGCATCCGATCCGCTGGTCGTCGACCTCGGCTACGGCGCCAGCGGCGTCACCGCCTTCGAGCTCGCGACCCGCCTGGTCCGGGCGCGCGACGACGTCGAGGTGCGCGGCCTGGAGATCGACCCCGCGCGCGTCGCGACCGCCGACTCCCAGCTCGCCGAGGTGCGTGCGGGGCGAACGCCGTTCGCTCCCGATCTGCCCGTCTCCTTCGCGCGCGGCGGCTTCGAGGTTCCGCTCCCCGAGGGACGCACGGCCGCGGTGATCCGCGCCATGAACGTGCTGCGGCAGTACGACGAGCAGGACGTCGCGGATGCCTGGTCCCTGATGGCTTCCCGCCTGGCCCCTGGCGGCCTGCTGTTCGAGGGGACCTGTGACGAGATCGGCCGGGTGTCGAGCTGGATCGACGTGGATGCGCACGCTGCGCCGCTGCGCTTCACGATCTCCCTGCGTCTCGCCGATCTGGAGCGCCCGAGCATCGTCGCCGAGCGTCTGCCGAAGGCGCTGATCCACCGCAACGTCCCGGGCGAGCGCATCCATTCCCTGCTCGTCGATCTCGATCGGGAGTGGGACCGCGCGGCTCCGCTTTCGACGTTCGGCGCCACGCAGCGCTTCCTCGCCGCCGTGGGCGCACTCCGGGACCAGGGATGGCCGGTGCTCGGCGGACGCACTCGGTGGCGCCTGGGCGAGCTCACACTGCCCTGGTCCGCGGTCGCCCCGCTCCCCGCCTGAGTTCAGCTTCCGGCGCCGGAGACGGAATCGCGCGGGTCCGGTGCCGTGGGTCGGCGAGACAGACGGGTGAGGCGCGGGATATCTGCGGTGGCCCCCGCGTCAGCCGGCACGATCACCTGCTGCGAGGCGGCGATGTCGATGCCGTCCGCACGCACCACCAGATCCCCGACCGGCGCGCGCCGCGACAGGATCGCGAGAGCGATGGGACCGTCTTCGTGGTGACGCGCGACCGAGGTCAGGTGCCCGACCTCGTCGTCACCGGCGTACACCGGCGCGCCCGGCTCGGGAAGCACCGCATCGCTGCCATCGAGGTGGAGGGCGGCCAGACGGCGGGGCGGGTGACCGAGATTGTGCACCTTCGCGACCGTCTCCTGTCCGCGGTAGCAGCCCTTGTTCAGGTGCACCGCGCTGCGGATCCAGTCGGACTCGTGCGGCAGCGAACGCTCGTCGACCTCTGTCGTCCAGCGCGGGCGCCAGGCAGCCACGCGCAGTGCCTCGGCAGCGAGGAGACCGGCGAGCGCCTCCCGATCGAGGGACGCGGCGAGGGCCTCAGCCCCGTCCGCGGACAGGATCGCCACCCGCCACGCATAGTCGGCCGCCGGATGCTCGATGACCTCGGAGTACTGGTGTCCGCCGACGCTGATCCGCTGCCACGGGTCGGCCCAGACGAGAGCGATGCCGTGCGGCGAGGCTGCGGCGGCGGTGGCCGCCGCAGCGACGACACCGCCGTCGATGAACCCGACCGGCACGAGGTCGGCGCGGATGTCGACGGTGGCCTGGGTGCGGAACTTCATGCGCGTCAGCCAGCCGGCGAGCGCCTCGGCGTCTCCCGCATCCGCGATGAGCCATGCGGATGCACCGTCGTCGATGACGCCGGCCGCGTGTTCCACCCGGCCCTGCGGGTCGAGAACCAGAAGCTCGGTGCTTTCTCCGGGGGCGAGCCGTCCGACGGCCTGCGAGGTGATCGAATCGAGCCAGCTCAGCCGTTCGGGACCCGCGACCTCGATCACGGTGCGGTCGCCGAGGGGCGCGAGGGCCGCGCCGTCGGCGAGACGCCGCTGCTCACGGAACGCATCGCCGAAGTGCGCGATCAGATCGCCGTCGGTGACGGCACCGTCGATCCCGCCGAAGACGGACATCTCAGACCTTGGCCAGTCGAGCCGACGCATGGGAGCGCAGCGGGGTGCCGAGGGCGGCGATGTCCCAGGCCCACAGCAGGTGACCGTCGACGAGACCGTACATGCGCGACGACGCCGTGTGTACCTTCGCACCGGCACTGCGCACGACGGCGTCCGAGCCGATGTCGATGCGCGGACCGTTGATCTCGCCGATGTAGAGCTCGAGGGCGCCGTCGGCGTGCGCGAGCGAGACCTCGATGGGGAATCCGCCGCTCGGCGCGCGCAGCGCCTCCACGTCGTCGACGGTGCGTGCGATGGCGGGCGCGGTCGGAGGCAGCAGCGCGGGACCGGGATCCGCAGTCGTGGCCGGACGCGCCAGCCGCCAGAAGCCTGTCTCGGCCAGCAACGCCGCCGCGGGGGTGCCCTCTTCCGTGAGGAAGGTGGCCGTGCCGGAGTAGTTCAGGAACGGACCCCCGTCATGGCTGAAGCTGACCCGGTGCGTGAACTCGCCCTGCAGGCGATCTTCGCCCACCGGGTAGTCGATGACACCTGTTCCCTCCCAGACGCCGATCAGCCACGCGAACGGGACGAGATCGGCCGGAAGGTCGACGGGCAGTTCGAGCATCGTCGCGTCAGCGCTGGCCGCGGAAGAGGTTGCGCAGCACCACTGCCGAGACGAAGACGATAGCGAGGCTCGCGAGGCCCAGCAGGCCGATGAAGAAGATTTCGAGCGCCATGAGGTCCATGTGCTCCACCTTACCGCGCCGCGCCGGTGTCAGGACGGGATCAGCGCCGCGAGACCGAATCCGACCGAGATGATGCCCATCAGCAGCAGACCGCCGATCACGCTCCCCGCCACCCGGAAGATGAAACCCTGCGTGCGCCCGTACCAGAGCTGCACGGCGAAGGACAGGAGCACGACGCCGCCGAACCCGACCAGCAGCCAGGACACGCGCCATTCCTCCGGCACGAAGATGCCGATGGCGACGGTGGCGAGGAACGCGGTGGCCCAGACGACGAGCACACCGACGAACGCGTTGCGCGGTGCGAGTGCGGGATCCGTCATGTCTCCATTGTTGCGCATCGCTCCCGGTATCATGGCGGCACGACGTCGATCCGCGTCTGTGAGGAGTGCGCGTGGCCCAGGTGCTGGTTCTGACCAACGCTCCGCTCTCCGAGCAGGTGCTCCCCGCGCTCGAGCTGCTGAGCCACCGCGCGCGCCAGATACCCGCAGAGACCTCGCAACTGGTCAACGCCCCCGAGTACGACGTCGTGATCGTCGATGGCCGTCACGACCTGGTCGCCGCGAAGTCGCTGTGCCGCCTGCTGCGAACCGCCGGGCAGGATGCGCCGCTGCTCCTCGTCGTCACGGAAGGCGGGATGAGCGCGCTGTCGGGAGACTGGGGCATCGACGATGTCCTGCTCTCCACGGCGGGGCCCGCGGAGATCGACGCCCGACTCCGTCTCGCCCTCGCCCGACGCGACGAGGTCGCCGAGCCCGCGCGCGTGCAGGCATCCGGCGTCACGATCGATGAGCAGTCCTACTCCGCCAAACTGCGCGGCAGGCCTCTGGATCTCACCTACAAGGAGTTCCAGCTTCTGCACTTCCTGGCGACGCACCCCGCTCGCGTGTTCACCCGCGAGCAGTTGCTCAGCGAGGTCTGGGGGTACGACTATTTCGGGGGCACCCGCACGGTCGACGTGCATGTACGACGGCTCAGGGCGAAGCTCGGCGACCAGGAGCAGATCATCGGCACCGTGCGCAACGTCGGCTACCGCTTCAACGTCAACGAGGATGAGGGCCTCGCCAGCGCGGGCTGACGATCGACTCCGTTCACACGGGCGTCACCTCTCGGTGCTTAGATGTACCCCATGATCGATCCCGCACTCGCCGACGCCGGGCTGGGTGACGCCGAAGACGACGACTTCGACGCCATCGAGTCCTACGACTCCCAGCTCCCGGACCACCGCTACCTGGATCGCGAGCTCAGCTGGCTCGCCTTCAACCAGCGCGTGCTCGAGCTCGCCGAGGATCCCTCGCTTCCCGAACTCGAACGTGCCAACTTCCTGGCGATCTTTGCGAGCAACCTCGACGAGTTCTTCATGGTGCGCGTCGCGGGCCTCAAGCGCCGCATCATGACCGGTCTCGCGGTGCCCACGAACATCGGCCGCTCCCCCGTCGACGCGCTCGCCGACATCTCGCGCGAGGCGCATGCCCTGCAGCTGCGGCACGCGGATGCCTGGACCTCGCTCGTGCGTCCGGCTCTGGCCGAATCCGGCGTGGAGATCACCGAGTGGTCCGAGCTCACGGACGGCGAGCGCTCCGCGCTGTCGGAGTACTTCGGAGCCCAGGTCTTCCCTGTGCTGATGCCGCTCGCCGTGGATCCGGCGCATCCGTTCCCCTACATCTCGGGGCTGTCGCTGAACCTCGCGATCCGCATCCGCAACGCCCGCACCGGACGGCAGGAGTTCGCTCGGCTCAAGGTGCCCCCCATGCTCCCGCGCTTCGTCGAGGTTCCGGGAGGCGGCGAGATCAAGCGCTTCCTGCGCTTGGAGGAGCTCATCGCCAATCATCTGGGCGATCTGTTCCCCGGCATGGAGGTGCTCGACCACCACGCGTTCCGTCTGACGCGCAACGAGGACGTGGAGATCGAGGAGGACGAGAGCGAGAACCTCATCCAGGCACTCGAGGCCGAGCTGCTGCGTCGACGTTTCGGTCCGCCGATCCGTCTCGAGATCACCGACGACATGGATGATGTCACGATGGACCTGCTGGTCCGCGAACTCGACATCACCGACCTCGAGGTCTACCGGCTTCCCGGGCCGCTCGACCTGCGCGGTCTGTTCGACCTGTCCCGCATCGATCGCCCCGACCTGCGGTATCCGCCGCACCTGCCGACCACCGCCGTGGCCTTCCAGCCCGCGGGATCGAGCAACCGGGCGGACATCTTCAAGGCGATCCGCAAGTCGGACGTGCTGGTGCACCACCCGTACGAGTCGTTCACCACGAGCGTGCAGGCGTTCCTCGAGCAGGCGGCCCGTGACCCGCACGTGCTCGCCATCAAGCAGACCCTCTACCGCACCTCCGGCGACAGCCCCATCGTGCAGGCGCTCATCGACGCGGCGGAGGCGGGCAAGCAGGTGCTGGCCCTCGTCGAGGTGAAGGCCCGCTTCGACGAGGCGAACAACATCGTCTGGGCGCGCAAGCTCGAGAAGGCCGGCGTGCACGTGGTCTACGGCCTCGTCGGGCTCAAGACCCACTGCAAACTCGCGCTCGTCATCCGCGAGGAAGACGGCAAGCTGCAGCACTACTCCCATGTCGGCACCGGAAACTACAACCCGAAGACCAGCCGTATCTACGAGGACTTCGGGTTGTTCACCGCCGACGCGCAGGTCGGCAAGGACCTGACACGACTCTTCAACGAGCTCAGCGGCTACGCGATCGAGAAGAAGTTCAAGCGCCTCCTGGTCGCGCCCCTGCACCTGCGCAAGGGCCTGGTCCGCCAGATCGATGCCGAGCGGAAGAACGCCGAGGCGGGGATTCCCGCGCACATCCGCATCAAGGTGAACTCGATGGTGGACGAGGAGATCATCGACGCGCTCTACCGTGCGAGCGCGGCGGGTGTGAAGGTCGACGTCTGGGTGCGCGGTATCTGCAGTCTCCGCACCGACCTCGACGGGATCAGCGACAACATCACGGTGCGCAGCATCCTCGGTCGATACCTGGAGCACTCGCGCATCTTCGCCTTCGAGAACGGCGGCGATCCTCAGGTGTACATCGGCAGTGCCGACATGATGCACCGCAACCTCGACCGCCGCGTGGAGGCCCTGGTGCGCGTCACCGACCCCGCCCACCTCAAGGAACTCGGAACGTTCTTCGACCTGGCGATGGATGCCGGCACGACCTCGTGGCATCTCGGTGCAGGAGGGGTCTGGGAGCGCCACGCCGTCGACGCGGAGGGCAAGCCCCTGATCGACCTGCAGGATAAGACCATGGGCTTGATCCAGCGGCGCCGTCGCGCGCGGGCGGTCCGATGAACACGCGGCAACTGCAGCTCCCGGTCGGCACCACGACGAACTCGAAGTGGACGGACAAGGCCGTGTACGCGGCGGGAGCCGTGGTGTGGCGCCTCGTCGAGGGCAAGCTGCGCATCCTGCTGATCCACCGCACCAAGTACCGCGACATCACGCTTCCCAAGGGCAAGGTCGATCCTGGGGAGATGCTCGCCGAGACAGCCGTGCGCGAGGTGCAGGAGGAGACCGGCATCCGGGTCTCGCTCGGGGTCTCGGTCGGTGTGAGCCGCTATCACCTGGCGTCGCAGAAGCAGAAGGTCGTGCACTACTGGGCCGCAGAGGCGACCGACGCCGCGATCCGGGAGTCGACGTTCGTTCCCAACCGGGAGATCGCTGCGCTCGAGTGGGTGAGCGTGAAGAAGGCGAGAGCGCGCCTGAGCTACCCCGTCGACCTCGAGATCCTCGACTTCTTCTCCAACCTCGTCGACGACGGTGTGCTGCGCACCTTCCCGGTGATCGCCCTGCGGCATGCGAAGGCGACGCCCCGCTCGGAGTGGGACGGGTCGGATGCCTCACGGCCACTCACCGACCGCGGACGGAAGCAGGCGAAGTCGATCGTGGGACCGCTGCGCGCTTTCGGCGTGCGCAGGATCGTGACGAGCGACGCGGTGCGGTGCGTGGAGACGATCACTCCTCTCGCTCGCGCACTCGATCGCAAGCCCGTGAAGACGGAGAAGATCAGCCAGGACGCTTGGGAGGACGGCGAGTCCGATCTGCGCGCGGTCATCGGTCGCCGCATCCGCGCCGGCAAGCCTGCAGTGCTGTGCAGCCACGGGCCGGTGCTTCCGGGTCTGCTCTCCGAGATCGCCCTGGCCACAGGCACCATCCAGGGGTCGTATCTCAGCAGTGCCGCAGACCTCGAGCCGGCCGCGTTCTCGGTCGTGCATCTGTCGGCCACGAACCCCGGATCCGGGATCATCGCGATCGAGACGCACATCCCCAAGGTCTGACGTCCCCTGATTTCTCGCGGGAGCACCCCAGAGAGTCGCCCGTCGTTCACCTGCCGTTCACCTGCTCGGGAGAGTCTCGTTAACCGTCGCCCATAGCGTCACTGTGTGCCCTGCACCGGGCCCCACCCATTCCAGATCGAAGGATCCACAGTGAAGATCTCCCGAATCGCACGAATCGGCGCCATCGGCGCCGTCGCCGCCCTCGCACTCGCCGGCTGTGCCGCGAACGAAGCAGGCACCGGTTCCACCGACGAGCCCACCTCCAGCACCGCCGCCGTCAGCGGTTCCCTGGTCGGCGCGGGCGCCTCCTCGCAGCAGGTCGCCATCCAGGCATGGACCGCCGAGTTCCAGAAGACCAACCCCGACGCCCAGGTCGAGTACGACCCGCAGGGCTCGGGCGGTGGCCGCGAGTCCTTCCAGCAGGGCGCGGTCAACTTCGCCGGCTCGGACCGCGCGTTCAAGACCGACGAGATCTCGGCCGGCGGCTTCGGCGCGTGCGTCGACGGCTCCGACCTCATCGAGATCCCCGCATACATCTCGCCGATCGCCATCGTCTTCTCGCTCGACGGCGTGGACGAGCTGAACCTCGACCCCGAGACCATCGCGTCGATCTTCGCCGGCAAGATCACCAACTGGAACGACCCGGCGATCGCCAAGGACAACCCCGACGCCAAGCTCCCCGATCTCGCCATCACGCCCGTCCACCGCTCCGACAAGTCGGGCACCACGGGCAACTTCACCGACTACCTGGCGCAGACCGCCGGCGACGTGTGGACCGCGGGCAGCGTCGAGGAGTGGCCGGCCGACCTCGCCGGAGAGTCCGCCGAGAAGACCTCGGGCGTCGCCAACGCCGTCAAGGGTGGACAGGGCCTCATCGGCTACATCGACTCCTCGCAGGCCGCCGACTTCGCGTCGGTGAACGTCAAGGTCGGCGACAAGTTCGTGCCGCACTCGGCCGAAGGTGCCGCCGCCACGCTCGACGCCTCGAAGATCGAGGAAGGCCGCACCGACGGCGACCTCGCCTTCGCGATCGACCGCACCACCACCGCCGACGGCGCGTACCCCGTGCTCCTCGTCAGCTACCTCATCGGCTGCGCCGAGTACGAGGACGAGAACGTCGCCGCGCTGACCAAGGCGTTCTTCACCACCGCGATCAGCGCCGAGGGCCAGGACGCCGCCGCGACCAACGCCGGCAGCGCCCCGATCTCGGACGACCTGCGCACGCAGGCTCAGGCTGCGATCGACCTCATCAAGTGAGCCAGTGACGGTCTCCGGGATGCCGCGCGGCATCCCGGAGACCGTCTGCTCGCGTCAGACACCCGATCTCCACTGAGCAGGAAGCAGCTCCCATGACAGCCACGACCTCGCCGGCGTCGACGCGCATCGTCGCGAAGAAGCGCGCCGGTGACCTCTGGTTCTCCGGAACGGCGGTCGCCGCCGGATCCATGATCATGATCACGCTGGCCGCGGTCGCGATCTTCCTCATCGTGCAGTCCATTCCGGCCTTCACCGCGACAGCCGAGGATGCCTCGCTCCTCAAGACGAACTTCTGGGACTACGTCGGCCCACTCCTGTTCGGCACGGTCTGGGCCGCCTTCCTGGCCCTCCTGCTCGCCGTGCCGCTCTCGCTCGGCGTCGCCCTGTTCATCACGCACTACGCACCGCGGCGGCTCGCTCAGGGCCTGGGCTACGTGGTCGACCTGCTGGCCGCCGTCCCCTCGGTCGTGTTCGGCCTCTGGGGAATCCTCGTCCTGGCTCCCGCTGTGCAGCCCATCTACGTCTGGCTGAACACGAACGCCTCCTGGATCCCGTTCTTCGACGGCGTCGTCTCCCCCACCGGACGGACGATCCTGACCGCCGCGATGGTGCTCGCCGTCATGGTCGTCCCGATCATCACGGCCATCTGCCGCGAGATCTTCCTGCAGACCCCTCGCCTTCACGAGGAGGCCGCCCTCGCCCTCGGCGCCACCCGCTGGGAGATGGTGCGGATGGCCGTTCTTCCCTTCGGCCGTTCCGGCATCGTCTCCGCCTCCATGCTCGGCCTCGGCCGTGCGCTCGGCGAGACCATGGCCGTCGCGATGGTGCTCTCGGTGAGCAAGGCCGTCACCTTCGAACTGCTCACCTCCACGAACCCCTCCACGATCGCAGCGAACATCGCGCTGACGTTCCCCGAGGCGTACCAGGTCAACATCAACATCCTCATCGCGACCGGTCTGATCCTGTTCGTCGTGACGTTCGCGGTGAACGCTCTCGCACGCTGGTTCGTGAACCGCCGCAAGGAATTCTCGGGAGCGAACTGACATGACCGTTACCGCCCCTGAATCGTCTCGCACGGCGAGCGCGGCCCCCACCCAGCTGTCGCTCAGCTCGGGACACCTCCCCCGCTGGTCGCCGTGGGCGCTCCTCGCCCTCTCCCTCCTCATCGGCTTCACGCCCTTCGCTCTCGAGGCCCTCGCCAGCGGATCCGACCTCAACATCGCCGGCTCCGTCGTTCTCGGCGCGGTCATCTACCTGGTGCTCATCTACGTGATGTCGCGCATCATCGAAGGCTCCAGGAAGGCGCTGGACCGCCTGATCACCGGAATCGTGACCTCGGCGTTCGCCATCGCGATGGTGCCGCTGGTGTCCGTCGCGATCACCGTGGTCGCCAACGGCGTCGCCCGTTTCGACGGACTGTTCTTCTCGTCATCGATGCGCGGAGTGCTCGGTGAAGGCGGCGGCGCCCTGCACGCCATCATCGGCACGCTCCTGGTCACCCTCGCCGCCGCGATCATTTCGATCCCGATCGGTCTGATGACGGCCGTCTACCTCGTCGAATACGGCAAGGGCGGCCGGATGGCCCGCACCATCACCTTCCTCGTCGATGTCATGACGGGAATCCCGTCGATCGTCGCCGGTCTGTTCGCCTACGCCGTCTTCGCGCTGATCTTCGGACCCGGCGTGCGCATGGGCATCGCGGGCTCGGTCGCGTTGGCCGTGCTCATGATCCCCGTCGTCGTGCGCTCCACCGAGGAGATGCTGCGACTGGTGCCGAACGAGCTGCGCGAAGCGTCGTACGCGCTCGGGGTGCCGAAATGGCTCACGATCGTCAAGGTGGTCCTCCCGACCTCGATCGCCGGCATCACCACGGGTGTCATGCTCGCCATCTCGCGCGTGATCGGAGAGACCGCGCCCCTGCTGCTGACGGCCGGCTTCACCGACGCGATGAACTACAACCTGTTCAGCGGACGCATGCAGACGCTCCCGGTGTTCACGTACTCGCAGTACGCGTACCAGGGCATCCCCGCTGAGGCATACGTGGAGCGGGCCTGGGCCGCAGCCCTGACGCTCATCATCATCGTCATGCTGCTCAACCTGATCGCGCGCCTCGTCGCGAAGATCTTCGCACCCAAGACCGGCCGCTGAGCCTCGACCCGACAAGCAAGGAACTGCAGTGTCCAAGAGCATTGAAGTCAACGACCTGAACGTCTACTACGGCGACTTCCTCGCCGTAGAGGGCGTCTCCCTCGACATCCAGCCGCGCAGCGTCACCGCGTTCATCGGCCCCTCCGGCTGCGGCAAGTCCACCTTCCTGCGCACGCTCAACCGCATGCACGAGGTCATCCCCGGTGCCCGCGTCGAGGGCGAGGTGCTGCTCGACGGCAAGGACCTCTACGGCCCCGGCATCGACCCGGTGCTCGTCCGGCGCCAGGTGGGCATGGTCTTCCAGCGTCCGAATCCGTTCCCCACGATGTCGATCAAGGAGAACGTCCTCGCCGGCGTGAAGCTCAACAACAGCCGCATGTCGAAGAGCGATCAGGATGCCCTGGTCGAGAAGTCGCTCACCGGTGCGAATCTGTGGAACGAGGTCAAGGACCGCCTCGACAAGCCCGGTTCCGGCCTCTCCGGCGGTCAGCAGCAGCGTCTGTGCATCGCCCGTGCGATCGCCGTCTCGCCGCAGGTGCTGCTGATGGACGAGCCCTGCTCGGCTCTCGACCCCATCTCGACGTACGCGATCGAGGAGCTGATCGGCGAGCTGAAGAACGAGTTCACGATCGTGATCGTGACGCACAACATGCAGCAGGCGAGCCGCGTGTCGGACAAGACCGCGTTCTTCAACATCGCGGGCACCGGCAAGCCCGGAAAGCTGATCGAATACGACGACACGACCTCGATCTTCACGACACCGTCGGTGCAGGCCACCGAGGACTACGTCTCCGGCCGCTTCGGTTGAGCGCTGGGTCCCTGCTGCTGCACCCCTGCTGCTTCTTCGCCAAAACCCAGATCACTTGAGTCGCCGACGGCGTGTCACCTGTTGACACGCCGTCCGGTCGTTCGGCGGTCTGGGTCTTGGCCTCCCCGAACGAGGCGCACTTCTCCTGCACGGTCGCGGGGTGCCGCGTGTTGTCCATAGCTCGTACGGTTTCGGCCTCGACCGACGGCGCGCTCAGGGCAGTATCAGGCGATGTCCTTCGTGCGCGCCGCTTCTGTGCTGAGTGCGCTCGGGCGGATGGCACGGACGTCGGAGCTTCGACGACGGGGAGTGAGCCGCGAAGAGCTCTCGCGCGCGGTGCGTTCCGGCGAAGTGCTGCGACCTCGCCAGGGCGTCTATGCGCTCCCCGACGCCACGGAGGCCTGGGTGCATGCGGCGTCTCACGGCGGCACGATCGGCTGTGCGCAAGCTGCAGCGGAGCAGGGGCTCTGGGTGCTCCGTCTTCCTTCGTCGAATCACGTCTGGATGGGAGCCGCGGGAACTCCACGATCGACGTGCGACGCCTGCGTGCTGCACTGGGATGAGGGTCGTGCGCGCGTCGGCGAGGCTGCCCCTGTCCCGAATGCGCTCCTTCAGATCGCGGGGTGCTGTGGCGAGGACACGTTCTTCGCCGCGCTCGAATCGGCCTTGCGTCGATCACTGCTCTCCCCCGCGGGGCTGAACTGGCTTTGCCGCCATCTTCCGACGTCGATGCGGTGGCTCGTCGCGTTCGCTCGTGCAGATGCCGACAGCGGACTCGAGTCACTCATCCGGCTTCGGCTGCACCGGATCGGGATCGCGGTCAGGACCCAGGTGCCCGTCTCCGGTGTCGGGGAGGTCGACATCGTCATCGGCGACTTCCTGATCGTCGAGGCCGATGGCCGTGAGAACCATGCCAGGGAGAAGGAGCGGAGCAAAGATCTGCGGCGTGACGCAGCTGCTGCGGCCGCCGGATACACGACTCTGCGATTCACGTATGAGCTGATCGTCGACGACTGGCCTCTCGTCGAGGCCGCGATCCGCGGCGCTGTCGCACGCAGGGCTCACCTCGCGCCGGTGTGATGACTCCGCGAACCCTCGCCCTCGTCTGCACTCGCCAGCCTCAGCCCTGGTCGGCACTCGCCAAAACGGAGATCAGGAGCGAGAGCCGGGGCGTGTCGCGGCCAGACGCGCCGTGCCGCCGACGGGCGCCCTCCGTTTTGGCAGGCGGGCGGGCAGGTTGGCAGGTTGGCAGGCGGGAGGGCAGGCGGGCGGGAGTGGAATGGGTGGGCGGGTGGGATCAGTCGCGCGGCGAGAGCAGGTAGCGGTTCAGCGCGGCCGTGAGCGTGCGGTCGACCGGAAGGGAGACGCCATCGACGGCGGTGATCGCCGCGGCGAGGCGCACGCTCGACACGAGCCACGCGGCGTCCGCCTGCGGAAGGTCGGTTGCCGGGATGCGGTCGTACCCGACGTCGAAACCCTGGGCGGCGAGGTGCTCGTACACGCTGAGCTGCGTCGTACCGTGCAGGATGCCACCCGTCGGAGCCGGCGTCACGAAACGGTCGCCGAAGCGGAGGATCAGGGAAGCCGTCGGAGCCTCCAGCACGAAGCCGTCGCTCGAGAGGAAGATCGCATCGTCCGCACCACGCCGGTGCGCCTCGCGCAGGGCCGCCATGTTCACGGCGTACGACAGCGTCTTCGCTCCCAGCAGCAGCCACGGAGCCCGCTCCGCTGCACCCAGGTCGTACCCGCGGTCGAGCGTCACGACGCGCACACCATGCTCTCGCACGGTGGAGAAGTCGGTGGCCGGGGCCGCGGTCACCCATGCCGTCGGGGTGGGCCCGTGCTCGACTCCCCGGCTGAGGATGAGCTTGATGACGGACTCGCCCGCTCCGAGCTGCGCAGCCGCCTGATCGACCGCCTGCCGCCATTGCATGAGATTCGGGACCGGAAGGTCGCACAGCCGTGCCGAGTGGGCGAGGCGTTCCAGGTGCGGGACGACCTCCTGCGCGTGCCCGTCGATCACGCCGATCGACTCGAACACCCCGTCACCGCGCTGTGTGCTCAGCTCCCCCACACTGAGCGCGGGGGCGGCGGCGTCCACCTGCGTGAAGGTCTCGGAGAAGTCGCTGCGCTGTTCGTCGGCGGCGACGGGATCGATCATGAGTGCGAAGCGCCCGGTCATGATCCGAGCCTAGAGGGCGGGAATACCGTCCGCCGCATCGCGTTACAATAGAGTGGCCGGGCCGCATAACCCCGGGCTCCAATTTTTGCCGCTGCGAGCGGCCTTCCGCCGAGAGGCGTTCTTGCGGCCCGGTCTTTTCTTGCCCGGAGCGGTTTCGCTCATCCGGATCGCCTTCCCATCGGGCCACCCGATGCTCGTCAGGCGAGCGCATCCATCCGCCACAGCACGGCGGATGCGGCCAGATCCTGTCCGTAACTGCTCAGTCGCAGCGCTCGCGTGGTCAGTTCGCTGGATCGTGCGGGCTCGGTCGGTTCGTAGTCGTCAGCCGTGTGCGTCGCCCCGGAGGCCTGCACTCGGCAGAAGGCCGCGGCGCGGTCGAGCGCCACGGCGAAGTCGCCACGGAATGCCCCCCGCAGGATCGTGTCGATCAGAGCGACCAGCTCGTCCGGACTCGCCGGCACCGGCGCACCGGCGATCGCCGCATCCGCCGACGGCAATTCGACGCGCCCGCGGTCGTAGAGGAGGGCAGCGGTCTGCGGGTCGCCGTGGATCGCGAGCTGCAGCACGTAGAGGCGCCACAGGGCGCCGGGGAGAGTCCGTGAGGGTGCTTTCGACCACAGCTCCGCGATCTCGTCGATTCCGTGTTCGGCGGTGAAGGCGACGAGTCTTTCGGCGCTCGCTCCGCTCTCGTCGGCGCGGACGCGGGTCAGCAGAGCGGATGCCGTGGCATGCGCGATACGCGTCTCCTCGGCGGGGTCGTGTGCGCCGACGATGTTGTCGAAGGCGCTCGTCGGGCGGCGCACGGGGCGATGATACTGCTCGGGCATCCCTCCAGGGTACGCGCGATCAGTGCGGCTCACGCCGTGGGGATGACGATCACCGGATCGGTCGTCGGCTGGCCCGACGGAGATCCGCCGGCCTGCTCCACGGTCACCGCGATCGCGTCACCCGCCTGCATATCACCGGCGAGGAGGGCGGTGGCGTCCCCACCGTCCACATCGAAGACTCCGGCGGAGACGGGAGCGTCACCGCGCACGAACCACAGCTCATACGTCTGGCCTTCACCCGCACTCGGGAGACCATCGGCCACGAGCACGGCCTTGCCGGTGGAAGCCGACCAGTGCGCTGTCGCGCTTCCTCCGTCGTCGAGCGTCACCGTCGCCTGCTGGGCGTCGTCGGCTGCTTCGATCTCCTGCAGCGCGATGACACTCGCGGGCGGGTTCAGCTGCTGATTGAGGGCGACCGCGCCGATGCCGACGCCCACCAGCACGGCGAGGCACGCCGCCAGGGCGAAGACGGTGCGGGTCCAGCGACGCTGCTTCTTCGGCTCGGGCTGAGGCTCGGTGTGGGACACGTCGACGACTGCGGGACGTTCCTCGTGCGATGACGAGACGTCGGTGTCGGTCCGCGATCCACCGTTCTGGGGCATGTCCGCGATCTGCGCGAGCAGCGCGGATCGGATGTGTGCGGGAGCGGCGACGGGCTCGACAGGGTCTGCGAGCGACGCGGCCGTCGCGATATCCGCATCCACCGTGTCCTCCCATTCCGGGTGCTCCGCGAGGGCTGAACGGTATCGACGCTCGTCGTCAGCGGAGAGCGAGTGCAGCGCGGCACCTGCCGCGAGTTGCTCGAAGTCCTTCTCGTTCATGCCGTCACCCCCATCGCC
This sequence comes from Microbacterium sp. As-52, assembly GCF_049949185.1. NCBI lineage: Bacteria > Bacillati > Actinomycetota > Actinomycetes > Micrococcales > Microbacteriaceae > Microbacterium > Microbacterium sp. As-52. Next base: position 2,811,575 of record NZ_CP188171.1, on the reverse strand, counting down.
GTACGCAGACGGCTGAGTCCGTCTCGCATCCGTGTCTTGATTGTCCCCAGCGGCGCCCCCACGAGGGCCGCGATCTCGTTCTGACTGTAACCGCCGTAATACGCGAGGACGAGTGCTTCGCGCTGAGCTTCCGGAAGCCCCGAAAGCGCCTCGACGACCTTCCCTCCCTCGATCCCCAATTCGACCTGCTCCGCCACACTGTCGTGCGCGACGCCGATGTCCTTGAATCCTGCTCGTACGTCCCGGTCCGCGCTCGATTGCGATGCCCGCACTCGGTCGACGGCCCGGCGATGAGCGATCGTCATGACCCACGCTCGTCCCTGACCTCTGTTCGGAGCGAAGCGGGAAGCGGATTGCCAGATCTCGAGAAAAACCTCCTGGAGCACCTCTTCGCTCTGCGCGCGATTGATTAGGACGCGGAGGATGAGGCCGAACACGCGGGAGGACAGCGTGTCATAGAGCGTGGCGAAGGCAGCCTGATCACCGGAGGCGACGCGGACGAGGAGGTCGGCGACAGCATCCTGCGTCGCTCCGTCCTCGGGAACGTCGAACCCATCGATGACCATCCCCATAAGCATGCCGCATCTCCTCCCCGATCACGTGCAGACGTCACCCGAATGTGAAGGAATCGACCTCGCGAATCGTGCGCTCCGGCGCCGTCGTCGGAGCTGTTTCCAAGATTTCTGAGATTCTTCCCATCCGATCCCGAACGGGCTCCGAACAGCACTCGACGCCACGGAGAGGCCGTGGCTCAGTTTTCTGAAGGAGCTCGACATGTTCAGCACCAAGAAGAAGGTCACCGCGGCAATCACCCTCGGCCTGGCGAGCGCGTTCCTGCTCTCCGCCTGTTCCATGGGCAGCGGCAGCACCTCGGACTCGTCTTCCGAGCCGAAGGCACCGGAGACGTCGGAGTCGACGCCGATGGAGATGGACCCGGCAGCCAACCTGGTCGGCCCCGGCTGCGCGGCATACGCCGACGCTGTGCCGGACGGCGCGGGTTCCGTCGAGGGAATGTCGCAGGACCCGGTCGCGGTCGCGGCCTCGAACAACCCGCTGCTGACCACGCTGGTCTCGGCGGTGAGCGGACAGCTCAACCCCGACGTCGACCTCGTCGACACCCTGAACGGCAGCGAGTTCACGGTCTTCGCACCGGTCGACGACGCGTTCGCGAAGATCGACCCGGCCACCATCGAGGCCCTCAAGACCGACAGCGCCACGCTGAGCTCGATCCTGACGTACCACGTGGTTCCCGGCCAGATCGACCCGGCCGACATCGACGGCATGCACAAGACCGTGCAGGGCGCCGAGCTCGAGGTCACGGGCAGCGGTGACGACCTGATGGTCAACGACGCCAAGGTGATCTGCGGTGGAGTCAAGACCGCGAACGCGACCGTGTACCTCATCGACACGGTTCTGATGCCCCCGGCTTCCTGAGCCAGGGATCGCCGGGTGGGAGGACGCCCGGCACACGCCCTCTCGGAAGCAGGGGGAGGATCCCGAGAGGGAAAAGGGGCCGTCGGCGGTGCTGTGTCGCCGACGGCCCCTCGTCGTGCGCACTAGACTTTGATGAGGGGCCTCTAGCTCAGTTGGCAGAGCATCGGACTTTTAATCCGCGGGTCGTGGGTTCGAGCCCCACGGGGCCCACCGCAGGTCGCCGCTCGGCGACTGTCTCAGGACTCGCCGCCGGGCGCGCCCGACAACAGCTCCGCTCGGATGTCGGCCACACCGTCCGGCAGCGACTCCCCTTCGAGAGCGAAGACCGGCGCTTCCTGGCTTCCCCCGATGCCGCACACCGCGACGCTGTCCGCACCGTCGAGCGACTTGGGGATGACCACGAACCAGAGCGACGACGACGCGAGCCATTCGGTGGTCGCCATGTCTCCGAAATACGTGGCATCCGGTGCGAGAGCTCGGGTCCTCTCGGTGCAGAGATCGACGAGCGCAGTCGTGGTGAACTCCGTTCCCGTCGCCGGCGGTTCCGTGGTCTCGATCGCCGAGGGGGTCGGGGTGGGCGTGGGTGAAGAGGTCCTCGATGCGGAGGGCGAAGGGCTCGACGCCGGCTCGGGGGCACACCCCGCGAGCAGGATGAGTACCGGGAGGAGGACGAGTGCAGGACGGACGCGCATATCTGGATCGTACTGCCGGGACTCGCGCACCTGTGACGAGCGCTCCGTGGAAGACCGTTCCCCCTTATCACCGGCTCATCACCTCGGCCACCCCCTTCCCTCCTCCCCCGATCCGGGAGATCGTCGAGTCGTCCCCGAACGGCGGACGACTCTCCAGGAAAGGACGGACGATGACTCTCAGCGGCAGCCGCGTGGCATTCCTCGCGACAGACGGATTCGAAGACAGTGAGCTCACGAGTCCCTGGGATGCCGTGACGGCAGAAGGCGCGAGCGCGACCTTGATCGCTCCGGACGGCGCTGCCATCACCGGCAAGAACGGCCATGAGCAAGCCGTCGATCTGCGCGCAACCGAGACCAGTGCGGACGATTTCGACGCGCTGGTACTCCCCGGCGGCGTCGTCAACGCCGATCACCTGCGCATGGACAAGGCTTCGATCGACCTGGCACGAGCATTCTTCGAGCAGCACAAGCCGGTAGGCGTGATCTGCCACGGTGCGTGGATCCTGATCGAAGCCGGTGTCGTCGACGGACGCACGCTCACCAGCTATCCGAGCCTGACCACCGATCTGCGCAACGCCGGAGCGACGTGGGTGGATGAGGAGGTGGTGGTCGATGAGGGCCTGGTCTCCAGCCGCACTCCCGACGACCTGCCGGCTTTCAACGCGAAGCTCGTCGAGGAGATCGGCGAAGGGAAGCACGCCGGACAGACCGCCTGACGGTCAGGCTCAGGCTCAGGCTCGCGCACGGTGCCGACGCACGGCCGCACGGTTCGCGCAGCGCACGGAGCAGAAGCGCTGGCGGCCGTTGCGGGTCACGTCCGCGACGACGTTCGTGCACGGCGTGGCCTGGCATCGGCCGAGCCGGCTCATTCCCCGGGTGACCAGGTGCAGCGACGTGCCGAGGCTGATGATCGCCCGGAGCACGTAGGGCAGGGACGGGACGTCGTCGCGGTAGTGCAGGTGCCACCCCTCGCCGTCGTGGTTCGTCAATCTCGGATAGGCGGCTGCGGCGGCGAGTTGTGCGTTGAGTAGCACCGCCCGCGCGTCGGGGTCGGGTTGATCCACGATCGCCAGCCAGTCGTCGATGACGGCTCTGACCTTCTCGTGGTCGTCGGCGGCGGGCGGGAACGTCTGCGTCATCCCGAGCTCCAGGGTGCGCTCCTCGATCCCAGCGCGGGTCTCCGGCCAGTCGTTGGCCAGCGACGCGGCGAGCAGCACCGCGTACTCACCGTAAGGGTTGAGATGCATAAGACCATTACATCACGCTGGAAGCATGACCTCGCTGAACACCCTTCCCGTCCCCCGCATCCGCCCCGCCGCCGAGGCGCACGAGCACGCCTGGCTCGTGGAGTCCCGGCATCCGACGAGCGAGGGCGTCGTGCTCTACGTGCGGTGCACCGCCTGTGACACGCGCCGGGTCGACGTGCAGGCGCATTCGCAGACGCCTCCGGCAGCGCTGAGCGGCGAACTGGGCGGCGTCACGCCGTCAGTTCGATGAGCGTGCGCGTCGTCCGCAGGTTACGCGCCGTTCCAGCCACTCCGAGCGCGCGATCGAGCACCGTCTTGGTGAGCTTCGTGGAGTGCACGCCGCCCGCACCGTAATCGATCCACAGGTCGTCGCCGATCAGCGCGATCCGCTCGGTGTCGCGGAGACGCTGCTGCAACGCCTCGATCCCGTCGCCCGAGGGCGCACCCTCCAGGAACATCGCGTGCACGGACTTCACGTCGCCTTCGGGAAACGGCTGGGCGGATTCCGAAGAGACCAGCTGCGCATGAGTGCGGTGGATGACCGGGGTGTCGACGCCGAACTCATCGTGGATGGCCATGCGGACGGCCGCACACGTGGCAGCCGGATGCTCCGGTGTTTCGCAGATGATGTTGCCGCTCGCGATGTAGGTGGAGACGTCGTTCAGCTCGGTCTCTGCCGTGAGCAGCTCGCGGAGGCGCGACATCGGCACCCTGTTGCGGCCGCTGACGTTGACCGCCCGCAGGAGCAGGACGCTGCGGCTCACGCGTCGGCGCTCTCGACCAGCTCCGCCCCCGCGTGGACGAGTTCGGCGAGTGCGGCATCACTGGTCTCCGCGGCGACACCGGCGACGAGGTCGGTGAGGATGCGGACCCGCACGCCGTGCGCAATGGCGTCGAGGGCGCTCGCCCTGACGCAGTGATCTGTCGCGAGGCCCACCACGTCGGCGCTGAGCACACCTGCTGCGGTCAGGATGGCGCCGACCGTCTCCCCGGCCTCTGTCTGCCCCTCGAACATCGAATACGCCGGCCTCCCCTGCCCTTTGAGGACGTGGTGCGTCACGGCATCGGTCGCGAGCAGCGGGTCGTACGCCGCCCCCGTGGTCCCCGCGACGCAATGCACAGGCCAGGAGTCGACGTAGTCGGGGCCGTCGGCGAAATGTCCGCCGTTGTCGCCGTCGGCATCGTGCCAATCCCTCGAGGCGATGATCACCGCGTAGTCGCCCGTGTGGGCGGCGAGGAATGCCGTGACGGCTGCGGCCACCGCATCGCCGCCCGCGACGGCGAGGGCGCCGTCTTCGGTGAAGTCATTCTGCACATCGACGATGAGAAGCGCTCTGCTCATGCTTCGAGGGTACGCGGTGCGGAACGGGAAAGGCCCCGTGATGTTCTTCGCATCACGGGGCCTTCGGAGCCGCTTGTCAGAATCGAACTGACGACCTTTTCATTACGAGTGAAATGCTCTGCCGACTGAGCTAAAGCGGCGTGCGACGCGTGAGCGGCGCGATCACCGATATTACCCTGTCTCGCGCTCACTCGCGAATCGAGACCGCGATCACTCGCAGCGGAGACCGTCTTCCGGCACGACGTCGTCGAGCAGGAACGCCTCGACCGCATCATCGACGCAGGCGTTGCCCTTGTTGTAGCCGGTGTGGCCCTCGCCGACGCGCGTGATGAGGATGCCTTCTTCGAGCTGCTTCGCGAGCGACTCCGACCACTCGTAGGGGGTGGCCGGGTCGTTCGTGGTGCCGATCACGAGGATGGGACCGGCGCCTTCGGCCTTGATCTCACCCCGCGTGCCCGTGGGCGGGTAGGGCCAGACCGCGCAGGAGTCGGGGCCCGTCCAGTACGGCGCGATCGTCGGGGCGCCCTCGGCGATCTTCGCGTTCGTCGCCGCTTCCGCGGCCGGGTCGTCTTCCACCGGGTAGTCCATGCAGTTGTAGGCACGGAACGCCTCGGCGGAGTTGTCGGTGTAGGTGCCGTTCTCTCGGCCGTTGTAGAAGTCGGCGAGGAACAGTGCCGAGGTCGGGTCGCCCTGAAGAGCCTCGTCGAGCGCCTGCGTGAGGTAGCCCCAGCTGTCCTGCGAGTAGAGCGCGGCGATGATGGCCGTCATCAGCGAGTCGGCACCCAGCATGCGGCCGTCTCCGCTTTTCAGAGGCGTGCTGTCGACGCTCGCCAGCAGTGCGCCCAGATCGGCCATCGCCTCGTCCACGGTGCCGTTGAACGGGCATTCCCCCGAGTCGAGGCAGTCCTGCATGTAGGCGCGCAACGCGGATTCGAACCCGAGTGCCTGGGTCGCCCCGACCTCGAGCCCGGGGACGGCCGGATCGATGGCGCCGTCGAGCACCAGGCGGCCTGCCTTCTCGGGGTACAGCTTCGCGTAGGTCGCACCGAGGAACGTGCCGTACGAGTAGCCGAGGTAGTTCAGCTGCTTGTCGCCCAGCACCGCCCGGATCAGATCCATGTCCCGGGCCGCGTTGACGGTCGTGATGTAGGGCAGGATGCCGTTGCTGTTCGCATCACACGCCTCGGCGAAGGCCTTGTGGGAGTCGAGCAGCTCGGCCTCCCACTCGGCCGTCCCACGGGCAGCGGAAGGAATGCCGTAGAGGTAGTCGTCCATCTGCGGGGCGTCGTAGCACTTCACCGCGGTCGAGTCACCGACTCCGCGCGGATCGAAGCCGATCACATCGAAGTTCTCGATGAGGTCGGCGCCGACCGCGAAGTCGAGGCTGTTGAGGATCAGGTCGACGCCGCTGGCCCCGGGGCCGCCCGGATTCGTCAGCAGCGAACCGACGGGAGTGCCCTCGGCACGGTGCCGGACCACCGAGAGGGTGATCTCACCCTTGCCCGGGTCCTCCCAGTCGAGAGGGGCCGTCACGTCGGTGCAGTCGAAGCCAACGCCACACTCGGTCCAGGTGAGATCCTGCGAGTAGAAGGGCAGCAGATCCTCCGCGACGCCCTCGGTGTCGGGTTCGCTGGACGTCGCCGGCCGCGAGGACTGTTCGGGAATCATCGCGTACAGGCACCCCGAGAGTGCGACGGATGCGGCTGCGAGCCCTGCGATGATCGCGGCGGCTCGACGCCAGCGGGAAGTCGATCGGTTGTTCACGGTTTCCTCCCGCTCGTGATCGTCACGAGCAAGCTTTCCAGGGCGAGCAGAGGAGCGACATTGCGCTCCAACGACTGCCGCGTCTCGGCAAGGTGGTCAAGTACGACAAGAGTACGGGTCTCGGACCAGGCGGAAGCGAGGTCGGACAGCTCGGTGCGCAACTCGCTGTTGATGAGGTCGTGGCCCTGTCCGAACTGCACCATAACCACATCGCGGAACAGCGACTGCAGATCGGTGAGAACACGGTCGATCCCGTCGCGGAGGCTCCGCGTGGCCCGCTTCTTCTGATCGTCTTCGAGTGCGGAGAGCTGCGTGCGCAGCGCCGGCGGCACCGCCTGCCCCTCGGCGATGCCGATGGTACGCAGCAGCGAAGCGCGCTCCTGAGCGTCGCGTTCGGCCGTGAGCGCCTTCGCATCCTCCGTCGCCGCCTGGATGATGCGCCCGGCGACCTCGACGGCACCGCCGACTCCCCTGACGCCGAGGACGGAGCGGAGGGTCTCGTCTCGCCGACGCCGAGCCGCATCGTCGGTGGCCAGTCGCTGAGCCATGCCGATGTGGCGCTGGGCGTGCCGTGCCGCCTGCTCTGCGACGCCCGCATCGACGCCCGTGCGAAGACCGATGAGCCGGGCGACATCGGCGACATCGGGTTCCCGCAACCGCAACGACCGCACGCGCGATCGGATCGTGGGGAGCAGATCGGCCTCGCTCGGCGCGCACAGGATCCACACCGTCTGTTCCGGCGGCTCTTCGAGCGCCTTCAGGAGCACGTTGGAGGTGCGCTCGACCATGCGGTCGGCGTCTTCGACCACGATGACCCGATAGCGCCCCGCAGAGGGCGCGAAGTACGAGCGTTCAACCAGACCGCGCGCTTCGGCGATCGTGATGATGACCTTGTCGGTACGCAGTGCCGTGACGTCGGGGTGAGTACCGGCGAGCACCTGCCGCATCGCATTCTCGTCGTCAGGTCGGTCGGCGATCAACGCCGCGGCGAACGCGTACGCGAGGGTGGAGCGCCCGGAGCCCGGCGGGCCCGTGATCAACCAGGCGTGCGAGAGCGCGGACGGATCGGATGCGGCGGCGCGGAGAGTGTCGACGGCGGCGTCCTGCCCCCACACATCCGCCCAGGGAAAAGGGGCGGGAACGGTCTGGGGCATGCACTCAGCCTAATCGCGACCACCGACGCCCACCGCACGAGATCGTGGTCGAGCCGACCGGCCAGGTCGGCTCAGTCGAGAAGGGCGTCGACTCCCGCACGGATCCGTTCCGCGATGATCTCCGGCGCGGAGGAGGCATCGACGACGAGGAACCGCTCCTCTTCTTCCTCCGCGAGTGTGAGGAAGGCGTCGCGCACGCGTTCGTGGAACTCCGCCTTCTCGGCTTCGAGCCGGTCGAAGGGCTTGTCGGCGGAGTCCAGACGGGTGCGCGCCGCCGCAGGGTCGAGGTCGAGCAGGATCGTGAGGTCCGGAAGCGCGCCTTCCGCCGCCCAGAGCGACAGGTCTCGGATCTCGGCCGCGTCGAGCACGCGGCCGGCACCCTGATACGCCACGGACGAATCGAGGTAGCGATCCTGCAGCACGATGTCGCCCCGCTCGAGCGCTGGTCGCACGACGGTGGCGACATGGTGAGCCCGATCCGCGGCGTACAGCAGTGCCTCCGCTCGGGGCGCGATGTCGCCCCGATGGTGCAGCACGATGTCTCGGATCAGCTGTCCCACCTCGGAACCCCCGGGTTCACGCGTGCGGACCACCGTGCGTCCGGCTCCTTCGAGCCACTCGGCGAGCAGATTCGACTGCGTGGTCTTCCCCGAGCCGTCGCCGCCCTCGAACGTGATCCATACCCCGTGCCCTGAGGTCACGAGTCCGCCTTCTCCGCCGCCTTCGCTGCCGCATTGGCCGCACGCGTCGCCGCGGCCTTCTTGGCCGCGGCCGAACGAGCGGCGGACGCGGCAGCGGTGGTCTTCTTCGCTGCCGGCTTCTTCGCAGGGGCCTTCTTGGCGGCGGTCGTCTTGGCAGCTGGCTTGGCGGCGGTCTTCTTGGCTGCAGGCTTCTTGGCAGGAGCCTTCTTGGCCGCTCCGCGCTTGGGGGCCGGGCCCTTGGCACGCTTGTCGGCGAGCATCTGGACCGCAACCTCGAAGGTGATGTCGTCGACGGTCTGACCGCGCGGGATCGTCACGTTCGTCTCGCCATCGGTCACATACGCGCCGAAACGGCCGTCGCGGATGCGGATCGGCTTCCCGCTGACAGGGTCGGCCTCGAATTCGGCGAGCGCGCTGGAGGCCCGACGGCCTGCGCCGTACTTCGGCTGCGCGTAGATCTCGAGTGCCTGTTCGAGCGTCACGTCGAAGATCTGCGACTCGGACTCGAGCGAACGCGAGTCGGTGCCCTTCTTCAGGTACGGCCCGAACCTGCCGTTCTGCGCCGTGATCTCGTCGCCGGATTCCGGGTCGACGCCCACGATGCGGGGAAGGCTGAGCAGCTTCAGCGCGGTGTCGAGATCGATCTCGTCGACCGACATCGAGCGGAAGAGCGATGCAGTGCGGGGCTTCGGGGCAGCCTCTTTCTTCGAACCGCGCTTCGGCTTCGGAGCCTCGACGACCTCGCCCGTGGTCTCGTCGACCGCCGCGTCTTCCGACACGGGGTCGTTCTCCTGCACGTACGGCCCGAACCGGCCGTCCTTCACCACGATGATCTTGCCGTTCTCGGGGTTCTCCCCCAGCACGCGGTCGCCGGCGACGGGAGCGTCGATGAGCTCCTGAGCCTTCTCAGCGGTCAGCTCGTCGGGTGCGAGGTCTTCCGGCACGTTGACGATGCGCGGCTTGGCCTCGGGGTTCGCGGGGTCGGCCACTTCGAGATACGGGCCGTACTTGCCGAAGCGAAGTGTGGCCGTGTCGGTGATGCGCGTGGAGTTCAGTGCACGAGCGTCGATCTCACCGAGGTTGTCGACGACCTGGCGCAGACCCACGTGGTTGTCGGATCCGAAGTAGAAGGACTTGAGCCACTCGACCCGGTTCTGCTCGCCGCGGGCGATCGTGTCGAGGTCGTCTTCGAGCGCAGCCGTGAAGTCGTAGTCGACGAGTTCGGCGAAGTGCTCTTCGAGCAGGCGCACGACACTGAACGCGAGCCAGGTCGGCACGAGGGCCTGCCCACGTTTGACCGCGTACCCACGATCGAGGATCGTCTCGGGGATCGAGGCGAACGTCGAGGGGCGACCGATGCCCTTCTCCTCGAGCACCTTCACGAGCGAAGCCTCGGTGTATCGCGGCTTCGGGGTGGTGCGGTGCCCCTTGGCCTCCGCATCCGACACCGCGAGCTGATCGCCGACCGCGACAGCGGGGAGCGACTGGTTCTCCGCGGCGTCCGCGTCGCCGCGCTTCTCATCGCGACCCTCTTCGTACGCCTCCAGGAAGCCCTTGAAGGTGTACACGGTCCCGGAGGCCGTGAACTCGGCCTTCTTGCCCGCGGCGTCGACGGCGATCGTGACCGTGGTGGTCTCGTACTTGGCATCGGCCATCTGGCTGGCGACGGTGCGCTTCCAGATGAGGTCGTAGAGGCGCTGCTCGTCGCGATCGAGTTCCGACGACAGCGAGGCCGGCGTGCGGAAGTTGTCACCGGACGGACGGATGGCCTCGTGGGCCTCCTGTGCGTTCTTGCTCTTGGACTTGTACACCCGCGGCTTCAGCGGCACCGCGGCGTCGCCGTAGAGGGCCACCGCCTGGCTCCGCGCCGCCTGCACCGCCTGGGTGCTCAGCGACGTGGAGTCGGTACGCATATAGGTGATGTAGCCCTTCTCGTACAGGCGCTGGGCGACACCCATCGCCTGCTTCGCGCCCATCGAGAGCTTGCGCCCGGCTTCCTGCTGCATCGTGGATGTCGTGAAGGGAGCGTAGGGGCTGCGGGTGCCGGGCTTCGCCTCGACCTTGGTGACGGTGCCGGCGCCCACGGCGTCGACGGCCTTCGCCAGGGCAGACGCTGCGGCCTCATCGAGGATGACGACGGCCTTCTTGAGCTTGCCGTCGTCATCGAAGTCGCTACCGCGAGCGAGCTGGCCACCGTCGACGCGCACCAGACGGATCTTGAACGAGGTGCCGGTCGCGGCAGCCGCCGCATCGACGTCCCAGTACTCGGCGGAGGTGAACGCCATGCGCTCGCGCTCCCGGTCGACGATCAGGCGGGTCGCAGCGGACTGCACGCGTCCGGCCGAGATGCCTGTCTTCACCTTGTACCAGAGCACGGGCGAGACGTCCCAGCCGTACAGACGGTCGAGGATGCGTCGGGTCTCCTGTGCATCGACGAGGTCGTGGTCGAGTTCGCGTGTGTTGCCGACTGCGGCCTGGATCGCATCCTTGGTGATCTCGTGGAACACCATCCGCTTCACGGGCACCTTGGGCTTGAGGGTCTCGAGCAGATGCCAGGCGATCGCCTCGCCCTCGCGGTCCTCATCAGTGGCGAGCAGGAGTTCGTCGGCGCTTTTCAGCGCGCGCTTGAGTTCGGCGACCGTCTTGGTCTTCCGATCGGAGACGACGTAGTACGGGTCGAATCCGTTGTCGATGTCGATGGAGTACTTCCCGTAGGCCTGCTTGTCCGCAGCCGGGATGTCCTTCTTGTCAGCGAGGTCGCGGATGTGGCCGACGGAGCTGAGCACCTCGTAGCCGTCGCCGAGGTATCCCTGAATAGACCGCATCTTCGTCGGGGACTCGACGATGACGAGCTTCTTGCCTTCAGCCAAGGGTGCGTCCTTTCTTCGAAGCACACCATACACACCACTGTGCGGGGTCGTTCACAGTGAGCGAGGTCGCGCTGCCGTCGCTATCCCTCGGGTGGCCCGGCACGGGCTCGGGAGACGGCTGCGAGTCCAGCGTACGCCGCCTGCACCTCCACGGTCGCCACGAAGCCCCTGAGGACACAGCCGGTGAGCACGGCATCCGACGCCCGCGCGACCCTCGCTCCGAGTTCACAGGGCTGCTCGTCGGTCGGCACGGCACCGCTCGCGGCGTCCGCGACGGCGAGCGCCGCGGCATCAGCGGCACCCGCCGCCCGCTGTGCTGTCACCGCAGCCCCGCCGACAGCGGCGAGGCCGAGGGACAGCGTCGCCGCGACGGCGAGAACTCCCGCCGCGAGCGCCGAACCTGCCATCAGAGTCCCCCGTCGAGCGCGCAACTCCTGGCACGAAGAGGCAGACGGAGCACCGATCCGACGGAAACGTCGAGCGACGCGCTGACGCAGACGAGGTCGCCCGAGAGCGAGGATGTCATCCCCGCTCCCGGGACTGCGGACTGCACCACGCGCTTCGCGGTGCCCTGTTCTTCGCCGCGTCCGAGCAGGCGCGCCGCGTCGGCAGAGGCATCCTGCAGCGCCACCTGGCGGGATGCCGTGCCGAGGGCTCCCGCGCCGAGCAGGAACACCAGCACCACCGCGGGAAGAGCGAGGGCCAACTCCGCCGAGACGGATCCGCGGTCGCCCGCGTGTCGCGGCGCCGGCGACACCTCGCCGACGCCACGGGCGTTCCGGGATCGTCTCGTGATCTTCATCACGACACCGTCAGCGCCCGGCGCACGAGATCGGTGAGAATGCCACGCACTTCGTCCGATCGCATGATGACGACGAGGAGTCCTGCGAAAGCCACAGCAGCAACTGTTGCGCAGATAGGGCGGATAAGGCGAGAGCCCCCTCGGCGTTCCACTCGCTAAGGGGGCTCTCTCATCGCGTCGAAACGCGGAACCGGGCGGCCGTCGCAACACTCCGAAAGGCCGGCCGCCCGGGGGTCTACGGGTCAGCGGGGCGCTGCCCGTGCACGCGGTGCATCCCTCGGTGCTCTCGAGCGACGCTGAGGGCCGTGTCATGGTTCATCATCGGCCCGAGCGTCGCGCCACAGGTGCACACGACGAGGGTGCCGGTGTCGGATGACCGATCCGTGCGGGTGACGTGCCCGTCGAGTGCGTAACTCATGACGTGTGCCCGAGTCGACCGTCGCCCGCGATCCAGGCGGCGACACGGTTGGGTGCCGTGCTGAGTGGTGTGGCCCGAGCGCCCGGCACCGTGACCGTGCCGTTGACGAACAGGTTGCCGCCGATCGACACCGAGCCCGAGAACCACGAGGCGAGCGCGATGGCGACCCGCTGGTCGACGATGGCCTCGACATCGTTGGCGATGAACTCGGCTAGCTGGGCCTGAATGTCGTTGACGAGCAGCTCGAGCTTGGCGACGGTCTTGAACAACTGGGTGCCGTTCGGTGCCTCGAGGTCGCTGAGCCGATCCTTGAGGCCCTTGAGCTCGAGGGCGATGCGGTCGTAGTCACCGACTGGGGTGCGGGGGTCGATAGGCATGGCGGTCTCACTTTCGTTATGCGACGAGGAACAGGCGCGCGAGCTTGCGGCCTGCCAGTTCGGGGTCGTCGGTGACGACTTCGGGCAACCTGATGGGCTCGTCATCGGTGATGGTCGGGCCCAGGGTGAGCGGCTGGCGGGTGACGAGCTCAGGGCCTGCCTCGCCTGCGATGAACGCATCGGGCGCGTAGTGCGAGCCGCGGGCGAGCATCGGCAGCTTGTCGAGGTTGAGACCCCACGTCGAGCCGCCGACGATGGGCACCCAGTCGGGAACCTCGACGCTCATGCTGTTGAGGCCGTCGATGGCGCTGTTGGCCATGCCGATGATGCCGTTGACGGGAGCGCGCACGGCGTCGAGCACCATGAGAATGGCGGTGCGGAAGAAACCCGCCACACCCTCGAACACCGAGCGGAACGTGTCTCCCACCGTCGACATCGAGGTCGTCAGGAACGATGCCAGCGGCGCGATGATGGAACGCTGCACCCACTCGAACGATGTGCGCATGCCATCCACCACGGGGCGCACGACGGCCTCGTAGAGCCACGAGGCGATGAGGCCCCACCCTTGCAGGGCTAGCGTGACGTAGCCGATGACGGGCTGAATGACGTTGCCCCACACCCAGGTGAACGCCTCGCCGATGGCGGCGAACACAGGCGAGAGCACCGAGCCCCACAGCCAGGTGACGGCGGCCGCCCACAGCCCGATGTAGACCATGATGGCGGTGACCACGGGCATGATGATGCTCTCGTAGACCCAGGTGAACGCGGCGCCGATGCCCGCGATGGCCGGCTCGAGGGCGTTGGCCCACAGCCAGGTGAACGCCTCGCCGAGCCAGCCTGTGACCGCCACCCAGGCATCCTGAAACACCGTCGTCTGAGTGGCGAGCCAGACGAGCCCGCCGACGAGCAGCGCGATGCCGGTGATGATGAGCACGAACGGATTGACGGATGCCGCGACGTTGAGTGCCCACTGCGCCGTGGTGGCGATGAGCGTGCCCTGCCGGTACGCCTGCCACGCGGCGTTGAGGGGCGGATAGAGCGCGTTGAGCGTCGTGAACGTCGCCACGCTGGCGGCCGCCGCGATGCCCCACCCCGTGATGTTGTCCCGCTGGCCCGTGAGCCAGCCAGCCGCGCCCTGAAAGGCGGGGATGATGCGATCACGCACGAGGGTCATGAAATCGGTGGCGGTGGGGAGCAGCGCGGTGCCGACCTCGGTTTGCAGGTCGCTGAGCTGTGCCTGCGCGATCTTGGTGCTGTTCGCGTAGTCGTCGCTCGTGCGGGCGAAATCACCCATCGCGGCCGCGCCATCCTTGTGGACGATGGCGAGCACTGCCTGCGCGCGCTCCTGTGCGGTCAGGTCGCCCGCCAGTGTCTTGCCGGATGCCGCCATCGCCTCAGCCTCGACGCGCGCCGCGTTGATGCCGGGGATGACCGATTGCAGGCTGTCGTATTCGCCCCTCAGCGCGGCGCTGATGCGGTCGGCGACATCAGCGGTCTCGAGGTTGTTGAATGAGCCGAGGTCGGCGGCCGCCTGCACCGTCGCGGTGCTCATGTCGCTCGCGGCGATCGAGGTGAACCCGAGCTGTGTGAACATGTCACCCAGCGATGAGGCGGCCGTCAGGGCGGCGCCCTCGGTCATGCCGACGTTGAGAGCCGCTGAGCCCGCCCACCGCTCGACAGTGCGAGCCTCGGCACCGAACACCGCGGTGCTCTTGTTCAACGCCTCATTGAGGTCGCTGCCGCCATCCACCGCTGTCATCAGCCAATCGCCGACGACCTGCACACCCTTGAACGCGAGGAATCCGCCGATGAGCTTGGTGGCGAGCCCGAGGCCCGTGCCGTGCATCACCGGGGTCGCGGCGACCTCGAGCTTGTCGGATACGCCGGCCGGCATAGTTGAGGCGTCGACTGTCAAGTCGACCTCAGCCTCAGCGATGGTGAGCGCCATTGGTCTAGCTCTCGCCGAGCAGGTGGTTGCCCTGCTGCTTGCTGGTGTCGACGCTGGGGTCGTAGTCGTCGTCGACCTCAGCACCGAGCAGGGCGTCAGCCTGGCGCTCGCTCGAGGTCTTGCGGCGCTCGAGTTCGGCGACGAGGGCGGCCTCACGGGCCCGGAGCTGGGCGGGGGTCTTGGTGGTCATGGTCATGCCTTTCGCGTGGTGGTGGGGTGGTACGGCAGTGCGTCGAGGCGCAGGCGGTAGATGCCGACGAGCACGTTGAGCAGGTCGGAACGCTCGCCCGGCATCGCCTCGCCGAGCCCGAGGTAGGCGCGGCGCGTGACCTCGGTGAGGCCTGCCTCGATGACCGCGTACGCCGCGGTGACGGTAGGCAGCTCAGCCGCCCGTCGCTCGATTGCCTGGCGCTTGAACTCCTCGAGCTCGACGAGGTCTAGCTCGAGTTCCTCGGCGGCCGTGGCCGCCCGCTCGCCCGTGATGAGCCCGTACATGACGCGCTCGTGCGGGTCGTTGGTGCCGAAATCGTCGTCGAACGGGTCGGGGTCGGGCACAGCCCTGAGCCGAGCGGCGATGGCCTCATCCTCGGCGGCCTCGGCGGCGAGACCTGCCGCCAGCCACTCGCTGACGATGCGCGCCTCGCTCACAGCCCCTCGACCTCTCGCTGAGCCGACACGAGCGCCTCGCGCAGGTTGTCGATGGCGGTGCCGATGGCGATGGCGTGGTTGCCGCCCCGCATCGACAGGTTGAGGGCGGGCTCGTCGCCGGTCTTGCGGGCCTCGAGCATCTTGAGCACGCCGACCGCCTCGTCGAGCTCGAGTCGTGCCTTGACCGCCATGTCGAGAGCGGTGGTGAGCGTCAGCACGGCGCTGGCGGCCCGCTCGCGCATCGACTTGCCCCACGCCTTGCCGTTGGCCGCGACGGCCGCCTCGAGCTCATCCACGGCCAGCCTGCGCGCCTCGACGAGACCGCTGAGGCGGGTCTGTGCGGTGCGTGCCACGGTCTGCGCGTCGAGGGTGGTCTCGGCGACCCCCTCGGGCACGAACGACAGGTCGTCGAGCATCGCCTTGGCGATGTCGTCGCGCTCGCTGGTCATCGCCTGAGCGAGGTTCGCGCTCGCCGAGTCGCGGACGACGAGGGCCTCGCGGCGTGCGGCGCTGATGGCCTTGAGCTTGTCGAGCGCGGCCGCGATGTCGGGCTGTGCGACGGGGTCGGGCAGCGCGATCAGCTTGCCGTTGACGCGCTCGGTGTACAGGGTCTTTTCGGTCATGGTCGTGCCTTTCAATCGGTGGTGATGGTGGTGGGTGCGGGGGTCAGGTGCGCGACCTGTCGGGCGAACTCGACGTTGACGCGGGCGTCGTCGCGCAGGGCGATGCCTCGCCAGCCGCGGCCGGCGTAGGTCTTGGTGAGTTCGACACGGCCGGCGAGGTCGTCGTGCTGAGCGAGGCGTGCGCTGAATGTCTGCATCGACCACTTGCCGAGGCCGTTGACCGCCTGCCATCCGCTGAACAGCCCGTACAGCTCGCTCGAGAGCGTGAACGCCTCAGACTCGATGGCGAGCGCGTCGTCGACGAATCGCATGATGACATCGGTTTCCTTGCGCCACGCGCGGGCATCATCCTCGACGCGCTGGGGCGGCAGCGGCAGGCGCATGCCGTCGTCGAACCACTCCCGAGCACCCGCGACAAGCCAGGCGAGCACGGCCTCGGAGCGCCCGCCAGTGCCCCGGCGCAGGCGTGTGCGCAGGTGCCTGTCACCCTTGCGCTGCCCCTTGCGAGCCGGGGTGCCCCTGACAAACTCACGGGGGAACGTCAGCGGTACGAGGCGGCGCCAGGTGCCGTGGTCGGTCTCGCTGACGATGGGCAGGTAGTTGGTGCTGACGAACAGCGAATGAGTGGCGGGGAAGCTCACGAAATCCTGCCGCATGCGTCGCGCGGTGATGACCTCGGTGCCGGTGATGTCCTTGAGGCGCTTGACGTTGATGCGGTGCCCGTCAGGCAGCTCCTCGGCGACGGCGAGCCGCACACCCTTGAGCGTCATGAGGCTGGCGGGGTGGTCGCCGGGGCGGGCGAGCAGCACCTCGTCGGGCACGACGGTCGCGTAGTCGCCGAGGGCGTGCCGTACCGCGTCGAGCATCGTGCTCTTGCCGTTCGATCCGCCGCCGATGAGGAATACCTGCGTGTCGTCGTCGGGCGTGTGCCCCGTGATGGCCTGCCCGAACCTCATGCGGGCGTAGCCGCGCGCCGACTTGGGCAGAGCGGTGAGTGCCGCCTGCCAGTCTTTGTGCGTCGCGCCGGGCTTGTAGTCGACCGGGGCGAGCCGGGTGAGCAGCAGGTGAGGGTCGTGGCGGCTCAGCTCGCCCGTGCGCAGGTCGAGCACGCCGTTGGCGACGTTGAGCAGGTGGGGGTGAGCGTCGAACTCGTCAGCGCGGCGCATCAGGATGCCCGCCAGTAGCTTGAGCGTGGCGCTGATGGCCCCGATGCCGAGAAAGCGGCCGATGTCTTTGGCCGGCAGGTTGCCGAGCACGTCGCGGCTGTAGTCGTAGTGCCACTGCCGCACGACCTCGAGCGCCCGGGCATCGGGCACCTCGAGCCAGCGCTTGCCATCCCACTCGAGCCACTGCGTGCCGTTCTCGCTCACAAGGCCGTGACGCAGGGTCTCGGCGGCCTCGTCGGCGCGGGCGGTGTCGTTGAGCGCGTCGAGCATGTGGCGCTCGGTGGCGACCACCTCGCGGCTCATCGCTTGCCCGCCTTTCGGCGCTCGAGTTCATCGCGCAGCAGGGCGAACGGGGTGTCGGTCGGGGGCTTGGCGGCCTCGACGGCGGCCTGCGCTGCCGCCTGACGGGCGAGCAGGGTGGCGCGGCGACGAATCTGGGGGCGCGACATCTCACTGCGCTGAGCAAGCGGAATCTGCAACACCCAGTGGTCGAGCTCGGCGCCGCTCAGCAGCGGGTAGCTGGCGCGGACCTTGTCGTGTCCGGCCCAGCGGGCGAGAGCGGCCGCCTTACCGATGGCGCTGGCCTGCTCGGGGGTGCGTGATGCGTTGCCCTTGAGGCCGGCCGCACGGGCCTTGTCGCGGTTGTCAAAGCTCATCGCGCACCCACCGTGAAAAGGGCGGCGATGGTGGCACGCACGCCCTCGCTCAGGGGCGGGGCAGACGCGACAAGGTCGGCGATGGTGTTGTCGCCCGTGGTCTCAGTCATGGTCGGTCACTCCGGTAATGCGGAGTGACCTCGGGCTCATCTAGGCCAGGGATTCCCGAATCTCACATGCGACCCGCACCCGATGGGTGAGGGGAACAGCGGAGACCTTGACCGAGGCGAACCTCGGGGCCTGATTCAAGCGTAGGGATAGTGGCGAACCACTACCAAGCTGCGTGCAAATACACGCAGAAAAAGTTTCTAGGGACACCTCGGCGCACCGAGCATGGCGGACATGGCGGATACTTCTGCTTACCCTTATATGAGTGCTTCTAGCTGGTTACCGGAACCATCCGCCATGTCCGCCATGCTGGCCCTAACGAGGGCCTTGCGAGGGCGCGTTAGCTCGGCTCGAGGGTGTGAGACACGGGCCTGTCACGCGGTCTTGTCTCACGCGAGGCGCGGCAGGTGGTGGGCGGGGTCGATGCCCGGAATCACGCGGGTTATCGCCTTACTCTCAGCGCGCACCTGCGCCTGTTGTTGGTGAGAATCGCACGGGCGACGCGGGTGGTGAGCGCCTGCTCAGCGCAGGGCGGCAGGTGCACAAGAGTGGCCGGCGCTAAGGGCCTCGGAATATGCCCTGTTAGCAACAGCGGGCGCGGTCGCTAACAGGGCGCATCCGAGGGCTCTTAGCTCGAGCCCTATCTACAGGCCCGAGCTAGTGACGCCTCAGTGCCAGGTGATGGTGAGCGTGCGGGCCATCGCCTCATCCGGCATATTGCGCCTGTTGCCCTGCCCCACGCTGTGCACCTCGATGGTCATGAGCGCCTCGAGCACAGCACGCTTGCGACCGAGGGGCAGCGCATCCCACGCGCCCCGTACGTCAGCCGCACCGACGAGGTCGCGCAACGGCTCGACGTTCGCGCCGGCCTGTAGCTTGCCGTCGAGCTCGGCGATGCGGGCGTTGGCGCGCTTGGTGAGGCGCACCCGCTCGGGGCGCGTGATGAGCCCGTCCTGCTCGTCGTCACCGGCCTGCCTGATGCTGACCTCGAGGCGGCGCCGCTCAGCCCTCAGGGCATCGACATCGGGGCGCTCTCGATCGACGAGCAGGTCGACGGCGTCATCGCGCTCGAGGCGAGCCACGATGAGGCGCTCGACGAAGTCATCGAGGGGCACCCCGCGGCGCATGAAATGGGCCATCGACCCGCACCTGTAGCTGTGGATGCCTGCCTCGCCCCCGCCTGCCCTGATGGGTTGCTTGCACACCCCGCACAGCGCGATGCCCGACAAGAGCCACTTGCGCGTGGGCCCCGGTGAGGTCTTGCGCTCGGGGTGCTCGAGCCGGGTCTTGGCCTCAGCCCACTCATCGGCCGTGACGATGGCAGGCCACGCCCCGGGCTCGCACGTGTCGCGGGTGATGGCGCGCTGGTCGTACACCGCCCCGTCGTCGCCCGGCAGGGGCAACAGCGCCGCGTAGTAAGGGCTCATCAGCATGCGCCGCAAGGTGGTGGGCGTGAACGGCACCCCCTCGGGGTGGCGCTTGGTGGGTGCGGTGCGCCTGCCATCGACGGTCAGGTCGCGCGCTATCGAGCCGAGGGGCACGCCCGCGAGGAACTCGTCATAGATACGGCGCACGTCGGGCGCTCGCTCGCCATCAAGCTCATACGCCTCGATGGTGCCGCGCTCGCGGCGTTCGGCCGTGGTGACCCACTTGTAGCCATAGGGCACCCGCCCCGAGGTCGGGATGCCGCGCCCGCGCCGGTCGGCGTTGGCGAACACTCGCCGCTCAGCCTTGACCTCGCTCTCGGCTCGGGCGACCGAGGTGAGCACGTTGGCGATGAGGCGCCCCGAGGCGCTCGTCAGGTCGACCGCGCCATCGGTGGTCACGAGTTGCACCCGCGCCGCGTTGAGCGCCTCGAGGGCTGACAGCGAGCGCCCGAGGCGGTCGAGCTTGCGCACGATGAGCACGTCGAACAGCCCCGCCCGAGCATCCTCGAGCATGCGGGCGAACGCCGTGCCCTCGCCGCGCGCCTTGTATCCGCTGACGGCGTCGTCGGTGTAGGTCTCGACGACGAGGTAGTCGCGCGCATCCGCAAGTTGTTGGCACGCCTCGACCTGCCGGGCGATGCCCTCAGGCTCAGCGACAGACTGGCGGGCGTAGAGCGCAGCGCGCAGGGCCTTGGTGCGTTTCGGGGTCATGCATCAAGTCTGCTCTATGTTCACAACAATGGCCATCGTCGTGATCGCGTACTCGGCCGTGGCGGCTCCGGTGTCGTCGCCGAACAACGCCTCGGCGCGCCGTCGATCCAGCAGGGGAATGTTCTTCATCGTGTTCCTTCTTTCTGTGGGATGCAGGGCATCGGGGTGTACGGGTGTTCGGGAACGTCACAGCGGCATCGGCGCGGATACGAGGACGCTGAGCAGGAGCGGCGCCACACCGAGAAGGAGGAAAGCCGGCAGCGTGCAGACCCCGAGCGGGAACAACAGGCGTGTCGAGAGCTTCGCGGCACGGAGCCGCCCCTGCACTCTGGCGGCGTGTCGGTCCTGGGCCGCGGATGCCCGGAGCAGCTCGACTGCCGGCACCCCCGCGGCGCGAGAGAGCTCGAGCACGGAGCGAACGCGTTCATCGCCGGTCTCCGAGGGGGACGCCTGCGAGACCAGCTGATGCGCACGATCGATCGAGGCCCCGCCCGACAGTGCGACCGCGACGAGCTCTGCGTGCATCCCGGGGGTGCCGGGCGCCGGTCGTGCCCGCCGCAGCAGGCGCGTCGTCCACAGATGCGCCGCGGCGACGAGGAGCAGGCCGACGGTGACGCAGGCGGCGCCGAGCACGTTCCCGAAGATCACTCCGATGGTGTCGAACCCGAGTGCGAACCCGAGGAGCACCCCGGCGAACGGCATCCACAGCAGCAGCCGTGCGGTTCCTGCGGGTTCGGCGAGTGCGATGCGCACATCGTCAGCCGCGGCCTCGGAGTCTCGCAGCGTCTCCGCGATCATGCGGAGAACCTCGGCGAGCGGCGCCCCCACCGTCGTCGCGATCTCCCAGGCGGCGGCCAGATCGATCCACGCCCCGCCCTCAGCCTCGATGGCCTCGAGAAGCGGCACACCACGATCGAGGCGGTCGACGACAGCCCGCGCCTGCGGATCATCGGCCTCGGCCAGGTGGCGCCACGCGATGACCGGCGCAGCCCCCGCCTGCAGCAGCACGGCCAGCGTCTGCACCGAGGTCGCGGCATCCGTCGCGCCGGTCGACCCTCGTCGCCCCACACGGCCCCACCGCATCACCACGGCTGCACTTCCTCGACATCGAGACGATCCCCGACGATCACGAGACGCCCCGCCTGCCGGATGCGACGGGTGCCCCCGGGGGCGCGGTCGAGGTGGAGGACGATCGTGAACGCGCTGACCGCCTGCCGCGCGAGAGCGATCGCGTCCATCCCGGCGAGGGCGCCGAGGGCTTCGAGCCGCGCGGGGACGTCGCGGAGCCCGCTCGCGTGCAGAGTGCCCGCACCCCCGTCGTGACCGGTGTTGAGGGCGGTGAGCAGCTCCCGGACCTCTTCACCGCGGCACTCCCCGACCACCAGCCGATCGGGACGCATCCGCAACGACTCGCGCACCAGTCGCGCCAGAGAGATGCCGCCCGCGCCCTCGAGGTTCGACTGCCGCGCTTCGAGGGCGACGTGATGCGGGTGACGCGGACGCAGCTCGGCGACGTCTTCGATCGTGACGATGCGCTCCGTCGACGACACCTCCGACAGCAGCGCCGACAGCAGCGTCGTCTTGCCCGTTCCGGTTCCCCCGGTGATGAGGATGTTCGCCCGCTCGGCCACCAGCCCGAGCAGCCAGGCATGCTGGCGCGCATCGAAGGCACCGAGAGCGGCGAGCGCGTCGAGATCCGCGACACGTACGCGGGGAATGCGTATCGAGAGGGCGGTTCCGGTGGTCGATACCGGTGCGAGGACCGCATGAACCCGGACGCCGGAATCGAGACGGACGTCGACGCAGGGCGCCTGGTCGTCGATATGGCGTCCCCCGAGACCGACCAGTGCGACGGCGAGGTCGCGGACCTCCCGCTCCGAAGCCCTCCACCCCGGTGCGGGCTCTGCTCCACTCCCGCGGTCGACGAACAGCCCGCTCGCCCCGTTCACGAACACATCGGTGACGGCATCGTCGAGGTGGGTGAGAAGCGGCCCGAACGCCGGATCCAGGCGACGGGTCTCGGGCGGGGCTTCCCCTTCG
This sequence comes from Microbacterium sp. As-52, assembly GCF_049949185.1. Lineage (NCBI taxonomy): Bacteria > Bacillati > Actinomycetota > Actinomycetes > Micrococcales > Microbacteriaceae > Microbacterium > Microbacterium sp. As-52. The sequence goes on along the minus strand of NZ_CP188171.1, from coordinate 2,789,447 downwards.
GGCGCAGCCGAACGAACTCCCCTGGGCTGGATGACGAAGGAATCAGGCATGGACGCGACGCTATGCGCGGCCGTCGTGTGGGAAAGGCGTGAGGCGCGGGTCGGCTCAGCGCCTGTGAATAAGACCACTCATCCGCCCACGGTGCAGGCGACGCCTCCGGCGGAACCCGGCACGGCAGGGAGCGCTCCCAAAGGAATGGGCGGCATCTCACGGGGGGAATGAGATGCCGCCCACGACGAACCACGATTGGGGGAATCGGGCACGCCAAGGCCGGAATGAGAATTCGGCTGTCGTCGAGTGTACGCAAGGCGACCGTCCTGACAAAACCGGCCGCACTACCGACTTTCGGCAGTATGCGACAGGAGGCCGCGGAGATAGATTCGCCATGACCTGGTCGCCACCCCCACGACCATGCTCGTAAGACCCGTATGCCGCAAAGGAGCGCCTGCCGATGAGCAGCCAGATCGATCATCTTCTCGACGAGACCCGGAAGTTCCCGCCGTCGGAGGACTTCGTCGCCCACACCATCTCCTCGCCCGAGCTGTACGAGCGTGCCGCCGCCGATCGCGAATCCTTCTGGGGTGAGCAGTCCCGAGAGCTGGTGCACTGGCACAAGCCGTTCACCCAGGTGCTCGACTGGAGCAACCCGCCCTTCGCGAAGTGGTTCGAGGACGGCGAGCTGAACGTCGCCTACAACTGCCTCGACCGTCATGTCGAAGCAGGCAACGGCGATCGCGTCGCCCTGCACTGGGAAGGCGAGCCGGGCGACTCCCGCCGCATCACGTACGCCGAGCTCACGGACGAGGTCAAGCGCGTCGCCAACGTGCTCGAAGGTCTCGGCATCGGCCAGGGCGACCGCGTCGCGATCTACCTGCCGATGATCCCCGAAGCGATCGCCTCGATGCTCGCGGTCGCTCGCCTGGGAGCGATCCACTCCGTCGTGTTCGGCGGCTTCAGCGCCGACAGCCTGCGTTCGCGCATCGACGACGCCGGCGCCAAGCTCGTCATCACCGCCGACGGCGGCTACCGCAAGGGCCGCGTCTCGGCGCTGAAGCCGGCCGTCGACCAGGCCCTCGCCGACCGCGGCGACGGTGAGCAGCAGACCGTCGAGCACGTCCTCGTCGTCCGCCGTGGCGAGAACGAGGTCGACTGGATCGACGGCCGCGACATCTGGTGGCACGACGCCGTCCCTGCCGCCTCCGCGGAGCACACGGCACAGGCGTTCCCCGCCGAGAATCCGCTCTTCATCCTCTATACCTCGGGCACGACGGGCAAGCCCAAGGGCATCCTGCACACCTCAGGCGGGTACCTGACCCAGGCGGCGTACTCGCACAAGTACGTCTTCGACCTGCACCCGGAGACCGATGTGTTCTGGTGCACGGCCGACATCGGCTGGATCACCGGACACAGCTACGTCACGTACGGCCCCCTCGCCAACGGTGCGACCCAGGTGCTCTACGAAGGCACACCGGATGCCCCGCACCCCGGCCGCTGGTGGGAGATCATCGAGAAGTATAAGGTGTCGATCTTCTACACCGCGCCGACCGCGATCCGCTCGTTCATGAAGATCGGGCGCAGCGTCCCCGCGAAGTTCGATCTGTCGTCGCTGCGACTGCTCGGCTCGGTGGGAGAGCCCATCAACCCCGAGGCGTGGATGTGGTACCGCGAGGTCATCGGGGCGAACAAGACCCCGATCGTCGACACCTGGTGGCAGACCGAGACCGGCGCGATCATGGTGTCCGCTCTTCCGGGAGTCACCGAGACCAAGCCCGGTTCCGCGCAGGTGCCTCTGCCCGGGATCTCTATCGACGTCGTCGACGAGAGCGGCGTCGAGGTCGGCAACGGCAGCGGCGGCCTCCTCGTGATCACCGAACCCTGGCCCAGCATGCTGCGCGGCATCTGGGGCGACCCCGAGCGCTACCGGGAGACCTATTGGGAGAAGTTCGAAGACCAGGGCTACTACTTCGCCGGGGATGGCGCGCGCCTCGACGACGACGGCGACCTGTGGCTGCTGGGTCGCGTCGACGACGTCATGAACGTCTCCGGACATCGCCTGTCGACCGCGGAGATCGAATCGTCGTTGGTCGCGCACGAAGCGACGGCCGAGGCCGCCGTGGTCGGTGCCTCGGACGAGACGACCGGTCAGGCAGTGGTGGCCTTCGTCATCATCAAGGAGAGCTATCTCGCCGCGCACGAGCCTGCCGGCCTCGCCCAGCAGCTGCGCCTCTGGGTGGGAGAGCAGATCGGCGCGATCGCCCGCCCGCGCGATGTCTACATCGTGGGTGAGCTGCCGAAGACCCGCTCCGGGAAGATCATGCGGCGCCTGCTCCGCGACGTCGCCGAGGGCCGCGAGGTGGGTGACACGACGACCCTCGCCGACACCGCGGTGATGAGCATCATCTCGGCGCAGGTCAAGTAGAGCCACCCGGACGAGACAGAAACGCGCCTCCCCCGACGGGGAGGCGCGTTTCTTGTTCACCGGCGGCTGGATGCCGCGCCGGGTGTCAGGCCAGCAGGAAGGCGACCTCGACCTCGACCGGGCTGCCGAGCGGAAGCTCGGCGACGCCGACGGCCGCGCGGGCGTGACGCCCGGCATCGCCGAAGATCTCACCGAGTACCTCGCTCGAGCCGTTGATGACGCCGGGCTGACCGGTGAAGCCCTCCGCCGAGGCGACGAAGCCGCCGACGCGGAGCACACCGACGATGCGATCGATCCCGCCGGCCGCATCCGCTGCCGCGGCGAGGGCGTTGAGCGCGCAGGTGCGGGCGTAGGACTTGGCGTCCTCGGCGGAGACCTCGCCGCCGACCTTGCCGACGGCCGGAAGCGCACCGTCGACGAACGGAAGCTGCCCGGAGGTGTAGACGAGACCGCCGTGCACGACCGCCGGGACGTAGGCGGCGACCGGGGCAGCGACGGCCGGGTGCTCGATGCCGAGTTCGGCAAGACGGGCGGAGACGCTCATGCCTGGCCTCCCTCGAACTGACGGGCGGCCTGTTCTGCGGCTGCGAGACCGGCGTTCGTCGACGCGTCCGACGTCACGGGGCGCTTCAAGTAGGCGACGAGCCCGCCCTCGGGGCCCTGCACGACCTGGACGAGCTCCCAGCCCTGCTTGCCCCAGTTGTTGAGGATGGCTGCGGTGTTGTGGATCAGCAGCGGCGTGGTGAGGTACTCCCACGTGGTCATGGCACTCCTGTCGATCGGGGCACGACACCCGAGATCCGGGGCGGGCTCGTCAAAGGCGGTATTCAGGGAACTCCCCTACGATCAAGCGTATGCCCCAAAAGAATCGCACGGTGAGAGGCGTGCTCGGCGGTCTCGTCGGGCTCGTCGGCCTGAGCGCCGTCGCCGGTCTCCTCGTCACGGCCAGCGTCACTCCGGTCCTCGCGATGACCGGTCTCGCAGGCACCCAGGCCCTCACGCTCTTCGATCAGCTCCCCGAGAGCCTCGACCCGAGCACGCCGATGGAGCAGTCGACCATCTACGCGACCGCCCCCGACGGATCCCAGGTCGAACTCGCGTCGTTCTACGAGCAGAACCGTGTCCCCGTGACGTACGAACAGGTCTCCCCGAACCTGTACGACGCGATCCTCTCGAGTGAGGACAAGAACTTCTACAGCCACGGCGGCGTCAACATCGGCGCCACGGTGAAGGCTCTGGTGGACAACGTACGCGGCACGTCCAGCCGTGGTGCGTCGACCATCAGCCAGCAGTACGTGAAGAACGTCCTCATCCAGAAGTGCGAGCAGGAGGTCGACACCACGTCCGACACCTACTCTGAGGACCTCCAGCAGTGCTGGAAGGATGCGACCAACGCGACCGGGGCCAAGGGCATCGAGCGCAAGCTGCAGGAGATGCGCTACGCGATCCAGATCGAGAAGGACTTCTCGAAGAACGACATCCTGCTCGGCTACCTGAACATCGCCAACTTCGGTGGCACTGTGTACGGCATCGAGGCCGCCGCGAACTACTACTTCTCGACGACCGCGGCGAACCTCACGGTCGCGCAGTCGGCGACTCTCGCGGGCATCGTGCAGAACCCCAACACGTATCGCATCGACAAGGCCGAACAGGGCACGACCACCAACGCCGAGGGCGTCGCCCTGAACACTGCGGCGGACGGATACTCGCTCACGAAGGACCGCCGACACTACGTGCTCGGGCGCATGCTCACGGACGGCAAGATCACGCAGGCGCAGTACGACGAAGCCGATGCCTCGGAGATCGCCCCCGCGCTGAACCCACCGACGCAGGGATGCGCCTCCGCAGGCACGAGCGCCTACTTCTGCCAGTACGTGAAGTCGATCGTGCTGAACGACGAGGCCTTCGGCAAGACCCAGCAGGAGCGGACGGATCTGCTCCGCCGCGGTGGCCTCAAGATCTACACGACGCTGGACTACCGCATCCAGAACCCTGCCGCCGAGAAGATGGCCGAGGTTGTTCCCGCCAACGCCGACAACCAGTACTTCGGGGCGGCCGGCGTCTCGGTCGAGGTCGGCACCGGCCGAATCCTCTCCATGACGCAGAACACGACCTTCACCGAGACTCCCACCGATGATCAGGCCTACTCCTCCCTGGTGTTCGCGGGCGATAAGAACCACGGGAACTCGGGTGGCTTCCAGGTCGGCTCGACCTACAAGCTCTTCACGCTGATCGACTGGCTCGAGAAGGGCCACTCCGTCAACGAGGTTCTCAACGGAAGCGTGCAGACGAACCTGAAGATCCCCGTCTGCGGAGCCAAGCAGAACGCCAACACCAAGGAGATCGGCAACTTCGGTGGCGGTGGCGGTGGAACCGGATCCGTGCTGAGCTTCACGAAGAACTCGCTCAACAGTGGTTACTTCGCGATGGCGTCGAAGCTCGATATCTGCGACATCAACAAGGTCGCCGACCGTATGGGTGTCACGCTGGCGAACGGCGACAAGGTCACCGACGAGAACGTGCCCTTCGACGTGCTCGGCCCGAAGAACATCTCCCCCCTCGCGATGGCGAACGCCTACGCGACCGTCGCGAGCGGTGGGAAGTACTGCACACCGCGCGCGATCGATCGCGTCGTCGGCCCCGACGGTCAGGACCGCGAACTGCCGGCATCGTCGTGCACCGACGGAGTGATCTCTCCCGAGGTCGCCGCGACGGCCGCCTTCGCGTTGCAGAGCGTCATGGGTGGCGGCGGCACCGGTTCCCGGGCGAACCCCAACGACGGCACGCCGCTGATCGGCAAGACCGGAACGCACGACACCTGGTCGACGATGATGATCGAGTCCAGCACCAAGGTCGCCACGGCGGTCTGGGCCGGCCGCTGGCAGGGCCAGGAGAACATCTACCGCAAGAGGGCCAACGGCTGGAACCTCAACGACATGCGTTACCCGGTGGCGCAGGCCGCGCAGGCCGCAGCGAACGCTGCGTACGGTGGAGACGCCTTCCCGAAGCCCGATGGCAAGCTCACCCGACAGCAGCTGACGACGGTTCCGAGTGTCGTGGGCAAGTCCGTCGAGGAAGCGACCGCGATCCTGACGGACGCCGGCTTCCAGGTCTCTGTCGGAGGAGCAGTGGACAGCGACCTCGCCGTCGGCCTGGTCGCCGGCCAGGATCCGACCGGAGAGGCGGCCACTGGCGCGACGGTGACCCTCACGACCAGCAACGGACAGGGCACGACCGTCCCGGCGAATCTCGTCGGGATGTCGAGAGCCCAAGCCTCTGCCGCGCTCGGTGCCGCAGGATTCACGAATATCGAATTCGACAACTCCTGCAATCCACCGACCTCCGTCGTCGGCGGATCCGACCCTGCGCCCGGCACCGCGGCCAGCAAGTCCACCGCCGTGCGTGTGACGTGCCAGTAGCGGCCCGTCGCGGCGCACACCCGGCCCTCATCGCGCTCGGCGCGGTGGGGGCCGTGGGTGCCGGCGCCGCCATCTGGGGGATCGGGATCGAGCGGTACCTGTTCACCGTGCGCGAGGCCTCAATAGTGGCTCTCCCGCCCGGTGCCGCACCGCTGCGTATCCTGCACATCTCCGATGCGCACATGGCGCCGTGGCAGCATCGCAAGCAGGACTGGCTCGCCTCCCTCGCCGAGCTGAAGCCCGACCTCATCGTGAACACCGGGGACAATCTCGGCCACGAGAACGGACTCGACGGCATCCGGCGCGCTTTCGCTCCGTTCGCCGGCATCCCCGGCGTGTTCGTGCACGGCTCGAACGACGTCGCCGCGCCGTCTCCGCGGAACCCTTTCCGCTACTTCCTCGGACCGTCCAAGAAGCACCACAAGCCGGAGCTTCTCGACACGGACGCGATGGATCGGTACTTCGCGGACGAGCTGGGCTGGACCGAGCTCAACAACTCTGCGGCGCGGCTGAACATCGCGGGCAGCGACGTCGATCTCTTCGGTGTCGACGACGCTCACCGCGATTGGGACCGTCTGGATGAGCTTCCCGATGCCATCGCGGCTCTCGGTGCCCGCGACGCAGCGACGCCCGTCCTCGGCGTCACGCACGCGCCGTATCAGCGGGTGCTCAACGGCTTCATCGATCTCGGTGCCGATGCGATCCTCGGTGGCCACACGCACGGCGGTCAGGTGTGCATTCCCGGGTACGGGGCTCTCGTGGCGAACTGCGACATCCCGCTCAAGCAGGCCAAGGGGCTCAGCACCTGGTCGCACGGCGGCCGCACTGTGCCGCTCAACGTCAGCGCGGGGTGTGGACACTCCATCTACGCGCCGGTCCGGTTCGCCTGCCGCCCCGAGGCGACGCTGCTCACTCTGACCGCACAGGTGTGATCCGGCCTCGATTCGGCGCAGGGAACATTTCCCTGTAGACTCGGAGGGTTGCAAAACGGGGTGTGGCGCAGCTTGGTAGCGCGCTTCGTTCGGGACGAAGAGGTCGCAGGTTCAAATCCTGTCACCCCGACCAGTAACACCGGAAGGCCGCCCTCAGGGGCGGCCTTCTCTGTACCGGGACCGTGCACGAAAGGGAACGCATGAACTCTCTGCTCCCGCCGCCGCGCCGTTTCACCCGGGCCTGGGCGATCGCCCTCGGTGTCCCCTTCCTGATCGGCCTCGCCGCTCTCACCCTCACGCCGTCGAAGGTCGAGGAGTCGATGCCGAATCTGCTCGACCTCGTGCTCGCCACAGCTCACCGTCTCGGCTGGGAGTGGCTCGACTTCACCCGGCTCGAGATCATCGCGAACGTGCTCGTCTTCGTGCCGGTCGGCATCCTCGCCTTCCTACTCCTCCCCCGTCGTATCTGGTTCCTCGCTGTGCTGGTGGGGCCGCTGCTGTCAGCGATGATCGAGATCGCCCAACGTGTGGCTCTCCCCCACCGCGCGGCCACCGTGAACGATGTCGTCGCCAACTCGACGGGCGCCATCATCGGCGTCGCCGTCGCGGTCGCCTTCACCCTGCTGATCGCCCCGAGATCCTCCCAGCGTCCACCTTCTAGGCTGGAGACATCATGACCGCGCCCACACTCGTCGCCTTCGATCTCGATGACACGCTCGCCCCCTCCAAGGGCCTGATCGACCCGCGGATCGCCGCGCTGCTCCGCACTCTGCTGCGCACCGTCGACGTCGCCATCATCTCCGGAGGGAACGAGGCGCAGTTCCGCTCGCAGGTGATCGCACAGCTCGGAGACGCTGACCCCTCCGATCTCGCCCGGCTGCACCTCCTGCCCACCTGCGGCACCCGCTACCTCCGCCACGACGGCACGGACTTCGCCCCGGTCTACGCCCACGATCTCAGCGAGGCCGACAAGCAGGCGGCCCTCACGGCTCTGCGCGAAGAGGCCGAGCGCCTCGGACTCTGGGAGGCCGAGCCGTGGGGCGACATCCTCGAGGACCGCGGATCGCAGATCACCTTCTCGGCGCTCGGTCAGCGTGCGCCGCGCGAGGCGAAGCACGACTGGGACCCGACGGGCGCCAAGCGGGCTGCGCTGCGGGATGCGGTCGCCGCACGCCTTCCCGGTCTCGAGGTGCGCTCGGGCGGTTCGACCTCGATCGACATCACCCAAGCCGGTATCGACAAGGCCTTCGGGATGCGGCAACTCGCCGCGCACACCGGCATCGCCCTCACCGAGATGCTGTTCTACGGCGACCGGCTCGATGAGGGGGGCAACGACTACCCCGTGCTCGCGATCGGTGTTCCCGCCATCGCCGTCGACGGCTGGGAAGACACCGCAGACAAGCTCGACGCGCTTCTGCTGACGCTCTGACCTTCGCGGTGTCGCGCTGCGCGACCCTACGCGAGAGTCCTAGCATGGCGTCATGGATGCCCTGCTGATCGTCATCGTCGTCGCCGCGGCCACCAGCGCCGTCTGCTGGGTGCTCTCCCTGATCACCCGCGACACCTCCTGGGTCGACCGCGCGTGGTCGATCGTGCCGGTGGCCTACGTCTGGATCTTCGTCGCCGGCGCTTTCGTGAACGGTGACGGGTCGGCGCGTGTGGTCGTGATGGGTGTGCTCGCCACCGCGTGGGGCGCACGCCTGACCTTCAACTTCGCCCGCAAGGGTGGCTACACCGGGATGGAGGACTACCGCTGGGCCATCCTGCGTGGGCGGATGCGGCCCTGGCAGTTCCAGATCTTCAACGCGCTGTTCATCATCTGCTATCAGATGGCGCTGCTCGTGCTCATCACGCTGCCGACGCTGGTCGCCGCACAGCACCCTTCGGCCCTCACCGGGTGGGACGCGCTGTTCATCGCCGCATTCGTCGCCTTCCTCGTCGGAGAGACGATCGCCGATCAGCAGCAGTGGGTGTTCCATCAGCGGAAGAAGCAGGCGGGTGGCACGCTCGCACCGGGATTCGCCACGACGGGCCTCTTCCGATACAGCCGGCACCCGAACTTCTTCTTCGAGCAGGCGCAGTGGTGGGCCTTCTACGCGATCGGAGCGACGGCTGCGGTCACCGGCGGAGCCGGCGTCATCGGCGGGGTGCTGAATCCGACGATCGTCGGTCCGGCTCTGCTGACCGTGCTCTTCATCGGCTCGACGATCTTCACCGAGTCGATCACCGCGTCGAAGTATCCGGCGTACGCCCAGTACCGCAAGACCACGTCGATGCTGGTGCCGTGGCCCCCACGCACCAGGGCGGTGGCCACGCAGTCCTGAGACGACGTGGCCACCTCCCGGTCAGATCCGGACGAGCAGGGCTCAGTGCACGCGGGCTTCCGCGGCGGCGCGGGCCACGGGAACCAAGCGGGTCAACTGGGTCACGTGCGCGGGCTCGAGCTCGGCGAGCGAGGCGACACCCAGCAGGCGCATCGTGCGTTCGATCTCGCTGCGCAGGATCGCGATCGTGCGGTCGACACCCTGACGTCCGCCCGCCATCAGACCGTAGAGGTACGCCCGTCCGATCAGCGTGAAGTCCGCTCCAAGCGCCACCGCGGCGACGATGTCCGCACCGTTCATGATGCCGGTGTCGATCATCACCGTGAAGTCGTCGCCCACGGCCTTGCGCACCTCGGGAAGCAGGTGGAACGGGATCGGTGCACGGTCGAGCTGGCGGCCACCGTGGTTCGAGAGGACGATCCCGTCGACTCCGGCATCGCGCAGACGCACCGAGTCCTCGACGTTCTGCACGCCCTTGATCACGATCTTGCCTGGCCAGATATCGCGGATGACGGCGAGATCGTCATAGCTGATCGTGGGGTCCATCGCGGCGTCCAGCAGCTCGCCCACGGTCCCTCCGGTCGTGCTGAGCGAGGCGAACTCGAGCTTCGGGGTGGTGAGGAAGTCATACCACCACCATGGGCGCGGGATCGCGTTGATGATCGTGCCGAGGGTCAGCTGCGGCGGGATGCTGAACCCGTTGCGCTTATCGCGCAGACGCGCTCCCGCGACCGGGGTGTCCACCGTGAACTGCAGGGTGTCGAACCCCGAGGCGGCGGCGCGACGGGTGAGCTCGTAGGAGATCTCACGGTCGCGCATGACGTAGAGCTGGAACCAGTTGCGTCCGTGCGGGTTGGCGGCCTTCACGCCCTCGATCGAAGTGGTGCCGAGGGTCGAGAGCGTGAACGGGATCCCGGCGGCGGCCGCGGCGCCCGCGCCCGCCGTCTCCCCCTCGGTCTGCATCAGACGGGTGAACCCGGTCGGGGCGATTCCGAACGGCAGAGCGGACGGACCGCCGAGGATCTCGACGCTGGTGTCGACGGTCGGCGCCGGTCGCAGGATCCCGGGGTGGAACTCCACGTCCTGGAACGCCTGACGTGCGCGCGTGAGCGACAGCTCGCCCTCGGCGGCGCCGTCGGTGTAGTCGAACGCGGCCTTCGGCGTGCGGCGCTTGGCGATCAGGCGAAGATCATCGATCGTGAGAGCACCCTCCAACCGTCGCTTGCGACCGTCGAGTTCGGGCTTCTTGAACTTCATCAGCTCGAGGAGCTCGACGGGGTTGGGGAATTGGCGCTGCACCATGATGTGCCTCTCAGATCTGGGGGTGGATCTCACGGGTCAGGCCCGCGGACGTGTAGTAGCCGGTGATGTGCGTGTGGACCAGGGAACGCGCTGTCTCGACGTCGGCGGCATCGATCGCCGCGACGAGTGCGTGGTGCTCGGCGCGAAGCCGCGTCGCCATCGCCCCCCAATCGGCGATCGCGGAGACGCCCGCCTGCACATAGGACTCGATCGAGGAACGAAGACCCGCCATCATCGCGGCGATGACCGTGTTTCCGCTGGCCTCGGCGAGCGAGAGGTGCAGCTGCGCGTCGAGGGCGAGGAACTCCGACGGGGCGAGGCCCGGGGCGTCCATCGCGGCGAGCAGTTCATGGGCGCGGTCCGTGTCGCGCTCAGGGGCGCCTGCCATCGCGGCGACGACCGCGTCTTCGAGCACCAGACGCGTGCGCACGACGTCGTCGAGCGGGAAGCCTTGCGCCGCCACCTGGAGCCGCAGCAGCGCTGACATGCCACCGGTGGGCGTGGCGATGACGATGGCGCCCGATTGCGGGCCCGAGCCGGTCGCTGTGCGGATGAGCCCCATCACTTCGAGCACCCGGAACGCCTCGCGCACGCTCGAGCGTCCGACGCCGAGGTCGGATGCCAGATCACGCTCGGACGGGAGACGATCACCCGGGCCGAGACGGCCGTCGAGGAGGTCGCGTTCGATGTGCTCGAGCACGAGTCGCCATGCGCGCGCCGGCTGGTCGGTCATCGAACCTCCTGTGGTCTGACCACAGAGTATCGCGTGTGGTCAGACCACGCAAACAGGCACGCTCGATCCCCGCCCCGCGTGCGCACCTCAGGAAGAAGACGACGACGTGCGTCGCAGACGGCTCACCGCGGCACGGGGCCGACTGTCTTCCTGGATTGTTCACGGCTGCGCGACGGCAGCGGCCGACGGGCGCCTCGACGGATCGGGCCGGCCTCAGCCCAGGCGACCACCGGACTCTTCGAGGTAGCAGGTACCGCAGAGCGACTCATAGGTGGTCAGCTCCGGCGAGGCCGATCCGGTCGCGCCCTCGTCGATAGCGACCTGGTCGCCGTCGAACACGAACCGTCCGCCGACGACGCGACCGTTGAACACGGCCTTCCGCCCACAGCGGCAGATGGTCTTGAGCTCCTCCAGCGAGTGCGCGATCGCGAGCAGTCGCGCGGATCCGGGGAAGGCATGAGTGAGGAAGTCGTTGCGGATGCCGTAGGCGATGACCGGGATTCCGTCGACCACCGCGACGCGGAAGAGATCATCGACCTGGGTCGGCGTGAGGAACTGCGCCTCGTCGATCAACAGGCAGGCGACGTCGCTCGGCCCTTCCGGCAGCAGCTCATCATCCGACGTATGCTGCATGCGCCCGCGATGTGCGGCGAAGATCGCGCGCGCATCGTCATCGGGATCGATCAGGAAGTCGACCCGACGGGTGACCCCGAGCCGACTCTCGATCTCGGATGCCCCCTTGGTGTCGATCGCCGGCTTCGCGAGCAGTACGTGCTGCCCGCGCTCCTCGTAGTTGTAGGCGGCCTGCAGCAGGGCGGTCGATTTTCCGGAGTTCATCGCGCCGTAGCGGAAGTAGAGCTTCGCCACGGTGCGACCTCAGACGTTGATGCCGAGTGCGGCTGCGGTCGCTGCGGTCGACTTCTCGGCGAGTTCCGGATTCTCGTTCAGCTTCTCACCGAACGTGGGGATCAGCGCGCGCAGCTCGGGCTCCCAACCCGGGTACTCCGCGGGGAAGCACTTCTTGAGCAGATCGAGCATGATCGGCACGGCGGTCGAGGCTCCCGGAGAAGCTCCGAGCAGGCCCGCGATCGACCCGTCGGCCGCCGCGACGACCTCGGTGCCGAACTGCAGGATGCCACCCTTCTTCGGGTCCTTCTTCATGACCTGGGCGCGCTGGCCGGCGTCGATGAGCGTCCAGTCCTCGTCCTTCGCGGTCGGCATGAACGTACGCAGGCTGTCGACCTTCTTGGCGTGGTTCTTCAGCAGCTCGCTGATGAGATACGTGATGAGATCGGGGTTCTTCACCGCCACCTGCAGCATCGGCAGCAGGTTGTGCGCGCGCACCTGCGAGACGATGTCGAGCATCGACCCGTTCTTCAGGAACTTCGGACTGAAGGTCGCGAACGGCCCGAACATGAGCGAGGCCTCGCCGTCGACGACACGCGTGTCGAGGTGCGGGACCGACATGGGCGGAGCACCCACCGACGCCTGCGAGTACACCTTCGCCTTGTGCTGGGCGACGATCGTCGGGTTGGTGGTCTTGAGGAACTGGCCGCCGATCGGGAAGACGCCGTAGCCCTTGATCTCCGGGATGCCGGAATTCTGCAGCAGCTTGAGAGCCCAGCCGCCGGCCCCGACGAACACGAAGCGCGCCTTGACCTCGCTCGGGGTGTGACCGATGCTGTTGCGGTACTTGACCAGCCAGGTACCGTCCTTCTGCTTCTTCAGACTGCGTACCTCGTGGTTGGTGCGCAGCGTGACGCCGGAGTCGGTCAGGTGGTCGAACAGCTGGTGCGTGAGGGCGCCGAAATCGACGTCGGTGCCCGCGGGAACGCGGGTCGCGGCGAACGGCTCGCCCTTCACCCGCTGCTGCATGAGGAGCGGCGCCCACTTGTTGATGACGCGGGAATCCTCGCTGTACTCGATGCCCGCGAACAGCGGCTGCTTCTTGAGTACCTCGTACCGGTTCTTGAGGTACGCGACATCCTTCTCACCGCGCACGAACGTCATGTGCGGCGTCGCGTTGATGAAGGTCGACGGCGCATCGAGCACGCCCTTCTCCACCAGCGACGACCAGAACTGCCGGCTCTGCTGGAACTGCTCGTTGATCGAGACCGCCTTGGCGGGGTCGAGCGGGGCATCACCCTGCTGCGGCATGTAGTTCAGCTCGCACAGTGCGGCGTGCCCCGTGCCGGCGTTGTTCCACGGGTTCGAGCTCTCCTGAGCCACCTCGGAGAGTCGCTCGAAGGCGACGATCTTCCACTCCGGCTGCAGCTCGTGCAGGAGAGTACCCAGGGTGGCGCTCATGATGCCACCGCCGATCAGGACGACATCGACGTTTTCAGTCACCGAACCAGTCTAGTTCGCGGGCACGCCACCGCCGACCATGCGGCACGGCCCGGTCAGACCGCTTCCACATCGCGGGGATACCGTCAGGCTATGACCGCCAGGCGCTCTGCCAGGATCTCGGCGATCTGCACGGCGTTCAGCGCCGCCCCCTTGCGCAGGTTGTCGTTGCTGAGGAACAGCACGAGCCCCTTGCCCTCGGGGGCGGACTGGTCGGCGCGGATGCGACCGACGAAGCTCGGGTCCTTCCCCGCGGCCTGCAGCGGGGTGGGAACCTCGTCGAGCACGACACCGGGAGCGACGCTCAGCACCTCGCGCGCACGCTCGGGCGTGATGTCGCCGGCGAACTCGACGTTGATCGACAGCGAGTGCCCCGTGAAGACCGGCACCCGCACGCAGGTGCCCGCGACACGGAGGTCCGGGAGTTCGAGGATCTTGCGGCTCTCGTTGCGGAGCTTCTTCTCCTCGTCGGTCTCGTTGTCGCCGTCGTCGACGAGGTTGCCGGCGAACGGGATCACGTCGAACGCGATCGGCGCGATGTACTTCTCGGGCTCGGGGAAGTCGAGCGCCGACCCGTCGTGCACGAGGCGGAGGGTGTCGCCCTGTGCGAGCACGCCCTCGACCTGGCCGAGGAGCTCCTGGGCACCGGCGAGGCCGGAGCCGGAGACAGCCTGGTAGGTCGACACGATCAGACGCTCGAGACCGGCCTCGGCGTGCAGGGCCTTCAGCACCGGCATCGCGGCCATCGTGGTGCAGTTCGGGTTCGCGATGATGCCCTTGGGGCGCTCGTCGATCGCGTGCGGGTTGACCTCGCTGACCACGAGCGGGACCTCGGGGTCCATGCGCCAGGCGCTGGAATTGTCGACGACCACGGCACCGGCGGCGGCGAAGCGGGGCGCATAAGCGCGGCTCGCGGTGGCTCCGGCCGAGAACAGGGCGATGTCGATACCCGCGACATCCGCCGTCTCGACGTCTTCGACGATGACCGTCGCTCCACCGAACTCGATTGCCGTGCCGGCCGAGCGCGCCGAGGAGAACAGGCGCAGGTCGCGGATCGGGAACGACCGCTCGGCGAGAATCTCGCGCATCACGGTGCCCACCTGGCCGGTGGCGCCGACGATGGCGACGGAGAGTCCTGAATCGGAGATGCGGGTCATGATGTTCCTTGGCGTCGTGCGGTGCTGCGTACGAGGCTTCGGGCGCGGCGTCGGGGTGATGAAGCTGCGCCTGGCGCCGGTGTCAGGGTTTCGGCGAGTCTACCGTGGTCTCACGAACTGCCGGCGCTGCGTCCCGAGGGGGCACGGAGTCGGCAGGAAAACGGCGATGAACGGCGGAGATCAGCGGCCGGTGCCGGCGTGGACCGTGGCTTCGGCGTCACCGTCGAGTCCGTAGGCGGTGTGCACGGTGCGCGCGGCCTCGGTGAGGTCGGTGTCGCGCAGCACGACCGAGATGCGGATCTCCGAGGTCGAGATCATCTCGATGTTGATCCCCCCGGCCGACAGCGCCTCGAAGAGGGTGGCGGAGACACCCGAGTGCGTGCGCATGCCCGCACCGACGACCGACAGCTTGCCGATCTGGTCGTCGTGGATCAGGTTCTGGAACCCGACCTCGGTCTGCTCCCCGGCGAGGGCCTTGAGGGCGGCCGCCGCATCCGCCTTGGGGACGGTGAAGGAGATATCGGTGCGCCCGGTGGCCGAGACGTTCTGCACGATCATGTCGACGTTCGCGCCCGACTTCGCGACGATCTTGAAGATCTCGGCGGCCTTGCCCGGCACATCGGGCACGCCCGCGACCGTGATCTTGGCCTGGCTGAAGTCGGTGGCGACGCCGGCGACGATCGGTTCTTCCATGACTGCTCCCTCGGCTTCGCGGGGGTTCTTCATACCCTCGCCCAGAACGTATGTGCCCTCGGCCGACGAGAACGTCGACCGAGCGTGAATCAGGACGCCGTGACGGCGTGCGTACTCGACGGCGCGGATGTACAGCACCTTGGCCCCGTTGGCGGCGAGCTCCAGCATCTCCTCGCTCGAGACATGATCGAGCTTCTGTGCCTTCGGGATCACGCGCGGATCGGCGGTGAAGATGCCGTCGACGTCGCTGTAGATCTCGCAGACATCGGCGTCGAGCGCGGCGGCGAGGGCGACGGCGGTGGTATCGGACCCGCCGCGACCGAGCGTGGTGATGTCACGGGTGTCGCGGTTGAAGCCCTGGAACCCGGCGACGATCACGATCGCGCCCTCGTCCAGAGCTTCGCGCAGACGCACGGGCGTGACATCGACGATGCGGGCGGCACCGTGCTGCGAGTCGGTGATCATGCCCGCCTGGCTGCCCGTGAACGACCGCGCCTCGAAGCCCATGGAGTGGATCGCCATGGCCAGCAGCGCCATCGAGATGCGCTCTCCGCTGGAGAGGAGCATGTCGAGTTCACGGGGCGCGGGAATCGGTGCGACCTCGTTGGCGAGATCGAGCAGCTCGTCGGTGGTGTCGCCCATGGCGCTCACGGCGACGACCACGTCGTGCCCGGCACGACGCGTATCGACGATGCGCTTGGCGACGCGCTTGATGCTCTCTGCGTCGGCGACGGACGAGCCGCCGTACTTCTGCACGATGAGGGCCACGATCACTCCCTGGGATGACGGGCGGATCCGCCCACGCTCATTCTACGATCGGCGCGTATGCCCCGTTGCGCATGTGTCAGGCCGCGTGCGTCGCGTCGCGGTGCGTCGCGTCGCGGTGAGTCGCGTCGCGGTGCATCGAGTGCACGGGATGTCGCCGAGTGCACAGGATGTTCGCGTGAGCAAGCCGTGCACTCGGCGGCAAGCCGTGCACTCGACGACTCGGAGTGGGAGGTGCGCGGCGCGGCGCACGGCAGGAGGTGCGGGGCGCGGCTCAGAGGGAGGGCGGGAGAGCCTGGGGAGAGACCGGCCGCAGTCGACCGCCTGTGGCGGCGAACCAGCACCCGACGATGATCAGCGGGAAGCCCAGCAGCAGGCCGGGCGTCAACGGCTCGGCGAGGACGAGGGCTCCGAGGACGATCGCGACCACCGGATTCACATAGGTGAACAGTGGCGCGCGCACCGGACCGACTTCGCGGATGAGTGCGAAGAAGGCCAGGAAGGCCACCGCCGTGCAGATCACGGCGAGCGCGAGCAGCGCGACGATCGACGGCAGAGTGGGCACCTCGTGCTGAGTGAGCAGCCCGATCGGAAGGTAGAAGATCCCGATCATGAGAAGAGAGAGGGTGATGGTGCCGAGGGACGGCACATCGTTGAGCTTGCGAGCGACGATGAAGGGCGCGGTCGCATACAGCACCGCGACCAGCAGCACCTCGCCGGCCGCGAGAAGACTGACCTCACCACCGAAGAGCCCGGGGCCCGCGACCACCACCGCGACACCGACGAACCCGACGAGTAGACCGATCCCGCGAGCCGGCCGCAGCACGCCACGGTCGCCACCGCCGAGGGCGATGAGAGCGGCGAACAGCGGCACGGTCGCCACCAGCAGGCCCGTCATGCCGGAGGGCAGCGTCATCTCGGCGTGCCCGAGCAACAGGAAGGGGCCCGCCATCTCGACGACGCCGAACGCGAGCACCCACGGCCAGTGCTTCAGAGCGGCACGCAGCGCACCGCTGCGGAGGGCGAACGGCAGCAGCAGCAGAGCCGCGATGAGCGTGCGCCCCGCCACGATCGCCGGTGGCGAGAACGACTCGACCGCGACGCTGATGAACAGATACGGAACTCCCCACAGCAGCGCCATGGCACCGAAGAGGAGCCAGCCACGACGTGAGAAGCCCGTGTGGGGGCTCACAGGATGCGCCGGCCTTCGAAGGCGCGGCCGAGGGTGACCTCGTCGGCGTACTCGAGGTCGCCGCCGACGGGCAGGCCCGAAGCGAGACGGGAGACCGTGATCTGCATCGTCGTCAGCAGGCGGCTGAGGTAGCTCGCGGTCGCCTCCCCCTCGAGATTGGGGTTGGTGGCGAGGATGACCTCCTGCACGGTGCCGTCGGCGAGGCGGGTCATGAGCTGGGCGATGCGCAGGTCGTCCGGTCCGATGCCGGCGATGGGGCTGATCGCTCCGCCGAGGACGTGGTAGAGGCCCCGGAACTCCCTGGTGCGCTCGATGGCGGCGACGTCTTTGGCGTCTTCGACCACACAGATCAGCGCCTGGCTGCGACGCGGGTCGCGGCAGATGGCGCAACGCTCCTGCTCGGCGACGTTGCCGCAGATCTCGCAGAACCGCACGCGGAGACGGATCTCACTAAGCAGCTCAGCGAGACGGGCGACGTCGAACGTCGGCGTCTGCAGGATATGGAACGCGATCCGCTGCGCGGACTTCGGGCCGATGCCGGGGAGCCGACCGAACTCGTCGATCAACTCCTGAACGATGCCGTCGTACATCAGGAGAACCTCGTCGGGGGCTCGTAGGGCTCTTCGCGCAGGAATGTCGCGCCGAGCACCTGGCGGATCACGGCCTCACCGTAGCGCTGCACTCCTCCGACGGAGGGGGAACGCTCGATGACGACCGGCGGAGTGGCGACGGCGGTGCGCTGCGTCTGCGGCGCCGACCGGTCAGGAGCAGCCCCGCGCGACACGGACGGGTCGGCCGGCGGCTCGTACGAGGGGTCGTACGGAGGCTCATCGTCGTAGGCCGGAGCCTCATCGTCGCCGGGCAGCGGCGGTTCGTCGCGATCGATGACACCGTCGGACGGGGGAACCGGTGCCGAGGCCGCTGCCTCGACCTCTTCGGGCTCATCGTCGACGGGGAGCGGCGCGGACGGTATCGGAGCGTCGCGCACCGACTCCTCGTTCGCGGTCGGAATCGACGCGACGGCCCACTCCGTCACCGACGATGCGGACGCGCCACGGACCTGCGAACGAGGGGAACGCGCTGACGCAGGCTCCGATGCGGGAGCGGAATCAGTCGGTGCCGAGGATCCGGACGACGCCGGCTGGCGCGGGGCACCCCCGGTCGGCATCGGGGCGGGGAGGTACTTCACGCGGACGCCGAGCTCGTTCTGGATCGCGGAACGCAGGTGGTCGGAAGGCCCTGAGCCCGGGGTCGTGCCCTTGAACTTGGCGACATCGTGCTGGCTGGTGAATCCGAGCGTGAGCACCTCGGTCTCGGTGACGTACGCCAGGGGCTGCACGGCCGTGGCCAGCAGCCAGGACGTGCGGCTGATGCTCTCGAGCCGCGTCAGCACGGCGGGCCACGCGGCGCGGATGCGCTCGAACGTGACCGGTCCCTGCGATGCCGCAGGAGCCGCGGGTTCCGCAGGAGCCGCGGGTTCCGCAGGAGCCGCGGGTTCCGGTGCGGCACCGTCGGATACCGCACCGACGCTCTCGCTCGCTGCCTCCTCGACGACCCGAGTCTGGGCAGCGGAAGCAGGAGCGGATTCGACGACGACCGGCTCCGGCGTGTGCGTGGAGGCGGTCGGGCTGACGGGAGCCGCCGGGGCCACAGACGCCGGGGCCGCGGGAGCCGATGAACCCGCCGAAGCCGCGATCGTGGATGACGCGGAAGGCGCCGGCGCTGCCGGGGTCGCGACCTGTCGGGCGGGAGCCGCGGTACGCTCCCCCGCCGGCGCGGGCGCAGCCACGGCGGCATCCGTCGCTCCCGCGAGCACCCGTGCGACCATGAGCTCGAGATGCAGGCGCGGAGATGTGGCTCCCGACATGTCGTCGAGTGCCGCACTCACCACGTCGGCCGTGCGCGAGAGGCGTGCGGAGCCGAATTCTGCGGCCTGGGCGCGCATGCGCTCCAGGTCGTCTTCGGCGATACCGCGCAGGACGGCGGATGCGCCGGCACCGACCGCCGCGATCACGATGAGATCGCGCAGACGCTCGAGCAGATCGTCGACGAAGCGACGGGGGTCCTGCCCGGTCTGCACGACCCGGTCGATCGCGGGGAACGCGGTCGCCGCGTCGCCCGCGGCGAGCGCGTCGACGATCTCGTCGAGGAGGGCGGCATGCGTGTACCCGAGCAGGGAGACGGCGCGCGCATAGCCGACGGTGACCGTCTCCGAACCAGCGGGGGCGTCGGAGCCGGCGATCAGCTGGTCGAGCAGCGAGAGCGTGTCACGGGGCGATCCGCCGCCGGCGCGGACCACGAGCGGGAGGACACCCTGTTCGACGATCACGCCCTCTTCGGCGCACAGCTTGGCGACGTACTCGAGCATCGCGGCCGGCGGGACGAGTCGGAACGGGTAGTGGTGGGTGCGCGAGCGGATCGTGCCCAGCACCTTCTCGGGCTCGGTGGTCGCGAAGATGAACTTCACGTGCTCCGGCGGCTCTTCGACGAGCTTGAGCAGCGCGTTGAAGCCCTGGGGCGTCACCATGTGCGCCTCGTCGAGGATGAAGATCTTGTACCGGTCGCGGCTGGGGGCGAATGTCGCCCGCTCGCGCAGGTCGCGCGCGTCGTCGACGCCGTTGTGGCTCGCCGCGTCGATCTCGACGACATCGAGTGATCCGCCGCCGGCCCGCGACAGCTCCACACAGCTCGGGCAGACGCCGCAGGGCACGTCGGTCGGCCCCTCGGCGCAGTTCAGGCACCGCGCCAGGATGCGCGCGGACGTGGTCTTGCCGCACCCGCGGGGGCCGGAGAACAGATAGGCGTGGCCGACCCGGTCACCGCGCAACGCCGTCATGAGCGGATCGGTCACCTGGGACTGCCCGATCATCTCGCCGAACGTCTCGGGTCGGTAGCGGCGGTAGAGGGCTGTGGTCACCTCAACAGCCTACGGCGTGCCACCGACCTTCGGCGGGCCCGAGCATCAGTCGATCGTCTCGATCACCGGGATCGTCGTCGTGATCACGGGAACGGATGCCGACATGCGCGTGCCGTCCTCGCGTCGAGCGTCGGCGAACTGTCGGAGCGTCGGACGACCGGGGAGCAGGGGACCCTGATCCGCGAGCGGCACGACGACCTCGTCGTCGACGGTCGCGATGTACGCGGTCTCTCGCACGCTGAAGGGAACGGGGGGTCCGTTCCTCACCTGCACGCGCAGCTCGGCCGCGGTCACCGTCACGTGCAGCGTCGATCCCTGCCACTGCAGCGGGAACGACAGCGACGGCCAGCTCGCCGGAAGCCGCGGGTCGAAGCTCAGTTCGCCGGCATAGTCGCGCATCCCGCCGAAACCGCACACCAGAGCCGTCCACACCCCGCCGGCGGAAGCGACGTGCACGCCGTCCGCCGCGTTGTGGTGCAGGTCGTGCAGGTCGACGAACAGCGACTGCTCGAAGTACTTCTGCGCGAGGTCCTGATACCCCACCTCGGCGGCGAGGATCGACTGCACGACGGCCGAGAGAGTCGAGTCGCCGGTGGTCAGCGGGTCGTAGTAGTCGAAGTCCGCCTTCTTCTCCTCTGGCGTGAAGTGATTGCCCTGCAGGAAGAGCGCCAGCACGACGTCGGCCTGCTTGAGCACCTGGAACCGGTAGATCACGAGGGGGTGGAAGTGCAGCAGGAGCGGACGCTGATCGGCGGGCGTATTGGCGAGGTCCCACACCTCACGCTCGAGGAACAGCGAATCCTGCGGGTGGATGCCGAGTCCCTCGCTGTAGGGGATGTACATGGCCTCTGCGGCGCGATCCCAGGCTTCGGCCTCGCCGGGGCCGAGGCCGGTGCGGTCGACCAGCTTCACGTAGTCCTCGGGATAGCTCTCCCTGATCTCGCGCACGATCTTGGCCGCGTAGCGGAGGTTGTAGCGCGCCATGACGTTCGTGTAGAGGTTGTCGTTCACGACCGTCGTGTACTCGTCGGGGCCGGTGACGCCGTGGATGTGGAACGTCTCGGTCCCCTCCCCCGGCATGCCTTCGATCAACCGGGAGGCACGCCAGAAGCCGAGAGTCGCCCACAACCGGGCGGTCTCGATCGCGATGTCGGCGCCTTCCCGACGCAGGAACTCCTCGTCCCCCGTCGCACGCACGTACTTGCCCAGGGCGAAGCTGATGTCGGCGTTGATGTGGTACTGCGCCGTGCCGGCCGCGTAGTAGGCCGAGGCCTCCTCACCGTTGATCGTGCGCCAGGGGAAGAGCGCCCCCGCCTCGTTGAGCTGCGCGGCCCGACGACGTGCGGCCGGGAGCATGCGCACACGGGCGCGCAGCGCGTTGTACGCCCAGCGTGGCGAGGTGTATGTGAGGAACGGGAGCACGTAGATCTCGGTGTCCCAGAAGTAGTGCCCGCTGTATCCCGAGCCGGAGACGCCCTTGGCGGGGACTCCGGCGCCGTCGGCACGCGCCGAGGCCTGGGCGAGCTGGAACAGGCACCAGCGGGTGGCCTGCTGCAGGTCGTCGCGCCCGCCGATCTGCACGTCGCTGCGCTCCCAGAACGCGTCGAGCCATTCCCGCTGCCGACGGAACACGGTCTCGACGCCCTCGTCCGCCGCCCGGTCGAGCGAGCGACGGCAGCGGTCGACGAGCTCGCGCGGGGGCACGCCTCGCGACGTGTGGTAGCTGACGAGCTTGGTCAAGGTGATCGGCACGCCGGCCTTCGCCTGCACACGGAACACGTTCTTGGCGATGTCCGGTTCCACCAGCGTGCGGGCGTTGTACTCGTTCTCGGTCTCGACGACGTGATCGGCGACCACGGCGACGGTCATGCCCGAATCGGCGACACGATAGGAGAGCGCGGATCGCAGCCCGTCCTGCCAGTGCTCGGCCGGCTCCAGCACGCGGTCGGCGATCTTCTCGGCCTTGCGGGGGTCGAACGCCGCGGCCTTCGTGCCGATCGGTGTGCCCGCGTAGACGCCCGCACCGTCCTGCCTGTTGAGCAGCTGGCAGCTGATCGTCACGGGCGCGTCGGCGTTCTCCACCACGACCTCGAGCCGCAGGACCGCGAGGTGCCGCTCCTCGAAGCTGACGATGCGCTCGTCGCGCATGCGCACGCGCTTGCCCGAGGGCGTCTCCCAGACCACGTGGCGCTCCAGCACGCCGGTGCGCAGGTCGAGTGTGCGCCGGTACTCGCGCACATCGGCGTCGTCCAGCGAGACCGGCTCATCGTCGACGTACACGCGCATGACCTTGGCATCCGGCGCGTTGACGATCGTCTGCCCGACCTCTGCGAAGCCGTAGGCCTGCTCGGCGTGACGGATCGGCCAGGTCTCGTGCAGACCGTTGATGAACGTGCCGTGCTCCTGCGCGCCGCGACCCTCGATGTGGTTGCCGCGCAGGCCGAGATAGCCGTTGCCGACGGAGAACAGCGTCTCTCCGACGCCCTCCTCCGAGTAGTGAGTGTCGATCAGACGCCACGGGTCGACGGGGAAGCGGTCGCGGTCGATCATGCGGTCTCCGGGATGTCGGTGCGGGAAGAGGGAAGGAGGACGGCGAGGTCGTCGACCACGACGGTGGCACCGGCCGCGCGCAAGGCGTCGGCACCCGTGCCACGGTCGACGCCGACCACGGTTGCGAAGCCGGCCGCGGCAGCGGAGGCGGCGCCGGACGTGGCGTCCTCCACGGCGACCGCACGGGCGGGGTCGATCCCGAGGGCGACGGCACCGGCGGCGAACATGTCGGCGGCGGGTTTGGAGGCGAGTCCGTCGCGTTCGGCCACGACGCCGTCGACGACGATCCGGAAGAAGGAGCGCAGGCCCGCGGCCCCCAGGACCTCTTCGGCGTTCTTGGAGCTCGACACCACGCCGAGCGGGACTCCGGCGGAATGCAGGCTCTCGACGAGTGCGAGCGAGCCGGGATACGGCGCGATCCCCTGGCCGCGCAGCGATGCGGCGAACGCGGCGTTCTTGCGGTTGCCGATACCGCACACGGTCTCGGCCGAGGGGTCGTCGTCGACGTCGCCCCACGGCAGCTCGACGTTGCGACTGTGCATCAGGCTCGCGACGCCGTCGTAGCGCTTCTTGCCGTCGACGTAGTCGTAGTAGTCGGCATCGGTGTACGGCGGAGTGATCCCCCATCGCGCGAACACATCGTCGAACACGGCCTTCCAGGCGCGCATGTGCACCTCGGCCGTCGGGGTGAGCACGCCGTCGAGGTCGAAGAGCACGCCGTCGGCGTGGAACAGGTCGGGCAGTGCTTCAGGCACAGAGCCTCCAGGAGAAGGGCGATCGTCGGGCCGGCACCTCTCCGTGCCACTGTGCAAGCGTAATGCGGTCGCGCACCGCGGGGTAACCCCTGCGGGAGGATCGGCGCAGCGATCAGAGCAGCTCCGCCGTCTGCCGCGCGATCTGCAGCTCCTCGTCGGTCGGCACGACGAGGACCGTCACCGGAGAGGCATCCGTGGAGATCCGGCGGATGCCGCGCTCTCGTGCCGCATTCCTGGCGGGGTCGATCTCCACACCGGCGAAGCCGAGCGTCGCCATCGCACCGGCACGCACCGGCGCGGCGTTCTCGCCCACGCCGGCGGTGAAGGAGATGACGTCCACTCCCCCCAGCTGTGCGATGTAGGCGCCGGCGTAGGCGCGCAGCCGGTGCACGTACACGTCGAACGCGAGCATCGCCGCGTCCTCCCCTGCCTCGACGCCCGCGAGGATGTCGCGCATGTCGCTGCGCCCGGCGAGACCGGCGAGTCCGCTGCGGGTGTTCAGCAGAGAATCGAGGTCGTCGATCGACAGCCCGGCGCGGCGCGACAGGTGCACGAGCGCGGCCGGATCGATGTCGCCCGAGCGCGTGCCCATGACGAGCCCCTCGAGAGGGGTGAGCCCCATCGAGGTCTCCACCGAGCGGCCGCCGTCGATCGCGGTCACCGAGGCCCCGTTGCCGAGGTGGAACACCAGCTGCCGGAGATCCCCGAGGTCACGACCGAGGAACGCGGCGGCGGACTCGCTGACGTACTGGTGACTCGTGCCGTGGAAGCCGTAGCGGCGCACCCGGTGCTCCGCGGCGAGCGCCGCATCGATCGCGTAGGTGTAGGCGGCGGGAGGGAGCGTCTGATGGAAGGCCGTGTCGAACACCGCGACGTGCGGAACGCCGTCGAACACGGCGCGCGCGGCGAGGATGCCGGCGAGGTTCGCGGGGTTGTGCAACGGTGCGAGCACCGCGAGCTCGTCGATCTGCCGCTCCACGTCGGCATCGATCAGCGTGGGGGCGTAGAAGCGGGCGCCGCCGTGGACCACGCGGTGCCCGACAGCGACGGGGCGATGCTCGTCGAGTGAGGGACCGTGCGTGACGAACTGCTCGCGCATCACCTCGAAGGCGGCGGCGTGATCGGCGATCGGCCTCTCACTGCGGTAGGTGGCGTCGAGCATGGTCGGCACGGCGTCGCCGTCGACCGCGGGGCGCACCGTGTGCGCGACCGGGCTGATCTCCTGACCGATGCGCTCGATCAGCCCGCTCGCGAGCAGATTCTCCTGCTCGATGTCGATCAGGCTGTACTTCAACGAGGAGGAGCCGCTGTTGATGACCAGGATGGCGCTCATGCCGCCTCTCCCGCCTGCTCGGCTCCCTGCGCCTGGATCGCCGTGATCGCCACCGTGTTGACGATATCGTCGACGAGCGCACCGCGGGAGAGGTCGTTGATCGGCTTGTTGAGCCCCTGCAGCACCGGGCCGATCGCGACGGCGCCGGCTGAGCGCTGCACGGCCTTGTAGGTGTTGTTGCCGGTGTTCAGGTCGGGGAAGACGAACACGGTCGCCCGTCCGGCCACAGCGGAGCCGGGGAGCTTGGCCTTGGCCACCGCCGCATCCGCGGCGGCGTCGTACTGGATCGGCCCCTCGACCGGGAGCTCGGGCGCCCGTTCGCGCACGAGGGCGGTGGCGGCGCGCACCTTGTCGACGTCCGCACCGGATCCGGACTCCCCCGTCGAGTACGACAGCATCGCCACGCGCGGATCGATGCCGAACTGCCGGGCGGTCGTCGCGGAGGAGATCGCGATGTCGGCGAGCTGCTCGCTGGTCGGGTCGGGGATCACGGCGCAGTCGCCGTAGACGAGCACGCGGTCGGCGAGCGCCATCAGGAACACGCTGGAGACCACGTTCACTCCCGGCTTGGTCTTGATGATCTCGAAGGACGGGCGGATCGTGTGAGCGGTGGTGTGCGCGGCGCCCGACACCATCCCGTCGGCGAGGCCGAGGTGCACCATCATCGTGCCGAAGTACGACACGTCGGTCACCGTGTCCGCCGCCTGGGCGAGCGTGATGCCCTTGTGGGCCCGTAGTCGGGCGTACTCCGCGGCGAAACGCTCGACCAGCTCGGGATCAGTCGGGCTGAGCACCTGGGCCGCCGTGATGTCGATGCCGAGTTCGACGGCGCGGGCGCGGATGCTTGCCTCGTCGCCGAGGATCGTCAGGTCGGCGACCTCTCTCGCGAGCAGCGTGGCCGCGGCGCGCAGGATGCGATCGTCGTCCCCCTCCGGCAGCACGATGCGGCGGCGGTCCCCGCGTGCGCGTTCGATGAGTCCGTACTGGAACATCAGCGGCGTCACCACGTGAGCCTCGGCGAGACCGAGCTGCTCGGTGAGCTCGGCGATGTCGACATGCGCCTGGAAGAGGCCGAGCGCACGGTCATAGCGGCTGCGCGAATCGGC
This sequence comes from Microbacterium sp. As-52, assembly GCF_049949185.1. Lineage (NCBI taxonomy): Bacteria > Bacillati > Actinomycetota > Actinomycetes > Micrococcales > Microbacteriaceae > Microbacterium > Microbacterium sp. As-52. The sequence continues at coordinate 2,763,504 of NZ_CP188171.1, read as the reverse complement.
GGAGATGCGTCCGCGGGTGCTCATCACGCGCACCGCCGTGTCATAGGTGCCGAGATCCGTCGTGATGATCGGCACCGACGAGGCAAAGCCGTCGAGCAGTCGCACGATCGGCTCCGGCAGTGGGAACGGCCCGTTCAGGATGATGCCGGCGATGCGGGGGAAGGTGCCGGACGAATCGGCGAGCAGCGCAGCCAGCAGCACCTCGGTGCGGTCGGCGGGGATCACCACGACCGCCTCCTCGGTCAGTCGGGGCAGCACGTTCACCATCGACATGCCCGCGACGACGATCGTCAGCGCCTCCCTCGTGAGACGATCGTCGTCGCCCTTGAGCAGCGTGCCGTCGACGGCCGCGAGGATGCCTCGGATCGACGGCGCGACGAGAGCACGGTCCTCGGGGATCGCCCATACCGGCGTGCTCTCCGCGGGGAGCGCGGCATGCACCGCCTCGATGATGGCGTCGAGCGCCTCCGGGTCGGCGCGGTTGACCGCGACGGCGAACAGCTCCGCCCGCTCCTCCGTCAACTCGGACAGGGCGAGCGCCGCGATCTGCGCGATCGCGGCGGCCGACCGCGCCGTGGTGGTGCCCAACTGCTCGGCCTGGCGCTGCTGGTCGCGACCGCTGAGAACGAGGAGCACCGGGGCTCCGAGGTTGGCGGCGATCCTGGCGTTGAAACCGAGCTCCGCAGGGCTGGCCACATCGGTGTAGTCGCTGCCGATGACGACGACGGCATCGCACTGGGCCTCGACCGCCTTGAACCGCGCGACGATGGTCGACAGGGCGCCCTCCGGGTCGGCCCTCACATCGTCGTAGGTGACGCCGATGCAGTCCTCGTAGTCGAGGTTCACCCCGTCGTGCGCGAGCATCAGTTCGAGGATCTCGTCGCGCGCGGTGACCGAGCGGGCGATCGGACGGAACACGCCCACCCGCGGCGAGACGCGCATCAGAGCGTCGAGCGCCCCGAGGGCGATCGTCGACTTTCCGGTATGGCCTTCGGCCGAGGTGATGTAGATGCTCTGCGCCACGACTTCAGCTTAGGCGCGGCATCCATGAACGCACCGAGCGTCTCACCGGGTCAAATGCCGCGACGTCACTCGCACGGTCCGGACATCGCATCGACGACCGCCGTGGCATCCGCCTGGAACCGCGAGTAGTAGTCGCGGTCGGTGTTGATCTGCACCCGGTGGATCGCGTGGGAGGGCTCCATCGTCTGCCAGTCCGGGAGCCGTCCGAGGCGATCGAAGAACAGCGTCGTCGCGGTCGCCGGATCCATCCGCTGCTCCACGCTTCCCCACCACTCCTGCTGCTGGAAGAGTCCGATGCTGGTCGTCCGGGTTCCATTGGGGTTGGTGAATCCGCGCGTCTCCCAGTCGCCGTAGTCGATGTTGCGCAGGCTGCTCTCCCCCATCGCCGTCATCACCCCGAGGATCTGCCCCTCACGCGCGTAGCCGAGAACCGCGGCGGTGCGGATGATGGTCGCCGCGTTCTCGAGCTGCTCACCACTCCATCCCTCGATGCCCTCCGCAGGAAACGTCTGCGGGCGGTCGATGCAGATCGGCGCGGGATCGCGCGCGAGCCCCAGGGGGATGAGCACGAACAGACCGACGGCGACGACGACGGCGCCCCCGGAGATCAGGATGCGCTGCAGGATCTTCCGCCGGCGCAGGCGATTCGCCGCCTGCCGTCGCGCGCCGGGACCGCGGCGTTTCCTGGTCTTCTTGGTGTTCGTCGTGCTCTTCGTGCGCGTGCCTCTGGTTGCCGGCTTCTTCGTCGCCGGCCTGCGTCCGGCCCGCGATGCCGGTGCGGCGCTCATGGCGCGAGGGCTCCGCCGGCGGTTCGCGGCCGGCGACCGGCGAGGGCGGCGATGCCACCTCCGATGGCCCCGAACAGATGCCCCTGCCAGGAGATGCCGTCGGCCACACCGAAGACGCCCGCCAGCATCGAGCCGCCGTACAGCACGATCACGACGATCGCGATCACGGCGTACAGGATGCGGTGCGCCACACGGCCGGGGGCGAACACCCGCATCACGACATACCCGAAGTAGCCGAAGACCAGCCCCGACGCCCCGACCGTCAGAGTGCCGGGAGCGTTGAACACCCAGGTGCCGATGCCCCCGACGACGGCGACGATCGCGGTGACGGTCCAGAACCGTCGCGTGCCCTCGACCGCGACGAGACAGCCGAGCACCAGGAACGGGACGGAGTTCGCGATGAGATGCTGCCAGTTCGCGTGCAGGAGCGGCCCGAGCACGATGCCGCCGAGTCCGGAGACGTCCCAGGACCGCAGCCCGAATCCGGTGAACGAGCCGGGGAGGATCGCGTCGGCGAACTGCACGACCCACATCGCGACGAGCAGCAGCACCGGCGAGGCGAATCGGCCGAGCGGATGCTGCGTCTGCGGCGGCGGGGTGACGGTCACCGGACGATTGTCGCAGGTGCAGCCACGAGAGGGCTGTGCGCCCGGGGCGAGACGCCCGCACACGAACGAGACGCCCGCACAAAGAAAATGACTCTCCGCGCACCCAGCAGAGCCCGGTTACCCTTGCTGCGTTTCCGCCCTGGGGGAATTGGCCTGGATGCCGCCACGCGGAGAGCCGTCAACCATCCTAACCCGACCGGCGCGATGGTCCGAACCGCGCACGTCTCCACGTGCATCCTCAGGGGAACCTGCCAGAGCGGCGCACCCCGTGCAGGGTTACGATCGAGTCACGCGCACCGCAGCGCCGACGTGAGAGGGAACGCATGCCAGAGAACGCCCCCCTGACCCCGGTATCGATGGATGCCGAGAGGTTCGCCGCACAGACGTCTGCGATCCTCGGCTCGATCGGCCAGGTCATCGACGGCAAGCCGGACGCGGTGCGCAGCGCTCTCGTATGCCTCCTCGCCGAGGGGCACCTGCTGATCGAAGACGTTCCAGGGGTCGGCAAGACCATGCTCGCCAGGGCCCTCGCCGCGAGCGTGGATGCGACGGTGCGCCGCATCCAGTTCACGCCCGATCTGCTGCCCGGCGACGTCACGGGGGTGTCCGTCTACAACCCCGTGGATCGCGAATTCGAATTCAAGCGCGGCGCGGTGTTCGCGCACATCGTGATCGCCGACGAGATCAACCGCTCCTCCCCCAAGACGCAGTCCGCTCTGCTGGAGGCGATGGAGGAGGGGCAGGTCACCGTCGACGGCTCTACGCACCTGCTGCCCCAGCCGTTCCTGGTCGTCGCGACCCAGAACCCGCTGGAGATGGAGGGGACCTACGCCCTGCCCGAAGCGCAGCGCGATCGGTTCATGATGCGGATCTCGATGGGGTATCCGGATGCCGCCGCCGAGGCTCTCATGCTGCGCCAGCGTGATGTCGTCAGCCCCCTCGCGGCCGTGTCGCCCGTCGCCGACGCGGCGTCCATCGCCCACCTCATCGCCTGGGCGCGCTCGGTGCACGTGGCCCCCGCGCTCGAGGAGTACGCTGTCGCGCTCGCCCAAGCCACCCGCTCCGACCCGAACCTGCATCTCGGTGCGAGCCCTCGGGCCACCCTGCAGCTGGTCAGGGCCGCGAAGGTGTGGGCTGCTCTCGACGGACGCGAGTACGTGATCCCCGACGACATCACCGCGCTGCTCATCCCTGTGCTGGCGCACCGCCTGCTCCCGGCCAGGGGCGCACATCGCGCCGGCGCGCAGCCGGTCGAGGCCGCCCTCACCCAGATCGTCGAGCGGGTGCGTGTCCCCGTCGCGACGCGTTCCTGACAGACCTCATCATGCGAAGACGTCGATCCCTCACCGGCCGCGGTGCCGGAGCGCTCGTCGCCGCGCTCGGCTGCATGATCGCCGCGAACCTCCTCGGCACGCGCGTCCTGCTCTACATCGGCGTGCTGCTCGCGGCCGTCACGCTCTTCTCCCTCATCGCGGTGCGATTGCCACGACGATCCGGAACGGTCACCCGCCAGATCTCGACCGATCTGCTGACCGTGTCCGAGACGTCACGAGTGACGGTGCGGTTCTCGCTGCGAGCGATCCGGGTGCCGCGGGGGCTCTGGCACGATGTGCTCCCCGACGCGGTCTCCGGAGACTCCGGCGGTGAGTATCCCCCCGAGACCGGCCAGCTGACGTACCTCATCACCGGTGTTCGACGCGGCGTCTGGCCCCTCGGGCCGCTGATGCTGCGCACAGTCGACCCGTTCGGTCTGGCGCAGCGCGAGCAGGCATTCGGCGAGACGAGGAGCGTGACGGTCGTTCCCGAGGTGTTCGCGCTCGCCCCGCTGGCCGTGCGTGTCGGTGCCGCCGGCGGCACCGCCCACACCTCCTCCACCCGGCTCGGGCAGGGAAGCGACAACCTCTCGCCCCGCGGATACATCCCGGGCGACTCGATGCGCCGTATCCACTGGCGGGCGACCGCGCATCGCGGTCAGTTGATGGTGCGTCAGGAAGAGGAGGAGTCCAGCCCCGACGCAGTGGTCGTGCTCGACCGCAGCGGGCGCCGTTGGGACGCACCGGGCACCGACGAGGATCCCGCCTTCGAAGCAGCGGTCTCCCTGTGCGCCTCCGCGGCCGTGCACCTCGCATCGGAGGGGTACAGCGTCGACGTTCTCGACAGCGCAGGAACGCTGCTCGGCGCGCTTCGCGGGCATGAAGACGATCGCGACGGTCTGCTCGCTGCGCTCGCGACGGTCACCCCGCGCGGAGAGAGCCGTGACCTGATGGCGCTCGTCGGCGGCACCCCGCCCGGTCCGCTCGTCTACATCACGGGCCGCCTCGACGAGGAGGATGCGGCCCTGCTGCGTTCAGCAGGTGCCGCTGCACCGATGCTGTTCAGCACAGAGCTGCTCCCCGGCGCCACCGAGGCCTCCGTCCGCCATGGATGGACGGTGGCCCCGCTCGGGGACGACATCCCCGCGGCGTGGGAAGACGCCGTCTCGGCCCGGATCGGGGTCGGCGATGTTCCGCGCTGAGCAGGCCCCGCCGGCGCCGACCGTCGCCACGCGCAGGCCGGCCTTCTGGCACCGCGACCACGAGGAGCCGGCCGGCTTCGTCGGCCCCGGCGCACTCGCGGCGACGGCGGCGCTCACGGCGATGTGGCCGTTCACCTCGGTGATCGGCCCCGGGGCGTGGTCCTTCACCGTGATCGCCGTGATCGTCGCCGTGGCGGGCACCGGGATGCTGACGCGACACCTGCTGCGGCGACGAGCGGCGTGGGCGCAGGACATCGTCACCTTCGCCGTGCAGATCGTGGTCGCCATCGCCGTCGTGACGCTGCTCGTGGCCGGCGACACCGCCATCTTCGGGATCGTCCCGACATCGGCGACGCTGACGCTGTTCGGCGTGCTCGGGGCCTCCGCCGTCGAGGCCGTGGTGTTCGGATCCGCGCCGTTGGATCCCTCCCCCGGCCTCGCGGCGGTGATGGGCATCGGCTTCGCGGTCGTCGCGATCCTCCTCGACCATCTCGTCGCGCATCGTTCGGCCGTGCTGGCCGTCCTCTTGACCGGCGTCATCGGCGCCGTGCCGATGATCGTCACGCTCGGCGACACGAACGTGGCCTGGTTCCTGCTCTTCGGCGTGGTCGCCCTGCTCCTCCTCCGCTACACCGCACGCCGGCATCCGGAATCCCCGCGCCGCTCGTCGACGTCGTTGGCCGTCGCGCTCGGAGCCGCCGCGCTGGCGACGACAGTGGCCATCGCCCCGATGATGCCCGTCACCGCGAGCCTCGCCGGCAACGGGGTCGGCGTCACGGTCGACGCCTCGCTGCGTCTCGGAGACGACCTGCGCCAGCCCAATCCGGTCGAAGTCCTCACCGTTGCCGCGAAAGGCGACACGGCACCGTACCTGCGTCTGACCACGCTCTCGCGCTTCGACGGCCGCGTCTGGCAGCCAGACGACGGCGACCTGCAGGCGCAGAACGACGGATTCGGCCCCCCGGAATGGGGCGAGGACATCGCGACGGAAGAACAGAACACCTCCATCCGCGTGCTGCGGATGTCGAGTTCCTGGCTCCCGGTGCCCTATCCCGCCACCGCTGTGCAGGGACTCAGCAATGCCTGGAGGATCGCCCCCGAGAATCGCACGCTGTACTCCCGCGGCGCGGACGCCGTCGGGAACGACTACACGGTCACGTCGTCGAGATTGATCCCCACCCTCGAGCAGATCCGCGCGATCGATGCCGCCGCCCCCGTCGTCGATCCCGATGCCGAACCGGTCGAGCTCCCCGGGATCATCGGTGAGCTCGCGGAAGACGTGACCGCGGCGGCGAGCACCGACTACGACCGGCTCATCGCGCTGCAGAACTGGTTCCGCTCGCAGTTCGCCTACTCGCTGGAGACCCCGGTGGAGGAAGGCTTCGACGGCACCGGGGCGGAAGCCGTCGCGGAGTTCCTCGAGGCGCGGTCGGGATACTGCGTCCATTTCGCGGGGGCGTTCGCGTTGATGGCGGAGAGCCTGGGCATGCAGGTGCGCATCGTCGTCGGATACCTTCCCGGTTCGCTGACCGACGAGAAGCGCGGCAGCGAGTCGGTGTTCTCCGTGACCAGCGACCGGCTGCACTCCTGGCCGGAGGTGCTGTTCCCCGGTATCGGATGGGTTCCGTTCGAGCCCACCGCGTCTCTGGGTGTGCCCACCGCCTTCCGCCCCGGAGCGACTCAGGGTGGAGGTGCCGGAAGCCCGTCCGCCCCGGCCCCGACCACGGCACCGCAGGCCGAGCAGACCTCGGGTCCCGAGATCGACCGCAACGATGCCGGCGGCGACGCGGCCAGCGGCGACGACCTGCGCCGCCTCGACCCGACGCCGGTGGTCTTCACAGCCGTCGGCATCGTCGTGCTGCTCCTGCTTCCCGCACTGATCCGGCTCGTGGAACGCCGAGCGCGGCTGAACAGGGCACGTCGAGGAGATTCCGCTGCGGCATGGGCGGAACTCCGGGACACCCTGATCGACCTGCAGATCCCGGTGTCCGACGCCGACACGCCACGCACGCGCGCGGCAGGACTGGTGCGGCAGAACGGCGTGGGGGCCGAGGCGATACGACACCTCACCGATGCGGTCGAGCGCTCGAACTACGCCCGCTCCGTCGATGCATCCGACGATCTCGCAGAGCCGTTGGGCGACGTTCTCACGAGCCTGCGGCAGAGCGCCGATCGGGCCACCAGGGTGCGGGCCGTGCTGATGCCGCGTTCCCTTTACGCCCCGAGAGCCGCCGAGCCCGGTGTGACGATCTGACCCGTCAGGCGGCGTGGGAGGTGCAGGGCACAGCGCCGCACTCCTCGCACACCACGAACTGCGATCGGCACGAGAGATCGGGGCAGTTCGCGGTGCGCTTGGTCGCCGCCCCGCATCCGACGCATTCTCCGATGACCGCGGCATGGTCGGAGAAGTCCACGGAGCCCCGGCCGTCGAAGACGTAGAGCGATCCGTCCCACAGGCCGTCGTCGCCGTACTTCTCGCCGTATCGGACGATGCCGCCCTCGAGCTGGTAGACCTCACCGAACCCGCGGGCGGTCATCAGACTCGACAGCACCTCGCAGCGGATGCCGCCGGTGCAGTACGTGACCACGGGCTTGCCCTTGAGGTCGTCGTAGACGCCCGAATCGAGAAGCTCGACGAAATCCCTGGTCGTCTCGGTGTCGGGGACGACCGCGCCACGGAAGCGTCCGATCTGCGCTTCGAGCGCGTTCCGACCGTCGAAGAACACCACATCGTCGCCACGTTCGTCGATCAGACCGTGCAGTTCTTCGGGCGTCAGACGCGTGCCGCCGCCGACGACGCCGTTCTCGTCGACGCGGAGCTCACCCGGCGCACCGAACGACACGATCTCGTCGCGCACCTTGACGCTGAGCTTGGGGAAGTCGAGGCTGCGTCCCTCGGCGTCCACACCGGTCCCCTCGCTCCATTTGATGTCGGCGTCGGCGAACGGACGGTACGAGCGGAACGAGCGCAGCCATTTCTTCAGCGCGCCGATGTCTCCGCCGAGGGTGCCGTTGATGCCGTCCTTCGAGATGAGCAGACGTCCGCGCAGTCCGAGCGCCTCACCGAGGTCTCGCTGCCAGACGCGGATGGCATCGGGATCGGCAAGAGGAGTGAAGGCGTAGAAGAGGACGATCTTGGGTGTTGCCACCTAGGGATCCTACGTCGTCTCCGCGCCGACATCACGCTTCATGAAAGCCGCTCCCCCGGCGAGGAGCGCGGCGAGCACCCAGCCTGCAGTCGCCCAGAGCGCCAGGGATCTCTCGAGAAGATCGTTCGGCGGGATGCCCATGGCTGACACGTCGAATCCGAGGGCTCGGAGCATCACGAAGGGCGGGAGATAGCCGGCGCCGGAGCTCCAGAACATCGTGAGAAGCAGCGCCCCGCCCATCGACATCGACACCACGAAGAGAGCGACGAGATGAACCTGTACGACGACTCCCAGCCCCATCCCCCAGAATCCGGCGACCGCCCCGAGGGCGAGAGTCGATGCCACAGTCGCTCCATCGAGGGTCGCACCGCCCCGGGACACGTTCAGCGCGATCTGCCCGACGACGACGACGGTGAGCGCCACGATCGCCCCTCCCAGAGCGGCGGTCGGCATCCTGGCGACGAAGATCGTCCACCGGGGCAGCATCATCAGACGTTGCGCGATGACACCGTCCCGGCGGTCGATCGTGTATCGGAAGGAGCCGTAGACCGCCGCGAGCACCGCTCCGTACGTCGCGAGCACGACGGTGAAGGACTCGGCGAACACGGATCGGACGCCCGCCGGGGCCTCCGCGAGGTCGGGCGGAATACTCGTCGCCACGGCGAGCGACATCAGCAGCGCCGCTGCCACCATCCCGAGGAGGACCACGTCACCGGCGAAGCTGCGCGCCTGCGCGCGAAGCGCCCGGCCGATCACGCGGCTCCCCGACGTCCCCTGAACCAGGCGATCACGACGAGAGCTGCGGCCCAGACGAGCCCGACGCCGAGTGCGGGCGCGAACTCGAGCAGTCGCCCCTGGTAGCCGGGAACACCCAGCGCGGCGAGTGCCAATCCGGGCGAGAACTTCGCCACCTCCGGCGCCGTGCGCACGAGTGCGAGCTCCACGACCATCGGAAAGATGAGGACGATACCTGCCGTCAGGTAGTAGTTGCGGGTGATCCAGCCGACGGACACTCCGATCAGTGCACCGAGGACCGTGCCGGCCAGCGCGCCGGCATACAGCTGCCACGACTCCGGTGTGAGAGCGAGCGCCAGTCCGTTCCGGATCAGGATCACGGAGATGCCCCCTGTCCAGAGGACGAAGATGCACACCGACAGCACGACGGCGGCCAACACCGCCGCGACGAGCTTTCCCCCGAAGGCGCGACGGAAGCCGACCCCGGTGAGCGTTCTGTCCATCGAGCCGTAGTAGTACTCCCGCGTGACGGAGTACGCACCGACGAACGCCGCGGAGACGACCGACCACGCGAGCGGCTCCAGCAGGCGCGCGGTGGCCGTGCCGGGATCGACACCGGCGAACTCGAAGCGGGAACCGTCGGAGACGAGCACGAATACCGGCATGAGCAGGGCCACGAGATAGACCGGCAGGACGGAGAGTCCGCTCACTGCACGCAGCGCTTCGCTGCGGATCGCGTTCCTCATGCTGCCGCTTCTCCCACGAGATCGAAGTACTTGCTCTCGAGGGAGTCGCCGTCGTCCGTGACGAGGTCGTGCAACCGCCCCGCGAAGAGTGCACGGCGCTTGATCACGACGACCTCGTCCACGAATTGCTCGAGTTCCGCCAGCTGATGGCTGGCGACCAGCACGGTGCCGCCGCGCTCGGCGAAGCTCCGCAGGAACCGGCGTAGCCACCGGATGCCGTCGGGGTCGAGCCCGTTCGCCGGCTCGTCGAGGATGAGCGTCCGGGGTGACCCCACAAGAGCGGTCGCCAACCCGAGCCTCTGTGCCATCCCCGTCGAGAACGTCTTCACGCGACGGTCGGCATCCGCTGCGAGCCCCACCTCCTGGAGCACCTCGTCGACACGGCCCCGGGGTGCGCCGGCCGCGAGGCGGGAGATCTCCAGGTGCCTTCTCGCTGTGATGCCCAGCTCGAAGCCGAACCCGTCCATATGAACGCCCACGTGCGATGCAGGGTTGTCGAGCGCGGAGAACGGCGCACCGTCGATGACGCTGTCGCCACTGGTCGGAGTGATCAACCCCACCAGTGCCCGCAGCGTCGTCGACTTTCCCGCCCCGTTCGGGCCGAGGAGTCCGACGACCGTCCCCCGCGGCACGTCGAACGACAGTTCCTCGACGGCCGTTCGGCGCCCGTACCTCTTCGTGAGTCCTCGGACTTCAATCGCGTGGTCGCTCATTCTCTTCCTCTTCTTCTCTCTCGCCCTGAAGCGCTGTCAGCGGCAGCATCACGCCTCTCGCCCAGAGCGCCTGCCACAGGTCCGTCTCACCGAGCTCGACCCGCGCCTGCCCCGTCGGGGGCAGGCCGTCGCTCTTCCCGGCGACGAGCACCTCGGCGACGACCACCGCAGGTATCGCCACCCCATCCGCGGTCACGGGAAACAGCGCGTCGAGTGGCACCGTCGTCGGCGTCGGAGGCAGCGGCCTGACTGTGCCCTCTCCCACCGGCACGTTCGCGACGATGCCACTGCTCATCAACACGACCGGGGCGCCCGCCGGCACCTCCGCCTCGGTGTCGGCGCCTGCGCCTGCTCCTGCTCCTGCTCCTGCTCCTGCGCGAAGGAGCATCACCCGGCCCCCGTCTACGGAGAAGCCGAGCGTGTCGGTGACGGGTACGCGGATGAGGGCTCCGGCGGTCACGATGCTCGCGACCACCACCGCCCCGACGCACACGAACCGGAGCCGGGAGACACCCGAGCGGAGGACTCGCCGCAGGGCTTTCGCCAGCAGAGCCACACCGACGAGGACGACGACGGCTTCCAACGCGACCACCAGCAGGCCGAGGACCGGTCCTCCTCCGGCGAGCGCTTGAGCGGTGCGTGCGACGGCGAACACGACCATCACGACCGGGGCGGCAAGACTGGCGAGGCCGAACGGAACGCTCCACGCGGTGTCCAGGGCTCTGCCGATCCGCCGACCGCCGAACAGGAATCGGGTGAGGAAGTTCGAGGCGTCGCGGATGGCGCGTCCCCGGAGGTTCGGCTCGTCGAGCGCGCTCATGAGTGCGATGTACCCGTCGAACCGCACGAACGGGATCAGGTTGACAATGACGACGGCGATGCAGGAGAGAGCGAGCAGCAGCATCGCCCTGTCGGTCTCCGGCTGCGGAAGCGCGAGAGCGGCGAGGAGCGCGACGGCGGCGATGACCGCATGCACTGCGGGGCCGGCCAACGCGATCGCCACGCGTTGCGATCTCTTCGGGAGGCGCCAGCCGTCGGTCACGTCCACGAAGAACGCGGGGGTGAGGTAGAAGAGCATGAAGCCGGCACGACGGGGGCTCCCGCCGAAGCGGGCGAGGGTGAGTCCATGGGCGGCCTCATGGAGCAGCGTCGCGAGCGAGAGCACCGCGATCAGGATCAGCAGGCCGGTCAAGGGCATCGGCGTGGTCAGGACGCTCAGCAGGTCCCGCGCCTGAACGATGGCGGCCACGAGCCCTCCGCCGAGCAGCACCACCACCGATGCCAGGACCACCCGAGCCGGCAGTCGGACGATCACATGGTCCACGCGCCGGAAGAGGGCGGGAGCACGGAGCGTCGCGATCTGCAGGGTGAATGGCGGGCGGTAGGTCAGCCGCCCGGGCGGGAGGATCGCGTCGCCTCTCAGGAGTCCACTGGCGCGGAAGCGCTCGGCGAGGTCGAGGAAGTCCTCCAGCGATTCGGATGCGGCGAAGCGCAGGTGCAGGTCGCGGAGCGCGGTCTCGCCGTTCATCGCCGAGAGCAGGTCGGCGACCGACCGGGACACCCTCGACGACGGCACTCCGTGGATCGTCGCTATCCATGCCCTGTCGTCGGCCCCTTCCTCGAAAGCGACACCGGAGGCGAGGCTCGGGCATGCATCGGCAGAGAGCCGAACCCTCGCGCGGGAGCCGCGTCGACGCGGGGAGTCAGCCGGTGGCATCGTCGTCCACCGTTCCCGAGGATCCCGCCCACGACGTCGTGAGCAGGAGGATCTCCACCCCGCGGTCGGTGCGGACGGGCGACACGGCAGGTGCCGCGAAGCCCGCGTCGACGAGCTCCCCGGCGAGGACGTCATGGCCGAGCACCTGTAGGCGGCTCGTGAGCACCGTCGCTTCGAGGCCGGCCGCGATGTCGGCGACGCGCACCCAGTTGACCACTCGCGCCGCTCCGCCGTCTTCCATCTGCTGCGCGAAGAGGTAGGTCTCTTCGCCCTGCGGACCGGGGACGCCGATCTCCTGCGTTCTCGACACCGCCAGGCTCTGCGCCGCCGCGCCTCCCGCGACGGTGAAGGCGAACACGCCTCCGGTGGCGAGGTGACGACGCACACTTCCGTACAGGAGCGAGCGGCCCACACGATCGAGCAACGTGATGGATGTGGCACCGATGATCACGAGACCGTATCGCCGCCCCAGGGAGAAGTCGCGCATGTCCGCCACGACGCACTCCACCGTCGATCGCGCAGGAAGCGCTCGACGCAGGTGGGAGAGCATGTCGTCGGAGAGATCGATCGCGGTGACCTCTCTTCCCGTTCTCACCAGCGGAACCGTCAACCTCCCGCCGCCCGCGGCGATGTCGAGGATGGGGTCGTCGGTCTTCCTCGCGAGCGCCAGCACCTCTCGAATCTCTGCACGGTCGGTACCGACCAATCGCTCATAGAAGTCGGTGCCCTCCCCGGAGTACAGATCCAGCTCCCGGGGAACCGCGCCCGCGGTCTCGAGCCGCGCCGATACTGCTTCGGTGATCAAACCGGACATTCACACATCGCCTCTCAACGGGAGCGGTGGGGTGCGGACGGGCATGCTCCACCCGCACCCCGGGGATTAGGTTGCGATCGCTGCCGCGCCGCCGATGATGGCAATGATGTAGCTGGCGTGCTCCCACCATTCCAACGGTGCGTCGATCTGTTCGAGTTCCGTGAACTCCAGAGACGTCATCTGCAATCTGCACCTCCTTCTCGAGCTGTCGGTCGCCGCCCTATGTCAGGGCGAGAATTCCGATGATGACTCCCACGGCGAATCCTCGGATGTAGTCGTCGGTGTCGTTCAGGGCTTCCATGGCCTCGAGTTCCGTGAACTCGAGCGTCGGCGTTGCGGTGTGCATCTTCACCTCCCTTCCGTGTCGCTGCGCGTGCCAGGGATCAGGTCGCCGCGGCTGCGCCGATCCCGATGAGGACCAACGCCCCTATCGCGCCCTGATAGAAGCTCTCCCAACTGGGGGCCTCCATCGTTTCCAGCTCCTGGAACCGGATACTGCTCTCGACTTTCTCGCCCATCTAATTCACCTCCTTCGCAACAGACATCGGAGGTCGGCGATCAGGGCCGACCAGCTCAGAACTCCACCGGGAGTCGTGGAGCACGTCACGGAAGTCGTCTGCGAGGAGGCCCGGCAGCATCGGGTGGCGTCTTCCCCACGCCCTCTCTGTGGCGACGGAGATGCGATCGATGTCATCCGAGCTCGGTCTCGGAGCACGCTCGATTCCCCACCGTTCGATCAGGGCCTCGATGCCCGTCGGCGGGTCCAGCGGTAACGCCATCCCGCCCACGACGTTCACCCAGAAGTCCTGGAGACTCTCCCGGTCTCCCCAGCGCACGTCCCCTGCACAGACCCGCCGCCAGACCGCCGCGATGACCGCCGCCGTGGCGACGATCTTGCGGATCCTCAGCATGAAAGCGATCTCGTTCGCCGCATACCAGTGGCGCGCACTGTAGGGGTCCGGCCCCCGCAGCGCCGCGCTGCGCTGGGTCGCCGCGCTCAGTCGAGCGAGACGCATCCTTCCCCCGCGTGAGTCCGGGTCACGGGTGGCGGAATCGAGGACGGCTCTCCCGAGCGCGACGGCGTCTCGGTTCTGCCGCGCGCTCCTCCGCGAGCTCGTCGAGGCGCCCGCTACCCGGAGGAAGGCTTCCAATGCTCCCTCCCGGACGGCGGCGTGCGTCAGCGAAGCCAGATTGCCCGGATCGATGATCGCGTGGCGAGGCCTCAGGGCAAGACCGACGATGAGCCGGTATCCGCTGTCGTTCCTGAGCACTCCGACGCTGTTGGTCTCCGACGAGGTGCCGAGCGTCGTCGGCACGGCGATGATGTCGACGGGTGGCAATGCGTGGGGAAGGAGAGTCAGCGCCGACCTCGACGCATGCCCGATGGCGAAGTCGAACACCCGCCCCCGAGCGAGAGCGAGCGCGGCGATCTTGCTGGCGTCGAGAACGGTTCCGCCGCCGACCGCGACGATGACGCTCGGCGATCGACGCACGATCTGTCGGGCCAGTTCGACGACTGCAGCGACGTCGACCGACGACGCATCGATCTGGATCGTCGTGGTCCGGCGCCCGGACGGGAGGGCAACCGGTACCGCCGAATCCACGATCATGAGGCTCTCTCGGTCGGCCGTGAGGTGCTTCGTCAACCGGCCGGTGGCCCCTTCCCCCTGCCACAGGGTGGGAAGTCGACCGAACTCCGCGGTCATCCCTGCACTCCCCGAGCCAGGCCTGCACGTATGGCCACGTCCACGGCGAGAAGCTCCTCCGCAGTGAATCCGTAGGCCGGGATCAACTCGATGGAGCTGGGGCCCGGTTGCACCAGGACGCCGTTGTCCGCGATCGCGGAGACGACGCGAAGGATGTCGGGCCCAGAGAGCGGGCTCTCGTCCGCGTGGCGGAGCCCGAGTCCCATGAAGCACCCGCGTCCGGTGATCTCCGCGACCACACCGTCCGCCTCCCACTCGGCCGCGAGGCGAAGCAGGTCGATGCCCAGTGCCTGAGCGGTCGACTCCACATCGATGCGGCGCAGTTCCTCGATCACGGCGAGGATCGCCGCCGCACAAGCCGGCGTCCCCGCCTGGGTCTCGCCATGTACGAACGTCCACCCGCCCCGCACGAACTCCGAGGCGACCCGTTCCCCCACCAGGAGCGCCGCCGCACCCATCGCCCCGTTGGTCAGCGCCTTCGAGAGGATGAGGATGTCCGGTGCCGCAGCCCACCTGTCGGTGGCGAACATCGTCCCGGTGCGGCCGAAGCCCGTCGCGACCTCATCGGCGACGATCAGGAAGCCGTACTCCTCGCGCAGTGCGAGCAGACGCTGGACGAACGCCTCAGACAGCGCGTAGGCACCGCTGCCCAGCACGGGTTCGACGACGACCGATGCCACGCGCGCCCCCTCCCGCTGCAGCAGCCGTTCGAGCTCCTCGCCGTCGTCGCTGTGGGATACATGCCGCACCGACCGGCGGTCGACGGCGTAGACGGATTGGAGGAGGTCGTCCCCACTCAGGGCGTGACTGCCGTATGCCGTGCCGTGATAGCTGCCTTTCAGGCCCACGATCAACGAGCGGGACGCGAGCCCCTTCTGCGCCCAGTACTGCCTGCCCAGCTTCATCGCCGCGTCGTTCGCCGCCCCTCCCGAGGTCGAGAAGATGACGCGGCGGTAGCGGACGGGGTCCGCGAGCTCGATCAGCGCTTCGGCCGCGCGCTGCGCGTACTCATGGGGCGCGCGGAACAGCGAGAGATAGGAGGCATCGTGATTCGCCCTGTTGACGGCCTCGACGACCGTCGGGTTGCCGAACCCGAGAGGGACGTTCCAGAGACCGCTCGTCGCGCAGAGACGTGTGGATCCGTCAGCGAACTCGATCCGGTTCCCGGCAGCGCCGACGGCGACGCGCTCCGGTGCGAAGGTCGAGTCCGCGGGGAGCATCGAGGTCCACAGCGCGTGCGGCGATGTCATCCTTCGGCCCCGTTCGTCCCGTCAGCGGATCCGGTACGCCGGCCCGTGTGGACGTTGAGAGCGGTGCGGGCTTGCAGGCACAGGTCACGCGCGTCCGGTGACGATGTGCCCCGCAGCCGGGCCACGCGCTCGGTGGCGATCTCGATCGTGCTCGACGTCTGTATCACCGCGATGACCCGGGCCGTCGATGGCGTGAGCAGCTGGCGGCGCAGGGTCCCGGTGTCTGCGAGCATGAAACCGGCGGCGGTCTCGAGCAGAAACGGATCCGCAGTCAACGGTTCGGCATCCGAGAGGTCGTCGTCGATCGGGAACCAGCCGAATCCCGAGACCCGGGCGGCGCCGTTCTCTGCGCGGAGCATCTTCATGAGGTCCGTCGCCTTGAGGTAGCGTCCGATCCACTCCCGGCTCGCGAGGTCGGCGGCGAACCCATCGCCCGCCGCGACCTCTCCCAGTGCCGCGGCCCGGGGCAGCGGGATCGCAAGAACGGACGGCAGGTCGTCGACGGTGCCGATGATCCGCCCCTGCACGCCGATGCCGACGCTGCCGTCCGCACCCACCCGCAGCGCCTTCGGAGTCTTCATCTCCCTCGGGCAGTCCAGGGCGTCGCGGTCCGCGAGCAGCACCCGTGGGTCGATCAACGCCGAGGGAAAGACCCCGGTTCGGCGAGCGAGCTCGGCATCCTCGAGGAAGGCCTGCCCGCTGGATGCGTCGAAGAAGCGCACCACGGTGGGACCGACGATCTGGACGAACGCAGCAGCGACATAGTCCTGGAGTTCGACGCCGTGTTCGCCGAGGAACAGCTCGTCACCCGCTTCTCGCAGTGCGCCTCGGTAGCGCACCACGCTGCCGAGACCGTCGTACATCCCACTCTCCACCGGCAGGAGGACCACGTCGTCGCCGCGCGCCACCTTCGCGACATCGGCTGCCGGAGCCCCGCTCTCGAGGAGGAACACTCGCGAGTGTTCCTCCCCCTGCCCGGTGATCCATGCGCGGAGTGCCCGCGCTCCGCTGACTTCCCCTGTTTCCATCCGCTCACCGTCGTGCATCACAGTCCCGCCTGCCCGCCCGCGGCGGGATCGAGGCCGACCACCGCCAATCGGCATCGGACCTCCTGCACCAGGGAGGCGACGCTGCTCGTCCCCCTGCCGAGCTCGGCCGCCAGCAATCCGACCGCCGCGGACTCGTCCGCCGTCGCGATCAGGCATTCCGCCGCGCGTGCGCTGTCGATGCCGAGCCGGATCCCGCGCCGGCTCACGGGATCGATCAGCATCCACTCCTCGCCGTCGCCCGTCAGCAGGTACGGGACGCGTGGTGAGACGACTCCCGGAAGCGCGGCGAGTTCGTCGAGAGCCCGCACGAGGTGTCCGCCGAAGCCGGAGATGGCGGGGCGATTCGGAACTCCCTCCCATCGACGCAGCAGGTCGATCGCGCCGATGTACCGTGCGAACCACGGCCGGTCGTCGAGATCGGCCTCCAGCATCCCGCGGTCGACGACGCGCGCGAACGCCCGCCCTCGGCCGGCGCCTTCTCCTGCGCGGGCCTCGATGTCTGCCCGCCCGTCGCCCACCTCGCCGAGCAGGAGCCCGTCGGGCCCGTCCCTGTACTCGCCTTCCGCGGTGACGTGCACGCGGGGCAGGGCCTCTCCCTCGCGGCCGGAGCCGAGGAATGACGGCAGGGAGTCGAGCAGAACCGTGCTGCTGAGCAGCGGATCGATGAAGATCCCGGAGTCCTTCGCCGTATCGGCATCGCTCAGGAACGCGGCCACGCCCGCGGCGTTGCACTGCCGGAAGAGAGTGGGCCCGACGATCGGAAGGAAGGGAGCCGCCACGTACTCGCGGAGTTCGAACGTCTGCCCGCCGTCGAACATGATCCGATCGCCGGGCTCGCGCAGAGCACCGTCGTAGGGGATCACCCGGGAGCCGCTGCTCATGACGACACCGCCCGCGGGAGCGAACACGATGTCGTCGAGGCGGGTCTGGCTCAGCACCGCACCGACGTGGTCACCCGCCTCGACGAAGAACACGGCGCCCGTGACGAGGTTCCGTCTTCCGCTGACGCACTGTTCGAAAGCCGTCGTGGTGCGGTGGCGGTCTCTCGCCGTCATGATCGAGCTCGCGTCCATGCTCCCCCTCTGGACGCCGCACCCCCAGCGAATGCGATACGTCCTCACATGAGGCTATACAGGTGACGTGTGACGTGCAATATTTCACATCGGTGGACGTTCAGGTCGCGGACCCCAGAGGCCTGTCACGTCGTCGTCCTCGCATCGGATAGGATGGACAGGTTGTTCCCTGGTGACGTGTCCGAGCGGCCGAAGGAGCACGCTTGGAAAGCGTGTGTTGTGCAAGCAACCGCGGGTTCGAATCCCGCCGTCACCGCCAAAAGTGAAAGAGCCTCCGCGCCAGCGGGGGCTCTTTCACTTTTTATCGAGCACCGGGGATTCGGGGAGGAGCGAGCGCAGCGAGCACCGGAGTCCCGCCGTCACCGCCAAAAGTGAAAGAGCCTCCGCGTCAGCGGGGGCTCTTTCGCTTCGCCCACGCGATCGTTCGGCGTTCAGTCGTCGAAGCGCACGCCGTAGATCTGTCCGCCGGGCTCGGCCGGGAGACGCGTCATCCCGAGCCGTTCGTAGAAGGCGGCGGCTCCGGTGTTGTTCGGATCGATGCCCAGGTGCAGCCCGCGCACTCCGCGTCGGGTCAGCTCGGCGAACAGCGTTTCGATGAGCTGGCGACCGAGCCCCTGACCCTGGGTCTCGGGAAGCAGGTCGATGTGCAGATGGGCCGGGTGATCCGCGACGTTCGGCTCGATGCCGGCGGCGCGGCTGTAGCCGTAGTCGATCATCCGATCCTCCCGCGTGACCACCTCCGCCGGCCGGGGGTGGCGACCCTCGAGCGTCGGCCACCACTCCTCGCGGAACCAGGCGTAGAAGGCGTCGGTGTCGTCGGTCGCGACGATGTAGCCGATCGTGCGCTCGTCATCGCTCTCGACCACCCAGGCGAGGTCGGGATGACGCTCGGCATAGGGGACGGCGAAGAGGTCGCCCCACAGCGAGTCGTCGGAGAGGACGCCGGTCGCATCCGCCCCGGCGTCGGCCGTCTTCACGCAGATCTCATACAGTGCGGCACGATCGGTGGGGCGGTACGGACGGATGTGAGACACGACGACTCCTCTGGGGACGGGTCTTCTCAGCCTATCGGCGCCTCGACCGCCGACTTCTTCTGCTGCACCCACGGGAGCAACCAGGCGGCGAGCACCAGCACCACGCCGGCGCCGACCAGGGCGCCGCCGAGGGTGTCGCTGGCCCAGTGCACCGAGAGGAAGGTGCGCGAGAGCGCCATCGCGAGCACCCACGCCGCGCCGACGATCGCGACCCAGACGCGCGGGAACAGCACCCAGAGCACGAGGGCGATCGTCGCGGCGTTCGCCGTGTGCCCGGAGGGGAACGAGCCGTAGTCGCTCACCACGAGCATGTCGTCGGGCCGCGCCCGCCCGAAGAGCTGCTTGAGCAGTTGCACGCCGGCGGCACTGGCGGCGAAGCAGAGTGCCGCGAACAGCGCGCCACGCCAGCGCCGTGCGAGCACGAGCGCCAGGATCGCCAGCAGCGGCACCCCGAGGATCGCTACCCAGCCGCCGCCGATCCAGTTCAGAACGAGGGCGAAGTCGACCATCCAGTCCGCGCGGACCCCGGCGATCGTCTCGTTCCACCAGTGGTCGAATCCCGGAGTCTGCGGGTAGGCGAACACGACCACGGCGCCCAGGACCGTTGCGAGCGCGAGGAGGCCCACTCCCCACCACAGCAGCATGCGCCTGTTCATCGTCCTATTCTGTCGGACGACACCTGAAGACTCAGGGAGCGAGCATCCCGACGGTGCGCGGGCGCACGACGAACCACAGCGACAGGATGCCGATCGCGGCACAGCCGACCATGACGGACGCCATGGTGGTCGCGGTGATCCCGGCGTCGTGCGAGAGCCAGCCGACGACGGGCGAGATGAGCCCGGCGACGCCGAAGTTCGTCGCGCCGATGATGGATGCCGCGGTTCCCGCGGCCTTCCCGTGGCGGTCGAGCGCCAGCACCTGCACGTTCGGGAACGTGAAGCCACAAGCAGTCATGAAGACGAACAGCGGGATCACCGTGCCCCACAGGCCGAGGCCGAGCTGGTCGGTGACGATGATCGCCACGCCGGCGAGCAGCAACACTGCGGTCGA
Source organism: Microbacterium sp. As-52 (assembly GCF_049949185.1). Lineage (NCBI taxonomy): Bacteria > Bacillati > Actinomycetota > Actinomycetes > Micrococcales > Microbacteriaceae > Microbacterium > Microbacterium sp. As-52. The sequence goes on along the minus strand of NZ_CP188171.1, from coordinate 2,743,534 downwards.
GTAGGCCATGACCCACTGCGGTCCGAAGCGTGCGGCCAAGCGGGAGGCGGTCTGCACGCCGACGACCACGCCGAGCGAGTTCACGGCGAAGAGCAGACCGTACTGCTGCGCGTCGAGCCCGTGGGTCACCTGGAACAGGAACGGCGATGCCGACAGGTACGAGAACAGACCGGAGAAGGTCATCCCGCCGATGACGAGCACGCCGAGGAACACCCGGTCCGAGAGCACGGAGCGATATCGCTGCAGCATGGTGGCGCCACCGTGACCCTGGCGCCGGGCGACGGGCAGCGTCTCCGGGATGAACAGGATCGTCGACAGCAGCATGACCACGCCGTAGGCCGCGAGCACGCCGAAGATCCCGCGCCACGGCATGAGCGTGAGCAGCCACGAGCCGATCAGGGGCGCGATGACCGGTGCCACGCCCGAGACCAGAGCGAGGCGGGAGAGCATGACGACCAGTCGACGCCCGCCGAACAGGTCGCGCACGATCGCCATGGCCACCACGCCGCCGGCCGCGGCACCCACTCCCATCAGCACGCGGGCGACGCTGAGCAGCCCGAGGTCCGGTGCGAAGGCCGCCCCGACGCTCGCGAGCACGTGCAGCGCGGTGACGGCGATCAGCGGCACGCGACGACCGACCTTGTCACTGAGCGGTCCGACCACGAGCTGGCCGAGCGCGAACCCGATCATGGTTCCGGTCAGGGTCAGCTGAATCGCGGCGGCCGTGGTCTGGAAGTCCTGCTCCAGCACCGGGAACGCCGGGAGGTAAAGGTCGATCGTGAAGGGGCCGAGGGCGGTGAGCGCGCCGAGCAGGATGATGTACAGCGTGCGGCGGCCCAGGGAGATGGCATCGCCCGGGTGCAGCATGATCGGCGCGGTGGCAGGGTTCGCGCCGAGGGTGCGGATCGCGCCGGTCGCGGTGGGGATGCGGATGCTCCCCGTCGCGGTGCGCTCGGGCTGCGGGATCTGCGATTCGTCGGCGGCGGAATCCCCCGCCTTCACGACGGGGAGGGAATCAGTGCGGGGAGCGTCGGACACGACGTCCTTCCAGAGTTCAGGGGGTGCAAGGGTCGAATCGATTCGACCGGGGAAGCCCCCATGTTACCGCCGCCACGGCCTCGTCCGCCCGCCCACGCGCAGAGCAGAGACGCACCCCCGCGGATGCGAAGGTGCGTCTCTCACGGCCCGGTGCGACGTCAGCGCGAGATGCGGTCGAGTCCCTGCTCGAGGTCGGCGATCAGGTCGCCCGCGTCTTCGATCCCGACGGAGAGGCGCACGATGTTCTCCGGGACCGCGAGCTCGGTGCCGCGCACGGAGGCGTGCGTCATGTCCGGCGGGTATCCGATGAGCGACTCGACGCCACCGAGCGACTCGGCGAGCTGGAACACCGAGGTGCTCTCGACGAAGGCCCGTGCCGCGTCGGCGCCGGCGGCGAGACCGAGCGACAGCATCCCGCCGAAACCGCTCATCTGCTTCGCGGCGATCTCGTGGCCGGGATGCGAGGCCAGTCCCGGGAAGTAGACCTGCGCGAACTCCGGCCGATCCTGCGCCCACTCGGCGATGGCCTGCGCGTTCTCGGAGTGCTGCCGCATCCGCAGCGCCAGGGTCTTGATGCCGCGGGTCGTCAGCCAGGCGTCCAGCGGAGCGGAGACCGCTCCGACCGCGAACTGCTGGAACTTGACCTGATCGAAGAACCGATCATCGCCGAACACGACCGCGCCGCCGAGCACATCCGAGTGCCCACCCAGGTACTTGGTCGTGGAGTGCACCACCAGGTCGGCGCCGAGCGCGAGCGGCTGCTGCAGCGCCGGCGAGGCGAAGGTGTTGTCCACGACCACGATCAGGCCGGCCGCGTGCGCGATCTCGGCGATCAGAGCGATGTCGACGATCTTCAGGAGCGGATTGCTGGGCGTCTCCAGCCACACGATCTTCGTCTCGGGACGGATCGCCGCGCGGAGCGCATCCACGTCGGAGAGCTCGACCGTCGTGGTCTCGATCCCCCACGGTGCGAGGACCCGGGTGAGCAGCCGGTAGGTGCCGCCGTACACGTCGTTGCCGAGCAGGATGTGGTCGCCGGGCTTGAGGATGCCACGCAGCAGCGCATCCTCCGCGGCGAGTCCCGACGCGAACGAGAGCGCGCTCGCGCCCCCTTCGAGGGCCGCGAGCTGGGTCTCGAGCGAGGACCGCGTGGGGTTGCCCGCACGGTTGTACTCGTAGCCCGCACGCAGGCCGCCGACGCTGTCCTGCACATGCGTCGAGGACTGGTAGATCGGCGGGATGATCGCTCCCGTGACGGGGTCGGGCGCTTGTCCTGCGTGGATGGCTCGGGTGGCGAAGGCGTGATCGGACATGCCTCTCAGCCTACGTCCGCCCCTGCGGGGAGGGCCTCCCGGTTACACCCCGGGTCGGCCGACCTCCCGGCGCCCCTCAGCGCGACAGATACGCCAGCAGGTCCTGACGGGTGAGCACGGTGTGCGGCTTGCCGTCTTCGGTCACCAGCAGCGCGTCGGCATCGGCGAGCGCGGCCTTGGCCTGTGCGACGGAGGTGTGGATGCCGACGAGCGGGAGCCTCTCCCCCACGTGCGCGCCCACGGCATCGGTCGCGTTCGCCTCACCGCGGAACAGCAGGTCGAGCAGCCCCTTCTCATCGACCGTGCCGACCACCTCGCCCATCATGACCGGCGGTTCGGCGCTGAGCACGACCAGCTGCGAGACGTCGTACTCGGTCATCATGCCGATGGCCTCGAGCACGGTGTCGGTCGGGTGGGCGTGCACCAGGTCGGGGATGCCGGTGCCCTGCCGCGACGGACGAGCCGCGAGCACGTCGGCGACGGTCTCCCCGTCCTCCAGCTCGCTGAACCCGTAGGAGCGCATCCATCCGTCGTTGAAGATCTTGCCCAGGTAGCCGCGTCCGCCGTCGGGCAGCAGCACGACCATCACGGCGTCCGCCGGCAGGTCACGCGCGACGCGCAGCGCACCGACGACGGCCATGCCACTCGATCCCCCGACGAGGATGCCCTCCTCGCGGGCGAGGCGCCGGGTCATCGCGAACGCCTCCGCATCGCCGACAGCGACGATCTCGTGCGGCACCGTGGGATCGTATGCACCGGGCCAGATGTCCTCGCCCACGCCCTCGACGAGGTACGGACGGCCGGTGCCGCCGCTGTATACGCTGCCCTCGGGGTCGACGCCGACGATCCGTACTCGACCATCCGAGACCTCCCGCAGGTACCGCCCCGTCCCCGTGATCGTGCCACCCGTGCCCACGCCCGCCACGAAATGCGTGACCTCGCCGTCGGTGTCGCGCCAGATCTCGGGACCCGTGGTCTCGTAGTGACTGCGCGGACCGTTCGGGTTCTCGTACTGGTTCGGCTTGAACGCTCCAGGGATCTCGCGTGTCAACCGGTCGCTCACGCTGTAGTACGACTCCGGGCTGTCGGGGGCGACCGAAGTGGGGGTCACCACGACCTCCGCGCCGTAGGCACGGAGCACGTCGATCTTGTCTTCGCCGACCTTGTCCGGCAGCACGAACACGCACTTGTAGCCCCGTTGCTGGGCGACGAGCGCCAGGCCGACCCCGGTGTTGCCACTGGTGGGCTCGACGATCGTGCCGCCGGGTTTCAGCGCACCCGTCGCCTCGGCCGCGTCGATGATCCGCGCGGCGATGCGATCCTTCGAGGAACCGCCGGGGTTCAGGTACTCGAGCTTCACGAGCACCGTGCACGCGACGCCCTCGGTGACGTGCTGCAGCTTCACGAGGGGCGTGTCGCCGACGAGATCGACGATCGAGTCTGCGTACTTCATGCCTTCAGGGTAGACGCGCGGATGCCGCGGACGGGGATGTGTTTCGACGCCGATCGAACCGAGGGCCGAAAGTCTAAAATGTTACATTTGCCTGATGGCGGGAAAGATCCCAGCGGCGGGCTCACGAAGGAGCAGATCACCATGTTCTCGAAACAGCATCCATTCTGGGCGCGCGCGGCGGGTATCACGACCCTCGGTCTCGTGCTCGGCATCGCGCCGATGATCGCGGCAGATCGGCCCCCGAAAGTCGGAGCCGGGACAGGCACCGAAACCGGCACCGATGCCGGCTCCGGCCCCGAAACCGGCTACGGGCAAGAGGCACCGCTGATCGTGGCTCATCGGGCGGGGACCGCCGACTATCCGGAGAACACCAGGGAGGGCATCCGAGGTTCGCTGGAGGATGGCGCTGACGCGCTCTGGATCACCGTCCAGCTCTCTCGCGACGGCGTGCCCGTGCTGTACCGGCCCATCGGCCTCGACGAGAAGACGAACGGGACGGGGACCGTGGCGGAGAAGACCGTCGCAGAACTGACCGCGCTCAACGCCGGATGGAACTTCCGCCCTCGTGGATCGGAAGAGACGCCGTATCGCGACGACCCGGCCCTTCTCCCGACACTCCGACAGGCTCTGGCGGACATCCCCGCCGACCGCCTGGTGTTCCTCGATCTCAAGCAGGCGGATCCGGTTCCTCTGGCGGACGCGGTCGTCGCCGTTCTCCGCGATACGGAGCGCACGGAGAACACCGTCATCTACTCCACGGATGCGGCCGCGACCGGTCGAGCCCGTGACGCCGGCGACGTCCAGGTCGCAGAAGACCGCGATGTCACCCGCAAGCGACTCCTCGACATCGCTCTCGCACACGAGTGCGAGCCGCCGCCCGCGGCCGGAACCTGGATGGCCTTCGAGGATCGCCGCAAGATCACCGTCAGTGAGACCTTCACCTCGGGTACCGCGAAGAGCGAGGTGGAAGTCACCCCCTGGGATCGCGAGGCCGTGCGGTGCATCGATCCCACCGACCGTGTGAATCTCATGGCGATCGGAGTCGCGGACGCCGAACGGTATCGAGACCTCGCCCGCGTCGGCGTCGATGCGGTCCTCGTGGACTCGCCCCGCGATGCCGTGAGCTGGAAGTACGGCCACTCCCGCTGACATCGACGACGCCGCGTCGACCTCCTCAGGTCGGCGCGGCGTCGTCGATGAAGCGGATCCGTACCGCTAGCCCTTCGTCGATCCCGCCAGCAGGCCGCGGACGAAGTAGCGCTGCAGTGCGAAGAAGACGATCAGCGGCACGATGATCGACACGAAGGCGCCCGCCGTGAGCAGGTACCAGTCGTTTCCTCTCGTGCCCGTGATCTCGGCCAACAGCTTCGTGATGGGCGCCGCGGCGCCGTCGGCGAACACCAGCGCCACGAGCAGATCGTTCCACACCCACAAGAACTGGAAGATCGCGACAGAAGCGATCGCCGGCATCGTGAGAGGCAGCACCACGCGGAAGAAGATCTGCCCACGGGACGCACCGTCGACGCGCGCGGCCTCGATGATCTCTCCGGGGATCTCCGACATGAAGTTGTGCAGCAGGTAGATCGCCAGGGGGAGAGCGAACATCGAGTGAGCGATCCACACCTGGGCGTAGCCCGAGGAGGCACCGAGCGGGGTCGTGACCTGCAGCCCGAAGAGGTTGATCCCTCGGGAGAACGAGCTCAGCAGTGGCACCAGCGCCATCTGGATCGGCACGATCTGCAGCGCGAACACGAAGATGAACAGCGCGTTGCGCCCCTTGAAGTCGATCCACGCGAACGCATAGGCCGCCATGGACGCGATCATCAGCGGCACGATGGTGGCGGGGATCGTGATCGCGATCGAGTTGACGAACGACTCCAGGATCGTGAGCTGCGTCGTGCCGGACTGGAGCACGTCGACGTAGTTCTCGAGCGTCACCTGCGGGTCGGCGAAGAAGGTCCACCAGCCGGTCGTCTGGATCTGGTCCCTCGGCCGGAACGACGAGATGAACAGCCCGAGCGTCGGAATCGTCCACAAAAACGCGATGACGATGGACGCCACCGACGCCCACGGACGGGACAGGCGCTTGCGGGTGCGACCGGCGGCGCCGTCGAACCCGCCGCCGGTGGTGATCGCGCGCGTGCTGACGGCGGCGTCTGACTTCACGGTGTCGGTCATCGGATCTCCCGCTGCTTCTTGATCTGGCGCGCGTTGTAGATGACGATCGGCAACACCAGGATGAACAGGATGACGGAGAGCGCGGCACTGCGTCCCGCCTCGAACTTCGAGAACTGCGTGTACATCTCGTTCGCGAGGGTCGACGTGCCGTAGTTGCCGGCGGTCATCGTGCGCACGATGTCGAACACCTTCAGCGAGGCGATCGAGATGGTCGTGAGCACCACGATGAGCGCCGGGCGGATCGCAGGGACCGTCACCGAGATGAACCGCTGCCACGCGTTCGCGCCGTCCAGCTCGGCCGCTTCCAGCAGCTCCGCCGGTACGCCCTTGATCGATGCGGACAGCACCACCATCGCGAAACCGGTCTGCACCCAGATCAGCACGACGATCAGGAACAGGTTGTTCCACGGCTCATTGAGCAGCCACTGCTGCGGCGTGCCACCGAACCACACGAGGAGCTGGTTGAGCAGACCGATCTGCTCGTACTGCGGGCCACGGTACTCGTAGATGAATCGCCAGATGATGCTCGCCCCGACGAAGGAGATGGCCATCGGCATGAAGACCAGCACCTTGTAGATCTTCTCGCCCCGGGTGCGATCGATGAACACGGCGTACGCGAGGCCGACGATCGTGGAGACCGTCGGAACCAGGAGCACCCAGATGATCGTGTTGATGACGGCGGTGATGCCGTCGGATTGCGTGAAGATCCAGAGGTAGTTCGACAGGCCGACGAACTCCTTCCCCGAGGAGTTCATGAACGACGAGAACATCGTCTGGATCGACGGCAGGACGAGACCGACGATCAGCAACAGCAGCGCCGGAGCCATGAAGGCCACGAGCTGGATCAGATATCCCGCGCCATCGCGGGAACGGTAGTCGAGCCAGAAGAACAAGGCGCCGACGGCGACGGCGACTCCCATCGCCCAGTAATAGGAGTTGAAGAAGAACATCACCGCGAGCGGGATGAGCAGGCACATCGCCAATCGGACGAACGTGTAGACCTTCCCCCTACGGGGAGCGATGTCCACCAGGAGCAGGATGATCGCCACGACCACCGCGAAGGCGATGACCACGGCGACGGCCTGCAGGACCGGCGGGAGCGAGCCGATCCATTTGAAGAAATTAGTCGCGTTCACGGATTCCCCTTCATCACGCGGACCGGATCATCGACGCACACGTCGGAGTGCGCGCCGTGGGGTCAGAGGGGCCGCCCCGGTGCGGGGCGGCCCCTCTGCTGGATCAGCTGCTCGGCCAGCCGGTCTCGATCTGCGTGAGCACCTCATCGGTCGAGGTGCCGTTGACCCATGCGACCATGCCCTTCCAGAACGTTCCGGCACCGACGGCACCGGGCATCAGGTCGGACGCGTCGAATCGGAAGGTGGTGTCCGGGTCCTGCAGGATCTTGATGGTCTCCTGGAGGATCGGGTCCTTCGCGTTCGCGGGGTCGAGGCCGTTGTTCGCGGAGGTCACGCCGCCGAGGCTGACGCGGCTGTTCGCCCACTCAGGGCTGGACAGGTACGCGAGCACCTTCTGCGTCGCCTCGGAGTCGCTGAACCCGCCGACGATCTCACCGGCACCCGTCACGGCCGTGTCGCCCTCGGTCTCGCCCGGCAGCATGAATGCCCAGACGTCGCCGTCCTCCGCGACCTTCGTGCCGTCGGGGAAGAAGCCCGACAGGAACGAGGCCTGGTGGGTCAGCGCGCACTCGCCGCCGGCGAGCTTCGGAGCGACATCTCCGAACGCGGTGGAGTTGATGGAGCGCACGTCACCGAAGCCGGCGTTGACGTTGGCCGGGTTGAGCAGGATGCCGCCGACCGAGTCGAACGCCTGCTTGATCTGCGGGTCGGTGAACTTGACCTCGTTCGTGACCCACTGGTCGTAGACGTCCGGTCCGGACTGACGCAGCACGTAGTCCTCGATCCAGTCCGTTCCCGGCCAGCCGGTCGCGGTGCCCGATTCGAAGCCGGCGCACCATGCGGGGGTTCCGGTGGTCGCCTGGATCTTCTCGGTGAGGGCGGTCATCTCGTCGAGCGTCTTGGGAACCTCGACGCCCCACTCCTTGAACTTCGCCGGCGAGTACCAGATCCAGCCCTTGACGTTCGCCATCAGCGGGGCGCCGTAGAAGGTGCCGTCGACGGTGCCGTAGTTCACCCAGTCTTCGGTCCAGTACTCGTTGGCGTTCTTCTCGACCTCTTCGGGTGCGGGCTTCAGGTAGTCGCGGTCCGCGAAGTCCTTGAACAGTCCCGGCTGCGGGAAGATCGCGATGTCCGGCGGGTTGCCGCCCTGGGCGCGCGTGCCGAGCTGGGTCTCGAAGTCCTGGCTGCCCTCGTACTTGATCGTGATGCCGTTCTCGTCGGCCCAGTCCTTCCAGGACTCCTGGAGGAGCTTCGCCTCGTCATCGACGATCGTTCCGTAGATGGTGACGGTGGCATCGCCCCCATCGCCGCCGTCGGTGCCCGGTGCCCCTCCGGGAGCCCCGCATCCGGCGAGCGCGATGCCCGCGACCCCCAGCAGGGCGAGCGGCGCGTAACGCCGGGAACGCTGTGACAGAGCCATGTGAATTCTCCTCTTCGAGTACAGGTTCCCGGCTGGTGCGACGCCACCCCGGGGCATCGTTAGGGAACCGATTCCAGGCCAACCTACTGGCCATGCGCACCCCCGCACAACACGCTAGGGTCACAAGCTCGCAACCATTCGACGTGCTCGCACCCCCGACGTGGGAGCGCTCCCTCGCTTCCGCTCTGGAACCGGTTCCTTTTTCGGATGCCGGCGACTACGATTTGACGCGGCGCGCACCCCCGCGTCGGGGCCACGCAGCTGCGTGATCAGGTCGAGGAGGACCGATGAGCACGATCGCGGACGTCGCGTCGCGTGCCGGCGTATCGAAGGCCACCGCCAGTCGCGCCCTGAGCGGCCGTGGGTACGTGTCGGAGACCACCCGGCAGCGCGTCGAGGACGCCGCTCGCGATCTCTCCTATGTCGCCCACTCCTCCGCGACGAGCCTGGCCACCGGGCGCACGCAGACAGTGGGCGTCGTGATGCCGCCCGTGGACCGATGGTTCTTCGCCGAGCTGCTCGCCGGCGTGCAGGAATCGCTCTTCGCCCTCGACTACGACCTGTCGCTCTACGGCGTGCCGGAAGGGTCGCAGACCAGGGAGCGGTTGTTCGAGAGCGTGCTTCCCGGCCGGCGGTTCGACGGGATCATCGCGGTCGGCATCCAGCCGAGCGCCCGGGAGCTCGAGCGCCTGCAGCAGACCGGGCGGCCGCTCGTGAGCGTCGGCCCGTACAGCGAGGGTTCCAGCGCGGTGTCGATCGACGACACGGCCGCCGCGCGCATCGCGACCGAGCACCTCATCGAGCTCGGGCACACCGACATCGCCTTCGTCGGCGGATCGACGGACGCGGCCACGCTGAGCTACGGTGACGCGCAGCGGCTGGAGGGTTATCGCGGCGCATTGCAGGCGGCCGGAATCGCGGCTCATGCGCGCGTCGCCGGCGGGGCTCCGACGATGCCCGGCGGGTACACCGCGGCAGCGGGACTGCTGGGAGACCGACGGCGGAGGCCGACGGCGATCGTGGGAGTGTGCGATGAAGCCGCGATCGGGGCGATCATCGCCGCGCGGCGACTCGGCATCGCCGTGCCGACCGAGCTCAGCGTCGTCGGCATCGACGATCACGAACACGCCGACATGTTCGCGCTGACCACGATCGGACAGTCACCGCGCGACCAGGGCCATGAGGCGGTGCGCCTTCTGACGCAGCGGATGGAGCACCCCGACGCACCGCTGGAGCGCATCTACGCGGCGTCGGCCCTCGTCGTGCGCAGCTCGACGGCTCCTCCGCGCTGACTTCGCAGCATGCCGGGATGCAGGCCGGGCTCGTGGTGCCACGCGACCGCGGCCCGGGCTCCTGGTGCGCCGGGAGGACAGCAGGGGAAGCGTCGGCAACGGCGGAAACCACCCGGAACGCACGAAGGCCCCGGGGCGAACCCGGGGCCTTCGACGAGAAACGCGTGAGCGTCGCGATTACTTGAGGGTAACCGTGGCGCCTGCCTCTTCGAGAGCAGCCTTGGCCTTCTCGGCGGTCTCCTTGTTGGCGCCCTCAAGGACGGCCTTCGGGGCACCGTCGACGACAGCCTTGGCCTCGCCGAGACCCAGCGAGGTGAGCTCGCGGACGGTCTTGATGACCTGGATCTTCTTGTCGCCAGCAGCCTCGAGGATGACGTCGAAGGAGTCCTTCTCTTCCTCAGCCTCAGCAGCGCCTGCGCCACCCGCGGCACCGGCGACGGCGACGGGAGCAGCAGCGGTGACCTCGAACTTCTCCTCGAACGCCTTCACGAACTCGTTGAGCTCGATGAGGGTCAGGCCGGCGAACTGCTCGAGCAGTTCCTCGGTGGAAAGCTTCGCCATGATGTATCTCCTAGATAGATGGGGTTTGTAGACGAGATCGCAGGTCGCTTACGCGGCCTCTGCGGTCTCCAGCTTTTCGCGAAGAGCATCGATGGTGGCGGCAGCCTTGCCCATCGTCGCCTTCATCATGCCCGCAGCCTTCGCCAGCAGAACCTCACGGCTCTCGAGCGCGGCGTACTTGTTGACCTCGTCCGCGGTGAGGGCGTTGCCCTCGAAGATGCCGGACTTGATCACGAGAAGCGGGTTGGCCTTGGCGAAGTCACGCAGAGCCTTGGCGGTGGCGACGAAGTCACCGTGCACGAACGCGACAGCCGACGGACCCTTGAGGTCGTCGTCCAGCGCGGAGATGCCAGCCTTGTTGGCGGCGATCTTGGTCAGCGTGTTCTTCACCACGGCGTACTCAGCGTCCTGACGGATGCTGTTGCGCAGCTCCTTGAGCTGGGCAACCGTCAGACCGCGGTACTCGGTCAGCAGAACGGCAGTCGAGTTCTCGAATGACTTCGTGAGCTCGGCGACCGATGCATCCTTCTGCGCCATGGTCACTCCTTGGTGTGTACGAGGCGCCGCACGGTGGTGAGGCGCCGACCTGGACCACCTGCAAGAGAAAAAGCTCCGGCGCAAGCGCACGGAGCTTTGAGAGTTCGTGGCCTGCGCGGGCCCCTGCTATGCAGAGCTTCGATCGCTGCATGCTTGCGCACACGACGATGACCAGCGGTCTTCGGTTCGAGATAACTGTACCCCACCCGCCCCGCTCCCCCAAATCCCGCCTCTCCTCCGCCCCTCCGCCCTCCGTCCACCCACCCCCTCGCCGAGACCCACGCTCCGCACCCAGACCCATGGCGGGACTCGTCTCCTGGCATGGGTCTGGACGAGGGGCATGGGTGTCGGCGGCAATAGCTGGCAGAAAAGCGAGGCACGATGTTAGGGGCGGAGGCCGAAGGCACCCAGGCGTGCGCCGAGAGCCTCAGGCGTCACGATGTGCTCGTATCCCCATCGGACGACGCGCCATCCCGTGACGCCACGGACAGCGTCCTCACGGCACTTCTCAGCGATCACGATGTCCTCCGCCGACCTCTCACCGCGCAGATCCGGATCGAGATACTTGCCTCTGCCGTCGAACTCGCCGAAGGCCTGCAAACCGCGGAAGGCGAAATCGAGCCAATAGTCCTCACCGCCTGGCCCGGTGACGTGCGACTGCAGCTCGATGCCCGTGAAGCCGAGCCTGTGGAGGTGCAGACGACTGACGCTCTCCCCGGGAAGCTGGGCACGACCGTCCGACAGCGCGATCATCGCGCGGGCCTGACGGATCCCACGGCCCGACATAGCCCGGGCACGCCGAGCAAGTTCTCCTCGCCACGTGGCGGCCACCTCGGAATCCTGCTCATTCCCGCGCATGGCAACTCGCCGGAGAGCAGCATCGGCCACGGAGATAGCCGCTTCCGGCCCGAGCCGGCTGGTCAGGTCGAGCACGGTTCTCTCGAGCGACGTGCATCTTATGCCCTCGATCTCTTCGAGGTCCCCCTCACCGACCTGTATGTCGTGCCGTGCCACGCAGCCCTTCACCCTGCTGTGACTCGTCCGGCCGAGCAACACGTGCACGTGCGCCGGGAACGTCCGATAGAGCGGCAGACCGTGGAGCACAGCTGCCGAGTCGAAGCAGAATGCGGCGCCTCCGCCCGAGGACTCCCGGTGCACGGCGAGCACCTTCAGGAGATGCCGGCCTTCCGCCCAGAGCTGTGCCCACGCCTCCCCCTCCGCGTACCAGCCCCGACGCACCCGGATGAGCACGCCACCGTCGACCATGCCCTTGAGTTCCCGCTCGGTGATTCCTCGGGCGAGAACATCCCGTCTGGAGAGGAGGAGCTGACGCGCTTCCTCGATCGTGACAGCCTTCCGCATGCGCTCGATCTTCATGCTTGCAGCCGGCCCGCGACCCAGGATCCGCGCATTTCACCGGGAACCGATAGCAACTCGCTCAGAACCATCGCCGTGCAGTTCGCTTCCCTGCCTCTCCCTCCCGCATCCCGGCGAGACCTCGCGCCTTCCTCCCAGCGAAACCCACGCTTGTCGTCGAAACCCACGCGCCGAAGCAACTGCACACGTGGGTGTCGGCGACGCCAATGGGTCTCGGCGACGGGGAGGGGCGGGAGCGGGCGGGAGCGGGAGGGGCGGGAGGGCGGGGCAGGGGGCGGGAGGGCGGCGTGTACGGGAGGGAGGGTCGGCGCGCGGGGTTAGGGTCGAAGGGTGACCCCGGAACTCTCTGCACGCATCGTCGCGGACTCCCGCGACCGCGTGGCATGGTTGCGTGCGCGCTCGCGGGGCATCACGGCCACCGACGTGGCAGGTCTCACCTCGGAGAAGTCGATCGCCCGCGCGGCCGACTCCAAGCTCGGCGGCGGACCCCGCTTCGGCGGCAACGCCTACACCGATCATGGTCGACGACGCGAGCCCGAGATCGCGGCATGGGTCGCGGCCACCCATGGCATCCTTCCCTCCTCCGCACTGTTCCGCGCCGAGGTCGAGCACCGGCACCTGGCCACCCCCGACGGCATCGCGGTCGACGCCGACGGACGCGTGAAGCTCGCCGAGATCAAGACCACGAACAAGGCGTTCCGGGGTATCCCGCGCACCTACCTCCGTCAGGTGTGGTGGCAGCAGCACGTGCTCGGCGCCGAGCGGACCCTGTTCGTCTGGGAAGAGCACGTCGACTTCGCCCCGATCCACGATGAGCCGCGCTGCGTGTGGATCGACCGCGACGACCGCGAGATCGCGAAGCTCGTCGGCCTCGCCACGGATCTCATCGATGAGCTCTACCGACGCACCACCGGCCAGCAGGTTCCGAGCCGGGTGATGGATGCCGCCGCGAGCCGGCGCGAACAGCTCCGTGAACGCGACGCGTTCCGCGCGCTGGCCCTCGCCGACTGATCCGCCCCCCGCCGGGGCCGAGCCGGGCCTCACGTGCAGGTGTTGTTGCCACCGAGACCGAGCAGACCACCGACCGAGAGCGTGCGTGTCGCGGCCGGTGAGACCCACGACGTTCCCGCGTAGATCGTCTCGACCTTCACCGCGTTGGACGATCCGAGAAGACTCCCCAGCAGCGTGTTCAGCAATCCGGAGCTGATCGTGGACGAGTAGGTGTAGGGGCCGGATCCGCTCTGCGTGACGTTGCTGTTGTCGACGACGACGTTGTTGATCGACAGCCGCTGCTGCACGGTCAGGTAGGGCGATGTCCACGTGATCGTGAAGCCGGTGAACGTGCCGAGGAAGCTCGTCACCGTGCACGAGGTGACCACGGGGGTGGCCAGGGTCGCCGCGGTGAACGTGCGCGTCGCATACTCGCTGTCGGTGAATGCGGCGTCGGTGACCTGCACAGCGGGCGTCGAGGCGACGCCGACGAGCACGACGAGGCCGAGGGCTCCTGCCAGGATGCGTGCGCGCGTCGGCCGCCTCATCGTCGACTCCGCGTCTCTGACGTCGCGCGTCGACGCCGACCCGCGAGTGCGATGCCCGACGCCACCAGCGCCGAGCCGGCCATGACCGCCCACGGCATGCCCGGTGGCAGCCCCGTCGTCGCGAGGCCGCCGTCCGACCCCACGATCACCGTCTCGCCCGCCCCCTGCGCGTGCACGCGCACATCGGTACTGCCCGCACCCGCACCCCCGGAGGGATCCAGGAAGATCGCGAGGCGAAGATGCGCCGTCTCGGTGTCGGCGACCTGTGCGAGCGGGATCTCGACCCCGTCGCGCGGGATGCTCCACGCCGTGCGAAGCGTGGCGGCGCCATGGGGACACCCGGCGTCGGTCCATTCCTGCAGGCACAGGGCGACGTCGAGGAGCAGCTGTGCATCACCCGTCGCGCTGACCGCGATCCGCACGACCCCCGGATCCGGGGCATCGGCACTCACCGCGATGTCCCATTCCACCGGCTGTCCCGGCAGCAGACTGCCGGCTGCCGCCCAGTCCGCGACGGAGACGAGGCGCAGGACCGACCCCTGGATGATCTGCGTCGTCGGCGCACCCCATGCGGCCGTCGGCATCGTGACCACCGGCATCGTGACCGCGAGGACGGAGAGCAGGACGACGGCGAGCGCGCGCCTCATGGCCCGTTCCCGTCGGGATCGCGCCCGGACCGGCGCTGCCCGCGCGGCCAGAACGCCCAGACGACCAACGACGTCGCCGCCACGGTCAGAGCTCCCAGCACGATCGGGTTCCCCATACCCGCGACGACGAGCGCGATACCGGGAACGGAGAACAACACCTTCCGCACCGATGTCACCGAGTAGGGGAAGGGATCGTCTGCGGCGTTCGCGTCGCCACGCATCGTGATCACCTGTTCATCCGCGCTCGCACCCCGGACGATCGTGGTGACGCGGTGGGTCACCGGCAGCTCCCCTTCGCGGTCGACGGTCACGACGTCGCCGACCTCGATCTCGGTCGCCGGGACGCGCTGCACCACCGCGACGGAGCCCGCGGGGATCGTCGGGGACATCGACCCGGTGCGGAACATGATGAGCGTGATCTGCGCCGTGAAGGCGAGCACGACGAGCAGGATGCAGATCGCCCCGGCGACCGCGGCCATCCAGAGCAGCGCGTCGCCGATCACACGCCCCGGCCGCATGCCGGTATGTACCCTCGCCGCGGTCGCGTGGGGTTCGACCGCGGCGAGGGACGTCTCTTTCTCGCGCAGGCTCCTTCGCGTCATGGGGGTCGTCATCTCGTCCTCCTCCCTGCCATCCGCGCCTACGACGACGTTCCGAGGAACTGCCAGGTCTGCGTCATCGTGAGTCCCTGCGCGGCGTTCGGGGCCGTCGTCGGGAGGGTGACCGCGAAGCAGTAGTTGACCTGAGCCGCACCGTTCGCCGTCACCACCTGCGTCCCCGACCCCCCGGCGGTGAGCGCCGACCCGTCCGCGACGACGGCCGTCCCCGCCGCGTACGTGGTCGCGTTGCAGGTGGTGCCCGCGATGGTGCGCACACCGTAGGTGAGATACGTCGCGAGCCCCGTGCCGCCGGGTGTTCCCGCAGTCAGCTGGAGGGTTCCCGCCACCGAGGGGTTCGCCGTCTTCACGCTGAACAGCGCATACGTCGCGTTCCCCGGCGCCATCGCGGTGGGCGCGAGCTGGAAGTTCAGGGTCGCCGCCGCGCCCGTGGTGGCGTGACTCGAGAACGTGGAACCGTCGACCGCTCCGACGATGTCGAATCTCCCGGCCGTGAAGCTGGCGGATCCGTACTCGGAGTCATTCCAGGCGGCGAGGGTGGCGGCGACGCCGATGCCGAGTACGAGCCCGCCCGCGAGGACGGCTCTCAGCCGACGGGAGCGCAGCCGCCGCCTCTCCCGCACATCTCTGCGGGTGACCATCACATGCTCAGTTCGTCGACGTGGCCGTGAACTTCCAGGTGGCGTTGGTCACCAGGCTCGGCGTGAGCGACGCATCCGCCGTCACCTTGAAACACAGCTGCACCGCTGTGCCGGGCACGGCCGATGTGCCGCCGGCCGTGAGCGGAACCTGCGTCGCGCCGGTCTGCACATCGAGCGTCGCTCCGGTCGCGATGGGCGTGCCCGTGGCACTCGCCGCGTTGCACGTGGCGCCCGGTGCGAGCTGGTAGATCGAGTACGACAGATGACCGGTGTTCGAACTCGCGGCGGGGTCGGCCGTCGTGCCGTCGGCGACGAGGTTCGCTCCGCTCGTGGTGCCGGCTGCGAGGCGCACCCAGAATCCGGCGTAGACCGAACTCGTCGGCGACATGTTGCCCACGAGCCCCGCCGGCAGGGTGAAGGCGAGAGTCGCCGCGGTGCCAGCGGAGTTGTGGTCGGCGTACGCGGTGCCGTCGGTGGACCCCTGCAGATTGAATGCGCCCGCGGTGAACGTGCCGTTCGCGAACTCGGAGTCGTTCCAGACCGCGAGCGTCACTGCGGTGCCGATGCCGAGCACGAGTCCACCGGCCAGTACCGCCAGGACCTTGCGCTGGGTTGCCTTGGTTGCCATCGCTTCCCCCTCAGGAATTCGTGAACCACGCGAATGCCTGTCGTCCGGTCGCCCCTCAACGACCCCGCATCCGCGCGTTTGCGCCATCCTCTCCCCGCCTCATCCGCAGAACAAGGCGATTTCGCGCACGACATTCGCTCATCCCGCGCAGATCCGAATCCCTCTCGAAGATCGTTGACGTATATCAACGATCGGCGTATAGTTGACGCAGTTCAACCATCTCGTGCGCGCCAGAGCTGTCGCAGCATCTCCACCACCCTTCTGCGAAAGGTCACGCATGACCACGGATTCCCCCGTCAAGATGACGCATCGCCAGGTGCTCGAAGCCCTCACCGGCCTCCTCCTCGGCATGTTCGTCTCGATGATCGCGACCACGGTGGTCTCCACCTCGATGCCGGTCATCGTGCACGACCTCGGCGGCGACCAGGCCGCCTACACCTGGGTCATCACGGCGACGCTCCTCACCACCGCGATCTCGACCCCGATCTGGGGCAAGCTCGCCGACCTGTTCAATCGCAAGCTGTTGATCCAGATCGCGATCATCGTCTTCGTCGGAGCGACCGCTGCGGCCGGATTCGCGCAGGACACCAACACCCTCATCGCCTTCCGCGCCATCCAGGGCATCGGCGGCGGTGGGCTCGCCGCCCTCAGCCAGGTCATCATGGCCGACATCATCAGCCCGCGCGAGCGCGGCCGCTACATGGGTCTGTTCGGTGCCGTGATGGCTGTCGCCACCGTGGGCGGCCCGCTGCTCGGCGGATGGATCACCGACGTCGCCAACTGGCGCTGGAACTTCTTCGTCGCCCTCCCCTTCGCCGTGGCCGCACTGATCATCCTGCAGAAGACTCTGCACATCAGCACCGAGCGCACCCGCAAGGTGTCGATCGACTACGTCGGCATCGTGCTGCTGTCGGCCGCCGTCTCGCTGATCCTCATCTGGATCACCAACGCCGGCTCGACGTTCGACTGGTGGAGCACAGAGACCGTGCTCATGGTCGGCGGCGCGATCGTCTCGGCCATCGCCTTCATCATCGTCGAGCTCAAGGTGCGCGAGCCGCTCATCCCGCTCACGCTGTTCCGCGGCCGCACCTTCACCCTCTCGGTGCTCGCGTCGATCTCGATCGGCGTCGCGATGTTCGGCACCTCGGTGTACCTCGCGCAGTACATGCAGCTCTCCCGCGGTGCGACGCCGACCGAGGCCGGGCTCATGACCCTGCCGATGATGGCCGGCCTCCTGATCTCGTCGATGGTCATCGGCCAGCTCGTCACCCGTTTCGGCAAGTGGAAGGGCTACCTGATCCTCGGGTCCGTGCTGCTGATCGCGGGCTCCGTGATGCTGTCCACGTTGCACTACGACACGAACTTCGTCCTCGTCTCGATCTACATGTTCGTGATGGGCGCGGGCGTCGGCATGACCATGCAGAATCTCGTGCTCATCGTGCAGAACGTCGCGAAGCCCAGCGAGATGGGCGTCGCGAGCTCGGGCGTGACCTTCTTCCGCAGCCTCGGCGGCACGATCGGCGTCTCCGTCATGGGCGCCGTGCTCGCGAACAGCCTCACCGGTCTGTTCAGCGACGGCAAGGAGCGCATCGGGGCAGCGATCGCCCAGCTCGGCGACAAGGGCGCCGAAGTCGCCGCACAGCTCTCCAGCGGAACGCTGCCGGAGGTCCGCCTCCTCCCCGAACCGGTGCGCTCGATCATCGAGGACTTCTACGCCCAGGCCATCTCGCACGCGTTCCTGATCGGCATCCCGCTCGCGGTGATCAGCCTCATCGCGATCCTGTTCCTGCCGAACCGACCGCTGACGACGATGACCACGACGGAGCGCGCCCAGGCGGACGCCGCGAAGAAGAAGCCCGTCGACGGCAGCGTCGACGGCGCGGTCGACGTGGCGATCGCCGACGCGACTGCGCTCTCCGGTGCCCCGACGACCGGTACCGTGACGGTCGTCGACCGCGCAGGTGACCGTGGGGACGGCGCCTCCGATGTCCGACGCTGAGAAAGACATCGACACCCCGGAGGCGCGGGCCGAAGCGGTCCGCGCCCTCGAGGCGGAGTTCAGTGAGCTGATCACGCACTTCCGCCGCGTCATCACTGAGAACGCCCATCGGGTGAGCCCCGGTCTGCTGCCCGGCGGCTACAAGATCTTCACGACGATCGCCCGATGCGAACGGGTGACCGTGTCGACGCTGTCCGAGCGGATGCTCATGGACAAGGGACAGGTCAGCCGCACGGTGCGCGAGCTGGAGGAACTCGGTCTGATCGAACGCACCGCCGACCCCGCCGACGGCCGTTCGTCCCTCCTGGAGCTCACGCCCCTCGGCACGGAGCGGTTGTCAGCGGCTCGACTGCCGCAGGAGGGCCTGCTGCTGCGCACGCTCGAGCAGTGGAGCCTCACCGACATCGGCAACCTCACCCGGCTGCTGCACGCCCTGGCTTCCGGAGTGACACCGGGGTCGACCGCGGCCGATTGACCGGGACGCTGCCGAGGACGCGCCGGGCCTCGGTGGCGACCTCCGCGGCGATCGTGTCGAGCAATTCCGAGCGCAGGTTCCACTGCTGCCAATAGAGCTGCACGCGCAGGGTCGGTCCCCCCAACGGCACGAGCCCAGCCGACTCCTGCAGCAGCGGCACCATGCCCCAGCCGAGTCCGAGGGTGACCGCGAGGGCGTAATCGTGGGATGCCGGGACGTAGTGCCGCGGCACGCCCTCCTGCGCGACCGACATCGCCCTGAGCCATTCGTGCTGCAGGGTGTCCCTCCGGTCGAAGTCGACGAACGGCGCGGCCGTCAACGCGGTCGATGTCACTCCCTTGGGGAACCATCGGGCGGCGAACCCCGGCTCTGCCATCGCCCGATACTCGAGCACTCCGAGCGGCGACACGGAGCAGCCGGAGACCGGAGTCTCCTCACTCGTGACGGCCGCCATCACCGTCCCCGACTCCAGCAGACGGGCGGTGAAGTTCTGGTCATCTCGATGCAGGTCGAAGTCGATGTCGTGCGCTGCGGACAGGCGCGCGAGCGGAGCGAGGAACCAGGTCGCCATCGAGTCGGCGTTGACCGCGAGGGGGATGCTGATCCTGCGCGCCGCGCCGGCCTCGTCGATACCCACCCCGGCCAGCGCATCATGCTCCAGCAGAGCGACCTGCCGCGCCAGACGGACGACCGCCTCCCCCGCCTGCGTCAGCCGTGCGGGCTTGGTGCGCACGACCAGGATGCGCCCCAGCTGCTGCTCGAGAGTCTTCAACCGCTGACTCACCGCGGAAGGAGTGATCTGCAGTCGCCTCGAGGCGGCATCCAGTGTCCCCTCGTCGACGATGGCGGCGAGGGTGGCCGCGAGTTCGGGATCGATTCGCACATCAGCAATGCTAATGGTTCGGTAGAAATCTTCGCTTCTCTTGATGTCCGGCCGTTCCTAGGCTGTATCCATGCTCACGGTTCTCGCCGGCCTCGGCCTCGGTCTCTCCCTCATCGTCGCCATCGGCGCGCAGAACGTCTTCGTGCTGCGTCAGGGGATCCGCCGCGAGCACGTCCTCGCCGTCGTGGCCATCTGCGCGCTCTCCGACGCAGCGCTGATCGCGGCGGGCGTCGCCGGGCTCGGCTTCGTGATCTCTGCCGCGCCATGGCTGGTGGTCGTCGCACGATGGGCGGGGGCGCTGTTCCTGCTGACCTATGGCATCCTGGCCGCACGCCGGGCCTGGCGTGGAGGTGAGGAGCTGGTCGTCGAGACCTCCGACTCCTCGCCCTCCGCATCGCTCGCATCGAGCGGCGTGACGGCGACGCTCACTCGCACGCGGTTGACACCCGTGATCCTGACGACGCTCGCGCTGACGTGGCTCAACCCTCACGTCTATCTCGACACCGTGCTGATGCTCGGATCGATCGCGGCCACCCACGGCGACGAGCGCTGGCTGTTCGCGGGCGGGGCGATCGCCGCCAGCATCCTGTGGTTCACGGCGCTGGGGTTCGGCGCCCGCTATCTGGGGCGCTGGTTGCGCACCCCGCGGTCGTGGCGCATCCTCGACGCCGTGATCGCGGTGGTCATGATCGCGATCGCGATCAGCCTCGTGCTGCCGGTGCTAGGAATCTGAGCGGAGTCAGACGCTGTCGATCTGCGCGAGCCGGGCGCGGACGAGCGTCTCGAGCACCTCGCCCGGGATCGGATGCTCGGGCTGGAACCGGATGGTGCCCTTGTCGACGCTGACTCCCGGATGCCCGTCGAGCATGTCGGCGACGGCGGCGACGGCATCCGGGCTGAACGGGTAGATGCCGATGTGCTTCTTGGCGCGCATCACCGAGAGCAGCGGCTTGCCGCCGTGCACGAGCGCGGGCATGCCGTAGCCCGTGCCCTGCTCCGCATCCGGAGCCTCCCGACGGGCGACCGCATAGACGCGGTCGATCGCATCACGATCGGCAACGGCGAGATCTGCGAGGTAGTCGTCGATGGTTCCCACGAGGGCATCCTGCCACCGATCGGCGCACAGGGCGAGGAGATCGCCGGATCAGGCCCCGTCGAGCGGCCGCATGATGCGGGTGAGGAATCGCTGCGTGCGCTCGTGCTTCGGCGCGCTAAAGATCTCGGCCGGCGGCCCCTGCTCCACGACGACGCCGCCGTCCATGAACAGCACGTGATCGGCGGCCTCGCGCGCGAAGCTCAGCTCGTGGGTGACGACCGCCATGGTCCAGTTCTCGTCCGCGAGCTCCTTGATCACGAGCAGCACTTCGCCGACGAGCTCCGGATCGAGCGCACTGGTCGGCTCGTCGAACAGCAGCAGGTCGGGCTTGAGCGCGAGCGCGCGCACGATTCCCACGCGCTGCTGCTGCCCACCGGAGAGTTGGTGCGGGCGGGCATCCGCCTTGTCGGCCAGGCCGACCCGGTCGAGCAGCGCGAGTGCGTCGGCGACCGCTTCGGTCTTCGGCCGCCCCTGCACCCGCCACGGCCCCTCGATGACATTCTCGAGCACCGTCAGGTGCGGGAAGAGATTGTGGTGCTGGAACACCATCGCCGAGCGGTCGCGCAGCGCGAGTCGCTTCTGCTTCTGCACGCGGGGCTTCGGCTGCACGGCGGGCGAGAAGTCGATCTCCGGGCCGCCCGCGACGACGATCGTGCCGGCGTCGGGCGTCTCCAGCCCGTTGAGCGCACGGAGCACCGTCGTCTTGCCCGAGCCGCTGGGGCCGATGAGCACGACGACCTCGCCACGGTGCAGAGTCAGATCGATGCCGCGGAGCACCTCGTTGTCACCGAAGCTCTTGTGCAGGCCACGGGCGGTGAGCAGAGCCTCTGAAGTGTTGTCAGTGCGCGACACGACTGTCGAGCCTCCTCTCGAGGGCGCTCTGTCCGAACGACAGCACCAGGCAGAACACCCAGTAGACCAGCGCCGCGGCGAGGTAGAGCACCATGAACTCGTAGGTCGTCGACGCGATCTGCTGGGCCACCTTGAACAGCTCGGTCACGAGGATCAGCGACGCGAGCGAGGTGTCCTTCACGAGGGAGATGAACGTGTTCGACAGCGGCGGCACCGACACCCGCGCCGCCTGCGGCAGGATGATGCGCGTGAGCGTGCGCGTGCGGTTCATCCCCACGGTGTACGCGGCCTCCCACTGCCCCTGCGGGACGGAGAGGATGGCCGCACGCACCACCTCGGCGCCGTAGCCGCCGACGTTGAGCGAAAGCGCGATGATCGCGCTCGGCCATGGATCGATCGTGATCCCGATCGACGGCATGCCGTAGAAGATCACGAACAGCTGCACCAGCAGCGGCGTCCCCCGGATCACCGAGATGTAGAACCGCGCGACGCCAGAGAGGAGCGGGTTCACGGAGATCCGCATCAGCGCGATGCCGATGGCGATGACGAGTCCCAGCGCGAACGATGCCAGTGCGAGCGGCACCGTCGCCGTCAGCCCCGCCCAGGCGATCGGCCCGAGCGAGTCGAGGAACAGCTGCCAGGGGTTCTCCATCGATTACTGCGAGACGTCTTCGCCGAAGTACTTCTTGCTGATCTCGGCCAGAGTTCCGTCCGCACGCAGCTCGTCGAGCGCCCCGTCGACCGCCGTGACGAGCGCTTCCTTGTCCTTGGTGAACGCGAAGGCCTGCTCGCCGGCATCGTCGGTCTCGGCGGCGATCTTCAGACCGGTCGGGCTGTTGGTCGTCTCGTAGTCGAGGAACGTCAGCTTGTCGTTGATGGTCGCATCGACGCGGCCCTGACGCAGGAGCTCGACGGCCTGCGCCCAGCCCTCGACGCCCTCGACCTTGGCACCCGATTCGGTGGCGAGGTCGTTCCAGTTGCTCGTGAGCGACTGTGCGGTGGTCTTGCCCTCGAGGTCGGCGAACGACGAGATCGAGTCGTCATCCTCGTTCACGACGATGACGCCAGGCGAGACCGTGTAGGGCGTGCTGAAGAGGTACTTCGCCTCACGCTCGTCATTGATCGTGACCTGGTTGGCGATCACGTCGAAGCGTCCGGCGTCGAGGCCCGCGAAGATCGCATCCCACTGGGTCTCTTCGAACTTCACCTCGAGGCCGAGCTTGTCGGCGACGGCTTCGATGATCTCCACGTCGTATCCGGTCAGGTCACCGGCGCCGTTGTCGCCGTGGAAGCTGAACGGGCGATACGTGCCCTCGGTTCCGACAGTGAGCGTGCCGTCCTTCGCGAGACCGTACTCCGAACTCGCGGAGCTCTCGCCACTGCCCGAGGTGCTCGCGGGCGTGCTCGACCCGCTGCAGGCGGTCAGGGCTGCGGCGGCGACGACGAGTGCGGTGACGGCGATGAGACGACGGGACATGGACCCTCCTGGGGTGTGAAGCGCGGTGCGAGTTTACGCGACCGACGCGCGAACTCCCCCACAGTACGTGGCGCTCGGCGGTTCGCCGCATCCGATGACGTTGCGTTTCGCGGGGCTGGCCTGCCCTCTCGCGGCCCCACCCCGCTCTCGCGCCAGCCCTGTTCCGGTCGCACTTACTGCCGCTCAGGAGTCGATGATGCGGCAGGAAGTGCGACCGGAACGAGGTCTGCGCAGGACGCAGAAACGCCCCCGGGCGAACCCGGGGGCGTTTCAGAGAGTCAGACTCAGATGGAGTTGACGTCCAGCGGGATGCCGGGGCCGAACGTGGTCGACACCGCACCCTTCTGAATGTAACGGCCCTTCGAGCTCGACGGCTTGAGGCGGACGATCTCCTCGAGCGCTGCGCCGATGTTCTCGTTCAGCTGCTCTGCGGTGAAGGATGCCTTGCCGACGACGAAGTGCACGTTGGCGTGCTTGTCGACGCGGAACTCGATCTTTCCGCCCTTGATCTCCTCGACGGCCTTGGCCGGGTTCGGAGTCACGGTACCGGTCTTCGGGTTCGGCATCAGACCACGCGGTCCGAGCACCTTTCCGAGACGACCGACCTGGCCCATGAGCTCCGGGGTGGAGACAGCGGCGTCGAAGTTGGTCCAGCCATCGGCGACCTTCTGGATGAGCTCGGCGCCGCCGACCTCATCTGCGCCTGCGGCGATCGCAGCCTCGGCCGCGGGGCCGGTGGCGAAGACGATGACGCGGGCGGTCTTACCGGTGCCGTGGGGCAGGATGACGGTGCCGCGCACCATCTGGTCCGCCTTGCGGGGGTCGACGGCGAGCTTCAGCGCGACCTCGACGGTCGAGTCGAACTTCGTCGAGCCGGTCTCCTTCGCGAGGGCGACGGCCTCGGTGGGGGTGTAGAAACGGTCTGCCTCGATCTTCTCGGCGGCAGCCTTGTAAGCCTTGGACTTGGTAGCCATGATTATTCTCCTCAGCCCTCGACCGTGATGCCCATGGAACGGGCGGTGCCGGCGATGATCGAGATCGCGGCCTCGATGTCGTTCGCGTTCAGGTCGGCCTGCTTGGTCTCGGCGATCTGACGGACCTGGTCCTTGGTGATCTTCGCGACCTTGACGGTGTGCGGGGTCGCGGAGCCCTTGGGGACGCCGGCGGCCTTCTTGATGAGCTCCGCAGCAGGCGGGGTCTTCAGGACGAAGGTGAAGCTGCGGTCCTCGTAGACGGTGATCTCGACGGGGATGACGTTGCCGCGCTGCGACTCGGTCGCGGCGTTGTACGCCTTGCAGAACTCCATGATGTTGACGCCATGCTGACCGAGCGCGGGGCCGATCGGCGGCGCCGGGTTGGCTGCACCGGCGTTGATCTGAAGCTTGATCAGGCCGGTCACCTTCTTCTTCGGTGCCATTCTCTTTCCTTTCATCGAATCGGATGCCGGAGCATCCGCTTCTCCCACAGATCCGGCGGTTCCGGAACGTGGTCGTCTCCGCGCACGCCGAAGCGTCGCACAAACCACACAAGTCTACCCGATCAGAAGGAGTCCTGCCGGCCACGGCCGCTCAGCGGCGCAACGGACGCCTGCCCGACGCAAGAGGCGCCTGCCCGACGCAAGAGGCGCCTGCCCGACGCAAGAACGGCCGCCCCGAGAGGGACGGCCGTTCTCGTGTGAATGTGTGTCAGACCATCTTGGTGACCTGGTCGAACGACAGCTCCACCGGGGTCTCGCGCTCGAAGAGGGAGACGAGGACCGTGAGCTTGCCGCTCTCGGGCTTGATCTCGCTGATCGAACCGGGAAGACCCGCGAACGAGCCCTCCTTGATCGTGATGGTCTCGCCGACCTCGAAGTCGACCTCGGCCGGCAGGGGACGAGCGACGGCGACGCCGCCCTTCGACGCGATGTTCTTGGCCGTGGGGACGTCCTTGACCTCGACGAGCGACTTCAGCATGTTGAAGGCCTCTTCGAAGCGCAGCGGCGTCGGGTTATGGGCGTTGCCCACGAAGCCGGTGACACCCGGGGTGTGCCGCACGACCGACCAGGTGTCTTCCGTGAGCTCCATGCGCACCAGCACATAGCCGGGGATGCGCACGCGGGTGACCATCTTGCGCTGGCCGTTCTTGATCTCGACCACGTCTTCCATCGGGACCTCGACCTGGTAGATCTCGTCCTCGACCTCGAGCGTCGACTTGCGCTGCTCGATGTTGGCCTTCACCTTGCGCTCGAAACCGGCGTAGGAGTGGATGACGTACCACTTGCCCGGGAGCATGCGGAGGTCCATGCGGAAGGCCTCGTACGGGTCTTCCTCGGCGTCCTCGTCGTCTTCGTCCGTCGAGGAGTCCTCGTCGGCCTGCGCGTCGTCGGCGCCGAGCTCGGGACCGTCGTAGGGAGTGACCTCGTCGGCCGCCTCCGCCTCCTGCTCGGCGACCTCTTCGGCCACTGATTCGTTGAGGACCTCAGCGGCAGCCTCAGACTCAGCCGCTTCGTCCAGGTTGAGAGCGTCGTTCACGATCGCGTCCGCCTCCGGGTCGTCGATGTCGATGTCGATGTCAGCCGTGTCATCCTCTTCGCCGTCCTCATCTTCGACGTGGACCGCGACGTGTTCGGCCGAGGTGACCGAGAGCTCTTCCTCAGCGAGGACGTTGCCCTCCTGGGCCTCGTCTTCCTCGCTGGACTGCTCTGCGGCGGTCGCCCAGTCGGCGTCGTCGGAATATCGTTCAGACACGTTGTTTTCTCCATAGCTGCGGCGCGAGCCGCGGGGGTCATCAGCCAGGGATTCCGAACACCCAGTGCGCCAAGAGCCCGAAGGCGAAGTCCAAGCCGTAGACGATGCCCATGACGATGATCACGAAGACGAGCACCACCCCGGTGAACTTGAACAGCTCCTTGCGAGTCGGGGTGACGACCTTGCGGAGCTCGGCGATGACCTGGCGGATGAACAGGGCGATGCTCCCGAAGAACCGGGAGAAGGGGTTGCCCTTCTTCTCGCGGGTGGCGCCGGCCGCGACGACCTCGCCGCGCGGTTCGTCCTGATCCATCCTGAATGTACCTTTCGTGTGTCAGCGTTGCGCTGACGCGCAGGGCGGACAGGAATCGAACCTGCAACCTGCGGTTTTGGAGACCGCTGCTCTGCCAATTGAGCTACCGCCCTAGAGACCGGGAGGTCTCGGGGTGTTCTCCCCACTCTGCCACCGTAGCCGCGATCAAAAGACCCCAGGCATGGCGAAAGAATGCAGACAACAACTGCCCCACAAGCATACGGCATCGATCCGGTCGCGCCGAACCGGGATCGCGATGGCGTGTTCTTGTTAGGCTCAGCGAGCGTATGCAGGAGGAGGGAGCGCCGGTGAGCGCTGAAGTGCAGCAGTTCCAGGTGGATCTGCGCGGAGTCGTCGATCTGCTCAGCCGGCACATCTACTCCAGTCCTCGTGTGTACCTGCGAGAGCTCTTGCAGAACGCCCGCGACGCGATCACCGCCCGCCGCGAGGTCGACGGTGGCGGCGGCCGCATCCGGATCACTCCGCTGACCGCCGAGACCGGCGAGTTCGTGCTGCGCGACGACGGCGTGGGGCTGACCGCCACGGAGGTCGCCGATCTGCTGGCGACGGTCGGCCGCAGCTCCAAGCGGGACATCTTCGACCTCCCCCGCAGCGACTACCTCGGGCAGTTCGGCATCGGTCTGCTCAGCTGCTTCATGGTCGCCGACACGATCGTCATCCGCTCGCGCAGCGCCCGCGGCGGCGCCTCGGTCGAGTGGACCGGCAGTGCCGACGGCACGTTCCAGGTGGCCGAGATCGACGAGGAGCTGCCGATCGGCACCAGTGTGCACCTCGTCCCGCGCTTCGACGCCGACGAGCTGCTGCGCCCCGCCGCCGTGCACGAGCTGGCGACGACGTTCGGGGAGTTCCTGCCGGTGCGCGTCACGATCGACGCCGCCGCCGGCGACATCGACATCACCCGAGACGCTCCGTTCCTCGACGCCACGCAGGACCCCGAAGCGGCGGTCGGGTACGGTCGGGATCTCCTCGGCGCGAGTCCGCTCGACGTCATCGAGCTGAGCGAGCCCGCGACGGGCACGCGCGGCCTCGCGTACGTACTGCCGTTCGCCCCTCCTCCCGGTGCACGCCAGGCCACGCGCATGTACCTGGGACGGATGCTGCTCTCCGAGCGCGTCGACGACGTGCTCCCCGACTGGGCCTTCTTCGTGCGCGCCGTGATCGATTCCACCGGCCTCGCTCCCACCGCGAGCAGGGAATCGCTCGTCGAGGACGCGGCGCTCGAACGCGTGCGCGAGCAGCTGGGCGCCGGCATCCGCCGCTGGGTGCTCGAGCTGGGGCTGCGCGAACCCCATCGTCTCGCGCAGTTCGTCGCCGTGCACGAGGTCGGCCTCAAATCCCTGGTGCGCCACGACGAGGAGCTCGCCCACTTCATCTCCCGCTGGTTGACGGTCGAGACGACGCACGGCACGGTGCGGATCGGCGACCTCGTCGAGAGATACCCGCACATCCGCTACGCGCAGAGCGTGGACGAATTCCGCCAGGTG
Organism: Microbacterium sp. As-52; assembly: GCF_049949185.1. Classification (NCBI taxonomy): domain Bacteria; kingdom Bacillati; phylum Actinomycetota; class Actinomycetes; order Micrococcales; family Microbacteriaceae; genus Microbacterium; species Microbacterium sp. As-52. Next base: position 2,715,829 of record NZ_CP188171.1, on the reverse strand, counting down.
GCCGGCATCTCCCCCTCCGATGAGGTGCTCGTCAACGGCGGCTACCTCTACGACGCCGATCTGATCCGGATGCTGCCCGACCTCTACCCGCACGTCTCCGTCGAAAAAGTGGATGTCACGGGCGAACTCGATCGTCTCGATCCGCCACCCCTCGACGACCGCGATGCGGCCGTCTCCCTCGAAGCGCGCGCCGGTGCCGTACTCGCCGCATCCGACTGCTCCGTGGTCGTCCGGTCGATCGACCGCCCAGATCTCGCCGGGCTCTACGTGGCCGACCCCGAGGTGCTGCGGGCGATCGACCGCGGACGCACCAAGGGCGTCACCGGGGCCCTCTGGGGCGGTGTGCTGGATCGCATCGACCAGACCCTGTCATCCGCCCGCGACGACGATCTGCGCGCGCGCCTGTGCCTGAACTGGTCCAATCGGGTCGTGCGCGCCCTGGTGCGCGTGCAGGACGACGCCGTCTTCGCGCGCACCGTGCAGCTCCTCTACATCCAGGCGCTTCTCGCCGGGCACCATCCGCTCGCGGACGCCGACCGGACGCTGATGACCAGCGCCCTCGCCGACCTCGTCTCGCTCTCGGCCGGTCTGGAGGGCGACACCATCCCCTTCGGCGACGCCCGCTGACTCTCCACCGAAAGGTCCCCTCCATGGCACGTCCGAAGAAGCGCTTCCAGCAGCTGATCGAGGAGATCGATCGCACCCCCTGGGGGCCCGCAGAGCAGGCGCTGGTCTCCGAGGCCGTCGCCCTGGCGATCGAGATCGGCGACGAGCGGCTCGAGTACGAGGCTCGGATGCGTCAGACCGCGTCGGCGAACATGAACGGCGCCACCGACGTGATGCTCAACTCGTTCGCGTGGTGCCTCGCCCATCACGATGCCGACCCGCAGCGCTTCCCGGCCGATCTCGACAACGGCGGCGCCGATCTGATGTGGCAGTTCAAGTGGATGGCCTCGTCGCTGCGGTCCTCCCCCGCGTTCTCGCAGGAGCAGATCGCCGCCGTGCTCGACGACATGGAGTCGCACTACCGCGCCGCGGGGCTCGGCGTCAGCGGCGTGCTCACCGCGCGCTTCGAGGACGCCTGGGACGCCGGTCGCATGGACGAGGCCGAGGCGCTGCGCGTGCAGCTGGAGGCGACGCCGCGCGACGACCACAGCCACTGCGACGCCTGCGGACGCAGTCAGATCGCGGGCTTCTTCGCCGACACCGACCGCGACGCCGAGGCGATCGTGCTCGTCGAGGAGATGATCGAGGGCGGATTCTCCTGTGGAGAGGAGCCCGAGCACGCCCTCTCGCGCGTGCTCCTGCCGTACCTGCGTGCCGGACGCCTCGACGAGGCGAAGACCGCGCATCTGCGCAGCTACCGACTGGCCAAGGACAACCCCGACAACCTTCGCATCGTCGCCAACAACATCGTGTTCGCAGCCCTCACCGGCAACGAGGCGCGCGCGCTCGCACTGGTCGAGAAGCACATCTCCTGGCTCGCGCACGACGGCCTGAACGTCGACGCCCACTTCGCGGCTCTCGCGGCCCTCGCCGTGGCGCTGGACCGGGTGACGGCCGTCGGGCACGGCGACACTCCCGTGCGCGGCGCGGAGTCGGCCGCCCTCGTCCCGTTCTTCGGCGAGCACGACGGCACCTGGAGCGCCGCCGAGCTCGCGGCAGCCGCGTGGACCGCTGCGGAGCGGATCGGAGCGGGCTTCGACGAGCGTGACGGGACGGACGGGCACGCCCGCAGCCTGGAACGGATGCGGGCGCTGGCGGACGAGCGGTACGACGTTCCGATCCGCTCCGACGCGTTCGTCGCCGCGGCACCCACCACCACACCGGTCGACGCGGACGGATGGTTCGAGCGGGCGATGCAGCTCGCCCAGTTCGGCGCCGAGCACGAGACGCTCGAGGCCCTGCCCCGGGCTCTCGAGGTCGAGGACCCCGCGAAGCGCGCCCAGTTGCTCTCGATGCGCCTGGGCATCCTGATCGCCCTCGATCGCGCCGACGAGGCTCTGCAGCTCCTCCCGGAGCGTGTCGCCGCACTGCGCGCGGCCGGTCGCGATGTGCAGGCCGATCTCGAAGAACGTATCGGCCTCGCGACGTTCGGGCTGAACACCCCGGAGACGACCGCCGCCCTCGAGGAGGAGATCGGCGCCTCCGAGCATCTCCCCGCCTGGACGCGCGGCGACCTCGCGATCAGCCGCGCCGCCCTGCACCTGCAGTCCGGCGAACCCGACGCCGCGCTCGATCACGCCGAGGTGGCGGCGCGGTCGTTCGCCGAGGCCGAGGACACCCGTCTGACGAACACCACGACGCTGCTGGCCATCTCGGCCGTGCTGAGCAAGGGCGACCTCGAGGCCGGGAGCGCACTGCTCGACCGCTTCCTCGCTCAGGACGACCTCAGCACAGGCCACCGGGCCCAGGCGCTGCAGACCCGCGCACGCGTGCGCGGGGGCGGGAACACCTACCTGGAGGGCGCGGCCGACGCCGACGAGGCCTGCCGTCTGCTCGCCGAGCTGGGCGCGACCCGCGCACTCGGCGACGCGCACCTGCTCGCCGGAGCCCTCTGGGAGGACGCGGACGAGCCGGAGAAAGCCGTCTCGCGCTACCGCCTCGCCGCGCGCCTGGGAGGCGAAGCCGGAGCGGACACGACCGGACTCGACTTCCGTCTCGCGCGCGCGATGCTGCGTGTCGGCGATGCAGAAGAAGCCGCAGAGCTGTTCGGCGACGTGCTGCAGCGCGAGGAGGAGGCCGACGTCCCCGCCGGGTCGCGCGCCATGACCGTGTCGATGCTCGCGCGCGCCCTGAGCGCCGCGGGCGAGTTCGGTCAGTCGGTCGGTGCGCACGGCTATGCCTCCGAACTGTTCGGGCAGGCCGAGGAGCACGCGGACCAGGCGATGTCGATGACGGAGCAGGCCAAGATCCTCGCGCGCTTCGACGAGCACGACGAGGCGATCGCCCTGCTCGAGTCCGCCGCCGAGATCGTACGGCGCGCGCCCGAAGCCGTCGGCGCGCTCACCGAGGTTCTGCACAGTCTCGGCCAGGCCTACGGCGGACGCGGCGATGAGCGGGCGTTCGGGCTCTTCGACGAGGTCGCCGCCCTCGCGCAGCAGCACGAGGCCGAGTGGCTGCTCGCGGATGTGACCGACTCGCGCGCACGGGCGCTGGCCGAACTCGGCCGTGTCGACGAGGCTGTCTCGGCTGCTCTCACCGCGGCCGACGGCTTCGCAGCGCTCGGAGACCTGGGCTCGGCCGGAGGCTCGGAGCTGTTCGCGGCGCGGGTGCTCGCCGGCAACGAGCGCTCAGCCGACGCGGTCCCGGTCTACCGCAGCGCCATCGAGCACGCGGCCGGACACCCGCCGCTGTTGCAGGTGTCGGCCCTCGAACTCGGCAACGTGCTCGAGGCACTCGGCCGTCACGGCGAAGCCGCCGAGATCCGCGCGCACCTGGAGAGCTGAGCGCAGGGCCGGCGAGACGGCGCCGTCGCTGGGGGCGCCGTCTCAGAAGAGCTGGCGCCAGTTGGCCTTCGCGAGATCGAGGAGTTCGTCGCCGCGCCCGGACATGACCGTGCGGATCGCGTAGAGCGCGAAGCCCTTGACCTGCGCCGCCTCGATCGCGGGCGGCATGGAGAGCTCCTGCCGTTCGGTGACCACGTCGAGCAGAGCGGGACCGTCATGGGCCAGCACTTCGCGGACGGCGTCGGGGAGGTCCTCGCTCCGCTCCACCCGGCGTGCGAAGATCCCCATCGCCTCGGCGATCGCAGCGAAGCTGGGGTTGTCCAGCCCCGTCCCGTACGTCACGAAACCGGCGGCCTTCATCTCGAGCTCGACGAAGTTCAGCGACGAGTTGTTGACCACGACGGTCTTCACGGGCAGCTTGTTCTGCGTCAGGGTCAGCAGCTCGCCGAGCATCATCGAGAGGCCGCCGTCACCCGCGAGCGCCACGACCTGACGGTCGGGGTGTGCGACCTGGGCCCCGATGCCGTGCATCAGCGCATTGGCCATGGAGCCGTGCGTGAACGAGCCGATCAGTCGCCGGTTCTCGGTCATCGAGAGGTATCGGGCCGCCCACACGGTCGGCGACCCCACGTCGGCCGTGAAGATCGCATCGTCGGCCGCGTATTCGTCCAGGAGGCGAGCGAGGTACTGCGGGTGGATGGGACGCTTGCCCTTGGCCGGCACCGCCAGCTCGTCGAGCTTCTTGCGAGTCTTGCGGTAGTGCGCGGTGGCATCGTCGAGGTGCGTGCGGTCGTCCTTGCGCGCCAGTCGAGGCAGCAGTGCGTCCGCCGTGGCACGCACATCGCCGACCAGCCCCAGATCGAGCGGATGCCGCTTGCCGAGCTGGGCACCACGGATGTCGACCTGGATCGTCGTCGCGTTGTCGGGGTAGAACTGCTCGTACGGGAAGTCGCTGCCCAGCACCAGCAGCGCGTCGGCGGCCTCCATGGCCCGGAAGCCCGAAGCGAAGCCGAGAAGCCCCGTCATCCCCACGTCGAAGGGGTTGTCGTACTCGATGAACTCCTTGCCGCGGAGCGCATGCACGATGGGAGCACCCAGTGTGTCGGCGAGCGCGATGACCTCGTCGTGCGCGCCCTCGACGCCGGCTCCCGCGAGGATCGTGACCTTCTTCGCGGCGTTCAACAGCGTCGCCGCCTTCTCGAGCTCCGCCGGATTGGGCACGACCACCGGGCGGGTGCGCTCGATCACGACGGCACGGTCGTCGGCGATGTCTGCCAGGGCGACGTCACCGGGGATCACGAGCACCGCGACCCCGCGCTCTTCGATGGCAGCACGCATGGCGATCTCCATCAGGCGCGGCATCTGCTTCGGATCGGCGACGTACTCGACGTAGACGCTGCACTCGCGGAAGAGCTCCTGCGGATGCGTCTCCTGGAAGTATCCGGTTCCGATCTCGGTGGTGGGGATGTGGGCGGCGATCGCGAGCACGGGAACACGTGAGCGGTTGGCGTCGTAGAGGCCGTTGATCAGATGCAGGTTCCCGGGCCCGCAGGATCCGGCGACGACGGCGAGCTCGCCGGTGGTTGCGGCATCGGCGGCGGCGGCGAACGCGGCGGATTCCTCGTGCCGCACATGCACCCATCGGATCGTGCCGTCTTTGCGCAGCGCATCCGTGAAGCCGTTCAGCGAGTCCCCGGGAATGCCGTAGACACGGTCGATCCCGTTGGCGTGCAGAGTCTTGACGATGTTCTCAGCGACGTTTGCCATGCTTCGACCCTACGCCCGAGGCACGGGGCTGAGGCTCGTCGGACGACCGTGACAGATGTCACTCGAACTGCCGACATCCGACACTGTCGCCGCTTCGACGCGCGATCTAGCCTCGAAGCATCAGAAGAAGCCGAGACGCTCGCCGGCGCATCCGGGGTCACGGCACGACGAGAGGATGCAGAATGAGCGACTTCGCCATCGGAGACACCGTGCAGATCACCGGACCGACGATGACCGGCAATGTCGGAACCGTCGTCTCGATCGACGGAAAGCGGGGAAAGTACCTCGTGCGCATCACGGACGTGACCCAGAACTACTTCACTCCCGAGGAGTTGAAGCTCTTCTCCGCCTGAGGGCGACGAGTGGCGCTCAGTACGCCTGAGCACCATCCCTGTCCGGCTCTGCACTGCGACGGAACGCCCGCCCGGAGACCGACGTCGGGTCGATGCGCACGTAGACGCGCTTGAGGGTGGGGATCCAGGGGCGAAGGCCCGCGGCATCCGCGCGGTGCACGTCCGCATCCGCCTCCAGAGCGGTCGCGTGCCCGCGGACGATGACGCTCCAGGCGTCCGTGTCGGTATGATCGTCGACCTCGAACAGCACGTCGGTGTTCACCGTCAGCTCGAACAGCTTGCTGCCTGGCGCCGTGCGGAACAGGATGCCGTCGCCGTCGACCACGTAGTTCACCGGGAAGATGTCGATCGTGTCCCCGACGTGGGTGACGAGTCTTCCCAGTTCCTGCGTGCCGAGCAGCTCCCGGCTCCGGTCGGTGGTCAGCATCTCGATGGGGTCGGTGTGCGCGCTCATGCCGCCATTGTCTCCCACTCGATGTCCCCACCGACAGGGCATCCGTCCCGCATTCGGTGGTGGATGTGACAACGGCCCCCCGCGTTCTGCGAGGGGCCGTTCATCGTGCGCTCAGCCGATGCGGATGAGCTTCTTGTTGACGAACTCGTCCGCGGCCAGGTGACCCAGTTCGCGGGCCGTGCCGCTGCGCTTGACGCCGCCGAACGGCAGCTCGGGGCTGTCGGCGAGCACGAGGTTGACGTAGACCATGCCCGCCTCGATCTTGTCGGCGACGCGCTCGGCCTGCGCGGCATCCGTCGTGAAGACGTAGGAGCCGAGACCGAAGGTGGTGTCGTTCGCGAGCTCGACCGCCGCGTCCTCATCCGCCACGCGGTAGACGACGGCGGCGGGGCCGAAGAGCTCCTCGCGGTAGACGTTCATCTCGGGCGTCACGTCAGCCAGCACGGTCGGAGCGAAGAACGCGCCGTCACGGGTGCCGCCGGTGAGGAGCGTCGCTCCCTGCTCGACCGCCTGGTCGATCTGCTTCTGCAGGTTGACCGCAGCCGTCTCGGACGACACCGGACCGAGGACCGTGTCGTCGAGCATGGGATCGGTCGCCTCGACGGCCGCCATCGCCGCCGTGAACTTCTCGACGAAGGCGTCGTACAGGCTGTCGACGATGATGAAGCGCTTCGCGCCGTTGCAGGCCTGCCCGTTGTTGTCGAGGCGCGCATCGACGCCGGCCTGCACCGTGGCGTCGAGGTCGTCGGTGGAGAGCACGATGAACGGGTCGGAGCCGCCGAGCTCGAGTGCGACCTTCTTGAGGTTGCGTCCGGCGATCTCGGCGACCGCGGCACCGGCGCGCTCGGATCCGGTGAGCGAGACGCCCTGCACGCGCGGGTCGGCGATCATCGTCGCGATCTGCTCGTTCGTCGCGAGGACGTTCTGGTAGGCGCCCTTCGGGAATCCGGCATCGTGATAGATCTTCTCGATCGCGGTCGACGACTCCGGGCACTGCGGGGCGGGCTTGAGCAGGATCGTGTTGCCCACGATCAGGTTGGGAGCGGCGAAGCGCACGATCTGGTACGCCGGGAAGTTCCACGGCATGATGCCGACGAGCGGGCCGAGCGAGGAACGGCGGATGATGGCCGACCCCTCCCCCAGGATCGCGATCGGCTGGTCGGCCATGATCGACTCCGCCTGGTCGGCGTAGTACTCGGCGATGTCGGCGGCGAAGTCGACCTCGCCCAGGGCGGCCTCGCGGGGCTTGCCCATCTCACGCACGAAGATGTCGGCGAGCTCTTCGCGGCGTTCGCGGTGCAGCTCGGCGGCACGCCGGACGAGGGCCGCGCGCTCGGCGACCGTCGACGAGCGCGACCACTCGCGGTGGGCCTCGTCGGCGGCGGCGACCGCCTCATCGATCTGGGCATCCGTGAACGTGTCGAAGGACGCCAGCGTCTCTCCGGTGGCGGGGTTGGTGACGGCGTAGTCGGTCATGACATGTCCTCTCGTGTGGTGGTGCGGGGCCCGACGCGCGGGCCCCGCATCGGAAATCAGGAGACCGGGATCAGCGTGTACTTGGTGGACAGGTACTCGTGGATGCCCTCGAAGCCGCCCTCGCGGCCGACGCCGGACTGCTTGACGCCGCCGAAGGGTGCGGCCGCGTTCGAGACAACGCCCACGTTGAGACCCATCATGCCGGTCTCGAGCCCGTCGATCATCCGCTGACCGCGCTGCAGGTTCTCGGTGAAGACGTACGACACGAGTCCGTACTCGGTGTCGTTCGCCAGGCGCACGGCCTCTTCCTCGGTCTCGAAGGTCGCGATCGCGAGCACCGGTCCGAAGATCTCCTCGCGCAGGATCGCGCTTCCCGCGACGACATCGGTCAGCACGGTCGGCTCGTAGAACGTGCCCGTGCCCTCCACGGCCTTGCCACCTGCGAGCAGCGTCGCACCGCGACCGACCGCATCGTCGACGAGTTCGCCGGCCTTCGCGACGGCATCCGCGTCGATGAGCGGTCCGATCGCCACGCCCTCTTCGGTGCCACGGCCGATCTTCATGCCGTTGACGCGCTCGGTGACACGCTTGGCGAATTCGCCCGCGACGTCCTTGTGCACGATGAAACGGTTCGCCGCCGTGCAGGCCTGTCCGATGTTGCGGAACTTCGCGGCCAGCGCACCGTCCACGGCCTTGTCGAGGTCGGCGTCGTCGAACACCACGAACGGGGCGTTGCCGCCGAGCTCCATCGACACGCGCAGCACGCCCTCCGCCGCCTGGGCGATGAGCTTGCGTCCGACCTCGGTCGAGCCCGTGAAGGAGAGCTTGCGCAGACGCGGGTCGGCGATGATCGGCGCCGACAGCGCGCTCGACTTCGAGGTCTGCACGACGTTGACGACACCGGCGGGAAGGCCGGCCTCTTCGAGCAGCTTCGTGAAGTACATCGTCGTCAGCGGCGTGAGTGCCGGGGGCTTGATCACCACGGTGCAGCCGGCCGCGAGTGCGGGAGCGATCTTGCGCGTCGCCATCGCGAACGGGAAGTTCCACGGCGTCACGAAGAACGACGGTCCGACCGGGCGCTGCGACACGACCATGTGACCGGTGCCCTCGGGGTTGATGCCGTAGCGGCCGCTGATGCGCACGGCCTCCTCGCTGAACCAGCGCAGGAACTCGCCGCCGTAGCCGACCTCGCCACGCGCCTCGGCGAGCGGCTTGCCCATCTCGAGCGTCATGAGCAGCGCCAGGTCCTCCTTGTGCTCCTGCACGAGGTCGAATGCCCGACGGAGGATCTCACTGCGCACGCGCGGAGCCGTCGCGGCCCACGCGTCCTGCGCGGCGACGGCCGCATCGAGGGCGCGGATGCCGTCTGCGGGCGTCGCGTCGGCGATGGTGCGGATCACGGCACCGGTCGCGGGATCCTGCACGTCGAACGTGCCGCCGGTCTCGCCGTCGATCCACTCACCGCCGATGAAGAGGCCGGTGGGGATGCTGTCCAGGAGCGCCTGTTCGGTCTGAGTGCTCATGATTCTCTTTCTGTGAGGAGGGCTAGGAGCGCGTGCGTCGGCTGGGAGGTGCGTCGATGCTCAGCGTCTGACCGCGGAAGAACGCCGGCCGTCTGATGGCGTTCCAGACCATGACGACGATGCCGACGCCGATGATCAGCATTCCGAGGATGAAGACGATGCCGACGCCGCCGATCTGAGAACCCGAGCCGTAGGCCGGGTCCATCGAGTCGATCAGCGTCGTGAAGAACAGCACCGCGAGGATCGCACCGCCCACGAGCGGGAAGAGGAACGTGAAGAAGAAGTTCCTCGTCGAGTCGAACCACTGCTTGCGGAAGTACCAGACGCACGCGAAGGCGGTGATCCCGTAGTAGAAGCAGATCATCATGCCGAGCGTGAGGATGGTGTCCCACAGCGTGTCCTCGCTCACGACGCGCATCACGGCGTAGAAGGCCGACGCGACGATGGCGGAGATGATGGTCGCGTACCCCGGGGTGAAGAAGCGCGGGCTGACCTTCGCGAACGACTTGGGCAGGGCGCCGTAGTGCCCCATCGCCAGCAGCGTGCGCGCCGGTCCCACGAACGTGGACTGCAGCGACGACGCCGAGCTGGTCAGCACCGCGAGCGACACCAGGAAGGCGAGCGGGCCGAGGATCGGGCCGGAAAGGTGGAAGAACACGTTCTCCTGGATGTCCTCGTTGCCGAGACCCAGCGCACCGGTGCCGACACCGGCGAACATGATCATCGCCACCGCGAGCAGCAGGTAGAGCGAGACGATCATCAGCACCGTGACGGTGGCCGCGCGACCCGGGGTCTTCTCCGGGTCCTTGGTCTCCTCGTTCATGGTGAGGGTGACGTCCCAGCCCCAGAAGATGAAGATCGACAGCGAGAGTCCGGCGGCGACGGCGCTGAACGACGAGATCGCGAACGGGTTGAACCAGTTCAGGTCGAAGGGCTGGTAGTCGAACCCGTTGCCGTTGACGGCCTGCACGATCGCCGCACCGGCGAAGAAGAGCAGGACGAGGATCTGGAAGCTGACGAGCCAGTACTGCAGCTTCTGCGTCGTCTGCATGTCGCGGTACGAGATCCAGGTCGCCCCGAGCATGAACAGCAGGCACACGCCGATGTTGATCCAGGTGACGCTCGCGAGGGAGGCGATGTCGGGGTTGCCCGTGATCTGCGAGATCAGCAGGAAGAGGAAGTCGACGGCGATGCCCGCGAGGTTGGACAGCACGAGGATCGTGGCGACGACCAGACCCCAGCCCGCCATCCAGCCCACCCACGGACCGAAGGCGCGGGCCGCCCATGTGAACGAGGTGCCGGAGTCGGGCATCCGGTTGTTGAGCTCGCGGTACCCGAAGGCGACCAGGAGCATCGGGATGAAACCGACCAGGATGATCGCGGGGATCTGCGACCCCACCGTGGAGGCCACAGGGCCGACGGCGGCGGTGAAGGTGTAGGCGGGTGCGATGCACGAGATGCCGATCACGACCGCGCCGATCAGGCCGACCGTTCCGGCGCTCAGGCCCTTGGTGGAGATCCCGGTCGTGACACCGGATTCGGGCTCCGTCGCCCGGTTGGTGCTGCTCATCAGCGTTCTCCTGCTTCGTTGCGGGTGCGCGGGACGACGATCATGGGGACGGGCAGCTCGTGCAGCATCTTCGCCGCCGTGGAGCCCAGGAAGAGACGACGGGGCTGCGCCAGCCTGCTGGAGCCGACCAGGACCACCTCGCCGGGAAGCCAGGAGAGGTTCGCGACCGCATCTTCGACGGTGTCGCCCGGAGCCTTCTCGACGGCGGCGGTGCGCCCGTCGGGGAGCAGCTCTGTCGCCATCGCGAGGACCTCCTGCCCGTGGTCGTCACCGACCGTGCGGATCGCGCCCGTATCGAGCCCCGGGGGCACGTCGAACGGTACGAGGGACACGAGGCGCAGGTCGACGCCGCTGTCGCCGGCGAGGGCGACAGCCTCGTCGAGCAGCGCATCGGCGCCCGGCCGAGACCCGACGGCGACGGTCACGCGCGGGATGACGTGGTCGTCCTGCTGGGCGGTGCCCACCGGAGCCAGTGCGACCGGGATGGTCGACGAATGGAGCAGCTCGGAGGCGACGCTCCCGAGCCGGTGGCGTCCGAAGATGCCCCCGCCCGCCGCACCGATCACGATCACGCGGGCGCCGAACTCCTCGCCGGCGGCGATGAGCCCCTCGGCGAACGATTCGGAGAAGCGGACGTGACCGCTGCGGGTCAGCTCCTGCGGCAGCCGGACGACGGCGTCGGCGAGCCACTTCCTGGCCTGCGACCGGATGTGCTCCTCATAGGCGCGCTCCGGCGGCACCGCGGCGTTGCGTGTTCCTTCGTTCGGCAGCACGATCACCAGGTGCAGGGTCGCGCCCAGGCTGCGGGCGATGCGCGCGCCCAGCGCCGCGGCATCCGCTCCCGCATCCGTCGCCGTGTACCCCACGACGACCGAGCCGGTCATCAGCTGCTGCTCTCGACAGCGCCGGACTCGCGGCTCGCATCGACGATGTTGGATGCGACGAGGTGTCCCATCCGGATCGCACCGTCGACGTGCTGGTACCCGGCGCCGGCCATGTCGCTGCAGGCGAAGTGGATCGGGCCGACCGCCGTGCGCAGGTCCGCGCCGTAACGGTGCAGGCCGCCCATGTCGAAGCTCGCGGCATAGGCACCACGCGTCCACTCCTCGCTGCCCCAGTCGCTCTCGTAGTAGACGACCGGGTTCTTGGCCTCTGGGCCGTAATAGTGCGAGAGCGACTCGAGGATGCGCTCCTTGCGCTCCTCGGCAGAGAGCTCGAACACGCCGTCGGCGTTGGCGTCGGAGACGAAGCCCACCAGGGTGCCGCGCTCGTCGCCGTGGTTCGTGTTGTCGTACGCCTCGTGCGACAGCTCGTACGGGCTGAACGCGGTGCCGCTGAGACCCTGCTCGCGCCAGAACGGACGATCGTAGACCGCGTGCACCTTGATGACGAAGCCCATGGAGAGGTGCTGGTGCAGCTGGTGCTGACGACGCGGCAGCGGCGGATCGAAGGAGATACGGCTGTACAGCACCGGCGCGTGCGCGAGGATCGCGTGGCGGGCGCGGACCGTGAGCTCGTCGGTGGTGGCGACGACCCCCGCGTCCGACCACTCGAGGCTGCGGACCGGCTGGTTCAGCAGCACGTCGTCGCCCAGGCGCTCGGCGAGACGCAGCGGCACCTGCTGCAGACCGCCGACCACGCGCTTGTCGAGGATGAAGTCGGCGTCGACGAGGTTCGAGTACGAACCGGCGGATGCGGCCATCAGCAGCGACTGCAGCAGCGAGAACGAGTGCGTGGGCTTGGTGAGCATCGCCGATCCCGTGGCGAAGGCCAGGTTGCGCACGGCCTCGTCGTCATCGGTCTGCGAGCGCAGCCAGGCGTCCCAGGTGATCGAATCCCACTCCTCGGCGTTCGGGTGCGCCCACGGCTGATCGGGGTCGATCTCGGCGACCAGGGCGTCGAGGATGCCCGTGATCCGGGCGATCACGGCCTCGGTCTCCGGCGACACGGGGAACATCTCCCCCGTGAAACGGTGCGTCTTCCCGTCGGGGCCGACGTAGACGCTGTCGCCTTCGCGGTAGCGGCTGTAGGTCTCGAGGCCCAGCTCTTCGATGGCGTCCTTGAGCGCATCCTGATCGGGCGAGACCCACTGACCGCCGATCTCGAGCATGGCGCCGTCGATGACGTCGGTCCACAGGCGTCCGCCCACGCGGTCGCGGGCCTCCAGCACGGCGACCGACAGGCCGGCCTTGCGCAGGTCGTTCGCGGCGGTGAGCCCTGCGGCTCCGGCGCCGATGATGAGTACGTCGCGGGTGATCTCAGACATCTGCAACTCCTTCGTTGGGGGAAGTAGTGCCGGTCGCGACCCGAAATCCCCCGATTGGGGTCGCGACCGGACAGGGGGTCGGGCCGCACGGGAGTGCGGCCCGGATGCTATTCGGCGGCGGCCAGGGCGGCGGCGACGATGTCGAGTCCCTCGTTCAGCAGGTCGTCGCCGATCGAGAGCGGAGGGAGGAAGCGGATGACGTTGCCGTAGGTTCCGCAGGTGAGGACGATGACGCCCTGCGCGATGCACGCCTTGGCGACGGCGGCCGTGAGAGCGGCGTTCGGCGCCTTGGTCTCGGGGTCGACGAACTCGGCGGCGATCATCGCACCGTGGCCGCGGACGTCGCCGACGCGCGGGTCGTTCTGCTGGATCGCGGTGAGGCGGTCGATGAGGATCGTGCCGATCTCGCGCGCCCGCTCGATCACGCCGTCGTTCTCGAACACGTCGATCGAGGCGAGGGCTGCGGCGCAGGCGATGGGGTTGCCCCCGTAGGTGCCACCGAGGCCGCCCGAGTGCGAGGCGTCCATGATCTCGGAGCGACCGGTGACCGCAGCGAGCGGGAGGCCGCCGGCGATGCCCTTGGCCGTGGTGATCAGATCGGGCTCGATGCCGAAGATCTCGCTCGCGAACATGTGCCCGGTGCGGGCGAAGCCGGTCTGCACCTCGTCGGCGATGAACACGACGCCGTTCGCGCGGCACCACTCGACGATCGCGGGGAGGAACCCGTCGGCGGGGACGATGAAGCCGCCCTCGCCCTGGATGGGCTCGATGATGACCGCGGCCAGGTTGTCGGCGCCGATCTGCTTCTCGAGCTGGAGGATGACGCGGGCCGCGGCCTCACGTCCATCGAGTCCGTCGCGGAACGGGTACGACATCGGCGCCCGGTAGACCTCGGGCGCGAAGGGGCCGAAACCGCTCTTGTAGGGCATCGACTTGGCGGTGAGCGCCATGGTCAGGTTGGTGCGGCCATGGTAGCCGTGGTCGAAGGCGACGACCGCCTGGCGACCGGTGTGCTTGCGGGCGATCTTGATCGCATTCTCGACCGCCTCGGCGCCCGAGTTGAACAGGGCGCTCTTCTTGGCGAAGTCACCGGGGGTCACGCGGTTGAGCGCCTCTGCGACGCCGACGTACGACTCGTAGGGCGAGATCATGAAACAGGTGTGGGTGAACTGCGCGGCCTGAGCGGCGACGGCCGCGGCGACCTTGGGGTGCGCGTTGCCGACGGTGGTCACGGCGATGCCGGAGCCGAGGTCGATGAGCGAGTTCCCGTCGGCGTCCACGACGACGCCACCACCGGCGGCGACAGCGGCGACCGGAACGGTGTGTCCGACGCCCGCTGCCACGGCATCCGCCTTGCGCGCGAGGATCTCGGCGGAACGGGGGCCGGGAAGATCCGTGACCAGACGACGCTCCTGGGGGAGGTCGGGTCCGCCGAGAGGGACTGCGGGGGCTGCGGTGTCGAGGAGTGCCATGTTCGCGAGCGTACGGCGGCCACCGAGCCGGCTGCACTCACCGGTCTGTACAATCTGGAGAAGCAAATCGCCCGCTCGTACAACTCGCCGGAGGTCACCGTGGTCGTCACCGCCCAGCCGACCCTGCGCGCCCTGTTGCAGCGTCGCGATCTCGGGCTCTCTCTGATCCCCCGCGAAGGCGACATCCCCGATGGGGCACTCGACCGCCCGCTGCGTTGGGTGCACAGCTCCGATCTCGCCGACCCCACCCCGTTCCTGTCCGAAGACCTGGCGCTGCTGACCACCGGAACCCAGTTCGACGAAGCCGTCAGCATCGACACGTACGTCGGGCGGCTCGCGGACCGCGGGGTGATCGGTCTGGGATTCGGCACCGAGGTGCACCGGTCCGGCATCCCGGAAGAGCTCGTCGACGCGTGCGCCGCGCACGGGATGCCGCTGTTCGCCGTCCCGTACCGCACCCCGTTCATCGCCGTCGCCCGCGCGCACTCCGAGGCGATCGCGGCTCAGGCGTATGCCCGACGGTCCTGGGCCCTCGACACGCAGCGTGCCCTCGCTCTCGCCGCCCTCCGACCGCACGGCCTCGATGCGACGATCGCCGAACTCGGGCGGCGAATCGGCGTCTGGGCCGGGATGTTCGACGCCGCCGGAGCGCTCACCCTCTCCCACCCTCGCGAAACGGTGGAGGCCCGTGTGCTCGACGAGCTCGGGAATCGCGCGGTGGAGATCCTGACCCGTGGACTCGAGGCGGGGCAGTCGCTCAGCATCGAAGACCATTCGTTCATGCTGTTCACGGTCGGCCGCGGCGGGCATCTGCGGGGCGTCATCGCCCTCGCCGTCGATACGCTCGATCCCGAAGCCCGGTCGGTCGTGACCTCGGTGATCGCCATGGCAGGACTCGCGATGGAGCAGAGCGAGCAGCTCGCCCGCAGTCGTCGTCGCCTGCACGCGCAGCTCCTCAGATCGCTCCTCGCCGACGACCCCACCTTGGCCAGGAGGGTGCTGGGCAGCCTGCCCACCGCACCCGTGCTCGTGGCCGTCGCCGCCGACGCGCCGGCAGGGCCGCTCGCCGACTGGTGGGAGCGGCACCGCGCCGAGCACGGGACCTCGATCTTCCTCGCCGAATCCGAGGACGGGGTGACGATGTGCGTCTCAGCCGGAGACGAGGCCCTGCTCGACGAGGTCGCCGCCCGCTTCGGCATCCGCATCGGCGTCTCCGATCCCGAAGGGTACGACTCGTTCGCCCGGGCACACGCGCAGGCGCTCACGGCGCTGCGTCAGCAGGGCACCCACGGGGTCGCCCGCTACTCCGACACCGTCGGGTCGAGCATCCTCACGGCCCTCGCGACCGACGAGGCGCGCCTCGTCGCCGAATCGCGCCTGGCCCCGGTGCGCGAGCACGACGCCCGTACCGGCGCCGAGCTCGAACGCTCGCTGCGCACCTGGCTGGAGCATGACGCGAAAGCGGAATCCGCCGCGGTCGCGCTCGGAGTGCATCGGCACACCCTGCGCTCCCGCATCGCCCACGCGGGAGCGCTGCTCGACGTCGACCTGTCGACCTTCCCCGCCCGCGCCGAGCTCTGGACGATCCTGCAGACCGCCCGCGACTGAGCCGGGGCGGCTGCACGCTCCCGATCATCCACGTGCTTCCTGCTCGCACCCCGCGCGGCGAGAACGCGCCGGTCGCACTTCGCGCCGCCCCCGCGACGTCTGAGCGGCAGGAACTGCAACCGGAGCAGCGGGCCAACATCGGGCCAAGAGCGGGTCAGGAGTGGATGCGCGCTCCCGCAGCCAGCACCGCCCGGCACCGCGTGACGTCATCGGCAGTCTGGGCGATCAACGCCTCGACGCCGTCGAACCGCAGCGTCGGGCGAAGGCGCGCGACGAGGGTCACGCACAGGCGCCGACCGTAGAGGTCGATGTCGGCATCATGCAGGTGCACCTCGACGCGTCGCTCGCGATCGCCGTCGAAGGTCGGGTTCATCCCGACACTGACACTCGCCGCCCACGACAGCGGGTCGTCGTCGATCCGCACCCACGCCGCGTAGATCCCGTCGTCGGGCAGATCTTCGTGGTCGAGCGCCAGGTTCGCCGTCGGGAAGCCGAGCTCGCGACCCCGACCGTCGCCGGGGACGACCAGTCCGACGATCGTCCCGGGCGGCGACGCGCTCACGCGTTCTCGGGGGCGGCGATCGAGCGGTAGCGGCTCTGATGGAAGACCAGTGGCTCGACGTCGTCGAACAGCGTGATGTCGGCGATCTCGTACAGCGCGATCTCGTGGTCGCCGCCGTCGAACGTGCTGTGCAGGCGACACGTGAGCCAGAGCGCTGCGTCCGCGATCAGCACGGCTCCGCCATCGGTGCGGCGCCACTCATGGCCGCCGAACCGGTCGCCCTCCCTCGCCGAGAGCGAGCGGCTGAGCGGCTCGTGGTGCGCGGCGAGCACACTCATGCCGAGCTCGGGCACGGTGCGCAGCACCGGCCAGGTCTTCGACGTACGGGCGGCGCTGATCGCCACCAGCGCCGGTTCGAGCGAGATCGAGGTGAAGGAGTTGACCGCCATTCCCACGGCACGGTCGTCGACGTGCGCGGCCAGGGCCACGACGCCGGTCGGGTATACCGAGAAGGCCCGGCGGAGGGCGAGGTCGCGCGGGAGCGCATCGTTCGTCAGCGCGTCGGTCACGACAGTCGTCATTTCGGCTTCCTTTCGTTAGTCAACTTTGACTAGTTTTGATAATAGGCAATTTTGATCATGCAAACAACAGGAAAGGCGAAGGCCAGCCGTTAGCATGAGGGGCATGTCGACCACCCGCCTCGTCGTCCTCGGCGCCGTGAAGCAGTTCCAGCCCGTGCACGGGTACTTCCTCCGTCGCGAACTCATGACCTGGCACGTCGACGAGTGGGCGCATATCCAACCCGGATCGATCTACAACGCCCTGCGCGCCCTCGAGGTCGACGGCTACATCGCCGAGAGCGGCACCGAGGCCGAGGGCAAGCGCCCGGCGCGGACGACCTACCGCATCACCCCGGCCGGCGAGGTCGAACTGCAGCGCATGCTGCGCGAGAACCTCTGGAACGTCGCAGCCTTCGACACCCAGGCCATCATGACCGTCGCCTCGTTCATGTTCGTTCTGAGCCGGCAGGAGGTGATCGCCGGCCTCGAGCACCGCCTCATCAAGAGCGACGCGATCATCACGCAGAACGGCTTCGACGTGCAGGACACGCTGCGGTCCGAGACGACACCCAAGTACGTGCGGGAGATCTTCGACCTCTCCACAGCCCGCCTCACGGCCGAGAAGCAGTGGCTGCTCGACCTGCTGGAACGTCTGCGTGGTGGAGAGTACACGTTCGCCGGCGAGACGACCGAGGGCGTAGCGTCGGCCGAGGCGGGCACCTCGGCCTGAGGTCAGCGCGACGAGACGAGCGCGTCGATCGACGCGCGCGACAGGGCCGACGTCGTCGCACCCCGATGCTGCGCCACCACGGCGCCGGCCGCACAGGCCCGGATCAGCGCCGTCTCGATTGCTTCTCCCTGGGCGAGCGCGGCGGCCAACGCTCCACAGAACGCATCGCCGGCGCCGGTCGTATCCACCGGATCGATCCGGAACGCGTCGGCCTGCAGAGGATCGCTCCCCGCGCGATGCAGCACCACTCCCCCAGCACCCCGGGTGAGAACCACGACCGGGGCACCGGCGGCGTGCAGCCGGTCGATGCCGCCGAGTTCGGTGCACTCGGTCTCGTTAACCACCAGCACGTCGACGTCGCCGAGCATCTCGACCGCCCCGGCATGTGCGGGCGCAGCGTTCAGGATCGTCAGGGCTCCGGCCGTCCGACCCGCGCGCAGCGCCGCTGCGACACTCGCGAGCGGAACCTCCAGCTGCGCGAGCACGACCGCCGCGCCCGCGATCCCGGCGACCGCGTCATCCGCGTCGAGCTCGGCGTTCGCACCGGCCGCGACGATGATGCTGTTGTCTCCGTCGTCGAACGCCAGCACGTGGGCGACGCCGGTCGGAGCGGCGGCGCTGCGGCGCAGGGCCGCCGCCACTCCGGCATCCTCCAGCGTCTGCTGCAGCACGTCGGCGGCCTCGTCCGCTCCGATCACCGCGCAGAACCGGGTCGGAGCCCCGCTGCGCGCGGAGGCGACGGCCTGATTCAGCCCCTTGCCCCCGGAGAAGCGGCCGCCGGCCCGACCGAGCAGGGTCTCGCCGACACGTGGAGGGCGCGAGACCTCGACCACGAGATCGAGGTTCGCGCTCCCCACGACGGCGACACCGGTGAGGGTGTCAGACACGCGACATCATCCGCCGGTACTGCGATCCGGTGTGCGAGTCGGCGAGCGCCGGTGTCGGCGTGCCGATCAGGCGTTCGCGCAGCGACTGCGGCTCCGATGAGGGCTCGACGATCGCGCCGCGCTCCTTGAGGATCGGCAGCACGTGCTCGATGAAGTCGACCGTCGACGCCGGCGGGATGACGGGGGCGAACAGGAATCCGTCGAGGTCGGCGCCATCGGCGAGCTCGATCATCCGATCGGCCACCTGCTCGGGGGTGCCCACGATCGGGCGGGCGCCGACGCCGTGCGCGTGCCAGTCTCCGAGAACGTCGCCGACGGTCTTGTCGGCGAAGCGCGCGACCTGGGTCTGCGACAGCTCGGTGCTCAGCTCCGCCATCGGCGTGCTCGGCGCATAGGCCGAGAGGTCGAGGCCGGTGAACCATGCGTACGAGGCGACCGTGACGTCGGGATTCTGCGCGTCGGCGACCTCGGCGTACTTGCGCCGCGCCTCCTCCTCCGTGCTGCCGACGATCGCGGCGAAGGCCGACATGATCTTCACTTCGTCGGCTCCGCGGCCGTTCTTGACGGCCTCCTCGCGGATCGCCGACGAGTGCGCACGCAGCTGCTCGACGGAGCCGCTGCCGACGAAGATCGCCTCGCCGTGCTTGCCGCCGAACTCACGGCCCGCGGGAGAAGCCCCGGCCTGGAACAGCACCGGGGTACCCTGCGGCGAGCGCGAGGTGTTGCCGTAGCCGTGCGAGCGGAAGTAGGGGCCGTCGTGCGCAATGCGGTGCACCTTGGACGGGTCGGCGAAGCGGCCGGACTTGTCGCGCTCCAGTGCGCCCTCCTCCCACGCCTGCTCCCACAGCTTGTAGACGACCTCCATGAAGTCGTCGGCCATGAGGTAGCGCTCGTCGTGACCCACCATCGGCACGCCGAAGCCCTGCACCGCCGTGTCGGCGGTACCGGTGGTGACGACGTTCCAGCCGATGCGACCGCCGGAGAGGATGTCGAGCGTGGCCATGCGGCGGGCGAAGGAGTAGGGGGGCTCGAGCAGCGTCGAGCCGGTGGCCACGAGTCCCAGGCGCGTCGTCTCGGGGATGAGGGCGGCGAGGATGATCGCCGGGTCGAGACGCGGGAGGTCGAGGCCTTCGACCGAGCAGATGTCCGGACGCTCGCCCGCGACGTCGGCCCAGCCCCAGGCATCCGCGAGGAACAGGAAGTCGAACCCGGCGTCCTCGACCATGCGCGCGGTGTCGCGCCAGTACTCGAGCTTGTCGAACAGATAGCGCCCATTGTCGGGGTGCCGCCAGGTCGCGGTGCCGGAGTCGTTCGCCTGGGCGTTCTCGAAGAGGCCGAGGCGCAGCTGCTTGACGGTGTTCTGATCGGTCATGTGCGGGTGCCTTCCTTGTGGGTGGTTCTCTGGTGTTGCTGCAGTGATTCCGGGCACGCCGGAGGAACCCCGGGACGGGTTGGGGGGTGCCCGTCCCGGGATGCGGATGCCGCGTCAGCCCTTGGCCGTGACCTCGCCGTCGCTCCACCACAGCACGCGCTTGCGCACCAGGGCGAGGACGATGATCAGGAGCACCCCGAGCAGGCACAGCAGGGCGATGCTGGCCCAGGTGACGGCCAAGTTCGCCTGTGCAGCCGAGGTGGTGACGAGCGAACCGAGACCGGCCTGCTGTCCCGCCGCGACGAACTCGGCGACCGCGGCGCCGACCACGGCGAGCGGCAGGGCGATGCGGAGGCCGGCGAACACGTAGGGCATGCTGCCGGGGAAACGCAGCTCGCGGAAGATCTCCCATCGCGAGGCGTGCAGCGTCTTGAAGACGTCCATCGCCTTCTGGTCGACGTCGCGCAGACCCGCCAGCGAGTTCACGAGCATCGGGAAGAAGACCACGAGCCCCGTCACGATGAACTTCGGCACCATGCCGAAGCCGAACGCCACGACGAGTGCCGGGGCGATCGCCACGATCGGGGTCACCATCACGATGATGACCAGCGGCATGACCGCCCGCTCGATGATCTGGAACTCCGCCATGACGACCGCCAGGAGGAATCCGGCGAGGATACCGGCGGCGGCGCCGACCACCACCTCGAGGAGCGTGACGAGGAAGTTCGACCAGTACATGCCGGCGTCATCGACGAGGCTGGCGCCGATCGCCTCCAGCGTCGGCAGCACGTACGGGTTGGTCCAGGCCACGACCTGCCAGAGGAGAGCGGCGATCACGAAGGTGATCAACGTGGGTCCCCACGCTCCCCAGCGCAGCCAGGAAGGAACTCCCCGGCGTGGCTGGGCCTTCAGGCGGGCGGTCGCGAGGGTCGCGGTCGTGTCTCTCATCGTCAGCTCAGACATGGGCCTTCTCCGTCTGCGCGCGCAGCGCACCGCGCACGACTGCTTCCAGTTCGCGGAACTCGTCCGTCGCGTAGGCCTCTTCGGTGCGCGGCCGCGGCAGGTTCACATCGATCACCTGGGCGATGCGCCCCGGGTGCGCGGCCATCACCACGATGCGGTCGGAGAGCATGATCGCCTCCGGCACCGAGTGCGTGACGAACATGACGGCCTTGCGGTTGGACTGCCAGAACTCCAGCAGCGCGATCCGCTGCAGGTCGCGGTTCATCTCGTCCAGCGCCGAGAACGGCTCGTCCATCAGCATGATGGCCGGGTCGAACACGAACGCCCTCGCGATCGCGGCACGCTGCTGCATGCCGCCCGACAGCTGTCCGGGGTACTTCTTCATCGCCTGGCCGAGCCCGAAGGTGGCCAGCAGCTCCGCGGGATCACGGAGCGCTCGCCCGGCGTTGGCCTTGGCGTTGATCCGCACCGGCAGCTCGACGTTCTCGCGCACCGTCTTCCACGGCAGCAGTGCGGGCGACTGCGGCACGAGACCGATCTTCTTGTCGCGCGAAGCCGCCGTGACGCTCTCGCCGTCGATCGTGACGGTTCCGGAGTCGGCGTCGAGAAGGCCGGCGACGACCTTGAGCAGTGTGGACTTGCCGCAGCCGCTCGGGCCGATCACCGACACGAACTCGCCCATGCCGATCGTCAGGCTCACATCATCGAGCACGGTGACCTTCGCGCCGTCGACGCCGAACGACTTCGAGACGTTCCTGACCTCGACGCCGGCGCCGTGTGCGACCGTCATCACTTCTCCTGCCAGATCAGGGTGTCGCCGTCGTAGAGGTCGGCGACCAGGTCGGCGTCCATCATGTCGGCGATCGCGGGCAGCTCCTTGACGTCGCCGTACTTCTTCACGAGGGCGTACTCGGGCTCCCACATCGACTCGTTCTGCACGCCGGGGTTCCCGCCGGCACTCTCGCGCACCCACGCGGACTCCACCTCCCACGTGCGGGCGAGCTGGTCGCGGGGGAACGCTGCGCCCTGGCCGCTGTCCTCGGCCAGCTTCGCGAGCTTGTCGATGCAGGCATCCGACTCGTCCAGGCAGTACTGCAGCGCCTTGAGGCTCGCCCGCATGAAGTCGGCGGCCACCTCGCGGTGCTCTTCGAGGAATCGGGAGTTCACCTCCATCACGTTGTATGTACCCTCGACGCCGAGATCGGCGGGGAGGAACTCGCTGAACGGCAGGCCCTGAGCCTTGAGCGACTGCGGCTGGTTGGAGGCGTAGCCGACGATCGCGTCGACCTGCTCGCGGACGACGACCGTGGGGTCGTAGTTGGTCATCTTGACCATCTCGACCTTCGAGACGTCGACGCCGGCCTCGTCGAGCATGGCCGAGGCGATCGGCGTCAGGTTGATGAAGTATCCGAGCGATCCGCCCTCGAGGTCCTTCAGGCTCTCGAGCTTCTCGTTGCCGAAGATCGAGAACGGCGGGGTCGTGCCGTAGGTGGCGACCGCCGTGAGGTTCTTGCTGTTCGCCGCCGCCAGCATCACGTCGGATGCAGAACCGAGAGCGGTGAACTGGGCCTGACCGGATGCCACGAGCTGCTGCCCGTTCGCCCCGGAGGCGTTGATCTCGACATCGAGGCACAGGTCGTCGAAGTAGCCCAGCTCCTCGGCGAGGAACACGTCGAGCTGGCCGGCGCTGGCGGAGTAGCCGTAGCCGGAGATGTAGGTGATGGTGCCGGCATCCTGATTCCGCTTGCAGGCGTCGGTGTCGCTCGCACTCGTGGGGGCGGTATCGCCGCCTGGCGTCTGCGCGGAGCATGCTCCGAGCGTCAGCGTGGCGGCGAGAACGCACGTCAGGGTGGCAGTGATGCGGAATCGGGTTTCCGCAGAGGAAGTAGCCATGAGGGTCCCTTCTCGGCCGTTCGTCGTTGATGGCTCGATGAAAGTAACATAGTCAAGATTGACTAAGCAAGATCAAACTAACTTTTGACGACAGGCACGACACGGACGGGGGCTGGACGGGCGTCGAGTGCACGCGAACTCGCCGAGTGCACGACTTGTCGACGTCGAGAAGCCGTGCACTCGGCAGGAAGCCGTGCACTCGGCGATACAGAGCGGGAGCGCGGGCGGAGCGCGTGCCGTCAGGACTGAGGAGGAGCGGCAGGGTAGAGGTAGCGGCGCACGAACTCGTCGAAGAGCGGGACCATGTCGACGGATTCGTCGAGGAGCCACTGCAGCTGGATCCCGTCCATGACGGCGCTGATCAGGCGTGCGGCGAGCGCGGGGTCGATGTCGTCGCGCACCTCACCGGCTTCCTGCCCACGGCGGAGGATCTCCACGGCTTCGTCGGCTCGTGCCCGGTAGCGGGCGGCGAACTCGGCGTGCGACGGATGCTCCGGATCGGTCGCCTCGGCCGAGACGATCGCGTACAACGACGTGAGGCCGCGCGAGGTCTGATTGTGGGCGACGACTCTCTTCGCCTGCTCGAGGAGGGTGTGCTCCGCGGGATCGCCCGCGGCCGCTCGTACCTTCTCGTCGCGCTGGTGCAGCACCTCGGCGAACAGCTCCTCCTTGTCGGCGAAGTGATGCAGGAGGCCGGCAGGCGTCACGCCGACGCGCTTCGCGATCTCCCGCAGCGACCCGCCGTGGAATCCGGTCCGGGAGAACACGACCAGCGCTTCGTCGACGATCGCCTGCCGTCGCGCCTGCCCCGTGGCGTAGGAGCCACGGGGGCCACGACCCGCTGTCGGCTGGCCGTCCGTTCCCACTGCCCACTCCCATCCCTCGTCGAGGGAAGCGGCAGTTCAGCCCTGGTGGCCGTTGCCACCCGCACCCCACGACGAGCTGAATTCCTGCTGTCGCATCGCGGGGCGCAGAAGCTTCTCCATCTCGCGATCCACGAAGTAGTCCTTGAGCTTATCCTTCGTGAGTTCGTTGCCGATCGCCGCCATGATCATCGACTGGTCGAGTGACAGGTAGCGCTCGGCGATCGTGCCGCTCTTCACGGCGACCGCGTCGTAGAACCCACCGGGGCCATAGGCGCCGAGATCCTCCTCGATGCCTTCGAGGTTGCGCAGCACACCCTTGCGGTCATAGGGCAGCGCGAGGAAGGCCGCATGCGGCGTGATCACGCCGTCGCCGAACTCGGGAGCGGGGTTCGTGCCCACCGCACAGCCCGGACGGTCCACATCGACGTCGGTCTTCTCCATGTCGGACGTGTAGCCGTCAGACCGCATGCCCGCGATGTCGACGCCGTATTCCGCGTATCCGCCGAAGGGATCACTCGCGGGCGAGAAGCCCCAATACCCGTATCCGGCCTCGTCGAGCCCGTGCTGCTTCTGCACGGCGACCGTGATCGGATGATTGAGCTTCCACGACTTCGGACCCCACTTCGTCTCCGGGACGAGCAGGTCGGGCATCAGCGACTCGAACATGCTGCCGCCCCAGCTGGGGACGAACGACATACCGTCATAGCTGTACGCGCCTTCCCAGACCTCGACGCCGTCGTAGGTGCGGTACTCCCCCTCGGGAAGCTGCTCCTGCCAGGCCCAGTCGCAGCCGGGCGGCATCGTGCGATGCGTGCCGTACAACGCCGTCGCCGGGATCTGGCCGTTGGCGATGCCGAGATAGGTCGCGATGCGGCTCTCGCTCACGGTCGTGTCGTAGTGGTGGCAGGTGTAGTAGGCGGTCTCGCCCGATCCGTTGTACATCGGGGCCGCGACGCTGCAGTCCGGCGGCACCTCGTCCCAGAAACCGCCGCGGTTGGTGCCGGCGGGGAGCCCGGCGGCACCCGCGGGATCGAAGAACGAGGCGAAGTCCATGGAGTCGTAGAGGGCGTCCGCCTGCACCGCGAGGGCAGGATCCGCCTCGCGGACGATACGCAGGGCGGCGGCCAGCCACCCGTTGTCGACCGTGCTGAGGAACGGGTGCACCGGATCGCCGGAGTCGGGCCAGGTCGTCAGCTTCTCCCCCGTCGTGGGCGAGTACCAGTTGTAGAACATGCCGCTCGCGTCATTGCGCTCGAGCCCTTCGAGGGTGTCGAGCGTGGCGGACATGCGGCTGCGCGCCTCGTCGGCGCCGATGATGCCGAGGTCTCGCGCCGTGACGGTCGACCACAGGTATCCGCCGATGTTCGTCGGAGAAGTGTATGCGCTGGGGGTCTGCAGGTCGCCGGTGATGTTGTCGGCCGGAAGGCCCGTCTCCTCATCGGTCATCGCCGCGAGGGAGCCCCAGGTGTCCTGTGCCCAGCGCGTGAGCTCGGCGTCGCCCTGACGGCCGCCTCCCGCCGCCGCCGGTCCGGCCAGGGCCAGGCCTGAGACGACCAGTCCGACCGTGGCCAGTGTGCTCATCCATCGCTTCATCACGTCTCCTCATCGAGAACGGGCGCCGCTGACCGGAGCCACTCCACACGCGAAAACCTAACAGGTGTTCAGTGTTGGCTCAACCCCCGCTTCCGTCCGCTCCGTAGCCTGCGCAGGATGCCCGCGCGAGTCGATCCATCCGCTCCGGTCGCACTTCCTGTCGCCTTCGCCGCTCCCGGGCGGCAGCAACTGCGACCGGAACGCCGGGCGGAGCGGGCGGGAGCGGGGGCGGAGGGCGGGGACGGGCGGGGCGGGGTCAGCGGGGGGCGTGCGCCTCCAGGAACTCGTACACGTCGGTCGTGTCGACGCCGGGGAAGGCCCCGGTAGGAAGGGTCGCCAGCAGCGTGCGCGGGGTCTTCACGTTCGGCCAGGAGTTGTCTCGCCAGCGGTCCTCCAGGTCGGCCGGCGCCCGGCGGCAGCACACCTCGACCGAGTGCTTCGAGACGCCCCGATGCGAAGTGTCGCGCCCCACGAACCACTTCGTGTCGTCGAAGCGCACGCCCACGCTGACGGAGTGCAGCCCCTCGCTCGACGACTCCACCCGGGCCGTGCACCAGTACGTGCCGTTCCCGGTGTCGGTGTACTGGTAATACGGGTTGAAGCGGTCGTCCTCGTCGAACACCACACGCGAGGTCCACCGGCGGCAGCACATCTGCCCCTCGATGGCCCCAAGACGGTCGGTGGGGAAGTTCACGTCGTCGTTCTCGTACGCCTTGGTGATCGTGCCCGACTCATGCACCTTGAGGAAGTGCACGGGGATGTCGAGGTGCCGGGTCGCGAGGTTCGTGAACCGATGCGCGGCCGTCTCGTACGACACCGAGTAGGCGTCGCGCAGGTCTTCGATCGAGATCGCCCGACGCTGCTTGGCATCCTTCAGCGCCGGGACCACATGCGCCTCGGGGATGAGGAGCGCACCGGTGAGGTAGTTCGTCTCCACGCGCTGACGCAGGAACTCGGCGTAACTGCGCGGCTCAGAGTGCCCGAGGATGCGACTCGACAGCGCCTGCAGCACCGCGGTGCGGGCATCGCCCTTCGCGGGCACGCTGCTCGACAGGTAGAGCCGGCCGTTCGCGAGGTCGGCGACGCTCCGGGTGGTCTGCGGCAGGTCGGGCGCGTAGTGCAGGGTGAAGCCCAGGTAGGCCGCGATCTCGGACGCCGTGCGCTGGGTCAGCGGACCACCCGGATGACCGACCGCGGAGAGGATCTCGGCGGCCTTCGCCTCGAGGTCGGCGAAGTGGTTGTCCTGCCGACGCATCAGGTGCCGCAACTCGACGTTCGCCCGCCGGGCCTCCTCCGGTGTCGCGGCCCGCTCATCCTTGAGCCGGTCGATCTCGCCGTGCAGGGCGAGCAGTGCTTTCAGAGCGTCGGTCGGCAGACTCTTCGCGATGCGGAACGGCTCGATGCCCAGCGCCTGGAACGTCTGCCCCTTCATCGCCCGCTCGAGTGCGATCTCGACCGCGCTGCGCTCATCGAGCGGCTCGCCCTCCAGCAGGGCGTCGATCGTGACCCCGAGCGCCCGGGCGATCGCCTGCAGCTGCGTGAGCTTGGGTTCACGCTTCCCGGTCTCGATCATCGACATCTGGCTCGGCGCCCGATCGACGGCGGAGGCGAGGTCGTCGAGGGTCATGCCCTTCGCCGTGCGGAGCTGGCGGATGCGGCGGCCGATCGTGAGAGCGTCGGCCTCTTCTGCAGCGTCGATGGTGCTCATGCGGCCGATTCTGTCACAGAAACAGAATTTCCATCGATCTTCTCCTCACATTCGGTCGATCAGCCCTCCGAACTTCACGCACAGTGGAACCACGCCACACCGGCACAGCCGCCGGATCCACCGAGGAGACACCATGACGAACACCGCCCACACCCCGACGCCCCGCCCCGCCGGTCTGCGAGCCGGCGACCAGGTTCAGACGGCCGCCGAGCTCCAGGAGATCTGGGACACCGACCCCCGCTGGGACGGCGTCGAGCGCACCTACTCGGCCGAAGACGTCATCCGCATCCGCGGTTCGGTCCGCGAAGAGGCCACGCTCGCCCATCGCGGTGCCGACAATCTGTGGAACCTCCTGCACACCGAGGACTACGTCCGTGCGCTCGGCGCCTACACCGGCGGCCAGGCCGTGCAGCAGGTGCGGGCGGGACTCAAGGCCATCTATCTCTCCGGATGGCAGGTCGCCGCCGACGGCAACCTCGCCGGCCAGACCTACCCCGACCAGTCGCTGTATCCCGCGAACTCGGTGCCGGCGGTCGTGCGCCGCATCAACAACGCGCTCATCCGCCAGGACCAACTCGAGCACGCTGAGGGCGAGACCACGCAGGACTGGCTCGCGCCGATCGTCGCCGACGCCGAGGCGGGCTTCGGAGGGCCCCTGAACGCCTACGAGCTGGCGCAGTCGCTCATCCAGTCCGGTGCCGCCGGTATCCACTGGGAGGACCAGCTGGCCAGCGAGAAGAAGTGCGGCCACCTCGGCGGCAAGGTGCTCGTGCCCACCCAGCAGCACATCCGCACCCTGAACGCGGCCCGCCTCGCGGCCGACGTCGCCGGAGTGCCGACCGTCATCATCGCCCGCACCGATGCCCTCGCCGCCGACCTGCTCACCAGCGACGTCGACGAGCGGGACCAGCAGTTCACCACCGGCGAGCGCACCACCGAGGGGTTCTACCGGATCCGGCCCGGACTGGAGTCGGTCATCAGCCGCGGCCTCGCCTTCGCCCCTTATGCCGACCTGCTGTGGGTCGAGACGGGAGAGCCCGACATCGAGCTCGCCCGCTCGTTCGCCGCAGCGATCCACGAGCAGTTCCCCGGCAAGCTCCTGGCGTACAACTGCTCGCCGAGCTTCAACTGGAAGAAGCACCTGTCGGACGCCGAGATCGCGACGTTCCAGCAGGAGCTGGCCGACCTGGGCTACAAGTTCCAGTTCATCACGCTGGCCGGCTTCCACGCCCTGAACTACTCGATGTTCGACCTCGCCCGCGGCTACGCCGATCGCGCCATGAGCGCGTACGTCGAGCTGCAGGAAGCCGAGTTCGCCGCAGAAGCAGACGGCTACACCGCCACCAAGCACCAGCGCGAGGCGGGCACCGGCTACTTCGACGTCATCTCCACCGCGCTCAACCCCGACAGCGCGACACTCGCCCTCGCCGGCTCCACCGAAGCCGCGCAGTTCCACTGATCCCCACGCCCCCCTCCACACGGCGCTGGCGCGCCGCGCGGAGCCTCCAGGCGCGTGGCCCCTCTTCGTCGCGGTGCTCGACGCATTCGTCGCAGTACCCGACACGACTCAAAGGACTCACGATCATGACCACTCCCACCGCTCCCCCGACCACGGCTCCGATCCAGACGACCCAGCAGGGTCCCGCGATCGAGGTCACCGGCCCCCTCCGCGACCGCTACGCGGAGATCCTGACCCCCGAAGCGGTCGCCTTCCTCACCGAACTGCACCACCGCTTCGCCTCCCGTCGCCACGACCGCCTCGCCGACCGCATGCGCCGTCGCTTCGAGATCGGCAACGGTCATGACCCGAAGTTCCGCGACGACACCGCCCACATCCGTGAGGATCGCGACTGGCGGGTCGCCGGTGCCGGGCCCGGCCTCGAGGATCGCCGCGTCGAGATCACCGGACCGACCGACCCGAAGATGACGATCAACGCGCTGAACTCCGGCGCGCGGGTGTGGCTCGCCGACCAGGAAGATGCCACGAGCCCGACCTGGAAGAACGTCATCGAGGGGCAGCTGTCGCTCCGTGACGCCATCCGCGGCGAGCTGTCGTTCACATCGCCTGCCTCTGAATCCGGCCCCGGCAAGGAGTACCGCGTCACGGCGGAGCGCACGCCGACCATCGTGATGCGCCCTCGCGGGTGGCACCTGCCCGAGAAGCACATCGCCTTCATCGACCGCGCCGGTCGTCGCACCTCGGCATCCGGCTCCCTGGTCGACTTCGGCCTCTACTTCCTGCACAACGCGCAGGCGCTGATCGACGGCGGTCGCGGACCGTACTTCTACATCGCCAAGCTGGAGTCCAGCGAGGAGGCGAAGCTGTGGGACGACGTCTTCTCGTTCAGCGAGGAGTACATCGGCATCCCGCACGGCACGATCCGCGCGACCGTGCTGATCGAGACCCTGCCGGCGGCGTTCGAGATGGACGAGATCCTCTACGAGCTGCGTGACCACTGCGCGGGCCTGAACGCCGGCCGCTGGGACTACATCTTCTCGATCATCAAGAACTACCGCGGCCGCGGGGCGCGCTTCGTGCTTCCCGATCGCAGCGAGGTCACGATGACGGTGCCGTTCATGCGGGCGTACACCGATCTGCTCGTGCAGACCTGCCACAAGCGGGGCGCCTTCGCGATCGGCGGCATGAGCGCGTTCATCCCCAACCGCCGCGACCCCGAGGTGACGGCACGCGCGATCGAGAAGGTCACCGCCGACAAGAAGCGCGAGGCCGGCGACGGGTTCGACGGCACCTGGGTGGCCCACCCCGACCTGATCCCCACGGCTCAGGCCGAGTTCGACGCCGTGCTGGGCGACCGCCCCAACCAGGTCGACCGCCAGCGTGACGACGTGCACGTCGAGGCCCGCGACCTGCTCGACCTGCACATCGGCCGGCCCATCACAGCACAGGGCGTGCACGACAACGTGTCGGTCGCCATCCGCTACCTCGAGGCCTGGCTGCGCGGACTCGGGGCCGTGGCGATCGACAACCTGATGGAGGATGCCGCGACGGCCGAGATCAGCCGCTCGCAGGTGTGGCAGTGGATCCACCAGGACCGCACCACTCAGGACGGCACCCCGATCACGGCGGAGTACATCGAGGGTCTGATCGCCCAGGTGCTCGCGCAGGCGACGCGCAGCCACGGCGACCGGTACGACGACGCGGCGGAGATCTTCCGCGAGGTCGCCCTCCAGGAGGAGTTCCCCACCTTCCTCACACTGGGCGCCTACAGCCGGTTCCTGATCGACGAGGACTGAGCACAGGACTGAGCAGAGGACTGAGCAGAGGACTGAGCAGAGGACTGAGCAGACGAGGGAGCCCCCGGGACTGCGGCATCCGCCGTGGTCCCGGGGGCTCCCTCTGTTCCCGCTCCCATACCCCTCCCCGGGCGTAGCCTGGACGCATGACCGACGTCTGGGCGGACATCGCCTCCGAGTTCCTGCACTTCTACCCGCGCGGCCGACGACTGCTCGCGGTGGCCGGGGCGGATGCCGGGCGCTCGCGACAGGCGGCAGACGACCTCGCGGCCGCGCTGACGGCGTCAGGGCAGCCGGTCATCCGCGACCACTCACCGGACGGTGCCGAGGCCGAGCTCCGCTCCGTGGTCACCGCGTTCCGCGAAGGCCCGAAGAGCGGCGACATCCTGCTCGTCTCCGGACCGGCGACTCTGCTCGGCGAGCGCACCAGGGGCATGTGGAACTACGCGGTGTGGCAGCTGGCCGGCGACGAGCCACCGCACACGGTCGCGGGTGCGATCGTCGACGTGACCGACCCCGCGCACCCGACGCGGCGGTTCGCCGACTACTGCGCACTGCCCGCGTCCTACGGCGCCTGACCCGCGGCAGCCCTCAGCGGAAGGAAGCGGCCACCGAGTTGCGGTGGTAGTCGAACACGATGCTCGTGCGTGTGGAGGCGACGCTGCTCTGCGCCGAGAGATGCTCGAGCACGAACTCGCGCATCTCGGACGAGTCGGCGACCGCGATGTGCAGCAGGAAGTCGTCGTCGCCACCGAGGAAGAAGAGCTGGATCACCGGCGGCAGCACGCGCACGCGGTCCGCGAACTCCACGATGCTCTCCCGGCGTCCGCTCGGACGCAGCGTGACGCCGATGATCGCCTGCAGGCCCGCGCCGAGCGCCCGCTCGTCCACGCTCGCGTGGAAGCCCGTGATCACGCCACGATCCACGAGCGCCCGCAGCCGGGTGTGCGCCGTCGAGGGCGCGACACCCAGACGCCCGGCGAGCTCGGCATTCGTCATGCGCCCGTCGGCCGTGAGCAGCTGCACGATCCTGGCGTCGATCGCATCCAGGGCGGGGGCCCGAACGGTGTTCGGCTCCGGGGCCTCTGAGGTGGTCTCCATACGAAGCATTATTCAGGATTTCCGCATCACACGAATCATCTTCACCAATTCTGTTGTTCTGTCGATGTTTCTGCGATCCTGGGTGCCGCACCGCATCGAACCTGGAGGATCAATGAAGATCGGCGTCCCCACCGAGGTCAAGAACAACGAGAATCGCGTCTCCCTCACTCCCGCCGGCGCCGACCGTCTGGTGCACGAGGGCCACCGGGTGCTCGTGCAGTCCGGGGCCGGGCTCGGCTCGCGCATCACCGACGACGACTACCGGGCCGCCGGCGCAGAGATCGTCGCCACCGCCGCCGACGCGTGGGGCGAGGCCGATATGGTCATCAAGGTCAAGGAGCCGATCGCCCAGGAGTACGGCTTCCTGCGCGACGACCTCACCCTCTTCACCTACCTGCATCTCGCTGCCGACCGCGCACTGACTACCGCCCTCGTCGAGGCGGGGACCACCGCCGTCGCGTACGAGACCGTGCAGCTGCCCGACCGCAGCCTGCCGCTGCTCGTGCCGATGAGCGAGATCGCCGGACGCCTCTCGGTCACCATGGGCTCGTACTCGCTGCTGCGTTCCCAGGGCGGACGTGGAATGCTGCTCGGCGGCATCGCCGGCACGCCGCGCGCCAAGACCGTCGTGATCGGCGGCGGCGTCGCTGGAGAACACGCCGCGGCGAACGCCCTCGGACTCGGCTCGAAGGTCACCGTGATCGACGTCTCCCTACCGCGTCTGCGCGAGCTCGAGCACCGCTACGGCGGCGCCCTCGAGACCCGTGCGTCAAGCCGCTACGACATCGCCGAAGAGCTCAAGACCGCCGACCTCGTGATCGGATCCGTGCTCATCCCCGGTGCCGCGGCCCCCAAGCTCGTGACCGACGACATGGTCGCCGCGATGAAGCCGGGGTCCGTGCTCGTCGACATCGCGATCGACCAGGGCGGATGCTTCGAGGGCTCGCGCCCGACCACCCACGACGATCCCACATTCGCGGTGCACGACTCGATCTACTACTGCGTGGCGAACATGCCGGGCGCGGTTCCCGAGACCGCGACCCGTGCACTGACGAACGCGACCCTCCCCTATGTCTCGGCGATCGCCGGCAAGGGCTGGGAGCGGGCGGCGGCCGACGACGCCGCGCTGGCCGCGGGTCTGAACGTGCAGGGCGGACGCATCACGCTTCCGGCCGTCGCGCAGGCGCACGGACTCACGACCGACTGACCTTCCGAACCCGAAAGAACTCCGGATCTTGGCGGCATCCCACACCTCTCCTGCCGCGCCGACCCGAGTACGCTCGTAATCGTGACCGAACGCGCTCCCCTCTCCCGCAAGCTGTCCGCCATCGCCGAGTCCGCGACCCTCAAGGTCGATGCCAAGGCCAAGGCCCTCAAGGCCGAAGGCAAGGACGTCATCTCGTACGCTGCCGGCGAGCCCGACTTCGCGACGCCGCAGTTCATCGTGGATGCGGCGGCCGAGGCTCTGGCCGACCCGGCGAGCTACCGGTACACGCCCGCTCCCGGCCTCCCGGCGCTGCGCGAGGCGATCGCGGCGAAGACCCTCCGCGACTCCGGACTCGAGGTGTCTCCGAGCCAGGTCATCGTCACCAACGGCGGCAAGCAGTCGGTCTACCAGGCCTTCCAGGCCGTGGTGAACCCCGGCGACGAGGTGCTGCTGCCCGCCCCGTACTGGACCACGTACCCCGAGGCCATCCGCCTCGCCGACGGCACCCCCGTCGAGGTCTTCGCCGGGGCCGACCAGGAGTACAAGGTCACGGTCGCGCAGCTCGAAGCCGCACGCACCGCCCGCACCACCGCCCTCGTGTTCGTCTCCCCGTCGAACCCCACCGGCTCCGTCTACACCGCCGAGGAGACCAAGGCCATCGGCGAGTGGGCGCTCGAGCACGGCATCTGGATCATCAGCGACGAGATCTACCAGAACCTCACCTACGAGGGCGTCAAGGCCACCTCGATCGTCGACGCCGTGCCCGAGGTCGCCGGCCAGACGATCCTCGTCAACGGCGTCGCGAAGACCTACGCCATGACCGGCTGGCGCGTGGGCTGGATGGTCGGGCCGGCCGATGCCATCAAGATCGCCGGCAACCTGCAGTCGCACCTCACCAGCAACGTGAACAACGTCGCCCAGAAGGCCGCGATCGCCGCGCTCACCGGCCCGCAGGACGAGGCCGAGCAGATGCGCCAGGCCTTCGACCGTCGCCGCCAGCTGATCGTCTCGGAGCTGTCGAAGATCGACGGCCTCGTCGTACCGAACCCGCTGGGCGCGTTCTACGTGTACCCCGACGTGCAGGGCCTGCTGGGCCGCACCTGGGGCGGCGTGACCCCGACCACCTCGCTCGAACTCGCCGATCTCATCCTCGACCAGGCCGAGGTCGCGGTCGTCCCCGGCGAGGCCTTCGGTCCCTCCGGCTACATCCGCATGTCATACGCACTGGGCGACGAGCAGCTGCTCGAGGGCGTGCAGCGCCTGCAGCGTCTGTTCGCCTGACCCGCGGAACCCGACGAAGGCCCCTCCCGTCTGCAGATGGGAGGGGCCTTCGCCACGACGTCTCCTGCCCTCAGGCGGGGGTCAGCGATACTGGAGGCATGACGAACGGCGAGCAGGAGTATGAGCGGATGCCACTGACTCTGCGGGTGGCATTCCCCATCCTGATCACGGTGACCGTGCTGGTCTTCTTCCTCTCCCTCGCGGTCGCTCCCTTCCTCTGGTACTGGGGAGGAGAGTCGCGTCAGTGGCTCAGTGCGCTCGCCTTCGTACCGGTGGTCGTCTACGCGACCATCACGGTGCTCGTGATCAGACGAAAGTCATGGGCCCGATACGCGACCCTGCTGTTCCCGCTCCCGCTCGCGCTCTATGTTCCGGCGGTAGCAGCCCCGATCTGGGAGTTCTGGGTCGCCATCGCGGCCCTCGCCGTCACCACGGCGGCGGTCGTGTTGATCCTCCTGCCGTCGTCTCGTTCCTACTTCGGCAGCGGGACACCTCAGTCCTCGGGACGGAAGCCGATCAGCCAGCGCACGCCGTAACGGTCGACGAGCGTGCCGTCGAAGTCACCCCAGGGTCGCTTCTGCAGTGCGTCGATCACGCGGCCTCCGACGGCGAGCTCGTCGTACCAGTCGGTCAGAGTGAGGGCGTCGGCCGTGCCGAGGAGCGAGAGGAACATGCCGCCCATCTGCACGGCATCGTCATCGGCTCCGGCATCCGCTCCGGCGATCTCGACCAGTCCGCTCAGCTGCCCGTGCGCGATCGCATCGCCGGGGCCGTCGTGCCTCCCCGCGGTGGCGTAGTCGAGCAGCTGGAGCTCACCGCCGAACACCGATCGATAATGACGCAGCGCCTCCGCGGCGTTGCCGGGGAACAGCAGGTACGGGATCAATCCGCTCATGCCGCGAGTGTAGCCGCGACAGCCGACGTGTCCTGAGGTTCGACGCCTTGGCGTTCGACGCCTTAGAGTTCGACGCCGACGAGAACCGGCTCCGGCTGCAGCACGAGACCGAACTCGGCGTGCACCCTGCTCTGGATGAACCGGGCGAGCTCGGCGACCTCACCCGCGGTCGCCCCGCCACGGTTGGTCAGCGCGAGCGCATGCTTCGTCGACACGGATGCGCGGGAGCGCGGGAGCTTGAACCCCTTGCGGATGCCCGCCTGCTCGATCAGCCACGCCGCGCTCACCTTCACGTCGGAGACCGCCGCGGGCTTCGACAGCGGCACCTGTCCGTCATAAGACGCCAACGGGATCACGGTCACGGCGTCCAGATCGGGGGCGACCGGCCAGCGCGGGCACTCCGGGGGCAACGAGCCGGCGACCGCCGCCGTCACGATCGCGTTCTGGAAGAAGGAGCCGACGCCGTGGGTGTCGGGGTCATCCGCGTCGAGCAGCATACCCTTCGACGCGCGAGTCGAGAGAATGCGCTCGCGCACCCAGCCGAGCGGAACCGGTGTCTCATCGGTCAGACCCAGTGCCCGACGCAGCTGCTCACCGCGCACCACACGCTCGCCCGCGATCAGCAGGTCGACGGTCACGGAGAGGATCACGGCACGGCGCAGCGGCACACTGCCATGGTGATGCTTGAGCACCGAGGTGCGGAAACCCAGCCCGAGCTCGGCAGCGGGAACCGTCGAGATCTCGCCGGTCGACTCGTCGATCAGCTCGACCTCGACCAGCGTCTCCTGGATCTCCTGCCCGTACGCCCCGATGTTCTGCACGGGGGCGGCGCCGACCGTGCCGGGGATCCCGCTCATGGCCTCGAGGCCCGCATACCCGTGGGCGACGGCATAGGCGACGAGGTCGTCCCACCCGTGGCCGGCCTGCGCGCGCAGACGGATGCGGCCGGCGTGCGGGGACGGCAGCTCCTCGATGCCCTCGGTGCGCACGCGGATGACCGTGCCCTCGAACGGCTCGTCGCCCACGAAGAGGTTGGAGCCGCCACCGAGGACGAACCACTCGTCGCCGCGCGCCCACGTCTCACGCAGAGCATCGACGAGACCCGCCGTCGTCGTCGCCTCGAACATCCGCTCCGGTGCTGCTCCTGTGCGCAGCGTGGTCAGCTCCGCCAGACGGACCGGCTCGATCTCCCGCATCAGCTCGCCCTCATCAGACAGCGACGCGCAGCTGCGCCTTGACGAGCACGGTGGTGTCGCCGAACGTGACCTTGAGGTCGATGCGCGCGGACTCGTCGTCGACGGCGCCGACCGTGGCGACGACGGTGATATCAGCGCCCTCGTCGGGGTCGACCACGACCGGCTTGGTGAAGCGCACGCCGTAGTCGAGGATGCGCGTGGCCGGGTCGAGAGCCGCGACGACCACCGACGAGGCGATGCCCATCGTGAGCATGCCGTGCGCGAGCACGCCGGGAAGCCCGACGGACGCGGCGACATCATCGCGGTAGTGGATCGGGTTGAAGTCTCCGGACGCTCCCGCGTACCGCACCAGCGACTCGCGGGTCAGGTGTACGGTGCGCTCGGCGAGCACGTCTCCGACGGTGTAGCCCATCAGGCGGCCTCTCCTTCATCCGCGCTCGGCTCGGCACCGACCAGCAGCACGCTGGTGGCGGTGACGACGTGGGCACCCGCGGGGTCGGTGATCTCGGCCTCGCTGGTGATCATCGCGTTGCCGCCCATCATCCGGATGCCGGTGACGCGCAGTTGCGCGGTGAGCTCGTCGCCCGCGACGATGGGGCGCGTGTAGGTGAAGCGCTGCTCGGCGTGGACGGTGCGCGCGAGCACGATGCCGGAATCCTCCTGCCCCAGGAGCTGCTGGAGCGAGAGGTCCTGGATGACCATCGCGAAGGTCGGCGGCGCCACGACGTCGGAGAAGCCCGCCGCGCGGGCCGCCTTCAGGTCGGTGTGCTGCGGGGCGTCGGCGAAGACGGCACGAGCGAACTCGCGCACCTTCTCGCGGCCGACGAGGTACGGGGCCGTCGGCGGGAACTCCCGGCCGACCAGATCTTGGTTCACTGCCACCCTTCGATCCTACCGAGGGGTGGCGGCGACCCAGGCCGCGGGTCGGCTCCCGGGAGTTCAGGCCGCACGCGCGGACATCGCCGATCCGAGCAGCACCATCCTCATGCTGCGCTCCGCGGCGTCGCGCAGCAGTGCCTCGCCGTGTTCCACCGCCTGTTCGAGGGGCATCGGCACGGTGATGATCGAGGCGATCGCGTCGATGCCGATGTCATGCACGGTCGGCGCGCCGACACCCAGCGATCCGGCGATGCCGAGCACCGGGACGCCGGCGACTCGGGCGCGCATCGCGATCTCGGCCGGCACCTTGCCCCGAGGCGTCTGGAAGTCGATCGCCCCTTCGGCGGTGATGACGAGATCGGCCACCGCCATCAGCTCATCGAGGGGCTCGGGCAGCAGCCCGCTGTCGAGGAGCACCTCGAAACGCGGGGCGAGACGCGCACCGAGCACGGCGGCGAGACCCGCCCCGAGCCCGCCAGAGGCGCCGGTGCCGCCGCCGGTGCGCACATCCATCGCCGCTCCGAACGGGCTCTGCTCCTCAAGCAGACCGGCCCAGACGTCGAGGGCGTCCGCGAGCTCCTCGACCTGCTCGGACGTCGCTCCCTTCTGCGGACCGAACACCCTGGCCACGCCGCGCGGTCCGCACAGGACGTTGTGGATGTTGCAGGCGAGCACGATCTCGACCTCGCCGATGCGGGGATGAAGACCCGCGAGATCGAGGCGCACCGCATCGCGGAGATGCCGCCCGCCCGCGGTGATCGGCACACCGTCGCGGTCGAGGATGCGCACGCCGAGCGCTTCGAGCGCTCCGGCACCGCCGTCGCTCGTGCCGGAGTCGCCGCAGCCGACCACGATCCGCTCCGCACCGGCGTCCAGCGCAGAGGCGATCAGCTCGCCCACGCCACGCGTCGTCGTCTCCCCCGGGTCGCGGCGATCGCGCGGCACGAGCCGCAGACCCGCTGCCGAGGCCATCTCGACCATGGCGGTCCCGATGGCGTGCCCACCGAGCCGCGCCCAATGCGCGTCCACCGGGTCGCCGACGGGGCCCGTCACCCGTGCCGGGATGAGCTCGCCTCCGGTCGCCGCGGCGAGCGCGGCGGCCGTGCCCTCTCCGCCGTCCGGCACCGGGTACTCGTCCACCTGCACGCCGGGGATGACCCGACGAACGCCGGCGGCGATCGCCTGGGCCACGGCCTCGGCGCTCAGGCTCTCCTTGAAGCCACTGGGTGCGACCAGGATGCGCTGCGGGGTGTGGATCGACATGATTCCTCCTTCTGCGCCCGAGACGGGCGACGAGCGCCCGGTGTGCGGGCACGACGAGCACCGGTGCACCGGCGGTGCACGCGGAGTGAAGCGGGTGTGGGATGGGCCGGGGCCGCGGATCAGAGCAGCAG
The DNA here is from genome assembly GCF_049949185.1 of Microbacterium sp. As-52. Taxonomy (NCBI): domain Bacteria; kingdom Bacillati; phylum Actinomycetota; class Actinomycetes; order Micrococcales; family Microbacteriaceae; genus Microbacterium; species Microbacterium sp. As-52. Next base: position 2,677,609 of record NZ_CP188171.1, on the reverse strand, counting down.
CGGCAGCCCCATCAGAGGCCACACCCACAGGGCGAAGACGGCCACGAGCACGAACATCGCCGGTGCCAGCAGCACCGAGAGCCGGCGCAGGTCCAGCGGGGTGAAGCCCCCGCTCACGATGTCGGGGTCGGCGAACATGGCGACCGGCTTCGCCGAACTGGGGAGCGTGTGGCAGAACCCGGCCGCGGCGGTCGAGGCGAACGCCGCCGCCATCGGGGAGACGCCGAGTGCGGGAGCGAGCGCGATCACGACCGGGACGATCGCGGCGGAGCGGGCCGACCGCGACGGGATCAGCAGGTGCGCGGCGGTCGAGATCGCGATGACCACGAGCACGAACGCGACGGCTCCCGCGGCGCCGAGCCCCCGGAGCGGGGCGAGCGCCGACGAACTCAACCAGGCGGCGGCGCCCGTGCTGGTGAGCGCGGATGCCAGCGCGAGAGTCGCGGCGAGGAACAGCAGCAGCGACCACGGCACGCGCTTGATCGCAGCGGGGAAGGTCAGGCAGCCGATCCCGGGCGTCACGGCGGCGACGGCTCCGATGAGGGCGACCAATGCCGGCGACAGATGGTGCAGCGGTTCCGTGGCCCAGAGGAGGATCACGCCGCCCAGCAGCACGCCAGCGCGTCGCTCCATGGTGCTGAGAGGTCCGGTCACGGCGGTCGATGCGGAGCGACCGATATCCGTCGCGCTCATCCGCAGCGGCGTGCTGCGGTCGTCGCGGCAGGTGAAGCGCCAGAGGATGAGCTCGCAGGCCAGGTGCGACGAGACCGTGGCGAGAGGCAGCCCGAGCCAGAGCCAGCTCAGGAACGTGAAGCCCTGCTCGCCCGCGGCCCGCAGCAGCTGATCCGTCACGATGTGCGCCCCCGCGCCGAGCAGCGAGCCGACGGCCGAGAGCAGGACCACGGTCGGCATCAGCAGGGCGAGGGCGCGGATCACCCGCTCGCGTCCGGGAAGCGCGGCCGCGACCGCCGTGTGCACCGGGACGGCGAGCGCGGCGCGCCCGGAGGTGGCGGGCACGGCGAAGGCGGTGAGCGTGAGGGCTACGGTCGTCAGGTGGAACAGGCTCCGCGGCCCGCGTGCGAACCGCAGCAGATGCGAGGCACCGCGCAGAGCGAGGCCGGAGGACGACACTGCGGAGGCGATCACGAACGCGCCGATGAGCAGCCAGATGGTCTCGTCGCCGAGGGAGGCGAAGAAGTCGCTCGCCGGCAGCACGCCGGTGACGATCAGGGCGATCGCGGCGAGGAAGGCGACGAGCGTGTCATCGAGGCCGGTGGATGTCCACGCCCACACCGCGAGCAGGAACACGGTGAGAGTCACGGCGATCGGCATGGTCACCCGGCCGGGGCCGGCGCCCTGAGACAGCGACGACAGCGCCATGGCGAGCCCCGCGATCAGCACGAGTCCGAGGGCGAGGAGGCTGAGGATGCGCCCACGCCCGAGCCGGCGCACCGCGAAGCCACCTCCGGCCGGGTTGCGACCGGGGAACGGAGTCGGGCGCTGCGGCGGCATCGTCGAGAATCGCGTGCGCTCGACCGCCGACGGCTCGGCCAGCCGGCGCGCGTTCTCGGCATGAGTATGGGTGGGATCACTCATCGGAATCGGTATCCCGCCCCGCGCACCGTCTCGATGCGATCGACACCGATCTTGCCGCGCAGTGCCCGAACGTACACGTCGACCACGTTGGAGGCCGGATCGAAGTCCATCCCCCACACGTGCCCGATCAGCTGGTCGCGCGACAGCACCTGGCCGGCGTTCTGCAGGAACACCTCGAGCAGGGCGAACTCCCGCGAGGTGAGCTCGCGCATGTCGCCGTCGACCGTGACCGTGCGGGCGCGCACATCCACCCGCACATCGCCGTGGGTGAGCACGGGCCCGGCCGCGCGTCCCTCGCCGTCGCCGATCCGCAGCCGCACCCTGGCGATGAGCTCGGCGAACTGGAACGGCTTGGTGACGTAGTCGTTCGCCCCGCTCTCCAAGCCCCGCACCGTGTCGATGACCGAGTCACGGGCGGTGAGGATGATGACCGGTGTCGCGACGCCCTCGCCACGCAGGTTGGCGAGCACGTCGAAACCGTCCATGCCGCCGAGCCCGATGTCGAGCAGCACCAGATCGAACATGCCGCTGCGGGCCATCAGCAGCGCGGTGTGGCCGTCGGCCGCCTCGGCGGTCTCGTAGCCGGCCGCGCGCAGGCCCCGGCGGACGAACGAGGTGATGTGCGGGTCGTCTTCCGCGATGAGGATGCTGCGCATCTCACTCGCTCCTCTCTGCCGCGGTGTCGAACCGCGTGGTGGTGGGTGCCGGAAGGTCGATGCCGAACGTGGCACCTTCTCCGAACACACTGTCGACCCAGGCTGAACCGCCGTGTCCATCGGTGATCGCCCGCACGATCGCGAGCCCGAGCCCCGACCCTCGTCGCGCACCGGAGCTGTCGCCGCGGGCGAAGCGCTCGAAGATGCGCTCGGCGTCGGCCACGGCGACCCCGGGACCGGAGTCGCGCACCCACAGCCGCAGCCGCCGCTCGCTCCCCTCGCCGTCGAAGCGCGAACCGATGAGGATGCGGTCACCTGTCTCGGTCACCTGTACCGCGTTCGCCGCGAGCTGCAGCACGGCCTGGGTCACCCGCTGGGGATCGAGCGCCGCCGTCCCCTCGGCCACCTCCATGAGCTGCCAGCGACGATCTCCGAGGTTCTGCGCCTTGGCCTCGATGTCGAGGGTGAGGGCGGCGGTGTCGCAGTTCGCGACCCGCACGAAGTCGGGCTGCTCGGCCCTCGCGAGCACGAGCAGGTCGGTGACGATGCGGCTCATCCGGTCGAGCTCGTCGCTGACGAGACGCAGGGTCGCCGCACGCTCCTCCGGGTCTTCGCTCAGCAGTTCCAACTGGCCGCGGACGATGGTGATCGGCGTGCGCAGCTCGTGTCCCGCATCGTCGACGAACCGCTGCTGCGTCGCGTGCACGGCCTCGAGGCGGTCGAGCATCTGGTTGAAGGTCGTGGCCACGGCCGCGATGTCGTCGGTGCCCTCGACCGGCACGCGCGCCGAGAGGTCGTGCTCTCCGATGTCGCGGGCGACCCGGTACACCTCTCGCACGGGAGCCAGGATCTGCCCGGCGACGAGCCAGGCGACGCCGGAGCTGAGCAGGATCCCGATCAGCGCCACCCACGCGATCGTGGCGAATCCCGCGTCGACCTGCGAGCGCGCCTCCTGCGTGTACTGCACGATCAGCACCGCGCCACCGCGATCACCGGTGGTGAACTCCAACCGACCCCAGCGCAGGGGGCCCACGTCGGGCGCATCCATCGCGCCGGACGCCGACGTCTCATCGAGCAGTCGGTTCACGAGCGCCTCGCCGCCCGGCACTGCAGCGAGCGCGGAGGCATCTGTCGCTTGCACCCGGCCGTTCGCGACCGCGATCACCGCCCCCTCGACGGTGGCGATCACGACCTCGTTCTCGTGCACGGACTGGCGGGCGACGTACTCGCTGACCAGCTCCTCGGCCGTGGTGTGACCACTGGCCGCGGCATCCTCCGCGAATCGGGAGAACTCGGAGGCCTCCTGCTCGATCTCGGCGTTGGCCGACTGCTCCACACCGGCGAGGAAGATGCTGCGGCCGACCATGCCGACGGCGAGGAGCGTGATGGCGGTGCTGAGGATGATCCACAGCGTGATACGCCAGCGGGCGGGCAGAGTGCGGCGGCGCAAGGTGCGCAGCGGCGCACCGGTGGCCGCGAGGCCCTGCGCCGCCGCACGCGTCGGCGCGTGCGGCGTGGCGCTCTCGTCGAGATCCAGGGGCAGGGTGGGGGCGTCAGTCATCATCGCCGCCACCGTCATCGTCGTCGTCGCCGGCGGGTGGGGCGGGCGCAGGCGCAGGTACCGGTGCCGGGGCAGGGGCCGGCGCAGGTCCCGGCGCAGGCGCAGGTGCCGGCGCAGGCACGGGCGCAGGCACCTCGCTCGGCACCGGCGGCGCGAGCTGCACCGACACGGGTTCGGTAGGGATCCGCGGCGAGGGCGGCATCTGCGCCAGCACGACGCTTCCGACCGCGAAGGCGACCGGGATCGCGATCAGGGCGCCGGTGACGAGAAGGCGACGTGGAGTGGGCATGACCCCATGATGCCCGTCGATCATGATGGGCAGATGAGCCGTGGATGAAGATCCCTTCATCCGGACACGCTCAGGCCCGCTTGCGCCCTCTGACCGCCTTGATCGCCATCTGCACCGCGATCACGACCAGATATGCCGCGAACAGCATGTTGCCGAGAGTCGGATCGACGATCGTCGCCAACCATGCCCCGAGCGCCGTCGTCGTGCAGGCGGAGACGCCGATGAGCAGCGCGGCGAGCAGATCGACGTTGCGGTTGCGGAGGTTTCCCACGGTGCCCGAGATCGCCGTCGGGATCATCATGAGCAGCGACGTGCCCTTGGCGACCAGGTCGCTGGTGCCGAACGCCAGCATCAGCACGGGCACGACGATCACGCCGCCGCCGACGCCGATGAGCCCGGCGAGGATGCCGGTGCCGATGCCCACGCCGACGAGGGCGATACCTGTCAGCCAGGACAGTTCGAACGCGGCATCGCGCGAGGGGATGACCAGGAAGAGGCTGACGATCACGACCAGCAGGAAGCCGACGAAGCCCCAGCGCAGGGCGGTCTGCGAGATGCGCGGCAGCAGCCGTGTGCCGATCTGCGCACCCACCACGGCGCCGGCGGCGAGGATGATCGCGGGGATCCAGGCGACAGACCCGGTCGTGGCGTAGGAGATGACGCCGACGCTCGCCGTCGGCACGATCGCCGCGAGGGATGTCCCTGCCGCGAGGCGCTGATCGAAGTGCAGCAGGAGCACGAGAAGCGGAACGATGACCGTGCCACCGCCCACGCCGAAGAGTCCGGAGAGGAGGCCGGCGAGAAGGCCGATGCCGATGAACGCCGCATAGGCGCGAGGCCCTCGTGCGGGGGCCTGTACGTCACTCACCGGATCAGCCTACTCGCGGCCTCCTCCCCTCTCGAACCCGCGTCGCGGATCAGACCTCGGCGTCCGCCTTGATCGGCACCGCGATCGACGCGGTCAGCGCCTGCTCGTACCGGCGCTGGCGACGCCGCAACCAGAGTCCGCCGACGATCAGCAGGGCGAGCACCCCGTAGGCGATCGCCGCGAACGGCTGCATGACGAGCGTGCTCAGATCCCCCTGGCTCAGCTGCAGCGCCTTGCGCAGCTGCTCCTCGGCCATCGGCCCCAGGATCATGCCGACCACGAGCGGCGCGACCGGATAGCCGTACCGGCGCATGAAGTAGCCGAGGATGCCGACGATCAGCAGGATCACGATGTCCGACGGCGAACTGTGCAGCGCGTAGGCCCCGAACACTGCGAACAGAAGGATGCCCGCGTACAGATACGGCCGCGGGATCTGCAGCAGCTTCACCCACATGCCCACGAGCGGCAGGTTGAGCACGATCAGGATCACGTTGCCGATGTAGAGGCTCGCGATGAGCGCCCACACCAGGTTCGACTGGCTCTCGAACAGCAGCGGTCCCGGTTGGATGCCGTACGACTGGAACGCCGTGAGGATGATCGCCGCAGTCGCCGTCGTCGGCAGGCCCAGCGTGAGCAGGGGCACCAGCACTCCGGCGGCCGCGGCGTTGTTCGCCGACTCCGGACCGGCGACGCCCTCGATCGCACCGCGGCCGAACTCGTCGCGGTGCTTCGACAGATTGCGCTCGGTCGCATACGACAGGAACGTGGCGACGTCCGCGCCGCCGGCGGGGATCGTGCCGATCGGGAAGCCGATCGCCGTGCCGCGCAGCCACGGCTTCCAGGACCTCCGCCAATCGGACCTCGTCATCCATGAACGCCATCCTCGGGTGACCGGGATCACATCGACCCCGCCGTGCCGCAACCGGGCGGCGATGTAGAACGTCTCCCCGACCGCGAACAGGCCGACGGCGACCAGCACAATGTCGACGCCGTCCGACAGTGCGGGAAGCCCCAGCGTGTAGCGCTGCTGACCGGAGAGCCAGTCGGTGCCGACCAGCCCGAGGAACAGGCCGACGCCGAGCGAGAGCATGCCGCGCGAGATCGAGCTGCCGATCAGCGCGCCGACCGTGATGAACGCGATGACGATGAGGGCCACGTAGTCGGCGGGCCCGAGGTTCACGGCGAACTGCGCGAGCAGCGGTGCGAGCAGCGTGAGGCCCAGCGTCGCCAGGGTGCCGGCGATGAAGGACCCGATGGCGGCGGTGGCGAGCGCGGCAGCGCCCCGCCCCATCCTGGCCATCTTGTTGCCCTCGATCGCTGTGACTATCGAGGCCGACTCCCCCGGTGTGTTCAGGAGGATGCTCGTCGTCGAGCCGCCGTACATGCCGCCGTAGTAGATGCCCGCGAACGTGATCAACGCCGCTGCGGGGTCGAGCGTGTAGGTGAGGGGAAGCAGCAGCGCCACCGTCATCGCGGGGCCGATGCCCGGGAGCACCCCGACCGCGGTGCCGACGAAGACGCCGAGGAAGGCGAAGGCGAGGTACTGCGGCTGCAGCGCGGTCGCGAAGCCCTCCAGGAGCAGGGTCCAACTGTCCATCAGAACATCCTTCCGAGCCAGCCGAGAGCAGGGCCCCAGGGCAGCGACAGGCCGAGCAGACCGCCGAAGACGACCTGGATCACGAGCGCGACCACGATGCCGATCAGGAACGCCATCCACCACCGCTTGGCGGCGAGCGACCACGCGACCCCGCCGAACAGCAGAGCGGCCGCCGGCGCCCACCCCAGCGGCTCGATCAGGAGCAGGTGCGCGACGACGAGACCGGCCAGCTTGGCGAGGGTGACCCAGTCGGTCGGCAGGCTCTCATCGATGTCCTCCGCCTCCTCCGCACCGCCGCGCTCCCCGCGCAGCACGCCGATGAGAACGGCGACGGCCGAGGCGAGCAGGATGACCGAGACGAAGATCGGGAAGACCGTCGGACCGGCCTTCATCCCGACGGGGACGTGGATCAGGAAGATGCCGACGACGGCGAAGACGCCGAGCGCGACCATGATTCCGGCGAACACGAGCTCGCCGAGGGGGACGGAGGGAGAGCGGCGTGCGGGTCGACCATCGTGGTCGACCCGCACCCCCTGCTCCTCGGTCCCCGATGAGGCGGGGACCGTCATGTCACTGCACCAGACCGATGTTCTTCAGCGTCGCCGTGACCTCTTCGATGTTCCCGGTGAGGAAGTCATCGAACTCCGCGCCGACCAGGAACGCGTCGGTCCACCCCTTGGTCTCCAGCTGCTCCGTCCACGCCTCGGATTCGTGCAGCTCGGTGATCACGCGCACCAGCTCGTCCTTCTCGCCGTCGGAGATGCCACCGGGGGCGATCACGCCGCGCCAGTTGGTCAGGACCACGTCGTACCCCTCCTCGGTGATGGTCGGGACATCCGGGAGCTGAGACACCGGCTCCTCGCTCGAGACAGCCAGAGCCTTGAGCGCGCCGCTCTCGATGTGCTGCGCGAACTCGCCGACGCCCGAGATGCCCGCGGCGACCTTGCCGCCGATCAGCAGCGGAACGGCCTCGCCGCCGCCGGAGTTCGGCGTGTAGTTCAGCTTCTCGGCGATCTCGGCCCCGTCGAGTCCTGCTTCCTCGAGCATGAGACCGGCGAGGATGTGGTCGGCGCCGCCCGCCGAGCCGCCGGTGATCGTGACCGCCTGGCCGTTGTCGACGACGTCTTCGACGAGGTCTTCGAGCGTGTCGTACTTCGAGTCGGCCGGCACCACCACGACGAGCGGTTCGTCGGTGAGCCGGGCGATCGGTGTGGTGTCCTCGATCCGCACGGCCGAGGCGTTGGTCTCGACCGCTCCGACCATGACCAGGCCCATCACCATCAGCGTGTTCGGGTCCTTCTCGTTGGCGAGCTGGGCGAGGCCGACCGTGCCACCGGCACCGCCCACGTTGGTCACCGGGGCGGAGGCCACGAGGTCGTCCTGCGTGAGCACCTGCGACAGCGCCCGGCCCGTCTGATCCCATCCCCCACCGGGATCCGCCGGGACCACGATCGAGACGTCGGTGACGGTGGCGGTCTCTGCTTCCCCTCCACCGTCGTCGGTCGCTGCGCTGCCTCCCGCGCACGAGGTGAGTGTGAGGGCTGCGACCGCGGCCAGCCCGGCCAGGGTTGCGATGCGTGCATTCTTCATGTGCGCTCCTCCTTGAGCGTTCGTGGTGCTGTGGCTCCACCCTGGAGCGGGAGCTGCGCCTGCTCCAGCTTCGGAAACCATTGGTCGGAGTTTCGGAACTATTGGTCACGAGCGGCTCTCCCGCCCGCTCGCACCGCACTCGCCGAAGGGCCAGAATGAGCAGGTGGCCTCGAAGATGACGCTCCGCGTGCAGTTGCTCGTGCTGCAGGCGCTGATCGTGTTCCTGGTGACCCTGGCGACCGGCATCGTGGCCGGCGCGTTCCAGGAGCAGGCTCTCCGCGAGGCGTACAAGGACCGGATGCAGGCCGTGGCCCAGTCGATCGCCGCGCTCCCGACGGTGCACGCGGCGTTCGACGATGCCGAGCCCTCCGCAGCCATCCAGCCGATCGCCGAGGTCATCCGCGAGGCCTCCGATCTCGCCTACGTCGTCGTCGCCAACGAAGACGGCATCCGCTACTCGCACCCGAATCCGGAGCGCATCGGCGAGAAGGTCTCCACCGACCCGTCGATCCCTCTCGCCGGCGAGATCTACGTCGGCACGCAGACCGGCACGCTCGGCACGTCGTGGCGGGTCAAGGTGCCCATCCGTGACGATGAGGGCGACGTTATCGGCACCGCATCCGTCGGGATTCTCGAGTCGGAGCTCAACGAGGAGTTCTCGGCCAATCTCGTCTGGCTGATCTCGGCGATGCTGGCGGCTGCTGTTCTCGGGGTGTTCGGCTCGGCGTGGGTGACCTCCATCATCCGGCGGCGCATCTACCGTCTCGAACCCCACCAGATCGCCGCTCTCGTGAAGAACCAGGAGACCACGCTGCACGGTCTGAGCGAAGGGGTCATCACGGTCGACGGCACCGGGCGGATCACGCTCGTCAACGACGCCGCCGCCCGATTCCTCGACAGGGATGCCGCCGATCTCGATGGCGAACCCGCCGCCGAGGTCCTGGGCACAGAGCTCGCCACGGTGCTCCGGGAGGGCGAGTCCGCCGGCCGGCCGGTGATCGTCGGGGCGCACGTGCTCGTCGCCCGCAGCACCGGAAGCGAGGCAGACGGCGAAGGCATCGGAGCGACGCTGCTGTTGCGCGATCACACCGAGTTGCATGACGTGGTGCGACGGGTCGAGGCCGCGGATGCGATCATCGCGTTCCGACAGCGACTCGGGCTCCCCAAGGGACTGAGCGCCGAGACGCTCGATCGTGTCTGCGCAGCTCTCGCTGCGCGCCCCGACGCTTCGGCGACCGAGATCGGCGACGACCTCGAGATCTCGCGCGTCAGCGCCCGCCGCTACCTCGAGCATCTCGCCGGCTCCGGCCGAGCGACCCGCACACTCGACTACTCGACCAAGGGCCGCCCGAGTACCCGCTACCGGTCGAACGACGCCGTCTGAAGCCCGTCACCCCTGGGACGCAGTGCCATTGTGTGCGACACTGGATCGCATTCGACGTCGTCGTCAGCCTGCCCGGATCGAAGGAGATCTCATGGTTCGCAGTACCTATCCCGATGTGGAGATCCCCGAGGTCTCCATCCACGAGTTCCTGTTCGGCGATCTCTCCGAAGCCGAACTCGACACCATCGCCCTCGTCGACGGGATGAGCGGGGCAACCACCACCTACCGGCAGCTCGTCGGACAGATCGACCTTTTCGCCGGCGCCCTCGCGGCACGCGGAGTCGGGGTGGGCACCACTGTCGGCGTCCTCTGTCCGAACATCCCGGCCTTCGCCACCGTTTTCCACGGCATCCTCCGCGCGGGGGCGACGGCCACCACCATCAACTCCCTCTACACCGCCGACGAGATCGCGAACCAGCTCACCGACGCCGGAGCGGCCTGGCTCGTGACGGTCTCCCCTCTGCTTCCCGGCGCACAGGCCGCCGCGGACAAGCTCGGGTTCGACGCCGACCACGTGATCGTTCTCGATGGCGCCGAGGGCCACCCGTCCCTCCCCGCGCTGCTCAGCGAAGGGCACCCCGCACCGGACGTGACATTCGACCCGGCGACCCATCTCGCCGTCCTCCCCTACTCCTCGGGAACGACCGGCCGCCCGAAGGGCGTCATGCTCACGCACCGCAACCTGGTGGCCAACGTGTCGCAGTGCCGTCCGGTCCTCGGCGTCGATGCCAGTGACCGGGTGCTCGCCGTCCTGCCCTTCTTCCACATCTACGGCATGACGGTGCTGCTGAACTTCGCGCTGCGTCAACGGGCCGGGCTCGTCACGATGCCGAAGTTCGACCTCCCCGAGTTCCTGCGCATCATCGCCGATCACCGCACCACCTGGGTGTTCGTCGCTCCCCCGATCGCAGTCGCGCTCGCGAAGCATCCGATCGTCGACCAGTACGACCTCTCCGCCGTGAAGGTGATCTTCTCCGGCGCCGCGCCTCTCGACGGCGCCCTGGCCTCGGCGGTGGCTAACCGCTTGGGGTGCATCGTGACCCAGGGGTACGGCATGACCGAGACCAGCCCCGCGGTCAACCTCATCTCCGAGGCGCGCACCGACATCGACCGCTCGACCATCGGGACGCTCGTCCCGAACACCGAAGCACGGCTCGTCGATCCCGATTCGGGCGAAGACGTCACAGTGCCGGCAGAGGGCGCGAGCGAGCCCGGCGAACTGTGGGTGCGGGGACCGCAGGTCATGGTCGGCTACCTCAACCGCCCGGACGCCACGGCAGAGATGCTCGATGCCGACGGCTGGCTGCACACCGGTGATGTCGCCACCGTCACCGATGAGGGCATCTACCGTAGCGTCGACCGGCTCAAGGAACTCATCAAGTACAAGGGCTACCAGGTGGCTCCGGCCGTGCTGGAAGCCGTGCTGCTCGAGCATCCCTCCATCGCGGATGCCGCCGTGATCGGCGCACTCGATGAGGACGGCCAGGAGGTGCCCAAGGCCTTCGTCGTACGCCAGCCGGAAGCCGAACTCGATGCCGAGGCGGTCATGGCCCACGTCGCCTCGCATGTCGCGCCGCACGAGAAGGTACGCCAGGTGGAGTTCATCGATGTGATCCCCAAGTCGAGCTCGGGGAAGATCCTGCGCAAGGATCTGCGTACCCGCTGACGACGTCACCGGGTACACGAAGAAGCCCGCCATCCCTTTCGGGGTGGCGGGCTTCTTCGTGAGCGAAGTACTTACTCGGACTTCTTCTCGACAGCGTCCGCGGCGGCAGCCTCGGCTGCTTCGCCCTCGGCCTGCGACTCGGCGCCGGCCTCGACGGTCTCGTCGGCGGGAGCCTCCTCAGCGGGAGCCTCCTCGACGACCTCAGCCGGCTTCTCGGCCTTCTCGGCCTTCGGAGCAGCAGCCTTCTTGGTCGACTTCGCCTTCGGGGTGACGGGCTCGAGGACGAGCTCGATCACGGCCATAGGCGCGTTGTCGCCCTTGCGGTTGCCGACCTTCGTGATGCGGGTGTAGCCGCCCTCACGGTCAGCGACGAGCGGCGCGATCTCGGAGAACAGGACGTGCACGACTTCCTTGTCACCGATGACCGACAGCACGCGACGACGCGCGTGCAGGTCGCCACGCTTGGCGAAGGTGATCAGACGCTCGGCGAGCGGACGAAGGCGCTTGGCCTTGGTCTCGGTCGTCTTGATCGACTTGTGGGTGTAGAGCGCCGCCGCGAGGTTGGCAAGCATCAGGCGCTCGTGTGCGGGGCCGCCTCCGAGGCGGGGACCCTTAGTGGGCTTGGGCATAATCGTCTAACTCCTGGTCAGAAAGGTCGGGTATCAGAAGGACTCGTCTTCGCTGCCGCCGTAGAAGTGGGCGCCGTCGAAACCGGGCACCGAATCCTTGAGCGACAGACCGAGCGAGATGAGCTTGTCGCGCACCTCGTCGACCGACTTCTGGCCGAAATTGCGGATGTTCATGAGCTGCGTCTCCGACAGGGCGACGAGCTCAGAAACGGTGTTGATGCCCTCACGCTTCAGGCAGTTGTACGAGCGGACCGACAGGTCGAGGTCCTCGATCGGCATCGACAGCTCGCTGGAGTTCACTGCCTCCACCGGCGCCGGGCCGATCTCGATGCCCTCGGCCTCGACGTTCAGCTCGCGGGCGAGACCGAACAGCTCGGTGAGCGTCTTCGCAGCCGAAGCGACGGCGTCGCGGGGGCTGATGGCCGACTTGGTCTCGACGTCGAGGACGAGCTTGTCGAAGTCGGTGCGCTCCCCGGCACGGGTCGCGTCGACGCGGTAGCTGACCTTGAGGACCGGCGAGTAGATCGAGTCGATCGGGATCTGACCGGCCTCGGCGTACTCGTTGCGGTTCTGCGTCGCCGAGACGTAGCCACGGCCACGCTCGATGGTGAGCTCGAGCTCGAACTTCGCGGTGTCGTTCAGCGTCGCGATGACGAGCTCGGGGTTCTGCACCTCGACACCGGCCGGAGCCGAGATGTCAGCGGCGGTGACTTCGCCCGCACCGGTCTTGCGCAGGTACGCGGTGATGGGCTCATCACGCTCCGACGAGACGACGAGCTGCTTGATGTTGAGGATGATCTCGGTGACATCCTCCTTCACGCCGGGGATGGTGCTGAACTCGTGCAGCACGCCGTCGATGCGAACGCTGGTGACAGCAGCACCGGGGATCGACGACAGCAGGCTGCGACGCAGCGCGTTGCCGATCGTGTAACCGAAGCCGGGCTCCAGAGGCTCGATGATGAACCGGCTACGGTTCTCGACGATCTTTTCCTCGGTCAGTGTGGGACGCTGTGCAATAAGCACTCTGTGTTCCTTTCGATCACATGCCCGCTATATGACATGTGGTGGGGTGAGGTTTTGAGTTGTGGAAGTCGATGCCCGCACGCGGGCGTCGAGCCGCTCAGACCACGAAGGGACCGAGCGGCTCGACACGCGAATCAGACGCGGCGACGCTTCGGCGGACGGCAGCCGTTGTGCGCCTGCGGGGTGACGTCCTGGATCGAACCCACCTCGAGCCCGGCGGCCTGCAGCGAGCGGATCGCGGTCTCGCGGCCGGAGCCCGGACCCTTCACGAGGACGTCGACCTTCTTGACGCCGTGCTCCGCAGCCTGGCGGGCAGCCGACTCGGCGGCCATGCCTGCGGCGTACGGGGTCGACTTGCGGGAGCCCTTGAAGCCCACGCCACCCGACGATGCCCAGGCGATGACGGCGCCGGACGGGTCGGTGATCGAGACGATCGTGTTGTTGAACGTCGACTTGATGTGGGCCTGGCCCAGCGCGATGTTCTTCTTTTCCTTGCGGCGCGGCTTGCGCGCGGCGGCCTTGGGTGCAGCCATGAAAGTGTTCTCCTAGTCCCTGGGGCCGCGCTTAGCGGGCCTTCTTCTTGCCTGCGACGGTGCGCTTCGGGCCCTTGCGGGTACGGGCGTTGGTCTTGGTGCGCTGACCACGGACCGGGAGACCACGACGGTGGCGGATGCCCTCGTAGGAGCCGATCTCGACCTTGCGGCGGATGTCTGCTGCAACCTCGCGGCGCAGGTCACCCTCCACCTTGTAGTTGCCTTCGATGTGGTCGCGGAGGGCGATCAGCTGGTCGTCGCTGAGGTCCTTCACGCGGATGCTCTCGTCGATGTCCGTCGCCTTGAGGATCTCGACCGAGCGGGTACGGCCGACGCCGTAGATGTAGGTAAGGGCGATCACCACGCGCTTGTCGCGCGGGATGTCAACGCCGGCAAGACGTGCCATGCGGTTCTCCTGGGTGTTGTGGAGGTATGGAACAGGATCGGTGCCCGGGCCTCCGCCCCGAGGTGTCCCCCGCTTCCGCGAGTTCTGATCCTGCCGTTGTGTTTTCAGTTGTGAGATGTGCGTGAGCGATGCCGCGCAGCGCGGGCCCGTCGATCAGACCGGCGGGCCCGCCAGGGACTCAGCCCTGGCGCTGCTTGTGACGCGGGTTGCTCTTGCAGATCACCATGACGCGGCCGTGACGGCGGATCACCTTGCAGTGATCGCAGATGGGCTTGACGCTGGGGTTGACCTTCATGATGTTTCCTGTTCGCTGTCTTCGTACCGCCCCGGGCAGGGGCAGGCCGTTACTTCTCGACCGATCAGCGGTAGCGGTAGACGATACGGCCGCGGGTCAGGTCGTAGGGGCTGAGCTCCACGACCACACGGTCCTCGGGGATGATACGGATGTAGTTCTGCCGCATCTTGCCGGAGATCGTTGCAAGGACCTTGTGTCCGTTGCTGAGCTCAACGCGGAACATCGCGTTGGGCAGAGCCTCGGAGATCACGCCCTCGATCTCGATGACACCGTCTTTCTTAGCCATAGCCTCGCTGACGCTTCTGCAGATCGGTCGATCTGCGGTGGGTGATTGGTTTGTGGTGCTGCACCGCCGGACACGCCGAATCAAGGCACAAAGCACCAAAGATCTATGTTAGACGCTCCGGAGCCATCCGGCAACTTGACGGCCAGGGCCGGGAAGCCGCCGGTTCAGCTGATCAGGTCGGTGAACTTCTTCAGGTCGGCCTGGTCCTGCAGGTTGAGGCGCGTGCCGTTGATGTCCACCGTCGGCGTGCCGGCGATCTCGTGGGACTTCGCCTGCGCCGCACCGAACTTGCGGTACGTCTCGTCGGTGATGCACGAGACCGCGTCGTCCGCACCGACCTGTGTCGCGAAGCCGGCCAGCTGGTCGTTCGTCAGACCGGTCGAGTTCTCCTCGGGCTGGTTCTCGAAGAGCGTCTTGGCGAAGTCGAGGTACAGGTCAGGGTTCGACTCGGCGACGCAGAACGCGGCACCTGCCGACCGCGAGGAGTACTCGGTGCCCTGCGAGAAACGGTCGAGGATCGCGATCGGGTGGTACTCGAGCGTGATGCGGCCGTCGGCAGCCGCGGCTTCGAGCTGAGCACCGAACTGGTCCTCGAAGGTCTTGCAGACCGGGCACTGGAAGTCGACGAACACCGCGATGGTGTCTTCACCGTCGCCGAACGAGACCGCACCGGTCTCGGAGTTGAAGGTGTCGTTGGCCTTCGGCGCCGCGCCGGGCGAGGTCGCCTGGTTGTTGAGGAACACCACGAGTCCACCGATCGCCACCAGCACCACGACGACGGCGATGGAGACGCCGATCGCGAACCAGTTGGTGTTGCTCTTCGCCGCTGCCATTACTTTCCGATCTCTCGAGGCTCGACCCCGAACGGGGCGAGTCCGGCTCTTCCACCATCGGGCGCAGTCAGCACCCAGATACCCCCATCATGCAGGGCGACGCTATGTTCCCAATGGGAGCCGTCTGTGCCGTCCACCGTGGTGACGGTCCAGTCGTCCTCCTCGATGAAGGTCGCCTCCCCACCGGCGGTGACCATCGGCTCGATCGCGAGCACGAGGCCGGGCTTCACGTCTTCACCGCGGTCGGGTGTGCGGTAGTTGAAGACGCTGGGGGCTTCGTGCATCTTGCGACCGATGCCGTGTCCGACGTATTCGCGCAGGATGCCGTATGGCTCGCCGGAGACCGCTGACGGTCCCTGAGCCTCGATGTAGTCCTGGATGGCCGCACCGATCTCGTCGATGGACGAGACCGAGGCCATGGCGGCGATTCCCGCCCACATGGACCCCTCGGTCACGCGGGAGAGCTCCTCGCGACGGGCGACCACCTCGGGGCGCTCCGGGTCGGGCACGACCACGGTGATGGCGCTGTCGCCGTTCCACCCCTGGAACTGCGCACCGCAGTCGACCGACACGATGTCACCCGGCTGGAGCACCCGCTCCCCCGGGATCCCGTGCACGACCTGCTCGTTCACCGAGATGCAGGTGGTGTGGTGATAGCCGCGCACCAGCTGGAAATTCGACTCGGCGCCGCGGGCGAGGATCGTGCGGTTCGCCACCGTGTCGAGCTCGAGCGTCGTCACACCGGCCTTGATCAGCGGGCGGACGGCATCCAGTGCCGCCGCCGTGATGAGGCCGGGCTCCACCATGGCTCGCAGCTGAGCCGGGGTCTTGTAGATCGACCGGCGGAACATCTCAGGAGGCGGAGGCCGCGAGACGCAGACCGCGCGCGGCCAGGGCCTCGGCGATGCGCTCGGTGATCTCGTCGAGGGAGCCGACGCCGTCGATACGGTCGACGATGCCCTTGGCCCCGTAGACCTCGAGGATCGGGGCGGTCTCGCGCTCGTAGATGTCGAGGCGGTGGCCGATGGCCTCCGGGGTGTCGTCGGAGCGTCCCTGCTCGGTCGCACGGAGCGTCAGACGCTCCAGACTCTCCTCGCGCGGCACGTCGAGGAGGATGACGGCGTCGAGCGCCTGTCCCCGTTCGGCGAGGAACGACTCGAGGTGGGCGACCTGCGCGGTGTTGCGCGGGTAGCCGTCGAGCAGGAAGCCGTGAGCGGCATCCTCCTGTGACAGGCGGTCGCGCACGATCTCGCTCGTCAGCTCGTCCGGAACGAGGTCGCCCTTGTCGAGGATCGCGGTGACCTGCTGCCCGAGGGGCGTCCCCTCCTTGATGTTCGCCCGGAAGATGTCGCCGGTCGAGACGACCGGGATGCCGTAGGACTCGGCGATGCGCACGCCCTGCGTGCCCTTGCCGGAGCCCTGCGGGCCGACGATGAGAAGACGTGCGGATGCTGTCATCGGAGGAGCCCTTCATAGTGTCGCTGCTGCAGCTGCGCGTCGATCTGCTTGACCGTCTCGAGACCCACACCGACGATGATGAGGATCGAGGCGCCGCCGAACGGGAAGTTCTGGTTGGCGCCGACGGTGGCCAGAGCGATGAGCGGGATGAGCGCGATCAGACCGAGGTACAGGGAGCCGGGGAGCGTGATGCGGGTGAGCACGTAGTCGAGGTACTCGGCCGTCGGGCGGCCCGCGCGGATGCCGGGGATGAAACCGCCGTACTTCTTCATGTTGTCCGCGACCTCGACCGGGTTGAACGTGATCGCCACGTAGAAGTACGTGAACCCGATGATCAGCAGGAAGTACGCGGCCATGTAGACCGGGCTGTTGCCCGACGTGAAGTTCGTCGTGATCCAGGTCACCCAGGCGGCCGGAGTCGATCCGTCCTGCGGGGTGTTGAACTGCGCGATGAGTGCCGGGATGTACAGCAGCGACGAGGCGAAGATCACGGGGATCACGCCCGCCATGTTCACCTTGATCGGGATGTAGGTGTTCGTGCCACCGTAGGTGCGTCGACCCACCATGCGCTTGGCGTACTGCACCGGGATGCGTCGCTGGGATTGCTCGACGAACACGACGAGCCCCATCACGATGATTCCGACCAGCAGCACCAGCAGGAAGACCTCGAAGCCCTTGGTCTGCCAGATGAGGCTCATGGCACCGGGGAACGTGGCGGCGATCGAGGTGAAGATGAGCAGCGACATGCCGTTGCCGATGCCGCGCTCGGTGACGAGCTCGGCGAACCACATGATCAGGCCGGTACCGGCCGTCATCGCCATGATGATGAGCAGCTGCGCCCACCACACATCGTTCGTCAGAAGCTGCTGGCAGGCCGCGAGATCGGTCGTGCCGAAGAGCTGGCCGCTACGGGCCACCGTGACGAGAGTCGTCGACTGGAGCAGCGCGAGGGCGATCGTGAGGTAACGCGTGTACTGGGTCAGACGGGCCTGGCCGGCCTGTCCTTCCTTGTGCAGCGCCTCGAAGTGCGGGATGACCACGCGCAGGAGCTGCGTGATGATCGTCGCGGTGATGTACGGCATGACGCCGAGCGCGAAGATCGACAGCTGCAGCAGCGCGCCGCCGGAGAAGAGGTTGACCAGTCCGAGCAGCCCATCGGTGCCCGCGTTGGCGGCAAGACACTCTTCGACGTTCGGGAAGTTCACGAACGGCGCCGGGACGTTGGAGCCGAGCCGGTAGATCGCGACGATGGCGAGTGTGAAACCGATCTTCCGACGCAGGTCGGGGGTGCGGAAGATCCGCGCGATGGCGCTAAACAAGGACGTTCCTCCTGAAAAGGTTGCCGATTCCCGAAGGACGGCTGAAAGACCAGGGTAACGCAAACCGGGCTTCCCGGAATTCGCCACCGATACCAGGCCCGCCGGATGCGGCCCCAGAGCGAGGTCTCGGAGTGTGAAACCACAAGAGGGGCCGGAGAATCTCCGACCCCTCTTGCTAAGCGGTTACTTGACGGATCCGCCAGCCGCGACGATCTTCTGCTCGGCAGAACCCGAGACCTTGTCGACCGAAACGGTGAGCTTCACGGCGATGTCGCCGTTTCCGAGAACCTTGACCTTCTCGTTCTTGCGAACGGCACCCTTGGCGACCAGGTCGCCGATGGTGACATCGCCACCCTTCGGGTACAGCTCCGCGAGCTTCTCCAGGTTCACGACCTGGTACTCCACGCGGAACGGGTTCTTGAACCCGCGCAGCTTCGGGGTGCGCATGTGGAGCGGCATCTGCCCACCCTCGAAGCCGACGCGAACGGTGTTGCGCGCCTTGGTGCCCTTGGTTCCACGACCAGCGGTCTTACCCTTGGAGCCCTCACCACGGCCGACGCGGGTCTTGGCGGTGTTGGATCCGGGGACGGGACGCAGGTGGTGCACCTTCAGCACGCCGGGGCGGGACGCCGGAGCATCCTTCTTCGGCGCGGCCTTCTTGGCGGCCGGCTTCTTGGCAGCGCCCTCAGCCTTGGCGTCAGCGGCAGCGGTCTTGGCCGGAGCCTTCTTCGCGGCCGGCTTCTTCTCGGCGGCAGCCTTGGGAGCTGCAGCCTTCTTCGTGGCCTTCTCAGCCTCGACGGCCTCGTTCTTCTCAGCCATTAGTCGATCTCCTCAACCTTGACGAGGTGGGCGACGGTCTTGACGTAACCGCGCGTCTGCGCGTCGTCGGGGCGGACGGTGGTGTCACCGATCCGCTTCAGACCGAGGCTGCGCAGCGTGTCACGCTGGTTCTGCTTCTCGCTCACCTTGGACTTGATCTGCGTGACCTTCAGTCGCGCGGCCATCAGGCACCTACCTTCTGTGCGGCGATGGCCTCGGCCTCGGCGCGCACGAGGCGCGCAGGGGCGACCTGGTCGAACTCGAGGCCACGACGCGCGGCGACCGCACGAGGCTCCTCGAGCTGCTTCAGGGCGGTGACCGTCGCGTGCACGATGTTGATCGTGTTCGACGAGCCGAGCGACTTCGACAGCACGTCGTGGATACCGGCGCACTCGAGCACGGCGCGGACCGGACCACCGGCGATGACACCGGTACCGGCAGCGGCCGGACGGAGCAGGACCACACCAGCGGCCGCCTCACCCTGCACGGGGTGCGGGATGGTGCTGCCGACGCGCGGAACGCGGAAGAAGTTGCGCTTGGCCTCTTCGACACCCTTCGAGATCGCCAGAGGGACCTCGCGGGCCTTGCCGTAGCCGACGCCGACCAGACCGTTGCCGTCACCGACGACCACGAGGGCGGTGAAGCTGAAGCGACGACCACCCTTCACGACCTTCGAGACGCGGTTGATGGTGACGACGCGCTCCAGGAACTGGTTGTCGCCACGGTCACGGGAGTTGCGGTCACGGCCGCCACCCTGGTTGCGGTCACGACCGCCGCGGCGGCCATCACGCGAATCGCGAGCCGGCTCAGCCTGCGTGGTGCCGGCAGCCGTCTCGGAAGTGGCAGCAGCCGCTTCGGTCACTTCGTTCTCCTTGTTGTCACTCACAGTGCCAGACCCCCCTCGCGGGCGCCGTCGGCGATGGCGGCGACACGACCGGCGTAGCGGTTGCCGCCACGGTCGAACACTGCCTCGGAAACGCCGGCAGCCTTCGCACGCTCGGCGAGGAGCTCGCCGACCTTGCGGGCCTTGGCGGTCTTGTCACCCTCGAGCGAGCGCAGGTCGGTCTCGAGCGTCGAAGCCGACGCCACGGTGTGACCCTTGCTGTCGTCGACCAGCTGCACGAAGACGTGGCGGGCCGAGCGGTTGACGACGAGACGCGGACGCGCCTCGGTGCCGACGACCTTCTTGCGAAGGCGGGCGTGACGACGCGCGCGGGCGTCAGACTTTGACTTGAGAGCCATGGTTACTTACCACTCTTTCCGGCCTTGCGACGCACGTTCTCGCCGGCGTAGCGCACACCCTTGCCCTTGTACGGCTCGGGCTTGCGGATCTTGCGGATGTTGGCAGCTGCCTCGCCGACAGCCTGCTTGTCGATCCCGCTGACGGTGAGCTTGGTGGTGCCCTCGACCGTGAGCGTGATGCCGGCGGGCGGGTCGATCAGGACCGGGTGCGAGAAGCCGAGGGCGAACTCGACCGAGCTGCCCTTCTGCTGCACGCGGTAACCGGTGCCGACGACCTCGAGACCCTTGGTGTAGCCCTGGGTCACGCCGATGATGTTGTTGTTGATGAGCGTGCGGGTCAGGCCGTGAAGCGACCGCGACTCGCGCTCGTCGTCGGGACGGGAGACCAGAACCTGGTTCTCCTCGACCGCGACCTCGATGGGGCTGGCCACCGTGAGGGTGAGTTCACCCTTGGGGCCCTTCACCGCGACCTCGCGGCCGTCGACCGAAACGGTCACGCCCGCGGGAACGTCGATGGGAAGTCGTCCAATACGCGACATTTCGAATTACCACACGTAGGCGAGAACTTCTCCGCCCACGCCCTTCTGCTCTGCCTGACGGTCGGTGAGAAGACCGGAGGAGGTGGACAGGATCGCCACGCCAAGGCCGCCGAGGACCGTGGGAAGCTCGGTCGACTTCGCGTAGACGCGGAGACCGGGCTTCGAGACGCGCTTGATGCCAGCGATGGAGCGCTCACGGTTGGGACCGTACTTCAGCGTCAGCGTGAGGTTCTGTCCGACGCGGGCGTCAGAGGTCTCCCAGCCGGCGATGTAGCCCTCCTGCTGGAGGATCTGAGCGATGTGCGTCTTGAGCTTGCTCGACGGCAGGGTCACGGAATCGTGGTGCGCCGAGTTCGCGTTGCGCAGACGGGTCAGCAGATCTGCGACCGGGTCTGTCATTGTCATTGTTGATTTCCTTTGTTCATGAGGTTCCGGCTGCCGTTACACGACAGACGGCCTGCGATGACACGCAATTTTCAATTGTACGTGCACATCGACGGGCTCAGTGACACGAGACCACTGAGCCCGTCGAGGGTGTTACGCCTGTGCGTCTTCCGAGCGGAACGGGAATCCGAGGTGACGGAGCAGTGCCCGGCCCTCTTCATCCGTCTTCGCGGTGGTGACGACGGTGATGTCGAAACCGCGAACCCGGTCGATCTTGTCCTGATCGATCTCGTGGAACACGCTCTGCTCCTGGAGACCGAAGGTGTAGTTGCCGTTGCCGTCGAACTGCTTGCCCGAGAGACCGCGGAAGTCGCGGATACGGGGCAGTGCGAGCGAGACGAGGCGATCCACGAACTCCCACGCGCGGTCACCACGGAGGGTGACGTGCGCGCCGATGGCCTGACCCTCGCGCAGCTTGAACTGCGCGATGGACTTGCGAGCCTTCGTGACGATCGGCTTCTGGCCGGTGATCTTGGTGAGATCGTCGACCGCGCCATCGATCACCTTGCTGTCGCGAGCTGCCTCGCCGACACCGGTGTTCACGACGACCTTGACCAGTCCGGGGATCTGCATGACGTTCGCGTAACCGAACTCGTCCTGCATCGCCTTCTTGATCTCGGTGTTGTACTTCTGCTTCAGGCGCGGCTGGATCTTGCCAGCCGGCGCGGCAGTGTCGGTGCTCATCAGAGGTCCTTACCGCTCTTCTTCGCGTAGCGCACGCGGACGGTGCGCTTGACGCCGTCCTTGGTCTGCTCCTCGACCCGGTGGCCGACCTTGGTCGGCTTCTTGGTCGAGGGGTCGACGAGTGCGACGTTCGAGATGTGGATGGAGGCTTCGACGGTCTCGATGCCTCCGGTCTTGGTGCCACGCTGCGTCTGGCCGACGCGGGTGTGCTTGGTGACGTAGTTCACGCCTTCGACGATGACGCGGTTCTTGTCGGAAAGGACGTCGAGGACCTTGCCCTGCTTGCCGCGGTCGCCGCCACGCTCCTGCGTGGCACCGGTGATGACCTGAACCAGGTCACCCTTCTTGATCTTCGCCATGATTAGATGACCTCCGGCGCCAGCGAGACGATCTTCATGAACTTCTTGTCGCGAAGCTCACGACCGACCGGCCCGAAGATACGGGTGCCGCGGGGCTCCCCGTCGTTCTTCAGGATCACTGCGGCGTTCTCGTCGAACTTGATGTAGGAGCCGTCCGGACGACGGACCTCCTTCTTGGTGCGGACGATGACCGCCTTGACGACATCGCCCTTCTTGACGTTGCCACCGGGGATCGCGTCCTTGACGGTCGCGACGATGGTGTCGCCGAGTCCCGCGTAACGGCGCTTCGAGCCACCGAGAACACGGATGGTGAGCAGCTCCTTGGCGCCGGTGTTGTCGGCGACCTTGAGTCGGGATTCCTGCTGGATCACTTGGCCTTCTCCAGAATCTCCACCAGGCGCCAGCGCTTCGTGGCGCTCAGCGGGCGGGTCTCGTTGATCAGGACCAGGTCGCCGATGCCGGCGGAGTTCGCCTCATCGTGCGCCTTGACCTTCGAGGTGCGGCGGATGACCTTGCCGTAAAGCGGGTGCTTCACGCGGTCCTCGACCTCGACCACGATGGTCTTGTCCATCTTGTCGCTGACGACGTAGCCGCGACGTGCCTTGCGGTAACCGCGGGCAGCGGAGTCGCGGACGTCGTGCTCGGACGACTCGTGTCCTGCGGCCTGCGTCTCCACAGTCGCTTCCTTCTTGGTGGCCATCACTCAGCCTCTTCCTTCACGGCGTCGTCGGCGGAGTCCGCCTTCTTCGCCTTCGACTTGGTCGCCTTCTTGGCCGGAGCCTCGACCGGAGCGGGCGTCGCACGGATGCCCAGCTCGCGTTCGCGGATCACGGTGTAGAGGCGCGCGATGTCGCGCTTGACGGCGCGGATGCGGCCGTGGCTCTCCAGCTGGCCCGTGGCCGACTGGAAACGGAGGTTGAACAGCTCCTCCTTGGCCTTGCGCAGCTCCTCGACGAGGCGCTGGTCTTCGAATGTGTCGAGCTCTGCCGGGGCGAGCTCCTTGGTGCCGATCGCCATTACGCGTCGCCCTCCTCGCGCTTGATGATGCGTGCCTTGAGCGGCAGCTTGTGAATTGCACGGGTCAGAGCTTCGCGTGCGAGCTCCTCGTCGACACCCGCGACCTCGAAGAGGACACGGCCCGGCTTGACGTTGGCGACCCACCACTCGGGGGAACCCTTACCGGAACCCATGCGGGTTTCGGCAGGCTTCTTCGTGAGCGGACGGTCGGGGTAGATGTTGATCCACACCTTTCCACCACGCTTGATGTGACGGGTCATCGCGATACGAGCGGACTCGATCTGACGGTTCGTCACGTAAGCGGGCGTGAGGGCCTGGATACCGTACTCGCCGAAGGAGACCTTCGTGCCGCCGGTGGCCTGACCCGAGCGACCCGGGTGGTGCTGCTTGCGGAACTTGACCTTACGGGGGATGAGCATTATGCCGACGCTCCTTCTGCGACAGGTGCCTCGTTGCGCGGGGCACGGCGGCGGTCGCCACCACGGTCGTCACGACGAGCCTTGGGTGCGTTGGCCTGCTCGCGAGCGAGCTCCTTCGCGGTCAGGTCGCCCTTGTAGATCCAGACCTTCACGCCGATGCGGCCGAAGGTGGTCTTCGCCTCGTAGAAGCCGTAGTCGATGTTCGCGCGCAGCGTGTGCAGCGGCACACGACCCTCGCGGTAGAACTCCGAACGGCTCATCTCGGCGCCGCCGAGGCGGCCGGAGACCTGGATGCGGATGCCCTTGGCGCCGGCGCGCTGCGCGCCCTGCAGACCCTTGCGCATCGCACGACGGAACGCCACACGAGCAGAGAGCTGCTCGGCGATGCCCTGTGCGACCAGCTGAGCGTCAGCCTCGGGGTTCTTGACCTCGAGGATGTTCAGCTGGATCTGCTTGCCCGAGAGCTTCTCGAGGTCGCCGCGAATGCGCTCCGCCTCGGCCCCACGACGACCGATCACGATGCCCGGACGGGCGGTGTGGATGTCGACGCGGACGCGGTCACGGGTGCGCTCGATCTCGATGTTCGAGACACCGGCGCGGTCGAGCTGCGTCTTGAGCAGGTTACGGATCTTGATGTCCTCGGCGACGTAGTCGGCGTAGCGCTGACCCGGCTTCGTCGAGTCAGAGAACCAACGCGAGACGTGGTCCGTCGTGATGCCGAGACGGAAGCCGTACGGGTTTACCTTCTGTCCCATTACTTGCTCGCCTTCTTGTTGCTGTCGCCCGTGGCGGCCGGAGCTGCCTCAGGCGTCGAGAGCACGACCGTGATGTGGCTCGTGCGCTTCTTGATCTGGAAAGCGCGACCCTGAGCACGGGGCTGGAAACGCTTGAGCGTGGTGCCCTCGTCGACGTACGCGTTGGCCACGTACAGGTCCTGCTCGTCGAGGAACTCGCCGTCGCGATCCGCCTTCACCTGCGCGTTGGCCATGGCCGACGCGACAAGCTTGTAGATCGGTTCGCTGGCGCTCTGCTGTGCGAACTTGAGGATCGCGAGAGCTTCCTGTGCCTGCTTGCCCTTGATGAGCGCGACGACACGACGAGCCTTCTGAGGGGTCACGCGGATGTGTCGCACGCGTGCGATCGATTCGACCATTAGCGGCGCCGCCCCTTCTTGTCGTCCTTCTCGTGGCCGCGGAAGGTGCGGGTGGGCGCGAACTCGCCCAACTTGTGACCGACCATGGTCTCGGACACGAACACAGGGATGTGCTTGCGTCCGTCGTGGACCGCGATCGTGTGACCCAGCATGGCCGGGATGATCATGGACCGACGGGACCAGGTCTTGATGACGTTCTTGGTGCCGGCTTCGTTCTGCACGACCACCTTGCGAAGCAGGTGATCGTCGACGAAGGGGCCCTTCTTAAGACTGCGAGGCATCTTCTCTTACTCCTACTTACGCTTCTTGCCGGCGTTACGACGACGCACGATGTACTTGTCGCTTTCCTTGTTGGCATGACGGGTACGACCCTCAGCCTGGCCCCACGGGGAGACGGGGTGACGACCACCGGAGGTCTTACCCTCACCACCACCGTGCGGGTGGTCGACCGGGTTCATCGCGACACCACGCACGGTCGGGCGGACGCCCTTCCAGCGCATGCGGCCGGCCTTACCCCAGTTGATGTTCGACTGCTCGGCGTTGCCGACCTCGCCGATGGTCGCGCGGCAGCGCGCATCGACGTTGCGGATCTCGCCCGAGGGCAGACGCAGCTGGGCGTAGGGGCCGTCCTTGGCGACGAGACGGACGGATGCACCGGCCGAACGTGCCATCTTCGCGCCGCCGCCGGGGCGGAGCTCGATCGCGTGGATGACGGTACCCGTGGGGATGTTCTTCAGCGGGAGGTTGTTGCCCGGCTTGATGTCAGCCCCGGCACCCGACTCGACGATGTCGCCCTGCTTCAGCTTCGCCGGAGCGAGGATGTAGCGCTTCTCACCGTCGAAGTAGTGCAGCAGCGCGATGCGCGCGGTGCGGTTGGGGTCGTACTCGATGTGAGCGACCTTGGCGTTGACGCCGTCCTTGTCGTTACGACGGAAGTCGATGACACGGTACTGGCGCTTGTGGCCACCACCGATGTGACGGGTCGTGATGCGGCCCTGGTTGTTGCGACCACCGGTCTTCGAGAGCGGGCGCAGCAGCGACTTCTCCGGCGTCGATCGAGTGATCTCGGCGAAGTCAGCCACCGACGAGCCGCGACGGCCCGGGGTCGTGGGCTTGTACTTGCGAATAGCCATTATTGTCCTTATCCCCCGGATCAGCCGATTGCCGTGAAGATGTCGATGGTGCCCGACTTCAGGGTGACGATGGCGCGCTTGGTGTCCTTGCGCTTGCCGGTGCCGAAGCGGGTGCGGCGTGCCTTGCCGACGCGGTTGAGGGTGTTGACCCCTGCGACCTTGACGCCGAAGATCTTCTCGATGGCGAGCTTGATCTCGGTCTTCGAAGCGCGCGGGTCGACGAGGAAGGTGTACTTGCCTTCATCGATGAGACCGTAGCTCTTCTCGGACACGACCGGCTTCAGGATGATGTCGCGCGGGTCCTTGTTCAGGGCCGTCTGGAGAACAGATGCCTGCTCGCTCATGCGGAGACCTCCTGGTTGGCGCCGGACTTGGAGGCGATGAAGCCCTCGAGCGCGGCCTGGGTGAAGACGATGTCGTCGGAGACGAGCACGTCGTATGCGTTGAGCTGGTCGAACGTCAGCACGTGCAGGTTCGACAGGTTGCGGATGCTCTTCAGCGTCACGTCGTCGTTGCGCTCGATCACGACGAGCACGTTCTTCGACGAGACGACGTTGGTGAGGAAGTTCACCGTGGTCTTGGTCGAAGGCGTTCCGTCGATCCCGAAGGACTCGATGGCGTGGATGCGGTCACCGCGGAAGCGGTCGCTGAGCGCGCCCAGCAGGGCGGCGGCGATCATCTTCTTGGGGGTGCGCTGCGAGTAGTCGCGCGGCTTGGGGCCGTGCACGATGCCACCACCGGTCATGTGCGGCGCGCGGATGGAACCCTGACGGGCGTTACCCGTGCCCTTCTGCTTGAAGGGCTTGCGACCGGCACCCGAGACCTCGCCACGACGCTTGGTCGAGTGCGTGCCCTGGCGAGCCGCCGCGAGCTGCGCGACGACGACCTGGTGGATGAGCGGGATGTTCGTCTTGGCGTCGAACAGCGCGGCGGGAAGCTCGATCGAGCCTGCCTTCTTGCCGTCTGCCTTGAGGACGTCGAGCGCGAGAGTGGAGTCAGCCATGATCAGGCACCCTTCACTGCGTTGCGGACATAGACGATGCGGCCACGAGCACCGGGGACTGCGCCCTTGACGAGCATGAGTCCCTTCTCGATGTCGATGGAGTGCACCGTGAGGTTGAGGACGGTCACGCGCTCGCCACCCATACGGCCGGCCATGCGCATGCCCTTGAAGACGCGGCTCGGGGTCGACGATGCGCCGATCGAGCCGGGCTTGCGGTGGTTGCGGTGCGAACCGTGCGAAGCCGAGACGCCCTTGAAGTTGTGACGCTTCATGACACCGGCGAAGCCCTTGCCCTTGCTCGTGCCGACGACGTCGACGAGCTGGCCCGCTTCGAAGGTGCCGTCGACCGTGAGCTCCTGGCCCAGGTTGTAGTCGCCGGCGTCCGCGGTGCGGATCTCGGTGACGTGACGACGCGGCGTGACGCCGGCTGCCTCGAAGTGAGCGGAGAGCGGCTTGTTGACCTTGCGGGGGTCGATCTGGCCGTACGCGATCTGCACGGCGTTGTAGCCGTCCTTCTCGGGCGTGCGGACCTGGGTGACCACGTTGGGTGCCAGCTCGATGACGGTGACGGGAACGAGCTTGCCGCTCTCGTTCCACACCTGGGTCATGCCGAGCTTCGTGCCCAGCATGCCCTTGGAAACCTTGGAGTTGATGTCAGCCATGTCGAACCTCAGAGCTTGATCTCGATGTTGACATCGGCCGGCAGGTCGAGACGCATCAGCGAGTCGACGGCCTTGGGCGTCGGGTCGACGATGTCGATCAGACGCTTGTGGGTGCGCATCTCGAAGTGCTCGCGGCTGTCCTTGTACTTGTGCGGCGACCGGATGACGCACACGACGTTCTTCTCGGTCGGAAGGGGCACGGGGCCGACGACGGTTGCGCCCGCACGGGTCACGGTGTCGACGATCTTGCGTGCGGACGTGTCGATGACCTCGTGGTCATACGACTTCAGGCGAATGCGGATCTTCTGTCCCGCCATTGTCTGCTCTCTCTCTTTAAGCGTCTTACCGACCGGGACCGGGTGGCCCTGGGGCATTGGACGCACGTCGGCGCTGTTCGCGCCTCGGCACGAGAACGACCCTCGCGAGTCGAT
Organism: Microbacterium sp. As-52; assembly: GCF_049949185.1. Lineage (NCBI taxonomy): Bacteria > Bacillati > Actinomycetota > Actinomycetes > Micrococcales > Microbacteriaceae > Microbacterium > Microbacterium sp. As-52. The sequence continues at coordinate 2,649,715 of NZ_CP188171.1, read as the reverse complement.
CTGCTGCACCACTGTTCTTCTGTCAGCCGGAAGCCGTGAGGCGACCGGATGCCGACCTTCCGCCGCGCACGGCGGAAGCCTTCGTGAAGAAGGGTGTCGGGGTGTGTTCTGCTACCCGCGGCCTAGAACCCTGCACCGTCCCGGAGGAGGCGCCGTCTATGCACTGCCCTGGCAGTGATCCGACGCACGCACAGCGGCGACGGAATATCGAACCTGTCTATTCTGCCACGGCTGATTTCACTTGTGCAAACCCGGGCGTGTCGCGGTCCGTCGAACGCGACTCCAGACGGTGCGTGAACAGGTCAGAGTGCGGGAGATAGCGGGGCGAGGCATCCCCATGCCTCGCCCCGCTTGGGGAGGGCGTTCAGTGCGAGGGGGCACACCGAACGCGAGTAGCCCGGCGTGAAGGGACGCCGAACTCCTCGACCGAGGGCGCGGCGGAAGACCCGCCGCGCAGGCGGGGTGACGCTCAGGCGCAATGAGTGCGCGCGTCGCACGATGATCCCCAAGATCGCATATCCCCAGTTTGTACGCGGAACTCCGCGTGCTTCGGGAAACCGAACCCCTTCGGCTCCCCCGACCGCAAGATCCCCAGGCGGTCGAAACGATCCTACTGGATACAACCGTGAATGCGCCACATCCGACGACATTCCGGCACGGACGCCGCCCCTCCAGCACGCACGAGCGGCGACCCACAGGTGGTGGATCGCCGCTCAGGGCTTGCGGTCTTTCTTACTCGTTGCCGACGGCCTTGTCAGCGCCGTCGCGGATCTCATCGATCTTGTCCGCGGCACCGGGGGCGATCTTCTTGGCGAAGTCCGCGACGCCGTCGAGCACCTTGTCGCTGATGTCCTCGGCCTGCTCGCTCTTGACGGCCTCGGCGATCTTGTCCTTGTTCTGCTCGTACAGATCCTTGCCCTTGTTCACGGCGTCTTCGATGCCCATGTGATTCCCCTTCTGAAGGTGTGCCGCCGACCGATCGAGCCGACCACACTCATTGTGCATGTCCACCCCGGCAAACGGAACCCTCGCGTCCCGGGTCTACGACAGCACCGCGCCCCACAGGGCGGCATCGACGACAAAGGGGTCGGACCCGAAGGTCCGACCCCTTTGCGAGGAAGCAGATGCTTACTTGATGATCTTCGTGACCGTACCGGCGCCGACGGTGCGTCCACCCTCACGGATGGCGAAGCCAAGGCCCTCCTCCATGGCGATCGGCTGGATCAGCTCGACCGTCATGTCGGTGGTGTCGCCGGGCATGACCATCTCGGTGCCCTCGGGCAGCGAGATGACGCCGGTGACGTCGGTGGTGCGGAAGTAGAACTGCGGGCGGTAGTTCGTGTAGAACGGGTTGTGACGGCCACCCTCGTCCTTAGACAGGATGTACGCGGTGCCCTCGAAGTCGGTGTGCGGCGTGACCGAACCCGGCTTGACGATGACCTGACCGCGCTCGACGTCCTCACGCTTGGTGCCGCGGAGCAGCAGACCACAGTTCTCGCCGGCCCAGGCCTCGTCGAGCTGCTTGTGGAACATCTCGATACCCGTGACCGTGGTCTTGACGGTCGGACGGAGTCCGACGATCTCGACCTCGGAGTTGATGGCCAGCGTGCCACGCTCGGCGCGACCCGTGACGACGGTTCCACGACCGGTGATCGTGAAGACGTCCTCGACGGGCATCAGGAACGGCTTGTCACGGTCACGCTCCGGGTCCGGAACGCTGTCGTCGACAGCCTGCATCAGGTCCAGGATCGCCTGGGTCCACTTCTCGTCGCCCTCGAGGGCCTTGAGAGCGGAGACGCGGACGACAGGAGCGTCCTCGTCGAAGCCCTGGCCGGCGAGCAGCTCGCGGACCTCGAGCTCGACGAGCTCCAGGATCTCCTCGTCGTCGACCATGTCGGACTTGTTCAGCGCGACCAGCAGGTACGGAACGCCGACCTGCTTGGCGAGCAGCACGTGCTCACGCGTCTGAGCCATGGGGCCGTCGGTGGCGGCGACCACGAGGATCGCGCCGTCCATCTGAGCCGCACCGGTGATCATGTTCTTGACGTAGTCGGCGTGGCCGGGAGCGTCAACGTGCGCGTAGTGGCGCTTCGGGGTCTCGTACTCGATGTGCGAGATGTTGATGGTGATACCACGCTGGCGCTCTTCCGGCGCCGAGTCGATGGAAGCGAAGTCACGCTGCACGTTGGTGTCGGACGGGTACTTGTCAGCAAGCACCTTCGAGATCGCTGCGGAGAGCGTGGTCTTGCCGTGGTCGACGTGACCGATCGTTCCGATGTTGACGTGCGGCTTGGTCCGCTCGAACTTGGCCTTAGCCACTGGGTCCTCCTCAGGACGTCGTTGTAGAGGTGACCGGGCACTGGTTTGCGACCGGTTCTCTACGGGTTAGGTTCTCAGTTTAGTAGAGAGGGAATGTGAAGTTGTAGGTGTCCTGGGAGCCGGACCGGGGTCCGGCTCCCAGAAGGACGATTACTCGCCCTTGGTCTTCTGGACGATCTCGTCGGCCACTGCGCGGGGAACCTCAGCGTAGCTGTGGAACTCCATCGAGTAGACGGCGCGGCCCGAGGTCTTCGAGCGCAGGTCGCCGATGTAGCCGAACATCTCGGACAGCGGGACCTGAGCGCGGACGACCTTGACGCCTGCGGCGTCTTCCATCGACTGGATCTGGCCACGACGCGAGTTCAGGTCGCCGATGACGTCGCCCATGTACTCCTCGGGAGTACGGACCTCGACGGCCATCAGCGGCTCGAGCAGCACGGGGTTGGCACGACGAGCGGCCTCCTTGAAGCCCATGGAGCCCGCGATCTTGAACGCCATCTCCGAGGAGTCGACGTCGTGCGCTGCACCATCGACGATGGTCGCCTTGACGCCGACCATCGGGTAGCCCGCGAGCACCCCGACGTTCATCGCGTCCTGGAAACCGGCGTCGATCGAGCCGATGTACTCACGAGGGATGCGACCACCGGTGACGGCGTTCACGAACTCGTAGGTCTTCTCGGAGTCGAGGTCGAGCGGCTCGATGGTGAACTGGATCTTTGCGAACTGTCCAGAACCACCGGTCTGCTTCTTGTGCGTGTAGTCGTGCTTCTCGACGGTCTTGCGGATCGTCTCGCGGTACGCCACCTGCGGCTTGCCGACGTTGGCCTCGACGTTGAACTCGCGCTTCATGCGGTCCACGAGGATGTCGAGGTGCAGCTCGCCCATGCCCTTGATGGTCGTCTGACCGGTCTCGGGGTTGAGCTCCGTGCGGAAGGTCGGGTCCTCTTCAGCGAGCTTCTGGATGGCGACACCCAGCTTCTCCTGGTCGGCCTTGGTCTTCGGCTCGATCGCGACCTCGATGACGGGCTCGGGGAACGTCATCGACTCGAGGACGACCGGAGCCGTCGGGTCGGTGAGGGTGTCACCCGTGGTGGTGTCCTTGAGGCCGATGACCGCGTAGATGTTTCCGGCGGTGACCGAGGGAACCGGGATCTCCTTGTTGGCGTGCATCTGGAAGATCTTCCCGATGCGCTCCTTCTTGTTCTTGGTCGAGTTGACGACCGCAGAACCGGAGTCCAGGTGACCCGAGTAGACGCGCACGTAGGTGAGGCGACCGAAGAACGGGTGCACGGCGACCTTGAACGCGAGGGCGGCGAACGGGTCATTGGCGTCGGGGTGACGCTCGATGATCGTGTCGTAGTCCTTCGGGTCGTGCGCCTCGATCGAGCCCACGTCGAGCGGGTTCGGGAGGTAGTCGACGACCGCGTCGAGCATCGGCTGGACGCCACGGTTCTTGAACGCGGAACCGCAGAGCACCGGGTAGATCTCGCTGGCGACGGTCAGCTTGCGGATCGCACCCTTGATCTCGGCGACCGTGAGCTCCTCGCCACCGAAGAACTTCTCGAGCAGCGCGTCGTCGGTCTCGGCGACGGTCTCGAGGAGCTGCTGGCGGTACTCCGCTGCCTTCTCCTTGAGGTCCTCCGGGATCTCCTGGATCTCGTAGGAGGCGCCCATGGTGACATCACCCTTGGCGTCTCCGGCCCAGACCAGTGCACGCATCTCGATCAGGTCGACGACGCCGATGAAGTCGCTCTCCGCGCCGATGGGCAGCTGGATCACGAGCGGCTTGGCGCCGAGGCGGTTGATGATGGTGTCGACAGTGAAGTAGAAGTCGGCGCCGAGCTTGTCCATCTTGTTGACGAAGCAGATGCGCGGGACGTTGTACTTGTCGGCCTGACGCCAGACGGTCTCGGACTGGGGCTCGACGCCCTCCTTGCCGTCGAACACGGCGACCGCACCGTCGAGCACGCGGAGCGAGCGCTCCACCTCGACCGTGAAGTCCACGTGGCCGGGGGTGTCGATGATGTTGATCTGGTTCTTGTTCCAGTAGCAGGTCACGGCGGCAGACGTGATCGTGATGCCGCGCTCCTTCTCCTGCTCCATCCAGTCGGTGGTCGAAGCGCCATCGTGCGTCTCACCGAGCTTGTGGTTGACGCCCGTGTAGAACAGGATGCGCTCGGTCGTCGTGGTCTTGCCGGCATCGATGTGCGCCATGATGCCGATGTTGCGGACCTTGCTCAGGTCCGTGAGCACGTCTTGTGCCACAGGAGTGTCCTTATCTTTTCGAGCAGTCGTACTGCGAAGAGGGGGTGCCCGCCCCGCGGCGAGTGGCCGAGGGGCGGGCGAAGCTGTTTACCAGCGGTAGTGAGCGAACGCGCGGTTCGACTCGGCCATCTTGTGCGTGTCCTCGCGGCGCTTGACCGCGGCACCCAGGCCGTTGGATGCGTCGAGGATCTCGTTCTGCAGACGCTCGGTCATCGTCTTCTCACGACGGCCCTTCGCGTAGCTCACGAGCCAGCGCAGAGCGAGCGTGTTGGCGCGGTGAGGCTTGACCTCGACCGGCACCTGGTAGGTCGAGCCACCGACGCGGCGGCTGCGGACCTCGAGGGTCGGGCGCACGTTGTCGAGCGCCTTCTTCAGCGTGGCGACGGCGTCCTGACCGTTCTTCGCCTCGACGCCGCGGAGGGCGCCGTAGACGATCGACTCGGCCAGCGACTTCTTGCCGTCGACGAGGATCTTGTTCACCAGCGAGGTGACAATGGGTGCGCCGTATACCGGGTCGTTGGCGACGGGGCGCTTCGGGGCGGGTCCCTTACGAGGCATCTAACTCAACCCTTCTTCGCGCCGTAGCGGGAACGAGCCTGCTTACGGTTCTTGACTGCCTGGGTGTCCAGGGCGCCACGGACGATCTTGTAACGCACACCGGGGAGGTCCTTGACACGACCGCCACGCACGAGCACGAGCGAGTGCTCCTGCAGGTTGTGACCCTCACCGGGGATGTACGCGGTGACCTCGGTGCCGTTGCGGAGCTTCACACGAGCGACCTTGCGCATCGCCGAGTTCGGCTTCTTCGGGGTGGTGGTGTAGACGCGGGTGCAGACCCCGGCCTGCTGCGGGTTCGACTTGAGCGCCGGCGCCTTGGTCTTGGTGACCTTGGGCGAGCGACCCTTGCGAACCAACTGCTGAATGGTTGGCACGTTCTCTCCTCATAGTGCTGCACGGTGACAGCGTGATGGGTTTCACATCATGACCCACCGGCACGCCGGAACCGACGAGCTTTTGGTGTGATGGGTATGCCGTGGGGGCGGACCGGCATGGTGCCGGCGCCCAGCGCACACGCGGAGGCGTGCACACACCTGATCAAGTGTAATGCCGCGTAACGTAGCGGTCAAATGAGCGCAACTCCGGCCGCGCGGCCCGAGTGCAGGATCAGGGCAGATCGGGATCGAACGGCGAGTCCAGCGATTCGGTCAGCTCAGCCAGCAGTGCCTCGATCTGCGGTTCGACGTGCTGAGAGATCGCGGCCTGGATATGTATGCGATGACGCAACAGGATCCCGCAGATCTCGCGGCCGACCATGTTGGCGTACTCGTCGGCGAGGGCGACCTCCTGGCGGAGGGCGATCTTCGCCTCCTCCGTGAGCGGGGGCAGCGCGGGCAGCGCGGCGGCGGATTCGTCTGCGAGCCCCGCGATCGTGAACAGGAACGGTGCTCCGGGCACCGGATCCGGATCGAGGGGCAGCCCGTCGAACTCGGGATCGAGGTCCTCGGCCGGGCGGTAGCTGCGGGCGCGGTTCCGCGCAGCCTGCTGATCCAGCTCGCGCTGCAGCATCGGCAGATTCCGCGCCGTGTACTCCGCGACAGCGTGATCGACGATGGTCTTGATACGCGTCGAGAGGCCGTGCTGCACGCCGTGCGGCACGTTGGCACCAATACCGGCTGCGGAGAGGATCGGCGATCCGAGGCACCGGCGGCATGGCGCGACGCGACCACGATGGGTTGCCGGCTCCCAGCGCGGCACCCAGCGCAACCATGCCTCCACGGCCTGGTCCACCTGCGTCTCCAACGAGCGCTCCACCCCACCAGAGTACGGCGCGTCGCCCGTCACCGTCGCGATTTCCCGGTCCCGGCGGGGCGCGGAGGGAGGATCGCTCGGACGTCATTCCTCTTCGTCGCGCTCCCACGGCCAACGCGGATGCTCGGCGCGCGTGCGACGCAGCGCGATCCCACCCCATCCGGCGATCAGGCCCGCCAGCACGAGGACGGCGCTCGCGCCGCCTCGCACGAGACCGCCGGCGACCGCTGTCGCGAGCACGATGCTCCCGGCGCCGACGAGGACGGCGACCCATACCGCGATCAGATGGACGAGGCCGGCGACCAGCGCGATCGCGATCGTGGCGACATACGACGGATGCGGTCGACGCAGAGTGGACCACAGCACGAGCGCGAACGAGACGACAGCCGCGATCATGCCGAGCACGCCAGGGGTCTGGCCGAGATCGGGGACCGCGATGATGTCCGTGTCGGTGGCGATGCTCACGGCGCCGAGCCCGAACACCGCGAGCGCGAAGAAGCTGATGGTGGCGAGCACCACCGCCAGGATGGCCGAAACCCCCGCGGACTCGGGTCCCCGGGGGTTCGGCGTGGTGGAGTTCGTGATTACCTCGACAACGTCGGGCCGGCCTCGAGCGTGCGCTCGTACTCGCGCTGCGCCTCGGCATTCAGCTCGGTCTTGCGAGCACCGCTTCGGGCGACCCAGGCACCGAACCAGATGGTCAGCTCGCGGGCGAACACGAAGGCCGCGATCGCGAGCGGGGCGAGCATCTGCTCCCCGACGAGGTCGAGTCCCTGGCTGGCGCTGAGCTTCCAGAACGGAGCTTCGAAGAGCTGCCCGAGGATGTGGCCCCCATACGCGATGACGCCGACGATGAGGCCGAAGACGACCCAGAGGCCCCAGCGTCCACGGTTGATGACCGCACCCAGCAGCCAGAATCCGAGGAAGAACACGACGACGGGCGTCCAGAACCCCCATGTCATCAGGGGTGCGATCGCGGTCTGGCCGATGTTCTCGCCGGTCACATCTCCGGCGATGGCACCGAGTCCGAGCGCAGCCCCCAGGTAGAGCACCGCGAAGACGAGTGTCGCCAGGAGTCCGATGGCTCCCGCGGTGCCGCGGTTGCCGCGGTCACGGGGCGGTTCAGGCGCCTGGACGAAGATGGGCTGCGGCTGTGCGGCGGCAGCGGCGACGAGCGGCTCCGACGGGACGACGCGCGTCTCGACCTCATCGCCGTACTGGGCGTACGCCGCACCGGCCATCCCCGACTGCTCGTGGCCGAACGGGACGGGCTCGCCCACGACGGGCTCGGGGTAGAACGAGGTGGTCTCGGCGTCGGCCTGAGCCCTGACCTCGTCGGCGTAGTCGCGCGACGGAGCGACCGGAGCAGGCGTCACGGCCGGCGGCGGGGAGGCGAACGTACCGGGGTGATCACGCTCGGCCTCTTCGAAAGCGGCGAGGTCGGGGTCGACCGGCGTTGCGACGGGCTTCTGATCGATGCCGTCGTTCACGCCGTCGTTGTTGCCGGGAACGCCAGCACCCGCAGCCGCAGCGGCGTCCAGGCCTTCGTTCGCACTGCCGACGACGTCGTCAACGTCAGCCGGCTTCTCGGGCTGGGGAACGTTGGGGTCACTCATGGGGTGCGCCTCTCATCGGATACGTGCACTGCGAGGGTACCTCCGCGCGAACGACCGCTCGCGGAGGCGTGCCGACGTGTCGTCATACGCGGAGACGCGTCGGCATCCGCGAGGACCGGTCGTCGTGACGCGGGTTCAGGGGAGCGCGCTGCGCAGCGCATCGCCCGCGAACTGCGCGAGCACGGGGACCATCGGCAGGGACAGCCACACGAGAGCCCCGATGATGCCGACGCACACGATCCCGGCGAACCAGCTCATCCCGAGGTTGCGTCCCCCCACCCGTGCCATGGCTCCACGTTACGGCCGAAGCCCCGACAGGCTGCGGAGCAACGCCGATATCCGGCAACGGCAGCACCTGTCATCCTGCGGTGCGCCCGCGAAGTCGCCACAGCAGCCACAGCCCCGAGAGGGGGACGAGGAGGAACCCGAGGAGGATGAGGACGTGCCACTCCCCCACGCCGGGGACGAGGGGGTTGACGGCGGCAACCTCCGGGGGCGTCCCGGTCCCCGAGGAGCTGCTTCCCGTCTCCGACGAGGCGAGGGCCGTCAGCGTCGAGACCGTGAGGAACGAGATGCCGGTGACGACGAACGGCACGACGATAGCGATCGCCTTCTCCCAGGCCCTCCAGAGTGCACTCGCGCTCACGAGCGCGGCGCCGACGAACCAGCCGACCACGGGCACCACGATACCTCCGAAGCTCAACGTGAGCGCCGCAGCGATCGCGAACCCTCTCGTCGATGTCGCGGGCGGACGGGGTGTGGGCGCTGCGGCGATCGTGGGAGCACCGACGATCGTCGCCGAGGGCACCTCCGCCTGGGCTTCATCCGCGATCACGACCGGATCGCCGAGATGCGCGATGCGCGCCGCCGTCGCTTCGGCGTCGAGTCCCTGCAGCTCTTCGAGGATGCCGGCACGGATGTCGCTCGCGACACCGTGCGGCAGGTTGCGCATGGCCTCGTCGAGCCGCGCGAGGTAATCCGCACGGAGGTCGTCTGCGGTGAGCTCTGTCATGGTCGTCCCTCTCCGACGATGCCCGTGACGACACGGGCGAATGGTGTCCACTGCGCACGGAACCGCTCGAGCTGATCGGTCCCGCTGGCGGTGAGCCGGTAGTACTTGCGCACCGGACCGCTTCCGGAGGGCTGGTCGAAGGTAGTGACCCAGCCGTTGTCCTTCAGCCGCCCGAGCAGCGGGTACAGCGTCCCGATACTGGCGATCAATCCCGCGCCGGTGAGTGCGTCGGCCAGCTGCCAGCCGTACATCGGCTCACGCGCGAGCAGACCGAGCACGCAGTACTCGACCACGCCCTTGCGCATCTGGGCGCCGACGTCCGCTGTCATGCATGACAAGGTAGCATGCGAGACAAGTGAGCGGAAGCGCCGGGGAGAGGAGGACCTGGGGAGGGACGGCGGTCGCCACCGAAGGGACGACCGCCCGTGCCATCAGCCCTTCGTCGCGCCTGCCGTCAGCCCGCCCACGATGTACTTCTGCAGGAAGAGGAACAGGATCATCACCGGGATCGCGGCCATCACGGCGCCGGCCGAGAACGCGGACCAGTCTGCATACCGCGGGTTGGCAACGAGCTTGGTGAGTCCGACGACCAGCGTCTGCCGATCCACGTCAACGAGCATGACACTCGCGATCACGTACTCGTTCACGGTGCCGATGAACGACAGCAGGCCGACCACTGCGAGGATGGGGGCGACCAGACGCAGGATGATCGTGAAGAAGATGCGCGCATGACCGGCGCCGTCGATCCGGGCCGCCTCGTCGATCTCCTTCGGAATGGTGTTGAAGAAGCCGTACATCAGGTAGGTGTTCACGCCGAGCGCTCCACCGAGGTACACCAGGATCAGCCCGGTGTGCGTGTTGAGACCGATGGCGGGGAACCAGTCCCCCAGCGTCGACATGAGCAGGAAGATCGCGACCACGGCGAGCAGCTGCGGGAACATCTGCACGACGACGATCGTGACGAGACCGACCCGTCGCCCGGCGAACCGCATGCGCGAGAAGGCATATGCGGCGCAGGCGCCGATGAAGACGGTGACCGCGCCGGTGACGACGGCGATCAGCAGCGTGTTGAGGAACCAGGTGCCGTACGGGTTCTGCGGGTCGCTCAGGATGCGCACGTAGCTGTCGATACCGATCGCGGAGAAGAGCTGGTTCGAGCCCGTCAGCGTCCCCTTCGGGTTCAGCGAAGCGGAGACGACGTAGAGCAGCGGGAACAGGGCGAAGGCGCTCACGACGATCGCGACGAGGTGTCGCCATCCGGTGTCGGCGAACCACGCGCCGAAGCTGCGGCGCCGCGGAGCGAGGTTCTGCAGGTCGTCGGTGGAGCGAGTGTCGGCGGATCGCCCGGTGGTGGGGCTGTGGGTGCTCATGTCAGTTCAGCTCCTCGAGGGCCTTGGTCTTGCGGAAGCTGATGATCGAGATCGTGGCCACCACGATGAAGATCAGGATCGTGAAGGCCGACGCCAGACCGTAGTCGCGCGTCTGCCCCGTGAAGGCGACCTTGTAGACCATCGAGATCAGGATGTCGGTGTGCCCGACGGGGATCGACACGTCGCTGAAGCGCGGACCGCCATTGGTGAGCATGTAGATCAGGTTGAAGTTGTTGAAGTTGAACGCGAACGACGAGATCAACAGCGGCGCGACGGTGACCAGCAGCAGCGGCAGCTTGATCCGCCGGAAGACCTGCCACGGGTTCGCGCCGTCCATCACCGCGGCTTCGTTCACATCCTCGGGGATGCCCTGCAGGGCGCCCATGCAGACGAGGAACATGTAAGGGAAGCCGAGCCACAGGTTCACCAGCAGCACAGACACCTTCGCGAGCACCGGGTCGGTGAGCCACGGGATCGCGGCCCCGCCGAAGATCACCTGGTTGATGAAGCCGAAGCTCTCGTTCATCATCCCGGCCCAGACCAGCGCGGAGAGGAACGCGGGGAACGCGTACGGGAGGATGAGGATGATCCGGTATCCGTTGCGGAATCGCATGCGGGTGTTGTTGAAGACGAGCGCGAGCAGGAGTCCGAGGAAGAACGTCGTCGCGACAGAGATCAGCGCGAACGCGAAGGTCCACAACGTGACCGAGATGAGCGGCCCGCGGATCGACGAGTCGGTCACCGCGCGCACGAAGTTGTCGAACCCGACCGTCGTCTGCCATCCGGGGAGGAGCTGCTCTCCGCCTTCGGCCGTGAAGGCTCCGTCACCGGTGTCCGCGTACACGGTGCCGGTGGTGGTGTCGGTGATGGTGTCCGCGGCCTCGTCGTATTCGAGCGTCGAGACGTACAGATAGCCCTTCTGCCCGTCGGGAGCCCGCAGGCTGCCGTCGTTCGGATCATCACTGAAGGGGACCGAGAGCTTCTCCAGCTCTTCGGAGAGGGTGAAGACGGTCGCGAGCGGGAGCGTGGTCCAGCCATCGACCGCGACGGCCTTCCCGCCCTCGAACCGGGCGTCGACCTCTTCCAGGGGCTGCTCCGCGGTGCCGAGCAGCGCGTCGCCGGACTCCGGATCGGTCGCGAGCAGCCCGTAGGTGCCGAACTGCTCGACCACCGTGACGGGGTAGGTCGGCGAATCCTCGACCCGCTCCTGGGCCGAGGCGAGGAGCGAGGAGATCGCCTGGTCCTTGGTCCCGTTGTGACCCGTGCCGTAGTTCGTGAACCCGATGTAACCGGTGTAGAGCAGGGTGAAGACCTGGAACACGACCAGGAAGATGATGCCAGGCGTGAGGTACTTCGCCGCGATGCGCTTGCGGGAGAAGTAGATGTAGTTGACGAGGACGGCGACCACGACGACGACGCCGAGGATCACCCATTCCTGATGGGCGAAGAGCACGAAGGCCGCATACAGCGCGATCGCGTCGACCACCGCCAGCAGGAGGATCTTCAGCAGCATCCAGCCGATGGGTCCGGACGCGGCCTCCGCGATCTTCGCGGCCTGGCGCTGGCGTCTGGTCGGAGGAGCTGTGCGCTCGTCGGTGTCTGTCATGTCGTCCTCGTCATGATCCTGCCGGGGCGGACGAAGACGCCCACCCCGGCAGAGTCAGTGTTCTGGCTGTTACTTGATCGCGGCGGTCACGTCGTCGACGAGCTTCTGCCACGTCGTCGTCGGGTCCTCGCCGTTGATGATCGCGGCCTCGGCCACGCCCCAGTACTGCCAGACCGCGCCCATGGCCGGGATGGCGGGCATCGGGACGGCGTCGGCGCCGACGGCCTGGAATCCGGCGATGATCGGATCGGCGGCGGCGGTGTCGGCTGCGGCGGTCAGGGCGGGCAGGATGTTGCCGGCCTTGAACAGCTCGAGCTGCACGTCTTCGGTGCCGATGTAGTTGACGAGGAAGTCGTTCGCCGCGACCTTGTTCTTCGACTCGGAGCTCACGAAGAAGCCCTTGACGCCGGCGAACGGCGAGGCGGTCTCACCGGTCGGGCTCGGGATCGGGTCGATCGCGACGTTGATGCCCGCGTCGGTGGCCGCGCCCACGTTCCACGGACCGGTCAGCCAGAAGGCCGCGGTGCCGTCGAGGAACTGCTGCTTGGCGATCTCGCCGTCGACGTCGGTGTTCAGCACGCCCGCTGCGCCCTGCGCGCCCAGCCAGTCGGCGAACGCGAAGCCGCCCTCACTGCCCAGCTGGAGGTCGGTGGAGTCGTAGCTGCCGGTGTCATCGGTGCCGAACACCGGGGCCCCGAAAGCGGTCTGGAACGGATACAGGTGGTACGGGTTGCCCTCGGTGCCCTGCTCCACGACGAACGTGCCCTTCGAGACCATGTCGTCGAAGCTGGTCGCGGCGGCGGGAACGAGATCGGCGTTGCGCAGCACCGCGATGTTCTCGACGGCGTACGGAAGCATGTAGACGGTGCCATCGTAGGTGGCGGCCTGCAGGGCGACGGGGAGGTAGTCCTCGGAGCTGTCACCCAGCTCGATCGGCGCGACCACTCCGTTCGTGGAGAGCTCACCCAGCCAGTCGTGCGCGCCCATGACGATGTCGGGGCCCTTGCCGGTAGGGACCTGCTGGATGAAGTCGTCCTTCATGTCGTCGACCGACTTGCCCGTGAGCTCGACCTTGACGCCGGTCTTCTCCTGGTAGGCGTCTGCCGCGCCCTGCAGTGCATCGACGCGCTCGGCATCGACCCAGACGACCAGCTTCCCGCTGTCGTCGGAGCCCGAGGTGTCGTCGCTGCTGGTCCCCGTGGAGCAGCCGGCAAGCGTCAGAGTCGAAACGATGGCGATCGCGCCCGCGGCGACGATGCCCCTCTTGTTCACCTTCATTGGTGTGTGCCTCTCTCAGTGCTGATCACCTGCAAGGACTGCAAGCGCTTACAGTATGCATCGAAATCGACGCCGTTTGCAATGAGAGTGGGCGTCGATATCAACCCGTGACCGAGAGAAGGGTGGCCGTCAGGTGTGAAAACGCTTCCACCTGCGGAGAAGAGGTCGCCCCGTAGACTGCCGACATGGCTGATGGTTCGCTTCGCATCGCGCGGATGACGGCAGGGATCGTCCTGGCGTTCTCCGCTGCTGTCCTCAGCGGGTGCACCGCGTTCGCCACCGGCTACGCCGTTCTGGACCGTGAAGCCGAAGGCGCAGACGCCCTTCCGGACGCGTTCATCGAGCAGGACCCCGCAGACATCGCCGACCTTTCGTCGGCGCGGTACGTCGGCGAGCATTCCGGCAGCTCGCTCTGGCTGTTGCGCGGGGTGGATCAGGGCTCTGTCTGCATACTCGCCTATCGGGACGAGACCGCAGGGATCATGGGGTGCGGCAGCGAAGGCGGCCCCGTCGAGATGAGCGGCCCCGCCGGCCATTTCGTGACCGTTCCGGACGACTACCCCACCCCGGACGGAGCCACCCGGATCTCCGACAATGTGTACGCGCTGAGCCCCTGAGTAGGATGAAACCATGGCTGACAGTTCATTTGACATCGTCTCGAAGGTCGACCACCAGGAGGCGGAGAACGCCCTGAACCAGGCCCGCAAGGAAATCGAGCAGCGCTACGACTTCAAGGGCACCGGTGCGTCGATCGCCTGGAGCGGCGAGAGCATCCTCATCATCGCGAACACCGAGGAGCGGGCCAAGGCCGTGCTCGACGTGTTCCAGTCCAAGCTCATCAAGCGGGGCATCTCCTTGAAGAGCCTCGAGTCGGGCGACCCGTTCGCCAGCGGCAAGGAGTTCCGCATCGTCTCGACACTCAAGGACGGCATCTCCTCGGAGAACGCGAAGAAGATCAACAAGATCATCCGCGACGAAGGCCCCAAGGGAGTCAAGAGCCAGATCCAGGGCGACGAGCTGCGCGTGCAGTCCAAGAGCCGAGACGACCTGCAGTCGGTCATCGCACTGCTCAAGGGTGCCGACCTCGATCTCGACTTGCAGTTCATCAACTACCGGTAAGCCCCCGCGACACGTCGCGGGGAGGGGGTCGGGTGCAGCGCACTCGGCCCCCTCTCTCGTCATTGTTGGATTGCATACCGATATATGGGTTGCGGTGCCCAAGACTGGGAGTGGTCGACTCAATGCGACCGATGACGCGAACGCCGCATGACGCACTGCCGTCGTAGGGCTACGCGATCTCGGGATTGCGAGCTTGCCCTCGTGGGGACGAGGCCGCGGCAGTTCCATGCGCTCGCGTCTTCGGTGGCCGGCGGATGCCCTGCATCCGCCGGCCACGGAACCGCGAGCAAGAAGACCGCAAGTAAGAAGAGCCCACCTGAGTCACGCTGCGCGCCCCCACGCGGTTCGCGGACTCGGGTGGGGCTGTTGGCATCCGATGCGACTTCATGATGTAGTTGCCCTCCCGGGCGAATCATGGGGCGCTCGGGATCAGAAGGACAACTGGGGGCAGGTCCATGGCGAGTATCGGATCGACGAACATCGGAGAGAGCAAGCAGCTCTTGGCCGAGGAGGTCTTCCACCACATCGGAAGGCAGATCATCGACGGCACGTTGGCAGAGGGTGAGCGCATCCGCGATGTCGACGTCGCCGAAGAGCTGCATGTGTCGCGCACACCTGTTCGAGAGGCGCTTCAGCGCCTGGAGCGACTGGGAATGGTCACGATGTACCCGAGCCGGTACACCGAGGTCACGGCGGTGACGCCCGAGACGATGGCGCAGTCGCTCGAGTTCGCGGGGTATCAGGCCGGAATCGCGGCGCGACTGGCGGTGCCGAGGCTCACGGCGGCTCAGCGCGAGCATGTCATCACGCTCGTCGCCGCGATGAATGCGTCATTGGACGACCTGGCGACGACCTCCGGCGCCCGTTGGGCCGTGTTCTCGTACCTGGGCTCGCACAGCGGCAACGAGCAGCATCGCACACTGATCGACGATGCGAGCATGGTGCTTTTCCGCAACCTTCGGGACTGGGTGGTTCCCGCGTCCGATCGGGCGCGGATGGGGCAGGTCTACGACGATTTCCGCGACGCCGTGCGCGATGCCGACGGCGATGGAGCCGAACGCCTGGTCAGGGCGATGTACTACCTGTGAGCCCCGTCACAGCGCCGCGCGCCAACCCGTGACCCATCTGTCCAAGCGCCGGTAGGCGTCCTCCCGCGCGTCGTGTCGGGAGAGGAAGACGTCGTGGAGCGCGCCGTCGATGCGCTCGACGGTCACACTGGGACCGAGGCGGAGTGCCGCACGCGCGATGTCGTCGACCACCAGCACCGAGTCGGCGGAGGTGAGATCGTTCGACCAGCGCGTCGGCGGCACGAATCGTGCCGAGAGCAGCACACATACCGGTGCGGTGATCGACAGCCCCGCGGCCACCGTCTTGTGCCCGGAGAGCACGGCGTGCAGCCACCCCGCGTACACCGCCATGGTCTGCGCGGGGCGCCACACCGGGTTGACCTCCATCGGGTCGTCGGGATCGGCGACCTCCTGCTGCGCGCGGGTGTAGAAGCCGAGGTCGATCTGCGGTGCGGCCTCCATCGGCCGGATACGCGCCTGCAGCTCGACCATCGGCGCGATCGCGGCCCTCGCCGGCGCGAACTGGAATTCCAGCCAGGGGCTGTTGAGGATCACCGCGTCGGCCGCGCCCGGATGCCGGGAAGCCCACAGGCTCAACGTCAGGCCGCCCGTGGAATGCCCGAGAAGAACGAGTCGTCGATCGGATTCGAGGCCGCCCTCACCTCGACCCATCCCATCCAGCGCCGCCCCGATGTCCTCGTCGTAGATGGCGAGGTCGGCGATGTAGCCCGGGGTCTGCCCGTCGCGGAGGCTGCGACCGTACTTGCGCAGGTCGAGGGCGAAGAAGCGGGCCCCCCGAGACGTCCAGAATCGAGCGAGCCGCTTCTGGAAGAAGTAGTCGGACCAGCCGTGCACGTACAGCACATCGACTCCGTCGAGAGGCGGACGATTGCCGCTCGCCCGCGCCCACAGACCGGGCCTCTTCGGCAGCGCACGCACCAGAGTCGCCACCACGGGGCCCTGATCGTCCGTGCCGAGATCGAGTGTCAGCTGCTCGAACTCGTCGCCCAGGACATCAGGGATCCACTCGGCCATGCGTTCCTCCCCCGTCGTCGCCAGGCTAGCCGAGAGCGCGACCGCTCGGGGGAAGGCCGACCGCGACCGCGCTATTCGCCGCGCGAGACGCGGACCATCTCGTCGCGCGGGACCACCTTCACGCGGGCGCGCTCCTCCGGGGCGCCGAGAGCGATCTCGTGCTCGTCGAGGCGGTGCCAGCCATCGAGGTCGGTCCAGCGCACACCGCGCTCCTGCAGGAGTTCGACGATCGCCTCCTCCGAGGGGTCCTCCGGGTGCCACCAGGAACCCTGATCGTTGATGATGTGGCGCACGGTCTCCATCGCATCGGACTTCGTGTGCCCGATCAGCCCGACCGGGCCGCGCTTGATCCATCCGGTCGCGTAGATGCCGGGCACGCGGTCGTTCGAGTCCTTCGCGAGGACCTGGCCCTCGCGGTTCGGGATCACCCCGTGCTTCTTGTCGAACGGAACGCCGGGAAGCGGGGATCCGAAGTAGCCGATGGCACGGTAGAGAGCCTGCAGGGGCACCTCGCGCAACTCGCCGGTGCCGACCGCGCCACCCTGGCCGTCGGGCCGGGTGCGCTCGTACACGAGAGCCGCGACGCGACCGTTCTCGTCCTTGCGGACCTCGACCGGCTTCGCCCAGAAGTGCAGATGCAGACGGCGCGATGCCGTGCCTCCGGCGTTGTTGACCGAATCCCGTTTGCGCCACGACTGCAGGATGCGATCGATGACCATGACCTGCTTGTTGCTGGCGACCGCGTCTTTGGCGGCGTCGTCGTAGTCGAAGTCCTCGTCGTAGACGACCATGTCGACGTCGCGCAGCTCGCCGAGCTCGCGCAGTTCGAGCGGGGTGAACTTGACCTGCGCCGGCCCCCGCCGCCCGAACACGTGCACATCCGTGATCTCGCTGGCCTTGAGGCCCTCGTAGACGTTGGCCGGCACCTCGGTGACGAGCAGGTCCTCCGCGTGCTTGGCCAGCATGCGGGCCACGTCGAGCGCGACGTTGCCGTTGCCGAGCACGCCGACGGAAGCGGCGTCGAGCGGCCATTCACGCGGCACGTCGGGGTGGCCGTCGAACCAGCTGACGTAGTCCGCCGCCCCGTACGAGGCGACGGCATCGATGCCGGGGATGTCGAGCGAGGTGTCACGGATCGCACCGGTCGCGAAGATCACCGCGTTGTAGTGCTTCTTGAGGTCTTCGAGGGTGATGTCCTCGCCGAAGCGTACGTTGCCGAACAGGCGGATGTCACCGCGGTCCAGCACGTCGCGAAGGGCGGTGATGATGCCCTTGATGCGGGGGTGGTCAGGGGCGACGCCGTAGCGCACCAGTCCGTACGGCGCGGGGAGTTGTTCGAAGAGGTCGATCGAGACGTCGAACTTGCGCTCCGCCTTCAGCAGGATGTCTGCCGCGTAGATGCCGGCGGGGCCCGCACCGACGATGGCCAGTCTGAGCTTGGTCATGGGAGGTCCTTTCGTATGCCGTCGCAGCCGGTGCCCGCGGCCCGAAGGGCCGCCGCGCGGAGTCAGCTGGAGCGTTCGGCGAGGGTCTCAGCGAATCGGGTCAGCGCCTCGCGCACGGTTCCGCGCGGGAGAGGCCGGAGAGCGTCGACGGCGTCTCGCGTCCACGCGTGGGCGAGCTCGAGGGTCTTCTGCGTCACGACATGGTCGCGCAACTCGTCCAACGGGCCGTCGAGGATGGCCGGGTCCGCGCCGTCGGCGATGAGGGCGACGCCGTCATCGATGCGCGCCGCGAGGTCGATAGACGCCTCGTCCCCCTCCGCCTTGAGCAGCAGATACGGCATCGTCGGAACGCCGGCGCGCAGGTCGGTGCCCGGCACCTTGCCGGTCTCCTCGGGCTTCGCGGAGAGGTCGATCACGTCGTCGAGCAGCTGGAACGCGACTCCGATCTTCTCGCCGTACACGCGCAGGGGCTCCTCGTACTCCGAGGGAGCGTTCGAGAAGATCACCCCGCCCTGCGTGGCCGCGGCGATCAGGGAGCCCGTCTTGTCGGCGAGCACCTGGATGTAGAACTCGATCGGGTCGTCGCCGTCCTGCGGTCCCAGGGTCTCGTGCATCTGACCGAGCACCAGACGCTCGAACGTGTCGGCCTGGAGACGGATGGCACGCTCCCCCAGCCGCGACATCAGCTGGCTGGCGCGGGAGAACAGGATGTCGCCCGTGAGGATCGCGATGTTGTTGCCCCACACGGCATGCGCGGCGGGAACCCCTCGGCGGCGGTCGGCACCGTCCATCACGTCGTCGTGGTACAGCGAGCCGAGATGCGTGATCTCGAGGGCCTTCGCGACGTCGATGACCTCGGTGGTGTTGCCGTCGCCGAGCTGCGCGGCGAGGAGCGTGAGCACGGGGCGGATGCGCTTCCCACCCGCCTCGTACAGGTAACGGCTGGCGGCGTCGGCCAGCGGGTCGGCGACGCGGACGTCGTCGGCCAGGCCGGTCTCGACGAGCTCCAGCCCGTCTTCGATGGCGCGCGCGACACGTCGGGCGGCAGGGCCGATGAAGACGCGATCGCTGAAGCCGAGACGGCTCGCCAGTCGCGAACCCGGGGCGATGGGGCTCGAAGTCACGTTCTCAGCCTACCTTCGTCGGATGTCGAGGTTTCGCCCGAGAGACTCACTCCGGCTTGCGCGCTCTGTGCAGGGCCACGATGCCGAACGAGAGATTGCGGTAGGCGACGTCGCTCCAGCCCGCCTCGCGGATCCAGGCGGAGAGCCGCTTCTGGTCCGGCCACTCGCGGATCGACTCGTTCAGGTAGTCGTAGGCCTCGCCGTTCGTACCGGCGACGCGGGCCACCCGCGGGAGCACCTGGGCGTTGTAGAAGCGGTAGGCACTGCGGAAGAGCTTTCCCGGCGGGGTCGAGAACTCGTTGATCACGAGCCGTCCTCCGGGCTTGGTCACGCGGTAGAGCTCGCTCAGCGCCTTCTTCGGATCGTTCACGTTGCGCAGCGCGTACGACATCGTGACCGCGTCGAACGTCGCATCCGGGAACGGAAGATCCGTGGCATCGGCCTGCACGAACGACAGGTTGCGCATGGCGCCGTGCCGGCGCTCGCCCTCGGCGAGCATGCCGGGAGAGAAATCGGCCGCGACCACCTGGGCACCGCTCCGCGCAAGGGACGCCGACGACGAGGCCGTGCCCGCCCCCAGGTCGAGGATCCGCTCCCCCGGCTTCGGAGCGACCGCTCGGGTGGTCGCCGCACGCCACAGCACGTCGTTGCCGAAGGTCATCGCGGTGTTCGTCCGGTCGTACCCTGCGGCGACCTGGTCGAACATGCCGCTGACGCGGGCGGGGTCCTTGCCGAGATCGGCGCGGTTCTTCTCGTTCGAGGTCACGAGTTCAGTCTAGGCGCGAGGCCCAGCGCTTCGAGGCGGTCGAGCCAGGGATCGGCGGTCGCATCGTCGAACGGCGCGACCCGGGCCCGCACCCGCTCCTCGAGGTCGAGCGCGAGGGCTTCCAGATGCGCCATGACATCGGTCGGGTAGCCGTAACGGGCACTGTGGTCGGCCCATTCGTCGCGGTCGTCGACCCACGTTCCCCGTTCCCCTTCCACGCGCACCACGTCGAGGTCCATGTCGATCCCGGTCGCCAGCAGCGGATCATCGGACCAGCGGATGTCCCACCCCAGATCGATGTAGATGCGCATGCCCTTGCGGTGACGGCGATTGACGGTGAGCGCATGGTCACCGCTCGCCGGGACCAGGGTGACGTTCGGACCGCCCGCGTGGAACTCGGCGCCGGGGCGCACACTGTGCCATCCGACGGGCTGCCCGATCCAGTCGCCCCACTCGTCGGCGCCGAGATAGACGCACTCGTGCCGCCAGTGCGGCGAGCCATCCCATTTGCGCCATTGGAAGACCATCTCGGTGCCGGGTGCAGGACGTGCGTCGCTCATCCGCTCACCCTACGACCACGCGGATCCATGCGCCCTGAGCGGCATAGGCTGGAGACGTGCACACCACCCACCTGGTCGTGGAGACCCGCGAGATCAACCCGGTCGAAGACCTCCTGGCCTACGCGGACCCCGCCCGCCCTCTTGCCTGGCTGCGCCGCGGAGACGGGATCGTCGCCGTCGGCCGACCGCTCACGGAGATCCGTCCCGCGGTCGAAGCGGGAACGTCACGCGTCGAGACCCTCGCGGCTGCCTGGCGCACCATGGCGGCGCAGTCCGAGATCTCCGACCCGATGGGCCTCCCGGGCACGGGGCTCGTGGCCTTCGGGGCATTCGCGTTCGACGAGGACTCTGCCGCGGACAGCGTGCTCGTGGTGCCCACGCAGGTGGTGGGGCGACACGGCGACCGGTTCTGGCGCACCACGCTCCGCCTCGCCGGCGCTCCGGACGACCGTGACGAGCTCGTCACCCAGCCTTACGGCCCGCACTGGGCCGGCACCGTCGGCCCCGGAGCTCAGAGCCCGCAGGGATACCAGGATTCGGTGCGCCGCGCCCTCGCCCGCATCGCCGACGGAGACCTGAGCAAGGTCGTGCTGGCCCGCGACCTCACCGGGAGCATCCCGGCAGGCTCCGACCTGCGTCGGCTCGTGCGCGCCCTTGCGACCGGCTACCCCGACACGTGGGCGTTCGCCGTTGACGGGCTGATCGGTGCGAGCCCGGAGACGCTCGTCACCGTGCACGACGGAACCGTCACCGCACGGGTGCTGGCGGGGACGATCGGCCGTGGCGCGGACGCCGACGCCGACACCGCCGCATCCGCTCACCTCGCGTCGAGCGTCAAAGACCTCGACGAACACCAGTACGCCGTGCAGAGCGTGCTCGCCTCGCTCCGATCCCACACCCGGGCGCTAGCGGCGAGCGAGCAGCCCTTCCTGTTGAAGCTGCCGAATCTGTTCCATCTGGCCACCGACGTCGAGGGCGAGCTGGCCGATGGGGAGAGCGCGCTCGACCTGGTGCGGGCACTGCATCCGACCGCCGCCGTCGCCGGCACGCCGACACCGGCGGCGATCGACGCGATCCGCGAGCTCGAACCCTTCGACCGCGGGCGCTACGCCGGCCCCGTGGGCTGGGTGGATGCCGCCGGCAACGGCGAGTGGGCGATCGCGCTGCGCTGCGCGCAGTTCACCGTGCGCCAGGGAGAGATCGGGGTGACGGCCTACGCGGGCGCCGGGATCGTCGCCGGCTCCGACCCGGAGAGCGAACTGCTCGAGACGCGCGTGAAATTCCGCCCCCTGGTCGACGCGCTGGCCTGACCGCGGCCGACGCTCAGCTGGCGGCGAGACGCTTCTTCTCGGCCTCGACATCGAAGTCGGCACGTGGCCACTGCGGGTCGATGTCTTCCAGGGCCGCGAGCAGCAGTTCCTGCACGGCCAGCCGGGCGTACCACTTGGCGTTCGCCGGGATCACGTGCCACGGGGCCACCTCGGTCGAGGTGCGCTCGAACACCGTCTGGTACGCCTCCATGTACTGCGGCCACAGCATGCGCTCGTCCACGTCGCCGGGGTTGTACTTCCAGTGCTTGTCCGGACGTTCGAGTCGCTCCATCAGCCGCGACTTCTGCTCATCCGGTGAGATGTGCAGCATGACCTTGACGATGCGGGTACCGGATGCCGCGACCCGGGACTCGAACTCGTTGATGGCGTCGTAGCGGCGCTCGATCTCGTCCGGCGGGGCGAGTTCGCGCACACGCCCGATCAGCACATCCTCGTAGTGGGAGCGGTCGAACACCCCGATGAACCCCGGTTCAGGCAGACGCTTCTCGATGCGCCAGAGGAAGTCGTGCGCGCGTTCCTCTGCCGTCGGCGCCTTGAACGCGGCGAGCGCGACGCCCTGCGGGTCGACGCCGCCGACGACGTGCCGCACGATGCCGCCCTTGCCGGCCGAGTCCATCGCCTGCAGCACCAGCAGCACCGCATCCTTCGCCACCCCTGCCCGGCTCTCGGCGAAGAGCCGCTCCTGCAGCACATTGAGGTCGGTGAGCCCGGCTGCGAGGTCGGAGACCCCGCGGGACTTGCCGTGGTCGTATCCGGGCTTGGCGTCGGGGTCGATGTCGGCGAGACGGAATCCCTCGTCGACTCGCAGCGTCTGCGTCCAGGTGTGCGCGTTCATACGCACATCCTGCCAGTCAACGCGCCAGTGGCACCTCGATGATCTGACGTCCACCACGAGGCGAGGTCAGGGCCTGATCCAGTGCCGTGCGGGTGGTGACCCGCTGGTACTCCCAGCCGTACGCGAGGGCGAGGTGCTCGAGGCGGACCGTGTGCGGCGTGTAGAAGGCGCGATCGAGGTCGCCGGGGCGTGCTGACGATGCGACCTCGAGAGAGTCGAAGATCGTGCCCCCGCCGTCGTTGCCGACGACGACCTGCAACCGGGGCTCGGTCTCGTCAGGCGGCAGCAGCAGGGCGCCGACGTCGTGCAGGAAGGCGAGGTCGCCCAGCAGCACCCGCGTCACGCCGGGGGCGCCGGCCGCCTGACTCGCGATCGCGACTCCGGTCGCAGTGGCGATCGTGCCGTCGATGCCGGCGAGACCGCGGTTGGCATGGACGGGGACCTTCTTGCCGCCGAGCACCTGATCGGCGACGCGGACGAGCCGGGAGGAGCCGAACACCAGGCGGTCGTGCGGCCAGGTGGCGCGCCACACGGCATCGACGAGCAGCTCGCGATCGAGCGGACGGCGGACGGCGTCGAGCTCGGCCTTCACAGCTTGCCTGCGCGCCGCGAAATCGGAGGACGCCAGCGCTTCCGGATCGGGGGCGCGCTCGCTCAGGTCGACAGTCTCGGCCGCGGATGCTCGCATCCACTCCCCGAGCCAGCTGCGATCCGCGACGCCCGGAGCGACGACGACGGCGTCGACCCCCCTCGTACGGTGATTGAGGTTCAGCTCCTCGCCGCCGCGGTGCACGGCCACGACCTCGACATCCTGACGCGAGAGGAGTGCCGCGACCTCGCGACTGAGTGTCGGATGCCCGAGGACGACGACCCGCTCGACGCGTCCGCCGAGATCCTCACGCGCGAGCAGGCGACGGTAGCCGTGTACGATCTGGCGTCCGAATCGCGCGCCGCTCACGATCTCGGCGATCAGCGGCCAGCCGCCGGCGTGCGCGATCTCCTCGGCATCGGGGCCGGCATCGGCCCCGGCGACCACGACGGTGCGTGGCCCGCGGTCGAGTTCGAACGGTGTGCTTCTCAGAGCCTCCGGCGCCTCGCCCGGGGTGATGGCGATCGAGGGCAGGTCGCCCGAGAGCGGTTCCCGGGAGGGAAGGTTCAGATGCACGGGTCCGGAGATCCCGCGAAGGCCGCTCTCGACCTCGCGAGCACCCATCGCCACGGCCACGGCCTGCGCAGCGAGTCCCGACCAGTCGCCATCCCCGGGCACCGGAGCGTCCAGCTGGTCACGCACCCACGGATGGAAGAGGCCGTCCTGGAGCGTCGCCTGGTTGGCACCGACCCCGCGCAGCTCGGGCGGCCGGTCGGCGGTGAGCAGCAGCAGCGGCACCCCGGAGTGGAAGGCCTCCATCACCGCGGGCAGCAGGTTCGCGACGGCCGTTCCCGAGGTGCACACCACCGCGGCGGGCACGCCCGTCTCACGGGCGATTCCGAGAGCCGTGAAGCCGGCGACCCGCTCGTCGATCCGGACGTGCACCCGGACGTGTCCGTCATCGGCGGCCCGTACCGCGGCGAGCGCGAGGGCCTGCGAGCGTGAGCCCGGAGACACCACGATGTGGCGCACGCCCTGGGCGACGAGGTCGGCGATCAGGGATGCCGCAGCATCCATGGCCGGCGACGGGGTCACGGGCGCTGGTCCGTGGCGGGAGGCTCGTCGGTCTCCTCGTCCAGACGGGCGAGCTCCTCTTCGAGGCGGCGGATGCGCGCATCCTGCTCGGTCTTGCTGATGCTGCGCAGGAAGGCCGGGTCGTCGTCGGGCGCGACGACCGGACGGACCCCGGGATCGTTCGCACGTCGACGGCCGATCACGAACCAGAGGATGCCTCCGATCACGGGAAGGAGCACCACGATCAGGATCCAGACGGGCTTGGACACACCGCGGTGCCGCGTCGCCGGCTGCACTGCGCAGTCGACGATGCTGAACACCCAGAACACGGCGGCGAGGAAGCCGCCGACGATCAGTAGTCTCGCCACCCCTCCAGTGTAGGCGCGCCACGGCTTCCCCGGCCCCGGGGAGGACAGAGGCGCCGTTGCTAGACTGCGCGGGAAATGCTGCCCTCATCGCCGGATCCGATGCCGCGAGCGCGGGCCGAGCGGATGCTGATCGCCCGGGTGATCACCGCCGTCGGCCTCGCGCTCCTGCTCGTGGTCGGCGCCTGGTCGACCTCGCGGGGTTCGGCCGATGTGCACGCGACGCTGTGTCTCGCCTCCGGCGTCTCGGAGTCGACGGCTGCCGCCCCGACGGCAGGTGACGCGGCGACAGCGCCCACGATCGACGTGCTCAGCTCCGGTGTCGGGATCTGCCTGCTCGCGGTGCTCGGCGGCGTCGCGCTGGTCCTGCTGTTCCGCCGGCTCGCCGGGGGCACCCGGCCGCTCGGCACCCGCGCCCCGCGCACGGTGTCGCCGAGTCGCGCGGGTCCGCGCGCCTTCGTCCCCGCCCTGACTCTCACGCAGCTCTCCATCTCCCGCACCTGACCCGCCGACGCGCGCATCGAGCCGCCCGAAAGCGGCACCCTTCCCTCGTCGTACCCGTGTGTCTGGAGACCCCATGAAGAACTCTGTCAAAGCGACCCTGATCGCCATCGCCGTCGCCATCGTCCTGCTGATCGCCGGAATCGTCTTCGCGATCAGCCAACAGCAACCCGCCGCGCCCGCGGAGGGCGGAGAGCCGCAGCAGACCGTCCGCACCGATTCCCATGTGCTCGACGACGGGGGCGAGGGCGCCGTGACCGTGGTCGAGTTCCTCGACTTCGAGTGCGAGGCGTGCGGGGCGTTCTACCCCGTCGTCGAAGACCTCAGGGAGAAGTACGACGGCGAGATCACGTATGTCGTCCGCTACTTCCCCCTGCCCGGGCACATCAACTCCACCCAGGCCGCGCTGGCCGCCGAGGCTGCCGGGCAGCAGGACCGCTTCGAGGACATGTACCGCCGTCTGTTCGAGACGCAGGCGCAGTGGGGCGAGCAGCCCGAGGAGACCCCCGAGGTGTTCCGCGGGTTCGCCCAGGATCTCGGGCTCGACATGGGCGCGTACGATGCCGCGATCGCCGACCCGGCCACCGCGGAGCGCGTGCAGTCCGACAAGGCCGACGGCGAGAAGCTCGGGGTGAACAGCACGCCGACGTTCTTCATCGACGGCGAGAAGATCGTGTTGCAGGAGTGGGATGACCTCGAACAGGCCATCGAGAAGGCCGTGAACGGCTGACATGGAAAGGCGGATGGCGCGGCTTCCGTGTCGAAGCCGCGCGGTCCCGCCGCACCGATATTCTGGCCGCATACCCAGGAGAGGGCCAGAATGACCATCGACATCACGACCGCCTTGCAGACAACCCACAACGCCCGCGAACTCGCCGGGATCCCGACCTCGGGCGGCGGCACGCTCGCCTCCGGTCTGCTCTTCCGATCGGACGCGCTCGCCGCGCTGACCGACGAGGGGATGCAGGCGCTGGCCGACCTCCGCATCGGCACCGTGATCGATCTGCGCACCGAGGGCGAACGTGCACGCGCCGCGGATCGCCTGCCCCACGACGGCAGCGTGACGCTCCTGACTCTGCCCATGCAGGGCGGCGCGATGGACGAGATGGTGAAGCAGCTGCTCCCTGCAGCCGGCGGAGCGGGACTCTCGGTGACCCAGGTCGCCGAGGTGCTGAAGCAGGTGCCGACGTTGGAGGAGCTGTACGTCTCGATCCTGGCGGCCAGCGCCACCCCGTTCGCGACCATCGCGCGGACGGTGCTCGAAGCCTCGCGCACCGAACGACCCGGCGTGCTGTTCCACTGCACTGCGGGCAAGGACCGCACGGGGCTCGCCGCCGCGATCCTGCTGCTCGTCGCCGAAGCACCTCGCGAGGCGATCGTCGAGGACTACACGCAGACGGAGAAGAATCTGGCGCGGGGTTTCGCCGAAGCCCTCACCGCACTGATCACCTCACTCGGCGTCCCCCTCACGCCGGCGCTGAAGACGCTCACGACCGAGGCTCCGGCATCCGCCATCGAGGCTGCGATGGACTGGATCGACGACAACCACGGCGACGTCGCGGGCTATCTGCGAAGCGGCGGTCTGACCGACGACGAGATCGCCGACCTTCGTCGAGTGCTTCGCGGGGAGTAGGAGTGCCCGCGCCCGTGCGGACGCAGCCCTCGCTACGCTGAGCGCATGACCGAGGAGCACTCCCCCTCTCCCCATCCGGTGATGGCCGTCGTCCGGCGCATTCCGGCGACGCTGACGATGGTGCTGCTGATCATCGCGGTGGGGGTCGTCTGGAGCGGCCTCTGGGCGCCGTTCGAGGACACCGCACTCTTCCAGACAGTCGCCTACGGGCTCCCGAACCTCGCCGACGGCAAGTGGTGGACGCCCCTGACCGGCACGTTCTTCGTGAACCAGCCCTGGGTGTACCTGTTCACGATCGCAGGCTTCTGGGGTATGGGTTACCTGGAGTTCCGTCGCGGATCGCGCGTGGCGCTCGCCTACTACTGGCTCGGTCAGCTGTTCGCGATCTTCGCCACCGCCCTGCTGCTGTACGTGCTCTCGCAGTTCCCGTGGGCGTGGGCGGCAGAGCAGGCCCAGGCGCTCGACGTGGGAGCATCGGGCGGCACCATGGCGTGCATCGCCGCCGCGGTCGGCCTGTTCCGTCCGCCGTGGCGGGTGCGCGGCTGGCTCATCCTGCTCGGCTTCGTGTTCATCGCGATGCTCTTCTGGGGCAAGGTCGCCGACCTCGAGCACCTGCTCGCGGTGCTGCTGATCCTCGTCGTCGACCGATCGCTGCGGGTGCGGCACACGACGGTCCGCGAGCAGCGGCTGATCGCCGTGGTGGCGATCCTCGTCCTGGGCGCCGTCGAGATCATCACGACCTTCCTGCCCACGGACGGACCCTTCGGGCCGACCGATCCCGCGTCGGGAGGATTCATCGACCTCGCGATCGACCTCGTCGTGATCCTCGTGCTCGTGAACGGGCTCCGTCGCGGGCGGCGCTTCGCGTGGGTGCTCGCGATCCTGCTCGGCCTGTTCAACGTCTCGGGCGCCGCGCTGGTGCTCACCCTCATCATCATCACGAGCCAGGCGGAGCTCGATCTGCGCTGGGACGGTGAGACCGAGCTCGCGATGGCCAACGGCTTCCTGTGGCTCATCATGCTCGTGTACCTGGTGTGGGTGCGACGCGCGTTCCGAGCCAAGCGCCGCGCCAAGCTGGGCATCCAGCCCGCTCCGAACGTCGATGACATGAAGCGCGAGCTGCGCACTCATGGCGGCGGGACGCTCTCGTGGATGACCACCTGGGAGGGCAACAGCTATGCCCGGGTGGCCGGCGGCATCGTCGCGTACCAGCGTCGCAACGGCGTCGCCCTGGCCCTGGCCGACCCGATCGGCCCTGCGGAGACACGCGCAGAAGCCGTGAACGATTTCATCCACGCCGTGGAGCTCGCCGGCCTCGTTCCCTGCTTCTTCAGTGCGGATGAGGCCACGCGGGCGGCCGTCCCCTCGACCTGGCGCAGCATCGTCGTGGCCGACGACACGATCGTCGACCTGCCGGGGCTGGAGTTCACGGGCAAGCGCTGGAACTCGGTGCGCACCTCACTGAACAAGGCCGGTCGCGAGGAGATGACCTTCCGGATGACACACCTCAAAGCGGAGCCGTGGGGTGTGCAGCAGCAGCTCAGAGCGATCTCGGAGGCCTGGGTCGGAGACAAGGACCTGCCCGAGATGCGCTTCACGCTCGGCACCCTCGACGAGGCCGAGGATCCGGAGGTGCGGCTCGCCCTGGCGCTCGCTCCCAACGGCGACGTCGACGGTTTCCTCTCCTGGCTGCCGGTGTACGGCGACGACGGTGCGGTGCGGGGCTGGACCCTCGACCTCATGCGTCGCCGCGAAGGCGGTTTCGGGCCCGTCATGGAGTATCTGATCGGTTCCTCGGCCAAGCAGTTCGCCGAGGAGGGCGCGCAGATCATGTCGCTCTCCGGCGCGCCCCTCGCCCACGACTATCCGCCGGATGCCGGGATGATCGCCGCTCTCAGCGACCGGCTGGCCGATGCGCTGGAACCGGTGTACGGCTTCGGGTCGCTGCATCGGTTCAAGCAGAAGTTCCACCCCCGGTACGAGACCATGTATCTCCTCTTCCGCGACGAGAGCGACCTCACCCGCATCGGTGGAGCACTCACGCGGGCGTTCCTGCCGGATGCGACGCTGCGCCAGTTCGCGGGTGCCGGGCTCGAACTCGTACGGGGCGGGAAGGACTGACGGAGCCCACGCCGTCCGAGAACGCGTCGGGTGGGTCGATCTCCGGATGGCGTCTGTTCTCCGACGGCGTGAGACCACGTGAGTACGATCGGTGTCGTGCTCGATGAAGACCGCCTCCGCTCGATGGCCGACGAACTGAGCCGGGTTCCCGGCGTGCGTGCCGTCGCATTGGGCGGCAGCCGCGCCCGCGGGACGCACCGACCCGACTCCGACATCGATCTGGGGCTCTACGTGGACTCGGATGTCGACCGCGCCGGTATCGCGCGCGTGGCGAGCGGGTGGACGGGCGAACCCGTCGAGGTCGCCGAGCGCGGCGGATGGGGACCCTGGGTCGACGGCGGCGCCTGGCTGATCGTCGACGGCGTCCCGGTCGACCTCATCCTCCGCGACGTCACCCGCGTCGGAGAGCAATGCGCTCGCGCCGTCCGCGGCGAGTTCGCCTTCCACACCCAACCGGGTCACCCCCTCGGCTTCCTCGATGTCGCCTATGCGGGCGAGGTGGCCACCAGCGTGCCGCTTCGCGATCCGGAGGGACTCCTGGTCGGTCTGGCACGGAGCGTCACCCCCTATCCCGCGGCGCTGCGCGAGGCGTTCCTCACGAGCCTCTGGCAGGTCGACTTCCTGCTGAACGCGGCCGTGAAGGGCGCGAAGGCGGGAGACGTCGCATACGTCTCCCTCTGCGGAACCACGACGGCCATGCTGACCGCGCACGCTTGGCACGCCGCGGCCGGGAACTGGGTGACGAACGAGAAGGGGCTGGTGCCGAACGTGGCACGCCTCCCGATCGACTCGGCGGGATTCAGCGCGTCGGCGGCACTGGCACTCGGGAATCTCGGCACGACGCCGGAGGAGTTGCTCGCCTCGATCACGCGGCTGCGGGAGCTGCCGCGTCCGGCAGCTCCCGCAGCCTGATGCTCAGCCGACGGTCTCGACGGCTTCGACCGGAGTCGCTCCCACACCATCGGTGACCGGGCGCTTCGCGGTGTTCGCGATGTGTGCACGGCTGACCACGATCACGGCGACGATCATCAGTGCGACACCGAGCCAGTACGGGGCGGCGTGGCTGACCAGTGCGTAGAGCGCCCCCGCGATGAGCGGGGCGGCCGTGCCCATGGCCGCGTTCAGTGACTGCGTCGCTCCGCCGAGCCAGCCCTGCTCGTCGTCGCCCACCGCGTTCGACATGGCACCGTCCATCGCCGCCTGGGATGCTCCCTGGCCGGCAGCGAGCATGAGCGCACCGACGATGAACACCCACGGCTGGGCGAAGATCGACGCGACGATGGCGAGCGCCGCGAGACCGACCATCTGCGCGACGATGCCGCTGATGATCACGCCGCGCTCACCGATGCGCGGGAGCAGGATGCCGAGCAGCACACCCTGGATGAGGATGTCGATGATGCCGACGGCCGCGGTCAGGAGTCCGATCTGCGTCGGCCCCCACTGGATGGAGTCCAGCGCGAGGACGCTGAAGTTGTTCACGAAGAAGCCGAACGGCAGGGCGAGCAGACCGAAGCCGATCATCAGTCCGCGCAGCTCCTTGCGCCCGAACGCCTCTTTGAAGACCGCGAACGGCTGCACGTCACGCAGCCGGATGGCGCTGATGCGATTGCCGGGCTTGAGGCTCTCCGGAAGCAGGAAGATGCTGAGGATCGCGATCGTGAGGGCGACGGCGGAGGTGAGGAAGACGGGAAGCTGAATGCTCACCGCGGCGAGCAGACCACCGATCCCCGGGCCGACCATGGTGCCGATTCCCGTGAGAGCGCCGAGGAGACCGAAGCGTTTCGCCCGCTGTTCCGGCGGGGTGATGTCGGCGAGGTAGGCGAAGAGGGCGGGGAGATCTCCCGCGGTCAGGCCTTGGATCATGCGCGCGAGCACGAGGACCCAGATCGCACCGCCGATGCCGAACAGCGCCATCGAGAATGCGGCGCCGAACGCGGCGACGATGATGACGGGTCGACGACCGAAGCGGTCGGAGAGCCGGCCGAGGAAGGGGGCGACCAGGAAGGCGCAGAGGCCGTTGACGGCCTCGAGCACGCCCACCCAGATGGCGAGGTCGCTCTCGTGCGAGACGTATTGCAGCACGACGAAGGGCAGGACGGGAAGGACGACCGTCATACCGATGACGGTGAGCATCGTGAGCACGATGAGCATGATCCACGCGCGGTTCTGATCCCGTCGCGTGAGGACGTTGGGTGAAGTCATACCGAAAGTGTACCGATACCAGTTTTGGTGTCAAGCCAGGTTTGTAGTCGGTCCACGATAGACTGCTGTCATGACGAACCCAGAGCCCCTCGGACGCCGCGAGCGCAAGAAGGCCGCGACCCGCAAGGCGATCTCCGACGTCGCGACGATGATGTTCCTCGAGCGCGGCTTCGACAACGTCAGCATCCGCGAGGTCGCCGATGCGGCGGACGTCTCCCCTACGACCGTGTTCGCGCACTTCCCGCAGAAGGAGGCTCTCGTCTTCGACGAGGACGACGAACAGCGCGACCGTCTGGTCTCGGCCGTGCGCGACCGGCCCGCCGGACGCACGATCAACCGCGCGATCCACGACTTCTTCGCCGCCGAGATCAGGGCGAACTTCGACGAGCACGGTGATGACGTCACCCGCGTGTTCATGCGCTTCCTGAACGAGACACCCGCCCTGCGCGACTATGCCGCGAAGATGTGGCTCCGACACGAGGATGCCCTCGCCGCGGCCATCGCCGACGAGCTCGGGCTCGCCGAGCCGGTCGCCGAGATCCGCGTCTACGCCCGATTCGTCCTGCAGATGCAACTGCTGATCAACGACAGCGAAGATCCACTCGAGACGGTGGACGCGGGATTCCGGGTGCTCGCGAGTGGCTGGGACCCTGTCGAAGAGCGTCTCGCCAGGTGATTCTCCGGCGCCGGGTCAGTCGTCGCGAGGGCGTCGTCGCAGACTCTTGACGTCGGTGCGCCGCTGCTTGGCCTTCAGCCGGCGCTCCTTCGACCCCCGACTCGGCTTCGTCGGCCGTCGCGGTGGTGCCGGCGGGCGCAGAGCCTCTGCGACGAGGGCGACGAGCCGCTCCCGCGCCGCATCCCTGTTGCGCAACTGGGCACGATGCTCGGACGCGGCGATCGTCAGCACTCCATCGACCAGGCGACCACTCAATCGGTCGAGCAGCCTCTCGCGCTGATGCGGCGAGAGCACCGCGGAGTTCGCCGCATCCCAGACGAGTTCAGCGCGGGAATCCGCGGTGTTGACGCCCTGTCCCCCCGGCCCGGATGACCGCGAGAAGCGCCACGACAACTCGGCCTCGGGGATCGTGAGACCCGACGAGACCCGCAGACCGGGGCGATGGGCAGAAGGCATGTGTCCATCATCGGGCCTCGCGGGGCGCTCGCAGCTCACCCGGATAGCATGGCGAGGGCGGCAGGACCTGTTTTCCCGCGCAGTCGGCGCCGCCTCACGCGGAGCACGAATGAACTCTTACCGGCAGGACGACTGGGCGGCGAGCCCGTCGTATCCGTCGACCGTGAACGAGCCGTACCTGATGGGCACCGGCGTGGTCACCGCCGAGGACACCGGCACCCGCCCGCTCTCCCCTCCGCACAGCCACGCCGACCCGATGCTCGCCTGGTGCTACCGCGGCACGGTGTGGGTGCACCTGCAGGACGCACGGTGGCGCCTCGCCCCCGGTCAGGGCGTGTGGATCCCCGCACGCACCCCGCACACGGCCCATCACGAACCCGACTCGACCGGCTGCTACACGTACATCCCCGACTCATCGCTGATCGCCCCGATCGACGACATCACACGGGTGCTGGTGCCGCGCGCGGTGCAGGAGATGCTGCTCCACCTCGGCATCAACGACATGCCCACCGACCTGCGCGTGCGCATCCAGTCGGTGCTCATCGAGATGCTGCAGCAGCCGCTTCCCGAGGCCGCGAGCGAATGGGGCGAGGTGCCGATGCCTGCGGATGAGCGGGTCGCCCCGCTCGTGCAGGCCGTTCTCGCCGACCCCGGCGACCCCCGCAGTGCGATCGAGCTGTTCCTCGCGCACGGGCTCCACGAGCGTACGGTCCTGCGCATCTTCCAGAACGACGTCGGCATGAGCTTCGGGCGGTGGCGCACCGGCGTGCGGATGACCCTCGGGGCGCGTCTGATCGTCGACGGCACTCCGATCGGTGCGGCCGCGCACCGCTGCGGCTACGCCACGACGAGCGCCTTCTCCGCCGCGTTCAAGGAGCGCTTCGGGCTCACTCCCCGGCAGCACGTGGCGCGCGTGCAGGCCGACGCGGCGCACCAGCTGTACTGGCGGTGACGGCGGGGCGATCCTGATCCCCTGACGGCGAATCCGACCGTCGTTGTCGGTTCCGCGATACAAGTCGTCGCTCCCGCGACACTGAGCGCAGGATCCGCGTTCTAGCATCGTTCTGTTAGGGCATGCTTACCTAACTTCTCGCCGCGTCGACGCGGCAACACCCTCCCCCCTTCCCGAAGGAGAACCATGTCGCTCGCTTCTGCGCGCCCGAAGATCCGCCGAGGCTCGGCCCTCGTCGCCGCGGCCGTCGCCGCCGCCCTCACCCTCGCCGGGTGCTCGTCCACCCCCGAAGAATCGAGTTCCGCCTCCACCGCAACAGACGGCGTGGTCATCGAGCACGGCCACGGCAAGACCGTGATCCCCGAGAAGCCGCAGCGCATCGTCACCCTCGGCTGGATGACGGCCGACATCGTCGCCGCCCTCGGCACCAATCCCGTCGGCATGGAGGAGGTCTGGGGCGCAGGCGAGAGCGGCTACCAGCCCTGGTTCGAGGACTATGTCACCGAGGAGTACGGCGAGACCCCCGAGATCATCCCCTTCCTCGAGGACGGCCCCAACTACGAGGCCATCAAGGAGCTCAAGCCCGACCTGATCCTGAGCCTCTACTCCGGCGTCTCCGACATCGAGTACGAGCGCCTGACCGAGATCGCCCCGACCGTCCCCTACATCGAAGGCCCCTGGAACCCGGGGACCTGGGAGGACATGACCCGCACGGTCGGCAAGGCACTGTCCGAAGAGGACAAGGCCGATGAGCTGATCGCCGAGACAGAGAAGCAGATCACCACCCTGGCCGGCGAGCACCCCGAGTTCGAGGACAAGACCTTCGTCTGGGGTCTGACCCTGAACGAGGGCGGCACCGACCTCGGCGTCTACCTCGAGTACGACCCCCGCGTGCGCATCACCGAGGCCCTCGGATTCACCTCGACCCCGGCGATGGACAGCTTCCTCCAGACCGCGGAGGGCGACAACTGGTACACCGGCGTCAGCCTCGAGAACCTCTACGACGTGGAGGCCGAACTGTTCGCGGCCTGGGGCGGCAGCGCCGACGAGGGCACGTACACGGTCGAGAACAAGGTCGTGTCGCGCTGGAACCCGATCGCCAACGGCTCGTACGTGATCTACGCCGACGACGCCGAGGCCTCGGCCATCAGCGCGCCCACCGTGCTCTCGCTGAAGTACATCCTGCCGACGTACGTCGACGACCTCGCCGGGGCGCTCCAGGGCGAGCCCACCATCACCGGCAAGTGATCCGAGAGATGTCCCTGGCGACGGATGACGGCAAGGACGTCTCGAACACGGGTGCGGGGAGTCGTGCAGTCGACTCCCCGCACCGTAACGGGACGCTCGTGGCGGGACTGGTCATCTCGGTCGTGGTGCTGGCCATCGCCGCCATCGCCTCGCTCGCCGTCGGCGCCCTCGCGATCGACCCCATCACCGTGCTGCAGTCCCTCTTCTCCTACGACGACGAGAACCCGCTGCACCTCATGGTCATGGAGCTGCGTGTGCCGCGCACCCTGCTCGGCATCGTCGTGGGTGCCGCTCTCGCGGTGTGCGGCGGCCTGATCCAGGCCTTCACCCGCAACCCGCTGGCCGACCCCGGCATCCTCGGTGTGAACGCCGGTGCATCCTTCGCCGTCACGTTCGCCGTCGGTGTGCTCGGCCTCACCGCCCCCGGCGCCTACGTGCCCTTCGCCCTCGGCGGAGCCTTCGTCCTCACCATGCTCGTCTACATACTGGGCTCGTTCGGAGCCTCGGGGGCGACCCCCATGAAGCTCACCCTCGCCGGCGTCGCCCTCGGCGCGGCCTTCACCGGCTTCACCACCGCGATCGTGCTGCGCGACCACAGCACCCTGCAGGTGATGCGGTTCTGGGGCGTCGGCTCGATCGGTGGACGCACCCTCGACCAGCTCACCTGGGCCGTGCCCCTGATCGTCGCCGGTCTCCTGATCGGACTCCTGTGCGCGCGCTCCCTGAACGCCCTGGCCCTCGGCGACGACCTGGCGCAGGCCCTCGGTGCACGCGTGCGCGTGACTCGCATCCTCGTCATCATCGCCGTCACCCTGCTGGCCGGAACCAGCGTCGCCGCCGCCGGACCCATCGCCTTCGTCGGGCTCATGATCCCGCACATCGTCCGCTGGTTCACCGGCCCCGACCAGCGCTGGGTGCTCGGGTACTCGATGATCATCGGCCCCGCCTTCCTGCTGTTCGCCGACGTCCTCGGCCGCATCGTGCTCCCGAACGGGGAGATGCGCGTCGGCATCGTCACGGCCCTCCTCGGAGCCCCGATCCTGATCATGCTCGTGCGTCGCAAGCGGGTGAGCGGCCTGTGAGCATCGACCAGAAGCCCGTCGCTGCACCCCACGCAGACGCCGCGCCTGCCGCGTTCGTGCCGGTCGATCACGGACGCCGCCTGTTCCGGATCGAGACCGCGCGGATCGCCGCGCTCATCCCGGTGCGATCCGTCATCGTCAGCCTCCTGCTGGTCGTCGTGATCATCGGCGCGGGCCTGTTCTCCATGACTCTCGGCGCCTACGAGGTCGACTTCGCGGCCGTCATCCGAGCGATCTTCGACCCCGCATCCGACCCCGACATCCGCCAGGTGGTGTTCGAATGGCGCCTGCCGCGCGTGCTCTTCGCCGTGCTGTGCGGAGCAGCCCTCGCGCTCGCCGGCGGCATCTTCCAGTCCCTCACCCGCAATCCGCTCGGCTCCCCCGACATCATCGGCTTCGGCATCGGCGCACAGTTCGGTGTGACGCTGGTCATGATCGTCTTCGAGCTGAACACCTACATGTTCAAGGCGGCGGGTGCGCTCGTCGGAGGCCTGTTCACCGCGCTGCTCGTCTACGTGCTCGCCAGCAAGAACGCGATGTCGTCGTTCCGGCTCATCATCGTCGGCATCGGCGTCTCGGCGGGACTCGGATCCCTCACCTCGTGGATCCTGATCTCGGTCAGCGTCGAGAAGGCCATGATGGCGGCGACCTGGGGTGCGGGCTCGATCGCCTCGCTCGGCTTCGACCAGCTGATCCCGGCGGCGATCGTGTTCGCGATCGTGACCCTGCTCTCCCTCCCCCTCGCCCGCACGCTTCCCGTGCTCGAGATGGGCGACGACGCGGCGACCGCCCTCGGCATCAGTCCCGGTCGCACCCGTCTCGCAGCGATGGTGTTCGGCGTCGCCCTGGTCGCGCTGGTGACCGCCGCGGCCGGCCCCATCTCCTTCATCGCCCTCGCGGCCCCGCAGATCTCGCAGCGCCTCACCCGCTCGAACACCCCGATGGGCACGGTGCCCGTGATGCTGACCGGCGCCGCTCTCGTCGTGGTGTCGGACGCCGTGGCCCAGCTCGTCGCTGTGCCGGTCGGCGTCGTGACGGTGTCGGTCGGCGGCCTCTATCTCGCCTGGCTGCTCGCTGCCCAGTACGCGCGCCGCACCTGAAAGGAACACCCATGACCGCTTCGCTGCGGGCCCGCGACATCACGCTGGGCTACGGGGACACCCCGATCATCTCCGACCTCACTCTCGAGGTTCCCGACAACTCGTTCACGATCATCATCGGACCCAACGCGTGCGGCAAGTCGACCCTGCTGCGCGGATTCGCCCGGCTGCTGCGCCCGACCACCGGCGCCGTGCTGCTCGACGGCGACGAACTGCGTTCGCTCAAGCCGAAAGAAGTCGCCCGCAAGCTGGGACTGCTTCCGCAGTCGTCCCTCGCCCCCGACGGCATCACGGTCGCTGATCTCGTCGGGCGCGGACGCTTCCCGCACCAGAGCGCCATGCGCACCTGGAGCAGCGCCGACGAGCGCGCCGTGTCCGAGGCGATGGCCGCGACCGGGGTCACCGATCTGTCGCGGCGCCTGGTCGACGAGCTCTCCGGCGGTCAGCGGCAGCGCGTCTGGGTGGCCATGGCCCTCGCCCAGCAGACCACGCATCTGCTGCTCGACGAACCGACGACATTCCTCGACATCGCGCACCAGATCGACCTGATGGAGCTGTTCGCCGACCTGCACCGCAGCGGCACCACGCTCGTCGCCGTGCTGCACGACCTCAACCATGCGGCCCGTTACGCGACGCACCTCGTGGCGATGCGCGACGGGGCCATCGTGGCGCAGGGCGATCCGCGCGAGATCATCACCGCAGAGCTCGTGCACACCGTGTACGACCTTCCGTGTCGAGTGATCACCGACCCCGTCTCCGGGACGCCGCTGGTGCTCCCGCTCGGTCGGCGGACACCGTGACGCCCACGCCGCGGAGGCTCTTCGGGATCGCGCTGAAGTCGGAGGGGCGTGGCATCGCCCTCGCCGGAGCGACCGCGCTGCTCATCGTGCATGCGCTCGCCGAGGCGACGATCCCCGTCATCATCGGTGCGACGATCGACCGCGCCGTGCTCCCCGCCGACCCCGCAGCACTCGCCCTCTGGCTCGGCGCCCTGGTCGGCACGTTCCTCGTGCTGACGGCGAGTTACCAGTCGGCGTCCCACCTCATGGTGTCGATCTACGGCTACGGCGAGCAGGCGCTGCGCCACCTCACGCTCTCTCGGATGCTGCGCCCCCGGCTCTCTCGCCGCACAGTGGCCCCCGGCGAGGCACTCACCTTCGTCACGTCGGACACCTATCGGGTCGCCGGCGTCGCCTGGTCGGTCGCACAGCAGTGCTCCACGATCGCCGCGATCATCGGAGCCGGTCTCGCGATGCTGGTGATCTCGCCCGTCGCGACGCTCGTCGTATTCGGCTCGACCATCGCGATGATGCTCGTGATGCAGGTCGTGTCGCGCCCGCTGGAACGCCGTGGCCTCGTCGAGCAGCAGGCGGCCACCGAGGCCGGGGCGGTCGCCGCCGACTTCATGAGCGGATTCCGGGTGCTCGTGGGCATCGGCGCCCGCGAGGAGGCCGTGCGCCGCTACATCGCCGCGAGCGACACCTCTCGGCGGGCGGCGACCGCGGCAGGTCGCTCCCTCGCGTCATACGAGGCGGTGAGCGGCACGCTGGCGGCGATCGCGACCACCGCGCTGGCAGGTATGTCGGCCTGGTTCGCCTCCGAGGGCCGCATCAGCATCGGCGAGCTGGTCACGGTGCTCGGGCTCGCTCAGTTCATCAGCGGCTACCTCGCGTATGCGGGCTCCTTCCCCTCGAACTGGATCCACAAGCTCGCCTCGGCCAAGCGACTCGCCGAGGTGATCGACGCCGACGACCTGCTCGATGCGCCCGTCGCGGCGGCCGCCCCGGTACGACCGGCGGAGGACGTCGTCCTGACCTTCCGCGCGGGATCCGCCTCCGCGCCCGTCGAGGTGCGCGAGCGCGAACTGCTCGGCATCCGTCCCGCCGACAGCGACACGGCCCGTGCCCTCTCGCGCCTGCTCGGTCTGCGCACCCGACCCGACCGCGGCCGGGTCGCGCTCGCGATCGACGGTGAATTGCACGATCTGACCGACCTCGACCCGGTCGAGTATCGGCGTCGGGTCGTCGCCCCTCCGCACAGGCAGACGATCGTGAGCGGCTCCCTGCGCGAGGCCGTGCGCGGCCACGGCGTGGAGGACCAGCCGCACGCGCCCTTCATCGAGATGGCGGCGCTGCACGACACCGTGGTGCAGGTCGGAGGGTGGGAGTCACAGGTAGGAGAGGCCGGGCGACGCCTCTCGGGCGGACAGCGCCAGCGCATCGGCATCGCCCGAGCCCTGCACGCGGAGGCCGACGTGCTCGTGCTCGACGAGCCCACCTCGGCCGTCGACGCCATCACCGAGGCGCACATCGCCCGCGCCCTTGCAGAGCACACCGAGACCGTGATCGTGATCACCACCTCTCCGGTGCTGCTCGGGGCGTGCGACCGGGTCGTCGAGCTTCCCTCCGAAGGATCGGATACACGCCATGAGTGACTCGACCTCGACTGGCGCGCTGCTCCCGATCGCCTCCGGCGCTCGGGTGCGGGCCGTCGTGGGTGGGCTGCTGCGGCAGCATCCCGGTCGCACCGCCGCTGTCGCCGCGCTGTTCCTCGCGGCATCCGCTCTCGGGATCGTGATGCCCGCGTGCCTGGGGCGCATCGTCGATGCCGTGTCGTCCGACGCCGGCTTCGCGACCATCGCCGGGTGGGTCGCCGCGGCCGGTCTGGGTGCCATCGGCGCCGCTGTGGTGATGCTGTGGGCCGTGCGCGTGCTCACCGGCTTGGTGCAGGACATGCTCGCGAGCCTGCGTGAAGACGTGTTCGCCTCGGCGATGCGGCTGCCCGTCAGCGCGGTCGACGACGGAGAGAGCGCCGATCTGCTCTCCCGCGTGACCGGCGACGTCGATGCCGTTGCCGAAGCCGGAGGGAACGTCGCTCCGACCCTGCTGTCCGCGGGGTTCGCGATCGGCGTCTCGGTGGTCGCGCTGACCGCTCTGGATCCCTGGCTGGCGCTCGCGGGCCTCGCCTCCGCGCCGTTCTACATCCTCGGTACGCGCGCTTTTCTGCGGAAGTCCCGTGTGGTGTTCCGCGAGGTGCGGGTGCGCGAGGCCGCCCGCAGCCAGGCCGTGCTCGACACGGTGGACGGCATCGAGACCCTCACCGCGTTCAACGAGCAGGAGCCCGCTCTCGAGCGGGTGCGCGAGCGCGCGGTGGCGTCGATCCACATGCAGATCGAGGGCGTGCGGGTGACGAATCGTCTGTTCCGCTGGATCAACGGCGGTGAGCTCGTCGGGCTGGCCGCGATCCTCGGCGCCGGATTCCTTCTGCAGTCCGCCGGCGCTGTCACGGTAGGCGCGGTCACCACTGCTGCGCTGCTGTTCCATCGCCTGTTCGGCCCGGTCGGACAGCTGATCTTCGGACTCGACGACATCCAGCGGGCAGCCATCGGTCTCGCGCGACTCGTCGGAGTCATCGATCTCGCGCCCGCGCCGGCCGCCCAGAGCCCGGAGACGGAAGCTGCACCGCCGGCATCCGCGGGCATCGAGGTGCGGGACGTGACGTTCCACTACCCCACCACCGGCCGGGGGATCAGCGGCGTGAACCTGCGGGTCGACCCCGGCACCACGGCGGCGCTGGTGGGCACCTCGGGGTCGGGCAAGAGCACTCTGGCGCGCGTCATCGCCGGGCATCACCCGCCGACGTCGGGAAGCGTGCACCTGGCGTCCCGCACAGACGCCCCGTACTACCTGTCGCAGGAGCTGCACCACTTCCGGGGCAGCATCGCCGACAACCTGCGCCTCGTCGCCCCCGAAGCGAGCGGCGAGGAGATGGTGGCGGCGCTGCGGGCGGTCGGGGCGCAGTGGGCGGTCGAGGCCTTGATCCGCGAGAGCGAGGGCGCTTCCACAGACACTGTCGCGCCCATGGACGAGGGACGCATCCAACAGCTCGCGGTCGCGCGGGCTTTCCTCGCCGACCCGGATGTGGTGATCCTCGACGAGGCCACCGCCGATGTCGGGCTCCAGCACCGGGACGCCGTGGAAGAGGCGATCGCCGCACTGCGCAAGGGACGGACCGCTCTGCTCATCGCGCACCGGCTGCAGCAGGCCGTCACCGCGGAGCAGATCGTGGTGTTCGCCGATGGCAGGGCGACCCAGCGCGGCACCCATGAGGAGCTCCTCGCGACCGACGGCCCCTACCGCGACTCCTGGCTCGCCCAGACCCGCAGCACATCCACCCGCACCGAGCCATCCCCCACCGACCCATCCCCCACCCAAGAGATTCGCCCTACAGAGACGGAGACTCCGTGAGCATCCACCGCGGCATCGTCAGCAGCACGACCACCCTCACCCCGACCCTGGTCCGCGTCACGCTCGGCGGCGAGGGCGTCGCCGACTTCCTCAGCACCGGTATCGGCGACGAGTACGTGCGGGTGTTCTTCCCGCACGGCGACGACCCGAAGGAGGTGTCGCTGCCGGTGCCGGCGGGCGACTGGTGGGAGACGCCGGAGGGGGCGCCCGAGGCCCCGATGCGCACGTACACCATCAGCGGCGTGCGCCCGGACGCCGGTGAACTCGACATCGACTTCGTGATCCACGAGGCAGGTGTCGCGGGCCCCTGGGCCGCGCGGGCGGAGCCGGGTCACGTGCTCGGGTTCAACTCCCCGACGGGCCTGTACTCGCCGCCGGAGGGCATCACGTGGCAGGTGCTCGTCGCCGACCTCACCGGGCTTCCGGCCGTGGCGCGCATCATCGCCGAGGCTCCGGAGGGCGTGCGCACGCGGGTCGTGCTCGAAGTGCCGAGCGAGGCGGACCGCGTCGCTCTCGAGGTGGGCGCCGACGTCGAGGTCACCTGGGTGGTCGGCGGCAACGGCCACGGTCCCAGTGCGCTCGGTCCGCTCGTGCGCGGCATCGTCGACGACCGGCTCCCGCTCGACAAGGGCTACGTGTGGGTGGCCGGCGAGACCGTGGCGCTGCGCGACGTGCGCAAGTATCTGCGCAAGGAGCTCGGCCTGCCCGCGACCCGGTTCAAGGTCGTCGGCTACTGGACGCCGGTCGCTGCCTGGGACGAGAAGTTCGCCGCCCTGCCCGAGTCGGTGCAGAAGGAGTTGGACGCGATCTGGGCCGAGTCCGAGGGGGATGAGCCGGAGGACGTGCAGGTGCGCT
Organism: Microbacterium sp. As-52; assembly: GCF_049949185.1. Classification (NCBI taxonomy): domain Bacteria; kingdom Bacillati; phylum Actinomycetota; class Actinomycetes; order Micrococcales; family Microbacteriaceae; genus Microbacterium; species Microbacterium sp. As-52. Next base: position 2,608,057 of record NZ_CP188171.1, on the reverse strand, counting down.
TCGAGGAGAGACTGGACCAGTTGGGGCTGTGAGGCGGATCCTCCCCGGGAACCCCGTCGTGTTCCGGTCGCAGTTCCTGCCGTTCTGCGTGCGTCGAGGCGGCAGCAACTGCGACCGGAACGGGTGAGATGGCTTCAAGTGGACGCGACGGCGGGAGTCGAACCCGCAACGCCTTCAGGTATGAGCTGAGGCCCGGGACCGCCCGGATCGCCGCGATGGGACTGACGTTACCCGGCCGTGATCTTCCCCGCCAGGATGGTTGCCTGGGATAACCCTATGAGTCTGCGGATGACGCCTCTTCGTCACTCGGCGTCATCCGGCTCCGGGGCGTCGAGGGCGCGCAGAAGTCGTGCGACCGCCTCGCGCAGCTCGCTGCGGTGCGGATCCGACAGGGCGACCGTGTACTCGATGCCCTCCGGGATCCAGAGCAGTCCGTACATCGCCTCACGCCAGTCCGACCCGCCGACGGGCCAGCGCGTGTGCTCTTCCCCCACAGCGGTCGCGCCCTGCCACCACGGCCCGAAGCGCTCCTGCATCTCGGCGAGCGGCAGCTCCATCACGGCGGCCGCCTCGACCTTCTGCGGCGACCACGACGAGGCGACGAGCACGCGCTCCTCGATCTCGTCCTCCGTGATCTCGCGACGGGTGAACAGCACACGCGTGTGTTCCACCGCGGCGATGCGGTCGACGCGGAACGTGCGCCAGTCGTCCCGATCGAGGTCCCAGCACAACAGGAACCACTTGCGACCGGCCGGGGCCAGGGCATGCGGCTCGACGCGGCGCACGCTCTCGCGCCCTTCCCCGTCGAGGTACCGCAGGCGCAGCCGCTCGGTGTCGCGGGTGGCGAGCGCGATCTCCCCCAGCACCTCGGGTGAGACCACCGGCCCTTCTCCGATGCGCGGCGCCTGCACCGATGCGGCGAGCGCGTTCACCCGTTGCCGCAGCGCCGACGGGAGCACCTGTTCCAGCTTGGCGAGCGCCGTGAGCGTCACGTCGGGCCCGCCGACCAGCTGCTGCGTGGCGGCGACGCGGAGTCCGATCGCCATGGTCACCGCCTCGTCGTCGTTGAGCAGCAGCGGAGGCACGGCGCTCCCCGCCTCCAACCGGTATCCGCCGGCGGCGCCGGGCGTCGACTCGACCCGATAGCCGAGTTCGCGCAGCCGATCGACGTCGCGGCGCACGGTGCGCTCGGTCACCCCCAGCCGGGTGGCGAGTTCCGTCCCCGGCCAGTGCCGGTGTGTCTGCAGCAGGTTGAGCAGAGCGAGAGCACGGGAGGTGGTGTCGGTCATGCGTCTCAGATTGTCAGAATACGCGGACAGGATCTGTCCGCATTGGTTCTTACGCTCGCTCCCATGAACGAATCCCTCATCGAGACCGAAGGCCTGACCAAGGTCTTCACCGTCAAGAAGACGCCGGTCCACGCCGTGACCGACGTCTCCTTCACCGCCGTGCGCGGAGAGCTTGTCGCCTTCCTCGGTCCCAACGGCGCCGGTAAATCGACGACTCTGCGGATGCTGACCACCCTGATCCCGCCCACCTCCGGCCATGCGCGGGTCGTCGGCCACGACATCCGCTCCGACGCGGCCGGGGTACGCGCACGCATCGGGTATGTCGGTCAGCTCACGAGCGGCAGCTTCTCGCAGCGCGTACGCGACGAGCTGCTCAGCCAGGGCGCCTTCTACGGCATGTCGCGTCGGGACAGCGCCCGGCGAGGGGACGAGCTCATCGACTCCCTCGATCTCACGTCCTTCGCGACCCGCAGTGTGCAGCAGCTCAGCGGCGGACAGAAGCGCCGACTCGACATCGCGCTCGGACTCATGCACGCACCTCCCCTCATCTTCCTCGACGAGCCCTCCACCGGACTCGACCCGCAGAGCCGGGCGAACCTGTGGGAGCACATCCTGGATCTACGCACCCAGCACGGCACGACCGTCTTCCTCACCACGCACTATCTGGAAGAGGCCGACCGCTACGCCGAGCGGGTGATGGTGATGGACAAGGGGCGGATCATCGCCGACGACGATGCCGACTCCCTCAAGGCGACTCTTGCCGGCGACGTGCTGACCTTCGGATTCGCGGATGCCGACGAGGCGGCGAGCGCCCGCGCCGTGGTCGCCGGTCTCAACCCGGCGCCGGTGACCGCGGACGGGGAATCGATCTCCCTCGCCGTGCAGGACGGCGACCGGCTGCTCCCGGTGATCGTGCGCGAACTCGACGCCGCCGGGATCCTGGTCCGTCGGGCCACAGGAGTACCGCCGACGCTCGATGACGTCTTCCTCGCCCTCACCGGCCGCACCCTCCGCGATGCCGGAGAAGGAGAGGATGCCACGGGCGAAGCGTCCGCTCCCGGCACCCCCGAGAACAGCCCCGCCTCCGAGAACCGCACGACAGGAGTCCTCTCATGACCGTCAACGACACCCTCGTGCGCCCGAACCTCGCGCGCGACACCCGGAACGTGCTGACGCGCGAACTCAAGCCCGTGCTCCGCGACCCGTTCACGCTGATCTTCAGCCTGCTGCAGCCGCTCATCTTCCTCGGGCTGTTCGCGCCCCTGCTGATCGGCGACTCGGGTCAACCGGCCGGTGAGACGCTGGCGTGGTTCGTGCCGGGCGTGCTGGTGATGATCGTGCTGTTCGGCACCGGGTCGACCGGGTCGAACCTGCAGTACGAGATGATGACCGGCTCGCACGAGCGCACTCTGGTCGCCCCGCTCGCCCGGTCCTCACTGCTGGTCGGACGCGCCCTCAAGGAGATCGCACCGATCGTCGTGCAGGCTCTGGTGATCGTGCTGATCGCCTGGCCGTTCGGATTCGCGGCCGACATCCCCGGTCTGCTCATCGGCCTGGCACTGCTTGCCGTGTTCGGGGTGGGTCTCGGCTCGCTGTCGTACTCGCTGGCTCTCGCGACGAAGGATCGGGAGTGGCTGTTCTGGGGTGTGCAGCAGTCGCTGATCTTCCCGCTGCTGATCCTGTCGGGGATGCTGCTGCCCCTGGACGCGGCACCCGACTGGATGCGGGTCGTCGCCTCGGTCAACCCGGTCAACTGGGTCGTCCAGGCCGAGCGTGCCCTGTTCGCGGGAGACCTCGGCGATGTCACCGTGTTGTGGGGCTGGGTCTCGGCGCTCGCCGTCGCGGTCGTCGGACTGATCGTCGGAGTGCGCGCGATCCGTCGCAGCAACTGACCGCGCCCGATGGTGCGCCGCTGCGGGCATGCCGAAACCCAGACGCAGTGGCGCATCATCCGCGCGTCGTGGCACGACACCCCGACGGTGGAACGAAGCGTCTGGGTTTCGGCAGCGCCTGAGGACCGCGGCTCAACGGCGCAGGGAGTCGTCGAACGGGTTCGGCTCCAACGTGTAGTCGGTCGACGCGTCCGCCCAGGTTCCCCCGTCGGCGGGCAGTCGGCGTCCGCGCACCGCGGCCAGCGCTCGGGTCGCCGGCGCGCCCATGGCCAGCGCCACCGCACCCCGCACCGTGCGATCCTCTGCGCCGAGCACACTCGCCCGATGCCAGGCCTCGTGCAGTGATCCACCGCGGGCCGACGGCACCCGCCGCGCCGGCAGTGCCCCGGAACGCCGCAGCGCCACGAGCTGCTCGACCCGCTCCCACCACGTCGACTCGCCCTCGGGGTGGAAGTAGTTGTCGCGCAGCCAGTCGGGGTGCGCATGTCGGAAGCGCCCCGCCACGACCTCGCTGCGACCGCCGAGCAGCCCGCTTCCCACGAACACCGTGTTCAGCAGGTTCTTGCTCACCCCGAACGCGTCGAGGGCGATCACGGGCACACCGAGAGCCGTGGCCTCGATGGCGGCGGTGGAGCTCACAGTGACGAGGCCCGCGGCCGTCTCGAGCGCGGTGCTCATCGAGTCGTAGGAGAAGACGAGATTCGGCGGCAGGCGCGACGGCAGCAGCCCCGCATACGGTTCGCGCTCGAGGTGGGTCTCCGACTCCCCGGGCCGCGAACGCAGCTTCACCACCACACGGCGACCCGGCTCGGCCTCGGCCGCCCGCACGAGCATGGCCGCGATCTCGGCCCGCTGGTCTTTCGCGAGCGGAACGAGGGCCTGCGCGGCGAAGACGACGTCGGTCGCCGGTGGCTTGACCGGGGCAGGCCGCGGAGGGCGCTCGGCGACCGCGACGCCACCGCCCCGCGCGGCGAGACCGGCTCGCCGACCCGCCACCGCATCGATGCCGACGCGCTCCGGACGCAGCATGCGCTGCCGCCGCCGGGCGAACGGGAGGGTGGCGAGCGCCACCGGCGTCTGCACCCCGATGCGGCGGCCGAGTTCTTCGAAGGCCCGCACCTCCCTGTGGGAATGCACAACCAGCAGATCGGTGTGGCGGCGATAATCCAGCGCCCCGCGCTGGGCGGGGATCGCCATGCCGGGCAGTCCCGAGACCGTGACCGGTCGATGCTCCAACGCGTCGATCACGCGTCCCATCAGCCGCACGAACGGTCCGCGCCCCGCGAGCAGGACCACGTCGGGGCGCTGTCCGGCCAGCCAGGCCTCCGTCTGCGCGAACCCGATGCGGGTGACGTCATCCGGTCTGAGCGTCGTGCCGGCGAGAGCCGTGCGCTGCTGCTCCGCGCTGGCCGTGAGCGGTGTGCGCACGAGCAGCAGGTGCGGGCGCACACCCGGCACGGAACCGAGAAGGGAGGCGGCCCACTTCACGAACGAGTCGGCATCCGCGATGGCGACGACGCGGATGCCGGTGGCCGCCGTCATGCCGGAACGCGGCGCAGCTTCGCCATCGGCGCGCGCTCACTGTCGAACACCCGCTTGACGCCGTCGCCGGTCGCACGCTCGATCACACGGATGTCGCGTACGAGGTGCTCGAGGCCCGCCGGCTCGAGCGAGGCCGCATGGTCGGATCCCCACATCGTGCGGTCCAGGGTGATGTGGCGCTCGACGGCGACGGCTCCGATGGCCACGGCGGCGAGAGAGATCTGCAGTCCGCGCTCATGACCCGAGTAGCCGACGGGCACGCCGGGATAGCGGTCGCGCAGCGTCGCGATCACCCGCAGGTTCGCCTCTTCCGGCTCCAGCGGGTAGGTCGACGTCGCATGCATGAGGACCACCCGATCGGTGCCGAGCGTGTCGAGCGCCCGGTCGATCTGCTCGATGGTCGACATGCCGGTGGAGAGGATCACGGGCTTGCCGGTCTCCCGCAGCGCGATCAGCAGTTCGGTGTCGGTGAGGCTGGCCGAGGCGACCTTGTGGGCCACCACGTTCAAGTCTTCGAGGAACGCGATGCTGGGAACGTCCCACGGCGAGGCGAACCAGTCCAGGCCGAGCATCGTGGCGTGGTCGCCGATCTCGACGTACTCGTCGCGCCCGAACTCGACACGACGGCGGTAGTCGAGGTAGCTCATCACACCCCAGGGCGTCTCGCGCGGAACGTCGCGCATGTGCTCCGGCGTCGAGATCTCCGGAGTGCGCTTCTGGAACTTCACGGCATCGGCACCGGCTCGGGCCGCGACGTCGATGAGCTTCTTCGCGATGTCGACGTCGCCGTTGTGGTTCAGGCCGATCTCTGCGATGACGTAGGCAGGACGCCCTCCGCCGATCACTCGTGAGCCGATGCTGACAGTCATGATTCCTCCGGTGTTCGAGCGTTGGTGCTACCCCTCCTTCCTGGATACGGGCCGAGGATGAACACCGGGCGACCGCCGGGTTACCGGCATCGGTCAGCTCGACAACACCCGCTCGATCAGCTCCCGCACCGCACCCTCTCCACCTCTGCGACGCAGCACGACACGGGCCTCTTCGATCACCAGCGGATGCGCGTTCGCGACCGCGACCGGCCACCCCACGATCCGCATCGCCGGCAGGTCGTTGACGTCGTTGCCGAGGTAGGCGATGTCGCCGAGAGGCACCTCGTTGTCGCGCGCCCAGTCGCGCAGCGCCTTCTCCTTGTCGTCGATGCCGTGCAGCACGGGGACCCTGAGCTTGTCGGCGCGAGCGCGGACCACCGGATTCACCTCGGTCGACAGGATCAGCAGCGGCACGCCGGCTCGGCGCAGCAGGGCGACGCCCATGCCGTCCTCCCGGCTGACCCGCACCCGTTCACCGCCGTCGGCGTCGATGATCGCGGTGTCGTCGGTGTGCACGCCGTCGAAGTCGGTGACGACCGCGCGGACCGGGATGGGCGTGGGGGCCTCGTGCAGGCGGGCGAGCGCACGGGCGACGCGGAGTTGATCCGCATCGTCGATCTCGATCGCCGTCCACTCCGGCACCGCCGCGATGCGGGTCCTGCCGAAGAAGCGATGCCTGTTCTCGCGGAAGCCCGCGGCCCGGAACACATAGAACGCGCCGGTCTCGAGGTGGTGCGGCTCCCGGTCCTGTCGGCGCGGGCGGTGCGCGGCTTCGTGGTTGATCGCCACCGCCTCGCTCCCCTCCCCTTCCCGCCACAGGAACCCGTAGGTCTCGTGAGCCGAGAAGACGCTGTCGGCGCGGTCGGCACGGATCTCCTCCACGGCGTCAGCGAGCGCATCGCTCGCGATGAACGGCGAGGTCGCCTGCAGGAACGCCACGATGCCGACGGCGTCTCCGTTCGCCTCGAGGTCGTCCAATGCATGCAGGATCGCGCTCTCCGAGGTCGCGGTGTCACCGGAGAGCGCCGCGGGGCGACGGACCACCCGCGCGCCGGCCGACGTCGCCACCGCAGCGATCTCGTCATCGTCTGTCGAGACGACGACCAGATCGATGCCGGGTGCGGCGGCCGCGGCGCGGACCGCACGCTCGACCAGGGGCACACCGCCGACGCGCTGCAGGTTCTTGCGTGGCACCTGTTTCGATCCCCCGCGCGCCGGGATGATCGCCACCGTGAGGGGCTTCCGCTCGTCCATCGTCCACATCCTCGTCGTCGCCATCGTCATCGTCCGCGTAGCGCCCGCCACGCACGCCCTGCCCGCCTCCTGGCCCCGAGGGCGTGAAGGCGCCACTCCTCGATCCTGCCCACTCCCCCGGCAGGACGCAGCGCACGACGCAGGGCGTTCTCCGCCGGTGCACCGGGCAGCCGCAGCTCGGCGAGCCGTCGGGGCGTGAAGTACCGAGCACGCTCGTCGGCGTCGAGGCCACGCAGCAGTTCCTCGGCCCGACCCCGCAGGTGGCCGGCGATCTCCGGCTGCATCGCATAGCCGACCGCGTCGATGAGCAGCTGCAGTCGGGCAGGATCGGCGTAGGGCGAGTCCTCACGCGTGAGGGCGTCGACCAGGGTGACGGGAATCCGGTTGCTGTTCTCGAAAGGCGTCAGGGCGGCCAGCACGGTGTCGTTTCCCGCCGAACCGATCGCCCGGCCGAAGAGCGCATGCACGGTCGGCAGCGCGGTGGAGAACCCGGCGACCACCGCCACCGCGTCCAGTCGCTCGGCGAGCAGTTCCGCGGGGAGGGGGCCGCGATACTCCTCGAAGTCGATGCCGCGACGGGCCGCTGCCCCTTCGACGGCGGCGGTCACCAGCGGCGGAGCGGCCGGATGTGGTTTGAACACGATGCGCCGCGGTCGCCACTGCGCCGCGCGGTCGACCAGGCGCGTCTGCAGATCGATCTCGGCGGCCGCCGTCATCAGCCCGAGCGCCGACAGGTACTGTCCGAGCACGAGCACCGTCGAGCCGGACTCGTCCGGAGGCTCGGTCGAGCCGGCATCCGTCTCGCCCAGGGCGGCGGCGAACACCCGCGGCGGCACCGGCACGACCTGTGCACCAGGTGACCCGACGAGCGGTCGGACCCCCGGTACGACATCGGCGTAGACGACCTGTTCGATGCGTGCGGCGACGGAGTAGGGGATCCGCACCCGCATCGGCGAGTACGTCATCAGACCATCGCCGATGATCGTGATGCGCGCCTGCGGGAACAACGCCATCAGTGTGCGGGCCGGCGCGACCTGCGGACTCTGCACGAACAGTTCGAGATCGTGAGGATCCAGATCCCACGCGCGTGCGAACAGCCGCTCCAGCATCGGCAGGTCGGAATCGGCCGGCTCCCACGAACTCGGATGCATGGGCCCGAGCAGGTCTTCCCACGGCTCGATACGGTCGAACCGCGCACGCAGAGATCCGAGCGCCGGGTCGTGCGCGATCCCGACCACCGTCTCGGGCACTCGAGACGAGGTGAAGGGAACCAGGAGGCGCTCGCCGACGGACGCGTCGAGGAGTCCGGAATCGATCCCGGCGACGGCCGTCGCCAGGCCATAGGCGCTGTGGAGCGCGAAGATCTGCGTCATGCCGCACGCCCTGCCTGTCGGAGGATGCGCGCGAGCACGCGGCGGCGCGGCCCGCCGAGGCGCCCCAGCACCGCAGTCACCTCATCAGTGGGGAGCCGGCGGAGCATGTCGCGGATCCCGGATCGCATCTCCGTGCGCAGCTGTGGGCTCATCCGCCGTGCGCGCACGAGGTGGTGGGAGCTGAGGGCGAGTGCGGTCCAGACGACCTTGGGCAGGAAGCGCTCCGCCTCCGCGTCCTGCTCGACCACTGAGACGACCTCATTCATGGCCCTGGCGAAGTCGAGTTGCCGCCGATCGTGCACCTGCGTCAGCGATGTGGCGACGCCCCGGCGGTAGAGCAGGGCAGGCGCATCGACCACAGCGAACGATCGGGCCTGCAGGTGCAGTCGCCAGATCCAAGGACGGTCCTCCGCTGTGAACAGGCCCTCCGGGAACGCCGCGAGACCGCTGTCGATGATCCGGCGGTGGAAGAGCCCTGCCCAGGCGTAGGGATAGTCGACCATCGTCGACTCGTTCTCGGGCAGGATCGCCTCTCGCGGCGGTGTCACCCGCTCCCGCCACGGGTGCGGTGCGCGGACGAGCGCCCGCTGTCCATCGGTCACCGTGACGTGGTCGGTGCGCACGAAGTCGCAGCCGAGCTCCCGCATACGCGACAGCAGTACCTCGAGCCGCCGCGGCTGCATCCAGTCGTCGCCGTCCAGGAAGCAGAAGGCGTCGCCCTCGACATGCGCGAGGCCTTGATTGCGGGCCGTCGCGAGCCCGCGCGCCGTCGGATTCCGGAGCACCTCGGCGTGATCGAAGCACTGCGCGTACTTCTGCATGAGCTCGCCGGTGTCGTCGCGGGACCCGTCGTCGATGGCCACGAGCTTGACCGCTCCGGCATCGTCGAACTGGCGGGTGAGGGTTTCGAGCGTCGTCCCGATGTACTCGCCGGCGTCTTTCGCGGGCAGGATGACGGTGACGAAGGGTGTGCGCACAGGACTCCCGGAGACGGACGGTGTCCGGGAATGGTGCCAGGCGGTCGTTGCCGGATGGCGACGCGGAGGTGAACGATGGGTGTCCACGGAGACGAGCACTGAGGTGTGGTCCCGCACCCGAACGGAACCACACCTCCCAGTGCATCGCACTGCCGAACGTGACACGTTCGGGATGCAGGATCGCAGATGCGACCCCGCGGGCCACGGGGTCGTCTGACCCCCATCAGACTCCCCCGAGACGTTCTTCGTCGTCGCATTCGTTCCCAGAGACGAAATCGACCTCCGGTAACATAATACATGCCAGCATGATGGAATCTGCGCTCCGCGATGCCGCGCTCTTCGAGGTTCGGTTCGCACCCGCGCGACGCATCGACGACGATGGGAGCATGCTCTGGCCCTTCGGATCGACCTGGCGTCCCGTGCGACAGCGTCGTCGCGACACCGTCGATCTGCGATGGCTCAGCGCGAGGACGTGGACCAGGCGCTGGTACCCGCAGGGCGTCGACGTCGGCGAGTGGCGCGGGCGACGCACCCTGGCCGTGAGCTGGTTCCGTCAGGAGCTCTCCGGGGAGCACCTCGCCTCCCGCGTCACGCTCGTCGATCTGGAGCGCTCGCGCCACATCGACATCCTGCTCGCGGTCACCGATGACGAGGGCGAGCTGCAACCGGCGCGGATCCACGCCGGTGGGCTCGCCTGGTTCGGGGATCGCCTGTTCGCCGCGGCCACAGGACGCGGTGTCTGGGAATTCGACATGTCCGACATCCGTCAGGTGCACGGCGCACTCGCTCAGCGACTGGCCGGGGCACGCCGTCGCAGTGGACGCACGACGGCGCTCATCGCGGTACGCACCCGCGCGCATCCGATCGCGCTGCGCTGTTCGTACCTGGGCCGCGTGTTCGACGACGCTGGCGCGTCGTTGCCGCGAGTGCTCATCGGTGAGCACCGCACGGATGACAGCGGCCGGATCGGCGAGTTCATCGTCCCCGCGAGCGCCGATGACGACTTCGCCGAGGTCGATCGCTTCACCCCGGGCATCCCGCGGATGCAGGGGGCCGTCCGCTGGGGCGATCGGCACTTCGTGTCGCAATCCGACCGTATGCACCCCGGTACGCTCTGGAGCGGCCGGCGCGAGGCGCTCGCTCCGACTCCGGTGCCGTTGCCGGTCGGATGCGAAGACCTCGCCCTCGACCTCGAGGCGGGACTGCTGTGGTCGCTCGGCGAGCACCCGTGGCGGCGCGTGGTGCGCGGCATCCCCTTCCCCCGACTCGGCATCCCCCGCAGCACCGACGACGGGACCGACGACAGCACCCGCGACGGAGGCCGTCCGCAGCGAACGTAGACTGGAGGGGTGAAGAAGCCCGCGCCTTTCCTCGTCTACACCGTGCTGCGGCTGCTGGCGTTCCTCGTCCCGCTCGCCATCCTCTGGGTGTTCTTCCCGATCTTCCGAGAGTTCTGGTGGCTCGCCGCGATCTTCGCCGCGCTGATCGGCATGAGCATCTCGATGCTGTTCCTGCGTACGCCCCTGACCGACGCCTCCGCCCGGTTGCAGGAACGCCGCGAGAGCCGCTCGTCCGCCGGACAGGCCGATGCGGATGCCGAGGACCAGGTCATCGACGAGTCGAACGACCCGATCGACGGCGACGCCAGGGCCTGAGCGCCCCAGCCGCGCTCAGCCGACGAACGCCCAGAAGAGGGCGCCCGCGTAGAGCAGCGACGTCAGCGACGTGAGCGCCAATGCGGTCACGAGTTCCTTGGGCTGCCGGTAGGACCACACGATCGCGATCGCCGGGAGCCCTGCGAGCAGCGCCAGCAGCGAGATCCACGCGATCGGGAACGCCAACGCCAGGAAGGCCGCGATCCCGAACGGCGCGATCACGAAGAGGGTGAACAGCACCTGGGTGGCCCGGCGTCCGATCAGCACCGTCAGCGTGCGCTTTCCCACTTCGCGGTCCTGATCGATGTCCCGCAGGTTGTTCGCGAGGAGCACGGCGCAGGCGAAAAGGCCGGTCGCGATCGCACCGAGCCACGCCTGCTGCGGCAGCGCGAAGATCTGTACCCAGGTCGTGCCGAGGGTGGCGACGAGCCCGAAGAACACGAACACGAAGACCTCGCCGAGGCCGTAGTAGCCGTAGGGCCGCTTGCCGCCGGTGTAGAACCAGGCGGCCACGATGCAGGCGGCGCCCACCGCGAGCATCCACCACTGTCCGGTGCGCACGACGATCGCCAGCCCGACGAGCGCGGCGAGCGCGAAGAACACCAGCCCGATGATGAGGACGGTGCGCGGCGCGACCCGCCCGGATGCGGTCAGGCGCGCGGGCCCTACCCGGTGGGCATCGGTGCCGCGCACGCCGTCGCTGTAGTCGTTCGTGAAGTTCACGCCGATCTGCAGCAGCACCGCGACGGCGAGACAGGCGAGCGCGATGACCCAGTGGAACTCGGGCCCGGTGCTGCGCGCGGCTCCCGTGCCGATCACGACCGGCGCGATCGCGAGAGGAAGGGTGCGAAGACGCGCGGCCCCGACCCAGTCGGAGGCCGTCACGGGGCCCGCTTCGACCGCCGGACGCTTCGCCGGGTTGCCGCTCGTGCGGACCGGGGTGCGCTTCGCGGTCGGGGTCTTCTTCTTGCGCTGGGAGGATGCTGCCACGCAGGGAATCCTACTGGCCGGGGCGATGCCCGACCTCAGCGTGAGGGCCCATCAGGAGTTCGGGTTGCTGTCCTTGCCGTCGAGCCACAGAGTGTCGGACGCGTCTGCGTGGGCACCGCCCGTGCCCACGTGCTTGTCGCTGATCTGCGGGCCCTTGGTGATCACGTGCACGAGCGCCATGGCGTGCCCCTGACCGAGTTGGTAGTCCTCTTTGAGCCACGCGACGATCGGCGTCGCCTTGGTGGTGCGGTCGAACCCCTTCTCGGTCGCGAGCGCGATGAACTGCCGCGGGGTGAGGCCGGTCTTGGTCTCGATGTTGTCGAGGTATGCCTGGAAGGACATCGGTGCTCCTGTGGTCAGTCCTCATCGAGGAACGTCTGGATGATGGTGGCGGAGGCGTGGATGCCAATGATGCGGAGCACCCCGTCCCCCACGTTGGTGAAGCGGTGCGGGATGAAGGCGGGCCCGGTAGCCGTGTCTCCCACCCCGGCCACGAAAGTCTCCTCGCCCACCGCGATCGAGGCAATGCCCTCGATCACGACCCAGGTCTCAGGATAGGGATGCCAGTGCAGCCCCGGCCCTTCCCCCGGCTGGTTCTCGACGAAGAAGTACGACACCTCGGCGCCGTGCTCGGCTCCCACGAACCTGCGGCTGCCGCCCGTACCGATGCGGATGTCCGCCCCGGAGACGACCCCGTTCGATGGTGATGTGCTGTTCATGGCACCAGTCTCGACAGACTCGCGAAGAGTCCCTAGAGTTTCGACGTGGATCGAAACTCCGGCCCGATCGAGGGCGTCGAGCACCCAGATCACCGCGTCGAGTTCCACCTGAGCCCGGGTGACGTCGAGGCGGTGCGGTTCGGCATCTCGCCCGGACACGAGCTCGCGCACGCGGTACGGGTACTACGGCGACCGACCGCCCACCCCCTGCAATGGGGGTGGCTGCGTTCCGTGCGCGACCGCCTCCCCCGCGACGACGTCGCGCTGCTCGCCACTGTGATCGGCGACGACGGCTACTTGCCCGACTTCCTGACGACCACGCCCCGCTGGGACCTCACGCCCGAGATCGAGCTCGACGAACTGCGCGCCGCATCCCTCGGCCCGATGCGCGTCGACTTCGGGAAGATGGTGGCGCGGTCGAGCGGAACCCGGCGAGAGGCTCTCCGCGAGATGCGGGATCACCCCGCCCGCGCCCGCAGCCTGATCGCCGACGCGTGGGGCGCCGTGTGGGACGCCGCACTCGCCCCGGTGTGGCCGCAGCTCGACCGGCTGCTGCGCGCCGACATCGCCGTCCGCACACGCACGATGGCGAGCGCGGGCATCGCCGGCATGGCCGGCGATCTGCACCGACAGGTGACCTGGGGGTCCGGTGCCGTCCGCGTCTCGCTGCGCCGCCACAGCGAACAGGTCGACTGCCGGGGAAGCGGCATGGTCCTGGTCCCGTCCGTCATGTCGTCATGGGGATGCATGGTGCTCACCGAGCCGCCGGCACAGCCCACCCTGTTCTATCCCGCCCGGGGAGTCACGGCCGGATGGGCCCGCGACGCCACCGAGATCGCCGACGCCCTCGGCGCCCTGTTGGGGCCGGCCCGAGCGGCCATCCTGCTCGGCGCCGGCACGGCCCGCACGACCTCGCAGGTGGCACGCGATGCCGACATCGCGATATCGACGGCATCGCACCACCTCTCGGTGCTGCGGGGCGGCGGTCTCATCGCCAGCGAACGCCACGGCGCCAGGATGCTGCATCTGCGCACACCGCTGGGCGAGGCGTTGGTCGGCGCGATGCTCTGACGCCCGCTCGTCCGACTACTCGGTGGAGCCCACCGGGATGATCGGCCGGTGCTCGTAGTACGTCTGCAGGACCACGGTCGTGCGGGTGCTGACGTTCGCCGCGAGCCGCACGTCGCGCACCAGTTCTTCGAGCGCACGCGGTGACGGAACCCGCACGAAGAGCATGTAACTGGCATCGCCGGCGATGGAGTGACATGCCTCGATCGCGTCCAGGTGCTCCAGCAGCTCGGGCGCGTTGTCGGGCTGCGCCGGGTCGAGCGGGGTGATCTCGATGAACGCCGAGAGCGGCGTGCCCACCTGCTCGGGGTCGAGGATCGCCTGGTATCCGGAGATGACTCCCCGCGTCTCCAACCGACGCAGGCGCGACTGCACCGCCGAGACCGACAGCCCCACCGCATCCGAGAGCTGGGAGAGCGTGGCACGGCCGTCACGGGAGATCGCGGTCAGGATCGCGCGGTCGACAGAGTCATCCATGGCTGTAAGATTATCGTCAGGATTCCGTTTGTGCAGGAATCTTTCCGTCAAAAACTCCGATCGGAGGTCCCGATGTCCCTTCTTTCCGCCAACAGTTCCGCTGTTCAGGCCATCGTCGGCGAACCCGAGGTCGTCGAGGACGCATCGATCGCCGAGCAGTCGACCGCTTGGGCACAGCTCAAGGACGCGGCGATCGCGATCCGCGAGATGCAGATCAAGGACGGCTCGATCCCGGACGCCGCTCATCATGCCGCCGCCCGCGAGCTGGTCGGCGCCATCACCGCCGCGATCCGCGCGCTCGCCCCGGCCTTCCCGCACGACGCCGAGTATCTCGCCGCCTCCGTGGTCGACTTCGACCGCTGGTCCGCCTCGGACTTCGGCGTGCCGGACTTCCTCGACTCGCTCATGGCCTTCCAGCCGCAGCAGCACCGCGTCGACGGCATCCGTCACCTCGTCGTGTTCCCGATGTACACGCAGAACGGATCCAGCGACCGCCTGGTCGAAGCGCTGATCGTCGAGACGATCTGGCCGGAGTTCATCGCGGCGCTCGAAGCGGGCGACTACGGCAACAAGCTGTTCGTCTCGCTGCGTCTGGTCGACTTCACGCCCGGATACGACACCAACTCGGCCGTGCTGTTCCCCGAGACCGTCGCGATGCGCGAGATCCCGTCCTTCACATGGGGCGCGATCTTCCAGGACCGCGAGGCGGCCCGCTACCGTCGCGTCACCCGTGCCGCGGCCGAGATCACCAACCTCGACCTGCCGGAGCGCGCGGCCGCGATGCTGGACGATCAGCAGGTGGCAGAGAAGACGTTCGTGATGTGGGACATCATCCACGACCGCACCCACATGCGCGGAGACCTGCCGTTCGACCCGTTCATGATCAAGCAGCGGATGCCGTTCTTCCTCTATTCGCTCGAGGAGATGCGCTGCGACATGACGGCGTTCCGCGAGTCCGTGAAGATCGAGCGCGCCCTCGCGGCACGCATCGACGCCGGCGAGGAGCTCACCGCGACCGAGCAGGAGATGCACGACTACGCGCACCTCGTGCAGTACGCGGTGATCTTCGACCGCATCTTCCGCTTCTCGATCACGGGCACCCGCACGCGCAACTACGACGCGGTCGGCGGGCAGCTGCTGTTCGCATGGCTGCACCAGCGCGGCGTGCTGCACTGGACCGACACCGCTCTGGCGTTCGACTGGGACAACGTGCCCGATGCCGTGGTGGCTCTGGGCGACGCGATCGACGACCTGTACTGGCACTCGATCGACCGCCCGAAGGTTTCGCACTGGCTCGCCGCATACGAACTGGTGCGCGGCACGCTCACCCCGCACCCGGCATCGCAGTGGGCTCGCGGGCTCTCGGACGAGATCCTCGCCGGTGCGCCGAAGGGCTACACGGACGCCGTGATGGACGACGAGTTCCCGCTGTCGATGTTCTTCGAGACCCTCGACAAGAAGATGAAGCCGGTCATCGAGTCGACTGTCGGCATCCGCGGTACCGACGACTGAGGATGAAGACCACGCGCGCACCGCGCGCGTTCCGAGTGTGACGCTGGGGCGCACCGCGCTGCGGCCGGAACCTGTTCTGCGGATCTCTCCGCGGGTTCCGGCCGCAGAAGCCCCGACGACGCGGAAGAGTGGACACATGGCTGAACGCACCGATTCGAACGCCGCCGGACGCACCGTCGTCCTCGCCGGAGCGACCAGCGCCGCCGGCCTCGCCGCCACACGCGCACTGGTCGCCGCGCATGCCCGTGTCATCGCCACCGGCCGCTCCGCGGAGCGCCTGCGGGAACTCGCAGATGCCGGGGCTCAGGTCGAGGTCGCCGATGCGACCTCCCTCGACGCGATGACCGCCGTGGCCTCGCGGATCGGCCCCGTGGATGCGGTGGTCCCGCTGGTCGGCGGCTGGCGCGGTGGTGGAGGGCTGGCCGGGCAATCCGACGCTGACTTCGCCGCCCTGCTGCCGGCACTCGAAGCGGTGCGCGCCACGAGCCGGGCGTTCGACACTGCCCTGCGCGCCTCCGCGGCCGGACGCTTCGCGATCGTCTCCTCGACCGCCGTCGCACGTCCCCTCGCCGGCGGGGCGAACTACACCGCCGTCAAGGCCGCGAGCGAAGCCTGGGCCCGAGCGGTCGCGCAGGGGTATGCCAAGGCGTCGCGCGAGGCCGGGGAGCCACTGCGGGCCGCATCCGTCGTGTTCCGCGCCCAGGCGCTCGACGCCGAGGTGCTCGCTGCACGGATCGTCGCGCTGTGGGATGCGGACGCCGCCGAGCTCAACGACCGGGTGTTCGACGTGGCCTGATTCCGCCCGGGATCACCGACGCGGTCCCCCGGATTCGGGGGGAATCCCCGGCACGACGGGCGGCGCGTCCGCACGCCGGGTCACGACGGGCTCGGTCTCGTCATCGTCCGGTGTCCGGTCCGAGATCTCCTCCTCCGCCCCCGCGATCTCCTGCTCCGGAGCCTCTGCGTACAGCTCTGTGAGCTTGCGGTACGAGCGGGTGAAGAAGGCCAGGGTGGCGGCGACGACCATGATCAGTCCGGCGAACAGGCAGATGAGCGCGATGCCTCGGGCCTCTCCCTCGCCGAGCAGCCACCCCCACTGCCGCTGCCCCTGCGCCGTGTCCATGTACGGGATGATCAGGAACTCGGCGATCGGTGCGATCAGGAATGCGGTGATCGGGGCCGCTGCCGCCTCCATCGCGGCGGCCACTCCGAACACGCGCCCCTGCCGCTCGAACGGCACGACCTTCTGGATCACGGTCTGCTCGGCCGCCTCCACCGGAGGCACCAGCGCCATGTACACCCACATGCCGACCACATACAGCGGCCACCACTCCCGCAGCATGAACACGGAGCCCAGCAGCCCCATCGCGATGACCACGAGCAGCATCGTGCGCATCGGCTTCGGACCGAGACCGAACTTGGCCACGAGTCCCCCGCCGACCAGGAATCCGGTCGACGCGAACGCCAGGGCGAATCCCCAGGTCTGGGCGTCGAAGAGCGTCAGCCCGTAAGGATCCATGAGCGCCATGTAGACGCCGCCGATGAGGTTGTTGAACGTGGAGAAGATGATCAGTGCGAAGAGGCCGGGAGCCAGCCGGATGGCCCGCACGCTTCCCCGGAAGTCGAGCGCGCTCGACGCGTTCGGGTCGGGCTCCGGATCGCCCTCGGGGATGCGTACGAACAGCAGATGCACGAAGGTGAGCGCCATGGCGGCGATGGCGATCGCGAGCGTCCACCCCATGCCGAGGAAGCCGATCGAGAGTCCCGAGAACACGCTCGTGACGAGGAAGGCGATGCCCTGCACCGTGCCGACCAGGCCGTTGGCGTTCGCACGTCTCTCTTCGGGGATGAGCAGGGTGACCGTCGTGGACAGCGCGATGTTGCGCAGCTGCTCGATGACTCCGCCGAACAGGATGATGCCAGAGAACAGCCAGAACCACGGTCCGCCCAGGTCGAGCAGGGCCGCCTCGGGCTGCCAGAGGTAGAGCACCCCGGCCACCAGGAAAGCGACAGCCGAGATGACGCTCGAGATCACCATGACGGTGTGCTTGCGGTTTCGGTCGACGATCGTGCCGAACGCCATCGCGAAGAACGCGACGAACAGCATGTAGGCACCGCCGATGATGCCCGTGGCCAGCACCGACTGCGTCTCGATGTAGACCCAGAACGTGAGCGCGAACCACAGGAAGCTCGTCGTCACGTTCGCGATGAGCGTGTTGACGAGGACGTTGGCGAAGGCCCTCTTCGCTGCGGTGCGCTGCATGCCTAAGAGGGTAGGACCGGCCTCCGACATCCGGAAGCCCCTCTCCGGACAGAGCATCGTCGTCGCACCGCGAGCACCGGCCGGACAATTAGGCTGGGGAGGTGAGCATCCAGCATGACCCCGCGATCCGGGGCTTCGCCAGTGACAACTACTCCGGTATCCACCCCGAGATCCTTGCGGCGATCGTCGCGGCGAACGGCGGCCACCAGAGCGCCTACGGCGAGGACGCGTACACCGCGCGCCTGCAGGAGGTCTTCCAGGAGCACTTCGGCGAGGGCGTGGAGGCGTTCCCGGTGTTCAACGGCACCGGCGCGAACGTGACCGGCCTGCAGTCGATGCTGCCGCGTTGGGGCGCGGTGATCGCCGCCTCCACCGCGCACATCAACGTCGACGAGGCTGCGGCGCCCGAGAAGATCGGCGGCTTCAAGCTGCTCACGGTCGCCACCGACGACGGCAAGCTCACCCCCGAGCTGATCGACCGCGAGGCCTGGGGCTGGGGCGACGAGCACCGCGCGCAGCCGCTGGTCGTCTCGATCACCCAGACCACCGAGCTCGGCACGCTGTACACGGCCGAAGAGATCCGCACGATCGCCGACCACGTGCATGAGCGCGGCATGAAGCTGCACCTCGACGGCGCACGCCTCTCGAACGCCGCTGCCGCCCTCGACCTGCCGCTGCGCGCGTTCACCCGTGACGCGGGTGTCGACGTGCTCACCTTCGGCGGGACGAAGAACGGTGCCATGCTCGGCGAGGCGATCGTCGTGCTGAACCCCGAGGCCTCCCACGGACTGAAGTACTCGCGCAAGTTCAACATGCAGCTGTCGTCGAAGATGCGGTTCGTGTCGGCGCAGCTGATCGCCCTGCTCGAGAGCGACCTCTGGTTGCGCAACGCCCAGCACGCCAACGCCATGGCTGCGCGTCTGCGCTCCGAGATCGAGGCCGGCATCGCCGACGGCTCCATCCGGGGCGTCGGATTCACCCAGCCGACCCAGTCCAACGGCGTGTTCGCCACGCTCCCCGACGGAGTCGCCGACCAGCTCCGCGACTCGTTCCGCTTCTACGACTGGGATGCGGCGCGCAAGGAGGTGCGGTGGATGTGCGGCTTCGACACCGAGCAAGCCGACGTCGACGCCTTCGTCGCCGAACTCGCCCGGCTCACCACGGCCTGAGCGCCGCGAAGGCCAGCAGAGCAGACGTCAGCGCAGAAGACGTCAGCGCAGAAGACGTCAGCGCAGCAGACCGAGGCTCGCGAGAGCCTGTCGGATGAGCGTGCCCCGGCCGTTCTCCATCTCGGCGGCGACCGCGTCGGAACCGGCGGCCTCCGGCGAGAACCAGGTGACCTCGAGAGCGTCCTGACGCGGCTCGCACGTTCCCGTCACCGGCACCACGAACGCCAGCGACACGGCGTGCTGCCGATCGTCGTGGAACGCACTCACCCCGGGGATCGGGAAGTACTCGGCCACCGTGAACGGCAGCGGCTGCGGCGGCAGCAGCGGGAAGGCCATCGGGCCCAGGTCGTTCTCGACGTGGCGGAAGAGGGCGTCGCGGATCGTCTCACCGAAGCGGACGCGACCGGACACGATCGTGCGGGTCATCTCTCCCATCGGAGTGGAGCGCAGCAGGATGCCGATCTCGATCACCTGGCCGGAGCCGTCGGTGCGCACCGGGATCGCCTCGACGTAGAGCATCGGCAGACGGCGCCGAGCCTCTTCGAGCTCGAACTCGCTCAGCCAGCCGGGATTCGCGTCGGGCGCGGGCCGGTTCGAATCCGGGAAGTCACCGAGACCGTCGTCATCGGGCTCCGGATCGGGATCAGGTGTGCGGACGGCCATGTGTCCTTTCTACCAGCCGCTTCTGCGAACCGACACCGCGCGCACGTCGGTCGCCCCTGGCAGGATGACGGTGTGAGCGAGAACCTGACGATCGACGACACCGCGACCCGATGGTCGTCCCCCGACCGCGCGGGGATGCCACTGCTGGTCCTGCTGCACGGCTACGGTGCCGACGAGCACGACCTGTTCGGACTCGTCCCCTCCCTCCCCGAGGGCATCGCCGTCGCATCCGTCGCTGCGCCCCTCGCACCCCCGTGGCCGATGCCGGGGCGCTCCTGGTATCCGATCGAGGGGCTCGACGGGCGCAGCTCCGAGGCCGTGACCGCCGCGGCGGAGGCCTTCCTGCGCTGGCTCGACACCGCGGCGGCCGATGCTCCCTCGGTCGCCCTGCTCGGCTTCTCTCAGGGCGCGGCGGTGTCGCTGCAGGCTCTGCGCCTGGCACCGGAGCGCTTCGGGGCCGTCGCGGTCCTGAGCGGCTACGCGGCACCGGGCGAGCTGCCGAACGACGAGTCGCTGGCAGAACTGCGCCCGCACGTGTTCTGGGGTCGGGGCACGCATGACGACGTCATCCCGCCCGCGTTGATCGATCACACCGCGCAGTGGCTGCCTGCGCACTCCGAGCTTTCCGGACGGGTGTACACCGGCCTCACGCACAGCATCTCCGAGGAGGAGCTGACCGACGTGCACCGGTTCCTCACGAAGTGGCTGGAGGGGATCACCAACGGCTGATCAGAGCTCGGGCTTCTCCTCTGGCTTCTCCGCGGAAGCGCCGGGATCGCCGTCAGGGCCGTCGTCGGTGTCGTCGCCGTCAGGGCCGTCGCTGTCAGGGGCGTCGTCAGGGTCGCCCTCAGGCTGTCTTCCCGGGCGGGAACCCCCGCCCGACGTGATGGCGACGGAGAGCGCGACACCGATCGCCACTCCGATCCCGATACCGAGCGCCCAGTTCTGCAGGGCGGCACCCATCGACGCTCCGATCGCCACCCCGAGCGCGAGCCCCACACCCAGGCCCATGCGCGAACGCGACTCCTGCGGACTCGGATCCTGATCTGCCATGACTCCACGGTACGGATCCGCCGGCTCGACGGCATCCCCCGCACGACGGATGCTCGACACGCCCGGGGGTTGCGCGATCCTGACAGCCCCGGGTATCGTCGGGGAGTCCTGTCCGCCGTGTCTGGAAGTCCTTTGATCTGATCCGTCGCCTCCGCGCTCTTCTTTCCGCGCGCTGACCCGACGATCGCCGACTCCACGGCAGACCCTCTCCTCTCGCATCCTGTGACGCGTGTCACGGCCCGGCAGAGGCTCGGTGTCAGTGCACCCTCGCACTCGACAGGAGACACTCATGTCAACTCCCACCACTCTTCACGCGTCGGTCATCCTCGACCGGCTCACCTTCACCTGGCCCGACGGCTCGGTCGCGCTCGACGGCGTCTCGGGCGCATTCGGCTCTGGACGCACCGGCCTGGTCGGTCGCAACGGCGCGGGCAAGTCGACGTTGCTGCGGCTGATGGCCGGCGAGCTCGAACCGACCTCGGGCATGGTCACGGCATCCGGCGAGGTCGCGTACCTTCCGCAGCAGCTGACTCTCGACGTCGACCGCCGCGTCGCCGAGCTTCTCGGAGTGTCGGAGGCGCTCGACGCCGTGCGGGCGATCAGCGCCGGCGACGTCGATCCCGCCCACTTCGACGCGGTCGGCGACGACTGGGACATCGAGGCGCGCGCCGAGGCGTCCCTGGCGGAGGCCGGTCTCGCGCCGGACTTCCTCGACCGCAGGGTCGGAGAGCTCTCCGGCGGGGAGGCCGTGCTCGTGGCGATCGCCGGCATCCGCCTGCGCCGCGCACCGATCACGCTCCTCGACGAGCCGACCAACAACCTCGACCGTGACGCCAGGGCGAAGCTCGCGGCGATGGTGCGCGCCTGGAAAGGCACGCTCATCGTCGTCAGCCACGACCTGTCGCTGCTCGAGCTGATGGACGACACCGCCGAGCTCTACGCCCAGACCTTGAGCGTTTTCGGCGGTCCGTATTCGGAATGGCGTGCGTGGCTGGACGCCGAGCAGGATGCCGCGAAGCAGGCCGAGGTCACCGCCGCCCAGGTGCTCCGCAAGGAGAAACGGCAGCGGATCGAAGCCGAGGTGAAGCTCGCCCACCGCGCGCGCACGGCGAAGAAGGCGGAGATCGAGAAGCGGGTCCCGAAGATCGTCGCGCACGGCCGGAAGATGGCCGCCGAGGTATCGGCCGGCAGGCTCCGCACCGAGGTCGGAGCGAAGGAGGATGCCGCGCGCTCGGTGCTCGACGAGGCCGGGCGACGGGTACGCTCCGATTCGTCGATGAAGATCGAGCTGCCCGACCCGCAGGTGTCGCGCAGCCGCCGCATCGCGACGGTCGGCGATCACGAACGCGCGTGGGTGATCCAGGGGCCGGAGCGGGTCGCGCTGATCGGACGCAACGGCGCGGGGAAGACCACGCTGCTGGAGCGGTTGGTCGCCACCGGCGTTCACAGCTCAGGAGCAATGACTCCCGTCGGGCCGCAGGGGCGGGAAGGAAGCGGATCCGAGACGGAGGTCCTGAGTTCCGTACGGCCAGCCCTGCATGCCGAAGCCCATACCGACCTGATCGGCTACCTGCCGCAGCGGGTCGACGGCCTCGACGAGGAGCGGTCGGTGTTCGAGAGCATCGCGGCCGCGGCGCCGCACGTCCCGGAGAAGGAGCTGCGCAACCGCCTCGCGCGGTTCCTCATCCGAGGGGCCACCGCCGAGCGACCGGTCGCCGCCCTCTCCGGTGGCGAACGCTTCCGCGTCGCGCTGGCGAAGCTGCTGCTCGCCGACCCGGCACCCCACCTCGTGGTGCTGGACGAGCCGACGAACAACCTCGACCTCGACACGGTCGACCAAGTCGTCGACGCCCTCCGCGCCTACCGCGGGGCCGTGCTCATCGTGAGTCACGACGATGCGTTCCTGCGGCGGCTCGACCTCGATCTGACACTCCAGATCGACGCCGACGGCGCGCTCCAGGAGGTCTCGCTGGAGCAGTGACGCGCGGGAGGACGACAACGCGCGGAAGACGACGACGCGCGCCGGGACTCCGTTTCCTCGGCGCGCGCCGTCGTCGCATCGGAACCGTCAGACGAGGCCGACCTCGTAGGCGAGGATGACGGCTTGCACGCGGTCGCGCAGATCGAGCTTGAGCAGGATGCGGCCGACGTGGGTCTTCACCGTCGACTCCGACACGAACAGGCTCTCGCCGATCTCGGTGTTGTTGTATCCCTTGGCGATCGCGAGGAAGACATCCCGCTCGCGTTCGGTCAACACGTCCAGCCGCGAATCGACCGCCTCGGCCTGTCGGGGAAGACGGGTGGCGAACAGGTCGAGCATCGACCGTGTGACGCGCGGCGAGACAAGGGCGTCACCGGCGGCGATCGCGCGGATCGCGGCGGTCAGCTGCGCGGGCGGGGTGTTCTTCAACAGGAACCCGCTCGCTCCTGCGCGGAGGCTGCCGAACGCGTACTCGTCGAGGTCGAAGGTCGTGAGCACCAGCACCCGGCTCGACGGCGTGCTCCGGACGATGCGCCTGGTCGCCTCGATCCCGTCCATCTCCGGCATCCGGATGTCCATCAGGATCACGTCGGGTCGCAGATCGGCCGCGAGGTGCACGGCCTCCGCTCCTGAGACGGCCTCCCCGACCACCTGCATGTCATCTTCGGCATCGAGCACCATCCGCATACCGCGACGGATCAACTCGTGGTCGTCCACGATGAGCAGCCGGATCTTCTCCTCGGTCATCCCTGTTCCTCCTGTTCGGGAAGTTCCACCCGTACGCGCCATCCGCCCTCGGGGAGCGGACCGGCGTCGACCGTCCCGCCGGCCAGCCGCGCACGTTCCCGTACGCCCACGAGGCCGCGGCCCGATCCGACCGAGGCCGCCGGCGGGCCCTGCCGGCCGTCATCGGTGACCTCGATCACGAGGACCTCGCCACGGAGATCGAGACTCACGAGCACCTCACGCGGGTCCTTGGCATAGCGCAGCGCGTTCGTGAGCGCCTCCTGCACGATGCGGTGGATCGTGTTCTGCAGCGCCGGTGACCCGGGCGCCGCCCCTTGCATATGCACCGTCACCGGCAGACCCGCGGAGCGGAAGGTCTCGACCAGGGCCGTGAGTTCCGCCAGTCCGGGGTTGGGGCGCAGCGGGCTCTGCTCCTCGCCGTCGTCCGCGTCGTCGCCGAGCGCGCCCAGCAGCTGGCGCATCTCGACGAGCGATTGCCGTCCGACCTCGCCGATCTCCTGGATGGCGCTGCGCGAACGCTGCGGATCCTTCTCCGCGAGCGCGCCGGCGCCGTCGGCGAGCGACACCATGACCGACACGCTGTGCGCGACGACGTCGTGGATCTCGCGGGTGATCCTCGCGCGCTCGGCCAGCGTCGCGATCCGCGCCTGCTGGTCACGTTCGCGTGCGAGCTGGTTGGCGCGGTCGAGGATCGCCCCGATGTAGCGCCGCCGGTCACCCACGGTGACTCCGAGGAGCGCGGCGATCAGCATCACGACGAGGAACAGCAGGCTGCCCGGCACATACGTGAAGCCGCCATCGGGGGCACCGCGGCGCAGCCAGTCGAGAGCGGGGAGCACCACGACCCCGGCCAGCACCGTCACCCCGAAGGCGACCCATCCGCTGCGGTTCGAGCGGTAGACGAAGAGCGCGTAGAGGGCGAAGCCGACGCCGATCGGCTCGGCAGGCGTGTCGGCGATGAGCGCGACGACCGCGACGACCGCGAAGACCGCGAACGTGAGCCACGGCCGATGCCTGCGGAAGAGGAGTCCTCCCGCCGCGAGAACGCCCAGCACTATCGGGACGACGATCGGAGCGAGCGGAGTCCAGTCGCCCGAGGAGAGGGGAGCGACGACCGCCCAGAACACGCTCACGATGAGGTAGGCGAAGGTGAGCAGACCGTCGAAGAGCCAGGGGTGGTTTCCCCAGAACCGCCGGACGACCCCCGGCGGCCGCGGCAGGTCCACCGACCGGACCCCGCTCTCGCCGACGGATGCTGACTCTCGCATGTGACGACTCTACGCACCGCACGTCGGGTTCCTCAGCGGGAGACGGCGACGAGCGCACCCGTCGCGGTGCGACGCGCGGTGCTCTGATGCGGGTCGAGGGTCGGCGCCACCGGTTTCCACGTCTCGCGCCGTACCCGTCGACGCCGCTGCGCGACCGCCGTGTCCATTCCGAGGATCGCGAGCCACCCCATGCCGATGGTGGTCGCGACGAGCTCGAAGATGCTGCCGATGTCCGTGCGGAACTGCAGCAGGGAGAGGATGCCTCCCGCCGCGGCGATCACGGCCGTCGAGATGCCTGCGCCGAGCGACAGCACCCGGAGCGTGCGCCGACCTTCGACGAAGGAGACCTGCAGCATCGCGAACGCGGCCAGGGCGAAGGCGAGCACGGCGACCGTGGTGTGCACCAGGTCCTGCCAGGTGAACGCGGGCCCCACCGGCAGCGGGCACCCGGTCGTGCACGTGACCTGCGAGGCCACCAGGAACAGCGATGATGCCACCGCCACCGAGAACGACGGCGACCAGATGCTCAACCACGGCACCGTCGAACGCAGCCCGCGCGAGGCCCAGGCCACAGCGAAGCCACCGGTGACGAGGAGCAGCAGTGCGAGCTCGAACCATCCCGCGGTCGGCTCGCCGTCGGCTCCGAGTCCGCTCACATACAGGACGCGGTCGATGCTCAGACGGGCGACCCAGATGATGGTCAGCGCGACGGCGACGAGCAGGCTTCCGACGATCGAGGCGACGATGCGGAGAGCGTTTCCGGCGGACGGAGGGGTGGTGTTCTCGGTGGGCATAGGGAGACGGTATGAGCGGAGGGAACCCGGTCGCGTCGGCCCGGAGTGCCCACTGTCGAGGGGCGTCGTACCGAGGTACGACGCCCCTTCGCCGTCGCGATGTGAGGGGAACGACCTCCGCCGAAAGCCGTCGCTTCGCGGTCGCGGGAGGTGTGCGCATGCGAACCTCCCGCCTTCCGCCGACATCGTTCACGACCCCGATGTCCCCGGCCTCGACGAAGATGGAGGGATGAGCGACGTGCTCGACCGTTTCACCTCCGCGACGCAGGACTGGTTCCGGGGGGCCTTCCCCGCGCCCACGCCGGCGCAGGCGGGCGCCTGGAATGCGATCTCCGCGGGCAAGCACGCGCTCGTGGTGGCACCGACCGGGTCGGGCAAGACGCTGTCGGCGTTCCTGTGGGCGATCGACAGCGTGTTCCGGGAGCGCATGGCGGAGACCCCCCCTCCGGCGAAGGGCGAGCCACGCACGCGCATCCTCTACATCTCTCCGTTGAAGGCGCTCGGCGTCGACGTCGAGCGCAACCTCCGCTCGCCCCTGATCGGCATCGGACAGTCGGCCAGACGGCTCGGAGTTCCGGCGCCGGCGGTGACGGTCGGCGTGCGCTCGGGCGACACGACCTCGAGCGACCGACGCAAGCTCGTGTCCGACCCGCCCGACATCCTCATCACGACCCCCGAGTCTCTGTACCTCATGCTGACGAGCCGCGCAGGTGAGACGCTGCGCGGCGTGCACACCGTGATCATCGACGAGGTGCACGCGGTCGCCGCCACCAAGCGCGGCGCGCACCTCGCCGTGAGCCTGGAGCGCCTCGACGCGCTGCGCCGCGCGAACGGCATCGAGACTCCCGCGCAGCGCATCGGACTCTCGGCCACCGTCCGCCCGATCGACGAGGTCGCCCGGTTCCTCGGCGGCTCGGCTCCGGTCGAGATCGTCGCGCCCCCCGCATCCAAGACCTTCGAGCTCGGCGTGGTCGTGCCGATGGATGACATGACCAACCCGCCGCCCCCTCCCGGCGTGCCGGGGGATGCGGCCGATGCCGAGTACTCCGAGGTCACCGGCTCGGTCTGGCCCCATGTGGAGGAGGCGATCGTCGACCGCATCCTGCAGAACAACTCGACGATCGTGTTCGCCAACTCCCGTCGCCTCGCCGAGCGCCTCACCGGGCGTCTGAACGAGATCTACTCCGAGCGGATCGGCGTCGAACTTCCGGCGGCGACCGTACCCGCCGCCATGATGGCGCAGGCCGGAGCGACCGCAGGTGCCGATCCCGTGCTCGCGAAGGCGCACCACGGTTCGGTCTCGAAGGAGCAGCGCGCGCAGGTCGAGGAAGAGCTCAAGTCCGGCGTGCTGCGCTGCGTCGTCGCGACGAGCAGCCTCGAGCTCGGCATCGACATGGGAGCGGTCGACCTCGTGATCCAGGTCGAGGCACCGCCCTCGGCGGCCTCCGGTCTGCAGCGGGTGGGCCGCGCCGGTCACCAGGTGGGCGAGATCAGTCGCGCCGCGCTCTTCCCGAAGCACCGCGGCGACGTGCTGCACACCGCGATCGTGACCGAGCGGATGCTCGCGGGCAAGATCGAGGCGATCCAGGTGCCGCGCAACCCGCTCGACATCCTCGCGCAGCAGACCGTCGCCGCGAGCGCCCTCGGAGCCATCGGGGTCGAGGAGTGGTTCGAGACTGTTCGCCGGTCGGCGCCCTTCCAGGCTCTTCCGCGTTCGGCCTACGAGGCGACGCTCGATCTGCTGGCCGGTCGATTCCCGTCCGACGAGTTCGCCGAGCTGCGCCCCCGACTGGTGTGGGATCGCGATGCCGGCACGCTGACCGGGCGACCGGGAGCGCAGCGCATCGCGGTGACCAGTGGCGGCACGATCCCGGACCGCGGCCTGTTCGGCGTCTTCGTCGCCGGCGAATCGACGGGCGCGCGGGTCGGCGAGCTCGACGAGGAGATGGTCTACGAGTCGCGGGTGGGAGACGTGTTCACGCTCGGTACGACGAGCTGGCGGATCGCGGAGATCACCCACGACCGCGTCAACGTGATCCCGGCCTACGGGCAGCCGGGCAAGGTGCCGTTCTGGCACGGCGACGGGATCGGCCGCCCGTTCGAGCTCGGCGAGGCTCTGGGCGCGTTCTCCCGTGAGGTGTCGGCGGCCACTCCCGAGAAGGCGGCGCAGAGACTGATCGACGCCGGACTCGACGAGCAGGCGCGCGCGAACCTCATGGCGCACCTGACGGAGCAGCGCGAAGCGACGGGCACGCTCCCGACCGACCGCACGCTCACCGTCGAACGCGGTCGCGACGAGGTCGGCGACTGGCGTGTCATCCTGCATTCCCCCTACGGCATGAAGGTGCACGCACCCTGGGCGCTGGCGATCAACGCCCGGGTGCGTGAGCGCCTCGGCGTCGAGGGGTCGGCGGTCGCGAGCGATGACGGCATCATCGTGCGCATCCCCGATGCCGAGGCCGAGCCGCCCGGCGCAGAGCTGTTCGTGTTCGAGCCCGACGAGCTGGAACACCTGGTCACCGAAGAGGTGGGCGGCTCCGCCCTGTTCGCGTCCCGCTTCCGCGAGTGCGCGGCGCGGGCACTGCTCATGCCCCGCATGAATCCCAACAAGCGCACCCCGCTGTGGCAGCAGCGACAGCGGTCGGCTCAGCTGCTCGAGGTGGCCAGGCGCCATCCGACCTTCCCGGTGATCCTCGAGACCCTGCGCGAAGTGCTGCAGGACGTCTACGACCTCCCCTCGTTGCGCACCCTCGCGACGTCGATCGCCGACCGCCGCATCCGCCTCGTCGAGACCGAGCCCGGCCAGCCCTCGCCGTATGCCCGTGACCTGCTGTTCGGCTACGTGGGCGCCTTCATGTACGAGGGCGACTCCCCTCTCGCCGAGCGCAGAGCGGCCGCTCTCTCGGTCGACCCCGCACTGCTCGGCGAGCTGCTGGGCACGGTCGAGCTGCGCGAACTGCTCGACCCCGACGTGATCGCCCAGTTCGAGCGCGAGGCGCAGCGTCTCGACCCCGATCGCCGAGCGCGCGGACTCGAGGGCGTCGCCGACCTGCTGCGGATGCTCGGCCCCCTCGACGCCGACGAGGCGACGGCCCGCCTCGACCCCGAGTCGATCGCCGATACGTCGGCAGCCGCCCTGCTCGACGACCTGATCTCCGCGCGCCGGGCGATCCCCGTGACCATCGCCGGCACGAGCCGGGTCGCGGCGATCGAAGATGCAGGACGCCTGCGCGATGCCCTGGGCGCTGCGCTCCCGACCGGTGTCCCGGTCGCCTTCCTCGAACCCGTCGCCGACCCGCTCGGTGACCTCATCGCCCGCCATGCCCGCACGCACGGCCCGTTCACGACGGATGCCGTCGCCGCCCGGTTCGGACTCGGCGCCGCGGTGGCCCGGCACACCCTGCAGCGTCTCGAGACCGCGGGGCGGATCACGAGCGGCTACTTCCTGCCGGAGGCGGCGGGCAGCGGCGACGCGATCGAATGGTGCGACACCGAGGTGCTGCGCCGCCTGCGGATGCGCTCGCTCGCCGCGATCCGTGGATCGGTCGAACCGGTCTCGCCCGAGGCGTACGCCCGATTCCTGCCGGACTGGCAGCACATCGGTCGCCCCCTCGACGGCGTCGACGGCGTGCTCAGCGTGATCGAGCAGTTCGCCGGCGTGCCGATCCCGGCGAGCGCGTGGGAATCGTTGGTGCTGCCCTCGCGCGTGCGCGATTACTCCCCCGCGATGCTCGATGAGCTGACGGCATCCGGCGAGGTCATCTGGTCCGGACACGGCACGCTTCCGGGGCGCGACGGCTGGGTGTCGCTGCATCCCGCCGACATCGCGCCCTTCACCCTGCCGGAGCGCGACGCCGAGATCGCCTCCGACTCCCTGGAATCACGTATCCTCATCGCCCTCGACGTCGGCGGCGCCTACTTCGCCGGCCAGCTGAAAGAGATGGCCGCGGCCGAGAACGAGCAGTCCGTGCTCGAGGCGCTGTGGTCGCTGACGTGGTCGGGCTACGTCACCAACGACACCTTCGCCCCGATCCGCTCTCTTCTCGCCGGCGGCTCGCAGGCACACAAGGTGAAGCGCCGCGCCCCCCGTGCCCGCACCTACCGCGGCGTGTCCTTCACCGGATCCGCCGCACCGCGGCCCGCGTCGATCGGCGGACGCTGGTCGCTGCTGCCCGCACTCGAGACCGATCCCTCCCGTCGGGCGACCGTCACCGCCGGCCTCCTGCTCGACCGCTACGGCGTCGTGACCCGCGGCGCCGTGCAGGCCGAAGGCGTGCCCGGCGGCTTCGCGCAGGCCTATCGAGTGCTCGCCGGTTTCGAAGAGGCGGGGCACTGTCGCCGCGGCTACGTGATCGAGAAGCTCGGCGCCGCGCAATTCGCCGCCTCAGGCACCGTCGACCGACTGCGCACCTACGCGGGCCTCGCCGATCCACCACCCCGCACGGCCGTCACCCTCGCCGCGACCGACCCCGCGAACCCCTACGGTGCGGCGCTCGGCTGGCCCAAGCTCGACGGGGTGTCGCACCGCCCCGGGCGCAAGGCGGGAGGTCTGGTCGTCCTGGTCGACGGCACCCTGGTGCTCTCCCTGGAACGCGGTGGCCGCACGGTGCTGTCGTTCAGCGATGACGTCGACGTGCTGCGTGCCGCCACCGCCGACCTCGCTGCCACCGCGCGCAGCCGACGCCTGGATACCCTCACCGTCGAGAAGATCAACGGCGAGGGGGTCTACGGCACCGCACTCGCGCTCGCCCTGCAGGAGGCCGGCTTCGTGGCGACGCCGCGCGGATACACCCTCCGCAAGGTCGTCTGAGCGATGCCTCTACGCTGGAAGCCATGATCCGAGAGTTCGCCGCCGGCATCCGTACGCTGCTGCGGGGATTCGGCCTGTGGCGCACGCGGCCCGGCCTCATGGTGCTCGGACTGATCCCTGCGATCATCGCGCTGATCCTGCTCGCCGCCGCACTCGTGCCGCTGATCATCTCGCTGCCGTCGGTCTCCACCTGGCTGACGCCGTTCGCCGAGGGGTGGCTCGAACCGTGGCGCGGACTGCTGCGGTCCGCGGTGAGCTTCGTGATCGTCGCGGCAGCGCTCGCCCTGGCCAGCGTCGTGTTCAGCGCTCTGACCCTGACGATCGGCGACCCGTTCTATCAGCGCATCTGGCACGCGGTCGAGGTCGATCTCGGTGACGCTCCCCCTGCCGACGGCGGCGGCTTCTGGAGCGCCCTCGGCGAAGGGCTCCGACTGGTCCTGCTCGGCATCCTGATCGCGGTCCTCGTGCTGCTGATCGGCCTCATCCCGGCCGTCGGTGGATTCCTCGGCCCCATCGCCGGTGTCGTGTTCACCGGTCGACTGCTCGCACGCGAACTGACGGGCCGCGCCTTCGACGCCCGCGACCTCAACCCCGCCGACCGAGCCGTGCTGTTCTCCGGCAGCCGCGCACGGGTGCTCGGCTTCGGTGTCGCGACCCAGCTCTGCTTCCTCATCCCCGGCGGCGCCGTCGCGATCATGCCCGCCGCCGTCGCCGGCAGCACCATGCTCGCGCGGGACATGCTCACCCGCACGGGAACCGCTGCGCTGCCCACGACGACGACCCCGACGCCGCCCGCGCCCCTCGGGGCTTCCTGATGCCCGAGGGCGACACGGTCTTCCGCACGGCCCGACGCCTCGACGAAGCGCTGGCCGGTGCGGAGGTCACCCGCTTCGACCTCCGCGTCCCCCGGTTCGCCACGCTCGATCTGACCGGGCAGCCCGTGCACGGCGTGGTTCCCCGCGGCAAGCATCTGCTCATGCGCATCGGCGACAGCACACTGCATTCGCATCTGCGCATGGACGGCGCCTGGTTCACGTACCGCCCGGGAGAGAAGTGGCGGCACCCGGCGTTCAAGGTGCGCGCCGTCGTCGGCACACCGCGGAGTGAAGCCGTGGGCGTCGACATCGCCGAGATCGAGGTCGTCGCCACGCGCGACGAGGACCAGCTCGTGGGGTACCTGGGGCCGGATCCCCTCGCCGACAGCTGGGACGCGGCCGAAGCGGTCAGGCGTCTCGGGGCCGATACGCGCAGCATCCATGTCGCGCTCCTCGATCAGCGCAACGTCGCGGGGTTCGGCAATGAGTACGCTGCGGAACTCCTGTTCCTGCGTGGAATCCTGCCGACCACGCCGACGCCGGACGTCGATGTGTCCGCCCTCATCGATCTCGGCGTCCGCACCATCCGCGCCAATCGCGACCGCCGCCACCGCACCTTCACCGGCATCGATCGCCCGGGTCAGGGCACCTGGGTGTACGGTCGCGCCGGACGCCCGTGCCGACGCTGCGGAACCCTCATCCGACGCGGCGAGCAGGGCGCCGATCCGACCCGCGAGCGCGTCACCTTCTGGTGCCCCTCCTGCCAGCGCTGACCACATCCATCCGCGGGAATGAATCCGCCGCTGCCGTGGTTGTTGATATATCCGGAGAACTCCGGAGCACGGGAGGAATCGTGGGCAAGAACTACGTCGACATCGAGAACGACCAGGGCGCGACGCTGCGGTATCGCAAGCACGCGAACGGCCGGGGTCTCGTCGCGCACGGCGCGAAGGTGCACCCGAAAGCGCACATCGAGGCCGGTGCGTATATCGAACCGGGGGCGCGCGTCGGCGCCGGGGCCACCATCGCCCGCGGCGCCTGGATCGACGAGGATGCCGTGATCGGCGAAGGCGCGTTCGTCGACGCGCACGCGCACGTCGGCCACGGTGCGGCGATCGGCGATCACGCCTACGTGGGTGTCCGCACCGACATCGGCGCCGGAGCGCGCATCGTCCGCGGCGCCAGGATCGGCGACGACGAGACGGTCGCCGCGGGACTCACCATCGCGACGGACCAGAAGGGCCTGTGGCTCGCGGCCTGACCGGCCGAGCCCTGAGCCGGCTCACAGCAGGCGCCGCTCCGACGCCCATGCGGTGAGTTCGTGCCGCGACGACAGCTGCAGCTTCCGCAGCACCGATGACACGTGCGTCTCGACCGTCTTGATCGAGATGAACAGCTCCGACGCCACCTCCTTGTAGGCGTACCCGCGGGCGATGAGGCGCATGACCTCCTGCTCGCGCGCCGAGAGCCGGTCGAGCTCGTCGGTCGCGGTGGCGGTCTCTCCGGAGACCGCCCCGAACGCGTCCAGCACGAAGCCGGCGAGTCGCGGCGAGAACACGGCGTCTCCCTCGGCCACCGCCCGCACCGCGCTGCTGACCTCGATGCCGGACGAGCCCTTGGTGATGTAGCCCCTGGCCCCCGCACGGATCACCCGCACCACGTCGGCCGCCGCATCCGAGACGCTCAGCGCGAGGAACCGTGCGCCAGTGGGTGCCGAACCGCGGATCACGGCTTCGCCGCCGGCCGCATCGTCGCCGCTTCCGCCCGGGAGATGCACGTCGAGAAGCACGACATCCGGCTGTGTCGCGCCGATCACGGTGATGGCGGAGGGCACGTCGGCCGCTTCGCCGACCACGTCGACGCCCGCGTCGAGATCGGCACGCAGGCCGGAGCGGAAGATCGAGTGGTCGTCGACGATCACGACCCGGATGCTGTCAGCCACGTTGTTCCTCCCGAGCGGGTGCCGGCCGCGCGGCCGGGCGATCCTGGAGCGGGCCCGTCATGATCCGCAGGTGCACCTCGGTGCCGTTCTCGTCGCTGCGGACCGCTCCGCTGCCACCCGCACGCCGCATGCGCCCGATGATCGACTCCCGCACGCCCAGCCGATCGCTGGGCACGTCGTCGAGGCGGAACCCTGCACCTCGGTCACGGATGAACACGTCGACGCCCGAAGCGCTCCCCTCGATGTACACCGAGATCTCGCCACCCGCATGACGGGCTGCGTTCAGGATCGCCTCCCTGGCGGCCGCCGCGAGCTCCCCGCTCGCACGTTCGGTCGACAGTCCGGCCGAGACCACGTCGATGCGCACCGGATAGTCGAGCTCGAGCGCTCCCGCATAGTCGCGCAGGTCTGTCGGAAGGTCGCTGTCGGCCGGGGCGTCCCCGTCGTAGAGCCACGCACGCAGCTCGCGCTCCTGCGCCCTGGCGAGGCGTGCGGCCTCGCTGGAGGCCCCCGCCCTGTTCTGGATCAGCGCCAGCGTCTGCAGCACCGAGTCGTGCAGGTGCGCGGCCATCTGGCTGCGCTGCTCCTCGCGGATGCGGCGCACGCGTTCACCCGAGAGCTCGCGCCATCGGGGGATCAACGCCGACGACACCACGGCCGCGAGTCCGCCCAGAGGAAGGAGCACGAGTGCCACGCCGGATCTGGCGACGGGCCAGGACAGCAGGATCATGAACAGCAGAGCCAGCAGCAGGATCGAGAGGATCCGGATGCTCATGCTGTGCCGGGGTCCTCGAGCCGTGTCCGTGCGGTCGACCAGCGTGGCCCAGAGCCCGGCACCCGTCGCAAACGCCGCCGTACCGCCCACGACCAGCGCGGCGAGGTCCGGCGGGATCGATCCGCTCAACCAGTCGCTGCCCCCGCGCCAGACCAGCACGACGAGCATCCCCACGGCCGCGGGAGCGAGCAGCAGCCAGGCCACCGGCATCCGCCTCGTCGGCGCGCCCTCCCCCTCCTCCCACGGCGTGAACATCCAGCACCAGGCGTAGAGGAGCACTCCTGCGCCGCCGCACAGGGTGAGGGCGATGAACAGTGCCCGCACGGTCCACACCCGCACGCCGAGATGACGCGCGAGCCCGGTGCTGACGCCGGCGACCAGGCAGTCGCGATCGCGGCTCAACGGCGGGCGCGGCGGTGCCGCGGCACGCGGGGGTCGCGCGGGAACGTGCGCCGAAGAGGACATGTGGCAATCCAATCACCCGCACGTGTGCTCCGGGGGCTCCCCTGCCCGGAATCAGGGTCCGTTCAGGGGTTCCCCCCATGGCAGCAATCCCGCTGTCGCCGCCAGGATCGAAGCATGACGATTCCGACTGCGCCCCCACCCCCCGCCGACCCCGCCGCTCCGGCCGTCGGCGCTCCGGGCACCGACATCCCGCGCGGTGCCGATCGCTTCCTGCTCTGGGTCGCCGGTCTCGGCGTCGCCCGTTCCGAGGGCTGGCTCGGCGGTGTCGCCGCCGGCATCGCCGCCCGCCTCCGCATCGACCCGCTGATCGTGCGGGGTGTGCTCGTGGTCGCGGCCCTGTTCGGACTGCCGGTGATCTTCCTCTACGCCGCCGCCTGGGCACTGCTGCCCGACATCGACGGACGTGTGCACGTGCGCGACCTCCTGCGCCGCGATTACCAGCCCGTGCAGTGGGGCATCCTGGCGATGGGCGTCATCGGCCTGTTCCCGACCGCGCCCCTCGCCGGCCG
The DNA here is from genome assembly GCF_049949185.1 of Microbacterium sp. As-52. Lineage (NCBI taxonomy): Bacteria > Bacillati > Actinomycetota > Actinomycetes > Micrococcales > Microbacteriaceae > Microbacterium > Microbacterium sp. As-52. The sequence continues at coordinate 2,573,186 of NZ_CP188171.1, read as the reverse complement.
CCTGTTCGGGCTCGGATACGACGGCTGGTCCGCTCTGTCCCTCATCAGCTGGATCCTCGGGCTGGTGCTCGTCGCCGGCCTGCTCTTCCTGATCGTGCGCGCGGCCAGCCGCACGCCGGGAGCTTCCGCGTCCGATCTGCCGATGGCTTCCGCAGATCAGACGGCCCCGGCCGCGTCCGCTCCCCTCGACGGTTCGGGTACCGCCGAGGGGGCGGACGCCACTCTCTCCACGCAGGCGCTCCCCGCTGCCGACACCGTGACGGAGCCCGCCGCGCCGGATGCCGGGCTCGGGCTGACCCCGCCGGCGCCGCCGGCCCCGCTGCCGCCCGGATCCCAGGACCCTCTCGCCCTCGAGGCGTGGCGCGCCCAGCATGCCGCCTGGAAGGAACAGGATCAAGCGTGGCGGCGCCAGCAGCAGGATGTCGAACGAGCCGCCCGCGACCAGCTGCGCCGGGAGCGCCAGGCTGAGGCCGCCGTGTTCGCCGCGGAGGCGGCCGAGCGCCGCCGCATCCGCCGCGCATCGAACCCGCGAGCGGGCTTCGCCTTCGCCGCGACCATGATCGGCCTCGCCATCATCACGGGCGCCGCCGTCGGTCTCGTCGCCGGTGGGGAAGCCCTCGGCGGGGCACTGGGCCTGCTCGCCGCCGCCCTCATCCTCGCCCTCGGGATGATCGTCGCCGGGGCGTTCCGTCGGCGGAGCGGCTTCCTGGCCTTCGCGACAGCGCTCACGCTGGTGGGCGGACTGGTGGCCGGTGCATTCTCGGCCTTCCCCGGCGTCACGCTCGGCTATGCCTCGATCGGCAACAACGCGCCCGCTCATGTGCGCCAGCCCTTCGGAGATGTGTACGTCACGCTGAACCCGCACGACGACGGCCCCCGGTCGATCGTCGTGGACAAGGGTTCCGGGAACACCTTCATCTATGTGCAGCCGGGAGTGGAGCTCGATCTGCGCGCCACCGTCGATACGGCCACCGTCTCCTGGACGCGGCAGGACGAGGAGAGAGGCGGGATCGTCGACAGCGGCGTCTGGCCCGTCGAGGAACGCGACGGACGCTCATCCGTGTCGGTGAAGATCGCCGCGGAGAACGCCTCGACGACCACGGTCCAGCCGGTCACCATCCATCAGACCAGCGGCGAGATCGCCGTCATCGTCATCGAGCCCGCGAAGGAAGACCAGTGATGAGCACGCCGACGATCACCGAGACGACCACCCCGCCCCGCACCCGTTGGGCCGCCATCATCTGGGGGCTCCTGTTCGCCGCCATCGCGGGAGGTGCCCTCTGGGCGCTCGCCGACGAAGCCCGACGAGAAGCGGTCGCGGACGCGCTCCTGACTCTGACCCCGCCCACGATCATCACGATCCTGCTGCTGACCGCGGGTGTGCTGCTGCTCGTCGGCGGCGCCACGGGACTCATCCGCCGGGCGCAGCGCAAGCTCGCGGCCGCGACCCCCGCTGCGTCGCCGGAGGTGTCGGGGCCGCTCGCCGAGTAGCCTGGTCCCCATGGCGAATCAGGGAAGACGGCCCGCGAAGGGCGCAAGCCGCGGCACACCGGTTCGCCGGAACAAGGCCGCTCCTGCCGAGCGCTTCCCCCCGCAGAAGCCGAAGAAGAAGACCACCAAGGTGGTCTTCGACTCTCCGCAGCCCGAACCCGAGGCACCGCGCACCTTCCGTCTGGGCGCGGTGCCCGGCGCGACGCCCGGCAAGTGGGTCGATGCGTGGAAGCAGCGGATGCCGCACGTTCCGCTCGAACTCGTGGAGATCGAGGCGGCGTCCTCGCGGGCAGCGCTGGACGATCTCGATGCCGCCCTGGTGCGCCTGCCCCTCCTGGACGAGTCGTTGCACATCATCCCGCTCTACGACGAGCTCCCCGTCGTGGTCGCCGCGGCGGACTCGCATCTGATGGCGGCCGATGACCTCACGGCGGCAGACCTGGAGGGCGAGATCGTGATCGCGCTGACCGACGATGTGCTCGGTCCCCTCGATCTCCCGGGCGCACTCCCGGCGACGTTCGCGGCGCTCCCCACCGATGACGCGATCGCGACCGCAGCATCCGGAGTCGGCATCGTGATCGTCCCGATGTCGCTCGCCCGCAAGCACCACCGCAAGGACGCCGACCACCGCATCCTCACGGACGGACCGACCTCGACCGTGGCCCTGGCCTGGCCCCGCGAGCGCACCACACCCGATGTCGAGACGTTCGTGGGCATCGTCCGCGGCCGCACGGCGAACTCCTCGCGCTGACGACCGCGACGGCCGACCGCCGCACGCTCGTTAGAATCTCCTGATGGCCTCGCTTCTCTACATCTGCGTGCGTCCCGAGATCGGGGCGGCGGATGCCGAGCACGCTTCGTTCCGGCGGGCGCTGGGCGTGGACGTGGTCGACCGGCTCGACCTGCTGCAGACGCCGTTGCACATCGAGCGCCTGCGCGGCTACCGCGGCGTCGTGGTCGGCGGCTCGCCCTTCAACGTCTCCGACGCCGTGAAGACTCCGGAGCAGATGCGCGTCGAAGCCGATCTGCGGACTCTCGCCGATGCGGCGATGGCGGCGGAGATCGCGGTGTTCTTCACCTGTTTCAGCATCGGAGTCGTCACCCGCATGCTCGGTGGAGACGTCGTGACCGACACCCCCGAGCCCGCGAGCGCCACCGTGATCGAGACGACCCCCGAGGGCGCGCTCGACCCGGTTTTCGGTCCCAGCGGCTCCGCCCTCACCGTGTTCACCGCGCATAAGGAGAGCGCAGCGAACGTGCCTCCCGGTGCGGTGCTGCTGGCGACGAACGAGGTCTGCCCTGTGCAGGCCTACCGCGTGGGCACGCACCTGTATGCGGCGCAGTTCCACCCCGAGCCCACCCCTCGCGACTTCGCCGACCGGATGACCTTCTACCGCACCACCGGCTACTTCGACCCCGACGAGTTCGACGCGGTGCAGCAGCAGGTGCTCGCCGCATCCGTCACCGAGGGCGCAGCACTCCTGCGCCGCTTCGCCGAGACCTTCGCCTGAGTCGGTCCGCCGGAGTCGCTTCGCCGGCGTCAGCTCGACGCGGAGTCGCGCAGCAGCGCCACGCGCTCGCGCAGGTATGCCTCCAGCGGCATGAATCCACCGGCGGTGCTCCACCGCACGGAGGGCACCGCATCGATGAGGGCGAGCGGACCCGAGGAACCGCCGGCATCCACCGCATCGACGTCGATCACGCTCCACCCCACGTGCACCACGTCGCCCTCGTCGAAGCCGCCGCGCAGGGCCTCGGCACGGCGCTCGGCGCGCTCCCTCGCCGACTCGGCCGTGTAGCCGCGGCGACCGGGGTCGGCGGCGCGCAACACTTCATTCGTGGCCAGCGCATGCGTATCGGTCAGCAGCAGCACGCCCAGGTGCCAGGCCGCGCCGACCCGCACGATGCGACGCCCGCGCCACCGGGAGTCGCGCTGCTCGCCGAGGCCCTCCTTCGGAGCGTCCTTCAGGTCCATCACGGCCTGGGTCAGGAGGGCGGATGCGGTGGTCACAGTTCTCCCTGCGTGGATTCGGCGGCGTGCGTCGGCCCGACGACCTCGGCGCGATCGCCGCGGAGCGTCATGCCGATGAGCGGATACAGCAGCACCGACAGCATGCCGGCCCCGACCAGCGCCGCGGCCGTGCCGGTATCGAGCATCTTCTGGTCGACACCGATGGCCGTCACCGCGACGATGATCGGCAGGCCAGTCGCGGCGAGGAGCCCGAGGGCCGCCCGATCGCGCACGCTCGCACCGTGCGGAACAGAGAGCTGCGCCGCCGATCCACGGATCACCAGCAGGGCGACCAGGAAGATCGGCACCATTGCGAGCGCGGACGACGAGGTGAGCAGCGCCTGCAGGTCGAAGGTGACGCCGGTGTAGAGGAAGAAGATCGGCACGAGGAAACCGAAGGCGATCGCCTCGATCTTGCTCTCGACCTCTTCCGCGTCCTTCTTCGGGGCGCGCGCCATGATGATGCGCCAGATCGCGCCTGCCACGAAGGCGCCGAGCAGCATGTCGAGGTCGAGCATGACGCTGAGGCCGACGAGCGCGGCGATGAGGAGGATCACGAAGCGTACGCCGAACTGGTCGGAGGTGTGCAGCGTGGCGCGCACGATACGGTGCAGCCGTCCATGCGGCACACGATTGGCGAGAAGCACGGCGAGACCGGCGAGCACGACGAAGGTCAAGAGGATCACGGTGGCGATCGGCGTCGTCCGCGTGCTCAGGAAGATCGAGATCGCGATGAGCGGCAGGAACTCGCCGACCGCGCCGATCGCGCTGATCGCACGGCCGAAGGGGGTGTCGAGCTCGCGGGCATCGCGCAGGATGGGCATCAGCGTGCCCAACGCGGTCGAGCTCAGCGCGATGCCGATCACCACCATGCCCTCCCCCGGCGCGAAGAAGAACCCCAGCCCGATGCCCAGCAGGACGCTGAGCAGCCACCCGAGCGATGCGCGCGCCAGCGGCTTGCCCGCGACCATCTTGAAGTCGATCTCGGTTCCGGCGACGAAGAACAGCAGTGCCAGGCCGAAGTCGCTGAGCTTCTCGAGCAGCGGTCCCGGCTCGACCCAGCCGAGCACGGCCGGGCCGACGAGGATGCCGAGCACGAGCTCGAACACGACGATGGGCACCCGCACCACGGGTCGCACACCACGCGCGAGCAACGGCGCGGCGACCGCCAGCAGGGGGATCAGCACCAGACCGAGGTCGCTCGCTTCCATGCTCTCAGGGTAGGTGAGCCCGCCGCCTCGCGGGTGACGCGCTGCGGGTGATCTTTCGCGATTCGCCCGCTCGGCGCATCCACGGCAGAATCGATGCACACCCTCGAGGAGCCCCCATGTCTCAGCCCGATACCGCCCGCCTGCTCATCGCCTGCGACGACCAGCCCGGCATCGTCGCCGCCGTGGCCGGCGTGCTCGCGCAGCACGGGGCGAACATCATCTCGCTCGATCAGCACTCGACCGACTCCGAGGGGGGCCGCTTCTTCCAGCGCACGGTCATCCACCTCGACGGGCTGGCGGCCGCGCGTCCCGCGCTGGAGGCCGACATCGCGGTCGTCGCCGAGCGCTTCCGCATGGAGTGGTCGCTGCATGACGTGGCGCGCCGCAAGCGCGTCGCGATCTTCGTCTCGAAGTACGATCACTGCCTGATGGAGCTGCTCTGGCGCACCCAACGGGGACAGCTCGACATCGACATCACGATGGTCGTCTCCAACCACCCCGACCTGGCGGAGGCCGTCCGCTCGTTCGGGGTGCCGTTCGTGCACATCCCCTCCGGCGACAAGTCCGCGATGGAGGAGCGACAGCTCGAACTGCTGCGCGGCAACGTCGACCTGGTCGTGCTCGCCCGCTACATGCAGATCCTCACCGACGACTTCATCACCCGTCTCGAAGCCCCGGTGATCAACATCCATCACTCGTTCCTGCCCGCGTTCATCGGGGCGAACCCGTATGCGCGCGCCAAGGATCGCGGCGTCAAGCTCATCGGCGCGACCGCGCACTACGCGACCGCCGATCTCGACGAAGGACCGATCATCGAGCAGGATGTCACGCGCGTGACCCACTCCGAGTCGGCGGCCGAGCTGCAGAGCCGCGGTGCCGATGTCGAGCGCCTGGTGCTCGCCCGCGCCGTGCAGTGGCACGCCGAGGACCGCGTGATCGTGCACGGAAAGTCCACCGTCATCCTCTAGAGCAGCGTCTGGCTCGTAGAGCAGCGTCTGGCTCGTAGAGCAGCGTCTGGCTCGCGAGGGTTCCGGTCGCACTTCCTGTCGCTCCGAGGCCGTCAGCGCGGCAGGAACTGCGACCGGAACGCCGCAGAGCGAGCGTCAGCGAGCGTCAGCGAGCGTCAGCGAGCGTCAGGGAGCGGCCGGAACCCCGGCGAGGAGTTCGGCGAACACCTCACCGGCGGTTTCGTGGTGCACGAGCGGCGCGGCCTGCCCCATCCACAGCGACTGCAACGCGCCCAGGTTCTGCTCGCCGGCCGCCGTGCGAAAACGTCCGGTGAGCCAGTTCTGCATCGGGAACGGCGCGATCGTGCCGCTCGCCTCGATCGCCCGCACCACGCGGTTGCGCGCGCCCCGGGCGAGGCGTCCGCTCATCGCGCGCGTGAGCACGGTCTCGTCGGCGGCGGTCGAGCGGATCGCGTCACGGTGCGCCTGGTTCGCCGCCGACTCCGCCGTCGCGAGGAAGGCCGTACCGACCTGCACACCGGCGGCGCCCAGAGCGAACGCCGCGGCCGCGCCGCGCCGGTCGGCGATGCCTCCCGCGGCGATCACGGGCACGTCGACCGCATCGACGACCTGCGGGATCAGGGCGAACGTCCCGACGAGCGACTCCTCGGCAGGGCGCAGGAACGACACCCGATGACCGGCGGCCTCCGCGCCGGTGGCGACCACGGCATCCACTCCTGCTGCGGCGAGCGCGACCGCCTCCGCCACCGTTGTCGCCGTGCCGACGATCCGGACGCCGCGACGTCGGGCCCCCTCCACCAGCGCGTCGGAGGGCACCCCGAACACCACGCTCAGCACCGCGGGGTCGATCTCCCAGATGGCGTCGAGCTGCTCATCGAGGGAGGGCGTATAGCGCTCGGGTCTTCCGGGAACCTCGACCCCCACGGCTTCGTAGAAGGGCTCAAGTGCCTGCGCGAACACCGTGTGCTGCGGGTTCGGTTCGACCTCATCGCCTCTGGGCAGCCAGATGTTCACCGCGAACGGTCGATCGGTCAGGGAACGCAGCTCGGCCCCGGTCGCGCGGATGCGATCGCCGTCGTAGCCGTACAAGCCGAACGATCCCAGTCCGCCCGCATCGCTCACGGCCGCGGTGAGCGCCGTCGAGGAGAGCCCGCCGAAGGGGCCGAGGATGATCGGATGATCGATGCCGAGCAGGGCGCGCAGGTCACTCATGCTTCGACGTTACGCCCGCGGCGCAGGTATCGTCCCCGTTCGGATCGCGCGAACGGTTGCATTCGAGCCGCCGATGCGACGCTTCGCGCGATTCGAAGCCGGGGCGAAGCGCCGACCCCGGTGATACCCTCGTCGCAGGGAGGAGCGCGCACATGAGCGAGTGGTTCGGGCAGATGCTGAGCTTCGTCGCGACCGCGCTCGGTCTCGTCTCGATGCCCGACGCGGCGGCTCTCGGCCTCGCGATCGCGCTGCTCGCCGTGACCGCCCTCACGCTCGCCATCGTGCTGAGCGTGCGCCCCGGAGCCACAGCCGACGCCCCGCATCCGCTGCGCGCGATCGACGTCGGCACCCTCCTCACGCAGAGCGATCCCGATGCCGCGGGGCATCCGCGCCCTCGGGCGCCGGGAGTCGCGACCGCCGCGTAGTCCGTTCACACGATGGGATCACGCGGCTTTCGCCGACCCTTCCCGACGCCACGAACGGACACCCGCATGGACATCTTCGCCTTCCCCCCTCTCGCCGCCCTCCTCGACGCCGCCTACGGCGCCCTGACCGGGCTCTCCGACCTCCTCACACCCCTCGCCGGTGCCTCTGCGGCCGCCCTCGCGGTGGTCCTCGTCACTCTGCTGGTGCGGGCGCTCCTCATTCCCGTCGGCATCTCCCAGGCCAAGGCCGAGCAGACCAGGGCGCGCCTCGCCCCGAAGCTGCGTGAGCTGCAGCGCCGCCACAAGAAGAACCCCGAGCGCCTGCAGAAGGAGACGCTGGCGCTGTACAAGGCCGAGAACACGTCGCCGTTCGCCGGGATGCTTCCCGTGCTGGCACAGGCCCCGGTCGTCGGCATCCTCTACACGCTGTTCCTCCGACCGGAGATCGCGGGGCACCCGAACGAACTGCTCGCACACGACCTGTTCGGTGCGCCGCTCGGGACGAGCCTGGTGTCGGCGCTCTTCGGCGGCACCGCGACCCCTGCCACGTTCCTCGTCTTCGGCGCGCTGCTGGCGGTGATGATCATCACCGCCGAGATCACCCGTCGCGTCTTCCGTCCGGCACCGGTGGAGGGCGACGATTCTCCGCTGAACTCCCCCGCCATGCTGCGCGTCGTCTCGGCGATGCACTACCTCACCGCCGTCTTCGCCGCGTTCGTCCCGCTCGCTGCCGCGCTGTATCTCACGGTCACCGTGGTGTGGACGCTCGTGCAGCGTGTCATCCTGCGGCGGCGGTTCCCGCTGCCGACGCCCGCGGTCAGTCGGGCAGCGGTATCGGCGCGGTGAAGGGGCCGGAGGGGCCGCCGTCGCGACGGTCCCTCCGTACGCCGAGCGTGGTGCCGACGCTCGCGGCGATCACGAGCCCGACGGCGAGCATCCGCAGCGGTGTCGCGTCCTGCCCGAGGATGAGCCACCCGGCGAGGGTCGCGAACGCGGGTTCGAGGCTCAGCAGCACCCCGAACACCCGCTGCGGCAGACGGCGCAACGCCGCGAGTTCGAAGCTGTAGGGGATCACCGACGACAGCACCGCGGTGATCGCCGCGAGCAGCAGGAGCTGCGGGTCCATCGCGACCGTCGATGCGGCGGGGATACCGACCGGGATGAGGAGCACGGCCGCGACCACGAGGCCCATCGCCAGTCCGCTGCTCCCGGGGATCAGCGCGCCGACACGGGCGCTCATCCGGATGTACATCACCCAGAAGCCGGCGGCGATGAGGATGAACACGACCCCGAGCGGATCGAGCGGCTCGGCGCCGATCATGCCGTCGATGCCCAGGACGACCATGCCGAGCAGGGCGACCCCGACCCAGGCGAAGTCCGCGAGCTTGCGGGTGAGCACGGCGGCGAGCACGAGCGGACCGAGGAACTCGATCGCGACGGCGGGGCCCAGCGGGATGCGATCGATCGCGGCGTAGAAGAAGCCGTTCATCGCGGCGAGCGAGACACCGAAGAGCACCGCGGCGAGCCACTGCGGGCGGGTCCACTTCCGCGGTCGCGGGCGCACGATGACGACGAGCAGGATCGCGGCGATCGCGACGCGCAGCGAGGTCACGCCCCACGGCCCGAGCACGGGGAAGAGCTGGGCCGCGACCGCGGCCCCGAAAGGGAGCGAGAGGCAGGAGCCGATGACGAGCGCGACCCCCACGAGGGGACTGGACGCGGCGGGCTTCTGCACCAGACAAGCTTAGGCGGCGGCCCCCGGCCGGACCGCCGCCTCGACGCAGATCAGAGAGCCTTGCCGCCCGTGACCGCGATGACCGATCCGGAGGTGTACGACGACTCGGACGATGCCAGGTACACGTACGCCCCGGCCAGTTCTGCCGGCTGTCCCGCCCGGCCCAGCGGGGTGTCGTCTCCGAAGGTCGCCAGCCGCTCGGCGTCCCACCCGGTCGCCGGGATCAGCGGCGTCCAGATCGGCCCGGGCGCGACGGCGTTGACCCGGATGCCCCTGGTTCCTGCCTCCTCCGCGAGCGCCTTCACGAACGCCACCTGCGCCGCCTTCGTCATGGCGTAGTCGATCAGTCCCGGCGAAGGGTTGTACGCCTGGACGGACGCGGTCACGATGATGCTCGCTCCAGGCTCGAGCTGGGGGTAGGCCGCCCGTGCCGAGAACAGCATTCCCGCGAGGTTGGTGTCGAACACCCGGCGCATCCGCTCCGTCTCCAGGTTCTCGAAGCCGTCGATGTCGTGCTGGTAGCCGGCATTGAGCACGAGCACATCGAGTCCGCCGAGCGCACTCCGCGTCCCCGCCACGATCTCGGTCGCGAACGCCTCGTCCCGCAGGTCACCGGCGAAGCCCACTCCGGTGCGTCCCGCCTCGCGGACCAGGGCGAGGGTGTCCTCCGCGTCGTCCTGCTCCTCGGGCATGTGCGCGATCGCGATGTCCGCGCCCTCGCGTGCGAAGGCGATCGCCACGGCCCGCCCGATGCCCGAGTCTCCGCCGGTGATGAGGGCGCGGCGTCCGTCCAGGCGACCGTGGCCGACGTAGGTCCGCTCACCGTGGTCCGGTTCGGGCCTGGTCTCCTCGGTCAGTCCCGGCTGGTCCTGGTGCTGTGCGGGGAAACCCTCCTCGCGGTGCGCGTGCCGTGGGTCGGTGGTGTCGTCGGTCATGGCCGATCCTCCTCGTCTCGTCGGACGTGTCGTCGTCGGAGCAACCCTCCCCGATCGTCCCGTCCTTCGTCAGGGGGTTGACAGATCTCGCCGTTCGCCAGGGTGCCGTCGATGTCCGGGGCGCAACGCCGAGACCCACCGACGGATGCTCCGCGCCGGTGGGTCTCGATGAGGTGCGTGGGCTCGAGGAGAGCCCCGGAGGTCAGAGCGGGGGCGTGACCGGAACCTCTCCGGCACCGGGCTCGTCGCCGGCCTCGGCCGGTTCGGGAACCAGGTACAGACCGCTCGGAGCGTTCGCCGTGAACGCCAGCGCCTCGATCCACGCGCGGTTGATCGAAGGCTGACGGCTGCCGAAGTACTTGAAGACGAGCGAGCTCCCGGGCTGGATCCAGACGGTCGTGCGCCCGCCGCCCACGCTCGCATCTTCGCGCCAGCTGAACGGGAACGGCTCGCCGCGCCGCAGCTTCGCGGTGATGACGAGTTGCAGGTGGGTGAGGGCGCGGTCCTCGATCTCGGTCTTCACGCCGCCTTCGTAGACGAACTTTCCCATTGGTGGTGCTCCTTGGTCGCTGCCTGGCCGAGACGACGGCTTCGATCCATTGTCGCGCACTCCTCCGCCGGATGCCGCCCTCACGGGCAGGTGTGCCCGATGCCGACTCGATACACCGAAGTCAACCCCCTCGGCGAGACATCGACCGGAGCCTAGCCTCGGGGTCACTCGAACTCGAGAAGGGCAATGCCATGAACGACCGACACATCGACGACCGTCCCGACGACGGCTACACGCCGACGACCACCCACGCCCAGTGGGGCGCGGGAAACCCGCGGCTGCGCATCACGCGGGACGACGAACGCACCGAATTCGCCCTGGAAGACGACGTGGTGCGCATCGGCTCGGCCGACGGCAACGAGCTGCGCCTCGCCGACACCGACCCCGTGCATGCCACGATCACGCACGACGACCGCGACGAGTATGTGCTGACGATGCACGGCGAGGGCGAGACGAACGCGAGCCTGGGTGTGGACGCGACCCATGTCGATGAAGACTCCGAGACACTGCGCACGGGAGCGCACTTCACGGCCGGTCCGTGGACTCTCGTGTTCGCGCGGGATGAGTTCGCCGATCACGGTCGCCCGTACGGAGGCCGCGCGGGTGGCGAATACTCCGACCAGCCGCTCCAGCCTCCTCGCCCCGACTATGACGAGAGCGAAGAGCGATGACCACCACCCGCGACCTGATGACACCGAGTCCGCGGTGCATCGGGGTGAACGATTCGCTGCGCATCGCCGCGTCCGTCATGGCGGATCTGGATGTCGGCGCCCTGCCGATCTGCGGCGAGGACAGCAAGCTGAAGGGCATGCTCACCGACCGCGACATCGTCGTCGGAGCGATCGCCCTCGGGATGGACCCGGAGACGACGCCGGCGTCCGCTCTCGCGAAGGGCAGGCCGGTCACGGTCGACGCCGACGACGACATCCGTGTGGCCCTCGATCGGATGCAGGAGAACCAGGTGCGACGCCTGCCGGTGATCGCCGATCGTCGGCTGGTCGGGATCGTCAGTCAGGCGGACATCGCCCGTTCGCTCTCCGCGGCGACGACCGGCAAGACAGTGGAGAGCATCTCACGGTGACCCTGCACGACGACCCCACAGCCGATCCGGACACCGAGACGGACGACGCGAACGACACCGAGGCGGACGGCACGAGCGGCGACCCCGGCATACGCAGCCACATCGCGCGACTGAGTGAGCTCGCCGCCGAGCGACCGTTGCGGGTCGGGGTGGCGGAGTCGCTCACGGCCGGCCTGCTCGCGCACACCATCGGCTCCGGCGACGCGGCCTCGGACTGGTTCGCCGGCGGCGTCGTCGCCTACCGGACCGACGTCAAGGAGCGAGTGCTCGGGCTGACGCCGGGGACCGACCCCTGCTCCTCCTCGTGCGCAGAACAGCTCGCCGCGGGGGCACGGCACCTCTTCGACGCCGACATCGCCGTGTCGACCACGGGCGTCGGAGGCCCCGAGCCGCAGGGGGGTCACCCCTCGGGGACGGTCTACCTGGGCTGGGCCACCGCTGACGATACGGGTCATCGGAGGCTCGCTCTGGTCGGCGACCCGGAAGAGGTCCTGGCCGCGACCGTCGCCGCCGCCGTCCGCCTGCTCGCCTTCCATTCCGAGGGGCTCCGCCCGCTCGGGCCCCTGCGCGGTCAGGACGCCGACGAGTAGCGTCGGCGATCCGGGCGTCACTGCCCCGGGATGAGCCCGATCCGCAGGGGCGCGCCCGGGCTAGCGGCTGCCGCCAGAGCCGCGTCGATCTCGAACAGCCCGCGCACCGCGCCGACCGCATCCGCGAACGGGTAGGCCCGCCCCCGTCCGGCGAGGAAGGCCACGGCATCGGCCAGCTCGGCACCGGTGTAGTTGTGGACACCGGCGACCGTGACCAGCCGTCGCACGATGCTCTCGGCATCGAACGGCACCGGGTCGGCGGGGAACACGCTCCCGACGAGCACGACCGTTCCCCCGACCGCGACACCCGCGAGTGCCTCGGCCACGGCATGCCCCGAGGCCTCGATCACCACGTCGGGTTCACGGGCGAGACCCGTTGCGCCGAAGCGTGCGGCGAGCGCGCGTCGATCCGGATTGGGGTCGAGCACCTCGACGGTCGCGCCCTGCTCGGCCGCGATGGCCGCAGCCGACAGCCCGACCAGTCCGGCCCCGTGAATCCGCACGGCGGCCCCGTCGAGGTCGCGGTCCTGGGCGGCCCTCGCCACCGCCGCCCAGGCGGTCGCCGTGGCGCACGAAGCGGGGGCGAGAACCGAGGCAGGGAGCGCCTCCGGCACCCGCACGATGGCCGTCCCCTCCCGTAGCTGCACATGACTCGCGAAGGCTCCGGTGAGATCGCCGTGCGCCCCGACCCGGTCATGCCCGTACTTGCCCAGGTCGCGGCATTTCTGCGGCATGCCCTGCAGGCAGCGGTCGCAGCGCGCACACGACACCGTGACCGACCAGACCACCCGGTCGCCGATCCGCAGCGGAGTGCCGTCGACGGTGAGCGCTCCGGCGTCGCCGGTCGCGATCACCCGCCCGACGCTCTCGTGTCCGAGCACGAGGGGCGTCGGCGCGGATCGACGGCCCTGCACGGTGTGCACATCGGAACCGCAGATCGTCGACATCTCGACCGCCACGAGCACGTCGCCGTCGGCGAGCGCGACCCCGGGCACCGCGATCGTCTCGTGCGGATGGCCCTCGCCGATCCAGACCATCGCGGTCGCCGCCGGGCGCAGAGCGACGTCTCTCCGGTGTCCGGGAGGACGGATCAGCAGCGTTCCCATGTCGGGCCTCTCAGGAGGTGGCGACGAGCGGGAGCAGTTCGCGCTGGACGAGCACGCCGCGCAAGGCGGTCACATCGCTCAGCACGGCATCCGCCCCTGCGGCGCTCAGCGCCGGACGATCGTGTGCACCGGTCAGCACGCCCGCGACGAATCCGGCACCGGCTCGGCGGCCCGACTCGACGTCGCTGACGGTGTCGCCGGCGACAGCGACGGCCTGGACAGAGGCGGTCTGCGTGCGCAGCAGCGCGGTGAGCACCAGGTCCGGGGCGGGACGCCCGCGTCCGGCATCGATCGGCGACAGGACGAGGTCGACGAGATCGCCCCACCCCAGACCGTCGATCAGGGCGTCGCGGGTCACCGGGGCGAAGCCGGTGGTGAGCACGACCGTCAACCCGGCATCCTTCAGCCCCTGGATCGCGTCGGCGGCGCCAGGCACCTCGGAGACTCCCTGCTCGGAGACGATCTCGGCGTACGCGCCCTCGAACGCGGCGGTCGCCCGTGCGGCCGACTCGGCGTCGCCACCGGAGAGGTGCGTGAAGACATCGATCTTCGACTGCCCCATCGTCACACGCACGTAGTCGAGCGCCTCGTCCCACGGCATCCGGTCCGCGACGCCCGTACGCTCGGCGGCGCGCTGGAACGCCTGTTCCACGACGCCGTCGTCGAGCACCGTGGTTCCCGCCATGTCGAGGACGACGAGTTCGAGAGGAGTGGTCATGATGTTCCTTCCATTGCTGCCGCCCACCCGAAGGCGGCGGTGAGATTCTCTTCGGCGAGCCCCAGCCCTGTGGTCATCCCGATGCCGGTCGTGGCGGCGAGCACCAGCACACCGTCGTCGGTCCGGTCGATCAGGAACTCCTGCCGCCCCTTCGCGTATACGCCCTGCCACCGCTCGATCACGCGGGGCGCCAGCGCATCGAACAGCGTTTCCGCCTCGCTGAGGAAGGCGGTGAAGGCGGCCTCGGGCTGGAACGGCGCCGGGGCCACGGCCGTCGCGTGCGAGTCGCCGATGATGAGCGTGCCGTCGGGGAGCTGCGTGTACATCTGGTTGAGGTCGATCGCGGCGAGGTCGGGCCGCTCGATGTGCAGGCGCTCCCGCAGCACGGCGGCCTCGGGTCCGTCGGAGAACCGACCGTAGCGGACGAGCGACCAGCCGGTGAGCAGCGGCGCCGCCAGCGGATGCCGGAACGACACGGCCGCCCGCATCATGTCCAGGGCGCAGCGGACCACCCCGTGCCGTTCGGCGACCTCGGGGAGCAGCTGATCGATGTCGTGGTTCACGGCGACGACGACGCTCCCGCAGGCGATCGGACCGCGGGTGGTCTCGACACGTCCGTCTCCGACCGCGGTGACGGCGGTACGGAAGCGGAACTCGACACCCAGACGAGCCAGGTGACGCACGATGGCATCCGCCGCGGTGCGCGGATCCGTCTGCAGGTCGGTCTCGATGTGCGCGCCGCCGATGAGTCCCTCGGCACGGAGCGGGGCGAGACGCAGGAGCTCCGTGGAATCCAGCATCCGGATCCCGCCCTCGCGGGAGGCGGCCTCCAGCACGGCGAGCTCATCGTCGTGCCGGGCGGCGACCAGCGTGCCCGACTCGCGCAGCCAGAAGCCCGCATCGTGGGAGAGGCGCAGCCACAGGTCGCGCGAGATGTCGGCGTACCGCCGGGCCTCCCCGCCCTGAGCCCCGATGCAGAGGTGCCCGAAGTTGCGGATCGTGGCGCCGACCGGTGCGTCGGTGCGGTCGACCACGATCACGCGCAGACCGCGCCGGACCGCCGCGTACGCCGCACCCAGACCGACGATCCCGGAGCCGACGACGACCACGTCGGCCGTGTCGAGAGGACGATTCATCGGAACACCTTCCGCATCCACATCGCGAGCCCTTCGACCACCAGCACGGTGGCGAGGATCATCAGCACGATCGCCGTCACGGTCTCGTAGCGAGAGCCCTGGCTGGCGTTGAGCAGGTAATAGCCGACGCCGCCGCCGCCGACGATGCCGAGGATCGTCGCCGCGCGGATGTTCGTGTCGAGCATGTAGAAGCTGTGGCCGATGAGCGCCTGCATGCCCTGCGGCACTGTCGCCGAGGTATAGGTCTGCAGACGCGTCGCGCCCACCGCGCGAAGTGCGCGTTCCGGTCCGCGGTCCACTTCTTCGAAGGAGTCGGCGATGAGCTTGCCGAGCAGTCCGATGCCGCCGATGGCGAGAGCGATGACGCCGGCCTGCGCGCCGAGTCCGGTGATGACCACGAGCACGATCGCGAGGATCAGCTCCGGGATGCCCCGGATGCCGACGAGCAGCAGACGTGCCGTGCCACGGGCACCGGAGCTCGGGGCGACGTTGCGTGCCGCGAGCGAACCCAGCAGCAACGACGGGAGCAGGGTGAGCACGGTGGCCGCGAGGGCGATCGCGACAGTCTCACGCATCGCCTGGAACATCGCGCTCGCGTCGTAGTTGCCGAACGACGGCGGCCAGAACTTCGCCGCCACCTCTGGCAGCTTGGCCCAGAACGTGATGAGGTCCATCCAGTTGATCTGGCTGACCACGACGCTGCCGATCACCACGAGCATCGCGATGACGCCGGCGATCGTGTGGCGCACGCGCTGCGCGGTCCAGGGCCGCCGCACCGCGGTCTCCGGGCTGGCCGCCCAGGCGGGGCGAGCGTCGGGTGCCGATGCGGCGTTCGCGCCGAGACGCGGATGCAGGATCCTGTCGATCCACGATCGGGTGTGCTTCTGCTCGCCGAGCATCGCGCCGCGGACCATGCTCGAGACGATCTCCATCGCGACGCACAGGATGAAGATCACGAGGGCGATGCTGAGGCCCTTGCCGTAGTTGAGCGACTTGAACGCATACGACATCTCCAGGCCCAGACCGGCGACGCCGACGTAGCCGAGAACCACGCTGCCGCGCAGGTTGATGTCGTTGCGGTGCAGCACGGTGGCCACCCAGCTGGGCAGCACCTGCGGCAGGATGCCCGATGTGAACTCCTGCATCTTCGAGCCGCCCGCCGCACGGATGGCGAGGCGGGGGCCTTCATCGATCTGCTCGATCGCATCGGCGAACATCTTCGAGATCATGCCGATCGAGTGGATGCCGATGGCGAGGATCCCGGGAAGGGTGCCGAGCGAGAACATCAGCACGAACGCCATCGCGAGCACCACGTCGGGAAGCGCACGGGTGAGCACGCCGATGAACCGCGCGGCTGCGCGCCATCCGTTGCCCGGCGTGGTGTTGGCGGCGGCGAGGTAGGCGATCGGCACCGACAGCACGGCGGCGAGCAGCGTGCCCACGAGCACGAGTCCCACGGTGAGGGCGATCAGCCAGGCGAGGTCGCCAGGGGCGGGGAAGGTGAGACCGCCGACGCGCGCCATGAAGTTCTCGGCATTGCCCCAGCTCTGCACCATCGCGGGGAGGGAGATGTCGACATCGCGGACGGCGAGGATGCCGAGCACCACGAGGGCGACCAGGGTGAGGGATGCCGCGATCCGCTCCGGCGAGATCGGACGCCTCGGGGCACGCTCGGCGACGCTGCGCCCGCCGCCCTGAGCCACGGGGCCTCCGCCGCGTGTGGCGGCATCCGTCGCGGAATCGAGGGCCGTCATGATGCGGCCACCTGCGCAGCCGCCTCGACCAGCTCTTCGGCCACGGCACGGATCTCGGCGGTCGTGGTGGCGACGCGGCCGTAGATCTCCATGACCTCGGCCTTGGTGAGACCGTCGGTCGGGGTGTCGAGCACCACTTCGCCGTGACGCAGACCGACGATGCGGTCGGCCCACGAGATCGCGAGGTCGACCTGGTGCAGGCTGCAGACGACGGTGAGTCCCTCGTCGGCGGCGATCTCCCGGATCAGCGCCATGACCTGCTCGCTCGACTCCGGGTCGAGCGAGGCGACCGGCTCGTCGGCGAGCAGGATGTCGGGCTTCTGCATCAGGGCCCTGGCGATGGCCACGCGCTGCTGCTGTCCACCCGAGAGGGTGTCGCTGCGCTGGTAGGCGCGGTCGAGCAGACCGACGCGGTCGAGGTGCTCGAGTGCGGTGAGCTTGGCGGCACGCGAGTATCCCCAGAGGCCGAGGCGCGGCCCGCGCACGCCGGACAGCGAGCCGGTGAGCACGTTCTCGAGCACGGTGAGCGAGGGCACCAGCTCGAACTGCTGGAAGATGAAGCCCACGCGGCTGCGGAGGTCGCGCAGCGCCCTGCCCTTCAGCGCCGGGACCTGGGAGCCCAGCACCTCGACCGAGCCCGCGGTGGGGGTCTCGAGACCGTCGAGGTGGCGCAGCAGGGTCGACTTCCCCGAGCCGGAGAGGCCGAGGAGCACGACGATCTCGCCGCGGGACACCTCGAGCGAGGCATCCTTCAGTGCGGTGGTCGTCCCGAAGGTCTTCGTCACGCCGTCGAGGCGGATGAGGGCGTCGGATGCCGAGGCGGTCATGTCGTAGCTCCTGTGGTGTCGTGAGTCGTGCGGTGGTGCCCTCCGTCCCGTCCGTGCGCGACGGAAGGGACGGAGGGCGCCGGGTGAGGGGAAGCGGTCAGGCCGGGCTCAGGCCTTGCACTGCTCCGCTTCGGTCTCCTTGCAGATGTCGCGGATCAGGTCGTAGTACGCGTCGTCGACCGGCTTCGTGGCGTAGAACACGCTGCGGAAGGCGTCGGTGTCGGCACCGTCGATGCCCGCGGCGATGATGTCGTCGATCGTGATCTCGGCGAGGCCGTCGATGAGCTTCTTCGAGACGTCGTCCGGGAGCGTGGAGGAGTAGACCAGCGGCGCACCGGGCACCATCGTCTCGTCGACGACCTTCACCTTGTCCGACTTCTCGACCTCGGAGTCCTCGGCGAAGCCCGCCTCGCACTCCACGCCCTCGCCGACCTTGGTGACGCTGACATCGTGCTTGCCTGCGAACACCGGAGTGATGTCGTTCTTGGGGTCGATGCCGGCCTTGAGCAGGTTGTACGACGGGAACAGGTAGCCCGAGGTCGACGACGGGTCCACGAAGCAGACCTTCTTGCCCTTGAAGTCGTCGATGCTCGTGATGTCGCTGCCGACCGGGACGATCGCCTGCGAGAAGTAGCCCGGCTCCTGGCCCTCCTCGGTCACGATCGAGGAGATCGGGGTGAGCTTGGCGCCGTTGTTGGTGGCGGTGACGTAGGTGAATCCGGAGAAGGACGCGACGTCGACCTTGCCGGCGACCGCGGCCTCGATGAGTGCGGCGTAGTCGGTCGACTCGTGGTACTCGACCGTCTTGCCGGTGATCTCGGCGATGTAGTCCATGAGCGGCTGGTAGTTCGTCTCGGTGTCGACCGAGTCGGGCACGACGCCGAAGACGAGCGTGTTCTCGTCGACCGCGAATCCGCTGGCGGAGGACGACTCGTCGGCACCGGGTGTGCCGGCTGCGTCGGCCGAGCCGGAACAGGCGGCGAGGCCGAGGGCGAGGAGCGCGACGCCGGCGAGGGCGGGAAGAGCGCGAAGCTTCATGAGGACCTTTCAGGGTGTGAGGGGTGATCCACGGAAGACTCTCTCAGGTGCCACGCCGAGATATGTACCTAACTCGGAAGAGTTCAGGGCTCGTTTACCGAGCATTCGCCTGGATGAACACTCCTCGAACGTGATCGCGCTCACCGAGATGGCGAAGTAATGTACCTATGTGGCCGAAGCTGTGTACACCCAGATCGCCGACGACCTTCGCGCGCAGATCGCGGCGGGCACCCTGCGCCCAGGCGACGACGTCCCGACCGAGGCGGACCTCGCCGAGAAGTGGCGCACATCTCGCGGTCCGATCCGCAACGCCCTGGCCGCTCTGCGCGGCGAAGGTCTGATCGAGACGAGCCGCGGGCGGCCGGCGCGCGTGGTCGCCCGCAAGGCTAATCAGGCCGTCGACGTGTCGGTGCCGTTCACGCGCTGGGCTCGGGAGCTGGGCGTCACCCCGGGGGCGCAGACGCAGGAGCTGAGCCTGCGGCGCGCCGGCGATCTGGGAGCAGCACTCGGCGTCGACGCGAGCGACACCATCGTGAGCGTGGTCAGGCTGCGTCTGCTCGACGGCCGGCCGACCATGCTGGAGCGCCTCCACTACACGGAGGTCGCGGGACGACGATTGTTCGAGGTGAACCTCGACGAGGTCTCGATCACGGAGTACCTGGGCTCGGTCGGACACCCGATCGTCACGCTGCAGCACGTCATCGATGCGGTGGCCGCCGACGACCAGGATGCGGCACTGCTGCGCGTGCCCCGTGGCAGGCCCATCCTGCGCCTCACACGCACGTCGCGCGATGCGGAGGGGCGGATCTTCGAGGCCTCGGAGGACCGCTACCTGAGCGAGGTCGTGCGCTTCACGGTCGCCGCGTCGGGGATCTCCACCGACGGCCATTTCATGCGTGCCGTCGGCGCCTAGCAGGACGTGCATGAGCACCGGTCGGGAGGCCGGAGAATCGGCCGTTAACGCAGAAGGCGATCGCGAGCGCGCAAGGTGTTTCAGAAGCCAGAAAGACCGCGCCCGCGATCGCAGCGCTGGGGACGCTTTATCTGGGGAGCCTTCAGATTACGGGAGGCTGCAACGCGTTCCACAGGGTCGAACGTCGAGACTTCTCTAGACTTTCGTCTAGGTTCTCGCGGATCGTGGAAGGGGTGCTCACACACTCTAGAGCATCAGACGACCGGAAGTCGGGCCGACACGACCCAGAATCCCTCGACTTCGCCGGCGCTGAACTCGCCGCTCGCGCCCATGACGCGCTCCGCCATTCTTCCCAGGCCGGTGCGACTGGAGGAGAGCTCGCGGCGCGGCGTCGTCGGGAGCGGGCTGCGCAGCGTGAGGTGGGCGACGTCGTCGTCCACGGCGAGGTCGATCTGCACCTCACCGGGTCCTGCGTATTTGAGGATGTTCGTGGCGGACTCGCGCACGATGCGCGCGAGGACGATCTCGACGGCACGCGGGATGCGCTCGTCGCGGGGGTCTCCGTCGCGGGCCACGGAGTGACCCGCGGATTCGAACTCGCTCTGCGCCTCGTCGATCGCCGCTGCGAGGTCGCCCGTCTGCACACTGGACGACTGCGGACCGTCGTCCGCCAATTCGATCACGAAGCGAAGATCGGTCATCGCCTTGCGAGCGGCGACACGGATCGCTTCCTGCGAATCGGTGCTGGTCTCGGGGTCTTCGAGCATCTGCACGTGCAGCGCCACCACCGTGAGGTGGTGCGCAATGCTGTCGTGCAGCTCACCGGCGATCCATCGTCGCTCGGCGAGCACTGCTTGACGTTCTTGTTCCGCGCGCTCCTCGAGTTCGCGCTCGAGGCGACTGCCCCGAGCGAAGGCGAGCCGCAGGGCGAACCCGACAGCTCCGGCCACCGTGGCGAAGATGAGGAACAGACCGACGTTCACATCGGTGTCGGCATCGCCGTTGGCGACGAGTGCTGCAGCGATGAGGAACGCACCGGTGTACGACAGGATCAGGGAGGTCCATCCCAGCCTCATGACCAGCCCGGCCGCGACAGCGGCTGCGGTCAGAACCTGGGACTCGGTTCCCACGAGGAATGATGTCGCGAACACGACGCCGAGGGCGCATGTCGCGATGAGTGGATTCCAGAGATAGAGGGCGAACGCTGCGGTACATGCGACGCTCACCAAAAGTGCGACCGGGTTCACACCCGGCGTGGTGAAAAAACCTATGACGTCCGTGGCGATGGTGATGGAGACGATGACCAGGACGACGATCCGCTCGATCGCGCTGAGCTTCTCGCCCCGACCCAACCGGAACGAATCCGCAGATCGTCGGGTGGACTGGTCGAAGGCCATGGTTCACTATCTCCTATTCGCCAGGTACGCTAGCGGACGAGACCAAAAAACTTGCCAACCTGCTGCCAGAAAGTCATTACGTTCACCTCCATTATGTAGTCGTTCGTCGATGTCTGTATTCATCTTCTCGGCGAACAACGCGGCGCACATCTGTCTCACGTCTAGAGGTTTTTGGCCAAAGGTCTACATGACGTCATCGAAGCGCTCCCGCCGTTAGGCTTCCCCCTATGCAGGAAATCCGTGTCGTGATCGTCGACGATGATCCATTGGTCCGTTCGGCGCTGTCGCACTTCGTGTCGCGTGACCCGGAGATCACCGTGATCGCGCAGGCGGAGGACGGCCTCGAGGCGATCGCCACGGTGGAACGCGAGCAGCCCGATGTGGTGATGATGGACGTGCAGATGCCCGAGATGGACGGCATCGAGGCCACCGGCGTGATCGCCGAGCGCTGGCCGCACGTCCGCGTCCTCGCGGTGACGACGCTCGACGGCAGCGACACGGTGCTTCCGATGCTCAGCGCCGGCGCCTCCGGCTACCTGCTCAAGGACTCCAGCGCCGACGACATCGTCACGGGCGTCCGCGAAGTGCACAGCGGCGCCAGCTCCCTCTCTCCCCGGATCGCCTCGATGCTGATCAAGCACGTCCGCGAATCTACGCCCGTGGCGGCCGACGCCGACGCCCTCGAGCCGCTCACCGAGCGCGAGGTCGAGGTGCTCCACTGCCTCGCCCAGGGCATGTCGAACGCAGAGATCGCCAAGGCGCTGATCGTCTCCGAGGGTACGGTGAAGGCGCATCTCGGCCGCATGATGTCCAAGTGGCACCTGCGCGACCGCGTGCAGATCCTCGTGACGGCCGCGCACGCTGGTCTCGTCAGCTTCCGCTGATCACCACGCGAGCAGGACGATCCCCGCGACGACGACGAGCGACGCCGCGATCCGCCAGGCAGGACGCGACTCCCGCAGCACGAACACCCCGAACAGGCTCACCAGCACCACGCTGACCTCGCGCAGGGGGGCCACCAGCGCGACCGGTGCGATCTGGATCGCGGTCAGCACCAGGATGTACGACAGCGGCGACAGGATGCCGAAGGCCAGGATGCGGCGCCATTGCGTGCGCCCGAGCGCCCACACCGCACCCCAGCGCCGACGCACCGCGATCGAGTAGAACGGCACCTGCAGCAGCGTGGTTCCGACCATGAACGCGACCGGCGAGAGGCCCCAGGTGCGTACCGCGTGCGCGTCCCAGATCGTGTAGACGGCTATCGCGACACCGGTGAGGAGCCCGAAGACGATGCCGGGATCGAGCCGCCGAGAACCCGCCCCTCTCCCCCGGTCGACGAGTCCGATGGCGACGACGCCGACGATCACGGCGGCGACGCCCACGAGCGCGACCGCCGAAGGACGCTCGCCGAGCAGCAGCACGGCCACGATCACCGAGAGGAAGGGGCCCGTGCCCCGCGCCGTCGCGTAGACGGTGGAGAGGTTGCCCTCCCGGTACCCGCGCTGGAGCACCGCCATGTAACCGACGTGCAGCACCGACGAGACGGCGACGCCGAGGGCGAACGATCCCAGGTCGTCGGCCCCGAGACCGCCGGTGAACGGCACCGCGCCGATCCACACGACCGTGCTGCCGACCGATCCCCACCACAGGAACGGCGCTCCGGCCCGGCTGATGCCGTGCGCGATGATGTTCCACGCCGCGTGGGCTATGGCGGCGCCGAAGACCAGGACGAAGGCGAGTGGAGACACGACGAGACCCTTCCGTCCGACGCGCGGCGCGACGAACAGGGTCCTCCGGGCTTTTGTCCTGTCAGATGACGGCTCTCCTGTGGAGGAGGGCCGTGGCGCCGCTCGGACCAGACGGGCGCGAACCCCGGAACCCTAGGCGCTATCGGGACGAGCCTAACGCGATCGGATGAACGGCGGGGAAACGACGACGCGCCCCGCTCGATCATCGGGCGGGGCGCGTCGTGCGGATGGAGCGGCGTCAGACCTCGACGTCGCGGCGACGCACGCGGGCGATCAGCAGCACCAGGGCCCCGACCGCGAGCAACGCGAGCGCCCAGCCGATTCCGGTGATCACGCCACCCGTGGCGGCGAGCCCGTTCAGGTCGACCGTCGCGGTGGCGGCAGCCGTGACCGTCACGGCCCCGCCGACGCCACTCGCCGTGGCCACGTTGACGACCGTGCTCGCCGCGATGTCCGCCGTGGTGAGGGCGTAGGTCACCGGACCGCAGCTCGCCGTGGCGCCGGGAGCGAGGGCGGGGATCGCGCAGTCGACGACGCCACCCAGCTTCGGGTCGTCGATCTTCACGTTCGTCAGCGTCACCGCTCCCGTGTTGGTGACGGTGAACCGGAAGGCGATGGTGTCGCCCGCGTTCATCTTCCCGTTGCGGTCGGCATCGACGTAGTCGCCGCCGGTCTTCGTCAGGGCGATGGCCGGCTGTGCCACGAGCGGGGTCACCACGGTGTCGGTCGCGACCGGCGGGATCTCCGAGGTGCCGGTTCCCGTGGCGGTGGCCGTGTTCTCGATCTCGCCCGCATCGATCTCGGCCTGCGTGAGCACGGCAGGGGCGCCGGCCGCGCAGACGGTCGACTCACCCGGGGCGAGCTCGGTCGCATCGCACGTGACCGCCGCCCCGAGGCGCGGGTCGCTGACCGTGACGCCTGTGAGGGTCGTCGTGCCCGCGTTCGTCACGGTGAACGTGTACGCGATGGTGTCACCGGCATCCGTGCGTCCGTTGCCGTTGGCATCGACAACGGCTGCCGCGGACTTCAGCAGCGTGATGTCGTCGGTGCCCGCGACGCGCACGTCGGCCTCGTCCTGGGCGTCGGCGCTGCCGTTGCGCGACTGCCCCTCGACGGTGGCCACGTTGTGCACGGTCCCGTCGTCGACGTTCTGCTGCGTGAGCACATAGTCGACCGGCCCGCAGGTGACCTCGTCACCCGGACTCAACTCGAGACCGTCGAGAGCGGCGCAGTCGACCCTGCCACCCAGCAGTGGGTCGTCGAGGACGATGTCGCGCAGCACCGTCGTGCCGCTATTGCGGATCGTGAACGTGTAGCCGACCGTGTCACCGGCTCCTGCCCGACCGTCTTCGCCGAGCGCGATCGCTCCCGGGGTCTTGGTCAGCTCGATCGCGCTCGTGCCCGTGATCACGACGTCGGCCGATGCGTCGTCGCTGACCGGACCGAGCGGGCTGGTGCCGGTCGTCGTGGCGGTGTTGCGGACGATTTCGGCCTCGATGTCGGCCTGGGTCAGCGTGTACGTGAACGAGCCGCAGTCCGAGGTGCCGCCCGGCGCGAGAGCACCGACTGCGCAGAGGGTTCCCGCACCGAGCATCGGGTCGGTGATCACCACACCCGTGAGGGTGGTGGTGCCGAGGTTGCGCACCGAGAAGGTGTAGTCGACCGTGTCACCGGCACCGATGAAGCCGTCGCCGTCGGCGTCGAGCACGCGCCCGACGTTCTTGAGCAGTTCGATCGCCGCGGTACCGGTGATGTCCACGTCCGCCTGCGCGGTGTCGGTCACCGTGCCGATCGGTGCGTTCGCCGTGACCGCGGCCTCGTTGTGCACGAGCCCGCCGTCGATGTCGGCCTGGGTGAGCGTGTAGGTGATCGGTGTGCAGGAGACCGACTGCCCCGGTGCGAGCGCGATTCCATCGAGCTCGGGGCACGTCACGGTTCCGCCGAGCATCGGGTCGGTGATCACCGCGTCGCGCAGCGTCGTCGTGCCGTTGTTCGTGACGGTGAACGTGTAGTCGATCGTGTCACCGGCTCCGACGGCGGAGTCGCCGTCCACGTCGACCACGGTCGACGGGTTCTTGGCGAGACTGATGCCGTTGGTCGCCGCGATCGTGACGTTCGCCTCGGCATCGTCGGTCGCGGGGCCCTGGGCCGACTGGGCCGTCACCGCGGCGGTGTTGCGCACCGTCCCGGCATCCACGTCCGCCTGCGTGAGCGTGTACGAGACCGGCGCGCAGGTCACCGTGCCGCCCGGTGCCAAGGGTGCGGCGAAGGCCGCGCACGCCACCGCACCGCCGAGCAGCGGGTCGGTGATCGCGGCACTGGTGAGCGTGACGTCGCCGGTGTTGCGGACCGTGAAGGTATAGGCGACCGTGTCACCCGCACCGATGCGTCCGTCGCCGTCGGTGTCGGTCGGAGCGCTGACGCTCTTGACGAGTTCGACCTGCGGCGTTCCCGAGACCGGAACGGTCACCGTCGAGGTGTTGTCGCTCGGGTCGGGGTCAGGAGTGCTCGATGTCACCGTCGCCGTGTTCGACAGCGTCGCACCCGCGATCGACGGGTCGACCGTGCCGCTCACCGTCGCGGTGAAGGTGGCGCCGACCGCGAGGGTCGGCTGCGTGCACGCGAGCTGCGATCCGGTGACCGTGCACCCGGGGGTGGCGGTCGACGGATTCAGCAGGCCGGCGGGAAGGGCATCGGAGACCGCGACGGCGGAGGCGATGCTCGGCCCGTTGTTGGTCACGACGAGCGTGTAGGTCACGGCGCCGTTGAGAGGAGCCGGGTTCGCCGAGATCGTCTTGACGATCGCGAGGTCGGCGGAGGGCGTGACGGTCACCGACGCGGTGCCGGTGTTGTTCGACGTGTCAGGATCCGGCGTGCGCGAACTCGCCGTCGCGGTGTTGGTCAGCTGTCCTTCCGTGTTGACGGTCGCGGTGACGGTGATCGTCTCGGAGTCGCCCGGCAGCAGGGTGCCCACCGTCCAGCGCGCGTCCTCCATCGACCACGTGCCTGTCGACGGCGTGGCTCCGGTGAGCATGAACCCGACGGGGAGCAGCTCGTCGAGCACCACGCCGGCGGCCGCCGACGGACCTTCGTTGGTGACCGTGACCTCGAACGTCGCGGTCCCGCCGAGCGGAACCGTCGGGGTCGAGGTCGTCTTGACGACGCTCACGTCGGCGTTCGGCGCGAGCGTGACGTCGACCGTCGAGGTGTTGTTGTCGGTGTTCGGATCCGGAGTCCCGGAGGTGGTCGTCGCGGTGTTCGACACCACGCCCGTCGCGGTCGTGCTCCACGTGCCCGTGACCTCGATCGCCACCGATCCCCCGGGAGCGATGTCGCCGAGCTCGCACCCGAGCGTCCCTCCGACGATCGAGCAGCCCGGTCCGTTGACGACGACGTCGAGGAATCCCGCCGGGAGCGTGTCCGAGACCGAGGCGCCGCGGGCGACGGAGGGCCCCGCGTTCGCAACCCGGAGCGTGTACGTGAAAGAGCTCCCCGGCTCGCCCGTCGTCGGCGCCGTCTTGACGATGCTCAGGTCAGCGCTCTGGACGACCTCGACGTCGACCGAGCTGGAGTTGTTCGTGGTGTCCCGGTCGGCCGCGGGGGCCGCGACGGACGCGGTGTTCGTCACGGTGCCGACGGGTGCATCGGCGTCGACCAGAGCGTGCACGACCACGTTCGACGGTCCCCCGACGAGGAACGACGCCCAGGTGCACATGATCGAACTCGCGGTGGATGTGCACGTCGCGCCGGGCGGGGCGTCGACACCCGTCACCGAGAACCCTTCGGGCACGGTGTCGACGAGCGCCACGTTCACGGCGTCCGACGCACCGAGGTTGCGTACAGCGAGAGTGAAGTCGATCGTGTCGCCGGCCGAGACCTGCGCGGCGGAGGCCGTCTTCACGACGGCCATGTCGGCGATCACATCGGGCTGGAAGCTGGTCGACGAGACGTTGTTCGCCGGGTTCGTGTCGGTCGTGCTGGTCGTCACCGTCGCGGTGTTCTGCAGCACAGCGGTGGCGCCGGGGTTGATCTCCACCACGACGAAGGTTTCGACGGAGCTCGCGCCGGGGGCGAGCGTACCCACCTGGCAGGTGAGCATCGACCCCTGAGCCGTGCACGTGCCCTGGCCGGGATCGGCGCTGATGAAGGTCGTGTCCGGGTCCAGCGGGTCGGTGACCACGACGTTGCGCGCCTCGGACGGCCCGGCGTTGAAGACCGAGAGGGTGTAGGTCACCTGCTCGCCGGCGACCGGCGTGGACGGGGAGAACGTCTTGACGATCGACACGTCGGTCTGGGCGGATATCGTGCTGACGACGCTCGCGGTGTTGTTCGCGAGATTCGGATCGGTGCGGGTGCCCGAGACCGTGGCGGTGTTCGACAACGAGGCCCCGGGGTCGCCCGACGGGGAGAGCGTTCCGGTGATCTTGATCTCGGTGCTCTGCCCGACCGCCATGTCCGGTACCGCGCAGCTCACCGTCGCGGTGACGGTGCACGTCACGTCACCCGAGTCGACCCTGACGTTCGTGATGCCTGCAGGGATGGGGTCGGTGACCGTCACCCCTGTCGCAGTCTGCGGGCCGTTGTTCGTCACACCGATCGTGAACGTCACCGGCTGGCCGGCGACCAGCGGATCCGTGTCGATGCTCTTGGTGATCGCCAGGTCGGCGGCGGCGTTCACAGGGGTCTGGGTCTCCTGGCTGACCGAGGTGCGGTCCTGGCCGACGACGTTGTCGCGGAAGGCGACCCGTGCCTCATTGACGATCGTGGTCGCCGCGGCCGAGACATTGACCTTGGCGTCGAAGGTGTAGCTCGTGCTCGCTCCCACGCCGATCGACCCGCCTGCAGTGGCCGTACCCCCGTCACCGAGGCGCACCTGCACCGTGCGGCTCCCCGAGGTGTACGAGCCGCGGTCATCGCCGGCGGCGTCGGTGAGGGCACCCGTGCCCGCTCCGCTGATGATCTTGAGCGAGCCCGGGACGAAGTCGATCCCTGCGGCGAGCACGTCGGACGACACCGACTGCAGCGCCGGGTTCCCGCCGCCGTTGTTCGTGGTGACCGTGTAGCGCAGCGTGTCGCCCACCTCAGCGGTCGTGCCTCCGCGCGTCAGATTGGTCACCGACTTGTTCGTGATGAGACAGGGGCCGGTTCCGAAGGTGATGTCGTCGAGGAAGTTGCCGACGGAAGCGCTGCCACCAGCCGAGCTGACCGCCTCGAAGCCGAAGCGCGTCACCGTCTGACCCGCGGGAACGGTGTACGTGCCGGTGTGCGCGCCCCAGGCCGTGTTCCCGTCGGAGAGGTTGGGGCCGCTCTGCACGAGGGCTCCGGTCGGGGTGCCGATCACGACGCGCATGACGTCGGTCCCGGTGCGCCCGCGGTGCTTGAGCGACCACGACAGCGTCTGGCCCGGCGTCGTCGCCA
The DNA here is from genome assembly GCF_049949185.1 of Microbacterium sp. As-52. Taxonomy (NCBI): domain Bacteria; kingdom Bacillati; phylum Actinomycetota; class Actinomycetes; order Micrococcales; family Microbacteriaceae; genus Microbacterium; species Microbacterium sp. As-52. The sequence goes on along the minus strand of NZ_CP188171.1, from coordinate 2,544,922 downwards.
CGTCCTGATAGAGCCGGCTGGGGCTGTTCGCGTTGAGCTCGGCGAACTGCCGCCCCGCGGCGGCGGTGACGCCGTTGAATCCGCTGCTCCACAGCTCGATCTGGTTCAGGCTGTCGTTCGTGAACCACCCGGGGACCTGATTCTCGTCGGGGAGCGACACCGAGGCGTTCGGGATCACCGGCGCCTCGAACCCGCCGTTGACGAGGGCGACCGTTCCCTGACAGCTGGTCGGGGTCTGCGCCGCCGATGCCGATGTCGGAGCGACCGCTTCGGTGACGACGGTGAGGCCAGCAGCCAGCAGCAGTACCGAAGTCGCCCCCGCGATGGCGCGACGAATGGACAGACGTGGGTGTGCACGCATGTGAAGTTCTCCCCGGTTCACGGAAGAGCCCGAACCGGCATCTCCCCCGCTGGAAGGCTAACCCGGGTGTAGCCGAAAGTGGTAGACCGGCCTTCGGACGAAGTCCCCGACTACGCTCGAAGCACCGCGTTCTCCAGGAAGGTCACGACATGCCCGTCACCCCCGCAGCCCTCGCCCACGCCGAGGACCTCGCCGACTTCGTCGCCGCCTCGCCCTCGAGCTACCACGCGGCAGCCGAGGTCGCTCGACGACTGGAGGAGTCCGGGTTCACGCGGCTGCACGAGGAAGACGAATGGCCTCTTCAGCCCGGTGGGCGCTTCGTGGTCGTGCGCGACGGCGCGGCGATCGCCTGGGTCGTGCCGTCGGACGCCGCGACCACCACGCCGGTGCAGATCTTCGGCGCGCACACCGACTCCCCCGGGTTCAAGCTCAAGCCGCAGCCGACCACCGGTTCGCGGGGCTGGCTGCAGGCTGCAGTCGAGGTGTACGGCGGACCGCTGTTGAACTCCTGGCTCGACCGCGAGCTGCGCCTCGCCGGGCGACTGGCGCTGGCCGACGGCCATGTCGTGCTGGCGGACACCGGCGCCCTGCTGCGCCTGCCACAGCTCGCAATCCACCTCGATCGCGGCGTCAACAACGGGTTGGCCCTCGACAAGCAGACCGAGACGCAGCCCGTGTGGGGGCTGGGCGACCCGACCGAGGCCGACATCCTCGCCGAACTCGCCGCATCGGCCGACGTGGCAGCGTCCGAGATCCGCGGATACGACGTGGTCGTCGCCGACTCCGCACGCGGCGCGGTGTTCGGCAAGGACGACGCGTTCTTCGCCTCCGGCCGTCTCGACGACCTCGCCTCGGTGCACGCCGGCGTGGTCGCACTCGCGACGCACGAACCGTCCGCGGGCGCACCGATCGCGGTGCTCGCCGCGTTCGACCACGAGGAGCTCGGCTCGGAGTCCCGTTCCGGGGCCGCCGGCCCCTTCCTCGAAGACGTGCTCGAGCGCGTGTACGCGAGGCTGGGCGCCGATGGATCCGCGCGCCGTCAGGCGTATGCCTCGTCGTGGTGCCTGTCGAGCGACGTCGGACACTCGGTGCACCCGAACTACGCCGCCAAGCACGACCCCGTGGTGCAACCGGTGCTCGGCTCGGGACCGATCCTGAAGATCAACGCCAACCAGCGCTATGCGACGGATGCGATCGGCACGGCGTCATGGCGGAGCTGGTGCGAGCGCGCAGGCGTCGCGACGCAGGAGTTCGTGTCGAACAACAGCGTGCCGTGCGGCTCGACGATCGGCCCGATCACGGCGACCCGCCTCGGCATCCGCACGGTCGACGTGGGCATCCCCATCCTCTCGATGCACTCCGCACGAGAGCTCGCCGGGGTCTCCGACCTGCACGATCTGGCCCGCACCGCGCAGTCGTTCTTCGCTGGCTGAGCACGCGGGCGGATCCGGCCCACGCGAAGTCCGCCCGGCCGCGCCCCCGCAGTGCCAGGATGTGAGCATGACGGACATCAAGCCGGCCCTCATCGAGCGTGCGGGCATCGAGATCATCCCCGAATCCGAGCGCACCGCGAAGCCTCGTGACCTGTTCTGGCCGTGGTTCGCGGCGAACGTCTCGGTGTTCGGCATGTCGTACGGCTCGTTCGTGTTGGGCTTCGGCATCTCGTTCTGGCAGGCGACGCTCGTCTCGATCATCGGCATCGTGGTGTCGTTCCTGCTGTGCGGGCTCATCGCGATCGCCGGCAAGCGCGGCTCGGCGCCCACCATGGTGCTCTCCCGCGCGGCGTTCGGCGTGCAGGGCCAGAAGGTTCCGGGTATCGTCTCGTGGCTGACCTCGATCGGCTGGGAGACGTTCCTCGCGATCATGGCGGTACTCGCCACCGCGACCGTCATCACGCAACTCGGAGGTGACGGCGACAGCATCTGGCTGCGCATCGTCGCGACCGTCATCGTCGCAGCGCTGATCGTGACCGCCTCCGTGCTCGGCTATCACACGATCATGAAGCTGCAGTCGGTGCTCACGTGGATCACCGGCGTGGTGACCGTGGTCTACATCGTCCTCGCGGCGCCGGCGATCGACTTCGCCGCCGTGCTGGCCCGCCCCGACGGCGGTGTCGGTCAGGTGATCGGCGCGCTCGTGATGGTGATGACCGGATTCGGGCTCGGCTGGATCAACATCGCCGCCGACTGGTCGAGGTACCAGAAGCGCACGGCGTCCGACGGAGCGATCGTCGCCTGGAACACGATCGGCGGCTCCGTGGCACCCGTGATCCTCGTGGTGTTCGGCCTGCTGCTCGGCGGCTCCGACGAAGACCTCATGAACGCGATCGCCGCCGACCCGATCGGCGCGCTCGCCTCGATCCTTCCTCCCTGGGTACTCGTGCCGTTCCTGCTGACGGCCGTGCTCGCGCTCGTCTCGGGCGCGGTGCTGGGCATCTACTCCTCCGGGCTCACCCTGCTCAGCCTCGGCATCCGCATCCCGCGCCCGTCGGCGGCCGCGATCGACGGCGTGATCCTCACACTCGGCACGATCTTCGTGGTGTTCTTCGCGACCGACTTCCTGGGGCCGTTCCAGAGCTTCCTGATCACGCTCGGTGTGCCGCTCGCCTCGTGGGCCGGCATCCTGATCGCCGACATCCTGCGTCGGAAGAAGGACTACGACGAGGAGGCCCTGTTCGATCAGAACGGTCGTTACGGCGCGTGGGACTGGACATCGATCGGCACCCTGGTCGTCACGAGCGTGATCGGTTGGGGCCTGGTCGTGAACAACTTCGCCGAGGATGCCGCGTGGAACAACTGGCAGGGCTACCTGCTGTTCCTCATCGGCGGCAGGGACGGCGAGTGGGCATACGCGAACCTCGGGGTGTTCTTCGCGCTGGTGCTGTCGTTCCTCGTGACCTACGCCGCCAGGGCCGCGAAGATCCGACGCCAGGAGGCCGTGTGAGCGCTCCGGCTGCCGGGGACACCTGGCTCGTGGTGATCGATCCGCAGGCGATCTTCGCCTCGCCGGAGTCTGCGTGGGGTTCACCTTTCTTCGCCGAGGCGATGCCGAGCATCCGCGCCCTGGCGGAGGCGTTCGGCGACCGCGTGCTCGTGACGCGCTGGGTGCCGACCGCCGATCGGTCCACCTCCTGGGGCGACTACTTCGCAGCCTGGCCGTTCGCCGACCAGCCGCCGGGCGACCCGCTGTTCGCCCTGGTGCCCGAAGCGATCGACCTCTCCCCGCATCCGAGCTTCGACCTGCCGACGTTCGGCAAGTGGGGCCCCGAGCTCGAAGCGGTGGTCGGTCGCGGAGGGCGCCTGGTGCTCGCCGGGGTCTCGACGGACTGCTGCGTGATCTCGACGGCTCTGGCCGCGGCCGACGCGGGTGCGCACGTCACGATCGCCGCGGATGCCTGCGCCGGCTCGACTGCGGAGAACCACGCGACTGCGCTGCACGTCATGGGACTGTATCCCCCGCAGATCACCGTGAGCGACACCGCCACCGTGCTCGGCAACCGCTGACGGCGGGCGTGGGCCTCAGTCCGAGGCTCGCACGGCGGCGGCGATGTCGGTCGGGGAGCCGTGCCAGGGCGCGCCGTGACCCGGCAGCACCCAGGAGGCCGAGACCGCGGCCAGGCGGTCGAGCGAGGCGAGCGCCTCGTCGGGCTCGTCCGTGAAGGGCGCGCGCTGCGCCCCGGTCCGTCCCGTGAGCACGTGCCGAGTGGTCAGCGCGTCGCCGACGAACACCGCGTCGACGGCCGGCACGTGCACCGCGATGCTCCCCGGCGAGTGGCCGGGCATCCCGATGACGACCGGAGCACCGGGCAGATCCAGCACGTCGCCGTCGCCGACTTCCGTGACGACCGACACGTGATGTGCGCGCAGGGCGTTCTTGCGCAGGCCGTAGGCGAAGAAGCCGAGCGTGGGCCCGATCTTCGCCGGTCCCATCGCGGTCTTCGGCTTCTCCCCGGTGCGCACACGATGGCTGTCGGCCGCATGGATGAACACCGGCACTCCCGCCTCTGTGCGCAGCCGCTCGGCGAAGCCGATGTGATCGCCGTCGCCGTGGGTGAGGACGAGTCCGCGGATGTCGGACAGCGGGCGACCGAGCGCGGCGAGTTCGCGCTGCAGATCGTGCCAGTGCCCTGGCAGCCCCGCGTCGATCAGGGTGATGCCCTCGGGCAGGTCGATCAGGTACGAGGCGACGATGTCGTTGCCGAGGCGGTGCAGGTGCGGTGCGAGCTTCATGGCGGATCCTCTCGGGATGATTGCGATGGCTACGTTACGTAGCTATCATGGCTATTGTCAATAGCCATCCAGGGAGGATCCGATGCCGACACCGGAACGCACGTCCACCGACGAGATCGTCGCGGCCGGACGGGAGATCCTCGAGGTCGCGGGACCTTCGGGCCTCACGATGCAGGCGGTCGCGAACAGGGTGGGCGTCCGCGCCCCCTCGCTCTACAAGCGGGTGCGGGACCGGGATGCTCTGCACGCCGCCGTCGCCACCGCGTCGATCGATGCGCTCACGGCGCGGCTCGAAGCCGCGGGTGACGACATCGGTGCGCTCGCTCATGCCTACCGCGACTTCGCGCACGCGCATCCGGAGGGCTTCCGGATCATGTTCACGATCGCGGCTCCGCATGACGCGCTGGAACGTTCGGCGGCACCCCTCATGCGCGCCGCCGCCTCCCTGGTCGGTGACGACGACGCGCTCGACGCCGCCCGTCTGTTCACCGCCTGGGCGACCGGCTTCCTGCAGATGGAGCTGTCCGGAGCGTTCCGACTCGGCGGCGACGTCGACCGCGCTTTCGAGTACGGCCTGCGTCGACTCATCGCCGGGATGGCCGGCTGAACCGCCACGGGTTCGATCACTGTCGCGCACCGGCATCCACATCCGGAGTCGCGCACCGCGGGCCGCCGGGCTACTTCATCGTGTCGAGGATGCCGACGAGGTCTTCGAACGTGGTGAGGGGATTCAGGATGGCGAAGCGTGTGTTCGGACGCCCGGCATGGGAGCTGGGGACCACGAACGCCCGCTGCGAGTCGAGCAGGGCCGCCGACCATCGGTCGTAGTCGGCACGCTCCCAGCCGTCGCGCTCGAACACCACGATCGACAGCTGCGGGTCTCGCACCAGACGCAGCTCCGGACGTCGGGCGATCTCCGCGGCGATCCGTCGCGTCAGCGCGAGTCCGGCACTCACCGCCTCACGGTAGGCCGTGACCCCATAGGTCGCGACCGAGAACCACATGGGCAGGCCGCGCGGGCGACGCGTCAACTGGATGGAGTAGTCCGAGGGGCTGAACTCGTCGACGTCGGTGAGGATGTCGAGGTATTCGGCATGCTGCGTGTGCGCCCGGCGCCCGCTGTCGGGGTCGCGGTAGATCAGCGCGCAGCAGTCGAACGGTGCGAACAGCCATTTGTGCGGATCGACGATGACCGAGTCGGCGCGCTCGACGCCGGCGAAGATGTGCCGCGCTTCCGGCGCCAGCATCGCGGTGAGACCGTAGGCACCGTCGATATGCAGCCAGAAATCGAACTCGTCCTTGAGCGCCGCGATCCCCTCGATGTCGTCGACGATGCCGAAGTTGGTCGAGCCGCCGGTCGCGACGACCGCACAGATCTCGTCACCGTGCGCGAGGAGGGCTTCGCGCACGCCCTCCGCACGCAGCACGCCGTCGTCGCCCGCAGGAACCAGCAGCACGTCGGCATCCATCACCTTCGCGGCCGACTTGTTCGAGGAGTGCGCCTCGACGCTGCACAGGATCTTCCATCGGCTCGGCAGCTCCTTGCCGGCCGCGATCAGCCGCGCCTTCGCCGCCTCGCGCGCGGCGACCAGTGCCGAGAGGTTGCCGATCGTGCCGCCCTGCACGAACACTCCGCCCGCGGTCTCGGGCAGCCCGAACTCGCTCGCGAGCCACGACAGCACCTCGTTCTCGGCGTGCACGGCCCCCGCGCCCTCGAGCCAGCTGCCGCCGTAGAGTCCGGATGCCGACACGACGAGGTCGAACGCGATCGCCGCCATGGTCGGCGCTGTCGGGATGAACGACAGATACAACGGGTGGCTCGTGGTCAGGCACGCCGGGGCGAGGACGTGCTCGAACACGCTGAGGGCACGCGCGGCCCCGAGTCCCGCATCGGTGATCGTGGGCCCGACGAGGCGGTTCAGCTCGGCCTCGGACTGGGGCTTGTCGAGCGGCACGTCGGCGGCGAGCATGCGACGACGCGAGTAGTCGAGCACGGCGTCGACGATCGCCGTCGATTCGGGCGAGGCCGCGTGCATGCGCACAGCATCCATGGGCGTTCCTTTACTTGTCATCAGATCGGGAGTCGGCAGATAGAGAGTCGGCGGGTGCGGTGTCGAGCGGTGCGATGTCGAGCGGTGCGGTGTCGAGCACGGCCGACAGTGCACGCCTGGCCAGGTCGGCGCGGTCGCGGGGCGCCCACTTCACGAGGGAGTGCGCGTTCATTCCGTCGACCATCGCGAGCAGCAGCCACGCGGCCATGTCGGCGCGGCCGGCCGCGATCGCACCGGTCGCCGCGGCCCGGGCGAAGATCTGCTCCAGCGCGCTCTGCCACCCGTCCATCTCCTGCCGCACGCGGGCGGCGAGCGCCTCGTTGCGAGCACCGAGCGCCCACGCCTGCACCCAGATCAGGGTGACGTCGTCGCGGTCGGCGTCGAGGAGTGTCTCGATCAGGCGCAGCAGACCGGCCCGCAGCGCGGCGGGGCCGTCGGCGCCATCGAACGCGGCGATCACCTCGTCGCGCTCAGCCGCCACGATCAGCCCGAACACATCGGCGACGAACGCGTCCATCCCCGGCCGGTAGTGCGCCACGAGCGCCGGAGTCACCCCGACGCGAGCGGCGACCGCCCGCACGGTGAGGCTCTCGAGACCACTCTCGCGCGCAAGGCCGATCGCGCCGTCGAGGATCGAGTGATCGCGCTCCTCCGGCGACATCCGGCGAGCGCCCGCACCTGTTGACGTGGTCTTCATCAGGGGTTACCGTAACACCTGTTGATCGCATGTTCAATAGAAGAACCGGCAGCAGCGAGGAGATCACGATGAGCTGGCGCATGCCCACCGAGACCGCACGTCACGAGCGCACCTGGATGGCGTTCCCTGCAGAGGGCGAGACCCTCGGCGACACCGACACGGCGCGCGAAGAGGGCTACGCCACCTGGACCGCCGTCGCCCATGCGGTCGCAGAATTCGAGCCCGTGTCGATGCTGGTCGACCCGAGCGAGGTCGACAGGGCCCGGCGCATGCTCAGCAGCAGCATCGAGATCGTCGAAGCGCCGGTCGACGAGTTCTGGATGCGCGATTCCGGGCCGACGTTCGTGGTCGACGACGACCGGCCGGGAGTGCTCGGTGCGGTCGACTGGATCTTCAACGGCTGGGGTGCGCCGGAATGGGCCGAGTGGCGCAAGGCCGCGCAGCACGCGCGCATCGTCGCCGGCGCCGTCGGGGCGGAGCTCGTGAGCTCCACACTCGTGAACGAGGGCGGCGGCATCCACGTCGACGGCGAGGGCACCGTGCTGCTCACCGAGACCGTGCAGCTCGACCCTCGGCGCAACCCCTTCGCCGACAAGCAGCGGATCGAGGCCGAGATGGCCCGCACTATCGGCGCGACCAAGGCCGTGTGGCTGCCCCGTGGGCTCACTCGCGACTACGACGACTTCGGCACGAACGGCCACGTCGACATCGTCGCCACCATCGTCTCGCCCGGGCGGCTGCTGCTGCACGATCAGCAGAACCCCGAGCACCCCGACCACGCCGTCACCCGTGAGCTGCGCGCCCTGCTCTCGGAGCAGACCGATGCCGCCGGACGCCGCTTCGAGGTGATCGACCTGCCCGCACCCTCCACGCTGACGGACCAGGAGGGGCCCGTCGACTGGAGCTACGTCAACCACCTGGTCACGAACGACGGCGTGGTGGCGTGCGGCTTCGGCGACGAGAAGGCGGATGCCGCGGCGCGCGAGATCCTCGCCGACGCCTACCCCGGACGCCGGGTCGTCACGGTGGATGCGCGCCCGCTGTTCGACCGCGGCGGAGGGATCCACTGCATCACTCAGCAGCAGCCCGCCCTCGACGGAAGCCACTGATGTTCGACGTGGTGGAGGCATCCATCGCCGAGCTGCGGCGCGCCCTCGAGACCGGCGAGACGACCGCGGTCGAACTCATCGACGCCTACCTCGCGCGCATCGCCGCCTTCGACGCCCCCGGCACGGCTACGGCGCTGAACGCCGTCGTCGTCGCCAACCCGGAGGCCCGTGCCGAGGCGGCGGCATCGGATGCTCGTCGCGCCCGCGGCGAGGCCCTCGGGCCCCTCGACGGCATCCCCTACACAGCGAAGGACAGCTACCTCGTGCGCGGCCTCACCGCCGCCGCGGGAAGTCCCGCTTTCGCGGAGCTCGTGGCCCAGCGCGATGCCTTCACGATCGAGCGGCTGCGTGCGGGCGGAGCCATCTGCCTCGGGCTCACGAACATGCCTCCGATGGCGAACGGCGGCATGCAGCGTGGTGCCTACGGTCGCGCGGAGAGTCCGTACAACGCGGCCTTCCTCACAGCGCCCTTCGCCTCCGGCTCGTCGAACGGCTCCGGCACGGCGACGGCGGCGAGTTTCGCCGCTTTCGGCCTCGGCGAGGAGACCTGGTCGAGCGGCCGGGGCCCCGCGACCAACAACGCGCTGTGCGCCTACACCCCCTCACGCGGCGTGATCTCGACCCGCGGGAACTGGCCTCTCGTGCCGACCATGGACGTCGTGGTGCCGCACACCCGCTCGATGGCCGATCTGCTCGAGGTGCTCGACGTGATCGTCGCCGACGACGCCGAGACCCGCGGCGACTTCTGGCGGGCGCAGCCGTGGGTCGAGCTGCCCGCCGCATCCGCCGTCCGCCCGGAGTCGTATCGCGCCCTCGCCGCGGACACGGCGCGCACGCTCGTCGGTGCACGCATCGGCATCCCCCGCATGTACATCAATGCGGACCCGGATGCCGGCAGCACCGAGAGCCCGGGCATCGGCGGCCCCACCGGCCGGCGCATCGACACACGGGCGAGCATCATCGCGCGCTGGGAGGCCGCCCGCCGCGACCTCACCGCTGCCGGAGCGACCGTGATCGAGGTCGACTTCCCCGCGGTGTCGAACTACGAGAGAGACCGTCCGGGGGCGCACACCATCGCGACTCGCGGCCTGGTGTCACCCGAGTACCTGCACCGCGAGATCGTCGACCTCTCGGCGTGGGCGTGGGAGGACTTCCTGCAGGCGAACGGCGACCCGGGCCTGCGCTCGCTCGCCGAGGTCGACGGCGCCAGGATCTTCCCGCATCCGGAGGGCGCGCTTCCCGACCGTTACACCGGGTTCGACGACGATATCGCCGAGTATCCGGACTGGGTGCGCCGCCATCCCGACGTCTCGTACAGGGACATGCCCGAGCTCGAAGACGGGCTGCGCGGCCTGGAGGAGACCCGCCGCCGGGACCTCGAGGTGTGGATGGATGTGCTGCGGCTCGACGCCGTGGTCTTCCCCGCGGTCGCCGACGTGGGGCCGGCCGACATGGACGTGAACCCGGAATCCGCCGACCTCGGCTGGCGCAACGGCGTGTGGATCGCGAACGGCAACCTCGCGATACGTCACCTCGGCATCCCGACCGTCACCGTGCCGATGGGACTGATGAGCGACATCGACATGCCGATCGGGCTGACATTCGCGGGACGGGCGTACGACGACACGCGACTGCTGCGTTTCGCCTCGGCATTCGAAGCGGCAGGCGGCCCTGGCACGCGTCGCACGCCGCCGACGCGCACCCCCGCGCTCTGAAAGAGCCGCCAGCGTGACATAACACTCCTGTGACGCTCGCCACGATAGTGATATGTTCGGCGCATGCACAGCGAGAACGAACGCGCCCTCGAATCCGGTATCGTCACCGACCTCTCGGGGCGGATGACCTACGGCTCGTACCTGGCGCTCGACCAGCTGCTCACCGCGCAGCACCCGGTGAGCGCACCGCAGCACCACGACGAGATGCTGTTCATCATCCAGCACCAGACCACCGAGCTGTGGCTCAAGCAGCTGCTGCATGAGCTGTCCTCCGCTCGCGAGCTGCTCGCCCACGACGACCTGCGCGAGGCCCTGAAGCGCATCGCCAGGGTCAAGCGCATCCAAGACGTGATGACGCAGCAGTGGTCGGTGCTCGCCACGCTCACCCCCACCGAGTACGCACAGTTCCGCGGGGCACTGGGCAACTCGTCGGGCTTCCAGTCCGTGCAGTACCGGGCGGTGGAGTTCGCCCTCGGCAACAAGAACGCGAAGATGCTGAGCGTCTTCGCCGACCACCCCGCCAACCTCGCTCTGCTCACCGCCGAGTGGGAGAAGCCGACCCTGTACGACGAATTCCTGCGTTTCGCCGCCCGCCGTGGGCTGCCGATCCCGAGCTCGATCCTCGAGCGCGACGTGCGCGAGCCCTACCGGGAGACCCCGGAGCTGGTGCCGGCGATCCGCGAGATCTACCAGGATCCGAGCCGGTACTGGGACCTGTACGAGGCGTGCGAAGACCTGGTCGACCTCGAGGACAACTTCCAGTTCTGGCGCTTCCGGCACCTCAAGACCGTCGCCCGGACCATCGGAATGAAGGTCGGCACCGGTGGCTCCAGCGGGGTCGGATTCCTGCAGCGCGCGCTGGACCTGACGTTCTTCCCCGAGCTCTACACCGTGCGCACCGAGATCGGCAGCTGATGAAGGCCGCGACGTTCTTCGACGGGACCGCATGGCGCGAGGGCGTCGTCGAGCTCGCCGACGGGCGCGTGCGGCTGCGCGATGAGCGCCCCACCCCCGACCTCCCCCGCATCCCCGGCGCCATCACCGGCGGATTCACCGACCACCACGTGCACCTGCAGCTCGTCGCGCACGGCCTGCTGGCAGGGTCGCGCCTCGGCCGCGTGATCGACCTCGGCGGCAACCCCCAGGTATTGCGCCGGCTCGCCGTGCAGGCGGTCGCGATCGACTATGCCGGCGCTTTCCTGACCGCTCCGGGCGGTTACCCCTCCGACCGCGACTGGGCACCGGAGGGCTCCGTCCGCGAGATCACCGACGCGGATTCCGCCGCCGCCGCGGTCGCCGGGATGGCGGCGGCCGGAGCCACCCGCCTCAAGGTCACCAGCAACAGCGCCGCAGGACCGGTGCTCTCCGACGACCTCTTCCGCGCGATCGTGCGGGCGGCCGACGAGCACGGCCTTGCGGTCGTCGCGCATGCCGAAGGGGCGGGCGAAGCGCAGCGCGTCGTGCGTCTCGGAGCCTCCCACCTGGCCCATGCCCCGTTCACGGAGCGCCTCGACGACGCGGAGATCGTGCGCCAGGCGGCCTCGGCCTCGTGGATCTCGACGCTCGCGATCCACGAAGACCCCGAGCGCGCGATCGCGATCGACAACGTGCGCCGCTTCCACGCCGCAGGCGGGACCGTGCTCTACGGCACCGATCTGGGCAACGGGCCGATGCCGGTCGACCTGAACCCGCGCGAGATCGCCGCCCTCCGCGAAGCCGGGCTCGACGACGCCGCCCTCCTGCGCGCACTCGCGCCCGGGGATCCGTTCGACCCCACCTCCGTGCTCCTGCTCTCGGGCGGAACAGCCTCGACGGCCGATCCGCTCGACGCCCGCCCCCTCACCCCCGCAGATCTGAAGGTGTGACATGACCACGACATCCGACCCCTCGCTCCTCGCGCATGCCCGCGCTCTCGACGCCGCCGATCCGCTGCGCGCCCACCTCGACGCGTTCGCCGAAGCCCCGGGCGTCACGGCCTACCTCGACGGCAACTCGCTCGGGCGTCCCCTGCGCGATGTCCCCGAGAAGATCGCCGCCTTCGTGCGGGACGACTGGGGCACGCGGCTGATCCGCTCGTGGGACGAGCAGTGGATGGCGCTGCCGATGGAGCTGGGCGACCGCATCGGACGGGTCGCTCTCGGCGCCGCCCCCGGCCAGACCGTCGTGGCCGATTCGACCAGCGTGCTGATCTACAAGCTCATGCGCGCCGCCGCGTCGGCCGATCCGGACCGCACCGAGCTCGTGATCGAGGCGGGCAACTTCCCCACCGACCGGTTCCTCGCCGAGGGGGTGGCCGTCGAGACCGGGATGACTCTGCGCTGGCTCGAACCCGACCCGGTGCACGGGGTGACCGTCGCCGACGTCGAGGCCGTCGTCTCCGCACGCACGGCGCTGGTGTCGCTGAGCCATGTCGACTACCGCTCGGGCGCCCTGGCCGACATGCCGGGCATCACGGCTGCCGCGCATGAGGCCGGAGCACTGATGATGTGGGATCTGTGCCACTCCGCCGGCGTGGTGCCGATGCAGCTCGACGAGTGGGGTGTCGACATGGCCGTCGGCTGCACCTACAAGTACTTGAACGGCGGGCCGGGCTCCCCCGCCTTCGCCTACCTCCGCCACGGACTGCAGGGTGTGCTGCGCCAGCCGATCCAGGGCTGGTGGAGCGCGGCCGACATCTTCGCGATGGGGCCGGAGTACGTACCATCGGGCGACATCCGCCAACTGCTCAGCGGCACGCCGCCGGTGACCTCGATGCTCGCGATGCAAGGCATGCTCGACCTCATCGAGCAGTCGACGGTCGAGGGAGTGCGGGCGAAGTCGCAGTCGCTGACCGATCTTGCGGTGCAGGCCTACGACGAGCTGCTCGCCCCTCTCGGCGTGCGACTGCTCAGCCCCCGCGACGCCGAGGTGCGCGGCGGTCATGTGACGATCGGCCACCCCGACTTCCGTGAGGTCACGCGGCGCCTGTGGGCGGACGGCATCATCCCCGACTTCCGGTTCCCGGATGGCATCCGCCTCGGCCTCTCCCCGCTCAGCACTTCGCACGTCGAGACGGTCACCGGCGTTCTCGCGGTGCGTGACGCGATGGAGTCCGGTGACCTCTGACCCCGCCGTCGCCCCCGTGCTCGACGACATCGATGCGCGCCCCGGCAGCACCGCCTCGCTGCTGCGGACGTTCATCGGCGTCTTCCTGCGCCCGCTCGGCGGATGGATCTCGACGGCCGACCTGGTCGCTTTCGCCGGCGACCTGGGCATCGAAGCGGCACAGGCACGCACGGGTGTCGCCCGCCTCAAGCAGAAGGGCCTGCTGCTCGCCTCGCGCGAAGAGCAGATCGGCTATCGCCTCAATCCCGCAGCCACCGGGATGCTGGAACGTGGGGATCGACGCATCTTCGAGATGCGGGAGATGACGGATGCCGACACCTGGTGCCTGGTGTCGTTCTCGATCCCCGAGAGCGCACGGAGCGTACGCCACCAGTTGCGTCGACGGCTGCAGTGGATCGGCGCGGGTGTCGTATCGCCGGCGCTGTGGATCTGTCCCGGCCACCTTCAGGCGGAGGTGGAGCAGATCCTCCAGGAACTCGACGTGCGCGGCTGGGCGACGCTGTTCCCGACATCCGTGCCCCTGCCCGCCGGCACGCTGATCGAGGCCGCGGCGCAGTGGTGGGACCTGGAGGCGCTGCGCGGGGAGCACCTCGCTTTCCAGGGCGCGCTCGCGACGCTGCCCGCCGAGCCGTTCGCCGCGTACGTGCAGCTGATCGACCGTTGGCGGGTGCTGCCGTACACCGACCCGGGGCTTCCCCCCTCGATGCTGCCGACCGATTGGCCCGGTCGTCGCAGCTTCGACGAGTTCGCCCGTCGGTCGGCGGAACTGGCCGCACCCGCCTGGGCGCATGTGCGCGCCCGGATCGCCTAGTTCCGTCATCCACCCCGCCGTTCCGGTCGCACTTTCTGTCGCCTGCGCGCCTCGCGGGCGACAGGAAGTGCGACCGGAGCAATCCGAAGCCGGGATCGCCTAGCCCGCCTGCCCCGCGACCTCGGCGAGGAAGCCGGCCACGTGCTCCTGCAGTCGCAGGATGCGCAGGTCGCGCGCGAACTCGCGGTCGAACCCCTGGTAGGCCAGGGGCGGCAGGATGCGGACATTATGGTTGCAGCCGAACTCGGCGCAGGTGAGCACGCCCACGCTGTCGCCCTTGCGTCCGGCCGGCCCGGCCTTGCGCGCCACGTACAGCTGCACGTCGTTGCGGAGCGTGACGTCTTCGCACCATGAGCATTGCGCCCGCGCGATCACGCGCTGTTCGGCGCGCTGCAGGAAGACGCCGACCGGGGCGTCGTCGACCCAGCTGACGACGTAGGCCCGGCGGGGCATCCTCGGGTCAGCCCAGCCGAGGAAGTCGAGGCGATCGAAGTCGATCTCGGCGAAGCCGTGCGGCAGGGTCAGGTCGGAGACCTCCTTGCGGGAGGCGTTGAGGAAGGAGGCGCGGATGGCGCGCTCGTCGATGGGACGCATGAGAATGAGTGCTTTCGGGGTGGTCGCCGCGAGGGCGAGTCGATGGGAGGAAGGTCCCGGACGCGGATGCCGGGTACGTCACGACACCGGGGACGGGGGTTCCGCCTCCGGTGGGTCCTCAGCCTCTGTCTGCGGCGCGGAAGGCGCCTGCAGCTCCGTTCTGCGCCCCGTGGGCGCTCATCGACGACAGCACCCGGCGAGCTTACACCCGTTTGTTTCACTCCGTGTCGGCCCGCCTGGGCACAGCGCGACGGGCGTCTTAGTCTTTCCGGAACGTCCGAGCAGAAGGAGACCACCGTGTCCACGCCGCTGAACCGCCTTTCGCCCCTCCCGGTGCGTGAGCGTGCGGCGTGCATGTGCAGCCACGGCGGCCGGTGCTCCTCCTTCGCCCCCGGCCATGCTCTGCACCTCATCCAGGCACGCATCGCCTCGGCGACGCCCACGGAGTGGATCGACGCCCTGGTCGAGTCTGCCGACGCGGTATCGGGAGACCTCGTGGTGCGCACGCTCGACGGCGAAGCGCACGTTCTGTGGAACGGCTCCGGCGCTGCGCTCGAAGCCGCCCCGGGCACCCCCGTCGCACTCCACGCGCGCTACGGCGTGCTGGCCGTCGGCGGCACGCAGTTCAACGTCGCAGCCGTCTGATCGCGCCCTGAGCCCGCCCCCGGTTCAGGCGTTCAGGTTCAGGCGTTCCGGTTCAGGCGCTCGCCATCAGCATGTCCTTCATGGCGGTGCAGGCATCCATGCAGGCCTGGCACGCCTGAGCGCACATCCGGCAGACGTCGCTCTCGTCGGCATGCCGCGCGCACGCGTCCATGCACGTCCTGCACATCGCGATGCAGGCGTTCAGCATCGCCATCATCGACGCCGGGGTCATGCCCTGCATCCGCATCATCGACCGCATCATGGTGTTGCACATGTCGGCGCAGTTCATGCACGCCGGTGAACAGTCCATCATCTGCGTCGAGCACACCGTGCAGGCCTGCTCGCAGGCGGCGCACGCATCCATGCACGCCTGCATGACGGCCATGTCCATCATCTGCATGTCGGGCATCGACTCCATGTTCTTCGACATGGCGCCCATCATCATCGAGTCCATCGAACACCGCTTCCTTGGTCGAGGTCCGCGGGCAGGACCACCCGCCTGGCGCCAGGCTAGTCCTTCCCGGTGCATGAGTCGATGGGCGCCGAACGTTGTCATGGTGCGAGCCGATTGTCAATCCCGTGGCCGCTTCTCCGCAGGAGTGAGAGTGTCGGAAGCAATCGATCCGCCTACGAGAGGAGCCGCACATGAGTGCCGCAGACGACATCAAGAACGCCGCCGAGAAGGCCGCCGGAAAGGTCAAGGAAGGCGTCGGAAAGCTCACCGACAACGAGAAGCTCGAAGCCGAGGGCAAGGCGGATCAGGTCAAGGCCTCCGCCAAGCAGGCCGGCGAGAACGTGAAGGACGCCGCGGGCAAGGCCGGCGACAGCGTCCGGGACGCGTTCGAGAAGTAAGACGCCCCACACACCGAAGAGGTGAGGCCCGCCGAACGGCGGGCCTCACCTCGATGGGGCAGACGTGTGGAGTCGTCAGACCTTGCGGCTGCCGCTGATCGCTCGGATCAACCAGGCGATCACAGCGATCGCGAGGAGGACGAGCCCGACCCACAGGAGGAACTGGAGCGACTGCACCAGTCCTCCGGTGATCGCAAGGATCACTGCGACGACGATGACGATGATCAGGAGGATGTTCATCGGTCTTTCCCTTCTTTCGGCAGGCGCGAACGCCCGACTGTGGTGCCTCCACGCTAGCCGTGGGAAGCGTTATGCCCGAGGGGGTTGACTTACCCCCTCCGAGTGCGCGAAGGAGACGAGCACATGCCAGGAAGACGCGACAACTCGCTGAAGGATCCCGAGCTGTACGAAGAGCTGAGGAAAGACGGCGCCTCGAAGGAGAAGGCCGCGCGCATCTCGAACGCCGCGGCGAAAGAGGGGCGCAGTGCCGTGGGGCGCCGCGGCGGCGAACACGGAGACTACGAGGATTGGACCGTGCCGGAGCTGCGCGCGCGTGCGAAGGAACTCGGTCTGACCGGCTACAGCGGCAAGCGGAAATCCGAGTTGATCTCCGCGCTCAGGAATCACTGAGGCCGCGGATGGCGCGCTTCGGCATCGAGGAGGAGTTCCTCTTCCTGGATGCGCACTCGCTGGTGCCCGTGACGCTCACCGCCGGCACTCGCGAGCGCATCACGCGCCTCAGGACGGGCGGAGAAGTGACGAGAGAGTACCTGACCTCGCAGATCGAGTGCCTCACCGAGCCGGTCACGACCGCGACGGACGCTGAAGCGCAGCTGGCCCATCTGCGCGGCCTCATCGGATGGCACGCCCAGGATCAGCATGCCATCGCCGCCGGCACCGGCACCCCGTTCGCCTCGACCCGGTCCTCCGCCGTATCGCCCTCGCCGCACTACGACGACGTCGCGTCGCAGCTCGGACATCTCACGCGCGACCACGAGGTCAACGGGCTGCACGTGCACGTCGAGGTCACCGACGACGAGGAGCGGGTCCGCGCCCTGAACCGGGTGCGCGGCTGGCTCCCCGTGCTGCTGGCGCTCACCGGGAACAGCCCGTTCGTGAACGGACGGGATTCCGACTTCGCCAGTTGGCGCAGCATCCTGATCCGTCGGCTGCCGTCGTCATGGGCCCCGCCATGCTTCCGCGACTACGACGACTATCGCTCAGGTGTGCAGCGTCTCATCGACGTCGGCGCGCTCACCGATGCGGCGTCGCTTTCATGGTCGGCCCGGATATCGGAGCGGTACCCGACCGTCGAGGTCCGGGTCTTCGACGCCCAACTGACGGCCGAGGACTCGGTGTCCGCCGCGCTCCTCTCCCGCGCACTCGTGCTCACCACCGATCTGCCGCTCGCCGACATCGGTGTCGACGGCATCGACGCCTCTCTGTGGACGGCGGCCCGTCGAGGGATGGACGCACGCCTGCTCGATCCGACGACCGGCGAGGCCGAAGACGCCTGGAAGCTCGCCGACCGCATGCTGTCCGCGATCGCTCCCACGCTCCGCGAACTCGGCGACGAGGATCGGGTCCGCGATGGCATCGATCGGCTGCGCACCGACGGGTCCGGTGCGCAGCGCCAGCGCCGCGCCGTCGCCGAGGGCGGGACGCGTGCCCTCGGCGATCTTCTCCGCGCAGGGACAGCCGCACCGCTTCCCGCCCCCGCAGAGCAGCCGGCCTCCGCACCGACCACCTGATCTTCGCCGACCTGATCTTCACCCGCCCCGATCTTCGCCGGCCCCGATCTTCGCCGGCCCCGACGTCCGATGACGGCGGTATGGTCGGCCTGTGGCCTCCTTCGCCCCGCTCCAGCGCCTCGTGATCTCGATCGCGGTGCTCGCGTCGTTCGTGACGTTCCTCGACGGCACGGTCGTCAACGTGGCGCTGCCCGCGATCAGTCGCGAACTCGGAGGCGGCATCACCACCCAGCAGTGGGTCGTCGACGCCTATCTGATCACTCTGAGTGCCCTGATCCTGCTGGCCGGATCGGTGTCGGACGCCTACGGCCGGGTGCTGGTGATGCGTATCGGGCTGATCGCCTTCGGCGTGGCATCCATCGCCGTGGCCGCGGCATTCGATCCACTCGTCCTGATCATCGCCAGGGCCGCGCAGGGGGCCGCGGGTGCGCTGCTGGTGCCGAGCTCGCTCGCACTGATCACCGCGACCATGCGCTCCGATGTGCAGTCGAGGGCGATCGGCGTCTGGACGGCGTTCACCACGGGAGCACAGCTGGTCGGTCCACTGCTGGGCGGATTGTTCGTCGACTACCTGTCCTGGCGCTTCGTCTTCCTCATCAACGTGATCCCGATCGGCATCACTCTCCTCCTGCTCTCCCGTCTTCGTCTGCCCGAGCATCCCCGTGGCATCACGGTCGACTGGTGGAGCGGGGCGCTGTGCGCGGTCGGACTCGGCGCCGTGGTCTTCGCACTCATCGAACAGCCGAATCTGGGGTGGCAGTCGCCCGCGATCTGGATTCCGGCCGTGGCCGGCGCCGCCCTGTTCGCCCTGTTCCTGTGGCGTCAGCAGCATTCGGCGTCGCCCCTCATGCCCCTGTGGCTGTTCCGGGTGCGCGACTTCGGCTGGGGCAACCTCGCCACCTTCTTCGTGTATGCGGCCCTGTCGCTCAACGGCTTCGTGGTCGGCGTCTACCTGCAGCAGGGGGCGGGCCTCAGCGCGACCGCCGCGGGATTGGCCAGCCTGCCCATGACCATCCTGATGATCCTCGTCAGCTCGCGCGCGGGCCAGTGGGCCGGTCGGTGGGGACCGCGCATCTTCATGACGATCGGACCGCTGCTCATGGCCGTCGGCGCCCTCATGCTGCTTCTCGTCTCGGCCGACTTCGACTACTGGTGGCAGGTGCTGCCGGCGATGATCGTGATGGGCCTCGGGCTCTCGCTCACGGTCGCTCCGCTCACGGCCGCGATCCTCGGAGCGATCGACGAGAACCACTCGGGTATCGCCTCCGCCGTCAACAACGCCGTCTCGCGTGTCGCCGGGCTGCTCGTGGTGGCGATGCTGTCGACGATCGTCGGCGGTGCGCTCGACCTCGACGGGTTCCACAGCGCGGCATGGGTCACGGCGACGCTGCTCGTGATCGGCGGCGTGGTGTCGTGGATCGGCATCCGCCGCAATCCGGCCGAACCGGCACCCGCCGACGCCGCCGCGACCGGCCCCGTGCCGCGATGACCGTGGCCGCACTCGCGCGAGGCCGATGGGCCGGTCTGATCGTCGTCGGAGCGCTCGCGCTGACGGCCTGCTCCCCCGCGCCGGCGCATTCGCCTTCGTCGGGCGTCACCCTTCCGCCCTCCGGCGCGGTGCCCGACTACCAGCTGGGTGGAGCCTACGCACCGGACCCCGAGGTCGGCATCGTCGGGCGGGACCGGAGCGCCGAGCCCGTACCCGGCGTGTACTCGATCTGCTACGTGAACGGCTTCCAGACGCAGCCGGGCGAACTCGCAGACTGGCCGCGCGATCTGCTGCTCCAGCGCGGGGGCGAGGTCGTGTTCGATCCGGACTGGCCGGACGAGGCGCTGCTCGACACCTCGACCGCGGAGCATCGAGACAGGATCTCCGAGACGGTGAAGCCCTGGATCGACGAATGCGCGGATGCCGGCTTCGACGCGGTGGAATTCGACAACCTCGACTCGTACTCACGGTCCGATGGTTCCCTCTCGTTCGACGACAACCGGGCACTGGCCTCGCTCCTCGTCGATGCCGCCCACACCGCGGGACTCGCCGCCGGGCAGAAGAACGCCGCCGAGGACGCGGCTCCGCTCCGCGCGCGGGCCGATTTCGACTTCGCCGTCACCGAGGAATGCGCCGCGTATGAGGAGTGCGAGGCCTACACGTCGGTCTACGGCGACCACGTCATCGACATCGAGTACGCCGACGAGCTCCCGCGGTCCTTCGCCGAGATGTGCGACGACGACGCCTCTCCCGCCGCGATGGTGCTCCGCGACCGCGACCTCGTCACCCCGGACGACGGCGCCTACGTGTTCGAGACCTGCGGCTGAGCGATCCGGCTGCTCAGAGACCGTCGTCCTCGTGCCAGTGCTCCTGCCAGCGCCAGTCGATCGGCTCGGATGCCCGCTGATAGCGGATGTCGGTGGAGAGACGGATACGCCCCTGCGGGTCGACGTTGTCGGTGCTGGCGTGCACCACGTACGACGAATGGACCATCACGTCGCCGGCCCGGTAGTCGGCGAGCAGCCACCGCGCATCGTGCGCCTCGGCGAGAGCGGGGAGGTCGGCCGTGATCGACGCAGCCGGGGGCCTGTCACCGCGCTCCCGCTCGGCGGCGAGGGCCCAGTGGTGGCTGCCTTCGAGATAGGTGAGACCGCCCTGCTCGACGGGACAGTCTCCCAGGGGGATCCACATCGAGAGCACGCGCTCGCTTCCCTCGCGCAGATAGACGAGGTCGTAGTGTGCCTGTGTGGCGGTGCCGATGCCCGATTCGCCCGGACGGATGTGGCGGATGATCTTGCGCCGGTGCAGGTGCACGTCATCGCCGAGGAACCATTCGAACCACCCGCGGATGTCGGGGTGTCCGGTCAGCGCCGCGTATCGCTCCCCCGGAACGATCTCCTCGAACAGGGCGGCGCGGATCTTCGCCCTGTCGATCTCTCCCTGCGCGCCGATGCCGACGGCGGGATCGGAACCGTGCTCCGTGATCCCGGTGTCCGCCATCGCCGTGAAGTAGTACTCGCGGAACGAGGCGACCAGCTGCGGATCGAGCTGCTGCGGCAGATAGAGATAGCCGTCGCGACGCAACCGATCCCACAGCGCATCCTTGTCGCTGCGAATGGCGTCCGGCACGGGCTCCATCCTGCCCAGGCGGGACGGAGAATCGTCGAGGGTGTATCCGTTGGAGGTGAGCATGACTCCAGCGTCGGCGACACTTGGACTTCCGTCCATGGACTTTTCCGCCGGATCATTGGACTATCCGCGATGAACCGACCGCGACTTGGAGTATTCAGTCGAAGCGCGATCGGGCCTGCTGCCGGCGGAACGCCGATGGCGCGACCCCCGTGCGCCGCCGGAAGAGTCGGGAGAAATAGGCCGCGTCCTCGTAGCCGATCTGCGCGGCGATCTGGCCCACATCGAGCCTGGTCTCCGCCAGGAGCGACTGGGCCTGCGCGATGCGCACCTCGATGACCAGATCGTTCACTGTGAGCCCGGTCGCGGAACGCACGGCATCCCCCAGCTCGCGCGCGGTGAGCCCGACGGCGGCTGCCCGCTCGGCGACCGAGAGGGTCCGGGTCGCACCACGAGTGACGAGGTCGACGATGGTGGCACCGGCCGCCGCCCCTTCCGCCGGATCCGCGGCATCGAGGATGGCGAGCAGGAGCCGTTGCGTCGCGACCGATGCGGCGATCTCCGCCCGCGCCCCCACCGCGGCGACAGCCACGCAGAGCTCACGGAAGATCGCATCCGCGTCTTCGACCGGACGGAGGAGTTTCTGCACCGGCCGGTGACGCCCTCCCAGTCCGGTCGTCTCGAATGCCGCGAAGGGCTCGCCCTCGAACAGCACCCAGTGCTCCGACCACCCCCGGGCGTCGGAGCCGTATCCGTGACGGACTCCGGGCGTGAGCCAGATCACCGCCGGGCCCTCCACCGGCACCTGCAGGCCGCGCGGCTCGTACTCCTCGTAGGTGCCGCGCCCTTCGGAGATGTAGACGAGGCCGCGGGTCGGGAGTGCCCGCTGACGGAAAGGCGGCTGCAGGCCCGCCTGTTCCCCGGCTCCATGGCACGAGATCAGGAATCGTCGCATCGCATGGCGCGGTGAGGCGTAGTGGGACCAGGAGGCCGTCGGCGTCATCGACGTCAGCCTACTGCCGCGCCCGCAGTCCACCCCGCGCATCGCTCCGGCAGCTCCCGCGCGTGGCTCACGGAAGAGCCCACGTCAAGTCCCTGGCCGGATCCCACCGTTCCGCGCAGGATACGGAGTGTCCGCATCGATTGGGAGCTCGACACATGACCTCATCCGCCCCGGCAACCGCCCCGGCATCCGCACCAGCCCTGGCATTCTCCGACAGAGGGCCGGTGAGCCGCGCCGTGATCGCGCATCTCACCGGCGCGGAAGACGCCGGCGACCACACCACCCTCGCCGAGGAGGTCGTCGCGGCGAGCGCCGACGTCGTCCGCGACGACGACGTCCAGCTCGCCCTGTTCGTGCTCTACGCCTCCGCCTACGGATCGCTCCCGCAGCTCGATCCCGATCGGGAGTGGGATCCCGCGCTCCTCGCGACCCGGCGCCTGCTCGAAGAGGCCTTCGAGGGCGAGTTGCGCGCGAAGGTGCCGATGCCTGACCTCCCGGAGCCGACGGTGGATGCCGTCGGTCGAGCGCTCTTCGCGCTCGCGGGCGCCGATTCCGGACCGAGTCTCTCGCGGTACTTCGCGAAGAAGGCCACCGAGGCGCAGGCGCAGGAGATGCTCATCCAGCGTTCGGCCTACACACTGCGCGAGGCGGACCCGCACTCCTGGGCGATTCCTCGATTGGACGGACGCGCCAAGGCGGCGCTCGTCGAGATCCAGTCCGACGAGTACGGCGGCGGACGCCCGCATCGCGTGCATGCCACCCTCTTCGCGCGAGCGATGCGTGCGGCCGGTCTCGATGACACCTACGGCGCATACATCGACGATCTGCCCGCCGTCACGCTCGCGTCACTCAACATGATGTCGATGTTCGGACTCAATCGCCGCCTGGTCGGTTCGATCGTCGGACACCTGGCCGCCTACGAGATGACCTCGTCGATTCCCTGCCGCCTGTACGCCGACGGTCTGCGCCGGCTGGGGTTCGCCCCCGATGTCACCGAGTACTTCGACGAGCACGTCGAGGCCGACGCGGTGCACGAGCAGATCGCCGCCCGAGACCTCGCCGGCAGCCTCGCCGAGGACCGCCCGGAGCTCCTGCCCGACATCATGTTCGGTGCCGCCGCCGGCCTCACGATGGACGGGTGGGGCGGGGCGCACATCCTGGAGTCCTGGTCCGCGGGTGCCTCATCCCTCCGCGAACGGACACCGTCGTGAGCGGCGAGGAGCGCGCGACGATCACGCCTTACCCCGACGGCCCGCTGCTCGTGCGGGGTGAGATCGATCTGCGCACGGCCGACGGCGAGCGGATCGCACCGCACCGCCGCACGGTCGCACTGTGCCGCTGCGGCCTCTCGGCGCTCAAGCCCTTCTGCGACGGCACCCACAAGGCGGCGGGCTTCCGCACCGACGACTGAGGCTGCCTCCGCGGCTCGGCGCCAGCGCGTCATCGCGTCATCGCGTCAAGAGCGGATCGATACCCACCGCCAGGAACAGCACCGCGAGATAGACGATCGACGCGCGGAAGACGAGCATGGGGCGCAGCTCCGCACCGCGCCGGTCGCGCACGCGCATGCGGTACGCAGAGAAGAGGAAACCCGCCCCCGCGGCGAGTGCCGTCATCACGTACAGTCCACTGACCTCGGCGACGAACGGGAGTGCCAGTGAGCACACGACCGTCGCCACGGCGAACCCGATCACCCTGACGGCGACATAGGCCGGGGCGCGCGTCGCACCGAGCATCGGCACTCCCGCACGCCGGTAGTCGTCCCGGTACCGGATCGAGAGCGGCCAGTAGTGCGCCGGAGTCCAGAAGAAGACCACGAGGAACAGCACGACGGCCGGCCATTCGATGCCGCCTCGCACCGCGCTCCAGCCGACGAGCACGGGAACGCACCCCGCGACACCGCCCCAGACCACGTTCTGCTCGGTGCGACGCTTCAGCAGCACCGTGTAGAACGCCACGTAGAGCACGAGTCCCGCTGTCGAGAGCGCAGCGGGCAACGGACCGACCAGGGTCAGCATCCACACGACGGAGCCCGCGCCGAGCACCCACGCGAAGGTCAGCCCAGCCCGCGGTGAGACGATGCCGGTGACCAGCGGACGCTGAGCCGTCCGTTCCATCAGCGCGTCGCTCTCCCGCTCGATGTACATGTTGAACGCACCGGCGGACCCGGCACTCAGCGCCCCGCCGACGAGCACCGCCGCCATCAGGCCCAGATCGGGCAGGCCATCGGCGGCGAACACCATGACCGGGATCGTGGTGACGAGGAGGAGCTCGAGGATGCGGGGCTTGGTGAGTTCGACGTACGCGCGCAGGGTCTGCAGCACGCGCGTTCAGCCCTCGGGCCAGTAGTAGCTGTCCGGGAGCGCGCGGGCTCCGAAGATCGCCTGCCCCACGCGCACGCAGGTCGCCCCCTCTTCGACGGCGATCTCGTAGTCGCCCGACATGCCCATCGACAGCTCGCCCGCACCGATCAGGTCGGGGGCGTCTTCTCTGGCCTGATCTCGCAGCGTGCGCAGCAGGGAGAAGCACTCACGTACGCGGGTGTCGTCGGGGGTGAGGATGGCGAGCGTCATCAGGCCCCGCACCCGCAGCGTCCCGTAGGAGGGAAGCGCCTCCAGGAATGCCGGGAGCTCTTCGGGGGGCATCCCGAACTTCGAGTCCTCGGCCGAGGTGTTCACCTGCACGAAGACATCGAGGCTGCGACCCGCGGCCTGGAGACGCCGATCGAGCGCCTCGGCGACGCGCAGCCGGTCGAGAGCCTGGAACTCCGCAGCGAATGCGGCGACATCTCTCGCCTTGTTGGTCTGCAGGTGTCCGATGATCGACCACGACACATCGAGGTCGGCGGTCTCGCCGTTCTTGCGCACCGCCTCCTGCACCTTGTTCTCGCCCAGCAGGCGCATACCCGACTGGATCGCGACCCGGACGCGATCGGTCGGAACGGTCTTGCTCACCGGCAGCAGCGTCACCTCGTCCGGGTCACGGCCCGCTCGGCGCGCCGCCGCGGCGATGCGTGCTTCCACGCCCGCGAGGTTGCGCCGGAAGTCCTCGACGGTGAACGCCGTGGGATAGCGGTCGTCGGAGCCGACCGGTGCTTCCATTTTTGACATAGGTCAAACTGTAACATAGTCTTAGGCCGAATCGACCGGGCGAGGTCCTTCGCTCGGCACCGCTCACCCAAGGAGCCGCCATGCCCTCGTCTCTCGTCCTCCCCGACGCGCCCGCCGCGCCTTCCCTCCTGACCGAGGTGCCCGGCCCGCGCAGCCGGTCGATCCACGAACGTCGCACGAGAACGGTCGCGCGCGGTGTCGGCAGCATTCTGCCGGTGTACATCGCGCACGCCGAGGGTCCCTGGGTGACCGATGTCGACGGCAACCGCTTCCTCGACCTGGGCAGTGGCATCGGCGTCACCACCATCGGGCACGGCAATCCGGCCGCGATCGCCGCCGCCGCCGCACAGCTCGAGCAGGTGACGCACACCCTCTTCACGGTGACCCCCTATGAGGGCTACGTGCGACTGGCGGAGCGCCTCGCCGAGAAGACGCCGGGCGACCATGAGAAGCGCTCGGTGTTCGTGAACTCCGGCGCGGAGGCCGTCGAGAACGCGGTCAAGATCGCTCGTCGATACACCGGTCGCCGCGCGGTCGCCGCCCTCGACCACGCCTTCCACGGGCGCACCAACCTCACACTCGCGATGAACCACAAGGCCGCGTACGGCACCGGGTTCGGGCCCTTCGCCCCCGACATCCACCGCGTGCCCAACTCGTACCCCTACCGCGATGGACTCACCGGCGCGCAGGCGGCGCAGCGGACGATCGCCCACCTCGAACAGCGCATCGGCACCGCCGACCTCGCCGCTCTGATCGCCGAACCCATCCAGGGCGAGGGCGGATTCGTGGTTCCTGCAGACGGATATCTCCCCGCCTTGCAGGAATGGTGCACGCGCAACGGCGTGGTGTTCATCGCCGATGAGATCCAGACGGGGCTCGGCCGCACGGGCACCTGGTTCGCGAGCGAGCACTTCGGCGTGATCCCCGATCTCGTGCTCACGGCGAAGGGCATCGCGGCCGGACTCCCGCTCGCCGGCGTCACCGGTCGCGCCGAGATCATGGATGCCCCCGACCCGGGTGGGCTCGGGGGCACCTTCGGCGGCAACCCGGTCTCCATCGCCGCCGCCCTCTCGGTCTTCGACGAGCTCGACCGCGGCGACTTCTTCGCGGAGGCTCTGCGCATCGGCGCACGCCTCCAGGACCATCTCGCCACCCTGGCCTCCCGCCACCCGTTGATCGGAGACGTCCGCGGGATCGGCGCGATGTACGCGTTCGAGCTGAGCGACCCCGACACGTCGCTGCCGGCAGCCGGGGCCGCGTCGGCGATCGCGGCCTACGCCGCCCAGCACGGCATCTTGCTGCTGACCGCGGGCAGCGACTCGAACGTCATCCGATTCCTGCCGACGCTCACGACCACCGACGATCAGATCGACATCGCCATGGACGTGATCGACCGCGCCCTGACGACGCTCGGCTGACGCTCTACCGGCACGTCAGCCGACCCCGCCGGCGGTGTCGACCACGAGGACGCCGTCCCGCCACCGAACCGCGCGGAGCCCTGCGACCACCACGTCGGGATCGCCGTCGGCCGATCCTGCTCCGACGCCGACGACGAATCCGGCACCCGCCGCGCGAGCCGAGCGGATCCCCGGGACCGAGTCCTCGAACACGATGCAGTCCTCGGCAGCACGCGCCAGCCGGTAGGCGCCGAGGAGGTACGGGTCGGGTTCCGGCTTGCCGCGAGGCACGTCCTCCGCCGCAACCAGGGTCGGAGGCCGTGGCACGTGGGAGCTCTGCAACCGGGCCAGCGCCACGGCGCGATTGCTGCTCGTCACGACCGCCCAGACATCACGCGGCAACGACCCCACGAGGCGTGCGGCACCGGGGATCGCTCTCGTATGCACGGCCGCCTCGATCTCGAGGGCGACCAGTTCTGCAGTCGCGGCCGCGGCATCCGGGCCCACCAGACCCGCGACGACTTCACTCGGCCTCATGCCATGCGGCGCATCCCGGAGGAAGTCGAACGACGGGGCGTGCCGACGTGCCCAAGCCTCCCAGGCGGGAGCCGCCGACGCGACCGAGTCCACCAGGACGCCATCGCAGTCGAACAGCACGCCGGCGCGTTCGAACTCCCAGGAATCTCCGCTTCGCACATGTGATAATTTTGGCATAGGCCAAAACTATCATCGGCACGGGGGGACCGCGCCACGGAGGGGACCACCATGCCAACGAGGATCGCCGTCAACGGGCTCGGCCGGATCGGCCGCAACCAGCTCCGCCTGCTGCTCGCCCGCCGCTCGGAGCTCGAGCTCGTCGCGGTGAACGATCCGCGCGGGCCCCGTGCTCTCGCCGAGCTGCTGCAGCGAGACGGTCACAGCGGTCCGTCGACCCGCGGCGTGCGGTTCGACGACAAGCACCTCTTCCTCAACGGCCACGCGATCCGCATGTTCACGGAACGCGATCCGCTGCGGCTTCCGTGGGCGGCACTCGGGATCGACATCGTGATCGAGTCCACGGGGGCCGAGACCCGGTCCGACGACGCGAGGAAGCATCTGACCGCAGGGGCCAGGAAGGTGATCATGACCGTTCCCACCGCGGGCGACGACGGCACGTTCATGCGTGGGGTCAACGAGCACACCTACGACCCGACCCGGCACCACGTCATCTCCAGCGCCTCCTGCACGACGAACTGCCTCGCCCCCGTGGCGAAGGTCTTCCATGAGGCTTTCGGCATCGACGCCGGCCTCATGACGACGATCCACGCCGACTCGACAGACCTTCTCCTGCAGGACATCCCGCACTCCGATCCACGATCCGCCGGAGGGAAGGGCACGAAGATCTCCGCCGGCGACACCGGGGCGGCGCTGGCCATCGGACGCGTGATCCCCGAACTCGAGGGCCGTCTCGACGGCTTCGCCCTGCGCGTCCCGGCGATCAGCGGTTCCATCACGCATCTCACGGTCACCGCTTCCCGTCCGGTCACGGTCGACGAGGTCAGAGCCGCTTATGAGACCGCCGCCGACGGCCCGCTGAAGGGCATCCTGCGCTGCGCCGACGACGAGATCGCCATCGCCGACACCGTCATCGATCCGCATTCGTCGATCCTCGATGCCGGGCTGATCCGGGTGATCGGGTCGCAGGTGAAGATCTCCGCCTGGTACGACGACGAGTGGGGGTACTCGCACCGTCTCACCGAGCTCGCCGAATACGTCGCAGAAAGGCTGCCCGCATGACGAACGCCACCCCGTGGGAGCGCACCGCGCTCGCCTTCCGGCACGTGCACTTCGAAGACCTGGGAAACATCGAACCGCTCCTGCGCGAACGCGGGTATCGCGTGCAGTACGTCGACCTCGGGATCGAGGCCATCGACATCGAGCGGGTGGATGACGCCGATCTCCTGGTCGTCTTGGGGGGTCCGATCGGCGTGCACGACGCCGACGGCTATCCGATGCTGCATGCGTCGAAGGAGGCCGTCTCCCATCGGCTCCGCTCCGGGCGGCCTCTGCTGGGGATCTGTCTCGGCGCGCAGCTGATCGCCGAGGCGCTGGGTGCCGAGGTGCGCCCGACCGGTGCGGTCGAGATCGGCTATGCACCGCTCGACCTCACCACGGAGGGCCTCGATTCGCCGTTGCGCCCGCTCGACGGCATGCCGGTGCTGCACTGGCACGGCGACGCCTTCACGATTCCCCCGAACGCCCGCCATCTCGCCTCTACGCCCGAGTTCCCGAACCAGGCTTTCAGCACTGACGCCGTGCTCGCCCTGCAGTTCCACCTCGAGGCCGACCACCGCACGATCGGACGCTGGCTGATCGGCCACGCGCACGAGCTGCACCACAACGGCATCGATCCGCGCATCATCCGCGAGGATGCCAGAGCCTACGGACCGAAGCTCGAAAAGGCGGCTCGTTCCACCATCGCCGCCTGGTTGGATGCGGTCGAGAAGCCGACTTCCCCCGCCTGACGCCGCCGCCTACGAGGCGCGCAGCACACACAGAAGCCGACCGTGCACGCAGAAGGGGCCGGGTCCACACGGACCCGGCCCCTTCTGCGTGGCGGCGTTCAGCTCGCGCGACGCAGCGCCACGCTCGGGAAGTCGATCGGGACATCCAGAGCGATGTTCACGTAGTTCGTGAACAGATTCAGCGCGACCTGTGCGATCGTCTCGACGATCTGCTCGTCGGTCCAGCCCTGCGCGCGCACGGCGTCGACGTCCGCCGAGGACACCTGGCCGCGTTCCTCGACGAGCTTCAGCGCGAAGGCGAGCAGTGCCGCCGTGCGCGGGTCGTCGGACTCACCGCTCTGCGCGGCGGTGAGCGTCTCGCGGCTGAGACCGGCCTTCTTGCCGAGGGCGGTGTGCGCTGCGAGGCAGTACTGGCACGAGTTTCGGTCGGCGACGGCGACGGCGATCTGCTCGCCGAGCGCCGCGCCGAGGGATCCTCCGCCGAAAGCACCGAATGCGCTCCACATGCTCGTGAGAGCAGCAGGAGAATTGGCGACGGCGCGGAACATGGCCGGCACGGCTCCGAAGGCGCCGGCGATCTGGTCGAGCTGCTCCTTGACGTTTCCGGTGGCGTTGTCGCGGTCGATGAGAGGGACGTTGGGCACGGGATGCTCCTTCGATGACGGGATGGGCCCGGATCCGGGCTCACTTCAGTCTTTCGAAACATATCGGACGATACGCACCAAAGAGTCTTGCTTTCATGACATATCGTCCACGATACTGAAGGTATGCCCGCCGTCGACCGTCTCTCTCCCCTGCTTGAACGCTTCCGCGTGCGGACCCGACTGTTCCACAACGGCCCCCTCTGCGGAACGACGGTCTTTCCGGCGAGCGGCGGCCACGGCTTCCTGCACGTCCTGCGCCGCGGCGAGATGGAGGTGACGCACCGCCGTGCGGACGGCAGTTCAGAGCGCGAGGTCATCACCCGACCGAGCCTGCTGTTCTTCCCCCGCCCTATCGACCACTCCTTCCTCAACGCACCGACCGATGAATCCGACTTCGCCTGCGCGACGCTCGACTTCGACGGCGGCGCCACGCACCCGCTGGTGCGCACTCTGCCGTCGTCGATCGTCCTGCCGCTCGACGAGGTCGAGACGCTCAGCCCCGCACTCGACCTGATGTTCTCCGAGGTCGACAACGTGCGGTGCGGTCGCCCCCTGGTGGCGGATCGCATGTTCGAGGTCGTGCTCATCCAGTTGTTGCGGTGGATGCTCGATCACGCCGAACGACTCGACCTCCCGCCAGGCTTGATACCCGGCCTCGCCGACGAGCGACTCGCCCCCGCACTGGTCGCGATGCACGAGGCCCCAGGAGAGTCCTGGAGCCTGGAGGCCCTCGCCCGCACCGCCACGATGTCGCGAAGCGCATTCGCCGCCCGCTTCAAAGAGGTGCTCGGGCGCTCCCCCGGCGACTATCTCACGGAGTGGCGGCTCACGATCGCCCAGGAGCAACTGCGCGCGGGCGTGCCCGTGAGCACCGTGGCGGCGGAACTGGGCTACGCCAGCTCATCGGCGTTCTCGCGGGTGTTCGCTCAGCGCATCGGGCACTCGCCTCGAGCGTGGCTGACGCTCGCCGCGTGATGATCGACCGTGACAGGTCCGCGTGACGGAACCGATCAGCGACCGGCCGCGAGCACCGCTCGGAGCCCATCGATCACCCGTTCGAGATCGGCGGACGAGAGTGAGGGATGAACCGGGATGGAGAGCACTTCCTGCGCCGCCCGCTCGGTCTCCGGCAACTCCGCTTCCGGGGCGAACCTCTGCAGGGACGGCAGCCGATGGTTCGGGATCGGGTAGTAGACGCCTGCGCCGACCCCATGCTCGTCCCGCAGGGCATCACGCACACGATCCCGCTCGCCGTCGGCGATGCGGACGGTGTACTGGTGGTAGACGTGCTCGGCTTCGGGAGCGACCGGAGGCACGGTGAGACCGGGGAGGCCGGCGAGCTCGGCATCCAGCAGGGCGGCGTTCCGCTGTCGCTGCCGCGTCCACTCTCCCACCTTGCGCAACTGCACACGCCCCACTGCCGCATGTACCTCGCTCATGCGGTTGTTGTACCCGACGATCTCGTTCGCGTACTGCGTCTCCATCCCCTGATTGCGCAGCAGGCGGACGGTCCTGGCGAGATCGTCCCGGGCACACGAGACGATGCCGCCCTCGATGGCGGTCATGTTCTTGGTGGGGTACAGGCTGAACATCCCGAACGCACCGATGGTTCCCGCCGGACGTCCGCGCCAGGCGGCTCCGTGCGCCTGCGCGGCATCCTCGTAGATGGCGAGTCCGAGCTCTCCCGCCAGCGCTTCGATGCCATCGACGAGGAAGGGGTGCCCGTACAGGTGCACGGGCATGATCCCCTTCGTCCTCGGGGTGATCGCCGCCCGCACCCGTTCGGGGTCGAGGGTGAAGTGCGCCGGCTCGATGTCGGCGAAGACCGGAGTCGCCCCGGCGAGGACGACGGAGTTGGCGACGGCCGCGAAGGTGAAGGAGGGGACGATCACCTCATCCCCCGGACCCACGCCTGCGGCGATGAGCCCGAGCAGCTGACCGCTCGTGCCGGAGTTGACGGCGACCGCCGTCCGTCCGTCGAGGAACTGCGCGGAGAACTCGGCTTCGAAGGCTGCGACTTCCGCCCCCTGGGCGAGCATGCCGCTGCGGAGCACGCGTTCGACGGCGGCGACCTCGTCATCGCCGATGATCGGCTTGGCGGCGGGAATGAATGCGCTGTCCATCGTGGAAGCCCTTCGTCGGCGGCGGCTCGCATGAGCCCGGTTGAGGTGGAGGCAGGAATCGAACCTGCGTGCACGGTCTTGCGGACCGCGACCTGGCCACTCGGTCACTCCACCGGGTCGGATGTGCTCAGCGTCCCGGCGGCGAGTACCCGTTCAGGAACGTTCCGAGCCGACGGAGCGCGTCGGTGAGCACTTCGGCCTCCGGAAGGAAAGCGATCCGGAGGTGGTCGGGCGTCTGCAGGTTGAAGGCCCTGCCGTGTACGAGGAGGATCCGCTCGGCGTCGAGGAAGTCGAGCACCAGCTGCTCGTCGTCTTCGATGCCGTGCACCTCGGGATCCAGTCGCGGGAAGAGGTAGAGCCCGCCACCCGCCGGCTGCGTATCGACCCCGGGAATCGCCTCGAGCGCTTCGAGGGCCGCATCCCGTTGCCGCGTCAGCCGGCCGCCGGGCGCCACCAGAGCGTCGAGCGAGTCGTCGTGGGTCAGGGCCGCGGTGATCGCGTGCTGCGCCGGCACCGACGCGCACATGCGCATCGAGGCGAGCAGACGCACCCCGGAGAGGAAGGGATCGTCGCGGTGGAACCCCGTCGTCGTCATCCATGCCGCACGGTAGCCCGCGACACGGTGGGTCTTGGACAGCCCGGCGAACGTGACGCACGGAACGTCGGGGGCGACCTGCGCCATGGACACATGCGCGTATCCCGGAAAGACGACCCGGTCGTAGATCTCGTCCGAGAGCAGCAGGAGGCCGTGGCGCCGCGCGAGCTCGGCGATCCGCTCGAGGACCGTACGCGTGTAGACCGCACCGGTCGGATTGTTCGGGTTGATCACCACGATGGCCGCGGTTCGCGGGCCGATCGACGCCTCCATCGCGGCGAGGTCGGGCGTCCATCCTTCGGCCTCGAGGCACGGATAGTGCACCGCTCGCCCTCCGGCCAGCACGGTCGACGCCGTCCACAAGGGGTAGTCGGGGCTCGGGATGAGCACTTCGTCGCCCGGCTCGAGCAGCGCCTGCAGCGTCAGCCCCACGAGCTCCGAGACGCCGTTCCCCACGGTGATGTCGTCGATCCCCAGTGCGGGAAATCCGGGGCGCAGCGCGTAATGCGCTCCGATCGCTTCGCGGGTCTCGGGAAGACCGGCCGACTCGGAGTAGCCGTGCGCCTGAGGCAACGCCGAGCGGAGAGCCTCGACGATGGCCGGCGGGGCGTCGAAGCCGAACGGGGCGGGGTTGCCGATGTTGAGACGGAGGATGGACTCTCCGCGCTTCTCCAATTCGGCCGCGCGCTCGGCAACCGGTCCGCGCAGGTCGTACAGGACGCCTTCCAACCGCGAGGAGCGTCCGATCCGATGATCGGCCCTCTCCGGCCGGGACGGGGTCACGCCTCCGCCCCCGCCGCGCTCGAGCCCCCGACGACCCCGACGAGGTCGTCGACGAGGCGCTGCATCTCCGCGTCGTCGAGCGTGTGCACGGTCAGGCGAAGCTGGGTGGAGCCCTGCGAGCTGCCGGGATCGAGCGCGAACTCGGAGCCGGGGCGCACGAGCCACCCGCGCGAAGCGAGGCGACGGCTGATCTCCGTCGCATCGTCGCGGACGTCGACCCACACGTTGAGCCCGCTGTCCGCCTGCGCATGCATCCCCTGTTCGGCGAGCATCGACACGAAGAGGCGGTTGCGCCCCGCATAGTGCGCGCCCGCCTCGATGATGAGCTCCCGGGTCTCGTCATCGCGCAGCATCGTGGCGGCGAGCCGCTGCATCACATGGCTCACCCACATGGTTCCGGGGCTCAGGCGCAGCGCCAGACGCTGAGCGGTCACCCGATCGGATGCCGTCACCGCGAGGCGCATGTCGGGCCCGAGGAACTTCGACACCGAGCGGACCAGCGCCCACCGCTGCTGCGTGGGGGCGATGATGCTCTCGTAGGGCGTGGGTGCGAGCATCGAGAAATGGTCGTCTTCGATGACGAGCACGTGCGGATGATCGGCGAGGACCTCGCGGAGCTCTCGTGCGCGTGCAGGACTGGTGCCGACACCGGTCGGGTTGTGGGCACGCGGCGTGCAGACGATCGCGCGCGCGCCGCTCTCGAGGGCCGCACGCAGGCCGGCGACGGTCATCCCTTCGCGATCGACGGGGATGGCGACCGGCACGTATCCGGCGAGACGCGCGGTGTGGATGCTGGAGAGGAAGCACGGGTCTTCGAGCCCGACGCGGTCGCCCTGCACCAGGGTCTGGGCCAAGAGGCGCTCGACGGCATCGACCGCCCCGGCGGTGATCGACAGGCGGAACGGACGCGGATGGTCGGCCGCGATCCACTCGGTCGCCCATTCGGCGAGGTCGGCGTCGATGACGGACTCGCCGTAGAGCACGTGGCCGGGCGTGACAGCGGCGAAGGCGGCTGCGAGGTCGGGAAGGTGGGCGGGATCGGGATTGCCGCTGCCGAGATCACGCAGCACCGAGCCGGGGGTGAATCCCTCGTCGGGGTTCTGCGCCGGCCCGAGCACCGTGGTTCCGGTGCGGCCACCCGTGGCGGCGATGCGCGCGGTGACCAGCGAACGATAGGCCGCCAGCACCGTGTTCCTGTTCACGCCGAGGCGAGCGGCGAGGGATCTGACCGACGGCAGCTGGTCTCCCGGAGCGTATGCACCCCGCTCGACGAGGTCGCGCACGCTCTCGGAGATCTCCGCCGCGGTCGACCCGACGATGCCATCTTCGAGGTCTTCGCGATCGGGTGCCTGGGCCATGGTTCGACCGTAGGCGATCTTTTGACCTATGTCAAAAGATCTGCAGGGTCTGCTTCGGCTTCGGGGTGCGCACGTCGGAGGCACCGGGCACGATGGGTGCATGACCGACGGCTACGAATCGGACTTCCTCGGGAACCGGCTCCCCCTCCCCTGTCCCGAACGCGAGATGCGTTCGCTCCCGTATCCGCGATTCACGGTGCTGCTCGACCCCGAGCGGCGTCTCGCGGCGGTCACGGCGGTGAACATCGACGGCGCCACGCTGCAGGACCTGCCGCGCACCGGCGACTGGCGACTCGACGACCGCCTCCCGGCCGACGAGCAGACGGGACCCGAGGTGTACACGCGGAACGACCTCGACCGCGGGCACCTCGTGCGGCGACGAGACCCGGGATGGGGACCGACGCAGACCGCGCGCGCCGCCAGCGAGGCGACCTTCTTCTATCCCAACGCTGCGCCGCAGGCTGCGGGATTCAACCAGTCGAAGGAGCTGTGGCTCGGCCTCGAAGACCACGTGCTCGCTTATGCCGAGAGCACCGATCAGCGCCTGTCGGTGTTCACCGCCCCGGTACTGGCCGAGAGCGATCCTCCCTACCGAGGCATCCGCGTGCCCCTCCGCTTCTGGAAGGTCGCCGCGTGGCAGGGACCGGATGGCCTCGCCGCCGCGGGCTTCGTGCTCGATCAGTCCGACCTCGTCGACATGCGGGATGAGACGCTCGCCGTCCCCCCGCTCGGCGCCTTCCGTACGTTCCAGGTGCCGATCGCCGACATCGTCGCACTCACCGGCATCGACCTCGGAGCACTGGTCGAGGCGGACACGCTCCCGCGACAGGGAGCGCGGGAGTCCGGATGGCGGACGCTCGACACCGCGGGCGACATCGTGCTGTGATCCGGGAGCGATCGCGCCACACTGGACCGATGGAGTACAGCGGAGTGGTCCCGACCGATGCCCCCGACCCGAGCATCGAGTCCGATGCCCGATTGCAGAGCCTCCCCTTCCCGGTATTCGAGCTGAAGCCGCAGCGCGCTCTCACGCGACTCCCCGTGGCCGGCTTCATGGAGATCTCCGGCGCAGCGGGCCGCGACGAGGTTTCGGCATCGTTCAGCTACACGCTGTGGCGGCACCCCGACGACCATGCCGATCCCCGCAACGAGATCGAGCTGGACGAACCCACACGGCGCTCCCTCACGGAAGAGCCGCCCTGGGGTCGTCCGGCCTGGCTGATCGCGCAGGTGCAGGCCTTCCGGTACCCGATGCTGTGGGAGGCGGTGCGAACGACCTGGCATGCATCGCCCGGCCGGGAGGGGGCCTCTCTCGCCGAGCAGCTCGCCGCGCACACCGAGCACATCCTGCGCAACCGCTTCCGCGGCGAGCTCGGCCTCTCGACCGACCCCCGTGCCGACGCCGACGGGACCGGGAAGACCCCCGCCGCCTCGGCATCGGACGCCTCGGTCGAGGTCGACGGCGAGGAGCGTCCCGCGCTGTGCGTCGACACCGACCCGTTCGTCTACAGCATCGGCTTCCGGGTCGACGAGCACGTCGTGTGCACCGCGGTGATCCCGCGGGACGCTCTCGCCCTCGTCGACCTCGCCGTCACGCGCTTGTCGACGCCGCCTCAGACCCCGGCGCGCACCGACTCCAGCGACGGGTAGTCGCTGTATCCCTCGGCGGTCCGGCCGTAGAACAGTTCGGGACGCGGGTCGTTGAGCTCGGCTCCCTGGATCCAGCGCTCGACCAGGTCGGGATTCGCGATCACGGGACGGCCGGCGGCGACGGCGTCCGCCCGCCCGTCGGCGACGAGCGACTCGGCCTCATCCTTGGTCGTCTCCGCCGCGAAGCCGGTGTTGACGATCAGGGGCGCACCCGCCGTGCGACGGATGTGCTGCACGAGCTCTCCGGCGGGGTCGGCGTTGAGCACGTCGATGAACGCGAGGCCGAGCGGCGCGAGACCCTCGGCGAGGGCCGTGTACGTCGCGCGGACATCCGCATCGTCCTCCTCCAGCACACCCTGGATGTTGTGCTGCGGCGACAGGCGGATGCCGGTGCGGTCGGCTCCGACCGCGGCGGCGACGGCCGCGGTGACCTCGATCGCGAAGCGCGCGCGGTTCTCGGGCGATCCGCCGTACGAGTCCTCGCGGATGTTCGACACCGGCGAGAGGAACTCGTGCACGAGATACCCGTTCGCGCCGTGCACCTCGACGCCGTCGAAGCCGGCGGCGATCGCGTTGCGGGCGGCCTGCGCGAACTGCTCGACGACCTCGGGGATCTCGTCGAGGGTGAGCGCATGAGCCACCGGCAGATCGGCCTTGCCCTCGGGCGTGCGCGTCTGTCCGGGTGCGGCGAGCGCACTCGGACCGACGACCCGCACCTCGCCTGAGATGGCGGGGTGCCCCACACGGCCGCCGTGCATGAGCTGCATGACGATCGTTCCCCCCGCGTCATGGACGGCTGCGGTGATCGGCTTCCACCCCTCGATCTGCCCGGGCGTCACGATGCCCGGCTGCCCGGGGTACGACTTGCCTTCGGCGACCGGCCATGTGCCCTCGGAGATGATGAGCCCCTGCCCCGCACGCTGCCGGTAGTACTCCTCCATCGTCGCGGTCGGGACACCGTCGTCATCCGCACGGGTGCGGGTGAGCGGCGCCATGACGACGCGGTTGGACAGCTGCAGGGCGCCGAAGACGGCGGGCTCGTAGAGATTCACAGTGGGAGGTAAGGCGCGAGGGGATCAGCATATTCCCGGTCGGCGTTTCGCTCCGCCGGACGAGGTCGGTCGTCTCCCTCAGCCGCCGAGGCCGGCGAGCAGATCGGCGAAGTGGTCGAGATCGGCCGCGGTCCAGTTGCGCAGCCGCTCGCCGATGCGCCCCTCATAGCGCGAACGGGCGAGCGCCACCCGCTCCTGCGCCAGGTCGGTCGCCACGAGCACACGGGCCCTGCGGTCTTCCGGGTCCGGCACACTCTCCACGAGTCCGAGCTGTTCGAGCTGTCGCACCTGGCGGCTCACCGCCGACTTGTCGGTCTGCAGCCGTTCGATGATCGCTCCGGCCGAGGTCGCCTTTCCCGTCGCGATGGAGGTCAGCACCTGATAGCCGAGGGGCTGCAGATCGGGATGCACGGTCGCTGCGGCCTCACGCCAGCCGATGCGGATCCGCGCGAAGAGTCGACCCAGTTCCTGCTCGACCCTGGTGACGGCCTGGTCGAGGTCGGCGTCGCCCAGCAGGTCGGTCGCGGCAGCGGATGCACGGGTCTCGCCAGGGGCCCCCGCGGCATCATCGGCGGCATCATCGGCAGGGGCGTCGGAGGAGGCGCTCATGCTCGCCAGTGTACGGCGAAGCCCCGCCGTCGATCGTGACGGCGGGGCTTCGGGTCAGACCTCGGCCAGCAGCCGGAAGGCCTTGGACGCCGCCCGGATCTCTTCGGGAGTCAGCTCATCGATCACGGCCTGGAGACGGGTGCCGTAGTCGCGGCGGACCGCGGCGAGCGCATCACAGGCCGTGGCGGTCACGCTCAGCACCCGCAGCCGACCGTCGCGCTCGTCGGGGCGGGACTCGAGGAGACCGAGCTCTTCCAGCATCCGCACCTGACGACTGATGACCGACTTGTCCATCTCGAACCGCTCGGCGATCTCGTGCGCGTTGGCCGTTCCCGCCCTGTCGATGAAGGTCAGCAGTTTGTAGCCGGCCACCTGCAGCTCCGGGTGGACCCGGGCTGCGGATTCCTTCCACAGCGACCGGGTCCTCGCGAAGATGAGGTTCAGATGCGCCTGGAGGTCACCGAGCGCACTGTCGACATCCGACGCCGCGACCGCTGCCGAGGCCATGACCTCAGCGCTCCCCGTCCCGGTCTTCGCGGGCAACGTCATCACGGGCACGATCGTCGCGCTCGAGAACGCGGACCGCACCGGTCGCGGGGGCGCTGCCGGCACCCTCGATCCGGATGGTTCCGGTGGAGAGCGAGGCTCCGACCTCCGCCTCGGAGACCTCGATCACCGATTCCTCAGCCTGCTCGAGCATCTGCTCGGCGGCGTTCTTGGTCGACAGCGGCTTGTTCTTGATGAACGCGATCGCGATGATCGCGATCACCGCGAGCGGGATCGCGATGATGAAGGAATCGGCGATGCCGTGACCGTATGCTCCTTCGACGATCGTGCGGATCGTGTCGGGCAGCTGACCGACCTTGGGGACGTCACCCGAGGCGAGGTGCTTGAGCGCGTCGATCTCGGCGGGTGTCGACGGGACGAAGCCGTCGAGCGCATCGGTGATGTAGTTCGCGACGCTGGTGGACAGCAGCGAACCCATCACGGTGACGCCGATGGTGCCGGCGATCGTGCGGAAGAAGTTCACGTTCGACGAGGCGGCGCCCAGCTGCTGCGGAGCAGTGTCGTTCTGCACGATCAGCGTGAGGTTCTGCATGACCATGCCGAGGCCGGCGCCGAGCACGAACATGTAGACGGCGACGAGCGGGAACGGGGTGTCGTAGCGGAGCGTGGCCATCAGGCTGACGCCGGCGGTCGCGAGGACCGACCCGGTCAGCATCCAGCCCTTCCACTTGCCGAAGCGGCTCACGAGCTGGCCGATGATGATCGACGCCCCCATCTGGCCGATGATCATCGGGATGGTCATGAGGCCGGACTCGGTGGGCGTGGCGCCACGGGCGAGCTGGAAGTACTGCGCGAGGAACACCGACGTCGCGAACATCGAGACGCCGATCGCGATCGAGGCGATGACCGACAGGGTGAAGGTGCGGTTGCGGAACAGCGACATCGGGACGATCGGTTCCTTGACGAAGAACTCGACCGTGATGAACGCGGCGATCGCGACCGCGGCGGTGACGATCAGCATGATGCTCGTCGAGGAGTCCCAGTCGAACTGGTTGCCGCCCATCGAGACCCAGATCAGGAGGGTCGAGACGCCGACCGCGAGGAGCACGATGCCGAAGTAGTCGATCGAGACCTTGGTGTCGCGCTGGGGCTTCGGCAGGTGCAGGGTGAACTGCAGGAGCACCAGGGCGAGGATCGCGAACGGCACGCCGACGAAGAAGTTGGAGCGCCAGCCCCACACGTCGGTGAGGAGTCCGCCGAGCAGCGGGCCGCCGATGGTGCCGAGGGCCATGATGCCGCCGACGACGCCCATGTACTTGCCGCGCTCACGCGGGGAGATGATGAGGGCCACGGCGATCATGACGAGCGACATCAGGCCGCCGACGCCGATGCCCTGGATGACGCGGACCGCGATGAGCATGTTCGTGTCGGTCGAGAAGCCGGCGATCACGGTGCCGACCGTGAAGAGGATGAGGGAGATCTGGACGAGCACCTTGCGGTCGACGAGGTCGGCGAGCTTGCCCCAGATCGGGGTCGAGACGGCGGTGGCCAGAAGGCTCGCGGTGATGACCCAGGTGTACTGGGACTGCGTGCCGCCGAGGTCGGCGATGATGACCGGCATCGAGGTCGACACCACGGTGCCCGAGAGCACGGCGACGAACATGCCGACGACGAGTCCGGAGATCGCGGTGAAGACCTCGCGAGCCGACCGGGTCGTCTCGGGGGGTGCGGATGGGGTGTGTGTCACGGGGTAACGCTCCTGCGTAGAAAGTTGATCGAGGTCAACCATACGCCTTTAGTTGCTAAAGCGCAACTAAAGGCGTATGTGCTCGCGTCGCGCTTCTGCTCGGCGGAACCGAGGGGTACCGTGTCAGCGTGTCGACTGATTCCAGGAGCGGACGGGCGCCCGGCGCCCCGGCCTCTCTCGACGCGGCCATCGGGGACGTCGACTGGACCGTGCCTCCCGCCGGATCGACGAGATCGTGGTTCCGTGCCCCCAGCGGCGAGTTGTCCGTGATCTCGCTGGGCGCACCCGAGCGTCCGCGCGTGGTCCTGGTGCCAGGGGCCACCGGCTCCAAGGAGGACTTCGCCCTGATGCTGCCGCTGCTGGCCGAGGCGGGGTACTTCGTGCAGTCGTTCGACCTCGCCGGGCAGTACGAGTCGCACGCGGCCGGCACGGACTCCGCCTACACGTACGAGCTGTTCATCGCCGACCTGGTCGCATTCCTCGACGCGGGCGCGCCGGCGCATCTGCTCGGGTACTCGTTCGCCGGCACCGTCGCACAGCTGGTCGCCGTCCGTCGCCCCGACCTCGTGCTCTCCCTCACGCTCCTGACCACTCCTCCCGGTTCCGGCAACGTGTTCGCGAGCATGAAGTGGCTGGGACCCCTCGCCCCGATCGCGAGTCCTCGTCGCGGCGCCGGCCTCATGATCTGGGGGATCGTGACGAACAAGAACCGGGTGCCCCCACGGCGGCTCGAGTTCGTCCGCTCGCGGTTCGCGCTCACGAGCAGACGCAGCGTCGATGAGATCGTCGGCCTGATGATGGCCGCTCCCGATCTGCGCAGCCGCGTGCGGGGATTGCCGATGCCCAAGCTCGTCGTCGCGGGATCGCACGACCTGTGGCCGCTCGCCGCCCACGAACGGTATGCACGCGAGATCGGCGCGGAGTTCCGGGCGTACCCGACGGGACACAGCCCGAGCGAGACCACACCGCACCAGCTGACCGCCGACCTGCTCGATCTCTACGCGCGGGCTCGCGACTGACCCGCTTCCGGCGTCACCGACCGGCTGCGGACCTATCGGCCTCGCGC
This sequence comes from Microbacterium sp. As-52, assembly GCF_049949185.1. NCBI lineage: Bacteria > Bacillati > Actinomycetota > Actinomycetes > Micrococcales > Microbacteriaceae > Microbacterium > Microbacterium sp. As-52. Next base: position 2,503,736 of record NZ_CP188171.1, on the reverse strand, counting down.
CGAGCCCGGCGCCGCTGATGCAGAGGCTCCGGCGACAGATGCAACCGCACCGTGGGCAGCACGTAGCTCAACCGCCGTCGCAGAGACGCCCAGTCCTGGAACGGTCGCGCCGACACCTCGACCACGAGGCCCCGATCGCGCAGCACCGTCATCTCCGGACGCACATGGAACGACAGGTCGAAGTCGTCGTGGATGTTCGTCGCCTCCCGATGCACCTCTCCGCTCAGCACCCGCCAGACGGAGGCACGCATCGCCATGTTCGATCCATAGAGGGGTGCGTGCCCGAGGACCGGAGCCATCGAGGCGTACATGCCGCCGATGTACAGATGCGTCCCCATCCAATGCACCAGAGGCGTCGAACCGTAGAAGCGCGGTTCGCCGGTGACGAAGTCGACGTCGGGGCGGTCGCGGAAGGTGCGCTCGATCCGCTCCACCCAATCCGGCCCCGGGCGGGAATCGGCGTCGAGCCGGGCGATGATGTCGCTCGTCGCTGCGTCGTAACCGGCCGCCGATGCGCGCGGGATGCCCGGGACCGGCTCGGTGACGACCCGTGCCCCGAACCCCTCGGCGACGGCGACCGTGTCGTCGCTGCTGCCGTTGTCGACGATGACGATCTCATCGGCGATCCGGGTCTGATGCTCGAGCGCCCGCAGACACACCTCCAGCAGGCGGGCATCGTTCCGCACCGGTATGACCACGGACACGGAACGAGAGAAGGCGGTCGTCATCGTCCCCCCATTGTGCGCGTAGCCGACCGTTTCGGCCGTGTGCCCCGCCCTCACCCGAAACTGCGTCGTGCAGAAGATACTCCGCGGCGGGGAAGTGAGGTCGCGTCCCACTCCCCCGCAGCCGGTCACTCGATGGCGTCGTCCGCTCGCTCGCGCCTGGTCGTGCTTCCGTGCGCCGGGATCAGACCGAAGTCGGTGAGGAGCTCGCCCATCTGGGTGTTGTCGAGCTTGTCGAGAAGCTTGCCCTTCACGAAGTTCGGCCCGGGGATGTGCACGGCCTCGCCGTCGCGCAACCGCGCGGTCGCCTTCAGCAGGTAGCGGATGTCGTAGGTGGAGTTGAACACCTCCGGCACGCCGCGCTCGATGTCGAGCAGCTGATAGGTCGCCTCCATCGCGGTGCGCACCGAATACTCGGTCGTGAAGATGGTGTCGCGGGTGGTCTCGGCGAACTGACCGAGGAAGGCGAAGTTCACGCTGCCGTCCGGCACCACCTGCGGGCGGTCGCCGGCCTTGCGCGGCAGGAAGAACGACGTGACGTACGGCATCATCACCGGCACCGTCTTCGCGGCGGATGCGGCGAGCTCGGGAATGTCCGCGACGGGAACGCCGAGGTGATACAGCCACTCCTGCGCGATCTCCTCGCCCGTGCAGTCCTGCATCGGCTTCTTGATGAAGTCGCCCGGCGTCTCGACGAACAGCCCGTACACCCACACCACGATCTCGTTGGGCTTCTGCGACTTGAAATGCGGTTGCCGGTTCACGGTCCAGCTCATCAGCCACGACGAGTCCTTCGCCGTGACGATGCCACCGGTGACGACCTTCCCCGAGAAGGGGTCGCGCTGCGCGATCTTCTCGATGTACGCGGGGATGCGCTCGTCGATCGTGGTGACCGTCGCCGACTCCCACTTCGTCTTGTCGATGTCGTTGCAGAACACCTCGGGGCGCCCGAAGTCGGGCGACTTCGCTGCGACCTTCTTCCAGAAGTCCCACGCGGGGGCGGGACCGTCGAGGAGCCGGGGCGCCGTGTTCTGATCGCCGTTGTCGGAGTTCTCCGTCAGCGACCCGATCGTCATGAGGCACAGATCGTCCGGTCCGAGGTCCACGCCACCGGGCTCGCCATCCACGATCCAGTCGATGCGCGTCGCCTGCTTGCGCCCGTTCGTGAGGTCGAAGTGCACGTCGGTGACGGTGTGATGGAAGCGGAACCGCACCCCGTGGTCGTCGAGGTACTTCCGCATCGGCAGCACGAGCGATTCGTACTGGTTGTACTTCGTGAACTTGAGCGCCGACAAGTCGGGGAGACCGCCGATGTGGTGCATGAAACGGTGGAGGTACAGCTTCATCTCCAGGGCGGAGTGCCACTCCTCGAAGGCGAACATCGTGCGCCAATAGAGCCAGAAGTTGCTCGCGAGGAACTCCTCGCCGAACACCTCATCGATGCGCTTGCCCTCCATCTGCTCCCGCGTGGCGAGGATCACATCGATGATGTCCTTCTGCGCCTTGTCGGAGAGCGTGAACAGCTTGTTGGTGTGGGCGTCCTGCCCCTGCTTCTCCGTCACCCGGCACAGGGACGAGTTCGGGTCGTCCTTGTTCAGCCAGTAGAACTCGTCGAGCACGCTGGCGCCGTCGATCTCGAGCGATGGCACCGAGCGGAACAGATCCCACAGACACTCCATGTGGTCCTCGAGCTCGCGCCCGCCGCGGATCACGAATCCCTTCTCCGGATACTTGATGCCGTCGAGCGCTCCACCGGGAAGACCCAGCTCCTCGAGGATCGTGATACGCTCGCCGGCGATCTGGCCATCGCGGATCATGAAGATCGCCGCCGCCATCGCGGCGAGGCCGCCCCCGACCAGCCACACGGTCTTGTCGTCCGCCCCTTCGGGTTTGCGGGGCCGCGCGAAGGCCTCGTAGTTTCCGTTGCTCCGATACATGTCGATCTTCCTTCCCGCCCATCGGTCGATTCGCGTCCAGTAGACCGCAGGAGCGCGAGGAACGGAAGGCGGGCCGGGGCATCTCACCCGTAGTAGACCGGGCTGGGAGAATCGACCCATGACGGATTCCTTCGAGGCGCTGATCGAGGCCGGCGACACCGCTGACGTCACCGGGTGGGACTTCGCCTGGCTGGATGGCCGAGCGACCGAGGAGAGGCCACCCTGGGGCTATGCCCGCTTGCTGTCCGACCGCCTCGGCACCGCTTCGGCGTCGCTCGACATCCAGACCGGGGGCGGTGAGGTGCTCGCCGAAGCGGCGTCTTTCCCGCCAACGGCCGTGGCGACCGAGTCGTGGCCGCCGAACGTGCGTCGCGCGACGCAGCTGCTGCACCCTCGGGGAGTGGTGGTCGTCGCCGACCCCGACGAGCCTCCACTGCCCTTCGCCGACGAGGCCTTCGACCTGGTCACCAGCAGACACCCCGCGACGATCTGGTGGTCGGAGATCGCACGGGTGCTGGCGCACGACGGCACCTATTTCGCGCAGCACGTGGGGCCGGCGAGCGCGTTCGAGCTGATCGAGTTCTTCCTGGGCCCGCAGCCTCAGGCACGCCGCGGACGCCACCAGGATGATGAGGTCGCCGCCGCGGAGGCTGCCGGGCTCGAGATCGTGGACCTGCGCACCGCGCGCCTGCGCATCGAGATCCACGACGTCGCCGCCGCTGTCTATCTCCTGCGCAAGGTGATCTGGTGGGTGCCGGGATTCACCGTGGAGAACAGCCGCGACCGACTGCGCGACCTCCACGACCTGATCCAGCAGGACGGTCCGTTCATCGCGCACTCGACCCGTCACCTCATCGAAGCGCGCCGCCCCTAGCGAGCGCGCCGTCGCCGTCGCCGTCGACGTCGAAGGGAGCTACTTGGTCGCGTTCGGGTGATGCGTGTGCACCTGCTCGATCAACACAGCGTCACCGTCGATGTAGAACCAGATCCGCGCATCGCCCTGTGCTGTCGGCTTGTGCTGCCAGCGCTCGTGACGCGCCGCGCCGCGCTGGACGAACTGCAGCTCACCTCTCATCGGGTAGTTCGTCGGTGTGCGCTCCGCGGGAGTGCGAGTGAGGAAGTCCCAGGCATCCGCCATCGGGTTCCGGATGGTCGCGACCAGGTCTCGCCAGCCTTTCCGTGCTCCCGAGGTAGCAAACCGGACGGTGTACTCGGTCTTCTTCATGGGTCTGGGGACCAGGTCGTCCTTCGCCACGTTCAGGGACGCTCGATCAGCTCGTCGTCATCCAGCCATTCGACAGGCTGAGCAGAGAGCCCTGCCGCGATAGCCGTCGCCGTCTCCCGCCAGGAGGTGAGCTCTGCGATAGCGAGGTGGGGCTGCCCCGTGGCAAATGATGCCCGAGCAGCATCGACGAGGTTCTGCGCGCACGCGGCTCGATCAGCCTCCGACAAGGCAAGCATCCAGGGGAATCGATCAGACATGCGCGCGGCAAGAGTGCCCTCGTCATCGAGGGTGACCGTGATGAGATCAGCAGCGAACTGCAGCAGCATTGCGCGAGCATCCGCCGCGCGCTGCGACATCAGCACGAGCGGCTCGCCGTCGCGACGCGTGATCCGAACCGTGTGATCTTCGGCCTCTGCGAACACATCTGCCGAATGCTTACTCAGGTCGGACGAACGACGAGACGTGATGTGAGGATCATGGATCAGGGTCATATCCTCATGATATTCGGAACGTATTCGGAAGTCTATACGCCTCCCTCCGTAAGGAGTCACGACGGATGCCGACGCCGACCGCTCACGGGGTGAGCCGGTGCAGATCGCGTGGGAAGAGCGTCACCTCACGGATGTTCGACGCCTCGATGAGCCGCGACACCCAGCGCTCCAGCCCGATCGCGAAACCGCCATGCGGCGGCATCCCGTGGGCGAAGGCCGAGAGGTACGCGGAGTAGGCGTCGGGCGATTCACCCCGCGCCTCGATGGCCGCGACGTACTCGGAGTGACGGTGCAGGCGTTGCCCGCCGGTCACGAGCTCGAGGCCACGGAAGATCAGGTCGAAGCTGTTGCTCCACCGCGGGTCGTCCGGTTGGGGGTGCGTGTAGAAGGGCCGCTTGCGCATCGGATACCCCTCCACGGCGAGCACGTCGCTGCCGTACCGCTCCTTCGCCCATTCGCCGAGAGCGCGCTCGTGCGCCGGAGCCAGGTCGGGCTCGTCGTCCGGGGCGCCGACCCGCCGCAGCGCGTCCTGGAAGTGGATCACCGGGATCTCGTCGGGGATCGTCGGAAGAGCGAGACCGAGGCGCTCGACGGCCTCCGCGCTCTCGGTGCGGATGCCGTCGATCATGCCGAGCAGGACCCGATGCAGCAGCGCGAGCACATCGCGATGGTCGCGGATGAAGCCCAGCTCGGCGTCGAGCGACACGTATTCGGCGAGGTGCCTCACCGTGTCGTGCGGCTCGGCTCGGAACACAGGCCCCGTCTCGTAGACGCGCTCGAAGACGCCGACCAGCTGCTGTTTGAAGAACTGCGGACTCTGCGCGAGGTAGGCGGTGGTGCCGAAGTAGTCGACGGGGAACACGTTGGCCCCCGACTCCGTGACGGAGTCAACGAGCTTGGGCGTCTGGATCTCGGTGAATCCCTCGGCGTCGAGCGTGTGACGGAATGCGCGCATGCTCGCCGCCGCCAGCTCCCACTTGGCACGCTGGGCAGGATGCCGCCAGGTCACCGCCGCATGGTCGAGCACGGTCGGAAGCGCGGCGTCGAGTGTGGGACGCCACAGCTCGACGACCGGGGTGCGCGCGGGCTCCGAGAGCAGGGTGAGCTCGGGGGCCGTGACCTCGATGCCGCCGGGGGCATGCGCGTTCGCCGTGGCCGTGCCTTCGATGCGCACGACCGTCTCCTCACCCGGCAGGCCGCCCTCCGGCAGCTGTTCGGGCCGGAACACGATCTGCGCGAGTCCGGTGCGGTCGCGCAGGATCAGGAACGACACGGTGGCGAGTTCCCTGCGCCGATGCACGTGTCCCATGAGGGTGATGCGCGCGCCAGGGGGCGTGAACGGAAGCCGGGCGGCGAGAGTGCGAGCGGGGTCGGATGACGACATGATTCCTCCAGGTGGCGAAAGCCCTGGAGGTGCGGGCGGGGGCTAGATCGCGGTGCCACCACACCTTCGCCGATCGCTCATCGGCCTCTCGTCGATACGCCGGACGCGCGGGAGCCGCCTGCCCGAAGGCCGAGGGTCGTCACTCCCTCGCAGCTGCCGTCGCCATCGTAACATCGCGCTCACCCTCTCCCCCGGCGCGTGCTTCGCTCACGAGCACGGCCGCGACGCCGGCGGCGCACAGGACGAATCCGAGGAGCGTGATGACGGTGAGCGGCTCCCCGAGCAGCAGTGCTCCCGCGGCTGCGGTCGTCGGAGCGACCAGGAAGAGCAGCGCGTTCAATGCCGTGATGCCCACCCGGCGCAGCAGCCACCAGTACAGCCCGTAGGCGGCGAGAGTCGGGAAGGCGGCGGCGAATCCTGCGGCGAGCCAGAACGAGACGGATGCCGGGGGCGCGAGCGCTCCGAAGACCGCGGCGATGGGCACGAGTGCCACGGCCGTCACGGTCACGTGGATGGCCAGCGTGACGAGGGTGCCGGTCCGCGGCGCCGAGCGGCGCTGGAGGAACGTGCCGACGATCAGGCAGGCCATCGCCAGCGCCGGCCACACATAGCTGGACGGGTGCGCCTCCGAATCGTCGAGCTGCGACCGCACGACCAGGAGCACACCCGCCGCCCCGACGAAAAGTCCGGCCCACTGCACTCCGCGGACGCGCAGGCCCAGCAGCGGACCGACCAGGACCGCGACGATGAGCGGCTGCACGGCGTCGATCAGCGCGGTCGTCCCTGTCGCGACGCCCGCCGCGATCGCCGCATAGACCGATGCGCAGTAGCCGAACTGCGCGAAGAGGCCGATGAGCGCCTGCCGCCCGACATCGACGCGAGTGATGCCCTCGGAGGCCCCGGTGAGCACCACGATGACGACCAGGATCACCGCGAGCGGCACGAACCGCCACACGAGCAGGGTCAGGGGCGCCACGGCCTCGACGGCGATCGCGGGCACGAGGAAGCCGGAGCTCCACGTCACGACGAACGCCGCGGAGGCCAGCACCGTCACCACGAGACGAAGTACACCGATCTGTTTACTCATCTCGATGACTATACAGGTCGGTGTAGTCAGAGCGGTATAGTGAAGACATGGCCGTCCCGGTTCCCGAACTCGCCCCGCTCACCCCCGGCGCCACCCGTGTGCTCGACGCGGCGTCACGACTCTTCTATGAACGCGGCATCCATGCGGTCGGCGTCGACACCATCGCCGACGCAGCCGGGGTCACGAAGAAGACGCTCTACGATCGGTTCGGCTCGAAGGAAGCCCTGGTCGTCTCCTACCTCCAGCACCGCGACGCACTCTGGCGCGCGCACGTCGCCCGGCACCTCGACCGCACTCCCGAGCCCGGCATCGATCGGGTCCTCGCCGTGTTCGACGCGGCGATCACCTGGTCCGACGAGTACAGCCCGAAAGGGTGCAGTGCCATCAACGCCCGAGCGGAGATCGGCGACGGCCACGACGGCCACCCGGTCTTTCCCGAGGTGTCGCGGCAGAAGGCCTGGCTGCTGGAGCTGTTCTTCGAGCTGTGCCGCGAAGCGCACCTCTCGAAACCCGCCCTGATGTCGAAGGCCATGATGCTGCTCTACGAAGGTGCGATCGTCACGGTCGGGATGGAGACCTTCGCCGAGCCGTTCCAGGTGGCGCGAGAGCTGGCGCGCACCGCTCTGGAGCAGGACCGGCGCTGACCGACCCCGTCAGCCGATCGACCGCTGCGGAGCCACGGTCCGGCGACGGACGAGCGGCATCACGGCAGCGGCGACCACGACGATCGCGGCGACGAGCACCGCCGTGGTGAAGCCGCCGACGACCACCGCGGCGATCGTTCCCAGAACCGCGATCCCGAGACCGCCGCCCAGCGCGAAGCCGACCTCCTGGATCGCGCCGACCTGACCGGCGTCGTCTTCGGTGGTGACATCGAAGAGCGCGGTGGCCGCGAGCGTCGCCCCGATGCCGAAGCCGAAGCCGACGAGAGCCAGCGGCGCGGCGACGACCTCGGGATCGGTGAAGAGCCACGCCATTCCGCCGGCCTGCAGCAGCAGCGCACCGACGGTGAGCGCTTCGGCCCGCACCCAGCGGAGCGCGATCGGGGCGATCACTCCGCCGATCGCGATGGCTGCCGCCTGCGGGAGGATCGCGAGACCGGCCTCGGCGGCGCTCCATCCTCTCGTGTCCTGCAGGTGCAGGCTCACCAGGAGCACGGATGCCGAGGAGACGCCGCTCGCGACGAGGATGCGGGTGATGGCGGGACTGAATCCCGGGATCCCGAACAGGCGCATGTCGATGAGCGGTTCGGACAGCCTCCGCTGGCGAAGGACGAAGAACACGAGGCTGCCGACGGCGACCACTGCGGCGATCCCCGCCGGCACGGGGGCGACGAGCGCCTCGTGCAGGGCGAAGGCGAGCGCGCCGAGAGCCACGATCGACGTGGCGATGCTCGGAAGATCCCATGACGGCGCCCGGGAGCTGCGGGAATCGGGCACCAGCCAGAGGGCGAGCACGCCGGCGAGCACTGCCAGGGGCACACTCCCCAGCAGCAGCCAGCGCCATCCCGGCCCCTCCGCGAGGAGCCCACCCAGAACCGGTCCCAGCGCACTGCCCACTCCGAACGTCGCCGTCCACAGCCCGTACGCCAGCACTCGTTCCCTGGCGTGGTACTTCGCACCGATCGTGGCGACCACGCCGGCGACGACGAACGCCTCGGCGACGCCGAGGAGCGCCCGGACCGCGATGAGCAGCAGTCCGCTCTGCGCGAATCCGCCGACCGCGTTGAGCACCGCGAATCCGGCGAGGCCGATCAGCACGATCCGCTTCCGCCCGAAGGCGTCGCCGATCCGCGCCGCGAGGATGAGCGTCGCTGCGAGCGAGAGCGCGTAGACGTCGGCGAGCCAGAGACCCTCGGTGTCGCTGAGGGCGAGCTCGCCGCGGATGGCCGGAAGCGCCGTGGAGACGCTGCTGATGGCGAGCGCGCCGATCAGGATCCCGAGCAGCAGAGGCACCATCGCGAACCAGAGACGAAGGGTCGAACGCGCAGCGGTCACGGTGGGGGTGGAAGTCACGTGTTCAGTCTGTAAAGTACAGACAGAAGCTGCAAGTACGGTCATTCCTGTCACGTACTGACACCACGGATACTATGGGCGACCGGCACGAGGAGGGTGCGATGAGGGAGAAGACCGAGCGGATCGTGCGCGACTGGTCGGAGTCATGCGACGCCGAGGTGTCGATAGCGGTCCTCGGCGGGGCCTGGAAGCCGAGCATCCTCACGCTTCTCGGCGAGCACGAGGTGCTGCGGTTCGGAGAACTCGGGCGCCTCTTGGAGAACCCCACCGCGCGCGTGCTCACCCGCCAGTTGCGCGAGCTGGAGGAGGACGGGCTCATCACCCGCACGGTGTACCGGCAGGTGCCGCCGAAGGTCGAGTACCGCCTGAGCGCACTCGGCACGAGCGCCACCCCGCTGCTCCTCGAGCTCACACGGTGGGGCACCCAGTACGCCGAACAGCAGCGGGCCGCGACGATCGCCAGCGCACCCGACGACCGGGACGCCGTCGTCGCCTAGGCCGTCGCCTATTCGCTGTCGAGGAAGACCCCGACGCGCTCACCGTCGTACACGAACTGCAGCGCCGTCCCTGAAGGGAAGCGTTCACTCAGCTCCTTGGGAGCGTTGCTGTCGAACGGCACCTCGACGGTCACGGGGAACGTGCCCACGGCGCACCCCGTGTACATGGGTCCGTCGTAGCTCCAGCCCTCGGAGACGTCGAACTCGTCCTTCGCGGGCACCTGGTCCGCACGGAAGACCGTGAGACAGTTCGACCCGACAGAGCCGTTGTAGTATCCACCTGCGCTCTCCACGAGAGCCAGCCCGTAGAAGTCGAACACCGCCGAACTCGGTCCTGCCCCCATCCACCCGGCCGGAATCTCCAGGGTCGACGTCGATTCGAGCGTGGCGATCTGCGGAGCCCCCGACGAGGTGGCCACGGGCGAGATCTTCACGAGCGCGAACGTGATCGCCGCCGACACCGCGGCTGCAGCCACGATCGCGACCACCCACAGGATCCGGGTGGTCCGCACTGAGAACCAGGCCGCCAGACGCTCGGCCGGTTCCTCCTTCGGGGCGGCCTGCTCGGGCGGTTCGGCGCCGGAGCCGATGCCGGTGGCGTTGCTGGTGGCGGCGCCGTCGAACACGTCGAGCGCATCGTCACGCGCCTCCGGAGCGCCTCTCCCGAGCCGCGCCTCTCCCCGCCCGGACGCCACCGACAGAACCGGCTCGGGCTGCCGGACGACCTCCGGAACAGCCGCGACAGCATCGTCGGCAGCGGGCTTCGGCTGCCTCATCGCCTCCAGCTGCTGGAGGCGATGGAGCGCGGCCGGATCGTTCTCGATGTCCGCCGTCGGACCATAGGCGCGGGCCCGGAGGGCGCGAAGCTCGTCATCAGCCGCAGTGCTCATCTCCGGCATCGTCTCACAGGCCGGAGGATCAGCCGCAGAACGCCGAGGCCGAGTTCTTGAGCTGCTCGATGGCCTCGACCGTCTCCGGAGCCTGCAGGTCGGTCATGCCGCCGATCTGGGTCGCGCCCGAGCGGATCAGGTCGCCCAGCTGTCCGTCGACGTTCGACGCGAGCCCCTCGAGCGATGCGACGAGTTCATCGCGGGCGGCATCGGCCTGCTCCGCCGATACCTCGCCCTGATCGAGCAGCGTCTGGTACTGCCCGTAGGCGTCGTCGATCGTGGTGCAGGTCGCCTGGACGTCGATGCCCACGGCGTCGCCGGCCATCTGCGTCACCTGCGAGCACCCGGCGAGCAGCCCGGCGGCGAGTCCGGCAGCGAGAACGACGGGGAGGACCACGATTCGGCGCATGCCACGAGGGTAGCCGGTCCGCCTGACGGCCTCCTGCGCCGCGTGCGATCTCCTGCGGCGCGTGCGACCGCGGGCATGGAGCATGTGCACGGGCGCCCCCGTCTATCATCGCAAGCGCGCGATGGCCGAGGAGGTGGGCGCCTGATGAAGGTCATGCTCGTGGACGATGATGCGGAGATCCGCCTCGGTTTCACGACCGCCCTGCGACGCCGGGGCCACACCGTCGATACAGCCGAGGATGTCGCCTCGGCCCGCCGGCTCGCCGCACTCATCGTCCCGGATGTCGCGATCGTCGACGTCATGCTCCCGGACGGCGACGGGTTCTCGCTGTGTCGCGAGATCCGCACCCGATGGGGCTTCCCGACCGTGTTGTTGACCGCGCGTGATGAGGATGCGGACGTCGTGGTCGGCCTCGACGCCGGAGCCGACGACTACATCGCGAAGCCGGTCAGCGTGGCCGTGCTCGAAGCGCGCCTGCGGACGGTCCTGCGCCGCAGCTCCCGTCTCACCGCCGAGCCGCTGCGGGTCGGCTCCCTCGTGCTGCACGAGGATTCCGCGGAAGCGCTGGCCGACGGCGAGGCCCTGCCGCTGAGCGCCACCGAGTTCCGGCTCCTGCACGAGCTCGCACTGAACGACGGACATGCCCTGAGTCGCTCGCACCTGATCGACGCGGTCTGGGCGCAGTCCCCGCCCGAGACCCCGCGGGTCGTGGACACCGCGATCCAGCGGCTGCGCGCGAAGCTGACTGCGGCGAAGGTCTCGACACCGCAGCTGGAGACGATGCGCGGGATCGGGTACCGGCTGCGATGACCGCACGTCGTCGTCGCCCCACCCTCCGTGCGGCGATCGCGCTCGCCCTCGTGGGCAGCACGATCGCGGTGTCGGTCCTCGTCACCGGGGTCGTGGTGCTCACCGCGGGACGGATCGTCTACGAATCCCGGCAACAGGGGCTGCTCGACGAGTTCTCGACCACCGCGGACGCCCTGTTCACGTCCATCTCCACCGGGTCCCCCGAGGACACCTGGAAGTACTACGCCGAGATCCTTCCCGGCGAGACGGTCATCATCGACCTCGACAGCGGCCGGAGCGCGGGCGAGCTCCGGCCGGACCAGGTGCCGGATGCGCTCGCCATCGACGACACCCGTCGCTCCGGAGACCTGACGTCGCTGATGACCACGCTCGAAGGACGCGATGTCTTCTTCGTCTCCGTGGTGCGGGACGATCTCCCCCAGGACCCGAACGCCCGACTCGCCGTGGTCACGGCGTACTCGATGGAGCCGCAGCGGGAGCAGGTGCGGGAGCTCGTCATCTCCGGGGCGCTCCTGAGCGGCGGCGTGGTGGTGCTCGTCGTGCTGCTCGAACGCCTGCTCGGCGGAGCGTTGACACGCCCGCTCCGCCGTCTGGTCGACACCGCGCAGGCGGTCGGGTCCGGCGAGGGGCCACCGGCGTGGAAACCGTCGTTCGACGACGTCGACCGGGTGGCCGACGCTCTTCGCCTCTCCTCCGAACAGTTGGGGTCCACCATCGCGCAGCTGCAGCGCCGGGAAGCGGAGTCCCGACGGCTCGTCAGCGATGTCGCCCATGAGCTGCGCACGCCCCTCACGTCGATGATGGCGGTCGACGAACTCCTCGACGACGACGACGAGCAGACGACGGCGGAGGAGCGGGCGGTCGCCGCCGCGGTCGTACGCACCGGAACCCGCCGCCTGCATTCGCTGATCGAGCACCTGCTCGAACTCTCCCGCCTCGACGCCGGGGTCGCGCGCGTGCACCGCACGACCGTCTCTCTCCCCGATCTGCTGGACGACGTGATCGACGCGACAGGGGTCGATCACGTCGAGGTGTCGGTCTCCCCCGATCTCCGCATCCACACCGACCCCGCCCGGCTGCACACCGTGGTGGCGAACCTGCTCACGAACGCCTCCAGGCACGGGCGACCACCCCTCACCGTCCGGGTGCACGAAGACGGGAACGCGGTGCACATCGACGTCGGCGACCAGGGCCCCGGCATCGCCGAGGCCGACGCGGAGCGGGTGTTCGACCGCTTCGTCACCACCGACCGTTCGCGCCCCGACGGGGTGGGAACGGGGCTCGGTCTCGCGATCGCCCGCGACAACGCACGGCTCCTCGGCGGAGACCTCACACTCCTGGTCCGGTCTCCCGGGGCGACGTTCCGTGTGACCATGCCCCGCGTGTGACACTCGTGTGACATTCCTCCTCGACACTGGCCGTTCGCCGATGTCGAGAGGTCGTGCCCATGAGTCTTCCCCCGTCCCCTTCTCCGCGCAGACAGGCGTCTCCGAGCGGACAGCGCCGGAGACGCCTGCGGCGCTTCCTCACCCTGACCGCAATCGCCGTCCTGGTCATCGGCGGAGGAACGGTCGCGGTCGCGGCGATCCGGTTGTCGCAGAACGTCACCACGGTCGACCTGCACCCCGCACGCACGGACGAGCCACCCGTCGTCGCGGATTTCGACGGCGAGTTCGACGTGCTGCTCGTCGGTTCCGACGGTCGCGCAGGGCAGGGGGCACAGTACGGTGAGGGCGGCGACGTCGAAGGCAGCAGGAACGACGTGACGCTGCTGCTGCACGTGAACGAGTCGCACGACGCGGCCACCGTGATCTCCTTCCCGCGCGATCTGCTCGTCGACATGCCCGCATGCACCGACCCCGACTCCGGGAAGACCTGGGATGCCGGTCACCGGGTGCAGTTCAACGAGTCCCTCGCCCGCGGCGGACTGGGGTGCGTCGCCTCCACGGTCACGGCGCTGACCGGGATCGACCTCGCCTATGCCGCGGAGATCACCTTCACCGGGGTCATCGACGCCTCCAACGCCGTCGGCGGTGTGCCCATCTGCTTCGCCGGCCCGATCCATGATCGGCATTCCGGGCTGGAGATCCCCGAAGCGGGGACCTACGACCTCAGCGGAGAACAGGCCCTGGCGCTCCTGCGCTCCCGATACGGCGTCGGCGACGGGAGTGATCTCGCCCGCATCTCGACCCAGCAGGTGTTCCTGTCGTCCCTCGTGCGCACGCTGCGCGATCAGTCGACCCTGACGGACCCGGTGAAGCTGTACGGGATCGCCGATGCCGCGACGCGGAACATGACCCTCTCCACGCCGCTCGCCGACCTGGGAACGCTCGCGTCGATGGCGAAGGTCTTCAGCGACCTCCCCCTCGAGAACATCGCATTCGTGTCGTACCCGCACCTTCCCGCGGGCGACCGCGTGGTCCCCGACGAGCAGGCCGCCGCTGTGCTGATGGAACGGGTGAAGGCCGGCGAGACGGTGAACATCAGCGCCGACCACACCGGCCGTGGCAGCGAGCTGTCGGCTCCGAGCGCCCCGCCGTCCGCTGATCCCGACGAGCCGACGACCCCGCCGGACACCGAGACGCAGCCCGAGAACCTGCCCGGGAACATCGACGGGCAGAGTGCGGCGCAGGACACCTGCGTGCGCCCGTACTCCGGATAGCGTCGCGACTGCGGCTCAGCGGGTGCGGTCAGGCGGATCCAGCGGCACCCGCATGTTGAGGATGATCAGCGCCACTCCCCCGATCGCGGAGATCGCTGCGGGGATCCAGAACAGCTGCGGCAAGCCCAGCCACAGCGAGCCGATGCTCCCCACGAAGCCGCCGACCGCGGCGTTGATCGCATAGGAGCTCATGAAGACGCTGGTCGCCATGCCCACACGTGCCGGAACCAGTCGCTGAGCCACCGTGATGCCCAGCACGCCGAACGTCGCGATCACACCGGCCATGAGCACCTGTCCGACGATGAGAGGGACGATGTGCGGCGCGATCAGACCGGCGGACGCGTAGGAGATGTGGGCGGCGACCGCCATCAGGGCGCCGACGAAGAGGACGCGTGTGGTCCCGTACCGAGTCGCGAGTCTCGCGGCGAACGGCATCAGGAGCAGCTCGACGAGGGGCTGGAAGCCGATGATCGCACCGCGCACCCCGGCATCGACGGCGAGCTCACCGTCCATGTACAGCGGCAGGTAGGCGAGCTTGACCGTCTCACCGCACATGATGAGCACGTAGATCGCGGTGAAGACGAGCAGCGGGAGCATCGAACGCGGATGCGGCACGGGCGGCGCGACCGAGACCGGAGCGGCGCCACCGGGCTCGCGGATGGGCGTCGACAGCGCCCTGCGCGCGGCCGCCGAGTCGGTCTTCACCCCGATCAGCGGCACCAGCGAGAGCAGCACGCAGAGTCCTGTGACCAGCAGCAGGGGACGCAAGCCGATGACCGCGCCGAGCACGGCGCCGATGACCGGGCCGACGATCCACCCGAACGCCATGGCCATCCGCATCACCGCGACGACCTCGTTGTCCGCCGGAGTCGGTCTCCGATTCAGTTCGTCTCTCACCGCGGCCTGCAGTTGCGCCGCACCGGCACCCGCCGTGCTCAACAGGAGCATGTTGATGGCGAACGGCATCCATGCCTGCATCGCGACCGCCATCAGGACCCAGCCGACGAATCCGGCGAGCGCGGACAGGCGGAAGACCAGCAGTCGCGAGCCGGCGCGGTCCGACAGCGAGCCCACGAGATACCCGGCGATCGGAGCGGTGAGGTTGGTCAGGAAGTAGAGGCCGGCCTGCGCCGTCGAGAGATGGAGTTCCCCCACGAGGAAGAGGGTGATCTGCGGGATCGTGACCGAGATCCCGATTCCGGAGATGACGAGGCTGACGAACACGCCGCGCAACAACCTCGAGCGGAGGATGTAGCGCGAGGCGGAAACGGGGCTGCCCGATGGGTCCGCGGTTCCTGATTGCCGAGCCGCCACGCGGAACCATCCTCATTGCCGTACGAAAGGGGGAAACGGCAATGCTATCGAGGGGGGACGCGGGCGGAAGACGGTCAGGAGTTGCCGGCCGTCGACTCCAGCTTCGCCATCACCTGGTTGATCGTGAACGACGCCGATTCCTGCCGTGCCGGGAACTCGACGAGCGTCTGCAGCATCCGCGCGACGTACGCCTGTGCCGGGACAAACAGGAAGACGTGGTCGAGCACCCAATCCCAATAGGTGTTCGATGTGATGTCGGCGCGCTCGTATGGATCGGTGCGGAGGTTGAACAGCTTCGGGAAGCGCAGCTCGATGTAGGGCTCCTGCCACACCTGCAGCGTCCCCACGGCACGCTGCTCGAGGAACACGAGCTTCCAGTTCTCGAAGCGCAGCGCCGTGAGGTCGCCGTCGTCCGAGACGTAGAAGAAGTGTCGACGTGGGCTGTGCTCGACGGCACCCGTTATGTAGTCCAGTTGGTTGTTCCCGTCCAGGTGCACCGTGAAGTCCGTGCCGTGCAGCTCTGTTCCCGCCTTCAACCGCTCGGCGATATCGGTGTCTCCGACGGCGGCCAACAGCGTGACGAACCAGTCGTTGTGGCTCACGATGCCGTTGAGCGTCGTACCGGCGGGAATGTGTCCGGGCCAGCGGACCATCGCGGGCACGCGGTACGCGCCCTCCCAGTTGGAGTTCTTCTCATTGCGGAACGGGGTCATACCCGCATCCGGCCAGCTGTTCATGTGCGGGCCGTTGTCGGTGGAGTACATGACGATCGTGTTCTCGGCCAGCCCGAGCTCGTCGAGCAGGTCGAGCAGACTCCCCACGACGTCATCATGGTCGAGCATCGTGTCGTGATAGTTGGACTGCCAACGCCCGGCCCGCCCCTTGCTCTCCTCCTTGGTGTGGGTGCGGAAGTGCATGTGCGTCGAGTTGAACCAGACGAAGAAGGGCGTATCATCCTCGGCCTGGGCGCGGATGAAGTCGGCGGCCGCATCGCGGAACTCCTCGTCGACGGTCTCCATGCGCTTCTTCGTCAACGGACCGGTGTCCTCGATCCGCTGGGTGCCGTCCTCGTTCGCCCACGAGTGGAGCACACCCCGCGGGCGGAACTTCTCACTGAAGCCCGGGAATTCCTCGTCGGTCGGATAGTCGGGGTGCTCCGGCTCCTCCTCGGCATTGAGGTGGTACAGGTTGCCGAAGAACTCGTCGAAGCCGTGCGCGGTCGGCAGATGCTCGTCACGGTCACCGAGGTGGTTCTTGCCGAACTGACCGGTGGCGTAGCCGTGGTGCTTGAGCGCGTCGGCGATCGTGGGGTCTTCGGGCTGCAGACCCAGCTTCGCCCCCGGCATCCCGACCTTGGTGAGTCCGGTGCGATACGGGTTCTGGCCGGTGATGAAGGCCGCGCGCCCCGCGGTGCAGCTCTGCTCGCCGTAGTAGTCGGTGAATTTCACACCCTCGTCGGCAATACGGTCGATGTTCGGCGTCCGATAGCCCATGAGGCCGTCTGAGTACGTGCTCAGGTTGCTGATGCCGATGTCATCGCCCCAGATGATGAGGATGTTGGGCTTGTCAGCCATGACGACTCCTTGCTTCGACGCGTGAGACGGGGCGATCGCCCTCGCTCGAAGCCAAGCACCTTCTCGCGGCTGCGCCCAGGGCGCCTCACTCGGAGCGGGTGAGACGGAATCCGATGTGCGACATACCGGTGTCCTCGGCCTGCGGCGAGCGCGCAGCCGGGCGGAAGCGCAGGCAGTAGTCCGGTGAGCAGAGGTGCGACCCACCCTTGAGCACGCGGCGCGGGATGTCGGGGAAACCCTCCTGCGCGCTGGCGACGGCGAGCAGGTTGGTGCGCTTGCCGGCGTCGACGGGGGTGTCGGAGAGGCGGATGTGCCGAGGGGTGTAGAAGTCGGTCGTCCACTCCCAGACGTTCGCGATCATGTCGTAGAGGCCGTAGCCGTTCGGGGGGTACGAGCCGACCGGCGCCGTACCTCCCACGCCCTGGT
Organism: Microbacterium sp. As-52; assembly: GCF_049949185.1. NCBI lineage: Bacteria > Bacillati > Actinomycetota > Actinomycetes > Micrococcales > Microbacteriaceae > Microbacterium > Microbacterium sp. As-52. The sequence continues at coordinate 2,486,290 of NZ_CP188171.1, read as the reverse complement.
TGTCGTAGGGGAAACGTCCGAGCCACGAGTTCGCCTGGGCGATGCCGCCCGGGTAGGCCTCGTCGCCCCAGGCGAAGGGGGCGCCGTCCACTCCCCCGCGTGCCGCGTACTCGTGCTCGGCTTCGGTGGGCAGCCGCATCCCCACCCAGTCGGCGTAGGCGACCGCGTCTTCGAACGCGACATGCACGACCGGATGCTGCAGGCGATCGTCGATCGTCGAGTCGGGTCCGAACGGACGACGCCAGTACGCGCCGGGCTGCCAGCGCCACCAATTGCGCCAATCGCCCAGGTTCGTCGGCCCGGAGGTCGGTGCGAACACCATCGCGCCCGGCACGAGATCGGCGGGATCGGCGCCGGGGAACGCGGCAGGATCGAGCTCGCGCTCGGCGACGGTGACGTACCCGGTGGCGTCGACGAACTCGGCGTACTGTGCGTTCGTCACCTGGTAGCGGTCGATGAAGAACGAAGCGACCTCACGCCGGTGCGCCGGGCGCTCGTCGGGATAGAAGTCGTCTGACCCCATCAGGAAGGTCCCGCCCGGGATGTGGACCATATCGCGCGCGTTCGTCACGTGCTCAGCGTAGTGTCCGGGCTCTGCGACATCCGGACCGATCTGGAAAGATCATCCGCATGATCACCGTTCATCTGCGCTACGAGATCGACCCCGACAAGCTGGACGACTTCACCGAGTACGGGCGCACCTGGATCCGGCTCGTGGAGAAGCACGGCGGCACCCACCACGGCTACTTCCTGCCGAGCGAAGGCGACAGCGACGAGGCCTTCGCCCTGTTCACCTTCCCGTCCCTCGCGGAGTACGAGGTCTACCGGACGGCCTCGAAGACCGACCCGGAGTGCGTCGAGGCGTTCGACTTCGCGCGCAGGACGCGGTGCATCCGCCGCTATGAGCGCCGCTTCCTCAGTCCGGTCTTCGAGGGGGTGTAGGCATGAACCCGCCGGCCGTCGACGTCTCGGCGCTCACGGACGTCGCCACGCTGTCGACCCCGCGACTTCGCCTCGAACCCCTGGGCGTCGCCCACCTCGACGGCGTGTGGGAAGGGTTGCTCGACGACGAGAGCATGCGGCTCACGGGCACGCGTCAGGTGTTCACCCGCGAGGCGGTGGTGCGACACCTCGATTCCCTCGCCGACCGCGACGACCGCGCCGACTGGGCGATCATCGAGCTCGGCTCCGAGGAGTACGTCGGCGAGATCGTCCTCAACGAGCTGGAGCCGGACGATGCGTCGATGAACTTCCGCATCGCGCTGAATCCCGGCCGGCTCGGGCGCGGCTTCGGCACCGAGGCGACCCGCGCCGTTCTCGATCACGCGTTCGACCGCATCGGGCTTCACCGCGTGAGTCTCGACGTCTTCTCGTTCAACCCCCGCGCGCAGCGCTCCTACGAAAAGGCAGGGTTCCGGTACGAGGGCCGCCAACGCGACACGCTGTTCTGGGACGGCGAGTGGGTCGACTCGATCCTCATGTCGGTCTTGAGCACCGACGAGCGGCCCGCCGCTCCCGAAGCCGTTGACATCGCGGATCGCCCCGAGAGAACCGCGGTTCCGCGGCCCCTGAGCGACTTCCCGTTGCACGCGTCCGTCGCCGTGTCGGACATCGACCGCGCCGTCACCTTCTATGAGGGCACTCTGCGGCTCCCCCTGGCACGGTCGGGCCCGAGCGCGCGGATCTCGGGCGGCAGTCGCGTCTATCGCTCAGGCGGCGACGAGGCATTGCACGTCTATCAGTCGACGACCGCAGGCACCTCGCACGCGACCGTCGCGACCTGGTACGTCGACGACCTGGATCAGGTCGTCGACGTACTCACGGCGAACGGCGTCGATTTCCTGCGCTACGACGGACTGAGCCACGACGCTCGGGGCATCACGGCGAGGGCCGGCGGAGGGCGGATCGTGTGGTTCGCAGACCCCGATGGCAACACGTTCGCCCTGGAGAGCGACCGCTGATCGCCGCTGCTCCAACGCGGGTCCTTCGGAAGTACCGGCGGGGCCGGGTCGGAGGTGCCGGCGCCGGGCTGCGGTCAAGACGAGGCCCGACCGGCGACCGCGCGCGATCGACGAGCGCGTGCGGGCGGAGTGCTCAGCCCGCCGCGATCCACGATCGCGTGAAGCCGAGCACGCCGCTGCCGTCGGTGTCGGCGAGCGAGACGCCGACGAACCGCGTCGCCCCCTCCGAGCTCTGCCAGCGAAAGCGGTATTCGTCGGAGAGGACTGCCGCCGCGATCGCCGCCCCCGCGGATTCGGCGGACTGCGCGTTCGCGAAGGCCCCGGTGCTGCGCGCGATGTACGCATCCAGGAGCGAACCGTAGGGACCACCGCTCTCCGGCCGGATCGCGTTCTCGACGAAGGCGCTGGCGACCGCGGCTGGCTCGATCACGCTGATCCCGACACCGAAGCGCTCGGCGACCACCGCGAGCGACTGCATGAAGCCCTCCACGGCGAACTTCGCCCCGCAGTAGGCGTCGGCGAACGGCTGGCCGACCGCCCCGCCGACACTCGTCACCGTGAGGATGCGGCCGTTGCCACGCTCGCGCATCCCCGGCAGCACGAGCTTGGCGAGGTTGACCGGCGCCAGGTAGTTGATGTCGAGCTGCGCCTGGATCTGCTCCATCGTCAGCTGCTCGGCGGTGGCGACGTTCCCCTGTCCGGCGTTGTTCACCAGGACGCGGATGCCGCCGAGCTCCGCCTCGATCTCGGCCACCAGCCGGGCCGCGGCCGCATGATCCACGACGTCGAGGGCGCGCACGTCGACCTCGACGCCCGCCTCGGCCGCAGCGTCCCGCAACGCCCCGGCCTTCCCGGTGTCGCGCATGGTCGCGACGACGTGCAGGCCTCGTCGTGCCAGTTCGACGGCGGCGTGGAGTCCCATTCCGGACGAGGTGCCGGTGATCAGTGCGATGTCGTTCATCAGGCGACTCTACGACCCGCGGTCCGGAATCCCCTGACGGTCACGACCCTGGACTGACGCATGCACCCGCTTCCAGCTAACTTGCACGTTGATGTGCACGTAATGTGTAAACTCGTCCTGTGAAACAGAGCTGGCGGGTCTACAAGCGCGATGTCAAGAGACTCTCCCGCGTCCCCAAAGCGTGGATCATCATCATCGGGGTGCTCATCACCCCTGCCCTGTACGCATGGTTCAACATCAACGCGTTCTGGGACCCCTACGCCCACACAGCGAACATCCGCGTGGCGGTCGTCGACCTCGACGAGGGCGCCACCTCCGACCTCACCGGCCACATCGACATCGGCGCGCAGGTGACGGAGCAGCTCGAGGACAACGACCAGCTCGGCTGGACCTTCATGGGCGAAGACGAGGCCCAGGAGGCCGTGAAGAAGGGCGACGTCTATGCGGCCATCGTCATCCCCGCCGCATTCAGCGAAGACCTGCTCAGCATCACCAGCGGCGACTTCACGCAGCCGTCGCTGCAGTATTACGTCAACGAGAAGGCCGGGGCGATCGCGCCGAAGATCACCGACGTCGGCGCCTCCGAGCTCGACAAGCAGGTCACGAGCGCGTTCAAGGAGCAGGTGGCACTCGCGGCGACGAACGCACTCAAGGACGTCGGCGACTCCACCGAGCTGCGGCTGCTGAACGCGAGGGACAACACCCTCGATGCGTTCGACCAGGCGACACAGACACTCGCCTCGGCCCGCGAGAACCTCGCCGAGACCCAGGACGGGCTCGCCTCCTCGCGCGGCACGCTCTCGTCCGCACGGAACACGCTCGGCGACGTCGACAAGACGCTCGGCGATGTGCAGAAGTCGCTCGCCCAGACGCAGTCGATCATCGCGGAGACGCAGAAGGAGGTGATCGCGTTCAGCGACAGTGCCACCACCGCGTTCCTGCGGGGCACGACGCTGCTCGCCGACGTCTCATCGAAGGCGAACGTCTCGATCACCCGTCTCACCCAGAGCCTCGAGCAGGCGGGGGTGCGCATCGACGCCGGGATCGACGACGTCTCGAACGTGCTGAAGGCGAACGAGGCGGCGGTCGCCCGGCTGCAGGCGCTCCTGGACGACACCGACCTCAGCGAGGACACGAAGCAGCGCCTGACCGAGGTCATCGCCTCGCTGCAGCAGCGCAACGCCACCGACCAGCAGCTGCTCGCCGACCTCAAGGACCTCAAGACCGCCGCCTCCGACACGGTGCGCTCCGTTCAGGCGACAGCCGACGCGGTCGACCAGGCGATGCAGGACACCCGCGACGCCTCATCGGCGATGCGCGACATCCTCACCCGCACCGTCCCCTCACTGAACAGCGCCATGTCGCAGCTGTCGGCGAGCGTCGGATCGTTCTCAGGGGCGCTGGACGCGCAGAAGGGCGTCCTCGCACAGGCCGATCAACTGCTGGCAGGGTTGGACTCGCAACTCGTCGCCACCTCGTCGGCACTGGAGAGCTTCGACAACGACCTCGCGGGCATCGAGCAGGGTCTGCAGACGTCGCGCACCGACGTCGTCGCGCTCAACGCTGCATCCGAATGGGGCCTGCTCGGTGCCCTGACCGATCTGGAACCCGAGCAGATCGCCCAGTTCATCTCCTCTCCGGTCGAGGTCGACGAGCACCTGGTGTTCCCGGTCGACACCTACGGGTCGGCGATGGCCGCGCTCTTCACGAACCTCTCGCTGTGGATCGGCTCCTTCGTGCTGATGGTGATCTTCCGCGTCGAGGTCGACACGGAGGGCGTCGAGGGCGTCACGGTGCGCGAGGCCTACTTCGGCCGCTTCTTCCTCTTCGCGACGCTCGCCGTGGGCCAGGCGCTGATCGTGTGCATCGGAAACCTCATCATCGGCGTGCAGACCGTGAGCGCCGCCGCGTTCGTCGGCACCGGTGTGCTCATCGCCCTCGCGTACGTGAGCATCATCTACGCCCTCTGCGTCGCGTTCGGGCACGTCGGCCGCGGTCTGTGCATCCTGCTGGTGATCATGCAGATCCCCGGTGCGTCCGGCCTGTACCCGATCGAGCTGATGCCCGGATTCTTCCGTGCGATCTATCCCCTCCTCCCCTTCTCCTACGGCATCGACGCCATGCGGGAAACGATCGGGGGCTTCTACGACGGCCACTACTGGCGCTTCCTCGGCGCCCTCGCCGTGTTCGTCGCCCTCGCCTTCCTCCTCGGACTCGTCCTGCGTCGCCGCCTCGCGAACTTCACCCTGCTCTTCAACCGGCAGGTGCTCTCGACCGACCTCCTCATCGGCGAGAAGGTGCAGGTCGTCGGCAGCGGATACCGGCTCACCGACGTCATCCGGGCGCTGTCGAACCGCGCCGAGTACCGCGACGACCTCGCTCGGCGGGCCGAGCCGTTCACACGCCGCTACCCGACGCTGCTGAAGGCGACAGTGCTCACGGGTGTCGCGGGGCTCGTCGTTCTCGGCGTCCTCACCTGGGCGCTCCCCGGATCGAAAGCGCTGCTGCTGGGACTGTGGACCCTCTGGATACTGCTCGTGATCGGGTTCCTCGTGGCCATCGAGTACATCAAGCACAGCTTCGAGCACGGCGCAGAGGTCGCTGCTCTCGACGACGCCGAACTGCGCCAGCTCGCTCTCGCCGGCCCCGCCGGCCCTGCAGCGGTTCTGCCACCCACGGCAGAGGAACCGCTCGACACGGCCCGGTACGCACCGGTCGCCCCGGTCGCCCCGGTCGCACCCGCTGAGGCGGATGACCGGGACACCTCCGAGGCGCCGCTCGCCGGCGCCGAGGCCGACGCACTGCTCACGGAGTGGTTCGATCCGGAAGCACAGTCGGAGACCACCGGCGACACGGAAGCGGAACCGGAGGCCGACCCCGCGGCTTCCGAGCCGACGGAGGAAGCGACCGCCACCGAGGCGGCAGACGACCCGCTCCCCCCGGAGGAAGAAGCACCCACCGCAGACGACGAGCCCGCAGAAGGGGAGGACCGCGCGTGAAGGACATCCTGCACCTGACGGCCCGCGACATGCGTCACGCGACCCAGAACGTGATGGCATGCATCGTTCTGTTCGGCCTGGTCGTCATCCCCTCCCTGTTCACCTGGTTCAACGTCATCGCCAGCTGGGACCCGTTCGCGAACACGAAAGACCTGAAGATCGCCGTCGCCAGCACCGACGTCGGGTACGAGAGCGACCTGGTCCCGATCCGGGTGAACGTCGGCGAGCAGGTCCTCTCCCAGCTCCGCGGGAACGACCAGCTCGACTGGGTGATCACCGATGAGCACGACGCGATCGATGGGACCAAGTCGGGCGAGTACTACGCCGCCATCGTGCTGCCCGAGACGTTCAGCGCCGACATGCTGACGTTCTACGCCGACGGCGGCGACCGCACGCACATCGCGCTCTACACGAACGAGAAGAAGAACGCCCTGGCGCCGAAGATCACCGGCCAGGGCGCGGAAGGGGTGTCGTCCGCGATCAGCGACACGTTCGCCGAGACACTCGGCGACGTGGCGCTCGGCCTCGTCTCGTCGATGTCGGACTACCTCACCGATGAAGACACGCAGGCGACGCTCACGCGCATCGAGACTCGACTGGGAAGCGTGGGCGCTCAGCTGCGCTCGGGCGCGCGCACGGCCGACACGTTCACGGCCCTGCTCGAGACGAGCCGACCGCTGCTGGACAGCGCGTCGGCCCTGGTCGACGAGGCCGGCGACGCGTTCTCGGACACCTCGGGCGCTCTCGGCAGCGGAGTGGATGCGGCGAGCACGCTGAAATCGACCCTGCAGACGGCGGCGCAGTCGCTGGCGGACGCCCTCGCGGCCACATCGAACAGCTACGACGCGGTGGGCCAGCGCATCGACGAGCTCTACGCAGGTGCCGCCTCGCTCAGCGGCAGCCAGGTGCAGGCGATCACCACACTCGCGGAGCGCGTGCAGCAGCAGATCGATCAGTATGCCGCGGTGAAGAACACGCTGGTGACGCAGGTCGGACCGAACCTTCCCGAATCCGCCCAGCCCGACTTCGACGCCGTGATCAGCCGACTCGACGAGGCGATCGCGCGGCAGCAGGCGCTGCAGCAGCGCCTGCAGACTGCGGCGACCGAGATCGCGGCCGGCAACGACTCGGCACAGAGCTCGCACCAGGAGATCACGGCGGCGATCGCCGAGGCCAAGAAGGCGATCGCCGACGCCCGGAGCACCTACGACGACGGGCTGAAGGCGCAGCTGAACGCCCTGTCGTCCACGCTCACGCAGATCGGGTCCGATGTGTCGGCGATCCGCTCCGACCTGTCCGGCATCACCTCCGGGCTGTCCGGAGCATCCGACTCCGTGCTGTCGACGCTGTCGCGAGCGCAGGAGGCCACGACGCAGCTGTCCGCATCGTTGAACGCCCTGGCCGACAGGTTCGACACCGTGCAGCAGTCGATCGCGAAGGCCGCGGACACCGGCGATCTCAGCGCGCTGATCGGCGCCGATCCGGGTGTGCTGGCCACGTCGCTCGCCGAGCCCGTGCGCCTCGATCGCACCGCGGTCTTCCCCGTGGCCGGGTTCGGTGCGGCCATGGCCCCGCTGTACATGATCCTCGCCCTGTGGGTCGGTGCCCTTCTGATGACGGTGACGATCCGCGTCGATGTGAACGCCGAGACGCTCCCCGACCGCCCCGAACTCACGCCGACGCAGAAGTACCTCGGCCGCTACGGCATCTTCGGTCTGGTCGGTCTCGCGCAGAGCACGTTGCTGACGCTCGGCCTGATCCTCTTCGTCCAGATCGAACCCGCGCATCCGCTTCTGCTGATCCTGGCCGGGTGGGCGATCTCGACCGTGTTCACGCTCATCGTGTACACGGCGGTGGTCGCGTTCGGCAACGCGGGCAAGGCGCTCGCCGTGCTGCTGCTCGTGATCCAGATCTCCGGGTCGGGCGGTGCGTACCCCCTGCAGCTGCTTCCGGACTGGTTCCAGAGCGTCAGTCCCTTCCTCCCCGCGACCTATGCCGTGAACATGGTGAGATCGACGATCGCCGGCGTCTACCAGGCCGACTTCTGGTGGGCGCTCGGCGCACTCGCGCTGTTCATCGTTCCGGCGCTGCTCCTCGGACTCGTGCTGCGGCGTCCGTTGATGACCTACAACCGCAAACTGGTCGAGGCGCTCGCGTCGACCAAGCTGATGTCCTGATCCCCGCGCCCCCGAAGGACCCGAAGTGACCGCACCGAACCCGCCGCGTCGACGCGACGCCCTGGCCAACCGGGAAGCCCTGCTGCGCGCGGCGCAGTCGGTGCTCGCGACCAACCCCACGGCGTCGCTCGATGTCATCGCGCAGGCGGCAGGCCTCACCCGTCGCGCCGTCTACGGCCACTTCGCCGACCGCGACAGCCTGCTCCGCGAGGTGATCGCGGTCGGTGCGCAGCGGTTCAACGCGATCGCCGAGACGACCGACGAGTCCGACCCCCGGGTGACCCTGGCACGGATGGCGACACGGCTGTGGCGGGAGGCCTCCGCCGTGCGCGCCTCGGCCAACATCGCCCTCGACGATGCGCATCTGGCCGATACCGTGCTCGCCCTGGCGCCGCTGCGTCGCCGCATCCGCGATCTGACCAGCGTCGGAGTGGACTCGGGGGCGTTCCGGGGAGACATGCCGGCCGATCTGCTCGCCTTCCTCATCGAGGAGACCGCCAGAGCAACGCTGCGCGAACTGCGGCTCACCACGACCGACGCCGATTCGACCGTCGTCCGCGTGGTGCTGAGCATCGTGGGCCTCTCATGGACCGAGCAGGCCGAGCTCATCGCCGCGCACCCCGAGGTCTTCGCGCAGGACTGAACCCTGCGTCCCACACCGAGAGCTGCGACACCGAGATCTGCGACACCGAGATCTGCGCGCAGTGCGGGGCTCTGGAGCAGGGCCGAAGGACTGTTCCCGGCCCGCCCGACCCCGACGCGTGACCGCTCAGACGATCGCGTCGTCGTGCCGCGGCACCCCGTCCTCATCCAGGACCTCATCCGGGTCAGTCTCCACCGACGATGAGGACCGATCATCCGCGCGCACACGGAACCAGAGCGTGAGCTCGGTCAACGCTCTCACCGCTGTGCCGACATCCGACCCCGTATCCAGATCTGCGAACGAGTCCCGGTACCCGGTGGGAGCACTCGCGCGGCGCTGCAGTGGCCGATAGCCCATGGTCCAGTCCGCGAACCGACGCTCGCGGATCGGTTCCTCCAGGAGCACCCGCAGATCATGGTGTCGGGAATCCCCTCGGATGCTCTCGAGCACGCGCGCCACGGTGTCCGGATTCCCTTCCAGCACCTGAATGAACCGCCCCTCCCGATGAAGGAGCATCCCGGTGATGCCCCGTCGAAGATTGAGACGTCGACACACGGTCAACAGATGCTCGAGAGCCGTCGCGCGAAGCGGCTGAGACGCGGTGCTCGTGTACACCAAGGAGATCAACCCGGGTGCCGTGCCGCCGTTCACAGCGCCACCCCCTGCTCACCGTCGTGGACCGTCGGCGAGGGCTCCCCCGTCAGCTGCTCCACCGCGTTCGTGGCTGCTGCCAGCGTCGCGAAGTCGCCGAGCATACGGGACCGGGCGTCGAACGCGCGATACGCGCCGCCCGCCTGCCTGTCGACATATCCGAGGAAGTCGCCGCGGCGGCTCCCGACGTGGAAGCCCTCCTCGACGCACGCCCAGAGGACGTCATGATCAGGTGGGGCAGAGTGCGGCACCCCAGCAGAATATGCGTGCGGCGCGCTCACCGCGCTCCCCTTTACAGCGGCCCCGCGGGTGCGCTAAGCGCGGGTACCGTGCTCGATGTCGATGTCGACCGCGGGAATCCCGAATCCGCCGTCGTCCTCGTCGTCGCCGGGGGTCCGCTGCGGGAACAGGGGGTGCATGCGGATCTGGGCGGCGTCTTCGGAGAAGTCGGGGTCATCGCCGTCGGAGGTCTGCGGACCGACGAGCAGATCGTTGCCGACGCCGACGATCAGGTCAGCGGAGTCCTTCTTCCCGTCCACCACGATGGGAAGCCGCAGAGCCGCCGACTCCCCTTCACTCGCGAGGGCGGCGGCGAGAGCGACGAGCGCCTCGGCGACGTCGTCCGTCGTGACCACCTGTTGGCCTGCGTACGATACGAGTTTCATGTCTTCGACGGTGCCATCACGCGGGGCAGGCCCCAAGGGGGTTGTGCGGACCACGTCCGACGCGCTAACCGCGAGCGAGTGCGCCCACGACCGGACAGCCTTCCCCCGATCACGCGCCCGGGCGGGAGAATGGAGCATATGTCCGCGAGATCCCGCCGGCCGCTGCTCTCCTCCGTGCGCCGTCTGCTGCACACCGATCCCTCGGCCGTCGCGCACACCGAGGCGATGCCCGTCATCGACGAGCGCACGGTCCCCCGGGTGCTCGATCTCGCGACCCGCATCGGTGAATCGATGTTCGCCGTCGGCGCCTCAGCACACGAGGTCACGCTCGCGATCACCCGCGTGTGCGATGCCTACGGGATGCGGGGCGTGCAGGTCGACGTCACCTACAACTCGATCACGGTGTCGTTCCATCTGAGCGGCGAGGTCTGGCCCGAGACCCTCGTGCGCGTCGTGCGTGTCACCGCTCCCGATCACGCGAAGCTGCAGCGCGTGCAGGCCCTGGTCGCCGACATCGACGGCGGCCTCGACCTCGAATCCGCGCGCACCACGTTCCGCGCCATCCGGCGGGTGCCGTTCCGCTACCAGCAGCCGGTCGTGATCGTCGCGCGCGCCCTGCTCGCCGTCGGCGTCAGCATCATGCTCGGCGCCGCCCCGATCATCGTCGGTCTCACGTTCGTCGCGGCGCTGTGCGCGGCACTGACACAGGCGGGGCTCGCGCGACTCCGGGTGCCGCTGTTCTTCAGCCAGATCGCCGGAGGATTCGTGACCACGGTCGTGGCTGTCGTGGTCTCCGCGCTCGGTACCGCCGGGATCGAACCGTTCGTCGGCATCCGCCCGTCGATCATCGTCGCCTCCGGCATCGTGCTGATGCTCGCCGGCCTGACCGTGGTCGGCGCCGCGCAGGACGCGATCGACGGCTTCGCCCTCACGGCCGGCGGACGCATCCTCGATCTCACCATGCAGACCCTCGGCGTGGTGATCGGCATCCTCGTCGGCCTGGAACTCGGCGGCGTCCTGGGCTTCACCATGGACCTCCCCGACGACCCTGCGCCGTTCGGACCGCTCGTGAACCAGTTCGCCGGAGCGATCATCATCGCGGTCGCCGTAGCCGTGTTCAACGGTGCCGGCATCCGGATCATCCTCGTCAGCGCACTGCTCAGCGCTGTCACCCTCGCCGGCTACTCGACATCGGTGGCACTGAACCTGCACCCCGCGGCGGCGAGCGCGGTCGGTGCCCTGCTGGCGAGCTTCCTCGGGATGCTGATCGCACGCAACCTGCACGTGCCCTCGGTCGCGGTGACCACCGCCGCGATCGTGCCGCTCGTCCCCGGAGTCGCGGTGTTCCAGGGGCTGCTCGAGATGGTCCACGCAGCCGGCACCTCCACGGGCATGCTGCTCGCGGGCGGATCGCTCATCGATGCGGCGGTCATCGGCATCGGCCTGGCCTCCGGCGCCTCCCTCGGCCTCTATCTCGGTACCCCGGTGCGGGCGACTCTCGCGAGCGTGGCGAAGACGCGGGCCCGCGTCCGCCGCTGATCGGCGCCCACGGTGTTACCTGCTCGTCGAGTGCACGGGATCTCGCCGAGTGCACGGGGTGTTCGCGTCGACAGACCGTGCACTCGCGCGCACGCCGTGCACTCGGTGCACCGCGTGCACCGCGAGCACCGCGAGTTGAGCAATATATCGGTTCGGATTACAATTCCAGTGAATTCTGGCGGGCTGAAGAGCGCCCGTTGACCGCGCGGACGCATGCACCGCGCCGCGCGGGGTGGTGCGCTCCTCGGCAGCCGATACCGGTCCACCGATGGGAGTGTTGAGTTGTTCACAATGCCCGATCCCCGATTCGAGCTGAGGAAGATCACCGATACCGAGTGGCTGATCCTCGATCACCGCTATGCCCAGAATGACTCGCGACGCACGGTCGCGTGCATCTATGAGGTCGATGCCGCGGAGGTGGAGGTCGTCTGGCTGCGAGACCTCCCGCTCGCGAGTTCGTACATGACTGCCGCCGACGTGTGGGAAGACGTCCAGCGGTTCCATGCGCCGCGCCGCGCCGGCCGACCGATCCCGATCCCGCATCATCCGCCCCTCGCGACCGCCTGACCGGGCGATCACGCTCACGCAGGCGGGATTCTCCGCTCGCTCGCGCACCCCTGTCAACGGGCAGACGTGCACGCCTCACAGAGGCAAGACTGGGCGATCAATCCACCTCGGTGAACGGAGAACATGATGTCAGACCCGCAGGACCACACGGACGCCACACCCGCAGTCGAAGCCCAAGGCATCGATCCCGACATGCCCTCGACCGACGACGGCCCCGAGACAGACGAGGACGACGACGAGAACGAGGACGAGAACGACAACCTCGGTGCGGAGAAGGGCAAGGGCACCCCTCCCACGGTGCCGCCCACGGGCGGTGGCTCCGAGGGTGTTCACGCCGAGGATGCTCGACGCGACTGACCGGAGTGGAGCGCCGTTGCATGCTCCCGCTCCAGGGACGGTGACGCGGGCTTCGGGCTCGGGGAAATGGGTGCCGGGCTCGGAGAAGTGAATGGCGGACGGCGGGGACGGGAACGATCTCCGACTGTTCGCCGATCACTTTTAGCCGAGCTGATCGAGGACGAGTTCTCCGCGGGCGTTGAGGTTCTCCATCATCCGCTCGATGCGCTTGGTGTCGATCTCGGGCATCTTGGAGCCGTCGAAAGCGAGCGCCAGCGGAATCGCGGGGTGCATCCAGATGGTGAGCCGACCGGCAGGGTTCTTCTCCTCCGGCAGCCACGTCATCATGAAGCTCTCGTGTCGACGGAGCTTCGTGCCGATCACGATCTTCAGGTGCGCCAACGTCGCATCGTCGATCACGATCGGAGGGCGTGAACTGTTGTACTCGAGAGTTCCCATGCTCCGAGAATACGCGCCTCTGCGCGTCTCCGAGCCCGATGTCGACGCGTGATCGAGGCCGGACGGCCACCACCAGGCAGCCGCCTCTCAGTGTCCGTGCGCAAGCTGTTGGATCAGAACGACAACGCTGCCGAGCGCAACGAGGATTCCGAGCGCGATGGCCTGTTTCCACCATGGAGCGTCGGTCCGGCGTACGGCCACGTAGCCGATCAGTCCGAGGATCGCGACGTAGGTGATCGATGCGACCGTGAGAGCGGTTCCCAGATCGATCCACCCCAGTACAGCGAGGAGAAGGACGAGGAGAGGCACCGCCGCTGAAGCCATCGCCGTCCCGGTCAGACGAAGGAGTCGGCCGAACTCGCGGCGGTCAGGGAAGGTCGCATGCACGGCCAGGTGCGCCAGCAGCTCCGCGACGAATCCAGCGATGGCGATCGCGACGATTCCGACGAGGAGCGTGATGGTCGCGCGACCGGCGTCGGTGTGGGCGACGTTCGAGTTCTGGACGAGCACGATGGCGAGCCCCGTGAACGTGGCATAGACCCGCTCCTTGATCGACGCGGTGTCCACCCCCACCTCCTCGTCGTGGGTGCGCCCGTCGTCGGAAAACTGCATGCGCCGCAGATTATCAGCCATCCCCCGCGGGCCCATGTCGAATGTCGTAGCCTCGACGCATGGTGAGCCCCAGCGACAACGCGGTCGTCGAAGCCCGGTCTGCTCCGCAGACCACGGCCGGACGTTCGCTGGCGGTGATCGGACTGACGATCCCGCTCATGCTTCTGATCGACTACGCGGTGTCCTACGCAACGGTCGTCGCGCTCTTCGGCGGTCTGCCGTTCGTCCTGATAGCGGCGATCCTCGTCGCGTTCGCCGTGCTCGCAGGCGGTATCGCTCTCCTGAGCACGGCGTTCACGGGACGGCCGGCGATCTTCGGCGGAGTGGTCGCTGCCGGGGTGCTCACGTGCGCGGGGGCGTTCGGCCTCGTGCACGGCATCCTCGGTCCCCTGGCTCTTCAGACCGATGCCCTGCTGCATGTCGCGGTGTGTGCTCTCGCGGCTCTCACGTTGGGAATCTTCCTCGGGCCGATGCCGCTGCGGGTCGCGGGCGCGGTGTCCGCCGCGGCGCTGGTGGCCGTGCTGGCCCTCGTCCCGACACCGACCGAGACCGCGGCCGTCGATCGCGCGAATGCCGAGGCCGACCGTTCGGCCGAGGTGAAGGCGAGCTGGATCAGGTCGGGGAAGTTCCCGCTCGTGACCGACCTCGCCGGGTGGTCGAACGTCGAAGTCAGAGCGACCGGGACGGATGCCGCCACCTGGGTGCGCAGTGACACCGGCTCCGTCGCTCGCATCATCATCCAGTGGAACGCGGTCGACCCCGACCCCCTCGCGCCGTGCAACTTCATCGGCGGGCCCGGGCGGGAGTGGGATCGGGGTCCCGACCAGCTGCCGTCGTGGTGCGTGCGCACAGGCGACCAGTGGTCGCGGTCAGACGGTACTGCCGTCTACAGCTACGACGCGGGCACCGGCACCACGATGTGGATCATGGCGTTCGGCGGGTACGACGCCGAACGTGTCGGCGGATCGAACGCTGCGACCGCGGAGGACATCGCCGCTCTGATCCCGTCGCTGCACCCGATGAGCCGGGAGGACGCGGAGCGCTACCTGCTTCCGACGTTCGACGGCATCGACAGCCCCGAGGTGCAGACGCCCGACCTGTGAGTCGACGTCACGCGTGAACCCCGCCGCCCGTTCAGGCGGAACGCGCATGGGGCAGCGCCAGATCCACGAGGCTCACGACGAACTTCCCCGGCTCCTCGAACATGCACAGGTGTGCGGAGTTCTCGAACCAGACGACGTCCACCGACGGCGCCGACACTTCGTCGATCCAGCGTTCCACCGGAGCCGTCGGAGTTGTCCAGTCATGGCGTCCGAGGAACTGCAGCATCGGCACCGCGAACGAGGTCTTCGCACGAGCGTCGAAGGACAGCAGCGCCGGAAGCACGTGGGGCATGGTCACCTGTTGTCCGACGCCGATCAATGCCCGCTCATCAGCCGTGTAATACGGCGACAGCCCGGCCGCGTCCGTGAAGTAGGCGAAGTCCGAGCGGTAGGCGGAGAGTCCGCCGTAGTGCTGCGCCCATCTCCGGCACGTCACGATGCGCTCGATCGTGAGAGGCTGCGTGCCGGGATACTCGCCGAGCGACTGCAGTTCGGCGATGGCCTGCTCATTCCCGTCCGTGAGTGCGCTGCGCATCGCGAAACCGAAGCTCTCGGCCTCGTTCTCCGGACCGGAGATCACCTGCCCGACCCCGATGTAGGCCCAGAGCAGGTCGGGCCGCCGCTCCGCCAGGGTGAGGCCGACGATCGTTCCCCAGCTGTGCCCGAGCACGCCGACCGTGCTCACCCCGAGTTCATGCCGGAGCCAGGCGATCAGTTCCTCGAGGTCTTCGACGTACCGCTCGACGCTCAGATCCATCCCGTCGTGCGCCCCCGCCGCAGACCTCCCACTGGCGCGCTGGTCGTAGTTCACGACGGTGAAGTAGTCCTCGACCGCGCGTTGCCAGATCCACGATGACGGCAGCGAAGGGAGGGCCGGGCCGCCGTGGCAGACGATGAGCACAGGGTTGCGGGTGTCGCGCCCTCGAATCGAGACGAACTGCTCGACGCCGCCGAGCTCGACGAAGGTCGTGCGATCGATCGCTTCGGGATTCGGGAGGCGGCAGAGATCGGCGATCACTGCAGGGCCGTTTTCGTCGGTCATGCCGTCACACTAGCGAGACGTGGGTACGGTCTTCCCTCTCGCCGCCCTCTCGCTCGCCGACGCGTTCAGAGCAGTGCGGCGACCTTCTCTGCCGTCTCCTTCGCGGAGCCGGGGTTCTGGCCCGTGACGAGATTCCCATCGACGACGGCATAGGAGACGAACGGCAGCAGCGCCTTCTCGTACAGGGCGCCGCGCTTCTTCATCTCCTCCTCCGCGTTGTACGGCACGAGCTTGTCCACACGGGCCAGCACCTCCTCTTGCCAGGCGAAGCCGGTGACCTTGCGACCGTCGACCAGGAGAGAGCCGTCCGAGAGTCGCGTGTTGAGCAGACCGCAGTAGCCATGGCAGACCGAGGACACGATCCCTCCCCGCTCCCAGATCTCCCGTGTGATCCGCTGCAGGCCTTCACTCTCCGGGAAGTCGTACATCACCGCGTGACCCCCGGTGAAGAAGATCGCGTCGTAGTCGGCGGAATCGACTTGGTCGGGCCGCAGAGTGGTCGCCAGCAACGCCATGCGTGCGGGGTCGGCACGCCATGCCTTCGCGGTCTTGTCGTAGTTGGGGAACTTCAGCGACCGGGGCTCCAGCGGCGAGGGCCCGCCAGCCGGACTGACGATCCGCTGCTCGAAACCTCGCTCCTCGAAAACCTCCCATGCATGGCTGAGCTCCGACAACCAGAGCCCGGTGGCGTGGTCGGGGTCGTCGTAGTGTCCGACGTTGGTGACGACGTGCAGGATGCGTCTGGTCATGCGAGTCTCCCGGGGATCGAATCGGCCGCCGATGGCGGTGCCGCATGGGTGGAGATCGCGAAGATCGCCGCAACGGACGACCGCACCCGCTCAGCCACCGCTTCGGCGGGTTCGGGACGGAACTTGCCGTCGAGGTGCAGGAAGGCGAGGCCGTGGGCCATGCTCCACAGCGCCGTGGACAGGCTCGGCACGTCAGCCCCGGGGAACAGCTCTTCGATCGCGTCGTTCAACACGGCGTGCAACCCATGGGACGCCCGCACACGGTCGCTGTCGGATTCGTCGCATTCGTTGCCGAACATCAGTCGGAAGACCGCGGGACGACGCAAGGCGAAGGTCACATAGGCGATTCCGAGCTGCGTGATGACGGCGGGCGCCGGCGAGGCGGCGGGGACTCGGTCCAGAGCGGCGGCGAGGTCGGCCTGCAGGTCCTTGAAACCTTCGACCGCGACGGCGGAGTCCAAGGCCTCCCGGTCGGCGAAGTGCCGATACGGGGCGGCCGGCGAGACCCCCGCCCGACGCGCGACGGCGCGAAGCGAAAACGGCTCCCCGGCCTCGAGAGCCTGTATCGCCGCATCCAGAAGAGCTGCACGGAGATCGCCGTGATGGTAGGTCTTCTCAGAAGTTGACACCGATAACATCCCCTCGTACGATCATGTAAGCAGTGTAAACATACCGTGTCGGATATCGCAATCGAAAGTCGAGTCGAGGAATGCAGACCATACTGGGCGCGAACGGACAGATCGCCGTGGAACTCGCACGCGAGCTGAACCGGAACCACACGTCCGACCTCAGACTCGTCAGCCGCAACCCCCGCAAGGTCAACGCCACCGACACCCTCGTACGAGCGGATCTTCTCGACGCCGCACAGACCGCCGCCGCGGTCGACGGCAGCGACGTCGTCTACTTCACCGCCGGGCTGCCCGCAGACACCGAGCTGTGGGAACGGCAGTTCCCGACGATGGTGAGGAACGCCCTCGACGCGGCCCGCGCCGCCGGCGCGAGTTTCGCCTACTTCGACAACACCTACATGTACCCGCAGGATGACCGGCTGCAGACCGAGGACACGCCCTTCGAACCGGTCGGCCCGAAGGGCAGGGTGCGTGCGGCGATGGCGTCGATGGTGCTCGACGAGATGGCGCGCGGCGACATCCCCGTGCTGATCGCCCGCGCGCCGGAGTTCTACGGCCCCGGGCGGACGCAGAGCTTCACGAACGCGCTCGTCATCGACAGGATCAAGAGCGGCAAACGTCCGCTCGTACCGGTGCGCGACGACCGGCAGCGCACTCTGATCTGGACGCCGGACGCGAGTCGTGCCCTCGCGACGCTGGGCAACGCCGCCGATACCTTTCACCAGACGTGGCACCTCCCCACAGACTCCGACCGTCCCACCTATCGGCAATTCGTCGCCATGGCAGAGTCCGCCTTCGGTCGACCAGCCGGGTCCGGGTACACCGTCGTCCCGAAGTCGGCGCTGAGCGCGGCCGGTCTCGCGTCTCGCCAGGCGCGTGAGATCAGAGAGCTCCTGCCGCGGTACGAGCACGACAACAGGTTCGACTCATCGAAGTTCGTCGGGCGATTCCCGGAGTTCGAGGTCACGAGCTACCGTCGCGGCGTCGACATCATCCGCGAAGAAGCGGTCGCGTCGAGCTTCTGACGGGGCGACGCTTACCGCCCGCTCGTCGGTGCCACGGGCTCGTGGACGTCCCTACGCGTTCGACCGCGCCTCATCCCGGAACTCGATCGCACTCACACGGTGAGTCCGCCATCACGATTCACCGATCCGAGAGCGATTCATCGCCGCGGTCAACCCCCTGACGTTCCCCCTCCGTCAGGAGTAGCTTCGCGAGACCGAACGAAGGAGACGGATATGAGCGACCCGAAGAACACGCAGGGCACACCGGGCCCCGACGAAGAAGCTGACACCGCATCGGGCGGCGCTCCCGACGACGGGCCCGACACCGAAGAGGTGCTCGAGGCGGAGACGACCGACGAGAACGGGAAGCCGCTCGAGAACCCGTCCGGGGGGTGACCGATCGGGCCGGAGCCGCCTCCTCGCCGGAGCCTCAGACCCTTGCGGGCACGAGCTCGTCGCGAAGGATGTCGGCTCCCGCGCTGAGTGCTCGGAGCTTGCCACGCGCGACGTCACGCGACACCGGAGCCATGCCGCAGTTCGTGCTCGGGATGAGCTTGTCGGCGTCGACGAATCGGAGGGCGTTGCGGAGGGTGTCGGCGACCTCGTCCGGGGTCTCGATGGTCGGGCTGGCCACGTCGATGGCCCCGAGCATGACGTTCTTTCCTCGAATGAGCTCGATGAGGTCCAGAGGAACGTGCGAGTGGTGGCTCTCCAGTGAGACGGTGTCGATGATCGAGCGCTGCAGAAGCGGGAAGGACTTCTCGTACTGCCGCCATTCCGCGCCGAGGGTCGCCTTCCAGTCGGTGTTCGCCTTGATCCCGTATCCGTAGCAGATGTGCACCACGGTCTCCGCGCGCAGTCCTTCCGCCGCTCGCTCGAGCACCGCCACGCCCCAGTCCTGCACATCGTCGAAGAAGACGTTGAACGCCGGCTCGTCGAACTGGATGATGTCGACCCCGGCTGCTTCGAGCTCCTTCGCCTCCTGGTTGAGGATGGTCGCGAACTCCCACGCCAGCTTCTCGCGGCTCTTGTAGTGACGATCGTAGAGAGTGTCGATCATCGTCATCGGGCCGGGCAGCGCCCACTTGATCGGCTGATCCGTCTGCTGACGCAGGAACTTCGCATCCTCCACGAACACGGACTTCTCGCGGCTCACGGCCCCGACCACCGTCGGCACGCTGGCGTCGTATCGGTCGCGGATCCGCACGGTCTCCCGCTGGTCGAAGTCGACGCCGGAGAGGTGCTCGATGAACGTGGTGACGAAGTGCTGTCGGGTCTGCTCCCCGTCGCTGATGATGTCGATGCCGGCCTCGCGCTGCTCTTGGACGGCGATGCGCAGAGCATCCTGCGTACCCTCGATCAAGGCGTCGCCCTGCAGTTTCCACGGAGACCAGAGCGTCTCCGGCTCGGCCAGCCAGGAGGGCTTCGGCAGACTGCCGACGATCGAGGTGGGGAGCAGCCCGCGCACGATCGGCGATCTCTGGTTCGTCATCCGACGGCCACCAGGGATGCGGCGGAGGTGCCGGCGGCCCACTGCTCGAGCAGCTCACCGTGCGGGGTCATGAGGTGCGCATCGGCGTACTGCCCCTGCTCGGCCGCGAGCCTGCTGCGCTCCTCGCGGTCGTAGGCGATCTTGGTCACCGAGTAGTCCTGCTGTTCCAGAGTCGGCCGGTAGATGCTCGCGGCCTCGGAGTTCGCATTGTAGATCTCCGGACGGTAGATCTTCTGGAACGTCTCCATCGTGCTGATCGTGCCGATGAGCTGGAGGTTGGTGTAGTCGCTCAGCAGGTCCCCGCGGAAGTAGAAGGCCAGCGGGGCCACGCTGCCTCGCGGCATGAAGTACCGGACCGAGAGCCCCATCTTGCCGAAGTACTCGTCGGTCAGCGAGCCGTCCTTCTGCTCGTACTCGACACCGAGGATGGGGTGGTGGTTCTCGGTGCGGCGGTACGTCTTGCTCGTCGAGACGCTGATGCAGATGACGGGCGACAGCGAGAAGCGCTCCCGGTAGGCCTCGGAATCGAGGAAGTGCTGGAAGAGCTTGCCGTGCAGATCGCCGAAGTCGTCGGGGACGGTGAAACCCCCCGCGGCCTCGCTGGCCGCCGGCAACCGCACACTGAAGTCGAAGTCGCGGATGTACGACGAGAAGTTGTTGCCCACGATCCCCTGGGTGCGCGTGCCCGTCGACCGGTCGACGATGGTCACCTCCAGCACCTCGAGAAGAGGGAACTCCCGATCCTCCCCCTCCGTGGCGAACTGGATCGCGACCGAGACGATCTCGAGTTCGAGGGTGTAGCGGTCACGGCTCGGGTTGTCCCAGTGCGCCAGATCGTTGAACCGCCGGTCGATCATCGTCAGGGCATTGCGGAGGTTCTGCTGACGGTGCTCGCCGCGCGCCAGATTGGCGAAGTTCGTGGTGATGCGGGAGTCGTCGGAGGGCGAGTAGTCCTCGTCGAAACGGGTCGTCGTGATGCGGAACGTGAATTCGGATGCCATGAGCGGCCAATCGGTGGGATGATCGGCCGGGCTCGGCCTCGATCGGGGGTTTCTCCATGATGACGAGTGCGGGCGCCCATCGGGTAATGCGCGCGAACTATGCCGTGACATAGGCTGAATCTATGGCCAAGCGTTCGAGCGGCATCACCCTGCAACAGCTCACCTACTACATCGAGGTCGCTGCGGAAGGATCGATCAGCGCCGCCGCCGACCTGCTCTACGTCGCCCAGCCCACCATGTCGGCGGCGATGAAGGATCTGGAGAGCAGGGTGGGGCGCGTGCTCCTCCTCCGCTCCGCCCGCGGCGTGACGCTCACGACCGACGGTGTGGAGTTCCTCGGATACGCCCGGCAGGTCGTCGAGCAGGTCGCGCTCCTCGAACAGCGCTACCTCGGTCGTCCGCCGTCGCGACGCCTGCTCGGAGTGTCGACCCAGCACTACTCGTTCGCCGTCGACGCGTTGGTGCGGATGGTGAAGGCGACCTCGGCTGCCGAGTACGAGTTCTCGCTGCGGGAGACGCGGACGTGGGACATCATCGAAGACGTCCGCACGCTCCGCAGCGAGCTGGGGATCCTCTACCGGAACGACTTCAACCGCAACGTGATCGACAAGCTGCTCCGCGACTCCGGGCTCGCCTTCCACCCGCTCTTCGTCGCACAGCCGCACATCTTCATCTCCCGCAAGAACCCCCTTGCCACCCGAGATCGCGTGACCCTCGACGATCTCGCCGACGTGCCGAGGCTCACCTTCGACCAGGGGGCGAACAACTCCTTCTACTTCGCCGAGGAGATCCTCTCCACCCTCTCCAGCCCCCAGGACATCCGCGTCTCCGACCGCGCGACCATCTTCAACCTGATGATCGGCCTCGACGGCTACACCATCTCGACGGGCATCATCAGCGACGACCTCGACCCCGAGATCGTCGCCATCCCGCTCGACGTCGACGAGAACATCGAGATCGGCTGGATCGGGCATGCGGCGATCCCCCTCACCGAGCAGGCACAGCGCTACCTCGCCGAACTGCGCACGGTGGTCTCCGAGTTCGGGGTGGAGTTGCTCGGCTGAGGGGTACGCCTCCGGGGGGAGAGGAGCTCCGCCTCCACAGGGCACCGAGAGATCGTGCACCCCGCCAAAGATTCTTATACAATGGCTTATACAGAACTTCCGCGAAGGAGGAGCCATGGCCGTCACATCGATTGACATCGACCCCGACGAGCTTCAGCAGGCCAAGAAGCTTGCCGGCACGACCTCCAACCGCGAGACGGTGGATCTCGCGCTGCGCACGCTCATCGCGGTGCGCCGCCAGCCCGCCGCCGTGGAGCGCATCATCGCTCGCCACTTCGACACTGACCAGATCGACGCGCCGACGATCGCTCCGGACACGAGTCCGGATCCCGACACGGGCGCTCCCCGGGAGAAGAGCACCGTTCGGTGACCACTTACCTCGTCGACAACAGCATCTGGCAGAAGGCAGGCAGGAGCACGGCGATCGGCGACAGGCTCCGGGCCCTGTCGCCGAATCACCTGATCATCACGTGCCCGCCGCAGGTCCTCGAGTACTGCCACTCCGCGCGCAATGCAAAGGAGTACGCAGAGTTGCGTGCGGACATGGAGGGGCTGCTCCCCGCGTGGGAACACCCCGACGAGCGTGACGCCCTCGACCTTCAGCAGGCGCTGTGGGACACAGGGCTCATGAGAGCAGCCGCAGCCTTCGACTGCCTCATCGCCGCATACGCGGTCGCCAACGACGCAGTGATCCTGAACTCGGACCAGGATTTCGGGTACATAGAGATGGCGACTGAGGGACGAGTCCGCCAGGAGTACGTCGCGGCCTGAGGTCAGACACATGTGAGCGTGCGGCGCCATCGAACTTCCAGGCAAGAGCGCTCGCTCTCGGAGAGCCCCGTGATGATACGGAAAAACCCCCTCACTCGGAGGGGGCTTCCATGGCGGTGACGGTGGGATTTGAACCCACGGTAGGGGGTTACCCTACACAACTTTTCGAGAGTTGCACCTTCGGCCGCTCGGACACGTCACCGCGGAATAGCTTACGCGACGCGGGGCCCGCACGCGAATCGAGACCCGCACGCCGCCGCGCACGTCACCAGGCGGCGGCGACCTCGGCGTGCGTGCGCAGGATGCCCTCGGTCGATCCCGCGGGCGCGCGCCCGATGCCGCACTCGGTCGCGACCCCGAACTCGGTGGCGAACGGAGTCGCGGCGGCGACGCGACGGGCGGCGCCCTCCACCCCGTCCTCGCGGTGCACGAGGCCCAGGTAGAGCTCGCCGACCGGGGCGAGGCCTGTGAGCGGGGCGAAGTAGGCCTCGTCGTCGTGGTCGATCGGCACCGGCAGGTGCAGCCACGTGAGCGGACGGGCGGATGCCGCCACCACGGCGTTCGCGTACCGGACCAGGTTCGCGGCGTCGCGCGGCTCGAAGAAGTGCTTCTCCCCCGCGTCGCCGTAGCAGAGGTGCACACCCACCTCGACGTCGGCGGGCACCGCGTCGACCAGTGCGGCCAGGCGCGAGACCAGACCGTCGAACGGGTCGCCAGGCCACCACGCCTCCATGACCGCTCCGTAGCCCGCGGCGCGCTCGATGATGCCCATCTCGCTCGCGACGTCCCACTGCACCGCGAGGTCCTCGTGCGGGATGGCCTCGAGGATCTCGTCGAGCTCGCGCAGGATCGCGGCGGTGTAGACGGGCTCGATGGCCGCGCGGTCATCGCCGTGGAAGAACGAGGAGATCACGGCGAGGGGCGTCGGCAGCGACACCTGGAACCGCACGCCGGCGGGCACCGCGCCCTCGGCCCGTAGTCGCTCGAACACCGCATACGACTCGATCGCGGCGGCGGCATACCCCAGCGGCGGCATCTTGATGCTCGCAGCATCCACTCCCTCGGCGATGCGCAGGCCGCGGGCGTCGATGCCGGCGGGGAACGGGATGGGTTCGTCGCCTGTGCGCTCGATGCCCTCGGCCTCACCGATCACGTCGGGCTGGAACATGATCCAGTGGAACCGCTTGCCGACCTCGCCGTCCGGAATGCGACGGAGCCGGGTGCCGAGTAGTTTCGCAGCGGTGCGGATCGTGGTCTCGGCATCGTCGTAATTCACGCTGCCCACGAGGAGGGCACCCTGCGGCTGAGTCATACCCCTCAGGATATCGACGCTCCCGTCGGGCCTTTTCCCCGGCGAGACCCCCACGCTGCGGTGGGCATTCGAGTTAGGATGGCCTAAGAACCCGCCGCCTGTGGGGGCAGCGATGACGGGAAGGTATTCATCATGGGCTTCATCACGTCCGAGGCGCTGTCCGAGACCGGCTACGTGGTCCTCGACGACCACACCTCCGCCACGGATCCCGCCGAATGGTTGGGCCTGGAGTATGTCGGCTGGCGCTCCTCCGGCATCACGCGCTTCGCCCCGCTCACCAGCTATGCCGGCGACGTCGACTGCAACGGCTTCTGGAACCACACCCCGCCGCGCACCGACAAGGATGGCGTCTGGGTCGCCTCGCAGGTCGCGGTCGCCCCGACGCTCCAACGCCGGGCACAGGAGCCGGGCGCCGGCATCGGCCGCTGCCGCGTGATCGAGCTGCAGCCGAACGAGTACGCCGACGCGATCTACAACCTGCACCAGGACGACAACAACCGCCTCAACGAAGAGGGCACCGGCTGGGTCGTCCGCGGGTTCTTCAACCTCTCCGACGACACCGAGTCGATGCTGATCCTGCGCGCCGACCGTTTCGATCCGGCGACCGAGATCCGCCTGCCGCTGCGCGCCGGCTCGCGCATCATCGTCGACACCCAGCGCTTCTGGCACGCGGTCTGGCACCGCGGCACCGCCCCGCGGTACGCGCTCATCACGTCATGGACCAGCGGCCCCGAGCTCGACGCCTACATCGCCGCCAACCACGGCGACCCGCACCCGAAGACCGTCGACCTCGACCCGCAGTTCGTCGACGATGCGCAGGTCGAGCTGCACCGCCGCATCGAGGAGCGCCGTCGCGCGTTCGAGGCTCAAGGCATCGTGATGGAACCGCCCGTCGACATGAACGTCTGAGGCGACGGCCCGCGGGTCTCCCCACAGGCTCCTTCTCGCTGCCCCTCAGATCGTGCGGCCGTCGTGGATCCGCACCACGCGGTCGACCGTCCCCTCGGGAGGCGCCACGTGCGAGATCAGCAGCACCGACTGCTCCCCCGCGGCCTGCAGCAGATCACGCAGCAGGGCATTCGATGCTTCCGGATCGACCCCCGCCGTCGGCTCGTCGAGGACCAGCACGGGGAAGCCGCGCAGCAGCGCCCTGGCGAGCGCGATCCGCTGCGCCTGGCCACCGGACACCAGCGCGCCGCGGTCGCCGACCCGCGCATCGAGGCCCCCACGCTCCCGCACCCAGTCACCGAGGCCGACCCGCTCGAGCACCGCCTGCAGGTCTTCGTCCGAGGCGGAGTCCCGCGCGAAGAGCAGGTTCTGGCGGATGTCCTCGTCGAACAGCTGAGGACTCTGCTCGCACAGCCCGATCACGCGTCGCAGCGCCGGACCCGAGAGCTCCGCGGCATCGCGACCACCGACCAGATACTCGCCCTCCACGCGCAGGAAGCCGACCAGGGTCGCCGCGAGCGAACTCTTGCCCGCCCCGCTCGGCCCCGCGACCAGCACCCGTTCGCCGGGTCGGAGGTCGAGATCCACGCCTCTCAGAGCGGGCGTCCCGCCAGGCCAGGTCGCACGCGCGTCGCGCAGGCTTACAGCCGGGGTGCCTTCGAACTCGACGTCATCACCCGCGTCGACGCGCAGCTCGTCCGGCATCCGCTCGGGCAGCACGTCGACGATGCGCTCCGCGCTGGAACGCACGCTCCGCCACGATGCGGCGGCGATCGGCACCGCGCCGAAGATCTCGAACACCACCATCGGCACGAGCACGGCCACGGCCAGCCACGGCCCGTCGATCGAGCCGTCCGAGAGGCCGGGAGCCGCCGCGGCGAGCGCCCAGACCGAAGCGACTCCGGCGACCGCGGAGACCACGCCGGCGGCTACGGCCTGCGCGAGCGAGGCACGGTCGACAACGCGTCGCAGCGCGGCATCCGCTGCGGTGATCCGTGCACGGGCCTGCTCCTCCGCGCTATAGGCGATGAGCACGTCGAGGCTGCCGAAGTAGTCGACGAGGGCCGCCGAGAGCTCGGCCCGACGTTCCGAGACCTGCGCTTCGGCGCGTGAGCCGAACACCCACCCCAAACCGATCGCGGCTGCCGCAGCGACGAGCAGGCACACGGCCAGCGTGAGCGCGGCGGCGGGCGATACGAACGCGATGAACCCGACGGCCCCGATAGCGACCAGAGCGGCGACCCCGAGCGGCTGCACCACCCGCAGCGGCAGGTTCTGCAGGTTCTCGACGTCGTCGACGAGAGCTGCGAGAACCCGACCGCGATCCGTCGCGCCGAGTCCCGCTGGCGACAGCGGGATGAGTCGGCGCACCATGTCGGCGCGGGTCGAGGCGAGTTGACGCAGCGCGGCATCGTGTCCGCTCAGGCGCTCCAGATAGCGGGTGACCGCGCGCGAGACGGCGAAGAAGCGCACACCGACGACGGCGATCGACAGCGGCACCAGCGAGTCGACGATCGATGCGCTCACGATCAGCCACCCGCTGACGGCGAGCAGGCTCACGGCGGCGGCGGCCGAGAGCAGACCCCAGATCAGACCCGGCACGAAGCGGCCGAGCGGCGGTTGCGCGAGTCGCAGGATGGCGCCGACCCGGTGACCGCGGGAATGCACTGTGTCGGTTGTGCGGGGTGCAGTCATGCGTTCACCCCCAGCTCCACGATCTGATCCGCGATCTCCCGTGCGGTCCGACGGTGGGAGACGAGGAGGATCGTCGCACCGGCATCCGCCTTCTCGCGCAGCGATCGCCACAGCCGGTCCTCGGTCTCGGGGTCGAGTGCACTCGACGGCTCATCGAGTGCGAGCACGCGTCCGGACGCCGATGCCTGGCGATACAGGGCTCGAGCGACAGCCACTCGCTGCGCCTGCCCACCCGACAGCCCCGCTCCCTGCACGCCGAGCTCCAGCGCGGGGTCGATGCCCTCGGCGCAGGCATCGTCGAGCGCATCGCGCACCCGGTCGGCGTCCGGCTCAGGATCACCGAGGGTGACGTTCGCCGCCACGGTCCCGCGCGTGAGGCCAGGTGCCTGTCCCGCCCAGGCGAGCCACACCGACGGCGCGATCCCCCTCACGTCCGCGCCGCCGTAGGACGCTGTCCCCTCGAACTCGGCCGCGCCCCGGAGCGCGGCCAGCAGCGACGACTTCCCCGACCCGCTCGGCCCTTCAAGGACCGTGATGGTCCCCGGCCCGGCAGCGAACGACACGGGCGGCAGGTCGCGCACCCGCAGACCGTCTACCACGAGGTTTCCGCCCTTCGCCGGTTCCACCTGCATGACCGATTCCCGGATGCCGGGGGCTTCGACGGCGATTCCTCCGGCATCCGTCGAAAGCTCCTGCATCCGCGCACGCTCCCCCGCCGCGTCCAGCACCTCGAACACGTCCTCCGTCGCCGCAACCCCTTCGGCGGCAGCGTGGAACTGCACCCCCACCTGCCGGATGGGCAGGAACGCCTCGGGAGCGAGCAGCAGCACGAACAGCCCGACCTCGAGAGTCAGATCACCCGACAGCAGCCGGAAGCCGACCGACACCGCGATCAGAGCCACCGCGATCGAGGCCAGCAGCTCCATCGCGAAGCCGGACAGGAACGAGAACCGCAGCACCTTCATGGTCTCGCGGCGGTACTCGTCCGCGGTGACCTCGATGCGGTCGGCAGCCCGACGATCACGCCCGAACAGTCGCAGCGTCGACAGCCCCTGCACCGTGTCGGCGAAGCGTGCCGCGAGGCGCTGCAGCGTCTGCCACTGCCGCGTCTGGACGGTGCGGGTCGCCATGCCGATCAGGATGAGGAACAGCGGGATCAGCGGCAGCGTGATCACCGCGGTGAGTCCGCTCGGCCAGTCCTGCCACCACATGACCGCGACGAGCACCGGCGTCGCGATCACGGTCAGCACGAGCTGCGGGATGTAACGCGCGAAGTAGGCGTCGAGCGCTTCGAGTCCGTGGCCCGCGGTCACCGCGAGCGCGGTCTGGTTGCGTTGCGCGAGCCACCCTGGCCCGAGTCTCCCGACCGCAGCCACGAGCGCCGTGCGCAGCTGCATCCCCGTCTTGGCGGCCGCCCGTGTCCCCGCCGCATCAGAGGCCGCGATGAGCAGGCCTCGCAGCAGAGCCGTGAGCAGCAGCCAGAGCAGCGACGAGGTGACGTCCCGCCCCGCGAGCGCCCCCGTGATCGCATCGGTCAACAGCCACGCGAAGGCGATCGTGACCGCGGTCTGGACGACGCCGATCAACGCGGATGCCGCGAGGAAACCCCTCGCGGCACCCGCGTATCTCAGCAGTCTCGGATCGACGGGTTTCACGCGTGTGCCGGAGCCCCCTCGATCGACTTCCGGGTGACCCGCTTGCGGAAGACCCAGTAGGTCCACGCCTGGTACGCGAGCACGAGCGGCATCGCGATCAAGGCCGTCCAGCTCATGATCTGCAGTGTGTACGGGGTGCTCGACGCGTTGGCGATAGTGAGGCTGTACGCCGGGTCGATCGTCGACGGCATCACGTACGGGAACAGCGCGGAGAAGAGCATGACCACGGCGAACAGCACCGTGAGCATCCCGGAGAAGAACGCCCACCCGTCGCGACGGACCATGGAGAGCCCGACAGCCGCGATCAGACTGACCGCCGCGAGCGCGCCGGCGCCGATGACCAGCCAGAGCAGCGGAGCCTCACGGCCCATCGCGATCGCGACCGTCCAGATCACCGTCGCGGCTGCGACGAGGATCGTCGGGATGGCGGCCTTCTTCGCGAGCTTCTGCGCGTCCTCGTGCACCTGACCATCGGTCTTGAGCGCCACGAACAGCACGCCGTGCAGGAAGAAGAGCAGCAGCGTGGTGACGCCGACCAGCAGTGCGTACGGGTTCAGCAGGGCGAAGAACCCGCCGACGTAGATGTGGTTCTCATCGATGGCCACGCCCTGCACGATGTTGCCGAACGCGACGCCCCACAGCAGTGCGGGAACGACCGAGCCGATGACGATCATCCGGTCGAAGCCGGCCTTCCACTTCGCGCTGTCACGCTGGTGTCGGTACTCGAACGAGACACCGCGCAGGATCAGCGCGAGCAGGATCAGCAGCAGCGGCAGGTAGAAGCCGCTGAACAGCGTGGCGTACCACTCGGGGAACGACGCGAACAGCACGGCGCCGGCCACGATGACCCAGGTCTCGTTGAGATCCCAGACCGGGCCGATCGTGTTGATGACCTGTCGGCGCGAGACGTCGTTCTTGCCGAGGAATGGCAGGGACATGCCGACGCCGAAGTCGAAGCCGTCGAGCACGAAGTAGCCCACGAAGAAGAAGGCGACGATGAAGAACCAGAGTGTTGCGAGATCCATGATGCTCCTCCCTCTCAGTAGACGACCGACGGCAGCTGGGCCGTCTCGTCATGCGGCTTCTCTTCGGTGTCGGGCCCCTTCTGGGCGGCCCGGATGATGAGGCGGATCTCGACGACGGCGAGCGCCGCGTAGATCGCCGTGAACGCGATGAGCGATATCAGCACTTCGAGGCCGCTGACGCCCGGCGAGACGCCGTCCTGCGTGGTCATCAGCCCGAACACGATCCAGGGTTGCCTTCCCATCTCGGTGAAGACCCAGCCCATGATGTTGGCGGCCAGCGCGAGCGGGAACGACCAGATCGCGACCTTCCACATCCACGGTGCGACCGGCTTCTTGGCGCCCTTGCGGGTGACCCAGAGGCCCGCGACGGCGACGAGCGCTGCGGCGATGCCCAGGCCGATCATCCAGCGGAAGGCCCAGTACGTGATCCACAGGATCGGGGCGAAGTCAGTCAGACCGGTGGAGGCGTACGTCTGGGCGTACTCGGCGTTGAGGTCGTTGATGCCGTGCACGCACGCGTCGAGCGTGTGCGTCGACAGCAGCGAGAGCAGATACGGCACGCGGATCGAGAACAGCTCGGAGCTGCCGTCCGGTGTGCCGAGCGTGAAGATGCTGAACGAGGCATCCGGCCCGCACACCGTGTTGAAGGTCGCCTCGGCGGCGGCCATCTTCATCGGCTGCGCGGCGTACATCGCGAGGCCGAGCTGGTCGCCCGTGAGCACGACGCCCGCGGTGGAGACGATCATGGCCCACAGCCCGAACTTCAGCGAGATGCGCATGGTGTCGAAGTGCTGACCGCGGGACAGGTGCCAGGCCGAGACCGAGATGACGACACCGGCGGCGAACATGAACGCGCCGAAGATCGTGTGCGGGAACGCGGCGAGCGCGACCGGGTTGGTCAGGAGCGCCCAGAAGTCGGTCAGCTCCGCGCGGTTGGTCGCCTCGTTGAACGTGTAGCCCACCGGGTTCTGCATGAAGGCGTTGGCGGCGATGATGAAGTACGCCGAAAGGATGCTGCCGATCGAGACGCACCAGATCGTGGCGAGGTGCAGTTTCTGCGGGAGCTTGTCCCAGCCGAAGATCCACAACCCGATGAAGGTCGCCTCGAAGAAGAAGGCCAGCAGTCCCTCGAATGCGAGCGGAGCACCGAAGACGTCGCCGACGAAGCGGGAGTAGTCCGACCAGTTCATGCCGAACTGGAACTCCTGCACGATGCCGGTGACCACGCCCATGGCGAAGTTGATCAGGAAGATCTTGCCGAAGAAGCGGGTCAGGTGCAGGTACTGCACCTTCGCGGTGCGCACCCACGCCGTCTGGAAGATCGCGGCGACCAGCGCCATGCCGATCGTCAGCGGCACGAAGAGGTAGTGGTAGACGGTCGTCAGCCCGAATTGCCATCGGGCCAGAGCGAGCGGATCAAGCCATTCCATGCACGACTCCTGTTCTGTGGTGCCGCTGCGTCGTGCGGTGACGCGGCGGCTCCGTTCCCTCGACCAGCGGCGCGGTGGTGTCGCGCAGCTGCACGGTGCAGTCCGACGGGAGGACAGCATCGCGTACGCACTCGGCTTCGAGTGGTCCGCCTGCCTCGTTCAGGACGCCTTGCATGAGTTCGAGGTGCACGCGGCACAGCATCGGGCGGTCTTCCGATCGTCCGGCGGCATGCGGGCACGGGCTGAGGTCGACGGTGAGCCGACGGTCGTCGAGGACGGGCTCGAATCCGCTCTCCTCGAGGTGCTCCACGAGCGCGTCGAGCTGATAGGTGGCTTCTCGGCCGAGTCCGGACGCCACGGCATCCGGGAGCATGCTCCGCATCAGGTCCCCACGGCGGGCGGCGGCCTTGGCCTTGTCCCGCGCCACCGGACTGGAAGCTCCGGGCGCCCCGGTGGCGGCGCTGTACAGCGTGCGCGGCCGCCCTCTCGTGGTGCGGTGCTCGATCGTGGGGATCACGTAGCCGCCCTCGATCAGGCGCTGCAGGTGCTCGCGAACCGTGTTGGCGTGGAGCCCCGTGGCGTCGCACAGTTCGGTGATCGAGAGCTCTCCTCGGGTCTGCGAACTTCCCGCTTCGAAGAGCAAGTGCAGGATCTGCACCCGGGAGTAGCTCGAGATCGGCCCGCACACGGGCCCGCCGTTGGCCATGAACCCAGTATCCCGCGACGCTGCGAGTTTGCCGAGAGGTATGGCCGTGAATAAACACCTGGCCGATAGGGATGTCTGATGCCGGCGATAGCCTGGGGGCATGGCCACCCGGAAACCCGCTCCTCCCGCGTACGTGTGCACGGAATGCGGGTGGACGACCGCGAAGTGGGTCGGCCGCTGCGGCGAGTGTCAGCAGTGGGGAACGGTGCAGGAACAGGCGGCGCAGACCGGCATCCTCCGTCGCGTCGGCCCCGTCGCCCCGACGGCCGACCGTGCCGCTCGGCCCATCACGCAGATCACGACGCAGGATGCTCCGCGGCGCTCGAGCGGCGTCGGCGAGTTCGACCGTGTGCTCGGTGGCGGCATCGTGCCCGGCGCCGCCATCCTGCTCAGCGGAGAGCCGGGCGTCGGCAAGTCGACGCTGCTGCTCGAGGTCGCCGCCCAGGCCGCGCGCGGCGGGCGGCGCGTGCTCTACGCGAGCGCCGAGGAGTCCCCTGGCCAGGTGCGCCTGCGCGCCGAACGTACCGGCGCCCTGCACGACGAGCTCTACCTCGCCAGCGAGACCGATCTGGCGACGATCCTCGGCCACATCGACGAGGTCAAGCCCCAGCTGGTGATCGTCGACTCGGTGCAGACCGTCTCGTCGTCGCTGATCGACGGTGCCGCCGGGCAGCCGAGCCAGGTGCGCGAGGTCGCGGCCACCCTGATCCGCATCGCCAAGGACCGCGATCTGCCGATCATCATCGTCGGCCACGTCACGAAAGACGGTCAGGTCGCCGGTCCCCGCGTGCTCGAGCACCTGGTCGACGTCGTCTGCCACTTCGAGGGCGACCGACAGACCTCGCTGCGCTTCATCCGCGCGCTCAAGAACCGCTTCGGCCCCACCGACGAGGTCGGCTGCTTCGAGATGACCGGAGACGGCATCGCCGAGGTGCCCGACCCCTCGGGGCTGTTCCTCTCGCAAGGGGCCACCGAGCCGGGTACCTGCGTCGCGATCTCGCTCGAAGGACGACGTGCGCTCCCTGTCGAGGTGCAGGCGCTGACGGTTCCCAGCAACGCACCGAATCCTCGCCGCATCGTGCACGGCCTCGACTCCTCACGGGTGGCGATGGTGCTGGCGATCCTCGAACGGCGCGCAGGCGTGCCCACCGGCAGCCTCGACGTGTACGTGTCGACGGTCGGCGGCGTGCGCTTCACCGAACCGGCAGCCGATCTTGCGATCGCCATCGCCGTGGCCGGTTCCATCCAACAGATATCGGTGCCGCGCACCGTCGCGGCGGTGGGCGAGCTCAGTCTCGCGGGCGAGATCCGTCCGGTGACCCAGGCGGCACAGCGGCGGTCCGAGGCTGCGCGTCTCGGCTACGAGCAGGTGGTCGACGATCGCTCGAAGACGCTCCGCGCCGCGCTCGGCGATGTGCGGGCGCGCAACACCTCACGCCGCGCCGACCGCGACATCCCGCCGTTCTGACCGGTACCGCGCCGACGGGAGGCTGGGCTCAGGCGTCGAGCGCCTTGAGCAGTTCGGCGGGGTCCGCCTGCATCGGGTGGGGCCCTGCGATGTCGAGGAAGACCGTGGTGATCGGATGCGCCGCCAGGAACTTCCGCAGCCACTCCGCGCTGTAGATGCCCACGCCCGGCGGCAGATTGGCCGGCTTGTTCTTCGCGTCACTGAACAGCAGCAGCGCGAGGTCACCGGTCTTCGGGTCACGGTATGTCCACACCTCGCCGCTGTCGAGCGGGTTGTCACGCGCCCCGGGCTTGATCAGCGGCACGACGGTGGTGCCGTGACGGAGAGCGAGAGCGACCGCGGCGACGTCCTGCTTCTCCAGGGCCTGTGCCAGAGCATCCGACCGGAAGTCCTCGGGTGCGGGCTTGTTCTTCGCGGACTTCGCCTTCTTCGCTGCCATGTGTCCAGCTTATTCACGGCGCAACGCGCAGAGCACCGATTCGGCCGTGGATACGATTGGGGCCCTCTCGAGTCCCACATTGGGGACTGGGGTACTCGAGAGGGCCCTCGGACTCTCGGGCGGCGGTGTCGAAGCGCTGGGGACGCTGTAGTTCGACGCCACTGGGGATGGCTTGGTGCCGCTAATGCGGAGAGTCGCTTCTATGGTATCCCAAAGACCCACGGATGTCAGCATCGCGGGGGGATGACCGCCGATGTCGCTCCGTTTCGTGCGAGATCCGCCGATTCGCAACGATTTCCGACGAGGTTCACCGGGATCCCTTCGAACTCAGCGGAGCGCGATCCGGCACGACTCAGTAGAGCAGGATCTGCGCGCTCGACGGGCTCGTGAACCCGCCGATCGAGACCTCGACGTGGTACGAGGCTCCCCCGCCCGGTGCCCGCTGTCGGTTCTCCTGCGCGCAGGTCTCGACGCTCGAACGCGTGCGATCCCAGGTGACCGGGTCCTTGCTCGTGACGGTCGTGCCGGCCGTGAGCGTGGCGATCATGCTGCTCGGGTTCTCCTGGCAGTCGGTCGAACGCCACCACACGTCGGCACCGCTGGAGATGGTGAAGGACTGGGTCGTCGATCCCACGTCGATCGTGCAGTCCTTCGTGCCCTTGTTCGTGAGCGAGATCGAGAGCTTCGGCAGCACGCCGGCTGCGTACGTCTCGGCGTCGGTCACGGCCGCGACCTCGATGTCGGCCGCCTCGCAGGGCGCGACCGCCGGAGTCTGCTCGGCTGACGGATCGGGGGTCGGCGACTCTCCGTCAGCGGTGGAGCTGGAGGAGGGCGAGGGAGATGTCGACGGCGTCGGAGACGGGGTGGACGCCGTGCCTGCGGCAGCCCACGGTCGCGCGATCAGAAGCCACGCTCCGATGCCGATGGCGGCGACGGCCAGCACGAGCGCGATCAGGACGACCAGTCGCCGACGACGGTACACGGCGGCGGAAGGACGAGGCATGTCTCCAGGCTAAGCGATCCTCTGCCACGACCCGGGGAGGCCCCTCGGCACGGACCGGCGAAGGAGTGTCAGAGCACCTTGAGCATGCGGGTGTTGCCGAGGGTGTTCGGCTTCACGTGCGCGAGATCGAGGAACTCCTCGACACCCGCGTCACCGCTGCGCAACAGCTGCGAGTACACGTCGGGGTCGACGACCTGCTCACCGATCGGCGTGTAGCCGCGTCGTCCGAAGAACTCCACCTCGAAGGTGAGGCAGAACAGGCGGGTCAGGCCGAGCATCCTGGCGTTCTCCTCGAGGCGGTCGACGATCGCACGTCCGACGCCGTGGTGCAGCCAGTCGTCGCGCACGAGCAGGGTGCGCACCTCGCCGAGGTCTTCCCAGATCACGTGCAGCGCACCGCACCCGATCAGCACCCCGTCGGCCTCTGCCACGACGAACTCCTGCACGGCGCCGTACAGCACCGCCAGATCCTTGCCGAGCAGGATGCGCTGCTCGACGAGCGGCTGCAGCAGGGTGCGGATGCCGACGATGTCAGCGCTCCGCGCCGGTCGGACGATGTACTCGCTCACACCACAAGCCTAGAACCCGAGACCCGGCGGCACCTGTACCGGACACAGGAAAGGGGCGGATGCCGCAGCATCCGCCCCTTCTCATGAATCGACTGAGGTCACTCCCCGCTGGCGACCGCCAGATCGGGGGTGCCGGCGATCGCGCCGCCGCCGGTGTTGACGCCGACCGCGACGGGGCCGCCGTCGCGCGGGCCGTGCTCGAAGAGGAACTGCCCGTCCTTCGCGTCGACCTTCACGTGGTCACCAGAGTTGAGCTCACCGTGCAGGATCTTCTCCGAGAGACGGTCCTCAACCTCGTGCTGCATCGCGCGACGCAGCGGTCGGGCACCGAGCGCGGGGTCGAACCCGATCTCGATGAGGCGCTCCTTGGCGGCCTGCGACAGCTCGATCGTCATGTCGCGGTCCAGCAGACGCTCGCCGAGGCGCTTGGTGAACAGATCCACGATCTGCACCAGCTCCTCCTTCGAGAGCTGCGGGAACACGATGATGTCGTCGACACGGTTCAGGAACTCGGGCTTGAAGTGCCGCTTGAGCTCTTCGTTCACCTTGCCCTTCATGCGGTCGTAGCTGGTCGAGTCGTTGCCCTCGATCTGGAAGCCGACAGGACCGCCCGCGATGTCGCGTGCACCGAGGTTGGTGGTCATGATGATGACCGTGTTCTTGAAGTCCACGATCCGACCCTGACCGTCGGTGAGTCGACCCTCTTCGAGGATCTGCAGCAGCGAGTTGAAGATGTCCGGGTGGGCCTTCTCGATCTCGTCGAAGAGGACCACGCTGAACGGCTTGCGCCGCACCTTCTCGGTGAGCTGGCCACCCTCTTCGAATCCGACGAATCCGGGAGGGGCACCGAACAGACGCGAGACGGTGTGCTTCTCACCGAACTCGCTCATGTCGAGCGAGATCAGCGCAGCCTCGTCGTCGAACAGGAACTCGGCGAGAGCCTTGGCGAGTTCGGTCTTTCCGACGCCCGTGGGGCCGGCGAAGATGAACGAGCCCGAGGGACGCTTCGGGTCCTTGAGGCCGGCACGCTGGCGACGGATCGTCTTGGAGAGGGCGGCGATCGCCTCTTCCTGACCGATGACGCGCTGGTGCAGGGCCTTCTCCATGAAGACGAGTCGGCTGGACTCCTCTTCCGTGAGCTTGAAGACCGGGATGCCGGTGGCCTGTGCGAGCACCTCGGCGATCAGACCCTCGTCGACGACCGCGGAGGTCGCGACGTCGCCCGCACGCCACTGCTTCTCGAGACGCAGACGCTCGGCGAGGAGGCTCTTCTCCTCATCGCGGAGGGCGGCGGCCTTCTCGAAGTCCTGCTCCTCGGAGGCGATCTCCTTCTGCTCGCGCACGGCGGCGATCTTCTCGTCGAATTCGCGCAGCTCGGGCGGGCTCGACAGGATCGACAGACGCAGGCGTGCGCCGGCCTCGTCGATCAGGTCGATGGCCTTGTCCGGGAGGAACCGGTCGGAGACGTAGCGGTCGGCGAGGTTCGCCGCGGCCACGATGGCGCCGTCGGTGATCTGCACCTTGTGGTGCGCCTCGTAACGGTCGCGGAGTCCCTTGAGGATGTTGATCGCGTGCGGCAGCGTGGGCTCGTTGACCTGCACCGGCTGGAAGCGGCGCTCGAGCGCGGCATCCTTCTCGAAGTGCTTGCGGTACTCGTCGAGCGTGGTCGCACCGATCGTCTGCAGCTCGCCACGGGCGAGGAGCGGCTTCAGGATGCTGGCCGCGTCGATCGCGCCCTCGGCGGCACCCGCACCCACGAGGGTGTGGATCTCGTCGATGAAGACGATGATGTCGCCGCGCGTGCGGATCTCCTTGGTGACCTTCTTCAGGCGCTCCTCGAAGTCACCGCGGTAGCGGGAACCGGCGATGAGCGAGCCGAGGTCGAGCGAGTAGAGCTGCTTGTCCTTCAGCGTCTCGGGCACATCGCCCTTGACGATCGCCTGGGCCAGCCCCTCGACGACGGCGGTCTTGCCGACACCGGGCTCACCGATCAGGACGGGGTTGTTCTTGGAACGGCGGGAGAGGATCTGCATGACCCGCTCCGCCTCCTTCTCGCGCCCGATCACCGGGTCGAGCTTGTTGTCGCGCGCGGCCTGGGTGAGGTTGCGGCCGAACTGGTCGAGCACGGCGGATCCGCCCTGGGTGCCGGCCGGCGAGTCGTTGGTCTGCGCACCGACGGAAGCCGGCTCGCGACCGGGAGCTCCGGAGAGCAGCTGGATGACCTGCTGGCGGACCTTGTTGAGGTCGGCGCCGAGCTTGACGAGCACCTGGGCGGCGACGCCCTCACCCTCGCGGATGAGGCCGAGCAGGATGTGCTCGGTGCCGATGTAGTTGTGGCCGAGCTGCAGGGCCTCGCGGAGGCTGAGCTCGAGCACCTTCTTGGCGCGCGGGGTGAACGGGATGTGCCCGGTCGGCTGCTGCTGACCCTGGCCGATGATGTCCTGCACCTGCTCGCGCACGGCGTCGAGGGAGATGCCGAGGCTCTCGAGGGCCTTGGCGGCGACGCCTTCACCCTCGTGGATGAGGCCGAGCAGGATGTGCTCGGTCCCGATGTAGTTGTGGTTGAGCATCTTCGCCTCTTCTTGGGCGAGGACGACCACTCGACGGGCTCGGTCCGTGAATCTCTCGAACATGCTGTGACTCCTTATTCGCACGGGGCGAAGCGCTGACACCTGTGGCGTTCTCTGCGCCTGTACATCGAGAGTAACCACCGTGCGGGGCACGTATGCCCGTGTTCGCCGTGGGCATACCGGGGCTATGGCAGGCGGTGTGACGAGGTGTCGAAAGCGACGGGGATTGACGACCATATCGATTGTCGTTATCTTATCGTTTATCGCTAACAACGATCATCGATAAGGAGCGATCATGACCTCGACGAAACAGGGCACTCTGTCCCGCGGCGACGCCGCTGCACTCATCGCCTTCTGCGTCGCCGGCGTGGCGATCGCGGCGTACATCACGGTCTTCTCGATCATCCGCATCATCACCCTGCTCAGCGGCACGATGATCCCGGTGATGGTCGAGTTCGTGGATCAGCCGATCGAGGCTCCGCTCGGCGCAGGTGGTGCGAACATCACCCTCGAACTGGACAGGGCGATCCTCACCGCCCCGACCCTGCCGGGGATCGCGATCGGCGCGGGCGTCCTCGGACAGCTCGCCCAGATCGTCGCGATCATCGTCGTGATCGGATGCCTGATGCTGCTGGCGCACAGCATCCTGAGCGGCACGGTGTTCAGCCGACGCAACACGCGACTCGTGATGGTCGCCGGCATCGTCGGCCTGCTCGGCTTCGCGGCCGTGCGGTTCTTCGACAACATGCTGGCCAACGCTGCCGTCTCCGCGGTCACCGAGAACGCTGTCGACAATGCGGTGATCAGCATCGAGCCGTTCACCTTCATCCTGGCTGCGTTCATCATCTCGGTCATCGGCACCACGTTCGTGATCGGCGATCGACTGCAGCGCGAGACGGAAGGATTGGTCTGATGACCACGACGAAGACGACTTCCCCGGCCACCCGCTCCGAGACCGCTGACGCCATCACCGTGATCCTCTACGCTGCAGCGGCGCTCGTCACCGTCGCATTCGCCACGATCCTGCGCGTCGCCGGCACCTTCCGCGAAACGGGGATCGCGTGGACGGTCCCGATCGACCAGCAGCCGATCTCCGCCACGACCGACTCCGGTGCCATCTCGATCGAGGGGTTCGCGGACGAGGCGATGGTCATCGCCGACGGGGTGAACGCGGCCTCGGTCACGGCCATCATCGCCGCCATCGCGCTGTGGGCTCTCGCGGCCGTCGCGGTCATCGCGGCGGTGACGCTGGTCGCCTGGAACTTCCTCCGCGGACGCTTCTTCGTCCGTCCGAACGCGCGAGCCTTCGACGTGATCGGTTGGACGCTCGTCGGCGCTCCGATCCTGATCGTGATGTTGGAGACGATGGGCCGCAACGGCGTCACCTCCGCTCTCGGCATCGGCGACGGGGAACCGGTGCATCCGATCGAGTTCTGGAGCGTCGCGCCGATCTTCGCCACCGGGGTGACGGTGGGTCTGATCGCGGTGGCATTCCGCCGCGGCATCCGGTTACAGAACGAGAAGCTCGCGCTCGAGAAGGAAACGGAAGGACTCGTCTGATGCTCAGCTTCGGTTCGGACGAGGTGTGGCCGTCCCTGCTCAACATCGGGATCGCGCTCGCGGTGATCGCGGTCATCCTCGGTGTCGTCGTGTGGAGAGGGCGCCGGAGGGGCAGCCGCACGATCGCGCTCGACGCGGCACTCACGCTCTCCGGGTGGTGGATCCTGATGTCGGCGGTGGGCGCTGTGATCTACATCTTCAAGGCGTTCACCGTCCCCTGGGCGGAGTTCGACGGTCAGACCCACGTGTATCTGGATTGGCCGGCCGGTCTGGCGTGCTCGGAGTTCGGTGACAGCGCAACGACGATGCTGACCTGTGGCAGCGAGCAGCTCTCCGAGTTCACTGTCGGCCAGGCGTCGCTGGGGCTCCGGTTGCTCGCGGCATCCGCACAACTGAGCAGCCTTGCTCTGGCCACCATGCCCGCGGTCATCGTGGCGGTCATCTGCTTCCAGACGTTGCGGGGCCGCGCGTTCTCACGCTCCGTGACGCGTGGCCTCACCGGCGGCGCGATCGCCGTGCTCGTGTTCGGCGTGGCGGCCGATCTCCTGAGCGGTATCGCAGCCACAGCCGGCCTTCGCGAGGTCTTCTCACCGGACAGCGAGTGGTACCCATCGTTCTACCAACTGACCGTCACGCCGCTCCCCTTCGTCGGCGCGCTCGGGCTGCTCGCTCTCGCCGCCGTGTTCCGTCAGGGCACACGTCTCGAGCAGGAAAGGGCGCAACTGCAGCAGGAGAAGGCGGTTCTCGAGAAGGACACGGAGGGACTGGTGTGAGCCCGGCGGAGAGCGACGACGAATTCACCGGCATCCACTGCCGACTCGACGAGCTGCTCGCCGAACGCGGCATGACGCTCACCGAGCTGAGCGCCGCGGTCGGGGTGAGCATCGTGAACCTGTCGGTGCTGAAGAACGACCGCGCCCGTGCCATCCGCTACTCCACGCTGCGCGCGATCTGCGAGGCCCTCGACTGCGAGGTCGGCGAGCTGCTGGTGCTCGCCCCGCGCTGACGGGGAACGCTCTCCCCGGTCGCAGTTCCTGCCGCCCGTGGCGCGTTCAGGCGGCAGGAAGTGCGACCGGAACCGGGCCTCCCCGCCGCACCGAACGGATTCCGGCTCACAACGTCATCCTTCGTCATATCCACCCAGGGAATTCTCAGGGAGTCATAGCGTTGGGCCTCATGGCGCGCACACGGTGCGCCGCGATTCTGGAGTCCCCACCCTCATGAGCACCACCGCACGCGCCCAGAAGGCGCCTGATACCCGCGGACCGGTCCGGAAGCTGCTGACCTCGTTCGGCTTCCAGATCCTCGCCGCTCTCGTCCTCGGCATCGCCGCCGGTCTGATCGGCCGCCAGCTCGGCGCGACCGCCGAGAACCCGACCGGGCTGTCCGCGACACTCGACACCATCGGCAACTCGTATGTGACGCTGCTGCGCGCCGCCGTGGTCCCCCTGATCTTCACAGCGATCGTCGCCAGCATCTCGAACCTGCGTCGCGTGCAGAACGCCGCACGCCTGGCGGGCCAGACGATCCTGTGGTTCGCGATCACCGCGTTCATCGCCGTGATCATCGGCATCGTCCTCGGCCTCGTGATCCAGCCCGGCAACCGCGCCGGTGAGGGCCTCGAACCGGGCGACCCGTACACCGTGGGCACCTGGTGGAACTTCCTGCTCGGGCTCATCCCGCAGAACTTCCTCGGCCTCGCCGTGAGCACCAACCCCGGAGCGGCTGAGGGCACCTTCTCGTCGAGCGTCGGCTTCAACATCCTGCAGGTCATCGTGGTCGCGGCCGTGGTCGGCATCGCCGCACTCAAGGCCGGCAAGAAGGCGGAGCCGTTCCTCGTCTTCACCGAGTCGCTGCTGAAGGTCATCCAGCGCGTGCTGTGGTGGATCATCCGCATCGCCCCGCTCGGCACGTTCGGCCTCATCGGCTCTGCGGTCATCAAGTACGGCTGGGAGAAGCTCGCCTCCCTCGGCTGGTTCGCCGCCGCCGTCTACATCGGTCTGGCCCTCGTGCTGTTCGTGGTCTACCCGATCCTCGTGCGCACGCACGGCCTCTCGATCAAGCAGTACTTCTCGGGCGTCTGGCCCGCCGTGCAGCTGGCCTTCGTCAGCCGCTCCTCGATCGGCACCCTGCCGCTCACCGAGCGCGTGACCGAGCGCAACCTCGGTGTGCCCCGCTCGTACGCCTCGTTCGCCGTGCCGCTGGGCGCGACGACCAAGATGGACGGCTGCGCCGCGATCTACCCGGCCATCGCCGCGATCTTCGTCGCGCAGTTCTTCGGCATCGAGCTGAACTTCGTGCAGTACCTGCTGATCGTCATCGTCTCGGTCGTCGGCTCGGCCGCCACCGCCGGCACCACGGGTGCTGTGGTGATGCTCACGCTGACGCTGTCGACCCTGGGCCTGCCGCTCGAGGGCGTCGGGCTGCTGCTCGCGATCGACCCGATCCTCGACATGGGCCGCACCGCGGTCAACGTCGCCGGCCAGGCGCTGATCCCGACGATCGTCGCCAAGCGCGAGGGCATCCTGAACGAGGAGCTCTACAACGCGCCGCGTGAGGGCCTGCCCTTCGCCGACGACTCCGGAGACGACGACGCTCCCGAAGCGGATGCCTCCGCCGACAAGGAACCGGTCAGCGCCCGCTGACCGCTCCCGCCGAACGGCAGAGCGCCTCGCCCCTTCGTGGGGCGAGGCGCTCTGCCGTTCGAGCATCGAAGCGGTCAGGGGATCAGGCGCGGCCCTCCTGGCGCGTGGCGCCGCGGGTGTCGAGAGCGAGTTCCTCGGCGTCCATCGCGGCGATCAGCTCGCGCATGACCTCCTCATCGAGGTTGCCCGCGTCGCGTTCCGCGAGGAGGATGTCGCGACGCACCTGCAGCCACCCCTTCGACAGGGCAACGAGGTCTTCGTAGGAGGGTCGGCTCGCGGCATCCTCCACCTTCTGCGCCTCGTCGGTGTCCTTCTCGACCCGTGTCATCCGCTTGGTGAAGGCATCGAACACCCGGAGGTCGACCTCGCCGTACTTCGCCTCCCACTCGACCCGCTTCTCGGCGAGGAACTTCTTGCCGGCCTCTCGGCTCTTCGCGCGCACTTCGGCGAGCGCCGCCTCATCCTCCTCCTCGTCGACATCGCTGGCGATGCCGAGGCTGCGAATGAGAAGAGGCAGGGTCAGACCCTGGATCAGCAGCGTTCCGACGGTGACGATGAAGGCCACCAC
The DNA here is from genome assembly GCF_049949185.1 of Microbacterium sp. As-52. Taxonomy (NCBI): domain Bacteria; kingdom Bacillati; phylum Actinomycetota; class Actinomycetes; order Micrococcales; family Microbacteriaceae; genus Microbacterium; species Microbacterium sp. As-52. Next base: position 2,444,272 of record NZ_CP188171.1, on the reverse strand, counting down.
GACGATGGCGTGCGATGCCTGCGCGTCGAGGGTCGCGAGGTCGGCGGCGGCCACCGCGATCGCCAGCGTCACGACGCCGCGCATGCCGGCCCACGAGATGACGGCACTGTCCTTCCACGTGAGCGTGAGTCCGGTCATCCGGTCGCGCACGATCTGACTGCGCAGCTCGTCGGCGGTGTAATTGCCCCAGCGCCGCGACTTCTGATGCCGTTTCTCGAACTCGCCGGACTCGACACCACGATCCCAGCGCTCGAGCTTGCGGCGGTCCTGGAAGTTCGCCCACGCACTGGTCGGATAGATGTAGAGCGGCCGCACGATGACGACCACGAGCAGCACCGCCCCGGAGAGCAGCAGGATCTGCCCGACCGACTCGCTGCCCAGGTCGCTGAGCACACGGGGGAACTGCAGCCCGATGTAGGCGAACACGAAGCTCTCCAGCAGCAGGTCGGCCGAAAGCCACAGCGGCTTCTCCTGCTGGCGGGTGGTGTAGTCGGTGCGCGGCGAGTTGTAGCCGACGTACAGCCCCATCGCCACGACCGCCAGGACGCCCGATCCGAGCAGATGCTCGGCGATCGCATAAGCCCCGAACGGCGCGAGGAGTCCGAACGTGCCGATCACCACGGGATCGCTGATGCGCATGCGCAGCTGGTGCAGGACGATCCCGAACACCAGACCGACGGCCACACCCACTCCGACCGCCACCAGGAACTGCCAGATGCCGCCCCAGATCGAGACGGTGGCGCCCGCGAGGATCGCGGCGAAGACGCGGTACAGCGTGAGCGAGGTCGCATCGTTGATGAGGCTCTCGCCCGAGAGCACGGTCATGATGCGTCGCGGCAGCCCGAGCCGACGACCGATCGCCGCCGCGGAGACCGCGTCCGGCGGAGCCACGATCGCGCCCAGGAGCAGCGCGCCGGGGAGGGTGAGGGACGGCAGGATCCACCATGCGACGAAGCCGACGGCCACGGCGGTGAGAAGCACCAGCCAGATCCCGAGCCGGCGGATCTGCGGCAGGCTGCGCTTGAATCCGACGAACGACACATCGAGCGCGGCCGAGTACAGCAGCGGCGGCAGCACGAGGCTCAGGAGCACATGCCCATCGATGTCGAGGTCGGGCACGAAGGGCAGGAAGGATGCGGCGAGCGCCACGATCGTCACCAGCAGCGGGGCCGGCCAGCCTCGCCAGCGTGCGAACGCGGCGATCGCGACGGACCCGACGAGGACGTAGAAGATGCCTGCTTCCATGCCCCCACGGTATCGGGGGAATGGAGGCGCTCAGGTGCGCGTTGTGGTTGGGGATGTCCGATACAGCTCTCTCCGTCCTCGACCTCGTCCCGGTGCGCACCGGCCAGACCAGCGCGGAGGCCATCGCCGCCTCCCTCGCGCTCGCGGAGACTGCCGACCGTCTCGGCTATCGCCGCTACTGGTTCGCCGAGCACCACAACATGCCGTCGGTGGCATCGACCACTCCCCCGGTGCTGATCGCCGCTGCGGCCACCCGCACCTCGCGCCTGCGTCTGGGCTCTGGCGGCGTGATGCTGCCCAACCACGCACCGCTCATCGTCGCCGAGCAGTTCGCGGCACTCGAAGCGATCGCGCCGGGACGCATCGACCTGGGCCTCGGCCGGGCACCGGGAAGCGACCCGGTGATCACGCAGCTGTTGCGCGGCTCGGGGACCACCAGCGACGTCGAGCAGTTCCCCCGCCACGTGCAGGACATCGCGGCCCTGCTGTCGGCAGACGGGGCTGCGCTGCGTTTCACCTCCGGTGGGGAGTACACGGTGCGTGCGACGCCGGCCGCGACCGGCACCCCCGAGGTGTGGCTGCTCGGGTCGAGCGACTATTCCGCGCAGCTCGCCGCCTCGCACGGGCTGCCCTATGTCTTCGCCAACCATTTCTCGGGGCAGGGCCTCGAGCGCGCGCTCGACCTGTACCGCACCGGCTACCGTCCGAGTGAGGAGCACCCGGAGCCGCGCACGTTCCTCACCGTGAACGCGGTCGCCGCGCCCACGCAGGAGGAAGCGGAGGCCCGTGCACTCCCCCAGCTGCGGATGATGGCACGGCTGCGGCTGAACCAGCCGCTCGCCGCTCTCGAGACCGTCGAGCAGGCGGCGGCGGCCGTGACGGATGCCGCCACCGACGAGGTCGTGCGGGCCGCCCGTTCGCGCTGGTTCGTCGGCACCGGCGAGAGCGTCGCCGCCGAGCTGCATTCCTTCGCCGAGCGCTACGGCGTCGACGAGGTCATGCTCTCCCCCGTCGCCGGCGCCTACGACGCCGAGGCGAACGATGCACCGACCGGTCGCGCACAGACACTGGAACTGATCTCCGCCGCACTTCGCAGCTGACGTCGCGCGCCTGTCAACCCCTGGCTTTCCCGGCGGCACAGGCGTAGCGTCACGACCAGTGCCGACGACAGGGGCGCGGCCCCTTCGGCGAACGCACTGTCGGCAGCAGCAGAAGGAGTTCGACGATGAGCACGACCAAGACTCTCGCCCTCTGGGTCGCCTACGGACGCAACGGTGTCGTCGGCAGCATCCGCCACGACGAGGACGGCTACACGGTCACGATGGTCGGATCGGATGCGACGACCGGAACCTACCCGAGCCTGGCCTCCGCGAAGGGTGCTCTGCACTCCCATATGGCTCCGGGCAGCGACTGGCCGCGCTTCCAGGAGCACTGAACCACCCGCACTGAACCACCCGCACTGGACCACGGCATCCGCCCGGGTCCCGCACGGGGATGGCGCGCAGCGGGCGGGTGACGTCAGGCTTCCGGCTCGCCGGAGAGGATGCCGCGCAGCCAGTCGCGCGCCTCGACGAACACGTCATCGGAGTAGCGGTCGGGGTACTGCACGATCTGCCGGTCCGCGCGCGGATACGACCCGAGGAAGACCACACGAGGGCTGAATCGACGGATGCCGAGCAGCGCGTCGGCCATGCGCTCGTGCTCGATGTGTCCGTCGGCGTCGATCACGAATCGGTAGCGCCCGAGTTCGTCGCCGATCGGCCGCGACTCGATGAGCGACAGGTTGATGCCGCGGGTCGAGAACTGCTCGAGCATCTCCAGGAGCGAACCGGGGTGGTCGTGCGGGAGCTCCACGATCAGCGAGGTCTTGTCGGCACCGGTCGGCTCGGGCGAACGGGTCGTGCGGGTGACCAGCACGAAGCGGGTCACGGCCTGCGCGTTGTCGCCGATGCCGTCTGCCAGCACCTCGACGTCGTAGTGGTTGACGATGCCGGGTGCCGCGATGGCCGCCTGCGCGGGCAGCGTGCCGTCGAGGACGCCGATCGCGGAGGCGACGTTGCTCGACGCGGGAACGTGCGAGTGCGACGGCAGGTGCGCGCCGAGCCACCCATGACACTGGGCGTAGGCGACCGGATGCGCCGCGATCACCTCGACCTGGTCGAGCGTCGTCCCCCGCGGAGCGACCAGCACGAAGTTCACCCGCACGAGATATTCGCCGATGATGCGCAGCCCCGGAAGCGTGGCCAGAGCATCCTGCGTGGTGGACACCCCGCCCTCGATCGAGTTCTCGATTGCGATCATCGCGGCGTCGCTCCGACCCTCGAGCACGTCGGCCAGAGCCTCGCCCACGTTGTGCACGGGGCGCCAGTTCTGGCCGCGGGCCTCGGCCACCTGATCGAGCGCCGCCTCCGTGAAGGTTCCGGCAGGGCCGAGATAGCTGTAGGTACGGCGTTCAGTCACGGGTTTCACCTTAGCCCTCGGCGGGCCGACGGCTCGTCCGGGCGACTTCTCGGATGCGGTCCCGCCGAACAGGGGGCAGACTGAGAGGATGACCAGCCGTGCCGGCCTCCCCGCGGAGGAAAGTGACCTGATCGATGTCGACGAACTGATCGCCGCCTACTACGACCGCACGCCGAACCCCGAGGTTCCCGCGGAACGCGTCGTGTTCGGCACCAGCGGTCATCGCGGTTCCTCGCTGTCGAACAGCTTCAACGAGAATCACATCCTCGCCACGACGCAGGCGATCGTGGACTACCGCGACGCGCAGGGCATCACCGGCCCGCTCTTCCTCGGCCGCGACACGCACGCGTTGTCGCTGCCCGCCGAGCGCAGCGCGATCGAGGTGCTGCTGGCGAACGGCATCGACGTGCGGGTCGACTCCCGCGACTCGTGGGTGCCCACTCCGGCGCTCAGTCACGCCATCCTCACCTACAACCGCGGCAAGGCGGCCGACGACCCGAGCCGCGCGGACGGCATCGTCGTCACCCCCTCGCACAACCCTCCGCGCGACGGCGGCTTCAAGTACAACCCGCCGCACGGCGGCCCCGCCGACACCGACGCCACGGGCTGGATCGCCGACCGCGCGAACGCCCTCATCGCCGCCGGACTCGACGGCGTGAAGCTCGAGCGCTTCGCCGACATCGACTGGGATGCCCTCACCGGCTACGACTTCCGAGACGCCTACGTGCGCGACCTGCCGTCGATCATCGACATCGACGCCATCCGCAGCGCCGGGGTGAGCATCGGCGCCGACCCGCTCGGCGGAGCCTCCGTCGAGTACTGGGCACTCATCGCCGAGATGCACGACCTCGACCTGACCGTCGTGAACCCCGAGGTCGATCCGACGTGGCGCTTCATGACGCTGGACTGGGACGAGAAGATCCGGATGGATCCGTCCTCACCGTCGGCAATCGCCTCCCTGGTCGCGAAGAAGGGGTCGTACGACGTGCTCACCGGGAACGACGCCGACGCCGACAGGCACGGAATCGTGACCCCCGACGCCGGACTGATGAACCCGAACCACTATCTCGCGGTCGCCATCGACTATCTGTTCTCGCACCGCGACGGCTGGCCGCGCGACGCCGCGATCGGCAAGACCCTGGTCTCGTCGATGATCATCGACCGGGTCGCCGAGTCGCTCGGACGGCGTCTGCTGGAGGTTCCGGTCGGGTTCAAGTGGTTCGTGCCGGGACTCCTCGACGGCTCGGTCGCCTTCGGCGGCGAGGAGTCGGCCGGGGCCTCGTTCCTCCGCAAGGACGGCTCGGTCTGGTCCACCGACAAGGACGGCATCCTGCTGTGTCTGCTGGCCGCCGAGATCATCGCCGTCACCGGCAAGACCCCGTCGGAGCGGTACCGCGAGCTGGAGACCGCCTTCGGTGCCTCCGCGTACCAGCGGGTGGATGCCCCGGCGACGCCCGAGCAGAAGGCCACGCTCGGCCAGCTCGCCCCCGAGGCCGTGACGGCGACCACGCTCGCGGGCGAGGACATCACCGCGAAGCTCTCGCATGCGCCCGGCAACGGCGCGGCGATCGGCGGCCTCAAGGTGCAGACCGAGCATGCGTGGTTCGCCGCCCGCCCGTCGGGCACCGAAGACGTCTACAAGCTCTACGCCGAGAGCCTGCGCGGCCCGGAGCACCTCGCCGAGGTGCAGGCCGAGGCGCGCGCCGTGGTCTCCGCCGCCCTCGAAGGCTGAGCGGGCTCCGACCGTCGGAGGGAGGGCCGACGGTCGGCGGGCCGGCGGTCCGGAGGGCCGACGGTCGGGACGCTTCTCGGCTCAGCCCCGCACGCTCCTGCGCGCTCGATCCTGCGCGGCCCGTGCCAGATCGGCACCTGCGACGCGCAGCCAGCGCACGGGTTCGGCGCGCGCAGCCTCTGACGATCCGGCCAGACCGGTGAGGGAGGCGGTGGCCGCGAACAGCGCGGTGTCGGCGTCCGGGGTGATCCGACCGGCCGCGAGCATCGCGTCGGTCCCCGCGACGGCGGCGAGCCCGGCGAGGAACGAGGGGACCTTGCCGTCACCCGACTGCCCATCGTACGAACCCTCCCCCGTGATGACCACGTCGGCGCCGGAGATCGCGGCGTCGAGGCCGATGAGGTCGGCCACCTCGGCGGCACCGGGAGCGAGCACGCCTCCCCAGACCACGAGCGCAGCGCCCGTGCCCCCGGCCGCACCGTTGCCCTCGCCCGCGGGATCGACGCCGAGCAGCGCGGCGAGACGACGAAGCCCGTCGTCGACGCGAGCGATGTCGTCCGGCGATCGCAGGCCCTTCTGCGGGCCGAACACCGCGGCGGCACCGCGCGGACCGGTGAGCGGATTGGTGACGTCGGTGAGCACGCGCACCTCGGGTGCCGGGCGCAGGGCGGTCAGATCCGCGGATGCGATGGAGTCGAGCCCCCGCGCGCCGCGGGGAACCGGCGCCCCTGCGGCATCGAGGAACACTGCACCGAGCGCCGAGAGCATCCCGGTGCCACCGTCGGTGGAGGCGCTGGAGCCGATGCCGACGACGAGTCGCGAGACGCCATGGTCGAGAGCCGCGGCCAGTGCCTGCCCCAGACCGGTCGTGTCGGCATCCCACGGACGCAGCTCGCGCAGCAACTCGATCCCGGAGGTCGACCCGAGATCGATCACGGCCGTGCCCGCCGGGGTATCGCGCGTCGGCGGGAGCAGCAACCAGGAGGTGTCGATCTTCTCGCCGGCCGGTCCGTCGACCGTGATCGGCATCCGCACGGCGCCGGGCACCGCCGCCTCGAACGCAGCCACCGTGCCCTCGCCGCCGTCCGCCATCGGCCGGTGCACGAACTCGGCGGTGGGATCGACCGTCGCCCAGCCGTCGGCGAGGGCCGTCGCGGCATCCGCCGCCGTGATCGTGCCCTTGAAGCTGTCCGGGGCCAGCACGACCCGCGTCACCGGGTGATCCCCGGGGTGCTGTCGCGCACGATGATCTCGAGCGGCAGGGGCGCCTGCTCCCATTCCGCATCGACCGTCGCGCGGAAAGCCTGATATCCGACCTCGCTCAACGGCACGCGCACGGTCGTCAACCGCGGGGTGGCGTCACTGCTCGCCGGCACGTCGTCGAACCCGCAGACCGCGATGTCGCTGCCGACCTCGCGCCCGGATTCACGGATCGCGGACATCGCACCGAGGGCCACCACGTCACTGATCGCGAAGATCAGGGTGCCGGGTTCGATGCCGTCGACGAGAGCTTCTCTCATCTGGGCCGCCCCCGACTCCCGGCGGAAGTCACCCCGTCGCACGCTCTCGACCGCACCGCCTGCCGCCTCGAACCCGGCGTGGAAGCCGGCCAGACGATCATCCGAGGTCCGGACTCCGGCCGCCGCCCCGAGCGCGATCGCCGAACGGTACCCGAGCTCGGCCATCCGTCGGCCGAGCGCCTCCGCCCCGGCGCGGTTGTCGATCTCGATTCGACGCTCGCCCTCGCCGTCCGGCCCGAACGCCACGACCCGGCCGCCCAGGCGGACGAACTCCGCGAGTTCCTGCGCGGTCTCGGTCTCCGTGGGCTCCTGTGTGCGCGAGGCGGCGAGGATCAGACCTCGCGGCCGCTGCCCGCGAAGCGCACGCACGATCCGTGCCTCACGCGCCTGGTCGCGCTCGGTGATCGCGATCGTCACGACCAGGCCCTCCTCGTCGGCGCCGCGGGCCACACCCGACGCGATCAACCCGAAGTAGGGGTCGGCGATATCGGCGACGAGGAGGGCGACGACCGGTGATGTGCCGCGGGCGATCGACTGGGCCGAGACGTTCGCGGTGTATCCGAGCTTCTCCGCCGCTGATTCGACGCGTTCCCGGAACGACTCGGCGACTCGGCGCTCGGAACCGTTGAGCACCCGGGAAGCTGTCGCCAGGGAGACCCCGGCTTCTCGGGCGACGTCGTGCAGTGTGGGCGCCGGCCCCCGGGCGTGGCGCGGAGACCGCGTCGGCGACGGCCGCTCCGCGGACGTTGCGGGCTTGGTCATGACCCAGATCCTACTTCCCGACACGTGCGCCCGCCGGTACGGACGTCGGGTGGATGCACGGCTGTCGGCCCGGATCCGCGGTCTTCTCCCTGCATCCGTGCATCCTCCTAAGAGGCGGTACGAGACCGGTGTCCGAACACCTTCACGCGAGATGCGGGGAGACCGCGGCGGCGAACGTCTCGGCGGTGCGGCGCACCACGCTCTCGGGATCATCGGCCCAGATCTCGGCGTTGAAGATCTCGACCTCGATGTCGCGGTCGTACCCGGTCGCGACCACTGCGCGGGTGAGGGTGCCGAAATCGATCACGCCCTCGCCGGTGTAGTGCCGTGAGAGCAGCACGTCGGATGCGAGAGGCGTCTTCCAGTCGCACACCTGGTACGTGGCGATGCGTCCTTCACGACCGGCCCGCGCGATCTGCTCGAGCACCTGCGGATCCCACCAGATGTGCAAGGTGTCGACGGCGGCGCCGACCACCTCCGGATCGAAGTCCCCGGCGATGTCGAGCGCCTGGCCGAGCGTCGAGACGACGGCGCGATCGGACGCGTACATCGGGTGCAGCGGTTCGATCGCGAGCGTCACACCAGCCGCCTTCGCCTCGGGAGCCAGCACACCGATCGCATCGCGCACGCGCTGCCGAGCCCCGATCAGGTCGCGCGATCCCGCGGGCAGGCCGCCCACGACCAGGACGAGCACAGCGGTCGAGCCCTCGGCACCGGCCGCGGCCAGCGTCGCGGTCTCCTCGATCGCCCGGCGGTTGTCGTCCAGCGCCGCCGCCCGCTCCGCCCCGTCCGGCAGCGTGAAGAACCCACCACGGCAGTGCGTCGAGAAGCGCAGGCCCGAGTCGCCGAGCATGCGGGCCGCGACGTCGAGGCCGACGTCGTTCACCGGCTCACGCCAGAGTCCGATCGCCTCCACACCCGCGGCCGTCGTGACCCGCAGGGCCGTCGCGAGGTCGGCATGCTTGATGGTCGCCTGATTGATCGACAGGCGCGGGTCCGGGGCCGGGGCCTGGGCCTGGGCCTGTACCGGCGCCTGGGCCTGGGCCTGGGCCTGGGCCTGGGAGGGGAGGCTCATGCGTCCACACCGTTCAGACGCAGCATGCCGTGCCACCGCTCGCGGGCGAGGTCGGGCTGCTCCAGCGCCAGGGAGGCGTTGGCGAGCTCGATGATCCGGCTCAGGTGCGGCAGGCTGCGCGCGGAGTGCAGCCCGCCCACCATCTGAAAACCGGGCTGATGGCCGTTCATCCACGAAAGGAAGGCGACGCCCGTCTTGTAGTAGAACGTGGGAGTCGCGAAGACCTGCCTGCTCAGTTCCTCGGTCGGTCCGAGGATGCGCCGATACCGTTCCGGGTCGCCGGCGTCGAGTGCCTGGATCGCCGCCGACGCGACCGGGGTGATCGCAGCGAAGGCGCCGAGCAGGGCGTCGGAGTGCGTGCGCACGCCCGCCGCGTCCCCCGTGTCTTCCCCGAGTGCACGACCTGTCGCCGAGTGCACGGCCTGTTCACGCGAAGGAGGCGTCCGCTCGGCGAGATCGAGTGCAGTCGACGAGCCCGCCGCGGCGCCTCCGATCAGGTTCACGTAGTTGAAGTCGTCGCCCGTGAACATCCGGACGCCCTCGGGGAGACGATCGCGTACCGAGACCTCGGACTCGGCGTTCAACAGGCTCATCTTGACTCCCGCCACCTTGTCCGGATTCTCGGCGATGATCTCCAGGAGCACGTCCGACGCCGCCTGCCAGTCGTCGGCGCCGAAGTAGCCCGCGAGCTCGGGATCGAACGCCGCACCGAGCCAATGCAGCACGACCGGAGTGGTCGCACGCGAGAGGACCTCTCGATACACACGCCGGTAGTCGTCCGCGTCCGTCGCGGCACGGGCCAGGTGACGGGAGGCCATGAGCACGGGGCCGGCGCCCTGCTCCTCGGTGAAGTGCAGTTGCTCGAGGTAGGCGGAGATGAGCTGGTCGAGCGAGATGTGCGGTTCGGCGATGTGGTCGGTGTTGACACCCACCACGACGGATCCGCCCTCCTCACGGGCGACCTCGGCGCTGCGGGCGATCAGCTCGCGGGTGGCAGCGGCGTCCAACCCCATGTTCCGCTGCGCGGTGTCCATGGCATCGGCGACGCCGAGACCCCACGAGTACACGTTGCGGCGGAACGCGAGCGTGGCGTCCCAGTCGATGTCGGCCGGCTGCCCGGGAGTGTTGTCGGCGTGCACCTTCGGCACGACGTGTGCGGCGGCATACGCGACGCGGCTCTGCAGCGGGCCGGTCGGGCGCGTGTAGGTGCCGGAGTCGTTGAGGGCGACGTCAGCGACATCGCCGTTCGCGCGGAGGAGGCGCAGGGTGCTCATGCTCACCTCAGTCTCGGATGGGAAAGCGCTTTCCGAGAAAATGGCATGAGACGAGCGACGATCGCAACCATGTGTGGGGATCCCACGATCGGCCCGCCGGGAGGCAGACGATTGCGCACGGCGGACGCTGCAGCGTGCGCGGCAGCCGCGTCGTGCGATTCGACGCACAGGACGGCCGACCGATTCGACGCGCAGGGCCGCCGACCGGTTCGCTGCGCGGGGCGGCCGGCCCGCACGGGAATCAGCGCGACGCGGTACTGGCGCGCTCGACGAGTGCCGTCGGGATGACTCCGGATCCCTCTGCGGGCGCAGCGCCTTCGATCGCGTCCACCAGCGCTGACACCGCACGCTGGGCGAGCGCGGCGAAGTCCTGCCGGATCGTGGTCAGCGGCGGGCGGTAGTTCGCGGCGTCCGGCACATCATCGAAACCGATCACGCCGACGTCTTCCGGCACCCGACGGCCGTACTCGGACAGCGCCCGCAGCAGCCCGAGCGCCATCTGATCGTTGGCGCAGAAGACGGCGGATGCCATGCGCAGTTCCGCGCCGGCGGCGTAGCCCGAGTCAGCGCTCCAGTCACCCCGGACGACGGCGGGCGGACGGACGCCGGCGGAGACGAGCGTCTCCCGCCATCCGCGTTCCCTCTCGGCCGCCGCGAAGGAGTCGGCTGGACCGGCGAGATGATGCACCCCGCCTCCCCCGAGGGCGAGAAGCCGGCGTGTGGCTGCGGCGGCGCCGCCCGCGTGATCGCTGTGCACCGACGTGAACCCGTCCTCGCTCGGGGCGTCGACGACCACGAGGTGCAGCCCGGCAGGCCGCTGCGCGTCGGAGACCAGGGCCGATGCCTCGTTCAGGACGATCGCACCGTCGACCTCCTGCTCCGCGAGCCGATCGAACGCGTCAGCGACGCCGCGGGTGGCGGTCACGAGGGTCACCGCGTACCCCCGTTCCGCCGCAGCTTCGGCCGTGGCCTGCAACATCCGGGAGTTGCCGACGGTGGCGAGGGTGGTGACGACGAGTCCGATCGTCTGCGAGCGCCCGGTGCGCAGGGCTCGGGCCGCGCGGTGGGGGCGATAACCGAGCTCCCCCATCGCGTGCTCGACGCGGGCACGGGTGTCGGGGTCGACGCGGGGGCTGCCGTTGACGACCCGCGAGACAGTCTGTCCCGAGACACCGGCACGGGCAGCGACCATGGCCATGGACACACGTCCGGACGGGGGATTCCGACGGTTCGACCCCGATCCGTCGACGCGGTCGCGTCTGCTCTGCCCCACCTCATCCTCCATCCGCTACGACGTCGCGCGGGCCCCGCCTTCTATCTCAGAGGCGTGCGCGCAACTCCGTCATGTTGACGTTACCACGGCGCTGTGCGTACCATGTTGACGTGAACACGGACGATCTTCCTGAGTTGCGTACCGAGACTCTCGGCGCCGGCGTGGTCAGACACGCCACCACCCTCGCCGACGGCCGCGACCTCATCTACTACGACGACCCCGGCACCGCCCTGGGCGCCGACCGAGCCGTCGACGCGCGCGCCCTCGACCCCCGCCCGGAGACCGCGACGATGCGTCTCGACGTGCTCACCGGCGACTGGATCACGGTCGCCGCGAACCGACAGAACCGCGTGATGATGCCCGGCGCAGAAGCCGACCCGCTGGCCCCGCAGACACCCGGAAACCCCTCCGAGGTGCCCTCGCGGTACGACGTCGCCGTGTTCGAGAACCGCTCGCCCGCGTTCGGACCCGCCCTGGCCGCAGCGACGGGCGCCGCACCCCGGGCGTCGAACGCTCCTCGCGGGCTCGACGACCTCGCGACCCTCGGCCTCGGCCGCACGCGCACCGCCGTCGGCCGCTGCGAGGTCGTCTGCTTCAGCCCCGAGCATGCCGGATCCTTCGGTACACAGACCGTCACCCGGGCGCGTACCGTGATCGAGGCATGGGCCGACCGCACCGCCGCACTCTCGCAGCTGCCCGGCATCGAGCAGATCTTCCCGTTCGAGAACCGGGGCGAGGCGATCGGCGTGACCCTGCCGCACCCGCACGGGCAGATCTACGCCTACCCGTATGTGACCCCGCGCACCACCCGCGTGCTGGAGGCGATCGGCCGCACCGCCCCCGACCTGTTCCAGCACATCCTCGAGTCCGAGCAGGCGTCCGAGCGCGTGGTGTTCCGCGGCGAGCACTGGACCGCCTTCGTGCCGTTCGCCGCACGCTGGCCACTCGAGGTGCACCTGATGCCGCACCGCCATGTGCCCGACTTCGCCGAGACCACTGAAGCCGAGCGTGACGAGCTCGCCCCGCTCTACCTGCGGCTGCTGCGCGGCGTCGATGCCCTCTACGACTCCCCGACGCCCTACATCGCCGCGTGGCACCAGGCCCCCGTGCACGTCGGGCGCGACACCGTGCGCCTGCACCTTCAACTCACGAGCCCGCGCCGTGCCGCCGACAAGCTGAAATTCCTCGCCGGCTCGGAAGCGGCGATGTGGGCCTGGGCCGCCGAAGTGCCTCCGGAAGTCGGTGCCGCACGCCTCCGCGAAGCGATCGAGCGCGCCTCGCACGACCAGCCCGACACCGGAGATTCTGCATGACCGCCGCACACGACGATGCCCTCGCCCTCTTCACCCGCCTGACCGGGCGTGAACCCGACGGAGTCTGGTCGGCGCCCGGGCGCGTGAACCTCATCGGCGAGCACACCGACTACAACGACGGGTTCGTGCTGCCGTTCGCCATCCCGCAGCGCACGGTGGCCGCGGTCGGTCGGCGCGATGACGCCCGCGGTCGCGTCCTGGTCGGCTCCACATTCGCCGAAGAACCGGTCGAGGTCGCCCTCGACGAGCTCGACCGGCTCTTCCCCACTGCACCCGGCTCGCATCCGGCCGTCCCGGAGTGGGCCGCCTACCCGCTCGGGGTCGCCTGGGCGCTCGGTCAGGCGGCCGCCGAGCGCGGACCGTTCGGCGGGATGGACATCGCCATCGCCTCCGACGTGCCCGTGGGCGCCGGGCTCTCGTCCTCGGCCGCGATCGAGGGGGCGACATCCTCCGCCTTGAACGACCTGTGGGGCACCGGGTTCGACGGAACGGCCCTCGCCCGCATCGGACGACGGGCCGAGAACGAAGCCGTCGGCGCCCCCACAGGGATCATGGACCAGATGGCGTCGATGCTCGGCCGGCCCGACACCGCGATATTCCTCGACTGCCGCACACTGGAGACCCGGCTCGTGCCTCTCGGCGTCGCCGAGGCAGGCCTCGCGATCCTCGTGATCGACACCCGTGTGAAGCACGCCCACTCCACCGGCGGCTACCGCGAACGCCGGGCCTCGTGCGAACTCGGCGCCTCGATCATGGGAGTGCCTGCGCTGCGCGACATCTCGATCGACGACCTGCCGCGCGCTCAGAAGCTGATGGACGAGGTCACCTTCCGGCGCGTGCGTCACATCGTGACCGAGAACCAGCGGGTCCTCGACACCGTGCGGGTGTTGCGCGAGCAGGGCGTCCGAGCGATCGGCGACCTCCTGGTCGCCTCGCACGCATCGATGCGCGACGACTTCGAGATCTCGACCCCCGAACTGGACACCGCTGTCGACACCGCTCTGAGCGCCGGCGCCCTCGGTGCACGGATGACCGGCGGTGGGTTCGGAGGTGCCGCGATCGCCCTCGTCGAGCAGGCTGCCGTCGCATCGGTGTCGGATGCCGTGAACGCCGACTTCGCGAAGTCGCGGTTCGCGCCACCCCTCCTGTTCACGGTCACCCCGTCGGCCGGCCCCCGCCGCGACGCCTGACAGAATGATCCATCGGGCCGCGACGACTCCGCGGCAGGAGAGGAATGCAATGTCCTGGATAGTCACCGGAGGCGCCGGCTACATCGGCGCCCACGTCGTCCGCGCTCTCGCGGATGCCGGGCTCACCCCGGTCGTGCTCGATGACCTGTCCAGCGGCGTCGAGTCCTTCGTGCCCGAGGGCGTGACATTCGTGCGGGGCAGCATCCTGGACCGTGAGCTGGTCGAGAAGACGCTGCGCGACCACGGTGCCGAGGGTGTGATCCACGTCGCGGGCTTCAAGTACGCCGGCGTCTCGATGCACCGCCCCCTGCACACCTACGCGCAGAACGTCGAGGGCACGCGGGTGATCCTCGAGGCCATGGAGGCCGCGGGAGTCTCGAACATCGTGTTCTCCTCCTCCGCCGCCGTGTTCGGCACGCCCGATGTGGCCCTCGTCGTGGAAGACACCGCCAAGAAGCCGGCCAGCCCTTACGGCGAATCGAAGCTCATCGGCGAATGGCTGCTGCGCGACCAGGCGATCGCGACGGCGGAATCCGAGCGGCCCCTGCGACACACCTCTCTGCGGTACTTCAACGTGGTGGGTTCCGCCGATCCGACGGTCTACGACGTCAGCCCGCACAACCTCTTCCCGATCGTGTTCGAGGCGCTGCTGGCCGGGAAGACGCCCCGCATCAACGGCGACGACTACGCGACGGAAGACGGGACGAACGTGCGCGACTACGTGCACGTCGGCGACATCGCGGCCGCCCACGTCGCGGCCGCGCAGCGTCTGTCCGACGGACGCCCGATCGAAGCCGCCTACAACCTCGGCTCCGGTGACGGACTGAGTGTGAAGCAGATCATGGATGCCGTCGCCCGCGTGACCGGCATCGACTTCACGCCCGAGATCGGCCCGCGCCGCCCCGGTGACCCCGACCGCATCGTCGCGACCGGTGAGCTCGCAGCCCGCGACCTCGACTGGACCATGCGGTACTCGGTCGACGAGATGGTGCGCACGGGGTGGGAAGCGCGGCAGGCCGCCCGCCCCTGACGGTCAGAGGTCGCGGGAGCGGATCGGGTACGCCCAGAAGCAGAGCCAGGCGAGGACGGTGAACCCGAGCGGGATCACTGCGAGCATCAGCCGGATGCCGCCGTCGACGCTGTCGGGCTGCGTGTCACCGAGGGCGGCGTCGAAGCCGGAGGCCGTGAGCACCACGGCAGCGACGATCGCCTGCAGCACCACCGAGCCGCGCACCACGAACCCGTTCACCCCGAAGTAGGCGCCTTCGCGACGGTGACCGGTGCGCACGGCATCGTCGTCGATGATCTGCGCGAGCATGACCTCGAGCAACTGCAGCAGGCCCCCGACCCCCACGCCGACCGCGACACCGACCAGAGCCGCGCCGATCACGTTCGACGGCGCGAGGTAGCCGAGCACGGAGACCCCGAACACCGCGACGCTCCACAGCACAGCGGAGCGGGGTGAGGTCCGGCGGACGACCGCGCTCCACAGCATGATCGACGGGATCGCGGTGACGAAGATGGCACCGAGCAGCAGGCTGCCCTGCCCCTCCGGCGCATGCAGGGAGTAGCGCACGTAGAAGGGGATCGCGGCGAGGATCACCGCGATCGAGGTCTGCACGAACAGCGAGCCGAGCACGTACGGAACGAACGCCCTGTTGCGGAACGTGTACTTCAGCTGGTCTGCCCAGCGCATCGCTTCCGACGATGCCGTCGACTCCGCGTCCGGAATCCGGCGCTCGATCATCCCGCCGAAGAACGACCAGACGAGCAGCACGAGGCAGACGGCGGCGAGAACCAGGGCCATTCCGGGCCACCCGATCGCGCTGTACAGCGCAGGGGCGCCCGCGGTGCCCAGGACCATGCCGAAGATCGCGAAGATCTGTCGCGGCACGTTGCCGCGGGCGCGTTCCTCCGTGGTGCGGAACATCTCGGGGAACAGCGCCGAGATGTTCAGCACCACCACGACGAACGCGATGTCGTACACCGCCACGACGACCAGGAACCAGGTGATGAGGCCGGCGACGGGGAGCTCCGGCGGCATCCAGACCAGCGCGAATGCGACGACCAGCGGCACGATGCCCAGGCCGATCCACGGGATGCGCCGGCCCCACGGAGTGCGCAGTCGGTCGGAGATCGTGCCGACGACGGGGTTGAGCACGGCGTTCAGGATGCCGTGAGCGATCATCGCGACCGCCACCCACGTGGCCGGTACGGCGAGGTGCGAGACGTAGAAGTAGACGACGAAGGCCGAGAACGTCTGCGCCATCAGCTGCGTCGGGAAGCCCGAGGCTCCGAAGGCGATCGCCTGCGACCTGCTCGGGGCCGCGTCGAGGCGTCGGTCGCGCACCCGATCGCCCAGGGAGGTCACCGCGCGTCTCCCCGTTGCAGGTCGCGTCCCCGCTGCAGGTCGCGCAGGTCGCGCCAGCCGATGCGCACGAGCCCCTCATCGTCGATGGCCTGCCGGACCGCGGGGTCCTTCAGCAGACGAAGCTCATATCCGCGCTTCGTCGCGCTGAAGTCCACGGCGGCGCGGAGCTCATCGTCGTCGACCATCGGATGGAGGTAGATCTCGGTGACCCCTGCCGGCACCGCGCGCAACAGCGCGATGAAGCCGTCGCGCGTCTGCGCGTACGTCTCCTCGTCCGGCGTGCCTTCGCGCAGCAGCTCGAACGGGTGCGACCAGAGCCGGTCGATGATCTCGACGCCGGAAGCATCGGCGGCCGTTGCCGCAGCATCGAGTTGAGACTGGAGCGCGGAGTCCTCGCCCACGCCGTCCATACTGCGGGGCAGCCGGAACGGGAGGCCGTGGCGTGCAGCGAGCTCGAACACCGGCTGGAGGAAGCCGCGTCCGGTCACGAGCCCGTAGACCGAACCCATGTGGTTGTCGAGATGCGTCACATCGACGCCGGCATCGAGCGCGGCCTGCACCTGAGCGGCGAGTTCGGCAGCGACGTCGTCGTCGGCGGCGTTCCGCTCGACGGAGAGCACATCGGTCGGGAAGAAGCCCGCATCATCGACAAGGGTCGTGGCGGTGCCGGTGAGCGGGCGCCACCGGTAGCGCGCCCATTCGCTGGTGAGCACGAGATGCACGCCGATATCGAGATCGGTGCGGGATGCGGCGAAGGCGAGCGCCTCCGGCGACCACGAGCACGGGACCATCACGGTCGACGAGTCGATGCTCCCGGATGTGAGCAGATCCATGATCGCGGTGTTCGCCGCGTGGCACATGCCGAAGTCGTCCGCATTGAGGATGATCGCCCGTGCGCCGGGCGGGAGGCCGAGTCGGTCGGCGAGATCGGACGGTGCGGTCATCGGGAGTCCTGTCGGGTGGTTCGAGCGACACTGCTCGGGCGGGCGATGTTCGGCGGGTGGTGTTCAGCAGGCGTTGGGGGGCGGGGTGTTCAGCGGGCGCTTTTGGGGGCGGGGGTGAGGATCCGGGTGAAGAGGTCGCCTCGGAGTGCGGCCGCGGCCTGGTCGACGGCGCCGATGAGCGGAGCCTCAGGCCCGAAGGAGGAGACGAGGAACCGCAGCGGGAGCTGCGCGTCATACTCGCCGGCGACGCGCTCGATGGCAGCGACGAGCACGGGATGAGCCGCCTTGCCACCGAGGACGAACGCCTCAGGGTCGAGCACCAGCCCCACGCTTCCGGCCACGAGAACGATGCGGCGGGCGACCTCGGAGATGATCTGGAGCGCTCCATCGTCTCCGTGGACTGCGGCCTCCAGATGATCGCTGAGAGATGCGGCGGGATCGCGACCGACGCCGAGCGCGAGGTCGCTGACGACTGCATCGCCCACGAGGGGAGCACCGATCGGGATGGGGGTCTGCGGCAGGTACATGACCTCACCGGCGACGCCGGAGAATCCACGGTGCAGCGCGCCGTCGATCACGATGCCCGCTCCGAGTCCGTCGTCGAGGAGCAACAGCGCGAAGCTGGTGAGGCTTCCTCCGCCGCCGCCGGTGAGTTCGGCGAGGGCCGCGAGGTTGACGTCGTTCTCGATGCGGACAGGACAGTCGAGGGCCGCGGCCAGTGCCGCACGGAAGGCGCCGCCGTCGGGACCGAGGTCGTCACGGATGCCTCCGTCAGCGGTGACGATGCCGGGCACCCCGACGACCGCGAGGTGCACGGCGCCCTTCGCCGCCTTCAACGAACGGCGGCACTCATCGACGAGCCCGACGATGTGGGCGACACGGTTCTCGGCGTCGGGGAACGGCGAGTGCGCCTCCGCCCGCACGATCCCGGTCGCGTCGACCAGCACGACGTGCGCCGCGTGGTGATCGACGTGCACGGCCGCGGCGAATCCGAGGCGCGGATGCAGGGCCACACGTCCGGCGGCGGGACCCCCCGTGTCCCGGTCCACTCCCGCAGGCGCGACTGCTCCGGCGTTCTCGAGCATCCGCAGCACCTGAGTCACAGCGGTACGCGACAACCCCGTGGCGGACATCAGCTCCGAGCGGGTCTGCGGGCCGCTGCGGGCGAGGGCCTCCAGGATCGCGCGGCCGTTGAGCGTGCGTAGCAGGCCCTGCGGTCCCGCGAGTGGTCTGGACATAGGTGTTCCGGAGGCGCCTCTCGTTTCGCGTACTTCACCCGGCTTCTGAGGCGGGCGCAGTGCCCGCCAGCATGCCACATCGCGTCGCACCAGTCGAGACTTCGCGCCGATTCCGGTGCCGGTGAGTGCTGTGGGGCAAGTCACGGTCACGGTCACGATCAGAGCCTCGAGTCGGCGCGGCTCGGCTCGAAACGGCACGGCACGGCTCGGCTCGAGTCGGCTCGGTGGCAACAATTCACACCCTGAGTGGTGGCGTCACACCCTGAGTGGTGCCGCGCGGCTGATGGCCGGCTCTCTGCGCCCGCCACCTCGGGATCGCCGCGTTCGCCACTGCCGGGTCGGGTCCCACCAGGCGGGGCCACGGATGTGCGGGATGCCGTGGCGCATGCGGATCTCCCATCCGCTGGTGCCGAGGGTGCGGTGGTGGTGCCAGCAGAGAGCGACGCCGTTGTCGGTGTGGGTGGGCCCGCCGCGCGCATGCTCTTGGACGTGGTGGATCTCGCACCACGTGGCGGGGACATGACAGCCGGGAATGAGGCACTCCCCGTCGCGGATGGCGATCGCGCGGCGTTGATGGGCGGTGAAGATCCGGTCGGTGGCGCCGATCCCGATGATGCGCCCGCCGGAGTCGAACATCACGCGCTGTATTCCGCCGGCGCAGGCGGTGTGCGCGGCGACCCGGATGGGAACGGGGGTGTCGATGCCGTCGATGTGGGCCCATCCGTTTCCCGTGGCGTAGTCGTCGGCAGCGACGGTCACGACCAGGGTCGGGGCGGCGCCTCCGAGGCGAGGCATGTCGTCATGGCGGGCGGCGATCCCGAGCGCGGCGGCGAGGATGTCGTGCTGCTTCTGCGCCCGAGATCGGGTGTCGACCATTCGGCCCGGATCACCGGATGGAAGGTCACCGTCGTCCATCCCCGTGGGCTCGGTATCGCGACAGGGGGATTCTTCCGAGGGTCGGAACATCACTCCCGGGAGGGGAGGCCCGTCGACTTTCGGATTCAGGTAGGCGTCGAAGATACGTTGCAGTTGTCCCGCGACTTCGGGCAGGAGCCCGCCACGGATCGGAATGAGCCCCTGTTTGGCCCGCCCGAGGACGATCCCGCGGGCGCGCATCGCGATGTCGTGCGCGGGTTCGGCACCATCAGGATCGAGGTACTGCACGATGACCTGCGCCAGAATCCTCAAGTCCTCCGGCGTCGCCGCCGGCGCAGAGTCTCCTTCGACGCCCGCCCCCGAATCCGCTCCTGGAACGTCTTGCGCTCCCGCACCCGCGGCCGGGATCCCCCGCGAGTAGGCCGCCAGCTCCCCGTCCGCGAGCAACCGGTCTGCTGTCCCGACACGGATCCCGGCCTGTTCCACCGGCCCGATCGCGGCCAACAACCCGGCCACACCGAGGGCCCCGTCGAGTAGCGCCGCCCGCAGTTCGGGCCATCGCGCGGGCGAGCGGAACCCGGATGACAACTCCACCTCCCGGCGCACCGCCCGCGCCGCCTTCAGCATCCGCCCTGCACCGGGCCCGTCCGTCCGCAGCACCCGCTGCAGCAACTCGCTCATCGTCCGGCACCCGAACCTCCCGCAGAATCCAACCTCTCCCGACCCGGCGGGACGCCCATCGACCGACGCGACCGCCTCCACGACGACTGCCTCCGCCCGCCGCTGCACCTCACCCGCCACACGCAACAGGTCCATCTTCACCGCATCGGACATCACCGCCATCGCGTCAGAGCGCAACACGGCATCCAAGTCGGTCACCACCTGTTCGAGCACTTCCACGGGGTTGTTCATGGGTCGAGTCAACTCGGGGGTACCGACATTCCTTCCCGGATAAACCCCGATCAGAGCAATATTCCGGAACACGCGTAGACCTCATGCGTCCTCCACGAACTCGCCCCGAATCCGTCTTTCCACATCTCAGGTAGAGGCGTGATGCTGCCACCCCCGAAGGTCCGACGCCGGAAGCAGAATCGGTACATGCGCATCGACACGACCCACGCAGAAGCCCATGAGCAAGAGCACCGATGGCCGAGAGGCGAGTCGAATCATCCACCCTCGATTTGACGCTCGCGGTTTCGCGAATTAAATTACAGATCGGTAACGGTGGCATCCGGGGGGATCGACCGCCGCGCACGCCAGCCTCCCGGAAGGATCCCGTCACGAATTCCCTGCCACCCGAGCGCGATCACGACGCCTCGGAAGCTCCCACCGAAGTCCCTGACTCATCCCGACCGCTTTTGCGGCGTGACCTGCGACGCTCCGTTTCCGCGGACTCGCAGAGTCGCCGCCCGGCGAACACCGCCCATGCTGCTGCGGCACCGGAGACGACCCCGGAACCCGATCCGGCCGCTGCCTCCGCAGCAGTCACAGGGCCCACGCACGCAGCAGACCCGGAACCCGCATCCTCTGCAACCCCCACATCCCCCACGCCGGAGACAGACCAGGCCGCACCCGACGCGGCTCCCCCTCGCGCACAGGCACAGGCACCCCACACCCCTCGCACCTGGGATCCTCGCCTGCGCCCCCGCCACATGGCACCGAAGTCGACGCCGAAGACGGCCCCGACCTCTCGCGGCGAGGCCCGGCGACAGAAGCGCCAGTGGGCGAAGACCAAGGCACTCGGCGCCACGCTGGCGATCGGCGTGATGATCACCGGGGCAGCGCTTCCCGCCCTCAACCCCGCGGGTGGCCCTGCCGCCGCCGCCAGCTCCAGCGTCTCGACCCTCGCCGACGGCACCGCGCAGTCCTACACGGCGAAGTCCGAGATCCGCGCTGTGATCGACCCACGGGGCAACTTCTCCGCGACCACGCCCGAGGAGATCAAGGAGACCCGTTCGCGCGCCGCCGCCGCAGCAGTCGCCGCCGGCATGCCGCTCTCGAGCGCGATGGACATCCCCCTCGCCGGACGCATCGTGATGCCGATGGCCGATGGGACCTACTCGTTCACCGATGGCTTCGGCGCCTCGCGGCCGGGACGTTCGCACCTCGGGCAGGACTTCGCCGCCCCGGTCGGCACACCGATCAATGCCGCCATGAAGGGCTGCGTCTCACGGTCCACGGAGAGCTACCAGGGCTACGGCGTGACGATCCAGATCGAGAGCATCGTCGACGGGCAGGCCGTGAGTACGGTCTACTCGCACATGACGTACGGAAGCCGTGCGGTCGAGGTCGGTGATTGCGTCGACGAGGGGCAGTACATCGGCGACGTCGGATCGACCGGCTACGTGTTCGGCTCCTGCCTGCACTTCGAGGTGCACATCAACACCGCGCCCGTCGACCCGCTGCCGTGGCTCAAGAAGAACGTGAGCTGATCGGCGTCGACCGCCCCCTTCTCCCGTCTGCGGTTCACCGTAGGGTGGATGGATGAGCTCCCTGGAGATCCGCAACGCCCGCGCGGAGGACGCCGACGACATCGCCGGGGTGCATGTCCGCTCGTGGCAGGTCGCCTATCGCGGGCTCATCGACCAAGCCGTGCTCGACGGCCTCTCCATCGACGAGAGAGCTGCGGGCTGGCGTCGCACCCTCGCCGAACCGTTGCCGACGAGCCTCGGGACCGTCGTCGCCCTGCGCGACGACCGTATCGTCGGATGGGCTTCACTCGGCTCCGGACGCGACCCCGACGGGGTCGCCGACGGCGAGGTGTACGGCATTTACGCCGATCCCGCCGCCTGGTCTACGGGCGCGGGTCACGCCCTGTTGGAAGCCGCCGAACAGCGGATCGCCGAGGCCGGCCACAACCGCGCCTACCTCTGGGTGCTCGACGGCAACGAACGCGCCGATTCGTTCTACGCCCGCCACGGCTGGATCGAAGACGGCGCGATCAAGATCGAGGAACGCCCCCAGCTCACACTGCGCGAGCATCGTCGCGTGAAGCTGCTCGGCACCTGACCTCGCACCTTCCGGCACCTCCGTCCTGCCTGACCTCGCGCCTTCCGGAACTTCCCGCCTTCCGGAACCTCCGGCACCGCTCAGTCGAGAGCGCTCATGACGTGCTTGATGCGGGTGTAGTCGTCGAACCCGTATTGCGACAGGTCCTTGCCGTAGCCGGAGTGCTTGAACCCGCCGTGGGGCATGTCCGACACGAACGGGATGTGGGTGTTGATCCACACGCAGCCGAAGTCGAGGTCACGAGAGAACCGCATCGCCCGGGCATGATCCGTGGTCCACACCGAGGCGGCGAGCGCGTAGGGCACGTCGTTCGCCATCCGCAGAGCCTCGTCGTCCTCCGAGAACGCCTGCACCGTGAGCACGGGTCCGAAGATCTCCCCCTGCACGATCTCGTCGTCCTGTCGTACTCCCGACACGATCGTGGGCTCCCAGAAGTACCCTCGATCGCCCTGGCGGCGTCCGCCGGTCTCGATCGTCGCGTGCGCGGGGAGCCGGTCGATGAATCCCTGCACCTGCGAGAGCTGCGCCGCACTGCTCAGGGGCCCGTACAGCACCCCCTCCTCGTGCCGGCCACCGGTGCGAGCGTGCGTCTTCGCCCGGGCGACCAGAGCGGCGACCAGCTCGTCGTGCTTCGATTCGTGCACCAGCACCCTGGTGGCGGCAGTGCAGTCCTGTCCGCCGTTGAAGAAGGCACCGGTGATGATGCCCTCGACGGCCTTCTCGATCGACGCATCCGAGAACACGATCGCCGGAGCCTTGCCGCCCAGCTCGAGGTGCACCCGCTTGACGTCGTTCGCCGCCGAACGAGCCACGGCCATACCGGCCCGCACGGAACCGGTGATCGCCACCATCTGCGGCGTCGGGTGCTCGACCAGCGCGACACCGGTGTCACGGTCGCCGAGCACGACGTTGAGCGTCCCGGCCGGCGTATGCAGCGCGACGATCTCCGCGAGCAACAGCGTGGTCAGTGGCGTGGACTCCGCGGGCTTCAGCACGACGGTGTTGCCGGCGGCCAGCGCGGGGGCGATCTTCCACACGGCCATGTTCAGCGGGTAGTTCCACGGCGTGACCTGACCGATCACGCCGACGGGCTCGCGCCGCACGAACGAGGTATGCCCGGCGAGGTACTCCCCCGCCGCCCGACCCTCGAGGCTGCGCGCCGCACCCGCGAAGAAGCGCAACTGGTCGACCGACTGCATGATCTCGTCGGCCACCAGGCTCGCGCGCGGCTTACCCGTGTCCTGCGATTCCAGGTCGGCGAACTCCTCCGCCCGCGCCTCCATCTCATCGGCGATGCGGAACAGCGCCAGCTGGCGGTCGGCGGGCGTCGTGTCGCGCCAGATCGGGAAGGCGGCGGATGCGGCGGCGTAGGCGGCATCGACGTCGACGGCGTCCGACACCGGGAGTTCCCCGTACGTCTCTTCGGTGACAGGATCGAGGAGCGGCATCCGCTCGGCACCACGCGCGTCGACGAAACGGCCGCCGATGAAGTTCTGCAGCGGCGCGGAGTTCTTCAGAAGATGACTGGGCATGGCGCCATCGTACCGACTTCAGTACGGAATCTGAAGATCCAGCAATATGAAACAACTGAATCAGTTGCAGAGGGTGGGAATGACTGACAATATCGACACATGAGTACGAAGTCTTCCCAGCCTGCCCTTGATGACATCTCGAAGCGCATCGTCGAGCTGCTGCAGGAGGACGGGCGACGCCCCTACGCCGAGATCGCCCGCGAGGTCGGCCTCAGCGAGGCTGCGGCGCGCCAGCGGGTGCAGCGGATGACCGAAGCCGGGATCATCCAGATCGTCGCGGTCACCGACCCGATGCAGCTCGGCTTCCACCGTATGTCGATGATCGGAATCCGCGTCTCGGGCGATCCGCGGGAGATCGCCGAAGAACTCACCCGGATCCCCGAGCTGGCGTACGTCGTCGTCACGCTCGGCACGTTCGACATCCTCGTCGAGGCCGTGTGTGAGAACGACGAGCACCTGATAGACCTCATCGCGACCCGCATCCGCACCATCCCCGGCATCACCCACACCGAGAGCATGCTCTACGCCGGTCTCTACAAAGACCTCTACAACTGGGGCACGCGCTGACGCGCACCCCGCTCCCGTACCTCGCACCCGCACACCACGGAGAGAAACCATGGGCACCACCGTCTTCGAACGTCAGCAGCCGTCGCCGTCCGTCATCGACGACTCCCTCCGCGACACCGCGCTGCGGGTGTTCTGGCTCGACGATGTCGACCGGCCGGCACATCCGCGGCTGAACGGCACGGTCCGCGCCGACCTCGCCATCGTCGGCGGCGGGTACGCCGGACTGTGGACGGCGGTGCGCGCCAAGGAGCGCGACCCCGAACGCCGCGTCGTGCTGCTCGAGGCCTCGCGCATCGCCTGGGCGGCCTCCGGCCGCAACGGCGGCTTCTGCGAGTCGAGCCTCACACACGGACACGAGAACGGCGTGAACCGCTGGCCGGAGGAGATCGACCGCCTCGAAGAGCTGGGACACGCGAACCTCGACGCCATCGGCGAGACCGTCGAGCACTACCGGATGGATGCGGAGTTCGAGCGCACCGGACAGCTGGCCGTCGCCATCGAGCCCCACCAGGTGGAGTGGTACCGCGATGAGCCGGGCTTCCTCGACCGCGCAGCGGTGCAGGCCGAGGTGCACTCCGAGACGTTCCTCGCCGGCGACTGGGACCGCGACGGCTGCGCGATGGTGCATCCGGCCAAGCTGGCTGTGGAGCTGGCCCGCGTGGCCGCCGACCTGGGCGTCGAGATCTACGAGCACAGTCTGGTCCGCGCCATCGAGGGCGACGGATCGGGACCGATCACGCTGGTCACTGCGAACGGCCGCGTGATCGCGGATGCCGTGGCGCTCGGGACGAACGTCTTCCCCTCGCTCCTCAAACGCAACCGCCTGATGACCGTGCCCGTGTACGACTACGTGCTGATGACCGAGCCGCTCTCCTCCGAGCAACTGGCCTCGATCGGCTGGTCGAACCGACAGGGGCTCGCCGACAGCGCGAACCAGTTCCACTACTACCGGCTCACGGGCGACAACCGCATCCTGTTCGGCGGCTACGACGCCATCTACCACTTCGGCGGCAAGGTGCGCGCGGAGTACGAGGACCGCATGGAGAGCCACCGCAAGCTCGCCTCGCACTTCTTCACGACCTTCCCGCAGCTGGAGGGCCTGCGCTTCACCCACCGCTGGGCCGGAGCGATCGACTCGTCGAGCCGCTTCTGCGCGTTCTTCGGCACCGCCCGCAAGGGCCGCGTGGCCTACGCGACCGGCTTCACCGGGCTCGGCGTCGGGGCCGCACGCTTCGCGGCCGACGTCATGCTCGACAAGCTGTCCGGTGAGGAGACCGAGCGCACCGCGCTGCGGATGGTGCGTGAGAAGCCCATCCCGTTCCCGCCCGAGCCTGCCGCCTCGATCGGCGTCAACCTCGTCCGCGCCGCGATGAACCAGGCCGATCACAACGAGGGCAGGCGCAACCTGTTCCTCAAGACGCTCGACGCCATCGGAATGGGCTTCGACTCGTGACCGGTCTCGCCGCCGGGGCGGGTGTGGATGCGGGCGCCCTGGCGCTCTCGCATGAACCTCTGCCCGTGGACGAGGTGATCGCCGGGGCGCCGACGGCCGCCGTGCGCGAGCTGGCGGCCCTCGGCGGGATCGAGATCGGCGTCTGGGAGATGACCCCCGGCACTGCGACCGATACCGAGGCCGACGAGGTGTTCGTCGTGCTGTCGGGCCGCGCCACGATCGCGTTCGCCTCGTCCGGACTGCCCGACCTCGAGGTCGGGCCCGGCTCGGTGGTGCGCCTCGCCGAGGGCATGCGCACCACCTGGACCGTCACCGAGACCCTCCGCAAGATCTACATCACCTGACGCGCTTCGAATCGCGCGAAGGGCTGCATCCCGGGACGAGATGGAGCCGTTCGCGCGATTCGAAGGCGAGAGATCAGCCTTTCCGAAGGAACCAGCCGCGGCGCTCCTGATCGCGCCGCAGCCAGGGCAGGAACGCCCACCAGAGCAGGAGCGCGACCGCCGCCCCGCCGATCAGTCCGGCGCACGTGTCGGTGAACCAGTGCGCGTTGATGAGCGTGCGCTGCCACACCATGCCGACGGCCAGGAGCACTCCGAGCACGATCCAGACGCGGCGCGCCCAGACCGCGGATGCCGGGATCAGTGCGAGCACCGTGATGATGATCGCGGCCATGCTCACGGAATGTCCGGACGGGAACGAACCGTGGTCGACCTGCACGAGCGGGCCGAAGAGTCCACCGGCCACGTCTTCGGCCGGGCGCGGCCTGTCGACGAGGTTCTTCGTGAGCTGCGACAGCAGCCCTGGGCCGGCGAGCTGCACCGCGATCACGAACAGCGCGGAACGCCAACGCCCCATCAGCGACAGCACCAGCGGGAGGAGGATCATCATGAGCACCGCCCCAGGGAGCTGACCGAGATGCTGGAACATCTGCGCCAGCACGAAGCCGGGCAGCGTCGATTCCGGCCCGACCCCGACACCTCTGCGCCACAGGTCGTCGAGGCCCTGCGTCCACGGCGCATCGGGCGCTGCGAGCACGCCGACCGCGAGAGCCACGAACACCGCGAGCAGCCCGAGAGCGGTCCACAGCATCCACCGAGGGCGCGGCGAGGCCACCGGTCGGGTGGCATCCCCGACCGCGACAGCCGTGGTCACGACGGCGTTCCCAGCAGCGGCCGCACGGAGGCGTAGGCATCGGACATGTCGCGGGTCGGCACGTCGTAGACCCGCGCGATGCCCTTCGATCCCTGGTGACGCGGCCAACCGGGGTCTCCTCCGACGATGAACGCGACAGCGGCGCCGTGCACCTCGTCAGCCAGCTCCTGCGGCGGGTTCGGACCCGCGAGCGGCTCCATCGCCGGACCGTCGAGGCAGTCGAAGAAGAACGGCACATCGAGGCAGTGCTCGGCGAAGCCGAAGTGTCCGGACGGCCACGAGAAGCGGTACAGCCAGGTGGGAGCGGCACCGCGGTCGGCGACGATCTTCAGCAGCGCCGAGCGGAACATCCGGTCCGTCAGCAGCCGACCGCCCACCCGGGCGTTGCCGAGTCCGGTGATGTCGGCGTTGGCGGCGAGGTACTGCCGACGCGCACTCTTCGGCAAGCCGAGCTTGTTCAACAGCAGCGACCTCGGCACCCAGCGCAGCTTCTTCTCGGAGCCTGCGAAGACCATCGTGAACTCGTCGTCGGTCGCACCGATCACGAGCGGCTTGTCGGCACCGACACCGGCGCGGAGGGCCTCACGCGTCGGGCGTGGCAGCAGGTCGCCGTCGACGGCCGGACCGAGCGGAAGGCCCTCTTCGACCACACTCCCGAGCGAATCAGGACCGAGCTCGGTCGCCTTTTTCTGCAGCTCGAGGATGCGGTCCTCGGACAGCGTCGAGAACCCGGCCACGGTGGGCGCGACCCCGGCCGCTGCGGCGAGTCCGCGCCCGAAGGCCTCGGCGCGGGCCGGAGCCACGTCGGCGAGCGCACCGGAGATCGCGTACACGCCGTGGAACAGATGCTGTGCCTTCTCCATGCCGAGCAGGGTCAGCACGGCTCCTCCGCCGGCGGATTGCCCGGCGATCGTGACGCGCGACGGATCCCCGCCGAACTCAGCGATGTTCTGCTGCACCCACTCGAGGGCGAGCAGCCAGTCGCGCACGCCCCGGTTCGAGGGGGCATCCTCGATCCAGCCGAAGCCGTCGAAACCCAGGCGGTAGGAGAGCGACACGGTCACGACGCCGTCACGGTTGAAGTTGCGGCCGTCATACCAGGGGCTCGCGGGCGAGCCGGCGAAGTATCCGCCGCCGTGGATCCAGACGAGAACCGGAAGACCGGCGCCCTGCGCGGCAGGGGTCGGGTCCGGCGTGAAGACGTTGACGTTGAGCGTCGAGTCGCCCTCGACGCTCGGTTCGGGGATGAGCGTCACCCCGGGGTCGCCGCGCTGGGCGGTGGCGGCGAACTCGAGCGCATCGCGCACTCCCTCCCACGGCGCTTTCGGCACGGGCGCCTGAAAACGCAGCGCGCCGATCGGCGCCTCCGCGAACGGGATGCCCAGGAAGGCTGCCGACCGCGGATTCCCGCGCCCGCCCGTCGTCGGGCGCCAGCGGCCCCGCACCCGTCCGGCGGCCGTGGCCACCTCGACGAAATCGGCGGTCGTGTCGAAATCGGTATCCGTCATCACAGCATTCTCCTGCTCATTCCCGGTCATCAGCGCACTCCCTTGATCGGCGCGGTCGCGACGGCGGCGAGGATCACGAACACGATCGCGAAGACGAAGAGCATCGCGTAGCCGCCGACGGAGGTGATGATGACACCGCCGATGGCGGGACTCAACGCCTGCGGCACATTGGTCGCGACGTTGAGGATGCCGAGATCCTTGCCCGCCGAGACGCCCTCGTTCGGCAGCACCTCGGTCATGAGCGCCGCATCCACCGACATGTACAGGCCGAAACCGACGCCGTTGATGATGCTCATCAGGACCATGCCGGTCATGTTCGGCTGCAGCAGCGGCATCGCGAGGCCCGCGACCATCACGGCGGAGGCGGCGTAGATGAACACCTTGCGGCGCCCGACCCTGTCGCTCCACCACCCGGAGAGGGCGATCGCGATGAGCGTCGGGATGAAGGCCACGAGTGTGAGGGTGACGACGGCCCCCTGGGCATCCGCGAGTGGCAGGCCGATGTAGTCGGTGAGCATGTACAGCTGATACGCGCTGACGACGAAGTAACCGAGGATCAGCAGGAACCGCGCGGCGAACGCCCAGGCGAAGTCCGGGTGACGGCGCGGGTCGATCCAGAATCCTCGGAAGAATGCACCCCAGCGGAACGCATCCACGGCCGCGTGCTTCGACGACCAGTCGCGGTTCACGAGTGCGAACAGCAGTGCCGCCACGATCACGGCACCGCCGAACACCGCGTAGCCGATGCCGATCTGCGCGGCGAAGGCACCGGCGAGCATGATGCCGACGGTCATGCCGACCTGCGTGCCGAGTCCGATCATCGCGCTCGCCCCGCCGCGCTTCGAACGCGGGAACCGATCGGCGGTGATCGCGGTCAGGGGCGCCTGGAAGAAGTTCAGCGCCACCTGGATGATCACCCAGAACACCGTGATCCAGAGGATGTCGGTCAGCGAGCCCAGCCCGAACAGAAAGATGCCGCCGATGATCGCGCCGAGCACCATCCACGGCACGCGGCGTCCGAAGCGCGAGCGCGTGCGGTCGCTCAACGCCCCCACGATCGGCTGCGCGAACAGCGTGAACACGAAGGAGATCGTGGTCACGACGGCGAGGTTGCCGACCTTGTTCGCCTCGTCGATCATCAGGATCTGGCTGGGAAGAAGAATCGCGATGAGTCCGCCGTAAGTGGCGAACAGCGTGAGGGAGGCGATCAGCAGGCTGGGCAACAGCCGCCGGTTCGCCGGCGGACTCGCCGCCGGCTCCCCCGCTTCGGGCGGGACGGCGCGGATGGTGCCGGTCGGCGCCAGTTCGGCGGCGGGGTCGAGCGGGGACACGGACATGTCGGCTCCTCGTTGAGCGGAATGTTGAGCGGAATGTTGAGCGGATCTGATCAATACCAAACGGCATTCGGTATTCACCCGACATGCTGACAGATCGTCTCCACCCTTCGCAAGTCATTCACGAACGTTGTTTGGTTTTTGTGATCTGGTCGTGACGGTTACCCTGGAGCCATGGCGACACGAGGGGCGTATGCGAAGGGTGTCGCCAAACGCGAGGAGATCCTCGAGGCCGCCCTCGCCGTCGTCGCGGAGCACGGATACCGCAAGGCTTCCGTACGCGAGATCGCGGATGCCGCCGGACTCAGCCCCGCGGGACTCCTGCACTACTTCGGCAGCAAGGAAGAGCTCTTCGTCGCGATCCTCCGCGCCAGAGACGACCGCGACGAGCAGGAATACGCGGGCGAAGACGCCTCCTCCGCGTTCCTCGCGGTCATGCGCCACAACACCTCGGTACCCGGTCTCGTGCAGCTCTACGCACAGCTGGCCGCCGAGGCCGGAGACCCCTCCCACCCCGCCCACGCCTATTTCCGCGAGCGCACCGAGCGGGTCGAGGCCTTCACCCGCGCGCAGGTCGCCGAAGACCAGAAGGCCGGACGGATGCGCGACGACCTCGACCCCGCCTGGGTGGTGCGCACTCTGCACGCCCTGGCCGACGGGCTCCAGGCCGCGTGGATGCTCGATCCGTCCCTCGACATGGCCGCCGAGATCGAGCAGTTCCTGGTGCTGCTGCGTCCGGCCTGACGACCCGCCTCAGTCGAGCGTCGTCGCGACGGCGTGCGGCATTCGGGCCCTCATGATCCGGACAGCCTCGGGGTTGTCATCGACGAGCACAGCGTCGCGGCCGAGCGCCGAGGCGACAGCTCCCGTCGTGCCACTCCCCGCGAACAGATCGAGCACCCGGTCGCCGGGGCGACTCGACGCCGTGATGATACGCCGCAGGATCCCCTCAGGCTTCTGCGTGGGGTAGCCGGTCTTCTCCCGTCCGGTCGTCGGCACGATGGTGTGCCACCAGACGTCGGTGGGGAGTTTGCCGCGCGCGGCCTTCTCGGCCGTGACCAGCCCGGGCGCCATGTAGGGCTCGCGGTCGACCTCGTCGGAGTTGAAGACATACTCCCGTGGGTTCTTCACGTAGACCAGGATCGTGTCGTGCTTGGTCGGCCAGCGGCTGCGCGACTTGGCACCGTAGTCGTACGCCCAGATCAGCTCGTTGAGGAAGCAGTCCCGTCCGAAGACCGCGTCGAGCATGACCTTCGCGTAGTGCGCCTCGCGATAGTCGAGGTGCAGGTACAGAGTGCCGTCGTCGGCGAGCAGCCGCCAGGCCTCCTCGAGCCGCGGCATCAGGAAGGCGCCGTAGTCGTCGAAGCGGTCGTCATAGGCACGCAGCATCCCGCGTACGCGCTCGTACGCATGGCCGTGGAAGCCGTGCCGCACCTCGGTCCCCGGCTCGGACTCGCCGGCACCCGGGGCAGAACTCAGGACGACCGGCTCCGCGTTCCCGGTTCGGACGGCTGCCGTGCCTGAATCCGCGCTCTCCTCCTGAGTCATGAACGTCCGCCGCGCAGTGACCACCTGCCGCTCCTGCGTGCGGCCGGTGTTGAACGGCGGATCGAGGTACACCAGGCTGAAGGACCCGGAGGGCAGGGTCGCCGCGACGGCGAGGTTGTCGCCCTCGACGATCGTCACCGCCCCCGGCACGACCGGCGCGATCACCGGCATGACGTCAGGCGCCACGCCCTGCGGGTCCGCCGCGGCGGGAACAACCGGGTCCGGCGCCGTCACGGCACCCGATGCAGCCACGCCTCGGTGGCGAACTTCGACTCGACGAGCGCCTCGGCGTCGGCGTACTCGTCCGCAGAGATCGAACCGGTCTCGGCATGGGTCAGCGAGCGGAAGGTGTCCTTGAAGCGCTCGATGATCTCGGCGCGCTCGAGTCCGGTCTGGCTGCGCAGCGGATCGACGCGCTTGGCGGCGGATGCAGTGCCCTTGTCGCTGAGCTTCTCGCGGCCGATGCGCAGCACCTCGGTCATCATCTGCCCGTCGATGTCGTACGAGAGGGTGGCGTGGTGCAGGACGCCGCCGTTGGCGAGGCGCTTCTGGGCGGCACCGCCGATCTTGCCGGTCGGGCTCGCGATGTCGTTGAGCGGCTGGTAGACCGCGTCGATGCCGAGCGAGCGCAGCGCCTGCAGCACCCAGTCGTCGAGGAAGGCGTAGGAGTCGGCGAAGGTCATCCCCGCGACCAGGGATGCCGGCACATAGAGCGAGTATGTGATGATCTGCCCGGCTGCCATGAGCATCGCACCCCCGCCGGAGATGCGGCGGACCACGTCGAATCCGTGCTTCGCGGCACCCTCGGGGTCGACCTCGTTGCGGTACGACTGGAACGAGCCGATCACCACGGCCGACTCGTCCCACTCCCAGATGCGCAGGGTGGGTCGGCGGCGCCCTTCGCCCACGCGGGAGGTGAGCACCTCGTCGAGGGCCAGGTTCATGCGCGGCGAGACCGCCTTCTCGTGCACGATCTCCCAGTCGAAGTCACGCCACCCCGGGGCGGTCACGAGTGCGCGGCGCACCGCGGTGCCCACGGCCTCGGGTGTGAAGCCGAGCAGCTGAGCCCCGTCGGGGAGGGCTGCGCGCACCGCGGTCGCGATCGCGGTCGCATCGGACTCCACGGGCAGCCCATCGACCGCGGCGTTGATGTCGTCGAGCGCCGAGTCGGGTTCGAGGAAGAAGTCTCCGGCGAGGCGGAAGCGCGAGATCCGGTCGTCTTCGATCTCGAGGTCGACGACGACGAGCTTTCCCCCTGGGACCTTGTATTCACCGTGCACGGTTCCAGCTTAAGGCGCGCAGCCCTCGTTCCGGCGGTCAGCCTCCGAGCACCACCACGCGCTCTCCCGCCCTGATCGGCGTCGAATACCTGTTGCCGGCGGGCGGCAGCGGGCACACGAACTGATCCGAGAACGCACACGGTGGCAGGTAGGCGCGGTTGAAGTCGATCACGGCCGTGCCGTCGGCGGCGGGTTCGTCGACAGGGAGGAAGCGGAAGCGGTAGGTCTCGAGCCCGTTCGTCCCGTCGGCGAACACCGCGCTCAACGCGCCCTGAGCGCTCCTGGTCACGGTGAGCGTCTGCGGCGCCCCCGCCAGCTCGAACCGCAGCCGCCCGGCGACGGGAGTCTCGCGCGCATCGCCGTCGACCGAGGTGATCACGATCCGCTCGTCCGGGGTCTCCTCGAACACGGCCGGCAGCCGCCAGCGCTCATCGGGGGCGTAGGCGTCGATCGCCGTGAACCACTCGCGCTGCGGGCGCGCCGGATTCAGCACACGCAGGGCGAGCGTGCCGTGGCGCTCGAACACCCGCAGCTCACGCCGGCCGAGACGGATGCTCTCGCCTCCGCGCAGCACGACGGTGGATCCCGCCTGGCCGAGCTCGCTGCCACGGATACCCCCGTCGCCGGTGAGCGCCCAGAGCCCGGGGATGCCGTCGACGGCCGCCGCTTCGGTGATGAGCCAGTTCGTCGACTCGAGCGCCGACGGACCGTACTCCGAGCCCGCATAGCGTTCGCGTGACGCGTGCCAGTCCTGCCAGTCCTTCACGAAGCTCAACGGAGCGCTCCCTCCCGGCGAGGGAACCGCACAGCGGGGGCTCTCCTCGCTCATGCGCGGAATATTGCCCCGAATCTACGGGGGCTCCGCGGCCGGCGAGGCGGTCGTGTCACACGCCTTCACCGCGCGTAACGCCGCGTCATACCGGCATCGTCGGAAAGATCTCACACCGAGACCCACGCTCTCCGCCGACACCCATGTTCACGTACGCGCGCCACGGTGGGTATGGGCGCGGGCCGTGGGTCTCGCCGATGGCGACGTGAGTCTCAGCGCGCGGGGATGTGCGTGTCGAGCCAGGCGAGCACGTCGGCGCGCACCTCTTCCTGCTGCAGCTCGGCGAAGATCTCGTGCCGCGCATCCGGGTAGACGAGCGTCGTGACGTCGGTGAGACCGGAACGGCTGCGGTACTCGTCGGCGAGCTTGTGCACGCTGCGGGGTCCACCCACCGGGTCGTCGCGACCCACGAGCAGCAGCATCGGGATGTCGTGTCCCAGGTCCTTGGCCGGACGACCGTAGAGCTTCGCGGCCTCGATCGGGCCGAAGAGCTTGAGCAGCGGCACGTCGGTGGTCAGCGGATCCTCATCGAACGCGGCCCAGACGGCGGGGTCGCGGCTGAGCCATTCGAGGCCGGTCGCGCCCTCGCCTGCCCAGCGCGCGTTCAGGGGCGCGGCGTTGAGCGACCCCGGCATCCGCAGTGCCGAGCCGGAGAGGATGACGGCGTCCCAGGCTTCCGGGTGGTCGTTGACGAGCATCTGCGCCAGGAACGAACCCCAGGAATGACCGAGCAGCACGAGGGGCAGATCGGGGTTCTCGTCGCGGATGATGCCCGTCAGCTGCCAGACGGCCTCCTCGGCCGCGCGCAGCCCGCCCTTGCCCAGACGGCCGAGCTTCTCCGGGCCGCCGTGCTGACGGATGCCGGTGCGACCGTGTCCACGATGGTCATCGGCGTAGACGTGGAAACCGGCAGCGGTGAGCGCCGCGATCAGCGCGCCGTACCTCCCCGCATGCTCGCCGACGCCGTGCAGCAGCTGCACCACGCCGCGGGGAGTCCCCTCGGCGGGATGGACGTCGTAGACGATGTCGACGCCATAGGCATCGGTGAACTCACGGGTATCCATCACGGTGCGAGCCTACCCATCACGCGAGAGGGCGGCTACCGGGCGAGGCGGGCGGCTACCGCGCGAGGGCATCCCGGATCGCGAAGGCGATGTCGCGATCGGTGACCTCGTATCCGCCGACCCCGTCGGAGGCGGAGCCCATGCGCACGCCGCCGTCCTGGGTCACGGCGCGCTTGGCGGAGAAGTGGATCGCATCGACCCCCGCCGCCGCCAGAACCGGGGCGCTGGCCACGTCGACGCCGCTGCCCGCCATGATCTCGATCTCGCCCTCGGCTGCGGCGACGAGGGCACGCAGCGTGTCGATGCCGTCGATCGCCGCGGACGCTCCCCCGGACGTGAGCACACGACGCAGGCCCAGCTCGCGGGCGCTCTGCAGTGTCGCGACAGGGTCGGCCGTCACATCGATCGCACGGTGCAGCGTGGCGGGCGCTCCCCCGGCCGCATCACGCAGACGCGCCATCGCGAACAGGTCGAGACGCCCGTCGGCATCCAGGGCACCGATGACCACACCGGAGGCACCGGAGGCGATCGCACGGCGCACGTCGAGCTCGGCGACCGCCAGCTCGTCGTCGTCGTAGTGGAATCCACCCGCGCGTGGGCGGATCAGCACGTGCACCTCGGGGCCGTCGGCTCCTGCCGCCTCGACGGCGAGTTCGAGCGTCGCCGGCGACGGGGTCAGTCCGCCGAGGGCGAGGGCGGTGGCGAGTTCGACGCGTGCAGCGCCGACCTCCTTGGCGATCCGCACTCCGGCGGGGTCCTGCACGGCGATTTCCAAGGCGAGCGATCGGGTCACCCCTCCATTGTGCCCGCTCCCCTGCCGGCATCCGGAAAATTAGATAGGCTATCTAAGTAATGTCTGCGTCTGATGAATCCCTCGACCTCACCGCCACAGACCTTCGCATGGCCACGTTCCGGCTGGCCCGCCGCCTTCGCTGCGCCCGCGCCGCCGACTCGATGAGCGACGCGCAGCTGGCGGTGCTCGCCGACCTGCGCATGAACGGACGCCGTACGATCTCGACCCTCGCCCAGCGCGAGCGCGTCACCGCACCGTCGATGACCAGCACGATCAACGGCCTCGAAGAGCAGGGCTTCGTCGTGCGCACCCCCGATGAGGACGATCGCCGCCGCGTGCAGGTCGACATCACCGAGGCCGGGAGCGAGATCGTCGTCGAGACCATCCGCCGTCGCGACGAGCTGCTCGCCGACATGCTGCGCGAGGTCGACTACTCCGAGGCCGAGCTGACCACGCTGCGTGAAGCCAGCGCCCTGATGAGGCGGGTGGTGGAGCGATGAGCGCCATGTTCCGCTCCTTCGCGAACATCAACTACCGGATCTGGTTCGCGGGCGCCCTGATCTCCAACGTCGGCGGGTGGATGCAGGCCACGGCGCAGGACTGGGTGGTGCTCACCGAGCTCACCGACAACGACGCCACCGCGATGGGCGTCACGATGGCCCTGCAGTTCGGGCCCCCGCTCGTGCTCGTGAGCCTGACCGGGTGGGTGGCCGACCGCTTCGACCGGCGGCACATCCTGTTCGCCACCCAGTCGGCGCTGCTCGCCCTCGCGATCGCGGTCGGCGCGCTGCTGCTCGGCGGCCTCATGACCCTGCCGATGATGTTCGGCTTCGCCCTCGGATTCGGCATCGTGAACGCGTTCGACGCTCCGGCTCGACAGGCGTTCGTCTCCGACATGGTCTCCACCGGCGACACCTCCAACGCGGTGGCCCTCAACTCCGCGTCGTTCAACCTCGCCCGTATGGTCGGACCCGCCGTCGGCGGCCTGCTGATCGTGGCGATCGGCTCGGGCTGGGTGTTCATCGTGAACGCGGCGACGTTCCTGGCGATGCTGCTCGCCCTGCTGCTCATGCGCCGCAGCCTGCTCGCCCCGCGTCTGAAGAACCGCAATCGCGGCGGGCTCGCCGACGGGTTCCGGTATGTGTGGGGGCGCAGCGACCTGCGCGTGGTGTTCGTGACGGTCTTCCTGATCGGCGCCTTCGGCATGAACTTCCCGATCTTCGCCTCGACCATGGCGCTCGAGTTCGGCGCGGGCGCCGACGGCTACGGCGTGCTCAGCTCGGTGCTCGCGATCGGATCCCTCATCGGGGCGCTCCTCGCCGCCCGGCGCGATCGCGCCAGAGTGCGCGTGGTGATCCTCGCTGCCGGAGGTTTCGGCATCGCCGCGTTCGTGTCGTCGGCCATGCCCACGTATGCCTCCTACGCCGTCACTTTGACCTTCACCGGCTTCATGATCGTGACGCTGCTCACCACCGCCAACGGCTACGTGCAGATCACGACCGACCCCGCTCTGCGCGGACGCGTGCTCGCCCTGTATATGGCCGTCATCATGGGTTCGACCCCCATCGGGGCCCCCATCGCGGGATGGGTCGCCGACACGTTCGGCCCGCGGGCCGCGATCATGCTCGGTGGCACGGCCGGGTTCGTGGCCTGCGCGATCGGGGTGATCTGGGTCGCGACCTCCGGCCGACTCCGCCGGGACGAGAACCGCCGGTTCCTGCTCACGCTCGACGAGACCCGCCCGCTTCGCGTGATCGAGGTCGACCCGATCGAGTTCAGCGACGAGGCCGCCGTGACCACGCCGATCCGCACCGCCGAGAAGCGCGACCTCGGAGACTGACCCTCGTCGCGGGATTTGTCAACGCCCTGCACGACCCGGGGCGACCGGTCGTACCGTCTGTGCATGGACGAGAACACGGAACGCACCCCCCATCCGCAGGATCCGGCAGAGGGCGCGCCCGGCGTCGGAGCACCGGACGAAGACTCCGGCCAGGGCGACGGCACCGGCGGCGCCATCCAGGGCGACAGCTCGCGCGGCGAATCCACGGGCGGCGCCATCCAGGGCGACGCCGGCCAGGGCCATCGCGCAGCGCTCGGTGGCGACGAGCACACCGAGGATCAGCTCGACGCGGACAACGCCGCCGAAGAGGACACCCTCAAGACGCTCGATCCGGATTCCCCGCCCGCCTGAGCGTGCACGAGGGCAACGCCACCGCCAGCCGTCCATCCCCAGAGACGGCCCTCCCCTGCGGTGGCGTTGCTCGTGTCGCGTCGAGCCGCGCGGGTAGGGTTCTGCGCATCGGGCCTAGGCGCCCAGCACGAGCTTGAGCTGCTCCACCGCCCAGTCGAGCTCGGTCGCGCGGATCACGAGCGGCGGAGCGATGCGCACCGTCTGTCCGTGCGTGTCCTTGACGAGCACGCCCCGTTCGAGCAGCTTCTCGGCGATCTGACGCCCGGTGCCCTTCGCGGGATCGATGTCGACGCCGGCCCAGAGCCCGGCGATGCGCACGGCCGTGACGCCGTGCCCGATCAGCGGCTGCAGCGCCTGCTCCAGGTGGGCGCCGAGTGCGCGCGCCCGCTCCTGGAACTCACCGGTCTGCAGCATCTCGACCACGCGCAGGCCCACGGCCGCGGCCAGCGGGTTGCCGCCGAACGTCGACCCGTGCTCGCCCGGTCGGATGACGCCCAGCACGTCGGCGTCGCCGACCACGGCGGATACCGGGAGGATGCCGCCGCCGAGCGCCTTGCCCAGGAGGTACAGGTCGGGCACGACGCCTTCACGATCGCACGCGAAGGTCTCGCCCACGCGGCCGAGCCCCGCCTGGATCTCGTCGGCGATGAACAGCACGTTCTTCTCGTCGCAGATCTCGCGGATGCGGCGGAGGTAGCCCTCCGGCGGGATCACGACACCGGCCTCACCCTGGATCGGCTCGACCAGCACGGCCGCCGTGTCGTCGGTGATGGCCGCGGCGATGGCATCCGCATCTCCGTACGGCACCACATCGAAGCCCGGCGTGTAGGGGCCGAAGTCGTCACGCGCCGTGTCGTCGTCGCTGAAGCTGACGATCGTCGTCGTGCGGCCGTGGAAGTTGCCGGCCGCGACGATGATGCGCGCCTTGCCCTCGGGGATGCCCTTGACGCGATAGCCCCAGGCGCGGGCGACCTTGATGCCGGTCTCGACGGCCTCGGCGCCGGTGTTCATCGGCAGCACGAGATCCTTGCCCGCCAGCTCCGCGAGCGCCGCGGCGAACGGCTCCAGCCGGTCGCTCTGGAACGCACGGCTGACGAGCGTGACCCGGCCGAGCTGCTCGGTGAGCGCGGCGACGAGGGCCGGATGCCGGTGGCCGAAGTTCACGGCCGAGTACGCCGCGAGCAGGTCGAGGTAACGCTTGCCCTCGACGTCGGTCACCCACGCACCCTCCGCGCGGGCGATGTTCACCGGCAGCGGGTGGTAGTTGTGGGCGACGTGCGGCTCGGTGCCCGCCTCTCCCGCCGTGGCCGCTGTACCCGGGGTCGCTGTTCCCGTGGTCTCGTCGACCGCGGTCACTTCGCACCCCGCAGCTCGAGCGTGCAGCACTTGATGCCGCCGCCGCCGAGCAGCAGCTCGGACAGGTCCACCATGATCGGGTTGTAGCCGCGCTCGCGCAGCTGCTTCTCGAAGCCCTTCGCCCGCGGCGAGATGACCACGTTGTAGCCGTCGCTCGCCGAGTTCAGGCCGAACACCGAACCGTCCTCGTCAGAGACCAGGATCGCGTCGGGGAAGCGCTCCTCGAGGATCGCACGGCTGGCGTCGTCGAAGGCACCGGGGAGGTAGGCGATGTTCGCGCGCTCCGGGCCGCCGTTCTCGACACCCTGCACCGGATCGAGCACGGCGATCGCGGTGTCGAGGTGGTAGAAACGCGGGTCGACCAGGTTGAGCGACACGACCTCGCGCCCGAAGACCTCGCCGACCTCGCGGTGGCTGTCGCCCGTGGAGCGGAAGCCGGTTCCTGCCAGGATCACGTCGCCGACGAGAAGGAAGTCACCCTCGCCCTCGTTGACCTCCTTCGGCATCACCGTGTCGTAGCCCGCAGCACGGAACCAGTCGGCGAAGGCCGGCGACTCGCCCTGACGCTCGACGAAACGGAACTCGGGCACGTAGGCGCGACCGTCGATGAGGAATCCGCCGTTGGCCGTGTAGACCATGTCGGGGTAGCCGGGAAGCGGCTCGATGAGCTCGACCTCGTGGCCCAGCTCGATGTACAGGTCGTGGAGCTTCTGCCACTGCGCGACCGCGTTGGCGGTGTCGGTGGGCTTGGTCGGCTCCATCCACGGGTTGATGGAGTAGTTGACCGTGAAGTGCTCCGGCTTGCACATGAGATAGCGACGGTGGTGCGCGGTGCGGGCGGGGGCGGTGGAGACGGCGGCTTCAGGCGTCGACATGGGTGCTCTCCTCGTGGGACGGGCGCGGCGGACGCTGTCCAGGGGCCCGGCGGTCCTTCGACCCTTCGCTCGATCGAGCGGGCGTCGGGGAAGATGCGACTCGGGCACGCCGAGGTCCATTCTGTCACCCGCCCCCTGTACGCCGCCAGAGCGCCGCCCGTTCCCCTCCACCCCCGCCCCTGCCCCATCCCCGTCCCATCTCCGTCCCATCTCCGTCCCATCTCCGTCCCATCTCCGTCCCCGTCCCATCTCCCGGCCCCGTCCCCCGACCGCTCCGGTCGCACTTTCTGCCGCCGAAAGCGTCTGAAGGCGGCAGGAAGTGCGACCGGAACAACGCAGAGGGTGCGACCGGAACAATGCAGAGGGTGCGACCGGAACACGCAGAGGGTGCGACCGGAGGATCAGAGGGCGGAGCCGGTGACCACCAGCTTGCCGACGGTGTGGCCCGCCTCGAGACGGGCGAGAGCGGCGGATGCCTCGGCGAAGGGGTACTCCCGCTCGATCACGGGAACCACGCGGCCATCGGCGACGAGTTCGAGGAGCTTCGCCAGCACCTCGGGACGCGGCGTCGCGGCGAGTGGTCGGATGCTCCGCGAGCCGATCGACAGGAACACCGCGCGGAGCATCCGCGGGATCGGGCCGAGCACGTGTCCCCCGTCGCCCGTGACGAGCACGACCGTGCCGCCGGGCACCACGAGGCGCTTCAGCTCCCGCAACGGCATCCCTCCGGCGATGTCGACGATCGCATCGAATCGGCCGTCCGGCAGCGCACTCAGGGGCGACGTCCGGTGGTCGAAGGTGCGCACGGCACCCAGCTGCTCGATCAGCGGTGCGTTGCGGTCACGGCAGGACGCCCAGACCTCGGCGCCGCGAAGAGCTGCGAGCTGCACCGCGAACGTGCCCACCCCTCCGGAGGCACCGATGATCAGCACTCTCGGCGCGCCATCGGCGCGAGCACGTTGCGTGAGGCCGACGCCCGCGAGGTCGAGCGCCTGCCAGGCGGTTCCCCCGGCCACCGGGAGGCACGCGGCGGTCTCCGGGACGATATCGATCGGGACGGGAACGAGCCGCGCGGCGGGAACGCTCACGTACTCGCCGAGACCTCCGCCGCCGACGAGCTCACCCACCACGTCTTCGCCGATCTCCGCGCCCACGACGTCGGGTCCGACGGCGACCACGGTGCCCGCGACCTCCATCCCGCGCACCGGGTGCTTCGGGCGGGTCATGCCGAACACCGGACGCACGAGCAGCGGATCGCCGAGCAGGAGGCGCACATCGCCCGCGTTCAACGCCGTGGCGCGCACCCGCAGCAGCACCTCGCCGCGGCCGGGCGTCGGAACCGGGATGCGCTCGAGGGCGACGCCGTCGGCCGGACCGTACGTCTCCCGACGCCACGCCTTCATCGAACGGCTCATGATGATGCTCCTGACGTGTCGGGGTATTCGAAGATGTCGTCGAGCCCCACGCCGAACGCGCGGGCGATCTGGAAGGCGAGTTCGAGTGTCGGCGAGTACTTCTGCTGCTCGATCGCGATGAGGGTCTGGCGCGTCACGCCGACCGTGCGCGCGAGCTCGGCCTGGGTGAGTCCGGCCTGTTCGCGATGCGCGCGGATGGTGTTCGAGACGCGGGTGGGCTTGACCATCAGACGAGGCCCCGCCGGTAGGCGACCACCCGGGCGATGCCGCCGATGAACGCCGACACCGCGAAGCCCGCGAACATGGTGTTCGCGATCCAGAAGACATCGGCGCCGACGGCGCACAGCGCGATGACCCCGAGACCGGAGATCACGACGAAAGCCTGCTCCACTCGGCCGCCCATGCGGCTGATGTCGCGGTCGCGGATGTCGGAACGGCCGACACCGTCGGGGTCTCTCAGCCCCGCGATGATGCCCCACCCGACGCTGAGGATGATCGTCGCGACGATGCCGCCGCCGATCACCCACAGCATGAGCGGGAACCAGTCGACAGCGGTGAGCGGCCCTCCCCCGGCCTGCTGGAGCACCAGCACGACGTAGACGACCATCACGATCGGGCTGACGATGAGTCCCGCCCAGGCATTGCGCTCTTCGTAGACCATGACGACTCCGATGTAAAAGATTATTGACACGCTCAGCGTACGTCCATCGGTGAGGTGTGTCAAGAATTCTTTACACCAGGCTCAGATCACGTCGCTGCTCCACGGGTCGAGGTTGCCGTAGCGGTGGGCGGTGATCGAGATCGACTGCTCGTGCACGAACGGCAGCAGCTCGATGCGGGCGGCGGCCGTCACCTCGCCGTCGTACACCGCCAGGTCGGGGTCGCCGGCGGAAGCCGTGGCGAGCTTCGCGCGAAGGGCGGCGACACCGTCCCGCCCGCCGACCAGCCGCACCCGATCGCTCACCGGCAGCGCGACGCCCTCGGGTGCATCGTCCTGTCGCAGCAGCCGCTGCAGCC
This sequence comes from Microbacterium sp. As-52, assembly GCF_049949185.1. Taxonomy (NCBI): domain Bacteria; kingdom Bacillati; phylum Actinomycetota; class Actinomycetes; order Micrococcales; family Microbacteriaceae; genus Microbacterium; species Microbacterium sp. As-52. Next base: position 2,402,073 of record NZ_CP188171.1, on the reverse strand, counting down.
ACTCGTCGTCGCTCTCCAGGAACACCGGGGCATCCAGGTCACCGAGAGCGCGACGCACCTCGCCGGGCACCCCGACCGGGGTCGAGATGACGAACTTCGCCCCTGACCGCACACCTGCGATCACGACGCGCAGCAGATCCTGCAGTGCCGCATCGTCGGTCGCGCGGACCTCGACCGGCACCGGGCGATAGCGGAACAGGTTGCGCTCGACGCCGAGACGCGAGACATCACGGACCTGCCCGAACTCGCGGTCCCAGGCCAGCGCATCCGACAAGGCCGAGCGCCGCAACCACTCGAACGACTCGTAGGCGAGCGACGACTGGGCCGCCTCGATGAGGGCGGTGATGCGGGAGTCGAGTCCCCGCAGATGCAGCGTGCTGGAGGCCGGTCCTCCCGGCAGGGAACGCCAGGACCCCAGACCGATGAGGTAGTTCGGGCCGCCCGCCTTGGCACCGGGGCCGACGGAGGAGCGCTTCCACCCTCCGAACGGCTGGCGCTGCACGATGGCTCCGGTGATGCCGCGGTTCACGTAGAGGTTGCCCGCCTGCACACGGCCGAGCCAGAACGCGAGCTCCTCCGGGTCCTGGGTGTGGAGTCCTGCAGTGAGGCCGTAGGCGACGGCGTTCTGCATCTCGACGGCGCGCGCGAGCGTCGGCGCATGCATCACGCCGAGCACCGGCCCGAAGAACTCCTCGGTGTGGAAACGCGACCCCGGCTGGACGCCGACACGCACCCCGGGCCGCCACAGGCGTCGGCTGCCGTCGTCCCCCGCAGCGAGCGACGGTTCGATCAGCCATTGCTCGTCGCCCTCCAGCTCGCTCAGCGCCCACGCGAGCTTTCCGGTCGGCTGGTCGATCACCGGGCCCACCTCGGCCAGCGGATCGGTGGGCTGCCCGACGTGCAGCGACCGCACAGCGTCGGCCAGCTGGCGCGCGAACCGGGCGGAGCGTCCGACCGGTCCCACGAGGATGGCGAGCGAGGCCGCCGAGCACTTCTGCCCGGCGTGGCCGAAGGCGCTCTTGACGAGGTCGCCGACCGCGAGATCGAGATCCGCCGAGGGGGTGATGATGATCGCGTTCTTGCCGCTGGTCTCCGCGAGAAGCGGCAGATCGGAGCGCCAGGAGCGGAACAGCGCCGCCGTGTCCCACGCGCCGGTGAGGATCACGCGGTCGACGGCGTCGTGCGTGATGAGCTCGCGGCCGAGCTCCCCCTCCTCTATGTCGACGAGCGCGAGCAGGTCGCGCGGCACCCCCGCCTGCCACAGGGTCTCGGCGATGACGGCGGCGCAGCGGCGGGCCTGCGGAGCGGGCTTGAAGACGACACCCGAACCTGCGGCGAGCGCGGCGAGCACCCCACCCGCGGGGATCGCGAGGGGGAAGTTCCAGGGCGGCGTGACGACGGTGACGGATGCCGGAACGAACACGGCGCCGGCGATCGCGTCGAGCTCGCGCGCCTTGGCGGCGTAGTAGCGGGCGAAGTCGACGGCTTCGCTGACCTCGACGTCGGCTTCCGCCAAGACCTTGCCCGTCTCGGAGGCCGCGACCTCGATGAGGTCCCCTCGCCGCGACTCGAGTGCGGCCGCCGCACGCAGCAGCACCTCGGCCCGCTCGGCAGCCGGCCGTCCACCCCATGATGGAGCGGCCCGGCGCACGCCCTGCACGATCCGCTCGAGATCCTCGGGATCGGACACCCGGGCAGATGCGATCGTGGCGTCTCCCAGATCGGAGGCGGCGATGCGCTCGCGCACCTCGCGTGCCCACTCCCGGTTCGCGGGGAGAGCAGGATCGGTGTCGACCGTGTTCGAGAAGCCCGGAGCGCCACCGGCATCCTGGTCCAGCTCGCGCGCCGAGTACACGGCGGTCTCGAGGAACGCCTCGCGCCCGCCGTCGTCGGATCCGCGCGAGATGCCGAGCACCGCCTTGGTGAGGTCGGTCTCGGGCACCGGGGCTGCGGGTGCCGTCCGCACGGACTCGTGCACGGGCGCGCTGCGGTCCTGCGTGCGACGCGGGCCGATGCGGAGCGTGGCGTCGGCCGACCTGTCGAGCGCATCGAGGAAGCGATCCTGCTCGCGCACGAACAGCGCCTCGTCCTCTCCGAGCCGGAACGCGGCGGAGAGGAAGTTGTCCGACGAGGCGTTCTCCTCGAGCCGGCGCACCAGATAGCTGATCGCCACATCGAACTCGGCGGGCTCGACCACCGGCACGTAAAGCAGCACAGGGCCGACCTCGCGCGACACCGCCTGCACCTGCCCCTGCGCCATGCCCAGGAGCATCTCGAACTCGACGGCCTCGCGCACCCCCCGTTCTCCGGCGAGCAGCCAGGCATACGCGATGCCGAAGAGGTTGTGCCCTGCGATGCCGAGCTTCACGGCCGCGGTGTGCTCGGGCTGCAGAGCCCAATCCAGACAGCGCAGGTAGTTCGCATCGGTGTCGAGCTTGGTGTCGTAAGTCGCAGGCGTCCACCCGTGCATCCGGGCCTCGACGTTCTCCATCGCGAGGTTCGCCCCCTTCACGAGGCGTACCTTGATGCGGGCGCCGCCGTGCGCGACGCGGTCCTGCGACCAGGCGGTGAGCTCCTGCAGGGCGGGCAGGGCGTCCGGCAGGTAGGCCTGCAGCACGATGCCCGCTTCGAGCCCGGCCAGGCGCGGGTCCTCGAGGATGCGCGTGAAGACCGCGATCGTGAGGTCGAGGTCGCGGTACTCCTCCATGTCGAGGTTCAGGAAGGTGCCGTCGGCCGCCGCCGTCAAGTACAGCGGGAGGAGCCTTTCGACCACCTCGTCGACGACCTCGTCGAACGCCCACATCGAGAGGTGGCTGATGATCGCCGAGACCTTGACGGAGACGTAGTCGACATCGGGACGCCGGATGAGCCCGTGGATGCCGTCGAGCCGTCGCCGCGCCTCCGCCTCCCCGAGCACGGCCTCGCCGAGCAGGTTCAGGTTGAGACGGGAGCCGCTCTCCCGGATCCGCTCGATCGCCGCCCCGAGCTTCGCAGGTCGCGCATCCACCACGAGATGCCCGACCATGTCACGGAGCACCCGACGGGCGATCGGCACGACGGGTGACGGCAGAACCTGCGCGACACCGCCGCCGAGACGCACGGCCGAGCGCAGGTACCAGGGCAGGAACTCCGGCACGATCGGGGCGATCCGGTGCAGCTGCGAGGCTGCGGCGGTCAGGCTCTCCGGGCGCATGACGCCGTCGACGAAGCCGAGCGTGAACGGCAGCCCGTTCGCGTCCTGCAGCACGCCCGCGAGCCGTGCGGCCGCGGGGTCGGGTTCGATCGCCGCGGCCTCGATCGCCCACCGCCGAGCCAGCTCGACGGCACGGTCTGCGAGGGGTGCGGATGCCACGGCATCCGGCGGGAGGTCTGCCATGGATTTCAGCCTAGGTCTGGAGCAGGATCCTCCCGCCGTTCGAATCGCGCAAATGGTCGCTTTTCCCGCTCGGATGCAGTCATCTGCGCGATTCGAAACGGATTCAGAGCGCCGCGATGATGTCCTCCACCCGCTGTTTCGCATCTCCGAACAGCATCGACGCGTTGTCGCGGAAGAACAGCGGGTTCTGCACCCCTGCGTACCCGGCGGCCATCGAGCGCTTGAACACGATGACGCTCTCGGCCTCCCACACCTTCAGCACCGGCATCCCGGCGATCGGGCTCCCCGGGTCCTCGGCGGCGGCCGGGTTCACGGTGTCGTTCGCGCCGATGACCAGCACCACCGAGGTGGAGGCGAGGTCGTCGTTGATCTCGTCCATGCTCAGGACGATGTCGTACGGCACCTTGGCTTCGGCCAGCAGCACGTTCATGTGACCGGGCAGCCGTCCCGCGACCGGATGGATGCCGAACCGCACATCGACGCCCCGCTCGCGGAGCCGCCGGACCAGATCGGCGACGGGGTACTGCGCCTGTGCGACGGCCATGCCGTAGCCAGGGGTGATGACGACGCTGTCGGCGGCGACGAGCATCTCCGCCGCGCCCTCGGCGGTGATCTCGCGGTGCTCGCCGTATTCGGTGTCGTCGGAGGTCGGCGCCGCGACCCCGAATCCCCCGGCGATGACGGAGAGGAACGAGCGGTTCATGGCCTTGCACATCACGTACGAGAGGTACGCACCCGACGATCCGACGAGCGCGCCCGTGACGATCAGCAGGTCGTTGTTCAGGAGGAACCCCGCCGCGGCGGCGGCCCAACCCGAATAGCTGTTGAGCATCGAGACGACGACCGGCATGTCTCCGCCGCCGATCGAGGCGACCAGGTGCCAGCCCAGGGCGAAGGCGAGCACGGTGACCGCGATCAGGAGCCACAGCTGCTGGTCGTTCACGAACCACACGGTCAGGGCGACGAACGCGATGAGAGCCCCGATGTTGAGCCCGTTCTTGCCCGGGAGCATGAGCGGCTTCGACGACATCTTCGCCGAGAGCTTGAGGTACGCCACGATCGACCCGGTGAAGGTGACGCCGCCGATGAAGATCCCGATGAACACCTCGGCGTTGTGGATGCCGACGAGCTCGGGGGCGATCTCCGGGTGCGCGAGGTAGCCGTTCCAGCCGACGAGCACCGCGGCGAGGCCGACGAAGCTGTGCAGGAGCGCGATGAGCTCGGGCATGCCGGTCATCTCCACGACCCGCGCTCGCCAGAGCCCGATGGCCGCCCCGATCAGCACCGCGGCCACGAGCAGGCCCAGCCCGAGGAAGGCACCGGTGCTCCATGCGTCGGCCATGGTGAGGGCGACCGTCGCGACCAGCGCGATCGCCATGCCCGCGATGCCGTAGACCACACCGGAGCGGGCGGATTCATGGCGACTGAGGCCGGCGAGGCTGAGGATGAACAGCAGGGCGGCGACGATGTAGGCCGCCCCGGCGAGCGCGTCGACGGTCATTTCCGGCCGCCCTTCGCCGATGTCCCGAGTGTGAACATCGCGAGCATTCGTCGGGTCACCGCGAACCCTCCGAAGATGTTGATGGAGGCCAGCAGCACCGCGATCGCGGCGAGCACCTGCACCACCGGCAGCGGCGACGTGATCTGCAGCATCGCGCCGACCACGATCACTCCCGAGATGGCGTTGGTCACCGACATGAGCGGGGTGTGCAGCGCGTGATGCACCTTGCCGATCACGTAGAAGCCGATCACCACCGACAGCACGAGCACCGTGAAGTGCTGCGGCAGCGGGGCCGGGGCGAACGCGTTCACGGCGAACAGCGCGGCGACGCCCACCACGATCAGCGTGACTTTGCGGGCGGCGGACATCTTCTTCGGCGGTGCGACCTCGACCGGCGCCGCCGCGGCCTTCGGGGCGGGAGCGGCGGCGACCTGCACGGCAGGCGGGGGCCAGGTGACCTCGCCGTCGCGCACGACCGTGACCGAGCGCTGCACGACATCGTCGAAGTCGATCACCAGCCGCCCGTCCTTCGCAGGCGTCAGCAGCGCCACGAGGTTGGCGAGGTTCGTGCCGTAGAGCTGGGAGGCCTGTGCGGCCAGACGCGAGGCCAGGTCGGTGTAGCCCAGGATGATCACACCGTTGTCCGTGACGACGCGCTCGCCCGCGACCGAGCCCTCGACGTTGCCGCCCTGGCCCGCGGCCATGTCGACGATCACGCTGCCCGGCTTCATCTGTGCGACATCGGATGCCGTGATCAGGCGCGGCGCCGCGCGTCCGGGGATCAGCGCAGTGGTGATGATGATGTCCACGTCGGCGGCCTGCTCGGTGTAGATCTCGGCGGCCCTGCGGTCATAGTCCGCGCTGGTCGCCTTGGCATAGCCGTCGGTGGAGGCCGCGACCTCGACGTCGACCGGGAGGTAGCTGCCACCGATCGAGGTGACCTGGTCGGCGACCTCGGGGCGCGGATCCGTGGCGCGGACGATCGCACCGAGACTCGATGCCGCGCCGATGGCCGCAAGCCCCGCGACTCCGGCTCCCGCGACCAGCACCTTCGCCGGCGGCACCTTGCCCGCGGCGGTCACCTGCCCCGTGAAGAAGCGGCCGAACTCGTGCGCGGCCTCGACGACGGCCCGGTACCCGGCGATGTTCGCCATCGAGCTGAGCACGTCCATCGACTGCGCCCGCGAGATGCGCGGCACCGCATCGAGCGCGAGCGCCGTGATGCCGCGCTGCGCGAGCGACTGGACGAGATCGGGGCGCAGTGCCGGTGAGAGCAGGGCGATGAGGGTGGCGTCATCGGAGAGGAGGGCGATCTCCTCCGCCCCGGGAGCTGTGATCGCGAGGACGATCTCGCTCCCCCAGGCCTCTGCGCGATCCACCAGCGCCGCATCCGCCGCCGCGTACTCGGCGTCGGGGTACGAGGCCGCAGCGCCCGCTCCCCGCTCGACTCTGACCGTGTGGCCCAGCTTCCCGAGCGACGCGATCGTCGCCGGGGTGGCCGAGACCCGCGCTTCGCCCGCAGGCTCCCGCACGATGCCGATGACTGCCACTACTTCCTCCTCCGCCCGTCTGCGTCGACGGGATCACCGGGGCGTCTGCGCCCCTGACTTCCCGCTCAGAGTACTGAGGAGCGCTCCGGAAGCGCCCCTCCTTCGGCTCTGTGACAGGGAAAGAAGCGGGGTTCTTACGGAAAGCGGAGGAGGAAGATCTCGGGGCGCTCCCCCGGCGGCGAAGCGATCGTGTTCGGATCAGGAGGTTTCGACGAGCGCGGCCTGCGGAATCGGTCGGCCGCGAAACCACCTCCGCGATGGCGGAAGGAACAGCAGCACCGATTGACCGCCGCAGACCAGCACCGCCCAGAGTCCGAACGGCGTCGCGATCAGCAGCGCCATCATCGCCAGCGCCTGCACCACGACGACCCACCGCATCCACGCGGTGCGTCGGGCGAGCCCGATGAGGATCGTCATGTTCGCCAGAAGGCCGAGCAGCACCACGACGCCCCAGAGAATCGACGATGTCCCGTTCGCCGGCGTGGGGAAGGCGCGGAAGAGCCAGACCAGGATGAACCCGGCCGCGATCCACGCCGCGACGAGAGTCGCCGAGAGCAGCATCGGGAGGACGATCGTCACGGGCATCCATTCCCGATCTGCTCGCGGGCGCTCCTGCGGCATGGATCCTCCCGACGTCATCGCGCTCAACCGTGCTCGTCTCGCGCGACACCCACCCTAAGGTCCGCCCGCCCGGGGTGTCGAGAACCGCTGCTCAGCCCCAGACGCTCGGGGCCTTCACCCGCACGGGAGGGAGGGCGGATGCCGCGGCCCAGTCGTGCACCCACGCATCGATCTCCGGCACGCCCTCGGGCTTGCCGACGGCGGCGAACAGCTCTTCGTTGCTGACGGTGCCGCCGGTACGGCGCAACATGCGCGAGCGCACGATCACCCGCGCGTAGATCTCTCCGTCGACGACGGCCCTGTGCTCGAGGAACACCGCCTTGTCGTCGTGCCCGATGAAGCGCGACTGCACCTCGAACCGCTGCCAGAGCTGGAGCGACTTGCGGAACGTGACCGTCTCGCTGGAGACGACCGCGTACCAGCCGCGGTCCTTCATCGCGTCGAACAGCCCGGTGCGTATCAGCAGATCCCAGCGTCCGAGGTCGAAGAGCGACAGATAGCGCCCGTTGTTCATGTGGCGCAGGATGTCGATGTCGGTCGGCAGCGTGGTCAGGTGGATGCTGCTGACCGACGACGCATCGAGAGTCCTCCCCCGCCGCACGCGGCGGCGAGCGCCGAGGATCACCAGGAGGGTCCGCCAGATCACGTTCACGAAGAATGATCGTAGCCAGGCGTGCACGATTCGCGAACATCATTGTGCGAACCCTCCATGCCGACGCATCGGGTGTCATCGAACATCCCCTCGATTTCCTCTTCGTGGACGCCGCGCGTAGAGTCACGAACATGAGCGCCGAAGCCCAGCCTGAAGTCATCGTCCGTCCGGTCCGTGATGTGGATGCGGAAGCCCTCGGTCGCGTGCATGCGCAGTGCTGGCACGAGACCTACGACCACCTGATCAGCAAGGCGGCGCTGGAGAAGGTCTCGCCCCGCCGCATGGCCGAGCTGTGGACGCACTGGGCCTCGCAAGGCCCCGAGTTCAAGATGAACGCCGCGCTCGTCGACGGCGAGATCGTCGGCTTCGTCGGCTCCGGTCCTGCCCGCGACAAGGATGCCCCCGCGTTCCGCGAGCTGTACTTCATCTACCTGCTCGACGCGTGGCACTCGACCGGCATCGGTCAGAAGCTGTTCGACGCGGCCGTCGAGAAGGACGAGCCTCTGTACCTGTGGGTGGCCGAGGACAACCCCCGCGCGCACCGCTTCTACACGCGCAACGGATTCCACCTCGACGGAGCATCGCACACGGAGCCGTTCCTCGGCGAGACGCTGACCGAAGTGCGCTTCGTCCGCCCCTGACACACCGCCGCGCACGCACGCAGAACGGGCCGTCTCCCCTCGGAGGCGGCCCGTTCTCGCTGTCGGTTCCGGTCGCTCCGGCTCAGAGGCGCTCGATGATGGTCACGTTCGCGATGCCGCCACCCTCGCACATCGCCTGCAGGCCGTACCTGCCGCCGGTGCGCTCGAGTTCGTTCAGCATGGTCGTGAGCAGTCTGGTGCCGGTCGCACCGATGGGGTGCCCGAGGGCGATGGCCCCGCCGTTGACGTTGACCTTCTCGTGCGGGGCATCGAGTTCGCGCATCCAGGCGAGCACGACGGGCGCGAAGGCCTCGTTCACCTCGAACAGATCGATGTCGGCGACACCGAGTCCCGCGCGCTCCAGAGCATGCCGGGTCGCCGGGATGGGCGCGGTGAGCATGAGCACCGGACTGGCACCGCGAACGGTCATCCGATGGATGCGCGCGCGGGGCGTGAACCCGTGCTCGCGCATCGCCCGTTCGCTGGCGATGAGCACGGCGCTGGAGGCATCGCTGATCTGCGACGACACGGCAGCGGTGATCCGTCCCCCCTCCCGCAGCGGTGCGAGTCCGGCCATCCGCTCCAGGGTCGTGTCCCGCCGCACCCCCTCGTCGTTGGCGAGGCCGTTCAGGGGCGCGATCTCGTTCGCGAAACGCCCCTCGTCCTGCGCGACGGCCGCGCGACGGTGGCTCTCCAGGGCGAACTGCTCCATCTCCGCACGGGAGATGTCCCATTTCTCGGCGATCATCTCCGCACCGGCGAACTGCGAGATCTCCTGATCGCCGTAGCGCTCGCGCCAGCCGGGAGACTCCGCGTACGGGGTCGTGAAACCGTACTGCTCCCCGACGGTCGCGGCCGCGGTCAAAGGCACCTGCGACATGTTCTGCAGACCGCCCGCGATGACGAGGTCGTTCACACCGCTCATCACGGCCTGCGCCGCGAAGTGCACGGCCTGCTGGCTCGATCCGCACTGACGGTCGATCGTGACGCCGGGCACGTGCTCGGGGAATCCGGCGACCAGAGCGGCGGTGCGTGCGACATTGCCCGACTGCCCGCCGATCGCGTCGATCGCGCCGAGCACGACGTCGTCGATCGCGGCGGGATCGACACCGACGCGGTCGACCAGCGCCCGCAAACTGTGCGCCCCGAGATCAGCGGGATGGATGCCGGAGAGCGATCCCCCACGCCGCCCCACCGGGGAACGGACCGCGTCGATGATGTATGCCTCGACCATGATCTTCCTTCCGTCGCGGGAGACGCGGTGACGTCAGCGGCCCGAGACCTTGCCGAACGCCTTCGCGATGGGCGCGAGCACGAGGGGCCGGGCGGCCACCCAGCCGATCGCGATCACCACGAGCGAGAGGATGAACACCCAGAATCCGGTCCAGGTGACCGCGTCCTGCGAAGCGAACATGTGGTTCAGGTTGCGCAGGAAGCCGGTGAGCATCACGAGAGCGACGTGGGCGATGATGAACGCCACGAAGTAGAGCATGATCGGGAAGTGCAGCGCGCGCGCCCACTCGACCGGGTAGGCCTTCGACAGCTTCTCGGCCTTCTTCGGCCAGAGCCCCGACATGCGGAATCCGGTGATCGCCGCCAGCGGTGCGGCGATGAACACGGTCGCGAAGTAGGCGAGCTGCTGCAGGCTGTTGTAGTTGTTCCAGCCGTTCTCGTGCGGCCAGTCGAACGAGACGTACTGGAGGGCCGCCGACAGCGCGTTCGGGAAGACCTCCCAGCTCGTCGGCACGATGCGCACCCAGTGACCGGTCACGAACAGCAGCACCACGAAGATCACGCCGTTCACGAGCCACAGGATGTCGAGCGACTGGTGGAACCAGAGGTTCAGGCTGATCTTGCCCTTGGCGTTGCCGCGGGGCGTCCAGAAGACGGTCGGCCGCTTCTCGGTACGCACCTGGAGCCCGGAACGGATGATCAGCACCATCAGGAACATGTTGAAGAAGTGCTGCCAGCCGACCCAGGGCGAGAATCCGGGTTCGACCGCGATCCCCGGCTCGTACTCGCCCGGGAAGGCTGCGAGGAAGTCCTGCATGAACGGGAGGCTCAGGAGTGCGCGCACGAACGCGATGGCGGCGCCCGCGAGGACTCCGAGCGCGGCGGCGCCGAACAGCACGGCGATGGCCTGGGGCCACGTCGGACGGCGTCGACCGGTCGCAGCGGCGGGTGCCTCGGCGATGCGACGTGGCGCGCGCCCGTTCCAGACCGTGCGCGTCCACGGCAGCGGGGTCGCGACGTCGGCAATGGCGGGTGCGGTCTCGGCCACGGCCACCGCGGTCACGGGCGCCGCGACGGCGGGGGTGCTCCTCGGCCCGGTGCTCTCAGGAGCGACCGGCGCCGGAGCCACGGGCTCGACGGATGCCGCGACAGCAGGTGCGAGCGGGACGGTGTCTGCGGGGGGCCACGGCTCGCCGCCGACCACGCGGGGCAGGCCGCGACGGACACCGCCTGCGGCAGCGATCGGCGCTTCGGGTGCGCTGACGGCGGGCGAGGGTGCGGGCGAGGGTGCGGTCGAGGCACCAGCCGTCGCCGGTGCGCTCCCGGTCGCCGAAGATGCGGGAACTGCTGCCGCGACGGCCGCTACCGGCTGCGTCGCCTGCGGAGCGGGGGTCGCCACGGCGGCGGCGGGAGCGCCGGCGACCGATGGCGGCCAGGGCTCTCCGCCCGGCACGCGTGGCAGGCCGCGACGGATTCGCGCGGCTCCGGCGGTCGCCGCGGGAGCAGGGCTCCCGGTCGGCGCTGCGGTGGCCACGGCTGCCTGATCCACCGCAACGGCGGAATCGGCGGCGGCGACATCCGGCGTCGCCGCATGCTCGACCTCTGTCGACGTCGGAGCCTCGGGTGCCACGGCAACCGCCGGCTCCTCCACAGCCGCCGCATCAGCGGGGGGCCAGGACTCCCCGCCCGGTACACGCGGCAGACCGCGTCGCAGCATCCGCGTCGCCATGGCTACTTCTTCCGCGCCTCGAGGGCGGCGATCACCTGCGGCACCACCGCGAACACGTCGCCGACGATCCCGAAGTCCGCCACGTCGAAGATCGGCGCCTCGGGGTCCTTGTTGATCGCGACGATGTTCTTCGACGTCTGCATGCCGGCACGATGCTGGATGGCGCCGGATATGCCGAGGGCGACATACAGCTGCGGCGACACCGAGACACCGGTCTGGCCGACCTGATGCGACTGCGGGATGTACCCCGCGTCGACGGCGGCCCTGGAGGCACCCACCGCGGCACCGAGCGCATCGGCGAGCTCTTCGACGAGCACGAACTTCTCCTTCGAGGCGAGACCTCGACCGCCGGAGACCACACGCGTGGCTCCGCGCAGGTCGGGACGGGAGGAGGCGACCTCGACCGCCTCGACCGGACCGGCCGTCGCCGCGACCGCACCGGACGGGGTGACGTCGAGCACCTCGACCGAGTGCGACGGCACGGCCTCGGCGCGCGCGTCCACCGCGCCCTGGCGCACCGTGATCACCGGAGTGCCGAACGTGGGTGCCGAATCGACGAGGTAGGCCCCGCCGTAGACCGAGTGGTGGGCGACGACACCATCGTCATCGCGCGACACTCCGACCGCGTCGACCGACAGTGCGCTCTTCGTGCGCACCGCGAATCGTCCGGCCACGTCGCGTCCGGAGATCGAGTTCGAGATCAGCACGGCGTCGGGGCGCACCTGGGCGGCGGCCGCCTGCAGGGCGTCCACGATCGGCACGGTCAATGCCGTCGGCTCACCGTCGGCGGTCAGCACCACCGATGCACCCGCCGCAGCGGCCTGATCCACCGCGGCCGGACTGCCGCCCACGATCAGCGCGACCGGCGTGCCGATCGTCGAAGCCGCGCCGATGAGCGCCGCCGTGCTGCTCGCGACGTAGCCGGAGGGGTCGACGTCGACGAGGACGAGGATCGGGTTCTCGGAGGATGTCATCTCACACCAGCCTGTTCTGCACGAGGTAGTCGACGAGCTTGTCGGCCGCGTCACCCTCATCGGTGATCTTCACGCCGGCCGCCCGCGGGGGCTTCTCCGACACAGTGGTCATGATGGTGCGCGGAGCGACGGACGGATCCGCCGAAACGTCGAGGTCGGCGAGCGCGAGCACCTCGAGCGGCTTCTTCTTGGCCGCCATGATGCCCTTGAAGTTGGGGAACCGCGCGTCGGGAAGCGCCTCGGTGATCGAGATCACGGCGGGCAGCGGCGCCGAGACCGGCTGGCTGCCGGCATCCGAGCCACGGACGCCCGAGACGCCGTCGGCGGTGATCTCGACCGACGTGAGCGCGGTGGCCTGCGCGAATCCGAGGTGTTCGGCCAACATCGCGGGAATGACGCCGCCGGAACCGTCGGTCGACAGGTTGCCCGTGATCACGAGGTCGGGGGCGCCGCGGCGGATCGCGGCGGCGAGGACCTCGGCGGTGAGACCGAGGTCGGCACCGACGAGCTGCTCGTCGGCGATGTGCACGGCCGAGCCCGCACCGATCGCGAGCGCCCGGCGCACGGATGCGGTCGAGCCCTCCGGAGCCATCGAGACCGCCACCACCTCGGTGCCGTCGTTCTTGTCGGCGTAGCTGAGCGCCACTTCGAGCGCCCGCTCCGTGATCTCGTCGAGGACCACGTCACCCGCCGCACGATCGGCGAGGCCGGTCTCGAGATTCAGCTTGCGATCGCCATAGGTGTCCGGCACCTCTTTGACCAGGACGAAGATCTTCATCGATTGCTCCTCACGACTGCTGCAATTCTAGACCGCGATACTGAGTTCCAGCCCACCTGCGACTGAGACTCATGGATGTCCACAGCGGATGCGTCGCGCGCCGTCGCCGCCCCCGCGCTCGCGCCGCTACCGTAGAGAAATGGCCCGACCCCGTCCGCTCCCCATCGATCCGCTCGCCGAGGCGAAGCGGCAGTGGCTCGCGCACGGCTGGACGGATGCCGCGGACGGCATGGCCCTGGTCACTTCGGTCATGCGGGCCCAGCAGCTGCTGCTCGCCCGTGTCGACGCGGCCCTGAAGCCCTTCGCTCTGAGCTTCGCCCGCTACGAGGTGCTGCGTCTGCTGGCTTTCAGCCGCGCCGGCAGCCTGCCCCTGTCGAGCGTGGTCGCCCGCCTCCAGGTGCACCCGACCACCGTGACGAGCACGGCGGAGCGCCTGGTGCGCGACGGTCTGATCGCGCGTGAGCCGCACCCCCATGACGGACGCGCGGCGCTGCTCGTGCTGACGGAGTCCGGCCGGGAACTGGTCGAGCGCGCCACACAGGCTCTCAACGCCGACGTGTTCGCCGAGCCCGGTCTGAGCCGCGACGACGCCGCCGAGCTCGTCGCGATCGTCGCCCGGCTGCGCAAGGACGCCGGCGACTTCGCCGATCCGCGTCCGCAGCCCGAAGCCCTCTGACATGCCCCGGTTCGCGCTCGAGACGATCATCAGCGCACCTCCTGCCGAGGTGTTCGCCGCATCGCTCGACCCGTCACTGCACGTGAAGAGCATGGCCCGGTTCGGCGAGACCATGGTCGAGGCGCCGGCCGGCGGCGTATTCACCGAGGGGACCACCGCGACCTGGCGGGCACGCCACTTCGGCATCCCCTTCCGCCTGCGCTCGATCGTCTTCGACATCGATCCTCCCCACGCGTTCTCGGATCGGCAGATCTCCGGTCCGTTCGCGGCATTCCTGCACGAACACCGTTTCGAGGAGCATCCGGCCGGCACGCTCATGCACGACACCGTGACCTTCCGCTCGCCGTTCGGCCCGCTCGGCCGAATCGTCGACGCGATGTTCCTCGGCGGGTACATGCGCCGCCTCATCATGGAGCGCAACGCGATTCTCGCCGCGGAATTCGAGGAGCCCGGGCGTACCCTTTCGGCATGAGCGAACTGCGCCTGCACACCGTCCTCACCGGCCGCGGCCCCGCTGCGGCGATCCTCCTCAGCGACGAGCAGGTGGCCTCTCTCGGCGCCGGCAAGGCGTTCCCGGTCGCCGTCACGATCGGTGGACGCACCGCCCGCCTGCGTCTGGCGCGGATGGGCAGCGAGAACATGATCGGTTTCAGCAAGGCCGTGCGCGCCGACCTCGGACTCAAGATCGACCAGGAGATCGACGCCGTGATCCGGGTGGACTCCGCCGAGCGCACGGTCGACGTTCCGGCCGAGCTCGCCGCGGCCCTGGACGCCGACCCCGCGCTGCGCACCGCCTTCGACGCCCTGTCGTACACCGCACGCAAAGAGCACGCGAGGAGCGTGGCCGAAGCGAAGCAGGAGGCGACTCGCGAACGTCGCATCACGAAGATCGTCGACGCGCTCCGCGGCTGACTGCTCCCCGATTCCGGCAGACATCTCGTCAGGCACTCGTCTCGTCAGGCACTCGTCTCATCAGGCACTCGTCTCATCAGGCACTCGTCTCGTCACACGCTCAGCGGTTCTGGAAGTCGGGCGCCCGCTTCTCCCGGAAGGCCGACATGCCCTCCTTCTGGTCCGCGGTGTCGAACAGCGCGGCGAACGCCTGCTTCTCGTGAGCCAGCCCCTCGGCGAGGGTCGTCTCCATCGCGGTATCGAGCGCGGCCTTCGCGGCGTACACCGACGGCAACGACTTGGAAGCGATCGTGTCGGCCAGCGTCGTCGCCTCGGCGAGGAGATCGGATGCCGGCACCACGCGCGACACGAGACCGGAGCGCTCCGCCTCCTCTGCGCCCATGAAGCGCCCCGACAGCACCAGCTCGGCCGCCTTGTAGTATCCGACCGCACGGATCAGGCGCTGCGTACCGCCCATCCCGGGGATCACTCCGAGGTTGATCTCGGGCTGCCCGAACTTGGCGTTGTCGGCCGCGAGGATGATGTCGCACATCATCGCCAGCTCGCATCCCCCGCCCAGGGCGAAGCCGGAGACCGCAGCGATCACGGGTGTGCGCACGGCCGCGAAGTCGTGCCAGACACCGAAGTGATCGGTCTCCAGCATCTGCGCCGCGGACATGCCCTCCATCTCCTTGATGTCGGCACCGGCGGCGAAGGCCTTCTCGGAGCCGGTGACGACGATCGCACCGACGCCCTCGTCCGCATCGAAGGCGAGCGCCGCTGCGGTGACCTCCTCCGCGAGCCGACTATTCAACGCGTTCAGCGCTTCCGGGCGGTTCAGGGTGATCCACCCCACCCGTCCGCGCTGCTCGACCAGGATCGTCTCGTACTCGGTCATGTCGCCCTCTCCGTCGAAGTACCGATCATCACACGCGGTCGTCGCGGATGTCGGTGATGATGCCGGAGAAGTCTCGCGTCGCGCCGTCGCCGGCCGCGAAGACGGCGTAGATCTCCTGGGCGAGCCGGCCCATGCGGGCATCGGTCGAGGTCTGCTCGATCGCCTGCAACGCGAGCCCGAGATCCTTTGCCATCAGCGCGCCGGCGAAGCCCGGCTGGTAGTCGCGATTGGCCGGGCTCGTGGGCACCGGGCCCGGCACGGGGCAGTTTGTGGTGATCGACCAGCACTGGCCCGAGGCCTGCGAGACGACGTCGAAGAGCGCCTGATGCTCGAGTCCGAGCCGCTCCCCCAGCACGAACGCTTCGGCGACCGCGATCTGCGAGACCGCGAGCACCATGTTGTTGCAGACCTTGGCCGCCTGTCCGAGTCCGGGACCGCCGCAGTGCACGATGCGCTTTCCCATGAGCTCGAGCAGCGGCAACGCCGCGGCGAAGTCCTCGTCCGAGCCGCCGACCATAAACGCGAGCGTGCCGTTCTCCGCGCCGACCACGCCGCCCGACACCGGAGCGTCGACGTTGCGGTGACCGGCGGCGAGCGCGAGAGCGTGTGCAGCGCGCGCTTCGTCGACGGCGATCGTGGAGGATTCGATGAAGAGGGTGCCGGGTCGGGCCGCCGCCAGCAGTTCCGTGCGATAGGCCTCGATGACGTGCTTTCCGGCGGGGAACATCGTGATGACGACGTCGGCCTCGGACACCGCGTCCGCGCCGCTCGGGGCCACGCGGATGCCGGCCACCCGCGCCGCCTCGACGGCGGCGGGGACGAGGTCGAAGCCGTGCACCTCGTGACCGGCTTCGACGAGGTTCTTCGCCATCGGCAGTCCCATGTGGCCCAGGCCGAGGAACGCGACGACCGCCGTCGACGAGGAGGCGTTCATGATGCGCTCCGCGTCTGATCCCCGCCGCTGCGCTGGACCGACGCGGAACCCGCAGGTCGCAGCATCTCGCGTCCGACGATCAGTCGCATGATCTCGTTCGTCCCTTCCAGGATCTGGTGCACGCGCAGATCGCGGACCACCTTCTCGATCCCGTAGTCCTGCAGGTAGCCGTAGCCGCCGTGCAGCTGGAGGGCGCGGTTGGCGACGTCGAACCCGGCATCGGTCGCGAAGCGCTTGGCCATGGCGCAGCGCATCGTCGCATCGGGAGCGTGCTCGTCGACCGCCTGCGCGCCGTCACGCACCATGAGGCGTGCGGCGTGCAGGTCGGTGCGCATGTCGGCGATCGCGAACAGGATCGACTGCTTCTCGGCCAACGGCTCTCCGAACGCCATCCGCTCGTGCACGTACTGCACGGCCTTGTCGAGCGCCCACTGCGCGCCGCCCAGCGAGCAGGCGGCGATGTTGAGCCGTCCGCCGTTGAGCGCCGACATCGCGATCGCGAAGCCGCGGCCCTCATCACCGAGCATGGCGGACGCCGGAACCCGGACACCGTCGAGGATCACCTGACGGGTGGGCTGAGCGTGCCAGCCCATCTTCTTCTCCGGTGCGCCGAAGCTCAGCGCTTCGGAATCGCCCGGGACGAGGAACGCGCTGATGCCGCGTGCTCCCGGCTCCCCCGTGCGCGCCATCACGACGTAGACGGCGGCCTCCCCGGCTCCGGAGATGAACTGCTTCACCCCGGTGAGCACGAAATGGTCGCCGTCGCGCACCGCGCTGGTCGCGATGTTCGCGGCATCCGACCCCGCGCCCGGCTCGGTGAGGCAGTAGCCGCCGAACTCGGACATGGCGGTGAGCTTCGGCAGCCATTCGCCGCGCTGTGTGTCGTCGCCGTAGGTGTCGATCATCCAGACCACCATGTTGTGGATGGAGATGTAGGCCGCGACGGCGGGGTCGCCCTTCGCGAGCTCCTCGAAGATCGCCACGGTGTCGAGGCGGCTGAGGCCGCTGCCACCGAACTCCTCGTCGACGTAGATGCCGCCGAGGCCGAGCTCGCCGGCACGGTTCAGCGACTCCCTCGGGAACAGGTGCTTCTCATCGCGTTCGGCGGCGTAGGGGGCGAGCTCGGTCTCGGCGAACTCGCGGACGGCGCCGATGATCGCCTCGCGCTCCTCGGCGGTGGTGGTGACGGTGGTCATGGTCATCGTGATTCCTTGTGGGAGGTGTCCGGGGCTAGTGCATGGTCGGGATGACGAAGCTGGCTCCATCGCGGATGCCTGCCGCGGGCCACCGGCTCGTCACCGTCTTGGTCTTCGTGTAGAACCGGAAGGCGTCGGTTCCGTGCTGGTTAAGGTCGCCGAATCCGCTGCGCTTCCAGCCGCCGAACGTGTAGTACGCGATCGGGACCGGGATCGGCACGTTCACGCCGACCATCCCGACCTCGACACGGGCCGCGAAGTCGCGGGCGGCGTCACCGTCGCGCGTGAAGATCGCGACGCCGTTGCCGTACTCGTGCTCCGAGGCCATCCGCAGCGCCTCCTCGTAGTCGGCGGCGCGGGCGATCACCAGGACAGGGCCGAAGATCTCCTCGCGGTAGATCGCCATGTCGGTGGTGACGTGGTCGAACAGCGTCGGGCCGAGGTAGAAGCCCTCCTCATGCCCGTCGACCGTGAAGCCCCGGCCGTCGGCGAGGAGCGTCGCCCCCTCGTCGACCCCCTGCTGGATGTAGCCTTCGACCCGTTCGACGGCGGCTCGCGTGACCAGGGGCCCGTAGTCGACGTCGGGTGCGAGAGAGGGGCCGACCCGGAGCTGGGCGACACGTTCGGTGAGCTTGGCCGCGAGGGCGTCCGCCGTCTCCTGCCCCACCGGCACCGCGACCGAGATGGCCATGCAGCGCTCACCCGCCGAGCCGTAGCCGGAGCCGATCAGTGCGTCGACAGCCTGGTCGAGGTCGGCATCGGGCATCACGATCATGTGGTTCTTCGCTCCGCCGAAGCACTGCGCCCGCTTGCCGTGGGCTGCGGCCGTCGCGTAGATGTACTCGGCGATCGGGGTCGAACCGACGAAGCCGACCGCGCGGATGCGGTCGTCCGTGAGCAGGGTGTCGACGGCCTCCTTGTCGCCGTGGACCACGTTGAGGACGCCGGCGGGGAGGCCCGCCTCGAGGAACAGCTCGGCGATGCGCACCGGCACCGAGGGATCGCGCTCGCTGGGCTTGAGCACCACCGCATTGCCGGCGGCGAGAGCGGGCCCCGCCTTCCACAGCGGGATCATCGCGGGGAAGTTGAAGGGGGTGATCGCGGCGACGACCCCGAGCGGCTGGCGCATCGAGTAGACGTCGATGCCGGTTCCGGCGCCGGTGGAGTACTCGCCCTTGAGCAGGTGCGGAGCGCCGGCGGAGAATTCGATGACCTCGAGACCCCGCTGGATGTCGCCCTTCGCGTCGTCGACCGTCTTGCCGTGCTCGCTCGCGAGCAGCTCGGCCAGCGACGTCATCTCCTGCTGCACCAGGTCGAGGAACCGCAACAGCACACGAGCGCGCTTCTGCGGATTGGTCGCCGCCCATGCGACCTGCGCCTCTTCGGCGTTCGCGATCACGCGACGCACCTCGTCGGCCGAGGCCAGGGGCACACGGGCCTGCACTGCTCCGGTGCTCGGATCGAACACGTCGGCGAAGCGACCCGAGTCGGGAGTGAGAAGCGATCCGCCCACGAAGTGCGGGATAGTACGAGTCATTGTGTGACATCCCTCCGTGCCGTCGTTGGCACATTGGAGAGTTTACTCGGAGTACCAGATATTTACTAGGACATCCTTGTATCTGCCGATGCGCGCCGCTCGGCTCGTGATCGAGGTTGTTCGCGTCTCGTTCACCACCGCGTCATCTCGCCCGGGTACAACTGCAGGTGCGCGGACAGAGACTCAGACCGGATCGGGTGTCACGTCTACCGCGCGCACGGTGAGCGCTCTCGCTCCCGTCGCGGCTCCCACGCCGCGAGACCCCCGCCGAATCGGGTCGGCGGGGGTCCTCCTCGTTCGGGCGGCG
This sequence comes from Microbacterium sp. As-52, assembly GCF_049949185.1. Classification (NCBI taxonomy): domain Bacteria; kingdom Bacillati; phylum Actinomycetota; class Actinomycetes; order Micrococcales; family Microbacteriaceae; genus Microbacterium; species Microbacterium sp. As-52. The sequence continues at coordinate 2,382,579 of NZ_CP188171.1, read as the reverse complement.
ACGGCCTGGACCACGCCGCATCCGAATTAGAATCGACGGTGCGCTGCCACCCCTGGCGCATCCGCTCCGGCGTCCTCACCCCGGACGCCCGTTCCCCCGAGGACCGCACCATGTCCGAACCCCTCACCGTGTCCATCCGCCGCGAAGTCGACCCCGAGCGCATCGTCGAGGCGACCGCCTGGGTGCAGACGGGGGTGAACCTCGCGACGAAGTATCCGGGCTTCCTCGGCTCGGGCTGGGTGCGCGCCGGCGAGGACTCGCAGGTCTGGCACATGCTCTACCGCTTCGCGAGCGAGGATTCGCTCACCGCCTGGGAGCAGTCGGCCGAGCGGGCATGGTGGTTGTCGATGGGCGAGGGCTTCGTGCGCAGCGAGCGCTCCAAGCGTCGCACCGGAATCGAGGGGTGGTTCGACGAGCCGACGACCGGGACGATCACGCTCCCCGCGTCCGACGGCAGCACCGAGACCGTCACGGTCGCGCCCGCTCCGCCGCGCTGGAAGCAGGCCACCTCGATCTGGCTCGGTTTCTTCCCCGTGAACCTGGCCTTCACCTACGCGATGAGCCCTGTGCCGGGCTGGAACGAGCTGCCGATCTGGCTGCGCGTGCTCGTCACCACTCTCGTGCTCACGCCGATCATGGCCTACTGGGTGCTGCCGTTCGTGACCCGTTCGCTGCGGAGCTGGCTCACCCGCTGAGGCGCCGCACCTCTTCCGCATCCGTCACGCGACGGCTGCCCGCAGCGCCCGATCGATCTCGGCCACCGCAGCCGTGAGCGGACCTGGCCGGCGCACCAGGTAGAGGGTGTTGATCGGCGGATCGTCGGTCTCGCGCAGCACGACCAGCCGACCGTCGGCGAGCTCCTCGGCGATCAGATAGGTCGGCAGCACCGTGATTCCCGCTCCGGCGACGGCTGCGGCGGCGAGCGCCCGGAGGTCGGACACGATCAGCGCGGGCTCGCGCTCGAGTCGAATGCCGAACGCATGCCGCCAGTACCGCCGCAGGATCGGTACGTCGTGGGCGTAGGCGAGAAGGGGGACGGTGTCGAGGTCGCCCGGTGCGAGCGCGGACGAAGGAGCGAGACCGAGGGAAGGGGCCGCGACGAGCACGAAGTCCTCATCGACGAGGGCCGCAGAAGGAAGGGCGCGGCCCTTCGGTCGGACGGCGGAGATCACGAGGTCGAGGCTTCCGGCACGGAGCTGATCGAGCAGGTCTTCCGCGAGCCCCGCGGCGACCGTGATCCGTTGCCCCTCCGCGATCATCGACGCCAGCGCGGGCATCAGCACCCGCTCGACGAACTCCGCTGCGCCGCCGATTCGCATCGGGGGCGCCTCGGTCGGCGACGGGCTTCCGAGGGCGAGGGCGAGCGCGTCGAGCGGACCGGACAGGCGCGCAGCCAGGTCATCGGCGCGAGGGGTCGGGAGGATCCCCCGCGCGTGACGGACGAAGAGAGGCTCCCCGATGCTCCGCTCCAGAGCCTGCAGCTGCGTCGTCACCGAGGACTGGGCGACTCCCAGCGTGCGCGCCGCCGCCGACACGGACCCGGAGCGGTGCGCGGCGAGGAAGGTGCGCCACAGTGCGAGGTCACGCAACCCATCGCCATTCCGATCACTCATATCGGAAATCTATCGGAATCGGATGCGAGAGCTGTCCGTTGTCCTCGATATCGCATCCTGCACGGCGTCTGCCGTCCGACCCCTCTGGAGCACGCATGTCCTCTGTTCTCTTCGTCGTCACCGCCGCCCGCACCTGGACCCTCACCGACGGCACCGCGCACCCGACCGGTTACTGGGCCGAGGAGCTGCTCACTCCCTATCGCGCGCTGCGCGACGCGGGTCACTCGGTGTCGTTCGCGACCCCGGGCGGCGTCGCCCCCGTCGCCGATGCGTCCAGCCTCTCCGAGGGCGACGCCGAAGCGATCGCCGCGATCCATCAGCTCGCCGCCCCGCTGATCCTGGCCGACGTCGACCCCGCGGACTACGACGCCGTCTACTACCCCGGCGGGCACGGTCCGATGCAGGACCTCGCGGTCGACGAGGACTCGGCCGCGCTGATCACGGCGACGCTCGCCGCCGGCCGCCCGCTCGCGGCCGTCTGCCACGGACTGGCCGCCCTGCTTCCTGCCCGCACCGCAGCCGGAGAATCGGTCGTGGCCGGACGCCGCATCACCGGGTTCACCGATGAGGAGGAGCGCATCGGCGGCCTCGCCGACCGCGCACCCTTCCTGCTCGAGAGCGAACTGCGGGCACGGGGCGCCGAGCTCGACATCGCCGCCCCGTGGAGCGACAACACCGTGATCGACGGCCTGCTCATCACCGGTCAGAACCCGCAGTCATCGGCATCCGCCGCCCGCGCGCTCATCGCGGCGCTCTCCTGAGCCGTCGCCGGCGCCGCGATCATCGCGGCGCCGGTTCTGCTCAGGCCCCCGATTCCCTGCCGCTCGTCTTCGCCTTCCCTCCGGACTCCACCAGCGAGAGCGGATCCGCGATGTCTTCCAGCGACTTCCCCGCGGCGCTGACCCCGAAGACCCCGCAGACGATACCTCCGAACATCATGATCGCCGCGCCGAGCACGTAGCCCCAGAACAGCGGACCCCGGTCCCCGCTCTCGGCGCTCTGACCGATCAGGGCGCCGTAGAGCACCGGCGCGATCGCTCCGACCAGCTGCCCGATCGAGAAGATGTACGAGATGACCTGGCTCCGGAGCTCCAGCGGGAAGATCTCGCTGACCGTCAGGTAGGCCGCGGAGGCGCCGGCCGAGGCGAAGAAGAACGAGGCGCACCAGAATGCCGTGTGCGTCGCGGCGTTGAGCACTCCGGCGTTGAACAGGAAGGCGCTCACGAGAAGGATGAGGCCGGCGAGCATGTACGTGCCGAACAGCATCCGCCGCCGACCCCAGGTGTCGAAGAAGTGCCCGAGGATGAGCGCGCCGGCGAGGTTTCCGACCGCGAACACGATGAAGTACTGCGATGCCGACGCCGGCGGGGTGTCGTAGAAGTTCTCGAGCACCAGCGCGTACGTGAAGAAGATCGCGTTGTAGAGGAACGACTGCGTCACCATCATCGTGATGCCCACCAGGGTGCGCCGCGGGTATTTGCGGAACAGCACCTTCGCGATGACGAGGAACGGGACACGGCCGTACTCCTTGACCGTGATCGCCTTGCTCTCGTCGACCGGCGGGATCGTCTTCCCCTCCTTGCGGATGCGCTCCTCGATCTCGTCGACATTGCGCTCCGCCGCTTCCTCGCGCCCGTGGGTCATCTGCCATCTCGGGCTCTCCGGGATGTGTCGGCGCATCCAGATGAGCAGAATCCCGAGAACCGGACCGAGGAAGAAGCTGAGTCGCCAGCCGATGTCCTCAGGGAGGATGTCGGTGTTCAGGAAGAACACGTTCGCCACGGCGCCGAGCGCCGCGCCGCCCCAATAGGTGCCGTTGATCGCGATGTCGACGCGGCCCCGGTACTTCGCCGGGATGATCTCGTCGATCGCCGAGTTGATCGCCGCATACTCGCCGCCGATGCCGGCACCCGCGACGAACCGCCAGATGTAGAAGAACCAGGGCGCGAAGGCGAGACCGGCCACCGCGGATCCGACGAGGTACACCGCGAGCGAGACGAGGAACAGCTTCTTGCGTCCGAGGCGATCGGTGAGGCGTCCGAAGAAGAGCGCTCCGAACACCTGCCCGAGCAGGTAGCACGTACCGGCGAGTCCCACCTCGGCCGGTCCCATCCCGAGCGTCGCGGCGTAGCCGTTGGCGGCGACGATCTGCACTTCGAGGCCGTCGAGGATCCACGAGAATCCGAGTCCCACGACGATCAGCCAGTGGAATCGAGACCAGGGCAGCCGGTCCATGCGTGCGGGGACGAGCGAGCGGACCTCCTTGACGGTGGTGTCGGATGCGGACATGGACCCTCCTTCGTCCGGGACGCGCGTTCGTCCCGGATACGGTCTTACTCCCGTCGCGCTCCCCGGCGCATCCGCTTGACCCCGGGCTGCCAGCACGCTACAGCCCCGAATCGCGCGAATGGCTCCATCCCGGGTGGAGATGGAGCCATTCAGGCGATGGGAACGCGGAGCTCAGGCGGAGACGTGCCGCTCGTCCGGGCCGTCGTAGAAGGACAGCGGACGGATGAGCGCGTTCGATCCGGCCTGCTCGATCACGTGAGCCGTCCACCCCGTCACCCGCGCCGCGACGAACAGCGGCGTGAAGGTCAGGGTGTCGAAGCCGATCAGGTTGTACGCGGGCCCTGAGGGGTAGTCGAGGTTCGGGTAGATGCCCTTGCGCGCGACGAACTCCGACTCGAGCACATCGTAGAGAGCGGCGACCTCGGGGCGGTCGTAGTGCTCCACGAGGGTGTCGAGCGCGGCCTTCATGGTCGGCACCCGAGAGTCGCCCTTCTTGTAGACGCGGTGCCCGAAGCCCATGATCTTGCGCTTCTCGGCGAGCGCTTTGTCGAGCCACGGCACCACGTTGTCGGCCGTGCCGATGTCATCGAAGATGTGCAGCACGGCTTCGTTGGCGCCACCATGCAGCGGGCCCTTGAGAGCGCCGATCGCACCGACCACCGCCGAGTAGATGTCGCTCAGGGTCGAGGTGATCACGCGCGCGGTGAACGTCGAGGCGTTGAAGGAGTGCTCGGCGTACAGGATCATAGAGCGGTTGAAGGCGTCGACCACCACGTCGTCCGCTTCTTCGCCGAAGGTCATCCAGAGGAAGTTCGCCGAGTAGTCGAGGTCGTCGCGCGGCGCGATGAGCTCCTGTCCACGACGGCGACGCTGACCGTAGGCGACGATCGCCGGGAGGGCGGCGAACAGGCGGATGCTCCGCTCGAGGTTCTGCTCCGGACTGCCGCCTGCATCGAGCACGGAGCCGCCGGCACCGGGATCGGAGGCACCGATCAGGCTGACCGCGGTGCGCACTTCGTCCATCGGGTGCGCGTCCAACGGCACCAGATCGATCGCGGTCTTGACGTTGTCGGCCAGCGCACGGTGCTTCCGCTCCTCCAACCGGAACGCCGCGAGCTCCTCGGGCGTGGGCAGCTCACCGTTCCACAACAGGTACGCGACGGCTTCGAACGGCTGCGTGTCGGCCAGCTCCTGCACCGGGTAGCCGCGGTACAGCAGGCTGTTCGTCTCGGGGTTGACCTTCGAGATCGCGGTCGTGTCGACGACGACTCCCGCGAGGCCCTTCTTGATGTCCGGCTCGGTCATGGTCACTCCTTCGTGATGGTGAAGTTGAAGACGCCGGAGTCGAAGTGGTTGTACGACTCGTAGTCGATCAGATCGTAGAGATCGGCGCGATGCTGCATCTCGCCGAGCTTCGAGGTCAGATGCCCCTCCTCGTTCAGAGTATCCAGTGCGCGGCCCGCAGCCCCCATCGAGATGCGCAGCAGCGACACCGGCCAGATGACCAGGTTCACTCCCGCGTCGCGCAGCTGGTCGACCGAGAAGAGCTCGCTCTTGCCGAACTCGGTCATGTTCGCCAGGATCGGCACGTCGAGCGCCTCGGCCATGGCCTCGAACTCGGCGAGCGTGCGCATCGCCTCGGGGAACACCGCGTCGGCACCGGCATCCACCAGGGCCTTCGCGCGGTCGATCGCCGCGTCCAGCCCCTCGACCGCCCGGATGTCGGTGCGCGCCATGATGAGGAAGTTCTCGTCACGACGGGCGTCGGCGGCGGCACGGATGCGCTTGATCGCGGTGTTCTCGTCGACCACGGCCTTGCCGTCGAGGTGGCCGCAGCGCTTCGGGTTGATCTGGTCCTCGATGTGCGTGCCGGCCAGGCCCGCGTCCTCGAGCTCCTGGATCGTGCGGGCGACGTTCATCGGCTCGCCGAAGCCGGTGTCGGCGTCGACGATCGCGGGGAGGTCGGTCATGCGGGCGATCTGCTTCGCGCGTCCGGCGACCTCGGTCAGCGTAGTCAGACCGATGTCGGGCAGTCCCAGGTCGGCGGAGAGCACGGCGCCGGAGATGTAGACGCCGTCGAAGCCCTTCTGCTCGATCAGGCGGGCGCTCAGGGGGTTGAACGCGCCGGGGAAGCGCAGCAGTTCACCGCTCGCGAGCCGCTCACGGAACAGCCGCCGCTTCTCGGCGGGGGTGACGGTGGAGTACAGCATCAGAACAGTCCTGCCGGCGTGGGTGCGGCCTCGAGCAGGCCGGGCTTCGCGACGATCGACAGCTCACCGACCTCGGCAGCCGTCAGCTCGGGCAGACGCTGCACGAGGGCGAGGAACCGCTCGATCTCGGCCGGCTCGAGCACGGGCTCTGCCAGCAGACGGAACTTCGCGATGTAGTTCTCGCGGGCGAACGGGCGTGCTCCCAGCGGGTGCGCGTCGGCCACGGCGATCTCGTCGACCACTGTCGAGCCGTCGGTCAGGCGGATCTCGACGCGACCGCCGAACGCCTTCTCTGCCGGGTCCTCCGAGTGATAGCGGCGGGTCCACTCCGCGTCTTCGGCGGTGGTGATCTTGTGCCACAGCGCGACGGTATCGGCGCGGCCCGCGCGCTCGGGGGCGTAGGAGTCGACGTGGTGCCACCCGCCATCCTGCAGCGCCACCGCGAAGATGTACGGCACCGAGTGGTCGAGCGTCTCGCGCGAAGCGGTCGGGTCGTACTTCTGCGGGTCGTTCGCGCCGGAGCCGATCACGTTGTGGGTGTGGTGGCTGGTGTGGATCACGATCTGATCGATGTTCGCGGGGTCGCGCAGCGCCGGGTTCTCGATGCCGAGCTTGCGGGCGAGGTCGATGAGCGCCTGCGCCTGGTATTCGGCCGAGTGCTCCTTCGTGTACGAGTCGAGGATCGCGCGCTTGGGCTCGCCGGCGGCGGGCAACGACACGTCGTACGCCGCGTCCTTGCCGTCGAGCATCCAGGCGATCACACCGTCTTCGCCCTCATAGATCGGGGCGGGACTGGTCTGTCCGCGCATCGCCCGGTCGGCGGCTTCGACGGCCATCTTGCCGGCGAAGGCCGGAGCGTGCGCCTTCCAGGTCGAGATCTCGCCCTTGCGGCTCTGACGCGTCGCGGTCGTGGTGTGCAGCGCCTGGCCGACGGCCTGGTAGATGGTCTCGACGTCGAGTCCGAGGAGGGTGCCGATGCCGGCCGCGGCAGACGGGCCGAGGTGGGCGACGTGATCGATCTTGTGCTTGTGCAGGCAGATCGCGCGCACCAGGTCCATCTGGATCTCGTAGCCGGTGGCGATGCCGCGCACGAGCGCCCGGCCGTCCTTGCCGGTGTGCTGTGCGACCGCGAGGATCGGCGGAATGTTGTCGCCGGGGTGCGAGTACTCCGCCGCGAGGAAGGTGTCGTGATAGTCGAGCTCGCGCACGGCCACACCGTTGGCCCAGGCCGCCCACTCGGGGCTGGTGCGGTGGTCGAGGGCGGCACCGAAGAGGTTCGCTCCGACGCCGCCGGTGGAGACAGGATGGCTGAACGCCTGCGCGCGGGCCGCGTTGATCGGGGCGCGGGTGAGGGAGGCCGCCGCCACCGAGGCGTTGTCGATGATGCGGTTGATGATCATGTCGACGACGTCCTGCTCGACCTCGACCTGATCGGCGGCGACCTGGGCGATCTTCCAGGCGAGCTGGTCTTCCCTGGCGAGGTTCTCGTCGCTGCGGTGCACGCGGACGTGGTGGGTGACAGTCATTTCTTATCCTTCACTGGTGCGGGGGTCGACGGTGGTGCGGGGGTCGACGGTGGTGCGGGGTCGAGCGAATCGAGGATGCCGGCGAGCGCGTTGTGCAGGTGCACATGCGTGGCGTGGGCGGCGAGGTCGCCGTCGCGCGCGGCGAGCGCCTCGGCGATGGTGCGGTGCTCTGCGGCGGAGGCGGCGAGGCGGGCGGGCTTGTCCCGGGCCATCCGACGCACGCGCACGAGGTGCGTGCGCACGGTGCGCAGCGCCGAGGCGATGTAGTCGTTGGCGACGGCCGCATCGAGCGCGGCATCGAAGCGGGCGATCAGGGCGTAGTACGCGTCGCGTCCCTCGACGGCGTCGAGATCGACGTGTGCGAACTCGTCCGCGAGTGCCGCGAAGAGCTGCGCGTCTCCTCTGGCGGCGGCGAGACGGGCGGAGCTCTCCTCGAGGGCGCGGCGGATCTCGAAGAGGGAACGAATGTCGTCGGCATCGAGACCCGCCACCACAGTGACCCGCGGCGACTGCTGCACGACGAGCCCGTCGGCGATGAGGCGCCGGAGCGCTTCGCGCATCGGCGTGCGGCTGACGCCCAGCCGCTCGGCCTGCTCGACCTCGCCGAGCACGACGCCGGCTGCCAGCGTGCCGGACTGGATGTCGTCGAGCAGGGCCGCGTACGCACGATCACTCGCGGAGGTGCGTTCGACGGCGATGGTCATGCCCTCAGTGTATACATAAAGCCAGGCTGCGGGCTCAGAACTCTTCCTCGGCCCGCTTCCCGTATACATTATCGGCCGCGGACATCGGCTCCACAGGCACCGGCCCCACAGGCACCGGCTCCACAGGCACCGGCTCCACGAACTCCGGCGCCGCGGGTTCGCCCAGCTTGACGACCACCACACCCACGAGCACCAGCACGCCACCGAGCGCCTGCAGCAGGTCGGGGAGCTGTCCGAGCAGCAGCCAGCCGAACAGGAGCGCGGCGACCACCTCGGCGAGCGCCACGAACGAGGCGAGTCGCGACCCCAGCATCCGCGTCGAGGCGATGCCGAGCAGGTACGCGAGCGCGGTCGCGACGACGCCCATCGCCAGCACCGGCACGAACCAGGGCACACTGCCGAACCGGTAGGCGATGTCGTCGGTCGTCCACCGGATCGGCAGCACACCGATCGCGCCGGCCACGGTGAGCCCGAGCGCGCCGAGCAGCAGACCGCTGCCGGCGAGAGCGATCGGCGGCAGCCCCGTGTCGGCTTTGGCCGAGAGCACGAAGTACGTCGCCGCCCCCACCATGGCCCCGAGCGCCCACAGGATACCGGCCACGTTGACGTCGGCGCCGGTGAGGATGTCGAGCATGAGCACCAGTCCGACGAAGGCGATGGCCGCACCGATGATGCTCCGTCGTGTCGGACGCTCCCCCCGCCGCAACCAGAGCCACAGCAGCACCGCGATCGGAGCGGTGTACTCGATGAGCAGCGCCAGTCCGACATCCATGACCGCGACGGCCTGGAAGTAGAAGAGCTGGGTCGCGGCGACTGCCAGCAGTCCATAGGCGAGGATCATGCCCGCGTTGCGCCGCAGCAGCCCCCACCGTCCGCGCAGGGACAGGATCGCGGGGATCAGCAGTACGAGCGCGGCGACCCAGATGCGCGCGGTGACCGCGGCACCGGGCGTCCATCCCGCATCGATGAGCCCGCGCGCCCATCCACCCGACATTCCGAAGGCGAAAGCCGCGGCGATCGCCAGCGGCAGCCCGAGGCGCACCCCGCGGGCGGAGGCGACCGCCCTGTCACTGCTCACCGTGCTCATGATCGATGACGCTACTCGCGCGCGCTGTAAGATGTCAACATGATCTTCACCGATGACACGGAGGAGGCGCTGCGGTCCGCCGTCTGGCTGGTGAACTCCGCCGAACAGCCAGACACACTGACCGACCTCGACGATGAAGACACGTTCCTCCGCGAGTTCCCGTACACCGGGCGCCTCGACCGCGACGAGCTCGAGGTGGCGTCGCTGCGCGAGCTGCGTCCACGCCTGCGCACCATGCTGCTGGCACCGCGCGACGAGATGGCCGCGCACGTCAACGACGCCCTTGCGGAATCACGCCTCACCCCGGCTCTGCGCCGGCATGACGGCGTGGATTGGCACCTGCACGCCGTCGCCGACGAGCAGCCCTTCGCCGAGCGCATCCTGATCGAGACCGCGATGGCGCTGATCGACGTCATCCGCGCCGACGAGGGGTCGCGTCTCACCGTGTGCGAGGACGACACCTGCCGATCGATCGCCCTCGACCTCTCGCGCAACCGCTCGAAGCGGTACTGCTCGACCACGTGCGCGAACCGCAACGCCGTCGCCGCCTACCGAGCGAGGCTCGCGGCCGAGTGACCCGGCACTGACTCCGACGCCTTCCCCCCGGCTGCGCGCTCCGGCCCCGGCTGACCCCGCGTTCCGGTCGCACTTCCTGCCGGGTTTTTCCCGATCAGGCGGCACCAACTGCGACCGGAGCAGCAGTAACCGGCACCAACCGCGACCGGAGGACCAGCAGCCGGCACCAACTGCGACCGGAAGACCACCGCCGACCGCCGCACCGCGCGCAGATGCGCGCCGCGGATCGCGCGCGGGAGCGATCCGCTCTGGACGCCACCTGTCATAACAGGTACAGTGAACCTGTCATTACAGGTTGCGCAGCGCCGCAGCACCGTTACGAGGAGCACCGATGCCCGAGTTCCATACCCCGCCGATCTCTCCGATGGCGATCGCCTTCGACGCCGAGAAGCTCACGCTCTCCCCCGAGGGCCCGACCCTCACCCGGCGGATGTCCGACCTCGAGGGGCTCTTCCTCGACGCAGATGCCTGGGCTGCGGCATCGGCCGGCGAGAACCCCGTGGTCTACACGGTCGTCAGCTCCCCCGTGCCCGAGATCGACCGCGAGCTGCCGCAGTCGATCACCACGATCATGCCCGGCGACACCTCCGGCGAGCTCTGGATGACTAAGGGCCACCAGCACCCGGACCACCAGGGCGAGATCTACCTGGCGTTGAAGGGGCAGGGCGGACTGCTGATGTTCGACGGCGAGCGCACCGAGTGGCTCGACATGCTCCCTGGCACGATCGGCTACATCCCTCCGGGCTGGGCTCACCGTTCCGTCAACACCGGCGACGAGCCCTACGCCTTCCTCGCGGTGTACCCGGGAGGAGCAGGACACGACTACGGCTGGGTGCTCGAGCACGGCATGGGCTCGCGCGCCTACCGCGGAGCCTCCGGCGTCGACCTGCGTCCCTACGCGGAATAGGCTCCGGCCATGATCATCGCGCACGACCTGGGCACCACCGGGAACAAGGCGTCGCTGCACCACGATGACGGCCGTCTCGTCGCCTCGGTCACCGTCCCCTACCCCGCGCACTTCGCCGCGGGCGGGGTCGCCGAGCAGCATCCCGCCGACTGGTGGGATGCGGTCGTCGCCGCCACGCGCGATCTGATCGCCCGCACCGGCACGGCCCCGACCGACATCGCCGGACTCGTGGTGAGCGGCCAGATGATGGGTGCCGTGCTGCTCGACGCCCATGGTGAACCCGCACGCCCGGCGATCATCTGGGCCGACACCAGGGCCGGCGCGCAGCAGCGCGAGCTCGAGGCCGCGATCGGCGCCGAACGCGCGTATGGCATCCTGGGCCACCGCCTCAACCCCACCTACTCCGTCGAGAAGGTCATGTGGGTGCGCGACAACGAGCCCGACACCTGGGCGCGCGTGCGACGCGTCTGCGTCGCGAAGGACTTCATCGTGCTGCGCCTGACCGGGCGCCTCGCGACCGATCGCTCCGACGCGTCGGGCACGAACGCCTACGACCAGGCCACGGGCACGTGGTCGGACGAGGTGCTGCAGGCTGCGCGCCTCGACCCGGCGTTGTTCCCCGAGATCCTGGAATCCACGCAGATCGCCGGCACGTTGACGGATGCCGCAGCCGACGCCCTCGGCCTCCCCGCGAGCGTGCGTGTGGTGATGGGCGGCGGCGACGGCCCGATGGCCGCCGTCGGCTCGGGTGTCGTCGCGCCGGAGGACGGCCCCTACGTCTGCCTGGGCACATCGTCGTGGATCTCGTTCGCGGCCGACGCCCCGCTGCACGACCCTGCGATGCGTACCTTCACATTCGACAACGTCGTGCCAGGCTCGTTCGTGCCGACCGCCACCATGCAGGCCGGCGGCGCCTCGGTGCAGTGGATCGCCGAGGCCCTCTCCCCCGATCCGGCGCACCCCGAGACCGGACGACTGACGGCCGAGGCCTCCGCCGACGTCGACACCGACGATCTCTACTTCCTCCCTTATCTGCTCGGCGAGCGCTCTCCGATGTGGGATCCGGAGGCGCGGGGCGCATTCGTCGGCCTCGCCCGCCACCACGCCAGGGCGCACCTCGTGCGGGCCGTGCTGGAGGGCACCGCGTTCAACCTGCTCAGCTGCATCCAGGCGTTCCGCGAAGCCGGCGCCGTGATCGACCGCATCGACGCGGTCGGCGGCGGAGCCCAGAGCGACGTGTACCTCTCGGTGCTCGCCGACGTGTGGGGTGTGCCCGTGCGCCGCCGGACGATCGTCGAAGAGGCGAACAGCCTCGGCGCCGCGGTGACCGCCGCGGTCGGGCTCCGCCTCACCGACTTCTCGGCCGCCCGCGCCCTGAGCGAGGTCACGGCCGAGTTCATTCCGGATGCGGCACGTCACGCCGTCTATGCCGAGCGGCACGCCCGCTTCGCCGACGCCTACACGGCTCTCGCGCCGTGGTTCGCCGGACGGCCGCGCTGATGGGCGTCATCCTCGTCACCAGCCGCTCGTTCTCCGACGGCGACCTCGACCTGGTCGAGCGCGCGGCGCAGGCGGGTCACCGCATCCTGCGCGGGCCTGCCCACCACGACCTCGACGAGCTGCGGTCGCTGCTGCACGGTGCCGACGCCTGGATAGCCGGCACCGGGTCCGTCACCGACGCGCATCTCGCCGCGGCCCCGAAACTCAAGGTCGTCGCCCGCTATGGTGTCGGCACCGAGTCCGTCGATCTCGACGCCGCGCGCGACCGCGGCATCCCGGTGACCAACACCCCCGGTGCCAACGCCGACGCGGTCGCCGACCATGCGGTCGGACTGATGCTCGCCGCCCTCCGCTTCGTGCCCGACGGCGACCGCCGCGTGCGCGCGGGCGACTGGGGTGTGCGGCGTGGTCGCGAGCTCGGCGCCGCCACGGTCGGCATCGTCGGCTTCGGGCGCATCGGCCAGGGCGTCGCCGCACGGCTGAGCGGCTTCGGACCGCGCGTGCTGGCGGCCGATCCGTTCCTTCCCGACGATGTCGTGCGGGAGCGGGGTGCGGAGCCCGTCTCGCTCGGCGACCTGTTCCGCGCGGCCGACGTGATCACCCTGCACGCTCCGGGCGGGCAGCGGCTCGTCGACGCCGAGCGCCTCGCCGGCATGCGACCGGGAACCGTGCTGGTCAACACCGCCCGCGGCGACCTGATCGACGAAGCCGCCGTGGCACAGGCGCTGCACGACCGCATCCTCGCCGGCTACGCGGCCGACACCCTCGACGGCGATACCGCGGCGCACGACAGCCCGCTGCTCGCGCCGGAACTCGCCGACCGCGTGATCGTCACCCCGCACCTGGGCGCACAGACCACGCAGGCGGTCGACAACATGGGGTCCCTGTCGCTCGCTGACGTGATCGCGGTCCTCTCCGGCGCCGAGCCCGCCCACCCCGTCCCCAGCCCCGTCCCCGTCGCCGTCCCCGAGGAGACCCGATGACCACCACCGCCGACGTCGTCGCCACCGCACACGCTCCGGCATCCGCCGACTACATGGGCTTCGTCGGGGTGACCACCGCGTCGTCGTCGATCATGAAGGTCTTCCCCCTGTGGGCCGACATCCTGGACCTGCCGACGCGCACCCTGGTCGGCCACGACCTGCCGATGGATGCCGAGCCCGAGCAGTACCGCGCCATGGTCGAGCAGATCCGCGACGACCCCCATCACCGCGGCGCGCTCGTCACCACGCACAAGATGAACGTGTACGCCGCGGCATCCGACCTGTTCGACGAGCTCGACCCGTTCGCGGTGTCGTGCTCCGAGATCTCCAGCATCGCGAAGCGCGGCACGGTCCTGTCAGGGCGGGCGAAGGATCCGATCACCGTCGACCTGGCCCTGAACGACTTCCTTCCCGCCGATCACTTCGCTCGAACGGGCGGTGCGGTCGTGATCCTCGGGGCCGGTGGATCGGGCACCGCGCTGAGCTGGGCACTGGCCGAGCGGGCCGACGCCCCGTCGAAGATCACGGTCACCGCCCGCACACAGGACAAGCTCGACCACCTGCGCGAGGTGCACCGTCAGCACGGCACCCGCGAGGGCCTGATCGAGTACGTCGTGACGGCGACCCCCGCAGACGCCGATGCCCTGGTGGCTGCGGCCCCCGCAGGATCGGTGATCGCGAACGCGACCGGTCTCGGCAAGGACCGCCCCGGCTCGCCCCTGACCGACGCCGTGGTGTTCCCCGAGGGGGCGTACGCATGGGAGTTCAACTACCGCGGCTCGCTCGAGTTCCTGCACCAGGCCGAGGCTCAGGCATCCGCCCGCGGGCTGCACGTGGTCGACGGGTGGCGCTACTTCATCCATGGCTGGTCGCAGGTGGTGGCCGACGTGTTCGAGCTCGACCTCACGCCCGACGTCGTCGAACGGCTCGCCGAGGCCGCGGAGTCGGTGCGCTGATGCCCACCGTCGTCCGAACCGTGCTCGGCGACATCGCCCCTGCGCTCCTCGGGCGGGTGGACTATCACGAGCACCTGTTCCAGGTGACTCCGCTGCTGCCGGGCGACGAACTCGACGACGAGAAGGCCTCGGGCGAAGAAGCCGCCCTGCTGCAGGCGAGCGGGTTCGAGACGATGGTGGATGCCACGCCGTTCGGTCTCGCGCGCGACCCCGCACCCCTCGCCCGGATCAGCGCCTCGACCGGACTGCACATCGTCGCGACGACCGGACGACACCGGGAGGCCCACTACGGCGCGGACCATCCGATGCAGGTGTGGACCGCCGACCGTCTGGCCGCCCTCTTCATCGCCGACATCATGCGCGGCATGCCCGCCGACGACGGGGAGATCTTCGAGACACCCGAGGCGCCCCTCGCCGCGGCACCCGATGGCAGCCCCGTGCGCGCAGGTCTCCTCAAGGGCGGCGCCGACTACTGGCGCATCAGCCCGTTCGAGCGCACCACCCTGATCGCCGTGGCCGAGGCGCACCGCGCGACGGGCGCCCCGGTCATGGTGCATCTGGAGTTCGGCACGGCAGCCCACGAGGTGCTCGACCTGCTCGGGGCCGAGGGCGTGTCCGCCGACCGTGTCGTGCTGGCGCACGCCGACCGCGACCCCGACCCCGGGCTGCACGCGTCGCTCGCCGAACGCGGTGCCCACCTCGGGTACGACGGCTTCGCGCGTCCGCGCACCCGCTCCGACGCCGAACTGCTCGCCCTGACCGTCGCGGTGGTCGAGCGTGGTGCCGGCGACCGGATCGTGCTCGGCGGCGACGTCGCCCGGCGCACGAGGTACATCGCGTACGGCGGCATGCCCGGACTCGCCTACCTCGGCGACCGCTACCTCCCGCGCCTCCGCGCGGCCGTGGGAGACGAGGCCGTGCATCGAATGCTCGTGTCCACCCCGGCGCGGTTGCTGACCCTCTCGCCCTGACCCTGCCGCCCTGATCCGCGCCCTGAGCACGAGCATGGCCATGAGCATCCGCTTCCACCCCCGACACCCCCGAGGAGACACCGTGTCCGAGCCGACCATCCTGCACGCCACGTTCACCGCCCAGCCCGGAGCCGGCGATCGCGTGGCCGCCCTGGTGCGTGACTTCGCCGAGGTCGTGCGCGCCGAGGAGGGCAACATCGTCTTCGATGCGACCCGGCTCGTCGACGACCCCGACCGCTTCTTCGTCTACGAGGTCTACCGCGACGAGGCGGCCTTCCAGGCGCACATCGCCGCCCCCGCCGGAGTCCCCTTCAACGCGGCGTTGCAGGAGCTCATCGTCGAGCCGTCGTCGCAGCTCACCTTCCTCCGCCGCCTCTGACGGCCCCACGCCGTCACGCGGCGCCGTGTCGCCGTGGCACGCCGTCCGTGACCATGCGGGGTGAGACCTCCGTGTGGGTGGGACCGCCGCGCGCGCTCCCGGCCTCTCCGCCCTGTTCACCTGTCGGAGGAATGCACGCATGTCGGAGGAATCGCCGGCGTCCGCTCCTGCATCCGGGAGACCTTCCGACATCCGGCACACGTGCACACCACACGCACACAGCACACGCACACACCCCGGACACGAAGAAGCCCCCCACCCGAAGGTGAGGGGCTTCTTCATGCATGCGGTGTCACTCGTAGAGCACAGCGGCGATCTTCGGGTCGTCGATGTTGCTCTTGTCGTACCAGTACGAACCGGTGTCGTAGAACTTCTCGACGTCCTTGCCGTTGGCGGCGTCGTAGGCCGCCTGCACGACCTGGGCGCCGATGCCGATCGGGTCCTGCGTGATGGCACCGGCCATGGTGCCGTCCTTGATGGCGTTGATCTGTGCGGCACCGGAGTCGAAGCCGACGATGGTGATCTTGCCCTTCTCGAGGCCCAGCTCGTTCACGGCGTTCACGACGCCGATGGCCGAGCCCTCGTTGGTGCCGTAGATGCCCTTGAGGTCGGGGTGTGCCGCGATCAGGGTCTTGGCGATGTCAGCCGACTTGAGGTGGTCGCCGTCGCCGTACTGGATGTCGACGATCTCGATGTCGGGGTAGTCCGCCTTGATCTTGTCGACGAAGCCGTCGCGACGCTCGACACCGGTCGAGTTGATCTGCGAGTGGCCGACGATCGCGACCTGTCCTTCGCCGCCGATCAGGTCGGCCATGTGCTCGGCAGCGAGCGCACCGGCGACCTTGCTGTCGGTGGCCGACAGGCTGAGCCCGACGTCACCGTTGCAGGGGGCGTCGAAGTAGACGACGGGGATGTCCTTCGCCTTGGCCTGCTCGAGCGGAGCGACGCACGCCTCGGGGTCGAGGGCGGCGTAGGCGATGGCGTCCGGGTTCTTGTCGATCGCAGCGGTCAGCATCTCGAGCTGGCCGGCGATCTCGGTCTCGGCTGCGGGGCCCTCGAACGTGATCTTCACGCCGAGCTCCTTCGCCTTGTCCTCTGCACCCTTCTTCACGGCCTGCCAGAACTGGTGCTGGAAGCCCTTCGAGACCATGGCGATGTACATCTCGCCGTCGTTGCTGCCGCCGCTGCTCGAGCCTTCCTCGATCACGTCGCCGCCACCGCCGGCACAGCCGGCGAACACCAGTGCGGATGCGGCCACGAGGGCCACGAGTGCGGTCTTCTTCCCGAATTTCATGAAAACTCCATTGTTTGGGTACGGCTCGGTTTGTTCTGTGTGGATGCCGGACGGGCCGGCGCTGTGGACATTCCAGGTGCCTGTGCGGATGTCTCCGCGGAGCCGGCCGGAGCCGGAGGACGACGACGGGCACGGGTTTCGCCGCCGCCCAGGTCTCAGGTGCGCTGTCGGTTGCGGAGCGAGTCGAGGAACACCGCGAGCAGCACGACCACGCCGACGACGATGTTCTGCCACTCGGGCTGGATCGACATGATGCGCAGGCCGTTCACGAGCACGCTCATGATGAGCGCGCCGATCACGGTGCCGAGGATCGATCCGCGTCCGCCCAGCAGCGAGGTGCCGCCGATGATGACTGCGGCGATCGCCTGCAGTTCGTATCCGGTGCCGATCTGCGGCTGGGCCGAGTCGAGGCGGGAGGCGATGACGATGCCCGCGACGCCGGTGAACGCCCCGGCGAACATGTAGATCAGGATCGTCCAGCGACGCGTGTTGACACCCGAGAGGCGCGTGGCCTCTTCGTTCGATCCGATCGCGAACGTGTAGCGGCCGAGCAGCGTCTTCGACAGCACCAGGTAGGCGATGATCGCGAGCACGGCGGTGACGAGCACGGCGTTCGGGATGCCGGGGATGATCACGCCGAGGGCGATCTTCTTGAAGTCGGGGGCCGAGGTGGAGAAGTAGATCGGTGCGACCCCCGAGATCACGAGGGCGAGGCCGCCGGCGATCATCATCATCGCGAGGGTGGCGATGAACGGAGGAAGCCGGAGGAACGTGATGTTCACGCCGTTGACGAGTCCCATCAGCACACCGGTCAGGATGCCGCCGATGACGCCGACCCACACCGGGAGCCCCATGTTCGTCACGAACACACCCGTCATCACGGCGCAGAGCGCCATCCCGGTGCCGATCGACAGGTCGATGCCGCCGGTGATGATGACGAAGGTGGTGCCGAGGGCGAGGATGCCGATGACGGCCGTCGACAGCAGCACGGTGGCGATGTTGCTGAAGGTGAAGAAGTTGGGGCTGGCGATCGAGAAGAAGATGATCAGCACGATGAGCGTGCCGAACGCCAGCGACTGCTGGAACTGACGCTTCAGGAACGCCCCGACGTCCCTCTTGTCCGTGTTCTCGTTCACGGCGGTCTGGATGATCGTCGTCGTCGACGATCCGGGCTGCTGCGGAGCGCTCATCAGTCTTCCTCCCCGTGGGCTGCGAGTTGCATGATCTTCTCCTGGCTTGCTTCCTCGTTGCGGAGCGTCCCGGTGATGCGACCGTTGGCGAAGACCGCGATGCGGTTCGCCACACGGAGGATCTCCGGGAGCTCGGATGAGATGACGATGATGGATTTGCCTGCGTCAGCGAGCTGCTGCATGAGGCGGTAGATCTCCTCCTTCGCGCCGACGTCGATCCCTCTGGTCGGCTCGTCGAAGATGAGGATGTCGCAGTCGCGCATCAGCCACCGGGCGATGACGACCTTCTGCTGGTTCCCTCCGGAGAGGAGCTTGACGACCTGGTTGACCGATGGCGTCTTCACGCGCAGTTGCTGCACGTACTCCTTGGTACGGTTCTTCGCCTTGCTGTCGCCCATCCAGCCGATCGCATTGGCGTAGGAGCCGAGCGAGGCGAGCACGGTGTTGAACGTCACGTCCTGCTCGAGCATGAGTCCGAGGAGCTTGCGGTCCTCCGAGAGGTATCCGACACCGTGGTGCACGGCATCCGCCGGCTGGGCGATGCGCACCGCGCGACCGTCGATGGCGATCGTGCCGCTGTCGCGGTGGTCGGCACCGATGACCGCACGGGCGGTCTCGGTGCGACCGGCGCCCATGAGCCCGGCGAAGCCGAGGATCTCGCCCTTGTGCAACTGGAACGAGACGTCTTTCAAGAGGCTCTTGGTCGACAGACCCTGCACTTCGAGGACCACGGGGTCGTTCGCGTGCTCGCGGGCCTGGGGGCGGGTCCCCTCGTCGATCACACGCCCGACCATCATCTCGATGATCGTCGGGATGGTGATCTCGGACTTGTCGAGTGATCCGATGTATGTGCCGTCACGCAGGACGGTCACGCGGTCGGCCAGACGGCGCAGCTCGTCCATGCGGTGCGAGATGTAGACGATCCCGGTGCCGCGCGCCTTGAGCTGCTCGATCAGCACGAAGAGCGTCTCGACCTCGGTGTCGGTGAGGGCCGAGGTGGGCTCGTCCATGATGAGGACCTTGGCGTTGAAGGACAGCGCCTTGGCGATCTCGACCATCTGCTGCTCGGCCACCGTGAGCTCGCCGACGAGCTGACGGGGGTTCAGGTGGATGTCGAGGCGCTGCAGCAGGTCGGCGGTCTGCGCGTTGAGCTTGCGCTCCGACAGGAACGGCCCCGTGGTGGGCTCTCGCCCCACGTAGATGTTCTGCGCGACGGTCAGATCGGGCATCAGGTTGAGCTCCTGATGGATGATCGTGATGCCGAGCTCCTGCGCCTGGAGGGGGCTCGTGAGCTCGACCTCCTGACCCTCGAACGTGATCGTGCCCTCGTCCTTGGTGTAGATCCCGGAGAGGATCTTCATCAGGGTCGACTTTCCCGCGCCGTTCTCGCCCACGAGCACGAGCACCTCGCCGGCGTGCACCTCGAGGTGCACGTCTTTCAGCGCCTGCACGCCGGGGAATCCTTTGCTGATCCCCTCGACCCGGAGGATGGGTCCACTCATGCGCTCACCTGCTTCCTTGAAGGTTCTGCTTCGACGTCGACGGATCATTCCGTCGCAAACATCGGATCAATTCTGCGTCCTACGCTACGGGCAGCGCAAGTTGTATCTAAATGTATCTAATGACGGCCGGATGGGGAAGACCTGTAATGACATCTTGATCTTCCGATGCTCCCCCGGCCGGATTCCACTCAGTGGAGGCGGATCGACTCGACCGCGACGAGCTTGTCGCGGATGTACGCGTTCGCGTGGGCGCCGAGTTCGACGTTGTCGTTCCAGAGGTTGCGCCAGATGCCGAGCATGCGGCTGAGGTCGGGGGCGACGACCGCCGACGAGAACGACTCGAAGACGATCGGACCGTCGTAGCCGATGCGGCTGAGCGCCTTGAAGAACGTGTCGAAGTCGACCGTCCCGGTCCCGAGATAGCCACGGTGGCTCTCACCGATGTGCACGTAGCGCAGGGCAGGGGCGGCATCGAGGACCGGCGCGAACATATCCGACTCCTCGATGTTCATGTGGTACGTGTCGATGTGGATCCCGAGGTTCGGCCGATCGACCTCGGCGACGTACTCCAGAGCCTGCCTCGCCGTGTTCAGCACGTTGGTCTCGTAGCGGTTCACGACCTCGAGCGCGACGGAGACCCCCCGTTCGGCGGCATGGTCGGCGACCCGCGCGATCGCGGCCTTGCTGCTCGCGAGCCCTTCGGCCGTCACCGGCGCCATGTACTTCTTCATGGCGCTGTAGATCACCCCGCAGAAGTGCTGACCCCCCAGATCCGCGAGCACGTCGACGGCTTTCAGGAGCAGGGCTTCGCCGGCCGCGACGATCGCGGGGTCGGAGCTGGTGACGTCGGTCGCCTCGGAGAGTCCGAGCGAGGCGCTGACGGCGAGGTCGTATTCCTCCAACGCATCCTTCGCGACCGAGACGTCGAACGAGAACGGGTCCATCAGCGGGAACTCGATGAGGTCGAAACCCGCCTCCTTGGTCTTGCGCACCGCCAGACGGATGCCCTCGGCATCGAAGTTCCCCGTCCAGACGAGCCCGTGGCAGCCGATGTTCATGAGACCTCTCCCAGCGGGTGTGCGGCACCGTCGCCGTCCGGGGTTGGCACGTGCCAACCCCGGTGTGCGAGTCACGCTACGTCGGGCGGACGAGGCCTGTCAAGAACTTTCTTGGCACGTTGCAACTCCTCCGATATCCTGAGGCCGCCGACGTGGTCAGGAGCCCCGACCGACGCGGCGACGATGAAGACAAAGATGACGAAGGAGCCCCATGCCCGCGAGCGTCAAGGACGTCGCCGCCCTCGCCGGAGTCTCCTCTTCCACTGTCTCCAACTACCTCAACCATCCGCACGTGCTCGGAGCCGCGACGCGGGAGCGGGTGCGCGCGGCGGTCGAACAACTCGGCTTCGTGCCGAACGAATCCGCCCGGCAGCTGCGTGCAGGATCGAGCAAGGCTCTCGCGCTCATCCTGCTCGACGCCTGGCTGCCCTATTTCCACGACCTCTCGCGTGGGGTCGAAGACGTGGCGCGAGAGGGCGGCTGGTCGCTGTTCTTCAGCAACAGCAATCGCGACGACGCGCAGGAGCGGCGCAACCTCGACATGTTCGAGGCGCACCGGGTGCAGGGCATCGTCATCTATCCGCTCGGCGACGTGGTGCCGCGCCTGGAGGGGCTCGCCGATCGCGGCATCCGTTCGGTCGTCGTGGGCCCGATCCCCGACTCGTCGAAGATCGCCTCCGTGCTGTTCGACGACCGCGCCGGGGGGCGGCTCGCCGGCGAGCATCTCGTCGGACTCGGGCGAGAGCACATCCTGTTCCTCGGCAATCCGGCCGTGAGTCAGTCGAACGACCGCCTGGCCGGGCTACGCGAAGCGGTGGCCGGCACCGACGTGACGGTATCCACGAGCGAGGTACCGCACCTGGCGACAGAGGACGGCCTGCAGGCCGGCGCGCAGATCATCGCGATGCCCGCCTCCGAACGACCCGACGCCGTGTTCGCGGCGAACGACATGGTGGCGCTCGGTGTGCTCACCACGCTGCTGCGCCACGGCATCCGCGTGCCCGAGGAGATCGCGCTGGTCGGCTTCGACGACGTGGCGCAGGCCCATCAGAGCGTCGTACCGCTCACGAGCGTGCGGCAGCCCGGCTACGAGATCGGCCGTGCCGCCGGGGCCGCCCTGCTGCAGCAGCTCGCCGATCCCTCGGCACCCCCGCCCGCGACGACGCCGTTCCCCGCCGAGCTCATCGTGCGGGAGTCGACCGTCGGTCGCTGAACTCGGCGTTCACAACTCCCGGTGTTCACAACTCCCGGGTGTTCACAACTCCGGAGAAGAGAGCAGCTCAGAGTCGAAACGGCCGATCCGGCCGCCTCCGCCGACGCCGTTCCCGGGTGGTGAACGGCGTCACGCCGACGCGTGCCCGACGACACCCTTGCGCAGCAGCGCGTTGCCGTACTTGCGGGTCTCGCCCGTGCGCACGAGCAGGTACGCGGCCTTCGCGACCTCGTAGTAGGCGAACCGCTCGACGAAAGCCGTCGTATCCACGGCCGTCCCCGCCGCGGCCATCAGCTCGTTCTGCACGTCGAGCACCTCGCCGTCAGCCGAGGTCATCAGGTCGATACCGGGCGCATCATCCAGAGGGAGCACCGTGCGGATGGCCGCCACGACCTCGGGCGTCGTCGTGCCGGGGAGGTCGATCACCCGTGCGCCCAGACCCCATGCCGGGAAATGCGCGTCGGCGACGACCACGGCATCGGAGTGTCCCATGCGATCGAGGTGCAGCAGCAGCTCTCCGGTGAGCAGGGGATGGATTCCTTCGAGCACGAGTGCTCCTCTCGGTGAGACGTCGGGTGATTCCGGGGACGGGTCGATCAGGCGGGGATGAGGTCTTCCGCCGCCAGGTTCTCCCACAGGGCCGTCGGGATCTCGATCGCTGCGTACTCCGCATTCTGCCGCAGCTGCGCCGGGCGGCTGCCGCCCACCACGACCGATCGCACGACGTCGGACTGCAGCGGGAACTGGATCGCCGCCGCGGGGAGCGGCACGCCGTGGTCGGCGCACACGGCGGCGATGCGCACGAGCCGGTCCCACAGCTCGTCCGGCAGCTGCCCGTACTCGTAGCGTCCGTCGCGACGCGGTTCGCTCGACGCGAGCAGACCCGAGTTGAAGACGGATGCCGCCACGATCCCGGTCCCGGTCTCGCGGCATGCGGGCAGCACATCGACCGCAGCCGGCTGTTCGAGGAGCGTGTAGCGACCGGCCACCATGACGAGGTCGAGGTCGGCCGCGCGCACGGCCGCCGCGAGCGCATCCGACACCATCGACCCGATGCCGATCGCGGTCACCTCGCCATCGGCGCGCAACCCCTCCATCGCGGGCAGAGCCTCGGCGAGCGCGAGGTCGAGGTCGTGCCGCTCAGGGTCATGCAGGTAGAGAAGGTCGATGCGCTCGATGCCGAGGCGCTCGCGCGACTCGTCGACGCTCGTGCGGATACCCGCTTCCGAGAAGTCCCACACGCGCTGCAGGTCATCGGGAACGTGGAAGTCGTTCGCGGTGTCGAGACCGCCGCCGACGTGGTCGGGGTTCGGCCGCAGCAGGCGCCCGGCCTTGGTCGAGAGCAGGTACTCGTCACGCGGCTTGGTCTGCAGGAAGGCCCCGAGCCGACGCTCGGAGAGTCCGAGCCCGTAATGCGGCGCCGTGTCGTAGAAGCGGATGCCGCTCTCCCACGCGGCATCCAGCACGGCCCAGGCCTCGTCATCGGTCAGCGGCCGAAACAGGTTGCCCACGTTCGCGGCACCGTAGCCGAGCGTCGGGACGGTCAGGCGGTCAGGCGCTCCCGCGCGATCAGGCACCGACATGTGCACCCTTCCAGGTGTAGGTCGCGATGCTGTCGGCCTTCATCTCCATGCCCGTTCCCGGCGCGGTGGGTGCCATGTACGAACCGCCCTGGATGTCGGTGGGCACGACGAAGTGCTCGTGCAGGTGGTCGACGAACTCGATCATGCGGCCCTCGCGCGTGCCGGTGACGGCGACGAAGTCGAACATGGACAGGTGCTGCACAGCCTCGCACAGGCCCACACCGCCGGCGTGCGGGCAGACCGGCACGTCGAACTTCGCGGCGAGCAGCAGGTTGGCGATGTTCTCGTTCACGCCGGCGACGCGCACGGCGTCGATCTGCATGACGGAGATCGCCTCGGCCTGCAGCAGCTGCTTGAAGATGACGCGGTTCTGGGCGTGCTCGCCCGTCGCGACGCGGATCGGTGCGACGCCGCGAGCGATCTCGGCGTGGCCGAGCACGTCGTCGGGGCTGGTGGGCTCCTCGATCCAGGCGGGGTGGAACTCGGCGAGGGCGTTGACCCACTCGATGGCCTCCGACACCTCCCAGCGCTGGTTCGCGTCGATCGCGATCGGGAAGTCGGGCCCGCACACCTCACGCGCCTTGCGGAAGCGGCGGATGTCGTCGTCGAGGTCGGCGCCGACCTTGAGCTTGATCTGGGTGAAGCCGTCGGCCATCGCTTCGCGGGCGAGGCGCTCGAGCTTCTCGTCGGAGTAGCCGAGCCATCCGGGGCTCGTGGTGTAGCCGGGATATCCGGAGGCGAGCAGTTGCTGTTCCCTCTCGGCCCGACCGGGCTCGGCGGCGCGCAGGATCTCGAGGGCGTCGTCGCGGGTGAGGGCGTTGGTGAGGTACCGGAAGTCGACGAGGTCGACGAGCTCCTCCGGCGTCATACGGGCGAGCAGCTGCCAGAGCGGAAGGCCGGCGCGCTTGGCCTTGATGTCCCACAGCGCGTTGATGACCGCGCCGATGGCCATGTGCATCACGCCCTTCTCCGGCCCGAGCCAGCGCAGCTGCGAGTCGCCGATGATGTCGCGGAACGTGCCGCCCATGTCGTCGAGGAGGGGCTCGATCTCGCGACCCACCAGGTGACCTGCCAGCGCGTCGATGGCCGCGACCTGCACGTCGTTGCCGCGGCCGATCGTGAAGACGAACGCGTGGCCCTCGATGTCGTCGTCGGCGTCGGTGCGCACGATGACGTACGCGGCCGAGTAGTCGGGGTCGGGGTTCATCGCGTCCGACCCGTCCAGGCTCAGGGACGTGGGGAAGCGGATGTCGGTGGTGTCGAGGGCGACGATACGGCTCACGGGATTCCTCTCGATGCGCGGCTGATTTCTTCCGCGCGGATCTCTTGGAGTGTAAACATCGGATGTCTATACTGTCAACGAGACCGGCCGCCTCATCGCGGCCTCCCGACCGATCAGGAGAAACATGAAGTTCGCGCGGCTCGGCACCCCCGGGAATGAGATCCCCGTCCTCGTGGAGGGCGACCGATACCTCGACCTCCGCCCCGTAACATCCGATGTGAACGGCGATTTCCTCGAGGATGACTTCGTCGCCCGCGTCGCCGCCGCCCGCGATGCCGGCGAGCTCCCCGAACTCGCGGACGCCGCATCGCTGCGCGTCGGCGCCCCGATCGCCCGCCCGAGTGCCGTGATCTGCATCGGCATGAACTACGCGGCTCACGCCGCCGAGTCGGGGTCGGAGCCGCCCACCATCCCGATCCTCTTCCTCAAGACGCCGAACACAGTCGTGGGCCCGAACGATGCGGTCACGATCCCCCGCGGCAGCGAGAAGACCGACTGGGAGGTCGAGCTCGGCATCGTGATCGGCACCCGCACCGCCTACCTCGACTCCCCCGACGAGTCGATGGCGCACGTGGCCGGCTTCGTCGCCGCGAACGACGTCTCCGAGCGCGACTTCCAGATGGCCGTCTCGGGCGGGCAGTGGTCGAAAGGCAAGATCGCGGCCGGCTTCAACCCCACCGGGCCCTGGCTCGTCACCCCCGACGAGGTGGATCACCACGCGCTCGGTCTTCGCAGCTTCGTGAACGGCGAGCCGCGGCAGGACTCGAACACGAGCGACATGATCTTCACCGTCGAGCACATCGTGCACCACCTCTCGCAGTACGTGACGCTGGAGCCCGGTGACCTCATCCTCACCGGCACGCCGCAGGGCGTCGCCCTGTCGGGCAAGTACCCCTATCTCGCCGCGGGCGACGTGGTCGAGATCGAGATCGACGGCCTCGGCCGTCAACGGCAGGAGTTCGTGGCATGGGAGGCCCGGAAGTGAGCGCATTGAACGGACTGGTGGCGATCGTCACCGGTGGAGCATCAGGGATCGGCGCGGCGATCGCCCAGCGTCTGCACGCCGACGGAGCGCGCATCGCGGTCCTCGACCGGGACACCACGGCGGCCGACCCCGCCTTCGCCGCCTTCACAGCCGATGTCTCCGACCGCAAGAGTGTCGACGCGGCGGTGAGCGCCGTGGCCGAGCGGTTCGGGCGCATCGACATCGTCGTCAACAACGCCGGCATCGGCGCACAGGGCGACATCACCGCGAACGACGACGACGAGTGGGCGCGCGTGCTCTCGGTCAACGTCACGGGCATCGCCCGCGTCACCTCGGCAGCCCTCCCCTGGCTGCGGAAGTCTCCGTCCGCCGCGGTCTGCAACACGGCATCCATCGCCTCGACGACAGGGTTGCCGCAACGGGCGCTCTACAGCGCGTCGAAGGGAGCCGTCGCAGCCCTCACCCGCGCGATGGCGGCCGACCACCTGCGCGAGGGCATCCGTGTGAACGCGGTCAACCCCGGCACGGCCGACACCCCGTGGGTGGGCCGACTGCTCGATTCGGCAGCCGACCCCGCCGCCGAGCGCGCCGCCCTCGAAGCACGCCAGCCGCACGGACGCCTGGTCAGCCCCGACGAGGTCGCCGCTGCGGTCGCCTACCTCGTGAGCCCCGCAGCGGGATCGACCACCGGCACCTTCATCGAGGTCGACGGCGGTATGGCCCAGCTGCGCCTGCGCGCGGAGTAGCATCCGCCTGCGTTCCGGTCGCAGTTGACGCCGCCTCCATCGCGCGAGGGCGGCAACAATTGCGACCGGAAGCGCAGAGAACGACGCCGGACGACGGCAACTGCGACCGGAACCGCAGAGACCGACGCCGGACGGCAGCAGCCGCGACCGGAACCACCGAGACCGACGCTCACCCGCGGTGACCGCGGAGCCAACCCCGGAGGCCCGATCGCGGAGCAGCATCAGACGGGATCTGCCGCGGCTGAGCGGTGCGATAGAACCGCTCGGCGTTGCCCCACAGGAGGGCGTCGAGGTCGTGGCCCCGCGACTCCGCCCACGCCACGACGGTGTCGGCCCAGCGCGACCGCGCGGTGGGCTGGTACGTCGCGGAGCCGTCCTCCGGCGCGTGCGGGTCGCCGGGCTCGGCGGGGCCGATGGCCGAGACCGGCCAGTCACTCCCCCACATCAGGCGCTCGATCCCGAAGGCATCCGCCGCCACGTCGAGGAACGGCTCCAGCTGCTCGGCGTTCCAGTCTCCGCCTGCCTCTCCCGGCAGGCCGGAGAGCTTGCAGAAGGTGTGCGGATGACGGGCGAGTTCGGCGAGGTCGCGAGCCCACTCCGCCGACGGCGGGAGCGGCGAGGCCGCCGTGCCGACGGCGGGCTTGCCGAGATGGTCGAGCACGATCCGCAGCTCCGGGATCGCACCGGCGAAACGGGCGATCTCCGGGAGCTGATCGGCGCGCACGCACGCGTCGAAGGTCAGATCGCGCGCGGCGACCTCACGCGCGCCGGTCACGAACGCGGCCGAGACGGCCAGTCCGTCCGGCTCGCCCTGCAGGTTGTGCCGCACTCCGACGACGAGGGGCTCGGCCATGAGCCCCTCCAGGTGCGCGACCGTGTCGGTTCCCCGGTCGAGACGGATGCCGGCGACGATCCCGACGATGCCGAGCGCAGGCGCCAGCCCCGCGACCCACTGCACCTCGTCGAGGAAGTCGTCTTCGATGGTCTCCGCCTGCACGAACACCGATTTCTCCGGGTGCGCGGCGGACAGGCGGGCGAGCCCCAGCTCCCGGTCGGCGAACCGGTACGCCAGCGGCCCCTCGAGCCAGGTGTAGGTCAGCACCTCCGGATCCCAGAGGTGCAGGTGTGAATCGAGAACGCGCATGGCTCCATCCTGCCGGAGACATCCGATCAATCGCTAGGATGACGCCATGGCAGTCACCGACGAGGCGATCGAGAAGATCAAGGCGATGATCGTGGCGGGCGAGCTCGCCCCCGGCGATCGCCTTCCCCCCGAGAAGGAGCTGTCCGAGCGGCTCGGCCTCTCCCGCAGCTCGATGCGCGAGGCGGTCAAGGCGCTGGAGGTCATCCGGGTCCTCGACGTGCGACGCGGCGACGGCACCTACGTGACGAGCCTCGAACCGCATCTGCTGCTGGAGGCGATCGCGTTCGTCGTCGACATGCACGACGACGACTCGATGCTCGAGATCTTCGCGGTGCGCCGCATGCTGGAGTCGCAGGCGACAGGGCTGGCGGCCACCCTCGGCACGGAGGAGCAGATCGCCGAGCTGCAGGACGAGGTCGATTCGGTCGACGCGGCCGTGACCATCGAGTCTCTGGTCGACCACGACATCCGGTTCCATCGCGAGATCGTCGCGATGTCCGGCAACGCGTACCTCGCGAGTCTGATCGAGCATCTGAGCAGCCAGACCGTGCGCGCCCGCGTGTGGCGCGGCCTCACCGAGGGCGGCGCGGTCGAGCGCACCCTGTCCGAGCACCGGGCCATCGCCGATGCGATCGCCCAGCACGACTCCGCCCTCGCGACCTCGCTCGCCACCGCGCATATCGCGGGCGTGGAGCGCTGGCTGCGCCAGGCCGCGGCGAGCTGACCCGCCTGCGGACTTCAGCAGACCGCGCTCACGCGCCCAGGCGCACCATCGCGGCGTCGAACTCGGCGGCCGAGCTGTCGCTCACCTCATGGAAGAGCACCCGGTCGAGCACGTCCGGCGCAGCGGTGAAGTACGGCACTCCCGCAAGGCGCAGACCGGTGATGTCGTCCGGCGAGCGCAGCGATGCGGCGAGCACGTTCGAGTCGCTCCCCGCGCACACCTCCTGCATGCGGGCGATCGTCGCGTCGCCGTCGAGGCCCGCGTCGCGCATCCGTCCGAGGTACGGAGCGATGTACTGCGCACCGATCGAGGCGCACGCGAGGGCCTGCGCGACCGCGTACACGGCGGTGACGAGCACGGTGGCGCCGTCGCGCACGAGAGCGGATGCGGCGGCGAAGCCCGCCGCCGTGGCCGGGACCTTCACGGCCACGCGGTCGCCCAGTGCGCGGATGCCCTCGGCATTGCGGAGGAAGGACGCGCTGTCGCCGCCCCAGGTCTGGAAGAAGATCTCGCGCGCCCCCTCCGACTCCCACCGGGCGTAGAGCTCGGGGATCTCGGCGGCGGTGCGGCCTCCCCGTTCAAGGATGGTCGGGTTGGTGGTGACACCGTGCACCACGCCGGCGGCGAGCAGTCGGGAGACACGGTCGACGTCGGCGCTGTCGACGTACAGGCGTGGCGCGATCGGGTTCATCAGGGTCTCCTCGCGGACAACCTGTCGTTACAGGTGCGGTTTCGGCTAATGTAATGACAGCCACCGCGGTCTGTCAAAGCGTCGGCTACGCCTGCCGTCAAGGAAGATCAGGAGCGAGATGACCCCCGCACACCCCGAGGACCGTACCGGCGTCGTCATCGTCGGCAGCGTCACGGCCGATGTGACCACCTTCTCCGGGCGTCTGCCCGCCAGGGGCGAGACGATTCTCGGGGACGAGTTCACGCTCATGCTGGGCGGCAAGGGCGCGAACCAGGCTGTCGCCGCCGGGCGCTCCGGTGCGCGCACGAGCTTCGTCGGCTGCGTCGGAGACGACCTGTTCCACGACCTGGTCGTCGACGGGCTGACCGCGGCCGGAGTCGACCTCGCGCACCTGCGCACGGTCCCCGGCCCGACAGGCGTGGCGCACATCCGCGTCGACTCGTCGGCGCAGAACGACATCGTCATGGTTCCGCTCGCCAATGCCGCCCTCAGCGCCGCGCAGATCGACGAGGCGCTCGCAGCCCTCGCCCCCACGACCTCGGTGCTGCTCACCCAGCTCGAGACGCCCTCCGCGCTCACCGCCCACATCACCGCGCGCGGTCGCGAGCACGGCATGACCGTGATCCTCGATCCCGCCCCGGCCGCCGAGCTCGACGCCGAGATCTGGCGGAGCATCGACATCGTCACCCCCAACGAGACCGAGGCGACGCTGATCAGCGGTATCGAGGTGACGGATGCCGCGTCGGCCGAGCAGGCCGGACGCTGGTTCCTCGCCCAGGGGGTCGGCGCCGCCGTGATCACCCTCGCGGGCCAGGGCTCGTGCGTCGTGACGGCCGAGGGCGCCTCCGTGATCCCGCCGTTCCCCGTGGATGCGGTCGACACGACCGCCGCGGGCGACGCCTACGCCGGCTATCTCGGCGCGGCGCTCGCGAGCGGCAGCACCCTGGCGGATGCCGTGCGCCTGGCCACCGCGGCCGGCGCGCTGGCGGTCACGAAGCAGGGGGCATCGCCGAGCCTTCCGCACCGCGCCGACGTCGACGCGTTCCTGGCGGAGCGCAGCTCAGCGCACGCCCCCGCACCCGTCGCGAGCTGAACCTGCGAACCGAGCATCCGGAGAACCGAGGAGACACATGCGCAAGACGGCCACCACGATCAATCCGGCGCTGTCCCGCGTGATCAGCGAGACCGGGCACACCGATCTGATCGTCGTCACCGACGCAGGCCTGCCCATCCCCCCGGGATCCGAGCGCATCGACCTGGCGTATCGCCCGGGGGCTCCGGCCTTCCTCGACGTGCTCGACACCGTGCTCGCCGAGCTGGTGGTCGAGGGGGCGACGGTCTCGGCCGAGGTCGCCGAGAAGAGCCCGGAGGTGCTGGCCGCACTGCGCGAGCGGTTCGCCGGCATGGGGTTCGAGATCGACCTCGTGCCGCATGTGGAGTTCAAGAAGCTCAGTCACGGCGCACGGGCGTTCGTGCGGTCCGGCGAGTTCACCCCCTACGCGAACGTGATCCTGCACGCGGGGGTGGCGTACTGATGGCCATCGTCGACGACGCGATCGACCGGCACTCCGCCGCGCCCATGTACGACCAGCTGCGCCAGCTGATCATCGACGGCATCGCCCGCGACGGCCTGCAGCCGGGCGACCCGCTGCCCGGCGAGCACCGCCTGTGCGAGCGCTACGGCATCTCGCGCACCGTCGTGCGCCAGGCGCTCGCCCAGCTGGAGCACGAGGGGCTCGTCGAACGGGTGAAGGGCAAGGGCACGTTCGTCTCCCGCCCCCGCACCAGTGAGAGCCTGGTGCACACGCTCGTCGGTCTGTACGACGACGTCGAGCGCCGCGGCGGACATGTGCACAGCGACGTACTGCGGCACGAGCAGACGACGGCTGACGAGGAGGTCGCACTCGCCCTGGAGGTGCCGGTCGGATCCCCGGTCGTCGTGCTCGAGCGTCTGCGCCACGTCGACGGCGAACCGTGGTCGCTCTCGACGACCTGGATGCCCGAGGCCGTCGGATCCGTCACCCTCGGCGCCGACCTCACCGAGGGCTCGCTCTATCGACTGCTCGCCGAGAACGACATCGTCGCCACGCACGGTGTGCGCTCGGCAGAGGCGACCGTGGCCACGCACGAGCAGGCGCAGCACCTGGGCGTCAGCGCTGGCTCGGCCCTGCTGCGACTGCGCAGCGTCAGCCGCAGCGCCGACGGCACGCCCATCGAGTACTTCATCGCGTATCACCGCGGCGACCGTTCGCGTTTCGAGTTCCAGTTGCAGCAGGAGCAGTCTCAGGCATCGCTCCTGCACGTCGACGGCGACGGCGGGGCCTCCCCGGCCGGAACGGTCGGCTGAGGAGACCCTGTCGGCGGTACCGCGCCGGGTGTACCGTCACCGCATGATCACCGACGATCCCACCCTCACCGACCCCGACCACTACCGCACGCTCTGGGAAAACGAGCACGTCCGCGTGCTCGACTACACCGATGAGCCCGGCGACAAGACGACGCCGCACGATCATCCGAACAGCGTTCTGGTCACCCTCAGCGGCTTCTCCCGCCGCCTCAGCCTGGGCGACCGCTCCTTCGACACCGTCCTCGCCGCGGGACAGGCCGTGTGGTTGCCCGCGCAGCGTCATTCCGGCGAGAACACCGGAACGACGCCGACGCACACCATCCTCATCGAGCTCAAGGGCGATGCGGCAGGCGAGCCGACCTCCACCCACCTCGGCCCCGAGCGTCCCGCCGCCGCGTGATCGACCAGGGTGCCCGGCCGAGTGGCAGGTAGTGTCGAGGGCATGAGCGACTGGACCAGCACCGCGATCGCCCTGCTGGAAGCCGATGCCAACCGCAGCGCCGACACGCACCTGCACCTCTTCCCGCTGCCGCCCGAGTGGGGCATCGACCTGTACCTCAAGGACGAGTCCGTGCACCCGACGGGCTCCCTCAAACACCGCCTCGCGCGTTCGCTGATCCTCTACGGCCTGGTCAACGGACGCATCCGCGAAGACACCACGCTCGTGGAGTCGTCGAGCGGATCGACCGCCGTGTCCGAGGCGTACTTCGCCCGCATGCTCGGGTTGCCGTTCATCACGGTCGTTCCCCGTTCGACCGTGCAGGAGAAGATCGACCTCATCGAGTTCTACGGCGGGACCTGCCATTTCGTCGACCGTGCGGAGGACATGTCGCCCGAGGCCCAACGTCTGGCCTCCGACTGCACCGGCCATTACCTCGACCAGTTCACGTTCGCCGAGCGCGCGACCGACTGGCGCGGCAACAACAACATCGCCGAGAGCGTGTTCAGCCAGCTCGCTCAGGAGCGGCATCCGATCCCCACCTGGATCGTCACGGGTGCCGGTACCGGAGGAACCAGTGCCACGTTCGGCCGGTACATGAAGTACCGCCGACATGACACGAAGGTCGCGGTCGTCGACCCCGAAGGCTCGGCCTTCTACGACGGCTGGGCAGGGACCGTGGATCCGCCGGCCGGGCGCCCGAGCCGCATCGAGGGCATCGGCCGCCCCCGGGTCGAGGCCTCGTTCGTGCCGACCGTGATCGACGAGATGATCCAGGTGCCGGATGCCGGGTCGATCGCCGCAATCCGCCTGCTGCGCGAACGCACCCTGCACTGGGCCGGCGGGTCGACCGGCACCAACCTCTACGGTGCGTTCCAGCTCATCGCCCGGATGCGGGCCGCGGGCGAGACCGGCAGTGTCGTGACCCTGATCTGCGACAGCGGCGTCCGCTACGCCGGCACCTACTACTCCGACGAGTGGGTCGCCGCCCAAGGCTGGGACCTCGCCCCGCACCGCGCGCGCCTCGATACGTTCCTGGAGTCCGGGGTCTGGGGGGACTGAGGGCAGTCGAACCCAGGGCGGAGTCGCGTGCCAGTCATGCCCGGTTGACAGAGGTCGCTAACCTCAGCTTGATGACCAAGATGCACCGCTCCGCCCTGGAAAATACGACCGGCCAGCAACCGTGGAAGGCCTCCCTCTGGTTCGAGCCCGCGATGTTCGGCCTCATCGCTGCAGGCGTGTTCGCCCTCGCTCCGCCTCCGAACCTCCCCGGAGACTATGGAGACCAGTACGCCGCCATCGGCACATATCTCACTCCAGTCCTGGATCAGTCCCTCGCCGCCCTCGGTGTCGTCGGCACAATCATCGTGTCGATTGCCGTGATGACACGCTTTGGGCTCGACGCGGAAACCCTTCACCCGAAGCTCCACCAGATTCTCACCACCGTGCTCTTTGTCACGTTCTTGCTGCTCCTCTTCATGGCGGCCTGCAGTGTGCGCATCGCCGCTGGTGACAGCACACGATGGCCGGAGACAGTCGTCGTTCTTGTGTTGACCTGGATACTCTCGCTGGCGGCGCGTCTCGCGATAGGTCGCACATCACCACAAACAGCAGCCGATCAAGAGACTGAGCGCTGGCGACGCCAGAGACGACGCGCTCAAAGTTATGGCATCCGCCGCACTGACGATCCCCCCGCTCATCCTTACCGAGGCGCGATCCTCGTACTCGTCGCTCCTTCTGTTCTTTGGCTCGTCGTCATAGCCTTCGTCGCGGTGCTGACGGCAGAGAGCACCGACGCCTGGCGCGAGTTCGCGCTGCCTCTCTACTGGACACTCCCGACAATCACAATTGCCACGATCTCGATCATGTGGTGGCTGACACGCGACATGTCCATCGCCGCAAACACAACTTTGCTGCTCGCGTCACCGCTCGTTGCGATTGCACTCACCTGCGGGGGACTTCTCACCCTCATCGTGTTCTTGGCGCACGAATCCACTGCTCCTTGGTTTGGTGTGGGTGTTGGAGCGATCGTGCTGGTCCTCGCGCAGGTGACCTTCCTGACCCTCACACCCATCCGACGACGTGTTCCCTGGATCCGTGACGCAGAGGACTCGGCAACGATTCGGTCCTTACGCAGATCACGAAAGAATGCAAAGAGGCTCAGGGAACGCGCAACAGCCGCCAGTGCCGCTCACATGACCTCCATCTGAGGGCTTGAGCGCTACGGGCTACGCTGGCCGCATGACTACTCTGATCCTCACCGTCGCGGGTGCAGACCGTCCTGGCCTCGTGGCCGCCGTCGCCGATGTCGTGGATGCGCACGGCGGCAACTGGGAGAACAGCTCGCTGGCCGAGCTTGCCGGCACGTTCGCCGGCGTGATCGAGGTCTCGGTCGCGGATGACCGGGAGGCCGAGCTGTCGTCCGCGCTGCGCGGCCTGCAGGGTCAGGGACTCCTCACGCTCGCCGTGCTCACCGGCACCCCGGATACGGCTGCCGACGACGATCAGCTGCTCGAGATCCAGGTGCTCGGCAACGACCGCCCCGGCATCGTGCGCGAGGTCTCCGGCGTGCTGAGTGCGCACGCCCTGAGCATCGAGGAGCTCGCCACCGAGACTCGAGATGCCGCGATGGCCGGAGGGCGTCTGTTCGAAGCGTCGGTGACCGCGAAGGTCCCCGCCTCCGTCGACCTCGACGCCCTGCGTGCCGACCTCGAGCGCATCGCCGCCGAGATCCAGGTCGACATCACCCTCGGCTGACCGGCCCGCAGGACGCGCGTCAGTCCTCGAGCCCCGAGTACCGCCGCACCCAGTACTCGGTGTACGCGACGTGGGCGGAGGCCGCGGCACTCGCGGCGACCGGGTCCGCCGCCGCCAGGCCGCGCAGGATCGCGCGGTGCCCGGCATCGGAATGCACCTTGAGCTCGGCCGCATCCTCGGGGTCGGAGATGCGATACGCCCGCGACCGCGATCGCAGCACGTCGATCAGGCTGGTCAGCGCTTCGTTCCCCGCGACGCCGGAGATCGCCATGTGGAACTCGTGGTCGAGCCGCGACTGCGCCTCGAAGTCGGTGGTCGCCTCGATCTCGTCGAGCACGCGGTCCAGGGCCTCCACGGTCTCGTCGTCGATGCGGGCGGCGGCGAGCGCGGCCGCATGCGGTTCGAGCACGCGGCGGAGTTCGGTCAGTTCGAGCACTCCCGCCATCGGCAGCAGCCCGACCGTGAGCGACAGACTGCCGATCAGGT
The DNA here is from genome assembly GCF_049949185.1 of Microbacterium sp. As-52. NCBI lineage: Bacteria > Bacillati > Actinomycetota > Actinomycetes > Micrococcales > Microbacteriaceae > Microbacterium > Microbacterium sp. As-52. The sequence goes on along the minus strand of NZ_CP188171.1, from coordinate 2,347,437 downwards.
CGGCCGCGCGCAGCTCGCTGACGTAGCTGCCCGAGCCGTGACGGGTGTCGAGCACGCCGAGGGCGGCCAGCATCCGGATCGCTTCGCGGAGAGACCCGCGGGAGACGCCGAGACGTTCGCAGAGCTCGCCTTCGCTCGGCAGTCGGTCACCGGGCCGCAGCGCACCGTCGGCGATCAGCGCCCGCAGCCCGTGCAACGCCGTGTCGAGTGCGCTCATCGTCATCCTCTCTGACACTCCCCCACCCCTCGTGAAGTCTGTCGGAACTCCCCTTCGCAGGAAACTCGTATGACAACTATGTTTCATCTTCACCTTTTCATGGCAGTTTTCCACGGCATGTGGCAAAGTTGTGCAACAACTCGCCCGACTCATTGATGAGGACTGATGCCCACACCGCTGTTCCCCGCACCGCTCACGCTGAACTCCGGCATGCGAGCGCGCGACGCCTGGCCCCTCGACCCGGCGGTGATCCACCTCAATCACGGATCCTTCGGCGCGGTCCCGTCCGTCGTCGTCGAGCACCAGGACGCCCTGCGCCGCCGCGCGGACCTCAGCCCCGTCGAGTGGTTCCCGCGCATCGCCGAGCGCGTGCAGGCGGCCCGCGAGCGCACCGCCCCGTTCGTGGGCGCGCGCGCCGAGGACAGCGCCTTCGTGCCCAACGCCTCGGCCGCCGCGACCGTCGTCTACAACGCCCTGCAGCTCGAAGCCGGCGACGAGATCCTGGTGACCGACCAGGGCTACGGCGCCATCACCATGGGAGCCGAGCGCCTCGCCCGCCGGTTCGGGGCGCGCGTGCGCACCGTCGCCCTGCCGCTGCTCTCCTCCGACGACGAGATCGTTCAGCTCTTCGCCGATGAGCTCACCCCCCGCACGCGTCTGATCGTGGTCGACCAGATCACCTCCCCGACCGCCCGCGTGCTGCCCACCCGACGCATCGCCGATGCGGCAGCCGAGCGCGGCGTGCGCACGCTCGTCGACGGCGCCCACGCCCCCGGCCTCATCCCGGATGCGGCCACCGTCGCGGGTGGCGACTGGTGGTTCGGGAACATGCACAAATGGCCGTGCGCCCCGCGCGGCTCCGCCCTGCTGGTGACCTCCGCCGCCGACCGCGACGAGCTCTGGCCGCTCATCGACTCGTGGGCCGCGCGGGAGGCGTACCCCTCCCGTTTCGACACGCAGGGAACGATCGACGCCACCACGTACCTGGCCACCCCGACCGCGATCGACTTCATCGAGAGCGAGTTCGGCTGGGCCTCGGCGCGCACGGCCATGGCGGAGATCGCGGATGCCGGGGCCGAGCTGATCGCCGAAGCCCTGCGCCCGTACGGTGACGAGGATCCGCTCACGCCACTCCCCTCTCCGGTGCCGTCGATGCGACTGGTGCGTCTTCCGCTCGGGCTCGGCGCGACCCGCGAAGAGGCCGACGCCCTGCGGATGGACCTGCTCGACGAGGTCGGCGTCGAGACGGCGTTCACGAGCTTCCGCGGGGTCGGCTACTTCCGGCTCTCGGCCCACCTCTACAACGAGGCCGCCGACTACGAGACCTTCGTCGAGCGCTGCGTGCCGCAGATCCTGAGCCGGGCCGGCATCCGTCGCGCCGACTCCCTCATCGTCCCCTGACCGCAACACCCACCCGACCGCAACACCCACCCGACCGCAACACCCACCCCCACCCCACCGAGAGGCACATCGTGAAGAACAAGATCTTGACGACCGCAGCGGGATTCGGCACCGTCGCCGTCCTCGCTCTCACCGGCTGTTCCGCAAGCTCCGGCCCGTCCACCGACGGCACCGTCACCCTGCAGATGGTCGAGAGCCTGACCAACCCCGCCCGCACCGAGCTCCTGCGCGGGCTGCTCGACGACTTCGAGAAGGCGAACCCGAAGATCACGGTCAACCTCGTCTCGCCTCCCACCGAGCAGGCCGACGCGAAGATCCAGCAGATGCTGCAGTCCGGCAAGGGCGTCGACGTGCTGGAGGTGCGTGACATCACGGTCGGGCCGTTCGCGAACAACGGCTGGCTCTACGACCTGGGCCCCAACCTCGAGAAGTGGGACGGCTGGGACGCGCTGACCGACAACGCCCAGTCCGCTTCGGTCGCCGCCGACGGCAAGAGCTATTTCGTGCCCTACGGCTTCTACGGGCTGTCGCTGTTCTACCGCACCGACCTGGTGAAGGACGCGGGCTTCGACGGTCCGCCGCACAGCTGGAAGGACCTTCTGGAGCAGGCGAGCACGATCCAGGACCCGTCGAACAACATCTACGGCTACGCCTTCCGCGGCGGTCAGAACGCCAACAGCAACGTGGTCGCGGCGATCGAGGCGTACACGATCGACGGACTCGACGTCGACGACGCGTTCCTGATGGAGGACGGCTCGACCATCTTCGCCGCACCCGAGGCACAGGACGCCGTCGACGACTACTTCGATCTGTTCAAGGAAGCCTCCCCGCCCTCCGCGGTCTCGTGGGGCTACCCCGAGATGGTCGCCGGCTTCACGAACGGCACCACGGCGTTCCTGCTGCAGGACCCCGAGGTCATCGCGACCGTGCAGGACTCCTCGCTGACCGAGGACCAGTGGGACACCGCTCCCCTGCTCGTCGGCCCCTCGGGCAAGGCCGCGCAGCCACTCGCCGTCGCGGGCTGGGGCGTCGCCGAAAACAGCGAGAACAAGGAGGCGGCCGTCAAGCTCGTCGAGTTCCTGTCGTCCGCCGAGCCCGCCACCGAGTTCGCACAGGCCAACAGCCTGGTGCCGATCATCACGGCCGCCGCCGACGACGAGTTCTACTCGTCCGGCCCGTGGACCAGCTACGTCACCATGACCGAAGACCCGGAGACCTACGTCAACGTGCGCCAGCCGCGCGGGGTCAGCTGGTGGACCGAGTGGATCCAGAAGTCCGACCAGGACGTGCAGAACGTGCTGCTGGGCAACATGTCGACCAGCGACCTGCTGGCCTCGTGGGATGCGTTCTGGACCGAGAAGTACGCCGCGGAAAAGGGCTGACCTGTGGCCCGCACCGCTCAGAAGGGAGGCTCCGTCGGCACTGCTTCGCAGCAGACCGCCGCCGGGGCCTCCCCGGCATCCCGCCGACGCCCGTTCCGCGGCCGCCAGGCGTGGACGCTGCTGGCCTTCCTCGCGCCGGCGATCGTCTTCGTCTGCTGGTTCACCTACTGGCCGATGCTGCAGGGCGCGCGCATGGCCTTCCACGACTGGAACCTGTGGGACCTCACCTCGACGCCGTTCGTCGGCTTCGACAACTTCCTCGCGGTGTTCCGGGATCCTGCCTTCCCGACCGTGGCGTGGAACTCCGTGCTCTGGGTCGTCGGCTCGCTCGTGCCGCAGCTCGTGATCGGATTCCTGATCGCCCTGGCCCTGCGCAAGAGGTTCCGCTTCCGCGGCCTCTACCAGGCGCTCGTGTTCTTCCCGTGGGCGGTGTCGGGCTTCCTGATCGGCATGCTGTTCCGCTGGATGTTCAACGCGGAGTTCGGCGTGGTCAACGACCTGCTCATGAAGGCGGGGCTGATCGACGCCCCGCTCCCCTGGTTGGCTGATCCGAAGCTCGCGATGTTCGCGGTGATCGTCGCCAACGTCTGGTACGGCGTGACGTTCTTCGCGATCATGATCCTCGCGGCGCTGCAGTCGGTGCCCGACGAGATGCTGGAGGCGGCGAGCCTCGACGGCGCGGGCAAGTTCCGGCAGCTGTTCTCGATCATCATCCCGTACATCTCGATGACGCTGCTGCTGACGATCCTGCTGCGGGTGATCTGGATCTTCAACTTCCCCGACATCATCTACGCGATGACCAACGGCGGACCCGCCAACCAGACGCACATCATCACGACCTGGATGATCAACTACACCCAGCAGGGCAACTACGGCTTCGCGAGCGCGATCGGCCTCATCGTGATGGCGGTCCTGTTCGTGTTCTGCGCGTTCTACCTGATGGCGATGCGGAGAGTGCAGCGATGACCATGACAGACGCTTCGCGGACAGGTTCCTCGATCACCGAGACCCGGCGCATCACCGTCCCCGATCCGGCATCCGCCCCGCGACCGAAGCCGCGTGTCACGGTCGGCGGTGTCATCCGCGTCGTGGGCCTCGGCCTCTGGCTCGTGATCACGCTGTTCCCGCTGTACTGGATCGCGCTGACGTCGATCAAGTCGCCGGGGACGATCAACCGGTTCCCGATCGAGTACTGGCCGAGCGAGCCGTCGCTCGAGAACTACATCAGCCTCTTCCAGAAGAGCTCGTTCGGCGTCTTCCTCGGCAACTCCGCCCTGGTCGCGGTCGTCGGCGGTGCCGTGGCCACCCTCATCGCCCTGTTGAGCGCCTACGTGCTGGCCCGGTTCGAGTTCCGCGGCAAGGGGACGATCCTGATCGCGTTCCTGCTCACGCAGATGATTCCGGCGTTCATCGCGCTCGGCCCGCTGTATTCGATGATGACCGACCTGGGACTGGTCGACACCAAACCCGGGCTGATCCTCGTCTACATCGCGATCTGCATCCCGTTCTCGACCGTCATGCTCCGCGGCTTCTTCGAGAACGTGCCGGACGCGCTCGAAGAGGCGGCGATGATCGACGGATGCTCACGCCTCGGCGCTCTGTTCCGGGTGCTCGTCCCGGTGATGACCCCCGGCATCATCGCGGCGTTCATCTTCAACTTCGTCAATTGCTGGAACGAGCTGTTCCTGTCGGTCGTGCTCATGAACACCGACGCGAACCGCACCGTGCCGTCGGCGCTGAACGGCTTCATCTCGACGTTCAACATCGACTGGGGTTCGATGAGTGCCGCCGCGGTCCTGACGATCCTGCCGACCATGGCGATGTTCGCCCTCGCGAGTCGCTGGATCGTGCAGGGCCTGACCGCGGGTGCCGTCAAGGAATGACCGTCGCCGAGACCCACGCCCAACGTCGAGACCCACCCGCGCGTACGTCAGCGGGGGTGGGTCTCGACGTTACCGATGGGTCTCGGCGTCAGATCAGGGCACTCAGACCAGGCGCGACTTCGGCGACACCGAGTAGGTGTTCTCGGCGTCGCGGTTGACCGTGTCGCCGAGGGCCGCGTCGATCGCCGCCATCGTGTCGGCGTCGAGCGTCACGCCCGAGGCCTTGACGGTCTCGGCGAGCTGCTCCGGACGGGACGCGCCGACCAGTGCGGCCGCCACGTTCGGGTTCTGCAGCACCCACGCGATCGCGAGCTGCGGCATCGACAGGCCGGCCTGCTCGGCGATCGGCTTCAGGCGCTGGACGGCGGTGAGGATGTCGTCCTGCAGGAAGCTCTTGATGAAGTCGGCGCCGCTGTGCGGGTCGGTGGCGCGCGAGCCCTCCGGCACCGGCTGACCCGGCAGGTACTTGCCACTGAGCACGCCCTGCGCCATCGGCGACCAGACGATCTGCGAGATGCCGAGCTCTTCGGACGCCGGGACGACCTTGCCCTCGATCACACGCCACAGCATCGAGTACTGGGGCTGGTTCGAGATGAGCTGGATGCCGAGCTGCTTCGCGAGGGCGTGCCCTTCGCGCAGCTGCTCGGCGGTCCACTCCGAGACGCCGATGTAGAGCGCCTTGCCCTGGCGGACGACGTCGGCGAAGGCCTGGAACGTCTCCTCCAGCGGGGTCTCGTAGTCGAAGCGGTGTGCCTGGTACAGATCGACGTAGTCGGTGCCGAGGCGCGCGAGCGAACCGTTGATCGATTCGAAGATGTGCTTGCGGCTCAGGCCGGTGTCGTTCGGCCCCTTCGGACCGGTCGGGAAGTAGACCTTCGTGAAGATCTCCAGGCCTTCGCGGCGCTGCCCCTCCAGGGCCTTGCCGAGCACGACCTCCGCCGCCGTGTTGGCGTACGTGTCGGCGGTGTCGAAGGTGGTGATTCCGGCGTCGAGGGCGGCGTGGACGGTCTTGACGGCGGCGTCGTCGCCGACCTGCGAGGCGTGGGTGACCCAGTTGCCGTAGGTGATCTCCGAGACCTTGAGACCGCTGTTGCCGAGATAGCGATAGTTGACCATGGATCAACGCTACTGGCTGACACCGTCAGCGGGGCCGGACGCGAGGAAGAGGTCAGGCCGACGCAGGAGCGGCGCGTGCCCGGAGCACGGCGACCACCCCGCCGAGCATCAGCAGGGCTGCCGCGAAGGCGCTGATGATGTAGAACGCTCGCACTCCGGGGAGGGAGACGCCCGCCGAGATCATGAAGGTATCGGCCAGCGCCATGCCCGGGGCGAACGAGGCGAGGAAGAAGCCCGGGGCTCCGAGCATGAGCAGACTCAGGAAGCCAGCAGCCGCGATCATCGGAGCGGCCCTCGACGTCATCGCGATCACACCGAGGGCGAGGGCGAGCACGACTCCCACCCCGAGAATCATGAAAGTCGTCGGCGCGTTGAGCGACTCACCCGCTCCGCTCAGCTCAGCTCGGATCTGGTCGAGAGTGAGCCCGGGAGCGGCCGCGAGCGGCGTCCACTCCAAGATCTGCACCGCGGCGAGCGCAGCATAGATCGTGACGGCGAGCACACCGGCGATCGAGATCCACAGCGTCTGCATCCGCATGGTCCGACGCTGCATCCGAGTCATGCGGGTCAGCCTAGGAAGACATCCCGAGAGTCTCCCGATACTCGCGCCAGGCCGCTCCGAGGCGGCGGATGCCCTCGGCGAGCACATCGTCGGGGGCGGTGAAGGGGATGCGGATGTGATCGTCCGGCGACGCGGAAACGGCGAACGCCGCACTTCCGGCGATCGAGACACCGTGTGCGGCCGCCGTTCGGGCGAGCGCTGCTGCTGACCCCACGGGCACCCGCACCCATAGCGACAGCCCGCCACGGGGCGGCTCGACCGTCCAGTCGGGCAGGTGCTCTGCCATCAGTCGCTGCAGCAGCCGGAGCCGCTCCTGATGGATGCGGCTGTTCGCGCGGCGCAGGTCGTCGGCGCGGGCGATCAGATCGAGAGCGAGCAGCTGACCCGGCACGCTGGTGGACTGGTCGGCGAGCTGACGCGCGCCACGCAGCCGCCGTACGAGCACGGGGTCCGCCCGCAACCAGCCGATCCGCAGGCCCGCCCACACCCACTTCGACACCGACTCGACCACGATGACGGGCGCGTCGGCGCGCTCGGCGGCGAGCGTGGGCGGCACCACCCCGTCGAAGGAGATACCGGCGAGCACGCGATCCTCGATGACCGGAACGCCGTACTGCGCGGCGAGCGCGGCCACCCGATGCCGAGCAGCTGCAGGCAGGCGCGACCCGGTCGGGTTCTGGTGATGCGGGTTGAGGGCGACGAGTACCGGACGCAGACGAGCGAGGGCCTGCTCCAGCGCGTCGACGTCGAGACCGTCGTCGCCCATCGGGACGCCGTGCACCGAACCGCCGCGCAGGCCGACCGAATCAGTGACGCCCGGCCAGGTGATCTCCTCGGCGAGCACGATGTCGCCAGGGCCCACGAGCGCGTTGACGACGAGACTGATGGCCTGCTGCGCGCCGTGCGTGACGAGGATCTGCTCCGGTGTGGTCGGTGTTCCCTCGGCGGCGTACATGTCGGCGATGAGGGTGCGCAGCGCAGGCAGGCCCGCAGGGTCGGTCTCCGGCAGCAGGGCGAGGTCAAGCCGCGGCTTGTGATCGCGAATGAGCTGCACCCCGAGGTCGGAGATCTGCGGCACGGTGCGCAGGAGATCGATCGCGTTCGGCAGCGCCGAGAAGAGGGCCTCTCCGCGTCCTGGTCGTGAGGCAGGCACGGCGGTTGCGGCTGTCCCGGCGATGCGGGTGCCGCTCCCCTGCCGCCGGTCGACGAGACCGCGGTCCGCGAGGTCGCCGTACGCAGCGACGACCGTGCCGCGCGAGACGGACCCTGCCGCTGCCAGTGCGCGCTCCGCGGGCAGCCGGTCCCCCGGGCGCAGCTCTCCACTTGCGATCAGACCCTCGATGCCTCGCGCGAGCCGGGCGGCGAGAGTGCCGTCTCCCTGTGTCCAGCGGCCGAGCCGCGCCGAGAGCGCCTCCGAGGACACGTCACCTGCGTGGACGAGAGATGCCGCTCGTACCGCAGGAATGGCCGATGCCTGATCCATTGGCCCGCTATTGGCCCTGTCCATCACGCTCATGAGAACCGATTCTGGACCAATGAACACACATCTCGCCACTCGTCTTTCAGAGACTGGACCGATCAATCCCGATTGGACCATCGCGCAGCTCCTGGAGTGGCTCAGCGATGATGTCCGCCAGCACGATGTCATGCTTCAGCATCCGCTCGCCCGCATCGAGGCACTGATGACCGGGGCGCGCTGGGCACGCACCCCGTCGACCGTGGCGTTGATCCGCTCGATCGCCGCCGCCGTCCGCGACGAACCGGTGCGGGGAAGCATCCGGGTCGGCGAGCTCTCCCTGCAGCAGGCGCCACGGATGCCGGAGCGGATTCCCCAACCCGCCTGACCGGAGCCTGGCGCAGCCTCGCCGCACCGCGATGCCCGGTTCAGCCGATCGTCGGGCGAACGAGCTGCTCCTGCTCCTCGAGCGTCTGCGCCTGCGCGCGCTTCTCCGCCCGTTCCCGCTCCTGCGCCTCGGCCGCCTCTCGGCGTTCCGCACGCGTCTGCGGCTCACCGGAGCCGGCCTCCGCCTGTATCCCCTGGGTCTGATCCGTCACGATCTGCGCACGGTCTCGGAAGCCCTCGGCCGTCACCTTGTCGAGGGCGACCTGCTTGCGGATCGCGGCGGCTTTCTCGTAGAGGCTCGGATCACCGTAGCTCGTGAGCACCTTCACCAGCACCGGCAGCAGCTCGATCATGAAGAACAGCGCGGCGATGAGGATGTGCGCCCACAGGATCGAGGGCTCCTTCTCGCTCAGCCGGTTCAATCCGCTGATCTGACTGAGCAGGCCGACCGCTCCGGCGTTGCCCTGCGCGACCGCATCGGCGCGTGCGTTGTACGCGGCGAGCGCCTGATCGTAGGAGTCGCGAGCTGTCGGCAGCTGCGACTTCGCCTGCTCGCGGTTCTGCGCCTCGGACGACGAGGTGTTCTCCTTCGCCGCAGTGCCGGCCGCGGCGAGCTCCTCGTTGGCGGTGCGCAGCTGGGCGGCGAGGGCGTCGTAGGTCTGCTGAGCCTCGGCGAGCTGCGCCTTGGCGGCGTCCGAACTGGCGCCCTGGCCGTTGACGCCGGTGCAGCCGGGGACGGTGCCGGCACCCTCACCCGTGAGCTCGCACTGGTACAGCACGCGCGCCTGGTCGATCACGGCCTGCTGGGCGGTCATCTTCGCGGTCACGTCGTCGACCGTGGCCTGAGCCGCGGACTCGGTCGCCGACGAGGAGTCGGTGCCGGCGACGATGCCGGTCGCCGCCTGGTTCTCGAGTTCGGCGACCTTGGCGGATGCCGCGTCGAGTGCGATCTTCTCCGGTCCGTTCTCGAGCGCCTCCTGGTCGGACTGCGACTGGGTGATGTTGGTGGAGGCGACCTCGCGGGCGATGTCGTTGTGGAAGATCTGCAGCACGAGTGGCTCGGCCACGACGAAGCCGATGATCGCGGCCATGATCACGCGCGGGATCGCAAGGCCGATGAGGCGCCAGACGTTCCTGGTCGAGCTCATGGTCGATGTGAGGAATCGGTCGAGGTTGAAGATGATGAGCGCCCAGACGAGCGCCAGGGGCACGGCCAACCAGACGGCCGCCTGCACCCCGGTGGTGAGCGCGAAGAGCATCGAGATCGCCGAGACGAGCGCGGTGCCGGCGAGCACGAAGAACATCTGCACGAAGCGCGGGGTCTCGCCGGGAACACGGTCGAGGATCTCGCCCTCCGCACCGCCGAGGATCGCGAGGGTTCGCGCGCGCGAACCGGGAGTGCGCGGTGCGCGCTTCGCGCGGGGACGGCGGATGCGCGGCTCCCGCGGCGGCTTCACCGGAGCGGGTTCTTCGGCGGCGGAATCGTCCGCGGCGATCGCGTCGGCAATCGGGGTCGTCTCTGCGGGCACGGACTCGGGCACCTCACGGGTGGCGTGGTCGGTGCCGGTGGGCTCGAACTCACGCAGGAAGTCGAGGTCATCCGTGACGGCGTCGGGTTCGCTGTCGAGGATGATCCGACCCTGCGAGTCGTAGCGACCCGGTCGATGGGCGGAATAGGGCATTCGAACAATCTACGAAACCTCGCCTGTGCATCGCGTGGAAGAGTGCTTTGAGCGACTCACAGGTTGGACGACGCAACCGTGACGGATCACTCCGCGGGAAGCAGCCGATCGAGGGCCGCGGCGTAGGCCGACAGTCCGTCCTCGAGCGTGAAGTGGCCTGCCGCAGCGAGCGTGCCGAGCCCGTGGATCAGTCCCCACAGCGCGACGACATCTGTCGGTCGATCGAGGCCGACTGCCGCCGCCCCCTCGGCGAGCACCGCCTCGAGCCCGTCGATCAACGGCGCCATGGTGGGAGTCGGGGATCCGGGCACGCAGACCGTCGGATCGTAGACGGCGTCGAACGCGTGCGGGTGCTCGACGGCGAAGCGGATGTACGCCGAGCCCCCGTCGGCGAGCGCGGCCCGCGGGGTCGAGGCCTTCACGGCAGCGGTGCTCACCTGGCCCAGGAGATCGGCCATGCTGCGCTCGGCGATCGCCTTGAGCAGTCCCAGGCGGTCGGAGAAGTGATGGTACGGGGCGTTGTGGCTGACGTTCGCGGCCCTGGCGACCTCGCGCAGGCTGATCTCCGCCGCGGGCATCCGCTCCAGCAGCTGCATGGCGGCGTCTTCCAGAGCACGGGCGAGATCGCCGTGGTGGTACCCGTCCTTGGAACTTGACATGAGCAACATCCTCTCCTATCTTGACAGTGTCCACCAGCTTGACACTGTCCAGATAGGAACCGGAAATGCCCGCTCTCGTGATCGACGGCCACCCCGACGCCCGCTCCCTGACCGCCGCTCTCGCCCAGCGCTACGCCGCAGGGCACGGCGACGCCCGTGTGCTCGCCCTCCGCGACCTCGGCTTCGACCCGAACCTGCGCTTCGGCTACCGCGAGCGCATGACGCTCGAGCCCGACCTCGTCGAGGCGAAGCGCGCGCTGCAGGACGCCGACACGATCGTCATCGCGACGCCGCTGTGGTGGGGGTCGGTGCCCGCGCTGCTCAAGGGCTTCTTCGACCGCGCCCTGCTGCCGCAGCAGGAGTACCGCTACACGAAGCTCGGGCTCGTCGAGGGACTGCTGCCCGCGCGACGGGGCAGGCTGCTGCTGCTCGCGGACACGCCCTGGTACTTCACACCCTTCACGGGGCTGCCCGCCCAGACCCACGTCGCCCGAGGCACGATGCGCTTCTGCGGGATCCGCTCGGTGCGCACCCATTGCATGCTCGGCGTGAAGGATGCGAGCGAGACCACGATCTCCCGGTGGCTCGACCGCGCCGAGCACCTCGGCGCCGTCGACGCCCGCCGTGCCGGCCGGCCTCAGGCCATCGCGGCGGAGGCGGCCTCATCCTCGGTCGTGGCGACCAGCTGACCGCAGGCGCCGTCGATCTCCTTGCCGCGGGTGTCGCGGAGAGTCGTCGGGATGCCGGCGTCGTTGAGCCTGCGCACGAACTCGTTCGTGACGTCTTTCTCCGACGCCGTCCAGATCGAGCCCGGCGTGGGATTCAGCGGGATCGGGTTCACGTGCACCCAGCCGCGTCCACGCTGGTTGAGCTTCTCCGCCAGCAGATCGGCACGCCAGGCGTGATCGTTCATGTCCTTGATCAGGGCGTACTCGATCGAGACGCGGCGACCGGTCTTGGCGTAATAGTCGTAGGCGGCGTCGAGGGCCTCGTCGACCTTCCAGCGCGAATTCACCGGGATGAGCTCGTCACGCAGGTGGTCGTCGGGGGCGTGCAGCGACAGCGCGAAGGTCACCGGGATGTTCTCGTCGGCGAGCTTCTTGATCGCGGGCACCAGGCCCACCGTCGAGACCGTGATGCCGCGGGCGCTCATCCCGAGCCCGTCCGGCTGCGGAGCGACCATCGAGCGCACCGCATCCATCACGCGCTTGTAGTTGGCGAGCGGCTCGCCCATCCCCATGAAGACGATGTTCGAGACGCGCTCCATGCTGTGGTCGTCGGACTTCTTGCCGCCCAGACCGCCCTCGGCGATGAGCCGGTTGGCGCGCACGATCTGTTCGATGATCTCGGCGGTCGACATGTTGCGGGTCAGGCCCGCCTGGCCGGTCGCGCAGAACGGGCAGTTCATGCCGCAGCCGGCCTGGCTCGACACGCACAGCGTGATGCGGCCGGGGTAGCGCATGAGAACCGACTCGACCAGGGCGCCGTCGTGCAGGCGCCACAGGAACTTGATCGTGTCGCCGCGGTCGGTCTCGAGGCGGCGGACCTCGGTGAGCAGCGGCGGGAGCATCCCGGCGACGAGCTGCTCGCGGGTGTCGGCCGGGAGGTCGGTCATCTGCTCGGGGTCCGACGTGTAGTGACGGAAGTAGTGCGTCGACAGCTGCTTGGCACGGAAGCCGGGCAGGCCGAGCTCTTTCACCTTCTCGACGCGCTCGGCCGGCGTGAGGTCAGCCAGGTGCACCGGCGGCTTGCCGCGCTTGGGGCTCGCGAACTGCAGCAGTGGACGCCCCTCGGCGTCCTTCTGCTGGGTCCATCCCTCGGTGGCAGGGCGCACCTGTGGCTTCCTGGTCTCGCGCACCTTGCCCTGGGCGGGGCGTCCCTGCGGGGCGGACGCGGATGCTGCGGGGCGCGTCTCGCGCGTGCGGGGAGTCTCGGTCATACCCTCCAGGGTACGCGGTGGCGGATGGGAAGGCCCTGGGGCGCGGGCGGTGACCTCTCTAGACTGAGCCCATGGATGCCGTGCTGTGGATCATCGCGATCGTCGTCGGCCTGATCGTCGTCGTGGCGATCCTCGCCGTCGCGGTCCGCGGCATGCGCCCCAAGCTGCCAGAGCCGCAGGTGTTCACCCCGTCGCCGACGACCGCGCGCACGGCTCCCGCTTCGTCGGCGTCGACGGCCGTCTCCGGTTTGACGCCGAGCGTGATCGCCGAGATCGACCGGCTCGTCGGGGCCGGGCAGAAGATCCACGCCATCAAGCTGTACCGCGACCACTCGGGCGTCGGCCTCAAGGATGCGAAGGACCGCATCGACCACTGGTCGGTCAGCACCACGGCGCCGCACCTCGCCGCCGTGTCGAACGCCACGGCCACGCGCTCGTCGATCACCCCGATGGTCGCGACCCCTTCGTCTGTGCGTGCGTCGCTGCCGGCTTCGGTGGCCTCCGAGATCGACCGGATGGTCGCTGGGGGTTCCGCCATCGCCGCGATCAAGGCGCTCCGCGAGCACACGGGACTCGGACTCAAGGAATCGAAGGACCTGATCGAGGCCTGGCCGCACACCCACGCGTCCTGATCAACTTGTCATTACAGGCTGCGCCCGGGAGAATGGACGTGCCCGCCCGATGAAGGAGCCCCATGTCCGACCGTCTCGACCGCGCCCGCACGACCGGCATCCTCGCCGTCCTCCGCGCCCCCTCCCCTGAACTGGCCATCGAGGCCTCGGAGGCGATCATCCGCGGCGGTGTCACCGGCATCGAGGTGACCTTCTCCACTCCGGACGCTCCGGCGGTCATCCGCGAACTCATCGCCCGCCACGGCGACGCCGCCTACGTCGGCGCGGGCACTGTGACCACCGCTGCACAGGCCGAGCACGCAGCGGATGCCGGAGCCGAGTTCCTGGTCAGCCCCGGCACACTGCCGCACCTCACGCGCAGCATGCTCGACACGGGCCGCGTCGTGATGACCGGCGCGATGACGCCGACCGAGGTCATGGGCGCGCTCGAGCTCGGCGTCGACGTCGTGAAGATCTTCCCGGCGTCGCTCGGCGGCCCGTCCTACCTCGGCGCCCTGCGAGGACCGTTCCCCGACGCCCCGCTCATGCCCACCGGCGGCGTGAACCCCGACAACCTGGCCGCCTGGTTCACCGCCGGCGCGGTCGCGGTCGGTGCGGGCGGAGACCTGGCGAACGGAACCTCGATCGCGAACGGCGACTGGGCCGACATCGAGCAGCGCGCCGCGCGATTCGCCACGGCACTCACCGCCGCGCGGAGCTGACCGCCACACGGGACTGATCACCGCGCGAGGTTGATCACCCGATGTCCGGCATCTTTTGGTATACCGGATGCATGCGTGCGCGAAGGATGTTGGCCGTCGGCGCCGTCACAGTTGCCCTGCTGACCGTGACGGCCTGCACAGCAGCGCCGCATCCTTCCCCGTCGACCCAGGAGGCTGCCATGACCGAAGCCACTCGCGATCTGCTCGCCGCCGCTGAGGACGGAGACGCGATCGCCGCGCAGACGGCGATCGACGAGGGCGCGGACATCGAGGCGCGCGGATCCGGCGGGATGACAGCCCTGGTGGCGGCGACCAAGGCGAACCACGTCGACGCGGCCCGGGTCCTGATCGAGGCGGGGGCGGACGTGAACACCAAAGACGACATCCAGGACTCCGCCTACCTGTACGCGGGCGCGCGCGGACATGACGAGATCCTCCGTCTGACTCTCGACAACGGCGCCGACCTCGCGAGCACCAACCGCTTCGGCGGCACGGCCCTGATCCCGGCGTCCGAGCGCGGACTGCTCGCGACGATCGAGATACTGCTCGAGGCCGGCGTCGACCCGAACCACATCAACAACCTGAACTGGACGGCGCTGCACGAGGCGATCGTGCTCGGCGACGGATCCTCGACCTACGTCGACGTGGTTCGTGCCCTCCTCGACGGCGGGGCCGACAGTGGCATCACGGACGGCGACGGCGTGCTCCCGGTCGACCTCGCGAAGGCCAGGGGCTACGACGCGATCGTCGCCGAGCTCGAACGGTGATCGCCCTCGACCCGTGGGCCTGGGCGGCGCTCGCGGTGGCGGCGGCGGTCATCGGCCTCTCGAAGACCGCACTGCCGGGCGGGAGCATCCTGGCGATCGCGCTGTTCGCGGCCGTCCTGCCCGCCCGCACCTCGACCGCGGCGACCCTGCTGCTCCTGATGGTCGGCGACCTGTTCGCCCTGTTCGCCTACCGCCGGCACGCGCACTGGCCCACGCTGCTGCGGCTCGCCCCCGCGGTCATCGCGGGACTGCTGGTCGGATTCGCGTTCCTCGCGCTCGCCGGCGATGGTGTGGTGCGCCGTGCGATCGGAGTGATCCTGCTGCTCATGATCGCCGTGACGCTGTGGCGCCGGTGGCGCCGGTGGCGGCAGAGCAGAGCGGATACCGTGTCACCGCCCTCCAGCGGCATCCTGCTCGCAGGCGCCTACGGCACGCTCGGCGGCTTCACGACCATGGTCGCGAACGCCGGCGGGCCCGTCATGTCGATGTACTTCCTGGCCACCCGCACCCCGGTGCAGGTGTTCCTCGGTACCTCCGCGTGGTTCTTCGCCATCATCAACGTGATCAAGGTGCCGTTCCTCGCGGGCCTCGGGCTGTTCGAGCCACCGGTACTGCTGATGGATGCCGTGCTCGCGCCGCTCGTGGTGGTCGGCGCGCTCCTCGGGTTGCGGGTCGCCCGTCGCATGAATCAGCGTGTGTTCGACCGCATCGTGATCGCACTCACGATCGTCGGTGCGGTCTACCTGCTGATCTGACCCCATCTATCTGCTCCCGCTATGACTCCGGGGGCGCCCCCTCCGGCCCTGCGAGAACGGAGACGAACGGGGTTCCGCGCGGCGCGGCTCGCCCCAACACGCGGCGCTACGGACGGACGGTCTCTGTTTCGGCCGCCCGTTCCGGCCTCTGTCTCCGGCGCCGCGGGAACCTCAGTCGAGGAAGATGTCGGGGAAGAGCGCACTGTCGGGAGTGCCGGGGATCGCGGCATAGCCGGAGAAGTCGGTCACACCGTCGGCTTCGAGCACGTCCTCGACGATGAGCGTCTGACCGGTGTACGACGCCGCGGGCTTGAGCAACACGGCATACGCGGCGTCCGCATAGATGTCGGGCGTGCGGCTCGCAGCCATGACCTTGTCACCACCGAGGAGGTTCTGCACGGCCGCCGTCGCGATCGTGGTGCGCGGCCACAGGGTGTTGGCGGCGATCCCGTCGCGTGCGAACTCGGCGGCGAGGCCGAGGGTCGCCATGGTCATGCCGAACTTCGCGAGCGTGTATCCGGTGTGCGCGCCCAACCACTTCGGGGTCGGGTTGAGGGGCGGCGACAGCGAGAGGATGTGCGGGTTCTCGGCATCCTTCAGGATCGGCACGGCGGCGCGCGAGAGCATGAACGTGCCGCGTACGTTGACGTCCTGCATCAGGTCGTACTTCTTGGCGTTCAGGTCGAGCGAGCGCGAGAGGTCGATGACGCTGGCGTTGTTGATCACGATGTCGATGCCGCCGAACTCGCCCTGCGTCTTCATGACCGCTTCGGTGATGTCGTCGTCGTCGCGCACGTCGCCGACGATCGGCAGAGCCTGGCCGCCGGCCGCGCGGATCTGCTCGGCCGCGGTGTGGATCGTGCCTTCGAGCTTCGGATGCGGGGTGTCGGTCTTCGCGAGCATCGCGATGTTCGCACCGTCGGCAGCCGCCCTCAGCGCGATCGCGAGGCCGATGCCGCGGCTGCCGCCCGACATCAAGATGGTCTTGCCTGCAAGGGACATGGGTTCTCCTGTGTTCTCGATCGCGGGTTCTGAGGGGTGCCGCGGGTCAGCGCGGCGCCATGCGGATGGCACCGTCGAGGCGGATGGTCTCGCCGTTGAGGTAGCCGTTCTCGACGATCTGCTGCACGAGAGCGGCGTACTCGTCGGGGCGTCCGAGGCGCGAAGGGAAAGGCACCTGCTGGCCGAGCGAGTCCTGGGCCGCCTGCGGAAGACCCATCAGCATCGGGGTCTCCATGATGCCCGGAGCGATCGTGCACACCCTGATGCCGTAGCGGGCGAGCTCGCGCGCCACCGGGAGGGTCATGGCGTGCACACCGCCCTTGGATGCGGAGTAGGCGGGTTGGCCGATCTGACCGTCGAACGCGGCGACGCTCGCGGTGTTCACGATGACGCCGCGCTCCTCGTCGTGCAGCTCGTTCTTCGCGATCACGGCGGATGCCTGCGAGATGACGTTGAACGTGCCGACGAGGTTGATGCGGATCACGCGCTCGAAGTCGGCGAGCACAGCCGGGTTGCCTTCGCGGTCGAGCACCTTGGCGGGCGGCGCGATGCCGGCGCAGTTCACGACCACCCGCAGCGGAGCGGCGGACTGCGCGGCTGCGACGGCCGCCTGCACCTCATCCGCGTTCGTGACGTCGGCCGCGACGAACAGCCCACCGAGTTCGTCCGCGATCTCGGCACCCTTCGACGAGGCGAGGTCGATGATCGTGACGTGCGCTCCCGCGGCGACGAGCCGGCGCGCCGTGGCGAGTCCGAGACCCGAGGCTCCGCCGGTGACGAGTGCACCCTGTCCGCTGATCTGCATCTGATGTTCTCCTTCGAACGTCGTCGTGCGACATGCATTGATGGAACGCAGTCCCAGCCTACGTGGTTCTTGGTTTCACCACGAGCCGAGGTACGGCGTCGAGAGCGAGCCTACGACACCGCCTCGCGCGCGAAGGAACCCGATAACCGATGCGGGTAGGATCCGGAGAATGCGCCGCTCGCCCGGGATCCTCCGATCCGCGGGCACCGTCGCCCCGCCGGTGATAATGCGGCTCATTACCACGGCGAGCCTGGCGCTCCTGCTGCTCTTCGCCTTCGCCGTGACCACCCACGGAGCGCAGGACGAGAACGGCGCTGCCCCCTCCCTCACCGCCGCAGTCGTCGACGCGTTCGACCATGCGGCCGCAGCCGCCCAGGAGCAGGTCCTCACCGCCGCACCCGACAGCGGGACGAGCGCTCTCGTCGGAGCTGCGCTCTGCGCTCTGGGCGTGCTGTGCGGGCTCGCCGTGATGCTCCTGCGAACACGCGCAGCGCACCGCCGGGCACTGGTCACGCGACTCCGAGCCGGATCCGAGGCTCTGCGTCGATCGTCTGCATCTCCTCCGCGCCCACGCGCGACGACGCTCTCCCTCCTCCAGCTCGGCCTCTCCCGAACCTGATCCGCCGGCCACCCGCGCGACCGCATCCATCGCTCGCAACCCGGCCTCCCCCGCGGCATCCCCTCGATGTCCCTGTCGACCTCCTGTGTCGACGTCTCGCGTCGACATCTCGCGTCGACTCCGTGCGTCGACTCCAGGTGTCCACTCCGCGCGACCCCGACTCCTGAAGCCGTGCGTTGTGTGCGCGGCACCATCCGAGGCTCCGCCCTCTCGAACAATCTGCTCTCACCCCTCGAAGGAGACCCATGAAAAGCCCCGTGGACGACGCCGATCGGCGCGCTCCCCAACGCCCGAGTCCGCAGACGAACCCGATCGGCTGGACGATGCGGCGCGCGGTGGGCACGACCGTCGTGGGGGCGGTGCTCAGCGTCCTGATCCTGCTCGTCGGCGGGGAGTCGGCAGCCGCGCACGTGCCCCACAGCATCGTCGGCGCCTCAGAGGCGGATACGCTCGCGACGACTCAGACCCCCGCACCCACACCCACACCCACACCGACACCGACACCGACCAGCAGCACGACGCACGAGCAGCAGAACGGCGAGCGGAGGGTGCAGCGCGACGACCTCGGATTCCTGGGGACCGTCTTCCTCGTCGGGATCGGCTTCCTCCTCGCCCTCGGAGCGACCGGGGTGGTCTTGGCGGGGCGCGCGCGGCGGAGACGCGATCGGGCAGCGGAGACGGGACCGTCCGATGAAGCGTGAGAGCGTCCCGAAGTACGCCGTCGCCTTCGTGATCGCCGGCCTCGTCGTCCTGATCGACCAGAGCACCAAAGCGGCCGCGATCGCCGGGCTCAGCCAGACGGAACGGATACCCGTTCTGGGTGATGCGCTCGGCCTGCAGCTCGCCTACAACCCCGGGGCGGTGCTGTCGCTGGGCTCCGGGGCGACCTGGGTGCTGACCGTGGTCGGCGTGGGCGCCGTCGCCGCCCTGTTCGTCGCCGCGGTCCGCGCACGCACGACGTGGCGGGCCTGGGGGGTGGGTTTCATCCTCGGGGGTGCCATCGGGAACGTGCTGGACCGTCTGCTCGCTCCCCCCGGGTTCGGCATCGGCCATGTCACCGACTTCCTCGCGTACGGGAACTGGTTCATCGGGAACCTCGCCGACGTCGCGCTCGCGATCGGAGGCGTCGTCCTCGTCATCGGGGCCGGGGTCCGTCACCGTGCGCAGACACGGAACGCGGCACTCGGCGACCGGCCGGACGACGAACGAGAGGGCGCGAACGGATGAACAACTGGATGCCGGACGCGCCGCCGACCTTCGCCGACCTCGTGCTGCCCGCACCGGGCCCGTTCCCCCTCCTGCCCCTGGTCGCCGCCGTGCTGGCCATGGCGTACCTCGTCGGCGCGATCCGCCTCTGGCGGCAGCACCGCCGGTGGCCCGTCTGGCGCACGGTCGTGTTCCTCCTGGGCTGCCTCGCGCTCGCGGCCGTCACCGGTCTCGGGGTCGAGGCATACGGCTACGCGCTGATGTCGGTGTTCATGTTCCAGCAGCTCACGCTGATGATCGCGATCCCGCCCCTGCTGGTGCTCGGATCACCGGGCACCCTGCTCCTGCGTGCCACGCCCCACCACGGGCTGGGTGCCGCCGCGCTGCGTGCCGCGCACGGCGGACTCCGCAGCCGCGTCGCCCGATGGATCCTGAGCCCGTGGATCGCCCTGCCGGTGTACCTGATCGCGTTCTACGGTCTGTATCTGGCCGGTCTCGCCGATCGCGTCCTCGCTGCTTCCGGCGGTCACATCGCCCTGGAGGTCGGGTTCCTCATCGTGGGCATCCTGTTCGCGATCCCGGTGCTGAGCTCCGATCCCCTCCCCGTGCGTCTCGGGCACGGCGGGCGGGCACTCGACGTCTTCGCCGAGGCCGCCCTGCACGCGTTCTTCGGGGTCTTCCTGATGATGGCGACGACGATGCTCGTCGACCACTTCGTCGCCCCGACCCTCGCCCTCGGGATGGATCCGCTCGAGGACCAGCGTCTGGCGGGCGGTCTGGCCTGGTCCTACGGCGAGGCGCCGACGCTGCTGATGCTCGTGTACGTGATGCATCGGTGGTTCCGTGATGACACGGCCCGCGCCGCCGCCGATGACCGCTACGCCGATGCGCACGGCACGACCGAGCTCGACGCCTACAACGCCTACCTCGAAGGCCTGCGCGACGAGAGCCGATGAACCGCACCGGTCGCCGTCACCCGCCACCGCCGCCGTCACCCGTCGCCGTCGGGCAGGATGGACGGATGAGCATCCCCTCCGCCTCCCTCGACGTGCCGACGCGGGTGCGCGAGCTCGCCCGCGGTGCGGCGCTCGTGCCGGTCTGGCTCAACGGGATCGGCGGGCTGACCTTCCGCACCGACGACGGCCGCTACATCAAATGGGGGCCGCTCGACGACGAGGCGAACATGCGCGACGAAGCCGAGCGCATGAGGTGGGCGCGCACCTGGATCGCGGTGCCCGAGGTGCTCGAACAGGGGCAGGACGAGACACACGAGTGGCTCGTCACCGTCGCGCTCGACGCGAGCAGTGCCGTCGACCCGCGCTGGGCCGACCAGCCCGAGACCGCGGTACGGTCGGTCGGCGCGGGCCTGCGGGCGCTGCACGACGCCCTGCCCGTGGCCGAATGCCCCTGGGAGTGGAGCACGCAGTGGCGGATCGCCAACGCCGCCGACCGCGGAACGATCGTGCCCGACGAGCTGCTCCAGACGCCGCCGATCGACCGACTGGTGGTGTGCCACGGCGATGCCTGCATGCCGAACACGCTTCTCGATGCCGCCGGCCGTCCCGCCGCGTTCGTCGATCTCGCAGCTCTCGGAGTCGCCGACCGCTGGGCCGACATCGCCGTGGCATCGATGAGCACGATGTGGAACTTCGGATCCGGCTGGGAGGACACGCTCATCGAGGCCTACGGGGTCGAGCCCGACCGCGAGCGCCTCGAGTACTACCGGCGGCTCTGGAACGAGACATGAGCGTGGCGCCCCCGCCCGCCGGTCGACCGCCGGTGTTCGGCCCGGTCGTCGACGACATGACCCGGTGCGTGCACTACCGGGGCCCGACAGACATCATTGCGATCCGCTTCGCCTGCTGCGGCGATCACTACCCGTGCCATCGCTGTCACGAGGAGTCCGCGGGGCATCCGGCGCAGCAGTGGGCGCCCGAGCAGCACGACACCGCGGCGATCCTCTGCGGCGCATGCGGACACGAGCTCACGATCACCGAGTACTTCGCGGTGACGGGCTGCCCTCGCTGCACCGCCCCGTTCAACGAGCGCTGTGCTCTGCACCGGGAGCACTACTTCCAGCCGAGTTGGAGCTAGCCGACCCTAGCTCCACACGAATCGGAAGGTCCCGACGAGGACGGCGGCGGCAAGGGCGAGGGCCATGATCGCGATGCCGCCGATCAGCGCCACCGCATCGCGCGGGTGCAACCGGGACGGTCGCGACCAGGTGCGGGGGATGCCGGAGCCGAAGCCGCGCGCCTCCATCGCGAGTGCCAGCGTGGACCCGCGCCGCACCGCGAACACGAGCAGCACGAAGGCCATCGAGAAGAATCGTCGCAGCACACCCCGATCCCCCACGCCCCGTGCACGACGGGCCAGGCTCATGGTGCGCCAGTCGTCGAGGAACAGGCCCAGCATCCGGGTGCCGGCGAGGATGCCGAGCACGAAGCGACTGGGGAGCTTCGCGACCTGGGCCAGCGCATCGGCGAGCTCTGTGGGGTCGGTGCCGCCGAAGAGCAGGATCGTCGGCAGTCCGAGCGCGATCACGCGCAGGCTCACCGCGATCGCGAGCGTGATGGAATCCTCGCTGATCGTGGCGAATCCGAAGGTCCAGTAGATCCGCCCTGCGGGTTCGGCGTAGAGCAGCATGCTCACGCCGGCGATCGGTGCGAAGATCGCGATCGGCAGCAGGCGCTTCAGCACCGTCGACAGCCGCAGTCCGGTCAAGGGCAGGCAGAGCAGCTGCAGGACGATCGCGGCCAGCGCGCTCGTGACGTCGATCGACGCGAACAGCGGCACCGACAGCAGCACGGCGAGCACCAGCTTCGTCACCGGGTTCACACCGTCGAGCCATACCGTCCGTACGGTCTCGACCGCCGTCACGATGTCGCCTCCCCTTCGCGTCCCAGTTCGATGCGATGCCCGCCCAGGTGTCGGATCACGGCGTCGTCGTGCGTGACCGCGACGATCGACCGACCGCGCGCGATCTCCTCCTGCAGGAGCGCGACGAGCGAGATCCATCCACGCCGGTCCTGCCCGAAGGTCGGCTCGTCGAGCACGATCACCTCGGGTGCTCCCGCCAGCACGGTCGCGACGGACAGTCGACGCTTCTGCCCGCCGGAGAGCGTGAACGGGTTGGCGAGCGCGAGAGATGCGAGTCCGAGGCGCTCGAGCAGTTCCTCGACGACGCCGTCCGTCTTCGCGCGGTCCCACCCGAGGGCTCGCGGGCCGACGGCGAGCTCGTCGCGCAGCGTCTGCGTGAGGAACTGATGCTCCGGCTCCTGGAAGACCATGCCGATGCGGGTGAGCAGCTCACGCGAGGACCAGCGGATCGGGCGGGGGCCCTTGCGCCCCGCCAGCTCGGGCGCCGAACGCACTTCGCCGGCCTGCTCCGGGATGAGGCCGGCGAGGGTGAGTGCGAGCGTCGACTTGCCCGCGCCGTTCGGCCCGGTGATCACGGTCGCGTTCGCACGCGGCACGCGCAGGTCGAGCCCCGACTGCACGACGACGCCCGCCTCTCTCGCGATCGAGAGCGCGGAGGCCGTGAGGGCATCGGAGGCAGGAACCTGTTCGAGCATCGGAAGGTCGATGCCGCGGTCGGGCACCCACACCCCCGCATCGGCGAGCACGTCGCCGTGGGCCGCGAACACCTGCGCGGGCGCACCGTCGGCGAGGAGTCCTCCGTCGGCCGCCAACACGATCACGCGCGTCATCAGATCGACCCAGATCGGGGTGCGGTGCTCGACGACCACGAGCGTCGCGCCGGTCGTCTCGACGGCGCGCTCGACACTCGCCCGCACCTCCCGCACCCCCTCCGGGTCGAGGTTCGCGGTGGGCTCGTCGAGCAGCAGCAGCCCCGGTCGCATCGCGAGCACACCGGCCAGCACCAGCCGCTGCTTCTGCCCGCCGGAGAGCGCCTTCGTGGGGCGTCGCAGCGGAACATCGAGGCCGACGGCGTCGAGCGCCTCGGCGACGCGACCCGGGATCTCGGACGCCGCGACGCCCAGGTTCTCGCAGCCGAACGCGACGTCGTCGCCGACCTTCGACAGCACGATGCCGGCGTCCGGGTCCTGCAGGACGAGTCCGACCTGACCGTGCCGTGACTCGGGGGCCGCACCGTCGATGCGCAACGACCCCGTCCGTTCCCCCTCGTCGTCATCGCCGAGGACCCCGGCGAGGCCGGCGAGCAGCGTCGACTTCCCTGCACCCGAGGCGCCGAGCAGGAGCACCCGCTCGCCCGGTTCGATCGTGAAGGAGACGTCCGCGACGGCGGGACGCTTTCGACCGGCGTACCGCCAGCCCCAGCCCGCAGCCTGCACGCGGGCCGGGGAGGCGAAGGTCACGCTCAGACCTCGCGCACGTGCTCTCGCCCGACGGCGAAGCGGTTGAGGGCGCCGGTGACGGCGAGGGCGCGTACGAGCAGCCAACCGACCACGCCGGCCAGGATCGCCCCGGAGACGACCACGCTGATCAGATAGATCGTGTTGAACTCGACCGACTTCAGGATGTTCGGCGAGCTGCCGTAGAACAGCTCGAACACCCAGGCGGCCACGGCGGCTCCGACGCCGGCGAGCGCAGCGACTGCGATCCCGAAACGACGGTAGAAGAACAGGGCGAAGATGATCTCTGCACCGAGGCCCTGCACGATGCCCGACAACACGGTCGAGACACCCCACACGTTGCCGATCAGCATCGACACGATCGCGGCGACCAGTTCGACCACGAGCGCGGCCCCCGGCTTGCGGATCACGAGACCGCCGACGACACCGCCGAGCAGCCAGATGCCGACGGCGATGCCACCGAGGCCCGGTGTCAGGGCGTCGGCCGCGCCGAACCACGCGTATCCGATGGTGTTCCATCCCCAGAACACGAGACCGATCGCGACGCCGAGGACAGCGGCGACGACGATGTCGACGACGCGCCAGCGCCAGATCGATGGGCGGTGCAGCCCGTTCGCATCGGCGGATGCCTGCTGTGCGGATGTGGACGTAGGCGTACTCATCTGAACTCCTCCCTGCGCTGGCATGACCCAGATCAGGTTCGACGGTCGAAGCGCGATTCGCTCCCTCTCAGCCCGGCTCGCCGGACTCCCGTGGTTGTGCTGAAGATCCTACCCGCTGGCGACACCCGCGTGGCGACAAGGCTGTGCGCCGCGGAACCCGCCCGGGATTGGGTACCGTGAACGAGTGACCGCAACAGATCCCGCCGACGAGGCGACGGGCGTCGTCCGTGACGACGGCCCCGCGACCACCGCCCCCTCCGGCTCCGTCGATGCCGCGTCGGGCGGTTCGGTGCTCACGGCCGAGCAGACGTCGACGCGCGCGCTCGCACCGGAATCGGTGGTCGCCCCGGAACCGGCCACGCCCGCTCTGACGAAACCGCCATTCGTTCCGCGTGAGACTGCCGCGGGAGACGCCGACGATCCCCTCGCCGCGCTCGACGCGACCACCCCCCAGTGGGCGGACGAGACCACCACCGCCACCGCTCTGACCTGGGTGGACCCCGCGACGGTGGCCGACCACACCGCCACCGCGACTCTCGACGAGACGTCGGAAGCCGAGCGGACGAACGGCCTGCTCCGCGGGGCACGCCTGCGCCCGGCCATCGCCCGTCCCGGCATCCTCGTTCCGCTGGCCACGCTCGTGGGCCTCGTCGCCGCGTATGCCGGCACCACGCTGCTCTGGCCGCTGCACGAGGTACCTCCGACAGTGCAGTCCGTCGAGTTCGCGACGACGCCCGCTGCCGCAGCCACCGTCACCTGGCCCACCGAGGGCGCGGGCGCCGTCGGCATCTCCGGCATGACCACTGCGGCCTCGATCCCCGATGCGGTGAGCATCGCGAGCATCACCAAGGTCGTGAGCAGCCTGATGGTGCTCGACCGTATGCCGCTGGCGGTGGGCGAACAGGGGCCCGAGTTCTCGTTCACCCGGGCCGACAGCGTGAAGTACTGGGACTACCGGCGCAGCGACCAGTCCGCACTCGATGTGCCGATCGGCGGGGTGCTGACCGAATATCAACTCCTGCAGGGCACGCTGATGGGATCGGCGAACAACTACATCGACCGGCTCGCGAGCGAGATCTGGGGGTCCGATCGCGAATTCGCCCGGGCCGCCGAGGTGTGGCTGCGCGAACGAGGCCTCACCGGCATCACCGTGGTGACGCCGTCCGGCTTCGACGAGCGCAATGTGGCCACCCCCGAGGCGCTGGTCGCCCTCGGCGAGCGTGCCATGCAGAACCCGGTGTTCGCCGAGATCGTCGGCACCAAGTCGGTGGACCTCCCGGGCGCCGGCACCGTCGTCAACACGAACGGGATGCTCGACGATCCCGGTGTCGTCGGCGTCAAGACCGGCACACTCGTCGGCTGGAACCTGCTCACCGCGAAGGACGTCGTCATCGGCGACACGACCGTGCACCTCTTCGCCGCGGCGCTGAACCAGGCCGGCAACGATGAGCGACTCGCTCTCACCCGCTCCCTGTTCGCGGAGGCGGAAGCGGCGCTGGAGGCGCAGCCGCCCGCCGTCGCGAAGGACACCGTGGTCGGTCAGGTCACGACCCCCTGGGGGGAGAAGGTCGACGTCATCACCGAGACCGATGCCGATGTGGTGCTGTGGAACGGGGCGACCGCCACCGCGGCGACGGCCTTCGATCTCGGCGAAGACCGTGAACAGGACGACGCCGTGGGCACGCTGACGACGACCGGTCCGCTCAACACCGTCACCACGCCTCTGGTGCTGGCCGAGGATGTGGAGGGGCCGAGCCCGTGGTGGCGTCTGACCCACCCGCTCGAGCTGCTCGGAATCAGGGCCGACCGCTCCTGACACCTCGTCACGCGCGCCGTGCCGGCGCCCGCGACGACGCGATCCGCGTACGACGACGCCCCACCCCGCGTGAGCGGAGTGGGGCGTCGTCGTGGGGATGCCGGAGGGCGGGAACGCTCAGGAACGGTGGCTCGAACCGTCGGCCCCGTCTTCCAGCAGGGCCTGGGCTGCCGCCGTCTCGGCAGCGGGCAGCTGAGCACCGATCGAGGCTCCGGCAACGGCGGCCGCAGCCTCCTCTCCTGTACCTTCGGCTTCGCTCGCATCGCCCGAGACGACGACGGGCGTCGTGCCGGTGAGGGCGTCTTCGGCGTCGATGTCGGTCGCTGCCTGCTCGAACTGCGACTGGTACAGACGCCAGTAGGCGCCCTGCGCGGCGATGAGCTCGTCGTGCGTGCCCTTCTCCACGATGTCACCGTGCTCCATCACCAGGATGAGGTCGGCGTCGCGGATGGTCGACAGTCGGTGCGCGATCACGAACGACGTGCGTCCTTCACGAAGCGCGGCCATCGCGTGCTGCAGCAGCAGTTCGGTGCGGGTGTCGACGGCCGACGTGGCCTCATCGAGGATGAGGATCGACGGCTGCGCGACGAATGCCCGCGCGATGGTGATGAGCTGACGCTCGCCCGCCGACACGTTCGCGGCATCCTCGTCGAGCACCGTGTCGTAGCCCTCGGGGAGGGCGTGCACGAAGCGATCGACATAGGTCGCCTTGGCGGCGGCGAGAACCTCGTCATCGGTCGCGGTGGAGCGACCGTAGCGGATGTTCTCGCGGATACTGCCGGCGAACAGCCACGGGTCCTGGAGCACCATGCCGGTGCGCGACCGCAGTTCGTCGCGGGTCACCTCGGCGATGTCCTGGCCGTCGAGCATGATGCGCCCGCCGCTGAGCTCGTAGAAGCGCATGATCAGGTTGACCAAGGTCGTCTTTCCCGCACCGGTCGGACCGACGATGGCGACGGTCTGCCCCGGCTCCACCCGGAATGACAGGTCGCGGATGAGCGGACGCTCGGGTGTGTACGAGAACGCGACGTTCTCGAACTCGATGACGCCCTTGCCCTCGACCAGCTCGGGGGCATCGGCGTCGTCCGCCTCCTGCTCCTCGGCGTCGAGCAGTTCGAAGACCCGCTCGGCGGAGGCCGTGCCGGACTGCACGACCGCGGCCATGCCACCCAGCTCGGACAGGGGCTGCGTGAACTGCTGCGAGTACTGGATGAACGCCTGCACGTCGCCGAGACGGAGCTGACCGTTCGCGACCATCAGACCGCCGAGCACCGCGATGCCCACATAGCTGAGGTTTCCGACGAACATCATCGCCGGCATGATGATGCCGGAGAGGAACTGTGCCTTGAAGCTCGCCTGGAACAGCTCTTCGTTCTCGACCTGGAACTTGTCCAGCGCATCCTTCTCCCGGCCGAAGACCTTCACGAGCGCGTGGCCGGAGAATGCCTCCTCGACGCGGGCGTTCAGGCGACCGACCTTGCGCCACTGGGTGCCGAAAGCCTTCTGCGAGCGCGGTCCGATGATGCCGAAGATGACGCCCATGAGCGGCAGCGTGATGAGGGCGACGAGCGCGAGCTGCCACGAGATCGAGAACATCATCACGAGCACGCCGATCACGGTGAGCACCGAAGTGAGTGCTCCCGAGAGCGACTGCTGCATCGTCTGCGTGATGTTGTCGATGTCGTTCGTGACGCGTGAGATCAGCTCGCCGCGCTGCACCTTGTCGAAGTACGCCAGCGGCAGGCGGTTGATCTTCGCCTCGACCGACTCGCGCAGCCGCCACATGGTGCGGACCATGATCACGTTGATGACGTAGCCCTGGATCCAGGTGAGGAAGGCCGCGGCCACGTAGATGCCGAGCACCGCGGCGATGACGAGACGCAGTGCGTCGAAGTCGATGCCCTGGCCGACCGTGAAGTCGCCCAGCGCGCCGACCTGGTTCGCGAAGTCGTCCTGCCCACCGGCCCGCAGCGCCTCGACGACGACGTCCTGCGAGGTCCCGGCCGGGAAGCCGGGGAACCCGTCGGTCGGCTGTCCGAGCTGGATGGAGATGAAGCCCTTGTAGACGAGGTTGGTGGCCTCGGCGAGCACCTTGGGCGCCGCGACCGTCAGGACCACGCCGATCGCACCCAGGATCGACACGAAGACGAACCAGATGGCCGACGGCTTGAGCAGCCCGATCATGCGCGCGAAACTCGGACCGAAGTTGTCGGCCTTGCCCGGCGCGACGCTGTCCCAGTCGCCGGAGTTCTGACGTGCTTGCTCGGCGAGCTCGGCCTCGTACTTCTCCTCGGCGCTCAGCTCGACCTCGGCGACGGGCGCTGCCGCCTTGCCGCGGCCGCGTCTGGCCGTGCGCTTCTCGTTGTTGTCCTGCGCGCTCATGCGTCCACCCCCAGCTGCGACTCGACGATCTCTCGGTAGGTGTCGCTCGTCTCGAGCAGTTCCTCGTGCGTGCCGACGCCGACCATGGTTCCGCCGTCGAGGACGACGATGCGGTCCGCGTCCGTGATGGTGGAGATGCGCTGGGCGACCACGATCTTCGTCACGTGCGGGAGCTCCCGCCACAACGCCTGCCGCAATCGCGCGTCCGTCGTGAGGTCGAGGGCCGAGAACGAGTCGTCGAAGACCAGGATCTGCGGCTGGTGCACGATCGCGCGGGCGATCGCGAGTCGCTGACGCTGACCACCTGAGACGTTCGTGCCGCCCTGGGCGATGCGGGAGTCGAGACCATCGGGCATCTCCTCGACGAAGTCGCGACCCTGTGCGATGTCGAGCGCGTGCCACAGCTCTTCGTCGCTGGCCTCTTCCCGGCCGTAGCGCAGGTTCGACGCGACGGTGCCGGTGAAGAGGAACGGACGCTGCGGCACCAGGCCGATGCTGTCCCACAGCGACTCGACGTCGGCCTCGCGCACATCGGTGCCCCCGACGTGCACGGAGCCGCCCGAGACGTCGAACAGGCGCGGGATGAGCGACACGAGGGTCGTCTTTCCGGAGCCGGTGGAGCCGACGATCGCGACGGTCTCACCCGGCTGCGCGGCGAAGCTGATGCCGGTGAGCACAGGGGAATCGGCACCGGGGTAGGTGAACTCGACGTCGTCGAGCGCCACGGATCCGGGGACCGGGAACTCGGTGACGCCGTTCTCGGGGCGGACCAGCGTGGATTCGGAGTCGAGAACCTCGCCGATGCGCTCGGCCGACACCGCGGCGCGCGGGATCATCATCGCCATGAAGCTCGCCATGATGACGCCGCCCATGATCTGGCCGATGTACTGCATGAAGGCGAACAGTGTGCCCACCTGCACCGTGCCGTTGTTGACCTCGATGCCGCCGAACCAGATGACCGAGACGACCGTGACGTTCAGGATGAGCATGAACAGCGGGAACAGCAGCACGAAGAGCGAGCCCACCTTGCGGCCGACGACCATGATGTCGGTGTTGGCGCCGCGGAAGCGGTCTTCCTCGATGCGCTCGCGCACGAATGCCCGCACGACGCGCACGCCGGTGAGCTGTTCGCGCATGATGCGGTTGACGTTGTCGAGCTTGCCCTGGTAGCTGCGGAACAACGGGACCATGCGCCCGATCACGAGGGCGGCCAGGATCAGCAGCAGCGGCACAGACACGGCGATGAGCCAGCTGAGGCCGACGTTCGTCTGCACGGCGAAGATGATGCCGCCGATCGCGAGGAGCGGCGCCGTGACGAGCATGGTCGCGCCCATCATCGCCAGCATCTGCACCTGCTGCACATCGTTCGTGTTGCGGGTGATGAGCGAGCCGGCGCCGAACTGCGAGACCTCACGCTCGGAGAAGCCGCTGACCTTGCCGAAGACGTCGGCGCGGATGTCGCGGCCGGCGCCCATCGCTGCGCGCGCGGCGAAGTACGTCGCGGTGACCGAGGCGATGATCTGCCCCAGCGAGACCGCGAGCATGAACAGACCGGTGCTCCAGATGTAGCCGGTGTCACCGCGGGCGACGCCCTTGTCGATGATGTCGGCGTTCAGTCGCGGGAGGTAGAGGGTCGCTGCGACGCTGGCGAGCTGGAAGACCAGCACCGCGAGCAGCAACCATCGGTATCGGGAGAGATAGCGGAGGAGGATTTTTCCCAGCACAGGCGGACTTTCTAGGAAGGATGAAGCGGCGGATTTCTCGGCAGACGGATGCCGACCGACAATCGGCCACAAGACAGAGTGCCACGATCCGCGGACATTCGTATCCCCCTCATGGGGGACCTTCGCTCACAGCGAACCGCTTCCCGTCCCGATCAGCGGTTTCTGCACACGGGCGAACAACGGCGAAGGAAGTCGCCGAACCCCTTCTCAGAACAGGGCGGGCTGCGGGACGTATGCGCGTGCAGGGGCGCCGGCGTCCGGGGCGAGCTCGGCCAGCGTGGGCGGGTCCCACTTCGGATCCCGGTCCTTGTCGACGATCTGCGCGCGGATGCCCTCGACGAGGTCGGGGTGCTCGTTCACGAACCACAGCACGCGGCGGTACTCGCCCTCGAGTGCGGCACGAAGCCCCGAAAGTTCACGCGCCTCGCGCACGGCATCGAGCGTGACAGCGAGGCCGGTCGGTGCGAGGCCCTCGAGAAGGTCCGCGATCGCGGCGGCCTCCGTCGTGCCCTGGGCCTGCAGGCGATCGATGATCTCGATCACGGTCGGAGCGGAGAAGGCGTCATCGATCCACTCCCGCCACGCCGGAAGCCGCGAGGGCTCCGGTGTCTCGTCGAACAGCAGGACGATCTCGCTGGGCCCCGTCGGATCGGCGCGGAAGGCGAGAGCCTCGCTCAAGGCGTAGAGGCGGTCCGACGGCACGAAGTGATCGGCGAAGCCGAGGTACACGGCATCCGCGCCGCTCATCGTCGCTCCGGTGAGGCCGAAGTACTCGCCGAAGCGTCCGGGGGCACGGCCGAGAAGCCAGGTGCCGCCGACGTCGGGCGTGAATCCGATGCGCGTCTCCGGCATCGCGAGCTTCGAGCGCTCCGTGACGATGCGGATCGCCGCGTGCCCGGCCAGGCCGATGCCTCCCCCCATCGTGATGCCGTCGGCGAAGGACACGACCGGCTTGGGGTATTCGGCGATCATCGCGTTCAGCGCGTACTCGGCACGGAAGAACTCCGCGGTCTGATCAGCCTTCCCCGCCACGATCTGCCCGTGCAGAGCCCGCACGTCGCCGCCGGCGCACATGCCGCGATCCCCCGCTCCGTCGAGCAGCACGATCTGCACGTCGGTGTCGTCGCGCCAGGCGTTCAGCGCTGCGGTGAGGCTCTCGATCATGCCGACGTCGAGGGCGTTGATGGCCTCGGGGCGGTTGAGCGTGAGCCGCCCGAGCGCCCCTTCGGTGCGGACGAGGACGCGGGATGCAGCGTGAGAATCGGTCACGCTGGCCAGGCTACCCCTTTCGGCAAGGGCGTCATTCCGCGCGAAATGCGGGATCCGACAGGGTTTTCCGGCAGGATAGGGAGGAACTGTTCAAATGCGACGAGAGGTCACGGATGCCTGAAGGACAGGTGCTCGAGTTCACGCACGTGACGAAGCGCTTCAATGAGGTGACCGCCGTCTCGGACTTCTCCGCGCGCGTCGAGCCCGGAGCCGTCACCGCCTTCCTCGGCCCGAACGGAGCCGGCAAGACCACCACGTTGCGCATCCTGCTCGGCCAGGTGCGCGCCACATCCGGCACGGCGACGATCGGCGGCACGACGTATGCCGAGCTCCGCCAGCCGCTGCGCACGATCGGCGCGGTGCTCGAAGAGACCGTCTACCGTCCCCGTCGCACCGCCGAGCGCCAGCTGACCATCGCCGCCAAGGCGAACGGCATCCCGCTGGCACGCGTCGGCGAAGTGCTCTCCCTGGTCGGCCTCGAGGGCGAGGGCGACTCGCGCATCGGCGGCTTCTCGCTCGGCATGCGTCAGCGGCTCAGCGTCGCGAACGCGCTCCTCGGCGACCCCGGGGCCCTCGTCTTCGACGAGCCGGCCAACGGACTCGACCCCGAGGGGATCCGCTGGATGCGACTCCTGATGCGTCGCCTCGCCGACGAGGGACGCACGGTCCTCGTGTCGTCGCACGTCCTCAGCGAGGTCGAACAGGTCGCCGACAACGTGCTCGTGCTCTCGAAGGGCACGCTCGTGCTGGCCAGCGGAATCGAGACGCTCGCCGACCCCAAGGGCGGCTCCGTGATCGTGGACGCCGCGGATCGCGCCGGGCTGACGTCCGCGCTCGCTGCGGCCGGGTTCGACATCGAAGTGCTGCGCTCGGGTCTGACCGTGCGCGGCGGAGACGCCGAGACCGTGGGAGCCGTCGCGGCCGACGCAGGCATCGCCCTGAGCACCCTGGTGCAGCGCGGGCCGACTCTCGAAGACGTCTTCATCGACCTGATGCGGGGTGGCCGGTTCGCGCCGAACACTCCCGCAACGGCGAGCCCGCTCGTCGCGCCGAACACCCCGGAGACCGCATCCGAGGAGTCGACTCCCGCAGAGGCCGCTCCCGAAGAAGCATCTCCGGGACCCGCCGACTCCGTGGTCGCCATCCCGGTGGCCGCAGCAGCCGCCTGGGCGGCCGAGGCTGCGTCTGCTCCCGCAGGCGAGGCCGTGGCCTCGAATCTGGCAGCCTCCGTCGGCGCTGACGCATCCGACGTGTCCGACGCATCCGAGGCCTCCGTGGCAGAGAGCGCGGAGAGCGCTGCGGACGAGTCCTCCGCCGACGTGGATTCCACCGATACGATCGCGACCGGAGAGTCGACGTCCGAGGAGGAGACTCCCGCCGAAGACGCTCCGGACGAAGAAGATTCTGTCGACGAAACACCGGGCGAAGAAGCATCGATCGGCGAGTCCGGCGACGTCGCCTCGGGTCCGTTCGAGGTGGGCGACGCTCCGACCCTCGGCGAACAGTCCACAGACGAACAGGCTCCGGCTCGATCCTTCGATGAGATCCTGTTCGGCGCCGCCGTGCCGGCGGACACCGCAGACACGACGCCGTCCGACCTGACCTCCGGTGACGAGGACCACAGCGGGGTCGAGATCTTCGCGGATCTCGACGACGCATCGGTCGCCACGGAATCGGGCGCGCTGTCCTCCCCCAGCGATGGCCCCTCATCCGCCGACACCGAGGACACCAGCTCTTCCGACGATGACGAGGAGGACCCGCGCTCTGCAGCGGTGAGTTCCATGCTCGCGGCCGCCGCCCGCGCGTACTACGAGGACGAGCCCAAGGACTACCCGCTGGGCGCAGAGGACGAGCCCGCCCAGGGCGCGGCGTCGGACAGCGAGGCTGCGGACAGCGAGGCTGCGGACGGCGAGGCTGCGGACGGCGAGGTTGCGGACGGCGAGGTTGCGGACGTCGATACGCCGGAGGCCCCCGCGGAGAACGCACACTGGAGCGTCGCCTCCACGGGCGTCATCGACACCGTGCCCCTGGCCGAGGGTTCCGCGGGAGGCGACGAGACGACTCCCGATGACTCTGACGAGAGCACTCGCGAGAACCACGACGGTGAGAACCACGACGGCGAGAACCACGACGGCGAGAACCAGCACGGGGATCACCAGCACGGCTGAGCGACTCGGCTGACGAGAACGCCCTCCGGACCTGCGGGTCTGGAGGGCGTTCTGCGTTGAGGGGAGGCCGTGCATCGCGAGGCACGGCTTACCGACGTCGGCGTCAGGCGGGCCGGGGGCGGATGACGGGGCGTCGTCGTCCCTTCGAGACCGGGACCGGTGCCGTGGCCACGATCTCCTCGACGTTCGCCGGTTCGGTCGAGACATCGAGCCGGAGTGCCTGAGTGAGCGCGAGCCCGTGGCTGGTGGTGAGGATCAGTCGGCGGTATTGCGGGTCGCCTTCGAGATCGATCACGACGCTCGGGCGACGCCGGCGGATCAGCACGAAGTCGAGGCTGCCCGCGGCCTTCCAGCTGCCTGCGGCGAGAACACCGGGAATGTGCGTCCCCGGGTTCGGGACGCCGCGGAGCCAGGTCCAGGCGTCTTCCGTCAGCTGCACCTTGGTGATGGTGTCGCGCGCGATACGGAGGTTGTCACGGTGGAAGGTGGCGGCACGTTCGATCGGCGAGAGCACGACCTCCAGTTGCGTCTGGTCCAGCAGCAACGTCACCATGTCCCCCAGTCTGCCAGCGCGGCCCTGCCAGTTGTCTGGAAGTTGCTCACAGGAACGCAACGATCCCTTGTCGATCAGCACCAGTCATCATGATTCCCCTTCCGTCGTTCGAACATATGTACTATACTCGAAGAATGAAGGCATCTGCGAACAGCATCGATCAGCGCGAGGCCCTGCTTGATGCCTGGGTGGAGAAGCGGCGAGGCATCGCGGCGCTCGAAGCTGAAGCCTCCGCCCTCCTCGCCGATCGACTTCGGCTGCTCGACGACGATGTCCGCGAGCAGCCGCAGCATCGCGATTCGATCCATCGGTCGATGATCGCGGAGTACTCTGCGGCCGGTCGCATGTCGAAGGGCAGCATCGAGTACGCCTTCAGCGACGCCCACTTCCTCGAGGCCGAGCACCCCATCGTGCGAGACGCGTTCCGCCGCGGTGCGCTCAGTGCGGCCCATGTCCGAGAGATCGTGCGGGAGGGAATCATCGTGCGGCAGGGGGTCCGCGAGGGTCGAGTAGACGCCGAGACCCTCACCGTCTATGACACGGCGGCGCTCGTCGTGGCCGAACAGGACTCTCCCGCGCGCACCCGCACGATGGTGCGCCAGATCGCCTCCTCCCTCGCCGGCGAGACCGTGGTCGAGCGTCACCGACGGGCCCACGGCGAACGATCGGTCACGTTGAGGGCGCTCGACGACGGCCTCGCACTGCTCCAGGTCGTGCTTCCGGAGTACCTCGCCCACGCGATTCTCGACCGCCTGACGCGGCTCGCACAGCACGTCATCGCCACCCGGGGTGATCGCGCCGCTCGCGCCGACGAGGTGCCGATGCTGTCTCCGGACGAGCTCGACTCGGGCACCGACCAGGTCTTCCTGCAGGATCTCGCCGCCGACGACTCCCGCCGAGACGACCCTGTGCTCAACAGGTATCCCGTCGACGACACCCGATTCGATGCCCACGTCATCTTCGGTGAGGGCGACACCTTCACGACCGATCCATCCCTCGGCGGCCCGCCCCTCCTGACCGACGAGCGCGGCATCGATGCGGTGCGCGCCGACCTGCTCAGCGACCTACTCCTGACCACCGACCCCTCTACGGCCGAGGGCACCGCGCTGGAGAGCATCCGGGCGCGCATTCAGGTCACGATCGCTGCCGAGACGCTGGCAGGAGGAGACGAACGGCCGGCCGAGCTCGATGGGATCGGGGCGCTGCATCCCGACGTCGCCCGCGATCTCGCCGGTCGCAACGGAGGCTGGTCCCGCCTCTTCCTCGACGGCGCGGGCACCGTGACAGCCACAGCCTCCTACGCCCCGACGACGGCGATGCGGCGGCACCTTCAGGCCCGCGATCAGCATTGTCGATTCCCCGGGTGCCGCACACCGGTCCACAGGTGTCAGGTCGATCACAATCACGACCATGCCAAGGGCGGAAGCACGTCGATCGACAACCTCAGCCACTTCTGCGTGGGACACCACTCGCTGAAGCACCCCGACATCGCCGAGAAGCACCGTTGGCGTGCGAGACAGCTCCCCGGAGGCGACATCGAGTGGACCAGCCCACTCGGCCGCGTCTACACAGACGCGTCACCGCGCCGCGTCATGTTCGTCTGACCGGACTCGCGCCTACGGACGTGCGGCCGCCGCGGCAGCCGCAGCGACTGGAAGTGCGGCCTCGATCTGCTGCAGTTCCTCCTCGCCGTGTGCGGCGGTGAGGAACCAGGCTTCGAACACGCTCGGCGGAAGAGCGACGCCCTGCTCGCGCAGCGAGTGGAAGAACGGCGCGTAGCGGAACGACTCCTGCGCCTGCGCTTCGGCATAGTTGCGCGGCGCCGAGGCCCGGAAAGAAGCGTTGAACAGGTTGCCGGCGGTGGCCACCGCGTGCGTGACACCGGCCGACGTGAGCGCGGCGTCGAGCGCGGTGGACACCCGAGCGGATGCGGCGTCGACGGTCGCATAGACCTCGGGGGTCGCGAGCCGCAGCGTCGCGAGACCCGCAGCGACCGAGAGCGGGTTTCCGGACAGTGTGCCCGCCTGGTAGACCGGCCCGAGCGGGGCCAGCAGGTCCATGACCTCGGCACGTCCACCGAGCGCGGCCAGCGGCATGCCCCCGCCGACGACCTTGCCGAACGTGAAGATGTCGGGCAGGTAGTCCTCGCCGGCGGCGGCCTGCAGCCCCCAGAATCCGGCCGGGTGCACCCGGAATCCGGTGAGCACCTCGTCGAGGATCATCAGTGCGCCATGAGCATGCGCGGTCTCGGCGATCAGACGGTTGAATCCGGGCAGCGGAGCGACCACGCCCATGTTCGCAGCCGAGGCCTCGACGATGACGGCGGCGATGCGCTGACCGTGCTCGGCGAACACGGCGGCCAGAGCCTCCGGGTCGTTGTAGCCGATCACGAGGGTCTGGGCGGCGATCGGCGCGGGCACCCCGGCGGAGCCCGGCAGCGCGAGCGTCGCGACGCCGGAACCGGCTTCCGCGAGAAGGCCGTCGGAGTGGCCGTGGTAGTGACCGGCGAACTTCACGAGCAGGTCGCGACCGGTGGCACCGCGCGCGAGGCGGATGGCCGTCATGGTCGCCTCGGTGCCCGTGGAGACCAGGCGCACGCGCTCGATGGGTCGGGTCTCGCCGAACCGCACACGGTCGGCGATCAGCGCGGCAAGTTCGACCTCGCCCTCGGTCGGAGCGCCGAACGAGAGCCCACGGGACGCGGCTTCCTGCACCGCGGCGACGATCTCCGGGTGCGCATGCCCGAGAAGCGCAGGACCCCACGAGGCGACGAGATCGACGTACTCGCGACCGGCGGCATCGGTGACCCTCGCGCCCTTCGCCGAGGCGAGGAACCGCGGCGTGCCGCCGACCGATCCGTAGGCGCGCACCGGCGAGTTGACCCCACCGGGAATCACCGCGCGGGCAGCGGAGAACAGGTCGTCGTTGCGGTCGGTCATGAAGGAGAGCTCCTCGCAGAAGTCAGTCGCGCAGCCAGCCGGCCGCTTCGGTGGCCCAGTAGGTGAGCACCGCATCCGCACCGGCGCGGCGGATGGAGAGAAGGGACTCGAGGATGGCCGCGCGACGGTCGATCCACCCATTCGCACCGGCGGCCTCGATCATGGCGTACTCGCCGGAGACCTGATATGCCCACACTGGAATACTCACGGTGTCGCGCACCTCGCGCAGCACGTCGAGGAAGGCCATCGCCGGCTTCACCATGACGATGTCGGCCCCCTCGGCCTCATCGACGACGGCCTCGCGCACACCCTCGCGCCGGTTGCCCGGGTCGAGCTGGTACGTGCGACGATCGCCGGTGAGCTGAGAGTCGACAGCCTCGCGGAAGGGTCCGTAGAAGGCGCTGGCGTACTTCGCGGCATACGCGAGCAGGAGGGTGTCGGTGAACCCCTCGGCGTCGAGCGCCCGGCGGATCACCGCGACCTGGCCGTCCATCATCCCGGAGAGCCCCAGCAGCTGAGAACCTGCGCGCGCCTGTGTGAGCGCCATCGAGGTGTACCGCTCGAGAGTCGCGTCGTTGTCGACGGAGCCATCGGCGGCCAGAACGCCGCAGTGGCCGTGATCGGTGAACTCGTCCAGGCACAGGTCGGTCTGCACGACGAGCGCGTCGCCGATCTCGGCGGCCAGTGCCTCGGTCGCGACGTTCAGGATGCCGTGCGGATCGTCGGCTCCCGACCCGACGGCGTCGCGGACGGCGGGCACGCCGAACAGCATCACTCCGCCGACACCGGCCTCCGCCGCCTGGACCGCCGCCGCGCGCAGTGAATCCAGGGAGTGCTGAGCGACGCCGGGCATCGAGCCGATCTGCACGGGCTCGGAGATGCCTTCGCGCACGAAGAGCGGAAGCACGAGCTGTCGAGGCTGCAGCGAGGTCTCACGCACGAGATCTCGCACCGCCCGCGACTGCCGCAGACGCCTCAGTCGAACGTCGGGAAAGCTCACGGCGCGAACTCGTCGGCCGCGTGCGGAAGAGTGAAGTGCGAGACCGCATCGATGAGCGCGTCGACGGTCTGGCGGTCGGCGACGACCGACACGGGCAGGCCCGCACGCTGCGCGTCCTTCGCGGTCCGCGGTCCGATCGCGGCGAGCAGCGTCTCGTCCGGGATCTCCGGGAACTGCTCGCGCACCTGCTCGGCGACCGACCCACTGGTGATCAGGATCGCGTTGATCCGTCCGTTCTCGACGTCGCGGCGGATGCGCTCCGTCACCGGCACTCCCACCGTGCGATAGGCGACGACGCCGTGCACGTCGTGACCAGCCTCGGAGAGCAACCGGCTCAGCACCGGCTTCGCGATCTCGCTGCGCAGGGCGAGGATACGGCGCGGCTCCTTCTCGAGGGCGATGAGCTGCTGCGCCATCCCCTCGGCGGAGTTGTCCTGCTCGGGAACCAGCGTCACCTCGTAGCCGACCGCCTGCAGAGCCGCGGCGGTCGTCTCACCGACGGCGGCGATCTTGGTCGCACGCGGCACGACGGCCCGGTGCGCGAAGAGCACGTCGACGGTGGTGGCGCTGGTGACGGTCAGCCAGTCGAACTCCCCCGCGGCCAGTTGCGCGAGCGCGGAGTCGAGCGTCGCCTGATCGGTCGTCGGCGCGAAGTTGATGAGCGGCGCGACGACGGGCACGGCGCCCAGCGCGCGCAGACTCGCGGCGACGCTGTCGCCCCACGGCCCGCCACGGGGCACGAGGATGCGCCAGCCGTCCAGCGGTCGGTCCTGCTTGATTTCGGAAGTGGTCATGAGGATTGCTCTCGGGATACGAGGCCGGCCGCCCCTTGATCGAGCAGCCGACGGGCAACAGTGAACCCGAGCTCGCGCGCTGCGTGCATCGGGTCTGCACCATCGGCAGCATCCGCTCCATTGCCACTGCCGTTCCGACGAATATACTCCCCGTTCAGGTCTTCGGTGACGTCGAGGCCGATCCGGCGCCCTCCGTCAGCGGCGTAGACGACCGTCCTGACCCGGATCGAGGAGCCGTCCACCACGGCGTGCGCGGCCATCGGCGCCTGGCATCCGGCATCCAGTCCCTGCAGGATCGCGCGCTCGACGGTGATGGCCAGACGGGTGTCGGCGTCGTCGAGACCGGCGAGGGCCGCGAGCAGCTCTTCCGGTGCATCGGCACGGGTCTCGACGGCGAGCGAGCCCTGCCCGGGCGCGGTCGGCCATTCGGCGAGACCGAGCTCTTCCCGTCGCAGCGGAGACTTCGCTCCGAGTCTCGAAAGGCCCGCCGCCGCGAGGATCACCGCATCCAGCTCCCCGGAGGCGACCCGGGCGAGACGGGAGTCGACGTTGCCGCGGATGTCGACCACCTCGGCGCCCGGCGCCCGACGACGCACCTGCGCGATACGCCGCGGCGAACCGGTGCCGACTGTGCTGCCGGAGCGCAGTTCGTGCAGTGCGTTGCCGTCGCGGGTGAGGACCACGTCGCGCGGATCCTCACGCTTCGGCGTCGCGGCGATCACGAGGCCATCGGGGATCGCCGTCGGCAGATCCTTCAACGAGTGCACGAGGAAATCGCACTCCCCCGCGAACAGCGCCTCGCGAAGGCGCGTGGCGAAGATGCCCTGGCCGCCGATCTCGGAGAGGGATGCACGATTCGTGTCGCCCTCGCTGGTGATCGGGACGAGTTCGACCCGACGCCCCGAGAGCTTCTCGAGGGCCGTGGCGACATGGCCCGACTGCGCCTGCGCGAGCGCACTGCGACGGGTACCCAGACGGATGGGGGTGCTCATGGGCTTACTGGAGGACGTCCGCGATCTCGTCGAACCGGAGCCTGCGCCCCGTGTAGAAGGGCACCTCCTCCTTCACATACATGCGGGCGTCGGTGTAGCGGAGGTCGCGCATCATGTCGACGAGGTCGGTGAGCTCATCGGCCTCGAGCGGAAGCAGCCACTCGTAGTCGCCGAGCGCGAACGACGCGACGGTGTTCGCGAGCACACCCTTGAAGGCGGCACCCTTGCGGCCGTGGTCGGCGAGCATCTTGCGACGCTCCTCCTCCGGCGCGAGGTACCACTCGGGCGTGCGCACGAACGGGTACAGGCACAGCCATTCCTTGGGGTCGACCCCGCGGAGGAAGCCCGGAACGTGCGAGCGGTTGAACTCGGCGTCGCGGTGCACGCCCATCACGTTCCACACCGGGAGCAGCGCACGCAGGAGTTCGGTGCGACGAAGGCGGCGGAGCGCCTTCTGCAGCTCCTCGGCGGTGTCGCCGTGCAGCCACACCATGAGGTCGGCATCGGCCTTGAGGCCGGAGACGTCGTAGAAGCCGCGGACGGTGACTCCGGAGTCCTCGATGTAGGAGACGATCGTCTCGAGCTCGGTCGAGTCGGTCTCCGTCACGGGGACGTCGGGGTTTCGTCGCCAGACAGCCCAGAGGGTGAAGCCGGACGGGTTCTCATCGCGCTCTTCGGACATCATGCTCCCCAGTCTGCCTCGTTTGCGCAGGAGCCGCTAATCACCCGCGAGGGCTGCTCACGGCATCCTGGAATGCTGCACCTCAGCGCGAGAGGAAGCGCGCGATCGCCCAGACCGCGCCCCCCACCGCCGCGGCGATGCCGACCGCGGCGGCGATCGCCCCGATCGGGTTGCGGTCCGCGAACACGCGGGCCTTCGCCGCCGCACGCGTCGATGCCTTCTCGACCCGGCGTGGGATGTTCCCCTTGACCTCGATCGCCGCGAGGGCGGCCTTCAGCTCGGCGCGGGCCGAGGCGACGGGGTCGACGATCCCGCCGGGAACGGCGGTGCGCGGCAGCGACTCAGAATTCGTCATCGCCGGCCTCCTTCACGAGTCGGATGTCCTCGGCGACGGCCTGCGCCGGGTTCTGGCGCGCGAGCACCTTGCGGAACTTGAGGATCCCGAGTAGCGCGAACAGCAGCACGGCGAGGATCAGGATGCCGAACACCGCGATCGCGGAGAGCCACACGGGCCACCAGGAGGACAGCCCGGCGATCGCGAACACGAGGATCACCGGCACGGCCCAGAACAGGAAGAACAGCGCGACGAGGAACCACACGGAACCGATGCCGGCGTCCTTCGAGGTGCGCGAGATCCACGCCTTCGCGGCGTCGATCTCGGCCTTGACCAGATTCGTGACGAGTTCCGGCAGGTCTCCGAGGAGAGTCAGCAGGCTGTCGTCGGCGCGATCGCGGTATCCGCGGGGCATGTCAGGCGCCGGACTTCTTGGGGGCGGACTTCGCAGCCGGCTTCTTGGCCGCGGGCTTCTTCGCGGCGGGCTTGGCTGCGGTCTTGGTCGACGTCTTGCTCGACGAGGCATTCGACGACGCGGTGGCCCTCGCGGCTTCGACCGCCTCTTCCGTCGCCTCGGCGAGGTCTTCCGCCGCCTCGCGTCCGGTGGCGATGGCGGAGTCGAGCCGCTGACCGGGCGTGCCGTTGCCGCTGACCGACTTCGCGACCTTCACGACCCCGGTCCAGAGAGCGCCGGGGACGGCCGCGGCCTTGTCGCCGACGAAGCCCTTGACCTTGGTGACCTGCTCCTGCACGGGATCGAGGTTCCACACCTTGAGCCACTGCGTCTTGATCTGCTCGTAGCGCTCACGTCCGGCACGGGTGCCGAGGACGTAGCCCACGCCGAGCCCGACGACGAGTCCGATCTTCCCCTTCATGGGGTCTCCTCACCTTGTTCCGGTAGTCCGGCCAGATTCGCCCGGTTGGGACCGGCCGCAGGCTTTCGCACCCCGCGGCCAGGTACCCAGCGTAACCCCGTATGCCGATTTCGGCATCTATGGGTCAGAGGGTTGACACGGAGGGCACTCCCACTCCGACGATCAGTCCCACAACAGGGCGCGTCGCAGACGGTCGGCCTCGTCCCGCGCATCCGGGACCACCTGAGCGAGCCCCGTTCCCGCCAGCCAGGCCCCCACCGCGGCCACACCGGGCACCGCCTGGACAGCTGCGCGCGCCGCTGTGCGCCTCTCTCCGGACCCGATGATCGACGCCGGCTGCGACTGCACGAAGCGCCCACGATGCGAGGCGACGACGGCCGCAGGGCCGATGGCGACGCCGAGCAGGGCGGCCGCTTCTCGCCGCGCCAGGTCTGCGGCCGCGTCGTCGCTCAGGCCCGCGGTGGCCGCCGGCTCGCCCTGCGCGCCGAACGACACCCGGACGATCTGCCGAGTACCTGCGGCCTCGCGGACCCAGCCCCACTTCGCCGTCGAGTGGGTGAGCGCCTTGGCGGTGTGGCTTCCCGGGACGGTGAGCACGCCGGTACCGCGGGGCGGGGTGGCGAGTTCCGGCGCGTCGAGCAGGAGGGTGACGATCTCGATCTCGGGAGAGGCTGCGGCCTCTGTCTTCAGAAGGTCGGGCACCACCGAGGCGAGGAGTTCCCGCGCTGCGGATTCGGGGGTCGCGATGATGACGGCGTCGGCGGCGAGCTCCTCGATCACGGGCGGCGCGGAATCCTCGACGGCCGCCTGCAGCTCGACCACGAGCGGGTCTGCGTCGTCGACGCTCGAGGGAACCTCACGGGTAGGCGCGACCTCGACGTCGACAGTCCAGGCCGCCCCCACCTTGCGCACACGGCGCACGCGCACGCCCGTGCGCACGTCGGCGTCGAGCCGCACCAGGTCGGCGGCGAGCGCGTCGACGAGGGTGCTCATACCTCCGGAGAGTCCCTCCACGGCGGCTCCCGGTGTCGTAGAGGGGGTCTTCGCTGCTGGCGACTTCGCCCCCGACGCGGCGTGAGAGGCTTTCGCCGCAGCCTCGTCACGGAGCGTCTGCACAGCCCCCGAGAGGGAGCCGACCCGGGTCAGGGCGGCATTGAGTCCGGGCGCCGCGACATCGATGTCGACGTCGTCGGGAGAGGCGGAGTAGACACCGGTCGTCACGGGAGCGACGAGGCGATCCCGCACCTTCGCCCCCATGCGCGAGGCGACGAGCTTGCCGAGGCTGAGCTGGTGGCCGATCGTGAGTGGCGGCCGCACGCGATCCAGATAGGCGCGCCAGACGCCGGACCACCCGATGATGCGGCGGACGTCGGGCTGGAAAGGGTTGGCGGGGATGCCGAGGATGCCGCCAGCCGGGAGAGGTGCCGCGCCCACTCCGGGAATGCCGGCGAGCCATGCGCCGCCGGCCTGCGGGACCACGATGCGGTCGGCCAGTCCCAGCTCCTCGACGAGCGCTCGCACGAGGCCACCCCTGGTCGCGTAGCTCTCGGCGCCGGCATCGACGATCACGCCATCCAGATCGACTCGACGGATCGCGCCACCCAGATCGTCGGCAGCTTCGAGCACGGTGACGCGCATCCCGACCTTGGCGCA
Source organism: Microbacterium sp. As-52 (assembly GCF_049949185.1). Lineage (NCBI taxonomy): Bacteria > Bacillati > Actinomycetota > Actinomycetes > Micrococcales > Microbacteriaceae > Microbacterium > Microbacterium sp. As-52. Next base: position 2,304,086 of record NZ_CP188171.1, on the reverse strand, counting down.
CTCCCGCGCAGCGACGAGGCCCCCGATGCCGCCTCCGACCACGATGACATGCTTGTCCGCCGCACGGGCGGCGAGGTCGGACGGCTCGGCAGCGGAGGGCTCAGGGCTCATGCGTCAATTCTCGCACCGGGCCGGTCGGGCCCCGGCGACGGACGGTTCACGCCTCGACGGGCTCCGACGCACCGCGCCCGCGCTTGCGCACCTCGCGCAGCACGATCTGCTCAGGGCACACCGTGGAGAGGAAGTCGCCGACCAAGAGAGCCAGGCGCTCGCCGACGAGGGAGTAGAGGATGCGATTGGCGTCGCGGCGCTCGCTGATGAGTCCGGCCTGGCGGAGAACGCTCAGATGACGGGAGATGGTCGGGCCGCTCGCGGAGAAGCGCGACGCGATCTCGCCGGCCGCGAGCTCACCGTCCTTCAGGTCCTGCAGGATCTGGCGCCGGGTAGGGTGCGCCAGCGCTGCGAAGATGTCGGTCGCGCTGTCTGCCATGGTTGCAATATAGCACCTTTGCTAGATAGTGTTTAGCCGCGTAGCTAATGAGCGAAGGAGAGGCATCATGCGAGTTGCCGTCACGGGCGGTACCGGTTTCGTCGGCAGGAACCTCGCCGAACGTCTCGACGATGCGGTCGTCGTCTCCCGTCGAAACGGCGTCGACATCACCGACGTCGACGCGCTGGCCTCCGCGTTCGAGGGGTGCGACGCCGTCGCGCACTGCGCCGGGATCAACCGCGAGATCGGAGAGCAGACCTTCCGTCGCGTGCACGTCGACGGCACGAGAGCCGTCGTGGAGGCCGCTCGCCGCGCGGGGGTGCAGCGCATCGTCCTCGTCAGCTTCCTCCGGGCACGCCCCGACTGCGGGTCCGGCTATCACGAGTCGAAGTGGGAGGCGGAAGAGATCGTGCGCGCCTCCGGCATCCCGCACACGATCCTCAAGTCCGGCATGATCTACGGCCCGGGCGACCACATGATCGACCACGTGACCAAGGCGGTGCGGACCCTGCCGTTCTTCTGGACCGTCGGATATCGCGAGCGCACGGCACGGCCGGTACCGGTCGAGGATGCGGTCGATGTACTCGTCGCCGCTCTCGAGGGCCGCATCGAGGAACCGACGATCGCCGTCATGGGGGCCGACGAGATCACGCTCGGCGAGGCCATCCGCCGCATCGCCCGCGTCGCCGGACGCCGACCCGCCTTCGTCCCCGTGCCGACATGGATGGTGCGCGCGCTGGCGCAGGTGACGGAGTGGACCATGGTCGTGCCGCTCGTCGCGAAGGCCCAGGCGCGGATGCTCGCCGAAGGCGTGAGCGAACCCGCGCCATTCGCTCCGGGAGCACCCCTCGGGATCCGGCCGTCACGCCCGTTCGACGATGCGCGCATCCGCGAAGCACTTCCGCAGGGACGCTTCACCCTCGACGACCTGCGGATCACGCACCGCCTGCAGCCGGCACGGAGGGCCTGAGGTCAGATCGTGTGCGCCAGCTCGACGATGCGGGTGAGCTGGTCGGGATCGGTCTCCGGAGGAACGCCGTGGCCGAGGTTGAGGATGTGGGCTCGCGCCGCACGGCCGCGCTCGACGACGTCGCGCACGTGGGCCTCGAGCACCGGCCACGGGGCTGCGAGGAGCGCCGGGTCGATGTTGCCCTGCACCGTGACATCCGGTCCGAGGATCGCGGCCGCTTCGTCGAGCGGCTGGCGCCAGTCGACTCCCACCCCGTCGGCCGCACCGTCGAGGCGCATATCGGCGAGGAACGGGCCGGTGCCGACGCCGAAGTGGATCGTCGGCAGACCGATGCCTGCAAGCGCCGCGTGCGAATGCGGGGCGACGAAGGCGCGGTAGTCGGCGGTGCTGAGGGATCCTGCCCAGCTGTCGAAGAGCTGGACGACCGAGGCTCCGGCGTCGCGCTGCGTCTCGAGGAAGCGGCGCGAGACCTTGGCGAGCCAGCCAGCCAGACGGTTCCACGAGTCCGGGTCGGAGTGCATCATGGCCCTGGCCCGCAGGTGCTCCTTGGAGGGACCGCCCTCGACGAGATAGGCCGCGAGCGTGAAGGGCGCGCCCGCGAACCCGATCAGCGGGGTGTCGCCCAGTTCCGCCGTGACGAGACGGACCGCTTCGGCGATGGCCGTGCCGTCCAGGTCGTCCGGGTCGATCGCGGTGATGCGCTCGACGTCGGCTGCCGTACGCACCGGGTTCGCGAACACCGGGCCGCGACCGGGCTCGATCTCGACATCGACGCCGGCGAGGCGCAGCGGGATCACGATGTCGCTGAAGAACACGGCCGCATCGACCCCGTGGCGACGCACCGGCTGCAGAGTGATCTCGGCGGCGAGGTCAGGGGTGAGGCAGGCATCGAGCATCCTGGTTCCGACGCGCAGCTCGCGGTACTCGGGCAACGACCGGCCGGCCTGTCGCATGAACCACACCGGAGGGTGGGCAGGACGGTCGCCGGCGAGGGCGCGCAGGAGCGGGGCGTCGGAGAGGGCCATGCGTCCATCCTCCCATCCGCGCCTTATGGAGCCGCCGAGTTCGAAGGGTCAGACCCTCGCCCGCAGACGCTCCGGTACAATCGATCTGTGCTGCTGTGTGTGACGGCGAGTCACAAGACCGCCTCCTTCGAATTGCTCGAACGCCTGAGCCGCACCCCCGACGACGTCGCTCCCACCATCGTGGGCATGACGCCGTGCGTGCAGGGTGCGGTCGTCCTGGCGACGTGCAACCGGTTCGAGGCGTACGTGGAAATGGACGAACCGGTCACCGCCGCCGGCGCCATCGGCGTCGAGGCCGTGATCGAGGCGGTCGAGTCCGCGACCGGCATCTCCGCCGCCGACCTCGACGGCGCCTACACCGTGCACTCGGGTCGACGCGTTGCCGAGCACCTCTTCTCCGTCGCCTCCGGCCTCGAATCCGTCGTCTCCGGCGAGGGCGAGATCGCCGGCCAGGTGCGCCGCGCCCTCAAGTCGGCCCGCAAGGACGGCACCACCTCGCCCGAGCTCGAGCGCCTGTTCCAGCGCGCCAGCCAGGCACAGCGCAAGGTCAAGAACGTCACCGCCCTCGGTCGTGCCGGCCGCTCGCTCGTGCGCCTCGCGCTCGAACTCGCCGACAGCCGCATCGCGGACTGGTCCGCCGAGCGCGTGCTTCTGGTCGGCACCGGCGCCTACGCCGCGGTCACTCTCGCCACGCTCCGCGAGCGCGGCGCCGTGAACATCTCGGTGTACTCGCCCTCCGGCCGCGCCGAGGTCTTCGCCGCGAAGCACGGCATCCGTCCGATCACCGCCGACGAGTACGCCCGTACCGCCGCACACTCGAGCCTGCTCATCACCTGTACCACGGCCACGGAGCCCGTGCTCGGCCCCGAGCATCTGCAGCTGCCGACCGGCCTCGGCGCCGCGGGCTGCCCCGTCGGCGCGCACAGCCAGCTCGTGGTCGACCTCGGCATGCCGCGCAACGTCGACCCGGCCATCGCTGCCCTCGAAGGGGTCGCACTGCTCGACCTCGAGACCATCCGCCTGCACGCACCTCTCGAAGAGCTGCAGGCGACGGATGCCGCTCGCAGCGTCGTCCGCGAAGCCGCAGAGACCTTCCATGTCGTGGGCGCGCGTCAGAGCGTGACCCCGTCGGTCGTGGCCTTCCGCTCGCACATCTTCGAGCTGCTCGAACGCGAGATCGATCGTGCCCGGGCGCGCGGCGACGAGGACGGCAAGGTCGAACAGGCCCTGCGTCACCTCTCCGGCGTGCTGCTGCACACTCCGACCGTGCGCGCTCACGAGCTCGCCGCCGCGGGTCGTGCCGACGAGTTCACCGCAGCACTGGCCGCGCTGTACGGCATCGCACCCGAGGCTGAGTCGTCGGAGGACGCCGCCACCGCCTGACGTGCGCACGCTGCAGGTGCCACGCTTCGCCGCGGGGGCGACACTGGAGACCCGCGCCATGAGAGTGTGGGGCACGAGGAGGCGCGAATGACACAGGATCTGTACTCGGACGCGAGGCTGTACGATCTGCTGTTTCCGGCGAGCAAGGCAGCCGTGGATTTCTACCGCGCCGAGGCCGACGGCAGGGGCGGGCATGTGCTCGAACTCGGATGCGGAACAGGTCACAAGCTGATCCCTATCGCGGCCGATGGACACCCGAGCGTCGGCCTCGACCTGTCGCAGGACATGCTGACTGCGGCGCGGCAGAAGGCTGACGAGCGCGGCGTGTCTGTCGAGTGGCAGCAAGGCGACATGCGCGACTTCGATCTGGACGACGAGTTCGACCTCATCTTCATCGCGGGCAACGCACTGCTGCACCTGCACGAGGCTGACGACATCGTGCAATGCTTCCGCGCAGTCAGGCGGCACCTCGCGCCCGGCGGACGGTTCGCGTTCGACATTTTCAATCCCGATGTGCGGCTCCTGGCCGACGCCGACGGGGTCCGGCGCCCGCGCACATCATTCACCGATCCAGGCCGCGGCGATGTCCACGTCGACGTCGCCGACACCTACGATGCTGCCGCGCAGGTGACACGCGGAACTTGGCACTTCTCGACGGACTCCGAACCCGACTTCCAGACGGTGTCAATCGAGGTGCGAAGCATCTTCCCCCAGGAACTGCCGGTGCTCCTTGCGCACGCTGGACTCCGTCTGGTCGAGCGCCTGGGCGATTGGGACGGCAGCCCCTTCGGGGCGGACTCCTCAACCCAGCTCTGCATCTGCGAATCCGCCGACTTGTCGTAAGAGAGGATGGACTCATGGCCCTTCACATCACCGGAGACACCGCCGCCGATGAGCTGCTGACCGACAATCCGCTCGCCCTTCTCGTGGGGATGCTGCTCGACCAGCAGGTTCCGATGGAGACCGCGTTCGCCGGTCCGCTCAAGATCGAGCAGCGCACCGGAGCCGCCGACGCCGCGACGATCGCTCACATGGCACCGGACGAGTTCCTCGAGGCGTTCAAGCAGACGCCCGCCGTGCACCGTTTCCCCGGGTCCATGGCGACGCGCGTGCAGACGCTGTGCCAGACCCTCGTCGACGACTGGGACGGTGATGCCGCGGCCCTGTGGACCGAGGGGGACCCGTCGGGGCCCGAGGTGCTGAAGCGCCTGAAAGCCCTTCCCGGCTTCGGCGAGCAGAAGGCCAAGATCTTCCTCGCCCTCCTCGGCAAGCAGTACGGGTTCACGGGCGAGGGGTGGCGCGAGGCCTCCGCTCCCTATGGTGAGGACGGGTCGTACCGCAGCGTCGCCGACATCGTCTCGCCGGACTCGCTCGCGAAGGTGCGCGAGCACAAGAAGGCCATGAAGGCCGCGGCGAAGGCCTCGAAGTGAAACCCACGGGGGACGACGTCGCAGGGCTCATCGCCCGCTCCTCCCCCGCGGTCCGCCGCCGGGACGCCGAGACCCTGACCGCGCTCATGCAGGAGATCACCGGACGCGAACCGCAGTCGTGGGGCACGATCATCGGGTTCGGATCCTGCCACTACCGCTACCCCACCGGCACCGAGGGCGACAGCGGACTGCTCGGCTTCGCCCCGCGCAAGGCCGCCACCACGATCTACCTGTTCGACGGCGTCGCCGCGCACAGCGAGGCCCTCGCGAAGCTCGGCCCGCACACCACCGGCATTGGCTGCCTCTATATCAAGGACCTGGAGCAGATCGACCTCGACGTGCTGCGTGGCATCCTGGAGCGCTCACTCGCCTGGGTCGAGGCCGGCGGCACCCCCGAGGTGCAGCTCACCGTCACGGGCTGAGTCGCGTCGCGAGCATGCTCGCAGGGTTCGAGGTTCGAGACCCATGCTGCGCGCCGAGACCCATCCGCAGCAGCGTCTGCGCGGATGGGTCTCGGCGAGGAGCGTGGGTCTGGCCCGACGCGACAGGAGTCAGGCCTGCGCGGCGAAGAAGGTGCGGATGTCGCCGGCGAGCAGGTCGGGGCGCTCCAGAGCGGCGAAGTGCCCGCCCTCGTCGAAGCGGCTCCAGTGCACGATGTTGGAGTTGTCGCGTTCGGCGAAGACCCGGATCGTCTGGAAGTCGTCGGCGAAGACCGCGACTCCGGTGCGCGCGGCGTTGATGCGCGGCTCGGCGCCTTCGGCCGCGGCGTCGGCCCTGGCGTTCTCCAGGTAGCTGCGGGACATGCCGGATGCCGCGTTCGCGAACCAGTTCACGCTGACCTCGAGCAGGATCTTCGCCAGCGGCACGAGGGAGGTGCCGTTGCCGAACGAGTTGAACAGCTCGCTGTACGCGAGCAGCCCGACCGGGGAGTCGCTGATCCCCACCGACACGGTCTGCGGGCGCGAGGAGTTCATGGCGTTGTACCCGCCGACCGACTGGAACCACTGCATGTGCTCGAGGCCGGCGTAGTCCGCGGGTTCGAGCTTCTCGAACTCCGCCGGGTCACCCGAGGGGAACGAGAACAGCTGCAGCACATGCAGTCCGAGGAAACCCCCCGGGTTCAGCAGTCCCAGCTCGCGCGCCACCATGGCGCCGTTGTCCGAGCCGTGGATGCCGTAGCTGTCGTAGCCGAGCCCGCGCATCAGCCGGTCGTAAGCCTGGGCGACCCGGGCGGTCGTCCACCCCGCAGAGGCGAGCGGCTGCGAGAAGCCGTACCCCGGCGCATCCGGGATGACGACGTCGAACGCGTCTTCCGCGCGGCCGCCGTGCGCCACCGGGTCGACGAGACGGTCGATCACGTCGAGATAGTCGACCGCCGAACCGGGGTAGGTGTGCGCGAGCAGCAGCGGCGTCGCGCTCTCGTGAGCCGACCGCACGTGGATGAAGTGGATCGTCTGGCCGTCGATCTCGGTGGCGAAGTGCGGAACGGCGTTGATCTGCTCCTGAGCAGCAGCCCAGTCGAAGTCGCGCCAGGCGGCGATGGCCTCGCGCAGGTAGGAGTTGGGGGTGCCGGCATCCCAGTCATCCGTCGGCGACGGCTGCGGAAGACGGGTGCGGGCGAGGCGATCCTGGAGATCGGCGACCTCGGCGGCGGGGACCGAGACGGTGAAGGGGCGGAACGTGAGCGTCGTGTTTTCCATATCTCGAAGGTACGAGGGCATTAGGTTGGATCCGTTCCTAATGGATGAAGAACTTTCGAGGAGCTGTCATGGCTGATCCCACCGCGCGGCTGCTGGCCCTGCTGGCCCTGCTGCAGACCGGACCCGAGCGCTCCGGAACCGAGCTCGCCGCCCGGCTCGGTGTCTCCTCCCGCACCGTGCGGCACGACATCGAGCGGCTGCGCGACCTCGGATACCCGGTCGACGCCGCGCGCGGATCCATCGGAGGATACCGTCTCGGCGCGGGCGGCAAGCTTCCCCCGCTGCTCCTCGACGACGAGGAGGCCGTGGCGGTCACGGTCGGACTCCGCGCCGCAGCGGGCATCGCCGGGGTGGCGGAGTCGGGGGCCAGGGCACTCGCCAAACTCGAACAGGTGCTGCCCTCGCACCTGCGCCCGACGGTGGATGCGCTGCGCTCGAGCGTCGACCGCGCCCCGGAGAACAACGACACCGACGCACCGGACCCCGAGGTCGACGCCGCGTCGCTGCAGGCCATCGCGAGCGCGATCCGCAACGAGGAATGGCTGCGCTTCGACTACGAGGGCGCGCCCGTGCTGGTCGAGCCGTATCGGCTGCTCACCTGGGTGCGCCGCTGGTATCTGGTCGCCCGCAACCCCGCGACCGACGAGTGGGGCACGTACCGTGTCGACTGGATGGAGCTGCGGATGCCGACCCATCGCCGCTTCGATCCCCAGCCGCTGCCCGGCGGCGACTACACGGCGTTCGCGATGCGGACCATCGCCGTGAGCGGGTGGATCGTGCACGCCCGGCTGCGCATCGATGCGCCGGCCGCGGCGGTGCTCGATCGGATCCACGCCGCAGTCGGGGTGGTCGAGCCGGTCGACGATGAGCACTGCATCCTCGTCACCGGCGCCGACAGCCTCGACACCGTCGCCGCCTACATCGGCATGCTGATGATGGACTTCACGGTCGAGAGCCCGCCCGAGCTGATCCCCCGCCTGCAGCTGCTCTCCGAGCGCTACGCACGCGCGGTGGCCGGGAGCACATGAAAGACCCCGCCGGCCTGCATGAGGCCGACGGGGTCCGGATGCCGGGTGCTCAGGCGCCGCGCAGGCGCTCGGCCAGGTACGCGTGCAGCTCGTCGATCGAGACGCGTTCCTGCGCCATGGTGTCGCGGTCGCGCACGGTGACGGCACGGTCGTCGAGGGAGTCGAAGTCGACCGTGACGCAGAACGGGGTGCCGATCTCATCCTGACGACGGTAGCGGCGACCGATCGCACCGGCGTCGTCGAAGTCGACAGCCCACGAGCTGCGGAGCGTGTCGGCGACCTCGCGCGCGAGCGGCGACAGGTTCTCGTTGCGGCTCAGCGGCAGCACGGCGGCCTTGACCGGAGCCAGGCGCGGGTCGAGCTTGAGCACGGTGCGCACATCGGTGCCGCCCTTGGCGTTGGGCACCTGCTCCTCACGGTAGGCGTCGACGAGGAACGCCATCATCGCGCGCGTGAGGCCGAAGGACGGCTCGATCACGTAGGGGGTGTAACGCTCGCCCGTTGCCTGGTCGAAGTACGTCAGGCTCTGGCCGGACGCCTCGCTGTGGCTGGAGAGGTCGTAGTCGGTGCGGTTCGCGACGCCCATGAGCTCGCCCCACTCCTTGCCCGCGAAGCCGAACTTGTACTCGACGTCGATCGTGCCGGCGGAGTAGTGCGCGCGATCGTCCTCCGGCACGTCGAACTGACGCATGTTCTCGGGGTCGATGCCGAGATCGATGAACCAGTTCCAGCAGGCCTCGACCCAGTGCTCGAACCACTCCTGCGCTTCAGCCGGCGGCGTGAAGAACTCGATCTCCATCTGCTCGAACTCGCGAGTGCGGAAGATGAAGTTTCCGGGCGTGATCTCGTTGCGGAACGCCTTGCCGACCTGGCCGATGCCGAACGGCGGCTTCTTGCGGCTCGCGGTGAGCACGTTCGAGAAGTTCACGAAGATGCCCTGCGCAGTCTCGGGGCGCAGGTAGTAGAGACCCGACTCGTCGTCGACGACGCCGAGGTAGGTCTTGACCAGACCGGAGAATGCCTTGGGCTCGGTGTACTGCCCCTTGGTGCCGCAGTTCGGGCAGGGGATGTCGGCGAGACCGTTCTCGGCCTTCCGACCCTTGCGCGCCTCGAAGTCCTCGATGAGGTTATCGGCGCGGAAGCGCTTGTGGCACTGCAGGCACTCGACCAGCGGGTCGGTGAAGGTCGCGACGTGACCCGACGCCTCCCACACGCGCTTGGGCAGGATGATGCTGGAGTCGAGGCCGACCATGTCGCCACGACCGCGCACGAACGTCTGCCACCACTGCCGGCGGATGTTCTCCTTGAGCTCCGTACCGAGGGGGCCGTAGTCCCAGGCCGACCGGGAACCGCCGTAGATCTCACCCGCTTGGAACACGAACCCGCGGTGGCGGGCGAGGGCGATGACCTTGTCGAGGCGGGACTGTTCGGCCATGGTGGCTCCAATGGTCGGATGCGGGAGGAAACCCGTGAACACGGGCACCTCATTCTATCCGTGGTTCCCGCGCGCTCCCTGGCCCCGGCGGCTGCGCCGGAGTAGCGTCCTGGGGATGAGCACTGCAGCGCGAACACCGCGGACCCGCGACGACGACACCCGGTTCTTCGGGCAACCGTGGGCCCTGGTGCACATCTTCGGCGTGGAGATGTGGGAGCGCTTCAGCTTCTACGGCATGCAGGGCATCCTGCTCATCTACCTGTACTTCTCGCTGACCGAAGGCGGCCTCGGCATCCCCAAGGCGATCGCGGGCGGCATCGTGGGCGCGTACGGAGGATCGGTCTACCTCTCGACGATCCTGGGCGCGTGGCTCGCGGATCGCCTGTTCGGCGCGGAGCGGGTGCTGTTCGTCAGCGCGATGGTGATCGTGGCGGGACACCTCGCCCTCGCCCTGCTCCCCGGAGCGGTGGGTGTCGGCGTCGGCCTGGTGCTCGTCGCACTCGGCTCCGGTGGACTCAAGGCCAATGCGACGTCGGTCGTGGGCAGTCTCTACAGCGCCGACGACCCGCGACGGGACGCCGGGTTCTCGCTGTTCTACCTCGGCATCAACCTCGGCGCCTTCCTGGGTCCGATCCTCACCGGCATCCTGCAGTCCTCGCTCGGCTTCCACTACGGCTTCGGACTCGCGGCCATCGGGATGACGCTGGGACTCATCCAGTACGCGTTCGGCCGCAAGTCGCTGCCCGCCTCGGCGCGGGAGGTGCCGAACCCGCTCCCGAAGTCCCGCTACCTCCTGGTCGGGCTCATCGCCGGTGGCGCGGTCGTACTCGTCGCCGTCCTGGTGCTGACCGGCGTGATCCGGCCCGACAACCTCGCCACCCTCGTGATCGGCGTCACGATCGTCGCCGCCGTCGCCTACTTCTCGGTGATCCTCGGCAGCCGTCGCATCGACGCCACCGAACGCTCCCGGGTGTGGGCGTTCCTGCCGCTGTTCATCACGAGCGTCGCATTCTGGTCGCTGTACCAGCAGCAGTTCACCGTGCTGACGATCTACTCCGACCAGCGCCTGGACCGGAATCTCTTCGGATGGGAGATGCCCGTGTCGTGGGTGCAGTCCATCAATCCGGTGTTCATCATCATCCTGTCCGGCGTCTTCGCGGCGATCTGGACCAAGCTCGGGAAGCGACAGCCCTCGACCCCGGTCAAGTTCGCGCTGGCCGCGATCATCATGGGATCGGCGTTCCTGCTCTTCCTGCCGTTCGCCGGCGGAGGAGCGAACTCCACGCCGCTGCTCGCGATCGTCGGGATCCTCTTCGTGTTCACCGTGGCCGAGCTGCTCATCTCGCCGGTCGGCCTGTCGGCGGCGACCAAGCTCGCGCCGACCGTGTTCCGCACGCAGATGGTCGCGCTGTTCTTCCTGTCGATCGCGCTGGGCACGGCGATCTCCGGCTGGCTCGTGCAGTTCTACGACCCGGAGAACGAGGTGCCCTTCTTCTCGATCCTCGGCGGCATCGCCATCGTGGTCGGCATCGGGCTGCTGCTCAGCGTGAAGCCCGTGCTGAAGCTCATGCGCGGGGTGCGCTGAGCGCTCCGCGTCCGCAGATCACGCGGTGAAGCGGATCCTCTCAGGCCGTGAAGAGGTAGCCGCGCGCGGTGTCGTACCCGGCGATCCGGAGGCCGCTGCCGAGCAGACCCTCCATCTGCGCACGCAGGCGCAGGCGCCACTCGTGAGCGGCCGCAGGATCGGAGACGCGCAGCGCCTCGATGTCGGCCGGGATCTCGAGGGTCTCCACGACCGTGTCGTCGGCCGGAGGCTTGGCGATGTCGGCGAGCGCCCACTCGACATCGAGGCGGTCGCTCTCATCGCCCGCGTCGCCGCCGCCGAAGATGCCGTAGCGGTTGACCGAGTAGCCGGTCGCGCGTGCGCCGAGCACGGTGAAGAAGAAGTGCGCGTTGCGTGCCACGAGCGGATCGAACACCCACGTGATGCGGCCGACGTCGCGGGAGAACGCCCACTGGCGCTGGTGCTCCTTGAGCTCGCGACCCCAACCGCGACCGCGGTATTCGGGGAGCAGGGCGGTGATGTGCGAGTGCATCGCACGGCGCGCGGGCTCGCCGAAGAAGGCGATGGAGGCGCCCACCATGCGCTCGTCGTCGCCCTCACCGTCGAAGAAGCCGACGACGTAGTTGCCCGACTGCTGCAGGGCACGCAGGGTTCCGGCATCCACCACGCGCTGCGGACCCCGGATGGAGTCGAGCAGGCCCTGCGCGTCGAGGATGAGTTCAACGGTGTCGAGATCACGGATGGTTCGCACGCACCCAGTCTGCCCCTCCTCGGCCCGTTCGAGGAATCGGAGGCGCGGATCGCATCCGCTGATCGACCCCGCACCGCTCGATCGCCGATAGCCTGAGCCGGTGGGTGCGAGTGACGACAGGGCCAGGAAGCGGCTCTCCCGCACCCCTCCCAAGTGGGCGATCGTCGCCGTGCTCGCCTTCGCGGGTCTCTGCTCGTCGTTCATGTTCACGCTGGTCGTGCCGCTGCAGGCCGAGCTGCCGCAACTGCTGAACGCCTCGCGCGAGGACACGACCTGGGTCGTCACGATCACCCTGCTCGTCGCCGCGGTCGCCACCCCCATCTCGGGCCGCCTCGGAGACATGTACGGCAAGCGCCGGGTCGTGATCGCGCTCCTCGCGATCCTGATCCTCGGTTCCGTGATCGCCGCGGTCTCCGGTTCGATCGTCGGCGTGATCATCGGCCGGGCTCTGCAAGGCGCAGTCACGGGCGTCGTGCCGCTCGGCATCGCGATCATGCGCGACGTGCTGCCACCCGAGCGCCTCGGCACCGCCGTGGCCCTCATGAGCGCGACGATGGGCGTCGGTGGGGCGATCGGCATGCCCGTGGCCGCCCTCCTCGCCCAGAACGCCGACTGGCACATGCTCTTCTGGCTCGCGGCCGCCCTCGGTGCCGTCGGCCTCGCGCTGGTGATCGCGGTGATCCCCGAGGACGTGCTGCGCTCCCCCGGCCGACTCGACGTGATCGGCGCCATCGGCCTCGCGATCGGCCTCACCGGCATCCTTCTCTTCGTCTCGCGGGGCGCGCAGTGGGGCTGGACCTCACCACTGACGCTCACGTGCATCATCGGCGGACTCGCGGTGCTCCTGGTGTGGGGCTGGTACCAGCTGCGCACCACGGACCCTCTGCTCGATCTCCGCGTCGCCGCGCGGCCGGCGGTGCTGTTCACCAACATCGCCGCGATCGGCATGGGTTTCGCGCTCTTCGCCTCGAACGTGACGTTCCCGCAGATGCTCGAAGCGCCGGCCACCGGTGGCGGCTTCGGCCTCGACATGGTCGCCGCATCACTCGTGATCATGCCGGCAGGCCTGGTGATGATGGTGATCTCGCCGCTCTCGGGCTGGCTCGAGCGCACGGTCGGTCCGCGCCCGCTGTTCACGGTCGGCGCCACCGCGATCGTGCTCGCCTACGTGTTCGTGCTGCTGTGGTCGAGCGAGGTGTGGCACGTCCTCATCGCGAACCTGCTGATCGGCGTCGGGATCGGCTTCACGTTCGCCGCGATGCCGATGATCATCATGCGTTCCGTCCCCGCCAACGAGACCGGAGCGTCGAACGGGCTGAACGCGCTGTTCCGGTCGATCGGAACGTCGGGAGCCTCAGCCGTGATGGGTGGCGTCCTGGCCGCGATGAGCATGGACATCGACGGCGTCGCCGTTCCCACCAGGGCCGCGTTCGAGGTGTGCTTCTGGCTCGCGATCGCCGCGGGGGCGATCGCCGTGGTGCTGTCGCTCTTCATCCCGAGGCAGCGCGCAGCGGAGCAGCATCCGTCACTGCCCGACTGAGCCCGTCAGCGATCCACCTCAGCGCGCGATCGTGCGCGGATCCGGGTCGTCCTCGCGCGGTGGGCGCAGCCGGTCCGGGATCGGCCACGACAGGATGAACTGCGTGGTCGCTGGACGGGTCATATCGCCGAAGTCGTCGATCTTCACCACGATCCGTCCCGGGGCTTCGTGCTCGTCGGGCGTCACCTCGAGGATGCGCACCCGCAGCGGGCGCTCGTCCTCGCCGTCCAGCATCCACGGATCGGCGAGCCAGGCGATGCCGTGCTGTTCGAGAGCAGCCTCGGCATCGAGCCACTCCGCGGGAGCGGAGACGGGTCGCCCGAGAACGTCGACGGGCACCCACTCGTCCCCATCGGGGTGGATCCATCCGAGCAGCTCGCCGTCCTCACGGCGGTGCGGGGTCCAGTCAGATCGCGGCATCCCTCGATGCTAGCGAGGGGGCCCCTGGGTCAGTGCGTGTACTCCATGAGCTCGACGCCGAGCACGCGGAAGGCGTCGTGCGCACGCAGGCGATGCGTGATCGAGAGGTCGTCGAAGCACACGATGAGCGAGTAGGCGACCCCGGCGCGAGGACCGGCGAGCACACCCGCCTCGGCGCGCACTCCACGATCGCGACCGGTCTTGTTCACGAACAGGAGGCCGTGCGCATCGTGATCGTGCGCGAACGGGTCGAGACCCGTGGAGGCTGCGACCAGGCTCAGATCCTGGTTGAGGCTCAGCCATTCCGACACCTGCGCGCTGACGGCGGCGTCGACCACCTGCGAGTTCACCAGAGCGGAGAAGAGCCCGGCGAGCTCCCGCGCGGATCCCACGGCGACCTGCGGGGCGTCGTCGGGCCCGCGGCGGTCGCGGAAGCGGTCGAGCAGCGCGGTGCGACGCAGCCCGAGCGATTCGATGCGCTCGCGCACCCGATCGTGTCCGACCCGCTGCAGCAGCGCGTTCACCGCGATGGGATCTCCCGCGGTCGCCGCCATCACGGCGAGGTCTTCGAGGGGCAGCGCCGGCGCATGCAGATGACGCCACAGTCCCGAGGTCTCCACGGCCTCGACACTCTCGCGCTCGACGATCTCGAACGGATCGAGAGCACCGCTCTGGAAGCCCGCAGCGACCTCGATCAGGAGCGGCACCACTCCGAGGCCCGCGATCGGCATCGTGACGTGGTCGTCGCCGGCAAGCACGTGCACGTGGTTGTCGAGGTCGACGACGTGCACCGAGACCTGCGCACCGGAATCGACGAGCCCCTCCAGCGAGCGGAGGGTGGCCGTGAACGACCGGCGTCCGGCGGCGGCTCGTCGCGGGAGTCGACGGCTGGTGCGCTGGGAGCGGCGACCCGCGCCGGATGCCTCCGGGGCGCCGTCGAGGGACTCGGGGGCCGAGGAGTTGCGGAAGCCTTCACCAGGCTCGAGAGCGCCCACGCTGATCCTTAGGGGGGTGGATGTGCGGGATACCGAGGGGAGACGCTCCCCAGCGGCAGGGCTATCGTAACCCCACCGCCGGGGGATGCTTCACAGAGTGCGACGATTGGTCACCAGATGGTCACTCGCGATGCCGCGGGCAGCCAGAGAGCGTCGGTCTCGCTCACTCCGAACGCCTCGTAGAAGGCGTCGATGTTGCGCACGATCTGGTTGCAGCGGAACTCGTTCGGCGAGTGCGGGTCGATCGTCAGCAGGCGCAGCGTCTCGGCATCCCGGCTCTTCTGCTGCCACACCTGCGCCCACGACAGCAGCAGGCGCTGCACGCCCGTGTACCCGTCGATGACCGGGGCCTCCGCGCCGTCCAACGACAGCTCGTAGGCCTTCAACGCGATGCCGAGTCCGCCGAGGTCGCCGATGTTCTCGCCGATCGTGAGCGCGCCGTTCACGTGGTGCTCGGCATCCAGCCCCTCGGGGACGAGCGCGTCGTACTGCGCGATCAGGGCCTTCGTGCGTTCCTCGAAAGCCGAGCGGTCGGCATCCGTCCACCAGTCCTGCAACCGGCCGTCGCCGTCGTAGCGGCTGCCCTGGTCGTCGAATCCGTGGCCGATCTCGTGACCGATGACCGCCCCGATGCCCCCGTAGTTCGCGGCGGCGTCGCGACCGGCGTCGAAGAACGGGTATTGCAGGATCGCTGCGGGGAACACGATCTCATTCATCGACGGGTTGTAGTACGCGTTGACCATCTGCGGCGGCATGTGCCACTCGGTGCGGTCGATGGGCTTGCCGACCTTGTCGACGTTGCGGTCGTGCTCGAAGATCGATGCGCGACGCACGTTGCCGAACAGGTCGGCCCGGTCGATCTCGAGGCTGGAGTAGTCGCGCCACACCTCGGGGTGTCCGATCTTCGGGGTGAACGAGTCGAGCTTGGCGAGCGCGCGCTCGCGGGTCTCGGCCGTCATCCACTCGAGCTCGGTGATGCTCTGGCGATACGCCTCGATGAGGTGCGCGACCAGCTCGTCCATCGCGGCCTTCGCCGTCGGCGGGTAGTGCCGCTCGACGTAGACCTTGCCGATCGCCTCGCCGAGCGCGCCCTCGGTGAGCGAGACGCCGCGCTTCCAGCGCTCGCGCATGGTGGGAACGCCGGTGAGCTCGGTGCCGTAGAACGAGAAATTCTCCTGCACGAGATCATCGGTCAGGTACGGAGCCGCCGCGTGCACGACCTTGGCACGCAGCCACGCCTTCCAGTCGTCGAGGCGCTCGGGCGTCAGGAGCGAGCCGAGCCCCTCGAAGAAGCTGGGCTGCGAGACCACGACCTCATCGAAGGCCGCCGGGTTCGACGGCGAGACCGCCTCGCGCCACGGGGTCAGGTCCACCCCGGCGAGCGCCTGCAGTTCGTCCCACGTCTTGAGGTTGTAGGTGGCCACCGCGTCACGGCTGCGCACGTTGTCCCAGTGGTGCCCGGCGAGCTCGGTCTCGAGCGCGATCGCACGGTCGGCGGTCGTCGCGGCGTCGGCGACGCCGGCCAGGCCGAGCAGCCGCTCGAGGTGTGCACGGTAGGCGGTCCGGGTGGCGGCGAACGTGTCGAGGCGGAAGTAGCTCTCGTCCGGCAGCGACAGACCCGCCTGCACGAGCACCGGAAGGTAGCGCTCGGGGTTGCCCGGGTCGCCGTCGACGTACAGGCCGATGACCGATGCACGGCCGTCGCGGTCGTAGGTGCCGACGGTGCGCAGGAACGAGGGGATGCCGTCGATCGCGTCGATCTCGGCGAGGGTCTCGGCCAGCGGCGTCACTCCGGCGGCATCGATGCGCTCGGTGTCCATGAAGCTCGCGAACAGATCGCCGATCTTACGGGCGAGGGTACCCTCCTCGGCGTCCTGCGACTCCTCGATGATCGCGCGCACGTCTTTCTCCGCCTGCTCGGCGAGGAGGTGGAACGAGCCCCAGCGCGCCTTGTCGCCCGGGATCTCGGTGCGGGCGAGCCACGCCCCGTTCACGTGACGATAGAGGTCGTCCTGCGGGCGGATGTCGGAGCTGAACTCATCAAGGGCGAGGCCCACGGGAAGAACGTCAGTCATGCGCTCCAGCCTATGACCCGCCTCCCCCACCCTGTCGAGCGCGGACACACGACGACCTCGGTGGGGCCCGGTCGCATCCGTATCAGCCGCGGCGTCGCAGGGAGAAGCGGCGGCGTCGCGGCTGCTCGGCGGGCGCGGCCTTCGGGCGCGCCGCCCGACGCTCGGCCCAGGCGGCCACCTCGGCGTCGACGTCACGCGGCGAGGTGACCACGGGCGGGCCGCCCTGCAGCTGGCGGCGCGCTTCCCGCACTCGCCGATTGAAGTCCTCGAGGACGTCGCGCACATCGGACTCGCGCCCCAGCAGGTCGAGCTGATCGTCCAGCTCCCGATCCTCGGTGCGCAGCAGGATCGCCGGCGGACCGAGACCGGTGAGGTTCTCGGTCTCGATCTTGCGACGGATCCACCAATCCGGGTCGTGATGGGTGCCGAGTCCTTCGAGAGGCTTGCCCGCACCGGGCAGGTCGTCGAACTCCCCCCGGCGGATCGCCACCTGGATGGCCGTCTCGATGAATGCGGCACGATCGACCGCCGCGGCGATCCCGGGCGACGTGCCCGACTCCTCGTCGCCGTCCACGCTCTCGCCGTGCTGCCTGCTCGCGAGATATCGTGCGGCCGCTTCTCTGGGATCCGTCATGATGCACCTCCGTGGCATCCGAGCTCCCCTCCACCCTACGACGACCGCCACCGCCCGGATCGGGCCCGCAACCGGCGAGGTCGGAGCCAGGTCATAGGCTCGGAGGATGACCGCGCGCGCCTCCCTCAATCGAGAGATCCTGCGGCTGGCCGTCCCCGCGCTCGGAGCTCTGATCGCGGAGCCCGCCTTCCTGATCGTGGATGCCGCGCTCGTCGGGCACCTCGGGACCACTCCGCTCGCCGGGCTCGGCATCGCGGGGGCGGTGCTCCAGACGATCGTCGGACTGATGGTCTTCCTGGCCTACTCGACGACCCCGGCGGTCGCTCGCCGCTTCGGCGCGGGACAGCCCGGCGAGGCCGTCTCCGTCGGCGTCAACGGCATGTGGCTGGCGCTCGGTCTCGGCGCCGTGCTCGCGGTGATCGGCGCCGTGTCCTCGCCGTGGCTGGTCTCGCTGTTCGGGGCGAGCGAAGCCGTCTCCGCGCAGGCGAACGATTACCTCGTGATCTCGATGTGGGGCCTGCCGGCGATGCTCATCGTGTTCGCCGCGACCGGTCTGCTGCGCGGGATGCAGGACACGATGACGCCGCTGTGGATCGCGGGGCTCGGGTTCGGGGCCAACGCCCTGCTCAACTGGTTGTTCATCTACGGACTCGGCTGGGGCATCGCGGGTTCTGCGGCGGGAACCGTGACCGCACAGTGGGGAATGGTCGCCGCCTACGTGCTGGTGGTGCGCCGCCTCGCCACCCGGCACAGCGCCTCGCTGCGCGCACAGGGAGCCGGTATGCGCAACACCGCGACGTCGGGCGGCTGGCTGTTCCTGCGCACCGTGAGCCTGCGCGTCGCACTGCTCGCGACCGTCGGGGTCGCCACCGGCATCGGCACCGACGAGCTGGCCGGGTGGCAGATCGTCTTCACGATCTTCTCCGCGGCCGCCTTCGCCCTCGATGCACTCGCGATCGCGGCCCAGGCCCTCATCGGCAAGGAACTCGGAGCCGGGGACGAGCAGCAGGTGCACCGTGTGCTGGCCCGCACCGTCGCGTGGGGCGCCTGGTTCGGCGTGGCCGTCGGCGGGCTGATCGCCGCACTCTCGGGCGTGCTCGGCATCGTCTTCACCGGATCGGCGGAGATCGCAGCGCTCGTGCAGCCGGCGCTGCTCGTGCTCGCCGTGGCCCAGCCGATCGCCGGTGTCGTCTTCGTGCTCGACGGGGTGCTGATGGGTGCCAACGACGCCCGATACCTGGCGATCGCCGGTGGCTTGAACCTGGTGCCGTTCCTCCCCGCGCTGTGGATCGTCGCCGCCACCGGGGTGGATGGCACCGCCGGGCTCGTCTGGCTCGCGGTCGCCTTCTTCGGCGTCTATCTGCTCGCACGGCTCGGCACCTTGGGGTGGCGGGTGCGGTCGGGTCGCTGGCTCTCGGCCACGGCCTGACGCCGCCGCCGCGTCCGGCTCTTCCTGCACGGACATCGACGATCGCGACTTCTTCACAACCGCCGGAATCCGCGGAATACTACGTCCCCTGCCCCTGGCGCCCTCGACGATGATCGGGGGACACTGAAGGGATGCTGGGGATGACCGAACCACAGGTCTGGACACTGATCGGCGTCTTCGCCGCGGGGATGTTCGGCACCATCACACTGATCTCGACGATGTTCCTGCGCACGATGCAGAACGGGTTCGACGGCGTGCGCACGGAGATGCGGAACGAGTTCGCGAGCGTGCGGACCGAGATGCGAAACGAGTTCGCGAGCGTGCGGACAGAGATGGGAAACGAGTTCGCGAGCGTGCGGACCGAGTTCCGGAACGAGTTCGCGAGCGTACGCACGGAGACCGGCAGCGAGTTCGCCGGCGTGCGCACGGAGATCCGGACGGTGCATGAGCGCATGGACCACCTCGATCGCGACGTCAACGCGATCTACCGTCATCTCTTCGGCATCGACCGCGGGTGACGCCGGGCACTGTCGAGATGGCGAGCGTCAGCGCGCGTATCTCCGGCACCACTCGTACATGATGACGGCCGCCGCGGCACTGGCGTTGATCGAGCGCGTCGAGCCGTACTGCGTGATCTCGATGTGGGCGGAAGCGGCGGCGAGCGCTTCCGCGGAGAGCCCCGGGCCCTCCTGGCCGAACAGCAGCACGCAACGCTGTGGCAGGTCGGCCTTGTCGACGGGCACTGCGCCGTCGACGTTGTCGACCGCGATGATCGGAACCCCTTCGGCCGCGGCCCATGCGGCGAACGTCTCGACGTCTTCGTGATGCACGACGTGCTGGTAGCGGTCGGTGACCATCGCCCCGCGCTTGTTCCAGCGGCGGCGGCCGATGATGTGCACGGTGTCGGCGAGGAACGCGTTGGCGCTGCGCACGATCGACCCGATGTTCATGTCGTGCTGCCAGTTCTCGATCGCGACGTGGAACGGATGCCGCTGGGTGTCGAGGTCGGCGACGATCGCCTCCATGCGCCAGTAGCGGTAGCGGTCGATCACATTGCGGGTGTCGCCGGAAGCCAGCAGCTCCTGGTCGTACTCCGCACCTTCGGGCCAGGCCTCCTCGCCCCCGGGCCAGGGCCCGACGCCGTAGCCGGGTTGAGCGATCGAACCCGTGCTCACCGCGCCCACGGGGGCATCGGGACTCGTGCTGTGCGGGGCGGCGTCATCCATCCCGCCAGGCTATCGCCGTCGCATCCCCGTTCGAATCGCGCAACTGGCCCCATCCCGGCCACATATGCGGCAATTCGCGCGACTCGAAAGATATTTAGGTACGCCGAAAAATACGCTACGGTTTCGGTGTGCCTAAAAATTCTGCCGCCTCGATGACGACACCGTCCGCACCCCCGGGTCGGGCCCCCCGCAGCCTGTGGCTACTCGGCCCCGCGCTCGTCGCGGGTGTCGCCTATCTCGACCCCGGCAACGTCGCCAGCAACATGACCGCGGGGGCCCAGTACGGCTACCTGCTGGTGTGGGTCGTGCTCGCCGGCAACGTGATGGCGTGGCTGATCCAGTACCTCTCCGCGAAACTGGGCGTCGTCACCGGGCAGAGTCTTCCCGAGGTGCTGGGGGCGCGACTCAAGCACCGGTGGGCACGCCGCGCGTACTGGCTGCAGGCCGAGCTCGTCGCGATGGCCACCGACCTGGCCGAGGTCATCGGCGGCGCCGTGGCACTGAACCTGTTGTTCGATGTGCCGCTGCTGCTCGGCGGCCTGATCACCGGTGCCGTCTCGATGATCCTGCTCACAGTGCAGAGCCGGCGCGGCGCCCGCCCGTTCGAGTTCGTGATCATCGGCCTCATGGCGATCATCACGATCGGATTCGTCGCCGGCGTCTTCGTGGCCCCGCCGGACCCGGCAGGCGTGCTCGGCGGAATGGTCCCCCGTTTCGAAGACACCGGGTCGGTCCTGCTGGCCGCGTCGATCCTCGGCGCGACGATCATGCCGCACGCGATCTACGCGCACTCCTCGCTGGCCCGTGACCGCTTCGGCGCCACGACCTCCCATGCCGGCGACGAGGCCGTGCGCACCGAGACCTCGCGCATCCGCCGCCTGCTCACGGCCACCCGATGGGACGTCTCGATCGCCATGGTGATCGCCGGGTCCGTGAACCTCTGCATCCTGCTGCTCGCCGCCGCGAATCTCGCCGGCGTCGAGGGGACCGACTCACTGGAGGGCGCGCATGCCGCGCTCGCCGCCGGACTCGGGCCGGTCGTGGCGACCTTCTTCGCCGTGGGACTGCTCGCCTCGGGACTGGCATCGACCTCGGTGGGCGCCTATGCAGGAGCGGAGATCATGCACGGCCTGCTGCACGTGCGCATCCCTCTGCTTGCTCGTCGACTCGTGACGCTGATCCCCGCGCTCGTGATCCTGGGCATCGGCTTCGACCCCACGCTCGCCCTGGTCCTGAGCCAAGTGGTGCTCTCGTTCGGCATCCCGTTCGCGCTGATCCCCCTGGTCGTGCTCACCGCGCAGCGGCGCACGCTCGGGACCTGGGTCAACCGGCGATGGACGACGGCTGCGGGGGTCGTCGCCTCCGTGCTGCTGATCGCGCTCAACGGTGCCCTGCTCTGGCTGGTGCTGACGGGAGCGTGAGCCCGGATAGGCTCGAAGCATGTCTGCCGAGAACGCCCGTCGCAACGTCCGCATCCTCACCTGGATCGGCTTCGCGACGGGCGTGATCGGCGGCGTGCTGATCGCGTTCCCGAACGTCATCGGCCTCGCCAGCCCGTGGGTCCAGCTCGCACTCGGCGTCGCCACCCTCGTCCTGGCGTTCCGAGCACGCAAGATCGGGATGACCGAGATCGAAGGGTTCGACGGCCGGCTCTCGCTGGCCGCCGCCCTCCTCGGATTCCTCATCCTGTTCTTCGCCGGTCAGGCCGCGTTCGGCATCCTCGTCGCCGTCGCGAACTGACTCGTCGCCATCGCGAACCGAGCCGCCCCGTCTACGCCGTGACGAAGCCCGTCACCAGGTAGAGCACGAACGACAGCCCCGCGGCGATGCCCGCATAGGGCAGGATCGCGAGCATGAGGTTGATCGGCTTGATGCCGATCGATCGCGACGCGAGGATGATGCCGTCGCCGTAGAGGCAGGTGGTGCTGCCCAACGCCGCCCCGGAGAACACCGCGGCGCCCGCGAGGATCGGATCGGCACCGAGCGCGAGCGCCAGCGGGAGCACGACCGGGGTGATCACCGCGGCGAGATCCCAGAACGACCCGGTCGCGTACGCATAGATGCCGCACACCGCGAACACGATCGCCGGCAGCAGCGCCGGGGTGAGCACGGGCTCGGTGACCTGGATCACGAACTCGGCCAGCTGCAGGGTGATGTTCATCTCCTGCACCATGAACGCGAGGACCGTCAGGATCATCACGAACAGCATGCTCTCGATGCCCTCGAGCGCGGCATCCAGCACCCCACGGATGCGGAGTCGGCGCTGCACGAGCACGATCACGATCGTCACGGCGAGAGACGCGGCGGTGCCGGCGACGACGTTGGCGTTCGTCGCGATCGTCACTCCGACGAGCACGGCCATGGCGATCAGGAAACCCCACGGCTGCGGCTTGCGGTCGGTCTCGGTCGAGGTCGCGAGCGCCGTCGCGACACGCTGCGCGGTCGAGCCGTCGGGGTCGTCGACCTTCAGCTCGGCCAGGAGCGCCGCGCCTTCGGCCCGTCGCTCGTCGTCGGTGGTGCCGAGCGGGAAGACGTCGCCGTCCCGCTCCGCCCGGATCGCGTCACGCTTGATCGCGCCGAGCTTCGGTAGCCAGCCGATGCTCATGAGAAGCGCGACGGCGAGAGCCGCCCAGCCGAAGAAGATGAAGGGGATCGCCTGCAGGTAGGCACCGAACCCGGTGCCTCCGACCGTGACCCCCTGCGCCTCGAACAGTCCGGAGAAGAACAGCGCCCACGTCGAGACCGGGATCAGGACGGCGATCGGCGCGGCCGTCATCTTCATGATCGCGCCGAGCTGCGTGCGCGGCACCCGGTAGCGGTCGGTGACCTGCTTCATCGACGTGCCCGTGGTGAGCACGTTCAGGTAGTCGTCGACGAACAGCACGACCGACAACAGGAACGTCAGCACCATCGACTTGCGGCGGGAGGTGACGAACCGCTCGGCCCAGTTCGCGAAGTCGGTCACGATGCCGGACTTCTCGAACAGCATCATCAGGATGCCGAACAGCGCGACGATCAGCAGCAGCCACTGCGCCGTCTCGTTGGAGAGGGCTTTTCCGGTGTATTCGACCCAGACGTCGAAGCCGCCCCAGCCGCCGAGGATCAGTGCTCCGGCGACGGTGCCGCAGAACAGGGCGAAGAGGGTGCGTCTGGTGGCGACCGCGACGATCAGGATCACCACGATCGGGAGGAGCGCGAGAGCGCCGAATTCAGGCATGGGAGTCACCTCAGTGTGAAGGGGGGTACGAATCCGAAGGGAGAGCGCGGGAAGGTGCGGGAGGGTGTGGTCGAGCCCGGGGTCAGGGCTCGGTGCCACCGACGACGGTCCCCTGCACGGGGAGGTCGGGGAGGTCGTCCGGGGAGACGTGCAGCGGGTTCTCCGCCCACACGGCGTAGTCGGCCCGGAACCCGGGGGCGATGCAGCCGAGGTCGGCATCTCCCTGGGCCCGGGCGGCGCCGACGGTGTATCCGTGCAGCGCCTGGTACGGGGTGAGCACCTGGTCGGGCTCGAAGACCGGGGCGTCGGGGTCGCCCGGGCGGCGGCGCAGCATCGACCACGCGAGGCCGATGCGGGCATCGTTCTGCGCGATGGGCCAGTCCGACCCGAGGGCGAGGGGCGCCCCGGCCTCCCAGTAGTCGCGCACACGCCAGGCGCGAGCCGCACGCACGGGCCCGAGCCTGCTCGACCAGTCATCCGAGCCGTCGGCCTTGCGCCACTGCATGTGCAGGGGCTGCATCGAGGCGGTGATCCCGGCTGCGGCGATACGGGCCACGTCGCGGTCGGTCGTGGTCTCGAGGTGCTCGATGCGGTGCGGAGCTCCTGCGGCGCCGCGCACCCCGGCCGCGAGATAGGCGTCGACGACTTCCCCGACGGCCCGGTCGCCGATCGCGTGCGTCGCCACCTGGAATCCGGCCTCGGCGTATCTGCGCACGGTGCGGGCATAGGCGGCCACGTCCTTCCAGAACGGCTCCAGGCCCGCGCCCGCGCTGTCGGGTTCGTGCAGCCAGGCGGTGCCGGTCTCGACCACGCCGTCGGCGTAGAGCTTGACCACGCCCCCGCGCCACCGGTCACCACGGCGGTCGCGCATCGCGAGGTTCGCGGCGGTCCGATCCTCGTCGAAGCCCGGCTCGTGGTCGATGGCCGAGACGATGCGGATCGGCAGCCCCGGCCCCTGCTCCAGAGCGTCGAGCAGTGCGAGCGTGGCGAAGCCGCCATCCATGATCGTGCCGCCGGTGAGGCCGGAGTCGCGCAGGCCGCGCAGCAGATCATGGCCGACCGCGAGGGTCTGATCGCGGGTCAGTGCCGGGGCGCTCAGTCGCACGGGCTCATAGGCGCCGAGCTCGCGCAGTTCCCCGGTCGGGCGGCCGTCGGCATCGACGACGACGCAGGACGAGTCCTCGAACTCGCGTGCGCGGGTGATGCCCGCACGCTCGAGTCCGGCACGACTGGCGAGGGCGGTGTGGCCGTCGAACACGATCAACAGCGCGGGGAGTCCGCGCACCGCATCCTGGATCGCCTCCGCCGTCATGGGCAGCTCGTGGAACACGTCGTAGTCGAGATTCCAGCCGCGCACCCACGGGTCGGCATCTTCGGCGAGCGCACGATCGGCCTCGGCGCGCAGCGCCGTCAGCAGCGCCGCGCCGGTGGTCAGACCGCCCAGGTCGATCCCGGCCGTCAGCTCGATCCCCTGGATCGGATGCAGGTGCGCGTCGATGAGGCCAGGGGTCACGGTCGCGCCGCCGAGGTCGCGCACGACGGTGCGCGGCCCGCGCAGCTCGCGGACCAGGGCGTCGTCGCCCACGGCGAGGAAGCGACCGTCGCGCACCGCGAAGGCGGTGGCGTACGGGCGGCGCGGGTCCATCGTCACCACGTGCGCGCCGGTGACAATGGTGTCGGCGTCGAAACCGGTCATGGCTGTACCTTCGTCGGTATTGGATCCTTCGGTATTGAAAGAGTTTCAATAAAATACCAGACGCCCGAGCAGAATCGAGCACGATGACGAAATCTCCGCGCAGCGTCGGCCGACCGTCGACCCGGGTGCTCACCGAGGAGCGCATCCTGAAGGCCGCGTTCGCCCTCAGCGCGCAGCGCACACCGCGCCAGTTCACGATGACCGCGCTCGCGGAATCCCTGGGCGTTCGCACCTCGGCGCTCTACCACCACTTCGCGAACCGCGACGCCGTGATCCGGGCCATGCGCGGGCAGGTCAGCCGCGCGCTCATCTCCCCCGTGCGACACGAGATGTCCGTCGAGGAGGCACTGCTCACCTGGGCCCACAGCTACCGCGACGCCGCGATCGCCGCCCCCGAGGCCATGGTGATGCTGGCGACCTCACCGATCGATGCCGACGAGGGCTCGTTCGCCGACTACGAGCAGATCGCACGCCTGCTCGCGGACGACGGCTGGCCGACCGTCACCATCGTGGACGCCATCGTGGCGCTGGAGTCGTTCATCATCGGCTCCGCCCTGGATGCCCTCGCGCCCGCAGACAACATGGCCCCGGGTGCACTCGCGCCGGATTTCCCGACGTTCGCCGAGGCCGAGGCCGCCAGGGCGCAGCTCAGCACGGACCCCGCCCGCCGCACGTTCGAGATCGGGGTGCGGGCACTCATCCACGGACTCACCGCGTGGGCGCGCGACAGCACCACGTAGGCTGGACCGGTGGCATCCCCGGCAGCTGACGATTATCTGAAGACCGTCTACGCGCACACCGAGTGGCAGGACGCACCGATCACTCCCTCGGTGCTCGCCGCGAAGCTCGGCATCGCGCCGTCGTCCGTCACCGAGATGGTGAAGAAGCTCGCCGCCGCCGGCCTCGTCTCGCACGTGCCCTACGGCGCGGTGCGGCTGACGGACACGGGCACGGCGCGCGCCCTCGCGATGGTGCGCCGACACCGCCTGATCGAGACCTGGCTGGTGCAGGAGTTCGACTACGGCTGGGACGAGGTGCACGACGAGGCCGAGGTGCTCGAGCACACCATCAGCGACCGACTGCTCGAAGGCATCGACGCGCGCCTGGGACGCCCCCGCTTCGATCCGCACGGCGACGCGATCCCCGACGCCGACGGTCGCATCGAGCGCGTACCGTTCGTGCTGCTCGCCGACGCGCCGGTCGGGCACACGGGACAGGTGCTGCGGGTCGACGACCGCGACCCCGAGCTGCTCCGAGCCCTCGAAGCACTCGGACTGGCGGTCGCGTCGACCGTGACGGTCACGGCATCCGGGGCCGAGATCGACGGCACGGAAGCGGCGTTGCCCGATGGCGCGGCCCAGGTGGTCTGGCTGAGCGCCTAGCCACCGCCGCAACACGGTCAGGTGCGCGTCACCTCCGGCCTCTAGGCTGTGCTCATGGCACAACGTGACGACATCGAATGCTGGCTGACCGACATGGACGGCGTGCTCGTCCATGAGAACGACGCCATCCCCGGAGCCTCCGAACTGCTCGCCGGCTGGGAGAGCGCGGGCATCCCGTACCTGGTGCTCACGAACAACTCGATCTTCACCGCGCGCGACCTGTCGGCACGCCTGCGCATCAGCGGGCTGCACGTGCCCGAGGAGCGCATCTGGACCTCGGCGCTCGCGACCGCCGACTTCCTGAAGCAGCAGCTCCCCGGCGGCTCGGCGTTCGTGATCGGCGAGGCCGGCATCCTCACCGCCCTGCACGATGCCGGCTTCATCATGACCGAGACGAACCCCGATTTCGTGGTCGTCGGCGAGACGCGCAACTACTCGTTCGAGGCGATCACCAAGGCCATCCGCCTCATCATCGGCGGCGCGCGCTTCATCGTCACGAACCCCGATGCCACGGGCCCGAGCACCGACGGACCGCTCCCCGCCACCGGAGCGATCGCCGCCCTCATCACCAAGGCCACCGGCAAGGAGCCGTACGTCGTCGGCAAGCCGAACCCGATGATGTTCCGTTCGGCGTTGAACAAGATCGGCGCGCACTCGAAGCGCACCGGCATGATCGGCGACCGCATGGACACCGACGTGGTCGCCGGCATCGAGGCCGGCCTGCACACGGTGCTGGTACTCACCGGCATCAGCGATCAGGCCGAGATCGAGAAGTACCCGTTCCGCCCCGACGAGATCGTGCAGTCGGTGGCCGACCTGCTGCCGCGGATCACCGAGACGATCACGACGGTGAAGACCAAGAAGTAGCCCATGGGCGCGCTCGACGACGGCGAACGGCTCAGAGCGGCTGATGCCGCGGCCTGGCGCGCCTGGCTCGCGGAGAACCATGAGCGCACGGCGGGCGTCTGGCTGCTCAGCGTGCGCGGATCGTCCGACGGCGTCGGCTACGAGGACGCCGTGCGGCAGGCACTCTGCTTCGGATGGATCGACGGCCCGGTGCGCGTGTTCGACGACGGCACGGGCGACCGCGCCAACGGTCAGTGGTTCTCTCCTCGTCGTCCCGGCAGCGGCTGGGCGGCCACGAACAAGGCGCGCATCGCGGAGCTCGAGGCCGAGGGGCTGCTGGCTCCCGCTGGCATCCGTGTGCTCGAGGTGGCGAAGGCGAACGGCTCCTGGACGGTTCTCGACGGACCGGAGGCCGGGATCGAACCCGAGGAGTTCGCCGCCGCGCTCGATGCCGTCCCCGCCGCGCGCGAAAACTGGGACGCGTTCCCGAAGTCGGTCAAGAAGTTCGGCCTCACGCACATCGCGATGGCCAAACGCCCGGAGACCCGGTCGGCCCGCATCGCGAAGATCGTGGCGGATGCCGCGGAGGGGAAACGCCCGTGAACCAGAACGACCTGCTGTTCCTCGTCGTCTTCCTCATCCTGCTCAGCTCGCTGACGGTGTTCATCGTGCAGTTCGTGCGCTCGCGTCGAGGACGCGGCGGCTCGGACGACGGGCGCGCCGGCTGGTGGGAAGGCCCCTGGGACGACGACGACCGCAGACGCTGAGCCTGCGGCCGCCGGAGAACCTCGCGGGATCGGAACTCTGTCAGGACGCCAGCGAAGCCCCGGGGATCGCGGCCAGCAGCTCGCGCGTGTACGGGTGCTGCGGGGCGTCGAAGATGCGCTCGGGCGTGCCGCTCTCGACCACGACACCGCGCTGCATGACGTGCACGTCGTCGGAGATCATCCGCACCACGGCGAGGTCATGGCTGATGAAGAGGTAGCTCAGGCCCAGGCGCTTCTGCAGATCGGCGAGCAGGTCGAGGATCTGCGCCTGCACCAGCACGTCGAGCGCCGACACCGCCTCGTCGAGCACCACGAGCTCGGGTTCGAGCGCCAGGGCCCGGGCGATCGCCACACGCTGACGCTGTCCGCCCGAGAGCTCGTGCGGCAGGCGCTCGGCCATGGCGGCCGGCAGCGCGACCTGCTCCAACAGCTCGAGCACGCGCGCGTGACGCGAGGCCGTGGTGCCGATGCGGTGCACGCGCAACGGCTCGGCGATCGACTGCTCGATCGTGTAGCGCGGGTCGAGCGAGGCGTAGGGATTCTGGAACACCGGCTGCACACGACGACGCAGGGCGAACAGCTCCTTGCGGCGGAGCGTGGTGAGGTCGAGCCCGTCGAACAGGATCGAGCCGGACGTGGCGTCTTCGAGCCCGAGCACCATGTTCGCGGTGGTGGACTTGCCGGAGCCCGACTCTCCCACGATCGACACCGTGGTGCCGCGGCGGATCTCGAAGCTGACGCCGTCGACGGCCGTGAAGGTCTGCGGCTCCCCGGCCTTGGGCGCGCGGAGGGCGAACTCCTTGCGGAGGTTCCGGATCTCGACGAAGGGCGTGCCCGTGGCGGCCTCGCGCTGCGGCAGCGCATCCCGGCGCGAGGCGAGGCTCGGGGCCGCGGCGAGCAGCTGCCGGGTGTACTCGTGCTGCGGGGCGCCGAGCACCTGCGCCGAGGTGCCCTCCTCGACGACGCGGCCGCGGAACATCACGACGATGCGGTCGGCGCGCTCGGCGGCGAGGGCCAGGTCGTGCGTGATCAGGAACACCGCGGTGCCGAGCTCGTCGGTGAGCGTGTCGAGCTGGTCCAGGATGCGTCGCTGCACGGTCACATCGAGGGCGGAGGTGGGCTCGTCCGCGATCAGCAGGCGCGGCTTGCAGGCCAGACCCATCGCGATCAGCACGCGCTGGCGCATGCCGCCGGAGAACTCGTGCGGGTACTGGTGGGCGCGCTGCGCGGCATCCGCGATCCCCACCATCTCGAGCAGCTCGACGACCCGCGCCTTCGTGGCATCGCCGTGTGTGTGGCCGTGCACCTCGAGCGCCTCGCCGATCTGCTCGCCCACGCGCATGAGCGGATTGAGGTTCGACATCGGGTCCTGCGGCACGAGGCCGATCCCGGCGCCGCGCAGGGAGATCATCGCGTTCTCGGGCAGGTCGGTCAGCTCGCGCCCGTCGAAGCGGATGCTGCCGGCCGTGATCACCCCGTTCTCGGGGAGCAGACGGTTGACCGCAGCCGCGGTGGTCGACTTGCCCGACCCCGACTCGCCCACGATCGCGACCGTCTCACCGGCGGCGATGTCGATGTTCACGTCGCTGATCGCGGTGACCAGCTCGGAACCGGTCCGGAAGGCGACGGCGAGGCCGCTGATGCTCAGCACGGGCTCGGTGGTGCTCATGGTGTTCTCGTTCCTTCGTTTTCGCGGAGAGGTTCGTGGTCGTCGAGGAGTGCGGGAAGCGCGGCGCGCCACAGCAGATCGGTCGGTGCGGGTGTGACCGCGAACAGGCGGTTGGTCAGCAGCACGGCGGCTGCTCCCGTTCCCGGAACGAGCCCGAGGGCGCAGCCTGTGAATCCCGGGTGCCAGACCATGCGGGTCGGCCGCCCGGAGACGGCGATCGTCTCGCTGCGCCAGCCCAGCGCCTGCGCGGCATCCGGTCCGTCCCGGAACAGTTCGGCGACCGCATCCGGCCCCCACAGCTCCGGATGCCGCTCCGGAGCGGCGAGCGCCGCCCCCAGGGTCAGCAGGTCATCGACGGTGCTGAACAGCCCGGCGTGACCGGAGACGCCCCCGAACGCATGGAAGCAGTTGCCGTCGTTCGCGACGCCGGCGATCTCGCCGTCACGCCAGGCGAAGTCCTTGTCGACGGTGAGGATCGGATACGGCTCTCCGGTCGCGACCATGCGACGCTCGGCGGCGTCGCCCACGGCGGACGAGGCGACGGGGCGGTCGACGGGTCCGTACCCGGTGTGATCGAGGCCGAGGGGCGCGGTCACCAGTTCGCGCACCGCGGCATCCAGGGGCAGTCCGGTGACCGCCGCGACGATGCGGCCGAGGAGCATGAACCCGAGGTCGGAGTAATGACGACCTTCGTCGAGGCCGTAGCGCAGCGGGAGGGCGTCGGCGGCCGCAGCGGCATCACCGGCGTGCTCGCGGTCGAGGTAGAGCGGCTGCCACTCCCAGAGTCCTGCACGGTGCTGGAGCAGATGGCGCACGGTCGTGCCCGGGGCGCAGGCGGCGCCGGGCACGAAACGGTCGACCGGGTCGTCGAAGCCGAGGTCACCGCGGCTGACCAGTCGCAGGATCGCGGTCGTCGTCGCGGCGACCTTCGACACCGAGGCGATGTCGAAGGCGGTCTCGGTGGTCATCGGGGTTCCGGCGAGGTCCGCCAGACCACCCGCGGCGACGTCACGGCCCGCATCGGTCACGACACCGGCGACGGCGCCCCGCGGCGCGGCATCCGTCGCCAGAACAGCGGTGACGGCAACGGCGGCGGTCATGCGCGCACCTCCGAGCGGTCGACGAGGTCGACGAGGGTGTCGGGCCGGGTATCGGATGCGAGGGTGGTGATGCCCAGTCCGGTGCCCGATCCGGGTTCCAGCATGTCTCCGGACAGCGCCACGCCACCCACCACGGGCGAGCTCCGCAGCCACAACGCGGCATCCAGGTCGTGCACCACGTCGGGGGCGACAGCGGCGGCCAGGTGGGCGGCGGCCGTCACGCCGACGTGCGATTCCATCATGCAGCCGATCACCACGCCCAGACCCGCTGTGCGGGCGACTTCTGCCGCAACGAAGGCCTCGGCCAGGCCGCCGGTCTTGGCGAGCTTGATGTTCACGAGGTCTGCGGCACCACGGTCGGCGACGACCCGGACATCCCGCGCCGTGCGCACCGACTCGTCGGCCATGATCGGCGTGCCGACGGCGGCCGTGACCGCGGCGAGCGCGTCGAGGTCGTGCGCCGCGACCGGCTGCTCGACGAGTTCGAGCCCGAGCCCCTCGTCTTCGGCGGACCGGATCACCCGGATCGCGGTCTCGACATCCCAGGCCTGGTTGGCGTCGACGCGCAGCGTGATGCCAGGCCCGACCGCGGCACGCACGGCCCGGAGCCCGGCGATCGTGTCGTGCGCAGCGGACGCCTTGATCTTGAGGCATCCGAAGCCCGCGGCGACGTGCTCCTCGGAAACGGCTGCCAGCGCGGACGGCTCGCCCGCGGACAGGGTCATGTCGGTGCCGATGCGCGCGGGCGCCGGTGCGCTCGCGAGGCTCTGCGCAAGCGGGAGTCCGCGCTGCTGGGCGGCGAGGTCGGCGACGGCGCACTCGACCGCGCTGCGGGCCGCGGCATTGCCCCACACCGCACGGGCGATGTCGGCGGCGATCCCGGGGTCACCGGCGTTCCGTCCGAGCACGACCTCGGCGAGGGGCCCTGCCACCACGGCGGCAACGCTCGGCGGACTCTCCCCCGTCACGCGCCAGCTCACGGCGGCTTCGCCGTATCCTCGACGACCGTCGACGTCGCTCACCTCGACGAGCACGACGTCGAGGTGCTCCGTCTGCCGCACCGCCGTGACGAACGGACGCACCAGGGGCGACGGGACGCGGAGCACGCGGATGCGCTCCACGGCACTCATCTCAGGACTCCGCTCATGCCCACTCCTTGCGCATGCGCTGTTCGGGCTCACCGAACTCCGGCTGCGTGCGGGTGGCGCCGTCGGGGTGCCAGCCCTTCGCCTCGTAGAAGCCGATCGACGGCGCGTTCGCCGCGAACACCCACAGCGTTGCGGCCTCGGCGCCGGCGTCCCGCAGGTCTGCGGTCGCCTGCGCCAGTAGCGCACCGCCGATCCCACCGCCATGGGCGCGTGACGAGACGTACAGGGAGTGCACGGCCCCGTCGATCCGCCCGTCGTCGGCAGTGGTCGCGGCGTACCGGGTGATCCCGACGATCCCGCCGTCGCGGACGGCCACGAGCACGACGCCGACCGGTTCGGCGAGCACCCGGCGCCACAGGGCCTCGGCACGCTCATCGGTCATCGCGTCGATCCCCGCGTCGGGGAGAACACCCCGGTAGCTCTCCCGCCAGCACGCGAGGAACACCTCGAGCACCCCGGACAGGTCGTCCGGGGTGGCGGGGCGCACCTGGAGGCTCACGATGCCGCGGCCTCCGTGAGCACGAGGGAGTCGATGGAGGCGACGGGTTCGGGCATCTGCAGCGGTCCGACACCGGGCGTGATGGTGCCGAGGATGCGCGGCTCGCGCGCTCCGGTGCCGCCGGGGACGATCGCG
The DNA here is from genome assembly GCF_049949185.1 of Microbacterium sp. As-52. Classification (NCBI taxonomy): domain Bacteria; kingdom Bacillati; phylum Actinomycetota; class Actinomycetes; order Micrococcales; family Microbacteriaceae; genus Microbacterium; species Microbacterium sp. As-52. Next base: position 2,271,532 of record NZ_CP188171.1, on the reverse strand, counting down.
GGGACGCCGTGCATCGTGGACCAGCCGATGAGAGCGAGGAGGATCGCCTCCTTGCTGTCGGCCGCGGCGCCCAGCTCGTCGGCCAGCACGACCTCGGTGTCCGGCAGCGCGGCGCGCAGTCCGTCGAGGATCAGCGGGTTGCGGCATCCGCCGCCCGACACGGCGAGGAACCCGATGCCGGCGGCCTCCACGTCCCGCGCGACCGTGCGGACCGTGAGCTCGGTGAGGGTGCGCACCACATCGGCGACCGGGATCTCCCGGTTCTGCGCGGCGAGGTGCTCGTGCACGTAGCCGAGGTGGAAGTGCTCCTTGCCCGTGCTCTTGGGCGGGGTGAGAGCGTAGTACGGGTCGTCGAGCAGAGCAGCCAGCAGCGCCTCGTCGACCTGACCGGTGCGGGCGATCGCGGCGTCGTCGTCGTAGCCGAGCGGGTTGAGGTCGTGCTCGACGATGACCGCGTCGACCAGTGCGTTCGCGGGGCCGATGTCGTACGCGACCAGGCCGTCCTGCCGCACCACGGTCATGTTCGAGATGCCGCCCAGGTTGAGGGCTGCAGAGACCCCGGCGCGCGAACGCAGCAGCAGCTCGTCGAGGAACGACACCAGCGGGGCGCCGTGGCCGCCGACCGTGATGTCGCGGATGCGGATGTCGGAGACCACGGGGGCGCCGACCTTCTCGGCGATCCAGGCCGGCTGCCCGATCTGCAGGGTGCCCAGCGCGTGCGCGCCGTCGACCCAGTGGTAGACGGTCTGCCCGTGCGAGCACACGGCATCGACACCACCGACCTCTGCCGCGATGTCGGCCGCGACCGCGGCGAACGCCTGCCCGATGAGGGTGTCGAGCTCCGCCACCTCGGCGAGCGTGGTCTGCGCCGGTGGCAGCGCAGCGATCAGGCGCGCCCGCAGCTCGGGGGCGTAGGGCACGCTCGTCGCCGCGAGCACCGTGCCGTGCAGATCCACGCCGTGGGCAGTGAAGCCGCCACTGGTCGTGAAGTCGACGACGGCGGCATCGATCCCGTCGTGCGAGGTGCCGGAGATCAGTCCGAGGACGCGCATCTGTTCTCCTCCAGTGCAGTGCGCAGCCGACCGTCGGCCGCGTCCAGTCGTGCGGTGGCCGCAGCGAGGTCCTCGCCGCGGCGGATCATGATCGACGCGAGCTTCACGTCGTATGAGGTCGCCTCCAGTGCCGCCTTCGCCGCGCCCCGATCGACATCCGCGATGGTCTGCACCATTCGGATCGCCCGCTCGCGGAGCTTGTGGTTGGTGGCCTTCACGTCCACCATCAGGTTGCCGTAGGCCTTGCCGTTCCGCACCATCGAGATGGTCGAGAACATGTTGAGCACGAGCTTCTGGGCCGTACCCGACTTGAGCCGCGTGGAGCCGGAGAGCACCTCGGGGCCGACCTCGACCTCGATCCCGTGCTCCGCCGCCGCGCTCAGGGCGGTCCCGACGTTGCAGGAGAGACCGATGCTGAGGGCACCGCGTTCGCGCGCCCGACGGACGGCGGCGATCACGTAGGGCGTGCGTCCGCTCGAGGCGATCCCGATCACGGTGTCGAGCGGACCGATGCCCGCGGCATCGATGGCCGCTGCGCCCGCTTCCGCGTCGTCCTCTGCTCCCTCGACGGGGTTCACGATCGCGCCCGGCCCTCCGGCCATGATCGCGAACACCAGCTCGGGCGGAGTGCTGAAGGTGGGCGGGCACTCCGAGGCGTCGAGCACGCCGATGCGGCCGGGGGTGCCCGCGCCGACGTAGACCAGGCGTCCGCCCTGCGCCATGCGATCGGCCGTCGCCTCGATCGCGGGCACGATCTGCGGGAGGGCGCGCTGCACCGCGGCGGGCACCGTGGCATCCGCCTCGTTCATGGTCTGCGCGAGTTCGGCGACGCTCATGAGGTCGAGCTCCGCATAGCGGGGATCGCTGGCCTCCGTGGCCAGTCCGCCGAGATCCTCCATGGTCATCGCTTTCCTCTGTTCCGGGGATCGAGGCTGTCGCGCAGCCCGTCGCCGAGCAGGTTCAGTCCGACGACGAGCAGCACCACGATCACGCCGGGCGCGATCATGGTCCACGGGGCGATCGTGACGAGCGTGCGCGCCTCGAAGATCATCGAACCGAGCGAGGGTGCGGGCGGCGGCGTGCCGAGTCCGAGGAAGCTCAGCGAGGCCTCGGTGAGCACAGCCCACGAGAGCGAGAGCGTGACCTGCACGATGATGATCGACGTGATGTTCGGCAGCACGTGGCGGAACATGGTCGCCATGCGGCTCTGGCCGGTGCTCTTGGCGGCCTTGACGTACTCGACCTCGCGCAGCGACAGCACGGGCCCGCGGGTGACGCGGATGAAGATCGGCACGTAGACGATCGCGATGGCCACGGCGATGGTGAACCAGTTGCGCTCGAACACCGAAGCCAGCGAGAGCGCGAGCAGCAGCGGTGGGAAGGCGAACAGCACGTTCGTGACCGCGGTGATCGCCCCGTCGGAGAAGCCGCGGTAGAACCCGGCGATGAGTCCGCAGACGGTGCCGACCACGGTCGCAAAGGCCACGGCGACGACCGAGATCAACGCCGAGTTGGCGACGCCGGCGGCGACGCGGGAGAACACGTCGCGCCCGAACTGATCGGTGCCGAACCAGTGCACGGCCGACGGCGGCTGCAGGCGGGACGGCGGGTCCTGCGCGAGCGGGTCGAAGGGCAGCAGGCCGAACGCCGAGACGAGGCTGAGCACGGCGAGCAGGACCACGATGATGAGGCCGGTGAGTCCGCTGCGGCTGCGCAGCAGGAGACGCACGCGCTCCATGGTGCGCCCGCCGCCGGGGGCGAGGGCCGGGGTCTGAGAGATGTCGGTCATGCGGCACGCACCCGAGGATCGATGACCCGGTACAGCAGGTCGGTGAGCAGGTTGACGATGACGAAGGCGAGCGCGATCACGAGCACGGTGCTCTGCACGAGCGCGTACTCCTTCTGCTGGATGCCGAGCAGCACCTGGCGTCCGATGCCGGGGAGCGAGAAGATCTGCTCGACCACGACGGCACCGCCGAGGAGGTAGCCGAACTGCAGGCCGGTCATCGTGACGATGGGCACGAGAGCGTTGCCGAGCACGTGGCGCACCTGCAGGCGACGCGGAGGGACGCCCTTCGCCCTGGCGGTGCGGATGAAGTCGTTGGAGCGGATCTCGAGCACGGCCGTGCGGGTGGTGCGCATGATCGGTGCGGCGATGCCGAAGCCGAGCACGATCGAGGGCAGCAGCATCTGCTGGAGGTTCAGCAGCGGATCCTCGAACAGCGTGGCGTAGGCCTGGCCGTTCGGGTTGAAGCCGAACGACGAGGCGAGGATCGCCAGGAGTGCCGTGCCGAGCAGGAACGCGGGGATGGAGAGACCGGCGAGGCCGACGACCTGTCCGACGCCGTCGCGGAACGAGTCGGGCTTCGAGGCGGAGAGCATGCCGAGCGGGATGCCGATGGCCAGCGCGATCACGATCGAGAAGATCGCCAGCTCGAACGTCACGGGGAGGGCGGCGGCGGTGAGGTCGAGGACGCTCGTCTGCGCCCGGGACGAGAAGCCGAGGTTGCCGGTGAAGATGTTGCCCAGCCACGAGAAGAACTGCACGACGAGCGGCTGGTCGAGGCCGTAGTAGGACTCGAGGGCGGCGCGCTGCGAGGGCGTGAGAGCGGCCGCCTCGGTGCCGAGGCCGGAGCTGATCTGGTCGCCGGGGATGGCGCGCAGCATCAGGAAGACGAAGATGGCGACGCCGAGGAGCGTGCCGAGGGCTGCGAGGATGCGTCGCAGCACGCTGTTGCGGAGGAGCTGTCTGAACATGCGCGTGTGTGGGTGCCTGTCGTCGGGGAGGGAGGGGGCGCGGGGTGGCCGCGCCCCCTCGATCCGCTACTTGATGGAGGTGGTCCGCAGGTACTGCAGCGAGCCGTTCACCATCGGGACGAAGCCGTCGACGGTCGACGCGGTCGCCGTGTAGGTGTAGCTCGTGAACAGCCAGATCCACGCGGCGTTGTCCTCGAGGTTCTCCGAGACCTGCGCGTAGATGTCCTTCCGCTTGTCCGGGTCGGCCGTCTGGCGGCCCTCGGCGAACAGTGCGTCGAGCTCGGGCGAGGAGTAGCCGGCGACCTTGTTCAGGTTTCCGGTGCTCGTGAAATACCGGCCGTACATGCCGTCGGGGTCGGGGCGACCGCCGTTGAGCGCGACCGCCGCGTCGAAGTCGGCCGCGATCCAGCGGTCGACGAACGCGCCGGACTCGAGCACCTCGAGGTCGAGCGTGATGTTCGCGTCCGCCAGCTGGGCCTTGAGGTTCTGCGCCTCGTTGACCGAGGTGGCGTACTCCCCCTGCGAGACGATCGTCTTGATGGTGACGCCGTCTTCCTTGCCCGCCTTCTTCAGGTACTCGGCGGCCTTGTCGAGGTCGCGCTCGGGGCACGGACGGGCATCCGGGTCCGACTTGTACGCGGGCGACGTGATCGGGCCGGTGACCTCGCCCTCGCCGAGGGCAGCGGTGTCGAGCACCTCCTGACGGTCGATCGCGCACTGGATCGCGAGGCGCACGTTGACGTCGGTGAGGTCGCCGCGCGTGGCGTTCAGCTGCAGCGCGTGGTAGCTCAGCTGCGGGGTCGTGGCGACCTCCACATTGGCACCCTCGGCGGTCTGCGCGACCAGCGGGTCGTCGAACACGGCCAGCTGCACGTTGCCGGACTGCATCGCCGAGACGATCGACGACTCGTCGGGGATCACGCGGAACTCGACCGTGTCGAGCAGCGCGGTGTCTCCCCAGTAGTCCTCGTTCTTGGCGAGCGTGATCGACTGGCTCGCCTTGCGGTCGTCGAGGATGAAGGGACCGGTGCCGTTCGGCGTGGTGTTCAGCCCCTCTTCGGTGTCGTCCGAGGACAGCATCGCCATGTTGATCACGGCGAGGTTCGCGGGGAGCGCGGCGTCGGGAGCGCTGAGGGTGAGGGTGACGGTCTTCTCGTCGGTGGCCTCGACCGCGGTGACGGAGGCGAGCGAGCTGCGCGCGACGGCTGCGGTGGCCTCGGCCGCGATCGCGTCGAGCGAGTACTTCACGTCTTCGGAGCCGAACGTGCTCCCGTCGGCGAACGTGACGCCCTCGCGCAGGTGGAAGGTCAGGGTGAGGCCGTCTTCGGAGACGTCCCACGACTCGGCGAGGCCGGGGACCACGTTGAGGTCCTCGTCGAACTCGGTCAGCGTGCCGTACAGGTTCTGCAGCACATTGACGGCCTGGAACTGGGTGGCCTTCCAGGGGAACAGGGTGTCCGGGTCGCTGGTGACGCCGATGACGAGGTCGCCGCCCGCCGCGCCCTCGGAGGGCTTCGGGTCGGATGCGGGTGCGGAACACCCGGTGATGACGAGGGCGAAGGCGAGGCCCGTCGCCGTGAGAGCGCCGAGTGACGCCCAGCGTGCTGTGCTCATTGCTGGATCCTCCTGAATGTGACGCGCCGCCGTGGCGTCGGGTCAGGCGCTGTTGCCTGCCGCCCCGTGAACGTCGTCGGTCGTGGTTGGTACCAAAAGTACACGAAGGTCACTACAGATGTAACAGAAGTTCCTCTACTGTTATGAACAGCGATCGGAGATCCCATGCCTCATGAAGCCGCCCGCGACGATGCCGGCGCACACCCCGTCCTCGTCCGCATGCGCGCGCTCCGCCCCGAACTGCGTCCGAGTGAACAGCGCATCGCCGATCTGTTCCTCGCCGACCCCGCGGGCACCGCCGGCCTCTCCGTCGCCGAGCTCGCCCAGCGCTGCGACACCTCGACCACCTCGGTCGTGCGGTTCTGCAAACGCCTCGGATACGAGCACGTGCGCGAGCTGCGCAACCACGTGCTGCGCGACGTCGAGCGCGAGACCTTCGACACGGCCGCGCTCCCCGCCGTCTCCGGCGACATCGACCGCAACGACACCCTGACCGACATCGTCGCGAAGGTGTCGCTCGCCGAGACGCTCTCCCTCGCCGACACCGCCAAGGTGCTCGACACCGACTCGCTGCGGGCCTCGGTCGACGCCATCACCTCGTCGACCAGGGTCGACATCTTCGGTGTGGGCGCGAGCTCCATCGTCGGACTCGACCTGCAGCGCAAGCTCACCCGTATCGGACGCACGGCGCTGGAGTGGTCGGACCCGCACGCGGCATGGACCTCGGCGGCGACGCTCGGCCCCGGCAATGTCGCGATCGCGGTGTCGCACACCGGCGCCACCACCGACACGATCGAGTTCCTGCTCCTCGCCCGGCAGGCCGGGGCGACCACCATCGCGATCACGAACCATGCCGGCGCCCCGCTGGCCGATCAGGCCGACATCGTGCTGACGACGGCCGCCCGCGAGACCGGCTTCCGCTCCGGCGCCCTGGGCAGCCGCATCGCCCAGCTCATGGTCGTCGACTGCATCTTCATCGGCGTCGCCCAGTCGAACTACGACCGCTCGATGGAGGCGCTGCGCGACACGTTCGCCGCCGTGCACCGCGTGCGGACGGCGGGGGCGTGACCGACGGGATCCTACGCGCGCGGACGGGACTGTTCACCGCCTTCGCGGGTCTCGGGGTCACGGCCGCGTTCGTTCCCGCCATCCTCCCCTCCGCCGAGCGGACGATCGCGGCCGACCTCAGCGCCGCCGTGCCCGCGCTGTTCGCCGGGCTCCTGGTCGGGGTGCTGGCGTCGAGTCCGCTCCTGATGCGCCGGCCTCCGCGCACCGCGTTGATGCTCGGCAGCGCCCTCCAGGCCGCCGCGATCGTGGCCGTGGCCCTGGCCGGCACGCCCGCCGTGTTCATCGCCGCGGCTGTCGTCGCCGGGTTCGGGTTCGGGTTGGTCGAGGCCTCCGGGTCGGTCGCCGCGAAGTCCCTGTCGGTCGGCAGCGCGACGGGTCTGCTCAGCGCACTGCTCGGCACGGTGGCCGTCTGCGCCGCCGTCACCCCGCTGATCGTCGCCGCCGGCTCGGGTGTGCGTGCGACGCTCGGCATCCTGGCGATCGTTCCGCTGCTCACGATCGCGATGCTCACGGGGTCGGTGTCGCCGGATGCCCGCACCGCGGCTCCCGCGCGCCGCGACGTCCGCGGGCTGCTCGTGCTCCTGCCGTTCGCCGTCGCCCTCCCCCTCTACGTCGGCGTCGAGACCGTGCTCTCCGGCTGGTCGGCCGTGATCCCCGAGCGGATCCTCGGGGTCGACCCAGGCCTCGCCGCGCTGGGGACCTCGGCGTTCTGGACGCTGATGGCCGTCGGTCGCTTCGGCGCGGCGGCCCTGCGCCGTCTCTCCGTGTCACCGATCGCGATCCTCATCACCGCCACGGGCGCCGCCGCGATCCTGATGGCGGTCGCAGGACTGCTGGTGGCGTCCGCACCCGCGGGGGCACTCGTCGCATTGGCCGCCGTGGTCGTGCTCCTCGCCCCGAGCTACGGGCTCATCCTGGGCCTCGCGCTCGACCACCTCGACCCCGCTCGCAGCGCCGCGGTGACCGGCGCCCTCGTCGCGTGCGGAGCCGTGGGCGGCACCTTCGTGCCCGCCCTGATCCTCCTGATCGGTCGAGACCCGGCATCGAGCACGACGTTCCTCGTGTCCGCCGCCCTGTGCGCGCTCGTCCCGATGCTCGTGCTGGTCGCCGCACGATCGCCCCGGCCGACACCTGCTGCGGACTGACCTCCTCTCCACATCTCGCGGCGCCGGCAGCCTCTTCACAGATGCTGGAATACCGGCGCACACAGGGGCGACTGCGGCGTAACCTCGCTGACATACCTATCCGCAGCACACCCATCGGCAGTAAAGGAGAGCGCGCGTGTCCACCGAGGTCCTCACGATCGTCCTCAGCGCGATCGGCGTCGCGCTGACGATCACCACGGGCCTCTTCGCCGCCGGCACCTGGATGGTCCGCCGCATCGACGACAGGATCGACGCGGTCGACGAGAAGCTCAGTGCCCGCATCGACGCTGTGGCCGCCGACGTCACCGACCTCAAGATCTCCGTCGCCCGCCTCGAAGGACCCCCACGACACCTGCTCACCACGGGAAGAGGATGAGACCGTGACCACCGAGACCCTCACGATCGTCCTCAGCGCCATCGGCATCGTGCTCACCCTCGGCACCAGCCTCTTCGCCGCCGGCGCCTGGATGGTCCGCCGGGTCGACGACCGCTTCGACACGGTGGAGCAGAAGCTGACCGACCGCATCGACGCCGTCGACGAGAAGCTCAGCGCACGCATCGATGCCGTCGACGAGAAGCTGACGGCTCGCATCGACGCCGTCGATGAGAAGCTCAGTGCCCGCATCGACGCTGTGGCCGCCGACGTCACCGACCTCAAGATCTCCGTCGCCCGCCTCGAAGGACCACCACGACATCTGCTCGCGGCGCGCGGCTGATCAGCGCGTGCGGACGGACCTCCCTACCGCAGCACGAGGGCGGCGGCGCCGATGAGCGGCCCCTCGTCACCGAGCCCCGAGCGCACGACCCGGGTGCGACGCGAGTACTCATGCGCCGCGCTGCCGGTCAGAGCCTGCTGCACGAGGTCGATGTAGTCCGCCGACACCCGCGAGAATCCGCCGCCGATGGCGACCACGTCGAGGTCGACGAGGGTGGCGGCATCCGCGAGAGCCTCTCCCACCTCGCGCGCCGAACGTTCGATCGCCGCCCGCGCGACGAGGTCACCGGCAGCCGCATCCCGTGCGAGGTCTTCACCCGTGGCGCCTGTCCATCCCTGCCGCTGCGCCCAGGCTGCGCTCGCCGGCCCCGAGGCGATCTCCTCGAGCGTCAGACCGCCCTCGCGGCGCACCTGACCGAGGTGGCCGGCATTGCCGGTCGCGCCGGGAATATATGCGCCGTTCGCAACGAATCCCCCGCCGACCCCCGTCGAGACGACGATCGACAGCGAGGCACCGGCCCCCTGCGTGGCCCCGAGCCACGACTCGGCGAGCGCGAGTGCACCACCGTCGTGACCGAGCACGGTGGGCACGTCGCTCCCCATGACCGTGGATGCCGCCGCACGGACCGACTCCTCGAGCCTGAAACCACGCGCCAGAGGCATGTTCACGGGCATGATCGCGCCGGCGGTGCGGTCGATGGGGCCGGCGCTGCCGACTCCCGCTCCGACGAGCAGGGCGTCCGCGGGCAGAGCCGCGAGAGCATGTTCGACGATCGCGACCACCGAGGCGTCGAGCGACGCGAGTGTCGCTTCGCGGCCGGTCGCCTGCCGGCTCCGGCTGCCCTCGACGAGCACGCCGTCCTCCGCGACGAGCGCGGCCTCCATCTTGGTGCCGCCGACGTCGACGGCCAGGGCGTAGCGGGTCACTGCGGGTCGAGTCCGAGATCGTCGAGGTCGAAGGCCGCGCGCCACTCGAGGCCCTCGGCTTCGATCGCCGCCTGCGCACCGGTCTTGCGGTCGACGATCACGGCGACGGCGACGATCTCGGCGCCTTCCTTGCGCAGGGCTTCGACGGCCTTGAGCGCCGACTGCCCGGTGGTCGAAGTGTCTTCGAGCACGACGACGCGCTTGCCCTTGACATCGGCGCCTTCGATCTGGCGGCCGCGGCCGTGGTCCTTCGGCTCCTTGCGCACGACGAACGCGTCGAGCGGAGTGCCGGCAGCGACCGAGGCGTGCAGCACCGAGTTCGCGATCGGGTCGGCGCCGAGCGTGAGCCCGCCGACGGCCACGACATCGAGGTCGCCGATCAGGTCGAGCATGATGCGGCCGATCGCGGGAGCGGCACGGTGGTCCAGCGTGAGCTTGCGCATGTCGACGTAGTACGTCGCCTTCTTGCCGCTGGAGAGGGTGAAGTCGCCGTGGAACACCGCCTCGTCCTTGATGAGGTCGAGGAGTGTCTGGCGGTCTGCGTCGAGTGCGGTCACGGCATCCAGTGTAGAAGCCTGGGACGCACTGCGCGGAGGCATGAGGTTTGACCGGATGCATGAACTCCCGGCCTTGCGGCTCATGCATCCGTCCGGCGGTCATGCAGGTGACCGCCATACAGGTCGCGGGCGACGGACCCAGCGCGGGCTCGTGTGTCGGATCTCGCAACTAGGCTGGAGGCATGCGCTTGGCCACCTGGAACGTCAACTCCATCCGCGCCCGCGTCACCCGCACCGTCGAGTTCGCCGTCCGAGAAGACATCGATGTGCTGGCGATGCAGGAGATCAAGTGCAAGCCCGAGCAGTTCCCCTACGGGCCGTTCGAAGAGGCCGGCTACCACGTCGAGGTGCACGGCCTGAATCAGTGGAACGGCGTCGCGATCGCGAGCCGCCTGCCCGTCACCGATGTGCGCACGTCGTTCGAGGGCATGCCGGGCTTCGCGAAGGGGCATGAGGGGCCGGATGCTCCGCTCGAGGCCCGCGCGCTCGGCGTGATGGTCGACGGGGTTCGGGTGTGGAGCCTGTACGTGCCCAACGGCCGCTCCCTCGAAGACCCGCACTATCTCTACAAGCTGCATTGGTTGGAGCAGCTGAAGAAGTCGACGGCCGCCGAGCTGTCGGCGAACCCCGACCTGCCGCTGGCCCTGGTCGGCGACTTCAACATCATTCCGTTCGACGTCGACAACGGCGATCCCGACATCGTGATCGGCCGGTCCACCCATGTCTCTCCGCAGGAGCGCGACGCGTTCTTCGCGTTCCAGGATGCCGGGGTGACCGACGTCGTGCGCCCGCTGATCCCCGAAGGCTTCACCTATTGGGACTATCAGCGCCTGAAGTTCCCGCGCAACGAGGGCGTGCGCATCGACTTCGTGCTCGGCTCGCGCACGCTGGCCGAGGCCGTGCAGGGCGCGTCCATCCACCGCGACGAGCGCAAGGGCGAGCAGCCCAGTGATCACGTTCCCGTCGTCGTCGACCTCGATAGCCGCCGTCTCGGAACCGGCGGCGCCGATGACGACGACGACATGCCGATGATCTTCTCCTGAATGTCGACCCCATGAGTGTGCGCCTGATCGCCACCGATCTCGACGGCACCCTTCTCGATTCGACATCGACCGTCACCCCACGCACCCGCGCGGCTCTCGACGCCGCGCGCGCCCGTGGCATCCACGTCGTGCCGGTCACCGCCCGTCAGCCGATCGGGCTGCGGGCCATCGCGGCGGATGCCGGGTTCGACGGCTGGGCGCTGTGCAGCAACGGCGCGTACGCGGTGCGCCTCGACGACGGGCGGATGCTGTTCGCCGAAGAGCTTCCCGCTGACACGATCCGCACGCTGGCCGAGGCTCTGCGCGCGAGCATCCCCGGCCTGCTGTTCGCAAGCGTGCGCGACGCCGGCGAGACGTTCGTGGCACAAGACGGCTACGCCGCGATCGCCGCTCTCGCCGACCACAAACGCGACCCTGCGACCATGGGCGGCGTGCCTCTGGAGCAGGTGCTCGCCGCTCCCAGCCTGAAGTTCGTGATCCGACACCCCGAGCTCGCGCCCGACGCGCTGTTCGACGTGGTGCGCTCACTCGGACTCACCGGCTTCGAGGCCACGCTCTCCGGAGCCCCGTTCGTCGAGGTCATGGCCGAGGGCGTCACCAAGGCGACGGGCCTCGCCCGGCTCTGCGACCACCTCGGCATCGACCGCGCCGACGTGGTGGCCTTCGGCGATGCGCTCAACGACGTCGAGATGCTCCGCTGGGCAGGTCACGGGGTCGCGATGGCCGACGCCGAACCTCCGGTGAAGGACGCAGCCGACGAGACGACCACCTCGAACGACGACGACGGTGTGGCACGAGTGATCGAGCGGCTGCTCGACTGACACGATGTTGCCCGACTGGTCATCGCCTCGGGCCCGTGCCTGAGCCTGGCCGCCGAGATCCATGGCGACGGATCACTTCTCGATCTCGAGGCTCAGGGTGTTTCTCTCGGGCGCACCCAGACCGTTCTCGTGAACTCCCAATCGAGATCTCGCTCTCGAGGCGAACGACCGCACACATACTCGACCGCGTAGGCATCTCCCCACGGGTTTCCGTCATACGGGCACCGATGCTCTTCTCGGTCGTTCGGCATGGCCCAGTATTCACGGGAGAAAACATAGAGGGACGGCGGCTCGTACGGGTCCAGAACCGGAACCCTGTCCAGCGACGGCAGCTCCGTTTCCAGCGTGACGCTGTCTCCCCAGGGAAGAGCGAGACGTGCTTCCATTCCCGACGGCAGCCTCCGGTCGCACGACGACAACACCTCAAGGCTCGCTTGGATATCGAACCCACCATCGGGGGTCTCGCCGAGGATCTCGTCCAGGTGGTCGACCACGAACAGACGTGTCGCCGGGTCGATCCTCGCCACGCTTTGTGCTACCCATTCAGACACACGTTGCTCGTTCACAAGGAATGCCCCGTCCCGCGAATCATCGCGCCTCCACGCTGTCCGAGTGCCGGTGGTGCCGCTCTCGGATCACCGGTGATCGAGACGGTTCCCGGCTGAGTCTCAGCTCTCGACGCGGCGACGCCGCACGAGCAGCCCACCCATCATGGCCAGGACGACGCCGATCACCACGATCGCGATCGGAGCCTCGAGACCGGTGGTGGCCAGCCCTGCGCCCGGTGCCGCCGCGGCTCCTCCGGCCTGACCACCCGTCCCCGCTGCCGCGGTGACGGTCAGCGCCGTGCGGGAGATCACCGTCGTGCCTGACAGCGCCACCAAGGTGTGCGCACCGGCCGGTACGTTCGCAGGAATACGCAACGTGCCCTGAAGTGCACCGTCCGCGTCGGCAGTCAGCGTCCCGAGCGCGATCGGGTCGGAGTGCAGCTCGAATGCGATCGTCGCTCCCGGCGTGAACCCCGTGCCCGAGATGGTGATGTCATTCCCGGCGCGGATCGATCCTGCGCCGAGCGCGAGGGCGGGCCCCGGCTGCGGCTCAGGATTCGCGACCGCGACGAGGGTGAAGTCGATCCCCGACACGGGAGCGCCCACGGTCACGACGACGGGAGTCGCCTGCGCCGCCGTGGCGACGCCGTCGTAGAACTGAGGCTGCGCGGTCGTTGTGCTGTCGTTGTAGAAGTTGGCCGAGGCCTTCAGGATGAACGACCCTTCAGGAAGGGCGAGCGAATACGCGCCGGTCTGAAGATCAGCGAAGGTCGTGCCGACGATCTCGTTTCCGGACCAGGCCTCGACGATGACCTCTCTCCCCTCACTGCTGTCGAGAGAGACCGTGCCGGTCACGAGGGCAGCCGCGTCGAGTTCCGCGTCGATTCCGACGACGTTCGCACCGGACGTCACCGTGACAGGGTTCGCGGTCCCCGCCGTGTAGGCGTCGGCCCAGTACTCGGCTCGCAGACCGGGCTCATACGGCGCGAAGTGCACGCGATAGGTGCCAGGCGCGACGGCCACCTGATAGGTGCCGTCGTTCGCGACGCCGAGGAAGTATGCGTGACTGCTGTCCTCCACATCGGCGACGGTGATAGCGGTGAGTGCACGAGAGCCGTCTGCGCTCTTGGTCACCGAACCGCTGATGTACCCGACCGAGTCAAGAGCCGCGTCCACCCCGGCGGTCGTCTGCAGTTCACCGACGGCGACGACCTTCGCAGCGTTGAAGCTGTACGCGTTCTCCCAGTACTCCGTGACGAGTCCGGGAGCGGGCGCGCCGAACTGCACGCGATACGAACCGGCAGGAAGTCCGCCGACAACGTACGCGCCGGCAGGGTTGGTGCGCGCGAAGGCGACGATCTCTCCGTTCGCATCGAGCGCGTTCACCGTGACGTTTGCGAGAGGCGCGCCGTCATCGGCGCGCGTGACGACGCCGGCGATCGCGCCCCCGGCCACGAGGGAGGCATCGATGCCGGAGACAGCTTCTCCCTCGGCGAGGACGACAGGGGTCGCCTGGGAGTAGTCGAAGGCGTTCTGCCAATACTCGCGCTTCAGATCGGTTCCCTCCGGCTGGAACCTCACGATGTACGAGCCGGCGGGGAGGGCGTTGAGAGTGTAAGTGCCGGACGCATCGGTGAAGCCCGATGCCCAGGCCGTGCCGGGGCCGGTCACCGAGACGGCGATGCCCGAAACCGGTGTCCCGTCGTCCTCGCGGGTGACCGTTCCGGTGATAGACGCCGAGGGCGCGGGGGCGAGCGCGGCGTCGATGCCCGTCGCCGCAGACCCGTTCGTCACCGTGACGCGCTGCGCGCCGAGTGAGTCGCTGGCGTTGTTCCAGTACTCCGTGGCGAAGCTGCGGTCCGGCGCAGAGAAGCGGACCAGGTAGGTTCCGTCGGCCAGGCCGGTGAGCGTATATCCGCCAGTCGCATCGGTGACGGCGTCGGACCGGCCGAGCGCGCCATCTCGCTGTGCGGAGACCTGGATGCCCGCCAGCGCCGCTCCTCCGACGTCGGCCGTCACCGTCCCGGACATCGAACCCGTTGGCGCGGGATCTTCCGCCGCCACGACGGCTGTCGCACCTCCCAGGGCGATCGCGATCGCCGCCATTCCGCCCAGCACAGCCCGCAGCATCCCGCGTCGTCGCGTCATTCTTCTCACCTTGCGAGGGAGTCCGTTCGCTCGGTGATCCCACCGTCGCGTACAGTCTCGATTCATCCGCCGATCGCCGGCAGCTTTCCTCTCGAACCTAGAGGATCAGCACATAGGAAGGGAATAGTCGATACACGGGAGTTACCCCCCTCGTGATCACTCGAACGTCCCGACGTCCGGCACCCGATCGGTGCGCCCGTACCGGAGCAGGGTCACACCCGCCTCGTCGGTGATCGGCGGATCCAGCAACCGCAGCACGCTCGGCATCGCGTCGTCATCGAACACCTTCTTGCCCGCGCCCAGCAGCAGCGGATAGACCCAGAGGTTGAGCTCGTCGAAGAGTCCCTCTGCGAGCAGGGTGTGCACGAAATCGATGCTGCCGATCACGTGCACTTCGCGGTGGGCCGCCCGCATCGCGGCCACCTCGGCAGCCAGATCGGCACCGACGCGCGTGCTGCCCTCCCAGTCGAGTGCGAGTTCGGCATTCCGCGTCGCCACGTACTTCGGCACCCGGTTGAAGAGCGTGCCGATGGCGCCCGACTCCCCCTCGGTGTGCTGTGGCCAGTACGAGGCGAAGATGTCGTAGGTGCGGCGCCCGAGCAGCAGCGCGTCGAGCCCGCGCATGCCCTTCTCGATCTCGGGACCGACCCCGGAGGAGGGATACCCGGCCTGCCAGCCGCTGAAGCGGAAGCCGCCGGAGGTGTCCTCGTCGGTGCCGCCGGGGCCCTGGGCGACGCCGTCGAGAGAGGTGAAGAGATCGATCAGGATCCGGCCGGATGCCTGTTGTTCATCGGGATATTGGCTGTTCATGTCGTGCTCCCTACTGTCAGTCGTGCGATGCGGAAGGTGTCGGCGAACGAGTCCAGCAGCGATTCGTCGCCCCGGACGACCGCGACGATGTCCTGCGCGAGGGCCTCCGCCGGGGTGACCTCGCCGCCGATGAGGCGACGGATGCCGGGCCCGGCGACGATCACCGCGTCCGGAGCGCCGTCGGGAAGACGTCCGCCGACCGGCGGCGCCGGCGGCGTGATCTGCGCGACGCGGAGCTCGCCGTCGTGCACGGATGCACGGAGGGCGACGTCGCCGACATGCAGCTCGTACTCGGCATCCACGGCGGATTCCTCCTGGAACGCCGTGCGCAAGGCCATCGTGAGCGAGTCGGGCGTGACGACGTCACCCTCTGCGGGATCGCCCATCGCCTGGAAACCCCAGCGTCCGAGCGCGAGCATGATCGGCTCGAACGAGCGGCCGTAGGGGGTGAGCTCGTACACCAGGCCGCAGTTCAGCAGCGGCACCCGGCGCACGACCCCACCCTCCTGCAACTCCTTCAACCGGGTGGACAGGATGTTGGTCGGGATGCGCGGCAGGCCCTGTTTGAGGTCGGTGTAGCGACGGGGCCCGACGAGCAGATCGCGGACGATGAGCAGCGCCCACCGCTCCCCGATCAGCTCGACGGCCGTCGTCACGCCGCAGTACTGGCCGTAGCTGCGCGCCGCCATGTCAGACCGACGCGGCGGTGTCGCCCACGTGGTCCGGGCCGTTCTCGACGGCCTCGGGGGTCATGTACAGGAAGCCGAGCGAGTTGCCGTCCGGGTCGTCGAGGTCGCGCGAGTACATGAAGCCGTAGTCCTGCACGGGCTTCGGCTCGGTGCCGCCGGCGGCCAGACCCTTCTCGAGAATCGCATCGACCTCGTCACGCGAGTCCTGACTGAAGGCCACGGAGACCTGCACGACCTCGTTCGGGTCGGCGATCGGCTTGTCGGTGAACGTGGCGAAGAACTCGCGCTTGAGCACCATGAAGTAGATGTCATCGCTCCACACGATGCATGCGGCGTTCTCATCGGTGAACTGGGGGCTGATCTCGCAGCCGAGCGCGGTGTAGAACGCCTTGGCGCGGTCGAGGTCGCTGGTGGGCAGGTTGACGAACACCTTGGTCATGATGACTCCTCCGGAGATGCGAGCCCATCGGTCGGTGAGCCCTTTCGTGACCAGCTTGCAAAAAACAACTAAGCTTGTCAATAGCAAGTAACAATTCGGTCCCCCGTGCGGGGGATGCGGTCGGAACGGGCCCCGCCCTACGGTGGAGGGATGCCCGCAGCCCCGTTCCTCCGCACGCCGACTGAGCGCGAGCGGCGCAGCGACATCCTGCTCGCCGCCGTCATGTTCGTCGGGGCCGTGCTGAGCGCTGCACTCTCCTCGATCGCCGAGATGTACGGCGATGAGCAGGCGCCGCTGTGGACGGCCCTCGTGTACGCGGCGGTCGTCACTGCTCCCCTGGCCGTCCGCCGCCGCTGGCCCGGCACGGTCGCCGTCATCGTGGTCGCCGCCTACTTCACCGCCGTGACGATCCGGATCCCTGAGATCTATGTCGGCAACATCGCGATGTTCATCGCCATCTACACGGCAGGCGCCTGGATGAACAACCGCCGGCGCGCGATCATCGTGCGCGTCGGGATCATCGTGAGCATGTTCGTGTGGCTGCTGATCACGATGTACCGCGATGCGATCAACGAAGCCGACAAGGCGGATGTGATCGCCGGGGCCATGTCGCCGTACGTCGCCTTCATGCTCATCCAGCTGCTGCTGAACGTGCTCTACTTCGGTGGGGCGTACTACTTCGGCGAGCGCTCCTGGGCTGCGGCCAGCCAACTGGCGGTTCTCGAGCAGCGCACGGCCGAGCTGGAGCGCGAGCGGGAGGTCACCGCTGCTCAGGCCGTCGCCCTCGACCGGGTGCGCATCGCGCGCGAGCTGCACGACGTCGTCGCCCACCACGTATCGGTCATGGGCGTGCAGGCGGGAGCCGCCCGCCTGGTGCTGGAACGGGACCCCGCGGAGTCCGCGCGCATCCTCACCGGGATCGAGGGATCGGCACGCGACGCCATCCACGAGCTGCGGCAACTGCTCGAGACTCTGCGGGCCCCCGGCGGGGAGACCACCGATGCCGCCTCCACCCTCGTCCTCGACGACATCGCCGAACTCGTCGACGCCTCGACCGAGGCGGGACTGCCGACCGCGTACACGGTCATCGGCGACCCCGCGCCCGTCCCTTCGCTCGTCGCCGTGAACCTGTACCGCATAGCGCAGGAGTCCCTCACGAACGCCCGCCGTCACGCCGGCCCCGACGCGACAGCCGACGTGCGCGTGCGCTACGACGACGACGGCGTCGAGATCGAGATCGTGAACACGGGGCGCCCGGTCGCCCAGCTTCGCCCCGGGCTCGGCCAGCTCGGGATGCGGGAACGCGCCGCGGCCTCCGGAGGCACGCTCGAGGTGATCCCCCGGCCGTTCGGCGGCCTGCGCGTGCGCGCCCGCGTGCCCTTTCCCGTCGCGAGCGAATCGAGCAGGAACCGATGAACGATCCGATCCGTGTCCTGCTCGTCGACGACCATGCCCTGCTGCGCGCCGGCTTCCGCACGATCCTCGACACCCAGCCCGACATCACCGTGGTCGGCGAGGCATCATCGGGTGCTGAGGCCGTCGCCAAGGCATCTGCCCTCCGTCCCGACGTCATCATGATGGACGTGCAGATGCCCGACATGGACGGTATCGAGGCGACCGGACGTATCGTCGCCGACCCGGAGGTCGACGCGGCCATCGCGATCGTGACGACCTTCGATCGCGACGACTACCTGTACCGTGCTCTGGATGCCGGGGCCGGTGGATTCCTGCTCAAGAACGCCGGCGCGGAGGATCTGATCTCGGCCGTCCGGGCGCTCGCCGCCGGTGACGGCATGCTCGCCCCCGAGGTGACCCGCCGCGTGCTGGCACGTTTCGCCGCGACGCCTGCTCCGGCGGCGGCCGCGACCACGAACAGCGGCGTGTCGAACGTCACGCTCGCCGAGCCCCTCACCGAGCGCGAGGCCGAAGTGCTGACGCTGCTCGCCGATGCCCGGAGCAACGCCGAGATCGCGCAGGCGCTGTTCATCGGCGAGGCCACCGTGAAGACACACGTCTCGCGCATCCTCCAGAAGCTGGGCGCCCGCGATCGCGTGCAGGCGGTCGTGCTCGCGCACCGCATGGGTCTCGCCTAGCGCGGCACCCCCTGATCCGCGGCGCCCCTCCGTCTCCGCGATACCCTCGGAGCCATGCCCGAAGCCGCACCCCTGTCCCGCCCGATCCTGGCGGGGGTGGTGACGGCACTCGTCGGATTCACCAGCTCGTTCGCGGTGGTGCTGACCGGGCTCGACGCGGTCGGGGCGAACGCGGCGCAGGCGGCGAGCGGGCTTCTCGCGGCCAGCCTCACGATGGGTCTGGCCTGCGTGGTGCTCGCATGGCGGTATCGGATGCCGATCACGGTCGCCTGGTCGACTCCGGGAGCCGCCCTGCTCGTCGCCACGGGCACCGTCGAGGGTGGATGGCCGGCAGCGGTCGGCGCTTTCCTGGTGACCGCCGCACTCATCCTGCTCACCGCGCTGTGGCCGGCCCTCGGCGCGCTGATCGCCCGCATCCCTCCGTCGATCGCGCAGGCGATGCTCGCCGGCGTGCTGCTGCCCCTGTGCCTTGCCCCGATCACCGGGATCGTCGCGAACCCCTGGGGCGTGGCGCCGGTCGTGCTCACGTGGCTGGTGTTCGCGCGCCTCGCACCGCGCTGGGCGGTGCCACTGGCCTTCGTCGCCGCCGCCGTCGTGGTCGCGGTGTCGCTGACGATGGAGCATGCGACCTTCGACCCCGCGCTGCTGCTCCCGCGCCTCGAGTTCACTGCACCCACGTTCACGGTCGGCGCGCTCGTCGGCCTCGCACTGCCGCTGTTCATCGTGACGATGGCGTCGCAGAACGTGCCGGGCGTCGCGATCATGCGCAGCTTCGGATACGAGGTGCCGTGGCGTCCCGCCATGCTGGTCACCGGGGTCGGCACGGCACTGGGAGCGACGGCGGGCGGGCACGCCATCAACCTCGCCGCCATCAGCGCGGCACTCGCCGCCTCGCCGGATGCCGACCCCGACCCGAAGAGGCGGTGGGTCGCCGGGGTCTCGACCGGGGCCTCATACCTCGTCCTCGCGGTCTTCTCGGCCGCCTTCGCCGCTCTGGTGGTGCTCGCGCCGACGGCCGTGATCCCGGCCGTCGCCGGTCTGGCGCTGTTCGCCGCGTTCGGCTCATCGGTGCAGCAGGCGATCGACGAGCCGGGCGAACGGATCCCCGCCGTGGTGACCTTCCTGGTGGCCGCATCCGGGATCGCCGTGCTCGGGGTCAGCGCCGCGTTCTGGGCCCTCCTCGCCGGACTCCTCGTCCGCACGGTGCTCCACACTCCCCGCCCCTGATACTCCCCCCCACCCCTCACCGCGAGTGCACCGCTTCTCGTCGAGTGCACGACTTGTCCGCGTCTCCATCCCGTGCATTCGGCGAGATCCCGTGCACTCGGCGAGATCCCGTGCACCCTCCCCCGCACGGGTGATCCCGCAGAGTCCGCCGTGCGGGGGATGCCGCAGTCGGGCGCGCTCCGTAACGTGAAGGCATGACCACAGGAATGCTCGAACTCTCCGGCATCACCAAGAGCTACGGCTCTCGGCGCGTGCTCGATGACGTGTCCTTCACGGTCGCCCCCGGGCGGCTGACGGGCTTCGTCGGCGGCAACGGCGCCGGCAAGACCACCACCATGCGGATCGTGCTGGGGCTGCTGTCGTCGGACGGCGGCCGTGTCGACCTGGACGGCGCTCCGCTGACGACCGCCGACCGCCGCCGCTTCGGCTACATGCCCGAGGAGCGCGGCCTCTACCCGAAGATGAAGGTGCTTGAGCAGATCGTCTACCTCGCCCGCCTGCACGGCTTCGGCAAGCAGGAGGCCACGGAGCGCGCGACCGCCCTGCTCACGGAGCTCGGGCTCGGCGAGCGGCTGAACGACACCATCGAGTCGCTCTCGCTCGGCAACCAGCAGCGCGCGCAGATCGCCGCGTCGCTCGTGCACGACCCCGAGGTTCTCATCCTCGACGAGCCGTTCTCGGGCCTCGACCCGCTCGCGGTCGACGTGGTCGCGGGAGTCCTGCAGGCCAGTGCCGCCAAGGGCGCATCCATCTTGTTCTCCTCCCACCAGCTCGACGTTGTCGAGCGCCTGTGCGACGACCTCGTCATCCTCGCGGGCGGCACGATCCGCGCGGCCGGTTCCCGAGACACGCTGCGCGCCGAGCATGCCCGCGACCGGTACGAGCTCGTCTCGGCCGGCGACGCCGGATGGCTGCGCGCCGAGCCCGGCGTCACGGTCGTCGACTTCGAGGGCGGGTACGCGCTGTTCGACGCGGACGGCCCCGAAACGGCGCAGCGCGTGCTGCAGTCGGCCGTGCAGCGTGGCGACGTCGCCAGCTTCGCCCCCAAGCATCCGTCCCTCGCCCAGATCTTCAAGGAGGTCATCCAGTGAGCGCCCCCACCCCCGTCCGCGCCTCGAACGGCATCTGGCTCGTCGCCGAACGCGAGATCGGATCGAAGCTGCGCAGCAAGGCGTTCCTGATCTCGACCGGCATCCTGCTGGTGCTCGCGCTCGCCGGTATCATCCTCGGTGGTTTCGCGAGCAAGAACACCGATGCGATGCCGGTCGCAGCGACCGCGGAGACCGCCTCCGCCGTCTCCTCCATCCCGAACGTCGAGGTCACCACGGTCGCCGACCAGGCTGCAGCCGAACAGCTCGTGCGCGACGACAAGGTCGACGCTGCGGTGCTCCCGGGCGATGGCCCCTCGGGCTACACGATCGTCGCGCTGCAGGAGGCGCCGGGCTCACTCGTCGCGGCCCTGTCGATCACTCCCGAGGAAGTGATCCTGGAACCGGCGACCACCAACCCGCTGCTGCGGTACTTCATCGCGATCGCCTTCGGTCTGGTGTTCATGATGGCAGCGGCGACGTTCGGCGGCACGATCGCACAGAGCGTCGTCGAGGAGAAGCAGACCCGCGTGGTCGAGGTGCTGCTGTCGGCCATCCCGGCGCGCACACTGCTCGCGGGCAAGGTGATCGGCAACACGGTGCTGGCGATGGGGCAGATCCTCGCCCTGGCGGCCGTGGCCACGATCGGGTTGATCGTCACAGGTCAGCGCGAGGTGCTCACGACGCTCGGGGCGCCGATCATCTGGTTCGCGGTGTTCTTCCTGTTCGGCTTCATCCTGCTGGCGGCGATGTTCGCGGCTGCGGCCTCGATGGTCTCCCGCCAGGAGGACATCGGTTCGACGACCACCCCGATCACGATGCTGATCATGGCCCCGTACATCCTGGTCATCGTCTTCAACGACAACCCGCTGGTGCTGACGATCATGTCGTACGTGCCGTTCTCGGCGCCTGTCGGCATGCCGATGCGCCTGTTCGTCGGCGAGGCCCAGTGGTGGGAGCCGCTGCTGAGCCTGGTGATCCTGCTCCTCAGCTGCGTCGCGGCGATCGTCATCGGCGCCAAGATCTACGAGAACTCGCTGCTGCGCATGGGATCCCGGGTCAAGCTCTCCGAGGCGCTGCGCGGCTGAGGCTGCGTACCCAGCCACCCGCCACCCGCCCGCCCGTGCAAGGGTGCGAAAACGGAGACGATCATGCTCGTCGTCCGCGTGTCGGCACATGACACGCGGACGGCCGCATCGATCGTCTCCGTTTTCGCTTCCGGGAGCGAGCCCGGGTCAGATCACGCCGTCGGCGAGGGTGGTCGGGTTGCCGAAGCGGTGGTTCGTGATCGATACGGCCTGCTCGTGCAGGAACGGCAGCATCTCCACTCGGCCGGCACCGGTCACGGCGTGCGACCAGACCGCCACATCGGGGCTTCCGTCGAGCGCCTCATGCAGGGCCGCGGCGTCGCCGCCGACCAGCCGTACGCGGTGCCACGAGTTCGCCGCCTTGGCGTAGCGCTTGGTCCACGCCGCGTCCGACTCGTGCTTCACGGTCACACCGTGCGCACGCAGCGCCTTCTCGATGCGTGCGGGCAGGGCCGGTGCCGACACCGTGAACGGGCTGCCGCTGCGCAGGGCGGCCGCGAGCACGCGGACACCGTCGACCAGCGGCGCGCTCTCGCCGATGCGCACGTCGACCGCGACCGGACGGTAGCGGAAGAGGTTGCGCTCGACCCCGAGCCCGGACTTGTCGCTCACCGCGCCGAACTCGTCGACCCAGGCGCGCTCGTCGGATGCGGCGGCGCGGTGCAGCCACTCGGCCTCGGCCGTGTCGACCTCGGAGGCCGTCGCGTCCAGCAGTGCGCCGACCGCGGGCACGACGGCCGCGCTCGGGGCGGCGGCCGGAAGCTCGGCCGGGGTCCACTCGCCGAGACCGAAGAGGTAGTTCGGGCCTCCGGCCTTGGCGCCCGCTCCGACGGCCGAGCGCTTCCAGCCACCGAACGGCTGACGCTGCACGATCGCGCCGGTGATGCCGCGGTTCACGTACAGGTTGCCCGCCTCGACACGGTCGAGCCAGGTGGCGACCTCGTCGGAGTCGAGCGAGTGGATGCCGGCGGTCAGGCCGTAGTCGACAGCGTTCTGCAGGCGCAGCGCCTCGTCCAGGTCCTTCGCGTGCATGATGCCGAGCACCGGCCCGAAGAACTCGGTGAGGTGGAAGTACGAGCCCTCGCGCACGCCGGTCTTCACACCGGGCGTCCACTGCTTTCCCTCGTCGTCGAGCTTGCGCGGCTCGACCAGCCAGCGCTCGCCCTTCTCGAGCTTCGTGAGCGCGGTGAGCAGCTTGCCGTTCGCCGGCTCGATGATCGGGCCCATCTGGGTGGCGGGGTCATCGGGCAGGCCGACGCGCATCGAGGTCACGGCATCCACCAGCTGACGCTCGAATCGCTTCGAGTCGGCGACGGATCCGACGAGGATCGCCAGCGACGCTGCGGAGCACTTCTGCCCCGCGTGGCCGAACGCGCTGCGAGCCACGTCGGCGGCCGCCAGGTCGAGGTCTGCCGAGGGCGTCACGATGATCGCGTTCTTGCCGCTGGTCTCGGCGAGCAGCGGCAGGTCGGCGCGGAACGAGCGGAACAGCTGCGCGGTCTCGTACGCCCCCGTGAGGATCACGCGATCCACCGCAGGACCGGCCACGAGGCGCGTACCGAGGTCGCGCGAAGCGAGGTCGACGAGCGCGAGCAGGTCGCGCGGCACACCGGCGGCCCACAGCGCCTCGACCATCACCGCGCCGCAGCGCTGCGTGAGCTTCGCGGGTTTGATGATGACGGCCGAACCCGAGGCCAGACCCGCGAGCACCCCACCCGCGGGGATGGCGACGGGGAAGTTCCACGGCGGCGTGACCACGGTGACCTTCGACGGCACGAAGTCGGCACCCGACACGGTCTCGAGGTCTTTCGCGCGCTCGGCGTAGTAGTGCGCGAAGTCGATGGCCTCGCTGATCTCGGGGTCGGCCTCGGCGATGGTCTTGCCCGCCTCGTGGGCCATGATCTCGATGAGCTGACCACGGCGCGCGGCGAGCTCGTCTCCCGCGCGATGCAGCACGGCAGCGCGATCAGCGGCAGGGAGCGCTGCCCACTTCTCGGCGGCGGCGGTCGCTGCGGAGAAGATGCCGTCGAGCTCGGCATCCGTCTCGACCTTGGCGATCGCGATGGTGTCGAGGCCGAGCGTCGAGCCCACCGAGCGGCTCAGGATCTCGCGGCCCCATGCACGGTTCGCGGCGATGGCCGGATCGGTGTCGGCCTGGTTCTCGAAGCCGGTGGTGGTTCCGGAGGGCGCCTCGGCGTCGGAATCCAGAACGGTACGGTCCTGCACGCGGTGGGGGCCGGGGACGAATCCCGCCTCATCGGTCGCGAGCGCGGCCAGCGAGCGCTCGAAGCGCTCCCGCTCGCGGGTGAGCAGCGTCGGGTTCGAAGCCAGCTCGAACACGGCCGACATGAAGTTCTCGGGGCTGGCGTTCTCTTCGAGGCGGCGCACCAGGTACGCGATCGCGACGTCGAACTCGGCCGGGTTCACGACCGGCGTGTACAGCAGCAGGCGGCCGACGTCCTTGCGGACGGCCTCGGCCTGCCCGGTCGCCATGCCCAGCAGCATCTCGTACTCGACGAGCGGATCGGCGCCGGACGGGTCGGCGAGCCCACGCGCCTGGGCGAGCAGCCAGGTGTAGGCGATATCGAACAGGTTGTGGCCGGCGATGCCGATGCGCACGGCGTCCAGTCGCTCCGGGGTCATGGCCCAGTCGAGCACCCGCTTGTAGTTGGTGTCGGAGTCCTGCTTGGTGCCGTAGGTGGCGAGCGGCCAGCCGTGGATCGCCGCGTCGACCTCTTCCATCGCCAGGTTCGCGCCCTTGACGACGCGCACCTTGATCGGCGCTCCGCCCTTGGCACGGCGGGCGGCGGCCCACTCCTGCAGGTGCTGCATGGCACCGAGGGCGTCGGGCAGGTAAGCCTGCAGCACGATGCCGGCTTCGAGGTTCTCGAGCCCCGGCTGGTCGAGGATGCTCGTGAAGGCCGCGATCGTCAGGTCGAGGTCGCGGTACTCCTCCATGTCGAGGTTGATGAACTTGGCCTTGCCCTTCGCCTCGGCCTTCGCGGCGAGCTCGTAGAGCGGGGTCAGCTTCTCGACGACATCGGCCACGGCCTCGTCGAACGACCACATCGACAGCTGGCTCACGACGCTGGAGACCTTGATCGACACGTAGTCGACGTCGTCGCGGGCGAGGAAGTCGCGGGTGCCCTGCAAGCGGTGTCCCGCTTCGCGCTCGCCGAGCACGGCCTCGCCGAGCAGGTTGAGGTTGAGCCGGTTGCCACTCTTGCGCAGCTTCGCGATCGCGGGGCCGAGCTTGGAGGGCGTGGCGTCGAGCACGAGGTGCCCGACCATGGCGCGCAGCACGCGACGCGAGATCGGCACGACCACGCCGGGGAGCTTCGGCGCCCAGAAGCCGCCCGTCTTGATCGCGGCGCGCAGGTAGCCGGGCAGCAGCGACGGGGTGATGTCGCTCAGCTCGGCGAGCTTACGGCCGGCGACGCGCAGGTCTTCCGGACGCATCACGCCGTCGACGAAGCCGACCGTGAACGCGAGTCCGTTCGGGTCCTTGAGCACCTCGGACAGGCGCTGGGCGGCGGGCTCGACGGGGTGGGTCTCGCTCTCGACGAGCCAGCGCTTCACCAGGGCGGCGACGTCTTCGGTGCGGGGGGTGGTGGTGTCGGCGGCGACAGGCATCGGTGGGACCTTCCAAGAGAGCGCACACCGGGTTTTCGTGTGCGGGCTGGTTCATTGTCCTGCCGCTCGGTAGGCTCCGTCTATCAACCGATTTGCGTGGATTCTGTTCATTCAAGCTGAACAATATCCGCAGAGCAAGGGACCACTGTGCTGGACGTCAACAGACTGCGGATGCTCGTGGAGCTCTCGCGCCGCGGAACGCTGTCGGCAGTAGCCGACGCCCTCTCGTACAGCAAGGCCTCGGTGTCGCAGCAGCTGAGCGCCCTGGAGCGGGATGTGGGTGTGCCGCTGCTGCGACGCGTGGGGCGTGGAGTGCAGTTCACGCCCCAGGGGAACGTGCTCGTCGCGGAGGCCATCGGCATCCTCGATCAGCTCGAGCACGCCGAGGTCGCCGTGGCCGAATCGCTCACCGAGGTGACCGGGACCGTGGGCATCGCGGTGTTCCAGTCGACGGCGCACTCCCTGCTCCCGCGGGCTCTCGAGGCTCTCAAGGACCGACATCCGGCCCTGCGCGTCGAGGTCACCGAGTGCGATCCGGAGACCGGGCTGGTCGGGGTGTCCAGCCGCGACTTCGACCTGATCCTCGCCGAGCAGTACCCGGGGCACACCCGACCGATCCACGCCGACCTCGACCGGGTGATGCTCGCGCACGATGCGATCGCGCTCGCCCGACGGCCCGGAGCACCACGGCATGCGGATGCGCTCGCCGAGCTCTGGTCGACGAGCGAGGAGCCCTGGGTGCTCGAACCCGCCGGCACCGCCTCCCGCGCCTGGGCCGAGCAGCTCTGCCGCACCGCGGGGTTCGAGCCCGACGTGCGCTTCGAGATCGCCGACCTCACCGCGCACGTGCGGCTGATCCATGCCGGGCTCGCGGTCGGATTGCTGCCGGAGCTCGTCTGGGCGGGCGACACCCCGACCGTCGATCTGGCACCCCTCCCCCACGAACCGCGGCGCGAGATCTTCTCCTCGGCACGGCGGGTGTCGGCCGATGCCCCCTCGATCCGCGCGGTGCGCAGTGCGCTGGCCGACGCGGCGTCGCACAATCTCCCGGTCTGAATGCACGACCTCCCTCTCCGACCGAACGCCGTCCGGCGCCGACACGGAGGAATCCCCGGGAATATGCATGCACATGCATCTGTTGGCACCCGTATACCCGGACGAAGGAGTCCGATCCCCTCCTTCCGAAAGGCACCTCTGTGAGCACTCCCGTCATCGACCGCACCGCACCGACCGAGCACCCCGTCCTCGACGTCCTCGCCGGCCGCTGGAGCCCCCGCGCCTTCGACGCGCAGAGCTCGATCGACGAGGCCAAGCTCGCCACCGCTCTCGAGGCCGCCCGCTGGACGCCGTCCGCCAACAACACGCAGCCCTGGCGCTTCATCGTCGCCCGTCGCGGCACCGCGCTGCACGCGCAGGTCGTCGACGCCCTGATGGGCTTCAACCAGGCCTGGGCGGGCAACGCGGCCGTGCTCGTCGTCGCGATCGCCGAGACGGCCACGGCCGACGGCACCCCGATCACGCATGCCCTCTACGACCTCGGCCAGGCGGTCGCGCACTTCTCGGTGCAGGCACATCACGACGGCCTGGTCGTGCACCAGATGAGCGGCTTCGATCCCGAGGTCGTCCGCGAGTTCGCCGACCTCGAGGAGCGCTTCGCGCCCTTCACGGTCTTCGCCGTCGGCGAGTTCGGCGACATCGAGGCTCTGCCCGAGGTGCTGCAGGAGCGCGAGGTCGCTCCGCGCGTACGTCGCCCGATCGCCGAGACGGTCATCCTCAGCGCCTGACCTCCGCGCTCTCGACACCTCTGCACCGACGGGGCCTCCGGATTGTCCGGGGGCCCCGTTAGCGTGTGCGGATGGACCTCCTCCGCATCACCGGCGCGCGGACGAACAATCTCCGCGACGTCTCCGTCGACGTTCCCAAGAAGCTGCTGACCGTCTTCACCGGCGTCTCGGGTTCGGGCAAGTCGTCCCTCGTGCTCGACACGATCGCCGCCGAGGCGCAGCGACTCGTCAACGACTCCTATTCGACCTTCATCCGTGCCCGGCTGCCGCAGATGCCCGCACCCGACGTCCAGGCCATGGACGGGCTGACCTTCACGGTCCTGATCGACCAGCGCCGGTTCACGGGCAACGCGCGCTCGACCGTGGCGACCGCGACCGACCTGGCATCGCTGGTGCGCCTGGTCTTCTCACGCGTCGGCGAGCCCTCCGCCGGCTACTCCCCCGCCTACTCGTTCAACGACCCGTCCGGCATGTGCCCGACCTGCGAAGGCCTCGGCACGGTGTACGACATCGACATCGACGCGCTGATCGACCCCGAGAAGAACATCGACGAGGGACCGGTCCGGTTCAGCCTGTTCCGCCCCGGGGTGTACCGGTGGAAGCGCTTCGCGTACTGCGGACTGTTCGACCGCCAGAAGCCGCTCAAGGACTACACGGCCGAGGAGATGGACCAGTTCCTCTACGCCGACAAGCTCAAGCTCGACGACCCCGATCCGCGGTTCCCGCAGAGCGCCCGGTTCGACGGGGTGATCACGCGCATGCGCGATGTGTTCCTGAAGCAGCGCCCGGTGAAGATGTCGGCCTCGGTGCGCGAGGAGCTCGACCGGCTCGTGACACATCACATGTGTCCGGACTGCCGCGGTGCGCGGGTCAACGAGGCGGCGCGATCGAGCCTCATCGACGGACGCTCGATCGTCGACTGGATGAAGATGCCGGTGTCCGACCTGCATGCTCTGCTCGACGAGTTCGACGATCCCCGCGTCGCCCCGGCCGTCGACGGTGTCCGCCACGTGCTCGATGCCCTGCTCTCGGTCGGCCTCGGCTATCTCACACTCGACCGCGAATCGGGCACGCTGTCCGGCGGCGAGGCTCAGCGCGTCAAGATCGTGCGCCACCTCGGCAGCGCCCTCACCGACGTCACCTACGTGTTCGACGAGCCCAGCACCGGATTGCACCCCGCCGACATCCAGCGGCTGGTGGCCCTGCTGCAGCGGCTGCGCGACGCCGGCAACACCATCCTCGTCGTCGAGCATCATCCGCAGGTGATCGCGGTCGCCGATCACGTCGTCGACCTCGGGCCGGGGGCGGGCTCCGGCGGCGGCATCGTGCAGTTCGAGGGCACCCCCGTAGCGCTCCGCGCCGCCGACACCCTCACGGGGCGTGTGCTCGCCGAGCCACTGACGATCCGTGCGACGACTCGGACTCCCTCGGGCCGCGTCGCCGTGCGGAATGCGCGCGCGCACAACCTCCGCGGGTTCGACGTCGACATCCCGCTCGGCGTGCTCACCGCCGTCACAGGGGTCGCGGGGTCGGGCAAGAGTTCCTTCGCGACCGCCGAGCTGCCGCGCCAGCACCCGGAGTTCACGGTCGTCGGGCAGGACCCGCTGCGGGGCGGAGCGCGGTCGACGACGCTGAGCATGCTGCGTATCGCCGACACGGTGCGCGAGGTGTTCGCAAGCTCCTCAGGGCTCGATGCCTCCTGGTTCAGCTTCAACTCCCGTGGGGGGGTGCCCCACCTGCCGCGGCCGTGGACACATCACGACCGAGCTCGCATTCCTCGACGACGTCTCCCTCCCGTGCGATGCCTGCGGAGGGCTGCGTTTCAATGAGACCGCGCTCGGCGTGCAGGTCGACGGCTCCTCGATCGCCGACGTGCTGGCGTCGACGCCGGCCGAGGTCAGCGCGCTCTTCTCCGACCACCCGGACGTGGTCGACGCGCTGGACTGGGTGCAGCGCACCGGCCTGAGCTACATCCCGGTCGGACGCTCGCTCGACACCCTCTCCGGCGGCGAGAAGCAACGGCTGCTGCTGGCCCGGCACCTCAGCGAGCCGCAACGCGATCGCGCCGACCGCATCATCCTCGACGAGCCGACCTCAGGACTGCATCCGACCGACGTCGACACCGTCAACGCCCTCTTCGACGACCTGCTCGACGAGGGGGCGACGCTGGTCGTGGTCGAGCACAATCTGCGCGTGGTCGCCCGCGCCGACCACGTCGTCGACATCGGTCCGGGTGCCGGTTCCGATGGCGGTCAGCTGATCTTCACCGGCACTCCGGCAGAGATCTCGGGCGACGACGACTCCCTCACCGGTCGGGCGCTCGCGGCAGCGTCTCGCCCGCACCCCTGAAGCAGGGCGCATCAGACGGGCAGAGGGGCCCGTGGATCATCCACGAGCCCCTCTGCTGTGCGTCTCAGCTCAGCCCTTGAGCAGCTCAGTCCTCGAGCAGCTCAGTCCTCGAGCAGTTCGGCCTCGATCACGTCGTCTTCCTCCGGCTCGGGGTCGGGCGTCGTCGAGGTGAGCACGAGGCCCGCCCCGTCGGCGGCCACGTCGACCCGCACGGTGTCGCCGTCGTGCACGTTGCCCGAGAGCAGCGCGGTGGCGAGCTTGTTCTGCACCTCGCTCTGGATGAGGCGGCGCAGCGGTCGCGCACCGAACATGGGGTCGTACCCGCGCTCGGCGAGCCAGGCCCGCGCATCGGGGGTGACGGCGAGTGTGAGGCGACGGTCGCGCAGCCGGTCGTGCAGCTGGTCGACCGAGAGCTCCACGATCTGGGCGAGGTCGTCCTCGCTCAGGGCCGAGAACATCACGATGTCGTCGAGTCGGTTCAGGAATTCCGGACGGAATGCCTGCCGCACGAGGGCCATGACCTGATCGCGCTTCTCATCGGGTGCGAGCACCGGGTCGATGAGGATCGGCGATCCCAGGTTCGACGTGAGGATCAGGATCACATTCGAGAAGTCGACCGTGCGCCCCTGACCGTCGGTCAGGCGACCGTCGTCGAGCACCTGCAGCAGCACGTCGAACACCTCGGGGTGGGCCTTCTCGACCTCGTCGAGCAGGATCACGCTGTACGGGCGACGTCGCACGGCCTCGGTCAGCTGACCGCCCTGCTCGTATCCGATGTATCCGGGAGGGGCGCCGACGAGTCGCGAGACCGAGTGCTTCTCGCCGTACTCCGACATGTCGATGCGCACCATGGCGTGCTCGTCGTCGAAGAGGAACTCGGCCAGCGCCTTGGCCAGCTCGGTCTTTCCGACACCGGTGGGGCCGAGGAACAGGAACGATCCGGTCGGCCGACCGGGGTCGCTGATACCCGCACGCGAACGGCGCACGGCATCCGATACGGCCTTCACGGCGTCCTTCTGACCGATCAGGCGCTTGCCGAGCTCCTGCTCCAAGTGCAGCAGCTTCTCGCTCTCGCCCTGCAGCAGACGCCCGACAGGGATACCCGTCCACGCGGCGATCACGGCGGCGATGTCCTCGTCGGTGACCTGTTCGTTGACCATGCGGGGTTCCGCCGGCGTCGCAGCCTCGGCCTGCTCGGCCTCGGCGATGTCGCGCTCCAGACGCTTGATGGTCTCGTACTCCAGCTTCGAGGCCTTCGTGTAGTCGGCGTTGCGCATGGCGAGGTCGCGCTGGGTGATCGCGTCGTCGAGCTGCTTCTTCAGCTCACCGACCCGGTTCAGCCCCTGCCGCTCTCGCGCCCACCGGGCCTCGAGCTCGGCGAGCTGCTTCTCCATGCCGACGAGTTGCTCGCGCAGGGCACTCAGACGCTCCTTGGAGGCGGCGTCCTTCTCCCGCTTGAGCGCGAGCTCTTCGAGCTTCATGCGGTCGACCTGGCGCTTGAGCTGATCGATCTCGACCGGAGACGAGTCGATCTCCATCTTCAGCCGCGACATCGACTCGTCGATCAGGTCGATCGCCTTGTCCGGAAGCTGGCGCGCGGGAAGATAGCGGCTCGAGAGCGCGGCGGCGGCGACGAGGGCGCTGTCGGAGATCGTGACCCCGTGGTGGGCCTCGTAGCGACCTTTGAGTCCGCGGAGGATCGCGATCGTGTCCTCGACCGAGGGCTCTCCGACGTAGACCTGCTGGAAGCGGCGCTCGAGGGCGGCGTCCTTCTCGATGAACTCGCGATACTCGTTGAGAGTGGTCGCGCCGATCAGGCGCAGTTCACCGCGGGCCAGCATGGGCTTGAGCATGTTGGAGGCCGCGACCGACCCCTCGCCGCCGCCGGCACCCATCAGCACGTGCAGCTCGTCGATGAACGTGATGACCTGTCCGTCGGACTCGGTGATCTCCTTGAGCACCTGCTTCAGCCGCTCCTCGAACTGCCCGCGGTACATCGCGCCGGCCACGAGGGCGGAGATGTCGAGGGTGACCAGCTCCTTGTCCTTGAGGGACTCGGCGACATCGCCCGCGACGATGCGCTGGGCGAGTCCTTCGACGACGGCGGTCTTGCCGACGCCCGGCTCACCGATCAGCACGGGGTTGTTCTTCGTGCGGCGGGTGAGCACCTGACTGACGCGACGGATCTCGCTGTCTCGTCCGATCACGGGGTCGAGCTTGCCCTCGCGGGCGCGGTCGGTCAGGTTGATGCCGAACTGCTCGAGGGCGGACTGCTGCTCTTGGTTCTGGTTGCCGGTCTGCGGGGTGGTCATGCGCTCCTCCTTGGAGATGCTCCTTCTGGTCGTCTCCCGCCTGCCGGATCGGGAGGCGGGATCAAAGTTGAGTTGTGTTGACTCAAGTTTAGCACTCGCCGAGATTCTCCTCCAGTCCGTTCCCCCGCCCGCCGTCGCCGATCCTGCGCTCAGCGCTCGCGCCGGACGGCATCCCAGATCGCCGCCGCGACGGCGCGCTTGGACCCCGATGCCACCCCGGCGTCGACACCACCCGGCCCGAGGATGTGCACCGCGTTCTCGGCGGACTCGAACCCGCGCTCCCAGCCGACCTCGTTCACCACCAGCAGGTCGACGCCCTTGCGCCGCTGCTTGCCGCGCGCGCGGGCGAGCAGTTCGGCTTCGTCCTCCGGGGTCTCCGCGGCGAAACCGACGACGAACTGCCCCGGTCGGCGTGACGAGGCGAGTGCCGCGACGATGTCCTCGTTCTCGACCAGCTCGATGGCCGGAATCCCGCCGCCCTCCTTGGTGAGCTTGCGTTCCGACACCTCGACCGGGCGGTAGTCCGCGACCGCCGCGGCCATGACGACCACGTCGGCGTCGGCGGATTCCCGCTTCATCGCCGCGGAGAGCTCCGCCGCCGCGCCGACCGGCACGATGCGGATCGACGGATGCCGCACCTCGGCGAGCACATCGCCCGAGATGTTGGCCGAGACCAGGGTGACCTCGGCGCCGCGCGCGGCGGCTTCGGCCGCGAGAGCCGCGCCCTGCCTGCCGCTGGAGCGGTTGCCCAGGAAGCGCACGGGGTCGATCGGCTCCCGCGTGCCGCCGGCCGACACCACGACCCGCACCCCGGCGAGGTCACCGGGGGCCAGCAGCGCCTGCGCCGCGGCGAAGATGTCCTCCGGCTCCGACATGCGGCCGGGTCCACTGTCACCGCCGGCGAGCTCTCCGTCGGCCGGGCCGACGATGTGGACGCCGCGCTCACGCAGCGTGGCGATGTTCGCCTGTGTCGCGCGATTCCGCCACATCTCCGCGTGCATCGCCGGAGCGATCAGCACCGGGGCCTCGGTGGCGAGCAGCGTGGTGCCCAGCAGGTCGTCGGCGAGGCCCGCGGTGATCTTCGCGAGGGAGTTCGCGGTCGCGGGTGCCACGATCACCAGCTCGGCGGCTTGACCGAGAGCCACGTGCCGCACCTTCGCCACATCCTCGTGCACGCTCGTGGTGACCGGGTGCCGACTGATCGCCTCCCATGTGGGCAATCCCACGAAGCGCAACGCATCCTCGGTGGGCACCACGGTCACGTCGTGCCCACCCTTCGTGAGCAGGCGCACGAGGTGCACCGTCTTGTACGCGGCGATGCCGCCCGTGACTCCGACGACGATGTTCACGTCTCGATTCTGCCCCAGCATCCGCCGCCATGGGCCGACACCTCATCCCCGACCTAGACTGGGGACCGTGTGCACGGTCGTGATCGATGTCGAGAATGCCGGATCCGCACGTCTTCTCGCGGTCCGCGATGAAGACCCGCTACGCGCATGGGACTCGCTCGGAGCCTGGTGGCCGGAGGACTACCCCGGCGTGGTCGGGATCCGCGATCGCCGCGCCGGTGGCGCCTGGCTCGCCGCGAACCCCGCCGAACGTCGGCTCGCCGTGCTGCTGAACCGCGCCGACGTGGGCGGCCTTCCCGATGCGCGCGCCGTCTCTCGTGGCGCTCTCGCGCTGGAGTCGGTGAGGGGCCGCTCCCCCGTCGCCCCGCTGGCCATGCACGGCTTCAACCTGCTCGAGGTGCGCCCCGAGGGTGCACGGGTGCTGTCGTGGGACGGTGTCGAGCTGCGCGAGACGACCATCGATCCCGGCACGCACATGATCGCGCATGACGACCTCGACGACGCGACGACCCCGCGCATCGAGGCCTGGCTGCCGGAGTTCCGCGCCCTGGGACCGACGGCGGACAGCGACGACTGGACGACGGAGTGGACCGCGCTGCTCGCCTCCTCGACCGCGCTGCCCGCGGAGGATGACCGGGCGATCATCCGCGACAACCGTCCGCATGGCTACCCCACGCAGTCGCTGCTGTACTGCATCGCCACGGTGACCCCCGGCGGCGTCGAGGTGAACGACGTCACGCTCCCCTCGCCGGCCCACTGGACTGAGTAGCGGACCGAGTAGCGGACCGCCGAGGAGCCGATACCCGCTCAGGCGGCGGGAACAGCCGACTCCTCGGCACAGGAGAACCGCGCGCGATAGGCCGTGGGGGTGAGGCCGAGCACCCGGGCGAAGTTCTGCCGCAGCACGGCCGCCGAGCCGAACCCGCATTCGTCGGCGATGTGCTCGAGCGGCAGGTCGGTGCGCTCCAGCATCCGCTGCGCATGGATGATGCGCTGACGCGCCAACCAGGCCGCGGGCGTCGCGCCGTACTCGGCCTTGAACCGACGGGCGAAGGTGCGCGGTGACATCAGGGCCTTGGCCGCCAGCTGATCGACGCCGAGGTCGTCACGCAGGTGCTCGACCGCCCAGTCGGCGACGGCCGCGAGCGAGTCGGTGGGAACCACGGGGATCGGGCGATCGATGAACTGCGCCTGCCCGCCGTCGCGCTGCGGCGGCACGACCATGCGGCGGGCGATGCGGTTGGTGAGCTCCGCTCCCACCTCCTGCCGCAGCAGGTGCAGGCACGCGTCGATCCCGGCGGCCGTGCCCGCGCTCGTGATGATCTTGCCGTCCTGCACGAACAGCACGTCGGGGTCGATGTCGATCTGCGGGTACATGTCGGCCATGACGTGCGCGTACATCCAGTGCGTGGTGGCGCGCCGACCGTCGAGCACTCCTGCGGCGGCGAGGATGAACGACCCGCTGCACACGCTCATCACCCAGGCGTCGCGTGCCACCGCGTGACGGGCGAGGTCGAGCAGGAGCGGATCGATGTCGCCCCACCTCTCCCGAGGGAGCGGACAGAACACGACGAGGTCGGCGTCGTAGGCGAAGGTCAGATCGTGCTCGACGTTGACCGAGAAGCCGATCTTCGAGGTCACGACACCGGCACGGGGAGCGACGATGCGGAAGTCGAAGTTCGGCACCCCGTCGTCGGCGCGGTCGAGGCCGAATGCCTCGCAGGCGACGCCGAACTCGAAGGGCGCGAACCCGTCCTGGATGACGCAGGCGACCGTCCTCATACTCACTCCTGTTGGCAGTTTTCCGACGTTCATAGTCTATTCTGCCACTCGTGGCTGTTCGACATCGAACGTAGCGTTTCTGCCATGGTACTCCTCATCGCACTCCTCCTCCTCGCTGCGTGGGCGACCGTCGCCACCGTCATCGAACTGCGCCGGGACGGCTACCGACGCACCCCCACCGATTGGACGCGCGTCGCCGGCCGCGACGTCGGCCACCAGGCCGAGTCCGGGCACGTCTATCGCTGATCGCCTGCCGCCGATCCTCGCAGCGGCGGCTACGCTCGTCGTCATGAGCGAGCCTCAGCAGCCTCCCGTCCCGACCGCGCATCTGCCCGCCGCACCGCAGTATCCGGCCGCAGCGCAGTATCCGGCCGCGCCGCAGCGCTCGACCCCGCCGCCTCCGTCTCGGTCACCCGCGCCCGACGGCTCACCTCCCTCCTCGACGGCTTCCTCGACGCCCTTTCCGCCGTCGTCTCCGCCCGCGTATCCGGCGTCCGCTCCCGGGTGGCAGGCGTACGCACCGGGGCATCCCCCGTTCCCCGGCCAGGCGATACCCCCGGCGCAGGCCCGGACCGGCAACCCGCTCGCGGTCGCGGCGTTCGTGATCGCGGTGGCCACTCTCGCGGTCAACCTGTTCAGCTCCGTCGCCCGGCCGTTCGTCTACGGCGGTGATGGCGGATTCGCGTTCATGCTCGCGTTCGACAACGGCATCGGGATCCTCAGCTTCTTCGCCTACGTCGTCGCCCTCGTGCTGGGGTTGATCGCGGTGCGCCGGCCCACGAATCGGCTGCTCACGGGCATCGCCGTCGGCATCGCGGGGGCCGGTGCCATCGGGATCGCCGTCACCGGACTGACGATCGCCCTGTACCAGTACCTCTGAGACGGCGCCTACCTCTGAGACAGGGCCTACCTCTGAGCCAGCGCCGGTTCAGCTGTCGGCGCGAACCCTCCGGTAGACCTCGACCATCGCCGCCGTGCGCGACGACTGCCGGAAGGCTTCGGCCACTTCGGGGAGCGGGGTGGGTGCGGTGCCCGCGGCGATATCGGATGCGGCCTGCCGCAGCGTCTCGGCGAGTGCTGCCGTGCGCTGGGCTTCGAGGCCTCGTCCGCTCGCCGACTCCTCGGCATCAGGAACGGCCCAGAGTCCGCCGCCGAGCTCCGCCGCGATGTCGGGGTCGCAGATCACCGACGGGGTTCCGAGCGTCGCCGCCTCGAACGGGGTCATGCCCTGGGTCTCGAAGCCGATCGACGTCTGCACGAGGGCATCGGCCGCGGCGATCCGCGCCAGCGTCTGCGGGTAGGTCAACCGGCCGGCGAATCGGATGCCCCCACGCCCGCGCACGATCTTCTCTGCCGCGGAACGCTGCGCTCCGCCGCCGATGATCTCGAGATCCGCATCGATGCCGGAGGCGATGAACGCTTCCAGGAACGGGAGCAGTCGCTTCTCGGGGCTCATCCGGCCGAGCCACACGAAGCGCGGGCGTCCCGGCGTGCGGTCTGCGGGCCCGGCGTTGAGCGTCTGCGCGCGGAGGTCGTCGTCGATGCCGTTCCAGATCACGTCCACGTGCGGGAAGACACCGTGCTGTTCGAGGCGGCGGGCGAAGTGCGTCGAGGGCGCGGTGACGGCGGATGCTCCGGCGGCGAGTCCTCGCAGGAACGCCCAGCCGTCGGTGCCGGGCACGGGGACTCCGATGCCGCGCATCGCGATCCGGCGCCAGATGTTCAGCGCCGCCAGCACCGGCCCGTGCAGCGGGGTGACGGCGGCGATGCCGACGTCGACGCGGTTGTGCATGGTGTGCACGACCGGGATGCCGTGGCGCTGCGCGTAACGGTGCCCGATGAACGCGCCCCAGAAGTCGGCCTGCACGTGCACCAGATCCACCGCGGGACGATGGGTCATGGCTTTGTCGAGGAAGCGGTCGCTCCCACGCCCCGGCCAGCTCATCGCGTACTCGCGATCCGTCGTGATCGGCATCGACGGCAGGTCGATGTACGCGCCGCCGTGCGAGCCGGATGAATGGCTCGACCCGTGCATCTTCGGGGCGACCACCGTGACGATGTGACCGGCACGCTCGAGGAACTCCCGCTGGAGCCGCATCGACACCTGCGCACCGCCGAGCGAGTCGAGGTGCTGGTCGCCGAAGAAGACGATGTGCATGCGTGCTACTCCGGCAGCGGCTCGTCGCGATACAGCGCCTCGAAGGTGTCGAGGGTGCGGTTGATGTCGTGGATGGCGACGCCGTCGAGCGATGCCTGCTCCATCCGCTGGTATTCCGCGGGCTCCGCCGTGAGCACGTCGGTGAGGCGCGCGGCGAGCGCATCGACGTTGCCCGGCTCGAACAGGTATCCGTTCTCACCGTGGTGCACGAGGTGCGGAAGGGCGACGGCGTCCGCGGCGACGATCGGCAGAGCCGAGGCCATGGCCTCCATCGTCGCGATGGACTGCAGCTCGGCGATCGAGGCGATCACGAACAGGCTCGCGCGCGACAGCAGGGCGCGGAGCTCTTCATCGCTCGTCCGTCCGTGGAAGGTCACACGGTCGGCGAGTCCGAGCTGCGCGGTCAGGTGCTCCAGCTGCTTGCGCTGATCGCCGCCGCCCACGATGTCGAACGTCGTCTCCAGCGCCGGGTCGAGTTTCGTCATCGCCTTGAGGATGACCTCGACCTGCTTCTCGGCGGTGAGCCTGCCGACGAAGATGATCCGGTTCTCGTCGCGCGGGGCGATCACCGGCGTGTACTGCGTGCGGTCGATGCCGCAGCTGACCGGGATCACACCCTTCACCTCGACGGTCTTCTCGAGGAAGTCGGCGGCGCGACGGGTGGGAGTGGTGATCGCGCGGGTCATGTCGAAGGTGCGCTTCGCATCGGCCCAGGCGAACTTGAGGACCAGGTCGTCGATGAACTTCGGCATGGTCGTGTGGTCGAGGATGTTCTCGGCCATGACGTGGTTCGTGGCGATGACCGGGATCCCGCGCTCGTGCGCGATGTACGCGAGACCGCGGCCGATCACGATGTGCGACTGGATGTGCACGACGTCGGGCTGCACATGGTCGAGGACCTTGCGGGCGTAGTGCTTCGAGCGCCACGGCCACACGAAGCGCAGCCAGTCGTGCGGCGCCCAGCGCAACGACGGCAGACGGTGCAGCGTCATCGGCTCGCCCTCGATCACCTCGGTGTGCGGCTGCGCACGGCGATAGGCCTGGTTGGGGGCGACGACATGCACGTCGTGGCCACGCTGCACGAGGCCGGCGGCGAGACGCTCGGCGAACCGGGCGGCGCCGTTGATGTCGGGCGCGAACGTGTCGCAGCCGATCACGATCTTCAATGGTCGGGGCGCGGGTTCGGCGGCGGGGCCGCTCGACGGATCGATCGGATCGTCGGAGGAGGTCACAGACATGCTGCCTTACGATGTGGCGGCCAAGGGAAAGCCCTGGTCGGGCGCTGGCCACTCTACCCGAGGGCCCTGTTCGCGCGGCCGAGGCGTACCGGGCATCCCTCAGGTGCAGCCGATACCGTGGAGCCATGCGACTGACTGCCGACGCCGATCCCCAGCTGTGGATTCCCGTGACGGACTCGCTCGGCTGGAAGGGCCGCCGCCACCGCAAGGCCGCGATCCGGATGCTGCTCGGTCAGGTCAATGCGGCCGTGGGGGCGACGGAGCGGCCGGGCTCGAAGTTCGGCGCGTGGGCGATGAGCCAGGCGGCGCCGATGCTCATGAAGCGGGCAGACGGACGCGTGCTGGTGTGGACGTGGAAGGCCGAGGCGGAGCTTGTCGTGGCGATGGCGACCGCACAGGTCCTGACGCCGGATGTGCGCATCGCGCGGGCCTCGATGCCGATGGACTACGACGACACGGAGTCGTTCCCCACCCGGCTCGGCGTGGGCGAGAAGCTGCTGGTACCGATGCCGCCGTCGCCGGCGTCGCCGCCGTTCGCGACGTACACCTGGGACACCGGGACCCACCTGGTGACCCTGACCGCGGTGTGCAGCGACAAGGAACGGTTCGGCACACTGATCGGCGCGCTCGACGATCTGGCGCGCAGCCTCCGCATCGCGGACGACCTCACCGGCGGCGAATCGCCCGACGTGCTGCGCCTCGATCCGGCCTGAGCGCGGAAGCGGCTCGGTTCAAGACGATTCCGCCGGTGGTTGCCACAGCTCGATCGCGAGACCTTCGGGATCGTGGATGCGGGCGAACGTCCCGTACTCCTCGGTGTTCCACTCGTCTCGGCGCTCCACCGGGATGCCCTCGGATTCCAGCCTCACGGCGAGCTGTTCGATGTCGGTGACGCGCAGGTTCAGCATGAACTGCTGGTCGGCGGCGAAGTAGTCGCTGTCGGCGGGGAACGGCGCGAAGACGGTCATCCCCGCGTCCTGCTGCCAGGTGCCGGTGTGACCGGCGCTGATGCCGAGATGCTGCTGATACCACGTGGCCCGTGCCTCCGGATCCCTGCTGCGAAAGAAGAGGCCGCCGATCCCCGTCACGTCTGAAGTCATGCTCCCGTTCTAGCGCATCACTGCCACGTCGATGCTATGGAAACATTGCCGACGTGGGAAATGCATCGAGGAGACGGGAGCAGAGACAGCCGAGAGCCGTGTCTGGTGCGATTCGCCCCACGCGAAGCCGCGAGGCCATCATCGAAGGGCCTCGCTCGTCGCTCATCGTCGGGAGTGACCTCAGAGCTGAAGTCGTTCAGCCATGCGGACTGTGCCGAACGGTCAAGCCGTTGGTCCTGGGGCACGTCACGCCGAAGTGGGCAGCCCGCTGGGCGAAGAACGAAGGCGGGCTGCTCGGCGTCTACAACTCTCGCGGCGTCGTCACGAAACGACAGGACTTCATCAAGAGCTACCTGTTCTGCCGGGAGTGTGACCAGCGGTTGGGAGATGCCGAGCGCTACCTCTCCACCCTGACCAGCGGCACAACCCCAGCGCTCACATCCATCTCTGTCACGGCGTCGCCGTCCGACGGCGACGTCCTTTTGGCTGGTGTCGACACGACGCTTGTGAAGAGGGCGCTTGCGGGGATCGTCTTGAAGGCACATCTCTCACCAGCGACGCTCTACTCCCGAAACTCGCTCTCACGCGGCGAGACCAATGAGCTGGTGAAGATGATCGTGTCCGACGTCTACCCTGCGAGCCGACTCGCCGTGGAGGGCTATCGGCTCGCCAACACGGTCATACCGGATGTCAACCCACGGGCACAGGCCAACATCGTCCAGTTCCGGGGATTCGGGGGTTGCCTCTCACATATCGTTCTGGCCGGGTGGCATTTCACGGCGTTCCTGGGACCTGCGGCGCGGTGGATCGAGGACACCGCACAGGTCCTGGGTGAATCCGCCGCCTGGCACCTCGGCATGGACACGTATTGGCGTACCGGCATGAATGAGTGGATCGATGAGAACGACGACACACTCTCGTCGGGAGACATGGTCCCCGATCGACCGATCGAGGATCAGGAAGATTGCCCGTGCGGTTCGGGCCTTCCATTCGCCGACTGCTGCTCAGGAATCTGGCTCCCGTCGGATACTTCGTGGAAGCGCCCCCGGTTAGAGACCATCTCGTCTCGCAGCGGATCGCCGGGGACGCCCGCGGCCGGACATGGTTCCGATCCAGCGAGCTCGACGGGGCTTTGATCGCGAGGGAGCGCCGCGAGCGAGGACCGCGCCGCCTGGCCGACGTCCACGTCCGCGCCTCTCTCATTCCAGCCCGCGCTCCGCGAGCCACTTCTTCGCGACGCGGGAGGGCGCCCGCACCAGCCAGGCGTCGGTGATGATTTCCTCGATCCGGGCGCGGTCGACGGCGTCGAGACGCACGAGCAATCCGGGGTATCCGTCGAAGTGGGGGATGGTGAAGAGCACGTCGGGTTCTGCGGCGAGCAGCGCCTCCTTCTCCTCGAGGTCGGCGACGCGCACCGCGAGCACCGTTCCCGCCGGCCACTCACGTCCGAGCTCCGCCAGCTCCCGCAGGTCGGTCGCGCTCGGGCCGCGGAGCCACGCGAACTGTCCGCTCTTCAGCCGCCAGGCAGCCTCACCCGTGTGACCGCTCACCGACTCCTCGGCGCCGGGAAGGGCGAGGGCGAACGCGCGCACATCCTCGATGCTCACCATCTCGCCATCGTCCTCCCGGGCACCGGTCGCCACAACCGGCAGGCACGCGAGATCAGGCCCTTCCGCGGACATTCCGCCTGATCCCGCGCGTGCGCCTGATCACACTTCACTCAGCGCACGATGCGCAGCGTCCGCACCTCGAACGGGCGCAGCCGCAGCTCGCCACCGATCCGCGCCTCGTCGATGTCGTCCTCGATCAGGCTCACCTCGCGC
Source organism: Microbacterium sp. As-52 (assembly GCF_049949185.1). NCBI lineage: Bacteria > Bacillati > Actinomycetota > Actinomycetes > Micrococcales > Microbacteriaceae > Microbacterium > Microbacterium sp. As-52. The sequence goes on along the minus strand of NZ_CP188171.1, from coordinate 2,230,175 downwards.
ACGTCTCGGTGTGCGAACCCGACCGACAGCTCACCGACCGCGCGACGGCCGAGCGCCTCGTACACACGCACGATCACATCACCCGAGCCGTCGTCCGCCAGCTTGACGGCCGACACGACGATCCCCTCGCCCTGCACGGAGACGAGCGGTTCTACCTCCCGCTCACCGCGCACGATCGACGGGAGGGTGTTGATCCGGATGCCCTCGGCCGTGGCGATCGCGGCATCCGCGCCGATCACGAAGCCGACCTCGATCTCGTGGACGCCGTGGTCGGTGTCGGGGTCGGGGAACCGCGGCGCCCGCAGCAACGAGAGCCGCACCGTCGTGGTCACGGCATCGTCCGAGACCTCGCGCGACGTGTCGTAGCCGTAGATCGAGTCGTTCACGAGGGCGGCGCCGAAGTCCTGCTCGCGCACGAGCACGAAACGGTGCATCGACGTCTCGAACTTCGCGGCCTCCCAGCTGGTGTTGGTGTGCGTCACGCGCGACTGGAACCCGAACTGGGTCTCGGCCTCGGTGTGCGCGGCCTGGATGTCGAGCGGGAAGGCGAGCTTGAGCAGCTTCTCGGTCTCGTGCCAGTCGACCTCGTTGCGCAGCAGCACGGTGCGCGAATCCGGAGCGAGGAGCATCGTCTGGGTGATCGTCGACTCCGAGAACGCACGGACGACCACGATCTGCGCGACGCCGTTCACGACCGAGGCCTCGATCGACGAGACCCCGGTGAGGTCGTCGACGCTGTTGCGGTAGTACCGATCGATGTCCCACGCGTCCCACATGTTCGGGAAGTCCTGGTGCAGCTGGAACAGGTTCGCGGCCTTACCCGGCGCGACGGCGTCACGCCCGGAGGCCTTGTCGACCGCCGAGACGATGAGTCCCTCGGCCGAGACGAGCACCGACACGAGCTCGTTCTCCAGGCGCCAGCCGCCATTCTCTTCCGTGAGCGACACCGGTGCTGCCGTGGGCTCGGCGACGAACGCCGCCCCGAGCGCGCGGCCGCCCTTCGTGGCATACCCGACGGACGTCGGCTCGAAGCGCAGTGCGCGATCACCGTCGCCGGCGAGCGAGCGGCGGGCGGCATCGGCGATGTCGCGCGCGTCCGACAGCACATCCGACAGCACCGCGACGGCCTCGCGGTGCACCCACGCGATCGAGGTGCCGGGCAGGATGTCGTGGAACTCGTGCAGCAGCACGGCCTGCCACAACCGGTCGAACTCGGCCTGCGGGTAGTCGGCGCCGGTGCGCACGGCATCGGTCGCGGCCCACAGCTCGGCCTCGATCAGCGCGTGCTCGGCCCAACGGTGCAGCGCCTTCGTGGCGTGCTGGCTGGTGAGCGTGCCGCGGTGCAGCTCGAGGTACAGTTCGCCGACCCACACGGCCGGATTCGGCAGCTCCGCCTTCGCCGCGTCGAAGAAGACGTCCGGGTGCTCCCACACCACCTGCGCACTGCCCTCGAGGTCGCGCAGGCGCTCAGCCTTGCCTGTCATCTCCCGGGTGGTGCCACCGCCGCCGTCGCCCCAGCCGACCGGAGCGATCGACCGCGAGCTGAGGCGGTTCTCCTTGAACTGGCGCGACGCCTTCGCGACCTCCATGCCGCTCAGCTGCGAGTTGTACGTGTCCATGGAGGGGAAGTGCGTGAACACCTGCGAGCCGTCGATGCCCTCCCAGAGGAACGAGTGGTGTGGGAAGACGTTCTGCTGGTTCCACGAGATCTTCTGCGTGAAGAACCACTCGAAACCGGCACGGCGCATCAGCTGCGGCAGGGCGGGCGAGTAGCCGAAGCTGTCCGGCAGCCAGACCCCCTTCGAGCGGATGCCGAACTCGCGCTCGAAGAACCGCTGCCCGTGCGAGAACTGCCGCACGAGCGATTCGCCGGTCGGCATCACGGTGTCGGACTCGACCCACATGCCGCCCAGCGGCAGGAATCGCCCGGAGGCGACAGCGGCCTTGACCCGCTCCCACACCTCGGGGCGGTGCTCCTTGATCCAGGCGTACTGCTGCGCGCTGGACATGCCGTACTGGAACTCGGGCTGCTCGTCGATGAGCGTCGTCATCGACGAGGTCGTGCGTGCGACCTTTCGGATCGTCTCGCGCACCGGCCACAGCCAGGCCGAGTCGATGTGCGCGTGCCCGACGGCCGAGATGCGGTGCGCACTCGCCTCGGCCCGAGCGGCCAGCACCTCGGCGAGGCGGGCGCGGGCGTCGGGAGCGGTCTGCACGATGTGCTGCAGATCGAGCACGTCGAGGGCATCGTCCATGGCCTGCAGGATGCGCATGCGGCGGGGCGACGTCGCCGGCAGCTCGGCCTGCAGCTCGAACAGCACCTCGAGGTCGAGGGACAGGTCGAAGACCTCCTGCTCGAACACGGCCAGGTCCATCCGCCGCGCGCGGTAGAGCGGCTCCTTCGAGGAGGTGAGGATGTCGCCCTCCTGCGTGGGCAGGAAGGGGTGGTAGTCGAGGAGCACCGGGTTGGACGCGGCCTCGAGGTACAGCTCGACGGGCTCATCTCCCGCAGCCGTCTCGGCGATCGGAACCCACTGGTTGCGCGGATTGATGCTCTTCACGGGAATCGGGTCGCCGTCCGCGCCACCCGGGCGATAGGCCAGGGCCTCGCATTGGAAACCGGTCATGTTCACGTCGAAGCCGAGGTCGATGAGAGCTTCGACACGCCGCCCCGCCCATTCGGACGGCACCAGACCGGTGAGCTTGAACCACGTGGTGCCCCACGCGGGACCCCAGGGAGCGCCGACAGCGCCGGGCGCGTAGTCGAGGGCGAGTCCCTCCGCGGGCGCGATCGGCTCGCCGGGCAGCTCGTGGATCTCGACGTCCAACGGCACGGAGGCCGAGTGGATCGCCGGGCGGATGCGCTCTTCGAGTACGCGCTTGACGCGGCCGACGGTGAGCGAGGTGTCGTCATGCATGGGTGGATCTCCGGGCTCGAAGGTGGGTGGTGGCGGTCGTGTGGCTGGTGGCGGTCGTGTGGCTGGTGGATGCGGTCGTGGTGACGGCAGTCGGGACACCGATCGCCGCATCGATCGCGCAGAAGTCGTCGTGCGAGAGCGAGCTCCCTCCGTTCCAGGCGCGCTCGGCCATGGCGCGAAGTGGTCGACGGATGCCGTCTGCGACCTCGACCGGCGTCTGCGCTGCGGCATCGTCCGACCAGACCGAGAACGACGCTCCGAGGAGCCGCTGCGGATAGGGCGGCCGGATCTCCTGCCGCGCCCCGCCAGGAAGAGACGGAAACAGCCCGGGATGCCAGTCGGCTTCCCAGATGCGCTCGCTCGTCGGGTAGAGGTAGCCCGCCTTCTCTCCGAGGACGTAGTAGAACAGCGCATCGTGGAAGTTCACCAGCGGATTGCCGGCTTCGATGCCCACCCCGAGGGACGGCATCTGCGCATGCCAGTTCGTCCACCAGGTCAGCACGATGTCGTGATCGAGGACGACTTCTCCACTACGCAGCATCCCGTCGTTCCAGACCCGGGGGGCGAGCCCCTTCGCACGGAGATGCACGGCGATCTCGTTCACGAAACCCGTCAGCAGGTCGAAACCGGTGCCGGATGGCCCATGCCGCTCTCGTGCCGCTTCTGCGAGCGCGGGGTACTCGTCGATGCGGGCGAAGTCGACGAACTCGTCTCCGCCGAGGTGCCAGTTCGTGCTGTGCGGGAACACGGCGGCGACGTCGTCGATCAGCGCCGACGCGAAGTCGATGGACTCGGCACGGGTGATGTCGAGCGCATGGTCGGTGCACGGTCCGCCAGCTGCCGGCAGCCGATGCTCCGGGTGCACGGAGAGGGCGTGGCGGAGGTGCCCTGGCATGTCGAGCGAGGGCACGAGGTCGATGTGCAGGTCAGCGGCCGCGTCCGCCACGGCCGCTGCCTCCACGCGGGTGACGTGCGCGGGGGAGACTATCTCGGGGAAGGCTGTCGACCCGATGCGGAAACCCTCGTTGTCGGAGAGGTGCCACTGGAACGTCGTGATCCCGACGTCGGCGAGCGCGTGCAGCAGTGCGATGATCCACGAGGCAGCAAAGTAGCGGCGGGCGGCGTCGAGGTGGAAGCCCCGTTCCGCCACCACAGGGACCGATGACACCCGCCCCTTCGGCACCCGCCCCTGCGCGCGCAGGTTGTGCAGCAGCTGTCGCGTCGCCCGGAACGCTCCGGCGGCTCCGGCCGCCCGCACGTCGATGTCGGCGTCGACGTCGATCTCGAACGACTCGCTGTCGCCGGCCGTGTCGCCGTCGCCGTCGGCGTCCCCGCGCCGCAGCCGAATCACCGCGGCCTCGCCGCTCGGGATGCCGAGGGCTGCGAGCTCGCCCGACAGCCGTTCCGCCTCCCGCGCGTACTCGGGCTCCTCGGCGATGACCCGTACGGATGACGGGCGCCAGGCCCCGACCCTGAGCGCGAGGGTCGTCGGCTGCGGGATCGCCAGCCATCGCGCGATCTCCTCACCTCTTGCCGACTGCAGACGAGTGCCCACCTCGGCGAGCGACGTGTCGTCATGCATGGGGGGATCTCCGGGCTCGACGGTGAGGGCTGATTCGGGTCTGCTGGTGATGCGCTGCGACTGATGCTATCTGGTGTACTAAAGCGATCTAGTCGAAGAGTCTAAGGCACGTCGGCGCTTCTTTCCCGAGGCTAAACCGATCAAGTAGGGTGAGGGACTATGAGCCCGGCGAAACGCGTGACGATCGCCGATATCGCGCGCATGGCGGGGGTCTCCCCCGGTGCGGTGTCGTTCGCGCTGAACGGCCGCCCCGGCGTGAGCGACGAGACCAGGCATCGCATCCTCACGATCGTCGAGGAGAACGGCTGGCAGCCGAGCTCCGCGGCCCGGGCACTCGTCGGGGCCCGCGCGAACACGGTCGGATTCGCCCTCGCCCGCCCCGCCCGCTCCCTCGGCTCCGAGGCCTTCTTCACCGACCTGATCGCGGGCATCGAGTCGCGGCTGTCGGAGAGCAAGGTGAGCCTGCAGTTGCGACTGGTCGCCGACATCGCGGAGGAGATGGAGGTGCACCGCCAGTGGCGCTCCTCCAACCAGGTCGACGGCTTCATCTTCATCGACCCCCGCGACGACGACCCGCGCATCGGACGCATCGAGGCCCTCGACGCGCGCGCCGTCATGATCGGGTCCGAGCCCTCCCCCGAAGGCTCGGTGCCGAGCGTCTGGATCGGCGACGACACGGTCGCCGAGACCCTCTTCTCCTACCTCGCCGCCCTCGGCCACGCCCGCATCGCCTACGTGGCCGGTCCGGCCGAACTCGAGCACACGCGACTGCGCGCCGAGGTGCTCGAGCGCATGACCGTCGACGGCCTCGAGGGCGAGGTCATCACGACCGACTTCTCGCCCGCCCGCGCCTCCGCCGTGACGCGGGCGCTGCTGTCGGGCCGGCAGCGACCGACGGCGATCGTCTACGACAACGACGTGATGGCCGTCGCCGGCCTGCGCGTCGCGCAGGAGATGGGACGCGCGGTTCCGCGCGACGTCTCGCTCGCCTCGTTCGACGACTCGGTGATCGCCGGTCTGATCAACCCCTCGATCACGGCGATGACGCGCGACACCTTCGAGCTCGGCGAACGCGCCGCCACTCTCCTGCTGCAGCAGATCGAGGCGGGAGCCAACCTGCCCAGCGTCGAGGGTCCGACACCCGTGCTCACCGCGCGCGAGAGCACGGCCCCGCCCTCCCGCCTCGGGTGAGCCGCCCTCAGCTCGGAACGACGGTGTTGACCGATCCGTAGGGGTCGACGACATCGGCCGATGCATCGGGACGGATGAGTCGGCGGATCCCCCGCGCATCGAGCGCAGTGGGATCGAGCGCGTCACGGGACGTGATCAGTGCGGGATCGAGGCCGGCGGCACACGCGTCGACCCAGGCCTGGAACACCGCTCCGCCGGGGCTCAGCGCCGCCCGGCTCACGGGAACCTCGCGCTCGTCGACGTCCACGACGATCGCGGTGTCTCTCGCGGGCGCCGCGACCCGTTGCCGCAGCTCGGGGATGATCTCGGCGAGCCGGCGGCCGATGGGCTTCGCTGCACCGTCCTGACCGATCAGACCGAGGGTGTACTCCAACTCGGGGAAGTCGCCGAGGTCACGGCTCACGTCATGCGAGCACCACCACGTGATGCCCCACAGATTCTCGGTGCGCACGGCGGAGCGCACCGTCGCCTCCAGGAAATCCGGCATCTCGTCATCGGCGAGGCAGTTCGAGGGCGCCCCGACCTCCTGCAGCCATACGACGCGGTCGGGGTCGGTCGCGAAGGCGCGGGAGAGCTCGATCAGGTACTCGGCATGGCGATCGGAAGCGACGGAACGGCCACCGTAGCGCTGCGCGGTGCCGTTGAAGATCCAGGAGTGGATCGTGGTCATCGCCCCCAGCCGCGAGGCATGCGCCGGGGTGAAGCCGTGACCGTCCATGTACCAGACGGCGTCGTACTCGCTGTGGACGTGCGGGAGCCCGGGCGCCGCGGTCTCCGCCGCCTGCAGCAGGGCCGAGATCCAGCCGCCGGCCTCGTCCTGCGTGACCGGCCAGGGAGAGGGATGCGTGTGCGCGGAGAACTGGTTCGTCTCGTTGCCGAGCGTCAGCCCGAGGAAGTTCGGAGCGTCGCGCAGACCCCGGGCGAGCCGGTCGACGAGCGCGACCTGACCTTCGAGCGCCCGCGGATCGGTGAACATGTTCTTGTCGTGCCACGTGTACAACCACGACGGCACGAAGTCGAAGCTCGACAGGTGCCCCTGGACCACGTCGATACTGGCGTCCATGCCGAACTCGCCGGCGATGTCGACGACGGCGCGCACATCGTCGATCGCCTTCTCGCGGATGAGAGTGCGGTTCGGCTGCAGCACGGTCCACAGCGGGAAGACCCGGACATGGTCGAGGCCGAGCTCCGCGAGGGCCGAGAAGTCGCGGCGCACGTCGTCGGGGGTGAAGTCGAGCCAGGAGTGCATCCAGTTCTTCGACGGCGTGTAGTTCGCCCCGAACCTCAGAGGAGCATCGAGGGCGCCGCGCTGCATCATGTGTCAGGCCTTTCGGACATGCCCTTCGGAGAGGGCGGATTTCGCACCACTATAACGCTTGAGCAACAGGTGATCCACCCTGCGATGCCGGTCACCGGTATTCCGTCGACGGACCGTCTTGACAGGGAGGAGATCGGATGGTTTCATCTGCTAAAGCGTTGTAGTCCCCGGTGTGCGCAGGCCGCTGATCCGGACGTCACGCGGATTCGCCCGCCTCGAGGAAGAAGCACGATGAAAGTTCCCACACGCATTGTCGCTCTGGCAGCATTCAGCATCGGCGTTCTGGCGCTGACGAGTTGCACGGGAGGCGGGGGCTCTTCCGGCGCCTCGGGCCCCATCGACACCTCGGGCGAGCTCAGCGGCACGATCCAGTTCCAGACATGGTCGCTCAAGAACGAGAAGTTCACTCCCTATTTCGAAGACCTGATCGATGCCTTCGAGAAGGAGCACCCCGACGTCACCGTCGAGTGGCTCGACCAGCCGGGCGACGGCTACCAGGACAAGATCCTGAGCCAGGCGAACGCCGACACTCTTCCGGACGTGCTGAACCTCCCGCCCGACATCGCCTACCCGCTGGTGGCGGCGGGCAAGCTGGTCGACCTGGAGACCGCCGATCCCGACCTGAAGTCGGGCTACAACACCGGCGCCTGGGAGGCCTACAGCCAGTACCCCGGCATGGAAGGCACCTACGGGCTGCCGTGGTACCTCTCCAGCGACGCGTCCTGGTGGAACCTCGCCCAGCTCGCTCCCTTCGGCGTCACCCAGGAGAACCTCCCGACCACCGTCGACGAACTCCTCACGCTCGCGAAGGACGTGGCGACGGAGTCCGGCGGAAAGGTGCAGCTCCTCTCCTCCATCCCGGCCCTCGACACGTTCACTGCCGCCGGCATGGAGGTCATCAACGACAAGGGAGAGTTCGACTTCAACACCGACGAGGCCGCCGCGATCATCGACAAGTACGCCGACGCGTACGCGGCGGGCGCGATGCCCGCCGAGGCGTTGACCGGCGACTACGGCGGGAATGCGGAGGCGTACATCCAGGAGAAGGTCGCCTTCACGACCGGCGGCACCGGTTTCACGACCGATCTGCAGAAGGACGCACCGGCACTGCTCGCGAGCACGGTGGCCACGCCGCGGCTCGGCATCGCGCCCCTGTACGTGCAGGGCCTCAACGTCTCGGCCGACTCCGACAACAAGGAAGCCGCACTCGCATTCGCGGAGTTCGCGACGAACCAGGAGAACCAGGTGGCCTTCTCGTCGCTCGCCGTCGGCACCGCCCCCGGCACCGCCGAAGGCGGCGACGAGGTCGTCGACAACATCGCCTCCACCGTCACCGACGAGAAGCAGCTCTCGGCGATCGATACCGTCTTCGGCGCGATGAAGGACGCCAAGGCGCTGCCGTTCCAGTGGACCTCCGACATGGCCACCTACATGACCCAGCAGATCGCCCTCGCCGTCAACGGCGAGGCGGACTCCAAGGCCCAGCTCGACAAGATCGTCGAGTACGCCAACGCCAACCGCGTGGACAAGTAAGCCATGCGTGCGAACACCGGCATCCGGGCCGGCAGGAAGACGATGAGAACCCATCGGTGGTTCACACCCTGGCTGCTCCTCGGGCCCGCCGTCGCCTGGGTGCTGGTGTTCGCGCTCTGGCCCTTCCTGAACACGGTCTTCCTCAGCTTCACCGATGCCCGGCCGCTGCGGAACCCCGAGTTCGTGGGCGGGGCGAACTACGAGCGCATGTTCGGCGACGAGATGTTCTGGAACGCCCTGACGACGTGCCTCATCTACGTGGTCGTGTGCGTGCCGCTGCTCACGATCCTCCCGCTGCTGCTGGCGCTGCTCGTGCAGAAGAAGCTCCCCGGCATCTCGTTCTTCCGCACCACGTTCTACTTCCCCGTGATCGCCTCGGTGGTCGTGGTCGCCCTCATCTGGACCTGGCTGTTCGACAGCCGTGGCATCATCAACCAGACGCTCGAGTTCCTCGGGCTGATCGACAAGCCGATGGCGTTCCTCGTCGACCGGTGGCTGCTGCTCGGCTGCGCGATCCTGCTCACGGTCTGGAAGGGCCTGGGCTACTACATGGTCGTGTACCTCGCGGCGCTCGGGAACGTCGGCAAGGAGCTGCACGAGGCCGCGATGCTCGACGGCGCCGGCTCGTTCCGCCGGTTCCTGTCCGTCACCATCCCCTCCGTGCGCGGCGCGATGCTGCTCATCTCGGTGCTCATCGCCGTGTCGGCGATGAGGGTCTTCGCCGAGCTCGACGTGCTGTCCAAGAGCACGGGCGGTCCCGGGGGATACGACATGTCGCTCGTGATGCTCATCCGTCAGGTGGGATCCGGCCTCAACGGGAACATCGGGTACGCCTCCGCCATCAGCGTGGCGCTGTTCCTGCTCACCCTCATCCCGCTCGTCGCGATCGCCGTCATGAATCGCGAGAAGAAGGCGAAGGTCTCCGCATGAGCACGCTCACGCCACCCCGTTCAGCGGAAGACGTCCGCGCCTCCGAGGAGCCGGCTGCACCGACCCGCGAGCGCATGTTCCGCCGCCGCGGCTCCGGCGACTTCAGCAAGCCGACCCTCGGCGGGCTGATCGGCCGATACGCGCTCCTCCTCTTCGTCCTCGTGATCGTCATCGGACCGTTCCTCTGGCAGTTGTCGACCTCGTTCAAGGGCGCCCAGGAGAACATCTACTCCTTCCCGCCCGAGCTCATCCCGCGCGAGCCGACCCTGCAGAACTACACCAGGGTCGCCGACATCGTCCCGGTGTACCTGTACGCCTGGCACTCGCTGCTCGTCTCGGTCGGCACGGTCCTCAGCAACGTGGTCCTGGCCACCTTCGCGGGCTACGCGCTGGGCTGCATGCGGTTCCGTGGCAAGTGGATCGTCATGGGGATCCTGCTCTCGACGCTGCTCTTCCCCGGCGAGGTCACGGTGACGAGCAACTTCCTCACGATCCGCGCCCTGGGCCTGGCCGACACCCTCTGGGGCGTCTTCCTCCCCGGCGCGATCAGCGCGATGAACGTGCTGTTGATCGCCACCGCCTGCCGCATGATCCCGAAGGACGTGCTGGATGCGGCGACCGTCGACGGTGCGACGACCTGGCAGCGCATCCGGCACATCGTGTGGCCGAACATCCGCGGCATGGTCTCGGTGGTCGCGATCTTCGCCTTCATCGGCGCCTGGGACGACTACCTCTGGCCGCTGATCGTGCTGTCCGACCCGTCGAAGTACACGCTGACGGTCGGGATGGCCTACCTGAACAGCAGCTTCTCGGTCGACCCGCGCCTGATCGCGGCCGGCACCATGATCGCTCTCGTGCCGATCGTCATCATGTTCTCGTTCACGCAGCGGTTCTTCTTCAAGGGCGTGCAGGAGGGCGCGATCAAGGGGTGAGCGCCGTGCATCTCACGCCGGCGGACGGGCCGGCAGATCCCCCGTCGTCCCGTCCCCGATCGGGTGTGCTGTCGAGCCCGGTGCACGCCTTCGTGTTCGACCCCTCCGCCGGCGAGCAGCGGATCGACGTCCCGGGGTTCGACGATCTCGAGATCACCCCGGACACCGTGCTGCACTGGGCGTTCTACGCCGACGGTCCCGATGCAACCCTGGCCCCGCACGCGGCCCTCGCCGTGACGGTCGACGTGCGCCTCGCCGACGGCACGCGACTGAGCGATGTCGCCGCCGTGCGCGACCGCTACGACTTCCCTGTCACGGCGCACGCACAGTTCGACGCCCGATGGAGCCTGCCCGAGCAGTGGAACGCCGACACCGTCTCGCTCGCCCCTTCGGCGGGCCGCCGCGGTGTGGTCGAGCTCGTGCTCGGCACCGTTTCGCTTCCCCACGCCGCGGACCTCCCCGCCCGATGCACGGGCTACGTGCAGGTCGAGGTCGAGCAGAAGACGCCGACGCCGGCCGACGTCGCCCCCGTCGAACGCGTCGACACCCGACGCGGCTCGCACTCCGGCCCGCGGTTCTCGCGCGGCAACACCATCCCGGCGGTCGCCCTCCCCCACGGATTCACGTTCGTCACGCCGTCGACCGATGCGGAGGACTCCCGCTGGCCCTACCGCCCCTTCGTGCACGACGACCCGCAGGGGCGTCGTCTCGAAGCCCTGCAGTTCTCCCATCAGCCGAGCCCCTGGATCGGCGATCGTTCCGTGCTGCAGCTGATGCCGTTCCTCGGCACGCCCACCTCGCACCGCGCCGGCCGCCGCCGCTGGATCACTCACGGTTCCGAGCGCGCGCGACCGCACGAGTACGCGGCGGAGCTCGGCGACGGCCTGCGCGTCGAGATGACCGCGACCGCGCACGGGGCCGTCTTCCGCGTGCACAGCGCAGACCCCGATGCCCCGGTCGGCTTCATCATCGACCAGCTCACCGACGACGGCCACCTCGCCTGGACGGACGCCGGAGGATTCGAGGGGTGGATCCCGGAGGGATCCGAGGAGTGGGGGAATGCGCCCCGGTGCTACTTCGCGGGAGCGGTGCGGCATCCCGGCGATGACGCTAATGGGGACGGTCCGGCGCTCGCGCAGGGCCCGCTCGATGACGACGGACGCGGTGCGGTCGCCGGCTCCGTCGGTGGACGTGGGTCGCTCGAAGTGCGGATCGGCCTCTCCTTCCTCTCCGTGGCGCAGGCCCGGCATGCTCTGCAGACCGAGGCACCGCCCTCGGTCGCCTACGAGGAACTGCGCGACGCCGGCGCCGCCTCGTGGAATCGGCTGCTGTCGCGCGTGACGATCCCGCCGCTGCCCGACGCCGACCTTCCCTATCGCACGCTCGCCGACGAAGAGCATCGCTCCCGGATCGCCGGGGCGTTGCACCGCATGCACCTGTACCCCAACAGCGCGGCCGAGAACGTGGGCACCCCGGAGACGCCCGCCTGGCGGTTCGCCGATGTGTTCGCCGCACGACACCCCTCCGGCGAGGAGGCACCGGCCGTCGACGGGAAGCTCGTCGTGAACAACGGGTACTGGGACACCTATCGCACGGAATGGCCGGCGCTCGCCCTGCTCGATCCGGGGCTCGCCGGGACGCTGCTCGAAGGCCAGCTCGAGCAGTATCGCCGCGGAGGGTGGATGGCGAGATGGAGCGCGCCGGGGTACGTCGACAGCATGGTCGGCACCTCGAGCGACCAGATCTTCGCCGACGCGGCCCGCTGGGGCGTGGAGTTCGACTGGGTCGGCGCATTCGAGAGCGGGTGGCGGAACGCGTGCGAGCCGGGGCCGGACGCACGCCGCGGGCGCAAGGGCATCGCGAGGGGACGATTCACGGGGTACATCTCCTCGGACGTACCGGAGGGCATGAGCTGGAGCATCGAGAACGCGGTGAGCGATGCCGCACTCGGCCGCTTCGCCGCGCAGCGGGCTTCCGACGTCGATTCCGGATCGGAATCAGCACGCTATCGATCCTTCGCCCGGTACTTCGCGAATCGATCCCGGTCGTATCGCACACTGTTCGACGAGGGCACGGGGTTCTTCCGGGGAAGGGACGACAGCGGTGCGCGCACCCCCGGATTCGATCCGCGATCCTGGGGCGGAGACAACGTCGAGACGAATGCCTGGGGCATGTCGGTCGGGGCTGTGCACGACGGAGCAGGCATCGCCGAGCTCTACGGGGGTCCAGCGGGCTTCGGCCGCCACCTCGACGCCCTCTTCGCGGAGCCGGAGACCGCGGACGAACGGTTCGGCGGCGCGTACGGCACCGTCATCCACGAGCAACGCGAGGCGAGGGCGCTGCGTTCCGGGATGTGCGCGATCTCGAACCAGCCCGCTCACCACATCCCCTTCATGTACGCGTTCAGCGATCGCCCGTGGCGGTCGGCGCCCCTCGTGAACGAGCTCGCCGGACGGCTGTTCGCCGGCGGGCACATCGGCCAGGGTTTCCCCGGCGACGAGGACAACGGCGAGATGAGCGCGTGGTGGCTGTGGGCGGCGCTCGGGCTGTACCCGCTCGAGCTCGCCTCCGGACATCTGCGGATCGGATCACCGCTCTTCGACGACATCCGCGTGGATCGCGGCGACGGCTCGACCCTGCGCATCCGGTCCCGACGCTCCTCCCCCTCGGCCCACGTGCTGCAGGAGGCGCGACTCGACGGGGCTCCCATGGCGTCGGCCACGCTGCCGATCGACGCTCTCGCCGGCGACGTCGTGCTCGACCTGGTCTTCGGCGACGACCCCGTGTGCGCGCTCGAGACCGGCGAGCCGACTCCGCGCGACACCCCCGAACCCTGGCGCGCGGACCTGACTTCGACCGGGGGCGAGGTCATCTCCTCCGTGGCGCTCGCGCACCCCGAGCGCGTCTTCGACGACGGGGATCCGGCGGGGGATCCCGGCGTCACCCTCCGCGCCGGGGAATGGGTCGGGTGGCGGTTCCCCGAGCCGCGCGGCGTCAGCGACCTCAGTGTGACGACGACGGCCGCCTCGAACTCGTCTGCGCTGGGCTGGGAGATCCTGGGAGCGGACGAGAACTGGACTCCCGTGACGACGACGCATCAGGAGGCTCTGCTTCGCGATCGCACGACGCCGTTCACGCTCACCGACCGGGTCGTGACCCCGGCGCTCCGCGTGCGTGCGGAGGCCGAGGTCACGATCCGTCAGCTCGAGGTGTTCGATCTGGACTGAGCACTCGAGACGGCACGTGGCCGGCTCGCGGCATGTGGCCGGATCACGGCGCAGCCGTGTACTGCGTCGCCTCTCCCTTGAGCTGCTGCGTGATCCCGGACAGCAGCGCGGACTGGTCCGTCGCGGTGAGGTTGTACGCGACGTACACGCCGTACCCGTCGGCCACCGTGCGCTCGGCGAAGTCCGCGGCCGTCGACGAGCTCACGTTCGCGAGGTCGATCGCCGCAGCCCCGAGGCGGGTCTTGTCCCCGAAGCCCGGGATGGTCGGCGCGTTGTACGTGGGGTAGTACGGGTTCCAGGCGTAGTCGATCACGCCCGCGACGTCGAACAGGCTGAAGTCGGTCACGGTGTACGTCTCGCCGATCGCGTACAGGCTGATGATCTTGTCGGGGCCCAGGCGATCGCGGAGAGCCGTCGCCAGCCATCCGAACGACTGCGCGTTGGGCTGCGGCGTGCCGTCGACTCCGTACTGCGCGTACTCGTCATCGAAGTCGATGCCGTCGAGCCCGTAGGTCGTCACCGCGTCGGCGAGTTGGGCGGCGAAGGCATCGGCTTCTTCGTACGAGGTGAAGTTCGCGAATCCCGCCCCCTGATGGTTGCCGAGCACGGAGAGCAGCACCTTGGTGCCGCGCGCCTGCACAGGGCGGATCTGGTTCTCGGCATCGTCGAGCGTCGCGGTGACGCGGTCGTTGAAGTGCAGGTAGGCCTTCTCGCCGTCGTAGTTGATGTTGGCGGCGAAGATGATCGCCATGTCGACGGCGGGCGTGCCCGAATCCGCCAGCGTGTAGTCGGCCACGTTCGCTAAATCGTTCGAGTTCACCTCGACGTACGCCACCACCTTCGGATCGGTCGCGGGGCTCTCGGCGACAGCCGGCGAGGCGGCGACGGCTCCTACCGTGGCGAGCGCCACCCCGGCGAGCGCCGCGAGCCCCTTTCGGAACCGGTGAATCTTGACGTGTGACTGAGTCATGGCAGATCGTCTCCTTCTTCATCGATATCGAGATCCGGCCGCATCGGTGCGACCTGCGGCCGACTATATCGCTTAAGTGGACGGAGGTGAAGAAGTCGATCGGCAGGTGGTTCCTCTCCTCCTGCACCGGGACGGCAGACTGGGTACGTCACCCACGGACACCGGAATACCGCGACAACCTGGCCGCTCCTCTCGGCGCGCATCGACGGCGTCGACGGTCGGCTCAGCCGCATCGAATCGAAGGTCGACGGCCTCGACACGGAGCTGACGAATCTCGCGACGCGTTTCTGGCGATCGCAGTAGCTCCCGAGCCGATCAGACCGCCACGTCTCCCACCAGGTTGACCTTGATGCCCATACCGGCGAACATCGCGGCCTTCGCGATCAAGGCCTTGTCGGCCGTCTCGGCATCCGGGGCGTAGACCAGCTGGGCATGGTTGGCCTTGTGGCGGGCCATGAACTGGTCACGCGAGATGCCGTGCAGCACCACGTGCGCGATCGGCCATTCCGGGTTGGTGGCGTCCTTGCGCCGCTGCGTCTCCTCGGCAGGAAGCTCGACGACCGAGGCGCGGAAGATGTCGGCCTGCAGGATCCCCTCGGCGATGAACACCCGCGACAGCACGATCTCACCCGGCTTCGAGACGCCGTTGATGGTCGCACCGCCGGCCGGGAAGAACACGTGGCCCTGGCGCCAGCCCTCGGCGTTCTGCCACCCGCCCAGGTGCGAGGCGGGCACCGAGCCGGAGATCTCGTAGACCCAGACGAACTGCCCGTCGTAGTCCTCACCCCAGCGCACGTCGTGCAGGGTGTTGTCGGGCACGAGACCCATCGCGCGCCACACCCGGTCGGTCACGAGCGCGTCGACCGCGACCCCCTCGTCGGCTTCGTTGAAGTGCGGGAACGCGCGCCCCTCGTGCAGCACGCGTGAGCCGTCGCGCGAGGTGACGGGCGGCCGCTCGGTCGAGTTCAGGATGCCCTCGGCCAGGTCCGACGCCGGCACCAGGTCCTTCAGCCCCTGCTGGTACTGGATGCCGACCGCATCGAGTCCGAAGTCGTCGGCGATGCGGAGCGCGGCGATGTACATCTTCAGCTGCCACTGCACCTGTTCGCGCGTGAGCTCGGTGACGGCGTCGTCGCCGTAGCGGAACGTCATGCCCGCATCGATCAGCCAGTCGTAGGCGGCATCCGCCTCGTCCTCGGTGACGTTCAGCATCTCGGCGTACAGCGCCGACTGCGACAGCCGCTCCTTGTAGATGCCGGTCCCGTTGAGCAGCTCGTCGTCGAAGATCGCGTTGTACATGCCCATGCATCCTTCGTCGAAGACGCCGATGATCGCCTTCTCTGCGCGCAGCTCGGCCGCGAGCGCCTCACCCAGCTGCTTCTCGGGGCTCTCCGGCAGTGCGGGCAGTGCGCGCACGTGCGAGGCGTCGTGGGCGATGGCACCGGTCTCGGTCCATTCCCTGATGCCGTCGGTGAACCACTGATCGGTGAAGTCGACCGACCACGTCGTCGCATAGGGCTTGTCCATCTTGGTCAGACCCGCGTTCAGCCCGAGCAGCCCGACGAGTCCTGGCCAGTCCCCCGCGAAGTTCGCGACGGTGAGGATCGGCCCCTCATGCGACCGCAGACCGGCGAGCACGTGGTGGGAGTACTGCCAGTTGGCGATGGCGACGACGAGGGGAGCATCGACGGGAATGCTCTTGAACACCTCGAGTCCCATCCGCTGGCTCGAGATGAAGCCATGGCCGGTCTCGGGGTCGACGCCGAACGGGCGGATGACTTCCCAGCCGAGCGCGTTCAGCACACCGGTCACGCCGCTCTCCAGCTCGACCTGCGTCGGCCAGCCGGCGACGTTCGCCGACTCGCGCAGGTCTCCGGACGTGATGATGTATGCCGTCTTCGGCGCGGTGGCCGGACGGGTCGCCGGCGTCGGCAGGGTGTAGGTGGTCATGATGCCTCCGGGGCGGTGGGGGTCGGGTTGTCGATGGTCGCGGGCGTGCCGCGCTGGGCAGCGGCGAGTTCGTGGACGACGGGCTTCGACCCCTCGTACAGCCGCACGTAGCGGTCGAAGAGGGCGTCGTAGAGCGGGCGCACCGCCTCGTCGGGGTGGATGCGCTCGGAGATCGGGTTCCAGTCGGCGATGACCGGAGTCCCGTCTGGTGCGGCCGTCGCGGTCGCGGCGAGGAATGCCGCCCCGTAGCTCGCCCCGATCGTGGTCGCGGGCACCTCCTGCACGAGTCCGGTGACATCGGACACGATCTGCAACCACAAGCGCCCCTGGGTGCCGCCGCCGACCGCGACGATGCGGAGGATGTCCGCACCCGCCGCGCGCATGGTCTCGACGTTGTGGCGCACCCCGAGAGCCGTGGCCTCGAGCGCGGCCCGGTAGAGGTCACCGCGGGTGTGGTCGAGCGTGAGTCCCGCGATCACCCCCCGGGCGTCCGGGTCCTGGATCGGCGTGCGTTCGCCCGCGAAGTAGGGCAGGACGAGGAGGCCCCGCGCTCCGGCCCCCGAGGTCTCGGCTTCGGCGAGCAGCTCGGGATAGTCGGCGCCGGTCAGCCCCGCGAGCCAGGCCGTCAGCGCGCCCGAGGTCGAGAGGCCGCCGGCGAGGTTGCGGGTGCCGGCGAAAGCACCGGCCGTGGTCCACATCGATGGCGTCCGCAGCGTCTCGGCACCGTTCGTGAAGACCATGAACATCGTGGTGCCGTACATCAGCATCAGGTCGCCGACCTCGTGCGCGCCGACGCTGACGGCCTCGGTCCAGGCGTCGATCGTGCCCGTGATCACGGGAGTGCCTGCGGGGATTCCGGTGAGCGCCGATGCCTCGGCCGTGACTTCGCCGGCGACATCTCCCGCCCACTGCAGAGTCGGCTGCTCGACATGCGCCGCGTATCGGTCCCACCAGGGGCCGTGCCAGCATTCGCCTTCGATGTCATAGAGGGGGGACACCTGACTGGCGGACTGGTGATCGAGCACGTAGGCGGCGGTGAGCTTGCGCACGAGCCACGTCGCGGGCATGTACAGCCGCCGCGCCCGTTCCCACGCCGCGGGCTCCTCGTCGGCGACCCAGGCGATCTTCGGTCCGCCCGCCTGCGAGGTCAGCGTCGACCCGCCGATGCGGGTGATGTCGTCGACGCCCAGCTCCCGGGTGAGGCGCTCGATCTGCACGGTCGAACGGGTGTCGACGCCGTACAGGATCGCCGGGCGCACCGGGACGTCATGCTCGTCGGCGAGGAGGATGCAGGGGCCCATTCCGCTGACGCCCACACCGACGATCTCGGCGTCCGGGACTGCGGCGAGCAACTCCCCCGAGATCGCGACGAACTCGTCCCACCAGATCGCGGCGTCCATCTCGACCCAGCCCGTGCGCGGACGATCGACATCGTGCGCCCTGGTCGCCGATGCCAGGATTCCACCGCCGGCATCCACCAGCACGCCCTTGCTGCTGGACGTGCCGATGTCCACCCCGAGGGTGCAGCGCATGGAGTCCTCCTCGTGCCCGGACGACGGAGTCCGGGCTTAATCGCCACTGTACGCGAAATCGATTTCATGACGCAAGGCGCGAGTCGTCCTGCACCACTCACGCCGAAGGGTGGTGCGCCCACCGACCGCAGCTTTCTGGCTGACCAGCACCGGAATACCGTGACATTCTGGGCACCCCGAATCAGACTGGAGGCATGCGCTTGGACGACCCGCAGGTATGGACGCTGATCGGCGTGTTCACGACCATGATGCTCGGCGGCATGACCCTCATGACGATGCAGTTCAGCCGGGTGATCCGCGCCGAGGTCGGTGGCCTGCGCGGCGAGCTGCGGGGCGAGATCGGTGGCCTGCGCGGCGATCTGAGCGGGCGGCTGGAGAGTCTCGAGGGCCGGCTCACCGGCCGCATCGACGCCCTGGAGCACAAGGTCGACAGCCTCGACAAAGAGGTGGCGAACCTCGCGACGCGGTTCTGGCGCTCGCAGTAGCCGGCCCGACCGCCCGCTCAGCTCCGCACGGCGCTCGCGGGCTGAAGCTCGTTGCGCAGCACGACCGTGCGCGCCGGCTGGGTGTCACCCTTGATCCGTTCGAGCAGCATCCGCGCCGCGGTCACACCCATGTGCCGCGCCGGAAGGCGCACCACGGTCACGACACTCGGCGAGAGCGTCGTGAACGGCAGCGAGCCGATCACGGCGACACCCACGTCCGGCGGGGTGAGTCCGTGCTCCGTGAGCACCTGGATCGCTCCGACACCGATCAGATTGTTGCCGGCCACCACCGCATCCGGAGGTTCCGGGAGGGCGAGCAGTTCCTCCATCGCGGCACGCCCGCCGTCGACGCGGAACGTCGCGAAGCGCTCGAGGCCGTCGAGGGCGAGATCGGGATATGCCGCGGCGAGCGCGGAACGCCATCCCGCAGCGCGCTCGGCGGCGGTGTCGATGTGCGCGGGCCCTCCGATATAGGCGATGCGACGGTGCCCGGCATCGATCAGACTCCGCGTCGCCGATGTGCCTGCCGCCCGATTGGCCATCACCACGCCGTCGATGTCGTAGGTCGTGCTGCGGTCGACGGCCACGACCGGCCGGCCGGTGGCGAGGAGGCTGTCGAGGTCGGAGTGCTCATCAGCGGTCGCGATGATCACGCCGGACATGTTCTCGGCGATCGCGATGCGGAGGTACGTGGCCTCCTTCTCCACCTGCGCATCGGAATTGCAGAGCACGACGGAGTACCCGGCCTCCGAGGCGACATCCTCGACCCCTCTCGCCATCTCGGTGAAGTACGGGTTCTCGATGTCGGGGATCACGAGGGCGATGACCTCGGAACTCTGTCGACGCAGCGAGCGGGCGGCCCGATTGGGCGTGAAGTCGAGCGTCGCGGCGGCCGCACGGACGGCGGCGACCTTCTCGTCCGACACGCTCGTGCCGTTGAAGACGCGCGAGACCGTCGCGGGCGAGACGCCGGCGAGCGCGGCGACGTCGTAGATCGTTGCCATGCGCTCCTCTGCTTCCCGCCGACTGCTGCTGCCCCGGCTCGCCCGCCGACAACGCCCGGATGATGCGGCAGCCGGGTGGTGCAACAGGTGCAACAGTATCGCGCGGCGCCGGCGGCGCACCCGTCGGCTGCTCCGCCGTCCCGAGTACGCTGAGGGGATGCCAGAGTGGTCGCAGACGGTCCCCGCAACGGTGCGGCGCGAGCAGATCGTGTCGATCATCGAGCGTCAGGGCTTCGCCCGCGTGCAGGAGCTGAGCCGCACCCTCAGCGTGTCCGAGGTCACGGTGCGCAGCGACCTCGACCTCCTCGCCGAGGAGAACGTCATCCAGCGCGTTCACGGCGGAGCGATCTCGGGCATCAAGTCCACCGCCCACTCCCCGGACTACGAGCGGGCCCTCACGCGCGCCGTCACCGAGAAGCGACGCATCGGCAATGCTGCGGCCGCGCTGGTCGAGAGCGAGATGGCGATCCTGCTCGATGCCGGGACGACGACGCTCGCGATCGCCCGCGCCCTGCGAGCCCGGGAGGATCTGCGCGGCGTCGTGGTGTTCACCAACTCCCTCACGATCGCGCTCGAGCTCGGCGTCGCGGAGCCGCACCAGATCACTGTCGTCGTCACCGGCGGCACCGTGAACTACAAGCAGCGCTCGCTCATCGACCCGATGGGCGACATGTTCATCGGGTCCGTGCACAGCGACATCTGCTTCATCGGCTGCAACGGGGTGTCGGAGCGGGGGTTCACGAACTCCAGCCTCCCCGAGGTGACCATGAAGAGGCGCTACCTCGACTCGGCGGCGCGGGCCATCGTGGTCGCCGACAGCTCGAAGATCGGCAAGAGTCAGGTGATCCAGGTGGCTCCGATCGCGCGCGTCGACGTGCTGATCACCGGCGTCGAAGCGCCTCCGGCCGAGCTGGAGACGCTTCGAGAGGCCGGACTCGCGATCGAGCTCGCCTGACCTGCGAGATCGAGCTCGTCACGCCTCACCTGCGGGGCCGGCGCCTCAGGCGCGACCCGAGGAGCCGAACTCACGCATGCGCTGCGTGACCATCGCCCGGAATGCGCCCATCGCGGGGCGCAGCTGCTCGCTGGGCTCGACCACCGCGGGGTTCTCCTGCAGGAATGTGCGCAGCGCGGCACTCCAGGCCAGGTGGGAGTCGGTACCCTGATTGATCTTGCGGATGCCTGCGGCGATCCCCTCCGCCTTCTGCTCAGGAGAGATCCCGTACGAGGGCCGCACGTCACCGCCGTGTGCGTTGATCCTGGCGACCGCCTCGGCGGGCACCGACGAGGAACCGTGCAGCACCAGGAAGGTGTCCGGCAGACGTCCTCTGATCTCCGAGATGAGGCCGAGCCGCAGCCGTTGGCCTCCGGCCTCGTCGGTGAACTTGACCGAGCCGTGACTCGTGCCCACTGCCACCGCGAGCGCGTCCACCCCGGTCTGTTCCACGAACTCGACGGCCTGATCGGGGTCGGCGAACACGATCTCCTCGAGCACCCCGGTGACACCCGCCTCCGCCCCGCCGATCGTGCCGAGCTCGCCCTCGACGCTCACACCGAAGGGCACGGCCGCCTCGACCACCCGGCGCGTGAGCGCCACGTTGTCGGCGAAGGAGGCGGGTTCATCGGTGCCGCTCGCTCTGCTGGCGTCGATCATCACGCTGGTGAAGCCGTGGTCCATGGCCCGCGCGCAGTCGTCATGGGTGCGCCCGTGATCGAGATGCAGCACTGCGGGGACATGCTCGTATTCGGCGACCAGACCCCTCAGGCGGTGCCACCAGCGCGATTCGTCGTCGTAGGCGGACATCCCCGCGATCGCCTGAACGATCACGGGCGAACGCTCCGTCTCGGCGGCATCGAGCACCGCGATCGCCTGATCGATGCTCGACACGTTGAAGGCGCCGACGGCGTAGCCGCCCGCGTCGGCGTCGGCGAGCACGGTACGCAGAGTCTGCAGTGCCATCCGCGATCCTCAGAGCGACTCGGTGATGCCGAGCGTGTCGTAGTCGAGCACGATCGGGGTGTCGGTGAGCGCGCGGGCGTAAGCCTGCACCTTGGCCGCCGACTCCACCGCGACACTGGTCTTGAACGCGTCACGCAGGTTCGGCCCGACCGTGAGCAGGCCGTGGTTCGCCCACACCACCGCGTTGAGGTCGCCCATCGCGTCGCACATGTGCTCGCCGAATTCGGTGTTGTTGCTGAGCTCGAACGGCATGATCGGCACGTCGCCCTTGGTGTAGATCACCATGTTCACCAGCGTCCCGAGGATCGGCGACCCCACGACGCCCCAGACGTTGGAGAACACCGGCTCGGAGTGCACGATCGCGTTCACGTCGGGTCGACGCCGGTAGACGGCCATGTGCACGGTGACCTCGCTCGACGGCCCGAGCCGTCCGTCGATCACCTCGCTGTCGCCGTTCACGAGCACGATGTCATCGGCGCTCATCTTGTCGTACTCGAGGTCGGTCGGCGTGATCAGGAACCGGTCCTCGACGCCGGGAACGCGGATGCTGATGTTGCCCTGCGTGTTGAAGTTGAGTCCGTACTCCATCGAACGCAGGCAGTAGTCGAGGATCTCCTCGCGCGCGGCGTCGATGTCGAAATCGAGCTGGAGCGTCGTCTCGGTCATTTCGTGTTCTCCTTCTGGTGGGGCGGGTTCTGGGTCGGCCACGATGGCCGGGCCAGGTGCGGCGCGATGCCGCGGGTCACGTCGTAGAGGGCGGCGTAGGCGGCTCGCTGCGCGGCGTACCACTCGCCCGATGCGGGGTCGGGCTCGGCCGCAGCCGCGGGGTCGGGGGCGACGAGGAGATCCGAGGAATCGGCGCCGAGACCGCGGAGTGCGAGCATCGCCGCCCCACGGGCGGATGCGTCACGGGCGACTGGCGTGAGTCGCGTCCCGGCCGCGGCGGCACGGGCGGAGAGCGCCTCGGCGTTCTCCGAACCTGCGCCGGTGACCTGGAGGTCATCGACGCGGACCCCGTGGCGGTCCAGGGCCGCGATGATCTTGTGGAACTCGAAGCCTGCGGCCTCCACGACGGCTCGCGCCAGTTGCGGCACGGTCGTGTCGAGCGTGAGGCCGTGGATCGTTCCGCGCGCGGAGGGGTCGTTGTCGAGGGTGCCGGAGCCGGCGAGGTACGGCAGCACGAGGAGAGAGGGCGGATCCTCGGCGAGCGCGCCGAACACATCGCCGACGTCACGGCCCAGGAGGGTCGCCAGCCATTCCAGCGCCCATCCGCCTGCGGCGGTTCCGGCGAGGGTGATCCATGTCTCGTCATCGAGTCGGTAGCTGGCGAAGCCGGTCGACTCGAGTCCACGCGGGCGTTCGCGGGTGGCGACGGAGAGGCAGTCGCTCGACCCGAGCGCGATCACGGACCGCACTCCCGCCTCTCCGCCGGCGCCGAGGAAGGCAGCCGCCTGGTCGTGCGTGCCGGCAACCAGGCGCGTGCCGGGTGCGACGCCGAGCACGGCAGCCGCCTGGTCGTGGACGCCGGCGATCACGGTTCCCGATGCCACGGGGACCGGGAGCCGGTCTTCCCGCACCCACGGGGCGGAGGCGGCCACGGCTTCGAGGATCTCGCTGCTCCATTCGCCTCGATCGACGTCGAGGATGCCGGTACGCGCGGCCTGACCGAGGTCGATGGCAGCGACACCGCTCCACCGCTCGGCGACCAGATCCCCGATGCAGCGGTAACCCGCGGCCGCAGACCAGGCATCATCGCCGGCCATGATCTTGAAGACCGAGAACATCCCGTGCAACGGCTGTCCGGTGATCGCGGTGAAGCGGCCGTCTCCGAGCCGCCCACCCAGCACGGCGGCGTGTTCGATGCCGCGCGTGTCCATGCTCACCGCCACCGGAGCGAGCGGTACGCCGGCCCCGTCGACAGGCACGACGGCCTCGCCGAGCACGCTGAAGCCGATCGCCTGCACCGCGTCGCCGAGTTGCTCTGCCTCCGCCGCCGCTGCGCGCACCACGCTCTCGGCGGCGACGATGATCTCCTCGGCATCGAGCTCGACGCGCCCGCGACCGTCGCGCCGCAGCATCAGCGGTGCCGACGCCCCACCGAGCGTCCGTCCGTCTGCGGCGAAGGCGACGGCCCGCACGCCACTGGTTCCGAGATCGAGGCCGATGACGCTCATTTGATCGCTCCCGACAGGCCGTTCACCAGGTACTTCTGGATGAAGACGAACAGCAGCACGACCGGGATGGAGATCAGCACCAGGATCGCGAACAGTGCCCCCGGCTGTGACAGGTACATGCCGCGGTAGGCGAGCGGCACGAGGGTGAGCGGCTTGAGCTCGTTGTCGCCGAGCGTGACGAGCGGCAGCAGGAAGTCGTTCCAGCTCATCATCGTCTGCCACACCGCGACCACGGCGAGGGCGGGCTTGCCGAGCGGCAGGTAGATGCGCCAGAAGATCTGCCAGCTGTTCGCCCCGTCGAGTCGTGCGGCCTCGTAGGTCTCGAGCGGGATCGCGAGGTAGGAGGTGCGGATGATGATGACCGCGAACGGCAGGCCGAGTGCGCTGTACACCAGGACGAGCCCGAGGAGGTTGTTGTACAGCTGCATCGACTGCAGGATGCGGAACGTCGCGACCACGATGCTCGACATCGGGAGGATCAGCGCGAGGATCAGCACCCCGAAGATCAGGGCCTTCAGCGGAACCCGCAGTCGGGCCAGGGCGAACGCGGTCATCGATCCGAGCAGACAGACCAGCAGCACCGAAGGCACCGTGATGAGGAGGCTGTTGAGCAGGTGCAACAGGATCGGGTTCTGGTCCCAGATCGTGAGGTAGTTCTTGACGCTGAATTCCGCGGGGAACAGCCCGAAGAACTGCGTGCCGGGGTTGTTCGGCGGCATCATCGAGAGCCCGACGACCATGATGATCGGTACGAGCCAGAGCACGGCGAGCGGCACGAGCACGAAGTGCAGCCAGCCGACGCGGCGTCCGGGAGCACCGTGGCGGTGACGGCCGACGGTGTCCTTCGGGACGATCAGGGTGCGGGTCTCGCTCGTCGCGGTCATTTCTCGTCTCCTGTGATGAATCCGGCGCCGAACACCCGCACCATCGAGAGCGAGCTCACGACGGCGACGACGAGCAGCACGACGCTGATGGCCGAGGCGTACCCGACGTTCTGCAGCTGGAACGCCTCCAGGAACGCGAAGGTGGGCAGCATCTCCGACGCGTGGTTGGGTCCGCCCTGCGTGAGCACGTAGACGAGCTCGAAGGTCTTGAGCGAACCGATGATCCCGAGGAGCACGAGCGACAGTGTGGTGGTCTTCAGCAGGGGGAACGTGATCCGCACCATGGTCTGGAAACCGTTGGCGCCGTCGATGCGCGCCGCCTCCACGAGGCTGGGATCGATCAGCTGCAGCCCCGCGAGGTAGAACAGCATCGAGAACCCGGTCCACATCCAGACGTTCACGAAGATCACCGCGAAGATCGCCGTCTGCGGATCGGCCAGGTAGTTGCCGCCGAGGAAGGTGAGCCCTGTGGCCTTGCCGATGGCGGTGAGCACGCCGTTGAAAGGGTCGAGGATGCGCTGCCACACGATCCCGACCACGACCGGCGAGAGGATCGCGGGGATGAAGAAGATCGCCCGGTAGATCGTGCTGCCGCGGAGCCCCTGGTTGAGGGCGACGGCGAGGAGGAAGCCGATCACGCCCTGGGGGACGATCGTCAGCACGATCCAGAACGCCGAGTTGCGCAGCGTGATGAGGAACGTCGGATCCTGGAACAGCTCCAGGTAGTTGCCGATGCCGACTGCCGTGCCGACGTTGACACCGTCCCAGTCGAGCGTGCTCGCCTGCACGTTGTACACGATCGGGTACACGACGAATACGGCGAACAGGATGAGGGTCGGTGCCAGGAAGGCCAGGCCGACCAGCCGCTCTCTCGTCAGGATCTTCATGCGCGCTCCTCTCGGCGCAGGGTCCGGGGAAGAGGTCCCGGACCCTGCACGAACTCCACTGCTGCCACAGGTTCCTGAGCTACAGGGTGTCCTGGACGGCCTGGACGGATTCCGCTGCCTCCTGCGGAGTGGCGTCACCGGTCGCGATGGCGGCGAGCGCATCGGCCACGGCCTGGTCGAGCTTGGGCGACTCGAAGTAGCGCGAGTACTTCACCTGCGGGAGCCACTCGTCGACGAACAGGTTCCAGATCTGCTCCTGCTTCTCGCTCGTGAACTTCTCCGGAGCGAGACCGGTGACGGCGGGGACATCGTTCATGGTGTTGACGAGCTTCTGCGCGGCGGAGCCGGCGATGAAGTCGGTGAGCACCTTGCAGGCGAGGTCGGGGTTGGCCGTGTTCTTCGAGATGCCCAGGCTCACGTCGATGCCGCCGACGAACTGCGGCTCGGCGGCACCGCCGGGGATGGTCGGGAACAGGAACGGCTCGTACCCGGACATGCCCTCCGACAGCGGCGGGATGTCGGACTTGGTCGGGTCGGACTGCTGGATCCACCAGGCACCGAGGGGGATCATGGCGGCGTTGCCCGCCTCGAACTGGTTCACCGCCGACGGGTAGGCGTCGAGGCCGATCGCACCGTCCTGGGCGATGCCGTCGGAGAACAGCTTGCCCCAGTACTCGAACGCCTTCACGATGGCCGGGTCTGTCCATTGCACGGAACCGGCCTCTGCCTCATAGACGGTTCCGGGCGAGACGTTGTTGGCGATCTGCAGGAAGACGACGTTGCGCAGCCAGGAGTCCTTCGCGGGCAGGAGGAACGGGGCGGCGTCGCCACCGCTCAGGTCCTTCGTGGTCTGCACGAGCTCGTCCCAGGTCTTCGGCACACTCAGACCGGCGTCGTCGAAGATCTCGGAGTTGGCCCAGAGGTTGACCGTCTGGGTGAGGATGGGGAGCGAGTAGAAGTTGTCGTCGCCCTCGGGGTTGCCCATTCGGGCCTGTTCGATGCCGATCGGGTAGAACTTGCTCTGCCAGTCGTCACCCCAGGTCTCGGCGGCGCAGTCCTGCAGAGGCATCAGGTTCTCGCGGTACTGCTGGGTGAGCGCTCCGGGCTGCAGGCCGAGCACGTCGGGCATCGTGTTCGAGCTGGCACGGCTCTGCAGGTCGACGAGGTACTCCGGGTAGTTGAAGATCGTCGCGTCGATCTTCGATCCGTCGTTCTCCGCTTGGAAGGCCTCGATCATCTGACGGGTCGTCTGCTCGATCGGGCTCCACGAGCGGAACGTGATGGTGTCGCTGGAGGCGTTTCCCGACGCGTCCGGCGCTGCGCCGCCGGCGCAGGCGGTGACTCCGAGGGCGGTGATGACCGTGGCCACTCCCGCCAGGCTCCTCTTGAGCTTCATCTGCAATCCCCTTACTTCGCTGTAAAAGTCCTCGGCGAGATGCCGAATGCGCTCAGTTTAGGTTTATTTGCGTATTTGACGCCAGGAATACGGGGAACCTCAGTGAAAGTCTTTTCTTTTTTGTGTTTTCGCATACCTTTGTCGTCGAAAACGAAAGCGGAGGTGCGCGTGGAGGCCGCAACGACGCGGAATGCGGGTTTCCCTTCCGCAACACACCCCGCACAGACGACGGATGCCGCGACCCCTCGGGCCGCGGCATCCGTCGTGATGCGGAGGTTCTTCAGCTCAGCCAGGCCGGTGCGCGTCCCCGCAGGAACGCACCGTCCAGGGAGAAACGCCCGGCGCCTGTGAGCGCGAGGGCGAGAGCTGCCGCACCGAGGACGGCGACGAACTCGTAGCCGCCCTCGCCGACCCAGAGGCCCGCGGGAAGGTGCACGGCGATGAGCGCGACGATCATGTCGATGGCCAGCAGGATACCGACAGGACGGGTGAAGAGGCCGAGGATCAACAGGATGCCGCCGATGAGCTCGACGAAGGCGACGACAGGGCCGGCGATCTCCGGGAGCGGAATCCCCATGCCTGCGAAGCTGCCGATCGTTCCGGGGAGCGTGAACTCGAAGATCTTCTGCGCGCCGTGTGCGGCGAAGATCGCGCCGACGACCACGCGGAGGACCAGGAGTCCCAGCGAGGGTGCGGCGGAGGGGGCTGTGGTGTTCGTCATGAGGAGTTCTTCCTTCGTGGCAGGACACCCGCGCGCCAGGCGCGGAGCAGGGTCGTTCCCTGGTTCCACGCTAGGAAGACGACATTTCCATCTCCTGTGACCGTGTCACCTGTGACGTGTCACCGGTGCGCGGCCACCACCTCGGCGACGGCGGTGCGCTCGGCGGCACTCGGCTCGGCGATCGCCATGCGGCAGTGCGTGTCGACCACGTCGAGCACGCGGTACGCCTCCTTCATGCGGGCCATGTCGCCACCGATGAGCGCGACCACATCGTCGACCGCGGCCTGCGCAGCGACGATGGCCGCCGCGTCCCCGGACCGCGCGGCGTCCGCGAGGGCGCGGAACGGCTTCGGCGTGACGGACGACACCCCGGACACGACGCCCTGCGCCCCCACCTCGACGGCCGCGATCAGGTCGCGGTCGGCGCCGGTGTAGAGGTCGAAGTCGGCGGGCACGACGGCACGGTAGGCGGCGATGTCGTCGAGGGAGAGTTCGCTGATCTTGGCGCCCACGACGTTGGGCAGTCGTGCGAGACGCGCGAGGAGCTCCGGCGACACCGGGTTGCCGCTGCGGGCCGGGTAGATGTACACGTACAGCCGCCCGTCCCCGACGGCCTCCGACACCGCGCGGTAGTACTCGAAGATCGCGTCGTCCGTGGCCTGCAGGTAGTACGGCGTCAGCGCGGCGAACTCGGTCGCGCCCAGTCGGCGGGCGATACGGGTCAGCCGCACGGCCTCGAAGGTGCTGGGGCGACCGACGTGCACGACCACGCGCATGCGCTCTTGCAGCTCGGCCAACGCCGCTTCCACGATGGCCGCGAACTCGTCGGCGTCCACGGCGGGGAACTCGCCCGTCGTGCCGAGCACGAACGCTCCCTCGTTCCCCGAATCGGCGACGAACCGGAAGATCGCACGCGAGCCCTCGATGTCGAGGGTGCCGTCGCGGTGGAACGCGGTGGGCACGGCGGTCAGGATGTCATAGCGGGTCACTTCTCGGTCTCCTCGGAGTTCTTGCGGGTCTTGCGGGCACGACGCCCTGAGGTGTCGACGTTGCGGACGGTGGAGGTGAGCAGATCGGGCTGGGCGGCGAGCTCGTCGTGTGCCTTCTCGATCTGCTGGATGCTGTCGTCGTGCAGGATCGAGTCCGCGAGCGAGGCGCGCTCGGCACGGGGCCTCCGGGCGGCGCGGATGGCCGGCATCACGATCGAGAGCACGGCCAGGGCGAGCAGCACGAGCGCGATGGGGCTGACCACCTCGAAGAACGGACGCGTGGGGAGGATCGCCAGCGTGCGGGCGAGGTTCTCCTCGGCGAGCGGTCCGAGCAGGAGGCCGAGCACGACCGGACCGGCCGGCACCTGCATGCGCTTGAGCAGCACTCCGATCACACCGAAGACGAGCATCGTCACGACCGTCGAGAGGCTGTTCGAGGTGGCGTAGGTGCCGATGATGCAGAAGATCAGGATGCCGCTCCACAGATACGGCTGCGGCACGTCGAGCAGCTTCACCATGCCCTTCATGCGCACCAGGCTGAGCGCGAGGGAGAGGATCGTCGCGATCAGCATGATGCCCACGATCGAGACGACCAGGTCGGGGCGGTTGGTGAAGAGTGTGGGACCGGGGGTGATGCCCCAGATGATCATCGAGCCGATCATCACGGCCATCACCGAGTCACCGGGGATGCCGAGGGCCATGGTCGTCGTGAGGGAGCCGCCGAGGGTGGCGCTGGAGGCGGTGTCGGAGGCGGCGACACCCTCGATCGATCCCTTGCCGAACATCTCGGGGTGCTTCGACGCCTTGCGTGCCCGCTCCCACCCGATGAGTCCGGCGATGTCCCCACCGGCCGCGGGGATGAGCCCGACACCGAGTCCGACGGCGCCGCCGACCGCGGTCGCGCGCCCGCTCTGCTTCAGTTCGGCGCGGTTCGGCCACCAGCGGCCGAGACTCGAGATCGGGCGCACGGCCGACTTCCGATGCGTGAGCAGCTGGTCGAACAGCTCGGCGATGCCGAAGAGTCCGATGATCACGGCGATGAAGTTGACGCCCTCGACGAGTTCGAGCACCCCGAAGGTGAAGCGCTGGTCGGCGGTGGCCGCGTACGTGCCGACGCTGCCGAGCATGAGGCCGAAGAGTCCGGCGAGAATGCCCTTGAGCATCGACTTCGACGAGATGCCGATCATGATCGCGATGCCGAAGACCACGAGCGCGAACAGCTCGGGCGACTTGAAGTAGTCGCGGGCGAAGCTGGCGATCGGCACGGCGGCGACCGCGAAGAGCACGAGTGAGGCGAGGATGCCGACCGCCGAGACGATCGCCGAGACGGTGAGCGCGAGCCCCGCCCTTCCCTGCTTCGCCATCGGATACCCGTCGAGGGTGGTGGCGATGGACGCGGGCGTGCCCGGGGTGTTGATCAGGATGGACGGCACCCGGTCGCCGAAGTTCGCCGCGACGTAGATCGTCAGCAGCACGGCGAGACCCTGCACGGGCTCGAGGGTCATCGTGAAGCCGGCGGCGAGGGCGACGGCCATGGTCGCGGTGATGCCGGGGAACGCTCCGACCATGAACCCGAGCACGAGGCCGACGAGCATGTAGAGCAGGATCGAGATGTCGAGGAGCG
The DNA here is from genome assembly GCF_049949185.1 of Microbacterium sp. As-52. Taxonomy (NCBI): domain Bacteria; kingdom Bacillati; phylum Actinomycetota; class Actinomycetes; order Micrococcales; family Microbacteriaceae; genus Microbacterium; species Microbacterium sp. As-52. The sequence goes on along the minus strand of NZ_CP188171.1, from coordinate 2,199,968 downwards.
AGTTCAGCCCCTCCATGAGCGCGTTCACAGGGGGATCCTCAGGAGCATCCCGAACACGACGTAGACGAACGCCGTGACGGAGGCGGAGTAGATGACGAGGCTCAGCCAGCGGCGGTGGCCGTAGAGGAGCATGAGGGCGGCCATCAGCAGAGCGGCGGCGATCGGGAAGACCTCGATGCGGTAGCCGAACAGGATGACCGAACCCAGCGACCACAGCGCGATGAAGGTGCCGGTGATCGCGAGGGTGGCGATCACGCGCAGGTAGCCTCCTGGCTGGATGCGCTCGAGGTCTTCACGGGTGGGGGCCGGACGGGTGATCGCGACCGCGAGCAGCGCGATGGCGATGACGACGCCGGTGACCCCGATGACGAGGGGCCAGAAGCGGGCGTCGATCTGCCCGGGGGCGGCCTCGCGGCGCAGCGGGATCTGCGTCGCGAGGAAGAGGTAGCCGGCGGTGAACCCGAGGGCGACGACCGCGAACACGATCTCGAGGGGACGCGAGGCGGAGGCGCCCTGGTACCCGTCGTCCGTGGCGGCGACGGAGGCGTGCGTTGCAGACCCGTCCGATGCGGAGGTCGACATGGTGCTCCTTTTCCTGATCCGAGAAGTGAGGGTGGGTGCTGCGGGGGCCGGTGATGAGCCCGGCCCCGCAGCATCGGCGACCCGGTCTTCTCAGCCCAGGAGGTCCTTGAAGAGGTCGAACTGCTCGTCGACGAAGGTGGTCCACTCAGCGGAGTCGCGGTACACGACCAGGTTTCCGGCGTCGGCCTGGAACTTCTGGTAGCTGTCGGACTCGACGGCTTCCTTCACGGCGGCTTCGAGCGTGGTCTTGACGTCGTCAGGGAGACCCTTGGGTGCATAGATGCCGCCCCAGCCGCCGAAGATCACGTCTTCACCGATGGCCTCTTCGACCGTCTCGACGTCTTCCGCGTCGGGGTGGCGCACGTCGTTCATGACAGCCAGGATGCGCACGGCCTCACCCTGCGCCAGGGCTTCGCCGAGGCCGGAGACGGCGGCGACGGTCTCACCCGATGCCGCTGCTGCGACGGCTGTCGCTCCTCCGTCGTACGGCACCGGGTTGAAGTCGGCGTCCGTCGCGTCGCCGAGCCCGATGGTCGCCGCCTCCCAGATGGAGCCGGCGCCGGAGTTGGCGACCGTCACGGCACCCGCCTTCGCCTGGGAGACCAGGTCTTCCAGCGTCTCGATACCGCTGTTCGCGCCGACCGTGACCACGCCGGGGGCGAGCATGATCTGGCCGAGCAGGTCGAAGTCGTCCGGCAGCACGTTCGCACTCTGCGTGGTGTTGAGCATCGCGATCTCGACCGGCGCGAATCCGATGACATACCCGTCGGGATCCTGCGCGCCCACGTACTCCATGGCCAGCGCTCCGGCGGCACCGGGCATGTTCTCCGGGATGACGCTGACGCCGAGGATCTTCTCGAGCTCCGTGGCGAGCGCGCGCGACGAGAGGTCGGACCCTCCGCCGGGGTTGGCCTGGATGATGAGGCGGATGTCGCTCTCGGGGAACGTCGATCCGGCCTCCTCGCCCTCCTCGACCTTGGTGCAGGCCGAGACGATGAGAGCGGTGGCTGCGAGGGCGGCGATCGCGGCGGCCGCCCGGGTGATGCGCTTGCGGGGCATCTTTGCTCCTCTACGTGGGTCGACCCTGTTGTCGACTCCCCGACCGTAGCAGTGTTGACTGTTAACAGTCAACACTGGCGGGTGCGCGAGTGGCGTCCCATCGGCCATGCGTTCCTTCTAGGATGGCCGAAGGCGACCGTAGGAGGGGCGGAGCACATGTTCGACGAGCGACGGCGACAGGCAGCGCTCGAGGAACTGGGGATCCTTGACACACCACCGGACGAGCGCGTGGACCGGGTGGCACGGCTGGCGAAGGAGATGTTCGGCGTGCCGATGGTCAGCGTCTCGCTGATCGACCGTGATCGGCAATGGCGCAAGGCGCAGATCGGGCTGGGCGGGAACGAAGCCCCCCGGCAGGACTCCTTCTGCGACTACACGGTCTCGCAGGACGCGACTGTGGTGGTCGAAGATGCCCTCATCACCGATGTCTTCGCCGACAACCCGTTCGTCACAGGGGACCCGCACCTGCGTTTCTATGCCGGCCACCCGCTGCACGCGCCCGGCGGCGAGCCCGTCGGCACCCTGTGCGTGCTCGACACCGAGCCCCACACCTTCACCGAAGCACAGCGCGACCTGCTGCGCGACCTGGCGTTCTGGGTGCAGACCGAGCTCGCCCAGGACCAGGACATCGACCACGCGGCTGTTCTCCAGCGCGCGCTGCGACCACGCTCGAACCCCGAGCTCGATGGTTACACGATCGCTGCGGGTGCCGCCCCGCGCGGCATGCTCGCGGGCGACTACTACGACTTCTCGACGCACGGAGGGGCGCTGCGCATCACAGTGGCCGACGCGATGGGCAAGGGCACCGGCCCCGCACTCGTCGCCGCGACCGTGCGAGCGTCGTTGCGGACGGCCCCCGAGCGCTCGCTCGCCGTCTCCGTGGCCGATGTCGATCGTCTGCTCGAAGAGGACCTCGCCGACACGGCGATGTTCGTCACCGCCATGGTCGCCGAGCTGCGACCCGAGAGCGGGGATCTCGACGTGATCGACGCCGGGCACAACCTCGCCTTCGTGATCCGGGCCGACGGTTCCTGGACGCACCTGCGCTCCAAGAACCTGCCGCTCGGGATGGGCATGGGCGTCGTCGATGCCCGCGTCCCGATGACCACGAGGCTCGAACCCGGCGACACGTTCATCTGCTGCAGCGACGGACTGCTGGATGTGCTCGACGCCGACGATCCCTTCGCCCATGTGCAGCGCGTGCTCCGAGCGCTCGGCCCGGAGGGTGCGGTGCGCGAGGCGCTGCGACTCGCCGCCGACGATCGTGCGACGGACGACATCACCGTCGTGGTGGCGCGGAGGGACGCATGACCGCCCGGTTCGCGGCGATCCGCATCCTCGCCCTGCTCTCCGTGCTGCTGGGTGTCAACTACGTGGCATGGCGCTGGCTCGAATCGGTCAACTGGTCGGCGTGGTGGATCGCCGTGCCCCTCGTGATCGCCGAGACCTACAGCCTGATCGACACGTTCCTGTTCTGCCTCACGATGTGGCGCGCACGCGAGCGGCCGGCCGCCGTCTCGCCGCCGCAGGGGACAGTCGACGTGTTCATCACGACGTACGACGAACCGGTGGCTCTGGTGATGACCACCGCCCGCGCGGCGAAGAACATCGCCTACCCCCACTCGACCTGGATCCTCGACGACGGCTCGCGCCCCGAGTTGGAGGCCGAAGCCCGAGCGGCGGGGGTCGGCTACCTCACGCGCTCGGAGGAGTGGACGGGAAAGCCGCGGCATGCCAAGGCCGGCAACCTGAACAGCGCACTGTTCCAGACCGACGGCGAGTTCCTCCTCATCCTCGACGCCGATCAGGTTCCCGATCCACTGATCCTCCATCGCACGCTCGGATACTTCGCGGACGACGAGGAGGTCGCCCTCGTGCAGACGCCGCAGTGGTTCGTGAACGTCGATGACGCCGATCCGCTGGGCAGCCAGGCGCCGCTGTTCTACGGTCCGATCCAGCAGGGCAAGGACGGATGGAACGCCGCCTTCTTCTGCGGCTCGAACGCCGTGCTGCGACGCGAAGCCCTGATGCGACTCGGGATCGTGGGGTATGTGCGCGACGTCACCGACTCGGCCTCCCGGGCACTCAAGGCCGCCGAGACCCTGATCGCCCGGGAGGCGCAGACCGCAGCGGATTCCGCCCTGGCGACGGAGCTGTCGGCGCTGCGCATCGCGATCAGCCGCGGACGGAAGGAACTCGCGGCCGGAGAATCGGTCGCCGATGTCGCCGCGCGGGTGCGCGAGTCGGTCGACCATGCCTCACGCATCCTCATCGCGCACGATATGGACGGCATCAGGGCTGACCTGGCGGAGATCGGCGCCCTTCCGCTGCAGCAGGACGCCGAGCTGGGCGCGGTGATCGTCGACGAGGCCGGCCTCGATACCCTCGCCGCCTCCGACCTCTCCCCGGTCACCGCCGTCGCCGCTGTGCGGGGTCTGCTGGACGCGTTGCGGTTGGACCGTGGCGACGAGGCACAGCCCATCCTCCCCCTCGCGACGATCTCGGTCACCGAGGACATGGCCACGGCCATGCAGCTGCACGCCCTCGGCTGGAAGAGCGTGTACCACCACGAGATCCTGGCGCACGGTCTCGCTCCCGAAGACCTGCGCACGATGCTGACGCAGCGACTGCGCTGGGCGCAGGGCACTCTGCAGGTGATGCTGCGGGACAACCCGCTCGTCAAACGGGGCCTCTCGGCCGGACAGCGGCTGATGTACTTCTCCACGATGTGGACGTACCTGTCGGGATTCGCCGCGATCGTCTATCTCGTGGCCCCGGTCGTCTACCTGGTGTGGGGTGTGCTTCCGGTCACCGCCTGGTCGTTGGATTTCTTCGCCCGCTTCCTGCCGTACTTCCTCGTGAATCAGGCGCTGTTCCTCGTGGTCGCGAAGGGCGTGCGCACCTGGAGGGGGCAGCAGTACTCGCTCGCACTGTTCCCGGTATGGATCCGTGCCTGCTGGACGGCATTCGCCAACGTCGCACTCGGCCGCCCGCTTTCCTTCGCCGTCACGCGGAAGGACGGCCGCGACCCCCGCGGCATCCCCTGGGGGCAGATCTGGCCCCAGCTCACCGCGATGGCGATGCTCGCGATCGCCCTCATCATCGGCATCACCCGCGTGATCATCGGAACCGCCGACGGCACCGGCACGATCGTGAACACGGCTTGGGTGCTGTACGACCTGGTCGTGCTCAGCGTCATCATCCAGGCCGCCCGCTACCGCGGACCGGCCGCCCGCGCCCTCGAGAAGGAGTCGAATGAACGTCAGCACTGAGAACAGGGACGGCTATGCCGTGATCGCGATCACGGGGCGGCTGACCGCTTCGGGCGCGCCGCTGCTGCGAAACGCGGTGAGCGACCTCGTCACCGCAGGACAGCCCCGCATCGCGATCGATCTGCGTGGCACGGAATTCGTCGATTCCTCCGGACTCGGCGCCCTCGTCGGAGGCCTCAAGAGCGCCCGGGTCGCGGGCGGAGACCTGCGGATCGCCGCCGTGCCCGACGCGGTGAAGACGGTCCTGCACCTCACCAACCTCGATCGCGTGCTTCGCGACTACCCCACGCCGGAATCGGCGTTCGATGGCAGCTGAACCGCCGGGCTTCCACATCGACGGGCGGGCAGAACTCGCCCTCGTCGACCGCGTCCTGGATGAGCTCGACCGGCTCTGGATACGCGCGCCCGGCGTCCCCGCCGAAGACCGCACCCTCTTCACGCTCGCGCTCAGCGAAGTCGCGACCAACATCGCACAGCACAGCCGGGGCATCGACGTGACGATGAGCGTGGATGTGCGCGCTTCCGACGGTGCGCTGCACGCTGAGGTCGTCGACTCGGCGGAACCGGCGACGATCGACTGGGACGGCGTCGCGATGCCCGAGCAGGCGAGCGAGAACGGACGCGGTCTTGCTCTGGCGCAGGCCGCTCTCGACGAGTTCAGCCATTCGGCGACAGCCCGCGGCAACACCTGGGGGCTGGTGCGTCGGCTGCAGGCGCATCCGAACGATCCGTCGATCTGACGGTCAGCGTCCGCCCACCTCGTGCAGCATGCGCTCGCGTGCACCGTCGAGGTGGGCGCTCAACACCTCGGCAGCAGCTTCCTGGGTACCGGTGCGCATGACCTCGAGCAGCTTCACATGATCGTCTGACGACTCATGGAGATCCTCGTCATGGTTGATCGTGACCTCGAGCAGCGCCGTGAACGTCGGCAGGTACTGGTTCCACGCCCCCTCGAGGCGCGGGTGATCGGCGAGCGCGTAGATCTGCGAGTGGAACTCGAGGTCGGCGGTGACGAACGCCGCGTGGTCTCCGGCATCGGCGGCTTCGGCCATCCGCGCGACGGCGGCGGAGATGGCCTCCCAGCGCTCGTCGTCGTCGACGCGCATCGCTCGAGAGAGGGCGAGCTGTTCGAGAGCGCCCCGCAGGCTGTACAGCTGATCGACGTCGTCGCGGGTGAGTCCGACGATGTAGACCCCACGCGGACGTTGCACCTCGACGAGCTTCTCGAAGCTCAGCTGCGTCAGGGCATCGCGCACCGGTCCCCGACTGACCGAGAACTCCTCGGCGAGCGCTTCTTCGGTGATGCGTGCGCCCGGGGCGAGTTCGCCGCGCACGATGCGCTGGCGGAGCACCCGCGCCACCTGGGCGCCGAGGGATTCTCCGCGCGTGACGGTCTGCGTCATGGTGACCTCCTGTTAACTGTTGACAGGATACACACCACCCATCGCGAGTGACCTAGGCGCTCCCGCGCGGGTCCCAGAGCACGACCTCGGTCGAGCGCCGAAGGCGGCGACCGGTCGGCATGGGCACGACGCCCGCGGACCCGGCGGCGAACACGCGCACGCCCGGACGGCTCTCGCGCTCGGTGCGCAGCGCGCTCTCGAGCACGGTGATGCGATTACGCAGCGCCCTGTTCTCGTCTTCCAGGTCGAGCAGACGAGCGATCGCGGGAAGGCTCACCCCTTCGGAGGAGAGCTGAGCGACCTCGCGCAACTGCTCGATGTTGCGTGTCGAGTAACGGCGCGAGCCCCCCGAGGTGCGCCCGGGGACGACGAGGCCGATGCGGTCGTACTGCCGCAGGGTCTGCGGATGGAGGCCGGAGAGTTCGGCGGCGGCGGCGATCGCGAACACCGGGGTGTCGGCATTCATCATGAACGCCTCCGCCCCCGGTGTCCGCTTCGACGACCGGTCATCGCCGCGCCTTCGCCATCAGCTCGGCCCGCGGGTTCTCCGTGGGCTCGAGTTCCTGGAACTTCTCCAGCGCTTCGCGTGCGGCCTCATCGAGGTGCGTGGGCACCGCGACCTGAAGCTCGGCGAGCAGGTCGCCCGTGCCCTTCGAGGTGGTGACACCGCGGCCCTTGACCCGCAGCACCCGCCCGGAGGGGGTGCCGGGTGCGACGCGGAGTTTCACCACGTCGCCGCCGAGGGTGGGCACCTCGATGGTCGCCCCGAGAGTGGCCTCGGTGAACGTCACCGGGACGACGACTCGCAGGTTGAGACCGTCGCGGGTGAAGACCGGATGCGGGCGCACCGCGATCTGCACCACGATGTCGCCGCTCTCTCCGCCATCGGGCGAGGGACGACCGCGCCCGCGCAGACGGATCTTCTGGCCGTCGGCGACACCCGCAGGGATCTTCACCTTGAACGGCTTGCCGTCTTCACCCTGCAGCGAGATGGTCTCGCCCTGCACGGCGGTGATGAAGTCGAGCGTGGTGCGGGCCGTGACGTCGGCACCGCGCTGCGGACCACCGAAGCCGCGGTAACCGCCGCTCGGCTGACCGAAGCGACCGTTGCCGAAGCTCGCGCCCTGCCCCTGGTTGAACATCGCGAAGATGTCCTCGAAGTCGGCGGTCTGCCCGCGGCCCTGCTGTCCGAAACGGCTGAACACGTCTTCGAAGCCGCCGGCTCCCTGGCCGCCCGCCGTGAAGCGGGCGCCGGAGCCCATGGCGCGGATCTCGTCGTATTCCTTGCGCTGTTCGGCGTCGGAGAGCACCGAGTAGGCCTCGCTGATCTCCTTGAACTTCGCCTCGGCCTTGGCATCACCCTGATTGGAGTCCGGGTGATACTTGCGCGCGAGCTTGCGATACGTCTTCTTCAGGTCCGCATCGCTGACGTCCTTGGAGACCCCGAGGGTCTTGTAGAAGTCCTTGTCGAACCAATCCTGGCTGGCCATCGATCACCTACCCTTCCGGGACGGCGACGACGACCTTCGCGGGGCGCAGCTCGACATCACCGAGGCGGTAGCCCACCTCGACGACCTCCAGCACGGTGGTCTTCTCGGCGCCGGGAGTCGGCTGCTGGAAGATCGCCTCGTGACGCTGGGGGTCGAATTCCTCGCCCTTCTCGCCGTACGCGACCACTCCGAGACGCTCCACGACCAGCCGCACCTTGTCGGCGATCACGGCGAAGGGAGTCCCCTCCACGAGATCGCCGTGCTGGGCGGCGCGGTCGAGGTCGTCGAGCACGGGGATGAGACCCTTGGCGGCCTCGCCCTTCGCGCGCTCGCTCTCGACCTGGCGTTGCTCCTCGGTGCGGCGACGATAGTTGGCGTACTCGGCCTGGAGGCGCTTGAGGTCGTTCAGCAGTGTGGATTCGAGGTCGGCGAGCACGGCGTCTTCCGCCGCGGCCTCGCCGGTCTGCGTGGCGCCGAGGATGTCGTCGACCGTGAGGTCGTCCGGCGCACCGTCGACGGGGGTCTCGTCCGACCCCTCGGCGGCTGCCGCTTCACGGGAGTCCTGGTGGTGCGGCGCGGGGCCGGATGCCTGAGCATCCGACCCCTCGCTGCGACCTTCGGCGGACTCAGGAAACTGGTTCTCGTCGAAGTTCTTGTCCGTCATGATTACTTCTTCTCGTCCTCATCGTCGACGACCTCGGCATCGATGACGTCCTCATCGGAGGAGGGAGCGTCACCGGCCGGGGCCTCGCCGTCAGCCGAAGCGCCGGCAGCGGCATCCGCCTGCGAGGAGGCGTAGATGGCCTCGCCGAGCTTGGACTGCGACTGGTTGAGCTTGTCGAACGCGGTCTTCACAGCCTCGTCGTCTTCGCCGGCCAGCGCCGTCTTGAGCGCGTCGACGTCGGCCTTGACCTCGGTCTTCACGTCTTCGGGCAGCTTGTCGTCGTTCTCGGTGATCAGCTTGTCGATCGAGTACGCGAGGGTCTCGGCCTGGTTGCGGACCTCGGCGGCCTCACGGCGCGCCTTGTCCTCCGCTGCGTGCTCCTCAGCCTCGCGCACCATGCGCTCGATGTCTTCCTTCGACAGCGACGAGCCGCCGGAGATGACGATCGACTTCTCGGTACCGGTGCCCTTGTCCTTGGCGGACACGTGCACGATGCCGTTGGCGTCGATGTCGAAGGTGACCTCGATCTGCGGGATGCCACGGGGCGCCGGTGCGATACCCGTCAGCTCGAACGTGCCGAGCGGCTTGTTGTCGCGCGTGAAGTCACGCTCGCCCTGGAAGACCTGGATCGCGACGGACGGCTGGTTGTCGTCTGCCGTGGTGAAGGTCTCGCTGCGCTTGGTCGGAATGGCCGTGTTGCGCTCGATGAGCTTGGTCATCATGCCGCCCTTGGTCTCGATGCCGAGGCTCAGCGGGGTGACGTCGATGAGGAGAACGTCCTTGCGCTCACCCTTGAGGACACCGGCCTGGAGAGCCGCGCCGACGGCGACGACCTCGTCCGGGTTGACGCCCTTGTTCGCGTCCTTGCCGGTCTCGCGCTTGACGAGCTCGGCGACCGCAGGCATACGCGTCGATCCACCCACGAGCACGATGTGGTCGATCTCGGACACCTTGATGCCGGCTTCGCGGATGACGTCCTCGAACGGCTTCTTGGTGCGGTCGAGCAGGTCCTTCGTGAGGTCCTCGAACTTCGCGCGGGTGATGGTCTCGGACAGCGACACCGGGCCGGAGTCGGTCAGCGACAGGTACGGCAGGTTGATGCTGGTCGACGTGGAGGAGGAGAGTTCCTTCTTCGCCTGCTCCGCGGCCTCCTTGAGGCGCTGCAGGGCGATCTTGTCACCCGAGACGTCGACGCCCGTGGTCTCCTTGAACTGCTTGATCAGGTAGTCGACGAGACGCTGGTCCCAGTCGTCTCCACCGAGGCGGTTGTCGCCGGCGGTGGCGCGCACCTGGATCGTGGAGAAGTCGTCGTCCTTGCCCACTTCGAGCAGCGAGACGTCGAACGTTCCACCACCCAGGTCGAAGACCAGGATGAGCTCGTCTTCCTTGCCCTTGTCGAGGCCGTAGGCCAGCGCGGCCGCGGTCGGCTCGTTGATGATGCGCAGGACGTTGAGGCCCGAGATCTCGCCGGCCTCCTTGGTGGCCTGACGCTCGGCGTCGTTGAAGTACGCGGGGACGGTGATGACCGCGTCGGTCACCGTGTCGCCCAGGTACGCCTCGGCGTCGCGCTTGAGCTTCATGAGGATGCGCGCGGAGATCTCCTGCGGCGTCCACTTCTTGCCGTCGACGTCGAAGCTCCAGTCGGTGCCCATGTGGCGCTTGACGGAAGCGATCGTCCGGTCGACGTTGGTGACGGCCTGGCGCTTCGCGGTCTCACCGACGAGCACCTCCCCGTCCTTGGTGAAGGCCACGACCGAGGGGGTCGTGCGGAAGCCCTCGGCGTTGGCGATGACCTTGGGCTCGCCACCCTCGAGGACGCTGACGACGGAGTTGGTGGTTCCGAGGTCGATACCGACAGCACGTGCCATGTGTTCTCTCCTTTGTTGGAAGTTCGTTGTGGTTCGGAAATCTGCGGCGATCAGGAAAACCTGAGTCGCGATGACTCAAGTGTAACGAGAGGTCGCTCGAGTGTCAAATGAACTTGATATGAACGGGCTCAACTTTTAACCGAGGCCCTCCCGTGCACGTTCCCGCCGGTGGCACCCCTCGCTCAGAACGGGGGCACGACCGGGTCGTCGACGAAGGTGACCGTGTTCTGCGGCGGTGGCCGGTCGATGTAGACCTTGCCGGTCGGGCTCGTCCAGGCATAGAGCCCCGCCCCCAGAGACTCGACCGCCCACGGCGAGTGATGTTTGAGCACGTGGTGGCGTCGGCACAGGTGGCCGAGGTTCGACTCGTCGGTGGAGCCCCCGAGCGCGGCATCGCGATGGTGGTCGATGTCGCAATCGGCGGATGCGTGCCCGCACGCGGGGAATCGGCATCGCTGGTCCCTGGCGCTCAGATGTCGCCTCAGCTCCGCACCGGGACGATAGCGGTCGACTGCGAGGAGCGCTCCGGAGATCGGGTGCGTGAGGATCCGGTCCCACCCGGATGCCGCACCGGCGAGACGGCGGGCGGTCGCGGGATCGATCGGGGTGCGGCCCTTGAGCTCGGCCGGCGTCGCATCATCTCCGATCAGCGTCGTGACGGGAACGGTGACCGACACCGTTCCGCGGATCGCCGCGAGAAGCCCCTCGTGCGCGTCGTGGCCGGCCGGAGCGCCCGTGAGGAGCAGGTCGAGGGCGAGATCGGCGCGGCGTTGCGCGATGGAGCGCCGGTCCGGCTCCGGAGACTCGGGCTCGTGAGCGTCGACCTCCGGGGATTCGAGCTCGCGAACGGCTGTGGCCATCTGCGTGAGCCGCTGGAAGACGCCGTGGACGAGCGCCGATGGACCGAGCAGGCCGAGCTGCGTCATCCCATCCCCGACGTCTTTCACCCACACGGCCCTCTTCTCCCTCGCGTCGAGGTGCCGCTCCGCCATCGATCGCGCCTGGAACCGCTCGGCCACCCGCCGTGCCATCCGGCCCACTCGCGCCGGAGCCTCGGTCTCGGCGAAGGCGATCATCTGCGTCGCGTAGGCATCGCGACTCATCGGGTCGTCGAGGTGCTCGCCGGCCTCGCACACGGCCCGGGCGTGCGCAGCACTGATGCGCCCGGCGCCCTGCGCTTCCCAGACCAGCGGGAAGCGCTCCACGACCCACGCCGCATCCGCCATGCGGCGCTGCACCGTGCGGTCGCTCACGCGCAGGGCAGCGGCGAACTCCGCGGCCACGGTGCGCGCCGTCGTCTCCCCATGATCGGGATGCTCCGCCTGCGCGGCGACGTCGAGCGCGAGCCGCGAGCCCACTGCGAGGATGCCGTCGCGCGCGGCCTGCAGACTGCTGATCGTGCGCTCGACCTCGACGAGCATCTCGGTGAGCGCGGCGAGCGCCCCCACCTGCTCGAGAGTCGCATCCGCCAGTGCCGTCATGCCTTCACTGAACCAGGGACCACCGACATTCAAAGGCCCAGATCAGCGGCTGAAAACGATATACCGGAATGTGGTCGGGAGACTCTCACGGTCCGCACGAAGAGAGCCGGACTCACACCCCGCCGAGCGACCGCGCCCACACCGCTCGGTGCGCTCGCACATATCGCAGCGCGTTCGCCCAATGATCGCCATGACCGTCCGTGTACATCGACGCCCACGGCTCGTGGCCGGTCGCGTGCGCCCCCTCGAGCAGCGCGAGCATCGCCGCCGTCCGTTCCTCCATCGCTCGAGGCAGATCACGGCGCACGTTCTCGTCCGCCCGATATCCGTCCACGAGCGCGGCGAGATCCCGAGCCGCGCTCTCCGGATCGCGGTCACCGCCGGACAGGGTGAACGCCTGTGCCGCGTACGCAAGATCCCAGAGACGAGTGCTCGGAGCAGCGGCGTCCCAGTCGATGAAGACCCAGCGTTCACCGATCACGAGGTTCCACGGGGCGAGGTCGTTGTGGCAGATGAGGTCGGCCGCGGGCGCAGGGATCGCGGTCTGCCACACGGCGTGGGGCTCCGGCACGTATCGGGCGCTGGCGTCGTGGATCTCGCGGATCATCGACCCGACGCGACGCAGATCTGCCGCCGTCAGCGGAGCCCCCGCAATCGCCAGGCGCCCTGGCACGAACTCGATGACCTGTCGCCCGCGGTCGTCCCGTCCCCGCGGTTCCGGGGCATCGATGCCCTCCGCCCGCAATGCCCTCACGAAGCGGCAGACACTCGGGGTGGCCTCCGACCACTGCTTTCGGACCGTGTCGCCGACGCGCACCACGGCCCCGCTCGTGTTCCCGCCCTCCAAGCCCTCTTCGCCCATCCGTCGACGGTAGCGCGCCGAGCATCCACCCGCGCCCGCCCCTCCCCCGAGGCGATACTTGACCCTGACACAGTGGCAGACGGGAGAACTGAGACATGTTGTCCATCGGAGCGTTCGCGCAGGTCGGCCAGGTGACCCATCGGATGCTCCGGCATTGGGACACCGCCGGCCTGCTCGTGCCCGCCCATGTGGACGAGTTCAGCGGCTACCGCTCCTACGATCCCTCGCAGCTGGAACGGCTGCATCGGATCGTCGCCCTGCGCCAGCTGGGTTTCGGGCTCGACGACATCTCGACGATCCTCGAACGGGGTGTCGATGCCGAGCGCATCGCCGCCCTGCTGCGGATCCGTCGCGCAGAGGTCGAGCAGGAGCATCGGATCGCCGCGGAGAGACTCGTCGACGTTGAGAGGCGCCTCCACCTCATCGAAAGAGAGAATCACATGTCTCAGATCGAGATCGTCGACAAGCCCCTCCCCGCCGTCCGCCTCGCGGCTATCCGCACGATCGTCGCCGATCAGCCGGCGGTCGCGGGGGTGGTCGGACCCGCGTTCGACGCGGTGGCGGAGATCATCGGCGACCAGCACTCCCTGTCCACCCCGATCGCCGAGTACGAGACGCTCGACGACGGCCTGCAGGTCATCGCCGGATACGCCTACACCGGCCCCGCACAGGATGGGTTCGAGATCATCGAGCTCCCGGCGGCGGCGGGCGCCGTGTGCGGCATCCACCTCGGCTCGATGAATCACATCGCCGAGAGCTGGCAGGCGATCCACACCGAGATCTTCGCCCGCGGTCTGGTCCACGACGGCCCCTGCCGCGAGCTCTACGTGCGCGCCGTCTCGGAAGACCAGTCCGACTGGGTCACCGAACTGCAGCAGCCCGTGCGGCGCGGGTAGGTCGGGCCGGAGGGCACCGACCCGGTCAGCCGAACAGTGGCAGGATGAAAGTAAGGCGCGCCTTACCGGCCGCCCGGCGGCGTCGCCTCGGCGGACGCCGAGCGATGGATCCGCCCCTTTCTCGGAAGGACCACGCGGATGACATCACTCACACCGAGAGCGGACGAGCCCGCCGACTACGACGTGCTCGTCGTGGGTGGCGGACCCGCCGGCCTCTCCGCTGCGCTCAACCTCGGCCGCGCCCTCGCGCGCGTGCTCGTGATCGACGCCGATCGTCCCCGCAACGCGGCCACGCTGCGATCGCACGGATTCCTGACCCGCGACGGCATCCCGCCTCAAGAACTGCGTCGCCTCGCCAGGGCAGAGCTCGCGGCCTACCCGAACGTCGAGGTGAGATCACGGACCCGCGTGGCCGCTCTCCGCCCCGCGGCCGGCGGGTTCGCGGCGGACATCGGACGGCGCGAGACCGAGGCGACCGTGACCGCCCGCACGACGCTGCTGGCCACCGGTCTGCGCGAGACGCTCCCGGATGTCCCGAACCTGCGCGGCTACTACGGCATGAGTCTGTTCAGCTGCGCCGCCTGCGATGCGTGGGAGCTGCAGGGACGCCGACTCGCCCTCATCGGCGAGACCGCGGACCTCGCGGATCGCGCGCGACTCATCGGCCGTTGGACCGAGAACCTCGCCGTCTTCACCCACGGCGCAGACTCCGTGACACCGGACGAGGAGGCTGCCCTCGCAGCCGTCGGGATCTCCGTGCATCGGGCTCCCATCGCCGAGCTCGTGGGCGACCGAGGCCAGCTCGAAGCCATCCGCCTCGCCGACGGCACCGCGGTCGGCGTCGACGGCGGTTTCGTGCGCCCCGAGTGGGACACCACGCTGGCTTTCCTCGACGGGATCACCCCGGCGACGGACGATGCCGGGCACCTGCTCACCGACCGCTCCGGTCGCACCGACGTGCCGGGACTCTATGCCGCAGGGGATGCCGCGGCACCGGGTCCGCAGCAGCTCATCGTGGCGGCAGGGGCCGGCGCTCGGGTCGCCGCGGTGATCGTGCACGACTCGATCGGCATCGCCACCGCCCACTGAGCAGGAGTCGAGGACGGCACGGGAGTCGAGGACGGGGCGCGGGGCGCGGGGCGCGGGGCTAGGCTGGCCCGCATGACGCGCACCTCCTCCATCCCCCTGCGCCTGGCCGCCACCGCGATCGCTGTCACGGGAGTGCTCTCGCTGAGCGGATGCCTGTACGCGCAGATCCCCGCGACATCGCCGTCCGACGCCACCTCGCCGAGCACGGAGACCGATGCACCCGTCGACGAGGCGCCCGGTTCGACCCTGACCTTCGCCGAAGGCCTCGATCTCGCCGACGACACCTACATCGAATGGGGCGACGGGCTCATGGCCGACGACGGGTGGAAGACGGTCTCACCCGACGACGGCAACGGCGGCTGGACCTACGGCACGGTCGACGGCACCTGCACAGCACGGTTCTGGCAGGGGTACACGACCGACGTGCCCGTGGTCGCCGGGGACGACAGCGCGTCATCCGATGCGATCCTCGGTGTGCTGCTACAGACTCCGACCAGCGAGGTCACCGCGCTCGCGACCACCGGCGAGTTCAGCTATATGGCCGGTGGGAGCGGGGGCGTCGAGATGCGCCAGGTGGTGGGCGTGGACGGCAGCCGCACCTGGCTCATGGCCGCACGCGCATTCACTCAGACCGGAGTGGGCTTGTCGGTGATCGTGGACTGCACCGCCGCGGATGCGGAGGCGACGATGGCCGCGATCAACGAGGAGAACGCGGTCGTGGTCACCCCTTGACCGCAGCGGCTACGTGACCGCGGAGGTCACGTGCCGCCGGGAGGACCCCGCCTGGCTGCCAGGAATCCGGGAGTAAACGAATGCCCGTCGGCGTTGTATCAAGCCGGCGAAGGGCACACACAGACATGGCGACGAAAGAAGAGACCGCAGGAACGACCGCGGCTCGCGCAGGCATCTCCGCACTGCTCACCGCGGAGCCGAAGCGGCTGCGCCGCCGAGGCATCTCGCTGGGCGTCCCCGTGGACGAGGCCGACGACGTCGCTCAGGACATCGTCCTTCGAGCTTGGCGGTCCGCCGCTTCTGTGCGCTCGGCAGCACCGGCCGTTCTCTGCGCTTGGTTGGACGCGGTGGCTCGCAACGTCGTGATCGACAGCGCGCGGCGCCGCATCCGCGCCCCCTTCATGTCGGACATAGACGAGGCGGTGTTGGAGTCCCCACAGCATCTCGAGGACGACTTTGAAGCAAGGGAACACCTGCGGGACGTGCGCGTGGCGATCTCCAATCTGCAAGGATCACTGCGCGAACCGTTGCTTCTGCAGGCGGAGTACGGCCTCTCCGCGCCGGAGATCGCCGACCGTCTCGGGATATCCGCCATCGCCGTGCGCCAGCGTCTCGCGCGCGCTCGCCGCGTTCTGCGTGGGTGAGGAGCGCCCATTCGGCGGCGCCCCTCACCTGCAGTCAGGCCGTACCGAAGGGGTTGTCGATCGCGACGCGCCACCCGTGAGTCTCATCGAAGACGGCCACATCGCTGGTGCTGCCGGCAAGCGAGATCGGTGACCCGTCAGGTGCCGCGCCATCCAGCGCCCAGTCCGAGATGACGAGTCCGACGGCGCCGCTGACGAACACGTGGCGCGGAGTCATCCGAATCTGTCCGCCCAGCCCGAGGAACTGCTCAAGGCCCGCCCTCACTTCCTCCGGTTCGGAGACCGGCTCGCCCGGCACCGGCACGAACACCACATCCGGTGCATTCATGGCGAGCAGACCATCGATGTCGCCGGCATTGAACCTCTCCATGAAGACGAGGTGGACGGTGGCGAGATCCATCACTGGTTCGGTCATTCTGGACTTCCTCTCTCTCTGATGCCGATTGGCATCCGAAGCCGATGTGGCTCCGTTAAGAAAGACGGTCACGTCAAGAGAACGTGACACCCGTGACCGCGGAGGTCACTTGCCGCCGGGCGGACCCACCAGCAACAGGATGACGTACAGCGCGACGATGCCGACGACCAGCAACAGCGCGAGCACCCATGGCCGCTGCAGGAACCAGCGCATCAGTCGGTCGTACCAGCGGCGATCCCGCGGGTCGTCCGTCGCATCGAGGCGCCAGTCGCCGGTGAGTCGACCGGTGCGATGCAGCCAGATCTCCATCGGGATCGTCGCGTAGGGGACGATGGCACTGGCCACGGCGAGCACGCCGACGCCGACGTGCCAGCGCTGGTTCAATGCGACCAGGATCGCCGTCGCCGCGTACGACAGGAACACGAACCCGTGGATGCCACCGCCCACGGTCACCACGATCCCCGGAGCGCCGACGGCGCGGGCGATGATCGCGGCGATCAGGATCGTCCAGGTGATCGCCTCCGCGATCGCGAGAACTCGGAACAGACGGTCGGGTGTGCGGAACACGGTACTCCTCGGGTGGCGTCCCTCCACCGTATCCGCCGGACATCTCGTTCGAATCAATCGAACGGTTGACCCCGCCGGCAGTGGAATAGCTCACCGCCTCGCGATGTTGCCGAAGGCATGGTGACAGTGGATGCGGACGCGCTCTCGAACGTGCTCGGCGCCGTCGACCTCCGCGTCGGCATCGGCCGGCGCGCCTCTCTCGCTGCGGGAGCGCTGCTGCCGATCCCTGCCGGTGCCATCACGCTGGTCTACGTCGTGGAGGGCGGAGTCCTGGGGCACCCTCCGCTCGGCGACGGCTGCCGACTCGACGTCGACCCGGACTCGAAGACGCGCCCCTCCACCCCGGAGAACCGGCATGACGTGCTGGTCGCGGGCGACGCCTTCCTGACCATCGGCCGCTCAGCGTTCGTCCTCGAGGCCGCGAGCACCACGAGCCTCATGATCGCCGATATCGAACTCGCGGATGCGGCGTCGCCGCTGCCCGCACTGCTGCCGCCCTTCCTCACCGTCACCGGGTTCGACACCGTGGAGCCGGCCGCCGCGGCCCTCGCCCTGAACATGGGCGTGATCGACCACACCCTGAAGCCCGCCCGCCAGGGCGATCCCATCATCTGCCGCATGATGGCGACGACGGTGCTGCTGTCGGTCATCCGCGCCTGGGCTGCGAACGGCTGCGCTCCCTCGGGCTGGCCGTCGCTGTCGAACGACCCCTTCCTCGACCGGGTCGTCGACGCCATCCGCGAGGAGCCCGGCCGCGACTGGACGGTCGAGCGCCTCGCCGGCATCGGAGCCATGTCGCGCTCCACGTTCGCCGAGCGGTTCCGCAGCGCCGTCGGTCGCTCGCCCGCCGACTACGTGACCGAAGTTCGCGTCGACGCGGCCAAGCGGATGCTCGACGCCGGACGGAGCGTCTCGGATGTCTCCCGCGAACTCGGCTACGCCTCGGATGAAGGGTTCAGTCGGGCGTTCCGACGCCGCACCGGGCAGACCCCCTCCGCCTGGCGGCTCGCGAACCGCACTCCTGTCCCCGCCTGAAGGATCCCCGCCGGAAAGATTCCGAACCCTCTCAGCCCCTGCTGCTGACGCGGTTCGAGGCGCCGAAGAGCACCGCGCCCGCGAGCAGCGAGATGGCGCCGATCACGTAGACCAGTTCGACGTTCAGCGTGTCGACGAGCAGTCCGCCGATGCCGGCCGCGAGCGTGATCGCCCCCTGGAAACCCACCACGACGAGGCTGCCGCCGGCTTCGAGCCGATCGGGCATGCGGTGCCCGACCCAGGTGTTGGCGACGATCAGCCAGGACGAGAAGAAGAAGCCCCACACCAGCACGACGATGCCGACGCCGATGATCGACCCCGAGAACAGGATCATCGAGATGACCGACACCGCGATCACCAGCGGCGCGAACACCGCGAAGAAGGCGAACGTGCGGTCGATGACGAGGCCGATCGTGATGTTGCCGAGCAGGCCGCCGACGCCGAACAGCGCGAGCAGCACGACGATGGTCGAGGCGTCGACCTCCGGGATGCGCTCCAGCGCGAGACGCACGTATGTGTAGGCGAGGAAGTGCCCGAGCACGACGAGCACGTGCCCGACCATGCCGAGACCGATGCCGGGACGGCGCAGGGTGTCGACGAGCAGACGCAGGCTCGATGCCCGTTCCGCCGGCACCGACGGCAGCGCGAACCGCAGGACGACCGCGAGCACGACCATCAGCACACCCGCGATGGCGAAGACCATCCGCCAGTCCACGAGCTCGCTCAGCATGACGCCCAGCGGTACGCCGGCCACGGTCGCCAGCGAGACGCCGGCCGAGGTGAACATCACACCGCGGCCGAGGTTCGCCGGCCCCGCGAGACGTGCGGCGACCGTGATCGACATCGCCCAGAACGCGCTGATCGCCGCCCCGAGCAGGAAGCGCGCCAGCAGCACGATGATCAGATTCGGCGCGATCGCCACGATGAGGTTCGACACCGCGGCGGCGAGCGCCATCCACACCAGCAGCGACCGGCGGTCGAGGCGCGGGAAGATGAGTCCGACCGTCGGTGCGACCACGAGTCCGACCAGCGCGGTCACGGTCACGGTCTGTCCGGCTTGACCCGGGGTGACCCCGAGCCCGTCGGCCATCTCGGTGAGCACGCCGTTGGGCAGGAACTCGGCGGTGACCAGCAGGAAGCCCATCAGCATCAGCACGATGAGCCCGCCGTAGCGGATGCGGGACGCTGCGGAGGACGGCAGGGTGGGAACGGGGGCGGTCGTGGTCATGGTTCCACGTTCGCAGGATCGGGACGGCGTCGCCCGACCGGTCGTCCGCGGCACCCGACCATTCGTCCGGGCGCGTCGGGCCGAACCCTCGACGGAACTACCGACGGGGCGAACGTCCGCGGGTCTGGACAAGGCCGCCGCGAACGCCCTAGGCTCGACGACGCACCGGGACGAGCCCGGGAAGCCCGAGCGGAAGGAGCCGAGGACATGAACACCGTCTTTGTCGCGCTCTCCGCCGACCATCTTCCCTTCGAGGCCGCCCGCTCCTGATCGTGGTGTGGCCTCCTGCTCCCGGAGCCACATCGTGTCTGATCTCTTCGCTTCCTCGGAAGCCGCGTCCTTCGACGCATCCCCGCTCGATTCCACCGCGTTCGATCCCACCACGTTCGATCCCGCCGCCTTCGACGCCCTCGAAACCGAGCTCTCCTTCGCCGACGTCGATCCTGGCGAGGGGCAGCGCTGGTCCACCTGGCCGGCGATCACCCCGTCCGAGCGCGGCCCCGAGCCGTGGCCGGAGTGGGTCGTGACCTCGGCGGGCGCACTCGACACCGAGCGCGGCATCCTCAAGACCGGCAAGGAGGCCGACGTGTTCCTGCTCGAACGTGCGGTGCCGGGCGATCCCTCGCAGCACACGCTGCTCGCGGCGAAGCGCTACCGCAGCGCAGAACACCGCAGCTTCCACCGGTCATCCGTCTACACCGAGGGCCGCAGCACACGGAACACCCGTGATGCACGGGCCCTCGCCAAGAAGTCCGACCACGGTCGCGAGGTGGCCGCCGCGCAGTGGTCCTTCGCCGAGTTCGAGGCCCTCTGCCGCATGTGGGAGCTCGGCGCCCCGGTGCCCTATCCCGTGCAGGTGAACGGCACCGAGGTACTGATGGAGTTCCTCGGCGACGCCGACGGCACGGCCGCGCCCCGCCTGGCCCAGGTGCGCGCCGACCGCGCCGAGCTGCAGGGCTACTACGCGCAGGTGGTCGACCTGATGCGGATCTTCGCCGCAGCCGGCTTCACCCACGGCGACCTCTCGGCCTACAACCTGCTCGTGCACGAGGGGCGCGTGCGCGTGATCGACCTGCCACAGATCGTCGACATCATCGCGAACCCGCAGGGGCTCGACCTGCTGCACCGCGACTGCGTGAACATCTGCGACTGGTTCACCCGCCGCCGGGTGGAGTGCGACCCCGAGGAGCTGTTCGCCGAGATGCTCGCCGCGTCGTACACGTGAGGTGTCGCCTCCGGGAGGTGTCGCCTCCGGGAGGTGTCGCATCCGGGAGGTTCCGCATCCGGGAGGTTCCGCATCCGGGAGGTTCCGGTCGCAGTTGTTGCCGCCCGGCGGCGTGCGGCGCGGCAGGAACTGCGACCGGAGCCAGCGGGACGCGTGCGGCGCGGCAGGAACTGCGACCGGAACCGGCGGGACGCGTGCGGCGCGGCCGGAACCGGCGGGACGGATGCGGCGCGGCCGGAACCGGCGGGACGGATGCGAGCGGCAGGAGCTGCGACGTCAGGCGGCGAGGCGGGCGGCCAGCAGCGTCACGAGCTCGTAGACCACGTGGCTCGCGGCGATGCCGGTCATCTGCGCGTGATCGTAGGCGGGCGAGACCTCGACCACGTCCGCCCCGACGATGTTCTGCGATTTCAGAGCGCGCAGGATCCGCAGCAGCTCGCGACTGGTGAGCCCACCGGCCTCCGGGGTGCCGGTACCGGGTGCGTGAGCGGGGTCGAGCACGTCGATGTCGATCGACACGTACAGCGGCTTGTCGCCGATGCGCTGCAGGACGCGGGCGATGCCGGCCTCGACCCCGTGCTCCTCGATGTACTCGCTCGACACGATCGAGAAGCCCAGGCGCTCGTCGTCCTCGAGGTCCTGCTTCGAGTACAGGGGGCCGCGGGTGCCGACGTGGCAGCTGGCGGTGAGGTCGATCAGTCCCTCCTCGCTCGCCCGGCGGAAGGGGGTGCCGTGCGTGATGGGAGCCCCGAAGTAGGTGTCCCACGTGTCGAGGTGGGCGTCGAAATGCAGGACCGCGACCGGACCGTGCTTCGCGGCGACCGCCCTCAACAGTGGCAGCGCCACCGTGTGATCGCCGCCGATCGTGACGATGCGCTGCACCTGCTCGCCGAGGGCCAGCGCCGCACGCTCGACCTCGGTCACGGCCTCGGTCAGATCGAACGGGTTGACCGGGATGTCACCGGCATCCACGACCTGCGCGATGGCGAACGGCGACACATCCTGCGCGGGGTTGTACGGCCGCAGCAGGCGCGACGACTCGCGCACGTGCGAAGGACCGAACCGCGTGCCCGGCCGGTAGCTGACGCCGGAGTCGAAGGGGATGCCGACGACCGCGATGTCGGCACGGGGCACGTCTTCGATGCGCGGCAGGCGCGCGAAGGTCGCGATGCCGGAGTAGCGGGGGTTCACGGACGCGTCGATGGGGCCCACGTTCTCGGTCATTGCTCGTTCCTGTTCGTCGGGGTGATCTGGAGGGTCAGTGGGGCTCAGAGGGCATGCTGCGGGATGTGCACCAGCTGCACGCCCCCGGCGGTGATCGCGGCGCGGATGCTCGACGCGATGTCGTCGCGCCGTTCCACGCGGCGGCCGGTCGCTCCGAAGGCCGTCGCGAGCGCCGCCCAGTCCGGCTGCACCAGGTCGACGCCGATCGGGGCCATGCCGCGATCGACCTCGTTCTGCCGGATCTCGGCATACCCGCCGTTGTCGACGCACACGACCGTGACATCGAGGCGCTGCTCGACCGCGGTGACCAGCTCGTTCACGCAGAACATCAGGGCGCCGTCGCCGATCACGGTCACGACCGGGTGCTCGGTCTGCGCGACCCGTGCGCCGATCGCCGCGGGCAGGCCGTAGCCGAGGGTCGCGTAGGTGGGGGTGTAGAGCAGGGAGTGGGGATGGGCCGCCCGCAGCACGCTGCCCAGCGCCATGTAGACGATCTGGGACGAGTCGCCCGCGACGACCGCGTCGTCGGGCAGGGCGTCGGCGATGATCTCGGCGAGGGCGACCGTCTCGGGTGCGGTCTCCCGCATCTCGACGTCGATCGCCGCACGTTCGGCCGTGAGGTCGCGCGGCGCGCGGGTCTCGGCGGAGAGGGACGGCAGCAGCGCCTCCAGGACGGCGGCCGCATCGCCCGTGATCCCGACGGTCGCGGCGAGGTTCTTGTCACGCTGCGCGGGCGAGATGTCGATGCGGATCACGGTTCCGCGTGCCTCGAGTCGCGGCGCCCACAGCTCGGCCTCGCCGAGCTTCGAGCCGACCACCAGCAGCACGTCGGCGGCCTCCGCGACCGCACGGGCCGCGGCGAGCCGCAGGTTCGAACCGAGCGAGAGCGCATGCCGTTCATCGACCACACCCTTGCCGTTCAGCGTGGTCAGCACCGGGGCGCCGAGTCGCTCGGCAAGGGTCGTGACCTCGTGCGCGGCATCCACCGCTCCCCCACCGGCGACGATCACCGGGGTCTTCGCGTCGGCGAGCAGACGGGCCGCCTCGGCGAGCGCGGTCGGCTCCCCGGAGACCCGGGTCGGCACCGGGCGCGGGCGCCGCGCCTCGGCGGAGACGTCGGCCGGAGCCTCCAGCACGTCGAGCGGGATCTCGATGTGCACAGGACGGGGACGACCGGTGCGGAACAGTGCGAACGCATCATGGACGGCCTCGACCGCCTCGGCGGCGCTCGTCACGCGACGAGACCACTCGGCGATCGCGCCGACCATGGCCGTGGCGTCCTTCGTCTCGTGCAGGGTGCCCACGTCGGCGAACTCCGCACCGAGGGGCACCCCCGGTGAGAGGACGATGAGCGGCCGTGATTCGCAGAACGCCGTGCCGATCGCACTCATGGCGTTCTGCAGGCCGGGGCCCGAGGTCGTGATGACGACGCCGGGGAGGCCGGTCTGCTGCGCCCAACCGTCGGCCCCGTAGCCCGACCCCTGCTCGTGGCGGTTCGTGACCGCGCGGATGCCGAAGTCGGCGAGCGGCCGATAGAGCTCGAGGTTGTGGGTGCCGGGGATGCCGAAGATCGCGGTCACGCCGTAGGCGCGGATCGTCTCCAGCACGGCTCGCCCTGCGGTGTCGGCGTACTGCTCCGCCGTCGTGGTGTCGGTGCTCATCGTGTCATCCTCACACCTGGTGACGACGCGTGCCGTCGACCCAGGTCTCGCGCACCGTGATCGCCGAGATCTCCTCGGCCGGCACGACCAGCGGGTCGCCGGAGAGCACCACGAAGTCGGCGTACTTGCCGACTTCGAGCGAACCCAGGTCGTCTTCGCGGCCGATCGATACGGCACCCTCGATCGTGTGTGCGCGCAGGGCCGCGAGCGCGGAGACCCGCAGGTCGTCCGGCCCGAGCTTGTGTCCGCGGCGGGTGACGCGGGTGACGGCGGTCTGGATGGCTTCGAGCGGGATCGGCTCGGCGACCGGAGCATCCGACGAGATGGTGAACGGCACACCCGCCCGCTCGAACTCTCCGAGCGGGTTGAAGCGCTCGCCCGGGGTGCCGATGGCCTCTTCCACGCCCTCACCCCAGTTGAAGTAGTGCTGGGTCTGGTTGACCGGACGGATTCCGGAGAGGGCCATCCGCTCGATCTGCTCGGGCGTGGGCAGGCCGCAGTGCTCGATGCGGTGGCGGGCGTCGGCATCCGGATGCTCGGCGAGCGCGGCCTCGATCGCCGACACGACCATCTCGATCGCGGTAGGCGACTGGGCGTGCGTGGCGGTCTGCAGCCCCGCGGCGTGCGCTCTGCTGATGAGCCCCGCGTACTCGGCGGGCTCGTGGTAGAGCTGCCCGGTACGGCACGGGTCGCCGACGTAGCCGTCGGGGAAGTACGCGGTCCAGCCACCGAGCGTGCCGTCGGCATAGAACTTGATGCCGGCGAAGCTCAGGTGCGCGTTGCCGAACTGCCCGACGAGCCCCATCTCGAGCGCCTCGTCGAGCAGGTGCGAGAGCAGGTACATCGACACCCGCAGCTCCAGGCGCCCGGCCTCGGCGAGTCGCAGGTACATGTCGAACTCGCGGCGCGTGACCTGGGCGTCGCCGATCGAGGTGACCCCGCCGGCGAGGAACCGCTGGGTCGCGGCATCCAACTGGCGCAGGTGCTCCTCGGGCTCGTCGGCGAGGTGGAAGTTCGGACCGTGGTGGCCGATCTTCACGCCGTGCACTCCGGTGAGGATGTTGCACGCGGCATCCGACAGCTCGCCGGTCAGCTCGCCCTCGGCATCGCGGAAGAACTCACCGCCGTCGGGGTTCGGGGTGTCGCGGTCGACGCCGTTGATCGTGAGGGTGTGCGAGTTCACGACCCCACCGTGGCCGGAGGCGTTCATGAGGTACACCTCGCGGTCGGCGGCGACCTCGTCGAGCTCGAAGCGGGTGGGATGCCGCTTCTCGGCGAGGTTGCGCTGCTCGTAGCCGTAGCCGCGCACCGGGCGCCCCGCGGGCAGGTCGGCAGCCGCGGCCTTCAGCAGGGCCACGATCTCGGGGATGCTGCCGGCCTTCTCGGGCCCGCAGTCGACCCAGCTCATCATCTGCCCGAACATGAGCGGATGCGCGTGGGCGTCGACGAAGCCGGGGACCACGACCCCGTCACCGAGGTCGATGCGCTCCGGAGAGAGCCCACCCCGCTCGGCCGCGGCCTCGCAGTCGGCGAGGGTGCCGATCGCGAGGATCCGCCCGCGATCGGTCAGCATCGCCGTGGCGGTGGTGGCCGCGGCATCCGCCGTGTGGATCGCGTGCGCGGTCAGCAGGACGGGTGCCGTCTGGGCCGAGCGGTCGAAGGGGGTGAGCTTTCTCATGGGGAACCTGTTCGCGGTCGTGGCGTGCGGGAGGGGACGTCGTCGGGGTCGGTGCGCCGTCAGGGCAGGCGGTTCGCCGTCGTGTCCGTGCGTGCGGTGAAGGACGCCGTCACGGGTGCCTCGTCGGAGTGCTGCGGCGCGAGCCGCGTGCAGATCCCGGCGATGAGCGCCATGCCGATGAACATCGCGATCACCGACCAGATGCTGCCGGTCCAGGCGATGAGCTGCGTCGCGAACCAGGGCGAGAAGCCGGCCCAGACAGCCGCGCCCACGCCGTACGACAGCGCGATCGAGGTGTAGCGGGCCTGCGGACGGAACATCTGCGAGAGCAGTGCGGCGATCGGCGCATAGGTCGCGCTCATCGCGATGCGCACCAACGAGGCGAACAGGAAGATGAGCGGCTCGATGCGTCCGGGCAGGATCAGCAGGAACGGCACGAACGTGAGCACCGAGGTGATCAGGCCGATGTACATGACGTTCTTGCGGCCCCACTTGTCGCCCAGCCAGGCGACGGGGAGGGTAACGACGAACTCCACGAAGGAGGCGATCGTCATGGCGTCGAGGATGACCTGCTCACTGATCGCGACCGTGTCGCCGGTGGCGTAGGCCGTGGCGAAGGTGGTGGCCAGGTAGTAGCCGCCGGTCGAGATCGGCAGGATGCCGATGCCGAGCAGGATCGGACGCCAGTTGGTGCGCAGGGCGAAGGCCAGCGGCATCGACTGCTTGCGTCCCTCGACCTTCGCCTCGAAGACCGGCGTCTCCTCGACGCGGTAGCGCACCCAGAAGCCGACGCCGACCAGCACGATCGACAGCAGGAACGGGATGCGCCAGCCTCCGTTGATGATGAAGTCGTCGCCCATGCGGGTCATGATCGCGAAGATGCCCGAGGCGAGAAGGGCACCGGCCGGGTTGCCGAGCTGCGTGAAGCCGCCGTAGAAGGTCTTGGACTTCTCGGGGGCGTGCTCGACGCTCATGAGCACCGCCCCGCCCCACTCGCCGCCGACGGCGAGGCCCTGCACCGCACGGAGCAGGATGAGGAGGATCGGGGCGAGGATGCCGATGTTCTCGTACGTGGGCAGGCAGCCCACGAGCACCGTGGCCGCGCCCATCATCAGCAGCGTGATCACGAGCGACGTGCGCCGGCCGAGCTTGTCGCCGATGTGCCCGAAGATGATGCCACCGAGCGGGCGGACGAGGAAGGCGACAGCGAAGGTCGCGAAGGCTGCTGCGGTCTCGGCCAGTCGGTCGCCGCTCGGGAAGAACAGCGGACCGAAGACGAGCGCCGCGGCGGTCGCGTAGACGTAGAAGTCGTACCACTCGATGGTGGTACCGACGAAGGCGGCGATGCCGGCGCGGCGCGCCCGGCTGTGGGTGCCGCTGGTGGGGGTAGTGGTCATGGGGGGTGCCCGCTCCTTTGCGGAAGATGTCGGATAGCGAAGGATGCTACGGACGTGCAGCGCTGCCAGCAAGGGCAGAACTCCAGCGATAACGGGGATTCACTGGATATATGATCGTGCATCCGCACAATGCACGCCTTCCCGATGGCAAGCCTGCCTCCTACACTGAACTTGCGCACGACGAAGCGTGCGATCGCGGGAAACTGACGAAATGAGCGGAACCATGGATTTCGACGCCGAACTCATCCGCGCACTGCAGGAAGACGGCCGCGCCAGCATCCTCTCGCTCGCGCAACGGCTCGGGCAGTCCCGGGCCGCGGTCGCCGCCCGGCTGCGCACGATGCTCGCCGACCGCACCGTGCGGGTCGTGGCCGCCGTCGACCCGGTCTTCCTCGGCCAGCACGTGCTCGCCCACGTGTCGATCCGCACCGACGGGTCGGTCGAACTCGTGGCCGAGCACCTGCGCGACATGAGCGAGACCGTGCTGGTGTCGGCGGTGGGCGGGGCGCACGACGTGGTCACCGAGGTGCGCGTCGGCTCGATGTCGGAGCTGCACGACCTGTTGGCCCTGATCCGCGCGATCGACGGCGTCCTCGATATCAGCACGATCATCTACTCGACCGTGATCAAGGGCTTCTTCGTCTCGGAGTACCACGGCGGGGTCACGCTCGACACGATCGACGAGGCGCTGATCGAACAGCTGCAGGCCGATGGGCGCAAGAGCTTCCGCGCGCTGGGCGACGAGGTGCGCCTCTCCCCCTCGGCCGTCGCGACGAGGGTGCAGCGGATGATCGACGCCGGGGTGATCAAGATCAGCGCGGTGGAGGCTCGCGGGCTCGCGCACCGGCAGCTGTCGATGGGCGTCGGCATGACGCTCGGCGACGACGACGAAGCCGTGATCGACGAGCTGCGACGCGGGCGCGGTGTGGATTTCGCCGCGCGCACCCTCGGCCGTTTCGACGCCGTGGCCACGCTCGTCGAGCCATCGGCCGGAGCCCTGTACGCCAGTCTGGAGCGTCTGCGCGCGCTGCCGGGAGTCACGCGCATCGAGGCCTGGCTGCACCTCGCCGTGCTCAAGGAGGACTACGCCCGCACGTTGCGCCCTCTCCGCACGGACTGAGTCGCATTCCCCACCGTCCCTCCGTTCCGGTCGCAGTTGCTGCCGCCTCCGGCGCATTCGCGCGGCGGGAGCTGCGACCGGAACGAGCGTGACCCCGAATATCAGTGCGGCGCGCCGTCACCGAGCGTTCACCGGGGGCCGCCAGACTTCGAGAATGAGCGAAACCGAGGGGCACGGCGCCGTGCCCGAACCCGTGGCGACCGCGAACAGCGGCGCCGTGGCCGTCGTCGGCCTCGACCTGCGCGGCGAGACGCCGGCACCGAAGAAGCAGGTCTACTCCTGGGCGCTGTGGGATTGGGCGACGCAGCCCTTCAACACCGTCATCCTGACGTTCATCTTCACGGCGCTGTACCTGACGACCGACGCATTCCTCCCCGCCGACGTCGCCGCCCTCGACCCGAACAGCCGGGCGCACGAGGCGGCCATCGCCGATCTCACCTCAGGCCTGGGACTCGGCTCCACCATCGCGGCCTTCGCGATCCTGCTCCTCGCACCGGTGCTCGGTCAGCGCGCCGACGCGGCGGGACGGCAGAAGCTCTGGCTCGGCATAGGCACGGGCGCGCTCATCCTGTGCATGTTCGGGCTCTGGTTCGTCGAGCCCACCCCCACGCTCTTCTGGCTCGGCGTGGCACTGATCTCGGCCGGCTCGGTGTTCGGCGAGATCGCGGCGGTCAACTCGAATGCCATGCTGATCGGCATCGCGAACCCCAAGACCGTGGGGCGCATCTCGGGACTCGGCTGGGGGTTCGGCTACCTCGGCGGCATCATCGCCCTGGTCATCGTGATCGTCTTCTACATGATGGACTGGTTCGGCCTCCCCTCCGACGGCGGACTGCCGTTCCGCATCATCGCGGTCGGCTGCGCGGTCTGGGCGATCGTGTTCAGCATCCCGATCTTCTTGAACGTGCCGGAGCCCTCCCTCGGCCGCCCCGAGCGCAAGGTCGGCTTCTTCGCCTCCTACGGCCTGCTGGTCAAGGACGTCATCGGCCTCTACCGCTCCCCCGAGACGCGGCCGACGTTCTGGTTCCTGCTCGCGAGCGCCGTGTTCCGCGATGGGTTGGGCGGCGTCTTCGCGTTCGGCGCCGTGATCGGGTCGACGGTCTTCCACTTCGCCTTCCTCGACATCGTGATCTTCGGCATCGCCGCCAACCTCATCGCGGGCATCTCCACGATCATCGCCGGACGCTTCGACGACCGGTTCGGCCCCAAGCGGATCATCCTGCTGTCGCTCGGCTCGATGGTGGTCGCCGGTCTCGGCGTGTTCTTCCTGCGCGACGGCGGGACCATCGTCTTCTGGATCGGCGGACTCATCCTCTGCGCCTTCGTCGGTCCCGCACAGGCCTCCGCCCGCTCCTTCCTCGCGAGGGTCACCCCGGCCGGACGCGAGGGTGAGATCTTCGGGCTGTACGCCACGACCGGTCGGGCCGCGAGCTGGATGGCCTCCGGCGCGTGGACGCTCCTGATCGTGCTCACCGCCCAGACGGCGTTCGGCATCCTCGGCATCGTGATCGTCCTGATCGCGGGCTTCCTGCTCCTGCTGCCGGTGAAAGCGCCGCGCTGACGACCCGTGTCGCGCGGCGGGAGTAGCCTGACCGCGTGACCGTGTTCCTCGCCTTCCTCGCCAACATCCTCGTCGCGGTGGCGAAGACCGTCGCCGCGATCATCACCTCGTCGGCATCGATGGTCGCCGAGGCGGCGCACTCATGGGCGGACGCGGGGAACGAGGTGTTCCTCCTCATCGCCGACCGCCGTGGGGCGAAGGCGAAGGATGCGCGGCATCCGCTCGGCTACGGGCGCAACGCGTTCGTATGGTCGTTGATCGCCGCGTTCGGGATCTTCACGGCCGGATCGATCGTGTCGATCATGCACGGCATCCAGGAGCTCTCCGACACCGGTCCGGTGGAGAGCCCGATGGTGGCCTACATCGTGCTGGGGATCTCGTTCATGCTCGAGGGTGCGTCGTTCACCCAGGCGATGGTGAAGTCCCGCCGACTCGCGAAGGAGCGCGGTTCGTCGACCTGGGACTTCGTGTTGGAGACGAGCGACACCACGCTGCGAGCCGTGTTCTTCGAGGATTCGGCGGCGCTCATCGGCCTGGTCCTGGCAGGAGGCGCCATCCTCCTGCACCAGATCACCGGCGTCGCCGCCTGGGATGCCATCGGCTCGATCCTGGTCGGTGTGCTCCTCGGCGTGGTGGCGATCATCCTCATCCGCCGGAACATCGCGTTCCTCGTGGGCGCGACGGCCGCACCCGAGCTGAGGGCGCGTGTGGGGAAGGCGCTGCTCGGCCTGCCGCAGATCGAGCGGGTGACCTACCTGCACATCGAATACGTGGGGCCGAACCGCCTCTTCATCGTCGCCGAGGTCGACCTGGCCGGCGATGCGCGTGAGCACGATGTGGCGCGGCGACTGCGTGATCTGGAACAGCGGATCGAGGAGCACGAAGCCGTCGAGACCGCTGTGCTGTCGCTGTCGGTCGACGACGAGCCGTCGGCGGAGTTCGCTTCGGCTTAGGCAGACCCCGCAGCGCAGGCCGAGCCCTGCGCTCAGCGCTGCCAGTTGTCGGCGAGCTTGTTCAGCAGTCGGGCGAGCTCGATGCGCTCGTCGTCGGTGAACGAGGTGAGCGCGGTCGTCAGCATCTCGCGACGCTCCCCCCGCATGCCGCGGGCGAGACGTCGGCCCTCGTCGGTCAGGGCGATGCGCGTGCGACGTGCGTCGTCGGGGTCGGCCTCACGGCGCACGAACCCTCGCTCCACGCCCTGCTGCACCAGGCGGGAAGCGCGCGGCTGGTCGACGCCGATCGCCGCACCGAGGTCGCTCACGCTCAGCGGGGCGGATGCCGCGGCCAGCGCCTCCAGCATGCGCATGCGGGCCGGGCCGCCGAGCCGACCGGACGGGTCGGCCATCCACGGAGGCATCCGCGGGTGGCCGCGGTGATGCGCGAAGTGTTCGTGGGGGTCGTCGCCGTCGTGCCCACCGTCACGGTCACCGTGCGGGCCGCCGTGCCAGCCGTGGGGGCCGCCGTGACCGCGACCGCGGCCGTCCGCTCCTCTTCCCCCGGGACCCCGCTCGCCGGGTCGCCGACCACGCAGGCGGGACAACGCCTGCGCGATGGCTTCGGCGGGATCCGGTGCGGCGTCGTTCGATTCGGTGGTCACCATTCGATTTTACATGCGACTTGACATGCATTGAGAGTTCATGTCACACTACATGTACATGCACTGTGACATACACATGCACACTGACATCAAATCGACACCGACAAAAAGGACTTCCCATGAACACCTCTGAATCACAGAACGGGCCCGCACAGGGCCCCGAGAACACCGACCGCCCCTTCGGCTACTGGCTGAAGGCCGCCGACCGCCTCATGGCGGCCGAGTTCGCCACCGCCTTCGACAGCGAGCATGCGAGTCGTCGCGACTGGCGCCTCCTCAACATCGTCGACGGCACCGTCGCATCCGACCGTCCGCTGAGCGGCCACAAGATGCACAGACTCGTCGAGCGCGGCTGGGTCTCCCCCGAGGGAGACGGCTGGACGCTCACCGACGACGGCCGCGCAGCGAAGGAACGCCTCGGCGCCATCGTCGACGAGATCCGCGCGAAGGTCAGCGATGCCGTCTCCCCCGAGGAGATGGCCACCACGCTGGCGTCGCTCGAGAAGATCGCCCGCGCATTCGGATGGGACGAGGAGACCCCTCTCCCCCGCGGACGCCGACACGGCTTCGGCGGCCCGCGCCACGGACGCGGTTTCCCGCGCGGATTCGGACGCCCGTTCGGGCGCGGATTCGGCCCCGGACACGGCTTCGGCGCGGATGCGGATGCCGAGCACGGATGCCGCCACGGCGAGCCCGGCGCCGGTCACCGCGGTCGCGGACACGGACACCCGGGTCACGGCGACCACGGCGACCACGGCGACCACGGACACCGCGGACACGGTCCGCACCGTGCGGAGCGCATCGCTCAGCACGCGTTCGAGCGCGGATTCGACGCGGGCTTCACCCGCGGTCGCGACGCCTGACCGCGAGAAGAACGTCCGCGAAGCGCCTCACCCGACCCATCGGGTGGGGCGTTTCGCGTCCTCAGAGCTCGAGCAGAGCGATGGCCGACTCGTCGGCACCCGCCGCGCGCAGCCGGGCACGCATCGCCGCGGCGGCGAGCGCATACGGTCGCGCGTCGTCCAACAGCAGTGAGCGCGAGTTGGCCTCTTCATTCAGGGCGACCAGCTCGAACGCGAGCACCTCGGGGTCGGCATCGACCTCGCCCGCGTCCGCCGCGTGACGCAGCTGCGCCTCGACATAGCCGTACCAGTCGACCAGCGCCGCGCGTACGGCATCGCTCACCGGTCCGGATTTCGAGTCGACGTCGGCGGCGGTCGCGGCGAAGAAGCACCCGCCGGTGAAGACACGGTCCTTCGAGTACGTCAGCGAGTTGCGCAGCAGCGCGGCGAGACGGTGCACCCCGCGGGGGTATGCGCGCGCCGGCTCGACGATCCGGGCCGTGAAGATCTCGCGGGCAGCGGCGACCGTCGCCAGCTGCAGTCCCTCTTTGCTCTGGAAGAGCGTGGCGATGCTGCTCTTGCTCGACCCCGAGGCTTCGGCGAGGCGGCCGATCGTCAGCCCGTCGAGGCCCTCGACCGACGCGAGGTCGGTCGCGCTCTGCAGCACGATACGTCGCGACGCATCGCCGCGGGCTCTCCGCCCGTCCACGACCGCACTCTCCACCATCCGCCTAGTATACGAACGATCGTTCGCCTAATATACGTATGATCGTTCGTATTGTTCTGGCGAAGGAGCTCTCATGCCGTCCGTTCCCGCGCTGCTCGCCCGCAGCATCCATACCGCCGCCGCGGTCTCGCCCCGGATCGCGGGCGACATCGCCTACCGCCTGTTCTTCACGACGACTCCGCGGATGGCGGTGCGCGAGGCGGATGCCCCCACCCACGCCGACGCGCGCCGCGGAGGAATCACAGTGCGCGGCGTCGACGTCGCCACGTACGAATGGGGGGCCGGGGCACGAACCCTCCTACTCCTGCACGGATGGCGCGGGCGGGCCTCGCAGTTCGCACCGCTCGTGCGAGAGCTCGTCGCCGAAGGGTTCCGTGTCATCGCGTTCGACGCCCCGGCCCACGGCGCCTCACCCGGGCGGGACACCGACATCCGGGACTGGATCGATGCCGCCGAGCAGCTGCAGACCGACCACGGACCGTTCGACGCGATCATCGGACACTCGTTCGGCGCCTTGGCCGCACTGACCATCGCGCGGTCGACCGTTCCCACTCCGGCGGTCGTCGCGATCGCCGGAGCCGCGAGTCCCGACGCCTTCGTCGCCCGGTTCGCCGACGACCTCCGCCTCGACGACGCCACGACGGCGCGCCTCTCCGAGCGGTTCCGTCGGAGGCTCGGCATGGATCGGTCCGAGGTGTCAGCGCGCTATGACGCCGCCCGTCATCCGCTCCCCGCCGGCACCGCACTCCTCGTCGTGCACGACCGTGACGACCGGCGCATGCCCGACCACGATTCCCTCCGGCTGCACGACGCCCACGGCGACCGCTCGCGCCTCGTCCGCACCGAGGGTCTCGGCCACACGCGGGTGCTGTCGGCGGATGCCACGCTCGATGCGGTCGTCGCCCTGGTCGCGGGCGCATACCCCCTGACCGCGTCGAAGGATTCCGAGGGCGACGTAGGCTGGATCGGTGGCGGATTCCCGGGGAAGAGTGTGGACCGGCGTTCTGCGCGTCGAACCGCACCGCGGTGACCACAGGGTGGCGCTGCGCGCCGCGGTCAGTGTCGCGGTGCCGCTGCTCGTGCTGTGGATGCTGGGACGCCTCGACCTGAGCATCTACGCGAGCTTCGGGGCCTTCGCCGCGCTCTACGGGCGCCACGACGTGTTCCGTGATCGCATTCGGATGCAGGCCAGCGCGGGTGGTGTGATCCTCGCCTCGATGCTCATCGGTACCGCGCTGTCGGTGCTCGCCGCTCCCGCCGCGGTCAGCATCCTCGTCGTCGCGGTCATCGCCTCCGCCGTCACCCTGCTCGCCTACACGATGCGGTGGCATCCGCCGGGGCCGCTGTTCCCGGTGTTCGCGGTCGGGGCGTGCGCCACGATCCCGGCCACCGCCGCCTCGTTCGTCGACGTGCTCGTGGTCGGCGGACCGAGCGTGCTGTTCGGGCTGGCCATCACCGCGCTGGTCGGCATCCTCACGCGCAGCACCGCGGATGTGGCGCCGAAAGTCCGGCAGCCTGTCGGTCCCATCGCCGGGGAGATGGCGTTGTCGGTCGGCATCGCGATCGCGGGTGCGGGCTTCGCCGGTCTGCTGATCATGGATTCGCACTGGTACTGGGCGGCCGTCGGCGCGGTCGCCGCAGTCAGCGGGCCGCAGCTGAATGCCCGGGTGATCCGCGGCATCCAGCGCCTCGTCGGCACCCTGCTCGGCGTCCTGGTCGCAGCAGGCATCCTCGCCATCGACCTGCCGCCGCTCGCCGTCATCGCCCTCGTGGTCGTACTGCAGGCCGCCGCCGAGCTGTTCGTCGGCCGCAACTACGGCATCGCGATGGTGTTCATCACCCCGCTCGCACTGCTCATGGTGCACCTCGCCGCGCCGACACCGGTCGACATGCTGCTGCAGGACCGCGCGATCGAGACCGTGATCGGAGTGGCTGTGGGCACTCTGGTCGCCGTGGCGTCGGCGGCCCTCCGGCGCCGGAACCGCTCGAAAGGCGCGTGACGCTTCTCCCGTCGGGGTCCGGGGCGCGGGCTCAGACGCGGGTTCAGGTCAGCTGTGCGAACCAGATCGAGGCCGCCGTGCCGTCTGCGCCCGCGAACGGGAAGGTCGTGGTGTTCAGCAGGTATACGCCCACGATGATCGCGGCGACGAAGAGCAGGAACAGGAAGGCGAAGATCACGACGGTGAGCACGCGGTAGCCGCCCGATGTCGGAACCTCGGGGGCGACGGAGGGCAGCGCCCAGTCGTCGGCGACCGCGGCGGGCGGCTCCCCCTCGAGGATGGCGGGAGTCGGACGCGGACGGTCGGAACCACGACGCGTCGTGGGCGGAGGCGGCGGGATCACCGCATCGAGCGTCGATGCGGTCGAGGGGACGTCCGACGGTGGCGGGGTCAGCAAGCCCTCCGGGATCGGGATCTCGGGCGGTGGCGGCGGGATGACGACGTCGGCGGGCGGGATCAGCGGCTCGTCGGGAACCTCGACGCCGTCAGGGGAGAACGGTTCCTCCGGGACGATGGGCTCTTCGGGCCGCGTGCCGCTGACATCGCTCATCTCAGCCTCCGACTGCTCCGATGTCGGTCGTGCCGACATCCGTCCGATGGAAGTTCTGGAAGGACCGGGAGGCGGTCGGTCCGCGCTGACCCTGGTACCGGTTTCCGTAAGGACCGGAGCCGTACGGGTTCTCGGCGGGCGAGGTGAGGCGGAAGAAGCAGAGCTGCCCGATCTTCATCCCGGGCCACAGCTTGATGGGGAGGGTCGCGACGTTCGCGAGCTCGAGCGTGACGTGCCCCGTGAAGCCCGGGTCGATGAACCCCGCGGTCGAGTGGGTGATGAGTCCGAGGCGTCCGAGCGACGACTTGCCCTCGAGGCGTGCCGCGATGTCGTCGGACAGCGTGACCTGCTCGAACGTCGCGCCGAGCGCGAACTCTCCGGGGTGCAGGATGAACGGTTCGTCGGGGTCGACCTCGATCAGGCGCGTGAGCTCCGGCTGGTCGACCGACGGATCGATGAACGGATACTTGTGGTTGTCGAACAGGCGGAAGTACCGGTCCAGACGCACGTCGATGCTCGACGGCTGGATCATCCCGTCTTCACGCGGGTCGAGGCCGATGCGGCCGGATGCGAGTTCTGCCTTGATGTCGCGGTCGCTGAGAAGCACGGGTTCAGCCTAGTTGCCGGGAGCGAGACCGTGGAGGCGCATCCCGGTTCGAATGCGCAGCACGGTACGTCGAAGAGGTTCCACCATCGAGTGCGGCCATCGTTCGTCAGTGCGACTGGTCGGCATCGTGATGCTCACCGCAGCGGCCACGCCCGTCTCCTCGGGCCACGTCAGCGGCATCGCCACGCATCTGCAGCCCTCGATGAACTCCTCATCATCCACGAAGTAGCCCACATCACGCCCTTTCTCGATGACGGCGAGGATGTCGTCGGGGTCGGTGATCGTCCGGGCCGTGAGCCGCGGGATCGCGACCTGATGCAGGCGGTGGATCACGTCGTCGTCGCCGAGCGTGCTCAGCAGAGCCTTCCCGATGCCGGTTGCGTGCGCATGGAGGCGCATGCCCACACTCGACGCCAGGCGCATGGGGTTCGGCGAAGGACTGATCGCGATATAGACGTTCTCCACGCCGTCCAGCCGCGCCATCTGCACGGTTTCTCCCGTCTCGTCGGTGAGCGCACGCATGAGCGCTGGCCCCGATTCGAGAAGCAGACGGTGCCCGTCGTATCGCTGCCCGATCTGCCAGGCCTTGAGCCCCAGCGAGTACCGCTTGCTCGACACGTCGTATTCGACCCACCCCGCGGCGACCAGCGTGCGGAGCAGCCCATGCGCGCTCGACCGCGGCAATCCCAGTTCAGCGAGGAGCGCAGGGAAGGTCTGACCCTCGGTCGTCGCAAGGTGCTCGATGATCTCCAGAGCCCGACCGGCGGATTTCACGGCAAGGGGGGCCTGCGCGGTGTCCGTCATATCTCCCTCGATGGCTGCGTTGTGTCCGACGCGAACGTGTGCCACACTATCGCGCGTTCAGGTCTGAGACATCTCGTTCATATACGTGAACGCATTGGATTCCCTCGTCAATGGAGATGCCCCGATGTCCACCTCGTCCTCCACGCGGCCCGAACTGGCCGCTATCGTCCGCAAGGTCACGCTCCGGCTGATCCCGATCCTGCTCCTGATGTACATCCTCGCGTTCCTCGACCGAGCCAACCTCGGATTCGCCAAGGTCGCCTGGCAAGCCGATACCGGGATCTCGGATGCCGCCTACGCCCTCGGCGCCGGCATCTTCTTCCTCGGCTATGCCCTCTTCGAGGTGCCGTCGAACCTCATCATGCGCAAGGTCGGAGCCAAGATCTGGCTCGCTCGCATCATGATCTCCTGGGGCATCGTGTCCTCATTGATGGTGTTCGCCACGAACGAGTGGATCTTCTACGGGCTGCGGGTTCTCCTCGGCATCACCGAGGCCGGGTTCTTCCCCGGTGTCATCCTGTTCCTCACGTATTGGGTACCGCTGCAGTTCCGCGCGCGCGTCAATGGACTCTTCTACTTCGGCGCACCTCTCGCGTTCATCTTCGGTGGACCACTGTCCGGCATGCTGCTCGACCTGGACGACAAGGTCGGCATCCACGGCTGGCAGCTGATGTTCCTGGTGACCGGCATCCTCACCGTGCTCGTCGGCGTCGTCGCCTTCTTCTACCTCGACAACGGCCCGAAGGACGCGAAGTGGCTGCGTGAAAGCGAGCGCTCGAGCCTGCTGGCCGCCCTCGAGGCAGAGGATTCCGCCAAGGAGAACCACTCGCCACGGGGCGCTCTGCGCGCGCTCGGGAACCCGATCGTGCTCTACTTCGCCGCGATCTACCTGACGATCCAGATGAGCGTCTACGGCGTGACCTTCTACCTGCCCACTCAGATCGCCACGATCGTCGGCAAACCCGTCGGCCTCGAGGTGGGCCTGCTGACAGCCGTGCCATGGACGTTCGCGCTCATCGTCACCTTCGTGCTCTCCCGGCTCGCGGACAGCACCGGCCAGCGTCGCCTCATCGCGACGTGCGCACTCGCCGCCGCGGGGGTCGGGATCGTCCTGTCCGCCGTGATCCAGGATCCGCTCATCGCGCTGGCGGCTCTGAGCGTCGGCGCCGCGGGATTCATCTCGGTGCAGCCGGTGTTCTGGACGCTGCCGACCTCGTTCCTCCTCGGAGCTGCCGCGGCGAGCGGCATCGCGCTCATAAACTCGCTCGGCAGTCTCGGCGGCTTCCTCGCGCCGATTCTCAAGAACTGGGCCGACGCCTCTTTCGGCGACAACGCAGGACTCATCATCTTGGCCATCATCGCGTTGTCCGGCGCCGCCCTCATCGCCCTGAGCCGGGTCGTGAGCCCCGCCGTTCGCGAGACGGACGGCATCGGACTCACCACAACCACCACAGCCCGCCCACGCTGACCGCGTCCGGCAGAAAAGGAGACACCCTCATGCGCGAGCTCATCCTCACCGAGATCGGACGCCTCGAGGTCCACGAAGCCCCGATCCCGACCCCGGGCCCCGACGAAGTGCTCATCCGCGTGGTGGCGACCGGGATCTGCGGATCCGACGTCCACGGGTACACCGGAGAGAATGGCCGACGCTTTCCCGGCCAGGTGATGGGGCACGAGTCCAGCGGGACGATCGCCGCCACCGGGGCGGAGGTGGACGGTCTCGCCGAGGGCACACCGGTGACCTTCAATCCGGTCGTCGTTCCGGCCGCGGATGCGGCTGCCTTCGCCGGGCGCGAGCAGCACCATCCCGGCAAGCACGTCATCGGGGTGGCGCGGGACGTCCCCGCTGCGTTCGCGGACTACGTCGTCGTGCCCGGACGCAACGTGGTCGCACTGCCCGATGGTCTGCCGATCGAACTGGGCGCGCTGATCGAGCCGCTCGCCGTGGCCGTGCACGCCGTGCGCCGCCTCCCTGCCGGGAGCCTCGGCCGGGTGCTCGTTATCGGCGGTGGCCCGATCGGGCAGTCCATCGTGATCGCGCTGCGTGATGCGGGCGCGGGGACGGTGTTCGTGAGCGAGATGGACGCCGCTCGCCGCGAGCTCGTCCAGCGCCTCGGAGCCGAGACCATAGATCCCGCTGATGGTCCGATCGCCGACCAGCTTCGGGCGCGTGGAGGCCTCGTCGATGCTGCTCTGGACGCGGTGGGAATCACTCCGACGCTGCGTGACGCGTTGACCAGCACGGCCCTCGGAGCGCCGATCTGCCTGGTCGGGATGGGCGCCCCGCAGGTGAGCATCGACGCCTTTCTCGTCAGCACCGAGGAGAGATCGCTCATCGGCAGCTTCACGTATGGATCAGATGACTTCACCGACGCCACCGAGATCATCGGCGCCGAACCGGATGTCTATCGAGCGCTGATCAGCCGCGAGATCGACGTCTCCGCCGCCGACGACGCCTTCACCGCCCTCGCAGCGGGCGATGGCACCCCGGGCAAGGTCCTTGTCCGGTTCGACCGAGAGGAAACGACACGATGACCGGCACTCCCACCATCCGCGAGGTCCGCGCCTACACCGTCCGCGGCGGTGGGGCGGACTACCACGACCAAGAAGCCGAGCACTGGATCGACGACCACATCGCGACTCCCATGAGCGTCTACCCGGAGTATCGGCAGTCGCGCCAGAGCTTCGGGCTCAACGTGCTCGGCACCCTGGTGGTCGAGATCGAGGCCAGCGACGGCACAGTCGGGTTCTCTGTGACGACCGCGGGCGAGATCGGCGCATTCATCGTGGAGAAACACCTCGCTCGATTCCTCGAGGGTCGGAAGATCACCGACATCGAACGCATCTGGGATCAGATGTACAAGTCGACCCTGTACTACGGGCGTCGAGGCGTGGTCCTGAACGCGATCAGCGGCGTCGATCTCGCCCTCTACGACCTGCTGGGCCGGGTACGGCAGGTTCCGGTGTTCGAGCTGCTGGGCGGCCCGGTGCGCGACGAGCTCCAGTTCTACGCCACGGGTGCGCGCCCCGATCGTGCGAAGGAGCTCGGGTTCATCGGTGGGAAGATGCCGCTCCACCACGGCCCTGCCGAGGGCGAGGAAGGGATGCGGAAGAACATCGCTCTGCTGGCCGAGATGCGGGAGAGGGTCGGCGATGACTTCTGGCTGATGTACGACTGCTGGATGTCGCTCGACGTCGACTACGCGACGCGCCTCGCCCATGCCGCTGCCGATTACGGCCTCAAATGGATCGAGGAGGCACTCATCCCCGACGACTATTGGGGATACGCAGAGCTGCGCAAGCGGACACCGGCGTCGATGTTGATCACGACCGGCGAGCACGAGGCCACTCGCTGGGGGTTCCGACAGCTGCTCGAGACCGGCGTCGATCTGATCCAGCCCGACGTGGGATGGTGCGGCGGCATCACCGAGCTACTGAAGATCTCCGCCCTCGCCGACGCCCACGGCACCATGGTCGTTCCGCACGGCTCATCCGTGTACTCGTACCACTTCGTCGTGACGCGGACGAACAGCCCATTCGCCGAGTTCCTCATGATGCACCCGACCGCCGAGGAGATCGTCCCGATGTTCTCACCGATGCTCGTCGGCGAGCCGGTTCCGGTGAACGGCCGGCTCAAGGTTCCGGAGACTCCCGGCTTCGGTGTCGAGCTCTCCCACACGATCGACAAGCACCGCCCCTACACGCACTGAACATGGAGACACGACACATGGAATTCCTCCGACTCGGGGCGGCCGGCGCCGAACGACCCGCCGTGCGCCAGGACGGCCGCGTCCACGATCTCACCGTCCTTACTGAAGACATCGATGGCGCCTTCCTCGCTAGCGACGGGATAGCCCGTACCCGTGAAGCCCTCGCTGCCGGCGCTCTCCCCGAACTCGACGGTGCTGCGGCGCTGCGGGTCGGCCCGCCGATCGCCCGTCCGATGGCGGTGCTGTGCATCGGGCAGAACTATGCCGCTCATGCGGCCGAGTCGGGCGATGCTCCGCCTGTCGTGCCGATCCTCTTCCACAAGCACCCCAACACGATCATCGGAGCATTCGACGACGTGATGATTCCGCCCGGCGCGGAGAAGGTGGACTGGGAGGTGGAACTCGGTGTGGTGATCGGCACTCGAGCTCGATATCTCGAGAGCCCGGAACAGGCACTCGCACACGTGGCCGGATACGTCGTCTCGCACGATGTCTCCGAGCGCGCGTTCCAGGTCGAGCAGTCCGGCGGGCAGTGGTCGAAGGGAAAGAACGCGGAGACCTTCAATCCGCTCGGCCCGGCTCTGGTGCCCGCAGACGAGGTCGACCCGCAGGCGCTGCGACTCTGGTCGACCGTGAACGGCGAACCCCGTCAGGACTCGAACACCGCAGATATGATCTTCACCGTGGCGCAGATCGTGCACCACTTGTCGCAATACCTCGTGCTCGAACCGGGCGACTTGATCAATACGGGCACCCCACAGGGCGTCGCGCTGTCGGGCCGCTACCCGTACCTCCGCTCCGGGGACGTCGTCGAGATCGGCATCGAAGCGCTCGGGCGGCAGCGGCAGCGCCTGGTCGACACGCGACTCTGAGCCGGGCTTTGGCCAACGCCCGAGACACAGGTAGGCTTGCCCTCACCTGCTCTCGGGCGGGTACGGGGCTGTAGTTCAATGGCAGAACTTCTGCTTCCCAAGCAGACAGCGCGGGTTCGATTCCCGTCAGCCCCTCCACACAGGATTTCCCTGGTCAGCGGGCTTATAGTCGCAGTGCGCTCGCCCTGGCAACAGGACTCAGGCGTAAAATCATGGCACTAACGTGCCAGTATCCCTGGATCGAGCGCCTGGAAATCGACAGCAGTCGCTAATCCTCGTGTGCGACACTTGGCAAGGATCCCGCAGCAGATCGGAGGGAAAGATGGTTACTGCTGATCAGGTTGCATCCGTGATTCTCGCCCGATCCGGGCGGTGGACCGACGCGATGAAACTCCAGAAACTGCTCTACTACGTGCAGTCCTGGCACTTGGCAATCACAGACGAGCCCTTGTTCTCCGAGAGATTCAAGGCTTACCGTGACGGGCCGGTTGTACCTCAGGTGCGCCATGCGCGGGCTGATCGCAATACGCGTCGAGCAGATCAAGACCTGACCGGGATTCAACTCGACTCGTTGTCGTCAGACATCGTGGACCTGGTTCTGGCCTCATATGGGTCGCGCTCGGGCGAGGAACTCAGCACGCTTACACATAGCGAGGAACCGTGGGTTCAGGCCCGTGGTGGACTTTCCGACGACGCCGCTGGCAATACGCCGATCAGCGAGGCGACGATGGCCGCCTATTATCGGGCTCACCGCACGCTGGGCGGTCGCACAGCGTCTGACCTCGCCGCGGGCGGTATTCACCTAAGTGGCGGCGACGCGGGCGCACCGGTTGACGTGGATGCGCTCCTCGCAGTCCTGCCCGTAGACATGCCGGTCGATCGTTGGGGTGGCGCTAACCTCCCCAACGAACAGGCCTGACGCGAGGATGCCCGAGCCGGTTCCACAGAAGCACTCTGTGATTTTCGACTGCAATGTTTATCTGGATGTAGCCGAACTTCTTGGCGAACCTTTCACCTGGGCAGCGTTCGACCAGAAGGTTGCCCAACTCGCAAAGACACCGGTCCCCAGCACTAATCAGTTCGAGGACTCTCTCCGAGCAATCGCGGTCTGCCGCACCGGCAGGTTTGCAGGTCGAGAGTCGCTCGAGGTCTGGACGTCGGAGCACATCGACGAGACTGTGCATGCGAAGTGCACTCACCCCGTGATCGCCGAAATCCGTACGGGCTATCAGGGCTTGGGATGGAGTCCTGAGACCGCCCAGAGCCTTGTCTCCGACCTCATCCACACTCTGGTGGAAACCACCGGGGGGGATACGACAGGAGCCATTTTTCCTGACGGCGACCCCCCTCTCGACCATGAAGATGGGCTCGTTTACGGCACCTGCCGTCACGTTGTCAACGTCGACGCCCTCGCCCGTGTCTACTGCGTGACGAACGACGGCGGCTTCCTGACTGCCTACAACGAGGGACGTCTGCCGAATCACACGGTGGTGCTATCGCCCACTCGGTTCCTTCTGCTGGTGAGGGCAGCCCGGGCTGGCATGGCCGCGCGGCGCATCACTCACGCCGGTTAGTACCGCGCACCTGGAACCGGGCCGCCCCTACCGGTCCTTCCACGCGCCGAAATCGCGAAAGCCCGCGTAATCCGGAAACAGTGTCTTGGCAGTTCGGCTGTAGGTGCGCCGCAGATAGGTCCTCAACTGCTTCTTCACGCGTGCGGTGATGAAGATTGCGACGAAGGGAAGCGTCGGGGGCAAGCCACGCTTCTTATCGCCAGTCAGGAGCGACCGTACTTCTTTGGAGTCCCCGTCCGGCACGGGGATCTGCAAACTGGCCATAGGGCCCCCGGCCGTTTCCGGTTGTGGATGGGCGCTTGCGAGAAAGTACCCCTCCTGCGCTCGCAGCCGCGGATTAGGCATGCTCGAACTCACGAGAAACGGTGTGGGCAAACGGAGACCCGCGTTTCGTTTCGCGGAAAGACCGTCGAAGTCGTTCCACGTGACGGGCGGCCTGCCTACAGTCTTGAAGACGGTCTGGGGTTTCGCTCCGTCCGGGTCCTCCCGGTACCAGGGCATGTTGATGGCGATCAGGAGACCCGTGTTCGAGTACTTCGTAGGCGGTCGTGGCGAGTCGCCTGTCACGCGCGCTGGACGAGGCACGGGCGCGGTTGCGAACCAGAGGGCCGTCATGGGATTGCTGGTCACATCAACTAGGCGCGTCGGGATGCCGAAGTGTTGCAGATCCGCGAGTAGTTGAAGGTCGTCTACAAGGTGCCCCCCGTCAACACCCAACCCCCACCGGCGAGCCTCTTCGAGGATCTTGTCTTCACGCGCGCGGAGCACTGTCTCGCTGATCGACTCACCTTCATCTACCAGTTGACGATGCAAAGACGACGTCAGCGAATAGTTGCAATTCGCGAGTCCTCGCCAGGCGAAGCGGTGATTGGAGCCGTGGGTACCGACTCGGGCAATCGCGGTCATGACCTCGTATGCATGCTCGGGCTCGTAGTACCACCCGGCGTCCTTCCAAACCTGCCCGATCATGTGATCCCCCCTCCGGACCTTACCTCTCGCCGTCGACTCACGACAATGACGCAGGAGCACAACGATTCGAGCCTTGCAACGAACCGAACGCAACCCCATGTCGGAGTGCTCCCGAGTGCCATCACCCTCATCCAGCCCCAACCGGACCGGAGCACCCGAGCCCGTCAGCGCAACCGCGCCCGTGCCACATTCGTGCCACTAGGGGCCGTCACGTGCCACAACTCAGCACTACCAAACACAACAAGCACGCCGGACTGCACCGTGATTCCAGTAGAGGCCAGGTGGCCGCTACCTGCTTCCCAAGCAGACAGCGCGGGTTCGATTCCCGTCAGCCCCTCCACACAGCTATCCCCCGTTTCGCGGTGCTTTCGACCGCCACATTCTCGCGACTCCGTGGCGCCTTTGGCGTGTTCCGTGCCAGAGACGTGCAGTCAGTCCGTTCCCGTGGTAGCCGAAGACGTTGGATTCTCGACCTGACCAGGATTCGGCACCGGCACGACAGTTCGTATAGGGCTACAGACGAACACGATCGCAAACGCTATGTATCCGACGGCGAGCACGACCAACGCGCTGCGTGTGCCCAGGAGCTCGGCCATCGCACCGCCCAAGACGGCTCCGACCGGGATCGTCGCAGCGTTCAACACTTGAGAGACGGAGCTCACTCTCGCCTGAAGGTGCGGGGGCGTGAAATGTAGCCGGAGCGTCATGAGCGCCACGCCGCCGAGCGCGATTCCGAAGCTCACCGTGAACACACCGACAGCGAACAGCGCGACGGACGAGCCCG
This sequence comes from Microbacterium sp. As-52, assembly GCF_049949185.1. Lineage (NCBI taxonomy): Bacteria > Bacillati > Actinomycetota > Actinomycetes > Micrococcales > Microbacteriaceae > Microbacterium > Microbacterium sp. As-52. Next base: position 2,155,779 of record NZ_CP188171.1, on the reverse strand, counting down.
ATTGCGTCGCAGGCAACAGCAACGACGAGGGAGCGGTGAAGACGAACGCAAAGGTCGCCACCTTGCCGAGCCCATAGCGGCTGATGAGTCTCCCACTGACGAGCGCCGCAGTCAGCCCGCCGACACCGCCCGCGGTAAGGACGAATCCGATGGTGTCCGAAGCGACACCAAGGTCTCGCGAGAGGTACAGGATATCCAGTGCACCGCTGGCGGAGAGAAGCAGGTTGGCGGTCGCGGCACCCATAGTGATCCACATCAGAATTCGGCTTGAGCGCAGGGCTCCCAACCCCTCGCCGATCTCAATCGTGAGTCGCCGTCGGGGTGGCGGCGGCGGAGCGGCCTGACCGACGATCGTCAGGAGCGCCACAGCGCAGATGAGAAAGCAACCCGCGGTGATGAACAGCGTGTTGGAGGCGCCGATCAGCGCGACCAGGAGACCACCAACGGCCGGCCCTACTACCCGGGCCGCCGAGCGCCCCGCCTGCATCGACCCCGTCGCCGATGCATAGTCGTTCGACGGAACAACCTGGCGCAGATACGGCGTGAAGGCTGATTGGGACATCGCGGTGAACACTCCCGTCGTGAAGGCAAGCGCCAACAGCACGGGGAGCGTCAGCAGCTCGAGCTGCGCTGCCACAGGGACGGCGCTGAGGCTCGCCACCCGACCAAAGTTCGCCGTTACGAGGATCATGCGGCAGCGTTGCTGGCTTCGATCGACCAGGGCGCCCAGAAGGAGGCCGAGGATCGCAGCAGGCAACCACTGGAGCGCTTCGAGCAGTCCGACGACGAATGCGGACGCCTGCAGCTGCTCGATCGCGATCAGCGGCAGCGCAACGACAGCGACCATCGTGCCTGCCGCACTGACGGTTTCTGCGACGAGGAACGTGGTGAACGGCTTACCGAGCGTGCGGAACCCCGTGGTCATCCGGCGTTCCGCTCAGAGCTGTGGGGTGTGTGTTCGCCGGTGACCTGGCCGTTGCGACGCTTATGCCATTCACGGATTTGCGCGTCACTGTCTTCGCTCGAGAATGAGACGAAGTCGCTGTGAAGCGACCCCGTGCTTTGGCCGATTCGGTCACGGATCACGGCTTCCGGCACGCCGCCCGCTACCAGATCGGCAACGTGCGCGCGCCGGAGATCGGTGAGGTGAACGTCAACCCCCGCCGTGGCGCAGTACTGCGCCCACCGATGCTGAACTGATTGGTAGCGCAACGGCGTGTCACGGCCCGACGCGGTGAATAGGGGGCCCGAGGACACTGCCAGAAAGCGCAAGTGATTGGTCAACCTCAGCAGAACGTCTCGATTGTCCACGAGCACGCGCCTGCGTTTGCCGCCCCACCCTGTCACGTAAAGGGATGCGGATGCTTCCTCAAAGTCCTCCACCTGCAGAGCTAACACTTCACCAGGCCGGAGTCCGAGGTGAGCAAGCAATCCGAACACCAACTGGTCTCGGTCTGCATAGTGAGGCATTGCTGCGAACACGGCATCGATCTCCGTCCTGAGGTTCCGGGAGGAGCGACGCGGCGGCTCTTCGGCGCGCGCCCGTTCGCGGCCTCCATGAGGAGGCAGGAGGTCCGCTCGCCCGCAATCGCGGAGAAGCCCTCGCAAAGCGGACAGTCGCCGTGCACGTGTGGCGATGGCTTGAGCCGTCGGCCAGGCCAGATACTCGCTCACCACGTCACCATCGATCCCGCCTCCGTGCTCGGCGGCAATTCTGACCAAGACCCTTAGGTCTGTCTCATAGCCACGTATCGTGCTCGGCCGGCGCCCCGCACGGCGCAGTTCCTCCATGTACGAACTAAGCGCTTCTTCCGCCTTCATACTGCGACAATATCGATTGACACAGTTTTTGGGAAGGCGATCTTCGACGATCAAGGCCGACCGCCCCTCGGTGACGGGCGGAACGATCGAGGTCTTGGCTCGAAGGAGTCTCGATGCGCGAAGGACTTCGCTACCGGGACGACATGCTGTCTTCCGCACCACGCCGTCTTCCACCACCGCGCTGTCCTCCGACGCGCGCCTGCAGATCATCCCATCCGAATCGCCATCGGTTCCGAACAACGGTCGATGGGCGATATTCGTGCGCCCTCCGCACCGTATGCACGACCGAGAGAAGCCCCGATGATCGAATCGACGACACCGCCACTCGCCGCGCTCGACGGCTACCGCAATGTCACCGACCTGCTCGTGGTGCGCGCCGCTTCGGCTCCGGATCACGTCGCCTTCGAGGTCGAGGACGCGCGCTCCGGGTCATGGCGGCCGATCACGACGCGCGCCTTCGAAGCCGAGGTGCGCGCGCTGGCGAAGGGCTTCATGGCCCAGGGCATCCGGGCGGGCGACCCGATCGCGATCATGGCGCCGACGCGCTACGAATGGGCCGTCGCCGACCTCGCCGCCTGGTTCGCCGGCGCCGTCGTCGTGCCGATCTACGACACGTCGTCGCCATCGCAGGTGGATGCCATCGTCGCCGATGCCGGTGTGCGCCTGGCGATCGGCGGCACCGCCGAGCACGCGGCACTCCTGCAGGACGCACTGGCGGTGTCGGACTCCGACACGATCGGGGCCTGGACGATGGATGCCGGGACATCCGCCGCCCTCGCCGCGCTGGTCGCGAGCGGCAGCGGCGTCACCGACGAGGAGCTCGAGGCCCGCAGGACGACCGCCACTCAGGACGACCCCGCGACGATCGTCTACACCTCGGGCACCACGGGCGAGCCCAAGGGCGTGGTCCTCACCCATCGGAACTTCCTCGGTCAGGTGCTGAACATCGCCGCGGCGTACAGCGAGATCGTGAACGAAGACGGCAACACCGTCATCTTCCTCCCGCTCGCCCACGTGCTGGCACGCGGCCTCCAGCTGATCTGCCTGGCCAGCGGCATGCGCATCGCACACCTGTCCGACCCCTCGACGGTCGTCGCCACCCTCGACACGCTGCGCCCGACGTTCCTGGTCGTCGTGCCGCGAGTGCTGCAGAAGATCCAGGCGGCCGCCGCGGGCAAGGCCGCCGACAAAGGACTGGCGGGAGTCTGGGCGAAGGCCGAATCGACGGCGATCGCCTGGGGTCGCCGCGCCGAGCGGGTCGATGCCGGCAGACGCGTCGCGAGGGACCGCGGCCTCCACGTGCGTCACCGCCTCTTCGACGCCCTCTTCTACCGGCGTCTGCGTGCCGTGATGGGCGGGCGCGTCGGCTACATCCTCTCGGGCGGAGCGGCCCTCGACACCGACCTCTCGCTCTTCTTCCGCGGCATCGGGGTCCCCGTGATCGAGGGCTACGGGCTCACCGAGACCACTGCACCGCTCACCGGCAACCTGCCGGGGCGTATCGCCTCGGGCAGCGTCGGCGCGCCCCTCCCCGGACTCACGGTGCGCATCAGCGACGAGGGCGAGGTGCTCGCTCGCGGCATCGGCGTGTTCGACGGCTACCGCAACCCGGCTCACGACGACGGCGCCTTCGTCGACGGCTTCTTCCGCACCGGCGACCTCGGTCGTCTCGATGCGCAGGGCCGGCTGATCCTCGAAGGGCGACTCAAAGACGTGATCGTGACCTCGAACGGCAAGACGATCGTGCCGACCCGCTGGGAGAGCGCGGTGGAGGCTCATCCACTCGTCTCGCATGCGGTGATGGTCGGCGAGGGGAAGCCGTACCTCTCGGCGCTGCTCGTGCTCGACCCGGAACAGGCCGCGGAATGGGCCGATTCCGAGGGGGTCAGCGTCAGCTCGAGGACGCCATCCGACTTCCGCACGGTGGACGACCCGACGCTGCGCGCTCACCTGCAGCGCGCCGTCGACGCCGCCAACGTACTCGTGGCGCGCAGCGAGCAGGTGCGCCGGTTCAGCGTGGTCTTCGCCGACCTCGACGACCGCGGGCTCGTCACACCCACCATGAAGCTCAAGCGGAGCGTCGTGCTGGATCGCGCAGCCGTCACCGTCGAAGACCTGTACCTCTGAGAAACAGAAAGCACACCATGTCCTCCCCCACGCCCTCCGACGCCAAGTCATCCCGCTCCTCGGTCATCGCGATCCTCGCGGCCCTCGTGATCGGCACGCTCGTCGCGGTCGCCGGCAGCCAGAACGGCGCGACGATCGGCGGCATCCCGCTGTTCGCCCTGGCCGTCGCGGCCGCGTTCGCGATCCAGGTCATCGCGTTCATCCCGGCGATGCTCCTGCAGACCGAGCGATTCTTCGACCTCACCGGCAGCCTCACCTTCTTCGCGATCTCTGCGTCGCTGGTCCTGCTGACGCCACAGCCCGACGCGCGCAGCTGGATCCTCGCGGGGATGGTGATGCTGTGGGCGGTGCGCCTCGGATCCTTCCTGGCCCTGCGCGTGCACAAGGCCGGCTCGGACGGACGCTTCGACCAGATCAAGGGCTCCCCATTGCGGTTCCTGCAGGTGTGGATCATCCAGGGCGCGTGGGTGTCGCTGACCGCGGCCGCGGCATGGATCACGATCAGTGCGGACTCCGCCACCCGCGCACCCATCGGATGGCTGACCGTCGTCGGGATCGTCGTGTGGGTTCTCGGCATGGTGGTCGAGATCGTCGCCGACGCGCAGAAGTCGGCATTCCGTGCAGACCCGCGCAACCGGGACGAGTTCATCCGCACGGGACTGTGGTCGCGGTCGCGCCACCCGAACTACTTCGGCGAGATCGTGATCTGGGTGGGCGTGTTCCTCACCGCCGCCCCCGTGCTCGTCGGGTGGCAGTGGATCGCGCTGCTCTCGCCGCTGTTCGTGATCCTGCTGCTCACCCGGGTCAGCGGCATCCCGCTGCTGGAAGCGCGCGCCGAGAAGAAGTGGGGCGATCGCGCCGACTACATCGCCTACCGCGAGAACACGCCGGTGTTGATCCCGAAGCTCACGCGGGGCGCGGTGCAGGAGACGGCGGCGTAGACCGGATCGCGCGACGGGTGAGGAGCGCGACGGGGATGTGACCGGCAGCGAGGACGACCGCGGCGAGCGCGATCCATGGATTGCTCAGCCACCCCGCAGCGCAGAGGAACACGACCACCGGCATGACCGCCATCGGCACCGGAACGCGCCAGAGCGAGGCGTAGAGCAGAGTCTGCTCGCGGCCCTCGACGATGTACCGACACCACAGCACGTCGTAGGTCGCCAGCGCGACAGCGGCAGGAAGCACCCACCACCAGATGATCGCGCCGGGGACCGTGATCACCGGCACGACGAGGCACAGCGCCTGCCCCGCCCGTTCGACGCCTTCGAGGGGCCGCGGCACGCGCACGAGCACGTTCCGCCCGCGCGGAGGGAACCACATCAGCAGGAGATTGGGAGCGAGCACGACGATGCTCACGATCAGCCCGAGCGGTGAGAATCCCACGCTCGAAGGCTACCGACTTCGTCTCCCCGCACACATCGGGCCCCGACACTCGGTGCCCGCGGACATGACTTCGACCGCCCGGCACGAGAGTGTGGAGACGAACCGGCGTTCTGCTTGAGAGCACCCGCCGCGAGAGCACGCCCGAACAAAGGAGTCTCCATGTCCAGCGAAACCCTGGTCGTGCCGCTCGTCGACCAGCTCGACGCATTCTTCGGTCAGTACACGGCTGCGGGTCAGTCGCCGGGGCTCGTGTACGGACTCGTCGGCACCGACGGACTGGAGCACACCCGGGGGTTCGGGACCGCCGACGACGACGGCACCGCCCCTGACGCCGACACGGTCTTCCCGATCGCCTCGATGACCAAGAGCTTCGTCGCACTCGGCGCCCTGCTCGCCCGAGACCGCGGGCTCCTCGACCTGGAAGCCCCCATCACCGACTTCTATCCGGAGTGGCACGGCACGGTGGGTGACGAACCGGCTGCCGCCCCGACGCTGCGGCAGCTGCTCAGCATGGGCGGCGGGCTCACCGAGGACAACTCGTGGGTCGACCCGTTCCTGGGCCTCTCCGAGGCGGAGCTGGTCGAACGGATCAGACCCGGCTTCAACTACAGCACCCATCCGGGAAGTGCCTTCGAGTACTCGAACATCGGCTTCACGATGGCCGGTCTCGCCGTAGGCAAAGCCGTGAGCCGGCGCGTGGAGGACTGGGTCACCGACGAGATCCTGCATCCGCTCGGGATGAACAGCACCTGGTTCGACAACCGCGCACCGGAAGAGGGATTCCGCCGAGCGGTCGGCTACTCGCTGAACACCGACGGCGACTGGGTGGGGTTCCCTCCCGCCGTGTCCGATGCCATGGCCGCTGCTGGCGGCATGCAGTCGACGATCAACGACCTCAGCATCTGGGTGCGCTTCCTCGCCGCCGCCACACAACCCGCGTCGACACCCGCGAGCAGTGACGATGCCGTCGTCAGCCGGGCGTCACGGCGCGAACTGCAGCGCATCCATCAGGTCGACATCCCGTCGCTCCAGGCACGCCCCGAAGGCACCTGGAAGTTCGTCACCGGGGGCTACGCGCTCGGACTCTTCGTGCGCGAAGACCTGCACCGCGGACGCATCGTCACGCACAGCGGCGGACTTCCGGGATTCATCCTGAACATGGTGTGGCACGCAGGATCCGGGAAGGGCGTCGTCGTGTTCACCAACAGCCACCGGAGCAACCCGGTCGCCCTGTCGGAGGACGCCCTGTTCCGCGCCCTCGCCTTCCACGACACCCCCGCCCGCACCGTGCAGCCGTGGCCGGAGACGCATCGGCTGATGTCCGCCGCCGACGAGCTGATCCGCTCCTGGGACGACGGTACGGCCGCCGCGATCTTCGCCGACAACATCGACTTCGACCGCCCGCTCCCCCAGCGCCGAGCTGCGATCGACGAGCTCATCGCCCAGGTGGGCCCGCTGCTCCGCGACCGCGGCGCGCCCGAGGTCGTCTCCGCGGCGACCCCGGCAGACATCACCTGGTCGATCCCCGCCGAACGCGGCGAGCTGATCTGCATGATCCACCTCACCCCGGTGCGCCCCGCACAGATCCAGGAGTTCGAGGTGATCGCCGTGGAGCGGAGCGTTCCGCGTGCCGCACGACCGACCGACATCTCCGCCCGGCGCCGCGCCTACGCCCGACCGACCGTGAGCTCGATGCCGAACACGCGCGTGCTCTGAGCCGCGGCCGCGTTCCCGACGTCGCGTCAGCCTCGCGGATCGAATCGGCGCACCGGGTGTGTCGCCGCGACGAGCGCGCGCAGCCCCTCCAGGTCGGCAGCAGCAGCGCCCAGGGCACGCGCCTGCACGAGCACGTTGCCGAGAGCGGTCGCCTCGACGGGACCGGCCAGCACCGGGAGCCCGGAGCGATCGGCGGTGGCCTGGCAGAGGAGCGCGTTGAGCGAGCCGCCCCCGACGAGGTGGATCACGTCGACCTCGCGGCCCGAGAGGGCGGATGCCGTCCGCACGGTCGCGGCGAAGGCCGCCGCGATGCTCTCCACGATGCTGCGCGCGAACGCCGCACGGCTCGTCGGAACAGAGGCCCCGTCCGCCTGGATCAGCGCGGCGATGCGGGCGGGCATGTCGCCGGGCGCGCTGAGCGAAGGATCGTTCGCATCGAACAGCGGCACCCCATCCGAAACCGCGGCTGCCGCAGCGAGCAGCTCCGCCAGATCGATCGATGCGCCGTCCTCCCCCTCCCACGCCCGCACGCTCTCGCTCAGCAGCCACAGACCGGTGACGTTGTGCAGGAAACGGTATCGACCATCGACGCCGAGCTCGTGGGTGAAGTTCGCCTCGCGTGCGGCATCCGTCAGCACGGGTTCGGTCAGCTCCAGTCCGACGAGACCCCACGTGCCGCACGAGATGTACGCGGCGGAAGGCGACGTCATCGGCACGGCGACCACTGCCGAGGCGGTGTCGTGCGAACCGACCGCGATCACCGGGAGGTCGGCGCCGATCCGGGCGGCGAGATCCGGACGCAGCGACCCGATCACCGCGCCGGGGTCGATGAGCGGAGGGAGGATGCGCGACGGGATGCCGATGCGCGATGCGAGATCGGTGTCCCACTCCCCGTCGTCCACTCCGAGCAACCCCGTCGTGGAGGCATTCGTCCGCTCCGCCGCGCTGACGCCCGTGAGCAGGAACGCGATCAGGTCGGGGATGAGCAGCGCCACGTCCGCGTCCGCGATCCGCTCGTCGACCCGGTACTGGTACAGGGTGTTGAAAGGCAGGAACTGCAGTCCGTCGCGGGCGTAGAGATCGGCGAACGGAACGATGTCGTGCACCTCTGCGACGCCCCGGGCGGTGCGGGAATCGCGGTAGTGGAACGGCTCGGCGAGAAGAGCGCCGTCCGCGAACAGCCCGTAGTCGACGGCCCAGGAATCGATCCCGATGCTCTCGATCGCCGGTTCGCGCCGTACCGCCTCCGCCAGACCCGCCACGACGTGCTCGTACAGGGCCGAGAAGTCCCAGTGCAGACCGTCGTCGCGCTCGACAGGGCCGTTCGGGAAGCGCGACACGAGCTCGAGCTCGAGCCTCCCCTCCCCGATCCGCCCGATCATCACACGGCCGCTGGTCGCCCCGAGATCGACGGCCGCGACCGCGCGCACGCTCATCGCAGGAACGCCGCGGCGACGCCGGAGTCGACGGGGATGTGCAGACCCGTGGTGCGGCTGAGCTCGGGACCGGTCAGCACGTAGACCGCGTCCGCGACGTTCTCGGGCACGACCTCGCGCTTGAGGATCGTGCGGTTCGCGTAGTACTGACCGAGGTCTTCTTCGGCGACGCCGTAGGTCGCGGCACGGTTCGCGCCCCAGCCCGAGGCGAAGATGCCGGAGCCGCGGACCACGCCGTCGGGGTTGATGCCGTTCACACGGATACCGTACTCGCCGAGCTCGACCGCGAGCAGCCGCACCTGGTGCGCCTGGTCGGCCTTGGTGGCGGAGTAGGCGATGTTGTTGGGGCCGGCGAAGACCGAGTTCTTGGACGAGATGTAGATGATGTCGCCGCCGAGCTTCTGATCGATGAGCACGCGGGCGGCGGCCTTCGACACGAGGAACGACCCCTTGGCCATCACGTCGTGCTGCAGATCCCAGTCCTTCTCGGTGGTCTCCAGCAGCGGCTTCGACAGCGAGAGGCCGGCGTTGTTGACCACGAGGTCGACGCCGCCGAACGCGAGCACCGCCTCGTTCAGGGCGGCCTGCACGGCCTCGGCGTCGGCGACGTTTGCCGCGATGCCGATCGCGACATCGGTGTTGCCGAGCTCGGCGGCAGCGGCCTGCGCCTTCGAGGCGTCGAGGTCGGCGACGACGACACAGGCGCCCTCGGCCGCGAGGCGGGTCGCGATGGCCTTGCCGATGCCGGATGCGGCGCCGGTGACGAAGGCGATACGGCCCTGGTGCGACTTCGGCTTCGGCATGCGCTGCAGCTTGGCCTCCTCCAGCGCCCAGTACTCGATGTCGAACTTCTCGGCGTCGGAGATCGGCGAATAGGTGGACAGAGCCTCGGCGCCGCGCATCACGTTGATCGCGTTGACGTAGAACTCGCCGGCGACGCGGGCGGTCTGCTTGTTCGCACCGTAGGAGAACATGCCGACACCGGGGATCAGCACGATGAGCGGGTCGGCGCCGCGGATGGCAGGAGACGTGGCCGTCGCGTGCGCGTCGTAGTACGCCTGGTAGTCGGTGCGGTACTGCTCGTGCAGCTCGTGCAGGCGCGCGATCTGCTCCTCGGCAGACGCCGTGGCCGGCAGGTCGAGGATCAGCGGCTTCACCTTGGTGCGCAGGAAGTGGTCGGGGCAGCTGGTGCCGAGCGCGGCGAGGGCGGGCGCCTGTTCCGACGCCAGGAAGTCAAGGACGACGTCGGCGTCGGTGAAGTGTCCGACCATCGGCTTGTCGGTCGAGGCGATGCCCCGGATGGTGCCGGCGAGGGCCGCAGCGCGCTCACGGCGCTCGGACGCGGGGAGGGCCTCGAAGCCCGAGCGGACGCCGCCGAACGGGTCGGCCTTGCCGTGCTCGGCGATGTAGTCGGCCGCGGTGTCGATGATCCAGAGGGAGTTCGCCTCGGCCTCCTCCGACGTGTCGGCCCAGGCGGTGATGCCGTGCCCGCCGAGGATGCAGCCGATCGCCTGAGGATTCTGCTTCTTGATCTCGGCGATGTCGAGTCCGAGCTGGAAGCCGGGACGACGCCACGGCACCCAGACCACCTTGTCGCCGAAGATCTTCGTCGTCAGCGCCTCACCGTCGGCCGCGGTGGCGATCGCGATGCCCGAATCGGGGTGCAGGTGGTCGACGTGCGCGGCGTCGACCAGGCCGTGCATGGCGGTGTCGATCGACGGGGCGGCACCCCCCTTGCCGTGCAGGCAGTAGTCGAAGGCGGCGACCATCTCGTCTTCGCGGTCGAGTCCGGGGTACACGTCGACGAGCGCGCGCATGCGGTCGAGGCGCAGCACGGCGAGACCGCTCTCGGTCAGGGTGCCGAGGTCGCCGCCAGAGCCCTTGACCCACATCAGCTCGACCGGCTGGCCCGTGACGGGATCGGTCTCGGTGCCCTTGGCCGAGGTGTTCCCTCCGGCGTAGTTGGTGTTCTTCGGGTCGGCGCCGAGGCGGTTCGACCGGGCGATCAGAGCGGCGGCGGTGGCGTTGGTCATGACTCTCCAAGACAGGGGCGATGCACACGACCGTGTGCACTCGTGCTGTTACTTCTTGTGAAAGATAACACGAACTGACGTCGTGGAGAAGGGGTGTCTGGCGAGGGCGTCTGGGAGATTCAGAGGATGTCGGCGATATCCCGGAAGGCATCCAACCGCTCGTCGCCGGGATCGAGCTCGGTGATCAGCACCGAGATCTCGTCGCGCTCGAGCGCGCGGGCCACCGACCGACGCCCGAGCTTGCTGGAGTCGACGCACACCACCGTGGTGCCGGCGTTCGCGGCCATCGCCTGCTTCAGCTCGGCTTCGTCCACCGAGACCTCGGACGTGCCGTCGGCGCCATCGAGCGCGTCGGCCGAGGAGAAGAAGGTGTCGAAGTAGACCGAACGCATGCTCCGACGGGCGATCGGGCCGACGAGACTGCCCGTGGTGGGCTCCGCGGTGCCACCGGAGATCACCGCTGTCACGCCGTCGAGCGGATGAAGCACCTGGAACGACTCGAAGGAGTTCGTGTAAGCCGTGAGCCCGGCGCGCGGACCGATCACCGAGGCGAGCATGTTGACGGTCGACGACGCGTCGAGCGCGATGCTGCCACGAGCCGGGACGAGTCGCAGCGCCTTCTCGGCGATCGTCCTCTTCGCGCTCGCCCTGATGGCCCGGCGCGCATCGAACGGGCGCGCTCTGGGGGCGGCGGTCGCCCCACCTCGCACCCGACGTACTCGGCCCTCCGCCTCCAGCTCGAGCAGGTCGCGTCGGATCGTCATCGACGACACCGCGAACAGTTCGGCAGCGGCCTCGATCATCACGCCCTGCGGGCCGTTCGCGAGTTCGACGAGTTCGTCTCGACGTCGTTGCGCCTCGAGATTGCCGGAAAGAGCCATGGGAGGAATCTATCCGGTGTGCACGCCGGGGCCGATCCCCCGATCATCGACCCTCGCTCTGTGCGCTCATATGAGCGGCTGGTGTCGTGAGGTGAGCGCCGCCGCTAGGCTCTGCTCATGCTCGGAAACACCACGGAACCTCTTCTCGGCCGCATCGCCGTCGTCACGGGCGGGGCGCGGGGCCTCGGTTACGCCATGGCCGAGGCACTGGCGACCGCCGGCGCCGATATCGCCCTCCTCGACCGCCTCGACACCGTCGCCGATGCCGCCGACGCCCTGCAGTCCGAGACGGGGCGGCGTGGCATCGGCGTCAGCGTCGACGTCACCTCCGACGCCTCCGTCGCGGCTGCCTTCGACGCCGTCGCCGCGCAGTTGGGCGTGGCCGACGTGCTCGTCAACAGCGCGGGCATCACGCTGGGCACGCCCCTCCTCGACACCACGCCAGCGGACTGGCGGCGGGTGCTCGACGTCAACGTCACCGGCACCTTCGTCACGAGCCGTGAGTTCGCGCGCCGGCACGTCGAGGCCGCACGAGGAAACCCGGCCAGCGTGGTCAACGTGTCGTCGATGTCGGCGTTCGCGGTGAACATCCCGCAGACCCAAGCGGTCTACAACACGTCGAAAGCCGCGGTGTCGATGTTCACCAAGAGCGCGGCGATCGAGTGGTGGCCGCACGGCATCCGCGTCAACGCGATCGCCCCGGGGTACTTCGCCAGCGACATGACCAGGGACTTCGTGGCGGAGAACCCCGAGATGGCCGATGAGTGGGTGCGGCGCATCCCCGCCGGGCGGATGGGGGAGCCCGAAGAGCTCGGCGACCTCCTGGTCTACCTCGCGAGCGAGCGGTCGAGCTACGTCATCGGGCAGAGCATCCTCATCGATGGTGGTTACACCAGCGTGTGAGGGGCCGCCGGACGGGAGGCCCGGACCCTAGGCTGAGGGACATGCCCGAACTGCCCCTCGGCTCGGCGACCTTCCGAGCTGCCGCCGTCGACCTCGGAGGGTCCAGCGGTCGCGTCGTGAGCGCGACCGTCGACGGGGATCGGCTGCGGATCGACGGGGTGCACCGGTTCCGCAACCGCGCGTTCACGGACGAGCTCGGACTGCGGTGGGATGCCCAGCGGCTGTACCGCGACGCGGTCGCCGGTCTCGCGGCGCTTCGCCGCGAGGGACCCGCCTTCGCCAGTGTCGGCGTGGACGCCTGGTCGGGAGACTACGGGCTGCTCGCCTACGACGGCCTGCTCGATGCTCCCTTCCACCAGCGCGATGCCCGCACCGACCGCAGCTTCCCCCTCGTCGACGCGATCCTCCCCGCCGCCGATGCCTTTCGAGACACCGGGGTCACCGCCCTCCCGATCATGACGATCTACCAGCTGATGGCCGACCGGGAGGCCGGGCGTCTCGACACCGTGCAGCGGATGCTGCTGATGCCCGATTTGCTCGCGCACTGGCTCGGCGCCGAAGAGGTCGCCGAGGCGACGAACGTCTCCAGCACCGGCCTGGCCCTCCCCCGCGGTGCCGGCTGGGATGCCGGCCGGATCGACGCGCTGGGCCTGCCGGCGCGGATCTTCCCCGAGATCGTCGCGCCCGGCACCGTGACCGGGCGTGTGGCTGGCGGCATCCTGGCGCCCGGGGATGCCACCGACATCACCGCCGTCGCCTCGCACGACACCGCCAGCGCCGTGATCGCCGTCCCCGCGCGCGACGAGGACTTCGCCTTCGTGTCGTGCGGCACGTGGATCCTCACGGGTGTCGAGGTCGATCGCCTCATCACGAGCGACCGGGCCCGCGAGGCGGGTTTCACGAACGAGCTCGGCCTCGACGGCACCGTGCGGTTCCTCCGGATCGCCGCCGGGCTCTGGATCATCAACGAGTGCATGCGGGAATGGGGGCTCGACGGCTGGGGAGCGCGCAGCACCGCCGCCCGTCGCGAGCTGCTGGCCCGTGCCGACGCCGCCCCGAGCACCGGGGTGCCGATCGACACCGGAGACCCTCGCCTGCTGCGCCCCGGGCAGATGACCGCGCGCATCGCGGAACTCGTCGCCGAGGCCGGCGGACGCATGCCCACCGACCGCGCCGCCGTGGTGCGGCTGGTGCTGGAGAGTCTCGGGGCGTTCGTGGCCCGACAGGTCGACGAAGCAGCGGCGCTCTCGGGTGTGGACGTGCGGGTGATCCACCTGGTCGGCGGCGGCTCCGAGTCGTCGATCCTGGCGCAGGCCGTCGCCGACCGCTCGGGGCGCGCCGTGGTCGCGGGGCCGTCGGAGGCCACGTCGATGGGCAACATCCTGGTGCAGGCCCGCGCGCACAGCGCGGTGCACGGAGGTCTCGGCGATCTGCGCCGCGTGGTGCGCGCCTCCACCGAGCTGCGGCGCTACGAGCCCGTCCGCCGCTGAGCGGGCAGGTCGGTCCTGCTCAGACCGCGGTCTCGAGCAGGCGCCGGGCGAGAGCGGCGTCGGTCACCAGGGAGTCGACGATCCCTGACCGCAGGGCGGCAGCGACGGCACCCGTCTTCGAGGTGCCGCCCGCGACCGCGATCACCTCGGGGATACGGCGCAGCTGCTCGGTGGATACCGCGAGAGACCGCTCGGCCACCGACCCCACGACGGCACCGTTCTCGTCGATGAGCGTCGCGCAGATCTCGGCCTTCACCCCCGCCGCGAGCAGTTCGTCGAGCGCGCCCGCGCGCCCGGCATTGTCGTACAGCTGCGAGTCGGGCGGGCTCCAGGAACCGATCGCGACGACGGCCTTGGTCACCGAGTCGAAGCGGCGGAAGGTCTCCATGATGCCGGGCTCGCGACGCAGGGCCGAGGCGGTGGCGGCGGTCTCGACCAGCAACGGGGCGAAGATCGCGCGGGAGCGTCCCCCCGAGATGCGGCTCACCTGGCGGATCACCTCGACGCCGTTCTCGGGCGTGGGGGCGGCGACGCCGGCGAGCTGCACCACCTCGCACGTCGCCAAGGTGCGCAGGTGTCCGGCCATCGCGGTCAGGGTGCGTCCGGCCGTGAGCCCCAGCACGTCGCCCTCGGTGACGATCTCGCTGAGCAGGTCGGCGGCCGCGCGCCCGAGCCGATCCTGGATGAGGTCGGGCGTGGTGCCGGGAGTGAGCACCGCGAGAGCGCGCGTCAGCCCGAAGCGGGCGCGCAGCTGCATGGACAGGTCGAGATCGAGGGAGTCCGGTGCCTCGATCGTGATCTTCACCAGCCCCTGCTCGAGCGCATCCTCCAGCATCCGCGCGATCTTGAAACGGGAGAGGCCGAGTTCGTCGGCGATCTCGATCTTCGTCCGCCCGTCCAGGTAGTGCCGGCGCGCGACGTGCGAGATCCGCACCAGTTCATCGGGTCCCATGTCGCCTCTTCGTCTCGCGTCGTGTCAGGTCGGTTCAGCATATCCCGGTTTCTCCTTCTGCGCTCATATGAGCGGCCAGTTGTCTCATCCGTCACGCATGGCTAATGTCGGTCGAGCAATCACGACCCCACGATTGCACCCGCACCACGAGGAGCCCGATGAAGCGCACTGAACTGCCCACGACCATGCGTGCGAGCGTGCTGGTGCGCGCCGGCGAGCTCACGGTGGCGACCCGCCCCGTGCCGATCCCGTCCGCCGATCAGGTGATCGTGCGGGTGAACGCGGTCGGCATCTGCGGCTCCGACGTCCACTACTTCCACGAGGGGCGCATCGGCGACTTCGTCGTGGAGGAGCCGCTCGTCCTCGGCCACGAAGCCGGCGGCACGATCGTCGCGGTCGGGGCCGACATCGACGACGCCCGCGTCGGCGAGCGCGTCTCGATCGAACCGCAGCACCCCTGCCGGGTGTGCGAGTTCTGCCGCAGCGGGCGCTACAACCTCTGCCCACGGATCGAGTTCTACGCCACCCCGCCGATCGACGGCGCCTTCGCGGAGTACGTCGCGATCCAGGGCGACTTCGCCTACACCGTTCCCGATTCCGTGAGCGACGACGCCGCAGCGCTCATGGAGCCGCTGTCCGTCGCCATCGCGGCCGTGCAGAAGGCCGGTGTGCGACCCGGGAGCCGCGTGCTCATCACCGGGGCGGGGCCCATCGGCATCGTCACCGCGCAGACCGCACGCGCATTCGGTGCCACCGAGATCGTGATCAGCGACCCGATGGCCGAGCGTCGCGAGGTCGCCCTCCGGTTCGGCGCGACCGCCGCCGTCGACCCGGCGGCCGGACCGCTCGGCTCGGGATACGACGCCTTCGTCGACGCCTCGGGATCCCCCGTCGCCGTGAAGCAGGGCATCTCGGCACTGAAGCCCGGCGGCCTCGCCGTGCTCGTCGGCATGGGCGCCGACGAGATCGCCCTCCCCGTCTCCACGATCCAGAACCGCGAGCTGATCGTCACCGGCATCTTCCGCTACGCGAACACCTGGCCCACGGCGATCGAGCTGGTCGCGTCCGGCGCCGTCGACCTCGATGCGCTGGTCACCGGGTCGTTCGGCCTCGCCGAGGTGCGCGAGGCTCTCGATTCCGCCTCGCACCCCTCGACCCTGAAGAGCATCGTGCGTCCTGACCGCGAGCACGCGAGGGAATCATGACCGACCTCGAGCGCACGGGGAACATCACCCTCGACGAGCAGCCCGACATGCTCGCGTGCATCGACATCCGCAAGGCGTTCGGCGGAGTGCCCGTGCTCAAGGGCGTGGGGCTGCACCTCGTGCCGGGCACCGTGACGGCGCTCGCGGGCGAGAACGGTGCCGGCAAGTCGACTCTCATGAAGATCGCCTCCGGCCAGATGAAGGCCGATGCCGGTCGTGTGCTCGTGCGCGGAGAGGAGCTCACCGCGGGATCCGCGCGCGACGCCCACCAGCGCGGCATCGCCATCGTGCCGCAGGAACTGGCCTCGATCCTCGACACCACGGTGTACGAGAACATCTTCGTGGGGCGGGAGCTGCGCAACCGGTTCGGGCTGGTCGACCGCCGCCGCATGGCCAGGGAGGCCCGGCAGATGCTCGCCGAGTTCGGCGTCGACATCGATCCCGGAGCCCGGATGGGATCGCTGCCGGTGGGACTGCGGCAGATCGTCGAGATCGTCAAGGCGACCAGCACCGGCGCGCGGGTGCTGCTGCTGGACGAACCGACCAGCGCGATCGCCGAGCGCGAGGTCGCCCGCCTGATCGAGAGCATGCGCATGCTGCGCGACCGCGGCGTCGCGATCCTCTTCACGACGCACAAGATGGAGGAGATCCGCGCGATCGCCGACCGGGTCGTGGTGCTCCGCGACGGCGGCCTCGTCGCGGATGCACCGCTCTCAGAACTCAGCGACGACGACATCGTGACCGCGATGATCGGCCGCGAGCTCGAAGACCTGTTCCCCGACCTGCCGCCGGCTTCCGACGACATCGCCCTCTCGGTGCGCGGGCTCGAGTACACACCGGCCCCGCAGCCGGTCGACCTGCAGGTGCGCCGCGGTGAGATCGTGGGGCTCGCGGGGCTCGTCGGCGCCGGACGCACCGAGCTGATCGAGGCGCTGTTCGGCGTGCGCTCCGCGACTGCGGGTGAGATCGCCGTCGGAGGCGCTCGCGTGCGTCGCGGACGCCCCGCCGACGCGATCACCGCCGGCATGGCCTTGGTCCCTGAGGACCGCAAGGGCGCGGGAGCCGTGCTCAGCATGGACATCCTCGCCAACGCGACCCTGCCGCGCATGAACCAGTTCTCGGTCGCCGGATGGCTCAAGGGCCGCAGCCGCGTGGACGCCGTCTCCGAGGTGATGAGCTCCGTGCGCCTGCGCAGCCGTGGTCTCGGGCAGCTGATGGAGACGCTCTCGGGCGGCAACCAGCAGAAGGTGGTGCTCGCGCGCTGGCTCACCGGCGAGGTAAAGGTGCTGCTGCTCGACGAACCCACCCGCGGCGTCGACATCGGCGCCCGCAGCGAGATCTACCGCATCATCACCGACCTCGCCGCCTCGGGCATGGCCGTGGTGATGGCGTCGAGCGACATGCCGGAGATCCTCGCCCTGTCGCACCGCGCTCTCGTGCTCAAGGACGGCGGCGTGGTGGCGGAGCTCGACCGCACCGCCCTCCAGCAACCCGACGTGCAGGACCGCATCTTCCGACTCGCGAGCGGACTCGACACCTCCGACGCACCTTCCGCAAAGGACGACCAATGACCGACACCCGCACCGCCGCGCCGACCTTCGTGCCCGAGTCGGAAGTGAAGCGCTTCAGCCCGACCTGGTTCGGCGACCTCGCGATCCGCTACGCGATGGTGATCGTGATGGTGCTCATCATCGCCTTCTTCCTCTACCGCAGCGCGCGCTTCGGCACGGTCGACAACCTGCAGACGATCCTGGTCGCGGCGGCACCGTTCGCCCTGATCGCCCTCGGGCAGACGCTCGTGATCCTCACCGGCGGCATCGACCTCTCGGTCGGCAGCGTGATCGCCGCAGCGGCCGTGTTCGGCAGCCTCACCGCGAAGGCGTTCCCGGATCAGATCTGGCTCGCGATCGTCGCCGGAGTCGTGGTGGGGTTCATCGCCGGGGCCATCAACGGCTTCGTGGTGTCGGTGATCAAGGTGCCACCCTTCATCGCGACGCTCGGCATGCTCACCCTCGCGTCCGGTGTCGCCTACGTCGCGGGCAACGGCGCCCCCATCACCGGGCTGCCGGCCGACTTCTCCCGCATCGCCAATGCCCAGTTCGGCGGGCTCACCCTGCCGGTCATCCTGATGATCGTCGGCATCCTGGGACTCGCGGTCATCATGCGCCGCACCGCCTGGGGTATGCGGGTCTACGCGATCGGCGGCAACCCGATCGCCGCCGGCATCGCGGGCATCAACGTCGGCCGCACCATCTTCAGCGTGTATGCCATCTCCGGCATGCTCGCCGGCATCTCGGGCGTCATGCTCGCCAGCCGTGTCACGCTCGGCGCTCCGAACCTCGGCGTCGGCTACGAGCTCGACGCGATCGCGGCGGTCGTGATCGGCGGCGCGAGCCTGCTCGGCGGCCGCGGCTCGATCTGGGGGACCGCCCTCGGACTGCTCCTCATCCAGACCCTCAACAACGGCCTCGACATCCTGACCGTGCCCGCCTACTGGCAGAAGGTCATCAAGGGGGTGCTCATCGTCGCGGCGGTCGCCGTGGACGTGTGGGCGACCCGACGACGAAGCCGCTGACCGATCACGACGAAGAACCCTGCTTCATCGCACCATCCAACGAGAGGAATCCCATGTTCACCAAGAAGAGCCGCATCGCCGCGGCTTTCGCCGTCACCTCCGTCGCCGCGCTGATGCTCGCCGGATGCGGCGCGGGCGACCCGAACGCGAATACCGGCAGCGGAGACGACAGCGGCCAGGAGCGCATCACCATCGGTGTGAGCGTCTACGACATGTCGTCGTTCGTCACCGAGGGCAAGGAGGGCATCGAGCGCTACGCCGAGGAGAACAACATCGAGATCCTGTGGAACTCCGCAGGGCTCGACGTCAACACCCAGGCGAGCCAGGTCGACCAGTACGTCACCGCCGGTGTCGACGCGATCGTGGTCATCCCGGTGCAGGCCGACTCGCTGCAGCCGCAGATCGCCGCCGCGAAGGCCGCCGACATCCCCTTCTTCGACGTCAACGCCTCGCTCAACAGCGAAGACCTCACCGGTTCGGTGCAGCCCGACGACGTGGCCGCGGGCGAACAGGAAGCGCAGATGATGATGGAAGCCCTCGGCGGGAAGGGCAACGTCATCATCCTGCAGGGTCCGCTCGGAGGCTCGGGCGAGATCAACCGCGGCAAGGGCATCGACAACGTGCTCGCCGAGAACCCCGACGTGAAGGTGCTCGCCAAGGACACCGCGAACTGGAAGCGCGACGAGGCCGTCAACAAGGTCAGCAACTGGATCTCGGCCTTCGGCGACGACATCGACGGCGTGATCGCCCAGAACGACGACATGGGGCTCGGTGCTCTGCAGGCGCTCAAGGAAGCCGGGATGACGGATGTGCCGATCGTCGGCATCGACGGCATCGCCGACGGGCTCGAAGCCGTGAAGAACGGCGACTTCATCGGCACCTCGCTGCAGAACGGCACGGTCGAGCTGTCGGCCGGCGTGGCCTACGCCGCGGCCATCGTGCGCGGAGAGGACGTCAAGGAGAACCCGGTCTACCTGATGCCCGCGATCACGAAGGACAACGTCGACGAGGCGATCGGCCACGTGGTCACCGAGCGCGACGCGTTCCTGAAGAACCTCAGCGAGATGACCAACAAGAACCTCAAGAGCGGCAACATCGCTTACGAGGGTCTCACCGGCCAGTCGGAGTGACGGCCGCACCCGAGCCGCGAGGATGCTTCGGCGTCTTCGCGGCTCGGGTCGTTCACGGATGAGGGAGAGGCAGATGCCGTCGACGTACGTCGCCGGCGTGGATTCGTCCACGCAGAGTTGCAAGGTGACCGTGCACGAACTCGCGACCGGGGAGGTGGTGCGCACCGGACGGGCGTCGCATCCGCCCGGCACGGAGGTCGCTCCCGAGGCGTGGTGGTCGGCCCTGCAGCACGCGATCGTCGACGCCGGCGGTCTGGACGACGTGGCCGCGATCTCGATCGCCGCGCAGCAGCACGGGCTCGTGGCACTCGACGCGCAGGGGCACGTCGTTCGCGACGCGCTGCTCTGGAACGACGTGCGCAGTGCGGACGCCGCGGCGGCGCTCGTGGCGGAGGTCGGCGCGCAGGAGTATGCGCGTCGGGTCGGAGTCGTGCCCGTGGCGTCGTTCACCGGAGCCAAGCTGCGGTGGCTGCGTGATCACGAGCCCGCGAACGCAACCAGGGTCGCTGCGGTCGCCCTGCCCCACGACTGGCTCTCCTGGCGACTGCGCGGGTACGGGCCCGTCGGTGCGTCCGCGCTCGGTCCCGCCCTCGACGCCCTCGCCACCGACCGCTCCGACGCGAGCGGCACTGCGTACTGGAGCGCCTCCACAGGCGCCTACGACCTCGACCTGCTCGAGCGTGCGTTCGGTCGCGTCCCGATCCTCCCCCGCGTCCTCGGGCCCGCCGATCGGATGGGCGTCATGCCCGGAGGCACCGCGGTCGGAGCCGGTCTGGGCGACAACGCCGGTGGTGCGCTGGGACTCGGCGCCCGACCGGGCGACGCGATGATCTCGATCGGCACGAGCGGCACGGTCTTCGCGGTCGCGGATCGGCCCCTCGCCGACCCCACCGGAACGGTCGCCGGCTTCGCCGACGGAAGCGGGAATCATCTCCCGCTCGTCGCGACCCTCAACGCAGCCCGCGTGCTCGATACGGTCGCCGGGCTGCTCGGCGTCGATCACGACGCACTCGCCCGCCTGGCGCTGGCCGCCGAACCCGGAGCGGACGGCCTGGTCCTGCAGCCCTACTTCGAAGGGGAGCGCACCCCGAACCGCCCGGATGCCACCGCCACGCTGTACGGCATGTCGCTCGCCTCGACACGACGCGAGACGCTGGCGCGCGCTGCGGTGGAGGGTCTTCTGTGCGGTCTGGCCGACGGCCTCGACGCGATCCGTCGGTGCGGCGTGCCGGCCACCCGCATCCTGCTCATCGGTGGGGCCGCGCGCAATCCCGCCGTCTCGCAGATCGCGGCTCAGGTGTTCGATGTGCCGATCGTGGTGCCGGGCATCGACGAGGCCGTCGCCCGAGGGGCGGCGGTGCAGGCGGCCTGGGCCCTCACGGACGAGCGCCCGTCCTGGGCAGACGGCGAGGCGCGGTCGTTCGCGGTCGACCACCGTCCGATCATCCGAGAGCAGTACGCCGCCCGCGTCTGAGCCGGGCGGCGTACTGCTCTGCAGAGGACCTGCGGTCAGGCGCCCCAGCCGGCCTGCACTCCGCCCACCCGCTCGGCGGCGATCCGCTCCTGGTAGCCGGAGGCGAGATAGGCGGCCATCGGATCGGCGGCGAGACCGCGCGACTCCCGCCATTCGGCCAGGGCGGGCCGCACGTCGGTGTAGAAGGCATCCATGAAGAGGGCGTTCGCGGCGAGCACGTCGCCCGACCTCTGGGCAACGGCGAGCGCGTCACGGTCAACGAGCAGCGCACGCGCCGTCATCTCCTGCACGTTGAGCACCGAGCGGATCTGGCCGGGGATCTTGTCCTCGACGTTGTGGCACTGGTCGAGCATGAACGCCACGTCGGGGTTGTTCAGGCCGCCACCGCGGATCACCTCGAACAGGATGCGGAACAGCTGGAACGGGTCGGCCGCGCCCACGATCAGGTCGTCGTCGGCGTAGAAGCGCGAGTTGAAGTCGAACGAGCCGAGCTTGCCGAGGCGCAGCAGCTGCATCACGATGAACTCGATGTTCGTGCCCGGGGCGTGGTGGCCCGTGTCGAGGCACACCATCGCCTTGTCGCCGAGCGCGCTGACCTGCGCGTACGAAGTGCCCCAGTCCGGGACGTCGGTGTGATAGAACGCCGGCTCGAAGAACTTGTACTCGAGCACGAGGCGCTGGTCGTCGCCGAGGCGGTCGTAGATCTTCTGCAGCGAGTCCTGCAGGCGGTCCTGGCGCCCGCGCATGTCGGCCTGGCCCGGATAGTTCGACCCCTCGGCCAGCCAGATCTTGAGGTCGCGGCTGCCGGTCGCATCCATCACGTCGATGCAGGCCAGGTGGTGGTCGATCGCCTTCCGCCGGATCGCGGCGTCCTCGTGCGTGAGGGCGCCGAACTTGTAGTCATCGTCCTGGAACGTGTTGGAGTTGACCGTGCCGAGGGTGACTCCGTGATCCTCGGCGTGCGTGCGCAGATCGGAGTACGAGTCCACCACGTCCCACGGGATGTGCAGCGCCACCGCGGGAGCGAGTGCCGTGTAGCGGTTGACCTGGGCGGCGTCGGCGATCTTCTCCCACGGATCCCGCGGGGTGCCGGGGGTGCCGAACACCTTGAAACGCGTGCCGGAGTTGCCGAAGGCCCAGCTGGGGAGCTCGATGCCCTGCTTCTCGAGGATGGCGAGGTTCGAGGGGGTGAGGATGCTCACGATGCACTGCTTTCGTTCTGGAGACCGGAGGAGGAGAGCTGGTCTTCGAGGTGGAACACCTCGGGAAGTGTGGGGGCGGCCTGGTCCGGTCGGCCGTCGAGGCCGACGAAGAAGCGACTCATCTCGGCCTCCCAGCGCGCGGCGACGGGCGACGCGGCGAGATACGCCTGGGCCGCGGCGTCGTCATCGGTCTCGTAGTAGCCGATGAGCTCACCGTCGGGAGCGAGGAACAGCGAGTAGTTGCGGCGTCCGGCCGCCGCGATCTCGGCGAGCATCTCCGGCCACACGGGCGCGTGACGCTCGCGGTACTCGTCCAGGAGCTCCGGTCGCACCTGGAGCTTGACGCATACGCGGGTCATGAGGGCCTTTCTGCGAGCGCCCGGCCGACCACTGTGCCGGCCGGGCGCCCGGTGTGCATCAGAAGTCGAACTCGCCGATGTTGTCGGCGTTGAACACGAACGGGTCGCCGAGCAGCACGACGCCGTCGTCTCCGACCGTGTACTCGCCGAGGTCACCGGCGGTGAAGCTGTCGCCCTTCTTGCCCGTGATGTCGCCCTCGATGAGCGCCTGCGCCGCGAAGGCCGCGAGGTAGCCGAGGTCTTCCGGGTTCCACAGCGCGAACGACGTGACGGTGCCGTCCTCGACGTATTCCCGCATCTGGTTCGGGGTGCCGAGCCCGGTGAGCGCGACCTTGCCCTTGTAGTCCGAGGTCGACAGGTAGCGGGCGGCTGCGGCGATGCCGACCGTCGTGGGCGAGATGATGCCCTTGAGGTCAGGGTGGGTCTGCAGCAGGGCCGCGGTCTTGTCGAACGACGTCTGGTCGTCGTCGTCGCCGTAGACGGTCTCGACGAGCGTGATGTCGGGGTAATCGCTGGCGAGGTACTCCTTCATCAGGTCGATCCAGGCGTTCTGGTTGGTCGCGTTGGCCGAGGCCGAGAGGATGGCGATCTCTCCGGCGCCGCCGATCTGCTCGGCGATCTGGTCGACCTGCACCTTCGCGATGCCCTCGGAGTCCGCCTGGTTGATGAAGACGTCGCGGCATTCCGGGTTGGTGTCGGAGTCGAAGGTGACGACCTTCACGCCGGCGTCGCGCGCTTCGTTCAGCGCGTCGCAGATCGCCTTCGGATCGTTCGCCGAGACGACGAGTGCTCCGACGCCCTGCTGCGTGGCCGTGTTGATGTAGCTGACCTGCGCATCGGGGGTGGCTTCGGCCGGCCCGACCTCGGCGAACGTGCCGCCGAACTCCTCGACGGCCGCCTTGCCGCCCTTGCTCGACGTGTCGAAGTAGGGGTTTCCGAGGTTCTTGGGCAGGAAGGTGATGGCGAGGTTGCCGTCTCCGCCGCCGTCGCCGCCGTCTCCGCTGCCGGTGCTCGCGCATCCGGACAGGGCGACCGCTGCGGCCACCGCGATGGCGGCGAACGCGGTCACACGCTTGCGTGCAAACATCATTGTTCTGTTCCTTTCGTGAGGGGTGCCGCTATTGCGGCGTCGGCGTCATGAAGCTGTGGGTGCGGCGCCGGTGGTCGAACGTCCTGGTCTGCGCCGAGCCTTCTGCAGCCAGGCGAGGAAGCTGGCGGCGACCACCGAGACGATCAGCAGGGCGCCGGTGATGATGTTGATCACGTCGGAGGTCACGTTCATCAGTCGCAGCGCGCTGGCGAGTGAGCCGATGAGCAGGGCCGCGGCGACGACGCCGTAGAGCTTTCCCCGCCCGCCGAACACCGAGACCCCGCCGAGGACGACAGCGGCGATCACCTGCAGCTCGAGGCCGGTGGCGTTGTCACCTCGCGCGCTGCCGTAGCGGAGCGTGTAGAACACCCCGGCGAACGCGGCGACCACTCCGGAGAGCACGAAGAGGATGAACTTCGTCCGCTCCACGTGCACGCCCGAGAACCTGGCGGCGTCCTTCGACAGTCCGATCGCGTACACACCACGCCCGAACGGGGTGTAGTGCAGCAGGAGGATGAAGCCCACCAGCAGGAGCAGGAAAGGGATCATGACCACGGGGATCGTCGTGCCGGCGAGCTTCGCCTTGGCGAGGTCGGTCCAGAACTCGGGGAACTCCGTGACCGCCGCGGTGCCGAGCAGGCCGACCGCGAGGCCGCGGAACAGCGCGAGGGTTCCGATGGTCACCGCGAGCGAGGGCAGGCCGACGACGGTCACGAGGAACCCGTTGAAGGCACCGCCGACCAGACCGACGAGCAGCGCGGCGAGCGCGGCGACCTCGAAGGGGATCCCGCCCTGCACGAGCGCTCCGGTGACGACGCTGGAGAGCCCCACCATGCTGCCGACCGACAGGTCGATCTCGCCGGTGATCATGACGAGCGTCATCGGCAGGGCGATCAGGAGGATCGGGGCGATGTCGAGGAGCAGGTAGGTGAGCGTGATCGGCTGACCGAAGCCGCGCACCGTGATCGCGGAGGCGATGACGACGAGGACGAGCAGGGCGACGATCGCCATCTCCCTCGTGAGGAGCACACGCCGCCAGAGCGGCTTGTCGAAGTCGCGGATCACCCGGGTGGTCGCGGTCGCGGTCGCGGCGGTCATGACTTGTCCCTCGCTTCGATGAGCCGTCGTTTCTGGCGGACGGCGAGGACACGGTCGAGCACGATCGCGCCGATGATCAGGAGGCCGACGACGGCGCGCTGCCAGAAGTCGGGGATGCCGAGGATGGGAAGGGCCCGGTTGATCGTGAGCAGCAGCACCGCACCGATCGCCGCCCCCCAGACCGAGCCGATGCCGCCGGTGATCGCGACGCCGCCGATCACGGCCGCGCCCACCGCGTCGAGCTCCCACCCGGCTCCGGCCTGCGAGTTGATGGTGCCGTAGCGGGCGGCGTAGAACACCCCGGCGAGACCGGCGAGCGCACCGGAGACGACGAAGGCGGTCAGCACGCGGCGCGTGACGCGGAGGCCGTAGAGCTCCGCGGCCGCGGGATCGGATCCGATCGCGTAGTACTCGCGGCCGCCACGGGTGTTCTTCATGTACCAGGCGGCTGCGGCGAGCACGATGAGTGCGACGATCGTGAGGATCGGGATGCCGATGAGCTGCCCGGTGCCGAGGGCGAGGAAGTCCTTCGGCATGTCGGAGGCGTTCACCCGGTCGCTGCCGGTCCACAGCACGTTGATGCCGCGGTAGGCGTAGAGCGTGCCGAGGGTGATCACCATGGCGGGCACTTTGGCGAAGGCGACCAGCGCCCCGTTGATGAGTCCGAGGAGGGCTCCGAACACGACGGCGGCCACCACCACGATCATGATCGGGATGCCGGGGACGTTGATGAACAGGCGACCGGTGAGGTAGGCGGTGAGCCCCATGACCGAGCCGACCGAGAGGTCGACGTTGCGGGTGATGAGGACGATGGCCTGTCCGACGGCGACGAGCACGAGGATCGACGGCGTGAGGAGCAGGTCGCGCCAGCCGTCGGGGCTGAACAGGAAGTTGGAGTTGTTCGTCGTGGCGGCGATGATCACGAGCGCCAGGGCGAGGAGGATGCCGAACTCTCGCGCCCTGCCGAGGGCTGCGAACCTCTTCGTCATCGAGGAGACGGGGATGGCGGTGGTCACGAGGAGAGCTCCGATGCGTGCGTCGCGGCGTACATGACGTTCTCGGAAGTGGCCTCCGAGCGGGCGATCTCTGCGGTGATCCGCCCCTCGCGCATGACGAGGACGCGGTCGGCCATGCCGAGCACCTCCGGCAGTTCGGACGAGATCATGAGGATTCCCATGCCCTGCCCGGCGAGCTCGGAGAGCAGGCGGTGCACCTCGGACTTCGTGCCGACGTCGATTCCTCGGGTCGGCTCGTCGATGATGAGGACCTTCGGCTGCGTCGCGAGCCACTTGGCGAGGACGACCTTCTGCTGGTTGCCGCCGGAGAGCGTGGCGGCGACAGTGTCGAGGGCGTGCGTCTTGACCTCGAGCCTGGTGGCCCATTCCCGGGCGGCGCGGTTCTCGATCCCGGTGGTGAGGAAGCCCAGCTTCGCGAGCTGGCGGCGGATCGAGAGGGTGATGTTGCCGCCGACACCCGATTCGATCACGAGCCCCTGCTTGCGGCGGTCTTCGGGAACGAGCGCGAGACCGGCCCGCATGGCATCGGTGGGGCGGTTGCGCGGGATGCGCGCGCCCTGCATCATGACGGTGCCCTCGCGATAGGGGTCGACCCCGAACACGGCACGCGCGACTTCGCTGCGGCCGGCTCCGACGAGACCGGCAAGGCCCACGATCTCGCCCGCGCGCACGGTGAACGAGATGTCGTGGAAGACACCGGGGCTGGTGAGGTTCTCCACCTCGAGCAGCGGAGCGCCGACCGTGGTCTCCTGCTTGGGGAACAGTTCGGTCACCTCTCGACCGACCATCTGGTGCACGATCTCCTCGACCGAGGTGTCGGCGATCGCACTGGTGGCGATGTAGGCGCCGTCGCGCATGACGGTGACGGTGTCGCAGAGGGCGAAGACCTCGTCGAAGCGGTGCGAGATGAAGATGAGCGCGCGGCCCTCGTCGCGGAGGCTGCGGGCGATCGTGAACAGGCGCTCGACCTCGACGCCGGACAGCGCGGCGGTGGGCTCGTCCATGACGAGAAGGCTCGCGTCGAGCGAGACGGCCTTCGCGATCTCGATGACCTGCTGATCGGCGATCGAGAGGCCCTCCGCCGGACGGTCGGGGTCGATGGTCACGCCGAGCCGGGTGAACAGGCGCTCGACCTCGTGCCGCATGGCCTTGCGATCGATCCGTCCGAAGCGCCCCGTGGGCTGGCGGCCCATGAAGATGTTCTCGGTGACCGAGAGGTCGGGGAAGAGCGTCGGCTCCTGGTAGATCACGGCGACGCCCGCGCTCTTGGACTGCGCGGTCGAGGTGAAGTCCACGTCTTCGCCGTGGAACCGGAAGATCCCTTCGTCGCGCTGGTACAGGCCGGCGACGATCTTCACGAGGGTGGACTTGCCTGCACCGTTCTCGCCGACCAGGGCGTGGATGGAACCGCCGTCGACCGACAGCGTCCCGGAACGGAGCGCGACCACCGCACCGAACGACTTTCGGATGTCGCGGAGCTCGAGCGCCGGTGGAGCACCGGGAGCCCCAGAGGGAATCGTCATTGATCGGACCTAAACTGCAGGATCATCCCTGCGGATTGAATCGTTTTAAAAGGTGGAGCATCTGTAAATTACGACCCTGGGTGGGCTGCTGTCAAGTCACGGAATGAGCAGTGGTACGTTTCAGGGAGAGGTTTCGCGGATCCCGCGGAAAGGAATACGTCGTGGTCGTCAGTGTTCGAGATGTCGCTCTCGCCGCATCCGTGTCTGTCGGGACCGTCTCGAACGTCCTGAACCATCCGGACAAGGTCTCTCCCGCCACGGTGGAACGTGTCACGGCCGCCATCGAGAAGCTCGGGTTCGTGCGCAACGATGCGGCCCGGCAGCTCCGGGCCGGCCAGAGCCGCTCGATCGGCCTCGTGGTGCTCGATGTGCGCAACCCGTTCTTCACCGACATCGCCCGCGGCGCGGAGGAACGCGCCGCCGAGGCCCGGATGACGGTGACCCTCGGCAACAGCGACGAGAAGGTCGAACGCGAACGCGCCTACATCGACCTGTTCGAGGAGCAGCGCATCGCCGGGCTGCTCATCTCCCCCCTCGCCGACGACCTCCCGCGTCTCCGCCGTCTCCGCGACCGCGGGACGACCGTGGTGCTCGTCGACCGTGAGGTCGCCGATGAGAGCTTCTCGTCGGTCTCGGTCGACGACGTGGGCGGCGGCTACCTTGCCGTGCAGCACCTCGCTGCCCAGGGGCGGCGCCGCATCGCTTTCGTCGGCGGGCCGATGGGCATCCGCCAGGTGGTCGACCGTCTCGAGGGTGCCAGCAAGGCGGCGAACGAGGCGGAGGTCTCCCTCGAGGTCATCCTGACCGACTCGCTGAGCGTGCTCGCCGGCCGCGCCGCCGGAGAGACCCTCAGCGCGCGGGCCCCGGAGGACCGGCCCGACGCCATCTTCGCCGCGAACGACCTGCTCGCCATGGGGGTCCTGCAGGCGCTCATGATGCGGGGCAGCATCCGGGTGCCGGACGAGATCGCGCTCATCGGCTACGACGACATCGACTTCGCCGCCGCGGCCGTCGTCCCGCTCTCGTCGATCCGTCAGCCCGCGGAACTCATCGGATACACGGCCGTCGATCTGATGCTGCGAGAGGCCGGCGGGCGGTCCGAGCGCGAGCGGGTGGTGTTCCAGCCGGAGCTCGTCGTGCGGGATTCGACGGCCCGCCCGGTCTGACCGACGCCGACCAGCCGCACGTCAGCGGCGGAGGGCCTTGCGTGCCTTCTTCGACGCCTTCTCGGCGGCCTTCTTGCGCCGCTTCCGCGCCCGGGGGTCGTTCCACAACCGCACCAGCTGGTGCCGGACCGACTCGCCCTTGTTGATCTGCACCGTCGCCGCGCGACTGCCGAAGATGTAGGCGACGAAGGCGACGCCGACGATGAGGAGGATCTTGTTGCGCATGATGCCTGCTTTCTCAGGAGAGACGGCGCTGGTCGTGCGCGAGCCGGGCCCGGAGGCTCGTGTGGATCGAGACGAACGTCGCGGTGTCGCGTCCGGTGAGGACAGCGAGGTTGGCGAGCAGACGGTCGACATGGTCGACGAGCTCCCGCGGGTCGGTGTTCTGACGCGGCGTCACGGAGACGTGCAGCACCGGGCTGCGACGCACATCGTTGGCCGTCACCTGCGCCGAGAGGACCTCGTCGCGCGTCGTGAGGGAGTTCTTCACCGCGTCCGAGACGAACGACTCGTTGACCGTCACACGCCCCAGCGGGTTCTGCGCTCCCGTCGAGCGGAGCACGGTCTTCGAACGCCGTCCGGCGATGCTCGTGAGCGCGAGGATCAGCAGCACGATCACGACCACGATCGCGACGACCGCGCCGATGCCGATCCACGACAGTGCTCCTCCCGCGATGGCGGTCGCGGCGATCGCCTGGTCCAGCCAGGACCGCGCATCCCTGCCGCCTGCTGTCCAGATGTCGGACAGCGTCGGCCAGCTCATGATGGCGATGCCGAGGGCGCCGAGCGCGAGGAACAGCAGCCCGATGATCAGGAGCAGGGTGCGATTCAACGCACGGTTGGTGTTGTTCACAGCTCGTCTTCCTTCTCGGTGGGGCGCTCGATGCGCACCCGCGTGCGAACCCTGTCGGTCAGCCGATACGACTGCAGCTCCGCCTCGGCGGCTGCCCGCACGTCGGATGCGTCGAGAGGCACGCCGATTCCCGGGCGCACGGTCACGTCGACGGTGCGGTGTCCGACACCGACGGTGATGCTGTCGCGGGTGAGACCCGTCTCCTCCGCGAGGTGCTGAGCCAACGCGCTGGCGATCACGCCGTTGTCGACGACCACCGCGCGTCCGCCGGCATCCAGCACGTGCTTGGACAGTCGCCCCGGCGTGATGGCCAGCACCACGAAGGTCAGCCCGATGAGGGCGAGCACCACACTGCCGGCGATCACGAGCCCGGCGGGCTGTGCGGTGGGCAGCCCGATGAGCCAGCCTCCCGCCGCGGCGGGACCGACCAGGAGTGCGGGCTGCGCGGCGAGGCTCAGCACGATCTCGAGCCCGATGTACGCGAGGGCGAGGATGAGCAGGATGACCGCGACGAACATCGCGACGGTGCGCGGCGAGTGCGTTTCGCGTCGGATGACACGGCGCAGAACCGGGGTGCTCATTGCACTCGTCTCCTTTCCGGGATGGTGGCACCGGTGACGGTGAGATTGATGCGGATGACGTTGCGTCCGAGGATCGTGCTCAGGCTCTGCTGCAGCTGCTCCTGCAAATCCCGCGCACGTTCGAGGACGGGCACGGTCTGCGCGATCGCGGCCGTGTCGTCCAGGCGGGGAACGGGAAGAGGCGCGGCGATCCGCACGCTGATCCCCCGCGGGTGCTCGGCGACATCGACCTTCACGTCGCTGCGAGGCACCCCGATCAACGTCGCAGACGCCTTCTCGGTGACGGTGCGGTAGACGCGATCCTTCACCTCGACGCGTCCGCGGACCGCGGCCCCGCCGGCGGCGGCTCCCGAGGGAGCGCCGCCGGCGATGTGCTGGTCGGCGCGCATCAGGAGGTGCGCCGCCCGGTGAAGACGTCCGCGAGACCGCGGACGTCGAGCTTGCCGGACGCGATCCGACCCACGAGCGCGCCGATGCCCGCGAAGACGGCCATGAGGAGGAATCCCCAGAAGCCGAACAGCAGAGCGGCGAGAGCGAGGAGAGCGCCGATCAGGGCACCGACCGTTGTGGCACTCATGAGACTCGCGACTCTTCGCTCTCGTCGCTGTCGTCGCCGGGCACGTGCACGTCGTTGACCTCGACGTTGACCTCGACGACCTCGAGTCCGACCAGACGGCTGATCGCACCGGCGACAGCGGCACGGACGTTGTTCGCGACGTCCTGGATCGGCGCCGGGTACTCCACGACGATGGTCAGGTCGGCGGCGGCCTGCGTGTCGCCCACCTCGACCTTGACGCCCTGGGCGAGGTCGGTGGCGTTGATCACGTCGCGGATCGCACCGAAGGCACGTGCGCCGCCGCCGCCGAGCGCGTAGACGCCGGCGACCTCACGTGCGGCGATGCCGGCGACCTTGGCGACCACGCCGTCGGCGATGGTGGTCTTGCCCGCGGCATTGGCGTCCGTGGGGACGCGCGATGCGGAGAATCCGCTCGACCGGTCGACGCGCGATGCGCCGGTGGCGGCCTTCGGTGCGGCCTGGGCGAGCTCCTTCTCTGCCGGAGCGGGGGTGGTCTGGTCCTGGTTTGCCATGAGGTGTCCCATCTCGATCTGAAGACCGGTCGCGGGTCCCGTATGAGACTCCCGCCGGGAGCGAAACGCTCGCTCGGAGATAGGACGTGCGGAAGGGCCGAAACGTCACAAAGAAGTGCGGATCCCGCGCAGCGGCCTGCGGAAAGGGACGTTCAGGAGGACGGAGTTCCGTACATCTCGCCCACCGGGACCGGCACCGGGAGCACGTTGCCCGGCTGCGCGAGCGGGCAGGCCCACGCCGGGTCGTACGCGCACGAAGGGTTGTAGGCGAAGTTGAAGTCGAGCACGATCGTGCCGCCGTCCGCATCCGACCCCAGGTCGGCACCCTTGATCGTGTCGATCAGGTAGCGCCCGCCGCCGTAGGTTCCGCCGGGACGACCGGCGAGCGCGTCGCGCAGCGGGATGAAGAGACCGCCGCCGTAGGACTTCAGCCGCCAGACGTCGAGCGACCCGGCGTCGGGGATCTCGACCCGACCGACGCGCTCGAACGGAACGATGCCGTCGGTGCCGGTCGCGAACTCGAAGCCTCCCTCATCGGCGGCGAGGACAGGCAGTTCGAATCGCCACTGCGGATCGTACGAGGCGATCGGGAGTCCTTCGAACAGCGCCCGATCCTCCGACAGCAGCGGGGTGGCGGGATGGCGGAGCATCAGATCGTCCCGCTCGATCCGCCAGAGCTCGTGCGCTTCTTCCGGGGAGTCGGCGATCCGAACGGCGTCGTACAGGGCGAAGACCCGACGCCGCCAGTCGACGACGTCGATGGCGGTGCGTGCGGCTGTGATCGTCATGGCCCCAGGCTACGCGGCCGAGCCGGCGATCATCGCGACGTAACCCTCTCGATAGGTGGGGTAGTCGAGGCGGCCGAGCATGGACCGCAGGAGGGTGCCGTCATAGACGAACCCGCCCGGTTCCGCCGAGGCGATATCCGGCGGCACCTCGACCCCCAGCTCGCGTGCGATGAACGTGACGACGTCGCCGAGCGGAGCAGGGCTCTCGTCCACGGCGTGCAGGAGTCGTGGCGGCTCCGGCATCCGCAGCAGCATCTCGAGCGTGCGGACGAGGTCGGTCTCGTGGATGCGGTTGGTGCGTCGCGCGTGTTCCACCGCCACCCCCGCGCGCACCGTGCGCAGAAGGTACTCGCGTCCTGATCCGTAGATTCCCGCCGGCCGCACGATCGTCGCGTCGAAGATCTCGACCGCTGCCCTCTCCCCGTCGAGAAGCCCTCGCGAGCGCATGCTCGTGGGCTCGGGCTGGTCCCGCTCGGTGATCGGCCGCGCCGACCCCGAACCGTCGAAGACCCCGGTCGACGACACGAACACCGTGCGCGCGGGCATCGCCGGCAGGGCGGCGGCGAGATGCGTCAGCGCGGTGCGATAGGCGGCGGGGGTGTCACCGGGTGGAAGCGTGACGAGCATGCGGTCGACCGCGGGAAGCCGCGCGGCGAGCGGCGCCGCCAGGTCGGCGCGGATCCCGATCGCACCCGCAGGAGGAGGACTGTCGCTTCGACGCAGCGCGTACACCTCGCCGTTTTCGAGGAACTGTGGCGCCAGGCGCGCGGCGATCTTGCCGGAGCCGACGAGGAGGGTGCGGGAGGAGGGCGCAGCGGAGCCGTGCATGCGTCTCGATCAGCCCGCGGCGAGCGCCGGCAGCGCGACGCCGTGCAGCGCGTCGACGACGGGGGCGAGTTCCGGCTGCGCCGCGGCGTCTTCGAGCACCTGCGCGAGGGCGGCGTCGTGGATGGGTCGAGCCCGCTCGTAGAGCTCACGCCCTGCGGGGGTGAGCTCGGTGTAGATGCCCCGACGATCGTCGGCGCAGAGGATCCGGGTGAGGAGTCCGCGGTCTTCCAGGCGGTTGACCAGGCGTGTCGTGGCGCTGGGACTCAGGGCCGCGGCTCGGGCGAGCTGCTGCATGCGCATATGCCATCCGTCTTGACGGTCGAGCGCATCCAGCACCGTGTACTCGACCACCGAGAGCGAGGCGGCGTCGGCCAGGCTGCGCTCGAGGGCCGACTCGATCAGGCCGTGCAGGGCGGCGAGCGTCCGCCACCCCTGCGCGCGCACCTCGACCGCGTCGTCACCGATACCCATGGCCACCCTCCGAGATAGTTGCTTGCGCTGGATACTTGCGTGTGCAATCATTGTCCTTCGATGCGCAATATGCCGCGTCTGCAAGTATCCCCACCAATGTACCAGGAGAATCGTCATGCCTCTAGGACTGATCGCCCTCGCCATCGGGGCGTTCGGCATCGGACTCACCGAGTTCGTCATCATGGGCCTGCTGCCCGAGGTCGCCCAGGACTTCGGCGTCACCGAGTCCGCCGCCGGCTGGCTCATCTCCGGCTACGCGCTGGCCGTCGTGGTCGGTGCGCTCGTACTCACCGCCGCGGCGACCCGTCTGCCCAAGAAGCCCGTGCTGCTCGGCCTCATCGTGCTGTTCATCATCGGGAACGTTCTCACCGCATTGGCCGACGACTACGGCGTCGCCATGCTCGGCCGCATCATCGCCGCCCTCTGCCACGGCGCGTTCTTCGGCATCGGCTCCGTCGTCGCGGCCGGCCTCGTCGCGCCCGAGAAGAAGGCGGGCGCCATCGCCATCATGTTCACCGGCCTCACCGCCGCGAACGTCTTCGGCGTGCCGTTCGGCACCTTCCTCGGCCAGGAGCTGGGCTGGCGCTCGACGTTCTGGGCGATCTCCGGCATCGGCGTGCTGGCCTTCGTCGGCATTGCGCTGCTCGTCCCCCGTCTCCCGCGTCCGACCGCACACGTCAGCCTGCGCAGCGAGCTGTCCGCCTTCCGCTCCGGTCAGGTGTGGTTCTCGCTCATCGTCACGATCCTCGCGTTCGGCGGGATGTTCGGAGCCTTCACCTACATCGCCTACACGCTCACCGAGGTGAGCGGCTTCGCGACCTCGACCGTGCCGTGGCTGCTCGTGCTCTTCGGCGCCGGCCTCGTGCTCGGCAACTGGCTGGGCGGACGACTCGCCGACCGTGCGATCGACCGCACCCTGGTCATCTTCATCGCCGCCCTCGTGGTGGTGCTCGCCCTCTTCTCGGTCGCCGCGCCGTCGGGCATCGCCACGATCATCGCCCTGTTCCTGATGGGCGGGTTCGGGTTCGGCACGGTCCCCGGGCTGCAGAGCCGCGTCATGCAGTACGCCGGCGGAGCGCCCACCCTCGCCTCCGGCGCCAACATCGGCGCCTTCAACATCGGCAACGCGCTCGGTGCGTGGGCGGGCGGAATGGGCATCTCGGCAGGGCTCGGCTACACCTCGCCGATCTGGATGGGAGCGATCCTCACCGGCATCGCGCTCGTCGTGATGGTCGTGGCGGCGGCCCGTGCCCGCAGCGCTCTGTCTCGTGATGCACTGTCGCGCGATGCACTGTCTCGTGATGCAGTGTCGCGCGATGCGGTGTCGTCGGGCACGGGTCCGACCGCCGTCGCCTCGGTCCCGGCCGGCTGACCCGACACTCGGTCACCCGTCGGACGGATTCACGGATGCAGGACGATTCGACACTCTTCTTGTCGACCTCCGTGCGTTCTCCCGACATGTGCACCCGGCGACGATCGCCGCACGCAGAAGCGCCGCACCCTCCGACGAGGATGCGGCGCTTCGTTCCCGCTGCGGAGGCTACTCCGCGGCGGCGATCTTCTTGGCGTCGTCCGTGTTGAGCACGCGGAACAGGATCGCGGCGATCACGGCGCCGACGACCGGGGCGACGATGTACAGCCACAGCGAGCTCCACGCGAAGTGACCGCTGACCGAGAGGCCGAGCGCGACCGCCGGGTTGAAGCCGCCGCCCGAGATCGATCCGACCGTGGCCGCACCGACGAAGACGGTCGCACCGATCGCGAGACCGTAGAAGGAGTTGCCCGCGGTGTCCTTCGACGTGGCGGTGTTGAGCACGACCCACACCAGGATCAGCGTGAAGAGGGCCTCGACGAGGAACGCCGGCCCGACCTCGATGATCATGGCCTTCTCGCCGGCGGGCCACACGGCGAGCGCGACGAGCGCGGCCACGGCACCACCGACGAACTGGGCGATGAGGTAGGCGATGAAGTCGACGACGCTGAGGCCGCCGCGCAGGAACACACCGACCGAGACGGCCGGGTTCAGGTGTGCACCCGAGATGTGACCCGTCGAGTACACGAGCACCATCAGGGTGAAGCCGATCGCGAGCGGGGTCAGCGGGCTGCCGCTGTTGACCGCCGCGATGATCGCGAGGACGAAGAGGAAGGTGGCGATCGCTTCTGCGAGCGCCTTGCGTGCCGTACCAGTCATGAGAGAGCCCTTTGTCTTGGGGATTCGTGGGAGAGGAGGCTCGTTTGGCCGCTCACTCCGGTCGACGCACCCCTCTTGCGGCACTGACGCTATCGCTGCGCCGACCGGAATATCGGGAGCCGCGCGGGCTTTCTGTGAATTCGCTGAACTACGCGCGAGCGGCGATCGCGGCGCTGTCCACGCCTCGGGGCAGCGCACCGAACAGGCCGGAACCGCCGTCGATGCGGGCGGCGATGAACCCGTCGGCGACCACGGCGGGCGCCGCGCGCAGCAGCTGTGCCGCCGACAGGGTCAGCGCGAGGGCCTCGACGAGCCTGCGCGCCGAGGCGTCCGGCATCGGATCCGCCGCCGCCTCTGCCACCAGACGCCTCGTGCGGTCCAGATGGGCGTCGAACCGGGAGTCCACACCCCGCACCGCCGACACCTCGGCGTCGAAGGCCTCGAGCGATTCGGGTTCTCGGGCGAGCGCCCGCAGCACGTCGAGCGCGATCACGTTGCCCGAGCCCTCCCAGATCGCCATCACCGGCTGCTCGCGGTACCGCATCTCGAGGGGCCAGTCCGTCGTGATGCCGTTGCCCCCGAGGCACTCCAGCGCCTCGGCGGCGTGGCCGGGCGCGCGCTTGCACACCCAGTACTTCATGACTGCCGTCGCCAGCCGGCGGAACGCCCGATCCTGTGCCGAGGCGTCATCGTCGTACGCACGGGCGAGCCGCATCGCGACCGCCGTCCCCGCCTCGACCTCGAGCTGCAGGTCGGCGATCACGGCC
Source organism: Microbacterium sp. As-52 (assembly GCF_049949185.1). Taxonomy (NCBI): domain Bacteria; kingdom Bacillati; phylum Actinomycetota; class Actinomycetes; order Micrococcales; family Microbacteriaceae; genus Microbacterium; species Microbacterium sp. As-52. The sequence goes on along the minus strand of NZ_CP188171.1, from coordinate 2,119,628 downwards.
GTCATCGCGGGCTGATCGATGAGGGTGCGCCCGAACGCCGATCGATGCCGCACATGCCATGCGGCCTCGGCGACCCCCTGGCGCATGCCGGCCAGCGAGCCGAGCATCGAGTCGAGCCGCGTGCGGGTGACCATGTCGATGATGGTGCGCACGCCGCGCCCCTCCTCCCCCACGAGGGTCGCCTCGGCCTGCTCGTACTCCACCTCGCTCGAGGCGTTCGACCGGTTGCCCAGCTTGTCCTTGAGCCTCTGGAAACGGAGCCGATTGCGCGTGCCGTCGTCGAGCAGCCGCGGCAGCAGGAAGCATGACAGCCCACCCGGCGCCTGCGCGAGCACCAGGAAGGCGTCCGACATCGGTGCGGAGCAGAACCACTTGTGGCCGGTCAGCGCATAGCGCCCGTCGCCCTGCGGCACGGCGGACGTGGTGTTCGCCCGCACATCGGACCCGCCCTGCTTCTCGGTCATGGCCATGCCGAACAGGGCGCCGGGCTTTCCGAGGCGCAGTCCGGGCTCGTACGAACGCGACAGCAGCCGGGGCATCCACTCCTCCGCGAGGCGCGGATGCGAGGCGATCACGGGAACGGCCGAATGCGTCATCGACACCGGACAGGCATGACCGGGCTCGACCTGCGCGTAGAGCATGAACGTGGCGGCGCGAGCGGCGCCGGCCCCCGGACGGGGGTCCGCGAATGCGGCGGTGTGCGCCCCGTCGGCGACGGCTGCGCCGATGACCCGGTGATAGGCGGGGTCGTACTCGACCTCGTCGATGCGCTCGCCCCAGCGGTCGTGCGTGCGCAGCACGGGCTCGTTCCGGTTCGCCCGCCGGGCGTCGTCTTGGAAGCCCGCCGACCCGACGCGACGACCGATGCCCCGCAACGCCTCGTCCGCCCACTCCGCGCCGTGCAGCCGCACCGCCTCGGTCAGCGCGATGTTCGCCCCGTACTCGTCGATATCGACGCGCGGCGGGGCCTGATTGAAGACGCTGTGTGTGCTCACGATGCCCCGATGGAATCACGGATACCGATCTCGGGGCAATGGCGGGGGCGAGCGATGTCAACCCCATGGCCGCTCTTCGCCCTTCCCCGTACCGTTCGAGGATGACCACGGAGACCGCGCCCGCCGCCGAGACCTCGACCCGGCTGCGGAGGGCGATCACCGGTCCCCTCCTGTTCGCGTTCATCCTCGGGGACGTGCTGGGCGCAGGCATCTATGCCCTGATGGGGGTGCTCTCCGAGAAGGTGGGTGGGATGCTGTGGGCGCCTCTGCTCCTGGCGCTGCTGCTCGCCATGCTCACCGCGGGTTCCTATGCGGAACTCGTCACGAAGTATCCGCGAGCCGGAGGAGCCGCCGTCTTCGCGGAGCGGGCATTCCACAGTCCGCTGGTGTCGTTCCTGGTGGGATTCAGCATGCTCGCCGCAGGAGTCACGAGTGCGGCCGGCCTCGCCATCGCGTTCGCGGGCGACTACCTGGGCACGTTCCTCGATCTGCCGACGATCCCGGTCGCGATCGCCTTCCTCGCCCTGGTCGGCCTCCTGAACGCCCGCGGCATCCGCGAGTCCATGGGCGCGAACCTCGTGATGACCGCGATCGAGCTGAGCGGCCTGGTCATCGTGATCGCCGTGGTCGCGGTCTTCGTGGGCGGCGGAGGCGGCGACGTCTCCCGTGTCGCGGAGGCGCCGGAAGGGACGAGCGTCGCCGTCGCAGTGCTGTCCGGTGCCGTCATCGCCTACTACTCGTTCGTCGGGTTCGAGACGTCCGCGAACATGATCGAAGAGGTGAAGGATCCGCGCCGGACGTACCCTCGCGCCCTCTTCGGCGCCCTCTTCGGCGCCCTGTTCACGGCCGGAGCGGTCTACGTGCTCGTCGGCCTGGCGAGCTCGATCGCCCTCCCAGCCGCAGAACTGCAGGAGTCGAGCGGTCCCCTGCTCGCCGTGGTCGAGGCCACAGGCGTCAGCATCCCCTCCTGGCTGTTCAGCCTCATCGCGCTCGTCGCGGTCGCCAACGGCGCACTGCTGACGATGATCATGGTCAGCCGTCTCACCTACGGCATGGCCGAGCAGGGCCTGCTGCCCGCCACCCTCGGCCGCGTGCTCCCGAAGCGGAAGACCCCCTGGGTCGCGATCCTCACCACCACCCTCGTGGCGATGGGGCTGACGCTCGTCGGCGATCTCGCGACGCTCGCCGAGACGGTGGTCCTGCTCCTCCTCGTCGTCTTCCTCAGCGTCAACGTGTCCGTGCTGGTACTGCGTCGCGACCGCGTCGACAACGATCACTTCCGCGTGTGGACCTTCGTCCCCGTGCTCGGCATCGGTTCCTGCCTGCTGCTGCTCACCCAGCAGCGACCGGCCGTCTGGCTGTTCGGCGCGATACCGCTCGCCGTCGGAGGCGTGCTGTACGTGCTGGCGCGCTGGGGCAGGAAGCATTCGGAGAAGAAGAACGCCCGCCCCGACGGCGAGCCCGTCCACGACCAGAAGGAGAACCATGAGCACGCCTGAGCACACGTCCGCCGACGAGATGACGAGCGCGGAGAAGCGGCACGATCAGCTGACGTCCGCACCGGACGCCACCGAGGCCGACGCCGCACCCCGCGTCGAGGTCAGCGAGCACGACGGCAACACCCGCATCGACATCGCCCCGGGGGCACCGGTGCGTCCGGGGCCCGGTCCCGGAATGCCCGAGGCCGATTCCGAGGCCGATTCCGAGGACTGACGCGCGGCGCGGCTCTAGAGCCAGCCCTTGCGCTTGAAGGCCGCGTAGAGCCCGAAGCCCAGCGCGATCATCATCCCGACCGCCATCGGGTAGCCGAGAAGCCAGTGCAGCTCGGGCATGTGATCGAAGTTCATGCCGTAGATCGTGCCGACGAGCGTCGGGGCGAACAGGATCGCCGCCCATCCCGAGATCTTCTTGACCTCGTCGTTCTGACGGATGCTGAGCTCCGTCATCCGCCGCATCTCCTCGTTCTGGCGACGCGCGACGATCGTCGACTCGACGGTGAGCGCGTTGTCGAGGACGGTGCGGAACGTCGTGGCGCGGTCGCTGACGCGCAGGGTGTGATCCAGCACGTCGCGGAGATACCGCTGCAGCTCTTCGGTCACCTGGTACTTGTCCGACCCGCGCAGCAGGGCCTCCAGCATGCCCGACAACGGCTGCGTGGCCCGCTGGAAGTCGATGACCTCCCGCCCCAGGTCGTAGATGCGCTGGGTGGCGTCGGTGTTCTCCTCGAACAGCTGGCTCTCGATCTCGTCGATGTCGTTCTCGAGCCCGGCGAGGACGGGCGTGTACTCGTCGACGACCTCATCGAGGATCGCGTACATCACGGCCTCGGGACCACGGGCGAGGAGGGCGGGGTCGGCCTCCAGCCGCCGACGGACGCGCCCGAGATTCGGTGACTCCGCATGCCTGATCGTCACGACGAAGTCGGGGCCGACGAGCACGTGCACCTCGCCGAACTCGACCTCCTCGACGTCGTCGAGATAACGCGCCGGCCTCAGCACCATGAACAGCACCTCGCCGTAGCGTTCGAGCTTGGCGCGCTGGTGACCGGAGAGGGCGTCCTCCACGACGAGCGCATGGATGCCGAACTCGTCCGCGACCGCGCGGATCTCCTCCTCGCTCGGCCGATAGAGCCCGATCCACCCCATGCCGCCGCGCTCCCGCATGCGCTCGAAGGTCTCGCTGAGGGTCACCGGATTCTCGGTGCGGACGCCATCCACGTAGATCGCATTGTCGATGATCGCCATCGTCGCCCCTTCGCGTTCCTGTCGGTCAGAGCGGGATCACTGCGCGGCGGGCGGGGCCACGCAGGGGATCGCGGTATCGCCGATCGCCTGGTGGTACTGCTCGGCCGTGAACGGAAGGCCGAACTCGGGCGCGGTCTGCCCCGCAGCGGCCGGCGCTTTGGAGGCGATGGCGGCGAGTTCCCACGAGAGCTGCTGGGCGAACTGCGCCCCGGCCGTCGAGTCGTTGAGCACGACGGCCACGGTGAACCCGGTGGCAGGGTCGGAGTACGCCGCCGTGGCGTATCCGGGCGTCCAGCCGTGCTGACCGATCATCGATCCCACGAGGTAGGCACCGCCCGTGGCCTGGAACCAGGACTCGGCTCCGTCGGCAGCCGGGAGCGGCTCACCGAAGCGGTCCGGCTTCTCCTTGGTGCGCAGCGCCTGCTGCGCCTCCGCCTGTGCGTAGCGACCCAGGTCGGTGATGGTCGACACGACGCCGGAGTCGGTGAAGCCCGAGCTGGACGACAGCTTCGTGATGTCGACGGGGGCGGCGCAGTCGAACCCGCCTTCGACGCCGTTGAGGAAATGACCGTTCAGTACCGCTCCGGTTCCCGGCGGCGCAGGGGTCGGGCCCGGCAGTGAGGTGTCCGGGAGCCCGAGGGGCTCGGTGACGTACTCGGCGATCAGCTCGGAGGCGGTCATCCCCGAGGCGCGTTCGAGGGCCAGCCCGAGCAGGAGGTAGCCGGCATCCGAGTCGCGGAAGGTGGTGTGCGGGGCGACGCGCTCACGCGCCAGGCCGAAACCGGCCAGCTCCAGAGGAGACCAGACCCGGTCGGGGGTGTTCAGCCACGCCGACTTGACGGTTCCCTCGGAGGATCCCGCCCCACTGGTGCCGTTGCAGAGGTCGAGGAGGGTGATGCCCTCGTCTCGCATGTCGGCGACACCCGAGACGTAGTCCGCGACGTTCGCATCGAGTTCGACCACATCGCGGTCGGCGAGGGCATAGAGCACGTCGCAGGTCATCAGACGGGTCACATCGGCGATGCGGAAGGACATGTCGGTCGACACCTCAGCTCCGCCCTCGCGGTCCTGCGTGCCGATGCCGGCCACCCAGCTCCCGCTCCACGGCGCCCAGACACCGACGATCGCGCCCGACGCACCCGACGCGACGAGGGCGTTGTCGACGGCGGCCTGCATCGCGGCGACCGTGTCATCGGGGAGCGCCCCGTCGACCTGAGCGGGGGGCGTGTACGAGAAGGACTCCTCGGAAGAGCATCCGGTGAGAACGAGAGCGAGCACGGCCGCCGTGGCCGTTGCGGCGCGCCACCGGCGCGACGAGAGAAGCTGCATGGAAAGAACCCCCGAAGACGTGTCTCCCGAGTCTAGAGCGCCGATGCTGAAAGTCGGCCCCGGAGCAGACGTCGAGCCCCGCATAAGGTTGTCGTCATGCCCCACACCTTCGATGCCGACGTGATCACCGCCGTCCTCCGCCACATGAACGGCGACCACACCGATGACAACATCCTCATCGCCCGGGCGTTCGCGGAGCCGTCGGATGCGGAGATCACCGCATCGATCATGACCGGCTTCGACGGGGACGGCGGGCTGTGGGAGATCACGCGCGACGGCGCCGTCACCGAGTTGCGCGTGCCGTGGCCCGGCGGCCCGATCGACGACCGCCCCTCGGTGCGCCGTGAGGTCGTGGCGCTGTATGACGCCGCCTGCGCCCGGCTCGGCGTCGAACCTCGCCCGCACGCCTGACGGATCCGGCTTCCCTCCGGGGTTAGGTAACCCTTACACTGGCCTCATGCCCGAGATCCTCTCCTTCTCCGCCGCCCTGCGCGAGCGTTCGTCCGGATCGCACTCCCGCAGCGAGACCGCCGGCTTCATGTCCGACCTCCTGAAGGGCGAGGGATCGCGCGAGGACTATATCTCGCTCGTCGCACAGCACTACTTCATCTACGAGGCCCTCGAGGGCGCCGGCGAGCGCATGCGCCAGGATCCGGTCGCCTCGGTCTTCATCACCGACAAGCTCACGCGCCTGCCCGCGCTCGAAGCCGACCTCGAGTTCCTGCTCGGTGCCGACTGGCGTGAGCGGATCGTCGCGCTGCCCACCACGCAGCGTTACGTCGACCGCATCCGTCAGGTGGGCGCCACGTGGGCCGGCGGTTTCGTCGCCCACCACTACACCCGCTACCTCGGCGACCTCTCCGGAGGCATCTTCATCGGACGCGTGATGGCACGCCGCTTCGGCTTCGAGACCAACGGCATCGGCTTCTACCTGTTCGACGACATCGCGGATCCGGCCGCCTTCAAGGACGTGTACCGCGAGCAGCTCGACGCCGCTCCCTGGGACGATGCCGAGCGCGAGCGCGTGATCGACGAGGTGCTCCTCGCCTACCGTTTCAACACCGAGCTGTTCGAAGACCTCGACCGCGCACGCGCCGCCGCCTGAGCCGCTGGAGAGCCGGAGCCTGAGCCAGGGCCGGGCCTTCAGCTCTTCGGCAGCTCCGGGGTCGATGCCGCGAGCCAGGCGTCGCGCATGAACCGGCGCACGTCTTCGTCGACCCGGATGTCACGGGGTCGCAGCGCACGCGACAGGTAGAGCCCGTCGAGCGAGGTCAGTCGACTGAGCGCGACGTAGGTCTGCCCCGGTGCGAACGCCCCGGAGCCGAGGTCGATGATCGCCCGCTCGTAGGTCTTGCCCTGCGACTTGTGGATCGTGACCGCCCACGCCAAGCGCAACGGGAACTGGGTGAACTCCGCGACCACGTCACGGGAGAGCTTCTTGGTGTTCTGGTCGTACGCGTATCGGAACCGTTCCCACACGGCCGGTTCGACGTCGACCTCCTCGCCGTCGATGTCGACACGCACAGCGCTGCCGAGGATGCGTACGACCGTCCCGATGGTGCCGTTGACCCACCGCGGCGGCTCCCCCGACATCGCGGTGTCGTTGCGCAGGAACATGACCTGCGCTCCGACCTTCAGCTTCAGCTCCGACTCGGCGGGGAGCGCGGCCTCGCCCCGCCCGAAGTCTCCGCTCACCTCGGCACGTGCGGTCTGCTCCTTGCCCGGCAATGCGGCCAGGTGACGACTGTTGATGCTGTTCACGATGTCGTTGCGGGTCGCGAGCGTGATCATCGGCACCTCCCCCGGCTCCGGGTCCGGTGGCGTCCGCGCTCCCTGGGCGTTCAGCACCCCGGCAATCTCGGCGGTGACCCGTCCGTAGCGCACGGCGTTCAGCATGGCCTTGAACCCGTCGTCGGACTGGCGGTGGATCTGCACGAGTTCGCGCACGTGCAGTTCGGCCCGCGAGTCGACCGCGAAGAGTCCGTCCTGATCGGACTCGCCGGTACCGCCGCCGGTCCCTGCCCACACCTTCGCATCGAAGAACCAGAACGAGCGGTAGTGGTCCTGCACGTAGCGGGCCTCATCGCCGCGGGGCGGCACGGGCGCCAGCTGGTAGGGGTCTCCGAACATGACGACCTGCACGCCGCCGAACGGCTCGCCCCTGCGCCCCCGCGCCTGGCGCAGGGAGCGGTCGATCGCATCCATCAGATCCGCGTTGACCATCGAGATCTCATCGATCACGAGCGTCTCGATGGCGTTCAGGATGCGACGGGTCGCGTCGTTCTGATCGATGTCGGCGTCCCCGATCAGACCGATCGGCAGGCGGAACAGCGAGTGGATCGTCTGCCCCTCGACGTTGAGCGCCGCCACGCCCGTGGGCGCGCAGATGGCGATCTGCTTCTTCGTGTTCCACGCGAAATGCTGCAGGAGGGTCGACTTGCCGGTCCCGGCTCGACCGGTGATGAAGACGTGCTCGCCGGTGTCCTCGATGAGGCGGAACAGCTCTTGCTGCTCCTCGGACAGGGCGGGAAGGGACACGGTTCTCACAGGGGCAGCGGGCGGACAGGGCGCTCGTCCATGCTACGGCCCGGCATCCGCGCACGCCCGCCGACGCTCGGCGTCCCCCCAGGACGCCCTCCTAGACTGACGCCATGGACCGGGCACGTGCGAGCGCGCCCCGGCGCGCGCGCCTGGGGGTCGACCTGGCGATGCTCGCTGTCGTCGGCATGATGCTCGTCGCCGCACTCGGAGCCGGCGGCGTCACGCTGTATCAGCAGTTCTACGGGCCGTCGGCGTTCGTGGTCCGCTACCTCGACCTGCTCTCCTCCGGTCGCGCCGCTGACGCGCTGCGTGTTCCCGGGGTCGCGATCGACCGCGAGACACTCGATGCCGCGGGCATCGACCCCGCGGCATCGGAGGCGATGCTCCGCCGCGCCGCGCTCGCGCCGCTGACCGACGTGACAGTGACGTCGGAGAAGCCCGCAGACGGCGGCACCGCCGTCACCGTCAGCTACCAGGCGAGCGGCCACCCCGGGACCAGTACGTTCCTGATCGAACAGGACGGATGGGCGGGAGTCACCCCCCATTGGCGTTTCACGACGAGCCCCCTGGCCGTCGTGGATCTCACGGTTCGCGGTGCGGACAAGTTCGCCGTGAACGGGTTCGAGGTCGATCGGCGTCAGGTGTCGATCGACGGCGCCGATGCCGTCCCCCTCGACCCGCTGCCGCTGCTGGTGTTCACCCCCGGACTGTATGCGATCACGGTGGACACCCCCATATCGACGGCCTCCGGCCACGGAGTGCTCGCCGACACCCCCCTCGCCGTCACGCCGCTCGATGTGCAGACCGAGCCGACCGACGAGTTCATCGACGTGGTGCAGGAGCGCGTCGAGGCTTTCCTCACCGAGTGCACGACGCAGGAGGTGCTGCAGCCGACGGCCTGCCCGTTCGGCCTGCGGGTCACGAACCGCCTCGCCTCGGCCCCGAAGTGGTCGATCGCGACCCAGCCACGGGTCACGGTCACCCCCGACGGCGGGCAGTGGCAGATCCCGACGACGGATGCGGTCGCTCACGTCGACGTCGACATCAAGTCGCTGTTCGACGGCAAGACCCAGCCGCTGTCGGAAGACGTCCCCTTCCAGCTCACGGGAACGATCGCGATCCTTCCCGACGGCACCGCGTCGATCAGGATCGGCTCCCCCGGAGAGCAGCCCGTCGGCTGACGCCCGAGCGAGCCGGCCTCAGCGGCCTGCGCGCTGCTCCCGCTCGTCGCGCTCGGCGAGGGCAGCCAGCTTGGCGTTGTACTCCTCGAGCTCGGCGTCTCCCGTGCGATCGGCGTGCCGGTCCGCGCGGCGCTGCAGCTTGGTGTCGCTGCGACTCCACTGGATCGCGACCGTGATCGCGAGGATGAGCGTGGGGATCTCGCCGATCGACCAGGCGATGCCGCCACCCACGTACTGATCCTGCAGCGGGTCCACGCCCCAGTCACGGCCCATCGACCCGAACCAGTCGGCCACCATGAGGCCCTCCTGCATCATGATCGCGATGCCGAAGAAGGCGTGCATCGCCATCACCGCGATCAGGGTGATCAGACGACCGGGGTAGGGCAGACGGTAGGGCACCGGGTCGGCGCCGATCAGGCTCATCACGAAGAGGTAGCCCGAGATCAGGAAGTGGATGACCATCCACTCATGGCCGAGGTGCTCGTACATCGACCAGCGCACGAGGTCGGTGAAGTAGAACGCCCAGAGCGACAGGATGAAGATCGCCGCCGCCACGAACGGGTGCGTCACGACGCGGGCGAAGGGCGAGTGCACGGCCCACATGATCCACTCGCGACCGCCTCGGGTGCCGTCGTCGCGTTTGTGGATCGCACGCAGAGCGAGGGTGATGGGGGCACCGGACACCATCAGCAGCGGGATCGCCATCGACAGCATCATGTGGCCCATCATGTGGATGCTGAAGAGGTATTCCTGGTAGGCGTTGAGCGGTCCGCTGGTCACCCAGACGAGCATCAGCATGCCGAGCACCCAGAACACGGTGCGATGGATCGGCCAGCGGTCGCCGCGCAGTCGCAGCCGCCGCACTCCTGCCAGGTAGAGGAACAGTCCGAAGCCGGCGGCGACGAGCCAGAGCACGTCGAAGTCCCAGGCGGTGAACCAGCGCTCGATCGTCAGTTCCGGCGGCAGCGTCGAGCCGGTGAGGATCTGCGCGGGGGTCTGGGCGAACGCGGCGACCTCCCCGGTGGGGGGAGGTGTGCGTGCGAGTGCGGCGGCAGCACCCGAGGCGAGACCCATCAGCGCGACCTCGCACAGCACGAGGAGCCAGAACCAGCCGGCCGCGCGCTGACCGGAGAGCTTGGGGATCAGGCGGGCGCGGTACCAGGCCCCCAGCAGCCCCATTCCTCCCAGAAGTGCGACCTTGGCCAGCACGATCCAGCCGTAGGGCGTCGCCCACAGCGCATCCCAGCTGCCGACGGCGACGATGGACCGGGTGACGCCCGACACGGCGACCACGGCGAAAGCGGCGATCGCGAGCGACGAGTAGCGCCCGACGAGTTGCGCGGTGTCGACATCGGCTCGTCCGCGCAGCAGGACCAGGAGCAGGAGACCGCCGAGCCAGACGGCGGCGCCGATCGTGTGCAACAGGATCGAGTTGACGGCCATGTTGTGCCCGGCGAGGTCGCCGGCATGGCCCTGAGTCGCGAGCGGGAGGAAGGATGCGGCGGCGAGGAGGGCCGTGATCAGTGTGGGTGTCCACGAACGCCACGCGAACGCCAGCACCGTGATGATCGCACCGAAGATGGTGGTGATGAGCCAGGACTGCCCCAGCGGCAGCTCCAGCAGGAATCGACCGAGCTGCGTGCCGAACTCGCGCTCGATGCTGAGCTTCGGGTTGAAGGCGGCCATGAAGGCGAGGAAGCCGGCGAGACCCGCGGAGACCGTGAACACGGCCGCTCCCACCGAGGCGATGTTCAGGGCGGCATCGAATGATCGGTCCCCCGCGCGCAGTCCGAACAGCGCGAGCACGAGCGAGCCGAGCATGACCGCGCCCGAGATGTTCATGACGAGCTTGGCGATCGGCGTGCCCCAGAGCACGAACGGCCCCGGATCCTGCAGGAGCGGCGGCTTGGCGCCTCCGCCGACGAGCAGCGCCAGCACGAGGGCTGCCATCGCGGCGAGCAGGAGGATGACGATTCCCGCGATTCGATACGCCGAAATCCGACTCGTCGACTCGCTGCGGGAACTCACCCCTCCAGCCTAGGCGCGACCGGCGGTGAGAAAGCACGAAGGCCGCTCCCGTCGGAACGGGAGCGGCCTTCGAAGAGGTGCGGTCGAATTACTTGACGGCAGCCTTGAGCTTGGAACCAGCGGTCACCTTGACGCGCTTGCCGGCCGGGATCTTGATCTCGGCGCCGGTCTGCGGGTTGCGGCCCGTGCGAGCAGCGGTGTCGACCTGCTCGAAGGAGATCCAGCCCGGGATGGAGACCTTGCTGCCCTTGGCAACAGCGTCGGAGACCGTGGCGAACAGCGAGTCGAGGACACCGGAGACGGTGGCCTGGCTCTGGCCCGTGGCGCTTGCGATGCTCGCGACGAGCTCGGTCTTGGTGATGGACTTGTCAGCCATGTCATCCTCCAGCGACGAGATCCCGTCGCATCGTTGTGGGTATCGGAGCGGGTGCTCCTGGTCTAGCGACCGCCTCGAATGTACCAACCACCACCCTCATTTCCGCGTCATTTCGCGGGTTTTGGGCAATTACTGGGCGTGTCGCGTCACTTTTGTCACTCCAGTCACAGAAACCAAGGCCCTCAGCGGGGCCGGTGCGCCTCGATCACGGCGCTGGACGTGCGCGAGAAAGCCGGCGCGACGGGGTCCTCCCCGTCCCCACACCCCCATGCCCCCCGTGGGGAGGAGTCCTCGCCGATGGGCGGAGGATGTTCCTGAGTGGTTCCGCCCGACGGGGAGTTCTCCGCCCGTCGCGGAGTGCAGAGGTGCGGGGATCAGCGCGCAAGATGGAGGCGCTGAGCGATCGCAGCCAGGATCAGGCTCTGCACGTCCGCCCAGTGGTTCATGAGCTGGTCGTAGCCGATGCGGATCACGTGATAGCCGCGGAGCATCAGCTCGGCGTCGTGCGCGATATCGCTCGTGCGTTGGGTTCCGACATGATGCCCACCGTCGATCTGCACGACGAGTCGTTCGCCGATCAAGAAGTCCACTCGGTGCCCGATGATCCAGACCTGCGGCGTGATCGGCAGGTCCAGCCATGCCATCCGCGTGCGGAAGATGGTCTCCGTCCCCGCGTCGGCGAAGGGACGGGCGTCGCCCAGGAGCCGCCTCGCCGCCGGCGGCAGGGGTGCCCGTTCGAGCACGTCGGGGTCCACGGCCCCTGCCCGCATCGCGGACTCCCAGGTCGCGAGCGCATCTTCATATGGCTGACAGCGCGCCACGAGCACGAGCGCGTTCTCGATCGAGTCCTCGAGCAGATCCGGATCTCGAGGGAAGATCGGCCGGCTCCAGTGCACGACCCCACGAGCATCCTTCGCGTGACCGGACTTCGGGGGTGCCGCCAGGTGCGGTCGCGATACGGCCGTCACCCACAGATCCTTCCGCGCGGCAACGGTGACGCAACTGAGCACGACTCCTCGCTTCGCCGCCGCGACGAGCATCGGGTCCGCACCGGGGAGCCCCACCCACCCCCGGCACACCGAGACCACCGCCCCTGCGCGCACCGCTTGCCGCAGCGCGTGCTCGGTGACCCCCGCTCGGCGCATGGTGACGACCCGCGCGATCCCGTTCCTGGCTGTGAGGGCGCGCACGACATCCATGCCTCGAGCCTGCCGCGCCTCGACGGCCCCGCAGCGCCACAGATCCGCCCTCTGTTCACTCCTTAGCAGTGGCTACTCGCTGTGCAGGGGCAGTCTTCGGGCGGACTTCCTCGTGATGGGCGGCGAACCCCATCACCGAAGTCCGCCTATCAGCGAGAAGTCCGCCCTTCGCATGGCGCTTCAGGAGACAGGAGACAGAGACAGGAGACAGGAGACAGAGGAGACAGAGGAGACAGAGGCGCGGAGCGAACGTGAGGGTGGGGACGCGAATGGGGCGAGGATCCGAAGATCCTCGCCCCATTCGACTGTCTGCTGAGACTTACCAGCTCGACTTGGTCACGCCGGGCAGCTCGCCACGGTGCGCCATGTCACGGAAGCGGACACGCGAGATGCCGAACTTCGTGAGGACACCACGGGGGCGGCCGTCGATGACGTCGCGCGAACGCACGCGAGCCGGCGACGCGTTGCGCGGCAGCTTCTGCAGGCCGACGCGAGCGGCCTCGCGGGCCTCGTCGGTGGCGTTCGGGTCGACCAGGGTCTTCTTCAGCTCGGCGCGACGCTCGGCGTAACGCTCCACGATGACCTTGCGCTGCTCGTTGCGAGCGATCTTGCTCTTCTTAGCCATTGATCAACGCTCCTCTCGGAATTCGACGTGCTGACGGATGACCGGGTCGTACTTCTTGAGCACGAGGCGGTCGGGGGTGTTGCGGCGGTTCTTCTTAGTCACGTACGTGTATCCCGTACCTGCCGTCGAACGCAGCTTGATGATCGGACGTACGTCCTGAGCCTTCTTGGCCATTAGAGCTTCACACCCTTCGCCTGGAGGTCCTTGACCACGTTCTCGATGCCACGGACGTCGATCACCTTGATGCCCTTGGCGGACACGTTGAGCGTGATCTTACGACCGAGCGAGGGAACGAAATACGTCTTCTTCTGCACGTTCGGGTCGAAGCGGCGCTTCGTCCGGCGGTGCGAGTGCGAGACATTGTGTCCGAAGCCGGGAACAGCTCCGGTCACCTGGCACACTGCTGCCATGATGTGACTCCTTCTATACCGTGAGGCCGGACGGCCCCACCCAAGATCCCTTGTCTGCACGCAACCACGACCCGCCGATCTCTCGGCCGCAGAAGGGGAAGCACGCGAACTGCGCACAGGAGTGTGCGCAGACAAAGAGTCAGTTTAGCACGGGCGCCGACCCGGTCGATCCCGGCTCCCCCGAAGCGAGTTCGGCAGCAGCCTCGGCCGCGCCCCTGCCCCATCGGAACGGCGACACCGTCGGGTCCGCGTCGATCCAGAAGCGCCACGGGAAAGCCGCGGTCCCGGCGACGCCGGCGACACCGACGCGCGGACCGCTGGCCACGTCGTCCCGCTGCGGACCCAGCCACAGCTCGGCTCGTGCTCCGCGACGCTCCCCACCCGTGATCGCGTCGATCCCGTCGTGCACGGGATGCCGCAATCCCACCGCCTGTCCGAGACGACCCGGCCCGCGGGCGAGGTCCCGCAGCGTCGTGCGCCGAAGGGGAAGCGCGACGCCACGTCGGAGGGCCGCCGCCTCCGTGCCGCTCACGATCTCGCCCGCCCGGAGCAGCACGCCGTCGCCCTGCCCTTCAGGGCCGCACACGACGTTCACGCACGAGTGGATGCCGTGGCTCAGGTACACGTACAGGTGGCCCGGCTCGCCCCACATCGTGGAGTTGCGGGCCGTGCGCCCCATGCGCGCATGAGAACCCGGATCGGGGATCTCGCCCGTGCCCTGCCCGTGGTACGCCTCGACCTCCGTGATGCGCAACCGCACCTCGACGGGAACGGAGTCGCTCCCGATCGTGACGACCGTGCGCAGCTCGCCTCCGAGCAGGCGCGGTGCGACGTCGACCGCAGAGGCGCTCAGGTCTGCACGGACGGCACGGCGCAGGCTTTCGTGCGGCAGGTCGACGCCGCGGAGGAGGTCGGAACCGTCCGTCATCTCAGAAGCGCGGAGCCGTCTGGCACCACGAGGCGTCGAAGCCGGTGAGGGCGACGATCTCCTTGCCGGAAGCCATGTCGATCAGGTGGGTCTCGACGTTCTCGGGCAGCGGCAGCAGCATCCCGTCGTAGGCGTTGTTCGCCAGGTCGGGAGCGACGACGACGGCGGCGTACTGGCCGCTCGGCGACGCGCAGGCCTGCAGGATCGAGTCCGTGGATCCGACCTCGACCAGCGGGGTCGCCGCGCCGTCGTCGTTGACGCGCACGACCACCTGTCCGATCGGCAGCCCCTCGTCGTCGCGAGCGATCACGTGGCGCAACGTGCCACCGGGATACGGCGTGATCGAGCTCGCCGTCCCGTAGTCGGGATCGGATGCCGCGAGCGGCTGCTCCGACCCGTCTGCGAGGTTGAGTTCGACCACGGCGCCGTCGAGCCGTTCGACGATCGCCGTGTAGGTGCCGCGGGAGATCCCCTGGATGGTGGCCGCGAGGCCGAGGGACTGCACACCCGTGTCGGTCGAACGGTCGACGAGCGAGAGGGCTCCGTCGAAGTCGATGAACAGCACGGCTGCGCTGTCGGGCACGAACTGCCAGACGAAGACGCTCGCCTCGGCGCCGGCGACCTCGATGATCTGCGGGTCGTCATCGCCGCTCAGCGACTGGGTGACCAGCACGCTCGCACGCCCCTCGGTGTCGCTGAGCTCCTTGTCGGAGTAGCTGTAGCCGACGAGGCCGCCGCGTTCGGAGACCTGGATCGCGCCCACGTATCCCTCACCGGGAAGAGTGAGCTCGCGCTGGTTCTTGCCGTCGCGGTCCATCACGAGCAGGCGGGACCCGTCGTCCTCCTCGACCGACACCACGAGCTGCGTGGAGGTCGCGCGGAAGTCGTTGATCTTGTCGTGCTCGAAGACCGGGACGGCCTTCTCGCCGCTGAGGTCGGTGAGGAAGATCTTGTCCTTGCCCGCGACATCGCGACGCAGCAGGAAGATGTTCGACGGCGGCGTCGTGAAGCTCGTGGTCAGCGTCGTCTTCGGGCCACCGCCGGCACCGACCACATCGGCGACACGAACCGTGTACTCGGTTGAGTCGTCGAGCGGGACCGTGAATCGCACGCCCACGCCGCGCCCCGAGGCATCCACCGTGAAGGGCACCTCCGGCTCGACCGTGACCTGCGCCGGGTCGATGTCGGCGAGTGCCTGGTTCGCAGTGAGGATCACGCGGCTGCCGGACGATTCGATCGCCTGTGCCGCATCGACCTGCACATCGCTGATGCGCGGGCCCTGAAGGAGGCTGGCGATGCCCAACCCCGTCCCGACGACGACGAGCACCCCGAGGACCGCGGCAACCGTGAGCACGAACCGGCGTCGGCTCCCCGGCGGGGGCGGGACCCGGCGCTCGGCGGCGGCGCGGGGGATCGGCGGCGCATACGGGTCCGCTGTCGCGTCATGTGCCGCCGCACCGGCCGCTGCACCGGCCACCGAGGTCTCGACGACGGGTTCCGGTGCGGCGCCGACGAACACGGGTTCGGTCGCGAGGGGGACGGGCGGAAGAGCGGTCGCCTCCGCATCCTCGCGCGCCGCAGCCTCGAAGGCGGCCATCTTGCGGGCGGCGGCCTCCTGCTCCGCGACCTCACGGTCACCTGCCTCACGGACCGCGGCTTCACGAGCAGCGGCTTCACGCGCAGCCGCCTCGCGCGCAGCCGCCTCGCGCGCAGCCGCTTCGTCTGCACCGGCAGGTTGCTGATCGCCCGGCCGATCGGCCGGGGTGGGCTGGTCGGCGGGCGGTGCGACATGGTCGGCAGACGCCACCGCGCGGTCGATCCGCTCGGCCTCCGCCGCTTCGGCAGCTTCTCGCGCTGCACGCATCTCCGCGCGGGTGCGCGGGACGGCGGGCACCTCTGGGCGCTCGTCGTCAGTACTCATAGGGGTCTCCCGGCTCATCGATCGCGACGACATCGGTCGGCTCGATGCGGAGCTTGCCGTCGGCATCCGCGCGCACGGTGCCGGTGATCTCGACCCATTGGCCGGTCGCGTACTCGTCGGGCTTCACATCGACGGGCAGAACGGCGGTCTGGGCATCGATCACGCAATGCGTGATGACCAGACGGGTCAGGTTCACACCGTCGTCTCCCGACGCGCCGGGCGTCACGAAGCCCGTGAGCTTCACCGCGGCGCCGTCGTAAGCGGCCGTGTTCGTCGCCGCCGTGAAGACGCTCGCCCAGTCGCCGACGCCGAACGTCGACGTGTCGGCCACGCCGAGCGCGACCGAGTCCGCGCCGGCGAACAATGCGCTCTGCTCTCCCGCGCGCGACATCGCGAGCTCGACCGACAGGGAGGCCGGCGGCAGGACGAGTCCCGCCACGACGACACCCGAGGCGATGACTCCGCCGGCGACGGCCGCGACTCCGGCGAGCGCGCGGCGAGAGGAGGCCGGGGCACCGTCGTGATCAGCACCGTCTTGATCCGCACCGTCTTGATCCGCACGCTCGCGGTCGCCGTGGACTGCGGGAGCGGGCACAGGCCCGTGGTCGTGGCCGTGGTCGCTCTCCTCCCCCAACGGGAGGGTGCACGACCAGATCGCTCCGGCCAGAGTCACGACCGCGGCGGTGCAGGCGAACCACACCGACTCCGGGCTGATGTAGAGGTTGAGACGCCCCGTGAGACCGAGGCCGAGGGTGACGACCGAGATGACGGTCGCGAGCCCCACACCCAGCCAGCGGGTGCCGAGTGCACGTATGCGGGTGGCGGTCTGCTCGGACCGCGCCGTCTGCTCAGACAAGGACGTTCACCCCGATACCGATCGCGAAAGCCGAGGCGAGCACGATGCCGACGATCCCGACGAGCGTGCGCGCGGTGAACGTGGTGCGCATGAGCGCCAGCATCTTGATGTCGACGAGTGGACCGACGAGCAGGAAGGCGACGAGGGCGCCGGACGAGAACGTCGAGGCGAACGAGAGCGCGAAGAACGCATCGACGTTCGAGCAGATGGCCACCGTCATCGCGAGCGCCATCATGGCGACGATCGACAGCACCGGGTTCGACCCGATCGCGAGCAGCCACTCGCGCGGGATCAGTACCTGCACGGCCCCGGCGAGCGCCGAGCCGATCACGAGTGCAGGCATGACGGCGCGCAGCTCGATCAGGAACTGGGTGAGACTGCGGCGCACCGGCGTGCCCGGTTCGTGGGTGACCAGCTCGCAGGTGTCGACGAAGCGCTGGGTGAGCATGCCGTCCGGGTCGGGGTGGCGGCTGTAGATCCAGCCGATGAGGTTCGCGATGAGGTAGCCGCCCACGAGCCGGGCGACGAGGATCCCACCGTCCCAGCCGAAAGCGGCGTGCGTGGTGAGGATCACGATCGGGTTCACGATCGGCGCGGCGATGAGGAACGTCATCGCTTCGGCCGGCGCGAGGCCGCGCATCATGAGGCCACGGGCGAAGGGCACGTTGCCGCACTCGCACACCGGGATCAGCATGCCCAACAGCGACAGCACCGCACGGCGGGCCCACGCGCGCTTCGGCAGCCAGCGGTGGATCGCATCGGCCGGGAGCCACACCTGCACGACGATCGAGAGCAGCACGCCGAGGATGACGAACGGCAGGGCTTCGATGAGCACACTCAGCGCGAGGGTGAGACCGTCCTGCGCGCGGGTGGGCAGCGAGGCGGGGAACAGCGTCGGCAGGAAGGCATCGATCAGGAAGAGCGCGGCGATGATGGCAGCGCCCAGGCCGACGCCGATCCATGCCGATCGCGGCGAGGGCGCCGGGCGATGGGAGTGGCCGTGACGGGTCGCCGTTGCCGCCGAGGAGCTCACGCGGACGCGGCCCTCTCGGCGTCGCGCTTGTTCGCACACGGGGTGCACAGCCCGAAGATGTCGACCACGTGGGCGGCCTCGGTGAAGCCGTGCAGTGCCGCGGTGCGGTGCGCCCACTGCTCGACGTCCTTGGCCTCGATCTCGACGGTCAGACCGCAGGATCGGCAGATGAGGTGGTGATGGTGGCCCTGCGTGGTGCAGGCGCGGTACAGCGCCTCGCCCTCGGGACTCTGCAGCGAGTCGGCGTCTCCGGAGGCGGCGAGTCCGGCCAGCGCACGGTAGACGGTGGCGAGGCCAATGCCGGTGTTGTCGTCGCGCAGCGCGGCGTGCAGGCTCTGCGCGCTCACGAATCCGCGCGCGTCGGCGAGTGCTTCGCGCACACGTTCGCGCTGCCAGGTGTTCCGCTGAGCCATACGAAGAGTCTAGGCCGCGGGGGTTGGCGAGGGCTGGGAGAGGATTTCAGGCACGCACACGGCGCACTCGGGCCCGCGCCTTCTGCACGATCCAGCACACCACGTAGATCGTGAACGACAGGGTCGTGATGTACGGGCTCACCGGGAGCGTGCCGGCGAGGGCCAGCAGGATGCCGCCGACCGCGGACACGAAGCCGAACAGCGCGGCCAGCAACGGCACGGCGATGGGGCCTGCGGTGACGCGCATCGCGGCGGCCGCGGGGGTGACCAGCAGCGCCATCACCAGGAGGGCCCCGATGATGTGCACGCTCACCGCGACGATCAGGCCGAGCAGCACCATGAACAGCAGGCTGACGGCACGGGTCGGCACGCCGCGGGCCGCGGCCGATTCCGGGTCGAGCGAGTCGAACCGCAGCGGGTTCCACATCACCAGCAGACCGATCAGCACGACCATGCTGATGCCGATCAGCCAGCCGAGGTCGGGGCTCGAGACCGAAACGATCTGGCCGGTGAGCAGGCTGAAGCGGTTGGCGCTGCGGCCGTCGTAGAGCGAGAGGAACAGGATGCCGAGGCCCAGGCCGAACGGCATGAGCACACCCACGATGGAGTTGCGGTCCCTGGCCTTGGCCCCGAGGACCCCGATCAGGATGGCGGCGACGAGCGCTCCGCCGAGAGACCCGGCTACGACGCTGCCGCCGAAGAGCAGGGCGGCAGCCGCTCCCGCGAATGACAGCTCGCTCACGCCGTGCACCGCGAAAGCCAGGTCGCGCTGCATCACGAAGACGCCGATGAGTCCGCCGACGATGCCGAGCACCGCGCCGGCGATGATCGAGTTCGCGAGCAGGGTGACGAGCTCGCCGTAGTCCTGGAACGAGAAGACGTCGCTCCAATCGACCAGCGGCACCATGCCCAGTGCGACGCTCATGCCGCTCCTCCGTGGTCGTGGTGTCCGTGCTCGTGGTCGCCGTGGTCGTGGTGGGGCTCGGCGTCCGGCACGCCCACGACCACCAGCCGGTCGCCCGCGCGGAGCACGAACACCGGAGTGCCGTAGAGGTCGGTGAGCACGCGCGTCTGCAGCACCTCGTCGGGGGTTCCGAGCAGGAACCGTCCGCCGGCGATGTAGAGGATGCGGTCGACCCGGCCGAGGATCGGGTTGATGTCATGGGTGACGAACAACACCGCCGCCTCGCGCTCACGGCGCTGACGATCGATGATGTCGGTCACGGCGACCTGGTTCGCGAGGTCGAGGTTCGACAGCGGCTCGTCGCACAGCAGCAGAGCCGGCTCGTCGGCGAGGGCCTGACCGACCCGCAACCGCTGCTGCTCGCCGCCCGAGAGCAGTCCGACCCGGCGATCGGCGAAGTGCGAGGCGCCGACCGCCTCGAGCAGGTGGTCGACCTTGGCGCGGTCGCCACGGTGCGGGATCGGGAAGCCGAAGCGGCTCCCCTGCACGCCGAGGGCGACGAGGTCGCGGGCTCGCATGCTCGTGTCGGGGGCGAGCGAGCGCTGCTGCGGGATGTACCCGATACGGGAGTTACCGCGGTGCACGGGCTCACCCGCGACGCGGATCGTGCCCGAAGACAGCGGTTGCAGGCCCAGGATGCTCCGCAGCAGGGTGGTCTTGCCCGACCCGGAGGGGCCGAGCACCGCGATGAACTCCCCCGGCTCGACCGTGAGGTCGAGGCCCGACCAGAGTTCGCGATCACCGCGCTGCAGCGACGCGTCGGAGATCTCGAGGACCGGATTCCCGCGCTGTGCGGCGCCGCTCACGACTTGACGGCGGCGGCGAGGCTCTGGATCGCGTCACTCATCCACTCAGAGTACGACGATCCGTCCTCGAGCAGCTCCGTGAAGGCGACGACGGGGATGCCGGCGTCCTTCGCCGCGGTTTCGACGCGCTGGGTCTCGGACCCGCCGGTCTGCGCGTTGGTCAGCAGTGCCGTCACCTGACCGCTGCCGATCACGTCGAGCGCCTGCAGCAGCACGGCCGGGGCGACGTCGGTGCCTTCTTCGACCGACTCGGCGAAGCCGTCGGGAGTGACATCGGTGAATCCGGCGGCTGCGGCGAGGTAGCCGGGCAGCGGCTCGGTGATGAAGACGTCGACGTCGGGCGCCTCCGTCTTGAGAGTCGCCAGCTCGGTCTCGAAGCCTTCGAGGTCGGCGGTGAGGGTGGCCGCGTTCGCGGCGAACTCCTTCGCACCGTCGGGATCGAGCTCGGTCAGCTCGTCGGCGATGGCCTCGACGACGTGGATCATGGTGTGCGGGTCGAACCAGACGTGCTCGTTGAAGCCCTCGATGTGGTCATGGCCCTCGTGCCCGGCCTCGTCGTCGGCGTGATCGTGCGCCTCGTCCTCGGGCGCGTCGCTCTCCTCGGGGGCAGCGCTCGCCGACTCGTCGGCGTGGTCGTGGCCCGCCTCGTCGTGACCCTCGTTCCCGGGGAAGTCGTGCGAGTACTCAACGGCTGTGACCACATGCGGGTCCTTCGCGTCCTGCAGCAGCGTGTCGATGAAGGCGTCGTAGCCGCCGCCGTTCTCGATCACGAGGTCGGCCTTCTGCACCGTGAGCCGGTCGCGGGCGCTCGCCTCGTAGGAGTGCGGGTCCTGCGAGGCGGAGGTGATGATCGACTGCACGTCGACGCGATCGCCGCCGATCGTCGCGGCGATGTCGCCGTAGACGTTGGTGCTCGCGACGACCGTGATGGTGCCGTCGTCGCCCTCCCCCGCCGAGGGGGTGGAGCATCCGGCCAGCGTGAGAGCGGCGACGGATGCGAGGGCGAGGGCGACGACGGGCTTCTTCATGCCTTCACTCTAAACGCTAATGAGAACCATTATCAAATCCTTCCTGCGCCACCTGCCGCCTGCCGCCTGCCGCCTGCCGCCTGCCGCCTGCCAAAACGGAGACGATTCGACGTTCACGCGGGGTGTCGGTGATCAACACCCCGCGCGCGACGCGAATCGTCTCTGTTTTCGCAGCTGCGGGAGCTCAGGCGCGCAGCTCGGCCGGCGCGATCCAGACCGTGGCCTCGCCGGGAAGGGTCGAGCCCTCGAGCGGAGCACTCGCGAGTACGACGTCGGCGGCATCCGCACCGAGCTCGACGGGCGCGGCGCTGAAGTTCGACACCACCTGCCAGCCGTTCGGGCGGGCGAAGCGCAGCACATCGTCGCGGCCGGTCTCGATCCACTCCAGGGTCTCGCCGGTCTGCAGCAGGTGCCGCAGGCGCAGGGCCTCCCGGTACAGCGAGAGCGTCGACGACGGGTCCGCCGCCTCGACGTCGACCGCATACTGCGCGAACCACTCCGGCTGCGGAAGGTGCGCGCCTGCGGCCCCGAATCCGTACGAGGATCCCGCAGCGGTCCACGGCAGCGGCACGCGGCATCCGTCCCGACCGAGGCCGTCGAACTCGGCGCCACGGAAGAAGCCCGGGTCCTGACGCTGCTCCGGCGTGATCTGCGCGACCTCGTGGAGACCGAGCTCCTCCCCCTGATAGAGATAGGTGCTGCCAGGCAGGCCGAGCAGCAGCAGGGTGGCCGCGTGCGCCCGGCGGAGCCCGCCCTCACGGTCGAGTGCGTCCGCCGGACCACCGGCCTTCACCCACTCGGTGCCCTGCTTGACCGGACGGCCGTTCAGTGCCGGGAGCCCGTAGCGGGTGGCATGGCGGGTGACGTCATGGTTCGACAGCACCCAGGTGGTCGACGATCCGGTCGCCGCCGCCTGCTGCAGGTTGTCGGCGATGATGCTGCGGAACTGCGCGGCGTCGAAGTCGGCGACCAGCAGATCGAAGTTGAACGCCTGCCCGAGCCCCTCGGCCGACGCGTACTTCGCCCGGCGCTCCGGCGTCTCCACCCAGGCCTCGGCGACGGCGGTGCGCGGCGGGTCGTACTCGTCGAACACCGCACGCCACTCGGCGTAGATCTCGTGCACGTCTTCACGGTCGACCATCGGGTGCGTGCCCGAGGTGCGGTCCATCGCGTCGAGCTCGGCACGCGAGGGCAGCGGTTCGCTGAGGTCCTTCGTGAGCATGTGGGCGACGTCGATGCGGAATCCGTCGACACCGCGGTCCGACCAGAAGCGCAGCGTCTTCAGGAAGTCGGCGCGCACCTCGGGGTGGTCCCAGTTCAGGTCGGGCTGCTCCACGGCGAAGTTGTGCAGATACCACTGCCCGTCTTCCACGCGCTCCCAGGCACTGCCGCCGAACACCGAGTCCCAGTCGGTCGGCGGCTCGGAGCCGTCGGGTCCGGTGCCCTCGCGGAAGATGTAGCGGTCGCGCGCCGCCGAGCCGCGCCCCGCAGCGAGCGCCTCCTGGAACCACTCGTGCTGGTCGGACGAGTGGTTCGGGACGATGTCGACGATCACGCGGATGCCGCGGGAGTGCAGCGCCTCGACCATGTCGTCGAAGTCCGCGAGGGTGCCCAGCCGCGGGTCGACGTCACGGTAGTCGGCGACGTCGTATCCGCCGTCGGCGAGCGCGGACGGATAGAACGGGCTGAGCCAGACCGCATCGACGCCGAGGCCCTGCAGGTAGTCGGCCCGGGAGACGATGCCGGGGATGTCACCGATGCCGTCGCCGTTCGCGTCGGCGAAGCTGCGCGGGTAGATCTGGTAGACGGCGGCCTGACGCCACCACGCGGCGTCTTCGGCGGTGCGGGTCTCGGCGAGAAGCGCGTCGGTCATGAGGGGAGGACTCCTTCTGTGTTTCCGGTGGTTCGGTGGCTTCGAGCGGTTCGAGCGGTTCGAGCGGTGCGGCGGTCAGCCCTTGACGGCGCCCTGGGTGACGCCCTCCATGACCCACCGCTGCGTGAACAGGTAGGCCACGATCGCGGGCGCCATCGCCATGAGGTACGAGG
The DNA here is from genome assembly GCF_049949185.1 of Microbacterium sp. As-52. Lineage (NCBI taxonomy): Bacteria > Bacillati > Actinomycetota > Actinomycetes > Micrococcales > Microbacteriaceae > Microbacterium > Microbacterium sp. As-52. The sequence goes on along the minus strand of NZ_CP188171.1, from coordinate 2,096,205 downwards.
CGAAGGCGACGTTGTAGTTGTTGCTGAACTGGTTCTGGAACAGGTTCTGCCGCACCGGCAGCGTCTGCAGCGCCGGATCGGCGATGATGAGCGACGGCATCATGAAGTCGTTCCAGGCGTAGAGGAAGGCGAAGATGCCGACCGTCGCACTCATCGGGGCGAGCAGCGGGAAGATGAGCTTCCAGAACGTCTGCCAGGTCGTGGCTCCGTCGATGCGCGCGCTCTCCTCGAGCTCGATCGGTATCGAGCGCAGGAACGCGGTGAACAGCAGCACGCTGAAGCTCAGCTGGAACATGGTCGCGAGGATGATCACGCCGAACGGGTTGTCGAGCCCGACGCGTCCGGTGAGCTGGATCTGCGGCAGGGCCACGACCGGGAACGGGATGAACATCGCCGCGAGCAGGTAGAAGAACGAGTAGCGGAACAGCCGACGGTCCCAGTTGCGCACGATGGCGTAGGAGGCGAAGGCCGCCAGCACGATCGTCGCGATCACGGTGCCGGCGGTGACCAGCAGCGAGATGCCCGCACCGACGGGGAACTTCGTCAGCGTCCATGCCTCGACGAAACCGTCGACGCTGAACGGGGCCGGCAGCGAGAAGGCATTGCCGTCGACCGCCTGACCCGTGGTCTTGAGCGCCATCGAGATGGTCACGTACAGCGGCAGGAGCACGGTCACGGCGCACAGGATCAGGATGATCGTGCCCGACCAGTTGACGCGCTCCATGCGCACGCGCGGCTTCTTGCCCGAGGTGGGGACAGTGGTGAGTGTCTGCGTCGACATCAGAGTGCGTTCCTTCCGCGCGTCAGCGACAGCTGGAGGAGGGAGATGAGCACGGCGACGATGAAGAAGATGGTCGCGTTGGCCATCTGATAGGCGTAGTCGCCGCCGTTGAAGCCCGCGATGATCGTCATCGCGACGCTGCGGGTGGAGGTTCCGGGGCCTCCGTTGGTGAGGCCGACGATGATGTCGTAGGCGTTCAGGAACCCCTTGAATCCGAGGATCACGTTGATCACCACATAGCCCGCGACGAGCGGGAGCGTGATGCGGGTGAGCTGCTGCGCCTTGCTGGCGCCATCGATGCTCGCCGCCTCGTACACCTCGCCGGGAACCGAGAGAAGGCCGGCGATGTAGATCAGCAGGGTGCCGGGCACGGCCTGCCAGGCGGTGACGATGACGATGGCGATCCAGGCGAGGTCGGGGTTGGCGAGCAGGCTCGTCTCGAGCCACGGGATGCCGGCCGCCGCGCCAGCCGCGGGGATCGAGTTCGAGAACAGGAAGTTGAAGACGTAGGCGATGATGATGCCCGAGATCACCATCGGGATCACGAAGATCGTGCGCAGGCCCGTCTTGAAGCGGATGCGCGAGGTGAGCCCGACCGCCAGCAGGAACGCGACCACGTTGACGACGATCACCGTAGCGATCGAGAACCCGAAGGTGAACAGGTAGCTCTGCAGGATCGACGGATCGCTGAACAGCGCGATGTAGTTCGTCAGTCCGTTGAAGCTCCACTCCCCGATGCCGATCGAGTCGGTGAAGCTGAAGAAGATGCCGATGACTCCCGGAACCGTGATCGCGAGCGTGAAGAGCACCAGCGTCGGCAGCAGGAACAGGTAGTAGATCGGCTCGACGCGACGCGTGTGCCGCCGGAGCTTCCGGTCGCCGCCGGTGACGATGAGGGTCGTGCTGTCACCGGGCGTGGTGGGCGTGGTGGGGGTGGTGGTGCTCATGGCGCGGACTCCTCTGTCTCGCCGGAAGCGGATGGGGCGCCGGAAGCGGACGCGGCGTCCTTCGTCGACGGGATCGGCGCGCGGAAGGCGATGCGGGCCCAGTCCGCGTCCATCGTGCGCAGGATGGAGGTCGGAGAGGCGCCGAGCACCATCGCCTGCGCGTAGTTCATGATCGGAAGCGTCTTGGGCACGAGCACCGACGGACCCTGGTAGATCTGCCCGTTGTCGTAGTACTCGACCATCCCCTCGATGCGGGGGTCGTCGGGGGCGGGAGCACCCTTCGTCGGGGTGAAGCCGAGCTGCGAGGCGTTGTACTCCTCGATGTTCTGCGGCTCGTAGAGGAACTCGAGGAAGTCGCGGGCGGCCTCCTGATGGCGAGAACCCTCGGGGATCATCGCGGCCAGGTCCATGTTGACGCGCACGCCGAGGTCGGCCGGGTCGTCGGTCATCGGCAGCGGGAAGGTGCCCAGCTGCAGGTCGGGTGCGGTCTTCGCGATCTCGCTGAAGGCCCACGGGCCCTGCAGGTACATCGCGGCCTCGCCCTTGCCGAAAGCGAGGTTGCCGTCGCCGTAGCCGCGGCTCGGCGCATCCGCGTTGGTGTAGTCGTTCGCGAGCTGCATCATCTTGTCCATCGGCTCGGCGAAGTCCTTCGAGAACGAGACCGCGGAGTCGGGACCGACGTCCGCGCCCTCATCGGCGAGGGCATCGAAGAAATCGATCACGTCCACCGAGCCGCCCGCGGTGTAGTCGTACCACCCCTGGCCCACGGTCCAGTCGTCCTTGAACGTGCCGTAGAACGGATCGATGCCGGCGGCCTCGAGCTGGTCGCACACCGCGAGCAGCTCGTCCCAGGTCTGCGGGACCTCGAGGCCCTGCGCCTGGAAGATCTCCTTGTTGTAGATGACGGACGCGGCCATCACCGAGTACGGGAGGGCGCTGGTGCGGCCCTCACAGGACCCGTACTGGTCCATCAGCGGCTGCAGGTCGTCGCGGATGCCCGCGGCGGCGTCGGTGCCTGCGAGATCGGTGAGCGCGCAGCGCTGCACGAACCGGGCGATCTCGTAGTTGTAGTTGGCGAGCATGATGTCGGGCGGGTTGCCCCGCACGAAACTCGCCGAGACGACATCGACGCCCGAGGTGTCGATCTCGACCTTCACGTCGCTCTGCGAGGAGTTGTACTCGGCGACGAGGGCGGTCATGAACTCGATCGCCTCGCGCTTGCTGAAGGTGAAGCGGATGGTCTCCGCTCCCGTGTCGGCGGCGCAACCCGCGAGGGCTGTGCCGACCAGGGTGACCCCCAGGGCCGCGGCCGCCGCTCGCACCGCGCGTGTTCGTCTCTCAGACACCGTCGTCCTTCCGTCATATAAATTCCTGCACTAAATCTAGTGAGCGAATTTACTCTATCGAACGGTACTCTCTCATTGGAGGACAGGGAGGTCAAGGGCCATGACAGAAGTCTCCGCAGACCTGGGAACCGGACGCGCGAGCGTCGGTGCCGTCCTCGACTTCGCCTGGACCGCCGGCGAGTTCACCGCGACCGAGGCGATGGCCGGCACCTCCCTGACCCGTTCCACCGCGATCGACGCCATCGACACGCTGGTCGGGGCCGAGGTGCTGCGCGAGCTGCCGAACGCCCGCGCCGCGGGCACCTACCGCTCCGGCCGCCCCTCGCGTCGCTTCGTCCTCGCCCCCGATCTCGGGGTCGTGATCGGTGTCGACGCGGGAGACACCCACCTCGCCGTGACCGTGGCCGACCCCCTCGATCGGACCCTCGTGCATCACCGCGTGGAGTTCGAGCCGGGGCAGACGGCGCCCGAGCGGCGCACGGCGATACTGGAGCGCCTGGACGATGCGCTCGCCGAGGCCGAGGTGACGCGCGACCAGGTGCTCGCGCTGTGCGTCGGCGTCGCGGCGCCCGTGAACCGCGACGGCATCTCCCCACCTCACCCGGACGGCTTCTGGGAACGGACCAACCCTGGACTCGCCGAGGCACTGAGCGACTGGGCCCCGGTCGTGCAGATCAAGAACGACGCGCAACTCGCCGCCATCGCCGAGGGCGCTGAGGGCGCGGCGATCGGATGCCGCGACTACGTGGCGCTGCTCGCGAGCGAACGGTTCGGCGGCGGCGTGGTGGTCGACGGCCATGTGCTGCACGGTGCGCACGGCGGTGTCGGCGAGGGCGTCGTCTTCGACCACATCGTGGGTGTGGGTTCGGCGTTCGGGCTCCGCTACGCCGTGCAGGATCAGGTGCGTGCAGCTGTGGATTCCGGGGAGATCGCCGGCGACAGCACCGTCGGCCGGCTCGTCGAGGCCGACCGCATCGACCCCCGTCTGGTGCTGACCCTCGCGGCCTCAGGCGATCCGGACGCCGCGCTGGTCACCTCGCGCGTCGGGGCCACCGTCGCCCGCATCGTCGGCGTGCTCGGCAGCATGTACGACCCGGCGCGCGTCATCGTGTGCGGAGCGGTCGCCGAGAGCATCGAGCCCGTGCTGACCGCAGCCCGTCGCATCCTCCCCGAAGAGCTGCACCTGCCGGCGCCGGAGATCCTCGCGTCGACGCTCGGGGCCGAAGTCGTGTCACGGGGAGCCGTGGCGACCGCCCGGAAGGCGGCGAGGGAGCACGCGGTGCCACGGTTGGCGGAGGAGCGCCTCCGCGCGAGCGCCTGACGCGGGATCCGGCGACGCTCCGCCACCACGCTCGTCCATGAGGTCAGGCCGATGCTCCCGAAGCCTTGTCGCGCCCGAGCACGTCCAATCCGCTGTGGCGTGCCGCGAAAGCGAGCATGTCGGCCAGCTCGGCGATGAGTTTGGTTCGACCCTTGCCTGCGCCGTGTCCGCTGTTCGTCTCGATCCTGGCCAGAATCGGTGCTTCGCCGCGCTGGGCCCGTTGCAGGGCTGCGGCGAACTTGTAACTGTGCAGGGGAACGACCCGGTCGTCGTGGTCACCCGTCGTCACCATCGTCGCCGGATAGGCGGCCGGCTTCACGTTGTGCACTGGCGAGTAGGCGATCGCGATCTCGAAGTCCTCGAGTTCGTCCGGGTCGCCGTAGTCCGAGATCCATGCGGCGCCAAACGTGAAGAGGTGGAACCGAAGCAGGTCCATGACACCGACGTTGGGGAGCGCGACGGCAGCGAGATCCGGGCGCTGGGTGATGACCGCCCCGACCAGAAGGCCGCCGTTGCTCGCCCCATGAAGGACCAGCTGATCGGGTCCGGTCACTCCCGTCGCGAGCAGATGCTCACCGACGGCGATGTAGTCGTCGAACACGTTCTGTTTGTGCGCACGCCGCCCTCCGTCGTACCACTCGCGACCGAACTCCCCTCCCCCGCGCAGGTTCGCGATGGCGACGGTACCCCCGGCAGCCAGCCACCCGGCAAGCGCGGGGTAGTAATCGGTGCCGATGACGACCCCGAAGCCGCCGTATCCCCAGAGCATCGTCGGTCGAGGGCCGACATCCTCCTGCCCCGCCGGGCGCACGACGAAGTACGGAACCCTGGTGCCGTCCTTGCTCGTCGCCCATGCCTGCGTGATATCGGCATCCTCCGCGCCGTCCGCTCCGCTGCTCACGGAGAGGCCGGGGATCGGCTCGAGACGATTCGTCCCTGTGGTGGCTCGAAGGGCGAACGACGGGCGGGTCGGGGTCGTCCAGGCGACGAAGTACTCCTCATCGTCCGGCGACGCCCACCATCGGCCCTCGATCGGCTCTCCGGCCGGAGCATCGACCACACCCCGCCGTTCGCCCGCGAGGCTGTACCTCTCGATCCGGGGAACCGCGTTCGACAGCCGCACCAACAGCAGTTCGTCACCTGCTGCCAAAGCGAACGTCAGGGTGCCTTCGCCCGCGGGAATCACCTCGGTGACGTCGGCCACCCCCGTCTGGCGGAAGGAGGCGAGGTCGATACTGACGATCCGCCCGCGCTCCGCATGCAGATCCGTCCGACACAGCAGCCGTTCTCCGACCATTCGTACGAAGTCGAATGCCGCCTCGTCCTCGTCGATCACGCGCAGAGGTTCACCCACGGACGTTCGGTCCTCCTGCGTCTCGAGGGGGAAGACCCAGAGTCGATTCGACAGCGCAGTGCCGATTCGAAGGTCGACGACGAGCCAACGACCATCGTGCGAGACGGAGTAGAGGTAGAGAGCCCCAGGTTCTTCGGGGTGGTCCAGGAGCACGCGGTCGGACGACTCCGGAGTTCCCACGCGGTGGTGGAGCAATCTCCAGCGCCCGGTCGCACCGGTCTCGGTTCCGGTCATCGTCGCGTCCCGCACGGGCGCCGCATAGACGTACGAAGCGCTGTCGGGAAGCCAGGCTGGCGGCATGCCCTTCGACTGGATCGCATCGTCGGCGACCGGGTCCCCCGTCTCGACGTCGAACAGGCGATACTCACTCCAGTCGCTTCCTCCTTCGCTGACGACGGCAGCCAGGGTCCGTCCGTCCTTGCTCACCTCGACGTCGAGGACTGCGGTCGTACCGTCGTCGGACCATCGGTTGGGGTCGAGGAGAACGCTCCCCCCTCCCGTGGCAAGCTCATGCAGCGTCGCTCCCTGCCACCACACATCTTGGTTCTGGGCGCCGTCGTTCCGGGAGACGAGATATCGACCGCCCGCCTTCCGTGGCGCGCCGGACCGGGGAGCCGAAAGAACATCGGAGAGCACGCGCTGGAACCATTGGCGCTCGGGGAGTGCTGACAACTGAGACTCCGTGAAGTCGTTCTGGCTACGCACCCATGCCGCGGTTTCAGCGGAGTCAGGCTCTTCGAGCCACCGGTACGGATCCGATACCGCCCGTCCGTGGAGGATTTCCACCACGTCGGCGAGACGCGTCGCAGGGACCCCATCCGCCGTGTTCTCAGAATTCATGCATTGCTCCGATCTGTGGCGTGTGGACGAGTCCGACGAGATCGGAATCCGGCATTAGGATCGGCAACGCACCGCCGAGAGACTGTATTCCGTCAGTCCACGAGCAGCGCGGGCTCCTCGAGCACGGAGGCGACGTCGGCGATGAAGCGGCTCATGCCGTCGCCGTCGATCACGCGGTGGTCGAAGGAGCCTGCGACCGTGGTCACCCAACGAGGACGCACCTCGCCGTCGACGACCCACGGTTTCTGACTGATGGTGCCCATCGCCACGATGCCCGCCTCGCCGGGGTTGATGATCGGCGTCCCGGCATCCATCCCGAACACACCGATGTTCGTGATCGTGATCGTGCCGCCCTGCTGATCGGCCGGCGGAGTCTTGCCCTCGCGCGCCGTGAGCGTCAGACGGTTCAGCGCCCGCGCCAGGTCCTTCATGCCGAGATCCTGCGCGTCCTTGATGTTCGGCACCAGCAGGCCGCGCGGGGTGGCGGCGGCGATCCCGAGGTTCACGTAGTGGCGCACGGCGATCTCCGCACCGGCTTCGGTCTCGATCCAGGCCGCGTTCACCATCGGCGTGCGACGGGCGGCCCAGATCACGGCGCGAGCCATGATCAGCAGCGGCGAGACGCGGATATCGGCGTAATCGGGCGAGGCCTTCAGACGCTTCACGAGCTCCATCGTGCGGCTGGCGTCGATCTCCTTCCACACCGTCACATGCGGGGCCGAGTACGCGCTCTGCACCATCGCCGAAGACGTGGCCTTGCGCACACCCTTGACCGGGATCGACTCGGTGCGGTCGTCGCCGGCGGCCGAAGGCTGGGTCGGAGTGAGTCCACGTGCGAGCCCTGCCGGTGCAGCCTGCGGTGCGGGCACGGTCTCCTCGCGCACGGCTCCCCACTCGGGAGTCTCGATGTTGCGGAAGACGCTCGCCTGCGACGCGTGCTTCATGACGTCGTCCCGGGTGACCTCGCCGTCGGCGCCGGTCGCGGCGACCGTGGTGAGGTCGACGCCGAGGTCGCGCGCGAGCTTGCGGATCGGCGGCTTCGCGATCACGCCCACCGACGAGCGCACCGGACGCTCGGCGGGGCGCTTGCGACGCGAAGTGGCGCCGCCTCCCGTGCCGTAGCCGACCAGCACCGATCCGCCGCCCTCTTCTGCGGCGGGAGCCACGGCAACGGGAGCGGCCGTTGCACCCGCCGCAGGCTCGGTCACGAAGGTGATGATGGGCGTGCCGACCTCGACCGTCGTTCCCTCCTCGACCAGCAGCTCGCCCACCACACCCGCGTGCGGCGACGGCAGCTCGACGAGCGACTTGGCCGTCTCGATCTCGCAGAGCACGTCGTTGATCGCGACCGTGTCGCCGGGGGCGACCTTCCAGGCCACGATCTCGGCCTCGGTCAGGCCTTCCCCGACGTCGGGGAGGGTGAAATTCTGCGTGCTCATGACGAGTCCTTTCGGCCGAGCGGGGATGTCAGTAGGCGAGTGAGCGATCGACGGCCTCGAGGATGCGGTCGGCATCCGGGAGGTACGCGCCTTCGAGCTTCGCGGGCGGGAACGGGGTGTCGTAGCCGGAGACGCGCAGCACCGGAGCCTCGAGTGCGTAGAACGCCCGCTCCGTGACGGTCGCCGCGATCTCACCGCCGATGCTTCCGAACCCCTGGGCCTCCTGCGCGTAGACCATGCGCCCGGTCTTGCGCACCGAGTCGAGGATGGGCTCGTAGTCGACCGGCGACAGCGAGCGCACGTCGACGACCTCGCAGCTCGTGCCCTCGGCTTCGGCGAGCGCCGCGGCCTGCAGGAGCGTGGTGACCATCGCGCCGTGTCCGACGAGGGTCACGTCACTGCCCGTGCGCACGACCCGCGAGGAGTGCAGCGGAACGGCGGAGGCGTCGAGCTCGACCTCGCCCTTCTGCCAGTAGCGGCTCTTCGGCTCCATGAAGATCACCGGGTCGTTCGAGGCGATCGCCTCCTGGATCATCCAGTACGCGTCGTTCGGCGTCGACGGCGAGACCACGCGCAGGCCCGGGGTGTGCGCGAAGTACGCCTCAGGGCTCTCCTGGTGGTGTTCGACCGCGCCGATGTGCCCGCCGTAGGGAATCCGGATCACGATCGGCATGCTGATGGCGCCCTCGTGCCGGTTGGTGAGCTTCGCGAGCTGGGTGGTGATCTGGTCGAACGCGGGGAACACGAAGCCGTCGAACTGGATCTCGATGACCGGACGGAAACCGACCATCGCCATGCCGATCGCGGTCCCGACGATGCCCGACTCGGCCAGCGGGGTGTCCAGCACCCGGCGGTCGCCGAAGTCGCGCTGCAGGTGCTCCGTCACACGGAAGACGCCGCCGAGCTTGCCGATGTCCTCGCCCATGAGCAGGACCTTCGGGTCGTTCTCCATCGCCTTGCGCATACCCGCGTTCAGCGCCTTGCTGAGCGGCATCGTCTCGAGGGTCACCGGGCTCCTCCTTCGAACGACGCCTCGTACTGCGCGCGCCAGGCCTTCTGCTGGTCGATCAGCGGATGCGGCTCGCTGTACACGTGGTCGAACATCTTGTCCGGGCTGGGCGGCCCCAGCTCGACCGTGCGGGCGCGCAGATCCTCCGCGGCGTCCGCCGCCTCGGCCTCGACGTCGGCGAAGAGCTGCGCCGAGGCACCGCGTCCTTCGAGGAACGCGCGCATCCGGACGATGGGGTCGCGACCGGCCCAGTACTGCTCCTCGTCGCTGCCGCGGTACTTCGTCGGGTCGTCGCTGGTGGTGTGCGCGCCGAGCCGGTAGGTGACGGCCTCGATCGCCTGCGGACCTTTGCCGGCACGGGCCTCGTCGAGAGCCGTGCGCGAGACCGCATAGCTGGCGAGCACGTCGTTGCCGTCGACCCGGACGCTCGGGATGCCGTAGCCCGCGCTGCGCTGCACCAGCGGCACACGCGACTGCGTGGAGACGGGCACGGAGATCGCCCAGTGGTTGTTCTGGAGGAAGAAGACGGTCGGCGCCTGGTAGCTCGCGGCGAAGACCATCGCCTCGTGCACGTCTCCCTGGCTGGACGCACCGTCGCCGTAGTAGACGATGACCGCTTCGTCGCGGTCCGGGTCGCCTGTACCGGTGCGGCCGTCGAACGCGAGACCCATCCCGTAGCCGGCCGCGTGCAGCACCTGCGACCCGAGCACGAGGGTGTACAGCCGGGTGTTGCCGTTCTTGGGGTCGGTGGGGTCCCACCCGCCGTGCGAGACACCACGCATCAGCTTGATGATGTCGACCGGGTCGACGCCGCGGATGCGGGTCACCGCGTGCTCGCGGTACGAAGGGAAGATCGTGTCCTGCGCACGGGCCGCACGACCGGAGCCGACCTGCGCCGCCTCCTGCCCCCGGCTCGGCGGCCACAGCGCGAGCTGCCCCTGCCTCTGCAGGTTCGTCGCCTGGGTGTCGATCGCGCGGATGACGACCATGTCCCGGTAGAACTGCTCGAGTTCGGCGTCGCCGATCGCTTCGATCAGGGGAAGGTACCGTTCTGCGGCGGCCGACGGGGCGTACCGTCCGGTCTCGTCCAGAACGCTCACAAGGGGTGTCTCGGAGGTGGTCACGCTCTCACGCTACCCGCGCCCGCATGCGTCGTCACGCATACCTAGGACGCCCTTGTAACTGCCCGGAACCCGGAGAAAACCGCGGAAAACCGCCCCCGGCCGGTGCGGCGACGGCTCAGCGGACCGAAGCGGCCACCTCGAGCACGCGGGCGATGGAGCCCTCCTCGCCCACCGAGATGCGGATGCCGTCGCCCGAGAACGGCCGGACGATGAGGTCGTTCTCGACGAAGGCCGCAGCGACCTCGTCGGTGCGGCCTCCCGCGGGCAGCCAGACGAAGTTGGACTGGGAGTCGGGGACGTCCCAGCCCTGTGCGCGGAGGCCCTCGACCAGGCGGGCGCGTCGCTCGACGATCACGGCGACACGCTCCAGCAGCTCGGGCTCGGCGTCGAGGCTCGCGATCGCGGCGTTCTCGGCGGCGGACGTGACCGAGAGGGGGATGCCGGTGGTGCGCGCGGCGTCGAGCACCTTCTCGTGGCCGATCGCGTAGCCGACGCGGAGGCCGGCGAGGCCGTAGGCCTTCGAGAAGGTGCGCAGCACCACGACGTTCGGGTGCTGCTCGAACACGCGCTCGGCGAGACCGTCGACCGCGTCGGGCGCCGTGACGAACTCGGCGTACGCCTCGTCGAGGATGATCAGGACATCGTTCGGGACGCGCTCGACGAAGGCGGTGAACTCGGCCGACGTGATGATCGGACCGGTCGGGTTGTTGGGCGTGCACAGGATGATCGCACGGGTGCGGTCGGTCACGGCGTCCGCCATCGCGTCGAGGTCGTGGCGGGAGTCGGCGGTGAGCGGAACCTGCACCCCGGTCGAGCCCGCCACGAGCGGCAGGCTCGGGTAGGCCTCGAAGGAACGCCAGGCGTAGATGACCTCATCGCCGACCGATGCGGTCGCGAGGATCAGCTGGTGCAGGATCGACACGCTGCCGGAAGCGACGTGCACCTGGTCGGGCTCGACCCCGTAACGGGCTCCGAGACGCGCGCGCAGGCGGCCGGCGGTGGCATCCGGGTAGCGGTTGATCGGCGTCGTGCTCTGCAGGGCTTCGAGCACCGAGGGCAGCGGATCGAAGGGGTTCTCGTTGCTCGACAGCTTGAACGCATCGGGCCCTGCCTGCTTGCCCTGGCGATACGGCGCGAGTGCGGCGATGGCGGGACGGATGCGGGGCAGGATCGGCTCGGTCACGAGGTCGAGTCTACGAGGGCAGCAGGCTCTTCCCCGGCGGCTTCTCCCCTGTCGACGACCGAATCGCGGTGGTACCATTCTGGTATGGCGATGACGCTGCGACTTCCGGAGGAACTCGATGCGCAGCTCGAGGCGATCGCACGTGCCCGGCACATCTCGAAGCACGCGGTGATCATCGAGGCGGCGACGCGGTTCGTGAACAGCGAGTCGAAGACGGATCGCGTGCTCTCCATCGCGGACGAGATCACCGAGCGCTACGCCGACACGCTCAAGCGCCTCGAAGACGCCTGAGCGATGGCGATCGAGTACGTCGAGCCGGAACAGGCCCTCGCCCTGATCGCGAAGCTCGGCCTGCACGTCCGCGACGAAGGACTGCTCTTCTCCGCGCTCGCTCGACCATCCGCAGGGATGTTCGGCACCGACGCGTACCCGACGTTCGAAGAGAAGGCCGCTGCGCTGATCAGTTCGGTAGCTCAGAACCAGGCGCTGTTCGATGGCAACAAGCGCATCTCGCTCTACCTCACCTTCATCTTCATCCGACTCAACGGCTACGAGCCGACGTTCACGAACGACGAGGCATTCGACTTCGTCCTCGACGTCGCACAGAGTCGGTTGGACTTGAAGCAGATCGCGCAGGTCATTGCCGCCCATATCCGGGAAGACACGGCGCGCTGACATCTCGCGGGCGTCCGTGGGACACTGGTCGGACTATGCGCTTCATCATCCGCGTCGTCGTCAACGCCTTCGCCCTCTGGGTCGTCACGCTCATCCCCGCCCTGCAGGTCGTGATCACCGCTTTCCCGCCCGGCGAGACGCTGCAGCTGGTGCTGACCCTGCTCGCGGTGGCCGCGATCTTCGCCCTCGTGAACACGATCATCGGCACCGTGGTGAAGATCGTCGCGTTCCCGCTCTACATCATCACGTTCGGTCTGATCGGCTTCCTGATCAACGGCTTCCTGCTGTGGCTGACGGCCTGGATCACGAGTGGCTTCGGCTGGGGCCTGACGGTCGGCGACTTCTGGTGGGGCGTGGTGGCCGCGCTCATCATCTCGATCATCAACGGCATCTTCGGCTTCATCCTGCGCCCGCAGAGCAAGAGCCGCCGCGACTGAGAAAGCGCGCTCCTCCCGCGGATCGAAAAGCAGCCGACTGATCTCGAAGTCGGTCATCCCCCCTTTCGCTCGGCGTGGTACTCGCTCCGCTCGACCTCGACCGCCTGGCCGAGCTCGTCCCAGTAGTCGTCGAGAGCCTCGGCGCGGGGATCGTCCGAGGCATCCACCATCTCCGCCGTCTCGATGTAGGTCTCGAGATGGTGGGTCTGCAACTGCAGATCCTGGAATCCGTCGTGCGGGTCCCCTTCGCGAGACGCCGTGAAGCTGTCGGGGGATCCCGTGCCCGCCGCGGAGCCCCCGGCGGCGAGCGCCGAGACGACGTCGTCGGTGTGGCGGAGCTGGATCAGGGTCTGATCCTCTCCGAGCGTCGGTTCGGTCGGGCTCCCCGCGGTCAGCTGCATCGACACCTCGAAGTCGCTCTCCATCGCGAGACGGGCGGCGATCATCCCGCCCTGCGAATGCGCGACCACGTCGACCTGGTCGCCCGGCTTCGCCCCCGCCGCGCCCAACGCGTCGACCGTGGCCTGATACGACGCCGATGCGCGGCCCTGATAGAGCTCGATGTTCGACTTCATGTCCCACGGCTCGGACTTCCCCGACCGCCACGGCAGGGACTCCTGAGTCCCGGCGACGTAGGCCACATACCGGGTCGCCCCACCGACCATCGTGTATTTCTCGACCGCGACCTGCGAGGCCGCTCCCGGTATGCGACGGAATGCCGCAGCGAGGCCGGCAGGCGCATTCGGAGCCGACGTCTTCACGGGCATCACCTGCACGGGATCGGCCTTCCCCGCCAGCGTCATCCCCGGCCGGGCCGTGCCGAGCCCGGATGCGACGCCCACCATCGCCCCGGCGAGGAACAGTGGCGGGAGCGCCCCCGCCAGGTCGTACTGCTCGCCCAGTCCCTCGAATCGCCGCTCCTTCCAGCCGGCCACCAGCCACTCGGCCATGGTCCCGATCCGTTCGTCATCGGCGACGAGCCGGTCGGCGCGCGCCTGCACGGCGCTCGCCGCCGCGGCATCGGTGAGGGCGAGCGCCTCCGCCTGCGCGCGCAGCTCGACCACCTCGAACGCGTCAGCCATCACCAGGGTTCCCGTGCAGGCGTTCTCGATCTCGACGCACAGTTCATCGATCCGCTCGACACTCCGTTGCAGTGCACCGACATCGACTCCCGAACCGGTCTCCGGCGCCGAGGAGATGAGCGCGTGTGCCCGGCGGACCGCGGCGCGTGCGTGTTCGTACTCCGACGCCACCGATCGCATCCGTGCCCCGAGATCGCGCAGCTGCTCGGTGTCGACGGCGATCGCCCCGCCGTGATCGATGCTCAATCCCCCGCCATCCGCCGACGGTTCCCTGCCTGCGACCATGCTCATTCCGCCGCCCTCATTCCGCCGCTCATGCCGCCCCGCCGAGTTCCCATCTCCGCACCGAGAGGTGTCCGATCTCGACTCCGGTGTCGTCGCGCAGCCGTTCGAGCAACGCGTTCAGCGCGCGGAACCCCTCGGACTGCCAGTCGGAGCGATCGGTGAGCGCGACCAGAGTCGCCCCGGATTCTTCGAGCGTGGAGATCGCCTCTCCGATCTCCTGGGAGGCGAGAAGCAGGTCGCCGAGGTGCGCGGAGCCGACATCGAGGATGTTGACGAACGAGTACATGGCCCCAGCTTCCGGGATCACGGGCTTCTCGCTCTGCCCGATCGCCGCGAACGGTGGAGAGATGGATGCCCGGTCAGGGTGTGCAGAGGATCGCGCGAGGCGGTGCGCGCTGTGCAGGAGGCCCGCGGCCGGGCAGAATGTAGGTGTGACATCCCCGGATCCCTTCCGCGTGATCTTCGTCTGCACGGGGAACATCTGCCGCTCTCCCATGGCCGAGGTCGTCTTCCGCGACCTCGCCGAGCGGCAGGGACTCGGCCCGCGCATCGTCTCGCGCAGCGCCGGAACAGGCGACTGGCATCTCGGCGAGCGCGCCGACCACCGCACGATCGATTCCCTGGCCCGTCGCGGTTACGACGGCTCCCAGCACCGCGCCCGCCAGTTCACCGCCGCGGCCTTCGCGGACAACGACCTCGTCGTGGCCCTCGATCGCACGCACGAGCGCATCCTGCGGGAATGGGCGCACGACGAGGACGAGGAGGGGAAGGTCACCCTGCTGCTCGCCTTCGACCCGAACGCCACGACCCATGACGTGCCCGACCCCTACTACGCGGGCGCGGAGATGTTCGATTCCGTGCTCGGTATGATTGAGGCGGCGACTCGGGGCCTGTTCCGCCAGCTCGAACCCGCTCTGCGTCTCCCCCGCACGCCCCGCATCTGAGGGGCCCGATCAGGAGGACTCCCCTGACTTTCCAGCCTTCGCTCCCGCCGCAGCCCCTGAGCCCGCTCGACGGTCGCTACCGCGGCGCCGTCACCGGTCTCGCCGACTTCCTGTCCGAGGCCGGCCTGAACCGGGCGCGCGTCGAGGTCGAGGTCGAGTGGCTGATCGCCCTCACCGACCGCTCGCTGTTCGAGACCTCGCCGCTGCCGGAGTCGGACAAGGAGCGCTTGCGCGCCCTCTACCGCGACTTCGGTCAGGCCGAGATCGACTGGCTCGCCGAGAAGGAAGCCGTCACCCAGCACGACGTGAAGGCGATCGAGTACCTCGTGCGCGATCGACTCTCGACGCTCGGACTCGACGGCATCGCCGAACTCACGCATTTCGCGGCCACGAGTGAAGACATCAACTCCGCTTCCTACGCCCTCACCGTGAAGCGCGCTGTCGAGGAGGTCTGGCTCCCGGCCCTCGACACCGTGATCGCGAAGCTCCGCGAGCTCGCCGTCGAGCACGCCGACGCCGCGATGCTCTCGCGCACGCACGGCCAGCCCGCGACGCCCTCGACGATGGGCAAGGAGCTCGCGGTGTTCGCCTGGCGCCTCGAGCGGGTGCGCGGTCAGATCGCCGCCTCCGACTACCTGGCCAAGTTCTCCGGCGCGACCGGCACCTGGTCTGCGCACCTGGCCGCAGACCCCGACGCCGACTGGCCGACCATCGCCCGCGAGTACATCGAGGGCCTGGGGCTCGGCTTCAACATCCTCACCACCCAGATCGAGTCGCACGACTGGCAGGTCGAGCTGTACGACCGCGTGCGTCACGCCGGCGGCATCCTGCACAACCTCGCCACCGACATCTGGACCTACATCTCGCTCGGCTACTTCGCGCAGATCCCGGTCGCCGGGGCCACCGGTTCGTCGACGATGCCGCACAAGATCAACCCGATCCGCTTCGAGAACGCCGAGGCGAACCTCGAGATCTCGGGCGCCCTGCTCGCATCGCTCGGCCAGACGCTGGTCACCAGCCGCCTGCAGCGCGACCTGACCGACTCGACCACGCAGCGCAACATCGGCGTGGCTTTCGGGCACTCGCTGCTCGCGCTCGACAACCTGCGCCGCGGCCTGAACGCGATCTCGCTGTCGCGCGACGTGCTGCTCGCCGACCTCGACGTGAACTGGGAGGTGCTGGCCGAGGCCATCCAGACCGTCATCCGCGCCGAGGTCGTCGCCGGACGCTCCACGATCACCGATCCGTACGCACTCCTCAAGGAGCTGACGCGCGGCCACAGGGTGGGCGCGGCCGACCTCGCCGAGTTCGTGCAGGGTCTCGAGATCGGCGACGCCGCCAAGCAGCGCCTGCTCGCGCTGACCCCGGCGACGTACACGGGTATCGCAGAGAAGCTCGCGCAGTAGCCGCGAGGCTGAGCCCGACTCGCCCCCCAGGCGCCGTCAACTCGACGAGTGCACGGGCGCAGGAAGGCGCGCGGGCTAGGGGGCTGACTCTCCGGAGCGCTCCTCGACACTGTCCTTCGGCATGAAGGCGGCGGCGAGCAGGGTGAGCACCGCGGTCACGGCGACCGCGACGAACACCCACACCGACGCATGGATGATCGTGCCGGGATCGTCGGGACCGACGCCCTGCGCGATCACGGCATTGGAGATCGCCCCGAACACGGCCACGCCGACAGCGCTCCCGGCCGAGCGCGCGAACGCGTTCATGCCCGTCACCGCCCCGCGCTCGCCCCAGCCGACCGAGGCCTGCGCAGCGATCAGCGTCGGCGCCGCACTCCATCCGAGCCCGAAGCCGAAGAGGAACGCGATGCCGGCGATCACGAACGGATTCGGCCACGAGGCGACGGAGGCCAGGGCGATGGCGGCGACCGTCGTGATGCTCATGCCGATCAACGTGGTGCGGCGGAAGCCGATGCGCAGGTACAGGCGTCCCGCGTTCGCGGCGGCGAGCGGCCAGCCGAGCGTCAGAGCGGCGACCGCGAGACCGGAGAGCAACGGGGCGATGCCGGTGGACCCTTCGAGGTAGGCCGGAGCGAAGCTGGTGACACCGAGCATCAGCGCGCCGACACCGAGCGACACGATCGTGGTGGTGAGGATGAGCCGTCGACCCGCGAGGCGCAGGTCGACGATCGGCTCGGCGACGCGGCGCTCGACGAACCCGAAGGCGATCAGCGCGATCACTCCCAGGCCGAAGCAGAGGGCGCTCTGCACCGACAGCCACGCCCAGGCGTTCCCGCCCTCGAGCATGCCGAGGATGAGCGCGGTCAGCCCGATCGTGAGCAGCACCGCTCCCCCGTAATCGATGCTGTGCTTCTGGGTCTGCTTCTGCTCCTTGTAGTTGCGCAGCAGCATCCATCCGGCGATCAGACAGAGCGGGATGTTGATCCAGAAGATCCACCGCCAGGCGTCGAACTGCGCGAAGATCCCCCCGAGCGCCGGGCCGACGACCGACGAGATCGCCCAGACGCTCGCGACGTATCCCTGCACCTTGGCACGTTCGGCGACGGTGTAGATGTCGCCGACGATGGTCATCGACATCGGTGCCACGGCACCGGCGCCGATGCCCTGGATGATGCGGAACACGATCAGCGCGGGCATGCTCCACGCGAATCCGCAGAGGATGGAGCCGAGCAGGAACAGGGCGATGCCGAGCAGGATGATCGGCTTGCGTCCGACGGTGTCCGCGAAGCGGGAGTAGATGGGGACGCTCACGGCCTGTGCCAGGAGGTACACCGAGAACAGCCACGGGAACTGCTGGTAACTGCCGAGGTCGCGGACGATGCTGGGCACGGCGGTCGCGAGGATCGTGGCGTCGATCGCGATCAGGCCGGTGGCCAGCATGAGCGCACCGAGAATGGGGCCCCGCTCCGACCGGAGTCCGATGGAGGCGCGGTCGACGGAGGCAGTCACTCCAGGAACAAGCCGATCCACCGCAGCGGTATTCCGGATTCATGCGGGATGGCGGCACCGACGTCGCCCTCCGACGTCGGTGCCGCCGGGGTCAGTGCGCCGGGCCGAGGTCGCGCATGGGCTTGCCGTTCTTCGGGTTGCCCGGCTTCACCTTGCGACGTTCTCCGTTCACGACCACGATCACGTTGCTCATGTTCGGTGCCCGATCGGCGACGACGTCGTAGGCGACGACCTTCCCGTCCCGCCACGTGCAGTCCACCCGGTATCCGCCCCGTGCGCGGAGCCCGGCGAACGATCCGCTCACCGCCCAGTCCGCGGGGACGGCGGGCAGCAGCCGGATGACGTCGCCATGACTCTGCACGAGCATCTCCGCGATCGCGCCGACGATGCCGTAGTTGCCGTCGAGCTGGAACGGCGGATGGTTCGCCCACAGGTTCTGCAGGATGTTGTACGTGAGCAGGCCGCGCACCATGATGCCTGCCCGCTCGGCGTCGCCCAGGCGCGCGAAGAGTCCCGCGCGCCACGGCCAGGTCCAGGAACGGCGACTGTCGCCCGAGACCGTGGCAGCGGTGAACGGCACGCCCTCCTTCTCACCGCAACGCGCCTTGAGTGAGACCAGTGCCGCCGCCGAGAGCTCCGGAGTATCCGGGGTGATCTGGCGCCCCGGGTACACGGCGAACAGGTGCGAGGTGTGCCGATGGATGTCGTTCGGGTCGTCGCGGTCGGTCTGCCACTCCTGGAGCTGCCCCCAGCGGCCGATCTTGTTCGGGGCCAGGCGCTGCTGCATGTCGGCAATCGTCCCCTGGTACTTCTTGTCGACGCCGAGGGCCTTCGCGCATTCGAGGTAGTTCTGGAAGAGGTCCCAGATGATCTGCTGATCGTGCATCACCCCGTCTTCGCGCGGGCCGTGCTCGGGAGACCAGCCCATCGGCGCGACCAGGGTGCCGTCGGGGAGCTCTTTGAGCTGGTCCTCCCAGAACTGGCAGATCTCCTTGATCAGCGGGTAGGCCAGATCGCGCAGGTACTTCTTGTCCTGCGTGAACGCCCAGTGCTCGTAGAGGTGCTGCGCATACCAGGCGCTGGCGATCGTGTTCCACTCCCACGCGTTGCCGCCGAAGATGCTCTGCGAGGTGCGGGCGGTCCACCCGCGCACGTCGGCGCCGAACGCGTTCCGCGTGGCGATTCTGCTGGGCACGGCCACCTCACGGATGAAGGTCGCGAGGGCCTCGTGCGACTCCGGGAGGTCGGCGGTCTCGGCCCCCCAGTAGTTCATCTGGATGTTGATGTTCGTGTGGTAGTCGCTGGCCCATGCCGGCTGATTGCTGTTGTTCCACAGTCCCTGGAGGTTGGCGGGCAGCCCGCCGGGCTTCGACGAGCTGAGGAGCAGATAACGCCCGTAGGCGTAGAGCGTCTGCTCCAGCGTCGGGTCGGCCTCGCCCGTGCCGTAGCGGAGCAGTCGACGGTCGGTGGGCATCGCCATCACGGCGCCGTCGGTGACCCCCCATTCGACCTTCGCGCGCTGCATGAGCTCGGAGACCTGCGCGGTGTGCGCCGAGCGGAGGCTCTTCCACGAGCGGGAGGCCGCCGCGTTCAGGGCCTTCTCGATCGCCGGCTGCGGCGCCGCACCGCGCCATCCGTGTGCGGCGCTCAGGCGGTAGTCGGTGCGGGCGTCGAGCAGCAGGGTGATGCTCGCGGCGCCGGAGACGCGCAGTCCGCCCTCGGCGGCGACCACCTCTCCGTCGGTCTCCGCGATGCGCACCGCGGCCGCGTGCGTGAGGTTGTTGGCCATGGTTCCGGCGAAGCCCATTCGGCGGCCGCCCGCGTCGACTGTCGTCGCGACGCCGTCCTGCTTCGAGACCAGGGTGATGAGAGCGGTGAGCGTACCGGGGCGGTCGGCGGTGAACCGCACCGCGATCACGTCGGCATCCCGACTGGCGAACGCCTCACGCAGCACCGTGCCCTGTGCGGTGGCAAAGTGGGTGCTGTGGGTGCCGTCCGCGATGTCGAGCGCACGTCGGTAATCGACGACGGCGCGGGCTCCGGCGGTGCTGAAGCCACCGCCGGTGAAGGCGATGCCGCCGAGACGGAGCGCGCCGGGTGCGGAGAACGAGATGCGGTACATCGTGTAGGCGGTGGTGTTCGCGAACGAGAAGACCCGCCCGGTGCCGCGCTCCGGGAACGTCTCCCCGGTGCGCGTGTCGAGCGTCTTCCAGCCGAGCCCGTCGTCCGAGCCGGAGACCGTCCAGTCCCGCGGATCCTGTTCCGGCGCGTCGGGAGCACTCGTGAGCACGTAGCCGTTCAGGGCGAGCTTGGCGCTGAGCTCGACCTGCCAGACCGCCCCTGACCCGGTCGACGGAACCGCCCAGACGGTCGCGGGGTCGGCGTCCACGGTGCCGACGAGGGAGTCGGCGTGGCCGCTGGGCGACGACACGTAGACGGCGCTCCCCTGTGCGAGGTCGACCCCGCCGAGCGCGACCTCGGCGACCTGGAAGTGACTGACCCCCGCCTTCGGCGCGAAGACGAAGCGGTAGTGCGCGTACGCCGTCGTGTTCGCGAACGAGAAGCTCTTGGTCTGGAGCCGCTGCGGGAACGGCGCTTCAGCCCGCGTGTCGAGCGCGACCCAGGCCGCTCCATCGGCAGACCCTTCGAACCGCCAGTCCTGCGGATCGCGGGCGGGGACGTCGTTCGCGCTCGTGAGCGCGTAGGAGGAGACGGCAACCGGCTCCGCGAGATCGGCCTGCTAGATCACCTCGGCGGGCGGCGCGATCAGACACCACTTCGTGGCCGGATTCCCGTCGAAGGTCTTCTCGACGCTCTCGCCACCCGATACCTCGTACGGGCCTCCCGGCGAGCTCACGACGGTGCGTGCGCCGAACGCGACGGTCACCTCGCCGAAGTCGCGGAACGAACCGAAACCGGTGACGCTGGTGTCGTACGCTCCGTCGGGCTGGCCGGCGAGCGCGTTGTCATAGTCGTTGACGCCGCCCCACAGGCTCTGCTCGCTGAACTGGATCACTTCGGCGTCCGGGTTCCCGAACAACTTCGCGCCGAGGCGCGCGTTGCCGATGGGGAGCGCCTGCGTCTCCCAGCTCGTCGCCGGGGTCGCGTACCAGAGGGCGTACGGCGAGAGCTGCGGACGCGGGATCGCACCGGCGGGGACGGCGCGCAGAGCGGCGTCCACCGAGAATGCGTTCGCAGCCGCAGGCCGAGCGGCCAGGAATTGAGGGACGAGCGGGGCGAGGAGGGCGAGGCCGCCCACCTGCAGCGCCTGTCGGCGGGAAATGGGGTCCATCATCACAGCAAACCTCCGGAGCATCGTTGATCATCTGGGGCCGTGCGGTCTCGCAACCGGTCGTGGATGCGGGGCGCGTCAAAAGTCAGTGTCCGACACGAGACATCGGATGTCTAGAGACGATTGTCCAGAGGGTACGCCGAAAGTACCGGAGATCCGCGCGATTCAGAACGCCTGACGCGCTCTTTAATCGGATGTTAGAGGATCCCGTCGACGAGCAGATCCGCCGCTCCTGCGGAGCGCGTCAGGAGGACGCCGGGCGGCCGGAAGCCTCGGAGTCAGGGCTCTCCCCGTCGGGCTCCGGGTCGTACAGCACCGGACGATCGATCGTCTTGGTGACGTCGGACGGATCGACAGCGAGGATGAGCATCGCCAGGATCAGCAGCGTCACGATGAACGCCCCGCCGCCGACGACGAGCCCCAGCGCGATCGGGGTCAGCCCGTCGTAGGTGCCGTCGGCGATCGACGCGTTCACGCGTGCGGTGAAGGCTCCGGTCGAGACCAGGGTGACGACCATGGCGAAGACGCCGCAGCCGAGCGCGATGAGGAGCAGGTGCAGGGGCCGCAGAATGTCCCGGCGGGTGGGCTTCTCGTCGCTCATCGCTCTCCTCCATGCTCCGCGGGGGCGGCGCTGTCGTTCGATTCGGACACCGTGGCGACGGCATCGACCTGCTTCGGCGTGAGGCCGGCGATGCCGAGGAAGACCGCGACGATCGCCGCATAGCCGCCGAACATGCCGACGCCGAGGATGATCCCGGAGAGGACGAACGTGCCGGCCTTGTCGATCGTGTACTCCTGCAGGAACCCGGCCGGGATCAGCAGCAGGGCCACGCCGAGCAGAACACCTAGGCCCCCGACGGTGATCGCATCGCGCGACAGCATGCCGCCGGTGCGCCGGGAGCGGATGCCGGCGAGCAGCTCGATGCCGCCGCTGACGATGGCCCAGGAGGAGACGATGATGAAGAACAGGTCGTCGGAACGCCACACCGGGATTCCGCTCACCATGCCGGCGACGACGCCGACCGCGGCGAGCAGGACGTACGACCAGCGTGAGCCGGCGGGGAGCACCAGCCAGGCGGCGAGCACCTGGACGAGAGCGGTGATGAAGACGAAGCCGCTGAACACGGACAGGCCGACGGCGGCGGAGTGATCAGACGAGAACGTGATCATCAGCGCAGCGACTGCGGCGAACAGAGCGCGCAGCAATTGCACGTGGCGCATGGTGAATGCGCGAGCAGGGGCAGACATGACGGTCCAGAGTCCTCCGGGGTGTTGCTCCCAGTCTACGCGGGGCGGCGGAGCCGCAACGCCGGGAGCCCTGCGGAGGGAGGATTCGTGAAGCCCGGCTGATCTCCCCAGATCGATTGCCGGGCTTCACGACATACGCAGCAAGGGGGGCATCACTGCGTCAGGCCGGTGATCGCAGGGTCGGGCACCCTGCCTGCGAAGACGGCCAAGTGACCCCACATGCCCACCCGGTCCCCTGAGGTACGCGCGTGCGGTCGTATGCTCACTCTAAGGCGCTGATCTTCACATACCGGAGGGGATCTGTGATGAGTTTCGAAGATGACGCGCGCAGAGCCGAACCCGATGACTTCGCGAACGCCCTGCGCGACGCGATAAACGCGAAGCCGGTGACGCTGTCGTGGCTGCAGCGTCAGCTCAAGGCGCGCGGGAACCGCGTGTCCATGGCCACGCTGAGCTACTGGCGATCCGGCGCGCGACGGCCGGAGGGGGCGCAGTCGCTCGCCGCGCTCAGCGACATCGAGGAACTCCTCGGACTCGACACGGGGGCGCTGAGCAGACTGCTCCGATCGACGAACCGCACAGGTCCGCTCGGACCCAACCAGTTCCCGATCGACGAGGAAGAGCTCGAGTTGGCGGTGATCGACGCCTTCCGCGCGCTCGGCGCCTCCTACCCCGACACCTCCCGCGAGCTCACGACGCATTCGGTGACCGATGTCGGCGCGGACGGCAACGTCGCATTCAGCATCACGCGCAGCATCGTGCAGTCCACGGTCGGCACGATCACGGCGATCCCCTTCCTCGAGATCACCCCCGGGGTGCGCACCCCCGCACCTCTGCTGAAGGCGGTGGCAGGGGGCCGGATCGCCGCGCGCTACTCCCACCCCGACGGCGAGGTGCACGGGGTGCTGTTCGAGCTCGATGTGCCGCTGACCGCGCCGGAGACGGCGATGGTGGAGTGGTCGGTGGAGTACCCACCCGACTACCCCGCGACGCGCGACACCGGCCACGCCCTGGCGCAGAAGGCCAGAGAGCTGCTGGTGTGGACACGCTTCCATCCGGACGCGATCCCTGACTGGTGCGAGGAGCACCTCGAGACACCGGACGGCGTCATCATGACGCCGCTGCCGCCGCCCCGGGGAACGTCGGTGCATCTGGTGCGCCGGGCTTTCGGCCCCGGTGCCCTCGGACTGCACTGGGGCTATGGCCCCCGGGAGGATCAGCCGGGCTGATCTCCGGTCGCGACCGGTCGGCCGGGGGTGTTCGACCACTGGCTCCACGACCCGGGGAAGACCTTCGCCTCGATGCCGACCTCATGCAGGACCAGGGCGGTGTGCGCGGCCGTCACGCCGGAACCGCAGTATGCCGCGACGGCCGTGCCCGGCGTGACGCCGATCTCGGCGAAGTTCGCCAGCACGGTCTCCCGGTCGAGGATGCGGCCTGTGGCGTCCAGATGCAGCAGGGTGGGCAGGTTGCGTGCGCCGGGGATGTGTCCTGCCGCGGGGTCGAGCGGCTCGGTCTCGCCGCGGTAGCGTTCGGGGGCCCGCACATCCACCAGGACACCGGATGCCGGGAACGCGGCGGCCTCATCGATCGTCAGCGTATCCGCACCGATCTTCTCGAGGACGACATCGCCAGGATCCGGTGCCACATCATCGGTCGCGACGGCGAAGCCCTCATCCTTCCACCCGCGGATGCCGCCGGCGAGCACCCGCACATCGACGCCGGCCTGACGCAGCAGCCACCAGGCACGGGCGGCCGCGATCCCCTTGAAGTCGTCGTAGGCGACCACCGTGTCGCCCGCACGCACGCCCCACCGACGGGCCGCGTCCTGGAGGGTGGCCGTCGACGGCAACGGGTGCCGTCCCTCCGACGGCTCGCCATGGGTGGAGAGCTCGGTGTCGAGCGCGGCGAACACGGCGCCCGGGATGTGCCCGGTGAGGTAGTCGTCGTGCCCGGCCTCCGGACGATCCAGGCGCCACCGCACGTCGATCACGCGCACCGGTGCACCCCGGGTCAGCAGGTCGTTCAGTTCGACGGCACTCACGAAGTCGCTCATGCTGCGAGGCTACCGAGTCGGCGGCGGCGTCCGGTGCGTCATCGTCTTCTTCCGTCACGATCCGAGCGACGGGTCCGGCGCACTAGGCTCGATCCGGCAACGTCGAGAAAGGGCCAACGATGCCCTCTCGTCTCCGCTGGATGCGGTTCCGACCGCAGGAAGCCGCGCTCATCGCGATCACCGCCGTCTGGGGCGGCACGTTCCTGCTCGTGCATTGGGCGATGGAGCACTCCGGACCCTGGTTCTTCGTCGGCATCCGGTTCCTCATCGCGGGACTGATCAGCGTCGTGATCTTCCGACGCGTGCTGCGCGGCATCCGCTGGCGCGATGTCGGCGCGGGCGTCGCGATCGGGGTGATGATCTACCTCGGCTACGGCCTCCAGACGCTGGGGCTGCAGACCATCGACAGCAGCACCTCGGCCTTCATCACCGCGATGTACGTGCCGCTGGTGCCGCTGGCGCAGTGGGCCGTGTTCCGCAAGCGCCCGCCCGCCATGGCGTTCGTCGGGGCGGGTCTGGCCTTCGTCGGGCTGCTGTTCATCGCCGGCCCCGATGCCTTCGCGCTGACTCTCGGCGCGGGCGAGATCGCGACCATGATCAGCACGCTGCCGATCGCCGCCGAGATCATCCTGATCAGCCTCTTCGCCGGGAAGATCGACCTCGGACGCATCACCGTGGTGCAGCTGCTCACCGCGGGAGTGCTGGGACTGCTCACGATGCCGGTGGTCGGCGAAGGCGTGCCGGAGTTCTCGTGGATCTGGGTCGGCTGTGCGGTCGGCCTGGGAGCGGCGAGCTGCCTGATCCAGTTGACGATGAACTGGGCCCAGAAGTCGGTCTCCCCCACCCGCGCGACGATCATCTACGCCGGGGAACCGGTGTGGGCAGGAGCCATCGGACGCATCGCCGGTGAACGCCTGCCCGCGACCGCGCTCGTGGGCGGAGCGCTCGTCGTGCTCGGCATCCTCGCGAGCGAGTTGAGGATCGTGCGGCGCAGGGCACAGCCACAAACATCGCCGCAGGCTCGGGAGGAGAACCACGCCATGGGCGGAGAATCTCCTGTCGAATCTCCGCCCGACACGGAGATCTCCGCCCGCCGCGAGGTCACACCGTGAGCAGCACCTTCGTGGCGCGGCGCTCGTCCATGGCCCGATAGCCCTCGGCGGCTTCTTCGAGCGGAAGGGTGAGGTCGAACACCTTGCCCGGGTCGATCTTCCGGTCCCAGATGAGCTGGATCAGCTCGGGGAGGAAGCGCCGCACGGGCGCAGGTCCGCCGTGCAGGTGCACGCCGGAGTAGAACAGCTCCTCGCCGGGCAGCGCCACGTCGTGAGAGACGCCGACGAAGCCGACGTGGCCTCCGGGGCGGGTGGAGCGGATCGCCTGCATCATCGACTCCTGGGTGCCGACGGCCTCGATCACCGAATGCGCACCGAGACCGTTCGTGAGTTCCTTGATGCGGGCCACTCCCTCATCCCCGCGTTCGGAGACGATGTCGGTCGCGCCGAACTCGCGCGCCAGCGCCTGCCGATCGGCGTGCCGGCTCATCGCGATGATGCGCTCGGCACCGAGCTCCCGTGCGGCGAGGATCCCGAGGAGCCCGACCGCGCCGTCGCCGACCACGGCGACGGTCTTCCCCGGTCCGACCTCGGCGGCCACGGCTGCGAACCATCCCGTGCCGAGGACGTCGGACGCGGCGAGCAGTGAGGGGATCAGATCGGCGTCGGGCCGGCCGGGCGTGACGACCAGCGTGCCGTCGGCGTGCGGGACGAGCGAGTACTCGGCCTGCGTGCCGTAGCGCCCCATCGGCACCACGTGCACGCAGCGGGACTGGTACCCCGCCTGACAGATCTCGCACGTGTTGTCCGACGCCATGAAGGATCCGACGACGAAGTCGCCGACCCGCAGCGTCTGCACTTCGGTGCCGATCTCCTCGACCACGCCGACATACTCGTGCCCCATCGGCGCGTGGTCAACCTCGTTCACGCCGCGGTACGGCCACAGGTCCGAGCCGCAGATGCAGGTCGCGGCGATGCGGATCACCGCATCGGTCGGCCGGGAGATGGTGGGCTTCTCGCGCTCCTCGACCCTGACGTCGCCGGGGGCGTGCATGACTACTCCGCGCATTCGTGGTACTCCTTCTGTCGCGTGGACTTCAGTCCACACCGAATCCCTCGCGGATGGGAGGTTCTGACGGAACCCCTCCGAAATCCTGGGATCCGGGAATAGTCCGCCGAACGCCGCGTTGCACCCGATATGATTGAAACTTCAACCGTCGCTCCGGTCGCCACGGAACGCACTCGCGTCCGCGTGCCGCTGCGCTTCGGCGACGGCTTCTCCACGACCGCCGACGTGGTCACCTTCGACGGCCTCGTCGACGGCCGTGAGCACCTGCTGCTCGGGCTCGGCGACTGGCGCGCCGCACTCGAACGCGCGATAGACGGCGGGGACGCACCGCTCGTCCGTCCGCACAGCGAATGCCTCACCGGCGACGTGTTCGGCTCCGAGCGCTGCGACTGCGGCCCCCAGCTGCGCGAAGCCGTCGAGCGCATCGCCGACGAGGGCGGGTTCCTGCTCTACCTCCGCCAGGAGGGCCGGGGCATCGGCCTGTACGCCAAGCTCGACGCCTACGCGCTGCAGGACGCGGGCCTCGACACGTACGAGGCGAACGTCGCCCTGGGCCACGGCGAAGATGAGCGCGACTACACGGTGGCCGCCCAGATGCTGAACGCGCTGGGCGTCGACGGCATCCGCCTGCTGAGCAACAACCCCGACAAGGCCGTGCAGCTCGAAGCGCTCGGCATCCGCGTCACCGAGCGCGTGCGCACCGAGGTGCACCTGTCGGAAGCGAACACCCGCTACCTGCAGGCGAAGCGCGACCACACGGCGCACACGCTCGACCTGTCGGCAGCGTGACACCCGCGGGATACCCGAGTGACACCCAGGAGGACAGCATGACGGCGGAGCAGCAGCATCCGCGTCGCCTCGACGACACCGAGATGGAGACCTGGCTCCCCGTCATCCGGTTCGTCCAGCTGCTGCCGCAGGTGCTCGATCGCACGCTGAAGGAAGAGGTCGGGCTCAACCACGCCCGATACGCGATCCTCGTCACCCTGGCAGGTCAGGGGGAGAGCGCCGTCACCATGACCGAGCTCGCCCGCATCGCCGGCCTCAGCCGTTCCCGCCTGAGCCACGCTCTGGATTCTCTCGAGGAACGCGGCTGGGTCACCCGCACCTCGTGCGGGTCCGACAAGCGCACCCTCTCGGCCGCACTGACTCCGGCCGGACGGGAGATGCTGCGCACGGCCGCCCCCGTGCACGTCGAGCAGGTGCGGGAGCTCGTGCTCGATCCGCTCACCGCACAGGAGCGCGAACAGTTGGGGGCGATCCTCGGCAAGCTGCTGCCCGGGGTGACCGCGGCACTGTGAGGCGTCGCGGATCGGTCACCGGTACCGCCAGTACCTCCCTCCACGGTCGCTGAGCGCGTACCGTCGAAGGCATGGACACCCGCAGCGAGGTGCGCGAGTTCCTCTCCACGAGGCGCGCACGCATCACCCCCGATCAGGCAGGCCTCCCCGCATTCGGGGGCAACCGCCGCGTACCGGGCCTGCGCCGCGAGGAGGTCTCGCTCCTCGCGGGTGTCAGCGTGGACTACTACACGCGGCTCGAGCGCGGCGACCTGTCCGGCGCGTCCGACAGCGTGCTCGACGCCCTCGCCCGCGCGCTCCAGCTGGACGAGGCCGAGACCGCGCACCTGTTCGACCTCGCCCGCACCGCGAACGCCTCGCCGGTCGCACGCACGCCGCGGAAGAAGGCCACGGAGCTGCGTGCGAGCATCCTCCGCCTGCTCGATGCCATGACCGAGGCGCCGGCGATCGTGCGCAACAACTACTTCGACTACCTGGCCGCGAACGCCCTGGGCCGTGCCCTCTACGCGCCGGTGTTCGCGCAGCCGCAGCCCAACAGCGCCCGCTTCGCGTTCCTCGATCCGGCGGCGCAGGAGTTCTACCCGGAGTGGGACCGCAACACGCAGGAGCTCGTCGCGGCGATGCGCGGTGAGGCCGGCCGCAATCCGTTCGATCGGAAGCTCACCGATCTCGTCGGCGAGCTCTCGACGCGGAGCGAGCGGTTCCGCACCCTCTGGGCCGCCCACAACGTGCGCTTCCACCGCACGGGCGTGAAGCGCATCGCGCATCCGATCGTCGGAGAGATGGAGCTGACCTACGAGGCGTTCGAACTGCCGGCCGACCCGGGACTCCACCTGTCGACCTATACCGCCGAGCCGGGCACGGCGTCGGCGGACAAGCTGCGGATGCTCGCCAGCTGGGCGGCGACGGATGCGGCCGCATCTGTCGCCGCGGAGCCCGAGCCCGCTCCCACTCCCGATCACACCTCGGGGCGCGCAGACTCCTGAACCACGGTTCTGCTCTGAGCAGAACCGCTCGAAGCCGCCGGATGCCGCGGATTATCGTGAGGCATGGCCGACATCCTCGCATTCCCGCGCACCCCTCGCTCCGAACGCCCCCGCCCGAGCGATCCCGAGCCCCTGTGGCGACACCTGCTGGGTGACCAGCTGCGCCGCCGACGTCACGACCGCGAGGAGACCCTCTCCGAGACCGCCGACAAGGCCGGTGTCTCGCCGCAGTACCTCTCCGAGGTCGAGCGTGGATTGAAGGAGCCGTCGAGCGAGATGATCGCCGCGATCGCCGGAGCCCTCGACACGAGCCTCGTCGAGCTGACGAGCGACGTTGCCGACAGCCTGCGATCGACGGCCCCTTCGCGTGGCGCGTTCGCCCTCGCCGCGTGATCCCGGAGCCGTCATCTGCATGATCGACGGACGGATGCATGACCACAGGCACCGCATCGGTCATGCAGTCGTCCGCCGCTCATGCATCCGTCCGCGAGCCCGGACTGCAGATCAGCTCCGCGCTCCCAGCACCGTGTCGACCAGCCCGTAGTCGAGGGCGGCGGCGGCGGTGAACACCCGGTCGCGATCGGTGTCGACCCGGAGCTCCGCGACCGTCCGGCCACTGTGCCTGGCCAGGATCTCCTCCATGTCGGAGCGCACCCGCACCACCTCGTCGGCCGCGAGGATCAGGTCGGGGATCGCACCCCGGGACTGTCCGGCCGGCTGGTGCAGCACGATGCGCGCATGGGCGAGGGCGGCCCGCGCCCCCGGATCTCCGGCAGCGACGAGGAGTGCTGCCGGTCCGATGGCCTGCCCGACGCAGGTGGTCGCGACGCCGGGACGGATGTGCTGCATGGTGTCGTAGATCGCGAGTGCTGCGCCCGGATCGCCGCCCTCGCTGTTGATGTAGAACTGGATGCCGGATTCGGGGCTGTCCGCGTCGAGATGCAGCAGCTGCGCGATGAGGGCGTTCGCGACCCCCGCATCGATGCCCGTGCCGAGGTAGATGACCCGCTCCGCGAGCAGGTGCGAATAGACGTCCATGATGCGCTCGCCTCGGGGATGCTGCGCGACGACGTTCGGGATCGTGTAGCCGCTCATGCGTCCGCCCCCAGTCCGACGCGCGCGCGACGTCGCGGCATCACCTCGGCGATCGAGGCCACGATGCCGTCGATGAAGCCGTAGTCCTGCGCCTGCACCGCGGTGTACCAGCGGTCGTGAAGGGAATCCTCGAAGATGCGCGCGATGGGCTGGCCCGTGTCGTCGGAGATGAGGCCGAGCACGGTGTCGCGCATATGCCGCAGGTCGTCGGCCTGCGTCTCGAGCTCGCCCGCGGATCCGCCGATGCCCGCGGAACCCTGATGCATCAGGATGCGTGCGTGCGGCAGCGCCCGTCTCTTGCCGGGGCTACCGGCGGAGAGCAGGAACTGTCCGGCGCTGCAGGCGAGTCCGAGGGCGAGCGTGGCGACGTCGTTGGGGATCAGCCGCATGATGTCGCGGATGGCCAGCATCGACGGCACGGAGCCGCCGGGCGAGTGGATCCACAGCGCGATGTCGGCGACGGGGTCCTCGGCCGACAGCGCGAGCAGCTGGGTCATCAGCAGCGTGCCGTTGTCGTCGTCGAGAGCACCGTCGAGCACGAGCACCCGCTCGTGGAACAGTGCGTGCCGGGCTTCGGGACCGAACTGCGGGATGGGGTTGTCTTCGCTCATGCCCCCAGCCTCTGTCGCCCCGCAGGCGTGCGGAGCGGATTCTGCCCTGGGCGGCTCTGCCTTGAGCGGATGCGAGCGGATGCGGGCAGATGCGAGCGGATGCGGGCAGATGCGAGCGGATGCGGGCAGATGCGAGCTCCTGGGCGGATGCGGGTGGGGAGGCATCCGCCCAGGCCCTCGCGTGGGGATGGGGGCTGGTGGGGTGAGCGGACGGGATCAGGCAGCGAGGGCCAGTGAGCGCCGATGGGAGATGCGGTGACCGACCCAGAAGCCGATCGCGATCAGCCCGGCCAGGGCGATGCCGAGGATCCACGGCAGCATCGAGGGCGCGGCCCCCGCGGTGGCGGTGGCGAGGGTGCCGGAGCCGTCGGCGATCAACCCGTTCCCCGCGGCGAGGTCGGCGGCCCCGGCCTCGAGCTTGTCGCCGCCGTCCGCGAGATCGCCGGAGCCGTCCGCGACGGTCGCCGCGCCGGCGGAGAGCTTCTCGATGCCGATGTTGAGGTCGCCGGCACCGGCCTGCAGCGCACCGACGCCGGTGGCGAGCGTGCTGGCGCCGTCGTTCAGGCGGGTTGCGCCCGCGCTGAGGTTCGCCGTGCCGGAGGAGAGGGAGGAGGCTCCGGTGGAGAGCGTCTGCAGCCCGGCGGCCAGCGTGGCGGCGCCGGCCGAGAGCTGTGACGTGCCGGAGTGCAGGGACTGCGCGCCGGCGACGAGGGCCGGCGCCCCCTGGGGAGCGACGAGTGCCACGGTGCCCGGCCACTTGTTCGCGACGTCGCCGTTGATGAGGCCGTTGACCCCGGCCGTGACCTTCGCCGACCCGCCGGCGGCGGCGGCGAGCCCCGCAGCGAGATCCGACCCCTTGGCCGCCACGGGAGCCATCGCATCGACCTCTTGATCGACGCCGGCAGCCAGTTCGGCGAGCGCCTTGAGCTGCAGGTTCTGCTCGTCGGCGGCTGACATCGTGGCGAGCGCGTCGGCAAGCTGCTGCGAATGCCCTGGCGCCGTGGATGCCACTCCCTGCAGGAGGGTCTTCGCTTCGGGCTGCGCGAGCGCGATCACGCTCGCGTCCACCTTCGCACCGAGCGTGTCACTGAGGCCCTTCGCACCCACGAGCACTTGACCGGCGTACGCGTGCGCTCCGTTGACTCCGGCGGCCAGGGTCGACACTCCCGCTGCCAGCGTCTGCGCCCCGGCATCCGCCTGCGCCATCTTCGTCGAGAGCTCCTGAGCCCCGGCGAGCGCGCTCTGGGCTCCCCCGCTGACCTTGCCGGCACCGGCTGCCGCGGTCGATGCGCCGGCGGCGAGGCTGCTCGCGCCGTCGGCCAGGCTCATGGCACCGCTCGCCGCCGTCGTGGCCCCGTCGCTCAGCTTCTGGGAGCCCTCCTGCGCGCTGGCCGCGCCCGCGGAGAGGACACCTGTCCCCGTGGCGAGCTGCGACGCACCGGCCGAGAGGTCTGCGGCACCGGCAGCGAGGTCGGCCGATCCGTCTTTCGCGGACGTCGTTCCGTCGGCGAGCTCGGAGGCGCCGGCGGCGATCTTGCTCGTCGTCGCGAAGAACAGGATCACCATCGCGGCCAGCAGCAGGCTGAGCACGATCACGGCGATGCGCATGCCGATTCCGTGCGAGTGGGGCGTGGTACTCGTCATTGAGGACTCCCGGGGTCAGTGGCGTCGTTGCCACCGGCGACTGTATGGGCACCCCGACTCGCGACCCCCGGATTTGCCGCTCGAAACCAAGTCTCAGCACCGATGAAACTCAGTTTCTTGTGGCTAGTGCACAAACGGGGGTGCCAGGCCCCTGTGCCCTGCGCGAAAAGGGGCCGTAACATCGCGGACTCACGACCCGCCTAGCCTCGTGCCCATGGCGAAGCAGAAGGCACCGGCGTGGCAGTGGTCGGAGGACGGACTCAATTTCCGCACGCGCAAGTGGGTGCGTCCGGAGGACCTCAACGCGAACGGCTCATTGTTCGGCGGCAGCCTGCTGAAGTGGATCGATGAAGAAGCGGCGATCTATGCGATCGTCCAGCTCGGCAACTACCGTGCCGTCACCAAGCACATCTCGGAGATCAACTTCGAGGCCTCGGCCGTGCAGGGCGATCTGATCGAGATCGGCCTGCAGGCCACGCACTTCGGCACGACGTCGCTCACCATGCGCGCGGTGGCCAGGAACATGATCACGCGCAAGCGCATCCTCACGATCGAGAAGATCGTGTTCGTCAGCCTCGACGACGATGGGGTGCCGACCCCGCACGGCTACACGGAGATCACCTACGACCGCGACCGGATGCCGACCGAGCGCATCGCCACCGGCACGATCCGACTCCCCTCCCTCTGATCCGCCACAGGAACGCCGAGCCACCTCCTCAGGCGCGAACTGCCCCCCGGTGTGCCGCGCGCGAGGAGGTGACCCGGTCGGAGAGGGGCGCGTCGACCTCGAAGGCCGGAACGCCGGCGAACGCCTGGGCGAGGTCGGCGATGAGGTCGTCGACATCCTCCAAGCCGATCGACAGACGCAGCACGTCGGCTGCCGGACGCGCTTCGGGAGGGACAGGCCGATGCGTGAGCGCCGCCGGATGCTGGATCAGCGAGTCCACTCCGCCGAGCGACACCGCGTGCGTGAACAGTGCGGTCGCGGTGGTGACCGCAGAGGCCGCGGCGAAACCCCCGCGCATGCGCATCGCGATCATCGCGCCGGTACCGCGCATCTGCCGTTCCAGGATGCCGCGCGGGTCGCCGTCGAGTCCCGGGTAGAACACCTCGGCGACCTCGGGGCGATCGATGAGCCACTGCACGATCCGCCGCGCACTCTCCTGCTGGTGCCGCACCCGCACGGGGAGGGTCGTGAGACCGCGGTGCAGCAGATAGGCCCCGAGGGGATGCAGCAGCCCTCCCGTCACCGCCCGCACGCGGCGCAGAGCCTCCGCCGTCTCCTCGCTGCACGCGACGACGCCGGCGATCACATCGCCGTGCCCGCCCAGGTACTTGGTGGCGCTGTGCAGAGACATCGCCGCCCCGAGGTCGATCGGATTCTGCAGCACGGGGGTCGCGAACGTGTTGTCGACGACGACCGGCACCGTGCCGGCCTGGCGCACGACGTCAGCGATGTCGGCGATGTCGAGGGTGGGGTTCGCCGGGGTCTCGACCACGACGAGGCCGGTGTCGGGGCGCACGGCCGCCGCGACCTCGTCGGGGTGACAGTAGGTGGTCTCGACGCCGAGCAGGCCGGAGCCGAGCAGATGGTCGGTCCCCCCGTAGAGCGGACGCACCGCGACGACGTGGCGCGCCCCGGTCGCTCCCGTGTGCGCCAGGATCACGGCCGTCATCGCGGCCATGCCCGAGGCGAAGGCGACCGCGGCCTCGGCGTGCTCGAGCTCGGCGAGTGCCTCCTCGAAGCGGGCGACCGTGGGGTTCCACAGTCGTGCGTAGACCATGCTGCCGTCCGCCGGAGGACGCCCTCCCGTCGCCATGGCCTCGTACGAGTCGCCGCCGCGCTCGATGTCCGGGAGCGGGTTCGTGGTCGACAGATCGATCGGCAGCGCGTGGACCCCGAGCCCCTCGAGGTCGGAGCGGCCGCCGTGGACGGCGACGGTGTCGGGATGCAGCGGTGCAGTCATGACTCCACGTTGCCGGA
This sequence comes from Microbacterium sp. As-52, assembly GCF_049949185.1. Lineage (NCBI taxonomy): Bacteria > Bacillati > Actinomycetota > Actinomycetes > Micrococcales > Microbacteriaceae > Microbacterium > Microbacterium sp. As-52. Next base: position 2,062,185 of record NZ_CP188171.1, on the reverse strand, counting down.
ATCACGATGAAACCGCAGGAACTCGACAGAAGCCGCCAGGAATTCGACGCTGAACGCTATTCTGTGCAGGATCCGAAGGGCAAGGAGGCCCCCCGTTGGCGAAAGCACAACTCGACGAGACCGACCTCGAGCTGCTCGCGGTGCTCAGCCGCGACGCCGAGACGACGAACAAGGCGCTCGCACATCGCCTCGGCCTCGCCGAGTCGACCTGCGCACATCGGGTGCGGGCGCTGCGCGAGCGCGGAGTGATCCGCGACACGCGCATCCGCGTCGACGGGGCCGCTCTGGGTTTCCCGCTGCAGGCGATCATCAAGGTGCGCCTGGCGAACCACACAGGAGACAAGGTGACGGCCCTCTTCGATGCCCTGGTCGACATCCCGCGCGTCCTCCAGGTGTTCCACGTCGCCGGCGTCGACGACTTCCTCGTGCATGTGGCCGTGCAGGATGCGACGGCCCTGCGCGACATCGTTCTCGAGCACATCACGGTGCACCCCGTCGTGCGCGGCACCGAGACCCAGCTCGTGTTCGAACTGCGCGACGGACCGGGAGTGCTCTCCACCTGACCCTTCCGGTCGCACTTCGTGCCGTCCGATCCCGTTTCAGACGACACGAAGTGCGACCGGAACGAGCGGAGCGTCGGTGCGTGCGCGAGGATGGAAGGCACGCCCGCCAGGAGCAAGGGAGCACCATGAGCCGCAGCGCCACCGCCGCCACGCACACCGTCCGCGAGATGCGGGACTTCCTCTTCGCGAACGCCACCGACTATGCGGCGGCCCGCGACGGATTCGTCTGGCCGGAGGTCGACGAGTTCAACTTCGCGTTGGAGTGGTTCGACGTGGTCGCGAGTGAGAACCCCGACCGCCCGGCGGTTCAGATCGTCGAGGCCGACCTGAGCCTGCGCTCCTGGACCTACGGGCAGCTCTCGGCGCGATCCGACCAGGTCGCCTCCTGGCTCCGCACGCTCGGCATCGGTCGCGGCGACCACGTGATCGTGATGTTGAACAACACGATCGAGCTGTGGGAGGTGATGCTGGCGATCACGAAGATCGGCGCCGTGTCGATCCCGACCTCGACCCTGTTGTCGGCTTCGGACCTCGCCTACCGCGTCGAGCACGGACGCGCGCGGGCGGTCATCACTCTCGGAGCGCTCGCCGATCGCCTCGACGACATCGATCCCGGCATCCTGCGCATCGGCGTCGGCGACGACATCTCCTCCGGCTGGGCACGCTTCGCCGATTCCACCGCCGCTCCGGCGGGTTTCGCGCCCGACGGTCCGACCCCCTCGTCCGACACCGCGCTGCTCTACTTCACCTCGGGCACGACGAACCGCCCGAAGCTCGTGCAGCACACCCACGCCTCCTACCCGATCGGGCACCTGTCGACCATGTGGTGGCTCGGGGTGCGCCCCGACGACGTGCACCTCAACATCTCCTCCCCCGGCTGGGCCAAGCACGCGTGGTCCAGCTTCTACTCGCCGTTCCTGGCCGAGGCCACCGTCTTCGTCTACAACTACGCCCGCTTCGACGCGAACACGCTCATGCAGGTCATGGACACCCACCACGTGTCGACGTTCTGTGCGCCGCCGACGGTGTGGCGCATGCTGATCCAGGCCGATCTCGCCCGGCTCACCCGCCCTCCGCGCGAACTGGTGGGCGCGGGCGAGCCGCTGAACCCCGAGGTCATCGACCGGGTGCGTGACGCCTGGGGCGGGACGATCCGCGATGGGTTCGGGCAGACCGAGATGACCGCGTGCATCGGCAACTCCCCCGGCCAGGCGGTCAAGGTCGGCTCGATGGGACGCCCGTTGCCCGGTTATCCGGTGGTGCTGCTCGACCCGGTCACCGGCGCAGTCACCGAGGGGCAGGGCGAGGGTGAGATCGCGCTCGATCTGTCGCAGCCGCCGCTCGGGCTCATGGCCGGCTACTACGACGACCCGGAGAAGACCGCGGAGTCACGGACGGGCGGTTACCACCACACGGGCGACATCGCCGTGCGCGACCACGACGGCTATCTCACCTATGTCGGCCGCTCCGACGACGTGTTCAAGGCTTCCGACTACAAGATCTCACCCTTCGAGCTCGAGTCCGTGCTGCTCGAGCACGACCTCGTGATCGAGGCAGCGGTGATCCCGAGCCCCGATCCCACGCGCCTGGCGGTGCCGAAGGCTTACATCTGCCTGACCCCGGAAGCTCCGGCCGTCGGTTCGGATGCGGCGCGCGCGATCTTCGCCCACGCGCACGAACGGTTGTCATCGCATCTGTGGGTGCGGATCATCGAGTTCGTCCCCGAGCTCCCCAAGACGATCTCCGGCAAGATCCGACGCGTCGAGCTGCGGGCACGCGAAGCCGCGCGGGTGCAGTCCGGCGACGAGGCCGGGCAGCACCGTGACCGTGACTACCGCTGAGGTCAGCGCACGACGGCGATCGTCGCCGTCGCCGGCCCGGTCTTCGTGAGCGCAACCTTCGACGTCGCCGTGACGGGTGTCTTCGACGCGGGAACCGCCTTCGGCAGCTCCTCCACCGTGCGGTCGGCACGTTCCACCCCGGCCGCATTCACGATCGCGCGCACGACGCTCCCGACGATCAGCATCGCGACCAGCGCCGCGCATGCCACGATCAGCGGCGTCCACTCGCGCGCGAAGGACGCCGCGAAGCTCATCAGCGCGCCCACGATCCACAGACCCACCGCGCCCCCGGCGAGCCCACCGGAACCCCGGACGATCGCGACCGCCGCGACGATCGCGAAGATGACGGCGAGCGCCGCACCCACGTAACCGATCGGCACCATCACCGCAGCCAGATCACTGGCCATTCTCAATGTCGTCATGACGACCCCCCGTCAGTGGTTACTCCACTCATTCGACATTAGAAGTGTCCCCCGGAATGGGCATCCGCCTCAAGTGCGACTCGCATCATCCTGAAGGCGGATATCTGTACGGACCGGCACAGTCGGAACGACAGCGGCGCGGCTGTCAGCGACGACGTGGCCAACGCAGGCGGCGCGCCCGCACGACCCGCACCGGCTGGGTGACGACCGCGTCCACGACCATCGACCCGTCGGTCGGTCCGACGATCGCGATGGCCGAGGTCTCCGTCGCCTCCGCGGGGTCGATGGGCAGCCGTCCGAGAGCGCGGTGGGCGCGGATGTACGCGGGGACGAGCAGCACGATCGCTCCGAGCCAGGCGAGCGGGTTGCTCAACGCGACACCGTCGAATCCGATCCATGCCCCCAGCACGATCGCCGCGCCCACGCGCATCACGAGCTCGATCACGCCGGTCACGGTGGGCACGAGCGTGTGACCGAGTCCCTGAAGAGCGCCGCGCAGCACGAACAGCATGCCGAGCGCCCAGTACCCGCAGCCGTTGATGATGAGCATCCGATGCGCGTCGTCGACGACGACGTCGGATCCTTCGCCGATGAACAGGCGCACCATCGGGGCGCCGAATGCGACCAGCAGGGCACCGAGGACCACACCGGCGGCGACCGCCATCCAGGTCGCCTCGACCACACCGCGACGGATGCGGTCGGGCCGACGACCGCCGTGGTTCTGCGCCGCGTACATCGAGACGGCGAGGCCGAGAGACGACAGCAGGGCGACCGCGAGGCTGTCGACGCGCGAGCCCGTGGTGTAGGCCGCGACCGCGTCGGCGCCGAGGGTGTTCAACGCGACCTGCACCGTGAGCGTGCCGATCGCGATGATCGACGCCTGGAACCCCATCGGCAGGCCGAGTCGCAGGTGCTCGGCGATGTCGTCACGGGTGATGCGCCAGTCGGCTCGGCGCAGGTGGAGCATCGGCAGCCGCCGACGCACGAACTCCAGGCACAGTGCCACCGAGACGGCCTGAGCGACGACCGTGGCGAGCGCAGCTCCCCCCACTCCCCATTCGAGGGGCCCGACCATCAACACGACGAGGCCGACGTTGAGCGCACACGACACGGTCAGGAACACCAGCGGCGTCTTCGAGTCGCCGATCGCACGGATGATCGCGGACAGGTAGTTGAAGAACATCGTCGCGCTCGCGCCGAGGAAGCTGATCTGCGTGAAGATCGTCGCCTCGGCCATCAGCTCGGGCGGCGTCTGCAGCAGCGACAGGATCGGGCCGGCGAGGAGGGGCGCCCCCACGGTCAGGATGACGCTCGTGATGGCGCTGAGCAGTACGCCGGTCGCGACCGATCGGCGTACGGCCGCGTCGTTCCTCGCGCCGAATGCCTGGGCGATCGGGATCGCGAAACCGCTCGTCAGCCCCCAGGCGAACCCGAGCAGCAGGAACAGCAGGCTTCCGGTCGCTCCGACGGCGGCGAGCGAGGTGACGCCGAGATGACGGCCGACGACGATGGCGTCGGCGAACTGGTAGAGCTGCTGCACCACGTTGCCGAGCAGGAGCGGGATGGAGAAGGCAAGGATGACGCGCCACGGACGGCCCGTGGTGAGGGAGGTGGCCATGAAGGAGCGGCTCGCAGAACTGAGGGGATGATCGGGGGTGCCACCAGCTTATCGAATCGATTCGGCAGGCCGGAAGACCGGTACTCGATTCTGGACTCGGCCCCTCCTCCAGGTACCGTCGGACGGCAACCGTCGACGAGGACCGGAGGAAGAAAGTGACGAAGCAGCACACGGGGGGAACCGGACGCGAGCGCGACACCGCCGCGGACGGAGAGGAACAGCATCTGCGGCGAGCGCTGAGCAACCGCCACATCCAACTGCTCGCGATCGGCGGGGCCATCGGCACCGGGCTGTTCATGGGCAGCGGCAAGACCATCTCGGTCGCGGGCCCCTCGGTGATCTTCGTCTACATGATCATCGGCTTCATGCTGTTCTTCGTCATGAGGGCGATGGGCGAGCTGCTGCTGTCGAACCTGAAGTACAAGTCGTTCAGCGACTTCGCGAGCGACCTGCTCGGCCCGTGGGCGGGCTTCTTCACGGGGTGGACCTACTGGTTCTGCTGGGTGGTCACCGGCGTCGCCGACGTGATCGCGATCGCGGGATACACGGATGCGCTCATCCCCGGAATCCCCCTGTGGATCCCCGGCGTGCTGGTGATCGTCATCCTGCTCGCCCTGAATCTCCCGACCGTCGCCGCGTTCGGCGAGATGGAGTTCTGGTTCGCGCTGATCAAGATCGTCGCGATCGTGGCGCTCATCATCACCGGACTCGTGATGATCTTCACCGGATTCCAACACGACGCCGGCACCGCGAGCTTCTCGAACCTGTGGGACAAGGGCGGCATGTTCCCGCACGGATTCATGGGTTTCGTCGCGGGCTTCCAGATCGCGGTGTTCGCGTTCGTCGGCATCGAGCTCGTGGGCACCGCAGCGGCGGAGACCAAGGACCCGAAGCGCAACCTGCCCAAGGCCATCAATGCGATCCCGATCCGTGTGCTGCTGTTCTACGTGGGCGCGCTCATCGTGCTGATGGCGGTCACCCCGTGGACCGAGTACGTCGCCGGCGAGAGCCCCTTCATCGCGATGTTCGCCCTCGCCGGACTCGGCATCGCCGCGACGGTGGTGAACCTCGTGGTGCTGACCTCCGCCATGTCGAGCGCGAACTCCGGCATCTACTCGACCTCGCGCATGGTGTTCGGTCTCGCACAGGACGGCGACGCCCCGCGCATGTTCGCCCGCCTCTCGCGCCGCCGGGTGCCGCAGAACGCACTGTTCCTGTCGTGCATCCTGCTGTTCTCCGGCGTCGTGCTGCTCTACGCGGGCAAGGACATCGGCACCGCGTTCGACATGGTGACGACGGTCTCGGCCCTGTGCTTCATGTTCGTCTGGACGATCTTCCTGTGCAGCTACCTCGTGTACCGCCGCACCCGCAAGGACAAGGTCGCCGCGTCGACCTTCCGGCTGCCCGGCGGTGTGTTCATGGTCTACGTGGTGCTGGCGTTCTTCGTGTTCATCCTGTGGGCGCTCACGACCCAGCCCGACACGCTGACCGCGCTGCTCGTGACGCCGATCTGGTTCGTCGTGCTGCTCGTGGCCTGGCTGTTCGTGCGCCGCTCCCCGAACCACCTGGCCCGGCACGCGGCGCACATCGCGCACCTCCGCGACGACTCGGTCGAGGCGGACTGACTCCGGCCTCGGGCGGTCTCTGTTCACAACTCAGGAACTTCGTCGGGCACCGGACCGGATCACGGGGACACGGCTGTCCGGCCCTGACGTTCCTGAGTGGTGAACGCCGTCAGGCCGAGACGGCCGGGGCGGCCGCAGCCGGGGCGGCAGCCGGGGCGGCGGGCTTCGTCGCGAACAGACGCTTCCGCAAGGCGAGGAACAGCAGCACCATACCGGCGCTGAGCAGGATGTGGCCCAGCCCCGCGATGCCCGCGATCATGCTCGACGACTCCTGCCCGAGCACCGTGAGGCAGCCGTGCCAGATCATCATGGCCGACGTGAGCACCAGGCCCGCGTTGTACAGCCAGAAGAACCAGCCGAACAGGCGGCTCTCGGAGAGCGCGAACACCTTCTCGAGGAGCAGGACGATCAACAGCACGATGAAGCCCAGCACGAGCAGGTGCGTGTGCGCGAGCCCGAGCTGCGTCGCCTCCCCCTCGGGGAAGCCGTTGATCTTGGTGAACTCTCGGTAGAAGAGTCCGGAGGCGACGCCCGCGATCATGGAGGCGAACGCGGCGGTGAAGAGTCTGCGCATCGGGAATCCTTTCGGTCTGATTCCAGCCTCGGCGTCGCGGCCGTTCCGGGGATCCATCGAACGGTTGACAGGGTCCGGCCCCGCACACGCGGCCCGCGCCAGGGGGCGACTCGGAGCAGACCGGACTCAGAGCAGACCGGACTCGCGTGCGATGGCGATGGCACGCGCCCGGTTGTCGGCGCCGAGCTTCTCGAACACGTGCACGAGGTGGGTCTTGACGGTGGCCTCCGTCACGAACAGCGTCTTGGCGATCTCGCGGTTCGACGCCCCGGTGTCGAGCAGCCGGAGCACCTCCAGCTCACGGCCCGTCAGCCGCACCCGCGGCGCGCGCATGACCTGCACCACCCGCTCACTGAGCTCCGGGCTGAGCACGAGTCCGCCGGATGCGGCCTGCCGGATCGCACGCACGATCTCGTCGGGGGCGACATCCTTGAGCAGGTACCCCGCCGCTCCCGCCTCGATCGCACCGAGGATCTCGGCGTCGCGATCGAATGTCGTGAGGATCAGGACGGCCGGGGCCGGATCCTGCGTGCGCAGGGCGGCGGTCGTCTGCACGCCGTCCATGCCCTCACCGAGCCGCAGGTCGCACAGCACGACATCGGGATGCAGGTGCCGAGCGAGAGCGAGCGCCTCTTCTCCGGACGCCGCCTCACCGACCACCTCGACGTCGTCACGGTGGTCGAACAGCGAGCGCACACCGGCGCGGACGATGGGATGGTCATCGACGAGCAGCACGCGCACCGGGGTCATCCCTGTTCTCCGTTCCGTCGCCCCTGAGCGGCGCGGCCCAGAGGGATGTGCGCCGAGAGCGCGGTGCCGTCGCCCGGGGCGCTCTCCACATCGAGCCCTCCGCCGAGCTCCCGCAGGCGCGCGCGCATCGAACGCAGTCCGTAGCCGCCGCCGCGGCTGCCGACGCCGCCCTGGGCGTCCCAGTGCCGGGCGTCGAACCCGATCCCGTCGTCGACGATGTCGAGGCGCACCGCATCGCCGGCATCGGCCAGGGTGACCACGACACGGGAGGCCGATGCGTGGGAGCGGACGTTCGCGAGGGCCGACTGCGCCGTCCGCAGCAGGGCCACCTCGGCGTCGATGCCGAGCGACGGCAGGTCGTCGTCGGCGTGCAGAGCGGCCTCGATCCCGGTCTCCTCGGTGAGGCGCTCCAGCATCCGGGCGAGGGCGTCGCCGAGCGCCGTCGACTCCAGCTCCGCCGGCGCCAGGGCGTTCACGATGCGCCGAGCATCCGCCATCCCCTCCGCAGCCAGGGCGCCGATCTGCTCGAGAGCGCGCGTGCGCTGCGACGGATCGTCGACCTCCAGGGCCGAACGCGCGAGCATCCCGATCGACGACACGCTCTGCGCGACGGTGTCGTGGATGTCGCGCGACACCCGGGTGCGCTCGGCCGTCGCCCCCGACTCGCGCTGGGTGCGGGCGAGCTCGTCCTGCAAAGCTGCCATCTCCTCCTGGGTCGCAACCAGCGAGGCGATCAGCCGACGGCGCTCGCGCCCGTCGCGGACGAGCTCGAGGTACCCGCGCGAGATCCCCAGCGCGAAGACGCCGCCCACGAGGGGACCGATCACGTTCGCGTAGGTCGTGGTGCCGGTGTGCAGCAGCGGAGCGGTCACCACCACGGCGAGGACCACGACGCTGAGCAGCAGCGCCCACCGCAGGCGCATCACGAATCCGGCGAGCAGCCACAGCGGGAAGGCGAGCCACACGAACTCCGGCGAGACCACGACCGCGCCGAGCCAGATGAGGGTCAGCCCGAGCAGCCACCAGGTCGCGAGGCGACGGTCGGCGGTGCGTTCGCCGAGCAGCAGACCGCCGCCGTACCAGCCGAGGAAGACGAGCGAGAGAGCGAGGACCCACGGCAGCGGCACACCGTCCGCCGCGGCGCGCCACGCACCGACCACGAGCAGCACGACCGTGATGACGGCCTGACCGATCCGGATGGAACCGACCAGGCTCGCCCACGTGCGCGGCGCGCGGATCCCGGCCGCGGAATCGACGCGGCCGGAACGCTCAGTCCGCGTCTGCGGAGATGGCGACTGCGGCATCTTCGTATTCTCCCCCGTGCGGCCGGTCTCCGTGTCGATCCGCGTGTCGATCCCCGCGGGATCCCGCACCCCCGGCCTTCCGCGGCCACCACATCCGCTCGCCGACGATCGCGAAGATCGCCGGGACCACCAGGGTGCGCACGACGAAGGTGTCGACGAGCACGCCGATCCCGACGATGAGGCCGATCTGCCCGAGCGTGACGAGGGGCAGCAAGCCCAGCGCAGCGAACACGGCCGCGAGCACGACACCGGCGCTCGTGATCACGCCGCCCGTCGCGGTGAGGGCGCGCACCATCCCCTGCCGCGTGCCGACCGTCCGTGCCTCCGTGCGCGCGCGATGGACGAGGAAGATCGTGTAGTCGATCCCGAGCGCGACCAGGAACAGGAACGACAACAGGGGCACCTGGAGGTCGAGCGCGTCCCACCCGAACACGACCCTGCTCAGCCACGTGCCAGCACCGATGGCCGCGACCGCGCTGAGGATGTTCACCGCGAGCAGCAGCACCGGCGCCACCAGGGAACGCAGCAGCACGATCAGCACGAGCAGACTGACGGCGAGGACGAGCGGGACGACCAGCAGCAGGTCGCGCCGATTGCCTTCGCGCGCATCGAGATCCGCCGCCACCGGGCCGCCCACCACGGCGTCGGCATCCGGCACTGTCTGCACGGCCCCTCGAACCGCGCTCACCAGGTCGAGGCTCGCGGGCGTTCCGGGCGCCGGCTCACCGACGACGAGCAGACGGGTGAGCGCTCCGTCGCTGCTCTCCCCGGTCGCCGATACCCGGAGCACACCCGGCACGTCGTCGATCGCGGCGACCAGCGCATCGGCCTCCGCCGTATCGCCGATCACGATCATCGGCTGCGCCTCCCCGGCCGGGAAGTGATCGCCGAGCACCGTGAGACCTGCGGCCGACTCGGACACGACACGGAACTTCTCGACCTGGGTGAGCCCGACGGACGCTCCGGCGAGCCCACCGGCGAGAACGCCGAGCAGCGCGAGTCCGCCGACCAGCGGCACCCACGGGCGCCGGGAGACGCGGTGAGCCACCGCACCCCACACGCGGCCCGTGGCCGCGACATCGCCCACGCGCGGCGCGAACGGCCAGAACAGTCGACGGCCGCGCACGGCGAGCGCCGGTGGCAGCACCAGGAGCACGGCGGCGAGCGCGATCAGCAGGCCCACGGCAGAGGCGATGCCGAGCCCGCGCGTTCCCGGGATCACCGCGAGGGCGAGAGTCGACAGCGCCAGGACCACGGTGACGTTCGAGGCGACGATCGCGGGGGCGGTGGCACGCCAGGCGGCGACCAGGGCGCGGCGATGATCGGTCTCGCGGGCGAGTTCTTCGCGGTAGCGCGAGATGAGCAGGAGGGCGTAGTTCGTTCCGGCACCGAAGACGAGCACGCTCACGATCCCGGAGTCGAACTGCAGCCCGAGCCCGGCGCCGATCGCCGCGGTCGCCTTGTTGGCCAGCTGATCGGCGAGGGCGACCACGATGAGGGGGATCATCCACAGCACGGGCGAGCGGTACGTGACGATGAGCAGCAGAGCCACGATCCCGAGGGTCACCATCAACAGCGTGAAGTCCGCGCCGTCGAACGCGGAGGCGACGTCCACACCGAACGCGGGCCCGCCCGTGACCTGCACGTGCATCCCGGTGAGGGGATGCACCGCCACGGTGTCGCGCAGACCGTGCACGGCGTCAGCGGCGGCGTCGTCGTCGTCGTCGTCCAGGGTCAGCGTCGCCTGGATGACCGCGGCCTCGCCGTCGTCGCTGACGATCGGACCGTGGGGGGCGTGCCCGGTCTCCGCTTCGACTTCGCCCGAGAGCGCACCGAGGGCGGCGAGGTCGGCATCGCTGAGCTGTGCGTCGTCGTCACGGGAGGCGACCAGCAGTACCGTGTGCTCGTCCGCGTCGGGGAACTGCTCGGCGAGGAGCGCGGCCTGCGCGGATTCGGAATCCGGCGGAGCCACGTCGTTGCCTGCCGGGACCGATGCCCGTCCGAACGCGGCGAGGAGGGCGGTGAACGCGACCGCCGCGATCAGCAGGGAGATCCATCCCCCGCGACGAGAGGTGAGCCACAGCGGAAGGGAGCGGAGGGTGCGGAGCATGACTCCAGTCCAGCCGCCCTCACCCTCGACCGGATCGCGCAGGGGGCGGAGACGGGTCTCCACCCTTCGATGGATCCGCGCGGCGCGCAGGAGGGTCCGGCAGCGGCCTCCTGCCGAGAGAGGGGCTCCCGTCAACGGGGTTCCACCAGACCCTCCCCCGTCGCCGCACGTGCGCGTAGCGTCGGGTCCAGGCCGCCGATCCGTCCGCGGCCGCGACGAAAGGACCACTCATGCACACGCGCACTCTCGGACAGGGCCTTCAGGTCTCCGCGGTCGGACTCGGCTGCATGGGCATGTCACAGAGCTACGGCCCCAATCCGGGTACCCGCGACGACATGATCGCGGTGCTGCGCTCGGCGGTCGATCACGGCGTCGACTTCTTCGACACCGCCGAGGTGTACGGACCGTATGTGAACGAGGAGCTCGTGGGCGAGGCACTCGAGCCCATCCGCGACCGGGTCGTGCTCGCGACGAAGTTCGGGTGGGATATCCAGGACGGCAAGAGCGTCGGCCTGAACAGTCGACCCGAGCAGATCCGCCGGGTAGCCGAGGCATCGCTGCGGAGTCTGCGCTCCGACGTGATCGACCTCTTCTACCAGCACCGTGTCGATCCCGATGTGCCGATCGAGGACGTCGCCGGCACGGTCGGCGAGCTGATCGCCGAGGGGAAGGTGCGCCACTTCGGGCTCTCCGAGGCGTCGGCCGAGACGATCCGCCGCGCGCACGCCGTACATCCCGTCACCGCGCTGCAGAGCGAATACTCCCTGTGGACCCGCGACCCCGAGGCTGAGATCCTGCCGGTGCTCGCCGAACTCGGCATCGGATTCGTGCCGTTCAGCCCGCTCGGCAAAGGTTTCCTGACCGGCACCGTCGACACCGCGTCAGACTTCGCGGCCGGCGACATCCGCGCCACGATTCCGCGCTTCACGGCAGAGAACCGGGCCGCGAACCAGGCGCTCGTGGCGCACGTCGCGCAGTTGGCCGCCGCCAAGGACGCCACGGCCGGCCAGATCGCGCTGGCCTGGCTGCTCGCCCAGCAGCCGTGGATCGTGCCGATCCCCGGCACCCGGCGCACCACCCGCATCGCGGAGAACGCCGCGAGCACGGCCGTCGCACTCTCGGCCGACGAGGTCGCCGACCTCACTGCCCTCGCGACACGCATCGGCGTGAGCGGTGACCGCTACAACCCGCAGCAGATGGCGTTCGTCGATCGTTGAGCCTCCCGCGGCATCGGTATCGTGAGGCGGGTGACCGCCGCCCGCAGCTACCCCGCGACCATCGCGTCTGCCGTCGAGCATGAGACCGTCATCCGCAAGTCACGCTTCCTCACGCGGATCGAGCCCGTCACCTCGGTCGAGCAGGCCGAGGCCGTGATCGCCGGCATCCGCAAGAAGGCGTGGGATGCCAACCACAACTGCACGGCGATGGTGACCGGTCTGCTCGGCGATCAGGCGCGGTCGTCGGATGACGGCGAACCGTCCGGCACCGCGGGCATCCCGATGCTCGAGGTGCTGCGTCGGCGCGGACTGACCGACGTGGTCGCGGTCGTGACACGGTACTTCGGCGGGGTGAAGCTCGGAGCGGGTGGCCTGGTGCGTGCCTACTCGTCAGCGGTGTCGGAGGCACTCGACCTGGCCGCGCTCGTGCGGCGAGCGGCGTTGCGCCAGGTGACGTTCGAGGTGCCGCACGCCGACACCGGTCGCTACGACAACCTGCTTCGCGAATGGGCGGCGCATCACGGCGCGACGCTCGGCGAGCCGACCTACACGGCGACAGCCACGCTCGAGCTGTGGGCACCGGAGCCGGAGCTCGCGCACCTCACGGACGACCTCGCCGCCGCATCGGGCGGCGGGATCGCACCCGTCCTCGGCGTGGAGCGCATCGTCGACGTGCCCGCCTGACCCCCCCCGGCATCGGGAGAACCACAACGGCCGCCGGATATCCTGGATGCCGCGGTCGCGGAGGGAGAGCGATGTTCGACAGTCCGCTCTCGGCTTCGGCCTACGAGATCCTCGACGTCGACCCCACGGTCGACGACGTCGAGTTGCGCCGCGCCTATCGCCTCCGCCTCCGGCAGACGCACCCCGATACCGGTGGAGATGCGGCGATGTTCATCCAGGTGCAGCGCGCGTGGGAGCTGGTCGGCACCGTCGAGAGCCGCGCCGCCTACGACCGCCGCTCCGGTGTGGCAGGAGCGACGGCCGCCGAGCCCGGGACCGAGTGGAGCGGATGGCGCCCGCCCGCCGCCCGCACCGACACCCGTCCCCGCGCCCGGTCCTACGGGCACCCCGGCGGCTGGCGCCGTGAACGCTACCTCGTGCTCATTCGCGAATGGGCCGGCCGCGGCGTCGAGGTCCCCGATCCGTATGACCCCGCGCTCGTGCGCTCGGCTCCGCGTGACCTGCGGCGGATGCTCGCCGACGCGCTGGCGGAGGAGGCCACGGCCCGCACGGTCTCCGACCTCGGCATGGGCTTCACGGTGTGGCACGACGTCGCGGTGGGAGCGGATGCCGACGACAAACTCGACCATGTGGTGCTCGGCCCGTCCGGACTGTACGGCGTGATGTCTGAAGACTTCGGGGGTGTCGTGGGCTTCCGCCGCGGCGAGATCACCGGCCCGAGTCTGGGCACCCGCGCGCCGGTCACCGCTGCTCTGCGTCGGATGCGCACCGTCGCGAAGGCCGCGCGCGTGCGCTTCGGCGGGGCGATCATCGTGCTGCCCGACGACGACCTCGCCCAAGCCGTCACGCCGCTCGGCACGAGCCGCGGAGTTCCGGTCGTCGTGGTGCGACGCAGCGCTCTCGCGATGGTGCTGCGTCAGGGTGTGCCGCAGGCGCGGGCGATCGGGGGCAACGAGCTCTTCGACGTGCGCACCCGCCTGCAGCAGACCGTCCGCTTCGTCTGAGCCCGCGCTCGCCGAGCGTCGTCGCACCGCGGTCGTACCGTTGACTTCCGAAATCAAACCGGTTTACACTCATCAAACCGGTTCATCGATGAGCGCATCGGAGCGTCCGGAATCCACGAGGAGGTGGCATGAGCCGCACGACCATCGCCGATGTCGCTCGCGAAGCAGGCGTCACGAAGGCCACGGTCTCGCACGCCCTGAGCGGCAACCGCCCGATCTCCGACGAGACGAAGGCGAAGGTCCTCGCAGCGGCCGAGAAGCTGAACTGGGCGCCGAGCCAGAGCGCACGGGCACTCGCCACCCGTCGAGCCAACGCGGTCGCCGTGGTGCTGGCCCGCGACCCCCAGGTCATCGCGAACGACTCCTTCTTCCCGGCCTTCATCGCCGGCGTCGAGTCGGTGCTCGCCGAGACCGAGACGGCACTCCTGCTCCAGGTCGTCCCCGACCGCGACGCCGAGGAACGGGCCTACCGCACGCTCACCCACGGCCGCGCCGACGGCGCCCTCCTGCTCGACCTGCGCACCGACGACTGGCGTGTGCCCTTCCTAGACGACCTCGGACTGCCCACCGTGCTGGTGGGCGCCTATGACCAGCCGACCGGGTTCTCGTGTGTGCGAACCGACGACACCGCCCCGGTCCGCGAGATCATCGCGCACCTCCGGGCCGCCGGGCACGAGCGCATCGCCCACATCTCCGGGCCGCTCGAATACGTGCACTCGAAAGCGCGTGCAGACGCCTATGTCGCGGCGATCGGCGACGACGAGCTGCTCCGCGAGGGCGACTTCACCGCCGCGAGCGGGCGCACCCGCACCGCCGAGCTCCTCGCCCTGCCCGACCGCCCGACTGCGATCCTCTACTCGAACGACACCATGGCCATCGCCGGGCTCTCCTACGCCCGTTCCCAGGGCCTCTCGATCCCGCAGGACCTCGCGATCTCGGGCTTCGACGACGACCACCTCTCCGCCCACCTGTCTCCGGCGCTGACCAGCGTCTCATCCGACCCCGCGGCCCGAGGCCGCGCCGCCGCCCGCCTCCTGCGGGCAGACATCCTCGGGGCGCAGCCGCGCACCGAGATCGTCGACTGCAACGTCGTGCACTTCCGGGAGAGCACCAGCTAGTAGACATCCGTATCACCGCAGCATCACCACCGCAGCATCACCACCGCAGCGTCACCACCCGCAGCGTCACCACCCGCAGTGTCAAGGAGGACACCATGAAGAAGCTCCGCGCAATCGCCTTGATCGGCGCCACCGCTCTCATCGCCACGGGATGCTCGGCCGGAGGCGGCGGCGAAAGCTCAGCCGACGGCACCGGCCCCATCAGCATCTGGCTCTCCAACAACGAACAGGAACTCGCCTGGGGCACCGCCGTGGTCAAGGCCTGGAACGACGAGCACCCCGACGAGAAGGTCAAGGCGCAGGAGATCCCCGCCGGCTCCTCTTCGGAAGAGGCGATCACCGCCGCGATCACCGCCGGCACGGCTCCCTGCCTCGTCTACAACGTGGCCCCGGCCGCGGTCTCGGGCTGGGTCAAGCAGGGCGGACTCGTCGACCTCAGCAAGATCGACGGCGGCAGCGACTACATCACCGAGCGCGGTGGAGAGGTCGACGCCTACGCGAGCGACGGCAGCTTCTACCAGCTCCCGTGGAAGTCGAACCCCGTGATGGTCATGTACAACAAGGCGCTCTTCCAGGCCGCAGGGATCGACCCAGAAGACCCGCAGATGAACACGTACGACGCGTTCCTCGAGGGGTCGCGCGCGATCGTCGCCTCCGGCGTGCAGAGTGCGATCTGGCCGGCGCCGACGAGCGAGTTCTACCAGCCGTGGTTCGACTTCTATCCGCTGTACCTGGCCGAGACCGACGGCACGATGCTCGTCGAAGACGGCAAGTCCACGTTCGACTCGGATGCCGGGCGCACCGTCTCGGAGTTCTGGAAGACCTTCTACGACGAGAAGCTGTCGCCGAACGAGGCGTCGACCGACGACGCGATGTCGGCAGGTACCACTGCCATGCAGCTCGCCGGCCCCTGGGCGATCCCCTCCTACGCCGACACCGTCGACGTAGGCTTCATGCCGGTGCCCACCAGCGACGGCCGAGAGACTCCGACGACCTTCGCCGACTCGAAGAGCGTGTCGATGTTCACGGCCTGCAAGAACCAGGGCACCGCGTGGGAGTTCCTGAAGTTCTCCACCAGCGAGGACAGCGACGGCCAGCTGCTCGAGGCCACGGGGCAGATGCCGATGCGCACCGGACTCACCGACACCTACGGCGACTACTTCGCTGCGAACCCGAACTACGTGGCCTTCGCCGAGCAGGCTGAGAAGACCGCCGACGTGCCCAGCATCCCCAACTCCGTCGAGGCGTGGCAGGCGTTCCGCGACGAGTACTCCTCCGCCGTGATCTTCGACAAGGAGTCGATCGACGACTTCCTCGGGAACGCGGCGAAGAAGATCGACGCGCTCGTCGCCGAGTGACACCGTGACCGATGAGAGGCGGCCCCGCACCCGCTGGCTGGGTGCGCAACCGATCGGCGGGCTGTTCGCGCTCCCGTACTTCGTGTTCGTGATCGCGATCTTCGCGTATCCCCTTGCGTTCGCGGTCTACATCGCCTTCCACGACTACTTCTTCACGGCTCCGGGCACCGAGGTCGATCGCCCGTTCGTGGGCTTCGACAACTTCGTCACGGTGCTCACCGACCCGCGGGTGCTCGGGTCCTTCCGCAACACCCTGATCTTCCTGGTCATCAACGTGCCCCTCACGGCCGTGCTCTCCCTCGTGCTCGCGGCGGCCCTGAACACCGGCATCCGGTGGGTCGCGGCGTACCGGGTCGCGTTCTATGTGCCGTATCTGACCGCGAGCGTCTCGCTCGTGGGCGTGTGGATGCTGCTGTTCTCGGGCAACGGGCTGATCAACACGATCCTCGGCCCGCTCGCCCCCGATCCGTCGTGGCTCGTGAACAGCGGACTCGCGATGCCGATGATCGCGTTCTACGTGACCTGGAAGCAGCTCGGGTTCTACATCCTGCTGTATCTGGCCGCGCTGCAGAACGTGCCGAAGGAGCTGTACGAGTCGGCCGAGACCGACGGTGCCGGAGTGCTCTCGCGCTTCCGACACGTCACGATCCCCGGCGTGCGAAGCGCCACGACCCTCGTGCTGATCCTGTCGATCATCACCGGCGCGAACCTCTTCACCGAGCCGTACCTGCTCACCAACGGCGGCGGCCCTGACGGCGCCTCGACCACCCCGGTCCTGCTGATCTACCAACTGGGCATCCAGCAGCAGAACCCCGACACCGCAGCGGCCATCGGCATGATCCTCGTGATCCTCGTCGGCATGCTCTCGCTGGCGGCCAACCGCGCGACCAGGGAGCGATGATGCGAAAGAAGCGTTCACTGCCCCGCATCCTGAGCATCATCCTGCTCACGATCGCGGCCATCGGATTCGCCTTCCCCTTCTACTTCATGATCGTGGGGGCGTTCCAGGAGAGTCCGACGAACTCCCCGAGCGAACTGTTCCCGACGAGCGGGTGGACTGTCGACAACTTCGTCGCGATCGACTCGCGCATCGACCTGGTCGGCTCGCTGCTGAACTCGCTGATCTTCACGGCGGGCGTGCTGCTGGGAACCGTCGTGTTCGGGCTGCTCGCCGGCTACGCGATCGCCCGCCTCGACTTCCGCGGCCGAGGCGTGATCTGGGTGCTGATGCTGCTCGTGCAGATGGTGCCGTTCCAGCTGCTGATGATCCCCCTCTACGTGCAGATCACCCGCAACTACGGCCTCGGCGACTCGTACATGGGCATGATCCTGCCGTTCCTGATCAACACCACGGCAGTGTTCATCTTCGTACAGTTCTTCAAGGCGCTGCCGGTGGAGATCTTCGAAGCGGCGCGGATCGACGGTGCGGGCGAGATCCGCCTGCTGACATCCGTCGCGATCCCGCTCATCCGCCCCGTGCTGGTGACGGTCGTGCTGGTCACCTTCATCGGCCCCTGGAACGAATTCCTCTGGCCCTTCCTCATCACGAAGGATGCGAGTCTGCAGCCTCTGGCCGTCTCACTCGCGAACTACATCTCCAACGTGGCGCAGTCCACGGCCAACCCGAACGGCGCGATCCTCGCCGGCGCCACGGCGCTCGCGTTCCCCGTCGTCATCCTGTTCGTCGTCTTCCAGCGCTTCTTCAAGGCCACCGACCTCGGCGCGGCCGTCAAAGGCTAGCCCCCATCCCCCAGTCAGAAAGGGCCCCCATGTTCTCCGGAGCCTCCTTCCCCCTCGGTCCGTTCACGCCCTTTGAAGGCAACCCCATCCTGCGTCCGCGCGGCGACAGCTGGGAGTCGGCCAACCTCTACAACCCGGCGGCCATCGTCGACGGCGATGAGGTCGTGCTGCTCTACCGGGCGCACGCCGACGACATCATCTCCCACATCGGCATCGCCCGCTCCCGGGACGGGGTGACCTTCACCCGCGAGGACGCGCCGATCCTCTCCCCCTCCGAGGACTACGAGACCTACGGATGCGAAGACCCGCGCATCGCGCTGATCGACGGCACCTACTACCTCACCTATACGGGCTGGGACCGCCGCAGCGCGCAGCTGTGCCTGGCGACCTCGACCGACCTGCGCACCTGGACCAAGCACGGTCCGCTGTTCGACGACTTCGACACGTTCAAGACCATGGACCCGCGCGGGTTCAACTGGTCGAAGGCCGGGGTCATCGTTCCGCAGCGGATGCACGGGAAATGGTGGATGTACTTCGGCGAGGGCGCGATCTACTGGGCGACCAGCGACGACCTCATCCACTGGAGGCCGGGCACGCCCGACACCGAGCCGATGTACTCTCCGACCCCCGGCACCTGGGACGAGGCGCTCGTCGAGATCGGCGCCTCCCCTGTGGTCACCGACAACGGATTGCTCCTGTTCCTCACGAACGGCGCCACCCGCACCGTGCACGACGACGGCACCGTCGACGTCGACTACCGCTGCGGGCAGATCGCGATCGACCCGGACGAGCCGACGAAGGTCATCGCCCGCCTGCAGGAGCCGTGGCTGCGCCCGCAGACCTTCGAGGACATGCACGGACTCGTCTCTAACGTGACCTTCGTGGAGGGGCTCGTGAAGTTCCACGGGAAGTGGTTCGCGTACTACGGGCAGTCCGACACGACGCTGGCGGTCGCGATCCACGATCCGGCCGAGCCGTGGGGTCGCGCACTGCGCGACGGCGGAGAGGCGTGATGACGTGGACGCCTCCCGACGCACGTTCCTGACGTTCACGGCAGCAGCCTCCGCGCTCGCCCTCCTCCCCGTCGACGCCGCCATGGGCACGACGAACACTGCGACCGGCACGGCGACGCCGCCGCCGCTCGAGACCGCGCGCCGGCCACGGCTGACGAACCTCGCCCACCTGCGATTCCTCCTCGCCGATGTTCCCGTCGTCGCGAGCGCGACCCACACGACGTTCGGGATCGAGACGAAACCAGCGGTCCGTGCGCCCTGGACCTACGCCGACACCGACGGTTCCGGCGGCTATCGACCCGTGGGCGGCGGCACCCGCGATGCGCTGACCGGATACTGGTCGCAGGGCGCGTACAACGCCGACGACATCGCCCGCGCCGCCGTCGTGTTCGTCCGCGAGTGGAAGGCCACGGGCGACGCGCAGAGCCGCGACGAGGCCAGAGACGTGCTTCGTTCGCTCGCCTTCCTGCAGACGACTTCCGGGCCGAATGCCGGACGCGTGGTGCTGTGGCAGCAGGAGGACGGCACCCTGACCCCCAGCGCCGTCCCTGTCGAGCTGCCCGACCCCTCGGACTCGGCGGAGTCGTACTGGCTCGCCCGCTCGGTCTGGGCCTTCGGCGAGGGCTATGCGGCCTTCCGTCGCGATGACCCGGAGTTCGCGGCGTTCCTCCTCGCAAGGCTGCACCTGTGCCTCGATGCGCTGGGTCTCGAGTCGCTCTCCCGCGCCGGCCAGTGGGTGAGAAGCGATGGGCAGAGGCTCCCCGCCTGGCTGATCGCCGGAGGAGCGGATGCGACGGCCGAGGCCATGCTCGGTCTCGCTGCCGCCACCGAGGCCGGGGACTCCCGCAGCAGGACAGCTCTGCAGTCGTACGGCGAGGGCGTGGCCGCGATGTCGACCGACCCCGCGCGGGGCTGGCCGTTCGGCGCCGTGCTGCCGTGGACGGGTTCGCTCGGGTTCTGGCACGCATGGGGTGCGGCGGCGCCGGAGGCACTGGCCAGAGCCGGAGCGCTGCTACGGCGTCGGGACTGGTCGGCCGCGGCGCTCTCGGACGCCGGACGCTTCACGCCGCAGGTGCTGGCTTCGGGCGGGCCCCACAACGCGTGGGCGCCGCTTCCCGCCGAGGCGCAGATCGCGTACGGCGCGCACGGCCGCGTGGCCGGCGCACTCCAGGCATCCACGGTCGGAGGGGAAGGCCTCCGCGTACTCGCCGGACTCGCCGCAGGATGGTTCTTCGGCGCGAACACGGCCGGCATCCCGGTATACGACGCAACGACCGGGGTCACGTTCGATGGGGTCGAGACCGACGGACGGGTGAACCGCAACTCGGGCGCAGAGTCGACGATCCATGGCCTGTTGACGATGCAGCTGCTCGACGCGAACCGCGACGTGGCCGACCTGGCAACCTCGATCACCGGCCTCACGGCGAACACCGGTCTGCGCGTCATCGAGGCCGAGACCGCGCGACTCTCCCCCGGATGTGTGGTCGAGCGACCGGACGGCGGGGCATGGACGGGCGAGGGGAATCTGTCCGGCGGCGCATACGTGCGCATCCCCCGCGGTGAGTGGGTCGAGTTCGACGTCACCGAGTCCGGCGGCATCCTGCACGGTGTCGTGTGGCGACAGGCGGCAGATGCGGGCGAGGCCGAGTGGGAGGTCCTCCGCGGACGCCGCCGACTGTGGAAGACCCGCACCGCGGCCGGTTCGACCGGAGACCGCGGCCTCACCGAGGCCGACGGGATGCTCGTGCCTGAGCTCCTCGGTGGCGATCTGCCGGAGGCGGCGGTGACGGTGCGCTGCACGAGTCGCGGCGATGTGCGCCTCGATGCCCTGCTGATCCAGCCGCGGATCGCGAGCGCGGTGTATTCGACGCGCTCGGGCTCTGCCGTGCTCTACGCCAACGGCACGCGCCAGGATCAGCGGGTCCCACCGCTCGCGCCGGGCACCGGGCGCGCCTACGACGCAGACGGCTCGCCGCGCGGCGACGCGGCGCAGAGCGGGAAGGTGCGGGTGCGGGGTACCGGCTTCACCGTGACGCGCAGCTGACGCGCACGCTCGGCCGATCTACGCCGACCATGACAGTGCCCCGACGAGCATAAGAGCTCGTCGGGGCACTGTCGGTTGCGCTACTCCTGCGGCTGTCGACGACGGCGGATGGCGGGGAGGAGCATCCCTCCAGCGAAGAGCATCAGTCCCCCCAGCAGCAGACCGGCCGAAAGCACTCCACCGGTCACCGCCAGTGTGGGCGGCGGCGGCGGGAACACTCGCGTGGTCGTCTCAGACGGAGGCGGAACGATCGTCCCTCCCCCGGGCGGGACGCCTGTGGCGGTGGCCACGTTCCGCACCTGACCCCTCTCGACGTCGGCGGCGGTGACGGTGTGCGGCGGCACCGTGCAGGTCATCTGCACCCCGGAGCCCAGACTCGTCGACGGACACGTGACCGGCCCCGCGGTGGGGTCGGTCACGACGATGTCGTCGATGGTCTGTGCACCGGTATTGGTCACGAGGATCGTCCACTCGATGCGGTCACCGGGATCGATGACGCCGTTGCCGTTCACATCGACCGGATTCGCGCGCTTCTCGAGGGTCAGCGCGTTGGGCCCGTCGAAGGGGACCTCGACCGTCGACGGCGGCGAGACCGGAGGCTGCCCCGAGGGCGGAGTTCCGGTCGCGACGGCCGTGTTCGCGAGCAGGCCCGAGTCCACGTCGGCCTGCGTCGTCTGGTACTGCGCGGTGCAGGTGATGATCTGGCCCGGCAACATGCTCGCGGCACCCACAGGGCATTCGATGGCGGACAGCGATCCCGACCCGGAGAAGGCGGTCTCATCGACCGTCACGTCTTCGAGCGTGACGTTTCCGGTGTTCGTGACCACGAAGGAGTATGCGATGGTCTGCCCCACCGCCGTCATGGTCGCCGGCGTGGCCGACTTCACGATGCTGATGCCCGGGGCGGGATCGATGGGAACCTCGGTCTCCGAGGGCGGCGAGACCGGCGGGACGAGCGTCCCCGGGGGCGTTCCGGTCGCGGTGGCGCTGTTCGTCACCCGGCCCGCGTTCACATCGGCTTGGGTCAGCACATACGTGGCGGTGCAGACGATCTGCACGCTCGGGGCGAGCGACGCCGCGCCGGCCGGGCACACGACGGGCGACAGTGTGCCGGTCCCGGAGAAGCTCTCCTCATTCACCGTCACGTTCGCGAGGGTGACGTTGCCGGTGTTCGTGACCACGAAGGAATAGGTGATCTCCTGGCCCACCTGGTAGGCGTCCGGCGTGTTCGGGCTCGCCGATTTCACGACCGTGATCCCGGGCACCGGGTCCGGCGGGACGACGACGGTCGACGGGGGCGACACCGGAGGCTCTCCGGTCGGCGGCGTGCCCGTACCGGTCGCGGTGTTCGTGACACCCCCGGCATCGATGTCGGCCTGGGTCACGACATACGAAGCCGTGCAGGTGACGGTCGCGCTCGCGGCGAGCGATGCCGCGCCCGCGGGGCACGTGACCACGGGGGGTGTCCCCGTTCCGGTGAATGCCGTCTCCGTCACCGTCACACCCGTGAGTGTGACGTTTCCGGTGTTCGTCACCAGGAACGAGTAGTTGATCGTCTCGCCCGCTGCCGTGATCCGCGTGCGGTCGGCGGTCTTGGACACGGTCAGCGCCGGCGCCGAGACGACGGGGACCTCGACCGTGGACGGCGCCGACACGGGCGGAGTGCCCGAGGGCGGGGTTCCCGTCGCGGTGGCGGTGTTGTCGAGGGAATCGGCGGTGTAGTCCGCAGCGGTCGTCGTGTACGACGCGGTGCACGTGATCTGTGCACCCGGGATCATCGACCCGGCACCTGCGGGGCACGTGATCGCCGGAGAGGCACCGGTTCCGGAGAACGCCGTCTCATCGACCGTGACGTTCGTGAGGGTCACGTTGCCGGTGTTGGTGACCACGAAGGAGTAGCCGACCGCCTGACCCGCTGCCGTGATCTCGGAGGTGTCGGCGCTCTTCACGAGGGTGATCGCGGATGTCGCCGTCGACGGCACGTTGACGGTGGAGGGCGGGGAGACGGGAGGCACGAGGATGCCCGGCGGGACACCCGTCGCGGTGGCCGTGTTGGTGAGGGTCCCGCTGTCGATGTCGGCCTGGGTGAGGGTGTAGCTTGCGGTGCAGGTCGCCTGCGCCCCGGGAGCCAGAGGTGTCGTCGGACACACCGGGGTGGTCATGCTCCCCGAGCCGGTGAAGGCGGTCTCGTCGACGCTGATGTCGGCGAGGGGCACGTCACCGGTGTTGGTGACCACGAAGGAGTAGTCGATGACCTGTCCTACTGTGAAGTCATCGGGCCCCGACGGCGATGCGGACTTGAACAGCGAGATCCCCGGGTTCGCCGCGGCGATGGTGAGGGCATAGTCCTCCACCTCGCCCACCCCTCCCGCGCCCGTGGGCATGGAGGTGGTCAGGGCGGTGCCGCTGGAGATCCGGAACCGCGCGAAGGTCGGTCCCGCGACGGTCTGTGCGATGATTCCCGGCCAGGTGAGCGTGACCGAGGATCCGTCGGGCGTTCCCGCCGGGACCACCGCGGATGCCCCCTCGTTCGCGTCGAAGACGCCGTTGCGGTTGAAGTCGACCCAGCCGACCAGTGTCGCCGGCTGACCCGGCACCTTGTTCGACGCCAGCACCGACACCGAGTAGCTGCTGGTGATCCCTGCGGTGATCGGCCCGAACGTCGCGACGCCGTTCTCGTCGTCGATGAACTGGTTCGGCGCGGTGCCGCCGACCTGATTGTCTCCGGTCGCGTTCGCGCTGTACTGCATCGCCGCCTCGGTGTCGGCTGACCACCCGAGGTAGGTGGCGGCATTCAGCTCGTGGGACACGGCCCCGTAGCCGGCCGGGGCATCGCCGTAGTCGTCGGGGATGGTGGCGCAGGAGGGCGTGAAGCCGTCGATGCCCTCGCCGCCTCCCTGCGCACGGTAGCCGCGCACGAGGATGTCGCTGGTCCCGGTGGTGGCCGCAGGCCCGCAACGTGGCGTCGGGGTATCCAAGCCGCCGGTCGTGTTGAAGTTCTCACCGATGGTGAGGACGGTGGGCGTGGCGGCGAGATCGATCCGCAGCTCGCCCGCCGCGCTGAAGGTCATCGGCCGGCAGGTGATCTGCACCGATGAGGGCCAGCGGTTCGTGCCGTCGCCGACGAAGGTGGTCCCGGTGATGCGGTGCACGAAGGTGTTGGCGGGGCACACGCCGGTCTGCACGTTGCCACGGCTCTCGTTGTAGACGGGACCGGTGATCCACGCGGGGTTCACGGTTCCCGTGACGGTCCCGGCGTTGCTCACGGTGATCGTGGAGCACTGGATGCTGAAACGCACGAGGATCGAGTTGGCGTTGGACGGAGAGTCGGCCGTGCGGTTCTCCGTCTGCACGCCGGTGAGCACCGAGTTCGACGGACACTCCGTCGGCGCGACGAGGTCTTTGTCGGATCCGACCGTGGCCGCTTCCGTGGAGGGTCCGAGATACAGCTGGGCGGCATCGCCCGGAGCCGCCGTGGCGGGCGACGCGGGCACGATCAGCGCGGTGAGCACGAGCGTCAGCAGTGCGGCGACGGCCCTGGAGGGCTTGCGACGGTCACGGCTCGTACGACCATGATGAGTGGCTGGATTCCGCATGGGGTCGCCCTCCGTTTTCTCAGCGTCACCGGAAGCTGAGACTTTGCTCACAGTAGCCGACGAATCCCCTGGGTCCAACCCCTTTTTTTATGCTGCGACCTCGGTGAAATCACCTCGACCCACCTCGATCCCTCCGCGGCATGCCGGAATACTTTCTTTTGAGTTATTCAAATGAAGAGGTATGCTCGATGGATGGAGACAGAACTCGACTCGGCGCTTCGCGTTGCCGGGTTGCGCGCGACCGCGGGCCGCGTCGCCGTTCTCGAGGCTCTCGACTCCATGGCCCATTCAGACGCGGAGCGGCTCTACCGTGCCGTGTCTGAGGTGCTGCCGACCACGTCGATCCAGTCGGTGCACAACATCCTCGCGGACCTGACGACGGCGGGCCTCATCCGCCGGATCGAACCGGCAGGCTCCGCGGCGCTCTACGAGCGGCGCATCAACGACAACCACCACCACGTCGTCTGCACCTCCTGCGGTGCCATCGGCGATGTGGACTGCGTCGTCGGCGAAGCGCCGTGTCTCACCCCGTCCTCGACGGGGGGATTCACCGTCCAGACAGCCGAAGTCACCTTCTGGGGCCTCTGCCCCAGTTGCCAGAACGCCGCGCAATAGCAGTCCGCCGATCGCCCGTCCCCGGATGGGGGTAATCGTTGCGCCTGCGCGGAGAAGGAGAACACCATGACGAAACCTGCCACCACCACGCAGGCCGGAGCCCCGATCGCGAGCGACACGCATTCGCTCACGGTCGGCGCCGACGGCCCCACCGTCCTGCACGATCACTACCTGGTCGAGAAGATCGCGGCCTTCAACCGCGAGCGGGTGCCGGAGCGCAACCCGCACGCGAAGGGCGGCGGCGCGTTCGGCGAGTTCGTCGTCACCGAAGACGTGTCGGCCTACACGCGCGCGGCCGTCTTCCAGCCGGGTGCGGCCAGCGAGACCCTCATCCGCTTCTCCTCCGTCGCCGGGGAGCAGGGCTCGCCCGACACCTGGCGTGACGTGCGCGGGTTCTCGCTCCGCATGTACTCCGACGAGGGCAACCTCGACATCGTCGGCAACAACACCCCGACGTTCTTCCTTCGCGACGCGATCAAGTTCCCGGACTTCATCCACTCGCAGAAGCGCCTCGGCGACTCGGGTCTGCGCGATCCCGACATGCAGTGGGACTTCTGGACGCTGTCGCCGGAGAGCGCCCACCAGGTCACGTATCTGATGGGAGACCGCGGCCTGCCCCTCAGCTGGCGGCACATGAACGGCTACGGCTCGCACACCTACTCGTGGGTCAACGCCGCAGGCGAGGTCTTCTGGGTGAAGTACCACTTCATCTCGCAGCAGGGCGTCGAGGCGATGAGCAACGAAGAGGCCGAGCAGCTCGCCGGGTCGGACGCCGACCACTACCGGCGCGACCTCTTCCGGTCGATCGCCGACGGTGAGTTCCCGAAGTGGGACCTGTACGTGCAGATCATGCCCTACGACGAGGCCAAGGCGTACCGGTTCAACCCGTTCGACCTCACCAAGACCATCTCGAAGAAGGACTACCCGCGCATCAAGGTCGGCACGCTGACCCTGAACCGCAACCCGGAGAACTTCTTCGCACAGATCGAGCAGGCCGCCTTCTCGCCGGGGAACCAGGTGCCGGGCACCGGCATCTCCCCGGACAAGATGCTGATGGGGCGCATCTTCGCCTACCCGGACGCGCAGCGCCACCGCATCGGCCCGAACTACAACCAGCTGCCGGTGAACCAGCCGCACGCGAGCGAGACGCGCAACTACCAGCACGAGGGCTCGATGCGCTACCAGTTCAACGACACCGCGCACCGCACCTACCAGCCGAACTCCTATGGAGCAGCAGGAGGCCCGGAGGCCGACCCGTCGAAGGGCATCGAGGTGAACTGGGAGGCCGACGGCGAGATCCAGCGCTCCGCCGCGACCCTGCACCCCGAGGACGACGACTTCGGGCAGCCCGGCACGCTCTACCGCGAGGTGTTCGACGCCGAGCAGCGGGCACGTTTCCTGGAGACGCTCACCGGCCAGGGGCGTTCGATCACCGTCGACGCCATCCGCGAGCGCTTCTTCCAGTACTGGACGAACGTCGACGCCGCACTCGGCGCCGCGCTGCGCGACCGCGTCTGATCCTCGCGATCACCGGAACGGAAACGGCCTCCCGGAGACTTCGGTCTCCGGGAGGCCGTTTCGTCGTCCCCGGCACTGCCGGGCGCGTCAGGCGCCGACCGGCTCCGGTTCGGGGACGATCGCCTCGAACGCCACCTCGCCCGCCGGGGTCATCCACGCCCGCAGCATCGCGCGGATGGCGCCGGCCATGTCGATCGACCGGTCGAACAGCCACTGGGTCTGCAGACCGTCCATGGTCGCGGTCAGGCGCAAAGCCGCGTCGTGCGGATCGATGTCGGGTCGCAGCTGACCGGACGCGATGGCGAGCGCGATCGCCTGTCCGGTGCTCGAACGGATCCTCTCGTAACGGCGCCGGAAGTACTCGTGCGCCGGGTGATCGGCAGCCGACGCCTCGGACGACAACCGCACGAAAAGCTCGATCAGACCCGGCACGAGACGGTTGTGGTCGGCGAGGTCGACCATTCCGCGCAGCACGCCCATACCGCCGTAGCCGCGGGCGTAGGGACGGAAGCGGTCGCGATCCTCGATGTCGCGGGCTTCGAGCACGGCTTCGAGCAGGGCTTCCTTGTCGGCGAAGTGGTGCAGCAGTCCCGCGCGTGAGATGCCGCACACCGCGGCGATCTCGAGGATCGTCGCCGAGAGGAAGCCGCGTTCGGCGAAGTGGTCCGAGGCCACGCGGATGATCTCCTCGCGGCGCGCTCGGCCGTTCGCGTATCCGCGCCCTCGCAGCGTCGTCGCATCAGCCATGGGGGAAACCGTAGCACCGCTCTTGACAAAACCGACACAAGTGTAGATATTTAACCGAACCACCCGCCGCACCCGCACCGCCCGCCGTACCCGAAAGACCCGCCGTACCCGAACGAAGGAGTTCCCGTGAGCGCGATCGCGCACCCGTACCAGGACCGCACCCTGACCGTGGATCAGCGTGTCGAGGACCTGCTCACCCGAATGACGCTCGAGGACAAGGCGGGACAGATGTTCCAGCCGATGGCGACCCTCGGCGACGACCTCGACGCCCCCGGCCTGTTCGGCTCTCCGTCGATGCGCACCATCATCGACCGTGGCATCACGCACGTGAACATCCTGCAGGCCCCGTCGGCGCGGGAGATCGCCGCATGGCACAACGCCCTGCAGGAGGAGGCCCGGCGACGCGGCCTCGGCATCCCGTTCTCTCTGTCGAGCGATCCGCGCCATTCGTTCTCGAACAACCCGGCCGCCGCGCTCATCGCCGGCCCCTTCTCGCAGTGGCCGGAGTTCCTCGGTTTCGGCGCCATCGACGACCCCGAGCTCACCCGCCGCTTCGCCGAGGTCGTGCGTCGCGAGTACCTGGCCGTCGGCATCCGCACCGCCCTGCACCCGCAGATCGACCTCGCCACCGAGCCGCGCTGGGCGCGGGCCTCCGGCACGTTCGGCCAGAGCGCGGAGGTGACCGGGCGTCTCGGCGTCGCCTACACGCTCGGGTTGCAGGGCGACGAGCTCGGAGCCGAATCGGTCTCGGCCATGGCCAAGCACTTCCCCGGGGGCGGCCCCCAGCTCGACGGCGAGGATCCGCACTTCTCATACGGCCGCGAGCAGGTGTACCCGGGCGGACGATTCGACCTGCACCTGCAACCGTTCCGCGACCTGCTGGCCGCCGGCGTCTCGCAGATCATGCCCTACTACGGCATGCCGATCGGCACCGAGTACGAAGAGGTCGGCTTCGGGTTCAACAAACAGATCATCCAAGGCCTGCTGCGTGACGAGCTGGGCTTCGACGGGATCGTGTGCACCGACTGGGGCATCCTGTCCCGCACCTTCTGGGGTGTGGAGTCGCTCACCTACGACGAGCGGATGATGAAATCGCTCGATGCCGGTGTGGACCAGTTCGGCGGTGAGTTCAACCCGAAGGCTCTGATCGGGCTCGTGCGGGCGGGCTCGGTGCCCGAGTCCCGGCTCGACACCTCGGTGCGCCGGCTGCTGCGTGAGAAGTTCCGTCTCGGGCTGTTCGACGACGCACGGTTCGTCGATGTCGAAGCTGCGGATGCGATCGTCGGTCGGGAAGACGCCCGCGCCGCCGGACTCGAGGCCCAGGCACGTTCACTCACGTTGCTCACGAACGGCGGCGGGGCGGCGCATCTGCCGCTGCAGGGGCGCCCGACCGTCTACGTCGAAGGCCTCGACCCCGTCGAGCTCGCCGGCTGGGCCGATGTGGTCACCGACCCCGACCGCGCTGACGTCGCGATCGTGCGCACCGACGCCCCGTGGGAGCCGCGCGGCAACGGGGCCGACATCGAATCGTTCTTCCGCGCCGGATCCCTCGAGTTCCACGACGACGAACTCGCGCACCTGCGCGATCTGGCCGCCCGCGTGCCGCTCGTGCTCGACGTCTACCTCGATCGTCCGGCGATCCTCGCCCCGCTTCTCGACGTCGCCTCGACGATCATCGCGAACTACGGCGCATCCGACACCGCGCTCGTGAATGTGCTGTTCGGCGCGGTGGAGCCCCAGGGGTCGCTGCCCTTCGAGGTGCCGTCGTCGATGGAAGCCGTGGCGGCGAGCCGCCCCGACGTGCCGTCGGACACGGTCGACCCGTCGTTCGCGTTCGGCCACGGCCTCCGGTACCTCGACTGGTCGCCTGCCGCACGACCCGACCCCGCGTCCACGACGATCGAGATGGCGGATGTCGCCGCACCCGGCGGACGCTTCGACCTCACCAGCGCGACCGTCGCCCAGGTGCTCGCCGATGCCGAGGCGCTCGCGATCATCGCCGAGCTCGTCCCCGAACTGCCGGGCAACCCCATGCTCGCCGCAGCGCAGAACATGCCGCTCGACACCGTCCTCGGCTTCGCCGGCGCCACCCTGCCGGCCGAGACGATCGACACGCTGCGCTCCCGCCTGGTGGCGCTCCCCGCCTGACTCTGTTCTGCACGACCTGTTCTGTCCAGCCAGTTCTGCCCCGCCCGTTCTGCCCGACCCGAGAGGACCACGACGACGATGTCTGGAACGCCCGCAACCCCCGAGAGCACCGTCCCCGAGAGCACCGTCCCGATCACGGAGACGACGTTCATCCGCACCGCCGCCGGCAACGACGACCCGCCCCCGCCCCTCAAGGGGATCCGGCGCCTGCTCGGCTGGATCATCCCCGCCAACCTCGGCATCTTCCTGATCTGGGGCGCGGTCCCCGGCATCCTCCTCCCCCAGCAGGTCACGATCACGCTCGGCGAGGAGAACAAGGTCGCCAACCTCGCGATCATCGCGACGATCGGTGCGTTCGCGGCGATGATCGCGCAGCCGATCGCCGGGCAGATCTCCGACCGGACGCGTTCCCGCTTCGGCCGGCGTGCACCGTGGATGATCGTCGGCGTCCTCGCCGGAGGCCTGGCCCTGGTCGGCCTCGCCTTCGCGGACTCCCTGGTCGGCATCGCCATCGCGTGGACTCTGGTGCAGATCGCGTACAACTTCGCCCAGGGCCCGCTCTCCGCCGTGATGCCCGACCGCGTGCCCCTCAAGCGCCGGGGAACCTTCGCCGCCCTCTCCGGCATCGGCCTCATGGTCGGCTCGCTCGGCGGTCAGATCGTCGGCTCCCTGTTCTTCAACAGCATCGCCGCGGGCTACGTGGTCTTCGCGGTCTTCGCCCTCGTCGTCATCACACTGTTCGTCGTGTTCAACCCGGACTACTCGAGCGAACGGATCACGCCCGAGCCGTTCGACCTCAGCGCGTTCCTGCGCACCTTCTGGGTCAGCCCGATCAAGCACCCCGACTTCTTCTGGGCGTTCCTCGGCCGCCTGCTGCTGTTCACGGGCTACTTCTCCGTGACCGGATATCAGCTCTACATCATGACCGACTATCTGCACATCGAGAAGCCCGAGACGGTCATCCCGCTGGTCGGGCTCCTCAGCCTCGCCGGCATCCTGATCTCCACGATCATCTCCGGTCCACTCTCCGACAGGGTCGGGCGACGCAAGCCGTTCGTGTTCGCCTCGTCGGTGGTCACCGGTCTTGCACTGCTGCTGCCGTGGATCTCACCGACGATCGAGGCGTGGATGATCATGTCGTTCATCGCCGGGCTCGGGTTCGGCATGTTCCAGGCCGTCGACACCGCACTGATGAGCGAGGTGCTCCCCTCGGCGCAGTCGTTCGCGAAAGACCTCGGGGTCGTGAACATCGCGGCCACCCTGCCCCAGACGCTGGCCCCCGGAGTCTCGGGTCTGATCGTGATCGCATTCGGCTTCGCCGGGCTCTTCCCCGTGGGCATAGTCCTGTCGGTGCTCGGCGCGTTCGCGGTGTGGCCGATCAGGTCGACGCGCTGATCCCGCACCTGACGCCGCCGTCCAGGAACAGGGCCAAGATGGAGAGGTGGCCGTCCCTCTCTCCGACCTGACCAGCATGCCCGAACCCCAGCAGGTGTACGCCGCCGACGGCACACGACTGGCGACCTACACCTGGGGCGAGTTCGACGCCCCCGTCGTGGTGATCGTGCACGGCTTCGCGTCGAGCGCGCGCGACAACTGGGTGCTCACCGGATGGGTACGCGAGCTGACGCGCGCGGGTTATCGCGTGCTGGCACTGGATCAGCGCGGCCACGGCCTCAGCGAGAAGCCACATGACCCCGACGGTTACCGGATCCGCACACTCGTGACCGATGTCGAGACCGTGATGGACACGTACCTCGTCGACGACGCCCTCTACGTCGGCTACTCGCTCGGCGCACGCGTGGGCTGGGAGGTCGTTCGCGAGCTGCCGCACCGCATCGGACGTGCAGTGCTGGGAGGGGTGCCGGACGGCATCCCCCTGGCGCGACTCGATCTCGAACAGGTCCGGAAGTACATCGCCGACGGCACCCCGGTGGCCGATCGGACCACGCAGAACTACATCGCGCTGACCGAACGGGTACCGGGAAACGACCTGCAGGCACTCGTCGCGCTCGCGGAGGGCATGCGGGCGTCGGGCATGATCGACCCCGATCCCTCGGATGCGCCGACGCGGCCGATCCTCTTCGCCACCGGCTCGAAGGACGCGATCATCGAGGGTTCGCGGGCGCTGGCCGCAGCCGCCCCCGACGGACGGTTCTTCGAGATCCCGAACCGGAACCACTTCAACGCCCCGGGCTCGCGCGACTTCAAGGACGCGGCCGTGGCGTTCCTCGCCGAGGCGTAGACCGCTCACGAGGAATGGCCCGGTCGGATGCGACCGGGCCATTCTCGGGTTCCGCGTCAGACGGTGGCGGCGGCCTCGTCGCGCTTCGGCAGCACCCAACCCGCACGCGGGAAGTGGCACGTGTAGCCGTTCGGGTACTTGATCAGGTAGTCCTGGTGCTCTTCCTCGGCCTGCCAGAACGGCCCTGCCGGCTCGATCGTGGTGACGGCCTTCGCCGGCCACAGGCCCGAAGCGTCGACATCGGCGATGGTGTCGCGCGCGATCGCCTCCTGCTCGGGGGTGAGCGGGAAGATCGCCGAGCGGTAGCTCGAACCGATGTCGTTGCCCTGACGGTTCAGCGTCGACGGGTCGTGGATCTGGAAGAAGAACGCCAGGATGTCGCGGTAGGTCGTCTTCGTCGGGTCGAACACGATCTCCACGGCCTCGGCATGGCCGGGGTGGTTGCGGTAGGTCGCGTGCTCGTTCAAGCCGCCGGTGTAGCCGACCCGGGTGTCGAGCACACCGGGCTGGCGGCGGATCAGGTCTTCCATCCCCCAGAAACAGCCGCCGGCGAGAACGGCCGTCTCGGTCCCGGGCGTGCGGGTGATGGTTCCGGTGTCGGTCATGACTGCTCCTCGGTGGTGTCGGAAGGTGCGGGGGTGTCGGTGGTGGGGCGTGCGAAGAGGGCGCTGTAGCGACCGTACCCCTCTTCCTCCAGGCTTTCGGCCGGGATGAAGCGGAGAGCCGCCGAGTTCATGCAGTAGCGCAGGCCGCCCTCGGCGCGCGGGCCGTCGTCGAACACGTGACCGAGGTGGCTGTCGGCGACGGCCGAGCGGGCCTCGGTGCGCTTCATCCACAGCGAGCGGTCGGTGCGCGTGGTCACGGCATCCGCGTCGATGGGCTTCGTGAAGCTCGGCCATCCGGTGCCGCTGTCGAACTTGTCGGTCGACGAGAACAGAGGCTCGCCCGAGACGACGTCGACGTAGATGCCGTCGTCGTGGTTGTCCCAGTACGCGTTGCGGAAGGGCGGCTCGGTCGCGTCCTGCTGGGTCACCCGATACTGCAGAGGGGTGAGGCCGCTGACGGCCTCGGGGGTCGTGCCGTAGTCGTTCGACATGATCTGACTCCTTGTCCGACGTCGCTGGCTGCGCCGTCATAGAGGAGAACCGACGAGCGGCCCGTTTTGGTCCCGCGGCCCTGAGAACGGGCTGTGAGTTTCTGCGGGCCGCTCGTCGGCGGGACAGAAGACGACGAGGGGTCAGCGGACCTTCTGCCAGGGGCCGCCGGTCGCCGCGGCATCGGGCTGCTGGTTGCGCGTCCACCACTTCGCCTCGAAGCGCGTGCCGGCATGTACGACGACGTCTCCTGCGGTGAAGACGCGGGTGGGCGTCCACACGACTGCCCCGTCGATGTCCGTCGCGAACTCCTGCCACGGACCCACGGGGTCGCCGGGGCGCTGGTCACGCGTCCACCACGACGCCTGCCACAGCCGCCCGTCGAGCGACACGAGCTCGCCGCCGGCATAGACGGTCTGCGCGCTCCACCCCGCAGCGGTGGGCAGGGACAGCGTCGCCGGCTCGACGGAGTCCGACACCGAGCGGACTCCGTTGACCCCCGTCACCTCGAAGGATGCCGCGGCGATCGAGCCCCGCGCGACGTCTTCTGTCGTGAGCCGGACGACGATCGCCTCGAGGGGTGCCGCCTCACCGGGGACGAGCGAGCCGACATCCGCTCCGGCAGCGGTCACGGCATCGAGCACGACGTTGCCCGTGTTCTCGACGGTGCGCGTCCAGGTCACGGTGTCGGAGGCATCCGCCACGCCGTTCCCGTTCTCGTCGGCCCAGTCTCCGACCGTCGCACCGGACAACGCGGGGGTGCGCGCGATCACGTCGATCTCGCCGCCCGCCACCGTCACGCGCTTCGTGGTCTGCCCTGCCGCCTCGACGGTCCAGGTGGTGTCGGCCACGAAGAAGCCGCGGTCGATTTCGGCCTGGGTCACGGTGTGGCGCGCCGACCCGCAGTCGTACCCCGCACCGACCGCGAGATCCCGGTAGCGGCAGTTGCCGGCCGCCGGCGGGAGGAAGGGCGAGAAGTCACCGGTCGCGGGAACGACGGTGACCACCATCGGGCTGCGGTTGTCGACCCGGAACGTATACGGCACCTGCGTGCCCACCGCGTACGGGTTCGCCGCCAGGTCGCGCCCGGCATCCGCCCGCGCGCCCGTGATCGTGGCCGCGAGCACGCCGTCGCGCAGCACCACGGGGGCAGCCGCGTGGGTCACGGTGACCGCGGGTGCCGAGCCGTCGACGGGAGCCACGGTGAACGCGAACTCCGGCGTGTACCAGCCACGATCGATGTCGGCCTGTGTGAGCGTGCGCCGTGGGGTGCTGCAGTTGTAGGCGTCGTAGGCCGCCAGGTTCAGCCACCGGCAGGCGGTGGGGGCGAAGCCGGTGGTGAAGGTGTTCGCCGCCGGGGTCACGATCGTGTTGCCGCCCGCCGTGCTCACGACCCGCACCTGGAAGCTCAGCTGCTCCCCCACGGTGTACGGATTCGTCACGACGTTTCGCAGGGCCGAGGTGTTCGTCGCGGTGAGCGTCGCTCCGAGCACCGACGACTGCGGCAGGGCGAGCGTCGCGGTGGTCTGGCTGAGGCGTCCGTCGGCGGCGGTGAAGGCGGCCTGGAGACGCTGCTCACCAGAGACGCCCTGCGGGGCGGTGACCTGCACATTCACGGTGGCGCTCGCTCCCGGTGCGAGACCGGTGATCTGCGCGGTGGTCGCGGTCCATCCGGCGGCGGTGTGGAAGGTCACGGCGCCGCTGAGCGCGGCCGCCTCCTGATTCGTGATCGTGACCGGGACCGTGGTGGCGACTCCGGCGGTCAGAGCGGTCTTCGGCACCGACAGTGGCGCACACGCCGCGTTCAGCCACGCGTCGTCGAACGAGGAGAACTGCATCGTGTTCGTGTAGCCCGCCTCCCACAGCACCCCCACCCTGCCGTCATCGATCGCCGTCGCGCTGGAGTAGGCGAAGGTCCCCGTCTCGAGCGTGCGCAGACCGGGCCAGGTCTCGCCGTCGTCGCAGGAGAGGCGCACCGCTCCGTTCACACGGTTGCTGTTCGCCCCGTTGGCGGCATTCGTGAAGATCAGCTTCTTCGCGTCGGCGCTGCCCGCGGCGGCGTCCGGATGCAGGCGGGTGATCGAGGCGTTGTTCGTGGGGTCGGGCAGCTCGGCGTCGCGGGTGACCGGACCATAGCTGTGACCGCCGTCGGTCGAGATCGCGACCTTGCGAAGACGCCCGTCGGAGCTGTCTCGCGAGTTGAGCATGACGCGTCCGTCGGAGAGCTCGACGACCTTGTTCTCGTCCATGCCGGTGCCGACGTATTCGCCACGCTGCCAGGTGTCGCCGCCGTCGTCGGAATACACCGAGTACGCCTGGATCGCGGTGGATCCGTCGGCCTGACGCACGGTGCCAGCGTACTGCTGGATGAGCCGCCCGGCATGCGCGCCGTAGCGCAGCTGGATCCCCTCGCCCGAAGTGGCGAACGTGCCCTTCACATCGCCCGCGACGGGCGTGTACACGCCCCCGCTGGTCGTGCCGTTGGAGGTCTTGGCGACGTCGGTGATGAGCCGCGGCGCACTCCAGGTCGCGCCGCCATCGTCGGAATGGATCACGGCCGCTCCCAGAACCTGCCGGTTCGCGTCGTCGTCGCCGTAGGCACTCCCCTGGAACCCCTGGTCCTGGGAGCGCACGAAGAACGCGAAGACCCGACCGCTCTGCCGGTCGACGACGTAGCTCGGGTCGGAGTAGCCGTACTGGCCGCTCCCGGTCTTCCCCGCGGCGATGATCTGCAGCGGACCCCAGGTACGACCGTTGTCCGTCGAGCGGCGCTGGATGATCGAGTTGGGGTTGGGGGCGTCAGCGGCGCTTCCCGGCCGGGCATCCCACGCCGAGAGGACCACGCCGTCGCCGAGGTGGGTGAGCGCGGGGATCCGGTAGAAGTAGTTCGAAGCCGTGCGGTCGGCGCCGATGTTCAGTTCGAGGTAGTCGCCGGGGTCGGCGTTCGGATCGGTCAGATACCCGGGCGCCGGGGCCGCCGAGGCAGCGGCGGCGGGGAGGCTGAGCGCGAGGACCAGCGCTCCGATCGTGCCGCATCGCAGCAGGCGGCGGCTCCGGGAAGGGGGCGAGGGAGGAACGTGCATGGACAGACCTTTCTGTTCGTGCGGAAATATGACGTCTGATGTCAGATTTCAAGTCACTCTAGCGAGGGGTCTCCCCACGGACAAGGCCCGATCTCGTCGTCCTGCGAGCGGCGTTCGACTCCCCGGGCTCGCGCGGCGAGCCGTCGACGACACCGCGCCGACGGCTGCCGCCGTTCCCTCCGGTCAGCCCGCGGCGCGCACCACCTCGAGGTTCCGCGCGACCGTGCGCAGGGCATCCGCCGCGGTGGTGTCGTCGGGGCGGCGGGCCGTCTTCAGCCCCAACCACTCGACGTCGCCCGCAGCGGCGAGCGCTGCGGCGACGTGCGCGTCGTCGAGGAGCGAAGCGGATTCCGGGTGGGTCGAGGCGATCGGCAGGTGCGCATCGCTCCACGGGTGGCCATACGGGCTCTGCACCGGGGCGGCCCCTGAGAACGCCAGGCCGACGAGGAGGCCGGACGCCGCCGCCGCCGCGATCTGCGCGGTGACGGCATCCGCATCGCGCAGCTCGATCGCGGAACGCCCCCAGTTGAGCCACACTCCGATCGGCAGTCCCGACGAGCGGATCGCGGCGATCTCGGCGTCCAAGGGCAGGAAACCCTTCTCAGGGACCCGGCCGGGCACGAACGCATCGCAGTGTTCGATGACCAGGCGCGCGCCGGACCAGTCGAGCGCGGCGACCTCCCCCAGCGAGCGCACGAGCGGCTCCATGGCGGCCGTCGCTCGCGGCGCGGAGTGCACCGTCACCACCGCGACGGATGCGGCGCTCTCGTCGTCGATGCGCGCGACGTCGGCGGCGACCCTCCGAAGATCGGCGACCGCCGCCGCGCGCCCCTCCTCATCGGCCGAGGCGAGGCCATACCCGGGGTGTGCCCCGACGCGCCCCATGACGAACGGGATCGGGGTGACGGCGAGCGGCACGGCCGGCACGTTCGCGAGGAACCAGGCGTCATCGTGCGGATGCAGGCGCCCCATCCACGGCACCTCGAGTCCGGCGACCCCGGGAAGCGCGCACAGCGCGGGCAGCAGCGCGCCTTCGAGCACCGGATCCCAGTGCACGTGCGCCGGCGAGGCGGGGTACGCGCTGACGAGGATGGGCGCGGTCATGCGCGTGCCCCTGCGACGGCATCGGCGAACCAGGTGGTGATCGTGGACGGATGCGTGATGGCGGTGCCGACGCACACCGAGAACGCCCCGGCGGCGATCGCGGCCGCGGCGTGCTCGGGTGTGTGGACGCGCCCCTCGGCGACGATCGGGCGGCGGCAACGGGCGGCGATCAGCGCGATGAGCTCCAGGTCGGGCCCGGTGGTCTTCGGGCGCTCTCCGGTGTATCCCGACAGGGTGGTGCCGAGGATATCGGCGCCGGCGGCCTCGGCGGCGATCGCGTCGTCGAGGGAGCCGCAGTCGGCCATGATCAGCGCGTCGGTGTGCGCGCGAAGGCCCGCGATCGTCTCCGCGAGCGTCAGCCCGTCCGGGCGCGGGCGCCGCGTCCCGTCGATCGCGACGGTGTCGGCGCCCGCGTCGGCCACGGCCTGAGCGTGCCGGAGCGTCGGAGTGATGAAAACTTCGGCGTCGCCGTCCTTCCACAGCCCCACGATCGGAACCGGGAGGTGTGCCGTCGCGCGGATGTCATCGAGCCCCTGCACGCGGATTCCGGCTGCTCCTCCGGCCAGGGCGGACGCCGCGACCTGCGCCATCGTGCGGGGGTCGCGCATGGCCTCACCCGGGTAGGCCTGGCACGAGACGATCAGTCCACCCCGCAGTCGTTCGAGGGTGTCGGTGAATCTCATGGTCGCCTCCAGGCGGATGCCGCGGCTCCGCGCAGCGGTGCGTCGTCGCCGAGCGTGCCCGGCAGGATGGGGGTGTTCTGCAGCGCATCGATCGCCTCGGCGTGGAAGGCGGCGCGCATCGGAAGCCACCAGGACTCACCGATGTTCGGCACGCCCCCGGTGACCACGATGCGCTCAGGGTCGAGAAGCGTCGCCGCCCCCGCGAGGGCCCGACCCACCGCCGCGGCCGACTCGTCGAGGGCCCGGCGGGCGATGGGGTCCGCGGCCGCAGCTGCCATCGCGACCCCCCGCGCATCGGTGATGCCGGGATCGCCTCCGAGAGACCGGAAGTGCCGATGCATCCCGATGCCGGAGCCGATGGCCTCGAGGTGCCCGAAGCGCCCGCAGGGGCAGCGCAGGTGTGCGGCTCCCGGCACCGGCAGGTGCGCGATCTCCCCCGCGACGTGATGCGCACCCCGCACGGCCCTGTCGTCGAGCACGACTCCTGCACCGACACCGGTGCCGACCGCGACGACGAGCGCACTCGCCGCCCCGGCCGCGGCACCGTGTCGATGCTCTCCTGCCGCGTGCGCGTCGACGTCGTTCTGCACGGCGACGGGAGCGTCGGGGAGCAGATGCGCACCGAGTCCCGAGCGCACGAGTGCGGCCAGCGGTGTACCCGGCCAGTCCGCGAACGTATCCGTGGCGGAAACGATCGTCCCGGTTCCGGCATCCACGACCCCGGCCGTGCCGATGCCGACGCCCGAAAGGCGCAGCCCGCTGCCGGCGAGGAGACGTCCGGCGAGCGCGACGACGGTGGCGACGACCGCCACCGGCCCCTGGGCCGCCGGCGTCGCGGCCACCTCGGTCCGCAGCAGTGCATCGTCGCGGTCGGCGAGGGCCGCGGCCGTCTTGGTGCCGCCGATGTCGACGGCGAGGACGACCTCGCCCATCAGCCGACGGCGACCGGGAGCAGATGCAGCTCGTCGAGGATGTCGCGGATGCGGGCGACCGCGTCGACGTCGAGCGCCTGCACGGTGTTCGCCATCGTGGCGTGATCGATGATGCCACGGGCGTGCATGGCCGCCTTGAACGCGCCGACACCGGTCGCATCACCCGAGAGGCCCTTCGGCTGGAACACGATGTCGAACAGGCGGTTGATGCGCTCCTGCTCGGCCCGAGCCGTCTCCCAGTCGCCGCTCTTCGCGGCCTCCCACAGTCGCACGTACCCCGCGGCCTCCACGTTCGCGAGCCCGGGAACCACGCCGTCGGCACCGGCGAGGGCCATGGCGTCGACGACGACCTCATGTCCGGTGAGCAGCTGCAGCGGACCCCCTGCGGCATCGTTCGCCGCGATCAGGCGCCGGAACGAGACGTCGTCACCCGAGGAATCCTTCACGCCGTGGATGACCCCTTCGGTGCCCAGCTGCACGAGCAGGTCGATGCCGAGCTTGGAGTGCACGCGCACCGGCACGTCGTAGGCCCACAGCGGGGCGTGGATGGCCGCCGCGATGGTGCGGAAGTGGTCGGCGACCTCGGCTGCCGAGTTCAGCGTGTACAGCGGAGCCGTCGTGACGATCGCCTGGGCGCCGGCATCGATCAGACGGCGGGCGGTCTCGATGATGCGCGGCGCCGTGAGCTCGATCGCGCCGGCGATGACCGGCACCCGACCGGCGTTCGCGGCGACGATCGTGCGGAGCAGCTCGACGCGCTGGTCGTCGGTGAAGTACGCGGTCTCGCCGGTGGAGCCGAGCGCGAACAGTCCTGACACCCCCTCGGCGACCAGACGGTCGACGAGGCGGGAGAGGGAGACGTGATCGATCGATCCGTCCTCGAGCAGCGGGGTGGCGACGGGCGGGACGACGCCCGCGAAGACGGGGGCGGGAGAGGCAGCAGACATGTGTGTTCCGGTCGTTTCAGTGGTGGGGTTCGAGCAGCGAGGGCGCAGCGCCCAGCAGCGTTCTGGTGTACTCGTCGGAGGGCGCGTCGAACACGCGGGCCGCATCGCCGAACTCGACGACGCGCCCCTTGTTCATCACGGCGATCTCGTCGGAGAGATAGCGGACGGTCTGGATGTCGTGGGAGATGAACACCATCCCGAGGCCGAGTTGATCCTTCAGGTCGGTCAGCAGATTGAGGATCTGGGCACGCACCGAGACGTCGAGCGCCGAGGTGGGCTCGTCGGCGACGATCACCTGCGGGTCGAGCACGAGCGCCCTGGCGATCGCCACACGCTGGCGCTGGCCACCCGAGAGCTGGCTGGGCAGGGCGTCCAGGGCCGATGCCGGCAGTCCGACGAGACCGATCAGGTCGCGCACCTTTCGGCTCCGGGTCGACGGGCTGCCGAGGCGGTGCACCTGCATCGGGTCGAGCAGCGCATCGCGCACCGTCATCCGCGCGTTCAGGGCGGTCGCCGGATCCTGGAACACCACGGAGAGGATGCGGCCGAGTCGTCTGCGCACGGCGGGCGTGAAGGATCGCACCGGCTCTCCCCCGAACACGACCTGCCCGCTCGTGGGTTTCTCGAGGCCGATGAGCACCTTGGCCGAGGTCGACTTGCCCGACCCCGACTCGCCGACGATGCCGAGCGTCTGCCCGCGCTTCACGGTGAGCGAGACCCCCGCAAGCGCATCCACGTACTGCGGCCGGAAGAGCGAGGAGGCACGGGTCTTGTAGCGGACGTGCACGTCCTTGAGCTCGATGACGGGTTCGCTCATCGTCCTGCTCCGATCGGCTCGACGGGCGCATCGTCGGGATGCGCGGAGTAGTAGTGCTCGGTTCCTGCGATGTGCCGCCGCACCGGGGCGACGCCCGCGTACCGGGCGGGGTCGCTGGAGCGCGGCGCGAAGCGGTCGCCCGTCGGGAAGTCTCGCGGCGACGGCACGACGCCCGAGACCTGATGAAGACGATCGGAACCGGCCTCGATCGAGAGCACCGCGCCGAGGAGCCCCTGCGTGTACTCGTGCACCGGCTGGGTCAGCACCTCTCTGGTCGTGCCCTGCTCGACGACCTGGCCCGCGTACATCACCGTGATCCTGTGCGTGAGCTCGGCGACGAGCGCGAGGTCGTGCGAGACGAACAGGAGCGCGAATCCGAGCTCCTTCTGCAACCGCATGAGCAGGTCGACGACCTGCGCCTGCACCGTGACGTCGAGGGCCGTGGTCGGCTCATCGGCGATCACCAGTCGCGGGTTCCGGGTGAGCGCCATGGCGATGAGCACGCGCTGCCGTTGGCCTCCCGAGAGCTCGTGCGGGTACGAGGCGAGGGTGCGGTCGGGGTCGAGACCCACGAGCTCCAGCAGCTCGCTGGCGGTGCGGGTGCCGCCGCGCGACGTGAGCTGCTTCATCTGCGAGCGGATGAGCATCGCCGGGTTGAGGGAGCTCAGTGCGTCCTGGTAGACCATCGCGATGTCGTGGCCGCGCAGCGCGTTGCGCTCCTTGGGTGCCATCTGCAGCAGGTCCTCGCCGTCGAACAGGATGCGCCCGCGGATGTCGGCTTTCGGATCGAGCAGGCCCATGATCGCGAGCGAGGTGATCGACTTGCCGCAGCCCGACTCCCCCACCAGCGACATCGTCTCGCCGGGGCGCACCGTGAAGCTGACGTGGTCGACCACGTCCACGTCGCCATGACGGGGGAACGAGATGCACAGATCCTGCACGTCGAGCAGAGGCTTCTCCTCCGCCGTGTACACCAGGCGGTCGGTGCGCGAGAGCTCGCGCTGACGGAGCTCGGCCAGTCGCTCGGCGAGAGGAACGGCCTCGGCGCGCGGCACCAGGGCGTCGGGCACCCCGCTCGGAACGGAGAGGTTCACCGCTGTGTCGACGGTGGGGATCACGTGGGTGTCGTCGGGGATCGCTGCGACCTCGAGCTCGTGCGTGGACTCCTCGGTGCCCGCGGCATCCGCGGTGATCTTGCGTGCCCGCGGCGACACCATCGCATCGGTCATCCCCTCCGAGAGGATGTTGAGGCACAGCACCGTGAGCATGATGAGGATGCCGGGGAAGAAGGTCGCCCACCACGCGCCGCTCATCAGCAGATTGCGGCCGGCGGCGATCACGTTGCCCCACGACGGCTCGGGGTCGGGAACCCCGGCCTGCAGGAACGACAGCGAAGCCTCGAACACGATCGCGTCGGCGACGAGCACGGTCGCGAACACCAGCACGGGGGCCATGGCGTTGCGCGCCACGTGGCGGACGATGATGCGCGGGGTGCCCGCGCCCATCACGCGCACGGCCGAGACGTAGTCCTCGCCGTACTGGTCGAGGATGTTGGCGCGGACGATGCGGGTGAGCTGCGGCACATAGAGGAACGCGATCGTGAGCACGAGCACGGGGAGCGACTTGCCGAACACCGCCACGAAGACGGCGGCGAGCGCGATGCCGGGGAACGACATCACGACGTCCATGACGCGCATGAGCGTCTCGGAGATCCACCTCGGGGCCGTGGCGGCGATCGTCCCGAGCACGCAGGCAGCCAGCAGCGCGACGAGTGTCGCGCCGATGCCGATCACGAGCGAGTAGCGGGCACCGAAGACGAGACGGGAGAAGATGTCGCGGCCCTGACGGTCGGTGCCGAACCAGTGCTCCGCGCTCGGCGGCTGCACCGGAGTCCCGGACGCCAGCGGGTCGAAGGGCGCGATGAGCGGTGCGAAGATCGCCGCCAGCCCGATGATCGCCAGCACGGCGATGCAGATGATCGATCCGAGGGACAGCCGGCCCCAGCGGAGACCGGGAACGGAGAGACGTTCCGTGAGTTTGCGTCGCATGTCACACCGCCCGGATTCGAGGATTGATGAGCACGTACAGGAGGTCGACGATGATGTTGATCACGACGAAGGCGAGCGCCACGGCGAGCGTCACACCCTGCACGAGGTTGGGTTCGTTGTTGGTGACGCCGTTGAGGATGAGCGTTCCCATTCCCGGGATGGCGAAGATGATCTCGATCACGACCGCACCGCCGAGCAGGTAGCCGATGCGGAGTCCGAGCACGGTGACCGGGGTGATCAGGGCGTTGCGCAGCACATTGCGACCGACGACGATCACTCGCGGGATGCCGGCGCCCAGGGCGG
This sequence comes from Microbacterium sp. As-52, assembly GCF_049949185.1. NCBI lineage: Bacteria > Bacillati > Actinomycetota > Actinomycetes > Micrococcales > Microbacteriaceae > Microbacterium > Microbacterium sp. As-52. The sequence continues at coordinate 2,019,323 of NZ_CP188171.1, read as the reverse complement.
TGCGCACGTAGTCGCGGTCGAGCTCCTCGACCATCGAGGTGCGCACGACGCGGGAGAGCTGACCGATCACCGGCACGGCGAGCGCGATGGCGGGGAGCGTCATGCGGGCGAGCCATCCGGCGGGGTCGCTCCAGAAATCCGGGAGCGGCCCGGAGGCCGGCAGCAGGTTCAGCCCCAGGGTGAAGACCTGGATGAGCAGGATGGCAAGCCAGAACGACGGCGTGGAGAGCGCCGCGACGCCGAACACGCGGATCACCTGATCAGGCCAGCGGTCGCGGTAGACGGCGGCGAGGACGCCGATCACGAAGGCGACGATCACTGCGATGAGGAGCCCGAGGAAGGTGAGGGCCAGGGTCACCGGGAAGGCGCGGGCGACCTCGTCGATCACCGGGAGACTGCGTGCGGAGTAGGTGCCGAGGTCACCCTGCACGAGTCCGAACAGGAAGTTCACGTAGCGGACGAACAGCGGGAGATCGAGGCCATGGTCCTCGCGGTACGCCTCGAGGGCTTCGGGTGACGCCGTCTCACCGAGCGCGGTGCGCGCCGGGTCTACGGGGGAGAACGACATCACGAAGAACACGAGGAACGTGATGCCGAGGATCATCAGCGGCAGCTGCAGCAGTCGCCGGCCGATGAGGCGGAGCGTGTGGGACACGTGCCGCTCCTTCCGGGGGTATGGGAGAGACAGGGGGCGCGCTCGTCGGGTGAGCGCGCCCCCTGGTGCGGGCTACTTCGCCGCCACGCCGACGTCGAGGAACGACAGCCCGGTGGTGGGGACGGGCTGGAATCCGACCAGCTCCTGGCTGCTCCATGCGGTCGGCAGCTTGCGGTGGAACAGCGGGTAGAGCACGGCCTGGTCGGAGAGCAGGTCGTAGGCCTCGTCCCAGGTCTTCTGCTGCTCCTCGCCCTCCTGCTGGACGGCGGTGTCGAGGAGCGTGCGCAGCTGGGCGTACTCGGGAGAATCGGCCCAGTTGGTGCGGGTCTGGGTCCAGACGTTCTCGCCGTACCACCAGTTCATGAGCAGGTCGGGGTCGACACCGAAGACCGAGGGGTCACCGGGGGCCACGGCCACCGTGTAGTCGCCGGAGTCGACCTTCTCGTACATCGACGCGGACTGTCCGATGTCGAGCGTCGTGTCGATGCCGATCGCGTCGAGGGACTCCTTGATCAGCGGGGCGACCTCCTTGACCCATCCGGTGTCGGTGGTGAGCAGGGTGATGGACAGATCGGAGACGCCCGCGTCGGCGAGCAGTTCCTTCGCCTTCTCGGGGTCGTAGGTGTAGACCGTGGAGGCCTCGTGGTAGTTCGGGTAGGTCTCGGGCAGGAACGAGGTCGCGGGCGTGGCGTTGCCGAGCATGCCGGTGCCGATGATCTTGTCCATGTCGAGGGCGTAGTGCAGGGCCTGGCGCACGCGGACGTCGTCGAACGGCGCCGCCTTGGTGTTGAACATCATGAACAGCAGGCCGAACGACTGCACGCTGTCGACGTCGGCCGAGGAGGCGAGCGCGTCGACGTCGATGTACGGCACGTCCTCGATCGCCTGCACGGTGCCCGTGGACATCGCGGTGACGCGAGCCGAGGCGTCGGAGAGCAGGTTCCAGTTCATGCCGGCGGCGAGCGCGGGGCGCGGCCCGTTGTAGTCGTCGTAGCGCTCGAAGACGAGCTTGTCCTCGGGAACGGCCGACACCAGCGAGTACGGGCCGGAACCGACGGGGTTGGTGGCGAAGCCCTCGGGGTCGGCTTCGACGACCGACTTCGGGACGATCTTGACGACACCGAGGCGGTCGTTGATCAGCGAGAACGGGTAGTCGGTGGTGATCCGCACGGTGTCGTCGTCGACCGCGGTGACGGTGTCGATGAAGTCGACGAACGACAGGAAGAGCGAGTTGTTGTTCGGGTCGAGCACGCGGTCGTAGCTGAAGACCACGTCGTCGGCGGTGACCGGATCGCCGTTCTGGAAGGTGGCGCCTTCGCGGAGGTCGATCTCGTAGGTCGTGTCGTCGATCTTCGTCGGGAGGTCGGCGGCGAGGGCGGGGGCAGATTTCTGGGTGACGGGGTCGAGGTCGACCAGCCCCTCGAAGATGTGCCAGTTCGCCGAGACCGTGACGGCGCCCGACGCGACCATCGGGTCGAAGCTGCCGTTCAGCGTGTACGAGATGCCCGCTTCGATGATGCCGTCGGGGTCGATCTCGCTCGCGGCTGCGCTCTCGTCGGGAGTGCTGGTGGTGCCCGCGCCGCAGCCGGCGAGGGCGACGGACGCGGCGACTGTGCCGGCGACCGCCATCGCGAATCGACCCACGCGGCGGCGGGTGATGTGTCGGTTCATGTGTGCTCCAGGGTGGTGGGGGGAACATCTTGAGGACATCTGATGTCTGATGTACTCTAAACACAGGTTCGATCAGATCACAAGAGTGAGATGATCGGAGCGTTTCTGCCAGGCACGAGAGGGAGCCCCATGAAGTCCACCACGAGTAGGGCGTCACGCATGCGGCGCTCGACCACGGCGGATCAGATCAAGCAGCTCATCCTGACCCGGGGGCTCACGCCGGGCGACCCGCTGCCGACCGAGGCGGAGCTCTGCGAGGAGCTCGACGTCTCGCGATCCTCCGTGCGCGAGGCGATCCGCACGCTCTCGACCCTCGACATCGTCGATGTGCGTCACGGCCACGGCACGTATGTCGGACCGATGTCGCTGGACCCGATGGTGGAAGCCCTCGTGTTCCGCGGGGTGCTGTCGCCGGAGGGATCCCTGCAGGCGCTGCGGGAGGTCGTCGAAGTGCGCCTGGCGCTGGATCTGTCGATGGCCGAACGCGTGGTGGCCGCCGCTCAGGACGACCCCGACCCCGAGCTCGACGCCCTGGTGGCCGACATGGTCGCCAAGGCCGAGCGCGGGGAGCACTTCCTCGACGAGGACCGCGCGTTCCACACCCGCCTCTTCGGCGCGATCGGCAACCGCCTGGTCGGTCAGCTGGTCGGCGCCTTCTGGGATGTGCACACGGCCGTGCTCCCCCAGCTGGGCATCCCTCAGCCCGACGACATCCACAAGACGGCGAAGGCGCACGGCGACATGCTCGACGCCGCACGTTCGGGTGATGTCGAACGCTATCGGCAGGCCGTCATCGAGCACTATCAGCCGCTGCAGCGTGTGCTCGCGAGCGCGGCGGAGGAATCCCAGGGCTGAGGTCGCCGGCCGGATCCCTCCTCCGACTCGACAGCCGTGCCCCTCCGACTCGATAGAGTTGCCTCCGCACTGCACACCACGAGGGGGATCCGCCCATGTCCGTTGGACTTCTGGCCGTCGTCGACGACATCCTGAGCGCAGCGATGAAGGCGTCGGCCAAGGCGGCCGGCGTCGTGATCGACGACGCCGCGGTGACTCCGCAGTACGTGCAGGGCCTCACGCCCGCGAGGGAGCTGCCCGTCGTCGGCAAGATCGCCCTCGGGTCGCTGGCGAACAAGTTCGTGATCATCATCCCGGCGGCGCTGCTGCTGACCGCGTTCGCGCCGTGGGTGCTGCCGTATCTGCTGATCCTGGGCGGGGCGTACCTGTGCTTCGAGGGCGCCGAGAAGGTGCTCGAGTGGTTCGGCGTGCAGCACGGTCACGCCGACGAGGGAGCGCGCGATGAGAGGAAGCTCGTGCTCGGTGCGGTGCGCACCGACCTGATCCTCTCGACCGAGATCATGCTCATCTCGCTCGCGAGCCTCGAGAAGGGGCTCGACATCTGGGCGACGCTGGCGATCCTCGCCGTGATCGCCCTCCTCATGACGGGTGTCGTCTACGGCGCTGTCGCACTGCTGGTGAAGATCGACGACATCGGTCTGAAGATGGCGAAGAACCCGGTGCAGCGTGTGCGGCACACCGGCACCAGGATCGTGCGCTCGATGCCCGGGGTGTTCCGCTTCATCAGCATCCTCGGCACGGTCGCCATGCTCTGGGTCGGCGGCCATCTCGTGCTGGTGAACCTCGGCGAGGTGGGGTGGCATTTCCCGGTCGACGTGCTGCACGCCGTCGAGGAAGCGCTCCATGGCCTCGGTCCGGTCGTTGTCTGGATCGTGGACACCATCATCTCCGCGATCGCCGGTCTCATCCTGGGGCTGCTCGTCGTCGGGATCGTGCTCGGCATCGCCCGCCTGTTCGGCAAGACCCCCAGCTTCCACGAGGGCGAGGAATCCCCCGCCGACGTGCACGTCTGAACATCGAGACACGACTGTCCGCACAGGCCAGAACACGAATCCACGCCGGCGCACTCACGCCGCGATGTCGTACCGGGCTCGGCCGCCGAGCCTCGGCCTGCGCTCGGGGTCGACGTGCAGCGGCGGAATGAGCCACACCCGCGCCGCGAACCCCCGTCCCTCGATCCTGATCTCCCACTCGTTGTCGTGGATGCGATGATGGCAGCTCTCGCAGAGCAGCACTCCGTTGTCGAGATCGGTCGGTCCGGCATCCCGCTGCCACCAGCGCAGGTGATGCGCCCTGGTGAGTTGCGGGGGCAGCCCGCACATCACGCAACCGCCGTCGCGTTCTACGAGCGCGAGCCTCTGGGCGCGGGTGAACAGCCGCTTCTCACGCCCCCAGTCGAGGATCTCGCCCTCACCGCCGAGCACGACGGGGATGATGCCCCCACCCGCCGCCATCCGACGACATGAGGCGATGCTGACCGGCCCATCGAGGCCGTCGACCGTCGCGAATCCGGTGCCGGCGGTCAGGTCGTCGAGCCCCACGCGGACGACGACGGTCGCACCGGATACCGGAAGCCCGCCGTTGTCGCATCCGCTCGCATGCGCGCAGATCTCGACGAGCGCATCGGCCTGGATCATCGCGACCGTACGACGGTCGGCATCGGGCGCTTCGGGGTCGAGCACGTGCGCCCGCGCCTGGAACGTGGCCGTCACGTATGCCTGGATCGCCGCCTTCACGGGAGTGCCGGACGTGATGTCGGTCTGCAGGGTCAGGTGCAGCGATCCGTCGCGCTCGAACATCGTCAGCGAGCGCCGCGACCGGGCCTCACCTTCGCGCGGAGCCACGCCGTCGGGGTCGAGCCAGGCCTCGGCGTGCACGACGAGCTTGCGCACGTCATCGAGCGACAGCCCTGCCGCACGTTCGACGAGCAGTCGCTCGGCATCGACGATCTGCTCGATCCCGGCCTTCACACGCGCCCGGTCGAGCAGGGCCACGATCAGCGCCACGGCCGCCGCACTGAGCTCGCCGGCACCGATCGCCCGCTGCACCTCGGGGTACCGCGGGGGCAGCTTCTCGCCGATGATGTTCACCCGCGGCGCGGTCGCCTCCCCCACCTTCACGAGCCGCACCGCATCGCCCGTCGATCCGCCGGTCGTGGCGGCGATCATGGTCGCCGAGTTGCGGAATCCCTGCTGCTTCGCGAGACCCGCAGACCCCAGTTCCGGACGCGATTCCCGCGCGATGCCCGCCGCGATCTCGGCATGGATGCCGTCGAGCCTACGCTGTACCAGTCCCATCGCCCGGTGCGCATCGAGCAGCTGCGCGCGGCTCAGATCGGCCGCGTTCGTCGCATCGCCCCACGCGTCTTCGAGGTACGTCATCGCCTCGAGGAGCGGGTTCAGATGCGGGTTCGCCATACCTCTATCTTAGAAGATATGTTCGAATTTCAGGAAAGCCTGTGGATAACTCCGCGCCTCGTCATTGCCGTAGTCTCATCGCCATGTCCGCGTCCCCGAAGCTGCGCAGCACGAAGCGCGATGCCGACCGCTGGTTCCGTGAACAGGGCCTTCCGACGTTCGTTCCGCTGCGCCGCTGGTTCACCGACCTCCCCCGCCGTGTCGCGCCACTGATCGCGTGGGTCGCGGTGGCCGCGTACCTCTTCCAGGACGGGCTCGAGGTCGTCTTCGACTTCGCCCTCGACGACGACTCCACGGAGTGGGAGATCCTGCTCGTCCTCTTCGCCGTCGTGATCTTCCTGCTCGCGATCGGGCTCGCGTGGGCCGCCTACTACCTCGTGCGCACCCTGCTGCGTCGCCTCCCGGTGGGCATCGGCACCGCGGTCGCGCTCGTCCTGATCGCCTCGTGCCTCGCCTTCACGATCGTCTACGGCTACATCGCCCAGCCCGACGCGACCGTCGGGCCGGTCCTCCGCACGATCCTGGTGCTCGGCCTCTGCATCCTGGTGACCGGCATGGGCGGAGGGGCCATGATCTCCTGGGCCTCGCGCCTCGCGGTGCGCAACGCCTCGGCGATAGGCCACATGGCGTCGATCGCCCTCCCGGTCATCCTCATGCTCGTCGTGTTCTCGTTCTTCTCGGCCGAGGTCTGGCAGATGGCATCCGCCCTCTCCTGGGGGTCTATCGCCCTGCTCGGCCTCGTCGTCGCGGTGCTCGCGGGCATCGTCGTGCTGCGGGTCAGCGCCTCCGAGATCGACGATGACGCGCAGGCACCGAGCGCCGAACAGCGAGCCACCCTTCTCATCGGCACGCCCGCCGAAGGCCGCCCCGTCGCCGACGGCACTCCGGCACGGCTGCGCGCGCCGCAGCGCATCAACATCCTGCTCGCGATGACCGTGGCGCAGCTGGTGCAGGCCCTGTTCTTCGCCGGACTCCTCGCGGCGCTGCTGATCGTGATCGGTGGCATCGCCGTCCCCACGGGCGTCGTCGGCATCTGGCTCGGACCCGGAAGCACCGCACAGCCCCTCGCGGTGCAGCCGCTGGAGTTCTTCGGGGCGAAGCTGCCGCTCACCGTCAACCTGCTCAAGGCGGCCACCCTGCTCTCGGTGATCGCCGCCCTCCCCTTCGTGTTCTCCGCCGTGAGCGAGGCCCGCTACCGGGAGCGCTTCTTCGACCCGATCATGGCCGACATGCGGCGTGCGATCCTCGTGCGCGAAGCCGTCAGCACGACGACGGCAGGCTGAGCTCTGTAACTGTTCGGTCGCAGCACGCCCGGACGGCGTCCAGCGAGGATGTCAGCTGCGGAGGTTCTCCGCGGGGCGCAGACGCGCGGCGCGGATGGAGGCCAGTCCGCCTCCCCCGGCACCGACGATCAGGCCGACAGCGATGGCGATCGGAAGCAGCACGATGTCGAACACGGGGGCCCATCGTTGGCTCACGGTGACGACGAGGATTGCCGCCATGCCGAGCACGAGACCTGCAGCCCCTCCGACGACACCGACGATTGCGGATTCGAGGGTGATGAGTTCCCCGATCTGTCGGTCTCGGGCTCCGAGCGCTTTGCGCATGCCGATCTCACCCCGGCGTGCGTTGACAGCGAGGAGCGTGGCGTTCATGAGTGCGGCGATCGCGACGATCAGCGCGAGCAGCGTGAACGCGGTGAGGGTGGCCTGCACCCCTTGTTCGACCTGTCCTCTCAACTGTGCAGAATCGGTCGGCGCAGCGACGACGATCCGGTCCGGCTCGTACGGGTTCAGTGCCGAAGGCAACTGCTTGGCGACCTGCTGCGCTGCGCCGGAGGAAGTCACGGCCAACATCGTCACGTCGACGGCCCCTTTCGCCGTGATGTCGTCGCGGGGTCCGACGACCACTTCACCGCGGAGCAGGGGGAGGCGCGCGGACTTGGTGATGATGCCGGCGACGACATAGGTGATGCCATCAACCGAGATCGTGGGGGCGCCGTCGATTCTGCTGAGTTGCATGTCCTTCGCGAGAAGATCTCCGACGTAGGCCTCACCGGCAGCCAGAGGTCCCTCATGCCACGGTGCCTCGTCGACGGTGAGACGCGCAGCGCCGACGATGTCTCCGATGGCGACGTGCGGCCGGATCTGGCGTGCCTCCGCGAACGTCGAGACCGTGCTGACGTTGAGATCGATGACGACCGCAGCCGCATCCACTCCGCTGAGTCGCTCGATCGCCTGCGGAACCTCCTCGGGCGGAAGCGAGTTCTTGGCCCCCGTCGACCACGTCGCCGAGACCTCACGATTCAGGTGGGCATCGAATGTGGCGGATACCTGCGCTCGCGCCGATGCCGCAAGCCCGAGAGTGGTGATCGTCAATGCCACGGCGATGGCGACGGCGAGCCCCTGTCCGATCGATTGATACCTTCTCGACGTCACGGATGCCCAGGCGTCGCGAAGCATGTCGGCGAACCGGATGCGCCCGGTGAGCCGCACCCGCTCATCTTCTCTCGTGCGGGACGTGCGGGCATCATTCGAAGGAGAAGCCGGCGGCCCGTCCGCAGGGGCTTTCGATGCCGTACTCGCTCCGCTGCCGGACTGTCGCTCGTCGGACACGATCGCACCGTCGGCGATGTGGACCACACGACGCGCCCGTGCCGCGACCTCGGCCGAATGAGTGACGACGACGACCGTCGCCCCATCGCGATTGATACGTTCGAGCTCATCGAGAACCCGGGCGGCGTTGACCGAGTCGAGGTTACCGGTCGGCTCGTCGGCGAGAATCAGCTTCGCATCCCCGGCGATCGCACGGGCGATGGCGATGCGTTGACGCTGCCCGCCCGACAGTGTCGAGGTGCTTTGGAAGGCGCGGTCTGCGAGGCCGACAGAGTCGATGGCGCCGAGAACGCTCTCACGCCGCTCCACACGGGGCACGCCCCGGTAGAGCAGGTTCAACTCGACACTGTCGACGGCCGGCCTGGCCTCGAGAAGGTGGAAGGCCTGGAACACGAATCCGATCTTCCGTGCGCGCACGCTCGCCGCGCGGCGACCGTCGCCGGCACGAGCTTCCTCGCCGTCGAGAACATAACTACCCGCCGTCGGGTCGTCGAGAAGCCCCAGGATGTTCATCAGCGTCGTCTTGCCACCGCCCGATGGCCCGACGATCGCAACGAACTCCCCCTGGTCGATTTCCAGGTCGATGCCGCGAAGCGCATCGACCTCGGGCCGACCCGCCGAGGAGTACGTCCGACGCACTCCCCGCAACTGAATCAGCGACACGTCAACCGACTCGAACCAGTTCGCCGGCCTTCAGGGCACCTTCGTCGCGCGGCTCGACGGCTACCTCGCCCTGCAGTGTGCCCAGGACTGTGACCGGCACCTCGAGGAGCGTTCCGTCGGCCTGCTGCTTCGTCAGAACGTTCTTGTCAGGCCCCCGGTCCGACACGGCGAGAACCGGGACGATCAGCGCGTCCTCGGCCACGATCTGCTTGATCACCGCCACCCGCGCCCGCCCCGACGACCCCGGCAGCGCTGTTTTCGGAACCACGGCGAAAGTGACCTCGGGTGCGGCCTGTTCCGCATCACCGTTCGAGCCCGATCCCTCTGAGTCTTCGGCCGAGTCAGAGGGGCGGATGTCTCCCACGATGCCCTCGACCTCAGTGCCACCGATCGAGATCACAGCCGCGTCTCCTGCGACCACATCCCCGAGATCGGTGACGGGAACCGTGATCGTGACCACCAGATCCGCCGACCCGAGGATGAAGTCCGGCACACCCTCCGCCGCCAAACGCTGCCCGACCTGAACACCTTTCACGACCTGCGCGGACGCAGAAGGCATCGCCAGAATTTCGGCGACAGGAACATACCCCTCGGCAGCCGGCGCCTTCTCGCTCGGATCCGGCGCCTTCTCGCCCCCCTCCGAGCTCGTCTTCTCCGCCGCGGCACTGCGAGTGGGGGCCTCATAGCCATTGTCCTGATACCAGCGCTTCACCGCCGCAGCCGTCTCGCCTCCGAACCGCCCATCGGCGTTGAGCTGGTACGACCGCGCCACGAGTGCAGCCTGCAATGCCTCGACATCCGGGCCACGATCCCCGACGCCCATGTCGCGGTAGAAGGAGAAGGCCGACTGCACACCGAAGAGAGGGCGCCCGTTGACCTCGGTGAGAACCTGCCCCGAAGAAGCGGTCGCACCCGTCGCCAGTGGGCGTTCGGTGACGACGGTGAGCGACGCTTCCGCGACAGGGAGCACCGTCACCGGAGTCTGCGTCGACGGCCCCGCCTGCCCGGTGAAGCCGACCTCGCCAGCCAGCGCCCCCTGCGTGACCTCTGCGAAGACCGGCCCGGGGGCGGGCGCCTTGGCGTTGGCCTCCTGCTGCGCCGACGACTGGAACTGCGCCGCAAACCAAAACCCGGCACCGATCAGCGCCACAATCAGCACCACGGCGATCACGACGATCACGACGATCCAGCGTGACCGTCTCGCCGTCTCCGGCACAGCTACTTCATCCATCGGACTCTCATCACTCACTGATCGGCCAAGGCTCGTTACCGAGCCAACTCTCGCGCCGCCTCTCTAGGGCGCGGCTGGCGCGTTCTCCGCCACGATCGTCAACAGCTTCTTCTTCCGTTCGATCGCGTCCGCACGGATCCGATCGAGCTTGTCCCTGTTCTCCGCGACGAGCTTCTCCTGCTCCTCCCAATTCCGCTCATACCAGAGCGAGGCCCACCCACTCGACTCCTGGCACTCCGCATCAGCAACAGCCGCAGCAAGCTCCTCCGCCGAAGGCGCGGACGACGACCCGGTCACCGCACCCCACACCTCTGCCACCTCATAAGGAGCTCCTTCCCAAGGTTGCTCTTGAGTCACCGCGTAATCCACCCGTGGGGTCAGACACTCCCGCCAGGCTTTCACCGCCTTGACCACATCCGGATCCTGCTCCACGATGTCCCAAGCCTGGGCGGATAGCTCAGCGTTGTAGTTCAGCCCGTCGGCGGTGGATGCGAAGTCCTTGTCTTTCGCGCGGATCTTGTCAGTGCAGGCCACGAGCGCGTCATCCAGTTCCTGATTCGGAAAGTACGAATCCACTGTCTCTGTGTATGTCAACCACAGCTCAGCGCTCTCCGGATCATCCAGCCGCGCGAAATGGTAACCCCACTTCTTTGCCAGTTCCAGATTGAACAGCCGCAGACCCACCCGGTTGAAGTCTTCCGCACGGGGGAAGTCGGTATCCTGCCACGGCACCGGCCACTCATACCCCTGCGCACCCAGACAATCCGAGATCAACAACTGCTCCGCATAGTTGTCCAGGTCCGGGGAATACACGACGAACTCATCAAGAGGCATCTTCCAAGCCGCTTGATTCCTCACCCCCGCATCCGCCTCACTGTCGGACGCGGTACACCCCACCAGACCCCCGGCAACCGTGACCGCAAGGACGGTCGCCATGACCAGGCGGCCACCTACGCGCGGAGAAGTCACCGGCATAGAGCCGAACCAACGCTACTGAGGGTGCCGCTGAAGTATCCCGACTCGATCTCGTCGTTGTAGCTACCCACATTGCCGAAGCCCTGCCCCCGGAGGATAAGGAGGCCCTTCCCTCCTGTCTGGTTCTGTCCTTTGTAGAGGTAGGAGTTCTGGGAGCGCCCGTTGTTGAAGGTGGAGGAGATGACGTCGCCGTAGGACCTCCAGCCGATGGCCATGACATCCACGCAGTTCGCGAACTTGTGCGTGGACGGCTGCTGCCATGCGTCGTTGGTGTAGTTGTAACCCGAGTAACTGCACGTGTACCCGGATGGGCAATCACTCGGCGCGGCTGCGGCAGGGCCCGCCAATGCGAGAACTCCCACCCCGGACAGGACGAGTGCGATCAGCGCGCTGGCCGCTCTTGTGCGCCAGGTTGCGCGACGCGCGTGTTCCAAAGACATGAGATCCTCCGATGCACCCGTCAACTAAAACAATACGTTCTACACAGTAGACATGGTTCGTGTGCGCGTCTGTAGGCCGTTCGGGGGACAAGCGCGGTGCCCGCACGTCGCCCCCGTAACTGTTCGGCCGCAGCACGCCCAGCGCCCGTTCCTCCTGCTAGCGTCGGCGATGCGCACCCGAAGCGCCGAAGAAGGATGCGCACCCGAAGCGCAGAAGAAGAGAGAACGCCCGCCGATGACAGCCGTGCGAATCAGGGACGCCGAGACCGCCGATCTCGAGACCATCACCGCGATCCACAACCATGCCGTGCTGCACACCACCGCGATCTGGAACGAAGAGGCGGTCGACCTCGCCGACCGCGTCGCCTGGCTCGCCGATCGCACCGCCCGCGGCTACCCGGTCATCGTCGCCGTCGACGACACGGGGGTGCTGGGCTACGCGTCGTACGCGCAATGGCGTCCGCACAGCGGCTATCGCCACACGGTCGAGCACTCGGTCTACGTCCTCGACGGCCAGCACGGTCGCGGCATCGGCACCGCCCTCATGTCGGCGCTCGTCGATCGTGCGCGGGACGCGGGGATGCACGTGATGATCGCCGGGATCGAAAGCGGGAACGCCGCCTCCATCGCCCTGCACGAGCGCCTGGGCTTCGTCGAGGTCGGACGCATGCCGCAGGTCGGTGCCAAGTTCGGACGCTGGCTCGACCTGAGCATGCTGCAGCGGGTGCTCGACGACCGCCCCGAACCCGACGCCGGATCCCGACCATGAACCTGCTGCAGTGGTTCGTCGACGCCTTCAACTCGCAGTGGATGCTGCCCGGCGGGCAGACACTCCTGGTGCGGGAGGTCGTGGGCAACGCGTTCGGTCTCGCCAGCGCGCTCGGCGGCATGCGACGCAAGGTGTGGGCATGGCCGGTCGGCATCATCGGCAACCTGCTGCTGCTCACCGTCTTCCTCGGCTCCGCTCTCAGCCCCGATCCGTCACTGCCGCACCTGCTCGGCCAGGCCGGGCGGCAGATCATGTTCATCGCGGTCGCCATCTACGGATGGGTGCGCTGGCGGAACCTCGACGGCGGACGCGTGGTCCCGCGCTGGGCGCCGACGAGCGCCCGCATCGGCATGGTGCTGGTGATGATCGTCGGCACGGTCGCCCTGACCCCGCTGTTCCGCCTGCTGGGATCGTGGGAGCCGGTGTGGGCCGACGCCTGGACGTTCGTCGGCTCGCTGCTGGCCACCTACGGCATGGCGAAGGGCTGGACCGAGTTCTGGCTGGTCTGGATCGCTGTCGACGTCGTCGGGGTGCCGCTGCTGTTCAGCTCCGGCTACTACGCCACCGGCTTCATGTACGTCTTCTACGGCGTCTTCACCGCGATCGGCTTTGTGATCTGGTGGCGGGCGCAGCGCACCGCCGCGCATCCGATCGAGATCCTGCCGCCCGACCCGAGCCCGCGACGGCCGGAGGAGGAAGAGCTCGCCTGAGCTCCCCTCCCCCCGGACGCCCCCCTCCGCCGCCTCGATGTCGCCCCTCCTCGACACGAGGCCGTCTTCAGTCCCGGCGCTTCGCCGTGCGCGTCGTCTTCGCTGTCAGCGCCATGGCGTCGGCCGCCCACGCCGTGAGTCGTTCGAGCGGCCCCTTGCCGACCGTGCGCGTCCAGATGAGCGCGCCGGCCATCATGAGCAGTGAGAGCGCGATCCACGGCAGCACCGGGTTGGGCAGCCAGGTCGCCGCCCCCGCCAGGATGAGGATCGCCTGGACGACGTAGCCGGTGAGCGGAACCGCGCCATAGGCCGCCAGCGGGAGAACGGCCCACCGCGCATACCGGGTCACCAGCAGGCACAGGCCGAGGACGGCCACCGCGAAGCCGCCGGATGCCAGCACCTCCAGCACGCCGCCGGAGTGCGCCGAGACGCTGATGACCGCTTCGAGCATCTTCGCGGGCGGGTCCTCCGAAGCCACGCGATCGATGTACGACTGCCCCTCTTCGATGCCGGCGCCGTCGTCCGTGAACAGCGAGGCCTTCTCGGGCGAGAAGCAGACGACGACGCCGTCACTGGTCTGGCACGCCAGTCCGGAGACGTCGACCTCGTCCCCGGGGATCATGCTCATCGAACCCGAACCCGAACCCGAACCGGACGTGGAGCTCGACGACGCGACTTCCTGCGGCGGCGACGTGAGGAGCGCACCCAGCGCGTAACCGCCGATCGCGATCAGTCCTCCGCAGACGAGCATGACGACTGCCGTCTTCACCCGGGTCAGGTCGAGGCGTCCGATCACGAGACCAGCGCAGAGCAGCGCAGCCCAGACCGTGATCGGGTAGGTGCCGAACAGCACCAGCGACAGCCCCGGGCCGCCCAGATCCGGCGAGAGCGTGCCGATCAGGGCGAGCAGCGGCGGACCGAGGATGGCGAGCGCCGCCCCCGCGATCACCAGCACTCTGGTGCGCAGGTGCACCGTGAACGCCGCCAGGATGTACAGCACGCCGTAGAGCGTGAGGATCACGGCGATTCCCGAGCCCAGCAGCTCGACCACGAGCCCGATCACGAAGATCGCCGCCCCGCGACCGACCAGGCGCAACCGGATCTTCCGGAGCTCGTCCGGTGACGCGGTACGGGCACCGCCCGTCATCAGCGCGAGCGAGACCCCGGCCAGCAGGGCGAACAGGATCGAGGAGCGACCGTTGACGATGTCCAGCCATGTCGACGGGTCGGTCAGGGTCAGGTCGGGACCGCTCGCGACCATCAGATGTGCGCCGAACATCCCCACCAGGGCGAGTCCGCGCGCGACGTCGACGCCGACGATGCGGCGCCGACGTGTGGAGGCGCCTCCGCCGCGGCGTGGGCCGTCGCCGGAGTCGGCCGCGGAGGCGTCGGCCGTCGGCGCGGCGGAAGACGGGATGATGTGGGGCGTGCTCACGTGGGACCTCTCGAGGAATCGGCGGAGACCTCAAGCTCAGCACGCGCCTCCGAGGGCGCGCATCCACCCTCAGTACCGCTTCGATCCGTCGAGCGGATGAGCGTCGACGCCGCGCGCTTCCCGCCGGGCGTCAGTGCTGCACGCGCGCCAGGAACTCCGCGGTGGCCGCCTGCTGCGGGGCATCGAACACCTGGGAGGGCGGTCCCTGCTCGACGACGACACCGTGCTCGAGGAACACGATGCGGTCGGCGACCTCACGCGCGAACGACATCTCGTGGGTCGCCATCACGATCGTGGCGCCCTGCTGCTTCAGCTGTCGCACCAGATCGAGCACCTCGCCCACCAGTTGCGGGTCGAGGGCGCTGGTGATCTCGTCGAGCAGCAGCACCTCGGGCTGCGTGAGCACCGCGCGCACGATCGCCACGCGCTGCTGCTGTCCGCCGGAGAGCCGGTCGGGGTACTCGTCGGCCTTGGCGCCGAGGCCGAGCGTGTCGAGCAACGCGCGTGCCTGGGCGCGCGCCTCCGTCTTGCGCATGCCGTGCACGCGCACGGCGGCGAGCGTGACGTTGTCGAGCACGGTCAGGTGCGGGAACAGGTTGAAGTGCTGGAACACGACCCCGATCCGGGCCCGCACCGCGTCGGCGTCCACCCGCGGGTCGGTGATGTCCTCGCCGGAGAGGAAGATCTGCCCGTCGTCGATGCCCTCGATGAGGTTCATGGTCTTGAGGAGGGTCGACTTGCCCGAGCCGGACGCGCCGATCAGCACGACCACCTCGTGCGTGCCGACCGCGAGGTCGATGCCGCGCAGCACGTCATGATCGCCGAAGCGCTTGCGCACACCCCTGGCCTCGATCACGGGCACGCTCATACGACTCCTCCGGCTTGCTCGCGCTTGTTCAGACGCGCGGTGACGACATCGGTCAGGCGGATCATCGGCCAGCTGAGCACGATGAACATGAGGCCGGCGACGACGTACGGTGTGAAGTTGTAGGTCTCGGCGACCATCAGCTGTGCCGCACGGACCGCATCGACGGCGCCGAGCACCGAGATCAGCCCCACGTCCTTCTGCATCGAGACGAAGTCGTTCATGAGGGCGGGGACGACCTTGCGCACGCCCTGCGGGATCACGACGATCCGGAGCGTCTGCCCGTGGGTCAGCCCGAGCGACCGCGCGGCGATGCGCTGCGAGGGATGCACGGCCTCCATGCCTGCACGGAGCACCTCGGCGACATAGGCGGAGTAGGTGAGGACCAGCGCGATCGTGCCCCAGAACATCGGGGGCATGCGCGGGAAGATCATCAGTGCGGGGATGCCGAACCCCACGAGGTACAGCACGATCAGCAGCGGGATGCCACGGAAGAAGTCGGTGTAGGCCGCGGCGATCGCGCGCAGAGGGAAGAACACCGGGCCGCGCAGCGAGCGCATGGTAGCCAGGAGCGTGCCGAGGATCGCGACGCACACCACGGCGATGACGAGCACCAGGAGGTTGACGAGCAGTCCCTGGAAGATCGGACCGATGCTCTCCAGCGCGACCTGCGGATCGAAGAACGTCTGGCTGACGATCGCCCAGCCGGGGGTGTTGACGACGACGACGACGAGCACCGCCAACAGGGCGATGCTGCTGCCGAACGCGATCAGGATGGATCGGGTGGTCGCCCGACGCCGCAGAGCGCGGCGTGACAGCTCGAGTTCGCTCGGCTGCCACTCCGCGTCGACGGAGGTCGAGGTCATTTCAGGACGGGGACGTCGACCGCGTCGCTGAGCCACTTCTGCTGCAGCTCGTCGAGCGTGCCATCGTCGCGCAGGGCGTCGACGGCCTTGGTGACGTCGGCCGTGAGCGCGGAGCCCTTGGGAAGGACGATGCCGAAGTCGTCGCCGCCGTTCGCGTCGGCGAACTGACCGGTCACCACGCCGTCGTCGAGCTGGGCACCGACGACGTAGAAGGCGCCGGGGAGGTCGGTGATCATGGCGTCGATCTGCCCGCCCTTGAGCGCGAGCACCACGTCGTCGACCGAGTTGAAGACGTTGAGGTTCGCTTCGCCGAGCTGGGCCTTGGCGACCGTGTAGCTGGTGGTCCCGCTGGCCACGCCGACCTTGGTGGCCTTGAGCTCGTCGATCGTGGTCGCCGATGCCGCGGGCGAGCCGCCGACCGCGACGACGGCCTGCGTGGTCGTGTAGTACGGCGACGAGAAGTCGACGGCCTTCTTGCGGTCATCCGTGATGGAGAACTGCTGCAGGTTGATGTCCCAGTCCTTGGGGCCCGGTGCGATGGCGCCGTCGAAGGTGGTGCGCACCCAGACGATGTCGTCGGCCGTGTAGCCGAGCTGCTCGGCGACGGCGTTGGCGACGGCGCCTTCGAAGCCCTCACCGTTGGAGGGGTCGTCGTCGACGAACCACGGCTCGTAGTTGGGCTCGCCGGTCGCGATCGTGAGCTTGCCCTCGGTCACGGTCGGAAGGCCCGAGCCGTCTCCGCTGCCGGAGCCGGTGGACGGCGAGCTGCAGGCGGAGAGGGTGAGGGCGACGGCTGCGGCAGCAGCGGCGACGGCTGCAGCGCGGCGGAGGGCGGGAGCGAAGGGCACGATGACTCCAGGGCGAGAAAGGGTATGGAGAAGACGGCGAGGCAGGACGGGTCTGCCTCTGCAGACACGGTCTGCCTCTACAGAGTAGGCGATGCGGCGAGTCGCCAATCGGCGAAGTCGAAACCTGGGGACACGAAGCACGACACCAGCACCTCGTCGGCGTCGAGCGGCCTCGCGGCCTGCCAGACACCGGCCGGCACACGCACCTGCGCCGCCTCTCCGGGGCCGAGCACGATCGCCGTCCCCTCGCCCGGTTCCGCACCGTCTCCGCCGAGGCGGAGTTCGAGTCGGCCCGGCCCGTGCCACAGCCACAGCTCGTCGCTGGTCACGACGTGCCATTCGCTCTTCTCCGATGGCAGGAGGAGGTAGTGGATGCAGGTGGCCGCCGGCCGCTGACCGTTCGGCGTCTCGACGGGAAGCGGGCTCGTCCAGGTGCGGCGGAACCAGCCGCCTTCCGGATGCGGGGCGAGGTCGAGCCGCTCGGCGGTCGCGGGGCGCTGCGTCATGCGGGTGCTCCGGTTTCGGGGAAGGAGTCGACGGCGTAGCGGACCTCGCCGGAGATGATGGTGGCGGCCGTGCGACCCGCCCCGTGCTCGACGAGTTCGACCACGGCATCGGGGCCGGATGGGACGTCGAAGAACGTGAGGTCGGCGAGTGCCCCCACCGCGAGGTACCCGGTGCGGTCGGGACCGACGTCGATCCCCATGGCGTGCGCACCGCCGAGGGTCGCGGCGCCGAGCAGCCGCGCGTGCAGGTCGCGGTCGGTGTACCCCTGCGAGCGGGCGATGCGCGCGAGCTCCGCCACGTCGGCCAGCACGTCGAGCGACGGGCTCGACGACAGCGAGTCGGTGCCGACGGCGATCGGGCTGCCCTCGCGCAGGTACGCGGCGATCGGCGGCTCCTCGAGTCCGATGACGGCGTTCGACCGCGGGCACAGGGCCACCGTCGTGCGACGCTCCCGCAGGATGGCGCGGTCCCTGGCGCTCATGTAGACGCCGTGCGCGATGTGGCAGTCAGGCCCGAGCACGCCGAGCTGATCGACGAACTCGGTGGCGCTGGTGCCGAATCCCGCCTTGCGCAGTTCCTGGAAGCTGGCGAGCCCCGCGGTGTGCCACGCCTGCGGGTGCTCGTGCGCGAACTCGCTCTCGAACGCGGCCTCGCCGAGGTGGATGTGGATGCGTCCGCCGCGCTCGCGCACGATGTCGGGGATCTCCAGCAGCGGCTCGATGTCGAGCGAGTAGGGGGCGTGGGGTGAAAGGCCCGTCCCCGGCGGGGTCGGCAGGGCGTCGAGCGCCTGCTCCACCTGCGCACGCCCGGTACGGGCCCAGTCGGCGTTGGTCCAGCTCATCACCTCCCAGTAGGTGATGCCGTGCAGTCGGGCATCGTGCAGCGCGGTCGCCGCCGCACGATCGGTCACGACATCGGCCACGGCCGTCGTGCCGGAACGCAGCGCCTGCATCGCACCGTCGGCCGCATCCGCCGCCCAGTCGCGACCGCCTTCGTACACCGGGTCGAAAGCGCGCACCCAGTCGTCGAAGCCGTCGTACTGCCCGCGCCCGACCGAGGCCATGCCGGTGTACTGCAGGTGCGTGTGCGCGTTCACGAGCCCGGGGGTCAGGACGCCGGGCCAGTGCACCTCGTCGGCGGCGATGCCCCGTTCGGACAGCGACCGCAGCACCCACTCGCGCTCTCCGACGTGCATGATGCGGCCGTCGCGCACCGCGACCGCGCCGTCGACGATCGGCGGCGCGGTGATCGGCACGACGAGCCCTGCGGAGTAGACGGTCACGGCGGTCATGCGGATGCTCCTCGGAATCGCGGCGAGCGCCACTCGCGCTGCGCTTCGACCTGCGCCGGGCTGCGCTGGTCGATGGGCGCGCCGCGCAGGGCGAGAGCGGCCGTGCCGATGACGGTGTCGGTCTCGGGCGGCAGCGCATGCACGCCGGCGGGCAGATCGTGCGCGAGGAGGTGCTCGACGGCGAAGAGCTGCACCGAGAACGAGAGGTCCATGATCTCGATCGGGTTGCCCTCACCGGCGGAGAGGTTCACGCACCCGCCTCGGGCGATCACGAGCGCACCTTCGCCGGCGCGCTCGACGAACGGAGAGGATGCGCCGCTCTCGCCCGCGTACGGTCGCAGCGTCGCAGGGTCGAGGTCGACCTCGTGTGGAACCCCGCCCGCGACCGCGACGATCGCCGCCGCTCGCAGCACCTCGGCGTCGACGGTGTGCGGCGCCCCGGTGGCCGAGACGACGAGCGCTCCCGGGGCGAGGTCGTGCAGTCGTCCGATCCGATAGCCGTCGTGCGCGGCTCGGAGAGCACGCACCGGATCGGTCTCGGCGACGCCGACCTGCACGCCGAGGGCACGCAGGTGCGCGGCGACGCCCTCGCCGACCGGGCCGTAGCCGACGACGACGGCAGGCTGGTCGCGGAGGTCGATGCCTGCGGCGTCCAGCGCATCGGCGATCGCGAACACGCACGACTGGCCGGTGCCGTAGCGGTTGTCGAAGGAGGTCTTGGTCAGGGCGTCGTTCACCGCGATCACGGGGATCTCGAGCAGCCCCTCGCGCTCCATGAGCCGCAGCGGCGTGAGTCCGCTCGTGGTCTCCTCCGCCGCCCCACGCAGCGCGGCTGCGAGACCCTCCTCGTGCGCGAGACGGATCAGGTGGGAGCCGTCGTCGAGCAGCAGGTCGAAGCCGCGGCACAGGAAGGCCACGGCGGCGGCGCGCTCCGCAGCTGCCGACAGGGCCGGGTCACCGTCGACGGGGATTCCGCGGGATCGCAGCACCTGGGCGACCTCGACGTCGATCTCATCCGGGTGGGCGTAGACGGCGACCGTCGCTCCGGCATCCCGCAGCAGCAGGGCGAGCTGGGCGGTCTTCGGCTCCAGCACCATCGCGATGCCGATCCGCACACCCTTCACCGTGCCGGCCTCGCGCAGGCGTCGCGCGCGATCGGTGGCGACGGGCATGTGACGTCCGGCCGCATCGACACGGTCGTGAGCCGTCTCACGCGCCGGGAGAGCCTTGCCGTCGAGCAGGATCTCGGGCGTCGCACCCGGTGCGAAGACGACTCCGTGGCCGACCGTGCCGGTGCTTCCGAGATGCGCACCGAAAGCGGGCAGCAGTCGACGCAGCTCGTCGGCCACGGCATCCGTTCCCACGACGGAGAAGTCGCGACCGGCCACGAGCAGGTTGGTCTCGCGGGCGAAGCGCCGCACCAGACGCTGGGCTGTCGCGGTCTCGTCGGTCACCAGTCAAGGGTAGAGCCCGCCGGGTGTGCCGACTGCCAGAGCGGAGGCTGTCGCACCCGAATGTGTCGGCGCGTGTCGGCGACCCTGGATTCCCCGGCGCCCTTCGCCTTTCATGGAGCCCATGACCCGTCAGATCCGCTTCAACGCCTTCGACATGAACTGCGTCGCCCACCAGTCGTCCGGCCTGTGGCGGCACCCCGACGACCGGTCGCGGCAGTACAACACCATCTCGTACTGGACCGATCTGGCGAAGCTGCTGGAGAGCGCGACCTTCGACGGCATCTTCATCGCCGACGTGCTCGGCACCTACGACGTGTACGGCGGCACGAACGAGGCCGCGATCCGCAACGGCGCGCAGGTGCCGGTGAACGACCCGATCCTGCTGGTGAGCGCGATGGCGGCCGTCACCGAGAACCTGGGCTTCGGCATCACGGCCGGCACCGCGTTCGAGCACCCCTATCCGTTCGCGCGCCGGCTGAGCACACTCGACCACCTCACGCAGGGCCGTGTCGGCTGGAACGTCGTGACCGGCTACCTGCCCAGCGCCGCGCGCAACATGGGCCAGGAAGACCAACTCGCGCACGACGACCGCTACGACCATGCGGACGAATACGTCGAGGTGCTCTACAAGCTCTGGGAGGGCTCGTGGGAAGACGACGCCGTTGTCGAAGACCGGGAGCGCGGCATCTTCACCGACCCGGGCAAGGTGCACCCGATCGGGCATGAGGGCAAGCACTTCAGCGTTCCCGGCATCCACATCTCCGAGCCGTCGCCGCAGCGCACGCCGGTGATCTACCAGGCCGGCGCGAGCCCGCGGGGCGTGAAGTTCGCGGCCGAGAACGCCGAGGCCATCTTCGTCGCCGCGCCCTCGAAGGAGGTGCTCGCCGGCACCGTGAAGCGCATCCGCGATGCCCTCGAAGCGGCGGGCCGCGACCGGTACGACGCCCGCATCTACACACTGCTCACGGTGATCACCGCCGCGACGAGCGAGGAGGCGACGGCGAAGCACGCCGAGTACCTCTCCTACGCGAGCCCCGAGGGCGCGCTCACGTTCATGTCGGGATGGATGGGCGTCGACCTGTCGCAGTACGCCGAAGACGAGCCGGTCGGGAACGTCGAGTCCAACGCGATCCAGTCCGTGCTGCAGCACCTCAAGGAAGAGGCCGACCTCGGTCGCGAGTGGACGGTCGGCGACTTCGGACGCCACAACGCGATCGGCGGCCTCGGGCCCACGATCGTCGGATCCGGCACTGAGATCGCCGACGAGCTGCAGTCCTGGGTCGACGAGACCGACATCGACGGCTTCAATCTCGCCTACGCGGTCACCCCCGGCACCTGGCAGGACATCATCGAGCACGTGATCCCGGTGCTGCGCGAGCGCGGCGCCTACCCCGAGGAATACGCACCCGGGACGCTCCGCAACAAGCTCCACGGCCGTGGCGACCGCGTGCAGGACACGCACCGCGCCGCGAAATACCGGGTCGGCACGTTCGCCAAGGCGTAGCCGCTCTCGAATCGCGGACGTGGTCGCTTCCGCGGCGAATCGGCGACCAGGTGCGCGATTCGACGGCCGTGGGTCAGTCGTCGCTGCGGGCGAAGATCCCACGCAGGACGAGGAAGACCACCACGGCCACGACCGCGACGATCGCGAGCTTGAAGATGAACGCGAGGACCGAGAACAGGGCGCTCACGATCCACCACGCGATCACGACGGCGAGGATGACGCCGAGGATGGTCCAGAGGTTCTTGGTCATACCTCCAGCCTACGGAATCACCGCCGGGGGATCTCCTCGAGGGAGCGGTAGACCGGCAGCCCGCGCTGCTGCGCGATCTCGACGTCCTTGTCGGCACCGGACGACTCCCCCGGCAGGCGCAGCACGGCGTCGCAGTGCTGCAGCAGGCGGTGCGCGGTCTCGTACATGACGTCACCGGCATCGGCATCGGCATCGGAGTCGGCCGGCTCGAGCGTGCGCAGGATCGGCAGCGCGACCCACTCCCCGATCATCGGCACGTGGCCGAGGCGGAAGATCGGGCCCGAGACCTCCTCCAGGCGCGCGAGGTTCCGGGCGATGAGGTCGGGGTCGCCGTTCGTCCCGGAGCGATAGGGGCCGGCGATGAGGATCAGGAGTGGCTTCGTCATGGAGATGACTGTAGTCTGAATCATGCACAATCGTGCAACTTCGTGAGGGAACAAATGCTCGCTGCGCAACGCAAGGACCACCTGCTCGACCTTCTCGCCCGCGACGGACGCGTCGTCGCGAAAGCGGTGGCCGACGAGCTCGGAGTGTCGGAAGACGCCATCCGCCGAGATCTCCGCGAACTCGCCGAGGAGGGGAAGCTCCAGCGGGTGTACGGCGGCGCCCTGCCGATCCCCGAGCCCGAACGACCGGTGCGCGACCGGCACGGCCTCGCGACCGAGAGCAAGGAGCGGGTGGCACGTGCGGCCGTCGCGCGCATCCGTCCCGGAGCGACGATCGTGCTGGACGCCGGGACCACGACCCTCGCGATGGCTCGGCTGCTCCCCTCCGGCGCCGGCATCACGGTCATCACCCCGAGTCCCGTCGTCGCGCTCTCCGTGGCCGAACACTCCGACGCCCGTGTGGTCATGATCGGCGGGGAACTCACCCGGCACTCCCTGGTCACCGGCGGAGGACTCGCGATGGAGGCCATCCAGCACCTCGCCGCCGATGTGTTCTTCCTCGGCGTGACCGGCGTCGATCCCGTGCACGGTCTCACGACGGGTGAGCTCGACGACGCGGTGACGAAGCGGGCACTCGCTTCGCGGTGCACGGAGACCGTGGTGCTGGCCAGCGAAGAGAAGGTCGGTGCCGCCGCTCGCTTTCCTGTCCTCCCGTTCGAGGCGATCACCGCGATCATCACCGATCCGCTCGACGCGAGTCCGATCGTCGAGCGGCTCGCCGCACTGATCAGCGCTCGGGAGTGACCGACGATCCCGCCCCGGGGAGACGGCCGGCGAGCAGGTCGTGCAGGTGCCCCGCGGTACCGAGCAGGGCGACGCTACGGCGCGTGAGGTCGGCCAGCCTCTCCGTGAGGATCCGCTGGACTTCGGAGGTGCGACCGTGCGTGCGCACCTCGTCGAGGATGCGGGCGATCGCCGGGATGCCGTAGCCGCCGGAGCGAAGGGCGGCTGCGACTCGCGCCTCGGTGATCGCGGCGGAGCCGTACGAACGCGTCGACGCGGTGCCACGAAGCGGATGCACGAGCCCCTCGCGCTCCCAGTGGCGCAGCGCCGAGGAGCGCACCCCGAGAGCCTGGGCGAGTTCACCGATGGTCATCGCGTCGTCGTCGGCGAACACGTCGTCGGCCTCGGCCACCGCGACGTCGAGCCCCCTCAGTGCCTCGCGCACTCGGGAGCGCTCGTGAGCGAGCTCCGCATGAAGATCGTCGATCCCCTCGGCGGCAGCCTCGATCGAGCCGCCGATCAATACGGGCATCAACCGGCGAGCAGGTACCGGTCCGAGTGCGGCCGCCATCGCGCGATAGGCCCGCAGCGCCGTGGCGTGCTGCATCCGGTACCGGCGATAGCCGTTCACGCCGCGCTCCGCGACAGGGATGACGCCGAGACTCTCGAGGTCGCGCACCTGCTGAGTCGAGTATCCGGCGAGCCGTCCGAGCTGCACCGTCGTGAATGTCGCCTCTTGAGGGTTCTGCACCTTCTCCCCCTTCGTTTACGGACAGAAGTCCACATAAGCACTTCCACCTCACCATTGAAGGATGGAAATGCAGAAGATCATCGAGACGGTCCGCGGGCTCGACGGTGTCCTGATCGTCGAGCCCGAAGCAGGCAGCGACTTTCCGGAGCTGTCATGGGGAGACGCCTACCTCTACTACGCACCCGATGGGCGGATGCCGGAGCGCACCCAGCCGTACGGGACGATCATCACGAAGGACTATCCGGACGAAACCTCGTCCGCCTTGGACGCTCCAGGACGTTTCCGGGTGAACATCCACGTCGGGCGCGCACAGACCGAGTCGATCGTGGATGCTGACGCCGATCCGACCGAGGCCGACGTGTTCCACCGGCATCCGCTCTACGGCATGTCCGGTTGGGTGTGCGTGATCAACCCTGCGGAACGGACGGCGGATGCGGTGCTCACCCTTCTTCGCGAGGCGCACGAGGCCGCACGATCACGCATCGAACGCCGAGCGAGGTGAGCATGACGACCCCACAGGGCATGACCGACGCGGACCGCCGCACCGTCGCGGTGTGGGCCGCCGACTGCGCAGAGCGGGTGCTGCCCTTGTTCGAGGCCGAGGCGCCCGACGACGCTCGGGCCCGGGACGCCATCGCCAGGGCACGGGCGTTCGCGCGGGGCGAGCTCACGGCTGCGGGCGAGATCCGTCGACGTTTCGTCGCCGGCCGGGCTGCCCACAGCGCCACATCGCCCGCCGGAGTCGCCGCGGCCCGCTCGGCAGCCCAGGCCGCAGGAGTAGCACACATGGGCGCGCACGCGCTCGGAGCAGCCGCCTACGCCGCGAAGGCCGTCGAGCTGGCCCACCCGAATGCTCGCGGAGCACGTGTCGAAGAGGTGCGATGGCAGCTCCGCATGCTCTCCGTCGACGCCGCCACCGCACTCCGACGCCTGCCGCCCCTCGGCACCGACTCCGCCGGCCCGCTCGGCCCCGGGCTGCTCGACTCCGGCACCCTCGGCGAAGTGATCCGTGAGATCCAGGCTGCTCTCGCCGACTGACTTCTTCGAGTCGGAGTATGGCGAGGCGACCGCTTCAGCCCGGATTCAGCGTGGAGCCACCACACTGGAGGGATGCGGATCCTGGTGGTGGACGACGAGGTGCGTCTCGCCGAGGGCGTACGCCGCGGCCTCGAGGCCGAGGGCTTCGCCGTCGACGTGGCGCACAACGGCGTCGACGGACTCTGGCGCGCACGCGAGACGCGGTACGACGCGATCGTGCTCGACCTCATGATGCCCGGCATGAGCGGCTGGAAGGTGTGCGAGGCGCTTCGGGCCGAGGAGAACTGGACGCCCGTGCTGATGCTCACGGCGAAGGACGGCGAGTGGGATCAGGTGGAGGCGCTCGAGACCGGCGCCGACGACTACGTCACCAAGCCGTTCTCGTTCGCGATCCTCGTCGCACGCCTGCGGGCCCTCGTGCGCCGCGGTGCCGTCGCCCGTCCGGCCGTTCTGGAAGCCGGCGATCTCCGACTCGACCCCGCCGCGCACCGCGTCTGGCGCGGGGAGACGCCCGTGACCCTGACCGCACGGGAGTTCTCGGTGCTCGAGTACCTCATGCGTCATCGCGGCCAGGTGCTGTCGAAGCGGGCTCTCATCGACGGCGTCTGGGACGACGACTTCGACGGCGACCCCAACATCGTCGAGGTCTACGTCGGACACCTGCGCCGCAAGCTCGACAAGCCCTTCGGACGCGAGGCCATCGAGACCATCCGCGGTGCGGGCTACCGGCTGGCGGCGAACGGTGGCTAGCCGCGGCTGGCGCTCGGTGCGCGGCAGGACCACGCTCGGAGCGACCGTCGTCGTGGCCGTCGCACTGCTCATCGGCGCCTTCTCGTTCTACGGCGTCCTCAGCGCCAGCATCGACGACAGCACCGAACGCGCCGCGGAGCAGCGGCTCAGCGAGCTCGCCGAACGTGCCGGTGGGCCGGGCGGCAAGGGCGTGGACGCGCTCGACGACGAGATCCTGCAGATCCTCGGTCCGGACGGGTCGGTACGCGCGGCGAGCGAGGAGGCTCGCGACAAGCTGGGTTCGACGCCGCTCCCCGCCGATGACGACCCGCAGACGACCACCGTCGACGGCGACACCGTCGTGGTGGTCTCGGAAGACATCGACGGCGATCAGACGCTCGTGCTCGCCGTCTCGATGGATGACGATGCCGAGACCCTGGCGACGGTCGCGACGCTGCTCGCCATCGCGGTCCCCCTGCTGCTGCTGCTCGTGGCCGTGACCACCTGGCTCGTGGTCGGTCGCGCGCTCCGCCCTGTCGAGCGCATCCGCGAAGAGGTCGACGGCATCACCGCCGAGCGCCTGCACCAGCGGGTGCCGGTGCCGGAGACCGCGGATGAGATCGCCGCACTCGCGACCACCATGAACGGCATGCTCGACCGACTCGACGCCGCGGCCACCGCGCAACGGCGCTTCGTCTCGGATGCCTCGCACGAACTGCGATCCCCGCTCGCGACCATCCGTCAACACGCCGAGCTCGCCCAGGCCCACCCCGACGTGACGAGCATCGGCGAACTCGCCGAGGTCGTGTCGGAGGAAGGGCTGCGACTGCAGGGGATCGTCGAATCGCTGCTGCTGCTCGCCCGTCTCGACGAAGGCGCGAGCACGCTGGACGAAGCGGTCGACCTCGACGACATCGCGCTCAGCGAGGTGCGCCGGCTGCGTGCGGCCGGGCTCGACGTCGACGGTTCCGGCGTCCAAGCCGCAAGGGTGCACGCAGACCCGCGCCTGCTCGGCCAACTGGTGCGCAACCTTGCAGACAATGCCGTGCGCCACAGCCGAGGACGCATCGCGATCGGGGTTATCCCGTCCGACGGCCACGTGTTCGTCACGGTCGAGGACGACGGCACCGGGGTGCCGGCCGAGGAACGCGAGCGCATCTTCGAGCGCTTCGTGCGCCTCGACGAAGCCCGCAGCCGCGACGCCGGAGGCAGCGGACTGGGGCTCGCGATCGCCCGCGGCATCGCCACCCGCAGTCGGGGAACCCTCACGGTCGACGACTCCCGCTGGGGCGGCGCACGCTTCGTCCTCGCTCTCCCCCTCAGCACCTGACCGGCCGGAAGTCCGGTTCCTGAAGAGGTCTTCAGGACGCTTCAGGGAGGCTTCAGCGCCCGCGCGGCACCATCGAGACATGGACGACAAGACACCCACTCCCGACCAGACGCCAGCTTCCGACCAGACCGCACAGGGCACCCCGGATGCGCAGACCGTACCGGTGACCCCGACTCCGGATGCGGCTGCCACGGCAGCAGGTTCCGGGCAGCACCCGACGTTCCCCACCGCCGAGCCCGCTCCCGCGGCTCCCGCGCCGAAGCCCGGGCGCAAGCGCGCACTGCTCATCGGCGGGGGCATCGCGGCAGCCGTGGTCCTGGCGGGCGGCGGCATCGCGGTCGGTGCCGCGATCGGCGACGAGTTCGGCGACGACGACCGCTCCTCCATGTCCGACGGTCCCCGCCACGACGACGCGGATGACCACGCCCCGCGTGAGGGCAACCGCGGCGACGACCGCGGCGACGCCCCCTCGAACGGCCGCGGCCCGGTGACAGGCATCGGCACGGCATCCGCCGACGAACTCATCGCGATCGCGGATGCGGCACGCGGAGCCGCCGACGGCGAGGTCACCTCGATCGATGCGAAGCGCGACGGCACATGGGAGGTGCAGCTCACGACGACCGCGGGCGATGAGACCGAGGTCCGTGTCGACAAGGACCTCGCCGCATCCGTCATCTCGACCGATGTGGCCGACGGCGATGACACCGGCCCCGCGCTCACGCTCGACGACGAGACGATCCGCGCCCTCGTCTCGGCGGCACTCGCCGAGGCCGAAGGCATGATCACCGACCTCGATGTCGACGGCGACGACGTGAGCCCCTACGACGCCTCCGTCCTCACGTCGGACAACCGTTCGATCGACATCGACTTCGGCGTCGACTTCGCGGTCGTCGGAACCGACACCGACTGAGCCGAGCCGGCCGGGCCGATTAGCAGCACCCTCGTTTCGCCGGGGGTGCTGTCGTCGTTCAGGGCGTGGCCTCGCGCACCGCGGCGAGCGCGGCCTCGGCTCGTACCCGGAGACCTTTCAGGTCGCCGCTCGCGACGGCATCACCAAGCAGGGGCGACCCCATCCCGACGGCGAGCGCACCTGTGGCCAGATAGTCGGCGATGTCGTCGATACGGACACCCCCGGTGGGGATCAGCGGGATGTCGTCGAGCGGCGCGCGCACCTCGCGGATGAAGCGCACACCCCCGAGGACGCCGGCCGGGAAGACCTTCACGGCCGTGGCACCGGCGGTCCACGCCGTCTCGATCTCGGTCGGGGTGGCAGCGCCGGGGTACCAACGCATACCCGCTTCCTGCGCGGCGAGCCCGACCGGCAGCGAGACCGTTGGGGTGACGATGAAGGATGCTCCGGCGTCGGCGGCCTGGCGCACGTGCTCGACGGTGCGCACCGTTCCCATGCCCACCTCGGTCGCGCCCGCAGCGATGAGATCCGCCACGACCCCTGCGGCACCGGGAGTGTTGGTCGTCACCTCGAGCACGGACACCCCGGCTTCGAGGAGCGTGTCGCACGCTGCGCGGAGGTGCACCCCGGTGCGGTCTCGCACGATCGCCACGATCCGGGTGCTGCGGACGCCGTCGCCGGGTTCGAGTCTGGTCACCATTCGGCGAAGCTCCCATCATCGTGACGCCACAACGGCGAGCGCCAGAGTCCCACACCGGCAGCCCTGCGTACGGCGGCCTCGTCGACCTCGATGCCCAGGCCCGGACGCATCGGACGCTCGAACCAGCCTTCCTTCACCGTGAGCGGTTCGGGGTCGATGAGGTAGTCGAGCAGGTCGGCACCCTCGTTGTAGTGGACGCCGAGACTGGATTCCTGCAGCACCGCGTTCGGGCTGGCGATGTCGACCTGGAGGCAGGCGGCCAGGGCGATCGGTCCGAGCGGAGAGTGCGGTGCGAGCCCCACCCCGTGCAGCTCTGCGAGCGCGGCGATGCGTCGGGTCTCGGAGATGCCACCGGCGTGTGAGACATCGGGCTGGGCGAGCGCGATACCGGCTTCGAGCGCCGACCGGAAGTCCCACCGTGAGTACAGGCGCTCTCCGGTCGCGATCGCCACCGTCGTGCCGCCGCACAGCCCGTCGAGGCGGTGGGTGAGTTCGGGGACGAGCGGCTCTTCGAGGAACAGCGGTGCGACGTGGGCCTCGAGCGCCCGGCACATGGTCTTTGCGACGCTGACCGACCACCGACCGTGTGCGTCGATCGCGACATCGCCACCATCCATCGCCGCCGTGGCTGACTCGACGCGGTCGACCACGCCCTGCACGGCGGCTCGCGACTCGAGGTGGCGCATCCGACCGGAGGCGTTCATCTTGACAGCGGTGTAGCCCTCGGCGGCGCGGGCGGCCGCCTGCGCGGCGACCTCGGCCGGATCGTCTCCGCCGACCCACACGTAGGCCCTGATCCGGTCGCGGACCGGTCCGCCCAGCAGGTCGTACACCGGCACGCCCAGCGCTTTGCCGCGGATGTCCCACAGCGCCTGGTCGATGCCGGAGATCGCGGAGGAGCGCTCAGGACCGCCGCGGTAGAAGCCGCCGCGGGTCATCGTCTGCCACAGATCTTCGATGCGGGTCGGGTCGGAACCGATCAGGATCTCGGACAGGGAATCGACCGCCGCAGCCACGACGTCCGCGCTTCCCTCCACGATAGGCTCGCCCCAACCGACCACTCCGTCGTCGGTCTCCATGCGAAGGAACTGCCAGCGCGGGGCCACGCTGAACGTCTCGATCCGACTGATGCGCATCCGGCTCCCTCGCTGAGATGTCTCCGGCGCCGGGCAATCGACGCGAGATAATACTATTATCATAGTATGCGCACCGACGGGTGTCGGCGATGCGAGGAAGCAGAGGGTTGAGCATGACGACAGTGGCACCTTCCCGAGAAGGGGCGGCGGCATGAACGGTGCCGATCTTCTCCGAGGAGAAGTGATCCTCGTCACCGGGGGCGCCCAGGGCATCGGCAACGCCGTCGTCCGCACCGCACGCGAGCAGGGAGCGACCGTGTCGTTCTGCGACCTCGACCCCGCACGCGTCGAAGCCGCGGTCGCCGCCCTCGCCGCAGACGGCCTCGACGTGCACGGCACCGTCGCCGACGTGACCGACGAAGCCGCAGTCGCCCACTGGGTGGAGGAGGCGACGACGGCCCTCGGCGCACCGAGCGGTCTCGTGAACAACGCCGGCCGCAACGCCTACAGCGACCCCACGACCATGAGCGTCGCCGAATGGGACGACTTCTTCGACCTCGACCTGAAGGCGTCCTGGCTGTGTGCGCGGGCTGTCCTTCCGGTCATGCTCACCGCCGAGCACGGATCCATCGTCTCGATCTCCAGCATCCACTCCAAGATGACCATGGCGGGTATGTTCCCCTACGCCGCAGCCAAGGCGGGGCAGCTGGGGTTCACCCGCTCGCTCGCCCTCGACGTCGCCGGTCGGGGCGTCCGCGTGAACGCCGTCTCCCCCGGACTCGTCTGGACCCCTCTCTCCGAGACCCACTTCGCCGAGCGTCCGGAAGAGCTCGCCGCCACGCTCGCGGTCCAGCCGACCGGGCGTCCGGCGCAGCCGTCGGAGATCGCGGCCGTCGTGTGCTTCCTGCTCTCGAGAGCCGCGTCCTACGTCAACGGCGCCGACTGGGCCGTCGACGGCGCCTACAGCGCGAGGTTCGCGTGATGGCCGCCCGGCGCGGGCTGCACGGCGTGCTCGTCGACGACCTCGGCCGCCGCATCGTGCACCATGAGATCGCCCCCGGCGCGCAACTGCCGCTCGATGAGCTCGGCGAGCAGTACGGGGTGTCGCGCACAGTGGTCAGGGAGACCATGCGCGTGCTCGAGGCGAAGGGGCTCATCGTCGCTCGACAGAACGTCGGCACGCGCGTGCTCGCCGATGACGCCTGGCACGCCCTCGACGTCGACGTGCTCCGCTGGCGACTCTCCGGACCGGACGCCAAGGATGCCAGGCAGGATCTGCTGGAGCTGCGCTCGGCCGTGGAACCGACGGCCTCTCGACTTGCGGCCCTTCGCCGCAATGACGCGACCGCCGAACGTCTCGTCGCCGCCTCTCAACGGATGCGCGATGCGCTCGAGCCGGAGGATGTCGACGCCTTCACGGCCGCAGATGTCGACTTCCACGCGACGCTGTTCGAAGCGGCGGGCAACCCCCTGATCGCCGAGTTGCTCTCGCTGGTCGGCGCGGCACTCGACGACCGCATCCAGGTGGTCGCGAGTCACGGCATCTCGGCCGTCGCCGTCGATCTGCACTGCGAGCTCGCCGCAGCCGTCGCCGCGGGCGATGCCGACCAGGCCGCCCGCACCGCCGGCGACCTCATCGTCCGCTCCTACGAAGACTCTCTGTGACCGCACTCTCGTTCGGCGCCATCGACCTGGCGGACGGTGCGAGAGCGAACAGCCTGCGCGGCGCCGAGGAGTGGCTGCACCAGCCGGTCGGTGAGCGCACGCCCACGGACTTCACCGCCACCTCGCTGGGCGGCTGGGACGAGATGCTGCCGACCATCGACGCCTGCCGCGTCCCGCGAGGCAACGGCTTCGAGGAGTGGGGCGATCACGGCGAAGCCTGGAACCGGCGCTGGGCGGGCGACGGCGGATCGCACGCGGTCGTGGTCGACGGCATGACGCTTCGCCGACGCATCCACCACGACTCCACAGGTGCGCGCCTCGACTACTCCCTCACGTCCGACGAGGTGCGCCCGGTGCAGTGGGCCGCGCATCCGCAGTTCATCTGGACCCCGGGCACGATCATCGAACTCGGTGCGGCGGCTCCATGGCGGCGCGTCTATCCGACGGACATGACACGGGTCATCGAGGCGGACAACGACCCGGCAGCGCTCCTCAACTCGCTCGCCGGAGCGAAGTGGTGGTCGACCACCCCGATCGATCGCATCGTGCTGCGTCGACCCGACCGAACCGGTCTGCGCGTCAGCTGGGATGCAGAGTCCCTCCCCTGCGTCGCCCTCTGGATCGACCCCGGCACCTTCGCCTCCGCGCCGGTGATCGCGATCGAGCCGGCGCTGACGCCGTACGACTCTCTCGCAGATGCCGTCGAGGCTGGCGCGGCGCCGACGGTCGGCCCCGGTCGGCCGCTCTCCTGGTGGTTGCATCTGGAGGAGATCGGCTGATCTCCCGAAGCCGTGGTGCGGAGCAGACTCGCCGCCCCGCACCACGCGCATCATCCGGGGATGCCGATGCGCCGCTCGCCGGAGCGGAGCTGCTGGATCACGACCGCGATCACGAGCAGTGCGCCCTGGGCGACGTTCTGCCAGAACGTGTTCACCCCGAGCAGGGTCATGCCGTTGGTCAGCACGCCGAGGAGCACGACCGCGAGAATCGTCCCGGCGATGGTTCCCTTGCCGCCCTTCAGCGCCGCGCCACCGAGCGCCGCGGCCGTGATGGCCTGCAGCTCGAGCCCCTCGGAACCGGAGATCGGCTGCCCCGATCCCGTGCGCGCGGTGATGAGGATGCCGGCTACCGCGGCGATCGCCCCGGTGACCATGTAGACGCCGATGATGTAGCGGTTGATGTTGATGCCGGCCAGGCGGGAGGCGATGTTGTTGCCGCCGACAGCGTAGATGTTCCGGCCGATCGAGGTGTACCGCAGCACGATGTGCGCGAGCACCGCGACGATCACGAGCACCCAGATGAGGGTCGGGATGCCGATGATCGCCCCTCGCGCCAGGAAGATGAAGAACGGGTCGGCGCCCGTGTAGCCCTGCGCACGTCCGTCGGAGAGCAGCTGCGAGATCCCCTTGAAGGCCGCGAGCGTCGCCAGTGTCGCGATCACCGGGTTCACCCGGCCGAACACGATGATGCAGCCGTTGATCAGACCGCACAGCACGCCGATGGCGACGGCGCCGACCACCCCGATCGCGGGTCCTGCGACGGTGAAGATCATCGCCGAGGTGACGGAGGTGAGACCGGCGATCGACCCGACCGAGATGTCGAGCGCGCCGAGGATGATCACGATGGTCTGCACCACGGCGAGCAGACCCATGATCGAGATCGCCGTTCCGATGACCTTGAGGTTCTGCACCCCGAAGAACAATGGGTTCTGGATGCCGATGATCGCGACGACGACGGCGATCGCGAGGATGAGGGAGAGGTTCTGCACACCGATCGCGGCGATGACGCGCCGGACCGGTGAGAGGGGCTGCGTCTCCACTGATGTGGTGTTCGCGGCGGTGGTGGTCACGGTCGATGTTTCCTTTCGGGAATCGATGCTCATGCGGCGGCCTCTTCGTCCATCGCGAGCGCCAGGATGTTCTCTTCAGTGGCCTCGGCGCGCGACAGCTCACCGCTGATGCGCCCGCCCGCCATGACGTAGATGCGGTCGGAGACGCCCAGGATCTCGGGGAGCTCGCTGGAGACGACGATCACTGCGACGCCTTCGTGGGCGAGGCGGTCGATGATCGCGTAGATCTCGGACTTCGCTCCGACGTCGATGCCACGGGTGGGCTCGTCGAGGAGGAGCAGCTTGGGCTTGGTCGCCAGCCAGCGCGCCAGCACCACCTTCTGCTGATTGCCGCCGGAGAGCTTCCCGACGAGCTGATCGGTGGAGGGCGTGCGGATGCGGAGCGCATCCACGTACTCCTGCGCGAGCGCGCGCTCGGCGCGATCCTTCACGAAGATCCAGCGCGAGAGTTGACGGAGCACGACGAGCGCCGCATTGTCCCGCACCGAACGTTCGAGCAGCAGGGCCTCGGCCTTGCGCTCCTCGGGTGCGAATCCGATGCCGGCCCTGATGCTGTCGGCGGGCTGGCGGATGCGACGGCGCTTGCCCTGCACGCGGATCTCGCCCGAGTGCACGACGAAGTCGCCCGCGATCGTCTTCATCAACTCGCTGCGTCCCGCACCGACCAGCCCCGCTATGCCCAACACCTCGCCCGCACGGACGGTGAGCGAGATGTCGCTAACGTGCTGATTGGAGACGCCGGCGAGTTCGAGGACGACATCGCCGAGGGCTGCGGCCTCGCGGTGGAAGAACTGGGTGAGGTCACGCCCCACCATCATCCGCACGAGTTCGTCGTGGTCGGTCTCGCCGACCAGCTTCGTGCCGACGAACGCGCCGTCACGCAGGACGGTGATCCGGTCGGCGAGCTGGAAGATCTCACCCATCCGATGAGAGACGTAGGCGATCGCGACGCCCTCGCTCTGCAGCTTCTTGATCAGCGCGAAAAGCAGCGACACCTCCTCGTCACCGAGGGACGATGTGGGCTCGTCGAAGCACATGATCTTCGGGCGGGTGATCACCGCGCGCATGATCTCCACGATCTGCCGCTGTGCCGGAGAGAGCTCCGATCCGAGCGTCTCCGCCTTGATCACACGATGGAAACCCCAGCGGGTCAGCTCTTCGCGCGCCCGCTTCAGCACGTCGCCACGACGATACGCGAGACCGCCGAGAGCGCCGACGTAGATGTTCTCGGCGACCGAGACCCACGGGATGATCTCCGGTTCCTGCGCGATGACGCGCAGACCGGCAGCACGCGCATCGGCCGGATCCGAGAAGTGCACGGCTTCTCCGTCGATGCGCAGCTCGCCCTCGTCGGGGCGGTAGTCCCCGTTGAGGATCTTCAGGAGCGTCGACTTGCCCGCCCCGTTCTCGCCCATCAGCGCGGTGACCTCACCAGCGCGCAGTTCCAGCTCGACGCCGCGGAGGGCCCGCACGACGCCGAAGTTCTTCGCGACACCAACGGCCTGCAAAACGATCGACTCTTCCGACACTTCCTCATCACCTTTCTGTCGTCACGGTCATGACGCGGGGGCGATCCGTCGGATCGCCCCCATGTGTTCAGACGATCAGGTGCAGACCACGCCCTTCGCCTCCCAGTTGCTCGCGTCGACGATCTCCGTGTTCGCGACCGTCTTGGGAGGAAGCTCGGTTCCGTCGCGCAGCAGCGCGATCATCGAGCCGACGGCCGCCTTGCCGACCTCGACGCCGGAGATGAACAGTGCCGACTTGTTGCCGGTCTCCTGTCCGGCATTCCAGTCCTTGCAGGTCAGGTAGGCGCCGAGTCCGACGCCGGCGATGTCGGTGGATGCGACGCCCGAGTTCTGCAGCGCCGTCACGACGCCGGTCTCGTTCTCGTCGTTGCAGCCCCAGACGACCCAGTGCTTGACGCCGGCGTTCGCCGTGATCACGGCTCCGGCCTTGTCCTGGGCGTCGGTGGCCGAGTTGTCGGTGCCGATGTCGATGACCTCAGGACCGTCGGGGACGGCGTCGGCGAAGGCGGAAGCGGCACCCTCGATCCGCTCGACGCAGTTCGGCTGGTCCTGGCGGTAGGCCGAGAGGATGCGGGTGTCGGCTGCCGTCCATCCGGCCTCCTGGTACAGGCGTGCGGCTTCAGCGCCGACCTTCTCGCCCATCGATGCGCCGTCGAACCCGGTGAACGCGGCGGCGACACCGGCAGCGTCCTCGATCGGGTCGTCGGCCGCCATGATCGGGATGCCGGCCTCGTTCGCGAGCTGGATCACCTGCGGGCCGATCTTCCCGTCGGGAACGACGATGATGATGCCGTCGACCTGCTGCGCGATGGCGGCCTCCACCTCTGAGATCGCCTTGTTGGCATCGGTGCCCAGATCGACGACGTTGACCGTGACATCGCCGGCATCTTTCGCCGCGTCCTTCGCGCCGGTGGCCTCGTCGATGAAGTACTGCTGGTCGCCCTGCTTCTGCAACAGGGCGATCGTGAGCGTGCCGTCCTTGGTTCCGCCCGAATCTGCGGGTCCGGCCGTCTCCTGGCCGGAGGAACAGGCGGCGAGCGCCGCGATGGTGAATGCCGTGACCCCGACGGCGGCGAGCCGGAACCAAGTGGGGCGAGCTGCATGCTGCTTCATCAGCGATCCTTATCTTCTTCGATACTCCGGCGGCTGTGCCGGGGGATGTGATCCGCTCTCGGGCGGGTAAACATATAATATGCCTAATCAACGACAACGCAACGAATGTTGCGTTTTCGAGATTCCCGATGGCGCCAGGCACACGCCAGCACCCCGACATCGATCAATGGAGAACGACTGTGCGGCCGAGACGAGTCACAGCATGAACGCCGAGAACATCGGACGCAGCCCGCTGCGGTCTCGATCCTGGCTGGGCGAGAGGGGCAAGAACGGCTTCATCGCTCGCCATCATCTCCGACAGTCCGGCCTGTCCGGCCGGCAATTCGACGGGCGCCCTGTCATCGGTATCGCGAACACCTGGTCGGAGCTCACGCCCTGCAACATCCACCTGAAGGGGCTCGCCGACGCGGCCCGCCGCGGCATCCAGCAGGCAGGCGGCACGGCACTCGAGTTTCCCGTGCTCTCGCTCGGCGAACCGTTCATGCGCCCGTCGTCGATGATCTACCGCAACATGATGGCGATGGAGCTCGAAGAGCTCTGCCGCGCGAACCCCCTCGACGCCGTCGTGGTCCTCACCGGCTGCGACAAGACGACCCCGGCAGCCCTGATGGCCCTCGCCAGCGTCGACATCCCCTCGATCGTGCTCACCGGCGGCCCGATGCTGAACGGCCGGTTCCGCGGGCGCCCGGTAGGCAGCGGCACCGACATCTGGCGGATGACCGAGGCGCTGCGAGCAGGCGACGTGACCCAGGAGGAGTTCACCGAGTTCGAGAGCTGCCTGAACCGCTCCGCCGGCCACTGCATGACCATGGGCACGGCCTCGACGATGGCGAGCATCACCGAGGCGCTGGGGATGCAGCTGCCCGGTGGCGCCGCACTTCCCGCCGTCGACTCGCGGCGGCTGGTCCTCGCCGAGGACACCGGAGCCCGCGCCGTCGAACTCGCCCTCGAAGGCCTGCGTCCCTCGATGATCATGACCCGGGAGGCGATCGAGAACGCCCTCGTCGTCAACGCCGCGTGCGGCGGATCGACGAACGCCGTGCTGCACCTGCTGGCCATCGCCGGACGGCTCGGGGTGCCGCTCTCGCTCGACGACATCGACGAGTTCAGCCACGCCATCCCACTGCTGGTCGACCTCATGCCGAGCGGGCGATTCCTGATGGAGGAGTTCGCGTACGCCGGCGGGGTCCCCGCCTTGATGAAGGAGCTCGGCGACCTGCTCCACACCGGCGCGCCTTCGGTGACGGGTCGGACCCTGGGCGAGAACGTCGCCTCGGCCCGCAACGACGACCCCGAGGTCATCCGTCCACTGTCGAACCCTGTACAGCCCGCGGGGTCGGGCACCGCCGTGCTGCGCGGCAACCTCGCGCCCGACGGCGCCGTGATCAAGGTGAGCGCCGCCGAGCCGCACCTTCTCGACCACACGGGCCCGGCACTCGTCTTCGACGACCTCGAGTCATACCTCGCCGTGGCCGGAGACCCCGACCTCGACGTCACCGCCGACACCGTGCTCGTCGTGCGCGGCTGCGGCCCCCGCGGCTACCCCGGCATGCCCGAGGTCGGCAACCTTCCCCTCCCGAAGAAGCTGCTCGACCAGGGAGTGCGCGATCTCGTGCGGATCTCGGATGCGCGCATGAGCGGCACGGCATACGGCGCGTGCGTGCTGCACGTCGCGCCGGAGTCGGCAGCCGGCGGTCCGCTCGCACTGATCCGCACCGGAGACCTCGTGCGGCTGGATGTCGCAGGGAGATCGATCGACATGCTCGTCGACGACGCCGAGCTCGAGCGGCGGCGTGCCGAGCTTCCGGCTCCGGTGGTCGCGAGCACACGCGGCTGGACCCGGCTCTACGCCGACCACGTGCTCCAGGCCGATCAGGGCGTCGACCTCGACTTCCTCGTCGGCTCCAGCGGCGACGAGCCCTCGCGCAGCCCGTTCTGACCCACCCGAAGGAGTCCCGCCGTGATGAACACACGCATCGAGGGCGTCTGCCCCGTCGTCGAAACGCCATTCACCAACGATGGGCGGATCGACGTCGAGTCGCTCCGCCACCTCGTGCGCTCGCTTGCGGATGCGGGAGTGCGAAGCGTGATGTACCCCGGCTTCGCGAGCGAGTTCTACAAGCTGACCGACCTCGAGCGCGATGAACTCACCGGGGCACTCCTCGACGAGGCGCACCGGCACGGCATCGTCGTGGTGGTCTCGGTGCCCGACCACGCCACTGTGCTCGCAGTGGAGCGTGCTCGCCGCGCCGTCGAGCAGGGCGCCGACATGATCAACATCCTTCCGCCCCACACCCAGAGCCCCAGTCGCACGGCCGTTCGCGCGCATATCGGTGCGATCCTCGACACGACCGGATCGACCCCGGCGATCCTCCAATACGCTCCGGCTCAGACAGGCACGGCGCTCGATGCGGCCGTCATCGCCGAGCTGGCAGCAGCCCACCCGAACCTCGTGCAAGTGAAGGTGGAATCCGTTCCACCCGGCCAGCTCATCTCGGCGCTGCGCGAGGCGGCCCCCGGTCTCTCCTGC
Organism: Microbacterium sp. As-52; assembly: GCF_049949185.1. NCBI lineage: Bacteria > Bacillati > Actinomycetota > Actinomycetes > Micrococcales > Microbacteriaceae > Microbacterium > Microbacterium sp. As-52. The sequence goes on along the minus strand of NZ_CP188171.1, from coordinate 1,980,913 downwards.
CTCGTCGGCTACGCCGGCGTCCAGCTCATCGATGCGCTGCGCCGCGGGGCGGTCGGTGTGCAACCCGGTTCGTCGTTCCCCGAGATCTACCTCGCCATCTGCGACGCATGGGAGAACGGTGATCGCCAGCGGGCGGCGGCACTGCACGCGCGGCTCCTCCCTTACATCTCGTATTGGATGCAGTCGGTCGAACTCATCATCGCGGCGGAGAAGGAGATCTCCGCACAGCGCGGCCTCCTTCGATCGGCGACCTGCCGCGCGCCCTCGCGCGAGCTCGACAGCGAGGAGCAGGAGATGATCACCCGCTTCCTGGTCGACTTCGACGAGTTCCTCCGGCCCGCGCCTCGTGCGATTAGCATTCAAGGATGACGAACTCCGCACCGATCGACGACATCTCCATCGGCGGTGAGGTGATCCGCCTCGGGCAGTTCCTCAAATTCGCCGGCCTCCTCGATTCCGGCGGCGACGCCAAAGAGGTGATCATCGACGGATACGTCACCGTGAACGGCGAGGTCGATCGCCGACGCGGGCGTCAGCTGCGCGACGGCGACCTGGTGACCTTCGAGGGACGCACGGTCCGCGTCCGCCCCTGACCGAACAGCGAAATGCGGTGGATTCCGAAGAACCCACCGCACGTGTCAGCGGCCGATTCAGCCGATGACGGTGTTCGTGTCGCTGATCTGCGACATCGGACCCGAGAGGTCCGGATAGACGTAGGCGCGGGTCTGCAGAGTGGTTCCGGGGGCGACGTCACCGACCTCGGCCGTGATGACCGCCGTGCCGGTCTCGCCCGGCTCCAGCTCGCCGAAGGAGGCGAAGACATGGCTGCTGCTGACGATTGGCTCGCCGAGGGACGATTCGGCACCGGTCACGGTCAGACCGTAGGCCGTCGGGATCGCCGTGGAGATCAGGCGAGTGAAGCTGGAGCGGTTGGTCGCGGTGACCGTGATGCGCACCTTCTCTCCGGCCTGGACCACATCGACGTTGTCGTCGAGAGTGACCTTCGCGGCCGATCCGAAGGTCTGCTCGGACTCCTGGCCCAGCGTGCCGTCGGCAAGTCGCACCCAGCCGATTCCCGCCTGGCCGACGCTCGTGTCATCGCTCGGCGCGAAGGGGTAGTTCACGGCTCCGTAGTTGTCGACCTGGGCTTCGGCAGCGTTGGCGGCCGGTGCGCCGATGAGCGCGACACCCGCGGCCACGGCGATGGTGATGCCGGTAGCGGCGATTCGGTTCTTCAGTTTCATGGTGTTCCTCCGGTTGATGTCCGGCCAGGATCCGGCCGGCAACATTCAACATTTCACTGCCGTGATGGAGGTGGCCGCGTTCAGGGAATCTGTATGCCGATAGATCGGAATGCGTGGGCTTTCGGAAGAGGTGCGGAGCGGTCGACTATCGCGCTTCCGACGGCAGGACCCGCCGCACGGTGACGACGACCAATGCGATGAGGAGCCCGATGATCGCCACGTCGGCGGCGATGTACGCATAGTGCGCCCAATTCGTGCCCGGCGCCTCGGCCCCGGCGATCACCAGATCGCTGCGCCGGTTGAGCACCGGGCGGATGACGGCGATCTCGAGAAGGAACACCAGCCAGATCACACCGAGGATCACCAGGGTCGTGCGTCCGGCCTTCGCCCGGGCACTCACGGCTGTGAGCACGACCAGGACGACACCCGCGAGCACGTTCAGCGCGGTGAAGACGAGTCGACCGATGCCGAGACCGATCGGGATCGTGACGCCGGGCGCGAGGAACTTCAACGGGGCTTCGAGGAAGGAGATCGCGATGATCGCCCCGAGCAGGAACGCCGGCAGCAGCAATTGCAGAGCCGCGTTCGTCCGTCCATTGGAAGTCATGAAGCCCTCTTCTCCCGCCGATCGCCGCCCTCCCTCCGACGCTACTGCGGCAGGTCGAGGTCGCAGACGATATCGACCGGAGAAAAGACGGCATCGACGGGAGAGACACGTACGCGCTCACAGCCACTCGATCACCTGCTCCGCGAGGATGCCGACGCCGATGACGGTCATGGCGATGCCCGCGATCCGGGTGACCACAGAGCTCGCACGCGGCCGGGTGCGCAGGAGACGACGGGCGAGCAGCCCCACTGTCGTGTAGACGATCGCGATGTTGAACAGGTGCAAGCCGCCGAGGGCGAGCATCTGTGTCGTCGACGGCCAGCCGTGCGGGCTCGTGAACTGCGGCAACAGGGCGAGCAGCAGCAGGAGCCCCTTCGGGTTGATCCCGCTCACACCGGATCCCCGCAGGAACTGCCCCCACCCCCCGGTGGCGATCGGTTCGCCGCTCTCCGCGATCGCCGCAGGGCGTGTGGCCAGCGTCGTCGCACCGAGGAAGATCAGATAGAACGCGCCGATCACGGTCAGGGTCGTGAGGGTTACCGGATACGCGGTGACCAGCGCTCCGAGACCGAGCGCGACGGCGACGATCACGACGGTGTACCCGGCGATCATCCCGAGGATGGAAGGCGCGATCGAGCGGGCGCGCAGGCCGGCGGAGATCGCATACGCCCAGTCCGCTCCGGGGGTCAGCGCCAGCATCACGGCGACCACCCAGAACTGCATGACCAGAGCGATATCCATCGGTCCTCCTCAATCCGAGGAAGAGACTACGAAGGATCACGCGAAAGGTGCTCCGATTCTTCGGGTGATCGCGCCCTTCACCTGCAAGAATTGTCACCATGGACGCACTTGACCGGGAGATCCTCTCCCTGCTGCAGGATGACGGACGGATGAGTGCGACGCACCTCGCCTCCCAGGTCGGGTTGAGCCTGTCCGCGTGCCATCGCCGACTCAAGGAACTGGAGCAGTCCGGAGCGATCGAGCGATACCGCGCGGTCGTCGCGCCCGCAGCCGTCGGCCTCACGTTCGAGGCCATCGTGTTCGTGACGATCGGACGCACCGACAAGGACACGATCGTGGCGTTCGAGGAGGCCGTCGTGGCGATCCCCGCGGTGGTCGAGGCCCAGCGCCTGTTCGGCGACCCCGACTACATGCTGCGCATCCTCACCCGCGACATGAGCGCCTACCAGGAGCTCTACGACAACACCCTCGGGGCCCTGCCGGGCGTGCAGCGGCTCACCTCGACCATGGTCATGAAGCGCCTCGGAGCGGACCGGGCGGTGCCGATCCCCTGAGGCGGGTGCGGTCAGACGGGGGCCTGGCAGATGCGTGCCACGAGCTCTTCGGGCGCAGCATCCACGGTCACCGCGATCCCCTGCTCGTCCGGCCCGAGGGGCTCCAGCGTCTGCAGCTGCGACGCCAGCAGCGCCGGCGGCATGAAGTGGTCCCGGCGCGCGGTGGTCTGCGCGACCACCCGTTCTCGGGGCGCGTCGAGGTGCACGAAGAAGACGGTCGGGGCCGAGGCGCGCAGCCGGTCACGGTAGCTGCGCTTCAGGGCCGAGCAGGCGACGACGACCACCGGATCTGCGGCGAGCGCCGCCCCCACCCGGTCGAGCCACGGCCATCGGTCGTCGTCGTCGAGCGGAGCACCGGCTGCCATCTTCGCGATGTTCTCCGGCCCGTGCAGATCATCCGCGTCGATGAACGCGACACCCATCCGGCGCGCGAGTTCCCGACCCACCGTGGTCTTGCCCACCCCGGACACCCCCATGACGACGATCGGCCGACGCGCGGTGGTCACCAGTCGTGCACCGTTCCATCCGCCAGACGGTTGTACGGCAGATAGGCCCGCTCATACGGGTACTTCCCCGCCTCGTCGACATCGAGCTCGACGCCCAGACCTGGCTCGTCGCCGGGGTGCAGCAGGCCTTCGCGCCAGGTGAAGGACTGCCGGAAAACCTGGTCGGTCCGCGAGCCGTGCTGCATGTACTCCTGGATGCCGAAGTTGTGGATGGCGAGGCCGAGGTGCATCGCCGCCGCCATACCGACCGGCGAGATGTCGGTGGGCCCGTGCATGCCGGACTTGATCTGGTACATCGCCGCGTAGTCGAGCGTCTTCTTCAGCGGGCTGATGCCGCCCATGTGGGTGACCGCGCCGCGGACGTAGTCGATGAGCTGGTCGCGGATGATGTCCTTGAAGTCCCAGACGGTGTTGAAGATCTCGCCGATCGCGAGGGGTGTCGTCGTGTGCTGACGCACGAGCCGCAGCGCCTCCTGGTTCTCGGCGGGGGTGCAGTCCTCGAGCCAGAAGAGGTCGTACGGTTCGAGTGCCTTGCCGAGCTTCGCCGCCTGGATGGGCGTCATCCGGTGGTGGCCGTCGTGCAGCAGGGGGATGTCGGGGCCGAACTCGTTGCGCACCGCCTCGAAGACGCCCGGCAGGTGGTTCAGATAGGCGCGGGTGTCCCAATCCTCCTCGACCGGCTTCGCACCCCGCCGGGCCGGCTCGTGGTCGTAGCGGGCTTCCCCACCACCGGTGTCTGCAGCCTGCGAGGCGATGCCGTAGATGGCCTTGAGCCCGGGAACACCCGTCTGGATACGGATCGCCCGATACCCCTGGTCGAGGTGCGCGCGCACGGAGTCGAAGAGTTCGGGCAGCTCTTTTCCCGAGGCATGACCGTAGGCGAGCAGGCCGGAACGCGATGCCCCGCCCAGCAACTGGTAGACCGGCATCCCCGCCTTCTTGCCCTTGATGTCCCAGAGTGCCATGTCGACCGCGGCGACGGCGGCCATCGTGACGGGGCCGCGCCGCCAGTACGCGCTCCGATAGAGGAACTGCCAGGTGTCCTCGATGCGGTCTTCGTCGGCGCCGATCAGCAGCGGGACGACGTGTTCAGTGAGGTACGCGACGACGGCGAGCTCACGCCCGTTGAGGGTCGCGTCGCCGAGGCCCGAGACGCCGTCGGCGGTCGTGAGCTTGAGGGTGACGAAGTTCCGGTCCGGGCTGGTGACGATGACCTCAGCCTTGTCGATGCTCATGCGAGGGTCCCTTCGGGAGTGAGGTGGTCGATGACGGTGCGCGTGCGATCGCTCTCGGGCACGGCGCCGATGGTGCGCGCGACGGCGGCCGTCGCGGTGTCGGTCGGGTCGAGTTCGAGGAGCGAGCGGATCCAGGTCTCCAGGGCGTGCACCTGTGCGTCGTCGACGGCGAGGCCGTCCTCACGCCGCCGGCGCACGGGAGCCACGAGTCGCAGCGCCACCTTGATCGGGCTGTCGCGGCGGATCTGGTCGAGTCGATGGGCGATGCGCGGGTTCGCGAAGCGGACGCGCAGGTCGCCGAGCCATCCGTCGAGCTCTGCGACAGGCAGATCGACCGCGGTCCGCTGGGCGGCCCAGAGCGCTTCGGTGTCGCCACGGAGGTCGCGGTCGTCGAACGCCTCGGCGATCGTCTCATATCCGCGCAGACGACCAGCGGCCGCGAGGAAGCTGTGGCCGGCGTTGAGCAGGTAGAGCTTGCGCTCTTCATACGGACCCACGTCGGCCACGAATCGTGCACCGCCCTGCGCCCAGTCCGGTGCGCCGCCGGGGAACTCTCCGGCGAGGATCCACTCCGTGAACGGCTCGGTCACGACGGTGGACGGATCGTCGAGGCCGGTGAGCTTCCGCACGGCATCGATGTCGGCTGCCGTGACGGCCGGCGTGATCCGGTCGACCACGGTGTCGACGAACGACGCGGTGTCCGAGATGCGCGCAGCCTCGGTGCCGGCGGCCTTGAGCACCGCGTCACGCAGCACGCGGCCGTTCCCCGGCAGGTTGTCGCAGCTCACGACCGCGAGGGGTCCTGCGTCGGCGTCCGCCCGAGCGATGAGGCCGTCGGCGATGCGTCCGGGCACCGCGGAACCGGCGGAGTACCCGGCCTCGGTGACAGTGACGGTCAGCACGGCGACCTGCGGATCGGCGAGCACGGCGAGCCAGGACGCCTCATCCGCTCCGGGGACCGCGCGCACGATCGACTGCACGGTCGTCGCCCGATCCCCCTCGGCCGAACGCTCCAGCACCGTGTAGACGCCGTCGTTCCGTGACAGCAGTTCCGCAGCCTCGGGGGTGCGTCCGGTGAAAGCGGCGATGCCCCAGCCGTCGTCCGCGCCTGCGCGGTCGTTCACCTGCTGGGTGTACCAAGCCTGATGGGCGCGGTGAAAGGCGCCCATCCCCAGATGAGCGGCACGGAGCGGAGGATGCTGCGTGCGCGCCGGCCCGGTCACGATCCGATGCCCGCGGCACCGGCGCACGCGCGGAGGAAGGCGAGGTCGTCGACCAGTCGCTCTTCCAGCGGACCATCCGTCGAGAAGTCCTCCAGCGTCACCCAGCCGTCGTACCCGACCTCGGCGAGAGCACGGAAGTAGTCCGGCACACTGGCGATGCCCTCGCGCAGCGGCACCCACACCGACTCCCAGCGCACATCTCCATCGAGCCCGGTCTGCCCGGTGCGCTGCCAGACCGCGTTCTTCACGTGCACGTGAGCGAGGTACTCGCCCAGAAGCTGGAGCCCGGCCCGAGTGTCCTCCTGTCCTTCGATCACGAGATTGCCGAGGTCGTGGATCACGCCGATGGTGCGCGGATCGATGCCGTCGACCAGCCGGAGGGCGGCCGACGCCGACGACGAGATCGTCTGGTGGTGCAGCTCGACCAGCACCTTCACGCCGAGTGTCCCCGCCTGTTCCGCGGCCCACTCCAGGTCGTCCCTGGTCTGCGCGAACACCGAGCGATAGTCCTGGGCGTCGTTGAAGGGAATGCGCACGCGCACCTGACGCGCACCGAGGTCCGCCGTCGCCCAGAGCGTCCGCAGCACGTCGTCCCGGTCGGGCGCGAGCGCGTAGCCGCCGATGCCGCTGAACTCCAGCCCGGCCTCGCGGGTGATGCGGGCGATCTCGGCGACCGACCCCTCGAGCCCGGTGAGCGGCCAGGTCGCCCGGTTCCCGGCCCAGAACCCGGGCGGATCCGCCTCGTCCTGGTCGGTGATGCGCCACTCGATGCCGTCGTAGCCGATCGCGGCGATGCGGCGGGCCGCTTCCGCGGGCTCCCAGTCGGGGGTCGCCGCGGTGAACACGGAGAACTTCATGCGATGCCTCCTGTCCGCACGTTCGTGTCGTCGACGGTGCCGTCGATCAGGTCGGCGATGCGCACCGGCGAGCCGGTGGTCGCCGAGACGTAGATGCCGCGCACGACGGCGAGCGCCCGCAGCGCCTCGGGCACCCCGACGCGGGAAGCCCGCCCGTCGCGGATGCTCTCGACGATGTCGGCGTACTGACGGGCGTGGCCCTCGGCGAATGCCTGCGGGTTGCGGTCGTCGCCGAGTCGATGCCCCTCCGGCACCCAGTCGGCGCTGCGGTCGGTCGGCTCGCCATCGATCCACAGCCGGGCGAGCTGGTCGTTCTCGATGATGCCGGTCCCCTGCGCACCGTGCACGGCCAGCCGCACCGGCTGCTCGGGGAAGGCCGCGGTCGTGGCGTGCAGCACGGCGAGCGCCCCCGATTCGAAGCGCACCGTGACCACGGCGACGTCTTCGACCTCGACCCGCTCGTGTGCGAGCAGCGCGGTGTGGGCGAACACCTCGACCGGCATGCCGAGGAACCACAGCAGCAGATCGACGGTGTGCACGCCCTGGTTCATGACGGCGCCTCCGCCGTCGAGCTCCCAGGTGCCTCGCCAGGCGCCCGAGTCGTAGTACTCCTGAGAGCGCCACCAGGGCACCGAGGCCACCGCGCTCGTGATCCGTCCCAGGCGTCCGGAGTGGGCGGCGTCGGCGACGGCCACGGCACCGGGGTCGAAGCGGTGCTGGCTGATCACCGAGATCCGGATGCCGCGCGTCTCCGCGTCCCTGGCGATCTCCGCTAATCGGCGGCCGCGCTCCATCGACACGTCGAGGGGTTTCTCCAGCACGACGTGCATCCCGCGGGCGACCGCCCGTTCGGCGAGCTCGACATGGGAGCCGCTCGGGGTGCAGATCACGACCATATCGACATCGGCGGGGATCGACTCGATCTCGGCGTGGGCCGACGGTCGCGCGCCGCCCAGCTCGTCGACGACGAGGTCGGCCAGCCGTGCGGTCGCCGCCGGCACCTCGTCGACGACGGCGACGATGCGCAGGCCGGGAGTGCTCGCGATCGCTCGGGCATGATTGACGCCGATGATGCCGCATCCGACGATCGCGACGTCGAGGATTGCGTCGGTCATGAGAGGGTCACTCCGATCTCGTCCGTGAGGGTGCGCAGGGCCCGACCGGCGCGGCCGAAGGCCTCGGGGCCGGAGAACCCGCCGAGGGCGTTCACGTCGGCGAGGTGCGGTTCGAGCGAGGCGAACCCCGCATAGCCGTCGTCGCGCAGGGCGGTGAGGGTCTCGCGCAGCTCGCCGTCGCCCTCGCCCACCGGGACCACCTCGCCGGTCGCTGCGAGCGCATCCTTCAGCTGCAGATACTCGAGGTGCGGTCGCAGCATCGCGTAGCCGTCGGTGAACGGACGGACGCCGACCTGCACGAAGTTGGCGTTGTCCCAGGCGATGCGCAGCCGGTCCGAACCGACCGACTCGATCACGTCGAGCACGCGTGCGGGGATGTCGCCGTAGATGTCCTTCTCGTTCTCGTGCACGAGGGTGACCCCGGCCGCCTCGGCGGTGCGCGCCAGCGCCGCCATGCGCACGAGCACGTCGTCGCGGATGTCTTCGGCCGAAAGGTTCTCGTCGCGGAAGAACGAGAAGATGCGGATATACGGGGTCTCCAGGACGTCGGCGGCACGGATCGCCCGCTGCAGTCGACCGACCTCGTGCTCCACCGGTAGGGACACGTCGACCTTGCCGATCGGCGAGGCGACCGCCGAGACCGACATGCCGCGTTCGCGCACGACGGCCGCGAGCTGCGTCAGCTGAGACTCATCGAGATCGACGATGTTCACCCCCCACGCGCTGCGCACCTCGATGTGCCGCGCGCCGAGCGCCTGGAGCACGGCGATCTGCACGGCCGGATCGGGATCGATCTCGTCACCGAATCCTGAGAGCTTCCACGGGGTCATTTCACTCCTCCTGCGGTGAGACCGCCTACGAGATAACGCTGGAACACGAGGTACAACACGACGACGGGGATGGCGCAGATGAGCGAGGCCGCCATCATCTGTCCGTACAGCGGCACCGCCCCCGTCTCCTGCGTCGCGCCGAAGATCTGCAGGGCCACCGCGGCGGTCCGGCTGTCGCGGTTGGTCATGACCGAGGCGAACAGCACGTCGTTCCACCCCTGCAGGAAAGCGAAGATCGCGGAGACCACGATCCCGGGCCAGCTCAGCGGCAGCACGATGCGGGTGAGGACGCGGAAGTTGGAGGCGCCGTCGATGCGGGCGGCTTCTTCGAGCTCGCGCGGCAGCCCGCGGATGTACGTCACCATCACCCAGGTCGAGAACGGCAGCGCGAAGGTGAGGTAGGTGACGAACACCGACCAGTGCGTGCCGATGGTGGGGATGCGCAGCACCGACGACAGCGTCGAGAACATCACGAACACCGGCAGCAGCATGAGGGTTCCCGGAACCGACTGCAGGCCGAGCAGACCCCGAAGGATCGTGACGCGTCCGATGAAGGTGAATCGCACCAGCACCCAGGCCATCGACACGGCCACGGCCGCGCAGACGACCGCGACCGCCCCGCAGATCAGCAGGCTGTTGGCCAGACCTCCGGCGAGATCGACACTGCGCCAGACCTTGATGTAGTTGTCGAGACGCAGCTCGGTCGGCCAGTACGCGCCTCCGGCGACCGCGACATCGGCGTTGATCGAGGCGAACAGCATGTACGAGACGGGCCCGAAGACGACCAGGCACAGGAAGACGTTCGCGGCCACGAGAAGCGGACGCGGCAGCAGGCGGTCGACCTGGCTGTGACCGCCCGGGCGGCTCCGGCGCGGGTTGACCTGCGCGATCGTGGTGGTGACGCTCATCGCTTCGCGTCCTCTCCGGTGTCGAGGCGCACAGCGCGCAGGTAGACGAACAGGGGGATCGCGACGATCGCGAGAGAGGCGACCGCCATCGCCGCGGAGAGCCCGAACCGGAAGCTCTGGAACGCCGTGACGTAGGTGAGGACCGGCAGGACCTCGACATCGACGGGGGCCGGGATCCCGAAGAGCACGAACGGCATCGTGAAGGCGTTGATGCTGTGCAGGAACGTGAGGATGAAGGCCAGCAGGATCGATCCGCGCAGGTACGGCAGGATCACCTTGCGCAGCTTGATCCCCCAGCCGGCGCCGTCGAGCGCCGCCGCCTCGTGCACCTCCGCATCCACCGCCTGGAGACCGGCGAGGGTCAGCAGATACACGAACGGCCAGCTCACCCAGAGCTGCGTGATCACCAGGGTCCAGTAGCTCTGCGGTCCGTTCAACCACAGCCCCGGATCGACGCCGAAGACGCCGAAGGCCTCGTCCACCACGCCCTCGGGCTGGAACATCGCCCGGAAGACGGTCGCCACGACGAACGCGGGGAGGATGTACGGGATCAGGTACACCGAGCGCACCAGCCCACGGCCGCGGAAGGCGTTCTGCGTGGCCAGCGCCGCCGTGACGCCGAGGGGGATCGCCGCGACCGACACGATCAGTGCGTAGCTGACGCTCAGCCAGATCCCCCGCAGCAGCGGAGAAGTGGAGAACGCCTCGACGAAGTTTCCCAGGCCGACGAACGGCGCCTGCAACCACTGCCTGATCGTGTACTGGTCGAGATCGAGCATCGAGATCCAGAAGGCGAGCAGCAGCGGCACCAGGATCAGCAGTGTCATCAGCACCCCGCCGGGGAGCAGCATCCACAGCGGGCGGGGCCGCTCGCTCGGCGGCGTGTCGTCGGTGCGTTTCCGACGCGTATCGGTCGCGATCGCCATGTGCGGGTCCTCGCGTCGTTACTTGGACTTGTCCAGCGCGGACTGCGAACTCGCCTGGGCCTCGGCGATCGCCGCGGCGATGTCGCTCTGGCTGAGCGTTCCCCCCTGCAACGCGGGCAGCGACTGCACGACGACGTTGGTCAGCGCGAGCTGCGTGTCACCCCAGGCGCCCGTGAACGGAGTGGCGACCGACTGCGAGGCCGCCTGCACGTTGGCGCTCAGATCGGGGTTGTCCTTCTCGACCTGTGCGGCCGCCTCCACCCCCGTCGGCAGCTCGCCGAACGTGTCGAAGTAGTCGAGCTGCGACTCGGTGCTGGTGAGCATCTCGATGAACGCGAACGCGAGGTCCTGGTTCGGCGAGTACTGGGCGACCACGAGGTTGTCTCCCGAGAGGATGCTGGCCGCTTCCTCGCCGCCCTTGGGGAGTTCGGTCTCCCCCGGCGGGATGGTCGGGAGGAGGGCGTAGGCGTAGGAGTCGGCGACGGGGGAACCCGCGAACGTGGGCTTCGAGTTCGCCGAGGTCATCGGAAGGAAGGCGGCCTTGCCCTCGGCGAAGGCGGCGACGGCCTGGGCGTTCTTCCAGCCGATGGCTGCCGGGTCGACGAGTCCGTCCTGGTACCAGCCGAAGTAGGTGTCGTAGGCGGCGGCCACGGCGGGATCGTCGATCTCCGCCTTCTTGGCCTCGACATCGATCAGCGGATTGCCCGCCTGCACGCTCATACCCCAGACGAACTTCCAGGGGTCGAAGCTGTCGGCGTATCCGATCGCGAGACCGTGCACGTCTCCGGATTCGATCTTCGCGGCAGCGGCGGTCAACTCGTCCCACGTCGTGGGCGGCTCGTCGATGCCGGCGGCGGCGAGCAGCTCGGTGTTGTAGGCCATCACGAACGGACGACTCACGAACGGGACGGCGATCTCGTCCTTCTCGCTCGGGCCGGAGATGCCTAGGGTCGACGGCACGAAGCGGTCGCGGCCTCCCACCTTGTCCCAGTCGGCCTCGGTGAGTTTCACGAAGGCGCCCGTCGCGTACGCGGTCGGGGTGAAAGTGGTGCCGAGTCCGTAGACGTCGGGACCCTGTCCGGAGAGCACAGAAGTCTGGATCTTCGTCAGCTCGTCGTTGGCGCTCGCGAAGGTCTCGAACTCGACCTTCGCTCCGGTCTTCTCCTCGAAGGCATCGGAGACCTTCCCGAACCACTCCTTCTGCTGCTCGGGGTAGAGACCGTTCGCGGCCATCATCACCGTGAGCGTCTGGCCGGTCCCGTCGACGGTGCCACCGGCGTCGCCGTCGTCCGTGCCGGCGGTGGATCCCGAGCATGCGGTCAACGCGATCGCTGCTGCGGCCATCGCCCCGAGGGCGATCAGGGGTCGAGACTTCATTGAACTCTCCTTCGAGACAGTGAGTGGACGTGACTGCGTCTTCGCCAAGGTAGGCAAGCGTGGCAATTGTTAGCAATTCATTGCCAGTAATTGCCATCTTGTGATTCTGTTGCCCCATGTCGTCCCCCACACCGCCTTCGCACCGGCCGACGCTCGCCGATGTGGCCGATGCCGCCGGCGTCGCGATCTCCACGGCGTCGCGCGCCCTCGCCGTCCCCGGCCGTGGCAACCCCGGCACCCGCGACCGCATCATCCGCGTCGCGAAGGACCTCGGCTACACGCCCACCGCCGCCTCCGGCACCGCATCGACGCCGTCGACCCGCATGGTCGCCGTGCTGGTCTCCGACGTCACGAACCCGTTCTACTTCGGGATCATCCGCGGTACCCAGCAGGCCCTGCGGGTGGCGGGCTACTCGCAGATCCTGGTGCACACCGAGGAGTCGCCCGAGATGGAGGAGAGCACCCTCGAAGAACTGCGCAGCTCCTACGACGGAGCGATCCTGACCGCGTCCCGCCTGTCCGACGAGCGGCTGGCCGAGCTCAGCACCGAGCTCCCCCTCGTGGCCCTGAACCGTGCCGTGCCCGGAGTGCCGTCGGTGTTCATCGACACGCCGCTCGGCTTCGACCAGGCCGTCGAGCACCTCGCCTCCCTGGGGCATCGACGCATCTGCTACGTGGCCGGTCCCCCGACCAGCTGGGCGAGCAATCTCCGCTGGCGGGCCGTGGCGGCCGCGTGCGAGCGCCTCGGGATCGAGCACACGAAGGTGGGGCCGTACCAGCCCCGCACGAAGGCGGGAGCGGCGGCGGCGGATGCCGCGCTGAACACCGGTGCGACCGCCTGCGTGGCTTTCAACGACCTCCTCGCGATCGGCATGCTGATCCGGCTCAAGGAACGCGGCGTGCGCGTTCCGGAGGACATGAGCATCGTCGGCTGCGACGACATCTTCGGCGCCGACTTCTGCAACCCGCCACTCACGACCCTCACCGCTCCGATCGAGCAGGCCGCACGCCTGTCCGTGTCGATGCTGCTCGACCGCCTGCAGAGCGAGCGCATCGGAGCGGGCGCGCTCAACCGACGGCACATCGCCGCACTGCCCACCCACCTGACCGTGCGGGAGTCGACCGGCTCCGCACCCCGCCGCACCCCTGGAGGAGACTCATGAACACTGCGCTCAGCCCGCACGCCGACCGACTCCTCCCCGCCGATCCCGGCGTGAGCGAGCTCGCCCGCCGGCTGTACGACGCGGTCGCTGCGGCACCGATCCTCTCCCCGCACGGGCATGTCGACGCCGCGCTGCTCGCCGACGACGAACCGTTCTCCGATCCCGCGACGCTGTTGATCACTCCCGACCACTATGTGCTGCGCCTGCTCCACGCCGTCGGTGTGCCCCTCGGCGCGCTGGGTCGCGGAGCCGCACCCGCCGATCCACAGGAGGTGTGGCGGGCGTTCTGCGCGAACTGGGACGTCTTCCTCGGAACGCCGGTGCGCTACTGGTTCGAGTCGTCGCTGTCCGAGGTGTTCGGGGTGACCGAGCAGCCGAGCGCGGGCAATGCCGATGAGCTGTACGCCCACATCGACGCGCAGCTGCAGACCCCCGCCTTCCACCCGCGGGCACTGTTCGACCGGTTCGGCATCGAGGTGCTCGCGACGACCGACGACCCCGCCGACGACCTCGCCGCGCATGCACGACTGCGCGACGATCCGTCCTTCCGCGGGCACGTGCTGCCGACGTTCCGCGCCGACCGCTACATGGACCCGTCTGCCGCGGGGTGGGCCGCCGCGATCGCCGAGCTGTCGGAAGCTGCCGGCACCGATGCCGCGAGCTACGCCGGGCTGCTCGACGCCCTGCGCCGCCGACGGACCGCATTCCGGGCGGCGGGCGGCACGGCCACCGACACCGGTGTGCTCGACGCCGGCTCGCAGCCGCTGACGAGTGCCGATGCAGAGCGCATCCACGCCGCCGGGCTCCGGGGGGACGTCACCGCGGAAGCCGCGACGGCATACCGCCGCAACATGCTGTACCGACTGGCCGAGATGTCGTCCGAGGACGGACTGGTCATGCAGCTGCACCCCGGCGTGATCCGCAACCACCACCGCGACACGCTCGCGCAGTTCGGCCCGGACAGCGGACACGACCTGCCGGATGTCGCCTCATTCACGCGGCCGCTCACCCCGATCCTCAACGACTTCGGCACGAACGAGACGTTCCGGATGGTGCTGTTCACGGTCGACGAGACCGCGTTCAGCCGGGAGATCGGACCGCTCGCCGGCTTCTACCCCTCTGTGTACGCCGGTGCACCGTGGTGGTTCCTCGACACCCCCGACGCCATCTCCCGCTACCGGAGGTCGGTGACGGACAGCGCCGGTTTCACGAAGACCAGCGGGTTCGTCGACGACACCCGGGCCTTCTGCTCCATTCCCGCGCGCCATGACATGTCCCGGCGGCTCGATGCGGGCTACCTGTCCACTCTCGTCGCAGAGCACCGCCTCACCGAGGAGCAGGCCTTCGCGCTGGCGCACCGCTTCGTCGACGACATCCCCCGGACGACCTTCCGACTGCCCAGTGCTCCCGCCTGAGCCTCACGAAGTGGAGGTCTCCGTGACACGACGCACGACGTACTCGACGACATCGCCCTCCGGGATCGCGCGGGGTCGGAAGCGCACCCCGGTCGGCGCCCGCGGAACCATGCGATCGACGCGGAAGATGCGCCAGTCGTCTCGATCGAGGTCCCACGCGAGCAGGTACCAGACCGGCCCCCAGCTCACCAGCCGCTGCGGTTCGGCATGCCGCGGCTCTTCTCTGCCGCCCGGCTTCGTGTAGCCGAAGCGGAGCCGTTCATGACCGCGGATCGCCGCGGCGACCGTGCTGAGTGCTGCGAGATCGAGTGGGGGTTCGGCCCCGGGAACCACGCTGGTCGCCTTCCGGATCGCGTCGACACGGCGGCGGAGGCGGGCGGGCATCACCTGCTCCAGCTTGGCGAGGGCGGTGAGCGAGGTCTCTTCGACGCCGAGCCGCCAGGTCGCCGCCGCCCCCAGGCCGACCGCGACGGCGACGGCTTCGTCATCGTCGAGCAGCAGCGGAGGCATCGCCGCCCCCGCAGCCAGCCGGTACCCACCGGCGACTCCGGGACGCGCATCCACGGGATAGCCGAGCGAGCGGAGCTTGCCGACGTCGGCGCGCACGGTTCTCGTGCTCACACCCAGTCGGTCGGCGAGTGCGGAACTCGTCCAGTCCCGTCTGAGCTGAAGCAACGACAGCAGTTCCAGCAGACGGGCCGAGGTCTCGAGCATGTCTGATCCTCTCAGCAAATGCGGAAGCTGGTCTTCCGCATTGCCTGAGAGCGTGAACAGCATGACCCAGAACACCTCTCTCACCCCTTTCCGCATCGACATCCCGCAGGACACCGTCGACGACCTTCACGATCGCCTGACCCGTACACGGTGGCCGCTTGCCGTGCCCGGTCGAGACGATCGCGCCGACTTCCGTCGGGGCACCCCGCTTCCGTATCTGAAGGAGCTCGCCGAGTACTGGCGCGACGGCTTCGACTGGCGGGCGCAGGAGGCGACCCTCAACATGCACGAGCAGTTCACCACGGTCATCGAAGGCCAGACGTTCCACGTGCTCCACGCGCGGTCGACGAACCCGCAAGCCACGCCGCTGCTCCTCAGCGACAGTTGGCCGGCGTCGTTCGTCGAGTACCTACGACTGATCCCGTTGCTGACCGACGAGTTCCACGTGGTCATCCCGTCGTTGCCCGGCCTGGGCTTCTCGAACCCGCTGTCCGGTACCGGGTGGGACCTCGCACGGACGGCGGAAGCCTACGCCGAGATCATGACACGCTTCGGCTACGACCGGTTCGCGACCCACGGCACCGACGTCGGCACGGGCATCACCGGACGACTTGCAGGGATCCACCCCGACCGCGTCATCGGCACCCACTTCGGCAGCGACCGCGTATGGCTCGGGCTGGTCGGCAACATGTTCCCCGCCCCCGATGGCCTGTCAGAGGAAGAGCTCGCCCAGCTCGAGGCCGCACACGTCGCGAGTGCGGCAGAGCGCGGCTACATCGGCATGCACAACCATCGACCGGACACGATCGGACCGGCGCTCACGGACTCGCCCGTCGGTCAGCTCGCGTGGATCGTCGAGAAGTTCGCCCGCAGGATCGACAGCGGCCACCGGGCACCGGACGTCGATCGCGACCAGCTCCTGACGAATGTCAGCCTGTACTGGTTCACCCACAGTGGCGCTTCAATCGCTCAGTTCTTCTACGAGTCCGAGCACGCCGAGCTCGACTTCGCCGTGCCGGCAGGGGTACCGGCCGGCTGGGCTGTCTTCGACGCGCATCCGCTCATTCGGCGCACGATGGATCCGACCGGCGCCATCGGCCATTGGAGCGAGTTCACCGAGGGCGGGCACTTCCCGGCGATGGAGGAGCCGGAGCTTCTCGCCGAGGACATCCGGAAGTTCTTCCGCAGTCTCGCCTGATCGACACCGCACGTCCGCACGCTGCGATCAGAACGCGACGGCGCTGATCGACGCGTGCGGGCGCCGTTCGTCCTGTACCCGCGCATCGCTGTCGAGCACGGAGAACCCCGCGCATTCGAGCAGCGCCGACATCCCGTCCACCGACCAGTAGTGCGCCGTGGTGACCGCGTGCGGGAAAGGTTCGCCGTCCTTCCCGTCGAAGAACCCGATCAGCAGGTGACCGCCCTCGCGGATCGCGCGCCGAGCGGCCGCGAGCAGGGACGGCAACTCATCCGGAGCCGCATGGATCAGCGAGTACCAGGCGAGCACGCCACCGAGTGAGCCCGCCGGGACGTCGGCGTCGGTCAGTGACGCCACCCGATACGGCACCTGCGGGAACCGTGCGGAGGCATCGTCGACGAATTCCGGCACGAGGTCGATGCCCTCGGCGTCAGCGCCTCGATCGACGAGGAAGGCGGTCCAGTGCCCGGGTCCGCAGCCGACATCGAGAATGCGCCCGTCGATGCCATCCGCCCAGCGTCCGATGCGCTCCCGGTCGATGTCATCCATCTGCCCGATGTCCCCGAACAGCTCCGTGTACTCGGTGGCACGCGCGGCATAGCCGTCTCGGATGCGCACGTCGCTCCCGGAGTCATTCGCCAAGGCTCGCCCCTCCCTGTCTGCTCGCGATCGCTTCCCTCCACGGTATCCGGCAACTCTTCGCCGAAGGGATGTAACGACTGTTACATTCTCACTGTGACGAATCTCGATCGTTGGCTCGTGCTCCTGGTACAGGTGCCCGCAACTCCCTCGAGGCACCGTGTCGCGGTCTGGCGAGAGCTGCGCCAGTTCGGAGCGGTCCCTGCGGGGCAGGGAACCTGGGTGGTCCCGGAGGTTCCGGCGTGTGTCGCGGGAGTCGAGCGCGCCCGCGCCCTCGCTCAGCGCGGCGACGGCGCCATCCTCGTACTCCGCACCCAGGCAGACGGGGGCGACACCGCCGCGCTTCGAGAACTCTTCGATGCTGCGCGGGCCGATGACTGGACGGAGTTCATCGCCGACTGCAGGAAGTACGAGGCCGAGATCGCGCGCGAGATCGACAAGAAGAAGTTCACTCTTGCCGAGCTCGAAGAGGAGGAGCAGAGCCTCGATCGCCTGCAGCGGTGGCATCGCACCATTCGCAGCCGCGACGTGTTCGGATCCCCTTCATCCAAGGAGGCCGACCGTGAACTCGCCACATGCGTCGCCGAGCTCGCGCGGTTCACCGACCTCGTCTACCAGGCCGTTCACGCGTGAGCGAGCCGGCGGTCGCCGCGCGGACGATCGCCCCGCTCTACGCCGCGGGGTTCGTCACTGCTTTCGGCGCCCACAGCATCGCGGCCGGCATCGGGGCGACGGGGCAGGACATTGGTCTCGACCTCCTGCGGATGGGCGCGCTCCTGGCTGTCTACGACCTCGCCGAGGTGTTCCTCAAGCCGGTTTTCGGTTCGCTGGCCGACCGCATCGGCGCCAAACCCGTGATCGTCTTCGGGCTCCTCGCCTTCGGGATCGTGTCGCTCGTGGGGCTGTGGTCGTCGAACACCATCGCCCTCGCCGTCGCGCGGCTCGGGCAGGGCGCGGCGGCGTCGGCATTCTCCCCGGCCTCTTCTGCAACGGTCGCGCGGCTCGCAGCCCCGGGCGCGAAGGGGCGATACTTCGGCAGATACGGTTCCTGGAAGGGACTCGGCTACACGCTGGGTCCACTCATCGGCGCCGCACTGATCTTCACGGGTGGCTTCGCGCTCCTCTTCACCATTCTGAGCGCCGTCGCGATCCTGACCGCGTTCTGGGTGGCGGTCACCCTCCCCCGCCTCGATCCCCTCCCGCGCCCGCGTTACACCGTCGCAGACCTCGTCCGCCAGACGACCGAGCGGGGGTTCCTCGTGCCTACCCTGGCCCTGGCAGCCTCCACAGGGGCACTCGGCGCATCGATCGGCTTCCTCCCCGCCATGGCGAGCGGCCAGGACGCGCCATTGCTCGCGAGCATCGCGCTCGCGTCCGTCCTGGCACTGAGTTCGACGCTCACTCAACCCTGGGCGGGAAGACTGCGCGACAGCGCCCATATGAGCGATCGAGCGGGGATGGCGCTGGGCCTTGCGACCATCACCACCGGCACCATGACGGCCGCACTCGTCCCCGCACTGCCCGGGCTCTACGTCGCCGCGGGACTTCTCGGAATCGGGATCGGCTTCGCCACACCATTCGCGTTCGCACACCTCGCCGACACGACACCGCACGAGCGTATGGGCCGCACGATGGGCACGGCGGAGCTCGGGCGCGAACTCGGGGATGCCGGCGGGCCCGTGCTCGTCGGCGGCATCGCGATCGCTGCGACACTGCCGATCGGACTCGCCGCGCTCGCACTCGTCGTCGCGGCGGCCGGAGTGTCGACGCGGATGCTCCCACGCTTCCCGGAAACGACCCGGGATCCCCGTCGACCGCGTGACTGAGGCCATCCTCGACGCGAGGACAGCCGACCGATACTGTCTGGTCATGACTACGACCGACGCACCGCTGCGCTCACCTCGTTGGCACCTGCTCGGCTCGCTGCCCTTCGCCGCAGCCGCGCTCGTCCTCGTGAACGGGCTCTACATCTTCCTCGTCGCCCTCGGCAACATCACCGACTACGGCACGAACTTCGACTTCGTGCAGCATGTGCTGGCGATGGACACCACGAACTTCGGTCAGGATGCCGGAAAAGGTCTCGACCCTGACGTGATGTGGCGGGCGATCGACAATCCCGTGCTGTGGAACATCGCGTACATCGGCGTGATCATCTGGGAGTCGCTGAGCGCGATCGTCCTGATCGTCGCGGTCGTGTTCTTCGTGCGCGGATTCCTCGGCCACGGCTTCCACGCCGCCCGCGTGTGGTCGTCGATCGGACTCGTGATGATCATCCTGCTCTTCGTGGGCGGATTCATCTCCATCGGCGGCGAGTGGTTCCAGATGTGGCGCTCCACGTCGTGGAACGGGCTCGACCCCGCCTTCCGCAACTCCGTGATCGCCGGCATCGGTCTGGTGCTGCTGCACCTCCCGTCACCCCGATGGGATGACGCTCCGCCTCGGCGCGACGCCGCCCGATAGGCGCGTGGGCCCACGGCGTCCTCACGAACGCCGTCGCCCCAGGGCCCAGAGCCCTCGCACGATTCCCACCGCGACGGCGCCGATGATCCCGCCGATCGTGTTCCACACGATGTCCTGCACGTCAGGGACACGCCCAGGGATCGCGGCCTGGACACTCTCGATCGCGAACGACGCACAGAAGACGAGCACGGGCGCGAGCATCCAGAGCCGCCGGCTGAGCGCAAGCGCCACCGCGGCTCCGAGAGGGACGAAGAGCAGTGCGTTGAGGGTGCTCTCCACCTCGATGAAGGTCATCGGCTCGACCAGAGGCGCCGCGAAGACATGGGCGAGGTCCATGAAGAGCGCACGAGCAGGGCTCGCGAACCGGCGCGGCGTCAGCGTGACGGCGACGACCGCCAGAGCCGCGAGGCCCGCGACGAGGAACCGCGGGCCGGACGACGGGCGAGAGTGAGCGGAGTGAGCCATACGCCCACCTCACCGCATCCGATGTTGCGTGAGCGTATGCGTTTCGGTCGGTAGCATTCGGGGGTGGAGAGCGAACCGCGATGGAATCTGACCGTCGGGCTCTGGCTCATCTACACGCCGGTCCCCTCCGGATTCGGCGACGGCGTGGTGGGTCGGGGCTGATACCTGACCGGGGCGCTGCACCGTGACTTCCGGGAAGGGCGGGCCGAAGGATACGACTGGAAGATCGAACCCGACGGCTCCTGGAGCATCGCAGAGCGCCTCGTCGTCTTCGCGATGAGCGAGAACGGCGACTACCTCGCCTGGGACACCGGTGCCCGAGACGACGACGGCGAACTGCCGATCTTCCACACGTCTCGCTTCAACTCACTGACGCGCATAGGTGACGACCTCTATGAAGCGATCGATTGGCTTCGTCGAGGCAACCGCGAACCGGATCCCCTCGACTTCACTCCCCTCGCTCCCACCCGCTGTGAGCGACGGAGCCGACGCTCAGTTGAAGTCGCCGCCGGGAGCCATGTCCATGAAGCGCGAGTAGTGCCCCTGGAACGCGACGGTGATCGTCGCGGTAGGTCCGTTACGGTGCTTGGCGACGATGAGGTCGGCCTCGCCCGGACGCACGTCCTTGTCGTACACCGAGTCGCGGTGCAGCAGGATGACCATGTCGGCGTCCTGCTCGATCGAGCCCGACTCTCGCAGGTCGCTGATCGCGGGCTTCTTGTCGGTGCGCTGCTCGGGACCACGGTTCAGTTGCGAGAGGGCGATGACCGGAACCTGCAGCTCCTTGGCGATGAGCTTGAGGCTTCGGGAGAACTCCGAGACCTCCTGCTGACGCGACTCGACGCGCTTGCCCGAGGTCATCAGCTGCAGATAGTCGATGATGACCATGCGCAGTCCTTCGCGCTGCTTGAGTCGACGGCACTTCGCGCGGATCTCGACGAGCGTCATGTTCGGGCTGTCGTCGATGTAGAGCGGGGCGTCGTTGATGCGCCCTCGGGTCGCGGCGACGGTGGTCCAGTCGCGCGGGTCGAGGTTTCCCTTTCGCATGTTCTGCAGCGGGATCGCACCCTCGGCGCTGAGCAGACGCATGGCGATCTCGCTCTTGCCCATCTCGAGGGAGAAGAAGACGGAGGGGAGGTTGTGGCCGATGGATGCGGCGCGCGCGAAGTCGAGCGCGAGCGTGGACTTACCCATGGCGGGTCGAGCAGCGACGACGATCATCTGCCCGCCGTGGAGGCCGTTCGTCAGTTCGTCGAGCTCTTTGAAGCCGGTCGGCACTCCGGTCATCGATCCGTCGCGGCCGCTGGCGGCCTCGATCTCCTCGAGCGCGGCGTCGACGGCGATCTGCAGCGGGACGTAGTCTTCGGCGGTCTCGGATCCGGTGATCGAGTAGATCTCGGCCTGCGCGTTGTTGACGATGTCGGTCGCATCGCCCTCACCGGCGTACCCGAGCTGCACGATGCGCGTGCCCGCATCGACGAGCCGGCGCAGGATCGCACGCTCGGAGACGATGCCCGCGTAGTAGCCGGCGTTGGCCGCCGTGGGGACGATCGACGTCAGCGTGTGCAGGTAGTCGGCACCGCCGGCGCGGCCGAGCTCGCCTGTCTTGATGAGCTCGTCGGTGACGGCGACGACGTCGGTGGGCTCACCATGGGAGTACAACGAGAGGATGGCCTCGAAGATGAGCTCGTGCTTCGGGATGTAGAAGTCGGCACCCTTGAGCGTCTCGATCACATCGGCGACCGCATCCTTCGACAGGAGCATTCCGCCCAGCGCGCTCTGCTCGGCGAGAAGGTCGTGGGGAGGCGTGCGTTCCGGCGCGCGCTTCGCGCCCATGCGCTCTTCTGAGATGTCAGCGATCGACA
Organism: Microbacterium sp. As-52; assembly: GCF_049949185.1. Lineage (NCBI taxonomy): Bacteria > Bacillati > Actinomycetota > Actinomycetes > Micrococcales > Microbacteriaceae > Microbacterium > Microbacterium sp. As-52. The sequence goes on along the minus strand of NZ_CP188171.1, from coordinate 1,958,871 downwards.
CAGTCTTCCCTTCGATGCGACGTTTCCGATGCGATGTTCTGATGAGACGCTTCGACGGCGGGGCCCGTGCGGCCTTCGGCCCTCACACCGCTCTGAACAGCAAAACAGCTGCCTCCGACATTCGGTCGCTCGCCCACGCTACGAGCGACTGTTTCCACATGCAAGACGGCCTGTGGATAACTCTGTGGAGAGCGTGCGAACAAACTCGGAGTGTCTGTGCACAACGGGTGTGGATAACCCCGTGGAGGAGCGGGATACGAAACTTTTTTATTCCATTTGAACTGGCCTTTATCGTTTCCCCAGCCTGTGGATGGAAATCAGTTTAAATCGGGCATTGAAGGTTGCCCTCCGCGGGGATGGGATGTGTAGAACTTGGGGAAAGTCAAGCCGAGATTTCTCCGGGCGCGTCACACCCGGACATCCCCGGAAACGCGCGGAGAACCCTCTAGACACGACGTCCGTGCGCGAGTATCGTCAGCCCCAATCGACGCAACGGCGTCGACGTACGTTGCCTTCGGAGGGGGAGGTCGACGTGGACGTTCGGGCCACCCGACGCGGCATACCTGCCGCCGTCTTCTGGGGTGGCATCGGCGTGCTCGCCTGGGCGACGCTCACGGTTCTCCTCGCGGGCGGATCCGCGCACGCGGACGAACAGGACGGCCCGCTCGACGGACTCACCTCGCTCGTCAGCGACACGGTGTCGGCCGTCACGGCCCCCGTGACCCCGGTCGTCACGCAGGTGGTCGCCCCCGTGGTGACACAGGTGGTCGCGCCCGTGCAGCAGGCCGTCCCCGCCGTGGTCGCCACCGTGACCGAGCCGATCGTGAACGCACCCGTCGTCGGTCCGGCGGTCGCACCCGTCGTGAACACCGTGACCGAGACCGCGACCGCGGTCGTCACCCCTGTCACCGATGCCCTGACCGACGCACCGGTCTCTCAGATCACCGATCCGATTCTCGACGCGGTCTCCCGCGTCCCCGTGGTCGGCGGACTCGTCTCCGACCTCGGTCTGATCTCCGCGGTGGGTGACGTCGTCGGCGTCGTCGATGACACCACTGCTCTTCTCGGGAACGTCACGAACGAGACGGTTCCGCCCGTGCTCGAAGCGCTCAACCCGTCGACGACGACGCCTGGATCCGGCGAAGGTCCCGCGAACGTCGCCGAGGCCCCGGTCCCCCCGACGGCCGCACCCGCGACGGAGAGCTCCGCAGCGACGCCGGCGGTCTCGTCGACAGCTGTGCCGTCGACCGTGTCCCCGCCGTCTGGCGCGCTCACCACCGCGATCGGCGCCACCACCGACGACGCCACTTCTGTGCCCACTGCTCCCCCGTCGGGGAGCCCGCCAGGCACCACAGTCCCCGCGTCCTCCTCCGCCGGTTCCGGCGGAGGGAGCGGCGCATCCCCCGCGCGCCTCAGCGACGCGAACTCTTCTCCGCTCCGTGCTGGCGAGCGGACATCCGGCGCCTCCGACGACGAGCTTCCCTCGTCGACGGTCGCCGACACCGACGTCTCTCCTGACTGACGGATCGTCACGTCGTTCCCCCGGGAACGACAGATGCCGTGCTGCGCGCGCATGTGATCGCGCGCACCCATCAGACGATCCATCCAGTCAGGAGAACGATCATGCGTACTTTCATCAAGCGGGCCCTCTGGGGCACGCTCATCGCCGGGGGCATCACGCTCCTCGGCGCGACGGCCGCGAACGCGGCTGAGACGACCGGAGACGACGGACTGCTCTCCGGCACACAGGTGGAGACAGCGATCACCGCACCGATCTCGGTCGTGAACAACGCGATCTCGGTGCTGAGCGACGCCGTGTCCACCGCGCCTGCCCCGGCTCCGGCGCCCGCGCCGGTCCCGGCACCCGCACCCGCACCCGCGCCTGCCCCGGCACCCGCACCCGCACCCGCACCCGCACCCGCACCCGCACCCGCACAGACGAGCGGTGACTCGGGCACGGCATCCGGCACTCAGGCCGCGGTGACCGTGAACCTTCCCGTCACCGTGTCGAACAACGCGGTGAGCGTGCTCGACACATCGACGACCAGCGCCCCGGCTGCCACTTCCCCGAGCCCGGCTCCCCAGGCCGAGGCGCCTCTCGTGACCACGAACGGTCTGGACGGTGTGCTCTCGGGCACGCAGGCGCTGCTCGCCGTCAACGCACCGGTCACCGTCACGGGCAACGCCGTGTCGCTGGTCGGCGACACCGAGAGCACCACTCCGAACGGGCAGGGGGCCGCAGCACCGGCCTCCTCCGCTCCCGTGGGTGCGACCACATCCGGTGACGACGGCATCGGCAGCGGCACACAGGTCATCGCGCCCATCACGGCACCGGTGACGGTGTCGGGGAACGCGATCTCGTTGCTCGGTGACACGAGCTCCACGGGAACCGGCACCGCCGGCTCGACCGCTCCCCCCGCTCCCGCCACGTCGGCGGGAACGTCGGGTAACGACGCGGTGCTCGGCGGCACGCAGGCGACGGCGCCCGTCACGGCACCGGTCACGGTGTCGGGGAACGCGATCTCCGTCCTCGACGACGCCACCGTCACCCGCACCGGCACCGGCACCGGTGGAAACACCACCGCACCGGCAGCCCCCGCCACCGGAGGCAACACCACCACCGGAACCGACAGCGTCCTCGGCGGCACCCAGATCACGGCACCCATCACGGCCCCCATCGGCGTGACCGGCAACGCGATCTCGGTCCTCGACGACGCCACCGTCACCCGCACCGGCACCGGCAGCAGCGCCGGAGGAACCGCCCCCACCACCGGAGGCAACACCACCACCGGAACCGACGGCATCCTCGGCGGCACCCAACTGGCGCTGCCGATCAGCCTTCCGATCACGCTGGGCGGAAACGCCATCTCCGTGATCGGCGAGGCGACGGTGACCGACCCCGGCACGGGAACCGACCCCGGCACCGATCCCGGTACCGACCCCGGAACGGATCCCGGTACCGACCCCGGAACCAACCCGGGAACGACGCCCGGAACGACTCCGGTCTCGACGGCCGGAGCCGCCGTCGCCTCGGGCGCGGCGACGACCGGTCAGGCGTCAGGGCTCGCGATGACCGGCGCTCCGTCGCCGGTCGGACTGCTCGCACTCGCCGCCGTCCTGCTCCTCCTCGGAAGCGCCGGACTCCTGCGACGTCGTCTCGTGACGGCGTAGTGAGGACGCCGGTGGTGCGGCCGTCCTCGGGGGAGGAGACCCGCACCGCCGGTGCGCCGCTGCGTCCACCCCACACGTCGACGGATTCGTAGCCCCCAGCTCACACCGTCGTTCGACGCCGGCGCAGAATGGGCGGATGCCCCGTGGAAACCCCACCCACGGGGCATCCGTCGCGCCTGCGCACAGGCGTTCCAGGAGGTCAGGGGATGTCGTCGACCTCGCCGTACGGGATGATCGCGGCTCGGTATCGCTCGACGAGTTCGCGCCATCCGAAGCCCTCGGTGTACTCGTGCTCGTAGACGGCTTCGGTGAAGTGCCACAGCAGATACGGATGCGCGCCGAGACCGTAGAGCGCGCCGTAGTCGCGGTTGACGAAGGCGGTGCGCTCCTCGGGCGTCAGCACCCGGTCGTCGGCGACCGCGTCGGGCCCCGCTCCCCCGGCGAGCCACCCGTCGACGAACCCCTCGGTGTCGGCGACGTAGGCGTTCACGTTCGCGGTGCTCATCTCGACGGCGCGGATGAACTTGTTCATCATGTACCGGCTCACGATGCGGCCCTCCAGAGGAAGAACGGACTGGAGGCGAAGCGCGAGGTCGTGGCCTCCGCGAGTTCGGCCGGGCGCCCCTGCATGGCGGCGAGCGCGGCGACGATGTTCACGTACTGATACGTGACGTTGCCGGCGGCCATGATGCGGTCGAACCGGCATCCGGCGATCGCCCCGTCGAGGTCGCCGTCACGCATCCACCCGACGGCCTCGGCGTCGAACTCCGGATCTGGCGAGCCGTTGAAGGTGCGCGGGCCACCCACGTCGGTTGCCATGTGCCCCGAGGTGAGCAGGCCCACTCTGGCGTCGCTGTCCCAGGACTCGACCGCGGTGCGCAGGTGGTGTCCGAGAGCGGCGAAGCGGGCGGCGGTCGGCAGCGGAGGCAGGATCGAGTTCGCGTGGATCGGCACGATCGGCAGGTCGAGCTCCGGACGCACGTACTGCAGCGGCAGCACGAAGCTGTGGTCGAGCCGCCACTCGTGCGAGACCGAGAAGTCGATGGTCTCGGGCAGCACCTCGCGGCCGGTGATCTGCGTCGCGAGCTCCGGGTCGCCGGTCAGCTCGGCGTACTCCATGCCGAAGGTGCGCACCTCGTTCTCGTAGGTGCCGTGGTACGAGGCGGCTTTGCCGACGATGAAGGCAGGTGAGTTGTCGGAGAAGAACTGCCGCACGTGGTCGGTGCCGAGCACGATGAGAGTGTCGACCCCGGCATCCGAGATCGCCTCACGGATGCGACGGAAGTTCGCCTCGACCGTCACGAGATCGTCGGGCATCGGCTCGCGCATCGCCCGCCACAGCAGCGGGTTGTGCGGGGTCGCTGCGGCCATCACCAGTTCAGCCACGATCGGCTCCTTCCTTCGCGCTCACAGTCGGAACAGCGTGCGTGCGTTGTCGAGCAGGATCTTCCGACGCGATTCCTCCTTGAGCCCGAGCTCGTCGAACTCGGCCATCCAGCGGTCGGCGGTCATCACGGGCCAATCCGACCCGAAGAGCACCCGGTCGGAGATCAGCGAGTCGGCGTAGCGGACCACCTCGGGCGGCAGGTACTTCGGCGCCCACCCCGACAGGTCGAGGTACACGTTCGACTTGTGCCACACCATCGCCAGGTTCTCGAGGTGCCACGGCCATGCCGGGTGCGCGCTGATGATGTTCAGCTCGGGGAACTCTGCAGCCACGTCGTCGATGTACGGCACAGGGCGGGCGTTCTCGAGCCGATATCCGCCGCCACCGGGAGTACCCGCACCGGCGCCGGGGAACCCGGAGTGGAACATCACCACGAGCCCGAGTTCAGCGCAGGTCTCCCAGATCGGGAAGAAGCGACGGTCGTTGGCGAGGAACTTCTGCCGCGACGGGTTGAGCTCGCCGACGCCCTTGATGCCGTACTCGGCGTGCATCCGACGGATCTCGGCGACCGCGGCCTCGCCCTTCCACGGGTCGATGCCGGCGAAGGCGAGGAACACATCGGGGTGGTCCTGCTGCGCCTTGCCGAGGAGGTCGTTCGGTGCACCCTTGATTCCGCTCGTGGTCTCCGAGTCGGAGTTCACGATCACGGCCATCATCTTGCGGTCGCGGTACTGATCGGCCTGCTCGGCGAACGACACCACCGGCCGCTCGCGCCCGAAGTGCGCCGACATCTGGGAGTGCCGCTGGCCCATCGCCGCGATGAACTCCTCGGTCTGCGGGTGGGTGTGGACGTCGATCGCGACGAGGTCGTCGATACCGGGCATCAGGCTGCCCCTTCCTTCGCTCGTGCGGGTTCGGATTCGGGGTCGGAGCCGGTCCGCAGTCCCGTGATCTCCTCGGTGTCGGCGCCGAGCGCCGGCGCGTATCGCAGCTCGGGTCGACCGGACCGCTGGAACCGGATGCTGGGCACCGGGACGCGCAGCGCGCCATCAGGCCCCTCGATCTCCTCGACCAGACCCATGCTCGCGATCTGCGGATCGTCGAACAGGTCGCCCATCGTGTTCAGCGGACCGTGCGGGATGTCGTGCGCGGCGAGCCGGTCGAGCCAGTACTGCCGGGGTCGGGTGGCGGCGATCTCCTTGACCACCACGTCGAGCTCGTCATAGTTGCGCACGCGCGCTTCCCGGGTCGAGAAGCGCGGGTCGTCGGCGAGATCGGGCCGCTCGAGCACGTCGAGCAGTCCGGTCCAGAACTTCTCCGGCACCGACATATGGATCACAAAGGCCTTGTCGTCGGACCCCCGGCAGGCGTAGGCCTGCGCGCGGCGCGGACGCGAGTCGGGCGATGAGACCTGTCCGGTCTCGAGGAACGCCGAAGCGGACTCGGTGAGGAAGTCGAGCAGGGCACCCACCATCGTGACCTCGACATGCTCGCCCACCCCGCTGACGTCACGGGCATGCAGGGCGGCGAGCACGGCCTGTACGGCCGACATCCCCGACAGCAGATCGGAGAACGCAGGCCCCAGCGGACGGATCGTGGAGGCCGGGACCACCTGGCTGTACATTCCCCCGGTCGCCGAGATCACGGTGTCGTAGGCAGGGCGCTTCGCGGCCGGCCCGGTGGGGCCGAAACCGGTGATCGAGCACGTGATCACCCGCGGGTTGCGTTCGTGCAGCGCATCGGGGCCGAACCCGAGCCGCTCGGCGACACCGGGGCGGAAGTTGTCCAGCACGATGTCGGCATCGTCGACCAGGCCGAACAGCGCAGCGAGCCCCTCGGCGCTCTTGAGGTCGAGCACGACCCCGCGCTTGCCCCGGTTGTAGGCGGCGAACTGGGGACTCATGGTCGCCCGCCCCTCCCATCGGCGCATCGGGTCCCCCTCGGGCGACTCGACCTTGACGACGTCGGCGCCGAGGTCGGCGAGCAGCTTGGCCGCGAACGGACCCGAGATGTACTGGCCCAGCTCGACCACGCGGATCCCGGCCAGCGCACCCGCGCCGGGTGATGCGGAATTCGTCACTTCTGGTCTCCTCTTCGATACCGAGGGCGGTCAGCGCACATCGACGACGACCTTCCCGTCGCCCTTGCGGGGGAAATCGCGATACGCCGTGGCGATGTCGTCCAGCGCGTAGCGGCGGCCGACGAGCGAGGGCAGGGCCCCGGCGGCGGCGAGCGCGAGAGCCTCGGCCACATCGTCGTAGCGTGCGCTGGCCACACCCGACAGCCGCTTGCGACGCAGGTAGAAGTCGCGGGCGTCGATGCGCAGGTCGCTGTCGACGGATGCCGCGCAGAACACGGCCCGACCTCCCCACCGCAACGCCGAGATCCCGGCGCTCAGGGTCGGAGCGTGGCCGGAGACATCGAGCACGACGTCGAACCCCTCTCCCCCGTCGAGGGCCGCCGCCAGCGCGGGAGCTCCCGAAGCCTGGATGAGCTGCTCGTCTCCGAGCGGTGCGAGAGTACGGCGCGACGCGGCGACGACCTGGGCCCCGCGAGCGAGCGCGATGGCCACCGCCGCACGGCCGAGGGTGCCGCCCGCGCCGGTGACGAGCACCCTGTCGCCCGCGGCGAGCGCGACCGTGCGCACGGCGTTGATCACGATGGAGGCACTGTGCACCACGGCGGTCGCCTGTGCCGCGTCGAGGCCGTGGCGGTCGATCGCGTTGCGGGAGGGGACGACGACGTACTCGGCGGCGCCCCCGTCGCGGTGCACGCCGACGACGGTCTGGTTCGGGCAATCGGCTTCGTCTCCGGCCTGGCAATGGGCGCACTGCCCGCAGGCGATGTTGGGTTTGACCACCACGGTCTGGCCGATCCGCTTCTGGTCGACACCCGCTCCGATGGCGATGATCTCGCCGGCCGGGTCGATCCCGAGGATGCGAGGCAGCTGCGCCCGTGCTCCTGGGCCGACACCGGCGATGACGTTGAGGTCGAGCTGATTCACCCCGACCGTCTCCACGCGCACGAGCACTTCGCCGTCGCCGGGTGCCGGGACATCCGCGACCGCGACGGTCAGCCCGTCCAGGTCATGACGGCTCAGCACGGCGGCACGCATCTTCACCTCTTCATCGCGGGAATCTGTTTGGGATACTGTATCCAATTTTCATCACGGTCGTCTAGACCCTGTTCGAGCACGATATCCCGCAAACCATGGACACCCGATTCCAAATTGGATACCGTATCCCAAAATCCGCGTGAGGCGCCCCACTCCACGGAGGAGTCGCACGCACTTGCCCGAATGGAGAGTCATGCGCACGACACGAAACAGACTCGGCATCGCCGCGGTCGGGGGCGCAGCAGCACTGACGCTGCTCGCCGCCTGCGCCTCGCCGACGCCGACACCGGAAGGACCCGTCGACCTCGGCGACGGCGAACCCGGAGCCGCGGAGGACACCAGCATCACGGTGGCCATCCCCTTCCCCGACATCACGATGTACTCGATGTTCGTCCTGGCGTCCGACCTCGGCTACTACGAAGACGAGGGCCTCACCGTCGAGGTCATCACCGCCGACAACGTCACGGCCGCCGTCGCCAGCGGCAGTGCCGACATCGGCGTCGAGTCGACCGGCACCGTGATCGACGCCATCCGCGGCGGTGTCGAGATCGATCTGGTCTCCGGCCACTACTGCCGGCAGAACTTCGACTTCGCGGTGCAGTCCGACGTGAAGAGCGTCGACGACCTCGACGGCACGTCGATCGTGCTGGCCGGCACTCCCGGCGACCCGGCCGAGTTCCAGCGCGCCCAGGTGTTGAAGGAGGAGGGCTGGGACGTCGCATCCGTCGACACTGAGGTCGTCTACCCGGGCCCCGGATCGGAGTCGTGGACGGAGTTCTTCGTCAACGACAAGATCAGCCTGCAGCCGTTCTACGCCGACGACAGGGCAGCACTCGAAGCTCACGGCGCGAACATCGTGGTCGAGTCGCTGCGCAACTGGGCGAACGACGTGCAGATCGCCGGCACGAAGTGGGCGCAGGAGAATCCGAATACCCTCGTCCGGTTCCTGCGGGCCACGCTGAAGGGCACCGACTTCATGACGGCGCCCGCGCCCGGCGAGTTCCCCGAGAACGCGGAGGAGGCGCTGGACATCTACGAGGCCAACGACTTCGACGTCGCGGAACTGCGTGATTCGGACAGCGTCTGGATCCTCGACGGACACCTCGCCTGCCCGAACCTGTACTTCGACGGCGAGGCGTGGGACACCACCATCGAGACGCAGAAGCTCGAACCGCTGGAGTTCGACGACGAGCAGCTCGTCTACCTCCGCAAGGCGCAGGAGCTCCTGGGCCTCGACAACGAGGGACCGGCCACGCTGACCTACCCGTGAGTCGCTGACTCGCACGAAAGGCCCCACCGTTGCGCATGGCGGTGGGGCCTCTTTGTATGGCGGCTGGCGTGTTCGCTTAGGCCCCGCAACTCCCGCGGGATACAGAGCGATGCCACTTCACACCCAGCCGGCAGTCGACTAGACGGCCCTTCGGTCCGCGTCCTAGTAGTGGTCGCGAGCCTGGAGAATGACGATCTGCTCGTCGCTCACGTAGTAGACGAGGCGATTGGCCTGGTCGATGCGGCGGGACCACGCCCCGGAGAGCACGTGCTTCAGCGGCTCCGGTTTCCCGATGCCCTCGAAGGGATCACGGAGAACGTCGGCGATGAGCTGGTTGATCCGCCTCAGCGTCTTGCGATCCTGGCCCTGCCAGTACGTGTAGTCCTCCCACCCATGGGGGTCGAAGGCCAATCTCCGAGTCACTCGTCGATCAGGTCGTGCTGCTCGGCCTCACCGCGGCGCGCACGCTCGATCGCCGAGAGAAGTCGCTCTGCACCCACAGGGTTTCGCAGCAGGTACGCCGTCTCCGTGAGGGCGTCGTAGTCGTCCTTCGACATGATGACGGCGTTCCCACGCCGGGAGACGACCTCGACGGGCGCATGGTCATCGTTCACCTGCTGGATAAGGCCGAACAGGCTCTTGCGGGCCTCGGTAGCCGAGATCGCGGACATCCTCCACCTCCCTAGTGGTACAGCAAAGCGTACCACTCGATCGCGAGTGAATGCCCGCCGAACGGACCCGACCCCCGTCGCGCATGAGACGGGGGTCGGGAGTCGAGGGGCGTCGGGAGTCTGCGTCGGTGCCGGTCAGCCGACGATCTTGCGCTCGTCGTACCAGGGCGCCAGCCGGCGCCGGAGGATCGAGATGAGCAGCAGCGTGAGGTTGGCGATGATGACCATCACCACGACCATCGCGATGGCCTCGTCCATCCGGAACTGGTACGCCGCGAACTCGAGCAGGTGACCGAGGCCGCCGGTGCCGCCGAGGAACTCGCCGAGCACCTCGCCCGTGAAGCCGAGGGCCGCACCGCGCTGGATGCCGGAGAGGCTGTAGGGCAGCGTGGCGGGGAAGATCACCTTCCAGCCGAGGCCGATCCCCTTCGCGCCGTACACCCTGGCCGCGTTGACGAGCGAAGGGTTCACGGTGACCGCGCCCTCCATCGTGTTCAGCAGAATCGGGAACACCGCCAGCAGGATCACGAGGGCGATCTTCGACTCGCTGCCGAGGCCCAGGCCGAGGATGAACAGCGGGGCGAGCGCGACCTTGGGCGTGGAGTACAGCACCCACAGGAACGGGGCGACCATGAAGCGCAGCACCGGCGACCAGCCGACCGCGAGCCCCACGACCACACCGACGACGATCGCGATCGCGAGGCCGATCAGCAGGTTGGTGACGCTGAACGCGAAGGCGCTCCAGAACTCGGGGTCGACCATGAGCTGGCCGAACGCCACGGCCACCGCGGTCGGTGCGGGCAGGAAGGCCGCCGGTATCCAGTGGAACCAGCTGACGGCTGCCTCCCACAGGAGCAGCACTGCGGCGATCACCCCGATCAGGAGCAGGGTCCACTTTCCCTCGCCGGAGCGCACCACACGCCGCGGCCGCACGATGCGGACGGTTCCGGTTGCCGAGACGACGCTCATCGCGTGCCCTTCCTCGTCCACGGCGCGACCCCGCGTTCGATGGCCGTGACCACCTGGGTCATGCCCACGCTCCACAGCACGACGACGGCGATCGCGGCGAACGCCTGGTCGGTCTGATACGTGTTCGAGGCGCGGATGATGAGCGCGCCCATGCCGCTCGACGAGCCCGCGAGCTCGGCCACGACCATGCCGATCGTGGCGAGGACGACCGCTTGCCGCAGCCCCGCGAACAGGAACGGGATCGTCGACGGCAGGTACACCGAGCGATACAGCCGCATCCGCCCCGCCCCGTACACGCGGGCGGCGCGGATGATCGACGGGTTCGTGGTGCGCATGCCCGCGGCGACGTTGAGCAGGATCGGGAAGATCGCGCTGATCGTCACGAGGAAGATCACCGGACCGATGCCGAATCCGAACCACGCCTTCGCGAGCGGCTGATAGGCGATCGACGGCGTGGCGTAGATCGTCCACGCGATCGGACCGATCACGCGGTCGACGGGAAGCGATGTTCCCATCAGGAGCCCGACCGGGATGCCGACGACCACCGCGAGCGCGAAACCGGTCAGCCACGCCTGCACCGAGATGCCGGCGTTGGCGGCGAGCGATCCGTTCGCCACGATCTCGCCGAACCCCTGCGCGATGGCCAGAGGCGGCGGCAGGAAGACCGGACTGATCCAGCCGAACACCCCGACGACCAGCTGCCAGAGCACGAGGAGCATGACGACCTCGACCGCGATGACCGCCGCCTTGCCCCGGGCGCTCAGCCCCGCGAGCCAGGCGGCGAGGCCACCCCTGCCGAGGTTCGGCCCGGTGGCGAGCAGCGCGGTCATTTCGACACCGCCGCTGCCGTGGCCTCACCCTCCAGCGCCTCCCAGAGGTGGTCGCGGAGTTCGAGGAAGCGCGGATCGTGCTGCACCGACCGTTCCGAGCGCGGGCGCGGGATGCCGGTCGTGATGATCTCCTTGATCGCACCGGGGTGGCTCTTGAAGACGACGATGCGGTCACCGAGGAGGATGGCCTCCTCGATCGAGTGCGTGATGAAGAGGACGGTCTTGCCCGTCGCCTCGATGAGCTTCTCGATCTCGTCGCGCATCACCTCGCGGGTGAGGGCGTCGACGGCACCGAGCGGCTCGTCCATCAACAGGATGCGCGGTTCCGCGACGAACGCGCGGGCGAGCCCGACGCGCTGCTGCATGCCGCCGGAGAGCTCACGGGGGTACGACGACTCGAATCCCGCAAGCCCCACCATCTCGATGGCCTCCTGCACCTTCGCCCGCCAGTCGGCGGTGCGCAGGCCCTTCTGCATCTCGAGTCCGAACTTCACGTTGTCGAACACGGTGCGCCAGGGCAGCAGGGCGTAGTCCTGGAAGACAACGGCCCGGCCGGGACCAGGGCCGTCGACCTGCTTCCCATCGACGAGGACGGCCCCGGTGCTCGGCGCGACGAGGCCGGCGATGACGTTCATGAACGTCGTCTTTCCGCACCCCGACGGGCCGAGCACCGTGATGAACTCACCTTCGAACACGTCGAGGTCGACGTCTTCGATGGCGATCAGCTTCTTTCCCGTCCGCGCGACGTCATAGCTCACCGAGAGCCCGGTGACCGAGATCAGCGGATCCGCCGAGTCCCGTGCGGTGTCGTTCACGTCAGTCATCGTCGACCTCTCGTCTCATCGCCGCGCGTCGGTGCGCGACTTATCGCAGCTTCGGAAGCACCTCGGTGCCGAGGAGTTCGATCTGCTCGAAGAACCGATCGAACTTGAAGCGGAAGTCGAACACCAGGTGCTCGGTGCCGACCTCCTCGAACCGCTTGATCTGCTCGACCGCCTCGTCGGGGCTGCCGACGATGAGCTGTCCTTCGAGGTCTTCGACGGTCTCGAAGCTGCCGGACGGCGGCTTCACCGCGAACTTGGCCTTGTTCGCCCAGGCGAGAAGGCCCGGGATGTTCACGTGCTTGAGCGCCTCTTCGCGGGTGTCCTCGATCGACGTGGGCGGGATGACGGCGATGGTCGGCATCGGGCGGCCGTTCTCGTCCGTCATCTCGCGCATGGTCTTGATGCGCTTCTCCATGGTGAGCAGGCCCGTGCGTCCCGGCATCCACCCGTCGGCGAACTCCGCCGCGAGACGGGCCGAACGCGGGGTCGCGCCGCAGTACCAGAACGGGATGCGTCCTCCCACGGGCTTGGGCTCGATCGTGACGTTCTCGAATGTGAAGATGCCGTCGTCGTAGGTGACATCGTTCTCGGTGAAGACGCGGCGCAGGATCTCGGCGTTCGAGCGCACCATCTCGACGCGGTCGAGGTCGCCCCAGCCGATCGCGTCGAACTCGTGGTCGAACGTGCCGGCGCCGAAGCCGAGGATCAGGCGCGGGCCGAGCAGCTGGGTCATCGTGCCGGCCATGAGAGCGGTGACGAGCGGGTGCCGGAACGGGATGAGCGATCCGGTGCCGAGCTCGATCTTGTCGGTGACGGCACCGATGGCAGTGAGAGTCGTCAGCGCGTCGTAGAACGTGCGGTTCGGCTTCTCCATCTCGCCGTGCGGCTCGAACACCAGGTGATCGCGCACCCAGACGGAGTCGAATCCGAAGCTCTCGGCGAGCTTCGATCCCTCCAGGAGCTTCTCCTTGCTCGCCTCCTCGCCGAAGTGCGGCAGCAGCAGTCCGAATTTCATGTCAGTTCCTCTCCAGCGGCGAACGCCGCCCTGTCTTCCGCCGATGCGGCGAGCTTTCCGAATGTGCGGTCGCCGACGACCTCGTCGCCGACGTAGACGTCGACACCGCGCACGAGCGTGCGCTGGATGCGGGCGCTGATGGTGCGCCCGTCGTAGGGGGTCCAGCCGATCTTCGACAGCACGCCGTCGTTCGTGATCGTCCACTCGTCGGCGAGGTCGGCGATGACGATGTCGGCGTCCGCCCCGATCGTGAGCGATCCCTTCACACCCTCCAGGCCGAACTTGGCGGCGGGGATATGGGCGACCATGTCGATCGCGCGCTGCAGGTCGAGCTCGCCCTTGTTGACCGCGTCGAGCATGAGCTCGTAGTAGTACTGGATGCCGGGGGTGCCGGTGTGCGAACTCCACATCTGCGTCCACCCGACCTCCTTCTCCTCGCGCGTGTGCGGGGCGTGGTCGCTGGCGGCGATGTCGATCGTGCCGTCGCGCATGCCCTCCCAGACGGCCGCGCGGTTGTCGTCGGGCACCCAGTAGCTGAGCGCGTACGGGCCGAGGGTCTCGACGTCGTTCCAGGTCGACAGGAACGGCGCCCAGTGGTTGACCTCGCAGGTCACGTCGATGCCGTTCTGCTTGGCGCGCCGAACGGCCTCGATCGAGCGTCGGGTCTGGATGTGCGCGATGTGCACGGGACAGCCGGAGGCCTCGGCGAGACGCAGCACGACGTCGATGGCCGTGTCCCAGATCACACCCTCGCGCGCGGCGTAGGCGGAGGCGTAGCCCTCGGGGGTGTTCTCGCCGCGGGCGAGGTAGGCGCCCTCGATGTAATCCATGAGCGCCTGGTCGTGCGGGTGCACGATGAAGCGCTTGCCGGTCTGGGCGATGTGATCCATGATCTCGAGCAGGTGGCCGTGGTTGTGGATGCCGGTGCCGGAGGGGTGCGGGTAGTCGCGGCCCGTGTCGACGACCATGTAGATCTTGTACGCCCGGATGCCCATCTCGCTCATGCCGGCGATCTCATCGAACTTCGTCGGCGCGGGGTTGTGGTTCCAGTCGACGATCGACGACTCCTCATACCGGTGGAACACGTCGGTCAACGTGGCGACGTCGGTGGTCGGCGGCTTGAGGTTGGGCATCCCGAACATCGTGGTGACGCCACCGGCCGCGGCCTGCAGGCTCGTCGTGTAGATGTCGTCCTTGTGCTCGTAGCCGGGTTCGCGGGTGTGCACGTGCACGTCGACCATGCCGGGAAGCACGAGCTTGCCCGCGGCGTCGATCGTGCGCGCAGCCGCGACGTCGGTACCGGCCGCGACCATGCCCGCGACCTTGCCGTCGGCGACGAGCAGGTCGGCCAGGACCGGCCCTGCGGGGGTGACGACGGTGCCGCCGGTGATCTTCAGATCCACGCTCATCGCGCGACCTCCTCTTTGCTGTCGGACTGTGTCTGCACGGTTTCGGTGGTGAGGGATTCGCCGATCGCGGGCGACGGCGAAGACCGGTGGATGAGGTGCGCCGGGCGCACGTACCGGTCGAACCAGCCCACGATCACCGGGGTGGTCTGCTCCCAGTACGCGTCGTAGGCGGCGTAGTGGGTGGTGTGCCGCTGCATGATGAGCTGCTTCGGTCCGCGTGCCGCCTCGTAAAGCGCCTCGGCGTGGTCGGTCGGGGTGGTGGCGTCGCCTTCGACGCCGATCACGAGCAGCGGTGTGGTCAGGCGGCCGGCCGCGTCGATCGGCCGGTACGCGATGATGCCCTCGGCGCACGCGAGCGGCACGGCTGTCGGGATGCGGTCGTCGACGTCGGCCTTGATCTTCGTCGCCCGACGCTCGGCCGTGGGGATCATGATCTCCTCACGGGGGTGCACGATCCGCCCCTCCCCCGTGGCGACGCGCTGGCGGCGGTCCTCTTCGAGGGACTTCTGGAAGTCGAGCCACTCGTACTCGCTGCGCATGCGGTGCAGCCAGTCCTCGCCGTCGGCGACCGGCACCTGGCTGACCGCGGCCTTGATGCGCGGGTCGGCGTCGGCGAGGAGCACGGCGTTGCCGCCCCCGGTGCCGCCGGTGCCGAAGACCCCGATCGCGTCGGCGATCACGTCGTCGCGGGTGGTGAGGTAGGTCACGGCGTTCACCAGGTCCTGCAGCTGCCAGGCCGGCGAGAGGTATCCGCGGTCGCCTTCGGAGTCGCCGAAGCCGCGGTAGTCGATCACGAGCACGGCGAAGCCGGCCTCGACCAGGGCCTCGTGGTAGCGGACGTAGAGCTTGGCGTCCTTCAGCCCGAGCCAACCGGGGCCCTGAACGATCGCGCGATACGGCCCCGCGTGGTCGGGGGTGCGCCACACGGCGGAGATGCGCTGACCCTCGCTGAAGTACGAGACGGGTGTGGTCTGCATGGGTTCCTCTCGGCTGAACGCGGCGTCGCGATCGGCGATGTGCGCCGCTGCGGTGGGGCGTTCTCCATCCTCGTCGATTTTGGATCCAGAATCCAGTATTGATTTGGATCCAGTATCCGCGCTAACATGACCGCATCGCGTCGGCCCGATTGGCCGATGCCGGTGGTCCCGACCTGGACTGCGAACGTGCTCTGTCTTGCGCCCTTCCCGTCCTCGTCTTCCGGAGAACCATGCCTGCCACCGCCCGCGCCCTCGGCGCCCTCCCCGCCCTCGCCCTGCTCGTCGCCGCCGGACTCAGCGGCTGCGCCGGCGCGCCGGCGTCATCGGCCGAAGCGCCCGACGCCGAAACCCCCAGCACCGAGCCGATCGTGCTCGACAACTGCGGCACCGAGGTCTCGCTCGGCGCCACGCCGCAACGCATCCTCACCGTGAAGTCGTCGACTCTCGAACTCGCGCTGGCCCTCGGCGCCGGGGATCGGATCATCGGCTCCGCCTTCTCCGACGGCCCGCTGCCTGACGATCTCGCGGCGGATGCCGAGGACGTCCCCGTCGTCTCCGACAAGGTGCCGTCGAAGGAGGCCGTGCTCGACCTCGAGCCCGACCTGGTGTTCGCCGGATGGGAGTCGAACTTCTCGGTCGACGGCGCCGGCGAGCGGGTCGACCTGCAGAATCTCGGCATCACCACCTACGTCGCCCCCGCGGCCTGCAAGGCTCCGGGCTACATGCCCGACCCGCTCACGTTCGACACCGTCTTCGATGGCTTCGCGGAGGCCGGCCAACTGCTCGGCGAGACGGAGGCGGCGAGCGCGCTGATCGCCGAGCAGCGCGCAGAGCTCGACGCGATCACCCCCGACGACCGTGGCCTCACGGCGCTCTGGTACTCGTCCGGCACCGACCAGCCCTTCGTGGGCGCCGGCATCGGCGCGCCGGAGATGATCATGTCGGCCGCCGGGCTCGAGAACGTCTTCGCCGACGTGCACGACACCTGGACGTCGAGCTCGTGGGAGCTGATCGCCGAGGCCGACCCCGACGTGATCGTGCTGGTGGACGCCGCCTGGAACACCGCCGCGTCGAAGATCGCGCTGCTCACCTCGAACCCGGTCACCGCACAGCTCGACGCGGTGCGGAACGAGCGGTACGTGCTGGTCGACTTCCCGGCGACCGAGGCCGGCATCCGCAACGTGAAGGCCGTGGAGTCGATCGTGGCGCAGCTCGGAGAGCAGTGAGCGTCACCGTTCCGCTGCGCACGGCGCCCCCTGTCGCGGCGGCAGCCGCCCCCCGCCCCCGGGGACGTACCGTCTCGGCGATCACGGTGCTGCTGCTCGTCCTGGCGGGATCGGTGGTCACCGCGGTCGCGATCGGGCCGGCCGACGTCGCCCCGGCCGAACTCGCGGCGAGCGTGTGGTCACACCTGACCGGCGCGGCCACAGGGCTCACCCCGCTCCGAGACGCGATCATCTGGGAGGGGCGAGTACCCCGCGTTCTCACGGCCGCGGCGGTCGGAGGCGGCCTGGCCCTGTGCGGTGCCGTGATGCAGGCCCTCACCCGCAACCCGCTCGCCGATCCCTACCTGCTCGGTCTGTCCTCCGGCGCCTCGACCGGCGCGGTGATCGTCATCGTGCTCGGTGCGGCGGTGGCACTGCCGTTCGCCGCGTTCGCGGGTGCGCTGCTCGCCCTGACACTCACGTTGGGCCTCGCGCGCGCGGCCGGTTCCGCAGGAGCCACCGCCGTGGTCCTCGCCGGTCTCGCCGTGTCGGCCGTGCTCGCGGCACTGACCAGCCTCGTGATCTTCTGGAGCGCGACGAACGACAGCTACCGCGAGATCCTCAGCTGGCTGCTCGGCTCCCTCGGAGGTGCCGACTGGGCGGACGCCGCCCTCGCCGGGGTCGCCGTGGTGGTCTGCGCCGTCCCCCTGCTGGCTGCAGCCCGGCCACTGGACACCCTCGTACTGGGTGACACCGCGGCCGAGGCACTCGGCATCCCGGTGACCCGGCTGCGCGTGCTGCTCTTCGTGTGCACGGCGCTGCTGACCGGAGCGCTCGTGGCGGTGAGCGGGTCGATCGGCTTCGTCGGACTGATCCTGCCGCACGCGGTTCGGGCGGTCGTCGGCGCCCGGCATCGCGCGCTGCTGCCGGTCTCGTTCCTCGCGGGCGCCGTGTTCCTCATCTGGGCCGACACCATCGCCCGCACCGTGTTCGAGCCACGCGAGCTCCCGGTCGGGATCGTCACCGCTTTGATCGGCGGCCCCGTGTTCGCGCTGCTGATGCTGCGTATGCGGAAGAGCCGCGCATGACCGGAGTGCGTGAGGACGGCCTCGATGCCCGACGCATCCGATTCGCGCACGGGGGTCGGATCCTCTGCGACGACATGCACATCACCGCCCCCGGAGGTTCGGTGACCGCTCTCCTCGGACCCAACGGCTCGGGCAAGAGCACGCTGCTGCGGCTGATCGCCGGAACCCTGCGGGGCGAGGTCGAGACCCTCGCGCTCGACGGCGCATCGCTGCCGTCGATGCGGCGGCGGGAGCGCGCACAGCGCGTCGCCCTGGTCGAGCAGGAGTGGTCGACCGCCGAGGGGATGACCGGGCGCGACATCGTCGGGCTCGGACTGCTTCCCCACCGCGGGTGGCTGTCGTTCGAGGGGGCGCAGACGGATGCCGTCGCCACCGATGCGGCTCTCGTCCGCGCGGGGGCGCTCGAGTTCGCGGAGCGCGATGCCGCGACCCTGTCCGGCGGCGAACGCCAACGGGTGAACCTCGCGAGGGCCCTCGCTCAGCGACCGGCGCTGCTGTTGTGCGACGAGCCGACGAACCACCTCGACATCCGCGCGCAGCTGGACGCACTCGCCCTCCTCGCGTCCCTCGCGCGCGACGGCATGACCGTGCTGGCTGCTCTGCACGATCTCAATCACGCGGCGGCATTCGCCGATCGCGTCGTCGTGATCGCCGACGGTCACGTGCAGGCGGCGGGTTCCCCACAGGAGGTGCTGACGCGGGAGCTCATCGCGCGCGTCTGGCAGGTCGACGCCGAGGTGCTCCTCCGGCCGGGCAGCGATCGTCCGCTGATCGTGTTCGATGCGGCTCCCGCCCTCACGCGCTGACCGGTTCGGACGATCGGGATTCAGACGAGCTCGGCGGATGCGAACTGCGGAGCGAGGACGAACGAGCCCAAGCGGTGCGCGAGCGCTTCCGCCTCGGCCTCCAGCGCCACCTGCTCCTGGCAGTCGTCGAGCGCCACGGAGCCGGCACCCCCTCCCACCCCGACGAGCGCGCATACCTGCGCGGGCTTCCGCAGCTGGTCGAAGGTCATGGGCAGACTCTCGCATCGCGTGTGCCCGCACAGCAGGTGCGAGAGCTCGTGGATCACCACGTGCAGTCGGTACCACTGCGGATCGGAGCGGCGGACCGGAATCCTCGCACGGTCACCGTCGACGAGCAGGAACCGCGGAACGGCCCGCCACTCCTCCTCGTTCAACACGTCGACCTCGATGTCCAGCCCCAGCAGGGCGGACGCCCGTTCCGTGATGCACTGCATGCTCACGCCGCACTCGACCTCCAACTCTTCGAAGAGCCGGTCCACTCGACTTCGACCACTCACGATTCCCTCACCCCTCGCACAGCCCGACCCCCTTTCGGCCGGACAACCCTCACAGTGGAGAGACGGCGGTGGGGGCCCGGTCATTACGCCGAAAGACTGGGAACTTTCGGCCAGTCTTTCGAGACCTGTGACTATGACGTTTGGTGCGCGTCGAGCTCAGCTGAGTGGAGAGCCTCGGCGGCGAGAGCCGTCGCAGTGTCGAGATCGCGCATCCACAGCGGATGCACCGGCGCGCGCAGTCCGGCCGCCTCGAGCCCGCCTGCGAGAGAAGCATCCTCCTCGGCGATGAGCCACGCATCCAACAGTCCGCCGGCTGCGCGTGCCCCGTAGTGGTGTCCGACCGCGTCGGCGGTGGCGGCGAGACCGATGGCGGCGAGACAGGCGTCGGCCATACCGCGCACGGGCGCACCGGCGATGATCGGCGACACCCCGACCACGGCTCCGGGGGCGGCACGTACGGCGTCGGAGATGCCGGGGACCGAGAGGATCGGCCCGAGCGAGACCACGGGATTCGACGGGGCGAACAGGATGACGTCCGCCGCAGCCAGCGCGTCGACCACTCCGGGTGCGGGCGCGGACTGCGCGATCCCCGGCGCATCGAACCGCTGCGCCGGGAGGGTCGCACGATGCCGGGTCCACCACTCCTGGAAGTGCATCCGACCCCGGGCGGTGAACACGTGGGTGTCGACTTCGGTATCGGTCATGGGCAGCAGTCGGATGCCGAGCGGCCATCGGGAGGCGAGGCGATCGACGACCTCGGTCACGGAGGCGCCGTCGCGGAGCCAGCCCGTGCGGGCGATGTGCGCACCGAGGTCGAGGTCACCCAACGTGAACCACGGCCAGCCGGCTCCCCATGCCTGCAACTCGGTGGCGACGCGCTCGCTCTCTCCCGCCCTCCCCCATCCGCGTGCGGTGTCGTTGACACCGGCGAGCGCGTAGATCATCGAGTCGACATCGGGCTGCAGCCGCAGGCCGCTGAGCCACAGGTCGTCGCCGGTGTTGACGATCACCGTGATCTCGGCTCGGGTTCCTCCCGCGGCATCCGGCCACCGTCGCCGTGCGGCCTCCCGCACACCGACCACGAACTTCGATCCGCCGACGCCACCGGCGAGGACGACGATGCGCGGGCCATCGGAGGTGTCGGCGACGCCGCCGGTCATGAGGCGAGCACCAGCGGTCGGTCGACCAGCGCCGCGGTGCGCGGGCCCAGTCCGGCACGGCGGGCGGCCCGCAGGTGCTCGGCATGATCGAGGTCACGTCGCAGACCGCTCAAGACGGGAAACCCGACCTCGACGAAGCCGGCCGCGCGATGTGCGGAGGCCGAGTCCACCCCGAAACACGGAGTGAGGTCGAAACCCGCCCGCGCCGTGGCGAGCACGGTGCCGGTGCCCTCGGCGTCCGGCACGAACGCCCGGGAGTGCGAAGAGGCGAACGCGAGCGCCCTGGCCAGCTCGTCGGGGCGTAGCGCCGGCAGGTCGCCGAGCATCACGGCACGAGGGCGCATGTCGGGGGCCGCGCTCACGCCGAGCCCGATCGCCGCGGTCAGCCCTTCGCTGCGGTCGCGCACCAGTCGCACCCGCGGCAGCACACGCAGAGCGGTCGCCGTGACCTCGTCGCTCGTGACGACGATGACTTCGACGACGCGCTCGCATGCGGTGGCCGCCTCGACCGTGTCGAGGGCGATCGCGCGGGCGAGGGGCTCGCGATCGACGCCGGGGATGCGCAACCGCGACTTGCCGATCTCGGCGCGCTTCACCGGGATCACCACGATCCACTCACGAGCGGGCACTCCCGGCAGCGGCACCCCGACTCCCGAACCGCGGATCATCTCCGTCGCCTCACCCGCGCAGTTCGGCAGCGGTGTCGCGCAACCGGGGGGCGATGTCGCGCTCGAAGAGCTGCAGGAACCGGCGCTGGTCGTGGCCCGGCGCATGGAAGACGAGGTGGTTGAAGCCCCAATCGATGTACTGCTGGATCTCGGCGGCCACGGCATCCGGGTCGTTCCCGACGATCCAGCGCTTGGCGATGGTCTCGAGCGGCAGCGCATCGGCGGCCTTCTCCATCTCGACGGGGTCGGTGATGTCGTGCTTCTGCTCCTTCGAGAGCGACAGCGGCGACCAGAAGCGGGTGTTCTCCAACGCCGCCTCCCGGGTCTCCTCGTACGACAGCTTGATCTCGATCATCCGGTCGTAGTCGTCGAACGAGCGCTCGGACTGCTCGAGCCCCTCCTTCACGGCCGGGAGCAGCTGGTCGACGTAGAGCTCCTGACCCTTGCCCGAGGTGCAGATGAAGCCGTCACCCGCGCGACCGGCGTAGCGCGCGACCATCGGTCCGCCCGCGGCGATGTAGATCGGGATGCCGCCCTCGGGACGGTCGTAGATCGAGGCGTCGTGCGTGGAGTAGTACTCGCCGTCGAAGTTCACCCGGTCGCCCGACCACAACGCCCGCATCAGACGCACGGATTCGCGCAGCCGCGCATAGCGCTCCTTGAACTCGGGCCACTCCTGCTCCCCGGCGCCGCGGAATCCGGTCGCGATCTCGTTCAGCGCCTCGCCAGAGCCGACGCCGAGGATGATGCGGTCCTGGTACAGGCAGCCCAGGCTCGCGAACGCCTGCGCGAGCACGGCAGGGTTGTAACGGAAGGTCGGGGTCAGCACCGAGGTGCCGATGCGGATGCTCGACGTGCGCTCGCCCACCGCCGCCATCCAGGTGAGCGAGAACGGAGCATGGCCGCCGGTGTGGCGCCAGGGCTGGAAGTGGTCGCTCGCGAACACGGACTGCATGCCGTGCGCCTCGGCCGCGACCGAGATCTCGACCAGCTCCCGGGGGTCGAACTGCTCCGCGCTGGCCTTGTATCCGAGAGTCAGTGTCATGTCGCATCCTTCGTGTCGGGTTCCTGCTGTGCGTGTAGGTGCTGTTCCTGGGTGCCGAGGTCTGCGAGCGCAGCGGCGTAACCGTCGCGGTATCCCTGGTCGAGTGCTTCGGCGGTGCCCAACCAGAAGAGGTCGCGCTCCGCGCCGCGCACGATGCTGGCGGCCCCGGGCAGGGTGAGGGGTCCGACAAGGTCGCCCCGCCCTCGCACCACGGCGACCGGGTTGCCGCTCGCCTTGCCCTTGACCAGATCTGCGGCCGCGGCGAGCTCGTCCGCGACACACGGGGTCGTGACGCTCAGGACCTTTCCCGCCTGGTCGGTGGTGCCACGGAGGTCGGCGATCATGTGCACGCCCCCGCCGCCGATCGCGACGTCGGTCTGCCCTTCGCGCCAGGGACGGCCGAGGGTGTCACTGAGGATCACGCCCACCTCCGCGCCCGTGGCCGCCCGCAGTCCCGCGGCGAGCGCACGCGCCGAACGGTCGGGGTCTTCGGGGAGCAGCAGCACCCAGCCGTCCGGGGTGTTGCTGGCATCGACGCCGGCGGCCGCGGCCACCATGCCGAGCCGGTTCTCGACGATGCGCATGGTGTGCCCGTCGAAGGTGCGAGAGGCGACGAGCCGCACGGTCTCGGCGGTGATGGCCTCTTCGCGGTCGGCGGCCTGTACGTAGCGGCCTTCGGCCTTGGAGACGATCTTCGAGGTGACGACGAGGATGTCGCCGTGGGCGAGTTCGACGCCGGTCGCGAGGATCAGGGCCACGAGGTCATCACCGGGGTGCACCTCGCCGATGCCGGCGAGGGCGAAGACGGTGATCGCGGGGGCGCTCATGCGTGCACCTTCGGCAGCACGTCGCGGCCGAAGACCTCGACGAACTCCCGCTGGTCGGGCCCGACGTTGTGCAGGTAGATGCGCGTGAAGCCGAGGTCGACGTAGCGCTGGATCTGCGCGCGGTGCACGTCGGGGTCGGCGGAGATGAGCATCGACGCCCGCATGTCGTCGGCCGTCACCCCGCGCACGAGTTGCTCGAAGTCGTACGGCGAGCGCACGTCGCCCCGGCGCATCCGGAGTCCGCCGATCGGCCACTCGGTCAGTGCGTTCGCGAGGGCCTGCTCGTCGGTCGGCGCCCACGAGAGCCGCAGCTGGAGCACCTTCGGGAGGGCCTCGGGATCGTGGCCCGCCTCCCGCGCCCCCTCGACGAATCGGGCGAGCAGCGGGGCGAGGCGCTCGACTTCGGCAGAGGTGGTGATCAGCCCGTCGGCGTTCCGGCCGGCGCGGCGGGCAGTGGCGGGACCCGCGGTGGCGACGTAGACGGGCGGCGCGGTGGGCGGCATCGTCCAGAGCCGGGTCGACTCCATGCGGAAGTGCTCACCGCGGTGGCGGGCATCGCGACCGGCGAGAGAGGCAGTGAAGAGCTTGCGGATCAGGTCGACGGCTTCGAACATGCGGTCGATGCGCTCGGCGGGTTCGGGCCAGTAGTCGCCGACGATATGCTCGTTCAGCGCCTCCCCCGATCCGACGCCGAGCCAGGTCCGTTCCGGGTACAGCATCGCCAGTGTCGCCGCGGCCTGCGCGACCACGGCGGGATGCGTGCGGAAGCCGGGGGTCGTGACGCCGGGGCCGAGGTCGCCGGTGGTGTGCGCGCCGATCGCGCCGAGCATGGTCCACACATGGGCGGCGTTGCGGTGGCGGGGAAGCCAGGGCTGGAAGTGATCGGTGGCCATGATCCCGCGGAACCCGTGCGCCTCGGCGAGGACGCAGTTCTCGATCACGGCGGTGGGCTCGATCTGCTCGAGCATCGCGGCGTACCCGATGTGCATGCGGCCTCCTCACCCTTTCTTCTCCTGCTGTTCCTATTGAATGGATACTGGATCCAAAAGTCAAGGGAGAGGTTCGGAGTGGTGTCGAATGCACGGGATCTCGCCGAGCGCACGGCGTGTTCACGCCAAGAAGCCGTGCACTCGACAGGAAGCCGTGCACTCGGCGGGAGCGAGAGGGCGGGAGCGAGAGGGTGGGAGCGAGGGAGCGAGGGCGGGCTATCCCTTGTGCGGCCGCTCGACGCGGGCGAGGCGGGTCGCGGAGAGCGCATATGCCCCGGCCACCGCAAGCGTCAGCAGCGCGCCCAGAACGACAGCGGCCGGGAACGGGGCGGTCCCCGCTCGGAAGAGACCGACGACGGCCTGAACCGCGAAGAGCACGGAGAGGACCGCGCTGGAGAGAGCCGTCGTCGTCATCCGCCACCACGGCCGCGGCGCCATGCTCTCTCCGGGACCACGGAACACCCGCGCGGTGAACACCACCAGCGCGATGACCGCCAGCAGCGACCAGACATATCCGGCGAACAGATCCATCACGGCGAGGACGACCCCGAGCATCGGGAGGATGAGCAGGGCTCCGACGACGATCCCGGCCTTGGCCGATGGTGCGCGTACACGCATCGCTCCCTCTCCTCTCCCCCACACGACAAAGAGCACGTTACCCGTCGAACGCACGTTATCCGTCGAGAGCACGGGATCTCGTCGAGCGCACGGCTTCTTCACGCCAGGAAGCCGTGCACTCGACAGGAAGCCATGCACTCGGCGGACGGGGTCAGCGCTTGTGACGCTGCACGGCCAGGGTCACCGTCGCGGAATCGGCGGGAGCGGGAGCAGGAGAGGCGGCGGCGAGGTCGGGGAGACCCGCGGAGACCGCCTTGCGTGTGCGACCGATCGCTCGGCGAGAGAGCGCCCACTGCAGGCCGTAGCCGATCGCGAACACCATCAGCGTGAAGATCAGCGCCATCGCGGCCCCCTGGTCCGGCGCATACAGCTGTGCGGACCGCGGGTTGATCATGGCGTAGATGTACATCGACAGCGGCCGCGACGACGGGGTCGCCAGGAACGCCGGGAGCGTGAACTCATTGGTGCCGAGGATGAACATCTGGATCCACACCGCCATCACGGTCGGCATCAGCAGCGGCGCGATGATGCGTCGGAATCCCTCGAACCGACTCGCTCCGCTGGTGAGCGCCGCCTCCTCCAGCTCCGGCCTGATCTGCAGCGTCGCGCTGTACGACGAGCGGTAGGCGATCGACACCCGGTAGGAGTACGCGATCACGAGCGCGAGCAGCGTGCCCGCGATCGGGATGTACGGGTTGATCACCATGAAGGTGAGGAACATCGCGAAGCCGGCGATGGTCGCGGGGATCGCGACCGATGAGGAGGCGAACAGGTCCATGGCCTTCACCCACCCGGTCTTCTTGCTGCGGGCGATGCCGTAGGCGAGCACCGTTGCGAAGACCACCGCGATCGTGGCGCTGCCGCCCGCGATGATGACCGTGCGTCCGAGCGACACCCAGAACTCGGGGTCGGCGAGCACCGTGCCGAAGGCGCCGAAGTCGGTGCTGCCGAGCATCGCGTCGATCGAGAACGCCACCGGATAGGGCGTGATCGCCGCCCACAGCAGAGCGAGCAGAGGGAGGATGCCGGTGAGCAGGATGAACACGGCGACCAGCAGCATGACCGGGATCTTCCACGGCCCCATCCGCATGGTCGACGGCCGGAAGCCCTTGCCCGACACCGAGGCTCTGCGCTCGGCGTTGCGTGTCGCCCGCAGATAGATCGCGAACGCGACGGTCGTGATCACGAGGAACACCAGCCCCCATGCGGCGGCCAGACCGTACTGCGGCAGTTCGCCCGCGTTGGAGCTGATGAGCGTCCAGAGCTTGAGGGCGAAGATGTCGCGTCCCGACTCCTGGCCGAACAGCAGCGGCACCTCGAGACTGCCGAGGCCGAGGATGAAGGTCAGCACCGTCACCCCGAGGAGCCCCGGCCACAGCATCGGCAGCGTCACTCGACGAAGCGTCTGCGGCCAGGAGGCCCCCGAGACCCGCGCCGACTCCTCCAGCGAGCCGTCCATGTTCGTCAGGATCGGCACGATCATCAGGTACGGGAACGTGACGTTCGTGAGCGCCTGGATGAAGATCATCGTCGGGAACGCATAGGGATCGATCGGCACGTCGCTCGCGAACGGCAGCAGCCGCAGCAGCTGGTTGAGCACACCCGACTCGGGCGACAGCATCAGCAGGTAGGCCTGGGCCTTCACGATCGGCGGAATGATGTACGGCACGATCACCAGCACCGAGATCAGACGGCGCCACGGGGCATCCGTGCGCACCGTGACCCAGGCGAGGCCGAACGCCATCAGGAGCGTGAGCAGCGTGGACCCGCCGACGAAGGCGCCGGTCGCGCCGAGCACGCCCCAGAAGTCTTCGCGCAGCTGCCACAGGGTGACGAAGTTCTCGACACCCCACTGGGCCGACGAGACGCCGAAGGGCAGGAACGGACCACGGAACGCGGTGATCACCTGGACGATCAGCGGCACCGCGAGAAGGATGAAGATAACCGCGCCCGAGACGATCATCGCGATCGTCATCGTGGTGGGACGCTTTCGCCCCGTGGTCCGTCCTGCCTTGAACATCGTTATCCGTTCAGCGCCTTGTCGGCGGCGTTGATCATGGCCTGCCAGTCGTCACGAGTGGCCTGCGTCTCGGTCTCGGCGCCGTTCTCGAGGCCGAGCAGCAGCGCGTCGGAGTTCGTCTTCATGAGCCCGGTGGACTCGGCGAAGGTCGCGGCGGGGAGACCGGCGAACGGCACCTGCGTGCTGGCGAAGCGCTCGTCCGTCATTCGGAGGCTGATCCAGTCGGGGTCGAATGCGTTCCACAGGGTCCACAGCGCGGCCCCCGGCTTGTTCTTGGCGTCGGAGTTGACGCCGGAGAACTGCGCCCAGACTCCCGCGTGCTCGAACGGTGAGACCTGCAGCGCCGGGTTCGGGTTGAACAGCGTCTGGTTGAGCGCGATCGGCACGTCACCGCTCGACAGCGGAGCGCCCTGGTCCTCCAGCAGCTTCAGGTTGCCCGACGACAGGAGCTCGTCGATCAGCGAGACCATCTTGTCCTCGCCCTCCGCCATGCCGTATCCGGCGAAGACCACCGCGTTGTATCCGGCGACCGACACCTTGTCCTTGTATTCGGGGGCGAGCAGCCTGTCGAGCGTCTCGGGCACCGCGGTCACCTTGTCGGTGTTGTACTGGATGAGCGTGCCGTTGATGCTGTCGGGCATGAGCTCGGGGGCGCCGATGGTCAGGAACTCCTTCGGAACGCCGAAGCTCTCCCAGTCGACCTTCTCCCAGAAGCCCTCGTCGTACATCGCGGCCATCGAGGTGATCGAGCCGGACACCACATCGGTGTTGCGCGAACCGGTCGCCTTCGCCGAGATGATCGCCGACGACAGGTTGTACGTCAGCCCCCTGGTCTCGACCTTGATGTCGGGGAAGCGCTTGTTGAACTGCTCGATCACGTCAGGCGACAGCTCGTACCAGTCCCAGATGACCAGGGTGCCGCCGTCAGCCTTCTTCGCCTCTTCGTAGAGGGCGTCGAGCTGCTTGTCGATCTCGGGCCAGTACTCGTCGTAGAAGTTCTCGCAGCGGGTGATCGCTCCGACTTCCACGGCGTCGCAGGTGGCCGACGCGGCGTCGCCCTCGAGCGCGCTGTCACCGCCGCCGGCATCGGTCGAGGTGTTACATCCGGTCAAGGCGAGCGCGAAGACCGCCGTGATGGCGACAGCTCCCAGTGTTCTCTTCATGATCTGAATGTCCTCTCTGACATCAGGTGTGTGATTGCGGGTGTGGTGCGGGGTGGATCAGGCGCCCAGCACGCGGCAGGCGTGCGAGACCAGTTCGAGGAAGACCCTGCCGCCCTCGGGGGGTGTCGCGAGTGGCGCTCCGCGTCCGACGATCGTGGCGACGGGCTCGCCATCGGTGAGCACTTCGGCCTCGTACTCGACGATCTCGCCGAGGAACTCCACCCGCACGATGCGCACGGGAAGGACGTTCGGGCGATCGATGTCGGTCTCATGCCAGCGCACGGTCTCGGGCCGGAATGTCAGCGTGACCTCGTCGCCGATCGAGACCCCGTCGGGCACCGGCGTCTGCAGCCGGGTGCCGAGCGCCTCGACCACCGCGTCGCCGGCGCCGTCACGATCGATCACCACGGCGGGGATCATGTTCGCGCGACCGACGAAGTTCGCCACGAATCGGTCGGCCGGCTGGTCGTAGAGCTCGCGGGGTGACGCCTCCTGCACGATGCGTCCGCCGTTCATCACGGCCACCCGATCCGACATCGACAGCGCCTCGGATTGATCGTGCGTGACGTAGAGGGCACTGATGCCGAGGGTGCGCTGCAGGCTCCGCAGCTCGTTGCGCATGGTGTCGCGCAGCTTGGCGTCGAGGTTCGACAGCGGCTCGTCGAGCAGCAGCAGACGCGGTCGGTGGGCCAACGCACGAGCGAGGGCCAGGCGCTGCTGCTGACCGCCTGAGAGCGCGGTGGCCGGGCGCTGCGCGAGATGATCGAGCTGCACGAGCTCCAGCGCCTCCATCGCCCGCTTGCGCGCCTCCTGCTTCGGAAGCTTCGAACCCGCGACCTGCAGCGGGAAGATCGCGTTGGCGAACACCGTCATGTGCGGCCAGATCGCGTAGTTCTGGAACACCATGCCGATGTCGCGCTTGTCGGGCGACACGTGCGCGGTGCCGGTCGACAGCACGTTGCCGTCGAGCGAGATGACGCCGCCGTTGCTCCGTTCGAGGCCGGCGACACAGCGCAGGGTGGTGGTCTTGCCGCATCCCGACGGGCCGAGGAGCGAGTAGAACGTCCCGGGCTCGATCGTGAACGTGACGTCCTTGACCACGGGGACGGCGGCGCCGTCGAGCTCATAGTCCTTCTTCAGGGCGTCGACGACCAGTCGACCGCCTCCGGAGCTGACCGTCATCGGAGTCCTCTCGTCCTTCGTGCTCGTGGTCGGATTCGTTCTGGATGTTGGATCCACTGCGATCGCCGCCATCATCGTCCCTCTCTCACGACAGAACCCGCCGTCTGCGGGGTGACCGGGGCTCCCCAGGCTCGCGGCTTCTCGAAGAACACCACGACGACCGCGCACACCGCGAAGGCGATGGCCGAGAGCAGCAGCGACTGCGACATGGCCGCGGCCAGTCCGATCCCGTCCTTCGTCGACAGCTCGCTCCCCGGGTGGATCGCCCCTGGCACGAAACCGGTGATGTGCGCGGCGAGCGTCACGTTCATCAGCACCGCCAGCAGCGCCGATCCGATCACGGACCCCATCTGCCTGGTGGTGGAGTAGACGCCGGATCCCGCTCCTGCTTGCGTGTGCGGGAGATTGCGGGTGGCCGTCGACGCGAGCGGACCGAACATCCCCGATACGCCGACGCCCAGCAGCGCCGAGGGCAGAAGCAGGAGCCAGAACGGGGCGTCGATCGTCATCGTCGCCGCATACCAGGCCATGGCCACCGCCGAGATGACGAAGGCGGCGAAGGTGACCCACCGCGGACCGATCCGGTCGCTCAGCTTGCCGACGAACGGCCCGAGCACCCCCGAGACGACCGCCATCGGTGCGAGCATGAGCGCTGCGAGCGTCGGGTCGAGCCCGCGGGCGACCTGGAAGTAGAAGGCGAGGGGGACGGGCATGGCCGTGATGCCGACACCGACGAGGAAGATCGTGGCGTTCGCGACCGAGAAGTTGCGGTCGCGGAAGAGGCTGAGGGGCATGAGGGGCTCTGCACGATTGACGCGCTGCCACACGACGAAGAGCACCAGGAGCACGGCTCCGGCGACGATGACGCCCCACACGGTGACCGGACCGAACATCACCCCCCAGTCGTAGACCTCGCCCTCCTGGATACCGAAGACCAGCAGGAACAGTCCGAGTCCGGACAGCGCGACCCCCACCACGTCGAAGCGGTGCGGGTGTCCTTCGAGATCGGGGACCAGACGCCAGGCGACGACGAAGGCGACGATCCCGACAGGCACGTTGACGAAGAAGATCCACTCCCAGCCGACGGTGTCGGTGAGCACGCCGCCGAGGATCGGGCCGACGAGCGTCGCGAGCCCTCCGACAGCGCCCCACGCCCCCATCGCCTGACCCCGACCGCGCGGCGGGAACACCCGCGCGATGATCGCCATGGTCTGCGGCGTCATCAGCGCGGCACCGAAGCCCTGCACGGCGCGAGCCGCGATGAGCATCTCGATGCTGCCCGCCAGACCGCACGCGAGCGAGGCGAGGGTGAACAGCACGAGCCCCACGAGATAGACCCGCTTGGGACCGAAGCGATCCCCCAGGCGACCGGTCACCAGCAGGGGGACGGCGTAGGCGAGCAGGTAGGCACTGGTGACCCAGATGACCGTGGTCAGGTCGGCGTCGAACGCCGCGAGGATGACCGGGTTGGCGATCGCCACGATCGTCGTGTCGACGAGGATCATGAAGAAGCCGATGCACAGCGCCCACAGGGCCGGCCACGGCCTAACTGTCTGAGTCATGGATCACTTTCGGGAGGGATCGTCAGGGGGCGGGAGCCGGTGTCCGTCCACTCAGCCCCTTATGTGGAGGACGGACACCGGAGTTTCCGGGAAGAGTTCAGTCTTCGGTGGCGGGGAGACCGACCACGGGTTCACCCAGCAGCGGGGTCGACACCGCGTAGATGCCGTGGTTGGCGAAGAGCCAGATCACGTTGCGATCCCACTCCACGAAGATGCCGTGCACGGGTGCGGCGAGGTCATCGTCGTCCTTGAGGCCGATCGGAGGGACGAAGTACGCGCCGACCTGGGGGTTCTCCGGGTCGCGCACGTCGAAGATCTGCAACCCCGCGGCGTAGAACGCGTAGGGGATGACGCCGCCGTGCGGTGTGCCCGTGTTGGTGAAGTACCCCGAGCGCTTGGGCCCGAACGACCCGCGGCGCTGCGCCCAGTCGGTGAACGCGGCCTCTGCCGGCGGCGTCGGGCGCGGCAGCGTGCGCACGACCCGCGGGTTCGTCGGGTCGCTCACGTCGATCTGATAGATCTCCTTGGCCGGCTCGTAGCAGTCGGTGTTCATCGGGTAGCCCGAGACGTAGACGTAGCCCGTCTCCTCCACCTGGGTGGTGTCGACGTTGTCGCCCTCGGTGCCGGCGACGCTGACCGGCAGGTGGCACCAGCCGACGTGGTGGATGTTCGCGGGATCGGACACGTCGAGCACGAAGAAGCCCTGACCACCCTGGGCGGCGTAGCCGTACTTCCATCCGGACTCGACCGAGCGCGGCAGGAAGATGCCCATGCGCGAGCCGAACCACGAGGTCTTGTTGTTCCAGCGCTCGTTGTCCGCGAGGTACTCGGAATCCGCCTCCTCCCCGGCACGGGAGCCGGGCACCCACCAGTTCGAGAGCAGTTCGGGCTTCGCCGGGTCCGACACGTCGTAGGCCGCGTGTCCGGCGGTCCACAGCGTGGTCTTGTACGGCTGGTTGGTGAAGGTGTTGTCGGGCGCGGTCGCCACGAACAGGTACTTGTCGCCGTAGTAGACCGGAAGGTCGAGCACGCCGTTGCCCTCCTGGATCTCGTCCGGCCCGTGGTTCGGATCGGTCGAGACCTCGGTGAGGAGGGTCCAGTCGCGGGGGCTCGGGCCGTTCATCTCCCACGTGCGGAAGCCGCGCAGGCCCTCCCACTCCTTCAGCTGGCCCTCGACGGTGTCGTCGATCCACTTGTTGGCGACGCGCCCCTTGAGGAAGTACCGCGGAGTCTCGCTCGCCTGGATCGCGATGTGCTTTCCGAGCTTCTGGTTCCACTGCACCGTGGTGGCGCCGAACTGCGGGCGGGGGTCGTCCCAGCCCCACTGCTCCTCGTCGACGATCGTCAGGTCGCGAGGGTCGGTGATGTCGTAGAGCTTCCAGTGGTTGCCGCCGCCGTAGTGGAGCATGAGGCGACGGCCGTCCCAGTCGTAGATGCACTGCCACGAGTGACTGGTGTTCACCACGATCGGGTAGAACGCCTCGGCCTTGGCGTTGAGCGCATACGTCTCGGGGTCGCGGTAGTCGAGCTGGCCCGGCCAGTCGATGAAGACGTCGCGCGGGACGGACGGCGTGTGCGCCGGCGGCAGGAAGGTACCGTCGGGCTGCATGCCCCAGCTGGAGGGATCGGGATCGGCCGGTTCACCCTCGACGCGCTGGAAATCCTCCGGGCGGTACTTCTTCGCATCGGGCACGTAGGGAGAGCCGGCCATGTCGCCTCCATTGGCTGAATCGGGTGAGATCGTCACGACGTGGTGTCGTTCTCATCAGGTTCGTCCCGGTGAAGCGATGCTGTCCAATATCCATACGGGTCAGAGCTATGACCGTTCGGGCATATCAGCCGGCGAAGCGCGGCTCCGTCTCCGCGTAGTCCCGCTCGAGCTCCGCCAAGCGGGCGCCCTCTTCGCGAAGATGGGTCAGCAGCGCGGTGGCCGCCGGCGACGGCGCCCGATCCTTCGGCACCGTCACGCCGACCGAGCGGCGGATGGAGCTCAACGGCGTGGGCATGATCCGCAGCTCACGGTCGTCGACGGCGATGAACATCGGCAGCGCCGCGATCACGTCGGTCGAGATCAGCAGGGTGCGCAGTGTCAGCATGGAGGTGCACTCGACGCGGTCGGGCGGCAACGGCAGCCCCTCGTGGAAGAAGACCGCTTCGAGCTCGGCCCGGAGCGCCGTCTGGGCCACGGGGAAGATCCAGGGATACGCGATCAGCTCGGCGAGGGAGTTCGCCTTGACACCGCCGAGCACCGGATGCCCGGCCCGCGCGACCAGACGGATCGGCTCCAGGTGCAGTCGCTCCTGCTCGAGCCGCACCGGCACCGTCGGCGAGAGCCGCCCGACGGTCAGGTCGAGGTCGCCCGCGAGCAGCAGCTGCTGCAGGGTGTCCGGGGTGCCCTCGCGCACCACCACGGTCAGCCGTGGATGCTCGGCCTTCAGGGCCGCGATGGCCCGCGGCAGCAGCAGGTTGGAGCCTGCGAGGTGCGTGCCGACGGTCACCGTGCCGAGCTGCCCCGACTGCAGCAGCCGCACCTCCTCCCCCGCGGCGCGCAGCTCGGCGAGCACCGAGCGGGCGCGCTCGATGAACGAGTGCCCGTATTGCGTCGGGCGCACGCCGCGCGGCAGCCGTTCGAACAGCGGCACGCCCAGCACCTCTTCGACCTCGCGGAGGCCGCGGGTGACGACCGGCTGGGTGATGTGCAGCGACTCGGCGGCGCGCACCAGGGTGCCTTCGTCGGCGATGGCGGTGACGAGGACGAGGTGGCGGATCTTGACCCGCCCGTCGAGCAGTCGATCGGTGACCATGATCCGGACTATAGCCGTACGGGCATGGCAGTGCATCAAGAGAGTATTTGTCGGCATCCCTCGAACGTTCCTAGCCTGAGCCCATGCCTTCCGAGACGATGACGCCTCCCCTCCGTGCCTCCGAGCAGGAGCGAGCGCCCCGCGCGATCCACAACATGATCGCCGGCGAGCGCGTGGAGGGCATCGCCACCTTCGCGAAGGTCAGCCCGGTCGACGGCTCGGTCATCGCCGAGGTGCACGAAGCCGGCACCGAGCAGGTCGACCGCGCCGTGGCCGCCGCGCGCGCCGCGTTCGACGGACCCTGGGGACGGATGACGGTCGCGGAGCGCGCCCGTCTGCTGCGCGGTGTGGCCGACGCGATCGACCGCCGCGCCGATGAGCTCGTCGCGGCCGAGGTCGGCGACACCGGCAAGCCCGAGGCACTCGCCCGCGACCTCGACGTGGCCCGTGCCGCCGCGAACTTCCGCTCCTTCGCCGACACGGTCTCGACGGCAGGCCTCGACTCGTTCCTCACCGAGTTGCCCGACGGCCGGCGCGCCCTGAACTACGCCGTGCGCAAGCCGCTCGGGGTCGTCGCCGTGATCGTGCCGTGGAACCTGCCGCTGCTGCTGCTCACGTGGAAGCTCGCTCCCGCCCTCGCCACCGGCAACACCGTGGTGATCAAGCCCTCGGAGGAGACGCCGTCGTCGGCGACGCTGCTGGCCGAGATCCTCGCCGAGGCGGGGGTGCCCGCGGGGGTCGTGAACGTCGTGCACGGTTTCGGCGCCGATTCCGCGGGCGAGGCCCTCACCACGCATCCGGGCATCGACGGGGTCACGTTCACCGGCGAATCGTCCACCGGATCCGCGATCATGCGGGCGGTCGCGCCGCGGGTGCGCCCGGTCTCGTTCGAGCTCGGCGGCAAGAACGCCGCGCTCGTGTTCGCCGACGCCGACCTCGATGCCGCCGTCGCCGGGCTCGCCCGCTCCACGTACCTCAACACCGGCCAGGTGTGCCTGTGCACCGAGCGCATCTACGTGCAGCGCGCGGTCTTCGATGAGGTGGCCGCGGGCCTCGCCGAGCACGCCGCCCGTCTGCGTCTGGGCCGCCCGGAGGACCCGGCCACGACCACCGGTCCTCTCATCTCGCAGGCTCACCGTGAGAAGGTGCGCTCGTACTTCGACCTCGCCGTCGCGGAGGGGGCGACGGTGCTCGCGGGCGGCGGCATCCCCACGCTCGGCGACGGACTCGACGGCGGATCGTGGATCGAGCCGACGCTGTGGACCGGCCTCGACAACAGCAACCGCACCGTGCGCGAAGAGGTGTTCGGTCCCGTCGCCGCCCTCATCCCCTTCGACACCGAAGAGGAGGCGATCCGATTGGCGAACGACACCGACTACGGCCTCGCCGCGGTCACCTGGACCACCGACCTGACCCGCGGACACCGCGTGGCGCAGCAGATGCGCACGGGCATGTCGTGGGTGAACACCTGGTATCTGCGCGACCTGCGCAGCCCCTTCGGCGGCGTCGGACTCTCGGGCATCGGCCGCGAGGGCGGGCACCACTCGCTCGAGTTCTACACCGAGCCGACGAACGTGTGCGTGCAGCTGTGACCGGCCTCCCCGAGTCCGACGGTGTGCGTGCGGCCGACGAACGGCTGCGACGCGCGGCCGAATCGGGGCACCCGTGCGCCCCGGTGCGCGACCTGCTCGGCGAGACGGATCAGGATGCCGCGTACGCCGTGCAGTCGCTCGGCATCGCCCGCCGCCTCGACGAGGGTCGACGGGTCGTCGGCCGCAAGATCGGCCTCACCTCCCCCGCCGTGCAGACGCAGCTCGGCGTCGACAGCCCCGACTACGGGGTGCTGCTCGACGACATGATGTTCGCCGACCGCGAGCCGATCGACCTCGCCCGCTTCCTGCAGCCGCGGGCCGAAGCCGAGGTCGCCTTCGTGCTCGGCAGCGACCTCGACTCCCCCACCACCCATGTCGCCGACGTGATCCGTGCCACGGAGTTCGTGCTGCCCGCGATCGAGGTCGTCGACTCCCGCGTGGCCGGGTGGGACATCCGCATCACCGACACGATCGCCGACAACGCCTCCAGCAGGGCGGTCGTGCTCGGCACCACGCCTCGGCGCCTCGACGGGTTCGATCTGACCGCGCTCGCCATGACGCTCGACCGTGAGGGCCGTCCGGTCTCGACCGGTTCGGGGGCCGCATGCCTCGGCAGCCCGGTGATCGCGGTGGCCTGGCTCGCCCGCGAGGTCGCCCGCCGCGGGCAGCCGCTGCGCGCCGGCGAGGTGATCCTCTCCGGAGCCCTCGGCCCCATGGTCGACGCGACCGCCGGGGTGTATCGCGCCCGACTCGACGGTCTCGGCGAGGTCCGTGCCGACTTCTTCGGCACGGCATCCGGAAGAGCGTCGGGCACATCATCGGAAGGGGCTGCGGCATGACCGTCGGCATCGCCATCATCGGCTCGGGCAACATCGGCACCGACCTGCTCATCAAGGTGAAGCGGCTCTCGACCACGCTGCATGTGGTCGCGATGGCCGGCATCGACGAGCACTCCGACGGCCTCGCCCGTGCGCGACGGCTCGGAGTCGCCACCACCCACGAGGGCGTGGACGGACTGATCGCGATGCCCGAGTTCGCCGACGTCGAGCTCGTGTTCGACGCCACCTCGGCCGGCGCCCACGCCCGCAACGACGCCCTCGTGCGCAACGCCGGACGCCTCATGGTCGATCTGACCCCCGCCGCGATCGGGCCGTACGTCGTGCCCGTCGTCAACCTCGACGCCCACCTCGGTGCGACCAACGTCAACATGGTCACGTGCGGCGGCCAGGCCACGGTGCCGATGGTGGCCGCCGTGTCGCGCGTCGCCCCGGTGGCCTACGCCGAGATCGTCGCCTCGATCGCCTCGAAGTCGGCCGGTCCCGGCACCAGAGCGAACATCGACGAGTTCACCGAGACCACGGCCCGTGCGCTGGAGGTGATCGGCGGCGCCGACCACGGCAAGGCCATCATCGTACTCAACCCCGCCGACCCGCCGCTCATCATGAGGGACACGGTGTTCTGCCTGGTCGAGGGCGACCCTGAAGCCTTGGATCGGGATGCCGTCAGCGCCTCGGTCGCCGACATGGTCGCCGCGGTGCAGGCCTACGTCGGGGGCTACCGGCTCA
This sequence comes from Microbacterium sp. As-52, assembly GCF_049949185.1. Taxonomy (NCBI): domain Bacteria; kingdom Bacillati; phylum Actinomycetota; class Actinomycetes; order Micrococcales; family Microbacteriaceae; genus Microbacterium; species Microbacterium sp. As-52. Next base: position 1,922,442 of record NZ_CP188171.1, on the reverse strand, counting down.
AGCAGCAGGTGCAGTTCGATGCGGTCGACGAGCCCTACGTGCCCGCACTCGACCGACCGTTCCGCGGGACGCGCGTGACCGTCCTGCTGGAAGTCGCCGGCGCCGGCCACTATCTTCCGGAGTACGCGGGCAATCTCGACATCATGACCTCGGCCGCCCTGCGCACGGCCGAACGACTCGTCGCCGAACGGACAGGGGTTCCCGCATGACCACCTCATCTCCCCGCGTCTACGTGCAGGACGTCACGCTCCGCGACGGCATGCACGCCATCGGCCACGGCTACACGACCGACCAGGTGCGCGATATCGCCCGTGCTCTCGAGGCGGCAGGCGTTGATGCCATCGAGGTCGCGCACGGCGACGGCCTCGGCGGTTCGAGTGTGGCTTACGGACAGGGAGCGCACACCGACTGGCAGTGGATCGAGGCGGCGGCCGAGGTGCTCGACCGCGCCGTCCTGACCACCCTGATCCTTCCCGGCATCGGCACGATCGACGACCTCGCCCGGGCCCGCGACCTCGGCGTCGCGAGCGTGCGGGTCGCGACGCACTGCACCGAGGCCGACGTCGCCATCCAGCACATCACGTGGGCGCGCGAGCACGGCATGGACGTCTCGGGCTTCCTGATGATGAGCCACCTCAACGACCCGCGCGGTCTCGCGGAGCAGGCGAAGATCATGGAGGCGGCCGGCGCACACTGCGTGTACGTCACCGACTCGGGCGGACGCCTCACGATGCGCGACGTCGCCGACCGCGTCGACGCCTACCGCGAGGTGCTCGACCCCGGCACGCAGATCGGCATCCACGCGCACGAGAACCTCTCGCTGAGCGTGGCCAACAGCGTCACGGCCGTCGAGCACGGTGTGTACCGGGTCGACGCCTCGCTCGCAGGGCAGGGTGCCGGAGCGGGCAACTGTCCGATCGAGGCGTTCATCGCGGTTGCCGACCTGCTCGGCTGGGAGCACGACTGCGATCTGTTCGCACTGCAGGATGCGGCGGAGGAACTGGTGCGTCCGCTGCAGCGCCGCCCCGTCCGCGTCGACCGCGAAACCCTCACGCTCGGCTACGCCGGGGTGTACTCGAGCTTCCTGCTGCACGCCGAGCGCGCGGCCGAGAAGCACGGCCTCGACGCCCGCGACATCCTCGTGGAGCTGGGCCGCCGCCGCATGGTGGGCGGCCAGGAGGACATGATCGTCGACGTCGCGCTCGACCTTGTCGCCACCCGTTCGGGGGTGACCGCATGACCGCGGACGCGGTGTTCGCCGCCGCGCTCGACACCGCGCAGCGCACCGCGACCGCGATCAGCCAGCTCTCCGCATCCGCAGAGGTCGATCTCGACACCGCGTACGCCACGCAGCATGCACTGATCGCCCGTCGGATCGCCCGCGGCGAGCGCCTCACGGGCCTCAAGCTCGGGTTCACGAGCCAGGCGAAGGCGCAGCAGATGGGCGTGCATGACGTCATCGTCGGCAGCCTCACCGATGCGATGCGCCTCGACGACGGCGCGCTGTTCGACCGGCGGTCCGCCATCCACCCGCGCATCGAACCCGAGGTCGCGTACCTGCTCGCCGCGGACTTCGACGGCTCCGAGGTCGACCGTCCGTTGAGCGAGGTCGTCGCGGCCGTCGCTCCCGCACTGGAGATCATCGACTCCCGGTACCGGGACTTCCGTTTCCGCCTCGCCGATGTCGTCGCCGACAACACGTCGGCCGCCGCGTACGTGATCGGCCCCTGGACCCCGTTCGTCCAGGCCGGTGCGCTCGACAACAGGGCCGTACGGCTCGAGGTCGACGGCAGGGTCAGCGCGACGGGCTCGACGGCGGCCATCCTCGGCGACCCCGGCCGTGCCATCGCGGCAGCCGCACGCCTCGCCTCCCGTCACGGCTTCACGCTCCGCGCCGGCACGGTCCTGCTCGCCGGCGCCGCGACCGCCGCCGTCCCGCTGCCCGACCAGGGCACGGTCGAGGCGACGATCACCGGCCTCGGACGCGTCTCCATCCACACCCACGACGGATCCGACAGCCTCGAGAAGGGATCACGATGACAACATCACGCGGCATCCTCGTCGAGGGCAAGGCGACGCCCCGAGGTCGCTTCCCGCATGCCAAGGTCTCCGGCGACCTGGTCTTCGTCTCGGGCACGTCCAGCCGACGCCCCGACAACTCCATCGCCGGAGCGGAGGTCGACGAGTTCGGCGCGACCCGGCTCGATGTCGCGGTGCAGACCCGCGCGGTCATCGAGAACATCCGCGAGGTGCTGGCCGCCGCCGGCTGCACCCTCGACGACCTGGTGCAGGCGACGAGCTTCCTGGTCGACATGAACGACTTCGCTCCCTACAACGCGGTCTGGGCCGAGTACTTCGACGAGCAGGGACCCGCCCGCACGACGGTCGCCGTGCATGCCCTGCCGCATCCGCACCTGCGCATCGAGATCCAGGCGATCGCGCGCCGCCCCGACACAACGATCGAACACAACACCGCTGACCACACCACCGCTGACCACAACACCGCTGCCACTCTCGAGGAGGAGAAATGAGCACCATCCCACCCGTCATCCCACCCGTGATCGATTTCCCGGCCTGGATCAAGGAGAACGAGCATCTCCTGAAGCCGCCGGTCAACAACAAGGCCGCCTGGACGCCCCTGGGCGACTTCATCGTGCAGGTCGTCGGCGGCCCGAACCAGCGCACCGACTTCCACTTCGACCCGTACGAGGAGTGGTTCTACCAGTACCGCGGCAACATGCACGTGAACATCCAGACCCCCGACGGCCTGCAGCGCATCGACATCCGCGAGGGCGAGATGTGGCTGCTCCCCGGTAACGTCTTCCACTCCCCGCAGCGCCCCGAAGAGGGCTCCATCGGCATCGTGATCGAGCGCATCCGCGAAGAGGGCACGCTCGAGAAGTTCGCCTGGTTCTGCCCGAACTGCAATGCCAAGGTGCACGAGGTCGAGCTGCAGGTGCGCGACATCGTCGAGGACCTGCCGCCGGTGTTCCGCGACTTCTACGAGAGCGAAGAGGGGCGCACCTGCCCCGAGTGCGGCGCCGTCCACCCCGGCAAGGGCTGAAGCCCCTTGGGCACGATCGACGTCCACACGCACTTCGTGCCGAGTTCCTGGCCCGACCTGTCGACACAGGTCGGGCCGGGTGTCTGGCCGACCCTGCGGGTGGATTCCGAGCGCGAGGCGATGATCATGCTCGGCGAGACCGAGTTCCGCCGCGTCGGCGACGACTGCTGGGATGCGTCGGTGCGCGTGGCCGACATGGACGCCGACGGCGTCGAGATGCAGGTCGTCTCTCCCACGCCGCTGTTCTTCTCCTACGACAAGTCGGGTGACGAGGCCGTCAAGGTCGCGCGCATCTTCAACGACCTCGCTCTGGAGATCTGCGCTCCGGCCCCCGGCCGGCTGATCCCGTTCGCACAGGTCCCCCTGCAGGATCCGGATGCCGCGTGCGCGGAGGCCGACCGCGCGATCGCCTCGGGCCACGCCGGTGTCGAGATCGGCAACCACGTGGGCGACCGCGACCTCGACGACGAGGGCACGGTGACCTTCCTGCAGCACTGCGCCGACAGCGGCATCCCGGTCTTCGTGCATCCGTGGGACATGCCGGGCTCCCCTCGTCTCGACCGCTGGATGGCCCGGTGGCTCACCGGCATGCCCGCAGAGACGCACCTGTCGATCATCGCGATGATCCTGGGCGGGGTCTTCGATCGCGTCCCGCCCACCCTCCGCCTGGCGTTCGCGCACGGCGGCGGTTCGTTCGCGTTCTGGCTGGGCCGGTTCGAGAACGCCTGGCGGCAACGCCCCGACCTCATCGGCGTCAGCGAGCGGCCGCCCTCGGCCTACCTGGACCGTTTCAGCGTCGACAGCGTCGTGTTCGACCCCGTGGCCCTGCGCGTGCTGGTCGAGACCCTCGGCGCCTCCCAGGTGATGGTGGGCAGCGACTACCCCTACCCCCTGGGCGAGCGACCCGTCGGCGGCGTCATCGACCGCGCCGACTTCCTCGACGAGGCGCAGAAGAGCGCCATCCGCCGCGACAACGCCCTGCGATTCCTCGGGCGCTGACCCGCATGACCTCGAACGGACCCGCCGCATGAGCACCACCTCCACCCGCCCCGCCATCGACCGCGCGACCTGCACGGCCCTCGACGATGCCGATCCGCTCGCCTCGATGCGCGAGCGCTTCGTGCTGCCCGACGGTGTGATCTACCTCGACGGCAACTCGCTCGGAGCGCTGCCCCGCCACACCGCGGCGCACCTGCAGCGCGTGATCACCGAGGAGTGGGGCACCGGCCTCATCCGCAGCTGGAACGATGCCGGGTGGTTCGCCAAGCCGCGCACGATCGGCGACCGCATCGCGCCGCTCGTCGGAGCGGATGCCGGAGAGGTCGTGCTCGGCGACTCCACGTCGGCGAGCCTGTTCCAAGCCGTGGTCGCTGCGGTCAGACTCCGACCGGGACGACGCGTGATCGTCGCAGAGCGGGGCAACTTCCCCACCGACCTCTACATGCTCGAAGCGGTGCAGGAGCTGCTCGGCAGCGGAACGCCCCTGGAGCGCCGACTGATCTCCGACGACGGCCCCACGCTCGACGACGTGCTCGACGATCACGTCGCCGTCGTCGTGCTCACCCAGGTCGACTACCGCACGGGACGCATGCACGACATCGCCGAGGTCACGCGCAAGGTCCACGCCGCCGGCGCCCTCGTGGTCTGGGATCTGTGCCACAGCGTCGGTGCCGTGCCGATCGACCTGAACGCCGCCGACGCCGACTTCGCGGTCGGCTGCACCTACAAGTACCTCAACGGCGGCCCCGGTTCGCCCTCGTTCATCTGGGCGGCCGCTCGGCATCACGATGCCGCCCGCCCCGCCCTCACCGGCTGGCACGGCCACGCGCGGCCGTTCGACTTCACCGTGGACTACACCCCGGCCCCGGGCATCGAGCGGTTCCGCGTCGGCACCCCGCAGCTGCTCTCGGTGGCCGGACTCGAGGCGAGCCTCGACATCTGGGACGACGTCGACCTGGAGCTCCTCCGCGAGAAGAGTCTGCGGCTGACCGAGCTCTTCATGTCGCTCGTCGACACCCGCCTCACACCGCGCTGGGGCATCGAGCCGGTGACCCCCCGTGAGTCCGCCCGCCGTGGCAGCCAGGTCTCCCTCCGACACGAAGACGGCTATGCGGTGATGCAGGCGCTGATCGAGCGCGGAGTGATCGGCGACTTCCGCGCCCCCGACCTCATCCGCTTCGGGTTCACACCGCTCTACACCTCCTACACCGACGTGTGGGATGCGATCGACGCGCTGGAAGACGTGCTGCACAGCGAGATCTGGCGTGAACCTCGCTTCGCACGTCGCGGCACCGTCACCTGAGACACCGTCACCTACTCGCACACCTGCATGACTCCTGCCCGGATGGATGAACGGACTGGTGTGCCGAGTCATGCATCCGTGTAGGAGTCATGCATTCCCCCCAGGCGTCAGGCTCCGTCGCCGGCAGCCTCGGTCGCCGCCGCGTCGAGCAGTGCGATGACCCCGTCGCGCACGTGGTTCAGGTGCGACTCGAGCACGCGCAGAGCCTCGTCCACATCTCCAGCTGCCACGACGTCGATCAGCTCACCGTGGGAGTGGTCATGTGCGCCGGGAGAGACCAGACGCCAGCCGAGCACGTAGCGTCCGAGCTTGAGCCGCAGCTGCTCGATCATCTCCCACATCACCGGCCGGGCCTCGGCGTCGTAGAGCGTCGCGTAGAACTCGGTGCGGGCCTCGACGAACTCGCCGCCCTCCGAGATGTCGTCCGCCGTCTTCGCGAGCTCCCGCAGCCGGCTGACCCGCTCCGGGGTGATCTCCTCCATCGCCAGGCGCAGCGCGTCCTTCTCGAGCAGCGTGCGCAGGTGGTAGACCTCGGTCGCCTCCTGCACCGAGAGTGCCCGCACCATCGCGCCGCGGCGGGCATGGAAGACCACGAGGCCGTCGGCCTCCAACTGGATCAGGGCGGAGCGGATCGGCAATCGCGAGATGCCGATGGACTCCGCCAGGGTCTCCTGCCGCAGCTTCATCCCCGGAGGCAGGGTGCCGTCGAGGATCGCATCGCGGATGATGTCGTAGGCCATCGCTCCGACGGACCGGTATCCGGCTCCATGTCGCTGCGCGAGCTTCTGCAGAGCCTCGGCCCGTTCCTTGGGCGACGCGGCGTTCCCTGATTGCACCATGGGAGCGAGAGTATCGGATCATCCCGGCCAACTCTGCATTCTGGATCCAAAATCACCTCGCGTCGCGGGACCACTGCCGCGCCTCGGCGTGCGCACGCCGGGGCGCCCGGGACGCATGTCGGGCCGGGCACGCCGAGTCCACCCGCGGGGGGACGAGGATCACCCCGCGGGAGGATGCCCCGGCACCCTCGACCCGGCAGGCTCGAACTGTCGATCGTGTCGCCGAAGCTCAGTCGCCTCTCGTCGCGCTGAGCCGGAGCCACAGGATCCGGCTCAAGTGACGAGGGTCGGGTGACCACAGGCGGCTTCCGCGTCGCGCGCGTGCTTCTCGGCCTGCCGCAGCGACCCAGCCGAAAGCACCTCATCGCTCCATGTCGTTCCTCACACGCAGCAGTCTCAAGAACCGCCTGATCCTCTCTCTCGCGACGCTCGCCGTCGTCGTCCTCGGCCTGATATCGATGGGTTCCCTCAAGCAGGAGCTGATGCCCTCGCTGCAGGCTCCGATGGCGTTCATCTCCGCACAGTCGCAGGGCCTGGCACCCGAGGAGATGGCGAGCAGCGTGACCGAGCCGCTCGAACAGGCGGTGCGAGCGGTTCCCGGTGTGACGAGCGTGACCTCGACGACATCGAGCGGCAACGCGCAGGTGCTCGTCGAGTGGACCTTCGGCGAAGACGACGAGGAGACGCTGCGCACCATCCGCAGCGCGGCCGAGTCGCTGAAGCCGAGCTTCCCCTCGGACACGGAGGTCAGCGTCGCGTCCGGCGGTGCGGGCGACCTGCCGGCCATGGCACTGAGCGCCGGCACCAGCGGCGACCAGGAGGCGTTCGGCGATGCGCTCCAGCAGACCGTCGTCCCGGCGCTGAAGGGCGTGCCGGGTGTGCGCGACGTCACACTCGCCGGCCAGGAGACGCAGCGCATCACGATCGACCTCCGCCCTGCCGACGTCACCCGCCTGAAGGTCGAGCCCTCGACGCTCGGACCGATCCTCGAAGCGCATGGCGCCGCCCTCCCGGCTGGACAGGCGGATTCCGCCGAAGGCCCCCTCTCGATCACGGTGGGGTCGCGTCTCGCGACGCCGGAAGACATCCAGGCGCTCCCGGTGCCCACGAGCGAGGGGGCCGTCACGGTCGCGGAGTTCGCCGACGTCACGGTCGAGACCGTGCCGGCGGAGACCATCTCGCGCGTCAACGGCAAGCCGTCGCTCACGCTGCAGGTGATGCCGGCACAGGGTGCCAACGTCGTCGACATCTCCCACGGCGTGAACGCCGAGCTCGACCGGCTCGCGCCGATCCTCGACGCCGAGTTCGTCACGATCTTCGACCAGGCCCCCTACATCGAGCAGTCGATCCACGACCTCTCCGTCGAGGGCGGGCTCGGTCTGCTCTTCGCGGTGCTCGTGATCCTCGCGTTCCTGCGCTCGTGGCGCTCGACGGTCATCGCGGCCGTGTCGATCCCGCTGTCGCTGCTGATCACCCTGGTGGGCCTGTGGTGGAGCGGCAACACCCTCAACATCCTCACCCTCGGCGCCCTCACCATCGCCATCGGACGTGTCGTCGACGACTCCATCGTGGTGATCGAGAACATCTCCAGACGCCGTGGTGACGGCCCGCTCACGATCGACGGCATCGTCGCCTCTGTGCGTCAGGTCGCCGGGGCCATCACCGCCTCGACACTCACCACGGTGGCGGTCTTCCTGCCGATCGCATTCGTCTCGGGCATCGCCGGCCAGCTGTTCCGACCGTTCGCGGTGACCGTCTCGATCGCGCTTCTCGCCTCGCTCGTCGTCTCGCTCACGATCGTGCCGGTGCTCGCATCCTGGTTCCTCAACAAGGCTCCGAAGCAGCGCGCCGCCGACGCAGACACGGCTCAGCCCGCGGCCGAGGGCATGACGACCGACGCGGCTCCTGCCGCCGCAGCCACCGCGGTGGCGGCAGAGGTCGCGGCTCCTGCCGCGGCGACCGTCTCGCCGTCGCCGTCTGCGGAGAGCGACGTCCCGTCCGAGCTCGACGAGATCCACACCGCCCCCGACCGGCTGCAGCGCACGTTCATGCCGGCGTTGAACGCGACCCGTCGTCACCCCGTGATCACCCTCGTCGCCTCCGCGCTGCTGCTCGTCGCCACGCTGGGGATGACACCGTTCATCCAGACCGACTTCCTCGGTTCCTCCGGCCAGGCCACCCTGCAGGTCGTCCAGACGCCCCCGAAGGAAGCCACCGCCGACCTGGTCGCCGCGGCCGAGCCGGTGGAGAAGACTCTCGGGAAGGTTCCGGGCATCGCCGACATCACCACCTCGATCCCGGTCCCCACTCCCGGCACCCCGGCGTCGATCACGTACGACCTCCGTCTGAAGGACGGCTCCGACGTCGCCGAGGTCGAATCGGAGGTGCAGAAGGCGCTCGACGGGCTTCCCGACAGCGGTGAGATCGACCTCGCGTCGCAGGACGCCTCGCTGGCAGGTGCCGGTGACGGCATCGACCTGCAGATCCAGGGCAACGATCCGGCAGCATTGCGCACGGCGAGCGACCTGCTCGAGAAGCAGCTCGCCGACGCCGACGGCGTGCGCTCCGTGAAGAGCGAGCTCGCGGGCGAGCAGCCGGTGCTGCGGGTGAAGGTCGACGAACCGTTGGCCGCGCGCCTCGGCTTCGACCGCGCCACGATCGCGAAGGCCGTGCAGGAGGCACTCTCCGGCACCACGGTCGGCACGCTCATGTACGAGGGCCGGGAGCGCGACATCGTCGTGCGCACCCCTGGTGCGGCGCGCACCGCCGACAAGATCGGTGAGATCATGCTCCCGGTCACCCCGCAGCAGACCGCCGAGGCGCAGAAGGCGGCAGCGGATGCGCTCCAGGCCAAGGCGGAGGCGAAGGCCGCAGAGGCGAAGACCAAGGCCGAGAACGAACTGAACTCGCAGATCAACACCGCCACGAAGCAGCGCGCCGAGCTCGCCGGCCAGATCGGGGCCCTGAACAGGCAGCTCGCCGAGCTTTCGGCGGCACCGATCGTCCCCGAAGACCCGCTGAGCCCGGATGAGGAGGCCGTGCTCAAAGCGCAGACCGAACGCGCCGAGCAGCTCGCGGCGCTGCAGGGTGCGATCGAGGGGGCCCAGTCCGGCGTCGCGGCGGCGGACGAGCAGATCAAGGCCCTGCGCCAGAGCCGCAGCGACGCCGCGGCCCAGCAGGCCGAGGCCGATGCCGCCGAGGCCGAGCAGAAGGCGGCTGCCGAGGTCACCGGCACGGCGATCCCGCTCGCCGCGATCGCGACCGTCGAGGAGGAGCTCACGGCGCCGACCATCACGCGCGCCGAGGGCGAGCGTCAGGTCACGCTGACCGTGACCCCGGAGAAGGGCGGCCTCGCGGCTGCCGGTCGGGCGATCGACAAGGCGATCGCCGACACCGATCTGCCGGCGGGAGTCACCTTCCAGCAGGGCGGCGCGTCCGCACAACAGGATGAGGCCTTCAGCCAGCTCGGACTGGCGATGCTGGCCGCCATCGTACTCGTGCTGCTGGTGATGGTGGCCACCTTCCGCAACTTCCGCGGACCCCTCGTGCTGCTCATCTCGATCCCGTTCGCAGCGACCGGCGCGATCCTCGGCCTGCTCCTCACCGGAACCCCGATGGGTCTTCCCGCCCTGATCGGACTCCTGATGCTCATCGGCATCGTCGTGACGAACGCCATCGTGCTCATGGATCTCGTGAACCGCCTTCGTGGTGCGGGAGCGAGTCTCGACGAGGCGGTGGAGCATGGAACCCGCCTGCGCCTGCGACCGATCCTGATGACGGCGGCCGCGACCGTGTTCGCGCTCGTCCCGATGTCTCTCGGGCTGACCGGCGGCGGAGTGTTCATCTCGAAGCCGCTGGCGATCGTCGTGATCGGCGGCCTGGTGTCGTCGACGCTGCTGACTCTGGTTCTGGTCCCGGTTCTCTACACGCTCGTGGAGCGCAGTAGGGAACGCCGGATCGCCAAGCGCGCCGAGCGACGAGCCCGGCGCGAGGAGCGTCGTGCCGCTTCGGCCGAGACGTCGACGGACATCTTCGAGGTCACGTCCGAGAAGCCGTAGCCCCGAGGCACGGCGACGTGCGGCACATGTCGGGAGAATCGGGCGGATCCCCTGCGGACCCACCCGATTCTCCCGACTTCCGCGCTTTCTCCAGGCATCCGTCCCGGGGTACGGGATCGGGGCGCTGGCTCAGGGGTGGGTTCAGCGGCCGCGCGACGCGGCCGCCTGGATCAGCTCGGCGAGGTCACCGGGACGGCTCCACATCGGCCAGTGCCCCGTGGGCAGGTCGACGACGTCGAGGTGGTCGAGCATCGCGACCTCGGCGAACATGGGATGACCGGCGCGCGCGAGTTCGAGCAGCTGTGCACTCGGAATCGAGCAGCAGATGAGGGTGGTCGAGATCGTGCGTCGCTCGTCGTTCGTGAGCTCGACGGGCTGACGCAGCACGGGCCCGGGCTCGGGAACGGCCCGCTCGCGGAAGCGCTCGAGCACCTCTGCACTCAGGCCTTCGAGGCTCGCCTGCTGTCCCAACACCTCGAAGGGCGGAAGCGGAAGTTCCTCCACGTCGTCCGGAAGGTCGGGCGCGAACACGCTCCCGGCGGCCACCGGGCCGGAGTCGACCCACACCACGCGTGCGATCAGGGCGGGGTGTCGGTCGAGCACGAGGCTCACGGGGGCGTTCGCCCCGCTGTGCGCGACGATGATCGCGGGCTGCTGCTCCGAGACGCCGAGCTGGCCGACCTCGTCGAGAATCGCGTCGGCCTGGTCATCGAGCGTCTTCGCCGCCCGCGCGGGGTCGGTTGCGTCGAGACCCGGCAGCGTCATCGCGACGGCGCGAGACCTGTCGGCGCCGAGGCTTTCGAGGACCTCGTCCCACGCCCAGGCACCCAGCCAATGGCCCGCGATGAGAAGGATGGTCGGAGTGCTCATCGTGTGTGTCATACCCCCATGCTGCTCCGCACTGTGGACAGGTGTGTGTCACTATTCATGTCATGAATTCCCCACGGATCGAACGATGAAGCGCGCAGAGCGTCTGCATGCCCTCTCCGAGATGCTGCGCCGCAGCGGGTCGCGGGGGACGTCGGCCGAACGCCTGGCCCGCGAGTTCGAGGTGTCCGTGCGCACGGTCAAGCGCGACCTGGCGGCCCTCGAGCGCGGTGGAGCACCGCTGTGGTCGCGCCCGGGCCCGGGCGGCGGCTACGGATTGGCGGCAGGTGCATCCCTGCCACCCGTCAGCCTCTCCCCCGCGCAGGCCGTGGCGCTGCTGGCGGCCGTGTCCGCCGCATCCGATGCTCCGTACGCCGACTTGGCCGCAGCCGGCGTGCGGAAGATCCTCGACGTGCTCGATCCCCGCACCCGTGCGCGAGCCGACGAACTCGCCCACCGCGTCTGGGTCGACGCGTCACCCACCCCCTCACGCGCGATCAGATCGGCACTGGACGAGGGCATGGCGGAGCAGCGGGTGGTACGCATCCGCTACACCGCAGGAGACGGGAGCACCACCACCCGTGATGTCGAACCCGTGCTGTTCGCCTCCACGAACGGCCAGTGGTATCTGGTCGGATGGTGCCGACTGCGCGACGCCATGCGGTGGTTCACCGTGTCGCGTGTCGAGAGGGCCAGCGTGACCGCGACGGCGTGCAGCGGCCACACCGTCGATGAGGTCGGCGAACCCCCGGCGAACGCCCGACCGGTGCACGGTCGGAGCGGGTGAGGCGGCGCCGATCACCCTCGGAATGCAGAACGCCCCCTGTCCCGAAGGACAGGGGGCGTTCTCGACGTGCCTTACTTGGCGGCGACGACCTGCAGCGTGATCACTGCGGTGACGTCGTCGTGCAGACGCACGGTCGCCTCGTGCTCACCGGTCACCTTGATGGGCGACGGGATGTGCACCTTGCGCTTGTCGATCGAGCCCAGGCCGGCGGCTGCGACAGCATCCGCGACGTGGTCGGTCTTGACGGAGCCGAAGAGACGACCCTCCTTGCCGGCCTTGACCGTGAGGCGCACCTTCGTGCCCTCGAGAGCGTTCTTCAGTGCGACAGCGTCATCACGATCGTGGATCGCGCGTGCCTGACGCGCGGCCTGGATCGATGCGACCTGCTTTTCGCCACCGCGGGTCCACGCCGTAGCGAAGCCCTGCGGGATGAGGAAGTTGCGGGCGTACCCGTTCTTGACCTCGACCACGTCACCGGCGCTACCGAGCCCGGCGACCTCGTTCGTGAGAATCAGCTTTGCCATCTCGATACCCCTTACCGGCCGGCGCCAGCGTAGGGCAGGAGCGCCATTTCGCGCGCGTTCTTGATCGCCGTGGCGATCAGACGCTGCTCCTGCACCGAGACACCGGTGATACGACGGGCACGGATCTTGCCGCGCTCCGAGACGAACTTGCGAAGGGTGGCGACATCCTTGTAATCGATGACACCGACCCGGATGGACTTCGCGGGAGCGGTGGGCTTGCCACCCTTCCGCGGCTTGCGGCGGTCGCCGCTCGACTTTCCAGCCATAGTTTTTCCTTAGTGATGAGCGGATGCCGGCCGTGCAGGCCGGATCCAGAAGTTGTTCAGAACGGGGTGTCGTCGCCGAAGCTGCCGGGAGTGCTCCAGGCATCCGCGCTGGTCGACGAACCGGGCGTGGACCACGGCTCCTCCGACACCTGCTGCTGCGCGGGACGGGACTGTCCACCGCCACCGGCACCGCCGGCACCGCCGGTCGAGGCCGCACGGGTGACCTGCGCGGTCGCGTACCGGAGCGAGGGGCCGATCTCGTCGACCTCCAGCTCGATCGCGGTGCGCTGGTTGCCCTCGCGGTCCTGGTAGGAGCGCTGACGCAGACGGCCCTGCGCGATGACGCGCATGCCCTTCGTCAACGAACCCGCCACGTGCTCGGCGAACTCGCGCCAGACGGATGCACGGAGGAACAGCGCATCGCCGTCCTTCCACTCATTCGCGGCACGGTCGAAGTTCCGAGGCGTCGATGCGATGGTGAAGTTCGCCACCGGCAGCCCGTTCTGCGTGTAGCGCAGCTCGGGGTCGGCCGTGAGGTTTCCCACCACGGTGATGACGGTTTCGCCGGCCATGAGACTTAGGCCTTCGCAGCCTTGGCGGCCTTGCGGGCAGCCTTCTCTTCGGAGCGCTTGGCCTCGGAGGCGATCATCGCCTGAGCCTCTTCAGCGCGGAGCACCTTGGTGCGCATGATCTGCTCGTTCAGCTTCAGCTGACGGTCGAGCTCCTGCGTGGCGGCGCTGGTCGCGGTGAAGTTGACGACGGCGTAGATGCCCTCGGTCTTCTTCTGGATCTCGTATGCGAGACGGCGCTTTCCCCAGATGTCGACGTTCTCGATAGAGCCACCATCGTTGGTGATGACCTTCAGGAACTTGTCGAGCGTCGGGGCGACCTGGCGCTCGTCGATCTCGGGGGTCAGAATGACCATGAGTTCGTACTGGTGCGTCACTTACCCACCTCCTTCGGACTAGAACGGCTCTCGGGACTTTCCCGGGAGCAGGAGGGTGTGTGCACGTGCCCGCCTCTGGAATCCCGAATGGACGCCGCAAGGCAGACAACCTCGACAGTCTAGCGGAATCACGCGTCCGCCGCGAATGATGCCCGACACCACGACTGCGGCTCGCGAGAACCTCTGCGACGTTTGGCATGCTGGGACGAGTGCCCGATGACGGTCATCGGGCATCTCGACCTGAGGGGGGACGCGATGCGCGTCAACAAATGGGGGGTCGGCGTCATTCTCGCCGCCGCCGTGCTGCTCACGGGATGTTCAGGGGGCGGATCGGACACGACAGCCGAGAAGAAGCCCGACTCCGGGGCATCGCAGGAGGCGGAAGCGCCGAAGACGGACTGCCCCGAGCTGAAGGAGGGCGCGACCGTCGACGGCTCCACGCTGGCGGAGTGCGTGACGGCGGCGATGACCGACACCGCCGGATTCTCGGCGACGATGACGACTCTGGGCATGGAGTCGACCACCCGCTACAACCCGGCCGACAAGGCCGTCGAGACCAGCACCAGCTTCGGCTCGGTCATCGTGATCGGCGACGACGCCTGGGTGAAATCCACCACCGGCGAGTGGCAGGTCGCCGACGAGAACTCCACCGACCAGGAGATCAGCACGCTCAGCACCGCCGCGAAGGCCGTCGACGCCTCCGACCCGATGGGCGTGGCCGACACGCTCTCCGGCGAATACACGGTCACCGGCACGGGCACGCGCCTGGGCCAGGACGTGTACCTGCTCAGCGGCACGACCGAGTCGCAGGGATCGACCGTCACGATGCTCTTCGAGGTCACGAGCGACTATGTGGTGCTCGCGGCCAACGCCTCCACTGAGGTCGAGGGCCAGAAGATCGAGAGCGTTCAGGAAGTCACCGAGTGGGACGTGAAGCAGGACATCGTCGCACCGCTCTGACGCCGGTGACCCGTGCGGGCCGGGGCTGCAGCCTCGGCCCGCACGGTCCTGTCACGGCCGGGGCGCTCGGAGCACACGCGCGAGCGGAGCACGGGTGAGCGCGGAGAGTTCTCAGTACATGACCGGCGGGATCTCCGCCCACACCGTGCGGTCGTCGACCGACGGGGCGGCGGGGATGCGACCCGCGCCGTCGGGCTCGGGGATCGCCGCGAGCAGCGCCTGTGTATAGGGGTGCCGCGGTGCGGCCCAGAGCTGATCGGTCGGACCCGACTCGAGCACGCGTCCGCCGAACATCACGAACGTGCGGTCGGCGATGCGGCGGACCACGGCGAGGTCGTGCGAGATGAACAGCATGCCCGCTCCCGACTCCGCCACCAGGTCGCGCATCAGGCCGGCGACGCTCGTCTGCGTGGACGCATCGAGCGCTGAGATCGGCTCATCCGCCACCAAGAGCGAGGGACGAGCGGCCAAGGCCCTGGCGATCGCGATGCGCTGCTTCTGCCCGCCCGAGAACTGATGCGGGAAGCGTGTGCTCACGGTGGTCGGCAGACCGACGCGCTCCAGCCACTCGTCCACGGTCGATCCTTCGGCGCCACGGGCGCGGGCGGTGGCGATGCCGTCGGCGATCTGGTCGCCGACCCGGCGCCGCGGATTCAGCGAGGTCGCCGGATCCTGGAACACCATCTGGATGCCGGTGAGGGCGATCGAGCGACGGCGGATGCCGAGCGGCGACACCGGAGCATCGCGGAACAGCACGGTCCCTGCGGCGGTCTTCTCGATGCCGACGACGGCACGGGCGAGACTGGACTTGCCGCTGCCGGACTCGCCCACCAGGGCCACGGTCTCCCCGGCGGCGACGCTGATCGACACGCCGTTCACGGCGATCACCGGCGGGTTGCCCGGGTAGCGCACGACCACGTCCTGCGCATCGAGGACGGAGACCTCACTCATCTGCGGCCTGCCCTTCCGGTGCCTCGTCGATGCGCGACCCCGGCAGGGCCGCGAGCAGCATGCGCGTGTACTCGTGCTGGGGATCGCGGAACAGCGTCTCGCGATCGGCGAGCTCCACGATCCGGCCGTCCTTCATGACGGCGACCCGGTCGGCGATCGCGCTCATCACGCCCAGGTCGTGCGTCACGAGCAGCACGGCCAGGTTGCGTTCGACCGCCAGGTCGCGCAGCAGCTTCAGGATGCCGGCCTGCACCGTGACGTCGAGAGCCGTGGTGGGCTCGTCCGCCAGCAGCACCTCGGGGTCGCAGGCCAGGGCGCATGCGATCGCGATGCGCTGACGCTGGCCGCCGGAGAACTGGTGCGGATAGCGCTTCAGTGCCTCGGCGGGGTTCGGCACCTGCACGGTCTCGAGCAGCTCGACCGCCCGCGCCCGTGCGGCGGCGCCCTTGAGTCCGAGGTGCACGCGCATGTGGTCGGTGAGCTGGCGTCCGACCGGCAGCTGCGGGTGCAGAGAGGCCGACGGATCCTGGAAGACCATGGCGATCCGCTTGCCGCGCACCCGGTTGAGGGCGCGACGGCGCAGTCCCACCAGCTCTTCGCCGCCGAGCAGGATCGACCCGCCGGTCCGCGCCTGCCGCGGGAGCAGCCCCAGCACGGCGAGCGAGGTGAGCGTCTTGCCCGAGCCCGATTCCCCGGCGAGGCCGTGGATGCGACCGGCCTCGAGTTCGAGCGAGACACCCTTCACGAGCGGGCGTCCGATGTCGATCGTCAGGTCGCGGATGCTGAGCGTCGATGTCTGCTGCACGGCAGCGCTCTGCGCGCTCATGCGGCCACCCCCGTCGCGGAAGCCTTGTGATCGGCTGCCTTCTCGTGCGTGATCTCGGCCGTGGGGTCGAGCACGTCGCGCATCGCGTCTCCGAGGAAGTTGAACGCCAGCACCACGGTCAGGATCGCGAGCCCGGGGAAGACCCCGAGCCACCAGGCGTCGAAGTTCTGCATCGCGCCCGAGATCATCGAACCCCACTCCGCGGTCGGCGGCTGCGCGCCGAGACCGAGGAAGGAGAGGCCGGAGAGGAGCAGGATCGCCGCACCGATGTCGAGCGTCGCGAGCACCAGGACGGGGCCGGCGATGTTCGGGAGGATGTCGACGAACAGCGTGCGTGCCGGCGAGTGCCCGAGCAGGCGGCCCGCGATCACGTAGTTCTGACCACGGAGCCCCAGCACGATGCTGCGCGTGACGCGGGAGTACTGCGGCCACGACACCACGATGGCGGCGATCACCGCGTTGAACAGCGACGGTCCGAGCGAGGCGGCGACCACCATGGCGAGGATCACGGTCGGGAAGGCCATGAACAGGTCGGTGATGCGCATCAGCGTCTCGTCGACCCAGCCGCCGAAGTATCCGGCGAGCGCACCGATGAGCGTGCCGATGATCATGGCGGCGATCACGAGCATGAGCGCCAGCGGGAGACTCACGGTGGCTCCGGTCATCAGACGCGAGAAGATGTCGCGTCCGTTGCCGTCGGTGCCCAGGAACGTGTCGATGCCCGGCGGCTGCAGACGCGGCAGCACCTGCGCGTTCGGCGGATACGGGACCCACCACTGCGCCGTGAAGGCCACGATGATCCACGCTCCGGCGATCACGGTGCCGATGATGCCCAGCGGCGTGCGCCAGGCACGGGGCCAGCGGAAGCGGAAGCGCCCGGCGGGGGACGCGGCGGCGATGCGGCTCATGCGATCCTCACTCTCGGGTCGAGCACGCCGTAGAGGATGTCGACGATGAAGTTGATGAGGAGGTAGATGATGCCGACCACGAGGCCGACGCCCATGATGCCGGGCAGGTCGAGGTTCGCGGCCGAGTTGTAGGCGTAGGTGCCGAGGCCCGGCCAGGCGAACACCGACTCGACGAGCACCGTGCCCGACAGCAGTGCCCCGAACGCCACGCCCACCACCGTCAGGATCGGCAGCGAGGCGCCACGCAGCACGTAGTCGAGGATCACGCGCATGGCCGGGAGGCCCTTGGCGCGTGCGGCGCGCACATAGTCGCTGCCGAGCACCTCGAGCACCGAGGTGCGGATGAAGCGGGTCAGCAGGCCGATGGTCACGAGCGAGAGCACCATGACGGGAAGAGCCAGGTGCGCGAGGGCGTCGAAGAAGCCGACGGCGTCTCCGTTCAGGAGATAGTCGACCGTGTAGAGCCCGGTCACGCGCGGCGGCGGGGTGATCGACGGCGAGATGCGACCGGAGCCCGGTGCGATGCGCAGCTCGAGGAAGAAGACGTAGAAGCTCACGAGCGCCAGCCAGAAGGTCGGCACGCTGAGGCCCACCAGCGTCACGACCCGGATGACCTGGTCGGTGACGAGTCCACGGCGGTAGGCGGCGAGCGTGCCGAGCACGATGCTGACCGCCAGGCTGACGATGATCGCCCCGATCGCGATCTCGATGGTCGCCGGCACCGCGGTGGCGAGGTCGCTGGTGACCGGGCGTCCGGTCACCAGCGACGTGCCGAGGTCCCCGCGCAGCAGGTTCCCCATATAGATGAAGTACTGCACGAACAGCGGCTGGTCGAGACCATGCTCCTTGATGAACGCATCACGCGTCGCGGGGTTCTGCGACGCACCCTCACCGAGCGCGGCCGAGACCGGGTCTCCCGGCACCAGGTTGGTGAGCGCGAACGTGACGATCGTCACGCCCACCAACAGGAGCAGGGAGGTGCCGGCCCGCCGCAGCAGGTATCCGATCAGAGGCGACCGGCGCCGTTGCGCCTGCCTCTGCACCGCCACTGTCGTCATGGGATGTCCGTTCAGCCGGCCGGCGTGATCTCGGCGATGTCCATCTCCCAGACGGAGTTGTACACCGCACCCTTCACGCTGTCCGCGGAGGAGATGTTGCGACCGGGCACGATCAGCGGGACGAACGGACCCTCGGCCTGCATCGCCTCGGCGAAGTCGGTGAAGGCGGCGGTGCGCTGGTCGGGGTCGGTCGCGGCGGCAGCACCGGCCGCGATACCGGCGATCTCCGGGTTGGCCTCGGCGGCCCAGCCGGCGCGGAGGCCGACCTTCAGGCCCGGGGCGAAAGGCAGGAAGTTCGCGGAGTCCGCGTAGTCCGGACCCCAGAACCACAGACCGAAGCCCTCGGTGCCGTTGACGTAGGCGTCGAGCTCGGTCGCGAAGGGCGCGGGGGCGAGGTCGACCGTGATGCCGGCGTCTTCGAGCTGTGCCTGCACGCGCTCGGCGAGCGGGGTGAACTCCACGCCGCCGACCGGGTAGTCGTTCGGGAACTGCAGCTTCAGGGTCTGGCCCGTGTAGCCGGCCTCTGCGAGCGCGGCCTTCGCCTTGTCGAGGTCCTGCTCCACGCCGCTGTCGAGAGCACCCTCGAATCCGGGAGGGATGACGCCGGTCGCCTGCACGGAGCCGGCGCCGGCCAGCTCCAGCAGCGCGTCGTAGTCGAGCGCGTAGCGGATCGCCTCGGCGATCTTCACGTTCGCCAGGTCACCGGCGACGGCCGAGGACTGGTTCAGCAGCAGGAAGATCGTCTGGCCGGACGGAACGGAGTCGACCGTGATGTCGTCGCCGAGGCCGGCGACCTGGTCGCCGTTCAGGTCCATCGCGACCATCGAGTCGCCGCCCTTGAGGTTGGCGAGCTGGGTGGCGCTCTCCGAGACGTTGCGGACGACCACGCGCGTGTAGTCGGAGGCCTCGTCACCGTTGTACTCGTCGTTCTTCGTCAGCACGACCTGCGAGCTGAGGTCGAGGGTGTCGAGCACGAAGGGGCCGGAGCCGGCGGATGCGCCGTCGAGGAACTTCTGTGCCGAGTCGGTGCCGTCGATCGCACCGCCGTTCTCGATCACGACGTCGGAGTTGACGATGCCGAGTGCCGGGTTCGCGAGGATCGCGGGCAGCTGCAGCAGCGGGGTCTCGGACGTGAACCGGATCGTCTTGTCGTCGACCTCGGTGATCGTGAGGCCGCCGAGGAGGAAGTTCGGCTTGGCGTCTTCCATGCCCTGGATGCGCTGCAGCGAGAACACGACGTCCTTCGCCTCGATCGGCGATCCGTCGGAGAAGACGCGGTCGCCCTCGAGCGTGAAGGTGAACTCGGTCGCCTCGTCGTTCTGCTCCCAGGATGCCAGGCCCGGCACCGGGGTCGAGACGTCGGAGCCCTCGAAGTCGACGAGGGTCTCGTACAGGGCCTTCGCGATCATGTTGCCGGTCGGGTCGTAGGTGTGACCCGGGTCGGTGGTCTCGATCGAGAACGCGGTGTCGATGACGAGGGAGTCGGAGCCGGACTGTCCGCCGCCCGTCGCCGAGTTCCCTCCCGAGCAACCTGCGAGCGCGAGGAGCGCGACGGCTCCGAGCGCGATGACCGGCGTGATACGGCGTGACGACATGAGGGCCTCCAGAGGCGAGGAGTACATTCGGGTGAGTCGCCACCGATGTGGACGACCGTGGATCAGATTCGCATCATATGCGACGATGTGTCCAGCAAGAGCGGGTCACCTCGACACGCTCTGTCCAGAACCTCGGATGTGAGGAACAATATGTCCAGCAAGAATGCGGAAGATCCGAAGCATTCTGGACGAAGTGCTGCCCCTTTGGACGAGACGGCGTACAGAATCCTCGAAGTCCTGCGTGATAACGGTCGTGTCTCGATCGCGGCACTCGCCGACAAGGTCGGGATCTCCCGCGCGAATGCGTACACGCGGGTCGAGTCGCTCGTGCACGACGGGGTCATCACGGGCTTCAGCGCCCGCGTCGATCAGGCGAAGGCGGGGCTCTCCATCGGCGCGCTCGTGTTCGTCACGGTGATGCCGCAGGCCTGGGCGTCGTTCCGCGAACGCGTGCTGGAGATGCCCGACGTCGAGTGGTGCGCCATCACCACCGGCGAGCACGACGCCATGCTGCTCATCCGCGCCGTCGACGTCAGCGGCGTGCACGAGTTCTCCACCGGCGTGATCGCCCAGCTGCCCGAGGTGCGCACGGTCGTGAGCGTCGTCGTGCTCGACGAGGTGATCCGCCGCCCCTACCTGCTGCCGGCGGACCTGCCGAAGCGCGACACCGAGATCCCGCTCGGGATGACGCGGTGGACGCCCGCCTCTCCCGGTCGCGACGCCCTCCCGCCGCGCTGAGGCGCCGTCACTCAGGCGCAGGCCTCAGGCGGAGATCTCCTCGCACACGCTGAGCTGCGGGAGTCCGTGCATCTCGTAGTGCTCCACGAGACGGATGCCACCGTCGTCGGTCAGCTCCAGCTCGCTCTCACCATCGCCGGTGACGACCGTGCCGTCGGCCTTGAGCACGTGCACGAACGACACCCAGATCGTGTCACCCATGCGGGTGCCGACGAACTTGCCGAAGGTGACCGTGTCGCCCTCGTACCCGCCCCAGATGGCGCCGTCACGTTCGAAGTACTCGAAGATGCTCGGGGCTTCCGGGTCGACCGCAGAGGTCGTGGACGACACCATCCGGAATCGGCGGCCGTCGAGGGAGGGAAGGGTTGCAGTCGCAGTCACACCCTTGATTATGCCCGTCGAAACTCACCCGCAAAGTCACCCGTCGCGGGTGGTGACACCCTGGACCCGCCTGCTTAGGCTGAGCGCGAAGCGGGCTGCTCTGCTCGCCGAGAGCCGTAGGAGTCAGTATGTCCGAACCCCAGCGTTCCAGTCTTCCGATCCCCGATCTGGCCTACACGGGCACGGTCACCTACGACGCGACCGACCCGGACACGTCCTTCCCGCCGATCACGCCCGTGCGCCCGCCGAAAGATGCCCCGAACGTCCTCGTGGTGCTCATCGACGACGTCGGCTTCGGCGCGTCCAGTGCCTTCGGCGGTCCGATCCACACCCCGAACTTCGAGCGTGTGGCCGCCGCAGGGCTCAAGTACACCCGCTTCCACACCACGGCCCTGTGCTCGCCGACCCGTGCCGCTCTGCTCAGCGGACGCAATCACCACACCGTCGGCATGGGCGGCATCACCGAGATCGCGACATCGGCCCCCGGCTACAACTCCCTGCGCCCCAACAGCTGCGCGCCGCTGGCCGAGACCCTCAAGCTCAACGGCTACAACACCGCCCAGTTCGGCAAGTGCCACGAGGTGCCGGTGTGGCAGGCGAGCGCGATCGGACCGTTCGACGGCTGGCCCACCCCGGGCAACGGCTTCGAGTACTTCTACGGCTTCATCGGCGGCGAGACCAACCAGTGGTATCCGGCGATCTACGAGAACACCACGCCCGTCGAGCCGTGGGGCACACCCGAGCAGGGCTATCACTTCATGGGCGACATGACCGACAAGGCGATCGGCTGGACGCGCGAGCAGAAGATGCTGGCCCCCGATGTGCCGTCGTTCACCTACTTCGCCCCGGGCGCGACGCACGCCCCGCACCATGTGCCCGCCGAGTGGGCCGACAAGTACAAGGGGCAGTTCGATCAGGGATGGGACGAGATCCGCAAGGAGACCTTCGCCCGCCAGCTCGAGCTCGGTGTCATCCCGGCCGACGCCGTGCTCACCGACCGCAGCCCCGGCATCCCCGCATGGGACGAGATGAGCGACCTGATCAAGCCCGCCCTGGCCCGACAGATGGAGGTGTACGCCGGCTTCCTCGCCTACGCCGACCATCACGTCGGTCGCCTGCTCGACGCCTATGAAGAGCTCGGCATCCTCGACGACACCCTCGTCTACGTGATCATCGGCGACAACGGCGCGAGCGCCGAGGGGTCGATGCACGGCACGACCAACGAGGGCTTCACGATCAACCACATGAACGATGTCGAGACCGAGCAGTATGTGGCCGACCACATCGACGACATCGGCACCCCGAGCTCGTACAACCACTACGCGGTGGGCTGGGCCCACGCCATGGACACCCCGTATCAGTGGACCAAGCAGGTCGCCAGCCACTGGGGCGGCACCCGCAACGGCACGATCGTCAGCTGGCCGAATGGAGGCGTGGAGAAGGGCGGCATCCGCAACCAGTTCTCGCACGTGATCGATGTCGCCCCGACGGTGCTCGAAGCCGCGGGCATCCCCGAACCGACGAGCGTGAACGGTGTGACGCAGCGCCCCTACGAGGGGACCCCGATGAACTACACATTCGCGGACGCGGAGGCCGAGGAGCGCCACATCACGCAGTACTTCGAGATGGTCGGCAACCGCGCGATCTATCACAAGGGGTGGACGGCGGTCGCGAAGCACAAGGATCCGTGGCTCGGATCGGACCACGGACTCGATGACGACCGATGGGAGCTCTACAACGTCGACGAGGACTGGACCCAGTCCCACGACCTCGCCGACCAGGAACCGGAGCGGCTCGCCCACCTGCAGCAGCTCTTCCTCATCCAGGCAGCGCGCTTCAACGTGCTTCCCCTCGACATCCGCACTGCCGAGCGGTTCAACCCCGACCTCGCCGGTCGGCCGGTGCTCTCGATGAGCGACACCCAGAAGTTCTACCCGGGCATGAAGCGCCTCAGCGAGAACACCACCATCAACATCAAGAACAAGTCGTGGACCGTGACCGCCCGCGTGGCGGTGCCCGAATCCGGAGTCGACGGCGTGCTCATCGCGCAGGGAGGGGCGTACGGCGGCTGGTCGTTCTACACGAAGGACGGACGCCTCGCGTTCGCCTACAACCTGCTCGGAATCGACGTCGACATCATTCGCTCCGACGATCCGATCCCTGCCGGCGAGCAGGAGCTGCGGGCGCACTTCGCCTATGACGGCGGCGGACTCGCCAAGGGCGGCACCGTCACCCTCTACGCGGGCGACGACAAGATCGGCGAAGGGCGCGTGCACAAGACGATCCCGTTCCAGTTCACCTTTGACGAGACCGTCGACGTCGGCTGCGACCTGGCCTCCCCCGTGTCCCCCGACTACCCGGCAGCAGGCAACGGCTTCACCGGCACGCTCGAGTGGGTGCGCATCGATCTCGGAGACGACGACCACTCCCATCTGATCGACGACTCGCACAAGCTCGCCGTCGCGATGCTCAAGCAGTAGCGGGAGGGCTTCGGGACGGCGTGCGATCAGTGATCGCACGCCGTCCCGGTCATCTCCGCCCGCTATCTCCGCCCGCTACCTCCGCCCACGGCGTTCGCGCCATTCGTCGCCGAGGAGGGCGTAGACGAGCAGGGTCGTCCACTCGTCCTTGAACCACTCGCTCTCCACGAACCGCGCTTCGCGTCGGAAGCCGAGCCTTTCGGCGACGCGTGCGGATGACGTGTTGCGCTCATCGAGCCGCGCGACGATGCGATGCAGGCCCAGGCCGTCGAAACCGAGGGCGAGGAGCGCATCGACCGCCTCGGTCGCGTAGCCCCGGCCTGTGGCCCGCGGGTCGAAGATGTATCCGACCTCGCCGGATCGGTCGTTCTCGCTGCGCCAGAACAGCACCACGTCGCCGACCAGGGCTCCGGACGCACACTCCTCGACGGCGAGGGAGACAGCGTCGCCTTCCTTCGTGAACCGCGTGTTCGACCAGGTGGTGGCGATGCGCCGTTCGACGTCGGCCAGCTCCAGCGGTGGATACGGCACGTATCGCACGGCATCCGGATCCGACTTGTACACGTGCATCGCGACGGCATCGGCGGTGGCGATCGGGCGCAGGAGCAGCCGCTCCGTGCGGATCGGGTACTCGGGGGCGAACCTCGCCGGCTCCTGCACCGGCACCGACCCCTGCTCCGGCGCCGTCACTCGAGATCCAGGGAGAGCAGGCCGGGCAGATGCGCCGTCCTGGCACGTACCGCCAGGAGGAGATCGCCGTAGTCCGGCGTGATGCCCACGAGCGAGGAAGCGAGCAGGTGCGTCGTGGCCTTGCCGCCGGCGCGTTCGAGGCGGAGGCGCTTGACCGGGTACGCGGGCGGAGTCAGCCAGATGCGGGTGAGCTGCGAGTAGGGGGTGTCGACGCCGTCGATGCGGATGCCCTGACCGTCGACGGAGACGTGGGCGGGAATCGACCGCACCAGGCGTCGTCGCTGCACGGCCCCGATCCCGAACCCGATGGCGGCGAGCGCCGCGAACGGGGCGAGCAGGATGAGGGCCGAGAGCTCGCTCTCGACGAAACCGGGCACCGCCACGAGCAGCCCGACAGCGATAGCGATGACGAGCAGCCCGACAGCGGCGATGGTGATCCGCGTCGCCAGGCGCCGCTCGCCCCCGCCGTCGATCGCGAACTGCGTCGGCAGCTGGGCCCCGGCGCGCGCGGCGGCGACGGGATCGTCGAACACCGGCTGCGCGATCGGATTGAGCGTCGCCATCAGCTCGTTGAACATCGGCCTCGAATAGCCGGGGAGCTCGATCGTGATCTCCCGGTCGCCGCTGTGAACGATCAACGCACGCGTGGTGCCGCTGGGGAGTCCGTTCGTGCGGTGCTCGGTGATCTTCGCGCGGAAGGCGGTCGTCGCCCGTGCGAACGTCTCACGACTGCCCGCCTTGCCGATCTCGACCTCCTGGGGACGCACCACGATCCGGATGTTGCGGAACCAGAAGAAGCCGGCGAACACGGCGATGGTCAGCGCGATCGCGACCACGAGCACCACGACGCCGCGGGTCGAGATCTTCATGGTGGCGGGCAGGAACCTCGGGAGAAGGAAGAGCGTCGCCGCAGAGAGCACCACCGAGAGCATGATCGCCCCGACGGCCGAGCGGAGCGGGTGCCTGCGGAAGACCCTCTCGCCGGACACCGCTTCGGCCTGATTCAGCATTCGGACTCTCCCCCACCACCATCGGCTCGCGTGACGCGGTTCCTACCGTAGTGCCCGGCCCGGGACAGCACAGCACCGGGTCGGATCAGGTGCGGTCGATGCGACGACCGGCGCTCCACACGCCGCGGAATCGGCTGGCGGACCAGACCAGGACTCCGGCGAGCAGAACGGCGGCGAGCAGGACGACGATGTGGAGCAGCAGCGACAGCGGGCCCCGCTCCGGGAGCAGGAAACCGTACGGAACCCACCCGTCCGTCACGCCACGCAGGAGCACCACGATCAGCCACATCACGGGGTACGGCAACAGCAACCACAGCAGGCGCCACGGCAGGCGCGGGTGATCGCCGACCAGCAGCCAGTCGAGCATGACGACCACGGGGAAGACGACGTGCAGGACGACGCTCACCCAGGGCGGCGCCGAGCCGGTGCCCGGGACGAGCACGTTGTAGATCACGCCGACGATGATCAGGTACGCGGTCACGAGGCCGCGCAGCAGGGTGAGCCAGGACGGAGACCGTCGGCCGCTCACACCGAGGAATCCGGTGCTGATCAGGACGCCCGCCGCGATCAGACTGGTCTGATTCGTGAAGTACCCGAAGTAGTCGAGCGGATTCACGTCTCCGACGGCGATGCGCAGGGCATAGGCGTACACGAGGATCCCGACGACCGCGATGCCGATCAGAATGCGGGCGAGCTCCCACGCGAGAGCGGGCCGCGGCGCGGCTGAGGACCGCGGTGCGACGGTCCCTCTCCCGGTCTCCACGCCGTCAGCCTAGAGCCGCTCTCTGCACGCCCGGTGTCCGCCGACACTGCGCGCCGCGATGTGCCGGGTAGCGTGGGGGCATGGAGTGGATGTCCGATCCCTCGGCGGGAGCGTGGCTGCGCGAGCGGCTCGACGCAGACTACGAGACCATGCACGGGGTGGTGCCCCGTGGTTTCCCTGCGTACGCACGCATCTTCCATCCGGCGATCGCCCGGTCGCTGCCCGGCCGGACGATCCCGACGGCTGACGAGCTGGTGCGCATGCCAGAGCCCGAGCAGCGCGCGCTCATGGCCGAGTTCGTCGACGAGCCCGTCTCCTGGGCGCAGACCGCCGCGGCGTTCGGCACGGTCCTGCATCCGCTCGCGCAATGGCAGCGGATCGTGCGCACCCCGCCCGACGGCGACTGGCGCACGCGGATCGCCCCGGACGGTCGCGAGTTCACCGCCCCGATGGAGGGTGAGCTCGATCCGACCCTTCTGGCGGCCATCGCCGCTCACCTCGTGGACCACACTCAGACCCCGGATGCGGGCTTCGCCGCGCTCTGGGAGGGGCGAGGGGGGCTGCTGGGCTTCTTCGGTGTCACACCCTCCCGCTCCTTCCTGACCTTCACCGACGATCCGAACCATCAGGCGCTGCTCGAGCGCAGCGCGCACGACCCGTTCAACAACGTCTTCCGTCGGCCCACCTGGCAAGAGGGCATCCTCTCGCGGGAGATCTCGGAGGGGCCTCGGCTCGATCTGCCGGGGCGCGACCACGTGCTGTTCTCCGCTCCGCCGCGCGCATTCGCCGACCCGGAGTGGGTGCTGCACGTGCCGTGGCGCGATCTCCCCGCCGAGGAGCACGGATTCCCGCCATCGGGCCAGAGCCCGAGCATCCTCTGGCCCGAGGATCGTGCCTGGGTGATGGTGAGCGAGGTCGACTACGACTCGACGATCGTGGCCGGCTCGTCTGCCCTGATCGAGGCGCTCTGCGCGGACGAGCAGCTGGAGGCGCTCCCTCTTCCGGAGGGGGCGGCCCTCACGTGGGACGCCGATGCGGTGAACCGGTGACCTCCCCGCAGCCGCCCTTCGACGCGCGCCCGCTCACCGATGCGGTGGATCCCGCTGCGGTGCGCGCCTTCGCCGCAGAACTCCGTTCGCGACCGACGGGCGGCGTGACGGCGTCCACGGTCATCGGCATCGTCGCGGCAGCGATCTTCGCGGTCGTGATGCTCCCGCTCCTCGTCGGCGTCACCCTGAGTCTGGCGTCCTTCGGCGACTCGCCCGCCGCCGCGGCGATCCCCCTCGTGCTGATCGTGCTCCTCCTCGCAGCGGTGGGAGTGATGATCTGGTTGGGCGTGCGCAACGCGCAGGCCCGGCGATATCGACTGCACAGCTTCGCCCAGGCGAACGGAATGACCTACGAGCCGAAGGTCGCCGACCCACCCCTGCCCGGCATGATCTTCCATCTCGGCCGCGCACGGCAGTCCACCGATCTGATCCGCGGCACCCGCCCGCGCTTCGTCGAGTTCGGCAACTACCAGTACACGGTGCAGTCGGGAAAGAACTCCACGACCTACCGGTGGGGATACGTGGCCGTGAAGCTCGACGTGCCGCTGCCGAACATCGTGCTCGACGCCACGGGCAACAACGGCTTCGGCTCGAACCTGCCGGCATCGTTCCAGCGAAGCCAGCGCCTGTCCCTCGAGGGCGACTTCGATCGGCACTTCACGCTCTATTGCCCTGAGGGGTACGAACGCGATGCCCTCTATCTCTTCACGCCAGACATCATGGCGAGGTTCATCGACAACGCCGCCGAGCTCGACGTGGAGATCGTCGACGACTGGCTGTTCCTCTACACGCAACGGAAGGTCTCGAGCCTCGATCCCGCCACCTGGGCCTGGCTCTTCGGCACCGTCGGAGCCCTGCTGACGAAGTTCGATCAATGGACGCGGTGGCGCGATGAGCGGCTCGTGGCCGAGACCGGATCGCTCGCCTCGGCTCCGGCGCCGACTCCCTCATTGCCGTTCGCTCCCCCGGCCGGGCTGCTCACCCCGCCTCCCGGCGTCGCGCCGCAGGGCCGACGGCTCAAGCGCGGCGGCACCTGGGTGCCGGTCGTCATCGTGATCGCGGTCATCGGCTTCTGGATCGTCAGCCGACTGTACTGAACCCATTCCACGGAGCCGACCGAACGGAGGCCGACGGAACAGAGGCCGACGGAACCGAGCCGACGGAACGAGCCGGGCTGAGCCGACGGGCGGAGAGAGGCGGAGGGCCGAGTGTGGGGGTGGGTGCCGGCTGGGGACCGAGCTCCCACCCCATCCCCCCTCGGGATCGAAAAGAGATCCACTCTCCCTCCGCATGACGGCTGAGCCGCCCCGCCCACGGTCAGCTGGGGACTGACGCTGCTGGGCGTATGGCCAAATGGTATACCGGGCGAGGTTGCAACCCGTTGCATCCATTCGGGCGAATGCGCTTGCTTACCCGCGGTCCTCGCGAGGGAGGTAGCCCGCCAAGAACAGATCGACGGCTCTGGCCACCGGTGGCTCACCTGTCTCCACACCCAAGAGGCCGGCGTTCAAAGGTGCGCCCACGACCAGCCAAGTGAACTCGCTCGCGAGTGCGTCGGCGTCGTCGACGGTCAGGCCGTGCGCGTCGGAGAGATCGATCATCGCGTCTGCGAGATTGCGGATGTTCGCGTCCCAGCTCTGCGCCAGGTAGTCCCTCGCGACCTCCGGATGCGCGGCCGCCTCGGCGATGACCAGTCGACGCATCGCCACCACCGGCGCGCTCAGCATCCCGGCCCGCATCGTCTCGCCGAGTGCGACGAGCCCCTCCCTCAGGTCGGGATGCGCCCTCACCGCTTCGAGAGCCGGTCTCATGGCATCACGGCCGGCGAGCGCCCAATGCCGGACGACGGCGGCATACAGCGCCGACTTCGACGCATGCTCCCGATAGAGGGACGCCTTCGAGATGCGGGCGCGCTTGGCGACCTCGTCCATCGATGCCCCCGCGTATCCGAACTCGAGGAAGACATCACGGGCGGTATCGAGCAGCGCTTCGCCCGTGCGACCGGCCGGACGTCCAGGCGTTCGAGTCATCGCGGTCATGTCGTTCAGTTTAGTACTTGACAGTTTCCCCTGTCGGGCATACTTTGAGTACCAACAAGTACTAAAGGAGGCCGACATGATCGTTCCGGCAATCGTCCTCGCCACGGTGGCATCGTTCATCGCGAGCGCTCTGCTCTACGCCGTGCCCCCGGTCTCGGCGCTCATCTCTCGGACGAGCACTCCTCGACCCGGCCTCCCCGCCGCCGCACAGATGGCATCGGTGGTCCTGCGCAGCCTCATCGTCTCCTGCCTCGTGGCCGGGCTGATGATCGCAGCCGGCTGGCACGGCGCCGGTTCCGGGTCGCTCCTCGGACTGGCGCTGTGCACACTCCCTCTCGTCCTGCTCATGGGCGGCGTCGTGCACGAGAACACCGCGCTGCCGGCAGCGGGCGTGCACCTGCTCGACTGGATCCTCAAGCTCGTCATCATCGGAGCGATCGTCGGATCGTTCGTCTGACCGAAAGGAGAGGCACATGAGCAGCCCCCTCGACATCACATTCACGGCCACCCTCGGAAAGGTTCGCGAAGGCGACACCTGGACCTGCGTGCAGCTGGACGACTCCGCGACCATCTTCGGCACACGAGGACTCGTCAAGGTCGCGGGCACCATCGACGGCGAGCCCTTCCGCGGCGCCTTCATGGCGCTCGGCGACGGCACCCACAAGCTCCCGGTCGCCGCCCCCATCCGCACGCGCATCGGAAAGGGCGACGGCGACGAGGTGACCGTGCATCTCACCGAGCGCCTCAACGGCTGAAGCACGCCCTCAGCGGGCCGACCAGCCGCCGTCGATCGTGTAGCTGGCCCCGGTGACCATCCCCGCGGAGTCACCGGCGAGCCACAGCGCGAGCGAGGCGACCTCGCTCGGCTCGACGAGCCTCTTGATGGCGGACTCGGTGAGCATCACGGTCGCGAGGACCTCTTCCTCGGGGATCCCGTGCACGCGGGCCTGATCGGCGATCTGCTTCTCGACGAGGGGCGTGCGCACGTAGCCCGGGTCGATGCAGTTGCTCGTCACACCTCGGGGCCCGCCCTCCAGTGCCGTCACCTTCGACAGCCCCTCCAAGCCGTGCTTCGCTGCGACGTACGCCGCTTTGTAGGCGGAGGCGCGCAAGCCGTGCACGCTCGACACGTTGATCACCCGCCCGAAGCCCCGGTCGTACATTCCGGGGAGGGCGGCCCGGATGAGCAGGAACGGCGCCTCGAGCATGAGCCGCAGGATGAAGGAGAACCGCTCCGGCGCGAAGTCCTCGATCGGGCTCACGTGCTGCACTCCCGCATTGTTGACGAGGATGTCGACGTCGATGCGGGCATCGGCCAGCGCCCCGAGGTCGGAGAGGTCAACGTGCCACGCCTCTCCGCCGATCTCCGCCGCGAGCGCCTCCGCGGACGCACGGTCGACATCGGCGACCGTGACCCGGGCGCCCGCCGAAGCGAGCTCACGGGCGCAGGCCGCCCCGATGCCGCTCGCCCCACCCGTGACGAGCGCCCTGCGTCCGTGCAGATCGGTCATGTCGTACTCCTTCGCATATCAGGCCGCGGCCGCACGGGCGGCATCGGCGTCATCGATGGCCTGCAGCGAGATGCCCTTCGTCTCGCGCAACGACACCACGGCGATGGCGGTCACGACGCAGGCGATGACGATGTAGATCGCGATCGGCAACCAGGATCCGAAGTCGCGCAACCACTGGATCGCGAGAATCGGGGCGAGCGAGCCGGCGAGGATCGCGGTGACCTGGGAGCCGAGGGAGACGCCCGAGTACCGCATCCGCGTGGGGAACAGTTCCGCCATCACCGCCGGCTGCGGGGCGTACATGAAGGCGTGGAAGCAGAGCCCGATGGTCACGGCCAGCACGATGAGGACCGGGTTGAGGGTGTCGAACATCGGGAAGGCGAAGAACGCCCAGGTCGCGCTGAGGATCGCGCCGGTGAGGTAGACGGGCTTACGCCCCCACCGGTCGGCGAGACGCCCCAGCTGCGGGATGATCGCGAAGTGCACGACGTGCGCGATGAGCAACGCGAGCAGCAACTGACTCGTGTCGTATTCGTGCACCGTCTTCAGGTAGACGATCGTGAAGCTGACGACGATGTAGTAGACGATGTTCTCGGCGAAGCGGATGCCCATCGCCTGCAGGATGCCCTTCGGATAGCGGCGCAGCACCTCGACGACACCGTACGACGTGGCCTTCTCCGCCTCGACCTGCGCCTTGGCCTCGAGGAAGATCGGCGCCTCTTCGACGTGACGGCGGATGTAGAAGCCGACCAGCACGATCACCGCCGACAACCAGAAGGCGATGCGCCAGCCCCATTCGAGGAAGGCGGCCGAGCTCATCACCCATGAGCTCACGAGCAGCACGAGGGTGGCGAGCAGGTTCCCCACGGGCACGGCGGCCTGGGGCCAGCTCGACCAGAACGAACGCGAGCGGTCGGGGCTCTGCTCGGCGACCAGCAGCACGGCGCCGCCCCACTCCCCGCCCACGGCGAAGCCCTGGAGGAAGCGCAGCGCCACCAGCAGGGCGGGCGCCCAGTAGCCGATGCTCTGGAACCCGGGGAGGCACCCCATCAGGAACGTCGCTGCGCCGACGATGATGATCGTCGCCTGCAGGGTGGGCTTGCGGCCGAACCGGTCGCCGATCTGCCTGAAGACGATGCCGCCGAGCGGACGCGCGATGAATCCGATCGCGTAGGTGACGAAGGCCGCGATGATCCCGTCGAGGGGAGAACCGGTTGCGGGGAAGAAGTAGGTGCCGAACACCAGGCTGGCCGCGGTGGCGTAGAGGAAGAACTCGTACCACTCCACGACCGTGCCGGCCATGGAGGCCGCGACGACCCGCTTCAGCTTCGAGTTCGGGGCGGAGGGGGCGGTGGGGGCCGCGCTCACTGAGGATGTCATGTCTGTCTCCTTCGGGTGTCGCCGGTGACACCCGCGTCCCAGTGTCGAGCACGGCGGTCTCTGCAACAACGCCCAGTGCTGCACATCGACTGTGCATAATTGCAGAATGGATGCTGTCAAGCGGCCTCGCGCCGACGACCTTCTCGTGCTCCTCGCGGTCGCGCGCACCGGACGCTACACGAGTGCCGCCGCGCATCTGGGACTCGATCACACGACCGTCGCCCGCCGTATCGCCGCCCTCGAGGACGTGCTCGGCGGACGCGTGGTCGCACAGTCGGCGACGGGGTGGGAGTTGACCGACCTCGGCCGGTCCGCCGCAGAGACGGGAGGCCGGATCGAAGCGGCGCTGTCGCAGCTCGACGGCGGCACCGAACCGCCGGATCCGATCTCCGGCGTCGTCCGCATGTCGGCGACAGACGGGTTCAGCGCCTACATCGCGGCCCCCGCGGTCGCCGCGCTGCGCAGGGACCATCCGCGACTCACGGTCGAGATCGTCGCGGCGACCCGGCGCGCCGCCGAGCATCGCGCCGGTCTCGATCTCGAGGTCGTGGTGGGGGTGCCGCAGACGCGTCGTGCGCACGCCGTGAAGCTCGGCACCTACACGCTGGGAATGTACGCGTCCCGCGACTACCTCGATCGGGTCGGAACGCCGAGCACCGCTGCCGAGTTGGAGCAGCACCAGCTGGTGTACTTCGTCGATTCGATGCTGCAGGTCGATGCCCTCGACCTGCCTCGCCGACTCGTGCCGCGCATGCAGGACGGCCTGACCTCCACCAACGTCTTCGTGCATGTCGAGGCCACGCGAGCAGGCGCCGGCATCGGCCTCCTCCCCTGTTTCGCGGCAGACCGCCACCACGACCTCGTGCGGCTGCTGCCCTCGGTGTTCGCCGAGAAGCTCCCCTACTACCTGGTCGCTCGTCCCGAGTCGCTGCGCCTGCCCGCCGTCTCCGCTCTGGCCGCAGCTCTGCGCGCGCAGACGCGCGCGTCGAGGGCGATGCTCGACGGCGCGAGCGACTGAGCACCGCCTGTGTGACCCCGGGTGACGAACCCGACCCCGCCCCCTTCTGCATGCAAGAGAATTGAAAGCGATGTCTGAACGCGAAGAACACACCCACTGGCAGGCCGAGCGCCGCGCCGCCGTCACGTCGCCGACCGGCAACCTCGCCCTGATCGAGACCCGCTGGACCGGTGAGCGCCCCGATGTCGATGCCGAACAGCGCGCCGCGGCCGGCACAGTGACCGTGACGCCGATCGAGCGCACGAACATCGAGACGGGTCAGGCGGAGCACGGGCTGCGCGTCTGGGATGCCGACGCCCCCGCCATCCGCGCCTTCGACCGCATCGACACCTACGATTACGACCCGGCGTGGGTGCTCGAGGGACACTTCACCCCGGTCTCCGGTGATCGACGCGTGTCGTTCGAGCACATCCGCGACAACGGCGGCACGCGCGACCTGGTCGTCCCCGGCGACATC
Organism: Microbacterium sp. As-52; assembly: GCF_049949185.1. NCBI lineage: Bacteria > Bacillati > Actinomycetota > Actinomycetes > Micrococcales > Microbacteriaceae > Microbacterium > Microbacterium sp. As-52. The sequence continues at coordinate 1,888,975 of NZ_CP188171.1, read as the reverse complement.
CGCCTCGAGCTCGACGGCCACGAGTACACCCTCGCCGCGTTCGACGACGGCGGCACGCTGCTGCTCGTGTTCGGCGACGAGACGAACGGCTCGGAGACCTACGGATCCGGTCGCTTCCTGTTCGTGCAGCTGCGCGACGACGAGGGCTCCGTCGTCCTCGACTTCAACCGCGCCTTCGTGCCGCCGTGCGGATTCAGCGCCCAGTACAACTGCCCGCTGCCGCCGGCATCCAACCGCTTCCCCCTGCCTATCCGAGCAGGCGAGAAGAACGTCGTGTTCCGCGACGGCTTCGACATCTACGCGGCCTGACGCCGCACTCGCTCACCCTGGAGTACTCATGAGAAGAACCCGCATCCTCGGCGCGCTCGGCGCCGTCGCCACGCTCGCCCTCGTGGCCGGCTGCGCGTCGGGCACGAGCAACGACGCCACCGCGAGCGAAGACGCCACGATCCTCATCGGGTCGCTGTACGAGCCCACCAACCTCAGCAACACGCAGGGCGGCGGCCAGGGTGTGACCGAGGCGCTGACCGGCAACGTCTACGAGGGCCTGTACCGGCTCACGGACGACGGCGAGGTCGAACCGCTCCTCGCCGAAGACGCCGAGGTGTCCGACGACGGCCTGACCTACACGATCACGCTGCGCGACGACGTGACCTTCCACTCGGGCGACCCGCTCACCTCCGCCGACGTGAAGTCGAGCATCGAGGCCGTCACCGCCGAAGACTCCGTGTCCGCCCGCAAGTCGAGCTTCAAGACCATCGCCGACATCGCCACCCCCGATGACAAGACGGTCGTGTTCACGCTGTCGGAGCGCTCGATCTCGTTCCTGTACAACCTCAGCTACGTCTGGATCGTGAACGACGAGGCCGGCGACATCACGTCGTCCGAAGACGGCACCGGCCCGTACACGCTGGACGAGTGGAAGAAGGGCTCGACCCTCACCCTCCAGCGCTGGGACGACTACTGGGGCGAGCCTGCCAAGAACGGCGAGGTCGTCTACACGTACTTCACCGACGCGACGGCGGAGAACAACGCACTCCTCACGGGTGAGATCGACGTCATCACCAGTGTGCAGAACCCCGACTCGCTCACGCAGTTCGACTCCGACGACTACGTCGTGAGCGAGGGCACCTCGACCACGAAGGAGCTGCTCGCCTTCAACGACCGCGTCGCCCCCTTCGACAACACGCTCGTGCGCAAGGCGGTCTATTCCGCGATCGACACGAAGAAGCTCCTCGAGTCGATCTGGGGCGACTACGGCACGCTGATCGGGTCGATGGTGCCGCCGACCGACCCCTGGTACGAGGACCTCACCTCCGTGAATCCCTACGACGTCGAGCTCTCGAAGGATCTGCTCGCGCAGGCCGGCTACGCCGACGGCTTCACGTTCACGCTCGACACCCCGAGCTACGACCCGCACCCCGCCGTGGCGGAGTTCCTGCAGTCGCAGCTCGCCCAGGTCGGCATCACGGTCGAGATCAACACGATCAGCGCCGACGAGTGGTACACGAAGGTGTTCAAGGAGCAGGACTTCGAGGCCACTCTGCAGGAGCACGTGAACGACCGCGACGTGGTCTGGTACGGCAACCCCGACTTCTACTGGGGCTACAACGACACCGACGTGCAGCAGTGGGTCGCCCAGGCCGAGCAGGCCGCAACGACCGACGAGCAGACGGCCCTGCTGAAGCAGGTCAACGAGAAGATCGCCGCGGATGCCGCGAGCGTATGGTTGTACCTGTACCCGCAGATCGTGGTCGCCTCCAGCGATCTCAGCGGGTACCCGGTCAACGGCCTGAACTCGCAGTTCTTCGCCTACGACATCGTCAAGTCCTGACGTTCGTGGGGGATGCCGCGCGTCGGCATCCCCCACGTCATCCTGAGAAGCCATGCTCGCCTACCTCCTGCGCCGCCTCGCGTTCCTCGCGGTATCGCTCGTCGTCGCGATGGTCGCGATCTTCGTTCTGCTGCGCCTGCTTCCCGGCGACCCGGCCAACGCCCTGCTCTCGGTGAACGCCACCCCGGAGCAGATCGATGCCGCGCGCGCTCAGGTCGGCTCCGACCAGCCGCTGCTGCAGCAGTTCACGACGTGGGCGAGCCAGGTGCTCCGCTTCGATCTGGGTGAATCGTTCCTGAGCTCGCGCCCTGTCGGGCCCGACATCGCCGACCGTCTCGCCGTGACGCTTCCGCTCACCCTCATCGCCTTCACGATCGCGCTGCTCGTCTCCCTCGTCATCGGCATCACCGCCGCCGTGAAATCCGACCGCTGGTACGGCATCGCCCTCTCGGGCTTCGCGCAGCTCGGTGTCGCGGTCCCCGTGTTCTGGGTCGGCGTGGTGCTCGTCTGGGTGTTCGCGCTCGGCCTCGGTGCTCTGCCGTCCGGCGGATTCCCCCGCAAGGACTGGGAAGATCCGACGGATGCACTGCGCTCGCTCGCGCTGCCCATCCTCACCATCGTGATCGTCATGAGCGCCTCCCTGAGCCGATACGTGCGCTCGGCGACGCTCGACGTGCTCGGCAGCGACTATCTGCGCACCGCCCGCGCCGGTGGTTCCGGCATGGGTGAGGCTCTGCTCCGGCATGGGGTGCGCAACGGCGCGGTGCCCGTCGTCGCGGTGCTCGGCATCGAACTGTCGACGACGCTTCTCGGCGCGGTGGTCGTCGAGAGCGTCTTCACGCTTCCGGGACTCGGCAGCCTGCTGCTGTCGGCCATCGAACAGCATGACTTCCAGGTCATCCAGGGCGTCCTCGTCGTCAGCACCCTGTTCGTGCTGCTGGTCGGGTTCGCCGCCGACATCGTGCAGCGCCTGATCGACCCGCGCCTGCGCACGAGCGTCTCGGGGAACCGATGAGCCGCGTCGCCGAACAGCTGATCACCGCGTCCGTGCCCGTGCGCCGGCGGCCGAAGGCGACCCTGCTGATCGGGATCGTCCTCACCGGCATCATCGTGCTGATCGCCCTGGTCTCCCTGTTCTGGCTCCCCTATCCGCTGGCCGACACCAGCGGCGGCCGTCTCGAGGGGCCCAGCACCCTGCACCTGCTCGGCACCGACCGACTCGGACGCGACCTGTTCTCGCAGCTGATGTGGGGCGCACGTATCGCCCTCATCGTCGGCACCTGCGCCGTCGCGATCGCGGCGATCCTCGGCACCGTCGTCGGGCTTCTCGCCGCATTCGCGCGCCCCTGGGTCGACGACACCCTCTCCGCCGGACTGGATGTCGTGATCGCGTTCCCCGTCCTCCTGCTCGCGATGCTGGTCGTCGCCGTACAGGGAGCGTCGCTGTGGTCGGCGGTGCTCGCGATCGGACTCGCGATGTCGGCGGTCGTCGCCCGTCTCACGCGCATCCTCGCGCGTCGCGTGCTGCAGGAGCAGTACATCACCGCCGCGCGCACGAGCGGCACCGGTGTGCTCGGAATCGTGTTCCAGCATGTGCTGCCGAACATCGCACCCACGCTCGCCGTGAACCTGGCGCTGCAGTTCGGCGCAGCCGTGCTGGCCGAGGCGAGCCTGTCGTACCTCGGGTTGGGGGCACCGCCGCCCAACGCCTCCTGGGGGCGGATGCTGCAGGAGGCGCAGGGCACCGTGCTCACCGCCCCCGTCGGCGCCATCGCTCCCGGTGTCGCGATCATCGCGCTCGTGCTCGGCGTGAACTTCCTCGCCGACGGTCTGCGTGACCTGGCTGACCCGACCCGCAGGAGGAGCCGATGAGCATCCTCGACGTCTCCGGCCTCACCGTCCGCTCCGGCGCGGGCACCCTCGTGCGCGATGTCGCCTTCTCCCTCGCGCCCGGTGAGCGCCTGGGCCTGATCGGTGAGTCCGGCTCGGGCAAATCGCTGACGTCCCTGGCCGTGACCGGGCTGCTACCGGATGCCCTCAGCGCGTCGGGCTCGGTGCTGCTCGACGGCCACCAGGTGATCGACGCTCGAGACGCCGATCTGCGCCCCCTGCGCGGACCCGTCGCGCAGATCGTGTTCCAGGAGCCCCTCACCGCGCTCGATCCGCTGATGAAGGTCGGTCGCCAGATCGCCGAACCGCTGCGTCGCCACCTCGGGCTGCGCGGCGCGGAACTGCGTTCTGCGGTAGCGGCTGCCCTCGACGAGGTCGCGTTGTCCGACGCCCGCATCGCACGCGCCTACCCGCATGAGCTCTCGGGTGGCCAGCGTCAGCGGGTGGCGATCGCCGTCGCCCTCGCGGCTCGCCCGCAACTGCTCATCGCCGACGAACCGACGACTGCACTGGACGTGACCGTGCAGGACGGCGTGCTCGCGCTGATGGAACGCCTGGTCGACGAACGAGGCATGGCGCTGCTGTTCATCAGCCACGATCTGGCCGTCGTCTCGCGCATGGTCGATCGCATCGTCGTGCTGCGCGACGGACTCGTGGTCGAAGCAGGCACGGTCGCGCAGGTGCTGCAGGAGCCCGCCGAGCCGTACACGAGGATGCTGGTCGACAGCGCCCGTGCACTCGACGCCTTCCTCGACGCCGGGGAGGTCGGCGCATGAGCCTGCTCGAACTGCGTGGTGCCGGCTTCGCCTACGGGTCCCGCCGCGTGCTCGACGACGTGTCGCTGCGCATCGACGAAGGCGACTCCCTCGGCCTGGTCGGCGAATCGGGTGCGGGCAAGTCGACGATCCTGCGACTGCTGCTCGGACTCGCCGCCCCGCGCGATGGACAGGTGCTGTTCGAGGATGCCCCGCTCGCACTGCGCGACCGGGCGCAGATGCGTCGCTTCCGCGCGAGCGTGCAGCCGGTGTTCCAGGACCCGTACTCGTCTCTCGACCCGCGCCAACGCATCGACCGGATCATCGGCGAACCGCTCCGTTCGCTGGGTCTGGCATCCGGCGCCGATGCACAACGCCGCATCGCCGAGGCGCTCGACTCCGTCGGACTTCCCGCCGATACCGCGCGCCGCTATCCGCACGAGTTCTCCGGTGGGCAGCGCCAGCGCATCGCGATCGCGCGCGCCGTGGTCTCACGCCCCCGGGTGCTGCTCGCCGACGAACCCGTCAGCGCCCTCGACGTGACGACGCGCGTGCAGGTGCTCGAGCTGCTCGACCGGCTTCGCCGCGAGAACGGCCTGTCGCTCGTGATGGTGTCGCACGACCTGACCGCGATCGCCTCGGCCTGTGATCGCACGCTCGTGCTGCAGAACGGCCGCGTGGTCGAGCAGGGGGCCACCCCGGCCGTGCTGCACAAACCGCAGGACCCGTACACGCGGGCTCTGGTCGATGCCGTGCCGCGGCTGCCGCGCTGAGCACCGGGCGGGGTCAGGCGAAGTCCCGCCACGTCTCGCGAAGAGCGGCGACGGAACCATCCAATTCGGACGCCGACAGGTACACAGGCCCCTCCGCGATATCCACATTCCGAAGCGGGTCATCGTCTCGATGCTGCGGGAACACATGGCAGTGCAGGTGCGGTGCGCGATGCCCCATCACGAGGTAGTCGATCTTTCGGGGCGTGAACGCCGCGCCGACCGCCTTCCCCGCGCGCTGCACGTCGTGCCAGAAAGCATTGAGCTGGAGCGCATCGAGCCGATCGAGGTCGGTGACGTGTTCACGAAGAATCACCACGGAATAACCGGCGTGAGCTTGATTTCGCACGAGACGAAAGTACGTGGCCTCGGTGGAACCCACCAGGATGCTGTGTTCGTTCTCCTCCAGGTGAGCGTCGCCGCACATGCCACACCGCGCGGGATCGATGAGCTCCGACCACTGCTCGTCCGTCCACCACATCGGCTCATCGTAACCAGAAGCCTCCGTCGCGCCGTTCACACCGCTCGCGTCGACAAGCCGAAGTACTCCAGCTCCGCATCGTTCAGCATCCGGGACCGGATCAGGAATCGCATCCCGGTCGGGCCTTCGACCGAGAAACCCGCACCGCGCCCCGGCACCACGTCGATGGTCAGGTGCGTGTACTTCCAGTACTCGAACTGCGACTCCGACATGAACACCTCCACCGTCTGCGGCAGCCCGACGTCGAGGGCACCGAGCAGCACGTCGCCCGGCCCCGTGATGAACATCCCGATCGGATAGCACATGGGTGAAGAGCCGTCGCAGCAGCCGCCGGACTGGTGGAACATGAGCGGCCCGTGCTGTGCGGTCAGCTCACGCACGAGTGCGGCCGCCGCCTCCGTCACGTCCACGCGCTGATAGGTGCCGATGCTGACCATGACTGCCGCCTTCCGGGGAGGGAGCCGGGCGGATGCTGAGGGAGCAGCGCCCGCCCGGGGATCGAGCTCAGAAGAAGCCCATCGGCCCTTCCGCGTACGAGACGAGGAGGTTCTTCGTCTGCTGGTAGTGGTCGAGCATCATCTTGTGGTTCTCGCGCCCGACGCCCGACTGCTTGTACCCGCCGAACGCCGCATGCGCCGGGTACTGGTGATACGTGTTCGTCCAGACGCGTCCGGCCTCGATCGCCCGCCCTGCACGATAAGCCGTGTCCCCGCTGCGGCTCCACACACCGGCACCGAGTCCGTAGAGGGTGTCGTTCGCGATCGAGATCGCGTCGTCGAAGCCGTCGAACGAGGTGACCGACAGCACGGGCCCGAAGATCTCCTCCTGGAAGATGCGCATGTCATTGGTGCCCTCGAACACGGTCGGCGCGACGTAGAAGCCCTCGCTCAGATCGCCGCCGAGATCGACCCGCTCGCCACCGGTGAGCAGTCGCGCACCGCCCTGCTTGCCGATGTCGATGTAGCTGAGGATCTTCTCGAGCTGATCGTTCGACGACTGCGCGCCGATCATCGTCGCCGGATCCAACGGATTGCCCTGCACGACCTTCGCGACCCGTTCCAGCCCGTCGGCGAGGAAGCCGTCGTAGATCGACCGCTGGATGAGTGCGCGCGAGGGGCAGGTGCAGACCTCGCCCTGATTCAGCGCGAACATCGTGAAGCCCTCGAGCGCCTTGTCGTAGAACGGATCGCTGGTCGAACGCGCGACGTCTTCGAAGAACACGTTGGGGCTCTTGCCTCCGAGTTCCAGCGTCACCGGGATCAGGTTCTGCGAGGCGTACTGCATGATGAGGCGACCGGTCGTGGTCTCGCCCGTGAAGGCGACCTTGCGGATGCGCTTGTGCTGCGCGAGCGGAGCGCCCGCCTCGATACCGAACCCGTTCACGATGTTCACGACGCCGGCCGGCAGCAGGTCGCCGATGATCTCGAACAGGAACAACAGGGATGCCGGTGTCTGCTCGGCGGGCTTGATCACGACGCAGTTGCCCGCGGCGAGCGCGGGCGCCAGCTTCCAGACCGCCATCAGGATCGGGAAATTCCAGGGGATGATCTGCCCGACCACACCCAGCGGTTCATGGAAGTGGTACGCGACGGTGTTCTCGTCGAGCTGGCTGATGCCGCCTTCCTGCGCCCGCAGGACGCCGGCGAAGTAGCGGAAGTGGTCGACGGCGAGCGGGATGTCGGCGGCGAGGGTCTCGCGCACCGGCTTGCCGTTCTCCCAGGTCTCGGCGACCGCGATCTCCTCGAGGTGCTGTTCGATCCGGTCGGCGATCTTGTTGAGGATCACGGATCGCTCGGCAGGACTGGTCTTGCCCCAGGTCGCGAACGCCTGCCACGCGACCTCGACGGCCCGGTCGATGTCTTCGCTCGTGCCGCGACCGACCTCGGTGAAGACCTTGCCGTTCACGGGGCTGACGTTCTCGAAATACTGGCCCTTCACGGGCTCGACGAACTCGCCGCCGATGTAGTGGCCGTAGCGCGGCCGGTAGTTCGCGAGGGCGCCCGGCTGGCCCGGGGCCGCGTAGGCGAGGGACACGTCTTCTTCGACGATGCTCATGGGGTCTCCTTCGACGGGGCCGCGCGTCGGTGCAGCGGCTCTTCTCCGAAGGTAGGTCGCCCGGGGTTGCGCCCCGATGCGCAACGTTGCGCCCGGTTGCAGGCCGCGGTCAGGCCTCGAGGCGCTCGATCCTCGCGACGAGCCCTGCGCGCTTCGGCGACCGGGCGGGGAGCATCTCCAGCGCGAGACGGAGTGCCTCGGCATCTCCCTGCCCCTCGGGGATCTCTGCGTAGGAGAGCAGCACGTCGAGACTCGCCTCGGACAGCATCGCTTCGCGGAGCGCTCCCCTCACCGACTCCCGGAACTCCTCGACGCCGGGCGAGGTCGACTCGGGGAGCACCGGACCCCGATAGGCGGTGAGCGCCACCCGGTGCGCGCCGCGATCGAGCAGTGACAGCACGTCATGTGCGTCGGTATCGAGGGCGACGGGAAGGCGGTACGGGCGCGACTCGGGCACCAGATCGGGGGCCGTGCGCTCGAGCACCTTGCGCAGGCGAACCATCTCCGGGCGGAGCGTGTCGGGCGAGACGCCCGGGCCGTAGACGAGCTCGCAGAGGCGCTCGGCCGAGAGACCCTGGCGGTGCACGGCCAGCATCAGCAGGATCGCCGCGTGGCGTGCGCTGAGCTCGATCATGGACTCGTCGTGTGCGGACTCGGTCTCCAGGCGGGCTCGATCCCGGCCGAGCACATGCAGCGTCGCGCGCGCGGTCGCCGGCATGCGTCCCTTCGTCACGCTGGTTCGCGGCCGGGACTCCTCGCTCCGTCGGCGCAGACGAGCCACCATCAACTCCGACTCGACCGCGCGGGCCGTCGCATCGACCAGCAGTCGCGCCTGCAGCGAGACCACCTCGGGGCCTCCGGTGATGTCGATGACTCCGAGCACACGCTGCGTCTCGGGGTCGCGGACGGGTGCAGCCGTGCATGACCACGGATGCACGAGGCGGTTGTAGTGCTCCGCGCCGCGGATCTGCACCGACTGGCCGAGGGCGAGCGCGGTTCCGGGGGCGCTCGTGCCGACGGCATCCTCCGACCAGTTCGCACCGGCGACGAAGCCCATGCCGTCGGTGAGCGAGCGCAGCTGATCATCCCCCTCGATCCAGAGCAGGCGTCCGGCCTGGTCGCCGACGGCGATGATCACTCCGGTGTCCTCCGCCTCGCCGGGCAGCAGCAGCGCACGGATCATGTCCATCACCGAGGCGAGAGGGTGGGCGAGGCGGTAGGCCTCGAGCTCGTCGCTGACCAGTTCGAGCGGAGGAGCGCCTTCGGGTCCGACCCGACCGCGCCACGACCTCTCCCACGACTCGCGGACGAGGGGGCGCACCTCTTGCAGGCGCCGGTCGTCGAGATTGCCGGCGAGCAGCTCTTCGTGCGCACGCTCGATGAGCAGTCGCGATGTCGGGGGGAGGGACTCGCGGGATACCTGCCACGGCGCAGACACAGCGGTCTCCGATCGTCGAGAGCGTGCGTTGCCTCAGTGTACGAGCAGCGCGGCCCCGAGGGAACACCTCACCGCGTCAACGGAGGAGGCCGGCGACGAGGTCGTCGATCACCTCGTCCGTCGAGGTGTCCGGATCGATCGGAGTGGTGAGCCGGTCGAGCAGCAGTCCGTCGATCGCGTAGTGGAAAAGCGCGATCTCGCGCCGTCCGCCCGGGAGCCCTGCCGAGGTGTTGAAGGCGATGTCGCCGTCGAAGCCGGCACGTTGCCAGGCGCCCAGCACGGCGGCGACCTCGGGGCGTCGGCCGCCTTCGAGTCGCAGCTCGAACAGGGCGAGCGTCACGTCTCGATCCTCGGTCAGCCTTCGCACGATGTCGCGGATGTAGTCGGCGAACAGCGCGGGGCCGGGTGGCACGTTCGCGCGGCGCTCGAGATCCTCGGTCGTAGGAGCGAGTCGCTCTCCGATTCGCTCGACGAGTCCCTCGATCAGGGCGTTCCGACTGCGGAAGTAGTTCGATGTGGTGCCGGTCGGAACCCGCGCGGCGACGTCGACCGCGCGGTGCGTGAGACCTCTCGACCCTTCCCGTGCGAGCACCGTGAGTCCCGCATCCGCGATCGCCCGCCGCCGGGAGTCGTTCTTGACCATGGGAAGAAGACTAGCGCAATCACTACGCCTGTTGTACTGTAACTGCGACAAGTGTAGTGATTGGAGCATCATGCGAGAACTCGTGTACTACGCCGCCGTCACCCTCGACGGCTACATCGCCGGCCCGAACGGCGAGTTCGACGCGTTCCTCGTCGAGGGCGACCACATGGACGGCATCAATCGGCGCTTCGCCGACACCCTCCCGACCGCCGCGGCCGCAGCGCTCGGGATCGCACAGAACCTCGACGTCTTCGACACGGTGCTGATGGGGTGGAACACCTACGCCGTCGGCGGGGTCTCCAGCCCCTACCGTCACCTGCGACAGATCGTCTTCAGTCGTTCGAAGACGGCCGAGGGCGAGAGCCTCGTCGTCACGGCCGAGGATCCGATCGACGTCGTGCGGCGACTGAAACAGGAAGATGGCGCCGCCATCTGGCTCTGCGGCGGGGGCGCCCTGGCGGCGACACTCGCCGACGAGATCGACCGACTCGTCCTCAAACGACAGCCCTTGCTGTTCGGCTCGGGCATTCCCCTGTTCGGTGAGCGCCCGTATCGCCCCGAGAGGTTCGATGCCGTGCAGACGGTCGCCTACGAAAGCGGCGTGGTGTTCACCGAGCTGGAGCGTCGGCGCGAGGGGTGATGCGAGAGAGATCTTCCTGCTAGCATTCTGCTGTCAGGAGGCGGGATATGGCGACCGTGACCATCCGGAATCTCAGCGACGATGTCGTCGACGCGCTGAAGGAGCGTGCCCGACAGAACTCCCGCTCGATGGAGGCCGAGGTGCGCGACGTGCTCACGCGATTGGCGAAGAACAGCGCGAGCGGGCTCGAAGCCGACCTGGCGCAGCGGATGGCCCGTCCGCGCCGGTGGTCGGTCCCATCAAGCGAGATCATGGCGAGGGTGGAAGCGAACCCGTCGACCCCGGAACAAGACAGGATGCGTCGGGAATGGGCGGCGGAGCTGGAGGCGGACAGGCCGAATCCCTTCTTCCTCGAACCGCTCCGGGACCCGTGGGAGAGTCGTGATTCTTCTTGACACGAACGTGCTGATCCAGCTCGACAGCGTGCAGTTGCCCCCGGACGACGTGGCTCTGAGCGCCATCGTCTACGCCGAACTTCAGCTCGGAGTCGAGCGTGCGACGGATCCGGTTCTTCGCCGCAGCCGCCGCAACGAACTGATGCGCCTCTCCTCACTCCTCGAAGCCGACTGGCTCCCGTTCGATCGGGCAGCCGCGGAGGGATACGCCCGCCTTGCGTCGGAGGTGATCCTGACCCGTCCCGCACATGCCCGGAGCAAGGACCTCATGCTGGCCGGGCACGCCTACGCACTCGGCGCCGCCCTCCTCACCTTCAACCCGAAGGACTTCGAGCTCGTGTCCGGCGACGTCGAGATCATCGTCCCCGAACTGCGCTGAGACAGGTCAGCCGCGCGCGGCCCACCACTCCCGAAGCCGCTGCTCGGCGACATCGGGCCCGAGCACGCCCTCGTCCAGGCGCAGGTCGAGGAGGAACCGGTACGCCTCGCCGACCTCGCGTCCGGGGCTGATGCCGAGCACCTGCTGGATGCGGTTGCCGTCGAGCTCCGGACGGATCGCGTCGAGCTCCTCCTGCTCGCGGAGTGCGGCGATGCGCGACTCGATGTCGTCGTAGGCGCTCGCGAGACGACCGGCCTTGCGCTTGTTCCGCGTGGTCACGTCGGCGCGGGTGAGGATGTGCAGGCGCTCCAGCAGATCGCCGGCATCGCGCACGTAGCGACGCACGGCCGCATCCGTCCAGGCGCCCTCGGCGTAGCCGAAGAAGCGCAGGTGCAGCTCGATGAGCGTGGCGACGGCGTTCGTGGTCTCGGTGTCGAAGCGCAGCGCCTGCAGCCGCTTGCGCGCCATGCGCGCCCCGACCACATCGTGGTGGTGGAACGTGACCACTCCCCCGGCCTCGAGCTTGCGGGTGCGCGGCTTGCCGATGTCGTGCAGGAGTGCCGCGATGCGCAGCGGCACGTCGGGCGCGGCGCCAGGGTGCCGGGAGTGCTCGAGCTCGATCGCCTGGGCGAGCACGGTGAGCGAGTGCTCGTAGACGTCCTTGTGGTGGTGGTGCTCGTCGACCTCGAGGCGCAGTTCGGTGACCTCGGGCAGGAACTCGTCGATCAGCCCGGTGTCGACCAGCACGCGGATCCCGCGCACCGGGTCTTCGGTCTGCATGAGGCGCACGAGCTCGGACTGGATGCGCTCCGGACTCACGATCTTCAGCGTCTCGCGGAGCTCGGCGATCGCCTCGGCCGTGGCCTCTTCGACGCGGAAGCCGAGCTGGGCGCTGAAGCGCGCGGCGCGCAGCATGCGCAGGGGGTCGTCGCCGAATGAGATCCGGGGGTCCGCCGGGGTGCGCAGAACACCCGCGATCAGATCTTCCACCCCACCGGTCGGGTCGACGAGCTTGACCGACGGCACCTGCAGGGCCATGGAGTTGACGGTGAAGTCGCGGCGCACGAGGTCGCCGTCGATCGTGTCGCCGAACTCCACCGTGGGCTTGCGGGTCACACCGTCGTAGCTGTCGGCACGATACGTCGTGATCTCGACCTGTTCGCGCTGCACGCGCGCGCCGATCGTGCCGAACGCCCGGCCGATGTCCCACTGGGCGGTCGAGATCGGCGTGACGATGGTCAGGATCTCGTCGGGCGAGGCGTTGGTCGTGAAGTCGAGGTCATGGGTCACGCGTCCGAGCAGCGCATCGCGCACCGGACCACCGACGACGGCCAGATCGAAGCCGGCCTCCTCGAACGCCGTCGCGAGGGTGCGGACGACCGGATTCTCGGCGAGCGCACCGAGACGGGCGAGGCCGTCAGCCATATTGAGCATGGGTTCCAGCGTACCGGGGTGAGCCGTTCGTGCCGGGGCAGTCTGCTGCCCCTGCCTCTTCTCCGAGCCCTTCTGCGAAAACCCAGATCGTCCGCCCGCGCGCCGGCGCGCCACCCCTCGACACGCCGGTCCCCGCGACGTCGGTCTCCGTTTCGGCCGAAGGAGCGTCGGTCGCGGAGTTCACCCACCCTTCCCTTCGGGGTCAGACGCCGGTCATCCGTCTTCGATGGGGTGGAGGGGCCTCGTGCGGCTGAGCACGGAAACCCCACCTCGAAGGACTGACATGACCTCCCCCACCCCTGCGGTGCGGTGGCGGCGTCGCGGACTGACGTCCGTCGCGCTCCTCGCCCTGCTCGGCGGCGCCGTCGTCGCCCCCGCGGCTCTCGCCGCACCCGACCCCGAGGTGCCGACGGGATCGCTGATCACCGGCGACACCTCCTGGCACTACCTCGACGACGGCTCCGACCCGTCTCCCGCACCGGCGGCGCTCCGTGACTGGACGCTGCCCGCCTATGACGACAGTGCATGGAAGACCGCTGCCGGCTCGTTCGGCGCGAAGGGCGGGAAGCTCGCACCGGTCGGTCCGCAGACGCCGAAGACCCTTCTGAACCACTACCTCGACGGCACGGCGGCCCCCACCGTCCCGACCTACTTCTTCCGCACGACCTTCGAGCTCGAAGCGGGCGTCGCCGAGCAGGTCGCGGCCCTCCAGAGCACTATCACGTACGACGACGCGATCATCGTCTGGATCAACGGCGAAGAGGTCGCCCGCTACGTCGACGGCCGCATCACCGACACCACCAACGTCGAGTACGCGGGAGACGGCAACGGCGACCCGCTCACCAGCACGTTCAGCGCCGAAGGCGACCTGCTGCACGACGGCACCAACACGATCGCCGTCTCGCTGTTCCAGGACCGGGAGACCAGCTCCGACATCTTCTTCGACATGTCGTCGCTGACCCTGGTCAAGGCATCCGCCCCCGGCACCCCGGTCGTCGCCCCGCCGACCCGCGTCATCCTCACCCCGACCGAGCAGCCTGCCGTCTCGCAGTCGTTCTCCTGGCTCGCCGGCGACTCCTCGCACACGGTCGGACAGGTCGAGATCGCGCCCTCGGCGGGCGGCGAGACCCGCACCGTCGACGCATATGACGCGGGTGTCGTGAACGGCAACCCGAACAAGCACTTCTCGGCCACCGTGACCGGCCTCACCGCCGCCACCGAGTACCGCTATCGCGTCGGCCTCCCGGGCAGCTGGAGCGACTGGTTCACCTTCCGCACCGCGGATCCGTCCGCGACCGACTTCCAGTTCATCTACTACGGCGACGCGCAGATCGGCCTCGACACCACGTGGCCGAGCGTCGTGAAGCAGGCGGAAGCCGCCGCGCCCCGGTCGATCGGCTCGGTGCACGCGGGTGACCTCATCAACACGTCGAGCAACGAGAACGAGTGGGTCAACTGGTTCAAGGGCATGAAGGACTCGGCCGTCCGCACCAACGTGATGGCCGCCCCTGGCAACCACGAATACTCGGGCGACAAGCTGCTCACGGCGTGGAAGGCCGCGTTCGAATACCCGCGCAACAACCCGTCGACGAGCTCGATCGGCGAGCTGGCCGACCTCGCCAAGGGCGACTCCGCCGTGGCGCAGCAGTACCGCGCGTTCTTCGACCACTGGAGCTCGTTCGCCGCCGAGACCGCGTACTACACCGACTACCAGGGCGTGCGTTTCATCACGCTGAACGCCACCCGCGACACGACCTTCCTCACCCCGGCCGGACTCCCGTCCTGCACGGGCACGGAGTGCCCGTCGTCCCAGATCGGCACGCTGTGGACCCGCTTCCAGGGCGCCTGGCTCGACCTGCTGCTGCAGAACAGCCCGTCGAAGTGGAACGTCGTCACGTTCCACCAGCCGGTGTTCTCGGCATCCGAGGGTCGCGACGAGCCGGTGTTGCGCGCCGAGTGGCTCCCGGTCTTCCAGCGCAACGACATCGACCTGGTGCTCATGGGCCACGACCACACCTACGCTCGCGGCTACGTGAACACCGATGCCACCGAGACCACCGGCCTCACCACCGGCCCGGTCTACGTCGTGTCGAACTCGGGCGCGAAGCACTACGACCTCGAGATCCCCGAGAAGAACGTCTGGACCAACAACGGCGCCACCCAGGTGCTGCGTGGCCAGGGTGTCACCACGTACCAGGTCATCGACGTGTCGAAGAATCAGCTGGTCTACCGTTCGTACCTCGCCGAGAAGCAGCCGGGCGCGACCACCGACCTCCCCGTCGGCGCCGTCTACGACACGTTCACCGTGACGAAGTCGAATGCCGGGGAGAAGTGGGTCACCGAGGCCGGCGTCACGCCTCCGGTCACGCCGGAGCCCGAAGTTCCGGCCAAGGTCGAGCTCGGCGCGGCATCCGTGAAGGCCGGCGGCACGGTCACGGTATCGGGCAGCGGCTTCGCGGAGGGCGCGCAGCTGCGACTCGAGCTGCGGTCCGACCCGGTGCAGCTGGGCACCGCCACCGCCGGTGCGGACGGATCCTTCCAGCGCACGGTCACGATCCCGGCGAACACCCCGGCCGGCGGGCACACGCTCGCGGTGATCCTGCCCGACGGCACCGAAGTCACCGCGGCCCTCACCGTCGCAGCGGCAGCCGGTGGCGGAGCGGTGGCACCGGGCAACGGCGGCTCGACAGGCGGCGACCTCGCCACCACAGGTGCCGACAGCGCGCCGTACATCGTCGCAGCCGTCGTGCTCCTCGCCGCCGGCCTCGGCCTGTTCGCGATGCGCCGTCGTCGCCGTCACGCCGCGGTGGAGACGACCGAGGCGGAGTAGTCCGCACGAGAGGGTGCCGTGCCGTCTTCGGACAGGCCGGCACCCTCTTTCCCTGCACAGATATCCCATCGATAACGATGCGGATTCCGCTGCTCACGGGGAGCCATCCCCTCCTCCACACACCCCTACGCTGTGGACATGCGCCCTCACTCTCGCCTCATCCTCGCTTCGGCCACAGCCGCACTCCTGGGCCTCTCGCTCACCGCCTGCGCCCCGGCGAGCACAGACGGCTCGGTGACGCCGTCATCGTCATCGTCGCCGGTCGCCTCTCCGTCCCCCACGCCTGCGGACCGGGTCGTCGAGATCTCGGTCGACGGCCTCTCGGTCGACGACGGCGCCGTGATCGCGTACGACGACCCTGACGGCGCTGTCGCCGCCCTCACCGACGCCTTCGGATCGGCTCCGACGGAAGGAACCGTCGAGGGCCCCTACGGCGCCGTGTACTCCGGATACGACTGGCAGGGCACGGAGGCGACGGTCCGCGAGACCCGTATCGACCTGGTCGTGTCGGCGGATGCCCCCGGTGTGATATTCCGCACCCCGGAGGGCATCGGCATCGGTTCCACGCGCGCCGAGGCGATGGCCGCAGGAGCGGTGGACGGCTGGGATGAAGACGGCGACGGCGTCGCCGACTACCTGAGCATCGACGTGCGAGAGGTTCCCGGCACATCGTCCCTCGTGAATCCCGGAGAAGTCGGCGTGGAGTACATCGACCTCAAGATCACCGGCGATGTCGTGACCCGCCTCAGCACCGGAGGCAACGACTTCAGCGACATCTGAAGCGAATCCGGACGCTGTCGACAAGACTCCCCATCGCCTGACGGAACCGCCGACTGAGATAGCCTTCACCCGAGTCCGTCCCCGGTGAAGGAGAGCAAGTGTCCGCGAATGATGTGATCGCCGACGAGACCGATCGGATCGTCGCCGCGGCCCTGCAGGTGAACGGCCGCGCGTCGTGGGGCGAGATCGCTCGCGTGGTCGATCTGCCCGAGCGCACGGTCGCCCGTCGAGGCCAACGGCTGCTGGATCGAGGACTGGTCCGCGTCTCCACCTACGTCGACCCGGCCCGCGTCCTACACGCCCGCGCGGTGCTGTTCCGCATCACGACCGAGCCCCATGCCCTGTGGCACGTGGCACGCACGCTCGCGCGGCGGGCGGACGCGTCCTCGGTCTCGGTGCTCGAGGGCAGCAGCGACATCGCCGGAATGCTGCTCCCCCACGATGACGCCTCCATCCGCGAGCTGCTCTTCACCGACTTCCCCGAGCTCGACGGCATTGACTCGATCAATGTCACGACAGTGCTGAAGTTCTTCCGCTCGGGGCACGACTGGCGCGCGGGAGTGCTCACCGACGAGCAGGCGCGCATGCTCGACGAGTCGTCCGGATCCGAGGTCGACCCCGCCGATTCTCTGAGCACGGACGAAGAGGCGCTCATCCGGCTGCTGCTGAAGGACGGACGGATGCCGGTCGCTCAGCTTGCCCGATCGCTGGGACTGAACGTCACGACCACCCGGCGCCGGATGGAGTCCCTGAGCCGTCGCGGTCTGATGCATCCGCGGACCGAGGTCGTGCCGAGTCTGTTCGGGTTGGGACTGGAGGCGCTCGTCTGGCTCCGGGTGCCGATGGCGCGCCTCGAGAGAGTGGGAACCGCCCTGGCGGCAGCGCCCGAGGTGAAGTTCATCGCCGCGACCACCGGCACCTCGCAACTGCTCGCCAACGTGCTCGTGAAAGACGCCGACGAGTTCTACGAGTTCCTCACCGGACCGGCGGTGGCAGGACACGAAGGTCTCGAGGTGGTGGAGTCCCTGGTGGTCATCACTCCGGTGTTGCGCGGATCGTTGATCGTCGACGAGGCCCCTGAGGCCTTGGCGAAGGACATGCCCACCGGCGCAATTCGTTTGTAGTCCGATTCTGTTACTGGCATGTAACGAAATGGCGAGATCGTTCTCCACAGCTTGACCTAGTGGCGAAATAGGGCAAGTATCCTCTCCAGGGCCATCACCCCTGGAGAGGACGATCGTGTTCACGGCTACTGGAGACGACTGGGCGGATCGCGCAGCGACCCTGCCCCTGCGCACGCGCATGTTCATCGGCGGCGCGTGGGAGGAGGGCTCGGCCGAGCCCCTGACTCCCGTGGCCCCGCGCGACGGACGTGCGCTCCCGCCGATCAGCGCAGCCTCGGTGGGCGATGTGGACCGTGCTGTGCGCTCGGCGCGCGCGGCATTCGACTCCGGGATCTGGTCGCGGATCGCTCCCCGCGAGCGTGGACAGCTGCTGATCGCGTTCGCCCAGAGGATCCACGACAACGCCGAAGAGCTCGCCCTCACCATCTCGCTCGAGATGGGCAAGCCCCTGCGCGAGGCGCTGCAGACCGAGCTCCGCGCCGTCGTGAACTGCTTCCGCTGGTACGGCGAGGCTGCGGACAAGGTCCTCGACGAGATGCCGGTCACCGCCCCGGGCAGCCTCGCGCTCGTCACCCGCGAACCGGCGGGAGTGGTCGCGGCCGTCGTGCCCTGGAACTTCCCCCTGACCATGACCGCCTGGAAGCTCGCCCCCGCTCTCGCGGTCGGCAACAGCGTGGTGCTCAAGCCCGCCGAGCACACCACCTTCTCGGCGCTCCGTCTGGCCGAGCTCGCACACGAGGCCGGGATCCCCTCCGGCGTCCTGAACGTCACACCCGGCACCGGCCAGGTCGCCGGCCGTGCTCTCGGCGAGCACCATGACGTCGACGTCGTCACCTTCACGGGCTCGCCCGAGGTCGGCCGCAAGTTCCTCGGCTATTCGGCGGCGTCGAACGGCAAGCGCGTCTGGCCCGAGCTCGGTGGCAAGACCGCGAGCCTGGTGCTGCCGGATGCCGACCTCGAGCGCGCGGTGCGGGCCACCGCCGACGGCTGCTTCTACAACCAGGGCCAGATGTGCACGGCCTCGTCGCGTCTGCTGGTTCCCCGCGCCCAGCGGGACCGTGCCCTCGAGATCGCCGCCGACGTCGCACGCACGACCCTTCCCGCCGACCCCTTCGAGGTCACGACCTCGATGGGCGCGATCGTCAGCGAGAGGCAGCTCGCGGGCATCGCCGGCTTCGTCGAGCGCGCCCAGGCGGAAGGCGGCGAACTCGCGGCCGGCAGCCCCGAGCGGTTCCACGCCGTCGATGGTGGCAGCTACTTCGCCCCGGTCGTGCTCGGCGTCACTCCCCAGCACGAGGTCGCGCAGCGCGAGGTGTTCGGCCCCGTGCTCTCGGTCATCGCCTACGACGACGTCGAAGACGCCCTCGAGATAGCGAACGGCACCGAGTTCGGACTCGCCGCCGCGCTCTGGAGCACCGACCTCAACGCCGTGCACACCCTGTCTCGGCGCCTGCGCGCCGGCGTCGTGTGGGTCAACTGCTTCGAAGAGGGCGACATGACGATCCCGTTCGGCGGCGTCAAGGGATCCGGATTCGGTCGCGACAAGAGCCTGCACGCGCTCGAGAAGTTCACCGATCTGAAGACCACCTGGATCGAGCTCTCATGACGCGCCCGTTCATCGGCATCACCACCTGGCGCCGGTTCATCGACACCGATCTCGGGGCCGGCCGCGCGGCGCACACCCTGGGAACGGAGTACGCCGCCCCCATCGAAGCGGCCGGCGGTGCCGTCGTTCTCCTCCCTCCGACGGCGAGCGTGGACGAGGTGCTCGACCGCCTCGACGGGCTGGTGCTCTCCGGCGGCGAAGACGTGCACCCCTCGCGCTATGGTGCCGAGCCGCAGGAGGGGAAGAACTACGACCCCTCGCGCGACGGCTTCGAGATCGAACTCGCCCTCGGGGCACACCGGCGCGGTATCCCCGTACTCGCGATCTGTCGCGGACTGCAGGTGAGCAACATCGCCTTCGGCGGGTCCCTCGTGATCGATATCCCGACCACGGAACACCACCAGCCGGTGCGCGCCGCCGACCAGCAGCTCGCCGCCCGGCATCCGATCGTCCTCGCGGACGGGAGCCGGCTCGCCGCCCTCTACGGCACGCGGGAGCGGATCGTGAACACCATCCATCACCAGTCGATCGACATTCCCGCCCCCGGTGTCCACTCCGTCGCCTGGGCGCCGGACGGGATCGTCGAAGCCGTCGAGTCCGACGACGACTGGCCCTTCTGGGCAGTGCAGTGGCACCCCGAGAAGATGATCGACCCCGATGAGGCCGCAGAGGAGATGCCGCTGTTCACGGCGTTCGTCTCGGCCGCCCGCGAACGAGCAGCGGAACACCCCGCTGCGGAGAAAGGAACACGATGACCAAGCAGGTCTTCCTCGAGTACGAGAACGGCGTCCGCGCCGTCGCCACCCTGTTCGAGGACCTCGCCCCTCGCACGTGCGAGGCCATGTGGGGTGCGCTGGAGAAGCCGGTCACCATGCAAGCGATGCACGCGATGTATGCCGGACCGGAGGTCATGGTCGGGCTCCCCGAAGAGGCTCAGAACTTCGACCCCGAGAAGGTGCCGTTCGAGAACCAGCAGGTCGTGCCCGCACCGGGTGATCTGCAGTGGTACTGGCAGCGACCCATGCAGATGGGTGGGCTGCCGTTCGAGTGGTACGAGATCGGCGTCTTCTACGATCGTGGTGCCCGTACTCTCGGCCCGCTCGGATGGACACCCGTCAACATCTGGGGCGGCATCACCGAAGGACTCGCGGAGTTCGCCAAGGAGAGCGCGGCGATCCGCATCGACGGAGCCAAGCAGCTCACCATCGGACGCCTGGTCTAAGGCGTCTACTCAGTGCTGGACCCATCCCGAAGGAGCAGTGCATGAATACCCGAAGAATCCTCACCACCGGAGCGCTCGTCGCCACCGGAGCCCTCGTCCTCGCCGGCTGTGCTGCCGGTGACGACAGCGCATCGTCCGGCGACAAGGAGTTCGCCGGCGAGACCATCGTCGTCACGTCGTTCGGCGGCGACTGGGAGAAGGCCTTCATCGAGGCCGTCGTCGATCCCTTCGAGGAGGAGACCGGGGCGAAGGTCGAGCTGATCACGCTGTACAGCGCCGACGCCCTCGCGCAGGTCACCGCCCAGAAGGCGAGCCCGCAGATCGACGTCGTGCATTTCTCCGGAGGGCAGGAGTTCACCGCGGCCGCAGACGGTCTCATCGCGCCGATCGCCGCCGACGAACTCTCCGAGACCGGCGACCTGATCGACCTGGCCACGGCCGGACTCGAACGGGGCGAAGGCCCGGTCATCCAGCTCGCGCCGATCGGGCTCGTGTACAACACCGAGGCGGATGCGCCGGCACCCACCTCGTGGTTGGATCTGTTCGACGAGGCCTACGCAGGGCACGTCGCCCTCACGGACTTCTCGAACACGTACGGCGTGCTCTCGATGCTCCGGGTCGCCGACGCGCTCGGTGGTGGCATCGACGACCCGTCGCAGGCGATCAGCGATCTCGGGGCCCTGGCTTCCTCGGGCGACGCGATCGTCGTCCCGACCTCGCCCGATCTGCAGACCGCCTTCGCCCAGCGCGACACGTGGCTCGCACCGTACGCGATGGACTACGCCGGCACGCTGCAGGACGCCGGCCTTCCGGTAGAGTTCATCGTCCCGGAAGAAGGCGTCACCGCCTCCCTCATCACGGCGAACGTGGTCGAGGGCCGGGACAACCCCGACCTCGCGAAGCTCTTCATCGATTTCGAACTGCGCCCCGAAGCACAGGCCGTCTTCGCGGAGAACATGCGGTACTCGCCGGTCAACACCAAGACCGAGCTCTCCGACGAGGCTGCGGACGCGGTGCTGACGGGTGACGAGCTCGAGACGGTCGTCGTCTACGCTCCGGGCGATGTCGCGGCTTCGCGACCGGCCTGGACCGATGAGTGGAATGCGCTGATCACCAAATGAGTGTGCGAACCCGTAGGGAGCCCTGGCTCCTGCTCCTGCCGGCGATCGTGCTGCTCGCGCTCGCCTTCATCACCCCGGTGGCTGGCATGCTCCTCATGAGCGTGCAATCGTCGGCAGGCGGGTTCACCCTCGACAACTTCACCCGGCTGTTCACGAGTGAGTATCACCTCCAGGCGGCGCTGCGCTCGCTCCGCCTGGGGGTGATCCAGACGGTGATCACCCTGCTCATCGCCATCCCGCTGTCCTACGTGATGGCGCGCGCCGGATCCAAGGTGCGCTCGTTCCTGCTGATCGTCGTGATCCTCCCGCTCATGACGAGCGTCGTCGTCCGCACGTTCGGGTGGGTGGTCCTGATGGGACCGTCAGGGCTCCTCATGAAGATCCCCGGTGCCGAGTTCCTCGTGAGCGGCACCCAAGGCTTCCTCGGAACCGAGACCGGTGTCGTGATCGCGATGGTGCAGGTTCTCCTCCCGTTCGCGGTGCTGAGCATCCTCGGCGTGATCTCGGGCATCCGGCCGCAACTGGAGGAGGCCGCACGTACCCTCGGCGCCGGATTCTGGCGCACACTGTGGCACGTCGTCCTCCCCCTCGCGATCCCCGGCATCGTCGCCGGAGCCTCGCTCGTCTTCGTCCTGTCGGTGAGCTCGTTCATCACCCCGCGCTTCATCGGCGGCGCGCAGATCCCGGTGTTCGCGCAGACGATCTACATCGATGCGACCACCAACCTCGACTGGTCGTTCGCGGCCGCGCAGGCCGTGCTGCTGTTCGCCGGGGTCATGCTCGTGCTCGCAGCGACGTCCCGACTCGGGAAGCAGAAGGTGTGACCATGGTCCGTTCCGTTCCGATCCTCGGCAGGGTCCTCGCCATCGTCCTCGGCGTCGTGGTGACGCTCTACATGCTCGTGCCGCTCATGGTCGTCGCCGGAGCCTCGATCGGCGAGAACCGCTTCCTGACCTTTCCCGGTCAGGGCTTCACGTTCGAGTGGTACGTCGAGGCGCTCACCTCCGACACGTATCTCGAGCCGTTTCGGCTGAGTCTGCTGGTCGGCATCACGGTCGCGATCGTCGCCGCAGCCATCGGCACCGCAGCCGCTCTCGCCCTCACCCGCTTCAAGGTCCCCGGCGGTGCCGCCATCCAGGGGCTGCTGATGTCGCCGCTGACGATCCCCACGATCATCCTCGCCATCGGCGCACTGTCCATCTCCTCACTCACGATCGGGTCGCCGAATGTGGGTGTCCTGATCGCGATCCACGTCGTGATCGCGATCCCCTATGTCATGCGCACCGTCACAGGTGTCATGACCAGGGCCGACCACTTCACGGAAGAGGCGGCACGCACCCTGGGCGCCAGCACCTGGAACCGCTACCGCCTGGTGGTGCTCCCCATCGCCCGCCCCGGCATCGCCGCCGGCGCGTTCTTCGCCTTCAACATCTCGTTCGACGATGCGGTCATCGCCCTCTTCCTGCGTACTCCGCAGCTCGAGACCCTGCCCATCGCCATCTACGGCCAGCTGGAGTTCAGCACGTCGCCCACCGTGGCCGCCGTCTCGACTCTCATGGTCCTGCTCACCGTCGTCCTCATGATCGTGCTCGAACGCATCATCGGCCTGGGAAGGTTGTTCGTCTGATGACAACACTCACCATCACTGCTCTCACCAAGGACTTCAAAGGGACGAAGGTGCTCAAGGGCATCGACATCTCGATGCGTTCGGGGGAGTTCGTCTCCTTGCTCGGGCCCTCGGGGTGCGGCAAGACCACGCTCCTGCGCTGCATCGCGGGCCTCGAGTCGCCCAGCGGCGGCACGATCGAGATCGCAGGCCAGGATGTGACCGGGCTCCCGCCCGAGAAGCGCCACCTCGGCATGATGTTCCAGAGCTATGCGCTGTTCCCGCACATGAGCGTCGTCGAGAACGTGCGCTTCGGTCTGCGCATGTCGGGCGAGAAGACCAAGGCCGAGCAGAAGGAACTCGCCGTCCGTGCGCTCGAGCGCGTGCAGATGGGCCACCTGGCCGATCGGATGCCGGCGCAGCTGTCGGGCGGACAACAGCAGCGCGTCGCCCTGGCCCGTGCCATCGCGTTCGAGCCGCGCGTACTGCTGCTCGACGAGCCGCTGTCGAACCTCGACGCCCGCCTACGGGAGGACATGCAGGTCGAGCTGAAGGAACTGCACCGCACGCTCGGCCTGACCACCGTGTTCGTCACCCACGACCAGGAGGAGGCGATGAGCCTCTCGGACCGCATCGTCCTCATGAACGCGGGTGTGATCGAGCAGGAGGGCGCACCGGCCGAGCTCTACGGAGCACCGCGCACTCCCTTCGCCGCCGACTTCATCGGTGCCGCGAACCTGCTGCCTGCGACCCGTTCCGGCGCCGTGGCGACATTGGATGGCACCACGATCCAGGTGCCGATGACCGGCGCGGGCCCCGATGGCGCCGGCGAGGTGGTGCTCCGCCAGGAGGATCTGCGGCTCTCCCCGACGATCGGAGGCGACGCTCCGGTACGTGTCGAGGTCGTCACCCATGTCTACCGAGGCGCCGACGTCGTCTACATCGTCGAGCTCGCGGGAAAGCGGATGCGCGTCGTGCGTCCGCGGCACGAGGCGCCGATCCCCGAGGGTGCGGCCGGTCTCGGCTGGCGAGAGGGTGCCGTGCTCTGGATCGCCGCGGCCTGACGAACAGATCCGCTCCTCGTCGGAGGGCGCCCTCCGACGAGGAGCGGCACCGTCGTAGGATCGCGGCATGGCCGACGAAGATTCCCCCTCCCCCGACGCCCCCCGCGATGCCTCCCGCCGAGGCTTCTTCAAGGTGGGCGGCGCCGCCCTCGCCGGCGCGGTGGTCGGCGGTGTCGGCGGCGCGGCCATCGGAGCCTCCATCGCCGGTAACGGTCGCGACGGTTTCGCGGCGGATCCCGATCCGTTCGCCGCCCTCACGCCGCGCAGCGAACCCGGTTTCGATCACCTCGTCGTCGTGATGGGCGAGAACCGCTCCTTCGACAACCTGCTCGGGTACCTGTACTCGAAGGAGAACCTCCCGGCGGGCGAGACGTTCGAGGGTCTGGAATTCGGCTCCTACAGCAACACCGCCTCCGACGGCACGGTCGTCGACGCGCACGTGTACGAGGGCGACACCGACCGGATCATGAGTCTTCCCGACCCGGACCCGGGCGAGGAGTACCCGCACGTCAACACGCAGATCTTCGGCACGGTCAATCCTCCGACGAACGCCGACCTCTTCGTCGACGAGATGACCGCGCCCTTCAACGCCCCGACGCGCGGCGAGAAGGCCACGATGTCGGGTTTCCTCGAGGACTACATCATCAACTTCCGACGCCTGCGCAAGGGTGTGGATCCCCGGCCCGACGAAGCCGCGCACATCATGGGCTCGTTCTCTCCCGAGATGCTGCCGGTGCTGTCGACGCTCGCCTCGGAATTCGCGGTGTTCGACCACTGGTACGCCGGAGTGCCCTCGCAGACCTTCTGCAACCGTTCGTTCTTCCATGCCTCCACGTCTCACGGTTTCGTGACCAACCAGGCCGGAGGCGGCTACCGGAAGTGGTTGGATGCGCCGGCAGCGCCCACGGTGTTCAACCGGCTCGAAGACAAGAAGGTGAGCTGGAAGATCTACATCGACAAGCTCCAGCTCGTCTCGTTTACCGGCATGCTGCATGCGGCGGTGCTGGAGAAGTACTGGCGCACCGATCATTTCGGAACGATGGAGGACTTCTACGCCGAGGCGAAGGACGGCACGCTCCCCGCATACGCCTTCATCGAGCCGCGGATGGTTTACGACCACAACGACTTCCACCCTCCTTTCGGTTCCCCCCGCGAGAGCGAGGTCGACGGTGAGGCCGTGTTCGACAGTGCGATCTCTGACGTGCGTGCCGGAGACCGCCTCATCCACGACATCTACGAGGCGGTGCGCACGAGCGCTTCCCCGAAGGGCTCCAACGCCGTCAACACCCTGCTGCTCATCACCTTCGACGAGCACGGCGGGTGCTACGACCACGTGCCGCCGCCCGCCGTGACGAAGCCGACGCCCGAGACCGGCCCGGGTGAGATGGGCTTCACCTTCGATCGGCTCGGGTGCCGGGTGCCGGCCATCGCCGTCTCGGCCTATACCAAGCGCGGCAGCATCATCCATGACGAGATGCATCACGGATCCGTGACCGCGACCCTCTCTCGCCTGCACGGCCTGACGCCCCTCAACGACCGGGATGAGTCGGCGAACACGCTCCTGAACGTCGTCAACCTCGACAAGCCGCGGCATCCGTCCGACTGGCCGGTGACCACCCCGGCCTACACGCCGCCCAACCCGGAGGACACGGCACCACAGCCCGGAGAGAAGGATCAGCTGAAGCCTCTCACGCCGCCCGCACGCGGTCTGCTCGGCCTACTCCTCGCGCGATACGGCAAGCCCGGTGAGCAGGAGCCGGAGACCTTCGCCGACGCGTACAAGCTGCTGCACGAGCACGGCGAGGAGCTGTTCGGTCCGCCGAACGACAGCTGACCCCGACTCGCGGCCACCGGGCTACTGCCGCCCTGAGCGCCGGCGGGAGACGATCAGGAGAGTCGCGCCGAGGATGATCACGACCGCACCGCCTGCCGCCCAGGCGAACGTCTCGGGTCCGAGTCCGGTTGCAGGCAGTCGTCCGCTGCCGCTGCTGTTCCCGTTTCCGGTCGAAGGACCGGGCGACGGCGATGGTGGGCCGACGACCGCCCCGAGAGTGAAGTCCTGCCCCTCGATGGACTCGCCGGCAGCGGAGATCACGACGGTGCGGGTCGCCGCGCCGACCACACTGCTGCCGTTCGGCGTGCGCACGCTCAGCTCGTAGGTTCCAGGAGCGAGGCTGCCGAGACCGTAGGTGCCGTCGGCGCCAGTCGTGTACTGCTGGGGACCCCCGGGTCCATTCACGTCGATCACCACACCCCCGATGGGAGTGCCGCCGTCGGTGCGCACCGTGCCGTCGATGGCCCCCAACCGCGCCAGGTCGAAGTCCACACCCGTGACGTCCGTTCCCGCGACTGGTGCGGTGCGGCTGACAGGAGATGTGGCGATATACCCCTCGGGCGTCGTCATCGTCACCGTGTAGCTGCCGGCGGGCAGGCGCGGGAACGCATATCCGCCGTCCGCTCCGGTCACGGCCGTGAGCGTGTCCCCACCCTGCAGCACAGCGGTGACCGTGACGCCGGGCACCCCGCTTCCATTCCACCGTACGGCGCCGCTCAGACTCGGATCCGCCTTGATGACGAAGTCGGCGAGGGTGATCAGATCCTCGTTGTCTGCGGGAACCACGAACCCCGGCGGGGCGCTGACGACGGTGTATCCGGTCGGACGGGCGATGCTCGCTTCCTGCGGCCCGTCCAGGACCATGTCGAACAGATACCGTCCATCAGCGTCGGTCATCATGGTCTGTCCGCCGATCGTGACCGCGATACCCGCCATCGGGTTGCCGTCCACGTCGACAACCAGACCGGTGACGGGCGAGGGGATGATGTCTCGCACCGTGAAGTCGACCCCCTCGGCGTTGCCGCCGCTGAGGTTGACCGGGGTCGTGGTCTGTCCGACCGCGATCTTGTCCTCGGGTGCCGTCACGCTCACGCGGTATCCGTCGGTGGCGATGAAACCGGGGAACGAATAGGTGCCGTCCGATGCAGTGGTCGTCCTGTCGACGATCGAGCCGTTGCCGTCTGTCAGCGTCAGGGCGACACCGCCCAGAGGACCGGTGACCGCGTCTGTGACGGTGCCTCGGATGTCGTTCGCTGCCGAGACGAACCAGGTCTGGTAGACGGGAAGACCGGCCCGGCGGGTGAAGATGAAGCTGAGGGAGCGGATGGGGGTCGAGGGCTCGAACCAGGCCGCGGAGCCGTTGGTGTCGGCGGCCGCGGGGTTTCCGGTCAGGGTGAGGGTCGTGGCATCCCATGCCGGGACGTCGTCCGCCGCACCGTTGCACGCCGGCTTTCCGGCGACACCCGGGGCGCAGTAGTTGAAGCGGTCTCGGAGGCCGAGCTCGGCGGCACTCAACACGTGCCCGTCGGGCGCGACGGCGTGGATGCGCACGCTGTCGGAGTCGATGTCGCCGAGCGCGAAGGCCCATCCCGAGGTCGGAGTGGGTGCGGCGAATGAGTAGGTCGTCGTCGAGGGACTCATCGCGTTGTCGGCTTTGGGCCGCAGATTCAGGTACGGCTGGTCCCTGCTCGATCCGTACTTCGCCCCGATGGGTGTGCCCTCGGACAGCCAGATCGACGTCCCGGAGATGACCCCGACCTGCCCGGCGCGAGAGTCGCTGGTCATGGTGGCGGTGAGCGCAGGATCGGGCGCCACCTGCACCGTCGTCGTGTAGGCACCGCTCGTGCCGGCGAGCGGGCCCCACGTAGCCCACGACGTCACCGCCGCCGCGGCAGGAAGGGCGCCGACGAGCACGGCGATGAGGACGATCGATCCGGCGATGATCCCGTTGCGGCGAAAACGCATGGCGTCAGCGTACTGATATACCGGATCGCTGAGAAGTGGATTCCTCCCGACTACACGTCGGCGATGAGCCTCTTGCCCAGGTCGACCGTGTCGTCGATCTCGTAGCCGAGGCGTCGGTAGAACTCGACGACCTGGGCGTTCCCCGACCGCACCTGCAGGTTCACCTTGGGGCAGCCCAGCTCGCGCAGACCGGCCTCGACGTGGGCGACGAGTGCCCTGCCCACCCCGAGCCCTCGTGCATCGAGATGCGTGGCGAGATAGTTCATCCACCCGCGATGTCCGTCGTAGCCGGCCATGACCGAACCGAGGATCCGCCCTGTCTCGTCCTCCGCCACCACGAAGAGATGCGGCTGCACTGTCGCCTTGCGGGCGATGTCCTGAAGCGGGTCGTTCCACGGTCTCGTGAGACCTGCGGTCTCCCACAGGGCCACGACGGCATCGGTGTCTTCGGGCTGGAACGGTCGGATGCGCACCGGTCCAGCTTTCCAGATCGACCCCGCCTGCCCGGGTCAGCCCTCGCGGGAGAACGTGATGTGCGTGACACCGGACTCGGCGACCTCCGAGGTCACGCGGTAGCCCGACTCGAACCCGCGCAGGTCGTCCCACAGGCGGATCCCGCTGCCGATCAGGATCGGCGTGATCCCCACATGCAGGTCGTCGACGAGTCCGGCGCGAAGGTACTCGCGCACGGTCGTCGCCCCGCCTCCGACGCGCACGTCGCGTCCATCCGCAGCGGCGACCGCCTTCCGGAGCGCCTCCTCGGGCTCGGCAGACAGGAAGTGGAAGCTCGTGCCGTTGGCGAACTCGATCGACGGACGCGGGGTGTGCGTGAGCACGAACACCGGAGCCTGGAACGGCGGCTCCTCTCCCCACCATCCGCGCCAGTCGGGGTCGTCCTGGTTCGCGTGGAGCCCGAACATCCCGGCCCCCATGATCTCGGCGCCGATGTTCTCGAAGTAGTGCGAGGCGTACTTCTCGTCCACGCCGGTGGTGCCCGCCCCGCTGGTGTCATGGAAGACGCGTTCGTGGAACGTGCGGGTTGCCGTATATGCCGCCGTCAACCGCCCCCAGTCCTCGCCGAACGGGTTCTCGGGAGTCTGATCCGTCGTCGTGGCGAAGCCGTCGAGCGAGATGTTGAGATCGACGCGAACACGGGTCATGACTGCCTCCGGAACTGCACGGGGTGACGACGCGTCCATCGACGCGCCGTCACCCAGCGTCAGCGTTCAGCGACGCCTTGTCAAGGACGAGGGTCTTGATCAGATGGCGTCGCCCTGAACGGGCCCTTCCGTGTTCGGCTTCCATCCGAGTGCGGGTGCCACATGTTTCGCGAACGACTCCAGCACATGCAGGTTGTACTCCGGTCCGAGCTGGTTCGGGATCGTCAGCATCAGGGTGTCAGCGGCCATCACCGCCTCGTCCTGCTTCAGCTGTTCGATCAGCACGTCGGGCTCCGCCGCATAGGTCTTGCCGAACGTGGAACGGAAGCCGTCGATGATGCCGATCTGGTCGGCGTTCTCCTCGCTGCGAAGGCCGAAGTAGGCCCGGTCCATATCGGACACCAGCGGGAACACGCTGCGACTGACCGAGACGCGCGGTGTGCCGGTGTGACCGGCCTCCTTGTACGCCGAGCGGAAGAGGTCGATCTGCTCACGCTGCAACTCGTGGAACGGCTGCCCTGTGGCCTCGGTGACGAGCGTCGAGCTCATCATGTTCAGGCCCTTGCGACCCGTCTCGATCGCGGTGGGACGCGAGCCCGATCCCCACCAGACGTGATCGCGAAGCGTCGGCGACTGCGGCTCGATCGCGAGGTAGCGTCCGGCGCCCACCATGCGGGGATCACCGGGGGCGATTCCCTCGCCGTCGATCGCGCGCAGGAACAGGTCGAACTTCTCCCGGGCGATGACGCTCCCGCGCTCGGTGTCCTCCTCATCGACGTAGCCGAAGGTCTCATAGCCGCGCAGAGCCGTCTCGGGTGAACCGCGGCTCACCCCGAGCGCGATGCGTCCGTCGGAGATCAGATCCAGCGCAGCCGCTTCTTCCGCGAACTGGAACGGGTTCTCGTAGCGCATGTCGATCACCCCGGTGCCGACCTCGATGCGCTTCGTGCGCGCGGCCATGGCCGTCAACAGGGGCATCGGCGAAGCCGCCTGACGCGCCCAGTGGTGCACACGAACGTATGCGCCGTTCACGCCGATCTCGTCTGCGCCCTCGGCGATCGCGATCGTCTGCTTCAGCATGTCCCCCGCGGTGCGGGTCGCTGAGCCGGGCACATCCGCATAGTGCCCGAAGGAGAGGAATCCGAAAGCCTTCATGATCTATTCCAACGCATGGAAACGCCGTCTATTCCCCCGGTACCAGGATGCCGTCGAGCACGAGTGACCGGATGCGTGGCTCGATCTCGGCCCACAGATCCGGGAGCGGAACCTCGAAGAGGTCGGCCAGCGCCGAGACGATCTGCACCACGGTGAGCTCGCCGTCGCACGCGCCCACGAACCCGGCGAGCGCGGGATCCACGTTCACCGTCCGGGCGAAGCCGCCGCCCTGTCGCAGCTCGATGACGCTCGGGTCGTCGTTGCCCGGAAGCAGGTGCCGGGCCTCGGTGACATCGGGTGCCGTCACCAGCGTTGCAGGAAGCCCGTCGGCGAGGGCGTCGTGCGCGGCCAGCCCGGTACCGAGAGCGGCACCGACGTTGGAGACCGGCTGGGCGATGCGCTCCGTACGGCGAAGCGGAGGCGTCGAGCCTCGCCGCATCAGTACGTAGCCGAATCCGACCGACGTCACCCCTCGCGCGGCGAAGTCGTCGAGCCAGGCGGTCAGCAACGGGGTGAATGCAGGGTCGCGGGGTGTGGTGCCGCCGTCACGGATCCACAACTCCGCGTAGCCGAGCGGCGACAGCTCCTCGCGTTCGATCACCCAGAGGTCGATGTCGCTCGGCACCCACGCGTCGAGACGTGCGAGGCCCGTGATCCCGGCCCGCGACTCCCAATTGCCGAGCAGCTGGGCGATGCCGTGCTGCGTCAGATACGCGGGTGCGCTCCGCACGAACTGCTCGACGAGCGCGTCTCCCTCCAGTCCGCCGTCGCGGTATTCGTACGCCGGGACGCCGTCCATCCGGGGGGTGATGACGAACGGCGGGTTGGAGACGATCAGGTCGAAGGCCTCGCCCGCGACGGGCTCGAACATGCTGCCGTGTCGGAACTCGATGTTGGCCACGCCGTTGAGGCGGGCGTTGAGTTCCGCGAAGGCCAGGGCGCGCTCCGAGATGTCGGTCGCGATCACGGTGCCGGCCCGACGGGCGACGAGGAGCGCCTGGATCCCGCACCCGGTCCCCAGATCGAGCGCGCGATCGACCTGGATGGGAACGATCGTCTCGGCGAGAGTGCGCGACGCCCCGCCGACCCCGAGCACGTGGTCGAGAGGAAGAGGGCCGTCGAGCGCGACCTCATCGAGGTCGCTGGCGATCCACCACTCCCCGACGCCGTCGGCGTCTACGAACGACTGTGGACGCAGCAGGACGGTCGGGGTCACGGTATCGGCATCGGCTTTCGCGAGTGCGAGCGCCACGAGCCCGTCCACTCCGAGCTGCGGTAATGCGGTGGCGACCGCCACCCGCGGCTGCGGCATGCCGAGCACCAGGAGGCGCCCCAGGGTCGCCAGCACGCCCCCGTCACCGGCGATCGCGCGCAGGATAGGCTCTCTCATCCCGCGGGCGAGGGCATCGTCGGCCTCCTCGCCCCACAGTCGGCGAAGGGGCGCGGAACGCAGGTCGGCGGCGTCGAGATCAGAAGCGAGTGCGGCGACGAGAAGCGGGTCGGTGTGGGGTGCGGGGGTGTCGGACACGGCCGTCACTCTACGCGTCTTCAGGGTTCTCCTTCCCCAGGCCTCCTAGAATCAGGGGGTCAGTACTCACGATCAGCCCTTTTCCGGGCGTTCGAGGAAGACCTTCATGACCGCGATCACCCCCGAGCACGGCTTCCGTGCGCGCCTGCGAAGGCTCGCAGGCGGGACCGCTGTACTCGCGATCGCTTTGGGCGCCTACACGGTCGCTCTCCCGAGCACCGCCATCGCCGCCGGCGGATCCTCCTCAGACGACGAGCAGAGCATCGGGTTCCATGTCTCCGCAGGTCTGCGGGGGCTCGTCGCCCCCGGTTCCGCGACCACGGCGATGATTACGCTGCAGAACGACACGGATTCGAAGCTCTCCGGCGGTCAGGTGCAGGTGGAGCTCAGCAAGACTCCCCTGACGGATGAGGCGTCGGTCACGAGCTGGCTCGACGAGGGTGAGGCTCCTGGCGACTTCGCGACGATCGGTTCCGAGACGACGGCGCCACTCGAGGCCGACACGTCGGCCACGGCGACGGTCTTCGTGCCCGCCGACACCCTCTCCGATCTCACCCCTGGTGTGTACCCGCTGCGCGCAGAGCTCACCGGCGCGAAGACGGCGAGCGCCACCGACGATCGCGCGACAGCCGTCGCGGCCGCCGCCACGAGCGTGCTGGTCGTGGCGGACTCCCAGACGACGCAGGTCGGTGTCCTGGTCCCGGTCACCGCGACGCCGGAGGGTGGGGCGCTGCTCAGTTCTGACGAACTCGCCGCGCTCACCGCGCCGGACGGTGCTCTCACCGCTCAGCTCGACGGTGTCGCAGGAACCACCGCGGTGCTCGCGATCGACCCGTCGATCCTCACGGCCATCCGCGTGCTCGGCTCCTCAGCGCCGCGGTCGGCCCAGGACTGGCTCACCCGTCTCGAAGCTCTGCCCAACGCACGGTTCGCACTGCAGTTCGGTGATGCGGATGCCACCGCTCAGGCACAGGCGGGGCTACCCGCACTCCTGCAGCCGACGACGCTGGCTCCGTTCCTCGATCCCGCGAACTTCCCGCAGGCACCTGCCAGCGTCTCCTCGACGGACGGACCGAGCGCGACGCCGGGCCCGTCCCCCAGCCCGACCAACACGCCGCAGCTTCCTGACGACCAGGAGCTCACGGCCGTCGAGGGTGCCCTTCCTCGAATCCTGTGGCCGGACGACGACCTCGGACCCGACGACCTCTCCTCGTTCACGCGCTACCTCGGCGAGGGCACGACCACGGTCGTCTCCTCGGCAGCGCTCGGCGGACAGAGTGCGGCGCACGCCACGCTCGGCGGAAACGACCTCCTGGTCACAGACACGGGCCTGTCCGCGTCCTTGTCCGACGTCGCGGCCGAAGCGGACCCGCTCGATCGCCAGCGCCTCCTCGCCGAGGCCGCTGCTCTGCTCCTGCTCGCCGAGGATCGCGTCGCCGGTGCCCCCCTGCTCGTCGGACTCGACCGCGACGAGAACCGCGACGCCGACGCGTTGCGCGACGCGATCTCGGCCGCCGATTCGATCGGATTCGAGCTGTCCGCGCTCCGCGCGACACCGCCGGTTCCGGCCGCCCTCACCTCCCAGGCCGATCCCGCTCGCGCCACCGCGGTCAACGAGCTCCTCGCCGATGAGGGCACTCTCACCGCCTTCTCCTCGATCCTCACCGACCCCCAGGTGCTGCTGAGCCCCGAGCGCATCAGGATCCTCCGCACGCTGGCCGTCGGATCGTCGGCGAAGTCCTTCGCCGACGGTGTCGAGAAGCACCGGAAGCGCACCACGGAGACGCTCGCGGCCGTGAGCATCCCGCCGTCCAGCACCATCCAGCTGCTCACGGCCAACGCCGACCTGCCGATCGCCGTGCGCAACGACCTTCCGTGGCCGGTGACGGTGCAGCTGTTCGTCTCGCCGACCGACCCGCGCCTCGAAGTCACCCCGATGACCGAGACCGTCGTCGAGGCGAACTCGACGAAGCGCGTCAAGGTCCCGGTATCGGCACGCGTCGGCAGCGGTGAGGTCGACCTGCGGCTCAGCCTCTACAGCCCCACCGGCGTGCAGATCCACGGTCAGCAGGAGATCCGAGTCGCCGTTCGCGCCGAGTGGGAGACCATCGGTCTGGTCATCTTCGGAGGTCTCGCCGTCCTCCTGATCACCCTCGGTGTGATCCGGACGGTCCGCCGCAAGCGCCACGAGGCTGCTGAGGAGGCCGAGGCGGAGGCCGAGCTCGAGAAACTCGACGAGGTGGCCGCGGAGGCGGAGGTGTCCACGGAAGACGAGGTGGTCGTGGAAGCCGAATCCGATGCTCCTGCACCGGCGACTGGAGACAAGACCGGCGACGGGAGACAGATTGAGTAGTCTCGGCCGCGCGAGCGCCATCATCGGCGCCGGCACCCTCGTCTCTCGACTGACCGGCCTGCTCCGCAGCATCGTGCTCGTCGGCGTCCTCGGCTCGGTCGCATCGCAAGCAGCAGACGCGTTCACCTATGCGAACCAGTTGCCGAACAGCGTCTTCTCCCTCATCTCGGTCGGAATCCTCACCGCCGTCATCGTCCCGCAGATCGTGAAGGCGACAGCGGATGCCGACGGCGGCAACGCGTTCATCTCGAAGCTCTTCACCCTCGGCACCGTGGTGCTCGTGGTGGTGACGGGGATCGCGACCGCCGCGGCGCCCTGGCTCGTCCACCTGGTCGCCGGCAAGGCGAACGAGGCCACTCTCGCGCTCGCGACGGCACTCGCATACTGGTGTCTTCCCCAGATCCTCCTCTACGGCCTCTACGCGATGCTCGGCGAGGCTCTCAACGCGCGGAAGATCTTCGGTCCGTTCACCTGGGCGCCCGTCGTCAACAACATCGTGTCGATCGCCGGTTTCCTCGCGCTCGGTGCCCTGTTCGGGCCGGTGTCCACGAAGGCCGCCGACTGGACGCCGCAGATGATCACGCTGCTGGGTGGCACGGCCACTCTCGGCATCGCACTCCAGGCCGTCGTCCTGCTTCTCTTCTGGCGTCGCACGGGTCTCGCATTGAAACCCGACTTCCGCTGGCGGGGTGTCGGACTCGGGAATGTCGGACGGCTGGCGGGCTGGACCTTCCTCATGGCGTTCGCGAGTCTCTCCGCCGGAGTCCTCCAGGGCTACATCGTCAGCGAGGTCGCCGGTTTCGGTGCTTCCGCCACCGTGACGGCGAATGCCTGGCTCATCTTCATGCTCCCGTACTCGGTGATCGTGCTCTCGATCGGCACTCCCTACTTCACGCAGATCAGCGGTCACGCCGCCGCCGGCCGCGACGATGAAGTCCGTGCCGACATCGCGCAGAGCATCCGCACACTGCTCTTCTTCATCGTCGCGGCAACGGCAGCCGTCGCGGCCGCAGCCATCCCTGCTTCTCGGGTGTTCACCGCCTCCGCCGACGACGCCCAGGCAGCCGCCCTGGTGCTGCTCGCCTATCTCGTCGGGCTCATCCCGCTCACGGTCCTGTTCATCGTGCAGCGCACGTTCTACGCGTACGACGACACGCGCACCCCGTTCTGGTTCACGATCTTCCAGTGCGTGCTCATCGTGGTGACGGCGCTCATCGCGTTGGGCATGCGCGAAGCGGGAATCATCCCCCTCACGTCCCTCGCCGCGGCGGTCGCGCTCGGTCAGTCCATCGCGAGCATCCTGCAGACGATCGTCGCCACGTGGCTGCTGCATCGCAAGATCGGCGGCCTGCAGATCCGTTCCTGGATGTCCGCCATCGTTCGCTTCGCGATCGCCGGCGTCCCCGCGGGTCTCGCTGGCTGGGGAGCGTTCGCCCTGCTGGGAGGAACCGCAGGCTGGACGATGGATGACAAGATCCAGGGCGCCCTCGGCACTGCGATCATCGGGCTCGTCGTGGTGATCGTCTACATCGCGATTCTCGCTCTCCTGCGTGCCCCTGAGCTCAAGGCCGGCAGCGCCCTCATCCGTCGCTTCCTGCCCGGTCGCTGATCCCACCCCGGAGGCTTCTCCCAGCGCAGCGGCACAGACTGTGCGGGGAATGCCTCGCGGCTACCATGGGTTGAAGCATTCGAAGGTCATTCGACTGCAGTTTCTAAGACGGAGAGCACATGCGTCAGGTCATCATCATCGGCTCCGGCCCCGCCGGATTCACGGCTGCCATCTACGCGGCCAGGGCGAACCTCAAGCCGCTGCTCATCGCGAGCTCCGTCGAGGTCGGCGGCGAGCTGATGAACACCACCGAGGTCGAGAACTACCCGGGCTTCCCCGAAGGCATCCAGGGACCGGAGCTCATGGCCAAGTTCCAGGAGCAGGCGGAGAAGTTCGGCACCGAGGTCGTCTACGACGACGTCACTGAGTTGCAGCTCGACGGTCCCGTCAAGAAGGTCATCCTCGGCAGCGGTGCGGAGCACGAGACGCAGTCCCTGATCTACGCGACCGGTTCCGCTTACCGCAAGCTCGGCATCGAAGGTGAAGAGCGCCTCTCGGGCTACGGCGTCTCCTGGTGTGCCACGTGCGACGGGTTCTTCTTCCGCGAGAAGACGATCGCGGTCGTCGGAGGCGGCGATTCCGCGATGGAAGAGGCCACGTTCCTCACCCGTTTCGCCGACAAGGTCTACGTCATCCACCGCAAGGAGACCCTGCGAGCGTCGAAGATCATGCAGGAGCGCGCCTTCGCGAACGAGAAGATCGAGTTCGTGTGGAACAGTGAGGTCGCCGAAGTGCTCGGTGGTGACTCCGTGACCGGCGTGCAGCTGCGCTCGACCGTTGACGGCACCCTCAGCGACCTCCCGCTCGACGGACTCTTCATCGCCATCGGCAACGACCCGCGCACGCACCTCGTGCACGACAAGCTCGAGCTGACGTCGGAAGGCACCATCTGGGTCGACGGCCGTTCGTCGAAGACCTCGGTTCCCGGAGTCTTCGCTGCCGGCGACGTCATCGACCCCACCTATCGTCAGGCCATCACGGCTGCCGGCACGGGGACGGTCGCCGCTCTCGACGCGGAGCACTTCCTCGCAGACTTCGAAGACGCCTCCGTCGAGGTCCCGGCAGCCGAGGCCGCTGAGATCCTCACCGCCTCGGCATAGCCCGGGAACACTTTCCCCTCGTCGGCTGTTGTAGCAGACGAACCTCGAATCAAGGAGAACTCTGATGAGTGCAAAGGCTACGAGCCAGGCGACCTGGGAGCAGGACGTTCTGCAGGCCGACGGTCCGGTGCTGGTGGACTTCTGGGCTGAGTGGTGCGGTCCGTGTCGTATGGTCGCTCCGGTTCTGGACGAGATCCAGGCCGACAACCCCGACAAGATCACCATCCTCAAGCTCAACGTCGACGAGAACCCCGAGCTGGCGATGAAGTACCAGATCACGTCGATCCCGGCGATGAAGGTCTTCCACGGTGGTGAGGTCAAGACGACCATCATCGGCGCCAAGCCCAAGTTCGCGCTCGAGAAGGACCTCGCCGCATTCATCGGCTGATCCTCTGACAAGAAGGGGCCGTACCTCCCGGGGAGGTACGGCCCCTTCTTCGTCTCCGCGTCGCATCGCGGCCGCGACGCCGTTCGTCTCAGTGCTTGTCGTGCACCGCGACGTTCTCGAAGACCGCTGCCCAGCTCGGATCGTGGGGAACGAGAACCACGCCCACCTCAGGAGGCGTCGGCGACGGTCGGATCCCAGCGGCGGTGCCGCTGCTTCTCGTCCAGCAGGCCCCAGACAGCCGATGTCAGCTCCGGGTACTCCAGGGCGATCTGCCGGAGCACGCGATAGTGTCGGGCCGCATTGGGACGCACACCGTCGTTCGCATTGATGTTGTCCGCGCGCAACAGGTAGACGACGAGCTCATCGACGCTGGGGAGCTCCTCCATGAACTCCCAGGGGTCCTCTCCCCCGAGAAGGCGCTCCTGGATGAGGACCGCGAGTTCGTCCGCCGCTTCGGCACGCAGCACTTCCAGGCTGGCGCGACGCTGTACGGACTCGGTCATACTTCAAGCCTACGTCGGCTGCGGGCCCCTCCGGCGCTCCACCTTCATGTTCTCGGTCATGTCTTCGAGCTCCCTGCCCTTGGTCTCCGGCACCTTGAAGAACACGAAGAAGAACGACAGGAGCGCGAAGAACGCGTAGAACCCGTAGGCGAACGTGAGGCCGATCTCAGCGAACGCCGGGAACGTCGTGGAGATGAAGAAGTTCGCGACCCACTGCGCTGCAGCCGCGACGGCGAGAGCACCGGCTCTGATCGAGTTCGGGAAGATCTCGCCCAGCAGGACCCACACCAGCGGACCCCAGCTCGCGCCGAAGAACACGACGAAACCGTTCGCGCAGATCAGGGCGATGGTGGCCCACGGGTCGGGAAGCGTCGCCGTCCCCTGCGCGTCCAGCGTGCCGAACGAGAATGCCACCGCCATGAGGCCCAGCGTCACGGTCATCCCGACGGAACCCACCAGCAGCATGATCCGGCGACCGATCTTGTCCACCAGCAGAATCGCCACGATCGTGACGACGATGTTCGTGACCGAGGTGATGACGGAGGTGAGCAGAGCGCTGGATTCGTCGAAGCCCACCGACTGCCAGAGGGTCGTCGAGTAGTAGAAGATCACGTTGATGCCGACGAACTGCTGGAACACCGACAGCAGGATGCCGATCCAGACGATCGGCTTCAGGCCGAGACGGTTGCCGCGCAGGTCACGCAGCGACTCCGAGCGCTCCGTGTCGATGGTTCCGGTGATCTCGTCGATCTTCCCCTGCACATCGACGGTCCCGGTGACGGTCTCGAGAACGTCGGCAGCTCTCTTCAGCTCACCCTTGCGCACCAGATATCGCGGAGATTCCGGCAGCCGAAGCGACATGAGCCCGTAGACCAGGGCAGGGATCGCGGCCACCATGAACATCCAGCGCCACGCGGTGAGACCCCACAGCGGCTGGTCCGCGGCACCGGCGATACCGGCGAGCAGTGCGTCGGAGAGCAGTGCCGCGAAGATACCGGTGACGATGGCGAGCTGCTGCAGGGAGCCGAGGCGCCCGCGGATGGCGGCCGGCGATACCTCGGCGATGTAGGCCGGTGCGATCACCGAGGCAGCACCGACGCCGAGGCCCCCGATGACTCGCCAGATGATGAGATCGACGACGCTGAAGGCGAGACCGGAACCGATGGCGGAGATGAAGAACATCGCGGCGGCGACGACCATGACCGGGATGCGGCCGTATTTGTTGGAGACCGGACCCGCGAACCAGGCACCGACGGCGCAGCCGATGAGGGCCGAAGACACGGCGAAGCCCTTCAGGGCAGTCCCGAGATCGAACCCCGAGACGTCGCCCGCCAGCGCGTCGACGGCGCCGTTGATCACGGCGGTGTCGAATCCGAAGAGGAAACCACCCAACGCGGCCGCGATACTGACGGCGATCACACGGCGCTTGATGGCTGCTGGGCCGGCTGTTCTCGACATGACATCCCCCTCGTCGTCACGATGACGCGAGTCTAGGCTAGCGCTGCTCCTGTCGGGAGATCACTTCGACGAGCCGTAGCCGCCCTCTCCCAGTTCTTCGAGAATGCGGTTGAGATCCTGGATCGAAGCGAAGTCGATCGTGACCTGGCCTTTTCGTGCACCTAGAGCGATCTTCACCCGGGTGTTCAACCGGTCACCGAGCTTGCCGGCGACCTCATCGAGGTACGCACGTCGTGCACCGGGAGTCGGCTTCACGGACTTGCCGGCGCTGGGCTGCGACTTGGCCGCTTCCTCCGTGGCGCGCACCGACAGGTCTTCGTTCACGACCTTGTCCGCGAGGCGCTGCATGGACTCGGGATTGTCGAGGCTGAGGATCGCGCGTGCGTGGCCCGCGGTCAGGACTCCCGCCGCCACCCGCTGCTGCACCGGCACCGGCAGTTTCAGCAGACGGATCGTGTTGCTGATCTGCGGACGAGAGCGTCCGATACGAGTGGCCAGCTCTTCCTGGGTGATACCGAAGTCTTCGAGCAGCTGCTGATAGGCCGAGGCCTCTTCCAGCGGGTTCAGCTCGGAGCGGTGAAGGTTCTCGAGTAGCGCGTCCCGCAGGAGATCTTCGTCGGCGGTGTCGCGGACGATCGCGGGGATGACGTCGAGACCTGCCTCGCGAGCGGCACGAGTGCGCCGCTCGCCCATGATGAGCTCGTACTGTCCCTCGGTGTTCTTGCGAACCACGACGGGCTGCAGCACACCGAACTCACGCACGCTGTGCACCAGTTCTGCCAGATCTTCGGGGTTGAAGTGTGTTCGAGGCTGGCGGGGGTTGGCGACGATCGTGTTCGGGTCGACCTGGATCAGGTGGATGCCGGGGACGATCTCGAGATCGGGTGCGTCGGCTTCCACCTCCGGCGCGGTCTCCGCGTTCGCCTGTCGCAGGCTCGCACCAGGGAAGAACACGTCGACGGGACGTTCCGACTGATCAGCTGTGGGGATGAGGGCGCCGATACCCCGACCCAGCCCAGTGCGCTTCGCCATCATTTCTCCTTGCTCTGCGTCGCTGTGCGCGACGCGATTTCAACAGCGGCCTCACGGTACGCGATCGCGCCGGCGGACTGACCGTCGTAAGCGATCACGGTCTGACCGAAGCTGGGGGCCTCCGATACCCGGACGGAACGCGGGATGACCGTCTCGAGTACCTGCTCCGGGAAGTGCGTACGCACCTCTTCGGCGACCTGCTGCGCCAGGCGCGTACGACCATCGAACATCGTGAGCAGGATCGTGGAGAGGTGAAGGACCGGATTCAGGTGCTTCTGGATCATCTGAATGCTCCCGAGCAGTTGACTCAATCCCTCGAGGGCGTAGTACTCGCACTGGATCGGGATGAAGACCTCGGTGGCGGCCGTGAAGGCGTTGATCGTGAGCAGCCCCAACGAAGGGGGGCAGTCGATGATGACGAAATCCATAGGGTGGTCGGCCAGGTACGCCTCGAGCGCGCGACGCAGGCGATGCTCTCGGGCGACCTGTGCAACGAGTTCGATCTCTGCACCCGCGAGATGGATGGTGCTCGGCGCACAGAAGAGGTTCGAATCCTCGGGGCTCTCCTGCACGATGTCCGCCAGTGGGAGCTCATCGATCAGTACGTCGTAGACGCTGGGAATCTCAGCGCTGTGCGGCACACCCAAGGCCGTGGACGCATTGCCTTGGGGGTCGAGGTCGATGACCAGAACCTTCGCCCCCATTCCCGCCAGGGCGGAGGCGATGTTCACGGCGGTAGTGGTCTTGCCCACACCGCCCTTCTGATTCGACACCGTCAGCACACGGGTTTCCCCGGTGAACTCCACGGTGGTGGCCTCGAGTGCGCGCCGGCGCGCGGAGAGGTCAGCGAGTTCCCGCGCGAGCGGCGTATCCATCCCGAACGATCCGTTCGATGACGTCTTCTCGGACTGTTTCACGTGAAACATCCACTCCTTTCGGGGCCGCGTTCCACTCTAATCGCTGGGACTGACCTTCGATGACGGAGCGTACGCCGTGGGCCCTTCGAGGGTACGTTGCGGGCGGAAAGGGATCCGAGATCTCAGGAGGTCTGAGGGCCCCTTTGGCGGTCGAGGCCGTTGTTTCACGTGAAACGGGGGTCGTTCGCGAGGCGCGTGCACCCTGGGAGCCGCTTCCTCCCCGGCAGAACGACAGCGGGGCACAGCCTGGGTATGTCAGTTTCGGGGCGCCATGGACTTTCGTGCCGAGCCGCGTCTCCTGAAATGTGTTCCCAAGCCCGTGCACCCCAACCGAAGCGCACTCCCTGAACTACATTCCCTTGACCGCACCCCTAGCCGCAATACCTGAGCCGCACTCTCCTAGCCGCGCTGACCGAGCTATGCGCCTGAACCGAAGGTTTACAGGGCCTGGCGCAGAGCGGCGTTCTTCCTCACATCAACTCGTCCGTACTGCGCTCACGGAGAAAGCCGCTTGCGCCGGGGCGCGGGACTCACGCACACCGCGCGAGCCCCACTGCTGCCGATCAGCCTCGTAAGGACGTACCTCGATATGACTGCCCGCGGCGCAACCACGGTACCTCGAACCGTTTCACGTGAAACATGAGTGAAGAAGGGCTGCACGGACGAGATCGGACACTAATACCAGCGCAGTGATTCCTGGAGGAAGTGCATCCACACCTGACCATGCGTTGGGAGGACAACCACGCGAATCCCCGCACCTCGGAGCGGGAAGCGGCGACCAGATCGCGCTTCCCCGCGAAGACCACTCTCCACAGGAAGTCCCAGTCTTGCGGCGAGTCGCAGATCTACAGGGAGCCCCCCTTCACAAGAGAGGCCGCAATCCGCAACACCGGCGCTCGGTGGCCAAAAGGTCAGGCGCACATAGGTGAAACGCACATAAATGAGGCGCACATGGAAGAGATCGACCCTTGGAGGGATACGTCTCGCAAGCAAAAGACAGTGGCCACCGCCCTCCCCCACCCCACTATCCGCGCCTCTCCAGATCAATGTCGCTCGTGCGGTTCTCCACGGCAGAACCGTTTTCACGCGCGATAACCGACGAACAGGCGGGAACGTTTCACGTGAAACACCGTTCCAAAGCCATCGAGAACCGTGAACGTGGCAGATGGGCATCCACGAAGGTGGGGTCGACATAGTGCTCGCTCCATCAAGGGGGACTCGGTGGAGCTTGAGCCGTCGATCTCGCGCCTGTACGCAACGTCAGCGTTTCACGTGAAACCAGGCAGTAAGCGTGATCGGCATCACCGGGTCCCCGCCGGCAGCAAGCCTGCGCACCACATTCCTTGGTGCGCATCTGCCACTCCCACGCCCAAACCCAAACCCACACCCACACCCACACCCACACCCACACCCACACCCACACCCACAAGCCATCACGCTGGCAGCCCGCGACAACTCCAGCGACGACAATCCGAGATGGCTATTCCCACAACGTCGTCATT
The DNA here is from genome assembly GCF_049949185.1 of Microbacterium sp. As-52. Taxonomy (NCBI): domain Bacteria; kingdom Bacillati; phylum Actinomycetota; class Actinomycetes; order Micrococcales; family Microbacteriaceae; genus Microbacterium; species Microbacterium sp. As-52. The sequence goes on along the minus strand of NZ_CP188171.1, from coordinate 1,846,404 downwards.
GCGCCCATTCGAGCACCTAGAGACACAGGACCACTACGAGAGGCTGCGCCATGAGGTGCGTCTATCCACAGTGTTTCACGTGAAACATCTCCCCTAGTCTGCTCGACGAAGAAGTGCGCCGCGCAATGGGTGGCACTTCAGCGATCTCCGCGTCGAGCGGCGCCCAAGCCCCGATTTCCCCCAGATAGACATAGCAAGGACGGAGCACCGGTATGCTTGGCCCGCTCCCACCAGGATCCTCCGTCGGGAGCCCAACCGCATCCCCGGGTCGTCTGGCCTCTACGGAAAACAGACGCCCGACAATTCATCACGTCCAAAGCCGACATCACTCCGGCGCGAGACAAACTGGCCCCGACAGCACGACACAGAAAGGCGGGGTGTTTCATGTGAAACACCCCGCCTTTCTGTGGAACTGGACGGTCCTAGCGAACGCGCGCGCGAACCACCCGGGTGGTCTCGGGGAGGATACCCTCCCCCAAGACCTCGACCCTCACATCCGTCAGACGGAACTTCTTGATCTGCTTCTGGGCCGCCTCGATCTCATTCGGTGCGTTCATTCCCTTGAGGAGAGCGAGTTCGCCGCCATCTCGAACCAGCGGAGCAGTCAACGGAACCAGGGTGCGCAGTGCGCTGACGGCGCGAGCAGTCACGACATCAAAGCCTTCCGCAGGACGTACATCCTCCGCACGCGATCGAAGAACGGTCACGTTCGAGAGCTCCAGTCCATCGACCTGCTCGTTGAGCCAGGTGACGCGTCGCTCCATCGGTTCAACAAGAGTCCATTGCACGTCCGGGCGCGCGATCGCGAGCACCAGGCCAGGAAGTCCGGCACCAGAGCCGATATCAGCGACGGAACCGTGAAAGAGGGGAGCAGCGATCACGCTGTTGAGGATGTGACGCGTCCATAGCCGTGGGAGCTCGAGTGGACCGATGAGGCCCCGCTCTTCCCCCTCGCGAGCGAGAGCAGAAGTGAACGAACGTGCCACATCGATGCGGTCTCCGAATAGATCGGAAGCGACCGAGGGTTCCTGCTCCAGCTCACTCATACCTACCCCGGGAACGATGTTTCACGTGAAACATCAACGACGGCGAAGAACCGTGTGGCGGTCGGCACCCTCACCGTAGGACTCGGAGACCAGACCCCGTTCGGCAGCAATGTCATGCACCAGCTTGCGCTCGTAACTCGACATCGAAGGCAGGGACGCCTGGGACGAGCCCTCGTCGAGCTTCGCGGCGGCGGCATCGACCAACGTCTCCAACTGACGGCGACGGGTGTCGCGGGAGCCGGCGATGTCGAGGATCAGTCGAGAGAACGACCCGGTCTTGCTCTGCACCGCGAGACGCGTCAGTTCCTGCAGCGCCTGCACCGTATCCGGGGCGGAGAGCAACGCCAATGCATCTCCCTCGGCCTCGACCGAGACATAAGCGCGGCCCTGACGAACGTCGAGATTCAAGTCGCCATCGATGTCCGCGATGTCGAGGAGTTCCTCGAGATAGTCCGCGGCGACGTCGCCTTCGTTCTCGAGCTGAGCCACGGTGGGCTCGGTGCTGTCGGTCATGGTCTCGCTCATGAACCGCTCCCCTTCTTCTTCGCGCGCTTCTTGCCGACCGGCTGCTGACGCTTCGGTGCTTCCGCCTTGGCCTTCTCGGCCTCTTCGAGCAGACGCTGCTGCTCCGCCTCATAAGCGGCCATCGGGACGACCTTGCCCGAGGAATCGATGGCCTTACCCTTGCGGGCGAGGCGCTCCTCGCGAGCCTTGGCGGCTTCTGAACCGGGTGTCGGCATCTCGCGGATGACGAGGAACTGCTGGCCCATGGTCCAGAGGTTCGAGATGAACCAGTACACGACGATGCCCAGCGGGAAGAAGACACCGGAGAAGATGAAGCCCAGCGGCAGCACGTAGAGCATGATCTTCTGCATCTGGTACGCCTGGCCGGTCTTGGCCTCGGGCGACAGGTTCTTCGAGATGATCTGCAGCTGTGTGAAGAACTGCGAAGCGATCATGAGGACGACGAGCGTGACCAGGATGACGATCGCCGTGGTGTTCTTCGCATCGATCGCATTGCCGAGGTTCTCGTGCAGCGAGGCGACGCCGAACAGCTTGGCGTCGTAGAACTCCTTCGTCAGCTCCGGGCTCAGGAGTCCGACGCCACCACCACCTGCCTTCGCATGCTTGCTCACATCGCTCAGCACGCTGTACAGCGAGAAGAAGATCGGCATCTGCACCAGCAGAGGCAGACAGCTCGACATCGGTGTCGTGCCGTGCTTCTTGTACAGCGCCATGGTCTCGCGGCTCATGGCCTCGCGAGAGAGCTGATCCTTCTTGCCGCGGTACTTCTCCTGAACTTTTCGCAGTTCAGGAGCAATTTCCATCATCTTTCGCTGACTCTTGATCTGCTTCACGAAAAGCGGGATCAGAGCGGCACGGACCACGACGACGAGTCCGACGATCGACAGCACCCAGGTGATGCCGGATGCCGCAGGAAGCCCGACGGCGGTGAACAGCCAGTGCCAGGCGACGAGGATGAGCTCGACGACCCACTTGAGCGGCCACAGGATGGTGCCGATCAGATCGAACCCACCTGCCGCGGGTTCGGGGCTGGGAGTCGCACTGGCGAGCAGAAGGTCAAGACCCACCGATCAGTCCTTTCGGGAAGGGACGACGAAACCGTGTGCAGTCAGGTCGTAACGGAAGTGGTCGTGCGGACGGACATCATCGACGCCGCCGGTAGTCCAGGGGTTGCAGCGGAGGATGCGCCATGCCGAGAGCGCTGCTCCCTTCACTGCACCGTGCTGCTGCACCGCACCTACAGCGTAGGCGGAACAGCTGGGATAGTACGCACAGACATCTCCGTACATCGGGGAGATGACCTTGCGATACGCGGTGAGGAATCCCAGCACGAGATTGCGCGGGATCACCGGGATGCTGCGGATCAGGTCCTGCGCGTGCAACTGCGCGGTCCCGACAGACGAGGCTGGAAGCGCGGTCATGCCGACACCGCGGCAGGAGCCGGCGTCAGTCTGCCCAAGCAGCGTTCGACATCGGCTCGAAGCTCCGCGAAGGAGGCCGTGGCAGACGCAGGAAGGGCACGGATGACGACATCCGTGCCCTCGGGAACACCCGGGAGCGCCTCCGCGCACACGGCTTTGAGCCGACGACGCACGGTGTTGCGCACCACAGCGGTGCCTACCTGCTTGCTGATGATGAATCCGAACCTTGCGGCTCTGCTCTCGCCCGTCGTCAGCATCGAGGTGATGACGCGCGCCCCGCCACAACGGGAACCGCGACGAACGACCAGACGATAGTCGCTCCCGCGGGTTAGCCGATACGGGCGGGCGAGCACAGCGGACTACGCAGAGAGCTCGGTGCGGCCCTTCGCGCGGCGTGCAGCGAGGATGCCGCGGCCTGCACGCGTACGCATGCGGGCACGGAAGCCGTGCTTCTTGGCGCGACGACGGTTGTTGGGCTGGAAGGTGCGCTTGCTCATGGAATCACTCCGGGAATGCTGCCACCGGGTTCACTTCGACCGGAGACATGGGGTACTGCCAAAAATGGCATAAGTCAACCAAGTAAGGGTACGTCTTACCGGCGCGCAGAGCAAATCTGCGCGCTCCTCTGGTGGTCTTCCGGTACGAACCGCACAGCCATTATCCACAACCCCGGGTCGGCCGGCAGCTGCAACACGCACGCGTGTTTTCAAGGGCAGGTTGCCGTTCACAGCCGGGATGACTACCGTGGCATCCTAAGTTATCCACAGGGGACACGGCACGTCGACCCCGCCTCGATCACTCGTCCGGAGCGTCATGTCATCACCTGCCCAGCCCGACGTCCCCATCTGGACCACGGTGCAGGAGCTTCTGGTCGACGACGATCGGGTCACACCTCAGCTGCAGGGCTTCCTCAGTCTCGCCGTCCCGGCAGGGGTGATGTCAGCGACGCTGTATCTGGAAGTGCCGAACGATCTCACCGCGGCGCAGATCAACAAGCGCCTGCGCCTGCCGATCATGGAGGCCCTCTCGCACATCGGCGAAGAGGTCACGTCCTACCGCGTCGTCGTCAACCACGAGCTGGCAGAGCAGCAGACGGCGCCGATCGCGGTCGGCGACTTCGGGCGCCACGAGCAGGTGCGTGTCGAATCCCCCATGGAACAGCCGACCCAGCTGCGCCACGAATCGCGGCTGAATCCGAAGTACACCTTCGACAACTTCGTGATCGGACAGTCCAACCGCTTCGCGCACGCCGCGGCCGTCGCGGTCGCCGAAGCGCCGGCCAAGGCCTACAACCCCCTCTTCATCTATGGAGACTCCGGTCTCGGGAAGACCCACCTCCTTCACGCCATCGGCGACTACGCGCAATCCCTCTACGCAGGGGTCAAGGTCCGCTACGTCTCGAGCGAGGAGTTCACGAACGACTTCATCAACTCGATCGCGAACAACCGCGGCGCCGCGTTCCAGGCGCGCTACCGCGACGTCGACATCCTCCTGATCGACGACATCCAGTTCCTGCAGGGACGCGCCGAGACGCAGGAAGCCTTCTTCCACACCTTCAACACGCTGCACGATCACAACAAGCAGGTCGTGATCACCAGCGACGTGGCCCCGAAGCACCTGACCGGGTTCGAGGACCGTATGCGCAGCCGCTTCGAGTGGGGTCTGATCACCGATGTGCAGGCGCCCGACCTCGAGACGCGTATCGCGATCCTCCGGAAGAAGGCGCAGAGCGAGGCCCTCCATATTCCCGACGAGGTACTCGAGTACATCGCGACCGTGGTGTCATCGAACATCCGGGAACTGGAGGGCGCACTCATCCGGGTGTCGGCCTTCGCGAGCCTGAACCGCTCCGCTCTCGACATCTCCCTGGCGCAGACCGTGCTCCGCGACATCATCGACACGGCCGAGGACAACATCATCTCGCCGACCGACATCATCACGGCGACTGCACAGTACTTCAAGCTCACGGTCGACGACCTCTACGGCTCCAGCCGGTCGCAGCAGATCGCGACCGCCCGCCAGATCGCGATGTACCTGTGTCGCGAGCGGACCAGTCTCTCCCTGCCGAAGATCGGACAGCTGTTCGGCAACCGCGACCACACCACGGTCATGTACGCATACAAGAAGATCAGCGAGCTCATGAAGGAGCGCCGCTCCATCTACAACCAGGTCACCGAGATCACCACGCAGCTCGGACGACGCTGACACGCCGCGTCTCCGAGAAAAGGGGAGGACAGCACCTGAACCGGTGCCGTCCTCCCCTTTTTTGTGAGCCCGACAGGGATTCTGATCGTCGGATAGATGCCTCTATGCACATGTGGATAACTTGTGGATGACCGTGGATTCGATCGGGACGAATGTGGGCTGATCACCCAAACCTGTGGATAACTCGGGGAGGGCCATCACCGACCGGAAAGCCCGGAACCCGCGGATTCCTCAGGGTTTCCACAACTGACAACTGTGTAGTTCCCTACTCGCCACTGCTATCCACCGAGTTATCCACAGTATCCACAGCTGTTAACACCGTTAAGGAGTTAAGTCATTCAAGGCGCGATCCGATCACCAGACGGTGGGGACAACCGGTCGACCGAATGACAGGAACCTCGGCGTAGGGATACGCCGGACTGTGGGGCTAGCATGGGAAGCCCTGCACCGGCAGGGCCGACGACAACGCGTCACAGTTCGACGACAAGGGAGCACCCGTGAGGTTTCAGGTCAACCGCGATGTCTTCAGCGAGGCTGTCTCGTTCGTCGTCAAGCTTCTGCCGCAGCGCAATCCTCAGCCGATCCTCGCCGGCGTCCTGATCGAAGCCGATGGTTCCGGTCTGACGCTCTCGGCATTCGACTACGAGGCTTCCGCCCGCACCACCATCGAGGCGACGGTCGAGACCCCGGGAACGATCCTGGTGCACGGCCGGCTTCTCTCGGACATCGCCAGCCGACTTCCGAACGCTCCGATCGAGATCGCCGTCGAGGAAGACGGGGGCATCGCGGTCACCTGCGGCTCCGCACGATTCACCCTCGCAGCCATGCCCGTCGAGGAATACCCCTCGATCCCCGAGGTGACCGGTTCGTCCGGTGTGGTCCCGGCCGACGACTTCGGCACGGCGATCGCCCAGGTCGGATTCGCCGCGTCGCGTGACGACGTGACTCCTGTGCTCACGGGTGTGCAGCTCGAGGTCTCGGGACACACGCTGAGCCTCGTCGCGACCGACCGTTACCGCGTCTCGCTGCGGGATGTGCCGTGGGACGGCGAGGCCGTCGAAGCCACCGCCCTGGTCCCTGCCCGCACTCTTCTCGAGGTCGGCAAGACCTTCGGACACGCCGGCACGATCCAGGTGGCGTTCTCCGGAGCGGGCGACCGAGAGATCATCGCCTTCACCGCGGGCAACAAGACCGTCACTTCTCTCCTGATCAAGGGCAACTTCCCGCCTGTACGCCGACTGTTCCCCGAGCAGACCGACCACTACGCGGTCGTGAACACCGCAGACCTCGTCGAGGCTGTTCGCCGAGTCTCACTCGTGCTCGATCGTGCTGCTCCCCTGCGTTTCACGTTCTCGAACGACAGCGTGACGATGGACGCCTCCGGCGGAGACCACGCACGTGCATCCGAGTCGGTCGACGCGATCCTCTCCGGCGGCGATGAGGTCACGCTGGGCCTGAACCCGCAGTACCTGATCGAGGCTCTCGGCGCCGTCAAGAGCGAGTTCGTGCGCGTCACGTTCACGTCGAGCGACAACGCCAACAAGCTGAGCCCCGTGCTCATCACGAGCCAGACCTCGGTCGACCAGGCGGGTCTCGACTCGTTCAAGTACCTGCTTCAGCCGAACCTCCTCCTGCGCTGATCTTCTCCGCTTCCTCCATACCCGGAACGTTCCCCGGGAAATACGGACTGTCAGACCCCGAAGGTAGGCTGACTCCGTGATTGTGGAGCACCTGAGTCTGGTCGATTTCCGCAATTACGCGACCGCTGAACTCACCCTCCACCGCGGACCCAACGTGCTCGTCGGGCGCAACGGTCAGGGAAAGACGAATCTGGCCGAAGCCGTGGTGTTCCTCGCCACGCTCGGTTCGCACCGGGTGTCATCTGATGCGCCGATGGTCCGCGATGGCCAGGAGTTCGCGGTGATCCGTGCCCGACTGTCGCACGGAGAGCGTCGCGTGCTCGCCGAGATCCAGGTGAACAGGCAGGGATCGAACAAGGCTCGCATCAACGGATCGCCGTCGAAGCCGAACGAACTCCCCCGCTACGCGCACGTCGTGCTGTTCGCTCCGGAAGACCTGCAGATCGTGAGGGGGGACCCCTCAGCTCGGCGCCGCTTCACGGATCAGCTCCTCATCCAGCGCACGCCGAGGCTCGCAGCTGTGCTCGCCGACTACGACCGCGTCCTGAAGCAGCGCAATGCGCTGCTGAAGTCGGCGCGTGCTCGCGGCGTTCGCGGCGAAGGTCTGAGCACTCTGGACATCTGGGACGACAAGCTGGTCTCCCTCGGATCGGAGATCATCACCGCCCGTCAGCGCCTGGCGGCGGATCTGCAGCAGCCCGTGGCCGATGCCTACGAGGCGATCGCCGGTGCAGATCATCGTCCCCAGCTGGAATGGGCGCTCTCGGTGGGCGGCGGAGACCCCGAAGAGGGGGAAGAGGGAGCGGAAGGAGCCGAGACGGGGCCGTCCGCAGACAGACTCACCGATCCGATTCGTATCGCCGAGGTGTTCCGCGCATCCCTCGCGGCGAAGCGATCGAAAGAACTCGATCGCGGACTGACCCTCACCGGGCCGCACCGAGACGACCTGGTGCTGCGGGTCCGCGACCTCCCGGTCAAGGGATACGCCTCCCACGGGGAGTCGTGGTCGGTGGCTCTCGCCCTGCGGCTCGCATCGGCCGAGCTGCTCCGCAGCGAATCTCCCGCCGGCGATCCGGTGCTCATCCTCGACGACGTCTTCGCAGAACTCGACGCCGATCGGCGTCAGCGGCTGGCAGCCTTGACCGCCGGTTATGAGCAAGTGGTGGTCACGGCAGCGGTGGAGGAGGATATCCCCGAGGTGCTGCATGCCCACGTGGTACGGATCAGCGCCGGAACCATCAGCGACGAGCGGGGGGCGACGGATGACTGACGCGGCACGCCACCCGTCCGCTTCGAGCCCCGCGGCATCGACTCCGGACACTCCCCCTCCGGTGGCGGATGTTCCCGAGACGATCGGCACCTATCTGCGGCTGCGCGGGCTGCAGCCGAGTTCCAAGAGCTGGAAACGCAAGCGACGCATCGCGACCGACGACGACAACGCACCCTTCACCCCCGGGCGAGACCCCGGCGCGCTCGGTGCGGTGCTCGACAAGCTGAGTCGTGACTCGGGCTGGCAGATCACCCTCGCGCGAGAAGATCTCGTGCGCCAATGGGCTGATCTCGCCGGCGCAGACACCGCGAAGCACTCCGAACCCGTCTCCCTGGAGCGCGGCCTGCTCACCGTGAAGTGCGACTCGACCGCGTGGGCGAAGAACCTGCAGTTCATGCGGGCGACGATTCTCACCGAGATCGGCCGACGGTATCCCGATGCGGGCGTCGAGAACCTCCGCTTCATCGGACCGGACGTTCCCTCGTGGAAATGGGGTCCCAGAGCCGTTCCAGGACGGGGCCCGCGCGATACCTACGGGTAGGGCACCACGCGAGGGGGTCGAAAGGCTCAGAGGCCCACACACGGCCGTTGAGCGGCATTTCCCGATGAAACTCCGCTAGAATGGGAGTTCGTGATATCGATGTGGAGAATGCCCTCTGATGACGCCTGAATCCCCTGCTGACGAGACGGAATCGAACACCGGGGGAACCCCCGCAACCGAGGGCACCATCGCACCCAAGGCGAAGCAGCCGGGTGAGTACGGTGCGGATTCGATCCAGATCCTCGAAGGCCTCGAAGCCGTGCGCAAGCGCCCCGGTATGTACATCGGGTCCACCGGGCCTCGAGGACTCCACCACCTGGTCTACGAGATCGTCGACAACTCCGTCGATGAGGCACTGGCCGGTTACGCCGACACGATCTTCGTGACGATGCTCGCCGACGGCGGTGTGCGCGTCGTCGACAACGGTCGCGGTATCCCCGTCGACCCGCACTCGTCCGACCCCAACAAGTCGACGGTCGAGGTCGTGCTCACCATCCTGCACGCCGGTGGAAAGTTCGGCGGTGGCGCCTACGCCGTCTCCGGTGGTCTGCACGGTGTCGGCTCCTCCGTCGTGAACGCGCTGTCGACGCGCTTCGACGTCGAGGTCAAGCAGAAGGGCTTCGTCTGGCGGCACAGCTTCGCCGACGGCGGTATCCCCCAGCAGAAGCTCGAGAAGGGCGAAGCGACCGAAGAGACCGGAACGAGCATCACGTTCTGGCCGGACGCCTCGATCTTCACCGAGACGATCGAGTTCGAGTACGACACCCTGCGCACGCGGTTCCAGCAGATGGCATTCCTCAACAAGGGGCTTCGCATCGAACTGCGCGACGAGCGGGAGTCCTCCGCCTACGAGGTGGAGGAAGACGGGGCGACCGTCACCAAGCAGCCCGGCGACGTGTTCTTCTACGAACGGGGTCTCGTCGACTACGTCGAATACCTCAACAAGGTGCGTCACGCCGAAGTCGTCAACGACGAGATCATCGCGTTCGAATCGGAGGACACCGAGCGCAAGATCTCGCTCGAGGTCGCGATGCAGTGGACCACGTCGTACACCGAGAACGTCTTCACCTATGCGAACACGATCAACACCCACGAGGGTGGAACGCATGAGGAGGGCTTCCGCGCGGCGCTGACCACCCTGGTCAACAAGTACGCCCGCGCGAACAACCTGCTCAAGGAGAAGGACGACAACCTCTCCGGCGACGACGTGCGCGAGGGCCTGACGGCGGTCATCTCGATCAAGCTCGGCGAACCGCAGTTCGAGGGCCAGACGAAGACCAAGCTCGGCAACACCGAGGCGAAGGCGTTCGTGCAGAAGGTCGTCGGCGATCAGCTCGGGGACTGGTTCGAGCGCAACCCGAACCAGGCGAAGAACGTCATCCGCAAGGCGATCGACGCCGCGACCGCTCGCCTCGCCGCCCGCAAGGCGCGCGAGACCGCCCGCCGCAAGAGCGTCTTCGAGTCGGCCGCCATGCCGGACAAGCTCAAGGACTGCACGAGCAAGGACCCGTCCATCAGCGAGATCTTCCTGGTGGAGGGTGACTCGGCCGGTGGCTCCGCGGTGCAGGGTCGCGACCCGCACACGCAGGCGATCCTGGCGCTGCGAGGGAAGATCCTCAACGTCGAGCGTGCGCGTCTCGACAAGGCCCTGGGCAACAAGGAAGTCCAGGCGATGATCCAGGCCTTCGGCACGGGCATCGGCGAAGAGTTCGACATCGAGAAGGCGCGCTATCACAAGATCGTGCTGATGGCCGATGCCGACGTCGATGGCCAGCACATCACCACGCTGCTGCTGACGTTGCTCTTCCGCTACATGCGCGGTCTGATCGAGGCCGGCTTCGTGTACCTCGCGATGCCGCCGCTGTACCGCCTGAAGTGGTCCAACTCCGCGCACGAGTACGTGTTCAGCGACGCCGAGCGCGATGCCCTGCTCAAGCACGGCATCGACAACGGCAAGCGGATCCCGAAGGACGCCGGCATCCAGCGGTACAAGGGTCTCGGTGAGATGAACCCGAAGGAGCTGTGGGAGACGACGATGGATCACACCACGCGCACCCTGCAGCAGATCACCATCGAGGATGCGGCCGCGGCCGACGAGATCTTCAGCGTGCTGATGGGCGAGGACGTCGAGTCCCGACGCAGCTTCATCCAGCGCAACGCCAAGGACGTCCGCTTCCTCGACATCTGATGCCCGCGGGCTCAGACCAGATGTGTGACAGAGAGATTGATTCATGACTGACGAAGAACGCACCGAGCCGGAACACGATCACGGCAAGATCGATCAGGTCGACCTGCAGTCGGAGATGCAGCGCAGCTACCTCGACTACGCGATGGCCGTCATCGTGGGGCGCGCGCTCCCCGACGTGCGCGACGGGCTCAAGCCCGTGCACCGCCGTGTGATCTACGGCATGTACGACGGCGGCTTCCGCCCCGACAAGTCGTTCTCGAAGTGCGCCCGTGTGGTGGGCGAGGTCATGGGCCAGTACCACCCGCACGGCGACTCGGCGATCTACGACGCCCTCGTGCGACTGGTGCAGCCGTGGTCGCTGCGGTATCCGCTGGCTCTCGGCCAGGGCAACTTCGGGTCCCCGGGCAACATGGGCGCGGCAGCCCCGCGATACACCGAGACCAAGATGGCCCCGCTCGCGCTCGAGATGGTGCGCGACATCGAAGAAGACACCGTCGACTTCACCGACAACTACGACGGCCAGACGCAGGAGCCGACGGTCCTCCCGGCCCGCTTCCCGAACCTGCTCGTCAACGGCTCGGTCGGTATCGCAGTCGGCATGGCCACGAACATCCCCCCGCACAACCTGCGCGAGGTGTCCGATGCGGCGCTCTGGGCACTCGACAACCCCGGCATCTCCCGTGAGGAGCTGCTCGAAGGTCTCATCCAGCGCGTCCCCGGTCCCGACTTCCCGACCGGTGCGCAGATCCTCGGCACCAAGGGCATCCACGAGGCGTACCGCACGGGTCGCGGGTCGATCACGTTGCGCGCGGTCGTCAACGTCGAGGAGATCCAGGGTCGCACCTGCCTCGTCATCACCGAGCTGCCGTACCAGGTGAACCCCGACAACGTGGCGGTGAAGATCGGCGACCTCGCCCGTGACGGCAAGATCACCGGCATCGCCGACATCCGCGATGAGTCCTCGGACCGCACGGGTCAGCGTCTGGTCGTCGTGCTCAAGCGCGACGCGGTCGCGAAGGTCGTGCTGAACAACCTCTACAAGCACACGCAGCTGCAGGAGAACTTCGGCGCGAACATGCTCGCGATCGTCGACGGCGTGCCGCGCACCCTCGCGATCGACGGTTTCATCACGCACTGGATCTCCCACCAGATCGACGTGATCGTCCGCCGCACCGAGTTCCGTCTGCGCGAGGCCGAGAAGCGCATGCACATCCTGCGCGGATATCTGAAGGCGCTCGACGCCCTCGACGAGGTCATCGCGCTCATCCGCCGCTCGCAGACCACGGCGGATGCGAACGAGGGACTCCAGAATCTCCTCGACATCGACGAGATCCAGGCCGACGCGATCCTGCAGATGCAGCTGCGCCGTCTTGCGGCTCTCGAGCGTCAGAAGATCATCGATCAGGCGAACGAGCTCGAAGCGCAGATCACCGATTACAAGGCGATCCTGGCCGACGAGGGTCGTCAGCGCACGATCATCCGCGAAGAACTGACGGGCATCGTCGACCGCTTCGGCGACGAGCGTCGCACGCACATCCTGCACGGCTTCGACGGCGATGTCTCGATGGAAGACCTCATCGCCGAAGAGGAGATGGTCGTCACCGTCACGCGCGAGGGGTACATCAAGCGCACGCGCAGCGACAACTACCGTTCTCAGCACCGCGGCGGCAAGGGCGTCAAGGGTGCGCAGTTGCGCGCGAACGACATCGTCGAGCATTTCTTCGTGACGACCACGCACCACTGGCTGCTGTTCTTCACCGACAAGGGGCGCGTCTACCGCGCGAAGACCTACGAGGTGCCCGAGGCCGGACGCGACGCGAAGGGCATGCACGTCGCGAACCTGCTCGCCCTGCAGCCGGACGAGAACATCGCCCAGGTGCTCGACATCCGCGACTACCAGGTGGCCGACTACCTGGTGCTGGCGACCCGTGAGGGCCTCGTCAAGAAGACGCGACTCGAGGCGTACGACACCAACCGCCAGGGCGGCGTCATCGCGATCCGTCTGAACGACGAGGACGAGCTCGTCAGCGCATTGCTCGTGAACGCCGAGGACGACATCCTCCTCATCAGCCGCCGCGGCATGTCGGTGCGCTTCGAGGCGACCGATGAGGCCCTGCGGCCGATGGGTCGGGCGACAGCCGGTGTCCGCGGCATGAAGTTCAAGATCGACGAGGACTGCCTGCTCTCGGCATCCGTCGCAGCGCCGGGCAAGTTCGTCTTCGTCGTGACCGACGGAGGCTACGCGAAGCGCACCGCGGTGGAGGAATATCGGGTGCAGGGACGCGGCGGAACAGGCATCAAGGTCGCCAAGCTCAACGACGATCGGGGCACTCTCGCGGGTGGTCTGATCGTCTCCGAGGACGACGAGGTCTTGGTGGTTCTCTCCAGCGGCAAGGTGGTACGCTCTGCCGTGGCCGAGGTCCCCGCCAAGGGTCGAGACACCATGGGAGTGGTGTTCGCCCGGACGACGGAGGCCGATCGCATCCTCGCCATCGCCCGTAACGGTGAGCGTGGCCTCGCCGAAGACGAGGCGGATGCGGAGGATGCCGAGACCCAGGCCCCCGAGACGACACCGACCCCCGAGGATACAGACGCATGAGCACAGTGGCCGACAAGCTGGCGAAGAAGTCGACCCGCAAGACGAGCGGCAAGCAGGTACGCCTCCGACTGGTCTACGTGGACTTCTGGTCGGCCGTGAAGCTCTCGTTCCTCGGAGCGGTGGCCCTCGCGGTCGTCACGATGGTCTCGTTCTTCCTCATCTTCCTGGTCTTCCAGGCGACGGGGATCATGACCACGGCGGAGAGCTTCCTGCTCGGCATCACCGACAACACGTTCGTGCTCTCCGAGGTCGTCGGACTTCCGCAGGTGATGGCGTTCGCGGCGGTTGTCGCGATCCTGAACCTCATCGTCTTCACGGTGCTCGGCGCCGTCGTCGCGGGAATCTACAACCTCGCAGTGAAGGTCACGGGCGGACTGCTCGTCGGCTTCATGTCGAACTGATCCTCGGAACGTTTCACGAAGGGCGGGTGCTTCGGCATCCGCCCTTCGCTGTTTCTCTTCGCGCTTTCTCTAGACGACGCCCGTCGTGCCGAGAAGCGTGCCGATGAGCCAGGTCGCCGCCAGGGCGAGCCCACCACCGATCACCAGTCGGACCGATGCTCGCACGGGCGCCGAACCTCCGATCTTCGCGGACAGTGTTCCCGTGACGGCCAGGGCGAGGAGGACGGCGACGAAGGTCACCGGAACCCGCCACTCCGGCGGCGGAAGGAGGATGGCGAGCAAGGGCAATAGCGCGCCGAGGGTGAAAGCGATCGCCGACGACATGGCCGCATGCCAGGGATTGACGAGGTCGTCCTGGTCGATGCCGAGTTCGACCTCCAGGTGCGCGGCGAGGGCATCGTGCGCGGTGAGCTCTTCGGCCACCTGTCGCGCCGTCTCGTCCGAGAGCCCCCTCTCGCGATAGAGCTGCGTGAGTTCATCGAGCTCCACAGCGGGCATCGTGCGCAGCTCCTCGCTCTCTTTCGCGATGAGGGCGCGTTCGCTGTCTCGCTGACTGCTCACCGAGACGTACTCCCCGAGGGCCATGGAGATCGCTCCGCCGACCAGGCCGGCGATACCCGCCGTGAGGAGCGCCGCGTTGTCGGTCGTGGCGCCGGCGACCCCGACCACGAGGGAGGCGACCGAGACGATGCCGTCGTTCGCTCCGAGAACTCCCGCACGCAGCCAGTTCAGTCGCTGACCGAGACCGGCACCGTGCGGTTCACCTTCATGCGCTGTCATGCCCTCAGTAAAGCAGACGGTGGCCGGAGAAGGAGGGAGTCCGCGACGGGCATTACGGAAAACCCGAAGTCGAGTGTCCGGTTGGCTCGGTATCGAGCCCATCCGGCCCGCCGTACCTTGGAACCATGACCACTCAGACTGCGACTCCGACTCCCGCAACGGCGGTGAAGCCGCCGTTGCGCATCTTCCTCACGATCCTGCATCTGGCAGGTGTCGGCATCCTCGGTGGTGCCATCTTCGGCATGCTCGGCGGGCTCCTCGGCACGGGCCTCGGACTTCTCTTCGCCGCCGGTATCGGGCTCATCATGCTGGTGGGACTGGTCTACGCGCTCTACGGTGTGGGCTGGTTCGAGGTCGCTCGTGTCGGTGCGCTGTACCGCACGCCGATCGCACCGCTGCGTCTGCAGCCGCGCGACCGTCCCGGCTTCGTCGGTTGGTTGCGAGCTCTCGGGCGCCAGGCCATCGACGGGCGCATGTGGCGCGCGGTCGCGAACTTCGCCATCTCTGCGCTTCTCGGCTGGCTGGTGCTCCGCCTGTTCTGGGGTCTGGTGTGGTCGATCATCATCTCGTTCGCTCCCCTCACCGCGGCGGATTCGGTCATAGGACCGTTCGGTGGCGGAGGCATCCCCGTCGCATGGGCGCCGCTGATCGGCATCTTGGGAATCGCGGCCTGCGTCGTCGGGACGATCGGCTTGGCGCTGCTGCACCGCACGCTCTCGCTCGCGATCGTGATCCGCAGCAAGGAGACCGAGCTCACCGAGCGCGTGCGCACCTCGACCGCGCAGCGGGAGGGCGCCGTGCGCGCCGCCGACGTGGAGCGCACCCGCATCGAGCGCGACCTGCACGACGGTGTCCAGCCCCGACTCGTGTCGGTCGGCATGACGCTCGGCCTCGCGCAGCAGAAGATCGACAACGATCCCGAGGCCGCGAAGGAGCTCATCAACGAGGCGCACACCTCGACCAAGGCGGCCATCACCGAGCTGCGTCAGCTGGCTCGGGGCATCCACGCCTCGGTGCTCGATGACAGAGGCCTCGACGCTGCACTGTCGGCACTCGCTGGACGCTCGCACATCCCCGTGCACCTGGATGTGCGCATGGACGGGCGGTGCAGTCGCGAGGCCGAGGCTGCCGTGTACTTCTCGATCGCCGAGTCGCTGACCAACGCGGCGAAGCACTCGAGAGCCAGCGAAGCCCGCGTGATCGTGCGGCTTCGAGAGGGCAACACGCTCTGGGCACGCGTCGAGGACAACGGCATCGGCGGCGCTCAGGTGCAGCCCGGCGGCGGGCTCGACGGCATCGCGAATCGCATCCTGGCAGCAGGGGGAACCTTCCGCCTCGACAGTCCCCAGGGCGGGCCGACGAGCCTGGAGGTGAACGTACCGTGCGCATCCTGATCTGCGAGGACTCGGTCCTCCTGCGCGAGGGCCTGGTCCGTCTGCTCGAAGACGCCGGCCATGAGGTGGTCGCCGCCCTCCCCGACATCGAGGGTCTCGACCAGGCCGTCGCCACCACGACCCCCGACCTGTGCATCCTGGACGTGCGTCTCCCCCCGACGTTCACCGATGAAGGCATCCGGGCCGCTCTCGGTCTGCGCTCGACGCATCCGTCTCTCGCGATCCTGGTGCTCTCGCAGTACGTCGAAGAGCGGTACGCGTCGGATCTGATCGCGGCGCAGGGTGGGCCCCTCGGCTACCTCCTCAAGGATCGGGTCGCCGACGTCTCCGAGTTCCTCGCCTCGGTGCAGCGGATCTCCGAGGGCGCCACCGTGCTCGACCCCGAGGTCGTCGCCCAGCTGCTGACCCGCCGCAACCGCGACGATCGAATGCTGCGGCTCACGGAACGCGAGCGCACCGTGCTCGCACTGATCGCCGAGGGCAAGTCGAACCAGGCGATCGCGGGGCTGCTGTTCCTCTCCGAGGCGAGTGTCGAGAAACACATCACCTCCATCTTCCAGAAGCTGGGCTTCGAGCAGGACGAGGCGGGAAACCGTCGTGTGCTCGCCGCCCTCGCGCACATCGAGAACACCGGCGGCCCGACGCCGCCGACCGGCCAGACAGGAGTGGCACGATGACCACCGACAACAACGACACCCCGGGCGAGCACGCCCCACTCACCCCGCCGCCGCCCTCCCCGCCCCAAGGAACGGCCCCGCAGGCGGGTCCGTCCTCTCCTGCCGCGCCTTCTACAGGCGCGTCCACTCCTTCCGCGCCGACCAACGGGCGCACCCCAGGGGCGACCGCGGTCATGGTGGTGACCGCGGTGGTCGGGGGGATCGCGCTTCTCGGGGCCGGCGGCACGGCTGCTGCCGCGGCGGCCGGGACCATCGTGTCGTCGAGTCGTCCGGACTCCGTGCAGAGCGTGGACGTCGACGGGCTGGACAGCATCGACCTCGCCGCTGATGCCAGCAGCATGCGGGTCGAGTTCGGCGACGTCGACGAGGCCACACTCGCCATCACGAACGGGCGCGGTACACCGTGGACGTTCGAGCGCGATGGCGACGAGCTGGTCGTCCGGAGTCCACAAGGAGTCTTCGGGTGGTGGCTCGGCGGCTGGTTCGGTGATGAGGAGATCGCCGTGCTCACGCTCCCGGAAAGTCTTCGCGACGCAGGACTCGACGCCGACCTGAACCTCGATGCGGGCAGCCTCGACGTGAACGGCGACTTCGGTGTGCTCGACGTCAGCGTCAACGCCGGAGCGCTCGACGTCGAAGGGGCCGCGAAGGAACTCGATGTGCAGATGAGCGCCGGCCGCGCCGACATCCTCCTCGACGGCGTCTCCCAGGCGGACCTCGGCGTCTCCGCCGGCGATCTCACGGTCGAGCTCACGGGTACTCCCCCGACCCGGACGGCGATCGACGTGAGCGCCGGCACCCTCGATCTGACCGTTCCCGACGTGGAGTACGCGATCTCTCAGGAGATCAGCGCGGGCACGCTGAATGCCGAGGTCGACGAGGCTTCGAGCGCGCGGAGGACGATCGAGGTCTCGCTGTCGGCCGGCACCGCGACCATCCGACCGGGCCGCTGAACACGCTCGAGGGGGAGGACACTCCCGGGTGCTCCCCCTCGATTCGGATTTTCCGCATTTCTCCGGTAAAGTCTTGGAGGTTGACGGGGCTATAGCTCAGGCGGTTAGAGCGCTTCACTGATAATGAAGAGGTCCCAGGTTCAAGTCCTGGTAGCCCCACTCCTTAACTCAAGAAAATCCCTCACGGGGCCTTAGCTCAGTTGGTAGAGCGCCTGCTTTGCAAGCAGGATGTCAGGAGTTCGAATCTCCTAGGCTCCACAGGATCGAGAAGCCCCCGGCCCCCGGCCGGGGGCTTCTTCTGTTGAGGCGGGTGTCGACCCATCGCGTCTGCCTGGTTGTGCATCTCCGCCCACGGGGGGACGCGAATCGTCCCGGTGGACGACGCGAGGGAGTGAATACTTCACGTAGCGTGTTACCCATGTAGAGCTTGCCTCGTGCTGAGCTGCTTCAGATCAATGTCGCCCCCGCACATGGCAGGGCCGGCTCCAGCTCGCAAGACTCAGGAGACACATGGACATCCTCGAATGGGTGAGGACGACCGCATCAGCCCTTCCCGACCCTCTGGTCTGGGCCCTCGGCGGATTGTTCGCCTTCCTCGAGAACGGCTTGGGCCTCGGCTTCTTCCTGCCCGGTGAGACGATCGTCGTCTTCCTCTCCGCTTCGCTCTCCGACGTCTGGGCGGTGGTGGTGATGTTCCTCGTGGTCGTCGTCGCGGGAAGCGCGGGAGACCACGTCGGCTATCTCCTCGGGCGACACTTCGGCGTCGGCATGCGTGATCTCAGACTGGTCAAGCGACTCGGGATCGATCGATGGGATCGGGCCGTCGAGATCCTCCACCGGCGCGGTGCGATCGCCGTCTTCCTCACACGACTCGTCCCTGTCGTTCGCACGTTGACCCCGGCTGCTGCGGGCGTTGCGAAGGTGAGGTACCCGTCGTTCCTGCTCGCCTCGCTCGCCGGAGCAGCGACCTGGGCTGCGATCTACGTCAGCGTGGGGTTCCTGTTGAGGGCATCCCTCGACGCCGTCACCAAGGCGTTGGGACCGATCAGCAACGTGCTGCTCCTCGTCGTGGTCGCCGGTGGCGTCGTCTTCTTCGCGGTGCGATTCATCCGCACCCGGTCGCTCGCACGCGCCGTCGATGCGACCGATGATGCTGCGCCCATCCAGCCCACCGTCGTCGACCGTCTCTTCCGTGAAGACGAATGGCGCACGTGGCCCAACCTCATCACCGGGATCCGCCTGCTCCTGCTGCCGGTGTTCCTCTGGCTGATCACCGCCAGGATGCTGTGGGCCGCGCTGGTCGTCATCGGCCTGGTCTTCCTGACGGATTGGCTCGACGGTTGGCTCGCGCGGCGGACGAACAGCGTCTCCGCCCTCGGCACCTGGCTCGATCCGGTCGCCGACCGGATCACGGTGGTCGTCACGGCCGTCGCCTTCACGCTCGGGCATCTCATCCCGTGGGAGACGCTCGTGCTGCTGCTCATTCCCGACGTCCTGCTCGGATCGGCCGCCCTGCTCTTCTTCCGAGGAAACCCGGCAGTCCCGGTCACGATGGTCGGGAAGGTCCGGACGGCTCTGATCTTCGTCGGACTCCTCGGCGTCCTCCTCGGCAGTGCGCTGAGTGAGTCGGGTCTGGTGTCGCTGAGCTGGATCGTCGGGATGTCGTTCCTGCTGTTCCTGATCGGGATCGTCGGTCACTACATCGCGGCGTCCCAGTACGCCCGTGCCATGATCACGCAGAAACTGAGTGTGCGCGAAGGCTGAGGCTTCTCAGGCCTCGGTGCGCGTCTCGAGGTCGATCTCGTAGTGGATCATCCCCGAGCGGGTGGCGAGGCGGTCGTATAGTCCGCGCGCGGTGGTGTTCGTCTCGGCCGTGAGCCAGTAGACCTTCGCCGCGCCCTGCTGCTCAGCCCATGCGCGGACGTGCGCGATCAGAGCCCGGCCGACCCCGCCACCGCGCACGCCGGGTGCGACGAACAGGTCTTCGAGGTAGCAGTAGTCCGTCGTCGCCCACGTCGAGGGGTGCGTCAACCAGTGGACGATCCCCACTGCGGTGCCGCTCTCGTCGCGGGCGAGCGCGCCATGGACGCCGGAATCGGCGTCGATGAGGCGTTCGAAGGTGGCATCCGTGGTCGCGGGGTCGAGGGCTTCCTCATAGAAGGACAGATAGCCGCTCCACAGGTCGTCCCACCCGGCACGGTCCTCGGTCGTGATCGGTGCGATCGTCGTCATGACTCGAGAGTAACGAAGTGGTGCGGAGGTTCACTCGACGGGTCGAAGGCTCCGCAGGATCGTGGCGTGACGAACCAGGAACGTGCGTTCGTCGAGCTTCTTGCGCCGCAGCCAGCCGGTGACCTCGTCGTTGTGCTTGCTCGCGTTGCACGAGGCGCACGCCGGGACGACGTTCTCGAGCGTGTAGCGGCCGCCGCGCGACACGGGTTGGATGCAGTCGCGTTGCAGGGCGGCACCGTCCCCACCGCAGTACGCGCACCCGCCCCAGGCATCCATCAAGTCGTACCACTGCTCGTCGGTGAGGTCGTTGTCGACGCGGGCGAGCCGGTTCTGTCGGCGCTTGGCATAGCGGGCACGGGTCGCCGGCGACGCGGTGGCGGAAGAGACCTTGCGGCGGCGGCGCATGGGCCGATGCTATCGCGGTGAGCGCTCGACGCGCCTCAGCCCTGGCCTACCGAGGTCAGCTCATGTGGCGCGAGATTCAACCGCTCGCCGCCGACCGCGGTCACGACCACGATGTCCTCGATGCGGGCACCCCAGGAGCCGGCGAAATAGATACCCGGCTCGATGCTGAATGCCATGCCCTCGCGAAGCACCAGGTCGTTGCCCGGAGCGATGTACGGCTCCTCGTGCACCGAGACGCCGATGCCATGGCCGGTGCGGTGCAGGAACGCCTCACCCAGCCCGGCGTCGGCGAGAACGTTTCGCGCCGCAGCATCCACCTCCGCCGCGGTGGCGCCAGGACGCACGGCGTCCACTGCTGCCTGCTGAGCGCGCACGAGCACCGCGATGCGCTCGGCGGCAACGGGGTCGGGAGTGCCGACGACGTAGGTCCTGGTGCTGTCGGAGTTGTAACCGCTCGGCACTGCCCCTCCGATGTCGACCACCACGATGTCGCCGTCCTCGATCACGCGGTCCGAGACCTCGTGGTGCGGATCCGCGCCGTTCGGGCCGGATCCTACGATGACGAACTCCACCGTGCGGTGTCCTTCGGCGACGATGGCATCGGCGATGTCGGCGGCGACCGCGCGCTCGGTGCGTCCGGCCCGAAGCCACTCGTGCACGCGGCGGTGCACCGCATCGATCGCCTCTCCGGCGCGGCGAAGCTCGGTGATCTCCTCGGTGTCCTTGACCATGCGGCCCTCGCGGAGCACGGGCGTCGCGAGTTCGAGACGCACACCCAGTCGCTCACCGATCGGGATCACGTGCAGGGCGGGGAGGGCATCGGAGACGCCGACGCGCGACACGGTGCCGACGGATGCGGTGATCAGTGCGTACGGGTCTTCGCCGTCGACCCAGTCGGCGACGGCGAGTGCGAGCTCTCCGACCGCCGTGGTGCGCACCTTCGCGAGCTCCATCCGCGGAACCACGATCGTCGGCGCGACGTCGGGGCCGATGACCAGCGCAGTGAGTCGTTCGATGGTGTCGCCTTCGACGCCCACCAGATACTGCAGATCGGGACCCGGGCCCACGATGATGGCGTCGAGCCCGGCCTCGGCGGCGAGGGATGCGGCACGGCTGAGGCGGGCGGCGTACACGGAAGCGGGGAAGGGCAATGTGCTCACGGGCTCCACGCTACTGCGCGGGTGCTCGCAGGGCATCCGATTCGCGGTTCGATCCGCTCCGCGCGCACGGTCGGGGCTGAGCGACTCGCCCCGGTCGCAATGCCGCAGATCATCGACGGCTGAACGGAGGGGGCGCGGTCGTTCAGCCGCTCCCCCTCCGCGGTGGTCAGCTGATGGCGACGCGGATGCGCTCGGCGAGGAACTCCAGATCGGCCTTCGTGAGGTCGGTCACCGCGTAGGCAGTAGGCCAGACGGTGCCGTCGTCGAGGTTCGAGATGGGCTCGAACCCGAACGTGCCGTAGCGCACCTTGAATTTACTGGCCGGCTGGAAGAAGCAGAGCACCTTGCCGTCGCGGCCCCATGCCGGCATTCCGTAGTAGGTGCGCGGTACGAGCTCCGGGGCGACCTCCGAGACCAGGGCGTGCAGCTTCTTCGACAGCGCCTGGTCTTCGGGAGTGAGCTTCTCGATCGCCTCCTTGATGTCGGCCTCTCCCGCCGCTCGAAGCTCTTCCGGGGACTTCTTCGCGCGGGAGCGCCGGGTGCGGGCCTCCTTCGCGGCGGCCTGCATGGCCTCGCGTTCCTCAGCGCTGAAGTTCTTCTCTTTCTCGGCCATGATCGGTCCTCTCGACGTGCGTCCGGTGTGCAGATCACACTACGGACGCCGTGTGGCGATGCGCTTCTCGATTCATGATCGATCTCGGCAGGACGCACGGTCATCGACTGTCGTCGCCGACGGATAGTGTGTGATCCATGGACCTGCGTGTGGCGGCGTACGCGGTCGTCACCGATGACGACGGGCGGTTGCTGCTGGCGCGCTGGACCGAGGGTCGCCGGGTGGCATGGACGATGCCGGGCGGCGGACTCGAAGCGGGAGAGTCTCCGGAGGATGCCGTGCGTCGTGAGCTGCGCGAGGAGACCGGTTACACGGTCAAGGTCGGTGAACTCCTCGGCATCCACTCGCGGGTGATCCCCGCCGGTCGACGCGTGCAGAAGGCTGCAGATCCGCTGCATACCCTGCGGATCCTGTATCGGGCCGAGGTCACGGGCGGCAAACTGCGCTTCGAGACCGGCGGCTCGACCGACATGGCGGAGTGGTTCCCCCTGAAGGCGGTTGCCGAGCTGCAGCGCGTCAAGCTGGTCGACATCGCCTTGCGGATGGCCGGCATCCTCTGACAGGAGCTGCGCCGCCGCGCGGGATCAGCGCTCTTCGGGGACGGAGATGTCGGCGACGGTGGCGCCGTAGGCCGCGAGCAGGTCGTCGGCGTCGACGAACAGGCTGTATCCGTGAGCCCCCGCACCCATGGCGATGAGCTGACCGACGATCGACTCGTCGGCGTAGATCGGCCAGTCCGTGGTGCTGCCGATCGGCACGATGGTTCCGCGTTCGTAACCGGTGGCCGCGAGCGCCAATTCGGGCTCCGGCAATCGCAACTTGTTCACCCCGACCAGCGCGCGCAGCTTCGGCCAGGAGATCGAGCGGCCGCCGGGTACCAGGGCGAACAGGAAGGTGTCATCGGACCGCTTCACCACGAGGGTCTTCACGATGCCCGACGGAGGGATGCCGAGGAGCTCGGCCGCCTCGAACAGGCTGCCGGCGGCGGGACGTTCACGGATCTCGATGTCGAGCCCTCGAGCGGCCGCCGCGTCCCGCACCCGTGCATGCTGATCGCCTCCGTCACCGGAGGCGACGGAGGCGGGATCAGACGGGGTCACGCGTCGGGTGCAGCGAGCGGGTCGTCCGCGACCCAGAGCTCATCGTCGGCGCGCAGAGTCTGCCACGCGGCGTAGAGCACACCGACGGCCGCAGCAGCGCCGAGGATGATCGCGATGACGGAGCCGAGGCCCGGTCCCGACTTCTGCGGCTTGGTCGCCTTGCGCACCTGCACGGCGACGCCGTGGCGCTTGGCGTTGGCGACGTCCCACGCGCTGAGTGCCGAGCCGACAACTCCGCCCACGATCGGGACGAACTTGTCGTCGACGACGTGCTTGCCGATCTTCACGCCACGGTCGACGACCGGGGCGACACGGCGGTTGTACGTGTCCTGGATGGCCGGCACGACCTGCTCACGATTGAGGTTGCCGAGCTGACGGCCGGCCTCACGGGCGACATCGGCGGCGTGACCGACGAGCACCTGCTGGTTCTCCCAGAGCTGGTTCGCGTCGTTCTGAAGACGACGCAGTTCCTTCTTCCGCTTGCGGCTGAGGCTCACGATGCTCTCCTGTCCATTGGAGTACGGGTTCCCCATCTTGCCACGAGAGGCTGGAAGCCGGGCGGGAATCGCCCGGCCCTTGCTTCTTCGCCTCATCAGGGGTAGATACCACGGCCAACTCACCGGAAGCTCTGCGAGAATGAGGACATGGCTCACGCTTCTCATGTCGCAACCCTGCACACCAACCACGGTGACATCGTCATCAACCTCTTCGGTGACCACGCCCCGAAGACGGTCAAGAACTTCGTCGGCCTCGCCGACGGCACCCAGGAGTGGACCGATCCCGCCACCGGCAAGCCCGGCGAGGGACCCCTCTACAAGGACGTCATCTTCCACCGCATCATCCCGAACTTCATGATCCAGGGCGGCGACCCGCTCGGACAGGGCGTCGGCGGCCCCGGCTACAACTTCGACGACGAGATCAACATGGAGCTCAACTTCAACGAGCCCTACATCCTCGCCATGGCCAACGCCGGTCTCCGCCGCAACGCCATCACCGGCAAGCCCGAGGGCACCAACGGTTCGCAGTTCTTCATCACCACCGACCCGACGCCGTGGCTGCAGGGCAAGCACACGATCTTCGGCGAGGTCGCCGATGACGCTTCCAAGGCCGTCGTCGACGCGATCGGCGCCGTGCAGACCGGTGCGGGCGACCGTCCCGTCGAGCCGGTCGTGCTGCGGTCGATCGACATCGTCGCGGCCTGACGACAGCTGCGGCCGATCCGGATGACCACGCCTGAGTTCACGAGCAATCGCGACAACTTCTGCTACCGGCATCCGGATCGGCAGAGCTTCGTGCTCTGCCAACGGTGCATGCGCACCATCTGCCCCGAGTGCCAGACGCAGGCGCCCGTCGGCGTCATCTGCCCGGAGTGCATGAACGCCGACCGCAAGAACCGCACCCCGGCCCAGAAGAAGGCGGCCCGTCGTTGGGGCGGCAGCGGTGGAGCGAGCATGGCGATGGCTCGCAGCGGCAAGCCGGTGGTGACCTACGCGCTGCTCGCGGTCACGTCGTTCATCGGACTGCTGCAGCTGATCCCTGGTATCGGCGAGCAGATCACCGGCCAACTGCTCTTCGCGGCGCCGTATCTGTATCCGAACCTGTCGCCGCTGCCCTTCGAGCCCTGGCGATTGCTGACCGCGATCTTCGCCCATGGCGGCTTCATCCACCTCGCGCTCAACATGCTGGCCCTGTGGATGCTCGGACAGAGCCTCGAGCCCATGCTCGGTCGCGTTCGCTTCCTCGCTCTCTACCTCATCAGTGGTCTCGGCGGCTCGGTCATGGTGGCGGTGCTCGCGCCGCTGACCTCGACCGTCGGTGCCTCCGGCGCGATCTTCGGCATGATGGCCGCTCTACTCATCGTCGGTCGACACCTCGGTGCCAACGTCACGGGTCTTCTCGTGATCCTCGGCATCAACTTCGTCTACGGCCTGGTATTCGGCGGCGGACGGATCTCCTGGCAGGCACATCTCGGCGGCCTGCTCATCGGAGCCCTGGTGGCGTTCATCTACGTCAAGACGAAGCGACGAGACCAGCGCACCCTGCAGATCGTGCTGCTCTCCGCTCTGGTCGTCCTGTTGATCGTTGTGGTGGCGTTCGTGCCGCCGCTCATCCTTTTGTCCTGATCCAGAGTTGTTAACAGGGTTGTTAACCCCTGTGAATAACAACGGTGTAATTCTCCCCAGGCTGTGGAGAGGGCTGTGGATAACTTTCGCTCTGGGTGGCTTGTGGGCGGGAACGGGGCCGTTCCCTTACGTGAGTCGTACTTCGCTGCTGACATGAGAAAGGCCCTCTCGCATCGCGAGAGGGCCTTTCTGGAAGAAGGAGTGAGGCGTCAGCGCCAGCGGGTGGTCATCAGGAATCCGATCAGCGCGATACCGAGTCCGATCGCCAGGTTCCAATTGGAGAGACCCGGGATCGGGTACTGCATGCCAGAGATGTAGAACACCAGGATCCAGGCGAGACCCAGGAGCATGAACCCGATCATCACCGGCTTGAACCACACGGCGTTGGGAGCGGCGTCGCCTTCAGCGCGCTCGACGGCGGGTTCTTCAGTCTTGCGGTCACGTGCCATTCCGTCATTGTACCCATGAGACCTGTCTCGGACGAGGTCGAGCAGGCCCTGGGACAGAGGGCGAGACGGTGACGCCACGGCATCCGCCCAGCGTTCCCGGATATGATCACCGCATGACTGCATCCGTCGCGCCTGGGGGGCGACGTCCGCGCCGGCAGCGACCACGCTCCCGTGCGACGTTCGCGAGCGTACTCGGCGAGCTCCTTCTGACGGCAGGCGTGGTCGTTCTCCTCTTCGTGGCCTGGCAGATGTGGATCGGCGACATCATCATCAGTGCACAGAAGAACGACGAGGGTGCCGCCGTCTCCCAAGCCCTCGCGCAGGCGGAGGCACCCGCGCTCCCCCCGGTCGTCGAGGGCGAAGACGGCACCTCCACCTACATCCCACCCGTGCCCGCAGCCCCGGCCGACGCGCAGTGGTTCGGCCAGATGCACATCCCCCGTTTCGGAGCCGAGTACAACTTCGGGATCTTCGGGGGCACGAGCCGTGCGCGCACGCTCGATCAACAGGGCATCGGAATCTATACGAACTCCAAGATGCCCGGCGAGGTCGGAAACTTTTCCCTGGCCGGGCACCGCACGACGTGGGGCAAGCCGTTCAACCAACTCGACAAGCTGCAGCTGAACGACGCGATCGTCGTCGAGACGCCCGACGGCTGGTACACCTACCGCTTCCGTACGCTCGAGTACGTGAAGCCCTCGCAGACCGATGTGCTCGCCGATGTGCCGCAGATGCCGGAGCAGCAGACCGGCGAGCAGTACATCACCCTCACCGCCTGCTCGCCTCTGTACTCGCTGGCGGAGCGCATCGTCGCCTACGGGGTGTTCGAGAGCTTCCAGCCGCGGGCCGAGGGACCGCCGACCGCGCTGACCGACCCGCCGCCCCCGCCGGCCGCACCATCCGTGTGATCGTGGACCGTCATAAGGGAGAAGACTGATGTACGCCGCACTCTGGCGCCTGCTGCCCGGACCGTGGTGGCTGCGTGTGCTCATCCTCGTGGTCGTCATCGCCGCCGTGCTCTATGGCCTGTTCTGGTACGTGTTCCCCTGGGTGAGCCCGATCATCGCCCCCGGTGAGGTCGACGTCGAATGACGCGAGTTCTCGTGGTCGACAACCACGACAGCTTCGTGCACACACTGGTCGGATACCTGAGCGAGCTCGGCGCGCACACGGTGATGATCGAATCCGATGCCACGGATGCGGCTCAGCTGGAGCGGATCCTTCCCGAGTACGACGCGTTGATGCTCTCTCCGGGCCCCGGTGCACCCGTCGACGCGGGGGCGTCGCTCGACGCGGTGCGCATCGCCGCCCGCCTGCGGGTGCCGACGCTCGGGGTGTGCCTCGGGCATCAGACGATCGGCGAGGCGTTCGGGGCTCCGGTCGCCGCAGCGCCCGAGCTCATGCACGGCATGGTCTCGGCGGTGACGCACGACGGCTCCGCGTTGTTCACCGGGATCCCTTCGCCGTTCGACGCCGGGCGCTACCACTCCCTCGCGCTGGCGGCCTCCGATCTGCCCTCCGAAGTCGTCGTGACCGCCTGGACCGAGAACGGAACCGTGATGGCTCTGGCTCACCGCGATCAGCCCCTCTGGGGCGTGCAGTTCCATCCGGAGAGCGTGCTCACCGAGGGAGGCTACCGGCTCCTGGCGAACTGGCTGGAGCTGTGCGGCGACGAGAACGCCGTCGGGCGCGCTGAGGAACTTCACCCGCTGGCTCGCTGAACAGCGTCGGGCGGGGGCATACGCCCGACGGTGCTATCCGGTGCAGAAGAAGATCTGGACCGAGGAGCCCACCGGAACGTCACCCGGCGCCACCGACATCGAGTGGACCGTGGTCGGCTCCGTCGCGGGGCACTCCGCGGTCTCCGTCGGCACAGCGACCAGACCGAGGTCCGTGAGGTTTGTCGTGGCGGCATCGACGGTCCAGCCGACGAGGTCGGTCAGCGTGACCTTGCCGCTGGCCACGACGAGATTGACGACGGTTCCCGGATCCAACTCCGCATCGGCCTTCTCGCTGGCGGAGATGACCGTGTTCGTCGCCAGGGCCTTGTCGTTGCGCTGGATGACGGTCCCGAGTTCGAGGCCGGCCGCCGTGAGGGCCTTCGTGGCATCGTCGAGGGCCATCCCCTCGATCTTCGGCATCACCACGGTCTCCTCGCCCTTGGAGACGTACAGGGTGATCGTGGAACCCTCTTCCACTGACACTCCCGCTTCGGGGTCGGTGCGGATCACGTTCCCCTCCGTCACCTCGGAGCTCGTCTCGATCACGATCTTCGATGAGAGGTCGAGTGCGGCGAGGTCGTCCTGTGCCCGTTCCGAAGACACGTTGACGAGGTTGGGGATGGTGCGCGACGTGCTCGACACCTCAGTGGGCCGCATGCTGATCGTGACGACCCAGAACAGCACGGAGGCCAACAACACGGCGAGCAGCGCCACGCCCGCCCAGATCCAGGCGACCGGAGGACCGGACTGGGTTCTGGTCATGGTCGTGTCCGTGCTCAACTGGCGAAGCGATCGCGCGGTCTCCTGCGCCTGCCGCGGGCTCGCCCCGTACAGCTCGCTGGTCAGCGCACCGAGCTCCTTGCGGGTCGGAGCGTTTCCCGTCATCGCGGAATCGAGCGCCGCGCGGAAGTGCGCGGCATCCGGATAGCGCTGGTACGGGTCCTTGGCGAGCGCGCGGAGCACGATCGGGTCGAGATTCCGCGGGGCGTCCTCGTTGACCTCGGTGGGAGGAACGGGAGTCTCGCTGACGTGCTGATAGGCGACCGCTACCGGCGACTCGCCACGGAACGGCTGCCGCCCCGTGAGCAGCTCGTACAGCACGACACCGGTGGAGTAGAGGTCGGCACGAGCATCGACGGGTTCGCCCTTCGCCTGCTCCGGTGAGAAGTAGGCGGCGGTCCCGATGATCTGGGTGGTCTCGGCGACGGTCGACGACGAGTCGGAGACGGCTCGGGCGATGCCGAAGTCCATCACCTTGACCTGACCCTTGTCGGTGACCATCACGTTGCCGGGCTTGATGTCGCGATGCACGACACCGGCGCGGTGCGAGTAGTCGAGCGCCTCGAGGATTCCGTCGACGTAGCGGACCGCATCGGTGGCCGGCACCGGGCCGGCGGCGATGATGTCCTTGAGGAGGGTGCCCTTGACGAGCTCCATCACGATGTACGGCGGTTCCGTGGAGCCGATCTCGCTCGTCGAAGGGTCGCCGGCGTCGAACACGCGGACGATCGACGGATGCGACATGCGCGACGCCGCCTGGGCCTCGAGGCGGAACCGGTTACGGAAGGTGGTGTCGCGCGCAAGGTCGGCATCGAGGATCTTGATCGCGACCTCGCGCCCGAGCGTCAGGTCGTACCCGCGGTACACCTTCGCCATTCCGCCATGCCCGATGAGCTCGTCGACGCGGTACCGACCCGCGATGACTTGTGGCTCTGTGGACACGGAAGACCCCCCTGGAAACTACGCTTGCTGAACTGGAACTACAGATTACCCGTCGGTGCCGCTGTTCCCATCGCCGGGGTCGGTGGCCGCCGTGATCGTCACCGAGAGCGGCGGAGACGCGGCGGAGGTGCGCTGGTCGCCGCCGGAGCACATGCCCTGGTAGCTGACGATGAGCTGCTGTCCCGCGGCGTCGGCGATCTTCACCTGCGTGTTGCGCTGCGTCGGCTGGAAGTTCGGGCCGCCCGAGACGAAGGTGCCGTTCTGGACCGACACGACGTAGCCGGAGAGAGTGGTTCCGCTGGGGCAGGTGAATCCGGTGCCCCAGGAGATGGTCACCGTCGAGCCGGCGACAGGGTTGCCCGTGATGGTCGGGGCGTCGGTCGGGGTCGGCAGACCGGCACGAGCGGCGTAGACCGTGAGGGTCATCGCCTGGGTGGTCTCCACGTTGCCGGTGGGAGCCACGCGGTAGACCTTTCCGACCTCTTCATCGCTGGGTGCCGGGTCTCCGTCGACACAGGTGATCTCGCTGTTGAAGCCGGCGCCCTTGAGCGTGGAGGTGGCCGCGCCGCAGTCCATGCCGTTCAGGTTCAGGGCGGTCACATCCACTCGCGTCACCTCCGGCGTCGGGGTGTTCGGCGGTGGAGTCGTCTGCGTCTGGGTCGGCTTGCTGCTCGGCGACCCCGTGGGGTCGGCGTCGCCGCCCTGGTTCGCGAGCATCGCCCACACCGTGCCGCCGAGCACGATCACCAGCAGCGCGATCAGAGCGATCAGCGGCCAGGTCCAGGGGCTGCGCTTCTTCTTCTTCTCCTCTTCCACGGCTTCCTCCGTGGGAAGCTGAGCGGTGGTGGGAAGGATGCGCGTGGTGCCGTCGTCGCCGGAGGCATTCAGGAGTCGCGTCGCGTCGTCGCCGCCGGCGATACCACCGGTCGCGATCGCCGGCACAGCGATGGCCGCGGAGTTCAGATCGCCCCGGCGAAGGGCCTGGGCCGCTCGTGCCACCGTCGCGGACGACGATGGTCGATCGCTGGGCTTCTTGGCGATCATCGCCATGACCAGGTTCTGCACCGGGATCGGGACGGTCGGAGGCAGGGGCGGCGGCTGCTCGTTGATCTGCGCCATCGCGATGGCCACCTGCGACTCGCCCGTGAAAGGACGCTTGCCCGCCAGGCACTCGTACGCGACGATGCCGAGCGAGTAGGTGTCGGTCGCTGGCGATGCCGGGTGACCTGACGCCTGCTCGGGCGAGAGGTACTGCACCGTGCCCATGACCTGGCCGGTCGCGGTGAGAGGCACCTGGTCGGCGATGCGGGCGATGCCGAAGTCGGTGATCTTGACGCGGCCGTCGGGCGTGATCAGCAGGTTTCCCGGCTTGATGTCGCGGTGCACGAGACCGGCCGCGTGGGCTGCCTGCAGCGCGGAAGCCGTCTGGGCGACGATGTCGAGAGTCTTGTCGGCGCTCAGCGCACCATCGCGCTCGAGCACGGTCGAGAGTGCCTCGCCCGGCACCAGTTCCATGACGAGGTAGGCGCTGCCGTTCTCCTCGCCGTAGTCGAACACGCTGGCGATGCCCTCATGGTTGACGAGAGCAGCGTGCCGCGCCTCGGCACGGAAACGCTCGAGGAACCCGGGGTCCCCCATGTACTCGTCCTTGAGGATCTTGATGGCGACGGTACGTCCGATGACGTGATCCGTCGCCTCCCATACCTCGCCCATGCCACCGATCGCGATACGCGACTGCAGCTCGTAACGACCACCGAACGACACACCCTGCGTCGGCCTCATCTGCCCAGCACCGCCTCTATGACCTTCTTCGCAATCGGAGCCGCGATGGTGTCGCCGCTGCCTGATTGTCCCTGTCCGCCGCCGTCTTCGACGACGACCGCTACTGCGACCGCGGGGTCGTTCGCCGGCGCGAAGCCGGTGAACCACAACGTGTGCGGCCTGTTTCCGTTCTCTGCGGTGCCCGTCTTACCGGCCACGTCGATCCCGTCTATTCTTGCACCCTGGGCCGCGCCCGTTGCGACGCTCGCGACCATCGCCGCGGTCACGTTGTTCGCCACATCGGCCTCCATCGCACGTCCGAACTCACTGTCCTGGAAAGCCTTGATGACCGAGAGGTCGTTGCCGATGACGGCGTCGACCATCCGCGGGTTCATCACGATGCCGTCGTTCGCCAATCCGGACGAGACCATGGCCATCTGCAGCGGGGTCGCCGTGACCTTTCCCTGACCGAATCCGGTCAGCGCGGTCTGGGCGTCGTCGAGGCCGCGCGGGTAGCTCGACGGCGTCGACGTGAGCGGCGTGTCGAACGACTGGTTGAAGCCCAGCTTGTCCGCCATCTCGCGGATGGTGTCGTCACCGAGCTCGACGGCCAGCTCGGCCATCGGGATGTTGCAGCTCAGACGGATCGCCTCGGCGATCGTGACGGTCTCACCCGGACCGCACGTGCCCCCCCAGGCGTTGGAGACGCGGTTGCTCGAACCGGGAAGGGTATACGCGATCGGGTTGGGCAGCGTGGAATCCGGAGTCCATTTGCCGGTTGCATAGGCGGCAGCCGCGACCACGACCTTGAACGTCGAGCCGGGAGGGTTGAGGTCACCGGCGATCGCCCGGTTGGACAACGGCTTGTTCGCGTCGGCGACCAGCTGATCGTAGGTCGCGTTCGCAGCGTTCGCATCATGCGTCGCCATCAGGTTGGTGTCGAAGCCGGGAGTCGAGACCATCGCGAGGATGCGTCCGGTTTTCGGGTCCATGGCCACGACCGCGCCCTTGAGGTCGCCGAGGGCTTCGTAGGCAGCCCGCTGCGCCGCGGTGTTCAGAGAGAGCTCGACGCTGTATCCGCGCTGCGGCTGGCCGGAGAGGATGCGCTCGACCTCGCCGAGGAACGCGTTCGACCCCGTGCCGGAGAGCTCGGCGTTCATGGCCTTCTCGATGCCGGTGCTCGAGCCCAAGGCGGGGTTGAAGTAACCGGTGACCGGTTCCCACAGCGCCGCATCCGTGTAGACGCGCTGGAACTGGTACCGGTCGTCGCTCGGCACCGAGTTGGCGATCGCGACCCCGTCGACGATGATCGATCCGCGTTGGATCTCGTAGCTGTCGAGGCGCGTGCGCTTGTTGTTGCTGTTCTGGGCCAGCGCATCCGCCTCGACGACCTGGATCCAGCTGGTCGCGGCGAACAGTGCGATGAACATGAACAGCATGATGATGCTGAGGCGACGGAGTTCCTTGGTCATGTCAGCCGATCACCACCCGGGGCTGACGGCGCACACCGTCGGAGATGCGCAGCAACAGCGCCACGATGAGCCAGTTGGCCACGAGGGAGGAGCCACCCGCGGCGAGGAAAGGAGTGGTCAGACCCGTCAGCGGGATGAGGCGGGTCACGCCGCCGACCATGATGAACACCTGCAGAGCGATCGTGAACGAGAGTCCGGTGGCGAGCAGCTTTCCGAAATCGTCCTGACCCGCGAGGCCGATGCGCATGCCGCGGCTGACGAACACCATGTAGAGGCAGAGGATCGCGAACAGCCCGATCAGGCCGAGCTCTTCGCCGAGGCTGGTGATGATGTAGTCGCTGTGGGCCAGCGGGGTGACCTCGGGACGGCCCTGACCCCACCCGGTGCCCATGAGTCCGCCGCGTGCGAGGCCGAAGAGTCCCTGCATGGGCTGGTAGCCGGCGCCGTCGGGATCGACCTGGTCGGCGTCGAAGAGGAAGAGCCAGTTGATGAAGCGTCCCTGCACGTAGCTGAGGATCTGCGTCGCGAGTGCCACGCCGGCGACCACGAGGGCCAGGCCGATGAGCACCCAGCTGGTCTTCCCCGTCGCGACGTAGAGCATCGCGACGAACATCCCGAAGATCAGGGTTCCGGTTCCGAGGTCGCGCTGGAACACGATGATCCCCAGCGAGATGAGCCAGACGACGAGCACGGGTCCGAGCTCGCGCATACGGGGCCAGGTGATGCCCAGCACCCGCTTGCCGACCGATGTCAGACTCTCGCGGGTGCGCACCAGATAGCCGGCGAAGAAGATGGCCAGGCAGATCTTGGCGAGCTCGCCCGGCTGGAAGGCGAAGGCACCGCCGAGCGACACCCAGACCGCCGCATTCGCATCGGGGATGCGCAGCCCGGGGACGAACGGCAGCAGCAGGAGCAGGATTCCGGCGAGGCCGAAGATGTAGGTGTAGCGGAACAGCACGCGGTAGTTGCGCAACAGGATGACGACCGCGATCGCACCCGCGAGCGAGATCGCGGTCCACGCGAGCTGCTTGGTCGAGTAGGCGTTCCAGCCGGTGTTCTCGAAGGCGATGTCGATCCGATAGATCATCGCGATGCCGAGGCCGGTGAGGAGGGTCGCGATGGGCACGACGAACGGGTCGGCGTCGGACGCGACGAAGCGGAGCACGATATGCAGGGCGAATGCGAGGGCGGCGAGACCGCCGCCGATCGCCAGGATCATCGGGTCGATCACGCCGAGTGCGCCCAGCTGCACGAGCGTGAGGGCGGCTCCGCTGATCGCGCAGGCGAACAGCAGCAGCCAGAATTCGCGATTGCGCTGGTTCTGCGGCATCCGGATGCGCTTGAGCGCCTTGATGACGCTGGTGTCGGCGGCGACGTCGGTGCTCATCCCTCACCCCCGGCCGGCGTGTCGACAGGAGTCGGCATGGGGGTGGGCAGCGGGGTCTCGATCGTGTTCGCGTCGGCCCCGGCGCGGAGCCGGTCGACGATCGCCATCGCATCGGACAGAGATCGTGCGGTGATCGTGCGCTCGACCGAGGCGCGCTGATACGGCGGCAGATTCGCGAGGAGGATATCGGTGTCTTCGACCGGAGTCGACAACGTGATCGGACCGATGTTCTGCTGCACGCCTTGGAAGATCACGACGCTGTCCTCGT
Source organism: Microbacterium sp. As-52 (assembly GCF_049949185.1). Taxonomy (NCBI): domain Bacteria; kingdom Bacillati; phylum Actinomycetota; class Actinomycetes; order Micrococcales; family Microbacteriaceae; genus Microbacterium; species Microbacterium sp. As-52. The sequence goes on along the minus strand of NZ_CP188171.1, from coordinate 1,812,351 downwards.
CGGCGCCGATGAAGTAGCGCGTCTGGGTCCAGCTGTAGGCGGCGAAGGCGGCGACGCCGAGCATCACGATCACCACGAGGGCACCGGCGATCCAGCCGAGACGACGGCGCTTGGCGCGACGGCGATCCTCCTCGATCAGCTCCTCGAGGTACTCGGGAGCCGGCTCGAAGTGGCTCGGCTCGTTCGCGGCCTGGCGCACCGGGTGCAGCCAGTTGCCGCGCGGAGGTCGGACCGGAGGCACGTAGACGCCGTCGGGGTTCGATGCCGAGCCGACGATCGTGGGCGTGCCCGAGTGGATCGGATGCTGCCCGCCCACGTCGACGAGGACGATCGTGACGTTGTCGGGCGCGCCGCCGTCGAGAGCCTGCTTGAGGAGGTTGTCGGCAGTGCGGCCGGGCGCGAGGCCGAGCTGCATGGCCTTGAGGATGTGCGGTTCGTCGACCACGCCCGAGAGGCCGTCGGAGCAGAGCAGCCACCGGTCGCCTGGTTGCGTGTGCATCACGAACATGTCGAGCTCGGGATCGGAGTCCATGTCGCTGAGCACGCGCATGAGCACGGAACGGCGGGGGTGGTAGCGCGCCTCCTCCGGCGTGATGCGGCCCGAATCGACCAGACGCTGCACGAAGGTGTGGTCGGCGGTGATCTGCGTCAGTGCGTCGTCGCGGTACAGGTAGATGCGCGAGTCGCCGATGTGGCCGATGACCGCGTATTCATCGACCATGATGATCGCGCTGACCGTGGTGCCGAGGCCGGCGAGTTCGGGGCGGTCCTTCGCGGCGCGGATCAGGTCGCCCGCTGCGGTGGTCGCGGCGGCCTGCAGCGAGGCCTGCGCGTCTTCGGTCGACGCATAGGGCTGGTCGAGGGGCTCCAGGCGCTGGATCGCGATGCTGGAGGCGACGTCTCCGCCGGCGTGCCCGCCCATGCCGTCGGCGACGACGAAGAGATTCGCCCCGGAGTATCCGGAATCCTGGTTGTTGGAGCGGACCTTCCCGGTGTGGGAGATCGCGACGCTCGAGCCCTCGAAGACCATGCCGGCGTCAGGCTCGCAGCTCGAAGGTCGTGGCGCCCACCTTGATCGGGGTGCCGAGCGAGAGGGCGACGGGCGAGCCGGAGACGCGCTGGCCCGCGACGAAGGTGCCGTTGGTGGAGTCCAGGTCCTGGATCGCCCAGCTGTCGCCGCGCAGCATCAGGCGCGCGTGGTGACTGGACGTGTAGTCGTCGCGGATCACGAGAGCGGACTCGCTGGAGCGGCCGATCGTGAGGGAGTCGGCGCTGAGCGGCAGCTCGAGGCCCGCTTTGGGGCCGGAGGTGATCACGAGCCGCTTGGCGGTCGCGACCGTGGCCGGACCGGTGGAAGGGCGAGCGGATGCCGGTTTCGCCACCGGTGCCGCAGGGGCTGCGACCGGCGCGGCGGCCGACCCTGCCGCCGCCTCTGCGGGGAGCTTGCGCACTCGCACGCCGAACAGGTCGGCACGCAACGAATACACGACCCCGAACACGAAGAACCACATCAGGATGAGGAACCCGATGCGGAGCAGAAGGAGGATCAGTTCACTCACCCGAGGGCTCCGAACGGTCGGGTGGCGTCGTCGCCGCGGGGTGCAGGACGCGAGGGTGACGCGACCGGGACGACGCGGAACACCAGATCGGTGCGTCCGATCGTGATGGTGGTGTCGCTCGGGAGCGCGGCTTCGCGCAGCTTCTGGCCGTTGACCTTCGTGCCGTTGGTGGAGCCGAGGTCGCGCATCATGGCGCGTTCGCCATCCCACAGTATCTCGGCGTGCTTCCGACTCGAACCGGCGTCGGCGATCGTGATGTCGGCATCCGAGCCGCGGCCGATCACGGTGCGGGCACGGGAGATCGAATGACGACGGCCGTCGACGTCGACCACGGCCTGCCAGGTCACACGACCTTCGACCGTTCCCGAGCTCACACGCACCGTGCCGGTGGCGACCTTCTCATCGGCCTCGAGAGTGATGGCGAGCGGTCCGGAGAAGCTGTATCCCTGGGACTTGGCGTGCGCGGTGAGAAGAGCGTGCAGCTCGTCCGTGAGGGCACCACCGAGCCCGCGCATCCGTTCGGCGTCGTCGGCGCTGAGGCGCACGACGAAGCTGTTGGGGGCGATGATGCGGTCGCGGCTGACGACCGCAGCCTTCGTGTCGGCTTCGCGCCGCAGCGCCGAAGCGATCTCCACTGGCTGGATGCCGCTGCGGAAGGTCTTGGCGAACGCGCTGTTAACTGCGCGTTCGAGACCCTTCTCAAAGCTGTCAAGTAGTCCCACTGGGCTCCTCTGGCATGCCGACTGGTAGACACATCGTAGCCAGGTGTCCTGGGGGAACGCCGCCGATGACCCTCCAGGCATGTGCAACGAGGCCGAAAACGCATGATATCTTTGGGAAGTTGAGTTCTTCGGAACGAGACACACGCGCGAGTGGCGGAATGGTAGACGCGCTGGCTTCAGGTGCCAGTGTCCGTAAGGACGTGGGGGTTCAAGTCCCCCCTCGCGCACAGGGCTGGTTCATGAAAAGACTCTGAATCAGTTCATGAAATGCGAGTTCGGCGGTTGCTTCGATGAAAATCGGGGCAGCCGCCGCTTCATTTTCGGGCCTAGACGGCGTTCTTATCAGTGAATTGGCGCTCGCCGCAGTCTCAGTCCACGACGGATAGCCCCTCGAGGGGCTATCCGTCTGCTTGTTCTGTTCGGGGCGTCGAGCGGGTTACGCGGGAGGGGCGAGCGGTTCTCTTGTCGCCGGCCTGACGTTCCGCTCGTTCGCCGCCGAGTACCTCTTCTTCGACTTTCGTCGTCGCTTGCCTGCCGGCGTGCACTCCTGGATGAGCGCGCGCACGAGGACGCGCACGTTGTACGCGACTGCCATCAGGGCCGTGGCGAGGCTGTGGTAGGTCTCGCCACGGCCCGGTCGCTTCGCAGCGGACTCGAGGTCGGTGAAGCGAGTGTGCTTGATGGACTTGTTGACGGACTCGACCTGGTTGCGCTGGCCGTAGGCCTGCTTCCACTCGCTCGTACCCCAGGGGTAGCGCTGGAGATGCCGGACGACGTCAGCGTGCGGGTCCAGCTGTAAGCTGCCGCGCAGGTTGTTCTTTGTCGCGGAGATTCTCTTGCCGGTCGCGGGGTCGAATGCGATGTACGTGCGGGGCTCGGGGTAGGTGAAGCGCTGCTTGCCTCGGTGCGCTTCTTCCGAGCGGATGTTCCCGTGCCGCTTCAGCGCGTAGGCCTTGCGGGCTTCGATGGCGTCTTCGACGTCTTGCCGTGTGAAGAGCTCGCCGGTGTCGGGGTCGGCTTGGTCATTGTGGAACCAGTAGGTGATGTATCGCAGGCGCTTGGGCATGTAGTCCACGTAAAGCGCGCCATCGACCACGATGACGCGGTATCCAGGGACGGTCGCCTGGACCCCAAACTGGTCCTTCTTGTAGTCGAACGCGAACTCCCACCCGTCGATGCGCAGGGGCTGCTGGAAGTTCTCTGGCTTCTGGCCGTTGAACGCGCGGTCAGCGGCCGCGATGCCGCGCTGCTCGAAGCTGCGTGAGTGCTGGTGCATGGCTTCCCGGGGCTCGTGCTTGATGTTGCCGGGGCGGTGGAAGCCGATGCCGGTGATGAGTCGGCAGAAGGCGGGGTGGCGTTTCTCGTCATACCCTTCGGTGTCCATCATGGTGACGATGTCCATTTCGAAGGCGGGGATGGGTGGTGCCTTCGGTTTGTCGTCGCGGTGCTCGTGGTTGTAGGTGCCGGCGGAGAAGTCGACGTTGGTTGCCAGGCCGCCGGGGCTGAGGGTCTTGCTGTACTCGAGGACCTCCGGGTCATTGAGTGGCTTGCCGTTACGCACGAGGGTCGTCGCACGAGAGTGCACCTTGCCGAGGATGGGAACGTTTGTCGAGTCCAGGGAGACATCGCCGTTGTAGCGGTCGCGGTAGCGCTGTGGGAGGAGCGCGACGGACGCGTCAACGAGTGCCTGTCGCACCCAGCGGCTGCGGTCGGTACGGACCTGGTCACGCGCAGCTTCCGCGCGCACCTGTTCCGCGAGCGTGAGGCGACGTCGCTTCTGGGTCACCGCCGCAGCGTTGCCGATCAGACGGGAGCCGGTATGGGCGCGGGACCGGGTCTCGGCGAGCCGCATATTGATCATGTTGACGTCCTCGCGAACTAGAATCTCGCGCGACCTGGGCGAGGCAGATGAGGTCGTCGTATGGGCGCCACTGAAGATCACTGGACGCAGCTGGCTCGTCTAGGCCAGTCACCCGGACGAGTCCGTGGGGGTTGTCGTGGGTGCTGCGGGCCTTGGCTCTACCGAGATCGAGGATCGATCAGCGCGGGGCACGGAACCCCGGCTTAGAGCGTGCCGGCGAGAACGGCAAGCCCGAGTGCGCCAACGGACTACGCTGATCGCACGCCGTTCAGCAGGTTCCAGCGGCGCTCGAATGCGGTGCGGGCGACAGTCGGGGTCGATGTCGAGCGGTCGAGCGTGTTGTTCAGCGGGACGTTTCCGCCGACAGTCACGACGATGGCCCCAAAGAAAAAGAGAACCCCTGAGGCGATGAGCATCCATCCGCGCACATCCTCGAGGTCGAGCAGCCCTGCCCAGAAGAGCAAGAAGGGCGGTACGAAGATCGGCAGAAGGAACATCGGGTTGATGACGGCACGGTTGATCAATGTCATCGCCGTCACGAATGTCGCGTCGTCCGCGCGGCCCAGGCCAGGCATGACTCCGGTCGAGAACGCCCAGAAGGTTCCTCCGCCGAGCGCGAGGAGAACGAGGCCGATGGTGGCAAGGATGTCGGTGAGCTCCACGTAGGGCAATCTACGGCACGCATCCGACCGCGGGTTCGGATGCGGAACTTCTTGTCGCCATTCTCGAATCTCGCGAAACCCGGGCGCCTCCAGCCGCAGAGTCCGCATGTCGAAAATTCGGGCCCGGGGCTCCACCGGGATCCGGCTGCGCATCGGGCGCCTCCTTTGTGGCCGCTGTCTCCGTGACTGAGTACGCCCAGGAGTTGCTTCATCGCGTCGAGGTTGCCGCGGCTCATTCTTATACTTCGCGGAAGTATAAGAATGAGCCACGGTGGATGCTCGAACAGCCGGCGTGCCGCGGCCATGGTTCAACGTCTTCAGGTGCTCACTGGCTCCACACCCAGGCGTCGTGCCGGGCGTCACGAAGCACATCATCCAGGTGACCTGCGCGCAACTGCTCGATGGCGCTGGGCTCCACGCCGTCGCCCTCCGGTCGGGCGATCAGCCACTGGGACCACGTCCATTTGGAGTTGGTCCCGGTGGCCAGTGTCTGCAGAACTTCGCCGCTGTAGCAGGGGCCGATGATGTCGGCCGACGGGTTCCTCGCCTTGGCCAACATCATCCTTCTGCCGCATCTCGGATCTGCCGCAGGCTCGGGGTCTTCAACGTCAAGGTGCGCACGTCGAGAAACACAGGACTACCTTCTTGGACATCGCATCTTAGGCTCGCTACTCGCCGTAACCCGGCCTCTCGCGATGTGCATGTGGCCGTGCAACAGCAGCTCAAGGCGCGCGGAATACCAAACCTCGGCGACGTGTGCGCGAGAGGCCGCAGATTCCGCTAGAGCGTCATCGGGGAAGCCCATCGGATTCTTGCGAAGTGCCTCCCGCACGCCGCGCACGGGCGTGCGGGCCGGAGGCTCGTGGGTGAGCATGACGTCTGCGGGACCGCTGGCGATGGCCGCGGCAACAAGTTCGTCGGTGATGGCCTCGTCGGGCCACGAGTTGATTCCTTCACGCCGCCATGCCCTATCGACCGAGGCGGCACCCCCCGAGGAAGAGGAGACTGCGTCCGCCGATCCGGAGGCGAGTATGCCGGGGCAGCAAGCATGTGATCTCGGAGACTTGTACGACGGCACCGGAGTAGGCATTCCTACATCCGCGTGATGTCGCCTCCCGGCTCGTGGTAATAGTGCTCAGACTTTCTCCACTCCATCAAGGCGAGTCAGCAACAACTCGGCTGCGCTCGTGACCTGATAGTACGCAAACAAGCCAACCGCTGCCGCTATGAAACCGTAGAGCAGAATCCAGTAGATCTGCTCTCGTCGCCGCAGTGTATCGACAACAAGGACCAGTGCGGTCAGCACAGCAACTGTTTGCCCAGCCACCCCAGCGAACGCCATCCGAACCGCACTCGAGGCCGTAAGTTCGCCGGCACCACCGACAAGAATCGCGAGGGCAAACGGCACAATAAGAACTCCGGTGATGAGGCAGATTGGCCTGCTAAAGCGCTCCAACGGACCTTGCCCTGTACGGACACCCGACTTCGACCTCGCTGGCGACATCATCTTGTGAGCGTAACGTGTACGTCCGATCCGAGTGCGAGAATGGCCCGGTTCCGTTGAGGAAGCCGGGCCTTCTCTTTTGGATCAGATCCGTGGACGCCGCGCCCACGGGGCCGGTGCCGGAGGTGCGATCAGCCCCCTCACCGCACGGGCAGATACCGGTTCAGGTGCGCGAGCGGCGGCTGCGACGAGAGGTGCGACACGGCCGCGGATCCGACCGCACAGGCGGCCCCAAGCGCGTCGGCCGGCGAATGTCCGGCGCGAAGCGCGAGCACGAGAGCCGCACAGAACGCATCGCCCGCGCCGACGGTGTTCACGGCCTCCGCACGGACGCCGTCGGCCCGTGCGATCTCCTCGCCCCGGCGGTACAACGCCGCCCCGGCCGCCCCGTAGGTGACGGCGACGAGCTCGGCTTCGGCGAGCTCGGGCATGAGCTCGCGTTCGGTCTCGTTCACGATGAACAGGTCCACGCGGCGCAGCAGGGCCTCGGGCAACGGCTGGGCGGGGGCGGCGTTGACCGCGACGAAACCGGTGGCGATGGCGGCCACCGCTTCGACGACGGCGAGTGCGATCTCCAACTGCATGAGCACCGCCTCGTCTTCTCGGAACGTCACCCCGTCGAGGGCCACGTGGTCGTTCGCTCCCGGGCAGACCGCGATCTGGTTCTCGGCGTCGGAATCCACCACGATCAGGGCCGTTCCGGTAGGTCCGTCCACGGTCCGCAGATCGGCGACGTCCACTCCGGCCCGGATCATCTCCTCTCGCGTCCAGGTCCCGTCGGCGTCATCGCCGACGGCGCCGACCATGCGCACCCGTCCCCCGAGCTTCGCGGCGGCGACGGCCTGATTCGCACCCTTCCCGCCCAGATCGCGGGAGAGTCGTCCTCCCGCCACGGTCTCACCTGCGGTGGGGAGGCGATCGACGAACGCGGTGACGTCGACGTTCGCACTGCCGACGACGACGAGAGACGGAAGAGCGGGAGTGACCATGGCGGCAGCTTTCGGATCGAGGAGGCGGGATCGGAACGACGGCGTCGCAGTCGACTTGACGTTCCCGTGAGAAAGTGTAAACGTTTACGCACGAACATCTGCAAAGGAGCACCATGACCACTCCCGTCCTTCTCGACTGCGATCCGGGCCACGATGACGTCTTCGCGATCTGGCTCGCAGCCGGAAACGACGCCATCGACCTACGCGGGGTGACCACTGTCGGCGGCAACGGCTACCTCGAGCACACGACCCGGAACGCGCGGATCGCCCTCACCGTCGCCGGTGTCGAGAACGTGCCGGTCGCGGCAGGTGCCGACAAGCCGCTCACCCGTGAGCTGACGCCCGGGGCATGGATCCATGGGGAGAACGCCCTGGGTGGGCCCGCCCTCCCGGAGCCCACGGTGCCGCTGGACCCCCGTCACGCGGTCGAGTTCCTCGCCGACACTCTCGCCGCCTCACCGGAGCCGATCACGCTGATCCCGACCGGCCCCCTCACCAACATCGCGCTCCTGCTGCAGCAGCACCCGGAGGTCGCGCCCCAGATCAAGGAGATCATCTGGATGGGCGGCTCGACCGGCCGCGGCAACGTCGGCGCGTACCCGGAGTTCAACGCCTGGGCCGACCCGGAAGCCGCAGCGGTCGTGTTCGCCTTCGGGCTGCCGCTGACGATGGTCGGGCTCAACATCTCCCATCAGGCGCTGATCACCGAAGAGGTGATCCGGCGGATCGGTGCGGTCGGCAACGAGACAGCGGCCTTCGGCGTGGAGCTGCTGCGCTTCTTCTGCAGCACCTACGAGAAGGCGGAGGGAATGCCCGAAGGCCCTCTGCACGATCCCATCACCGTGGCGATCGCGATCGACCGCGCCGTCGCATCGATCCAGCGCTGCCACGTCGACATCGAGACCGCGGGTGAGTTCACGGCGGGCGCGACCTGCGTCGATCTTCACGACATGCTGGGCAAGGAGCCGAACACCGACGTCGCGATCACCCTCGACGTGCCGAAGTTCTGGAACCTGGTGACGGATGCTGTCGCGGCACTGGCCTGACGTTCAGCGCGGCGCGACGAGCGTCGTCGACTCGGCCACACGCAGACTCGGCGCGAGGCGGCTGAGCACGTACGGGGCCTCGGGATCGTCCATTCGACGCACCAGCGCCTCGGTCGCCTCCCGGGCGAGCTCGTCGAACGGCTGCACCACGGTCGTCAACCGCGGTTCGCATACGTCGGCGAGCATCGTGCCGTCGAAGCCGGTGACCTGCACATCGGAGGGCACGCTCTTGCCGGCACGTTTCAGCGCCGCGATGGCCCCGGCAGCGACGAGGTCGTCGCCGGCGATGATCGCATCGGGAAGAGGGCCGCGCGCCAGCAGCTCCTCCGCAGCCCTCTCGCCGAAGGCAAGCAGGTACTCGCCGAAGATGTTCTGTTCGCGGGGCATCGATCGGGTGCGCACCGTGGCCTCGAACGCCGCTCGTCGTTCACGGCCCACGGAGGTGACGTCGTTGCCCGAGACGAGCACCACACGGTGTGCGCCCCGGGCGGTGACGTGCTCGACGGCGAGATCGATGCCGGCGTCGTTGTCGACACCCACGAAGTCGGCAGGAAGATCGAGCACGCGACGGTCGAGCTGCACGAGCGGAACCCTTCGCGCGGTGTCTGCGACGGCGTCGAACGAGAGCTCGGCGTCGGAGGGGACCACGAAGATGCCCTCGACGCGACGTTCGACCAGCATGCGGAGGCGGTCGCGTTCGCGGTCGACCTCGCCGTGGGAGTCCGCGATGACGAGATCGAAGCCGCGGCGCTGCAGATGGTCCTCGAGGCGGTGGATGAGCTCACCGTAGAAGGGGTTGCTGATGACCGGGACCACGACGCCGATGGTGGCGCCGGTGCCGGCGCGCAGGCCGCGGCCGATGAGGTTCACCCGATAGCCGAGTCGCTCGGCCACCTCGGCCACATGCTCCGCGGTGCGACCGGACACCCGGTCCTTGCCGTTGAGGGCTCGCGAGACGGTCGCGATGGACACACCGGCGGCGGCTGCCACCTCGTGCAGCGTGACGGACGCCTTCTTCACCACGACTTCCCACCCTGACCGGTGCCGCCGTCGACACCATCAGTCCAAGATAGGGCGTGCGTAAAGGATTACGCACGCGAACAGCCAACGATTCGACACGAAGAAGTGAGCAATGACCAATCAAGTAGATGCGGTTCGCACCCGGACCAGCGTGGTGTCGCTGATGATCGCCCTCCTCGCCGCGTGCCTGGCCTTCCAGCTCAACGCCAGCATGCTGAGCCCCGCGCTGGTGACGATGGAGCGCGAGCTCGATGCGACGTCGACCGAGATCGCCGCGACGCAGACCGTCTTCTTCACGGCCGCCGCGCTGTTCACCCTGTTCCTCCCCCGCCTGGGTGACCTGATCGGGCGCCGACGCGTCCTGGTCGGAATGCTCGTGGTGATGGCGATCGGCTGCGTCGTCGCGGCGCTGGCCACCAACGTCCCGATGCTCTTCATCGGTCGCCTCATCCAAGGCGTCTCGGGGCCGGTCGTGCCTCTCTGCCTCATCATGCTGCGGGCGGCCGTCAAGGATCCGAAGGCGTACGGGACCCTCCTCGGTGTCGTCACGGCGGTCAACGGAGGGATCGCCGGTGGAGATGCTCTGCTCGGCGGATACCTGGCGACGAACCACGGCTTCGCCTCCATCTTCTGGACGATGGCGGGTGTGGCGATCATCGCTGCGCTCACCGTGCGATACCTCGCCCCGGAGACGATGGCCGACGACCGCCCGCGTATGGACTGGTGGGGATCACTGCTGCTGGTCATCTCGGTGGGGTCGATGCTCGTCGCTCTCAACGAACTGGGCGCGCTCGCCGAGGCGAACCTGGTGCTCGTGATCGTTCTCGCGGTCGTCGCCGTCGTGGCGTTCACCTCTTTCTGGAAGCTCGAGGGCAGGATCGACGATCCGCTCGTCTCGACGGCCCAACTCAAGCAACGAGCCACCTGGGCGCTCAGCGCCACCTCGCTGCTCACCCTGTCGGGGATCTTCGCGATCATGAACGGAGCGGTCCCCGCCCTCGCGCAGGACACGGCGATGAACCTCGCGATGACTGCCGAGGAGGTCTCATTGTGGATCCTGATGCCCTACGCGCTCGCCGGCCTCCTGATGGGACCGCTCAGCGGCAGGCTCGCCGCCACCGTCGGGTACCGCACGATGCTGCGCATCGGGCTGGGCGGCACCGTCGCGGTGCTCGCGATCATGGTCGCCAATGTCGAGACCTCATCCCGGTTCGTCCTGCTCCTCCTCTCCATCGCGGTCGGCGTCACCTATGCCGGGATCGGCAACATCATGCTCAACGGCCTGGGTGTCGTGCTGTCGCCGAAGGACCGCCCTGGCTCGCTTCCCGGCCTGAACACGGGCGCCATCAACCTCGGGGCGGGACTGAGCTTCGTCGTCATCTACGCGGCGCAGACCTCGTTCGCCTCCGGAGCAGGCGATGCGACGGCGGGATACGTCGCGGCACTGATCACCGGGGCGGTGGTGCTCGTCGGCGCCCTCGTCTTCTCGATGTTCATCCCCAAGCCCGTGACCGCCGAGCTGTCGCGCTAGTCCTCGTCACAAAGGGCCCCTCGCCCGCCCCGGGCGGGGGTCCTCGTCATCGAACACTCGGGAAACATCCGTCCGTAGTACGACGCCGCCGCTACCTTCGGCCGATGCTTCCCCGTGCCGTCCCGGCGACGATGGAAGTCCACCCTCCTCAGAGAAGACGTTCTGTGACCTCACGCACCCCCGACCCCCGTTTCGCTCTCGCTTTGGCCGCCGTCGGGCTCAGCACCTCGGCGCTCGCGCTCGCCGCGTGCGCTTCGGCTGCCTCCCCCGCGTCCCCCTCCACCGCCCTCGACCCCGCCACGGGGGAAGATGTGCCAGCCCACCACGGCGGAGACAAATCGAAGGCTGCTGGTTAGTCTGGCCGGTATGACGGACGAGCCGAAGCCCTCGACGAAGGCCCGTCCTCGTACTCTGATCCGCGATCAGGTGTACGCGCGGTTGGCTCAGGAGATCGTGACCGGATGCCTGGCTCCGCTCGAGGAGATCCGCGATCAGGACCTGCAGGCCGAATACGGCGTCTCCCGCACACCGATCAGGGAGGCCCTCATCCGGCTCGCCGACGTGGGCCTGGTCGAGATGAGCTCGAACCGCTTCACGCGGGTGGCCCCCATCGATCTGCGGGCACAGGCGGATCGCGCCGAGGCCGCTGGCGCGCTGATCGCCTACGCAGCCGCGAAGGTGGTGCCCGCCCTCACCGACGCCCAGCTCGACTCCCTCGATGCCCGCGTGCAGGCGATCCTGGACTCCGACCTCACTCGCGGAGGGATGCCGGACGGGCTGCGGCTCTGGTTCGCCCTGTGGGTCGAGGTGATCGAACTCGCCGACAACGCGATCGTGACCGAGATCCTCGATCGCAACCTCGTGCTGCACCTGAGCCGCTCGGTACAGGATCGCCCTCTCCCCGAATGGCTCGGACAGCAGCAGCGCGTACTCGTGGAGCCGCTGCGGGTGGCGTTTCGAGCGCGAGACGGCGCGGCCGCACGGGATGCCGTCTTCGAGCTCTTCCGCGTCACCACGGTCGAGCCACTGCGGGCGGCGCTGACCGGCGAATGGCGGCATCCCGGTGAGTAGCCCGGAGTCGGAAAGGCGCGCGGGTGCTCCCTCGTTCCTGTCGGTCGAGATCCTCGACCTCGTCGATCGGAAGGATCTGGACGCGCCGAGACCTGTGGCCACACGGCTGGAGTCGGTCGTCGAGGCACTGACCCGCAAGATGGAGACCGGCGAGCTGCCCCCGGGAGCCGCGTTGACGGTCTCGACGCTCGCGAAGGAGCTCGACGTCGCCACGAACACCGTGCGCGAGGCGATATCGATCCTGACGGTGCAGCATCTGGTCGAGGCTCGTGCGCACAAGTCGTCGGTGGTGGCGACCCCCACACGCGCGTGGCTCGCGGCCGTCGTCGCGGAATGCTCCGGGCTGTCGACTCTGGCCGCGACCCTGGGCATCGCGCGGGCGACCCCGAGCGAGCGCCGGGCGTTCCGGGTGGCCGCCGAGCAGGCGATCACGGCATGGCGGGCGCAATCCGTCGATCACCGGGTCGCGTCCGGCTTGACCTGGAACCTCTTCCAGATACTGGCGTCCTACTCGCGAAGCCAGTACCTCGAAGCGATGCACGCCGCCAAGCGTCCCGCCCTCGTGCTCGGGTTCACGCACCTCGGGCGCGAGCGCAACGCCGCGATGGTGACGGGCGCGGTCGCGGAGCTTCTCGAAGCGGTCGACGACGGGGCCGCGCACGAAGGGGCGGAGATCGTCGGCGACCTCTACGTCTACGTGCTCGATGACCTCATCCTGAACTGACCGCGCACCGATATTTCACTGGGCCGGTCGGAGAGTGGATACCGTTCAGTAGTCGCCTTCTGAGGGCGACCGCCCAGCATCCCTGGCTTCCCCGCCGTCACGGTGATCGTCCCCAAGATCACCATCGAGGGGTGCTGCGCCTCGTTCGTTGGCCGCCGTTCCCCACGGCGGCCGGCGGACGTCCATCCGGTGATGAAGAGTGTGAGCCGACCGCTGCCGGATCGTGAGGAGAGCGCGGCCGGCGATCGGGACGGCCGTCAGCCCAGCGGCCCCTCGAGAACGGTGAGCACGTCGACCTCCTCGAACCCGACCGACCTGTTGAGGGCGAGCATCGGCTCGTTCGTCAGCGCCGTGTACGTCTGCAGGAAACGCGAGCCGGCACTCTCCGGAACGCTCAGGAGTCGGCGGAGGTTGGCGACCTTCAGCGCACGCCCGATGCCGCGAGCTCGAACCCGCTCCTCGACGAAGGTGTCGTCCTGAAGGGCGATCGTCGGATCGGGCCGAGAGAGCAGGATCTCGGTGTAGCCGACGGAGTGCCCGTCGATGCGAGCGACGCTCCGCACCAGGGCATACCCCTGTTCGGACATGCGCTCCTCGTTCCGGCGGACGGCCGCGACATCGACGGGCGCGGCAGTGCGTGTCAGGTCGCCCATCGGCACGTCGTCCGACATGTGCGCGCGCAGCCGAGCCCAGTCGTCGAGAAGCTCCTCCGGACAGGCGTCCACCCACGAGATGACCTCGACGTTCGACGGCGGGCCGGGGAAGCTGTCGAGGATGCCCTGCGGCAGCGGGAGATCGACCACCTGCCGGCTCTCGCGGACGCCGATCCGCATGCCCTCGGAACGTGCGAACGAGACGCCGGCATCGGAGTACGTCTCGGTGCGCATCACCGTGGCGGTGCCGCGCAGGGTGTTCCGCACGGCGTGGAGCAGCGCACGGGCGACTCCGCGTCGACGGAACGCATCGAGAACGGCGATCTCGACGTCTGCCGGTTCGCCAGGGTGCACGTGCGCCTCGGCCGCGCCGACCGGCACTCCGTCGATCTCCGCGAGCAGCAGCACCGAGCTGCGGGTGGGATGGGGGTTCTGGAACTGCAGGCGCGTGGCCTCGTCGCTGCGGGACCACGCCTTCTGACGGCCGAAGGCGCACCCGTCGCGGAGGATGCCGTTCCACCGCAGCAAGAGGGTGACGTTCTGCGGATCGACGGGTTCGACGCGGATGCTCATCGCGGTCACGACGCTTTCGGGGGTTCGACGACGGGCGGGTGCATGACCAGGGTGCCATGCCAGGGAGGCGTTCATCCCTTTTCGCGCTGTCGCGGAGCCTCTGAGAGGGTGGAGGCAGGACCTGCCCTGAACGATGACGAGCGGTGAGCGATGAGTGGACCTGAATCCCCGATGGTCGCGGTCGAGGGCGCATCGACGCGGTGGTCGCCATGGTGGCTGGCCTCCGGAGTGCTCTTCATCGTCTCGGCGCTGCTGGCCGCGTTCCGCAGTCTTCCCGGGTCGCTCGAGGGGAATGCTCTCGTCGGCATCTCGACGGCGGCGACCGTGGCCTTCAGCCTCGCGCTCGCCGCGGCCGGGGTCGGAGCTGCACGTCGTGACGGCACCCTGCGGCCGCCGAGGTCCGCGGTCATCTCCCTCTTTCTCCTGGCGGTCTGGCTGCCGGTCGGTCCCCCGTCGCTGGCGGCGTCGTTCGACATCACGTCGGCTGCACCGATCTACGTGGACGCCCTCGTGGAGTTGGGGCTCAGCGGAACGATCGTGGCAGGTGTCCTCCGCAGTCCACTCGCGAAGCCCTGGAACGTGGTCCCCGCGGGCGCGCTCGCCACGGTGATCCTGGGGTCGTTGATCGAGGTCGCCGTGATGTCCGGCAGCGTGACCGATCAGAATGCGATGATCCTCGTCTCCCACGTGCTGACGCTGACACGAATCCTCGCCACCGGAGCGATGGGAGCCGTGGCCATCCAGGCCGCGCGCTCGCGGAGGCGATCGGTGGTCGTGTTCGGGGATTGACCCTCGTTCTGCGCATGTCGGTCGCCCCGCTCCCGCCGGGCGACCGACGCTCCCGTCAGGCGGCCGACACGTATCCGTTCGAGGAGTCGTCCTCGACGAGGACGTACGCGAGCAGGCCGTCCGTCTGCGGTCGTGTCCGCCGCCACACTCGCTCGTGTCCACCGGTGGCGTAGTCGAGCACGATCCATTCGGGAGCGTGCGGATCGCGCCGTCCGACCACGTATGACGTGCTACCGAGGCCGACGGATCCGAGCTGGGCGACGAACTGATCGTCGTCGAGGGAGGCGGGCGGTGTACGGCAGAGCTCGGTCGAGCGGATGTGCATGGTCTGCGCGGCCTGCGCGGCTCGCCGTCTCATGCGAGGTCACCGGCTCGGACGCCCAGCTCGCTGGTGTCGCGGAGACCGTGCGCGTCGAGGTAGGCGCGGATGGTGTCGTGGACGATGCGGATCTGCGCCTCGTTGCCCATGGCGGCCTGCATCGTCCCCATCGTGGGTGCCGGCTTGCCGTTCACGCGGTCGAGCGCCTCCCAGACGATGTCCTCGCGGGAGCCGCGGCCCATCGAATGCGGCATCGAACTGAACACCGGGTTCGGTTTCCAACCGGTTCGGTTCTCCTCCATCAGTGATTCCTCTCCTGTGTCTCCTGGCGCCGTCGAACGCGGGTGCATCCGTTCTTGCGCGTGGGCGCGCCGAACACCCCCTGGGGCCAGAGACCCCCGACGGACGGCGCGCTGTCCTGCGGCCAGGAGCCTTCCCGCAGAGCTGTCGGATGCCGACGGAGGGAAGGACGATCTGGCCGTCCGGTTCCCTACGACAGTAACACTTATTTTTAGTCATTCAAAATAAGGAGGTGGTCCGAGTGGGTCGGAAGCGCCGAGAAGGCCCGATCCACGGGGGACCGGGCCTTCTCGCGGGGTGGGTGTCA
The DNA here is from genome assembly GCF_049949185.1 of Microbacterium sp. As-52. Taxonomy (NCBI): domain Bacteria; kingdom Bacillati; phylum Actinomycetota; class Actinomycetes; order Micrococcales; family Microbacteriaceae; genus Microbacterium; species Microbacterium sp. As-52. Next base: position 1,796,721 of record NZ_CP188171.1, on the reverse strand, counting down.
GGCGCGCGGAGCGTCGTTCCAGGACCAGATGTCGTCGCCGCGCAGCACGGCGTCGGCACCGCCGTCGCAATAGATGGTCTGACCTGCCATATGGGTGTTGGCCGGGCTGGTCAGCCACACCAGCAGCTCGGCGATCGACGATGCGGGCTGGTGGTAGTTGAGGGGCATCGGCACGGCGGCGTCGACCTGTGCCAGGCCCTCAGGGCTCGCCAGCAATCCGGCGGTCATGGCCGTGGTGACCGTGCCGGGCGCGACGGCGTTGAGGGGGATCCCCGCACCGGCCCAGGCGTCGGAGACCGACGCGCGTCGCACCCAGCGCGAGAGGGCGCGCTTGCTCGAGGAGTAGTTGAGGAACCCTCCCTCAGCCGTGGCGGCGAGCTGATCGCCGATCTCGAGGGCGAGGGGCTCGTCGCCGCTCAGTGCCGCGTCGACGAGCTCGGCCGAGACGGGCTGCAGCGATGCCATCGACGACACCACGGCGGCGCGCGGCTGGTCCGCCAGGCTCAGGTTCGGCAGCAGCGCGGTGAGGAACTCGGTCACACCGAAGTAGTTGATCGCCATGGTCTTGGCGATCGGCGCCGCGATCCCCGCGCACGCGATGATCGCGTCGATGCCTCCGTCGGCGGTGGCGAGCACGGCGTCAGCGGCGGCCGCGCGGCCTTCGGGAGTCGAGAGGTCGCCTGTGACCTCCACGCCGGCGAGGTCGACACCGATCACGGTGTGTCCGTGCGCGCGAAGCAGCTCGGCGGTCGCGGCGCCGATGCCGGATGCGGCGCCGGTGACGACATAGGTGCGGGTCATGATTCCTCCTGGGGTGATGAGACGGCATCGGACGGCGACCGCGATACGGTCGCCTGCGTCGCCCCTGGTAGGGCGGCGACGAAACGGCTGAGGTGAGCCTGGAACTGGGCGATCTCCTGTGTCGACCAGCCGGCGAGGGCGCCGCCGACCATCTGCTGCCCGGCGGCGACGAGTCGTCCGTAGGCTTCGCGGCCCGCGTCCGTCAGGCGCACATCGACCGTGCGGCCGGAGCGGACCCGGTCGAAGAAGCCCTGCGCCGACATCCGCGAGACCAGCTTCGACGTCGTCGGGCGCGACAACGCGGCTCGATCGGCCAGCTGACTGAACCCCAGGGAGCCGCCGCTCATGCCGACCAGGTACAGGCTGCGCACCTCTGCGGCATCGAGGGATCTGTCGACGCTCTCGGCGACCTCTACCTGCAGCTCGCTCTGCGTCCACTCCGCGACGACGCCGACCAGCGCCTCACGGATGTCTTCGATCCTGCCCTCGATCGCCACAAGCTCATCATATCAGCTCAGTTGCGTGAGGCAACTGTAAAAGGAGGGTTGTCCGTCAAGAGAGGTCGGCCGCCGTCGCGACGACCGTGGCGTACAGATCGGCGATGCCGGCGAGGGCTGCGCGGTGCAGCTGCGCGGCCGACACGTCGCCGACGACCGAGGGGAGGCTTCGCGTCGCGGTGGCGGCAGCGACCACCGTCGGACGGTTTCCGCGGAGGAAGGCGCCCTCGGTCGTGTAGGTGACGCACATGTGCGTCATGAACCCGGCGATCACGACATCGTCGTGGCCCGCGGCGTCGATGAGGTCTCCGAGCTCGGTGCCGACGAAGGAGTTCGGAGCGGTCTTCACGACGACCGCCTCCCCGTCGGTCGGAGCGACACGCTCGTGGATCGCGCCGATGTCCTCGCGGATGTCGTACGCCGAGCCGACCCCGCCGTCGTGCTGCACGTGGATCACCGTCGCACCGGCGCTGCGGGCCCGCATGAGGAGGTCGGCCGCGGCGTCGAGGGCGGCGTCCCACCCGTCGAGCTCCATCTCTCCGCGGGTGTAGGTGTTCTGGAAGTCGACGAGGATGACGGTCGAGGCCGCGAGGGCGGCAGGGGCGTCGACGAAGCCGCTCAGGGCGCGGAGTGTGGATGACGTGGTCATGAGGTGTCCTCTCTCGGGTCGTCTGTAGTCTTGTTGACCCGAACGACTCTGAACAGCCGGATTCGGGTCAGCCGTCGCCGTGATCGGCTCGCCCTAAGGATGGAGGGACGCGCAATGAGCGCACCGCGTGTGACCGTGATCGCCGTGGACGGCATCAGCCCCTTCCACCTGTCCGTCCCGTCCCTCGTGTGGGGAGGCGAGACGCCCGTCGGCGAGATCGATCCATGGCCCATCCGCGTCGCGGCGCTGCGCGCGGGCACGCTCCGCACCTCCGCCGACTTCGACATCGACGTGCGACACGGGCTCGAAGCGGTTCGCGGTGCCGACGTCGTCGTGGTGCCGTGGTGGGGCGAGCCCGACCGGGCGGCGCCGGATGAGCTGTCGAGCGCGCTGCGGGAAGCGCACGACGAGGGAGCCGAACTGGTCGGACTCTGCCTCGGGGCTTTTCCCCTCGCCGACAGCGGCGTGTTGGAGGGTCGCACCGCGACCACGCACTGGAAGTGGGCCGACGTGTTCCGGCACAGGTTCCCCCGGGTCGCGCTCGAACCGGACGAGCTGTACATCGACCAGGGGCAGATCGTCACGGGAGCAGGCGCCACGGCCGGGATCGACGCCTGCTTGCACCTTCTCGCCCGGAGAGAGGGTCAGCTCGTCGCGAACCGGGTCGCCCGGAGGATCGTCGCGCCGCCCCATCGCTCCGGTGGACAGGCGCAGTTCATCGAGCGGCCGGTTCCGGACGCGGGAGGAGACCCGATCGCCGAGGCGATGCGATGGAGCGCCGCGAACCTCGATGCCGATCTGTCCATCGACGTCCTCGCCGCTCGCGCCCATCTCAGCCGGAGTTCGTTCACCCGGGCATTTCGGGCGCAGACGGGGTCGACGGTGGCGAAGTGGGTGCTCGCGCAGCGGCTGGCGGCGGCTCGGGAGATGCTCGAGGCCACGTCGCTCCCGGTCGACACGGTCGCGTCGACGACCGGGTTCGGTGGGGCTGCGCTCTTCCGCCAGCACTTCGGTCGTGCATTCGGTGCGACTCCGAGCCAGTATCGGTCGGCGTTCCGAACCACCTGAGTGGATGCACGCGTGCCCGCGGAGGCAGGGGGACGGATCATCCTCCCCCCTGCGCCCGCGGGGCACTGTCGGTGTCGGGGCCGATGTCACACGGAGACGGACTCCTCGGACGCCTCGCTCCGTGCCCGCGGCTTCGTCATCCAGATCGCGGTGACGATCGCGCCGACAAGGGCGAGGATCGCCGCGCCCAGGAAGGCGGCGGAGTACCCGCGCGTCAGGTCGACCGCCGTCGGAGCGGTGCCCGAGATGCCGTAGACGATCGCGGTGAGGACGGCGAGCCCGAGGGCCGATCCGATCTGGTAGCTCGTGCTCACGAGTCCGGAGGCGACGCCCGTCTCCATCGGCGGTGCGGCGTTGATCGCGGTGCCCAGCGACGGGACGAAGGCGAGCGACATCCCGAGCGCGGCGAGGAGCGACGCCGGCAGCACGTCCGCGGCGTAGTTACCGTCCGGGCGGACGAACGACAGCCAGAGGAGGCCGCCGGCGAGGATCAGCAGGCCGCTGACGATCATCGACCTGGCTCCGAACCGCGCAAGGAGGCGAGGGGCGAGGGCGACCATCACCAGGACGACCAGGCCCGTCATCGGCAGCAGCGCGGCACCCGCGGCGAATGCGCTCGCCCCGAGGACCTGCTGCAGGTAGAGGTTCAGGAAGAACCACATCGACACCCAAGCCGCTCCGAGGAGCAGCTGGGCGCTGTTGGCCGCGGCCAACAGCGGTGCACGCAGCAGCCCGAGGCGCAGCAGGGGGTTCCGGCTGCGTGCCTGGATCACGAAGAAGATCGCGAGCAGGACGATTCCGGCGCCCACGAAGGTCAGGGTCGACCAGGTGAGCCATCCGACCTCGGGGGCATTGACGACGCCGTAGACGACGGCAGCGAGACCGAGGGTGACGGTGAGAGCACCGGCCACGTCGATCGATCCGGCGGCCGTGCGGACGGTGCGAGGGAGGGTGGAGGCCGTGAAGGCGAGCACGAACAGAGCGATCGGCACCGTCACGTAGAACACCCACGGCCAGCTCGCGTACTCGGTCAGCACTCCGCCGAGGAAGACGCCAGCCGTGCCGCCGATGGGGGCGGCGGCGCCGTACACCGCGAACGCCTTGGGAAGGTCGGAGGTGCCGCCGAACAGCATCATGAGCAGGGTGAGCGCGGCGGGAGCGATCAGAGCGGACCCGGCACCCTGAATGGCACGACCGGCGATCTCAAGCCCGACGTCGGTGGCGGCGCCGGCGAGGAGCGAGCCGATGATGAGGACGATCCACCCGCTCACGAAGATCTTCCTCGCGCCGAACGCGTCGGCCAGGCGTCCGCCGAGCAGCAGCAGACCGCCGAACGCCACGACGTAGGCGTTGAACACCCACGACAGTGATTCCGGAGTGAAGCCCAGGTCGCGCTGGATATCGGGCAGAGCCACTCCGATGATCGAGGTGTCCATGATGACGACGAACTGCGCCGTGGCGATGAGGACGAGCCCGAGCCAGCGCTGGGCTCGGGAGATGGGCGGGCGGGACATGGGTTCCTCCTGAGGGTGCGTGCCGGTGGGTCCGGTCAGAGATCACCATATACCTATAGGGGGTAGGGGTATTCAAAATGTCGAAAAGAGGTCCGTTCGCGTCGAGACCTGACGAAAGGCCCGGCCTCCAGGGGCCGGGCCTTCACAGAGTCCTGCGTGCCGGTCGTCCGTCGACGCTCAGGTGCACACGCCGTCGACGCTGCAGGCCTCGCCGGCCTCCGACATCGAGGCGGAGACCGACGGCACCGACGGTGTGGTCGGCTCGGCGAGAAGACGCCCGAGGTAGGTGCCGAGGGCCAGTTCATCGACCGCGCCGAATGCGATCTGACGCACGCGCCCTTCCCGGTCGACGATGATCGTCGACGGCGTTCCCCGGAGTCCGTACCTGTGCATGGTCGCCGGAATCGCCTGACCGTCGAGCGGCCGGTCGATCGCCACGGGGAACTCGATCCGGTACTCCGACAGGAAGACCTCGAGCGCCTCGCGGCCCATCACGGCGTGATGCTCGAAAACCGTGTGCAACCCGAGCACGACGAGCTCGCGGGAGTCGAACATGCCGTGGAGACGCTGGGCAAGCGGGAGGCCGTGGCTCACGCATCCGGGGCACAGCATCTGGAACGCTTCGACGACCACGACGCGTCCGCGGAGCGATTCCGGGCTGATCGGGGCGCTGTTCACCCACTCCGAGACGTCGAGCGCGAAGGCGTCGGCACCGAGCAGCGGCTCAGGCACGGGCTTCCTCCTCACGCTCGGGCAGCCGCGCGGCGACGTACTCGGTGAGGTCCGCCAGGCGGTTCGAGTAGCCCCACTCGTTGTCGTACCAGGCCGAGACCTTCACCTGGTCGCCGATCACACGGATCAATCCCGCGTCGAGGATCGAGGAGTGCGGATCGGCGACGATGTCGGCGGAGACGATCTCGTCCTCGGTGTAGCGGAGGATCCCCTTGAGCGGCCCTTCCGCCGCGGCTCGGTAGGCGGCCTTCACCTCTTCCACGGTCACGGGGCGCGATGCGGTGACGGTGAGGTCGGTGATGGATCCGGTGAGCACCGGCACGCGCAGCGCGAACCCGTCGAGCTTCCCGTCGAGTTCGGGGATGACGCGCCCGATCGCCTTCGCCGCACCCGTGCTCGTGGGGACGATGTTGACCCCCGCCGCCCGAGCGCGCCGGAGGTCGGAGTGCGGGCCGTCCTGCAGGTTCTGGTCGGCCGTGTACGCGTGCACGGTGGTCATCAGGCCGGCCTCGATACCGAAGGCTTCGTGGAACACCTTGGCCACCGGGGCGAGGCAGTTCGTCGTGCAGGAGGCGTTCGAGATGATGTGGTGCCGCTCGGGGTCGTAGGTGTGCTCGTTCACGCCGAGCACGAACGTTCCGTCGTCTCCGGTCGCGGGCGCCGAGATGATCACCTTCCGCGCCCCGGCCTCGACGTGCTTCGCGGCGAGCTCCGCCTTGGTGAACAGCCCGGTCGACTCGATCACGATGTCGACGCCGAGGTCTGTCCAGGGAAGGCGGAGTGGATCGCGCTCGGAGAACACGCGGATCGCCTGACCGTTGACGAACAGGTGCGCGTCGTCGTGCTTCACAGGTCCGGGCAGGGTGCCGTTCGCCGCGTCGTACTTGAGCAGATGGGCGAGCGTGCGCGTGTCGGTGAGGTCGTTGACCGCGACCACCTCGAGATCCGAGTGCTTCGCGAGCAGGGCTCGGAAGTAGTTGCGCCCGATGCGCCCGAAGCCGTTGATGGCGATCTTCGTGGACATGATGCTCCCTCCTGTGCCGGATTCCGGCGGTGATTGACTTTTGGCCTATGCCAAAAATATCACGCGAGAAGAGGGGTGGGGTCGGTGGAGGTTCATCGCCCCGCCGGCCCAGGATCAGCTGAAGAGCACCACCAGGTAGACCGCGAACGTCACCAGGTGCGCGGCGCCGTGCATGGCGGTCACCCGCTTCGCGGCGAACGTCGTCACCGACAGCAGCAGTGTCACGCCCAGCATCAGCAGGTTCGCCAGCGACTCCGCCAGAACGATGGTCTGACCGGTGAACATGCCGATGATCAGCACCGCAGGAATGGTCAGACCGACGGTGGACACCAGCGCGCCGAGGCCGAGGTTGTTCACGCGCTGGGCCTCGCCGCCGAGAGCAGCACGCACTGCGGTGATCGACTCCGGCAGGAACACGATCCCCGCGATGAGCACGCCGGCGAGGGCGATCGGCGCTCCGAGGCGGCCCAGGCCGTCGTCCAGGAGCGCCGCCATGTCATGCGACAGGAGCACGATGGGGATCACGGTCACCACCAGGAGCGCGAGACGCACGAGCACCTCGGTGCGATGCTCCGCGAGAACCTCGCGGATCCCGCCACCCGCCTCCGCCTTCGCCCGGTGCGGAGTGGTCTCCAGCATGCGCGGGTCGACCTCGGTGAAGTCGCTCGCCTGCGCACCCATCTGCCGGTAGAGGAAGAAGGCGTAGAGCACGAGGGTAAGCACGATGATCGGGATCTCCTGCGCCGTCGTGTACGAGCCGTCCGTGCCGATGAGGGCGGGGAGGCCGAATGCGAGTGCGACGAGCACGACCAGCATCGACAGGTACGCCGAGGTGCCGGTGCGGTTGTGGGCCATGCCGCGATGGCGGAGGCCGCCGAGGAGGAGAGCGAGGCCGATGACGAGGTTGAGGATGATCATCGAGACGGCCATGACCGAGTCGCGGGCGATGGTCGCGTGCTCTCCCGGACCGAGCATGACCGCGGAGATCAGGATGACCTCGATCAGCACGATCGACAGGGTCAGGACGAGCGAGCCGTAGGGATCGCCGAGCCGGTGCGCGAGGGCCTCGGCCTGCTTCACGACACCGAACGCGCAGACGAGGATCACTGCGATGATCGCCCCGAGCGCGATGATGAGTACCGGGGTGGGCACGGGGGGTTCCAGCACCGGGTGGAGGAGGAAGAGAGCTGCGAAGGCCCCCCATCCCAGGATGACGCGGACGATGTCCGTGACGCTGATCAACTGCTTACGTTCCGTGCGTGACATCGCCGGACTCCTTCGAGCTGGGGCCGTCCCCGAGTGGTGACCACGACCGGGTCGTCCCGGTCGCAGCGCTTTCTCAGCGCACTGCATCTGATGGTACGCGGCGTTCGCGGCGGATGGCCGGCGATCGACGGCGGTGGCGTCACTCCGGAGCGGAGGAGCGGGAGAGCGCGTTGATGTACCGCTCGACGTCGCGGCGGAACGCCGATTCTCGATGTCGACGACGCTCGACGCAGACCCACTGCGCAGTGGCCCAGACGAGGAATCCCGCCGAGAGGAGGAGTTCCAGCCAGATCCCGCGCACGCCGACGGACAGTGCTGCCGCGCTGACCATGGAGAACGAGACGAAGCACAGCACGAGCGTGGCGCGTGCGGCCCGAGGTTCGCGGGATACGACCCAGAGGGGCCAGGTGGACGAGTGATTCACGGGAGACTCCTGTCGGGGTCGTCCCCGGTCAGTCTCTCCGTCGGAGGTCGTCCTCCGTCGTTGTTCCGCTCCCAGGGTAGCAAACCCGTTCGCCTCGCCGCCTGCTCTGGTTCCTCCTCGGCGGATTCCCGGGGGTCGCCAGGGCTTGTCGCGGGCACCGTCGCGATGTGTCGCGCATGAGATATTTCAATGAATATTCCGAAAACGGCATGAGCCTGGCAACGAAGATTTTTCCCGTTCAGCGGGAAATTTGACTTCCCCTGGTTCCGGGCTATGGTCGGAGGTTACGCCAGCCACCGAAGGGGAAGCGAGTAACCATGTCCGGAAAGTCCATCCAGGGTCGCGACAGCAAGAAGGCGCCGCAGCTCTCGCTCAAGGAGAAGCGAGCTGCCAAGCGGGAGAAGAACGCACCGGCCGAGTTCATCAAGCCCCGCAAGGGCGCGAAGGGCTGAGTCGGTTCGACCCGTGGGCGGGCACATCCGCGCTGCGCGAGATGCCCGCCCACCGGCCGAACGCGATCTGCCGAGCGTTCGAGCGTGGCATCGATCGTGCCCACGGCTCGGCCCCCACTCGGGAATGCGGCCTGCCGATGTGACAAGCTCCCACACATCGCTGATCGGCGCCGGAACGAAGATGGAGCGTGTGCCCGACAGCTCGTCGCTCCGGCTGCGTGCGGGAGGGCAGTCGTCAGGCGTTTCCGGCTCGCATGAACTCCTCCGCCGCGCGCACCTGCTCCGCCGACGGACGGATGCCCGTGTAGAGCACGAACTGCTCCAGTGCCTGCAGGGTCGCGACCTCGGCCCCCGTGATCACCGTCTTGCCAGCCCTGCGCGCCGCAGCGATGAGAGGTGTCTCCGCGGGGAGGGCCACCACGTCGAAGACGACGGATGCGGCCCCGATCGCCTCTTCCGAAAACGACAGCGTGTGCTCTTCCGCGCCCCCGGCCATGCCGATCGGCGTGACATTGACCAGGATGTCCGCCCTGGCATCGTCGAGCCCAGCGGTCCAGGCGAAGTCGTACAAGTCGGCAAGGGGGCGCCCGTTCGCCTCATTCCTGGCGACGATCGTCACCCGCGTGAAGCCGGCGTCGCGGAACGCGGCGGCCGTGGCCTTCGCCATGCCTCCCGATCCGCGCAGCAGCACCGAGGCCGTGCGATCGAGACCTCCGCGTTCGATGAGCTGCGCGATCGCGGAGTAGTCGGTGTTGTAGGCCGTGAGCACGCCGTCGTCGTTGACGATCGTGTTGACGGAGTCGATGGCGCTCGCCGAGGGATCCATCCGGTCGACGAGCGCGATGACCTCTTCCTTGTACGGCATGGAGATCGCGCACCCACGGATGCCGAGACCCCGGACACCTGCGATGGCCTGCGCGAGGTCGGTCGGCGCGAACGCCTTGTAGATCCAGTTCAGGCCGAGCGCCTCGTAGAGATGATTGTGGAAGCGTGTTCCGTTGTTGCTCGGGCGCGCGGACAGCGAGATGCAGAGCGTCATGTCTTTGTTGAGCAGAGTCACCGGATCAGGCTACTCGCGCGCCGATGAAGGTCCGTGGCGAGAACGTGGATCCTCCCCTATGGTGAAGGTGCGTGCACATGGGGATCGATCGTCTACGTCTCTCCCCAGGAGACGGTGGCCCACCCCAGGGGCAGACGATCCGTGCATGCGATTGGGCCCTCTCGAGTAGTTCAGTCCCCAATGGGCTACTCGAGGGGGCCGCTGTCGTTCGTCTCGCAGAGAAGTTCAGATTTGTCCCCCAAAAGGGGGACAAGAGCATCGAAAAGGGGCTAAGCTGTCTCTGACGCACCCTCCGGTCGTCTTCGGCCCTCATCGCTCCCCCCGCGGTGAGGGCCACACCATTTTTCTGGGCGTTCTCGTGCGCCCCGCTCCCGCGCTCGCGCGGATGACGGCCGGATGCCGCTCGTGCAACATTTGGATTACCTTCTTGCGGCGGCTATTCCGCTCAGGGCCTCCTCCACTAGCGTTAGCGATGTCGGGGCATCCCTGCGTCGGCTTCTTCACCAGCAGAACAGGCAGTACATGAGCACCCAGGGCACGGTCAAGTGGTTCAACTCGGAGAAGGGCTTCGGCTTCATCTCCCCCGACGACGGAGGCGCTGACGTCTTCGCGCACTACTCCGCCATCCAGTCATCCGGCTACCGGTCTCTCGAAGAGAACCAGCGAGTCGAGTTCGATGTGGCGCAGGGCCCGAAGGGCCTGCAGGCAGAGAACATTCGCCCCGTCTGAGACGGGCGAGACACCGAACTCCCCACCGGATCGCGTCCCCGATGCGTCATCCGGAGGGGAGTTCTGTGCTTTCTGAGCGATGATGAGGGCGATCAGGCGTTCAGGCGATCAGCAGCGCACGCAGCTCTTCGACCGAGGACACGCGGAACGCGGCCTCGTCGCCCTCGTGCGAATCGCTGAACCCCCACTCGACGAAGATCACGGGAACGCCGTTGGCGTTGCCACCCTCGACGTCGTGGTGCCGGTCTCCGACCAGGACGGGACGCGAGGTGTCGGCGCCGAGCTCGCGCAGCCGACGAAGAGCCTCTGCCACGATGTCGGTCTTCGAGGCGAGGGTCGACTCGTCCGGGGTCGCCCCGACGGTCGTCAGGAATGCAGGGCGCAGACCGAAGTGGTCGACCAGTGCGTCGACCTGGTTCTCGGGCTTCGAGCTGGCCGTCGCCTGGGGCACTCCGGCGGCGTGCAGCTCGTGGATGAGGTCGACCACTCCCGGGTAGGTCGCGACGTCTGTGGTGTAGCCGTCGGCCTTGCCGAGGGTGCGGTAGAAGGCGACCGCCTCGGCGGACTGCTCCGGCGTCATGCCGGCCTGATCCTGGAAGGACTGGAACATGGGGGGACCGATCCAGTGCACCAGCTCTTCGCGGGTCGGCGCCGGTCGGCCGAAGTGGGTCAGCGCGACATTGAGCCGGCGGAGGATGCCGACGGACGCGTCGACGATGGTGCCGTCGACGTCCCACAGCACGCAGGAGTAGGGGGAGTGAGGCATCTCTCCAGCCTATGGGCCGGACGGAGGGTGTCCGCTCTTCCTGCACAGGTGTGCAACGCAAAAGCTTGTGCACACCTCATGTGGGCACCGTGTGTCCCCATATAAGGTCGTGACATCGGCGGATACGCGGGCGAGAATGGGGGCATGTACGTGTCGGTGGAAGTCATCACGATGCTGGCGACAGCAGTGACGCTCCTGGTGGCGATCATCAGCGGTTTCGGCTGGATGATCAACCGGATGGACGCGCGATTCGCGGCGCAGGATGCAAGGTTCGACGCGCGGTGCGATGCGATGGAGACGAAGTTCGATGCGCGGTGCGATGCGATGGAGACGAAGTTCGATGCGCGGTGCGATGCGATGGAGACGAAGTTCGATGCCCGGTGCGATGCCCTGGACGCGAAAATCGATGTCCGGTGCGATGCGATGGAGACGAAGTTCGATGCCCGGTGCGATGCCCTGGACGCGAAAATCGATGCCCGGTGCGATGCCCAGGATGCGAAGTTCGATGCCCGGTTCGACACGATGGAGACGAAGTCCGATGCGCGTTTCGATCGCGTCGAGCAGCAGATCTTCGAGGTGAAGATCGCGATCGCGCGTCTGGAGGGGCCGGCACCCCGGCTCATCGCCGCGCGCTGAGAAGTGACGCCTCAGAACAGTCGGGGGATGCCCGACTCGATGCCCTTCATGTCGTCGTAGTCGAGCACCAGGCAGCGGATACCGCGATCCTCGGCGAGCACGCGTGCCTGAGGCTTGATCTCCTGCGCGGCGAAGACGCCCTGCACGGGGGAGAGGTGCGGGTCGCGGCCCAGCAGTTCGAGATAGCGGGTCAGCTGCTCCACGCCGTCGATGTCGCCGCGGCGTTTGATCTCGACCGCGATCGCGGCGCCGTCGGCATCGCGCACCAGCAGGTCGACGGGCCCGATGGCCGTCGGGTACTCGCGGCGTACGAGCGTCGCGCCCTCGGAGATGCGGTCCACCTGTTCGGCGAGCAGCCGCTGCAGATCGGCCTCGACGCCGTCCTTCTGCAGCCCGGGGTCAATACCCAGCTCGTGGGAGGTGTCGTGGATGATCTCGTAGATCTGCACGCGCAGCGCATCACCGGTCTTCTTGTGGGTGACGCGCCAGACCTCGACGACGCCGGCGCTGGCTTCTTCCTCGCCGGGGGTCTCGCTCGAGAGCGAGCACGGCGGGCTCATCCAGTTCAGCGGCTTGTAGCTGCCGCCGTCGGAGTGCACGAGCAGACTCCCGTCTCCCTTGTGCACGAGCAGACGCGTGGCAAGCGGGAGATGGGCGTTGAGCCGACCGGTGTAGTCGACCGAGCAGCGGGCGATGACGAGACGCACCCGTCGAGCCTACTTCGTCGGGAGTGCTGCGCGGTCGCAGGCGGTGGGCGCGGCGGTCATCGGTCGAGGAACGACCCGATCGCCTGAAAGAGACCGAGCTCGGTGGCGGCGGAGCGGGCGATGAGGAATCCGATGATGCCGATGATCCAGGCGGTGTTCTCCGCGCCGGTGCGCTCCATCCAAGCCGCGAAGCGTTCGAGCGGCCGCTGCACCAGGGGAGCGGCGACCAGGCGCAGGACGAGCAGCACGACAGCGGGCAGGATCATCAGCGCGCAGTACCCGACGAGCGACAGCACACGCAGCGGAGTGTCGATCCCCGCATCCGCCAGCATCGTCATCGCGACGATATACGGGAGCATGGTGGCGATCTCGACAAGCCCGGCGGCGATCGCGACGGCCATCACGGCGGTCCCGCGAGTGCGCGGGTCGAGCAGTCGCTCGCGCCACCGGGTGATGCGACCGGGGCGCGGCGCGGCGTCCGTCGTCATCGCGGGAGTCGGAGGGGGTGGCGTCGTCATCGACGAGCTGTGCGCAGCCGACCTCGTCGGCATCCCCGTCCACGCCGAGACCTGCGGGGTCGTGGGTCCCGACGTGGGGGTCGTCGACGTGGGCTTGGCGCGCTTGTCACCGGTTGGCATCACGAAGGCCGTGATGAGGAGCGCTCCTCCGACGAGCAGGCGGATGACCAGGCCGGCGGGCGAGGCCAGGAAGTCGGACGCCACGTCGACGAGATTCACCAGCCCCCAGAGGAAGAGGAGCCCGACGAGCAGGTAGAACGCGGCGATCGTCACCAGATACAGCAGGATGCGTCCGGCGCGCACCCGCCCCGGATGCAGGAGCAGGAAGACGGGGATGAGGAGAGTGCCGACGCTCAGCCCATCGATCAGCGCCAGGAGGGCGAGGGAGAGGGGAAGCGGCATTCCGCCGAAGAGTTCCATGTCTCCACGTTCACGGAACGGGGGACGGCTGCGGATCGGGCGAAAGTATCGTCTCCTTCGGCTCCCTCATCCCTTCGTCGGATGCGCGAGTGCGCGCGCCGTGGTTGCATGAGGGCATGCACGAGCAGGTCGAAGGCGGGTTCGGAGCCTGGTACCGCCGGCACCGCTGGTGGGCGGATCCCCTCGGGATGGCGATCCTCGCGGTCGTCATGGCGGGCTTCGGGTTCCGCGGCATCTGGGGTCCGTTCTCGATCCTCGAGACCTCCGTCTCGCCGTGGTGGGCACTGGCCCTCGCGCTTCCCGCGTGCGCGCTCGCCCTCGTCAAGCGGCGTATGCCCGTGACGGTCCTCGCGCTGGTCACGCTCCTCTTCGTGGTCGATCTGCTCACCGTCGGCGGCATCGGCACGCTCGTGGTGCTGCTGGACGTGTTGTGGACGGCGGCGTTCCTGGCGGGGCCGCAGGGGAGGCGGGTGCTGCTCCTCCTGCTGGGCGCTTCGACGATCATCTTCTTCCTCGCCGCCTGGTTCTTCACCGACGTGCCGTTCGCCGTGGCCTTCCTCATCGGCGTGCAGTTCGGCGCGATCTTCGGCACCGACTACTGGTGGGCGGTGGCGGTCTCCCAGGCCCACGAACTCGCCGAGCTGCATCGTCAGCGAGCGGAAGAGGCCGCCGCCGCCGCCGAGCGGGACCGCGTCGAAGCGGTGCAGCGTGAGCGCGAGACGATGGCGAGAGAGCTGCACGATGTCGTCGCCGGTCACGTGATGGCGATGGCGATCCGTGCCGAAGCGGCATTGTCGTCCGCACCCGACCGTGCCAGGGATCGAGAAGCCCTGCAGGCTGTGCGCGACGCGGGACTCGATGCTCATGGTGCGCTGCGATCCCTGATCTCGGTGCTCCGTCGCGGCGACGGGACTCTGGCGCCCGCACCGCGCTGGGCGGATCTCGGCGGAATCGTGCAGGAGGCGGAGCGGGCAGGGCTCGTCGTGCACCTCGTCGTCGATGACATCGAGGACATCGGTGCGGCGCGCGAGCAGGCCGTCATCCGCATCGTGCGCGAGGCGCTGAACAACTGCATCCGCCATGCGAGCGGCGCCGTCGTCGGCATCACGGTTCAGGAGCAGGACTCCGAGGTGCGGGTCGAGGTGCGCTCGCATGGCGGTGCGCCCAGCCGCGCTGCTGCACACGGCGACGAAGGCTGGGGGCTGCAGATGCTCCGGGAACGCGTCGGCGCGTTGGACGGCGTCTTCTCCGCGGGGCCGACCCCGGGCGGATGGGCGGTCGAGGGGCGCATCCCGATGGAGGTGCGGGCATGACGGCGCCGACCGTGCTGCTGGCCGATGATCACAGCGCGATCAGGGCGGGCCTGCGCATCATGCTCGAGACACAGGGCATCACGGTGGTCGGAGAGGCCGCGGATGGTGAGGTCGCTGTCCGCAACGCCGCGGCACTGCGCCCCGACGTCGTGCTCATGGATGTGCGGATGCCGGGGCGGGACGGGATCTCGGCCACCAGAGAGATCGTCGAGCGCGGTCTCGGCGACGTCCTGGTCCTGACGAGCTTCGACGAGGACGACCTCGTGTTCGGGGCCATCCGCGCCGGGGCCGTCGGATTCCTGCTCAAGACGGTCGACGCCCCTACCCTCGGACAGGCTGTCCGCGCGGTCGCCGCGGGCGACGGCGCTCTGGATCCGCGGGTGACGAGACGTGCGCTCGCCGCCGTCGCCGAGAACGCCGCGCTTCCCGTGCCGGTGCCGGATGCGGGGAGGCTCGCGAATCTGACCGGCCGGGAGCAGGAGGTGCTCGAGGGGATCCTGCAGGGGTGGTCGAACGCTCAACTCGCTGCACGGCTGCGCATCTCGGTGCCGACGGTCAAGACTCATGTCTCGAATGTGCTCACCAAGCTCGGCGCGCGCAGCCGTTCACACGCGGCAGCGCTCGTCCGTGGTGGCGAGGACTGAACCTCACTCCGCCGCCGTGATCACTCCGCCGCCGTGATCACTCCGCCGCCGTGATCACCCCCGCTGCCGTGGTCAGCCCTGCGGAGTCGTCGCGGCCGGCGTCTTCTCGTCGTCGCGGAGCGGGCGCGCGGCGCCGGAGAACAGCCCGGACATCACGACCAGTGCGACCAGGATGAACAGCGTGTTGAGCAGACCGATGTGCTCGCTGATGACGCCGAGCACGGGAGGTCCACCCAGGAACGCGATGTAGCCGATCGTGGCCGCAGCGCTCACCCGGGCCGCTGCCTTTGCCGGATCGTCCGCCGCCGCCGACATGCCGAGCGGGAAGCCGAGGGAAGCGCCGACGCCCCAGAGCGCCGCCCCGACGAGCACGAGCGGGAAGGTGGGCGCGAGGATGAAGAGCAGGATGCCCGATGCCGCCGCGACCGCGAGGATGCGCAGCACCAGCACGCGGCCGAAGCGGTCGACGAGCGGACCTCCGAACAGACGCACGACGGTCATGCCCACCGAGAACACGGCGAGCGACACGGCGCCGGTACCCTCTGCGAAGCCGTGCCCCTGCTCGGTGCCCAGGGCGATCCAGTCGTTGGCGCCGCCCTCGGCGAACGACATGCCGAGCATGACCACGCCGATCAGATAGGTGCGCGGTTCGCGCCATGCCTCGAGCGCGGTGTGCATGCGTGCACGGAAGGCCGGCTTCTCGTGCGCCGCGGGATCGAGGGCGGCCTCGCGCACCGGCACCTGGAAGAAGCAGACGATCGCGATCACGGCGATCAGTGCACCCATGACCGCGGCGTGGGCGGCGACGTTGATGGAGAGCTGCGCCGCGAGGGCGCCGATTCCCGCGCCGATGACCGTGCCGAAGCTGAAGAATGCGTGGAAGACCGGCAGGATCGTGCGGCCCATCTGCTGCTCGATCGCCGTGGCCTCGACGTTCATCATCACGTCGACCGATCCGTTGCCGAAGCCGAACAGCACCATGCCGATGATGACGACGGGAACGGAGCCGAACACATTGGCCCCGAGGCCCACGAGGACGATCCCGGATGCGAACATCAGCATCGTCAGGAGCATGCCCCGCCGGGCACCGAGGCGCGCCATCACGGCGGGACCTGTCGAGATGCCGATGATCGATGACACGCCCATGCCGAGCAGGATGAGGCCGACCTGCGCGTTGTCGAGCCCCAGCGCCTCCTTGATACCGGGCACGCGCGACGCCCAGGTGGCGATCGACAGCCCGCTCGCGAGGAAGATGGCGAAGATCGCCGCGCGCCAGCGCACGAACTGCGAACGGGAGAGGGCTGTTTCCATGCCGGACAGCCTATCGAATCGATTCGACCGAAGGGAACCGTGGGGAGCTATCCTCGAAGTATGAGCAGTCAGGAGACGCCGCGTCGGCCCACGATCGCCGACGTCGCACGTGAGGCGGGCGTGGCGACGTCCACCGCCTCGGTCGTCTTCAGCGGCAAGGCGAATGTGGCGGCCGCCACGCGGGAGCGTGTGCTCACCGCGGCGTCGGACCTCGGATACGCGGGTCCGGATCCCCGCGCGGCGTCGCTGCGTCGCGGACGCAGCGGCATCGTCGCCGTCGTTCTCGAGGGGCATCTGCGCGCGGCATTCCTCGATCCGGTGACGACGGCCATGATGGACGGCCTCACCGACGGTCTCGCCGACCTCAGTGCGGGCATCCTCCTGATGCGCGACGAACCGGGGGAGGAGGGGGCCGCCATCACGAACGCCCCCGTCGATGCCTTCGTCCTGATCGGATGCTCGGGGCGCACGAAGGCCTCGCTCGAGGTGGTCGTCGGCCGTGGTCTGCCGGTGGTCGTGATCGAAGGAGATGCCGGTGAGGATATCCCCCGCATCACGCTCGACAACGTCGCAGCGTCCGCCGACGTCGCGCGGCACGTCCACGACCTCGGTCACCGCGACGTGGCGCTGGTCACGCTCTCGCTCGACAGCGAACGGGAACGGGCACTGGTGACCCCCGAACGGATCGCGAACGCGACCGTCGACGTCTCGGTGCATCGCCTCGAGGGGATGCGTCAGGTGTTCCCCGATGCGCCGGCGATCTCGGCGTCCGGCAGCCTCATCGACGAGGGCGTGCTGGTCGGACGGATGCTTCTGACCGACCCCGCCACCCGCCCGACGGCCGTGCTCGCCCAGAGCGACCTGCTCGCGGTCGGGGTGATCCGAGCGGCCGAGGAACTGGGGCTCCGCGTGCCCGAAGACCTCTCGGTCGCCGGTTTCGACGGGATCCCGCTCGACGGCTTCGGGGATCTCACCCTCACCACCAGCGTGCAACCGGCGGTCGAGAAGGGTCGCGCGGCGGGGGAGCAGGTCGCCCGCATGCTCCGCGGAGAACCGGGCGAGACGCAGCATCTCACCTGTGTGTTCCGCGCCGGCACGACCACCGGCCCCGTTCCGCACTGAGCGGCGCCCGCTCAGCTGCGCTGCGGACCGAGCGGCAGGCCGTTCTCCCCGAAATCGAGGATGCGGTAGCGCCCGCAGTCGATCACCTCGTCAGGGATGACCGGTGACGAGAGGCGCCAGGGGACCGTCTGGGCGTCCTCCACGAGGAATGACACCTCACCGACATCGAAATCCGCTCGGTTCACGAGCCACGCGTAGCCGTTGAGCTCATGATCGACCTGCACGAGACGGGCGGGATCCTCCAGATGCAGCTTCGGCAGGCGTACCGTCCAGAACTGGCCGGCCCCGACCCGGCCCGACGCATCGACCCAGTCGGTCACACAGGCGAGATCGGCATCGGGGGCGGCGCTCGCAGCGGCGAGCCGGGGAACGCTGAGCGTGCCGCCGATCACGAGCACCACGGTGGCGGCCGCCGCGAGGAGAGCACCGGCACGCCGCGGCACCCGCCAGGCACGGGGAGCCGCCACCACGGCGAGCACCGGCGCGAAGACGAGGGGCTGCAGGTACCGGGCGGCGTGGGTGCCGAGAGCGATCGCGCCGATCGCGACGAGCACGGGGGTGACCCACGCGACGGTCGCGACGAACCGCGTGCCGGGATCGCCCGCTCGCGCCGTGCGCGCGATGGCCGACGCGATGAGGGCGAGCACGATCAGGGCGCCGATGATGCCGGCGGGCGTCGCCGTGCGGTCGAGGAGAAGGCTTCCGTAGTAGCCCGCCGACTCCGGCCAGAGTTCGGGCTGGGCGTAGCCGGCTCCGGTGTTGGCGATCCATGCCCGAAGAGGAATGCGACCGAGGAAGCCCATCGCGGTGCCCAGGACCAGCACGACGAGCATCGTCGCCGTGCGGGTGCGTCGAGGCGACCGGATGAGCATCACGGCGAGGAGAAGAGCGATCGGAACCGTCGCCCAGGCGGCGAACAACGGGTTGGAGAGGGTGGAGACGGCGGCCGTCGCGCCCAGAGCGACCAACGACCCGGTCCCGCCCTCGTCGCGGTCGATCACCCGACGCACCAGACCGACGGACAGCACGACGGCGATCACCGTCGAGCAGTAGTACGTGGTGGTGAGCAGCAGGGAGGCGAGTTCGAGCGCGTCCCGAGAACCCGAGACATCGGTCATCGCCAAGATGCCGAAGACCGCGAGCCCGAGGAGCGCCCAGCTGACCGGGGCGGTGTCGTCGCGTCGACGGCCCGAGACCAGCCGGAGGGCCCCGTAGAGAGCGAGCATGTTGATGACGGCATCGATCGTGAGCAATCCGTTCACGTCGACGGGCAGCACCGCATCGAGGCCGGCGAACACAGCAGACTCGGGCAGGAACAGCACGCTGGACATCGCCCAATCCAGCGGAGCGCCGGACAGGACGGATCGTGCGAACATCGCCACGATCAGGGAATCTCCATCGCGGAACAGCAGGTCGGCGCGAGCAGATGAAGCGACCTGCGCCACCGTGATCATCGCCACGGCCAGTGCCCCCACCCAGCCCGCGAGCTCTCGAACCCAGACCCGCCGCATGGGGCTACTCTCGCACGATCGTGCAAACGTGGACCGCAGGAACCTCTCGCGCCGGTAAACTGGTCTGACACCCGCCCGCCTGTGCCGAAATGGCCGACGAGCCCTGAGGGAGCCGCGTATATGCTGATGCTCCTCGCTGTGTTCCTCCTCGGGTCGCTGTTGATGCCCGTTCTGGTGCGCTGGCTCGGAGCTCAGGCTTTCGCCATCGCCGCCCTCGTCCCGGCCGCCGCCTTCGTGCATGCACTCGTCATGACGCCGCAGGTGCTCGACGGGCCGGTACCGTTCGAGTCGGTCGAGTGGATCCCCCAACTGGGTCTGAACCTCTCCATGAACATGGACGTGCTCGGCTGGGTGCTCACCCTGATCGTCACGGGCGTCGGGGCACTGGTTCTCCTCTACTGCCGTTGGTACTTCTACGAGGACTCGGCGGGCGTCGGACAGTTCGCCGGCGTGCTGTTGGGCTTCGCGGGCGCGATGTACGGACTGGTCCTGACCGATGACCTCGTGATCCTCGTCATGTTCTGGGAAGTCACGAGCATCCTCTCGTACCTCCTCATCGGTCACTACCGCCGCCGTGCCGCCAGCCGTCGTGCGGCGCTGCAGGCTCTGCTGGTGACGACGCTCGGTGGCCTCGTGATGTTCGTGGGCGTCGTGCTGCTCGTGGTCGACACCGGCACCTCGAGCATCCGCGAGATCCTCGTCATCGAGCCCAGCGGACCTCTCGTCGATGCTGCGATCGTCATGCTCCTGATCGGGGCGATCAGCAAGTCGGCACTGTTCCCCTTCCACTTCTGGCTCCCCGGTGCGATGGCCGCACCCACGCCGGTGAGCGCGTATCTGCACGCCGCCGCGATGGTGAAGGCCGGCATCTATCTGATCGCCCGGTTCGCGCCGATCTTCGCGTTCAGCACCACCTGGCGGCCGATCGTCATCACCCTGGGCATCATCACGATGCTGCTCGGGGGCATCCAGGCGTTGCGTGAGACCGACCTCAAGCGCATTCTCGCCTTCGGCACGGTCAGCCAGCTCGGCTTCTTCGCGATCGTCGTCGGCTACGGCACGCAGGCGGCGGCGCTCGCCGGTCTCGCCCTGGTCATCGGCCACGCGCTGTTCAAGTCGGCGCTCTTCCTGATCGTCGGCGTCATCGACCGTCAACTGTCCACCCGAGACATCAACGAGCTCTCCGGCGTCGGTCGGCAGGCACCCGTCATGGCGACCGCGGCATTCATCTCCGTGGCATCGATGGCGGGCATAGCGCCGACCATCGGCTTCGTCGCCAAGGAATCCACGCTCACCGCCCTCCTCGACGACGCACAAGGCGGATCCCCGTGGGGACTCGTCGCCCTCATCGGTATCGTCCTCGGATCCATGCTGACTGCGGCATATGGGGTGCGGTTCCTCTGGGGCGCGTTCTGGAAGAAGCGCGATGAGCAGGGCCAGCAACTCCCCGACACAGCCTGGCCCGACCCGCCGGTCGGCTTCCTCTCGGCCCCGATCATCCTCGCCGGCGTCACGCTCGCGGCGGGTATCGGCGCCCCCGCTCTCGACACGGCTCTGCAGGGGTACGCCCTCACCGCGACCCCGGGGCTCGACCATGCGGGCGAGGCCGTCGAGGGCCCCGGCCATCTCGCGCTGTGGCACGGCTTCGAGCCCGCACTGGGCATCTCGATCCTGTCGATCCTGCTCGGCATCGGGCTGTTCCTGGTCACCCGCAGGACCGGATGGGATCGCAAGCCGCGTATCCTGCGATTCACCGCGGCCGACGTCTACTACTTCGTCATGCGCGGCGTCGACCGGCTCTCGGTGCTCAGCACCACGCTCACCCAGCGGGGCTCGCTGCCGGTGTACGTCGGCACCATCTTCGTGGTGTTCGTCGCCGCCGAGGTCACGGCCCTCATCGCGAGCGACATCGATCGGTACAACCTGTCCCTCTGGCACACCCCGGCGCAGATCGTGGTCGCGCCGATCATGGCGATCGCCGGCATCTTCGCCGTCCGTGCGCAGAAGCGCTACACCGGCGTGGTGCTCGTCTCGGTCACCGGACTCGGCATGGTCGTGCTGTTCGCGACGAGCGGTGCACCCGACCTCGCGCTGACGCAGATCCTGGTCGAGACGGTCACGATGGTCACGTTCGCGCTGGTGCTCCGTCGCCTCCCCGCGCGGATGGGCGAGCACAACGCCTCGGTCGGGCGCATCCCCCGCGCGCTGCTGGCGATCGGCGTGGGCGTCACGATGGCCTTCGTCGCCGTCGTCGCCACCCAGTCGCGCATCGCCGACCCGATCTCGGAGGCGTTCCCGAAGCTCGCGTACGAGATCGGACACGGCAAGAACGTCGTCAACGTGGCGCTGGTCGACCTGCGCGGCTGGGACACCATGGGCGAGCTCTCGGTGCTCGTGCTCGCCGCGACCGGTGTGGCCTCCCTGGTGTTCGTCACGCACCGCGCCGACCTGCTCGCCGCCACCAAGAACCTTCCCCGGGCGACGCGCAAGGCCGCACGCAGCCGCCCGCTCGTCGAGACGACCGAGGGCATCCGATTCCAGACCTCGGAGAACGAGAGCAGCCCGCGGGCGTGGCTCGTCGGCGGTCAGAAGATGAAGCCCGAGAACAGGTCGATCCTGCTCGAGGTGATCGTCCGCATCCTGTTCCACACGATCATCGTGGTGTCGATCTTCCTGCTGTTCTCCGGCCACAATCTGCCGGGCGGCGGCTTCGCCGGCGGTCTCGTCGCGGGCATGGCACTCGTGATGCGCTACATCGCCGGCGGACGCTGGGAGCTGGGCGCCGCGGCCCCCACGGATGCGGGACGACTGCTCGGCACCGGCCTGATCCTCGCCGTCGGCACGGCGGTCGTTCCCCTGTTCTTCGGTCTCGCGCCCCTGACCAGCACCTTCTGGGAGTGGGAGATCCCCGGCATCGGACACATGGAGTTCGTCACCTCGACCATCTTCGACATCGGCGTGTACCTCGTCGTGATCGGGCTCGTCCTCGACGTGCTGCGCAGTCTGGGCGCCGAGGTCGACCGTCAGGCGGCGCTGCGCACCACACCGGGTCCTGAAGGATTCCTCTCCCGGGGCGGGAGGAGCAGCTGATGGACGTCTCCCTCACCCTGATCGTCATCATGGCCATCCTCTTCGCGTGCGGCGTGTACGCGATGCTGGAGCGCAGCCTGACCCGTGTGCTGATCGGCTTCCTGCTGCTCGGCAACGCCACGAACCTGCTGCTCCTGATCGTGATGGGCGTTCCCGGCAACGCGCCGTTCTTCGGGACGGAAGGGGAGATGAGCGACCCGCTTCCGCAGGCGCTCACCCTCACCGCCATCGTCATCACGTTCGCGGTCTCGGCTTTCCTGCTCGCCCTGATCTACCGCTCCTGGCAACTGGGTCAGGCCGACACGGTCGAGGACGACGAGGCCGACATCGCGCTCCGCGAGCGCACAGATGCGGACGAAGACCTCATGGACGACGAGTCCGAGACCGACGACGACGAGGCGACCACCGACTTCGTCGGCGTGCAGACCGCGCCGATCACGGTGCTGCACATGCGCGATCATCCCTCGATCCACGACGATGCTCCGTTCGACGCCCCGACCGGGTGGGGGAGCGAGCCCTCCGAACCGTCAGAACCCTCCGAACCGTCAGAATCCCCCGACGACGGCCGTGAACCGCGCCCGGACCAACCCCATGACCGCGACGAGAACGAGGAGGGCAAGCCATGACCGCCCTCGTCCCGCTCCTCGTCGCACTGCCTCTGCTGGGCGCCGCGGTCACCCTCGTCTTCGGTCGCAATGCACGCCTGCAGGTCGTCGTCACGGTGGCCACTCTGGCCGCGGTCTCGGTCATCGCCGCCGTGCTCCTGGTCGTGGTCGATTCCGGTGCTCCGCTGGCGGTATCGGTCGGCGGCTGGCCCGTGCCGTTCGGCATCGTGCTCTACGTCGACAGGCTCGCCGCCCTCCTCGTGCTCATCTCCAGCATCGTGCTGCTCGCGGTCCTGCTCTTCTCCATCGGCCAGGGTGCCGCAGACGGCACCGACGAGACGCCGATCTCGATCTTCAACCCGTCGTACCTGATCCTCGCGGCCGGCATCTTCAACGCCTTCATCGCGGGCGACCTGTTCAACCTCTACGTCGGCTTCGAGATCCTGCTCGTCGCGTCGTACGTGTTGATCACCCTCGGCAGCACCGAGTCCCGCATCCGTACCGGCGCGGTCTACATCGTGGTGTCGCTGGTCTCGTCGATCCTGTTCCTCGCGTCGATCGCGATGATCTACGGCGCACTCGGCACGGTCAACATGGCCCAGATCGCCGAGCGCATGTCGGAGCTCCCGCAGGAGACGCAGCTGGTGCTGCACCTGATGCTCGTGGTCGCCTTCGGCATCAAGGCCGCCATCTTCCCGGTGTCGTTCTGGCTGCCGGACTCGTACCCGACCGCACCGGCCCCGGTCACCGCCGTGTTCGCCGGCCTGCTCACGAAGGTCGGCGTGTACGCGCTGATCCGCACCGAGACCCAGCTCTTCGCCTCGAACAGCATCGACACGCTGCTCTTGATCATCGCGCTCGCGACCATGATCGTCGGAGTGCTCGGTGCCGTCGCACAGGCCGAGCTCAAGCGAATCCTGTCGTTCACACTGGTCAGCCACGTCGGCTACATGATCTTCGGCCTCGCGATAGCGACCCCCGCCGCGATCGGCGCCACGGTGTACTACATCGTGCACCACATCGTCGTGCAGACCACCCTGTTCCTCGCCGTCGGGCTCGTGGAACGTCGAGCCGGAAGCACCTCGATCCTGCGGGTCAAGGGGCTGCTGAAGGTCGCCCCCCTGATCGCCGTTCTCTATTTCGTCCCCGCGATCAACCTCGGCGGACTGCCGCCCTTCTCCGGCTTCATCGGCAAGTTCGCCCTCTTCGAGGCGGCGGCCTCGGTCGGTACACCGATCATGATCGTGCTGATCTTCGGCGGCATCGTCACGTCACTGCTGACCCTCTACGCCCTGATGCGCGCCTGGAACCTCGCCTTCTGGCGCGAAGAGGAGGACTCCACCGAGACCGAGGGACGCATCTCGTACCTCGGCAACGCGCCGGCGGCCGATGAACAGCAGGAGCGCCGTCGCATCCCGAAGATCATGACCGTGGCGACCGGCGGCATGGTCGCGGTCACGCTCGCGTTGACGATCTTCGCTGGTCCTCTCTACGCCCTCTGCGACCGCATCGGCGCCGCACTGCTGCAGCCGGTGAGCCTCGTGCAACTGGAAGAGGAGGTGGGCTGATGGCGCGCGACACCCGACGTCACCTCTGGCGCGACATTCGCGTGCAGCTGCCCTTCCTCGCCTGGCTCGTGGTGCTCTGGATGCTGCTGTGGGCGCAGTTCACGGTGCTGTCGTTCCTCACCGGACTCGTCGTCGCGATCTTCGTCACCCGCGTGTTCCGCCTGCCGACCGTCGCGCTCTCCGGCCGCATCAACCTCTGGTACGCCGCACTGTTCGTGGTGCAATTCCTGTTCGCGGTGCTGAGCGGTGCTCTCTCGGTCACGGTGCAGGTGTTCGACTTCCGTCGCCAGCCCGGCACGGCCATCATCGCGGTGCCGCTGCGGTATGCCGACGACCTGGTGATGACGCACGTCGCCGTCGTGTCGTCGCTGATCCCCGGGTCTCTCGTCGTGGAGACCGACCGCGACCGGCGGATCCTGTACCTGCACGTGATCGGGGTCCGGAATCTCGACGACGTGGAGAAGCAGCGCGCCGGCGTGCTCCGGTGGGAGCGACGCGTGGTGCGTGCGCTCGGCGACCCCGATCAATATCGTGCCCTCAAGGCCGACGAGCGCGCGGGCCTCGGAACGATGAAGGGCGGTGCCCGATGAACATCCTCCTGCTGCTGATCATGGTGGTGTTCGGCATCGCCGCTGTGCTCGCGCTGATCCGCATCGTGCGCGGACCGTCGATCCTCGACCGCGCCGTCGCCTCCGACGTGCTGCTCACCGAGGTGATGTGCGTGATCGGCGCCGAGATGGCGATCAACGGTCACACTCGCAACATCCCCGTGCTCTTGATCATCGCGGCGATCGGAGTGTTCGGGTCGATCGCCGTCGCCCGGTTCGTCGCGAGAAGGGACAACACGACACCATGAACGTGTTCGGTCTCATGATCCCGGATGCCGTCATCGACGTGGCGGTCCTGGTGCTCATCCTGCTCGGAGCGCTGCTGTGCCTGTCGGCGGCGGTCGGTCTGCTGCACTTCCGCGATGTGCCGTCGCGACTGCACGCGGCGACCAAGCCTCAGGTGCTCGGACTGCTGCTCATCTGCATCGCGATCGCGCTGTCGCAGCGGTCGGTCGGCGGCATCCTGATCGGGTTCGTGCTGGTCGCCCCGGTCGTGCTCATGCAGTTCGCCACGGCTCCGCTCTCGGCGCACATGGTCGGACGGCAGGCGTATCGCAACGGCACCATCGAGCAGCGCGGCCTCGTCGTCGACGAGCTCTCCGAGTCGAAGCAGACCCCGCCCGCTGCGGGCTGACATCGAGGCTGATCCTGCCCGGCTGCGTCGGGCGCTCCATGCCGGCACGCCGCGTCGCGCGGGCCGCTCATGAGGAGGGCCCGGGGCGTCAGAGGCGAGCAGTGAACTCGTGGATCAGGCGCGCCGCGGGTTCGGAGTCGCTGATCAGCGTGCCGTGACCGTGGTCGGGGATGACTTCGAGGTCGGCGCCGGGGATGGCGTCGATGATCTCGCGGCACCAGCTCATCGGAGCCAGCGGATCGCTTTCCCCGCGCAGCACGAGCACGGGGCACTGGATGCGCACGAAGGCGTCTTCGGGCTCGTGCACGATGGTCGCACGCATCTTCCGGAACAGGTGGGGGCCGCCGCGGAGGTACTCCCGGGCCCCGCGCCAGATGACCAGGGGGCGTTCGCCGATGAGGTCGGTGAGCAGATACCGCGCCTGCGCGCCGATGTTGCGCGCGGCCTTGTTCACGGTGGGGCCGGCGAGCACCACTCCCTCGACCAGGGACGGATGCCGCGCGGCGAGCTCGGCGGCGATCTGACTGCCCATCGAGTGCCCGATCACGACGACGGGGCCCGAGTCGACGTGCTGCAGGTAGGCCGCGACGAGGTCGGCATGCCGTTCCATGGTGAGCGTGCGGGTGGGCTCGGGCGCCTCGCCGAATCCGGGCAGATCGAGGGCGATGACCCTTCCCTCGAGACGTTGCACGATATCGAGATAGACGCTCCGCCCCATGCCGATGCCGTGCAGGAGCAGATACGTGTGCGGGCCCTCACCGAACGTCTCGGCGATGAGGGTCGCACCTGCGTGCTCGAACTCCAGGAGCGTGACGGGGGTGCCCTTGGGGGCGAGATAGGCGGATGGCACCCGTCAACGCTAGCGGAGCATCCTGGGGCGCTGCTTCAGATGCCCAGAGAGCCGTCGTTCAGCCGGCCGGGGTGAGCACCAGGGTGTTGACCGCCGCTGCCTTCACGGCCTTCGCCGAGTACGCCCACGGCTTCTGGATGCCCGCTGCCCAGTCCGCCGTCTGATCCGTGTAGTGCTCGTTGTACGCGTGACCCGAGGCGCCGGTGAGATGATTCCAGGTCGAGGCGTCGAAGTCGGAGAGGTCGACGACCATGCGCATCGACGGCACGGTCGTGGTGGCGTACGAGACCCCGAGCTCCCATCCGGTCGCGTTCACCACCGAGGCCCCTCCGCTGACCGGGAAAGGTCCACGGTTGAAGAGTGCTTCGATCGGCGCGATGCCCGAGGAGCCGAGGGTCTCACTGGTGAGGGTGATCGCGTGCAGGTCGCCCCAGTTCCAGCGTGAGACGGTCGTGCCCTGCAGAGCCGCGAGCTCGTCGTAGGCCTCTTCCGCCGACAGTGCCAGCATCTGCTCCATCCCGTCGACGTCGATCTGCGCGTTGACCCAGAGCGGGTCGGAAGGATCGGCCAGCATGTCGGAGACGACGGCGAAGAGCCGACCTTGGCCGTCGATGGGGAGCGGCTGAGCGCGCTCGGCGAAGATGTTCTGCACCAGGTTCGACCACAGCACGTTCGCGTAGGCCGCAGCCGCCGACGATGCGGAGTTCTGCCCGTCCCACCCCTGCAGCAGTTCGACGGCCGCGGTCGGGCCTGCACCGGACACGTCGACGTCGGCCATGGCGGTCGCCAGCTGGGTGCCGATCCACATCTCGTTGTCCATCTGGATCTCGCGCATGTCGTCGGCGGTCAGCGGTGCGACGGCCGCGCGTCGCTCGATGAGGTGTGCGATCCGGGCGGCGCGGTAGCCGTAGTCCCAGTCGCGCGAGAGGAAGTAGGCGTAGTCGTCGGTGACGATCGCGTTGTTCGCGGTCACGATGTAGCCCGAGGTGGGGTTGTACGAGACCGGCAGCTCCTCGAACGGGATGAACCCCGTCCAGTCGTAGCTGCTGTCCCACCCGGGCTGCGGCATCCATCCGTCGCCCGCGCCGCGGATCGGAAGGCGGCCGGGTGTCTGGTAGCCGATGTTGCCCTCGGTGTCGGCGTAGATGAGGTTCTGCGCCGGCACGTCGAAGAGCGAGGCCGCGTAGCGGAAGTCGTCGAAGTCCTGCGCGGTGGAGAGCGCGAAGATGGCCGTCGCCGCCGTACCGGGATCGAGCGCGGTCCACCGCAGACTCACGGCGTACTCGGCATCGTCGGAACCGGGGGGTGCGGACGCCGGGGCGATGGCTTCGGCGCCGAGGGCGGGTTCCGGGGCCCCCGCGATCGCCGTGAAGTCGTCCGTGAGTCCGGAGATGAGGGGCCCGTGGACGGTCGAGCGGATGGTCAGCTCGATGTCGTCGCCGCCCGCGACCTTGATCGTCTCGGTGCGCTCCTCGAGAGGCACCAGTGCTCCGTCGCGCCAGTACTGGTCGCCCTCGACGCGCTCGATGTAGAGGTCGGTGACATCGGTGGTGAGGTTCGTGAACCCCCAGGCGACCTTCTGGTTGTGGCCGATGACGATGCCGGGAAGGCCGGAGAACGAGAAGCCTCCCACGTCGAACGGGCACTCCTCGCTCACCGTCGAGCACTTCAACTGCACCTGGTACCAGACCGAGGGCAGCGAGGCCCCGAGGTGCGGATCGTTCGCGAGCAGGGGCATCCCGGTTTCGGTGAGGTCTCCGGAGACGACCCAGGAGTTCGAGCCGATGCCCTCGCCGACATCGCCGACCAGCACACTCGCCGCCTCGATCACGCTCGAGGTCTCCTCCCATTCGACGGTCGTCGATGCCTGCTGCGCCTCGCCGTCGGTCTCGGAGGTGGTGTAGGCCGCAGGCTCCGCATCGGTGCCGAGTGCGGGAACGGTCGAGATCTTGGGCACGATCACGGGGTTCTCGTCGAACGGGTAGTCGGGATAGAGCTTCGCCAGCAGGTCACCGGTGGCCGCGTCCTCTGCCCCGTCCGCGCCTGTGCTCAGCTCTGCGGCCAGCAGCGAGCGTTCGGTCTCGTCCTCGATGTTGCCGCGCAGGTCCCAGGCCATGGCCTTGAGCCAGGCGACGGAATCCGCGGGTTCCCACGGCTCGGGAGCGTAGTCGGGGTTCTGCAGTCCGATCACGGCGTACTCGAGCGACAGTTCGGCGCCGGAGCGCGAAGCCAGGTAGGCGTTCACGCCATCCGCATAGGCCTCGTAGTAGCCGCGCGTGGTGTCGTCCATCGCCTCGACCTCGGCCTCCGCGACCGTGCGCCATCCGAGCGTGCGGAGGAAGGCGTCGGTGCCGGCCTGCGACTCCCCGAACATCTCGGCGACGCGGCCGGCGGTCACATGGCGGCGGAAGTCCATCTCGAAGAACCGGTCCTGCGCGTGCACGAAGCCCTGCGCGTAGAACAGGTCGTCAGTCGAGTCGGCGGTGATCGTCGGGATACCGCGGTCGTCGCGCTGCACGGTGACCGCGGCCGCGAGCCCGTCGAGCTCGATCGATCCCTCGGTCTGCGGGAAGGAACGCTGGATGGTCCAGGTCACGAAGAACGCCGCAGCCACGGCGATCACCACGACGGCGGCCACGACGAGGAACGCGATGCGCCCGATGCGAACGCCCAGCGGGAGGCGGGAAGGGGCAGCGGACTCCTGCGAATCGGTCATCATCGTCGAGAACACTTTCGGGTAGAAAGGTGGAACTCAGTTCCACCGAGCCCCAGCGCGCGTTTCAGGGCCGCGCCTTCGCATCATATCCGCACCGGCGCTCGCCACGAGGCGTTCCACGACGAGCACCGGGTCGATCATCCGATCAGGCTCGGCTGCAGATCGCGCAGGGTGCGCCGATGTGTCATCCGCGTCACCCCGATCATCGCGAACAGCAGCGCGCCGACGAGCCACACGCCGAGCACGGCCAGATCCCCGCCGGCACGCGCGAAGTCGCCGCCGTACATCAGCTGTCGCATCGCATCGACGACGTAACCCAGCGGCAGCACGTGATGCAGGGCGGCGAGGGGAGCGGGCAGCGTCTGCCACGGGAACGTGCCGCCCGCGGTGACCAGTTGCAGCACCATCAGAACCAGGCCGAGGAACTGCCCGACCGATCCGAGCCAGACGTTCAGGGCGAGGATGATCGCCGCGAAGGTCGCCGACGCGAAGACCATGATGCCGAGCGTGCCGAGCGGATGGTCGAAGGTGAAGCCGAGCGTGATGGCGAGGATGCCCATCAACCCGAGCATCTGCACGGCACCGAGCATCGCCGGGGTCAGCCAGCCGGCCAGCGTGATGCGGATGGGGGAGTGCAGTGCGGTGATGGCGCGCCGGGAGATGGGCTTCACGATCAGGAAGAGGGCGTAGATGCCGATCCAGGCGGAGAGCGCGGCGAAGAAGGGGGCGAGTCCGGCACCGTAGTCCTCGGCGGAGGCGACCTTGTCGCTCGACACCTTGACCGGGTCGGCGATCGTGTCGGCCTGAAGCGAGCGCAGGTCGGGGGTGGAGGCGGGAATCGCGTCGACGCCCTGGGACAGCCCGTCGCGCAGCTCGGCCGTGCCGGAGGCGAGCGTGGCGAGTCCATCGCGCAGCTGAGAGGCACCGTCGTTCGCGGCGGAGGCACCCGTGGCGACCGCGCCGGCACCGGTGGCGAGCTCCGAGGCGCCCGAGGCGAGGGAGGCGGCACCGGCGGCGAGCTGATCGACCTTGCCGACCGCGGCCTGCACCTGAGTGTTCCCCTCCTGCAGGCGAGCGCCGAGCGGATCGAGCGTGGCGAGCACCTGGTCGATCTCGTCGGGCGTGAGGCCCTGCTGCGTCAGGGTGTTCGCGATGTCGGTGCGCACCTGCGGCAGGGCGTTCGCGGCCTGCTGCACCGCGGATCCTGCACGGTCGGCGACATCGGCGAGCTGACGGTTGCCCGCGCTCACCTGTTGTGCGCCGTTCGCGAGGCTCTGCGCCCCCGTGGCCAGTTGCGCCGTTCCGTCGGCGAGCTTCGCGGTGCCTTCGGCGAGCGTGGAGCTGCCGGAAGCGGCGGTGCCGGCGCCGTCGGTGAGCTGCGTGGCGCCGTCCGTCGCCGTGATCAGCTTGTCGCGCACGTCGCTGAGGCCGGTGAGCAGGCGCTCTGCGGCCTGGCTGCCGACCATCTGGGCGACCGAGCTGCGGATCTTCTCCACGGCCTGCGTGCCCATCGATGAAGCGAGGTAGTTGTTCGCGTCGTTGGTCTCGAGGTCGATGCGCGCCTGGTGCGGGTCGCTTCCCGCGGCTGAGGTGAGGGCGGAGGAGAAGTCGGCCGGGATCGTCACGGTGAAGTCCACAGTGCCGTGTTTCAGGGCTTCGGAGGCTTCGTCGGCCGACATCAGCTGCCAGTCGAAGGCGTTGCCCTTGATGAGGTTCTCGGCCACGTCCTCGCCGTAGTTCACGGTCTCACCGGTCGCGGGTTCGGTGCCGGTGGTGGGCGCGGGGGCGCCTTCGTCGTCGACCACGAGCGCGACAGGGACCTCGGGGAACTTCGCGTACGGATCCTGGTTCGCCCAGAGGTAGAGACCGCCGTAGAGGATCGGGACGCAGATCAACGCGACCAGGGCGATGATGCCCATACGGCTCGCGGTGAGTCGCCGCAGCTCGGCGGCGATCATGGCGGGAACCTTCATCGCGCATCTCCGTTCTCACTCGTGGCGGGTGTCTCGTCGGCGGCGGGAGACGCGGGCTCGTCGATCGCGAGCGGTTCGACAGGCCCGGAGGCGTTGATCGCGTCGAACTCCTGCATCCGCTCCAGGGCGATGGCTGCCGAGCCTCCGATGATCACGAGCATCGCGTAGCCGCGGTCCGCGAACTCGCTCGCGATGCGCCACCAGCCGTCGGGGCTTCCTCCGTGGCGGTCGGGCGACACGAGCACGATGCCCTCGACCCCGGATCGGAGCACCGCGAGTTCACACAGGATGCGCACGCGTGCGGCGGGATCGATGGAGCCGAACGGCACGCCGGCCAGCTCGGTGTAGCCGAGCCGCGCGAGCCAGCGTCGTGCGTGCAGCGGAGTGGCGCCGAGTCCGGCGAACATGAGCTCTTCCTCCACGACGCCGACGAGGGCGACGTCGGGGTGCGGGTCGCTGACGGCGGGGGCGTCGACCAGAGCCACGCGACGACGCAGTGCCTTCGGATCGTCGGCGGCGTCGATGCTCACGTGGCCGGTGTCGGGGCGCATGCGACCGCTCGCGATGAGTCCGAGCACCGTCGGTCGCTGCTCCGTCTCGGCCAGGGCGAAGCGCACCGAGCCGGTGTGGAACTCGAGCGAGATCGCCGGGAGTGCTTGGCCGTTGCGGCCCTTGCTCACGTCGTGCAGAGAGATTCTCATGCCCGGTCCTCCGGGGTGTTCGGGGGTTCCGTCGGGGCTGCCGCGGATGCGGCGAGGTCGGGGTGCGATGCGAGCAGGTCGTCCGCTTCGCGCCAGGAGAGTCCGGCGATGCTCAGCACCGTCCGCACGGCGAGGTCGGCGGCCCCCGAGCTGGCCGCATCCGTGCGGGAGATGACCGTGCGCGCCATCTCTTCGATGAGGCGAGCGAGGGTGGGGGCGGCGAGGTCGGTGCGGAAGCTGCCGTCGTCCTGTCCCCGGCGCACGAGCGCTGCCACAGTGCGGCGCAGGGGAGCGAGCGCGGTGGCGGTGTGTTCGACGTGCGTCTCATCGAGGGCGAGGGCGGCGGCCACCTGCACGTGCGCGGCTTCGTGCCAGAGGTGGGCGGCGAGGCGGGCGAGGGCGAGGCGGGCGTCGGTGTCGTCGATCGAGGCGGCGATGGCGTTGAACCGCTGCGCGCCGCTGGAGATGAGTTCGCGGATGAGGGCGTCGCGATCGTCGAAGTGTCCGTACAGGGTGCGTCGCGAGAGCCCGGCGCTGCGCGCGATGACGTCGACGGAGGCGTGCGGGTGCAGCGCCAGGGTCGCGCGGGCGGCGGAGAGGATGCCGGCGCGATTCTCGACGGCGTCGCGACGAGGTGCACGGGTGGTCATGAGTTCACGATAGGGATCATGCACATGAATGTGCAAGGTATGGCGTGCGGATTCGTGGAGAGCGCCCAGGCAGGCGTACAGCGCTGATCGAGGACTGCTGTGTTATGTTACGCGTTGCGCGCTGGCGCGCACGGGGGATCGCACCGGTTCCGGACACGGGGGTTGTTCGGTTCGCGCGTGCCGACCGTTTCGAGTGGTGGGGGACCCGCTGTGGTCGAGGGAGGGTGTGATTTGGCAGGCATCGATGTGGCGCTCGAGCGCAGGACGATGAGCGAGGACGTCTATCGGCGGTTGCGAGATGCGATCGTGGACGGTGAGTTGCGACCGGGGGAACGCCTTCGCGACACCGAGCTGGCGGAAGATCTGGGCACCTCCAAGACGCCCGTGCGTCATGCGCTGGCGCGACTGGCCGAGCAGGGTCTCGTCGAGATGCAGCGAAATCGCTTCACGCGCGTGGCGCCGCTCGACCTGGACCGGATCCGCGACGCGATCGCGCTGTTCGGCGACATCTGGATCGGATCGGTGCGGCATGCGATGCCGCTCGTCCGACAGGATGACGTCAGCTACCTCGTCGACCTGACGGAGGACATGTCCGACGCGGCGGTCGAGCGCGACGTCCTGGCCTACGGCGTGGCTCTGCGTGCCATCGCCATCGGCTTCGCTCGTCTCGAGGGCAATGCCACGCGGGCGTCCGTGATCGAGCTGCTCGGGCCGCAGATCCGGCGCTTCACGCAGCATGCCGCCGGCTGGTTCGATTGGGCCGCGAGCGAGCGATCCACCCTCGAGATCAGGGACGCCATCGTCTGCCGAGATGCGACGCAGGTGCGCGCGGCCCTCGTGACCCTGTTCGACGAGGTGCTTCCCGGCATCATCGACCGGACGGAGGTCGGAGACCGCTGAGGCAGGACGGGGACCGAATACACGATGCGCCGACACCCGAGGGTGCCGGCGCATCGGTGTCGGTCGATATGTCAGTCCGTGCCGGAGTCGAAGGCCGCGCCTTCGGACGCCGAGTCGACGGCGTCGGCCAGTGTCTCGTCGGCTTCGGAGATCGACCCGTGGACGGACTCGGTGATCTCGCTCGACTCGCCGGCGGTGACGCGGCCGACGAGCTCGCCGGTCGCACCGCCTACGAGACCGAGACCCGCGTACTGCTCGAGGCGTGCGCGGGAGTCGGCGATGTCGAGGTTGCGCATGGTGAGCTGGCCGATGCGGTCGACCGGGCCGAAGGCCGCATCGCCGACGCGCTCCATCGACAGCTTCTCGGGGCCGTAGGAGAGGTTCGGCGAGACGGTGTCGAGGATCGTCCAGTCGTCGCCGCGGCGCAGGCGGATCGTGACCGTGCCCGAGATGGTGAGCCCGACCCAGCGCTGGATCGACTCGCGCAGCATGAGCGACTGCGGCTCGAGCCAGCGGCCCTCGTACATCAGACGGCCGAGGCGGCGACCCTGTTCGTGGTAGGTCGCGAGGGTGTCTTCGTTCAGGATGCCGTTGACCAGGCGCTCGTAGGCGATGAACAACAGCGACATGGCCGGAGCTTCGTAGATGCCGCGCGACTTCGCCTCGATGATGCGGTTCTCGATCTGGTCGCTCATGCCGAGGCCGTGGCGACCGCCGATCGTGTTCGCCTCCATGACGAGGGCGACCGGGTCGGAGTACTCGACACCGTTGATGGCGACGGGGCGGCCGGCCTCGAACGTGACGGTGACGTCTTCGGTCTCGATCGCGACGGACGGGTCCCAGAACTTCACGCCCATGATCGGGTCGACGGTCTCGAGCGAGACGTCGAGGTGCTCGAGCGTCTTGGCCTCGTGCGTCGCGCCCCAGATGTTGGCGTCGGTCGAGTAGGCCTTCTCGGCGGAGTCACGGTACGGGAAATCGCGGGCGACGAGCCAGTCGCTCATCTCCTTGCGGCCGCCCAGCTCGGTGACGAAGTCGGCGTCGAGCCACGGCTTGTAGATGCGCAGGCGCGGGTTGGCGAGCAGGCCGTAGCGGTAGAACCGCTCGATGTCGTTGCCCTTGTAGGTGGAGCCGTCGCCCCAGATGTCGACGCCGTCCTCCTTCATGGCGCGCACCAGCATGGTGCCGGTGACCGCGCGGCCGAGGGGCGTCGTGTTGAAGTAGGTCTTGCCGCCGGAGCGGATGTGGAAGGCGCCGCAGGAGAGGGCGACGAAGCCCTCTTCGACCAGGGCGGTCTTGCAGTCGATCAGGCGCGAGGCCTCGGCGCCGTACTCGAGCGCGCGGCCGGGGATCGAGGCGATGTCGTCTTCGTCGTACTGGCCGAGGTCGCCGGTATACGTGAAGGGAACCGCGCCCTTCTCGCGCATCCACGCGACGGCGACGGAGGTGTCGAGTCCTCCGGAGAAGGCGATGCCGACGCGCTCGCCGACGGGCAGGGACTGGAGGACCTTGGACATGCTTCCCAGTCTATCGGCGGGCGGCGTGTCGCCCCGTGCTGCGTCAGATCACGCGCACATCGACGCCTAGCGCCGCATACGTTCCTATCGCGCGGCGATCGCATGTGACGAGCGTCACCCCGGCGGCCCTGGCGCACAACGCGACCAGGCCGTCGTAGACCGCTCCGCCGGCGATTCCAGCATCGGCGAGAACGTCGACGGCGGTGCGCGCGTCCTCTTCCGAGAGTGAGATCGATCGGGGGAATGCAGCCCGGATCGCGTTCGCCGCTGCCAGAGGGGTCAGGCGATTGGGGCCCGGCAGGCGCGTCAGCACGGAGTATGTCTCTGCTGAGGCGTGGCCGGCAAGGCCGAGGATTGCACCGGTGCAGGCGCTCTGGACCGCGATGTGCGCGGTGTTGTCTTCCACGAGGAGCGCGAGCGCCGCGCTCGTATCGAGGAGCAGGTCAGCGCTGGTCGGCAAGGCGCAACTCGCGGATGTCGTCGGGTGTGATCGCCATGCCGGACGACGCGACGACGAGACGCCCGTCCTTCTCGATGAGGTTGTCCGGGGCATCGATCTCGATGCGGATGCCGTTGCCGTCGAGGATGAGATCGATAGGACCAGGGATCAATCCGACGCGCTCGCGGAGCGCAGCGGGGATGACGATCCGTCCTGCCTTGTCCATGGTTGCCTTCATGCCATGAGAATACCATTCGAATGGCACAGAACGGGGGGCGAGGCGGGTGCTTCATATCGGTGTCCTCGTTCAGGATCCGCCGCTACATTGTGGCCATGCAGAGAGCAAGGTCGCGTGGATGGTGGTTGATTGCGGGAGGTGCGCTTCTCGCCGCGATACTGGTCGTGCTTCTCGTCCTGGCGGTCCAAGCCTTCCGCAGGTCGACGCTCGCGCGGCAGGACATGGCGGCGCACCTGTCGTTCCCCGCGACGTATCACGGCTTCGAAGAGGCCTCGGAACTCGCAGGTTTCACACTCAAGGAAGACGGATCAGCGGAGGTCTCGGCGCTGATGCTCGGCACCGAGGAACGGGAACTCGACGACGGGCGGGTGTGCCTCGATGGCGACGTGACCCCGGTCGTCGGGAAGGCCAGCTGGCGGACGGACGATGCGGGGTGGGTCGTCATCGAGGCGGGTGAACGGCAGACGCGCCTGAGCCAGGACGATCCGATGCTCATGGGCTGGGGTTGGGGCAAGGTTTATGTCCTGACGCCCTGCACCGAGGAGTACACGGCGACGTTCATCACCCCGAACGCCGACTACTCCGACTGAACGACATCTTCATGGCGTGCCAGGCGCAGTGGGGAGAAGAGCACGATCAGTGCAGCCACGACGAACACCACCACGCCGACCGAACGCGAAGGCGGTCACGGCGCCCGTGAACGCGCCGAGCGTCGACGATGACCAGAAGAGTGCGAAAGCAGGGATGCGCAGAACCTCGACCGGCCTGTCGCTCATCGCCGCCTCGCTGGGTCGCCCGCCGCTCCCGCTGTGGTCATCCTATTAGCGCCCCTTTCTGGAGACGGGTGGGTCGACCCGGATGGCGGGCTCGGAGGTGGGAGAGTAGGCGCACGGAGGTCGGACATGGGCGAAGCAGTCCTGTGGGGTGTGGTCGCGGCGGCGCCGCTGTTCATCGGTGCGGTGCTCGCACTGCTGCGCACGTGGCCGCCGCGCTGGCTCGGCATCGTGCTGGGCTTCGGCGCCGGCGCGCTCATGGCGTCGATCGCCTTCGAGCTGTGGGAGGAGGGGCTCGATCTCGCCGGTCCTGTCCCCCTCGTGGTCGGTGTCGCGGCGGGAGCGATCAGCTACTACATCGCCGACCGCATCCTCGACGCCAGGGCCGCGAAGACCAAGGAGCAGGCGGGCGGGGGGCAGCTCGCCGTCGGCGCTCTGCTCGACGGCATCCCGGAGCAGCTGGTGCTCGGCATCGGTCTCGCCTCCGGGGAACCGGTCAGCATCGCGCTCGTGGTCGCCATCCTGGTCTCGAACCTGCCCGAATCGATCGGCTCGGCTGCCGACCTGCTCGAAGGCGGCATGGCGAAATCGCGGGTGCTGCTGCTCTGGGCGGGTGTCGCGGTGCTCTGCGCGGCCGCGACTGTCGCGGGCTTCGGTCTCGCGAGCATCACCGGCGATGAGTTCCGTTCGGCGGCGAGTGGTTTCGCCGCCGGCGCCCTGCTCGTGATGCTGGTCGATTCGATGATCCCCGAGGCGCAGTCCAAAGCCAAGGAATCGACGGGACTCGCGACCGTGCTGGGCTTCGCGCTCGCCGCCGGCCTGGCCCTCGCATCCTGAGCGACGACGGAGATCACCCGGAGACGGCGCTCAGTCCGCGCCGCGGAACTGGTCCCGTCGCACGGTACGGCCGGTGATGCTCTCGATGCGGAACGACAGCGGAAGGCTCCGATCCTCCCCCGCCCACGGATGCACGCGCGCGGCATCACCGGCCGCTTCGTCGTCGGGGACCCGCGAGAGGGGACCATGCAGCAGCACGCTCCATGCCGTGTTGCCGAGGGGGTCGTGGTAGTCCACCTCGAACGCGACCGGGAGCGGCTCAGAGGTCAGGGCGGCCAACACGCCGTCCGGCGCGGTGCGAAGAAGCAGGTCGTGACCGGAGACCGCGAAGTTCACGGGAAGGATCTGCACCCGGTCCTCATGGACGAAGCCGATCCGGCCGATCGTGGTGGTGGACAGCAGTTCGTAGGACTGCTGCTCGTCGAGTGCTCGAATCATGCGCGCATCCCTTCCTTTTGGCGCCAGGCTATCCAGCGCGACACGCGCCATCAAGGGAGTCGTGCGACGCCGGAGCGGAACAGCCCGCCATCCGGCGGATCGGAGGCGTCGGATCCGCCCGCGCTGGCGGGTTACTCTCGGGAGCGGCGTGCGGGAGGCTGGCGGAACACCGCCGCGATGGTGGCCGAGGACAAAGGAGTTCCGATGACTGACACGACCCTGGCGCGACCGCCGTTCGATCCCGAGCTCGAGGCTGCTCTCGCTCTCGTCGGCGACCAGCTGCCGTCGACCCTGACGCCCGAGATGATCCCGCTGATGCGCCAGTCGCCGGTGAGCGGCGACCAGGAGATCTTCACCGTGCTCGACGACCGCGGCTTCACACGCCGTGACGTCACGATCGCCGGATACGACGGAGGCGAGATCGTCCTGTCCGTGATCGAGAAGGAGGGCCGGACCGGCACCGGTCCGGGCTTCTTCCACACCCACGGTGGCGGCATGATCATCGGCAACCGCTGGCTCGGTGTGGTCGGCTTCCTCGACTGGGCGGAGCGCTACGACGGCGTGATCGTCACGGTCGAGTATCGGCTCGCCCCCGAGTTCCCCGACCCTTATCCGGTGGAGGATTGCTACGCGGGTCTGCTGTGGACCGCCGAGCATGCCGAGGAGCTCGGGATCGACCTGTCGCGCCTGCTGATCGGCGGCGGCAGCGCCGGGGGAGGCCTGGCTGCGGGCACCGCGCTGCTCGCCCGTGACCGGAAGGGCCCCGAGCTGATCGGCCAGCTGCTCATCTACCCGATGCTCGACGACCGAGACGAGTCGGTGTCCACCCGGCAGATCGACGGGATCGGGGTCTGGGATCGCGGGTCGAACGTGACCGGATGGACGGCGTTGCTCGGCGACCGCAAGGGTACCGACGACGTCTCGATCTATGCCGCTCCCGCGCGGGCGACCGATCTGAGCGGACTGCCCCCGGCGTTCATCGATTGCGGCAGCGCAGAGGTGTTCCGCGACGAGGATGTCGCCTATGCCACGAAGCTCTGGGAAGCCGGGGTCCAGGCCGAGCTGCACGTGTGGGCCGGCGGCTTCCACGGCTTCGACATGTTCGCCCCGCACGCCGCCGTCGCTCAGGCCATGCTCGCCGCGCGGGACAACTGGGTGAACCGCCTGCTCTCCTGAGTCCGGATTCCACCCTCCGGGGCCGCGCGCCGACCCCGTAGGGTGGAATCCCCGCGCGATGGAGCCGACATGCAAGATCTGCTGGGGCGTCTCACCGCCCTCGACCCGGATGCCAGCGAGACGCTCAAAGTCGTCAGCTACTTCGATGCCCTCGTCGCCCGCTCCGTGGGTGTGGAGAGCATGCTGCGGGGTGCGGCGGTGCTGAGCGGTGCGACCGTCGGCCAGCGCGACGGCCGGCACATCGTGCGCGTGCGGGCAGATGGGGTGCGCATCGATCCCGTCGAGCCGTCCCCCTCCTGGCCCGTCCGGGAGAGCGGGCCGGATGCCGTCGCCTGGATCGAGCGGGAGGGCGATGCGCATTCGAACGACGCGATGATCCTGGAGCGGCTCAGCCTCGCCCTCGGCATCATCCGGGCGCGACGCACGGTCGGCCCCGAGAGCGCGGTCGAACTCGCCATCAGTTCCTACGCCGGTGCCGAGGAGCGGGCGGCTGCGCTGCCGCGGCTCCGGCTCTCCGCGAGCATGCTGCGACTGGTCGCGTCACCCCCGGAGCCCGCACCGTTGCCGACGCACCCCTCGGCTGTGGTCGCCACCCGGCACGGACTCACGCGCGCGACGATCATCGACGCGCAGACGGACGTGCGGGAAGTCTGGCCCGAGACCGCTGCTCTGCGGTTGGGCGTCGGTCTCGCCGGACCGGGAGACCAGCTTCCCCAGTCGTGGGCATCGGCTCTCGTCGCCGTGCTTCTGACGAGTCCGGGCGAGCCGGTGGTCGATGCGGCCGACCTCGGAGCGCTGCTTCTCATCGCCGACGCCGCAGAGTCGAGCCCGTTGCACCCGGATGCCGCCGCGCTCGCGGCCCTCGACGCCCGTAGTCGGGAGCTTCTCGACGCGGTCGCCGAAGAGCAGAGCGTGCGCGCCGCCGCCACGCGTCTCGGCCGCCATCATTCCAGCGTGCAGGAGCGTCTGACGGTGCTGGTGGAGACTCTGGGCTACGACCCGCGCACCTCCCGCGGCCACGCCCGCTACGTGCTGGCCCGGATGCTGCTGACGCTCGGCCCCTGACGCGCGTCGGCCCACGGCCCCGGCAGGGCTCCGGCACCGTCTCACTCGAAGCCGGGGTACTCCTGCAGCTTCGTCTGGAACTCCTCGCGATCGGCTTCGCTCAGCACTCCGCTGGCGATCACGGTCAGCTGCAGGCCTTCGAGGGGTTCGCCGGTGCGGGCGTTCTGCGCCTCGCGGGCGGCCAGGAATCCGCCGTCCCGATCGTTCGAGAGGTCGTTGATGGTGGCGTAGAAGCGCAGCGGATCGGGGAAGTTCTCGGTGTAGTACTCCCACGTCGTCTGCGTGCGCGGGTCGTCGCTGCCGTAGAGCTTCGCGATCATCGCGGGGTCGATTCCCGAAACCGAGGGATCGTTGAAGGAGTAGAGGTCCCACAGTCCGTGCTCGACGACGACCTCGTTGATGACACGCATCACGTCGAGCTTGCGCTCGTCATCCTGGATCGGTTCGTTCGTCGCCCACGCCGCGGAGGTGAATTCGACGAGCATCGACTCGCCGCCGTAGCCGTTGCGTTCCGGACGCAGGTCGTCATCGCCCACCTGCACCCAGGTGTAGCCGAACTCGTCGGTGAGTCGCGTGCGGATGTCGGCGAACATGGTCTCGGCCTGCGCACGCACCTCCTCGAGCGACTGCTGCGAGAGGGTCTGCTGGGGGTCGGTGCCCTTGATCGCCGGATAGGCCTCCGCGTGCTTCTGCGCGGCTGTCTTCGTCCCCTCGTAGGTGCCGGAGGCTGAGGTCTGCAGGGCACTCATGCCGCCCACGGTGGCGACGTTGAACAGGATCGTCACGACGAGCGCGATCGCCCCCAGCTTCCGTCCGCGTGCCGAGAACAGGGCGGCCGCGATGACCGCGACCACGACGAGCTGCAGGGCGAGCATCGTGACGCCGTAGAGCAGGTCGGTGCCGCCGGCGATCAGCGTCCCGAGCAGGATCAGCGCGAAGAGGATGGAGGTGGTGAGGGCGATCCATCCGAGGGCGTTCGCCGGTTTCCTCGGCTCTTCCGCCGGGGCGATCGTCGCGACGTTCGGGCGCGGTGCGGATCCGAACGCATCGCGCCGCGCTCCTCGGTAGCCGCCGGGTGGGGGCACGGGTGGAGCGCCCTCGGTGCCCGCGATGTAGCGCGCACGCTGCCTCTCGTGATCGCTCACCACGGCTTGTCCGTCTCCGAACCGCCCTGGTCGTCGCCCTGTTGCTGATCGCGTTCCTGCGTCCCCTGCTCGAGCTTGTCCTGCAGGCCCTTCAGCTTGTCCTCCGACGGCTGCTCCTTCTCCCCCGGTTGCGGCTGGGGTGACGGCTGCTGCTCCTCCTGCTGCTTCTGCTTGAGACGATCGGCGGTGCCGTCGAGAGAATCGGCCATGTCGCGCTGCGGGTCGGACGACTGCTGCCGGGCCTCTTCGCTGCGGCACTCCTCCGGCGTCTCGACCGTGATCGTGAGCGCCTCGCCGTAGAGCGCAGCAGCGCCCGCGCCGTCGCCGTCCGCGCGTGCGGCGTCACCCATACGCTCGACCACCAGGGCGAGATTGATCCGTACCCCGCACACCTCCAGTCCGGTGGCGAGGTCGAGTGCCCTTTCGAGCTCGGCCCGCGCCTCCGGCAGCTGCTCCGCCGCACCGAGCGCGGTGCCGATGTTGAACGGCGCCTTGTACGGCTCGAACCAGTTCAGGAGGTCTTGTCCGCGTGCGGATGCCTCCGACCCGGCGAAGTCGTCCACCAGGTAGGCGGTGATGGCCTGATGTGCGAAGGCGTACATGCTCAGCAGCTTGCCCACGAACAGGAGCGCGGCGAGGGTGAGCGGAATCGTCCCGATCGCGACCCAGCGGCGGACGCTGCGGCGGCGGCGGTTGGACCGGAGGAGGGCGGCGGCGCTGTCGGCCGTGCTGGCGGTGGTGGTCGAGGACCCGAGCTCGGTCGCCGCGGGTGCCGACGGATGTGTCACGTCCAACCCCCTTACCGATCGACCACTGCTCAGCGCGGGGAATTCTGGTCCCCGAAGCGGCAGGACGAAGCGCTGAACATCCTATCCGGGGATCCTCCGGATACGATTCAGCCGACCTCGAGTGCCGAGGTCGGCTGAATCATGGTGAGGGACGATGCCCGTCCCCGTGCGCTACTCGGCTGCGGTGACGCGGAACGTGTCGAAGGCCACGCCGAGTGCCGCGGTCGAGCTGCCGGAGCGGTTGCCGCTCAGGCCCACCCCGCCCGCGGGCTGCAGGGGCGTCGCATCCGACGCCTTGAGCTGCCAATCGGCCGGTTCCGTCGCCCCGGTCGCCCAGATCTTCGCGTTGATGGACGCCTGCGTGGTGCCCGTCACCGTGACCTTGAGGGTGTACGAGGTGTTCGCCGCGAAGGCGAGACCCGAGACGGCTCGGGTGGCCAGGACGGTTCCGTCACGGTGGGCGACGAGCCAGATGGTTCCGTCGGGACGGAGCCATGCGCGGACGAGATAGCGTCCGGCGGCGGAGTCGCGTGCGATGACTCCGATGTACGCACCACCGGTGGTGGCCCCCTGATCGACGCGGAAGGTCGTCTCCAGAGTCGGGCTCGGGACCGACGTCGCGTTCAGCGTGGCGTGTCGGGTGTCGCCCGCGGCCAGGTTCAACCGTCCGAAGCCGCCGGCGACCGTGGCCGCCGCCTGCGAACCGCCCGCGATCGTCCAGGCGCCGCCCGCGACCGCGTTCCCCCAGCCTCGGCTGGATGCCTGCTCGAAGTCGTCACCCGCGAGCGGCGCGGGTTCCGCCACGACGGATTCGCG
This sequence comes from Microbacterium sp. As-52, assembly GCF_049949185.1. Lineage (NCBI taxonomy): Bacteria > Bacillati > Actinomycetota > Actinomycetes > Micrococcales > Microbacteriaceae > Microbacterium > Microbacterium sp. As-52. The sequence goes on along the minus strand of NZ_CP188171.1, from coordinate 1,754,030 downwards.
GGTCGTGGTCGCCGAGCCGCCCACGTCGTCGGTCACGGTGAGGGTGACCGTACGTGTCCCCGCCGTCGAGTAGGCGTGGCTGGCGACCGCACCCGCACTGGTCGTGCCATCGCCCCAGTTCCAGCTGTAGCTGCTGATGGTGCCGTCGGTGTCGGTCGATGCCGCTGCGTCAGCCGAGGCGGTGAGACCCGATGAGGAGAGGGTGAAAGACGCGGTGGGCAGCGCATTGGCTCCCTGCACGACCACCGGCTTCTTGACCGACCCCACGAGCCCTTGGCTGTCGGTGATCGTGAGCTTGACCTGGTACGTGCCGGGCGCCGCATACGTGTGCGAGGGCGTCTTGCCCGTACCCGTCGTCCCGTCGCCGAAGTCCCAGCGGTACGCCGCGACAGTAGCGGATCCCGGCGGGACCGACGTGCTCGCGTCGAATGCCACAGCGAGCCCGACCGGGGTCGCCGTGTACGCCGCGACGGGCGCCGTGGAGCCCTTGGCGACCCAGAAGTGCGTCTTCACCTGCCCGGCGCTCAGCCCGTACGGGTAGATGGCGAACTGGTTGACGTTGCCGGTGAGGGACACCGACGTCGGGATGTTCGGCCAGTTGACCAGCTTGCCGCTGCCGATCTTCCAGAAGCCCTCGTAGGCCTGACCCTTGGTCACACCGGTGATCTGATCGTTGAGTTGGCCGTCGACGAAGAGCTTCATCCCCTCGGGGCTGACGGACGCCACGACCTGGTGCCACTGGTTGTCGTTGTACGCAGCCTTGGTCGTGATGACTCTCGTGCCGTCGCTGTACACCCCGAAGTTCAGGCGTCCGTCGTTCGACATATAGACGTTGCGGTCGTAGTTCTTCGAGAAGCCCGCTGCTGAGCTCTCGAAATCGAACAGCACTCCGCCGCTTGTCGTCGACGTCTGGAACCACATCTCGGCGGAGTACGCGGAAGGTGCGGGCATCTTCGTGGTGGTGTCGACGCGTCCGGTCTCGGTGCCGTCGAGGGCCGTCGCGCCCGTGCCCTTCGACGTTCCCGACGACAAGAGCTTCGCCCCTGCGCGGAAGATCGGGCTGTTCGCGCCGGCAACGTCCTGGCCGATGGTTCCCAGCGGGTAGTAGAGCTGGGGTTCATCGGCGAGCACCGCGTTGGAATACGGTGGCGTCGGGTCGGCCACCGTCACGGTCGCCGTCTTGCTCGAGACGGTGTTGCCGTTGCCGTCTGCGGCCGTGAAGGTGTACTGCTGCTGCGAGCCGGCCGGAGCCGTCGTGTCCTCGAAGCTGACAGCGGGCAGGTTCCACCAGGTGGAGTCCACCTTCGTGGTGAGCAGAGGAGTGGTCGAACCGGCGCGGCGCAGCTCATAGGTGAGCGTGAGGTCGTCACGGTCCCAGTTGGCCGGGATCGACACCTTCACCCGACCGGGCGTGAGAGACGTCGCGGTCGGCTGCCACTTGTCTCCGGAGAGGCGGGGGCCGTCTTTGGGGCCGGCGGGAGGAGCGGTCGAGAATCGCACGAGTCCCTCGAACTGGCCGTTGTTGACGGAGCGGAACTCGCCTCCGATGGAGATCATGTTGCCCGTGCCGGTGATCGACAACCCGGCCTGACCGAGTCCGGTGGTGACACCGACCGCCCAGTCGGGAGACCACGCATACGGCGAAGGCGCGGGAGTTCCGCCCCAGTCCTTTCGGCCCGGTGCCGCCGGCTGAGGTGCGAGGGTCCCCCGGGCATCGGCCGTGTATGCCTCGGAATAACGGTGCACGCGCGGGGCCTGTTCCGGGTGGAGACCCAACGTCTCGCAGGTATGGGTGTGGCTCGTGGTGTAGACGACCTTGCCGGTCGAGTAGACGCCGTAGTGGTCGCCGATGCAGTCCGCGATCCAGCGGACCTTGCCGGTGCCGGCCTCGGCCGCGAAGGTGCCTTCGAGGTTGCCGGTGGCAGCGTCGGCATAGCCCCACCCGGTGCCGTAGACGCCGGTGGCATCGGTGGTGAGGCTGAAGGTTCCGGCTTTACCGGCGTAGATGCCGCTACCGGCGCCGTTCCTCACCGTCTTGGCCAGCTCCCACGCGGTGTTCAGCGTGCCGGTGGTCTTGTCGACGGCTCCGCTGCCACGCATCTCGGTGTTGCCGTTGATCTGCGAGAACCGTCCGCCGATGATGGTGTCCTTGCCGGCGGGGTCCATCACCATCGCATCCACCTGCAGGTCGGTCTGCGGGGCCCAGGGCAGGAGCGCGCCGTTCGCGGTGTTGAACGCGGCGAGGTTCTTCCGTGCGGTGCCGTTGGCCTGGCCGAACAGGCCGCCAGTGTAGACCGCGGTTCCGGATGTCGTGAGAGCGTAGACGCCCGATCCGCCGATCGACGGGACGAACCCGGCGACCAGCTCGCCGGTCTTCGCGTCGATCGCGGCGATGTTCCAACGGTCCTTCCCGTTGACACTGTTGAACGAACCGCCGATGTAGATGCGGCTGCCGTCGGGAGATGCGGCGACGGCCTTGATGACGCCGTTGACCTTCGGTGCGAACGGCAGCAGCGCCCCGGTGTTGATGTCGTAGGCGAGAACGTTCGACCGCGCGGTGAGGGCAGTGCCCGGAGCGGCTTTGGGCTCGCGGGCGTTGTCGAACTTGCCCACGGCGTAGACGGTGGAGCCGATGGTGGTCTGTGCCCAGACGTAGCCGTTATCGATCTGCACCGTTGGAATCGGGTCGGATGTGACGACGTCACCGTCGCGTTGCAGCAGTGGTGGCAACGTCGGCGCGGCGTCGGTCGCCACGGCGGCTCCACCCCCGAACGACACCAGCCCCGCCACGACCAAGATGCCGACGACGACACCAGCGGCCGCGGAGCGGGCGCGTTCAAGAACGTGATTGTTCCCCATGATTTTGTTTTCCCCAGTGATCTGATGCCGACGCGAGCGCCGACACGACATCGCAGTCACGCGCCGCGGAGGCTTCCCCAAGCCATGTGTTCCGCGATCGTCATGCATCTGCGAACCCCTGCCGGGACCAAGACAGTCCTCGACCGGTAAAACATTAGCAGCTGATATCGACGAAGCCTGAGTGTTAGATCTGGGTGCGTGAGCGGACGCGCTGTCGTGGCGCGCGCAGCTGCCGAAGTCGCGCGATCAGCAGGGCGGCACGTGTGAGCTCCACGCCGAGGATGGCCAGGGCGACGAGCGCCGCGATCCAGTAGAGCTCGATGACGTTGCCGACCTCGCCCGAATCGGCGTAGTCGGTGGTGGTCGACGGGGCCTCGGGAAGGGAGGGGGCGGCATCCGCCGTCCGAGTCGCGTACGTGACCCCGAGCTGGTCGGCGATCGTCTCGAGGTTCGACTCGTCGATCACCGAGAGAGCGTCGGCGCCCTGGTACTGGATGTAGTCGCCGCCCTGATCCGAGATGCCGCCCGTGGTGATGCGCATGGGCCCACCCTCGGCGGTGCCGTAGCCGAACACGGCTCCCGAATCGGTGTACTTCTCGCTCGCGCTGAACGACTCCGGCGCGGTGTCGACCGTCTGCTCCCCGTCGCCGAAGTAGAAAACCATGCGCGAGCGGTCGGGAGACGATTCGGCTGCCGAGGTGAGGGTTTCCGACAGCAGGGGGGCGGCGATGCCGATCGAGCTGCCGCGTGACTGGCTGGTGACCTCGGGGCGCAGCACCCCGAGGGAACCCAGGAGTGCCGTGGTGTCCGTGGTCAGCGGCATCCTCAGCTCGGCCGCGGCATCCGAGGTGATGAGGGCGAAGCGCGCTCCCGGATACTCCTCCACCAGAGCGCGCACGTCTGCACGGATGCCGTCGAGCCGCGGTTCGCCGTCATCCCAGTCCTCAGCCACGATGCTCGCCGTCGTGTCGACCACGAGCACGATGTCGGTATCCGTCGCGAGGGTCTGGGTCGCTCCCCCGGGGATGCCCGGACGCATGAGCATCGCGAAGCAGGCGAGCACCAGAAGCAGCCGCATGGCCCACAGGGCACGATGCCCGGCCAGCGCGCGACGATCGGTGATCGGCACCCCGGCGGACTTCGGCGGACGCACCAGCACCCAGACGGCGGCGACGGCGACGGGGGCGCATAGAAGAACGACGAGCAGCGGGTTGAGCACGGGTTGGAGGATCACAGTCGCACCCTCCACAGCACCACGACGAAGCCGAGCAGGCAGATCGAGAGCAGCACGATCCACAGGTTCGGGGTGTCGGTCCAGACCACCTGCGCCTCCCCGCGCAACTCGGTCGCCTCCTGTTCCTGCACCTGGGTGACGATGTCGGAGACGGTGGTCGTGTCGCGCAGGCCGAATGCGGCGCCGCCCGTCGCCTCGGCCGCAGCGCTCAGCTCGGCGCTGACGTCGGCATCCTTGCCCTGGACGGGGTTCAGCGCGAAGACGCGCACGTCCTTCGAGGCGGCATAGGCGGCGGCCTCGTCGAGCGTGACGATCGAGGCGCCGTTGACCTCGTTGTCGGTGGCGAAGATCACAGAGCGTGAGCGCTCGGCGTCCGGGTTGTCGAAACCCATCGTGCAGGCGGCGAGACCGTCGCCGATCAGGGAGGCGCCGTCGCCGTTGAGGGTGCCGACCCAGTGCTCCGGGACCTGATCGACATAGTCGAAGCTCTGCGTCATGCTCTCGATGTGCTCGCGCACGAAGTCGTAGTCGTCGGTCAGGGGGAAGATCTGCACGGGCGAGCTGTTGAAGATCGTCAGCCCGATGCGTTCGCCCTCGAAGCTGTCCAGAAGCTCGTCGAAGACGTTCAGCACCTCCACGTCGACCTCGGTCATGGAACCGGAGACGTCGAGGCACAGCATGATGTCTCGGCTGGTGTTGACGGGCTGGATCGTCTGCGCCGACATCGGCCGCGCAGCCACCACGCCCGCGACGATGGCGGCGGTCGCGCCGAGGGCGAGGATGCCGGACAGCGCGAGTGCTCTCCGCGTCAGTGCGCGGCGGAAGGAGGGCAGCGCGCGCACGCGCTCGGCACGGGCGACGCGCGCTGCGTCGATGCCTCGGCTCGGGCCGCCCCGCCGGAGGCCGACGACGAGACCGATCGTGATCGCGAGCACCACGACCGCGACCGCGGCCGCGAGCATCCAGACGTTCGCTAGTGCCACGTGCGCACCACCGTCCTGGCGGCTTCGGCGCCGGCCACAGGATCGATCACCGGTCCCTGGCGGAAGATGCTCGGGTAGTAGTGCCTGCCGAGCGCATCGATGAGGGCGGGATGCACTCCGCGGGCCACGAGATCGTCGAGCGCGAGCACCGGTGCCTCCAGGCCGCTGTACTCGTTCACGAAGGTGCGCACGGTGCGGCTCAGCTCGAGATTCGCCTGCCGGGCGGACATGCGGCGTTCGACGTACTCGGTCTCGATCTGCTGGATGCGCGCCAGGTACTCGGTGCGCAGCTGCGAGAGCACGTCGATGACCAGCGGCGCCTGCCCGGCGTTCGGGTCGGCGACCGCCAGGGTGCGCCGCGGTCGGGTGAGGACGATCAGCAACCACGCCCCCAGCACCAGTAGAGCCAGGATGCCGATTGCGAGCAGCATCCATCCCCAGCCGTACTGCGCCGGCGGATAGAGGTCGTCAGAGCCGGGCATTCGACCTCCGATTCAGCAGCGTCAGCAGCTGAGCGACGGCATCGTCCTGCCCGTCCAGCGTGGAGTGGCTGATCTCCATCCGGGTGAGCAGCTCGGCGAGGTGTGCGGCGTCGGCCTCGCGTTGCGCGGTCAGCTCCTGCACGATCTCGCGGTCGCCCTGTACGAATCCCGGCACCTGCCAGCGACTGTCGACGTCACTGCGGATGTGTCCGGTGGCGTGGTCCAGCACGGGCTCGGCGTCGCGCAGCGTGAGCCAGAGCACGTCGTGCTGCACGCGCAGTCGCCGCAGCATCCGTTCGGTCTCGCCGGTGACGGGGGCCTCGTCGGTGATCACGACCACGATCATGCGACGCGCGATCGTGCGGGTGACGAACGACAGCAGGCCATCACGGTCGCTCGGTGCGTCGCTCTGGTCGACGGCCCGATCGATCGTGCGCAGCGCGTGCTCGAGCGCCCCTTCGCTGCGGCCCGGCGCGAGGCGGCGCACCTTGGCGGCATCGCCGTACACCGTGGTGAAGTCGTCGCCGTGGCGCAGCGTCAGCACACCGAGCACTCCGGTCGCCAGGATCGCCAGGTGCTTCTTCGACTGCTCGTCTGCGGCGAGTGCTGACATCGAGCGCCCGGTGTCGACCACGAACAGCACGGTGTGCATGCGGGTCGCGCGCGAGCGCTTCACCAGGGGCGTTCCCAGCCGCGCGGTCGCCCGCCAGTCGATGTCGCGCACCTGATCGCCGTACTCGTACTTGCGCAGGTCTTCGAAGTCGAGGCTCCGCCCGCGCAGCAGCGACGCGTAGGCGCCGTCGAGCGCGTGCAACGACTTGCGCGTCGAGTGGATGAAGAGCTTGCTCTTCACCTGCGTGATCAGGCTGGCCATGGAGATGTCAGGGTGTGGGGACCGACGCGAAGATCTGGTCGATGATCTCCTCGCTGCGGATTCCTTCGGCGTCGGCCTCGAACGTCAGCAGCACCCGGTGGCGCAGCACGAGGTGCCGGAGCTCGCGGATGTCTTCGGGCAGCACATGCGTGCGTCCCTTGAGCAGAGCCAGCGCTCTAGAAGCCTGGAGGAACGCGATGCTCGCACGCGGACTCGCGCCGTACTTGATGAAGCGGGCGCGTTCTTCGCCGATGTACGGCGCCGGGTTGCGGGTGACGTAGGCGATCGACACGATGTAGTTGCGGATCGCGGGGTCGACGTAGATGCGGCTCGCGACGTCCTGCAGCAGATGCACGTCGTCGAGGCTGACGGCGCTGGCGACGTGCCGGTCGGGGTCGAGCACACCCGAATCGATGCGGCTGAGCACCTCGAGCTCTTCGGCCGGGCTCGGGTATTCGACGATCTCTTTGAGCAGGAAGCGGTCCATCTGCGCCTCGGGCAGCTCGTACGTGCCCTCCTGCTCGATGGGGTTCTGCGTCGCGATCACGAGGAACGGCTTCGGCAGGTGGTGGATCTCGCCGCCGATCGTGGTCTGATGCTCCTGCATGGCCTCGAGCATGGCGCTCTGTGTCTTGGCGCTGGAGCGGTTGATCTCGTCGAGCAGCACGAAGTTCGCGTGCACCGGGCCGAGCACTGTCCGGAACGATCCCGTCGCCGCGTCGTAGATCTGGTTGCCCGTGATGTCGCTCGGCAGCAGGTCGGGCGTGCACTGGATGCGCTTGAACTGCGCCTTCACGGTGTCGGCGAGGGTGCTGGCCGCAGTGGTCTTCGCCAGTCCCGGCACGCTCTCGAGCAGAATGTGGCCGCCGGCGATGAGCGAGATGAGCAGGCTCGTGCGCAGCCGGTCCTGACCGACCATCTTGGCGGAGTAGGAGGCGGAGATGACCCGCAGCACCTCGGACGCTCTGGCCATCTCGGCGTCGATGGGTGCGCCGTTCGCCGTGGCGGGTGAGGCTGTGGGGGCAGGGGCCTGCGCGGGAGCGGGCGGAGGCGGAGGTGCCACCGGCTGCGGGGATGCGGCGTTCAGGTCGTGCATGCTCTCTCCTCCTGGGGAGCGCGGCGCTTCTCCCCTCAGCCAGGGTAGCCGCCGCACCGAGGAGGAGAGCTGAGCGCCGTCACTGGCCGAACATGGACGAGGTCGCCGCGATCCATCCGAACGTGAGGGCGAGGATCGTCACGATGATCCAGATGCTCATGGCGATCGCGTTGAGGGCGATCCCCCATCCCGCCTGCGTGCGTGCGCGCGGCTCGCCTCGCAGCGAGACGATCCCGAGGATGAGTCCGATGGCGGGCGCGAAGAACGTCCAGCCGGCGAACACGGAGCAGATCCCGAGAACGAGACTGGCGGTGCCTTTCGCGGTCGACGTCGCAGCGACGGACGGCGCGGTGGTGGCAGGAGTGGTGGCGGGGGCGGGTGCAGAAGCAGTTGTTGACATGACATCCACGCTATGACGGGGTCTGTCGGCGGTCATCGGACTGGAGTACCCACGTCGTACGTCCAGCGGATGATTGCGCCGGTTCTCAGGTACGGGCGTCGGAGCGTGTTCCGGCAGCGTGGGCCGCTACGCCGACCGCCGGTCGAGGAACAGCAACTCGAGCGGTGAGGCCAGCAGCGCATCCACTCCCTGCGCGAATGCCTGGAAGTGAGGTGTGGCGAAGTGGGTGTCGAGCGCAGCCTGGTCGTCGAACGCCTCGCGCATGTAGAACGTTCCTGGCTCGCTGCGCGATTCGAACAGCACGTAATCCTGGTTGCCGGGCTCCGCGCGGGTCGGCTCGATCAGGCGCTGCAGCGCGGCGAGCAGTGCGTCTCGGCGACCGGGGAGGGCGCGCAGGATGGCGAGGCTGTACAGCGGGTCGGGCAGGGGTGAAGACATGATGTGGTCCTTCTCGTGGGATCGAGCACGGCAGGCTGCCGCGAGATCATTACTACTCGAAGGGGAGCAGTTACCCGCAAGGACTGCTGGTAACTTTCGGATACCATGAACGGGTGACTTCTCTCAGCACCTGCGCCGCCGGCAGGCCCCATGATGTCTACGACGCCCAGTGCCCGTGCCGGGGCATCCTCGATCTGCTCGCCGACAAATGGAGCGCGCTCATCCTCGGCGCACTCGAGGGCGGCCCGATGCGGTTCGGTGAGCTCAAGCGCAAGCTCGAGGGCATCAGCCCGAAGGTGCTCACGTCGTGCCTTCGGCGACTCGAAGACCGCGACCTCGTCGCGCGCGAGATCTTCGCCGAGGTGCCGGCTCGCGTCGAGTACTCGCTCACCGCCCTCGGCGCCGACGCGGCGAAGCCCCTGCAGAGCCTCCGTGATTGGGTCGAGTCGAACATCCAGCGCTTCCCCGATCTCTGAGATTCCGAGAGTGGGGTGGTTACCCGGAGGTGACTTGCACCCCTTGCGGGAAACCAGGTGCTCGTCGATACCGTCCTCGCATGACAGATCAGACACAGGCAACGAACGACCCGTACTACGCGCTTCCCGAGGTGCCGAGCTTCGAGCTCCGCAGCTCCACCGTCGCTGACGGAACGCCCTTCGCCGAGGCGCAGTACTCCGGAGTCTTCGGCGTCCCGGGCGGACGCGACATCTCTCCCGAACTCACCTGGTCGGGGTTTCCCGACGACACCCGGAGCTTCATCGTCACGGTCTTCGATCCGGACGCTCCCACCGGATCGGGATTCTGGCATTGGGCCGTCGGCAATATCCCCGCGACCACGACCCACCTCGTCGAGGACGCTGGCTCCGAGAGCCGGGAGCTGCTTCCCGCCGGTGCCGTGGCTTTCCCGAACGACGCCGGGCTCGCGCGCTACATCGGCGCCGCTCCGCCTGCCGGATCGGGCGTGCACCGGTACCACATCACCGTGACCGCGCTGGATGTGGCGCGGCTCGATCTGGACTCCGGTGCATCCCCGGCGCTCCTCGGCTTCACGGCGGGCCCGCACACGATCGCGCGAGCCACGCTCGTCGCGTACGCCGGGGAGTAGACCTCGGGCTGACCACCCCCGTCCCGGGCGGGATTCTCCCTGTCGGGCGGAGCTTTCGTCTCGAGATCTCCGCCCGACGGCGAGATCTCCGCCCGTCGCGGGGCGTCCATGCGTGAGCAGGAGTGGGCGGAAGCAGCTGCGGGGTCAGGCTGGGCGTCAGGCTGCGGCGATGGTGGCGTCGGCGGTCGAATCCGAGACGACCGCCCGGCGACGGCCCACCCACACGACGAGGGCGGCGGCGCCGATGATGATCGCGGCGATCAGTAGCACGTAGAGGGCGACGCCTCCATACCCGCCGGGCTGGGCAGGGTTGAGGAACGGGTACGGATACCATGACGGCTCACCCGATGCCGGCGCGATCACGAGGTTCGCTCGGATCAGCGTGTAGATCACCCAGACGATCGGGAAGATGGCGGCGATGCCCACGGCGCTCCAGCCGAGAGCCCGCCGTCTCGGGGCGAACAGCACATCGGCCAGCATGATGATCGGCACCACCACGTGGAGCACCTCGTTCGACCAGCCGACCGTCGAGCCCTGGGGCAGCTCGATGCCGCGAAGCAGCAGGTTGTAGACCACGCCGGTGACGATCATGTAGGTGCTGGCGCACATCAGCAGGATCGCGAGCCACCGAGGTTCCGCCGTCGTGCCGCGATGGGCGAGCGCCCAGAACCCGCCACACGCCAACGCGACCACGGCGAGGACGTTCGACTCGATCGTGAAGAAGCTGAAGAAGTTCGAGATGACGGTCGGCAGATGTGCGCCCCACTCGGTCGTGGCCGCAGCGGCGATCTCGAGGGTGCGGATGAGCTGCGCGATGATCGCTGCCGCGGAGAGCACGGCTGCGGCGATGCGCACGTAGGGCCACCAGGTCGTCATGTTCGCCTCCGGTCGCAACTGTAGTAGCAGACTTCCGTAGACCGCGGCACCGATATATCGATGTCGTCGAGGGGCTCGCCGCCTCCCGGCTCGCTGAGCTGGGGATCGCGCGCGGGGTGATCACCGGGCGCTGAACGGCGTCAGGTGCGTCGACGCCACCGCAGACGCGTGATGAGCACGCCGAGCAGGCACAGCGCCCCGCCGAGGAACATCAGTGGCGTCGGCACCTCGCCGAGGATCGCCCACGACATCAGGATCGCGATCGCCGGCACGACGTAGGTGGTCGCCGAGGTCTGACCCGCGGTGCTGCGCTGCAGCACGTACGCCCAGGTAGTGAAGGCGATCGCCGTGGGGAAGATGCCGAGGTAGACGACCCACAGCGTCGCATCCAGCGGCGCCGTCTGGAGTGAGCCGATGAGGTTGCCGATCCAGGGCAGCAGCGCGATGGTGCCGACACCCGCTCCGAGCCAGGTCAGGGTGGTCGGGTCGACGCCCGAGGTGAGCAGGCGCTTCTGCACGAGCGTGCACCCGGCGTACATGACCGCGGCGAGCAGGGCGAGGAGCAGGCCCGTGATGTCGGGGCCGGCGCTGGTGGACGAGTTCATGCCGATGAGCACGACGCCGAGGAACGCGATGGGTGCACCGATCACGAGCGGCTTCGGGAACCCCTCACGCAGGAACAGTCCGCTGAAGACGACGACCATGAGGGGCGCGAGGTTCACGACCATCGCCGCGGTGCCGGCGTCGAGCGTGAGCTCGGCACTGTTGAGGGCGAGGTTGTAGACGCAGAACCAGCCGACGCCCCACACCGCGATCAGCAGCCAGTGGCGGCGTTCCGGGATGCGGACGCCGTGCCGCACGGCGATGATCGTCAGCACGACGGTGCCGACGGCCATCCGCAGCAGGGCCAGTGCGCCGGGGTCGTAGTGCGGGCCCGCACCGCGGATGCCGATGAAGGCCGAAGCCCACAGCACGACGGTGACGAGCGCTGCGACGAGCACGAGCGCGCCCTGTTTCTTCGGCGCATCGGTGCTGGTGGTCGCGCTGGTGCGCGTGTGGATTCCGGGGTCCCCGGATGCGGCTTCTGCCATCTTTCGATCCTGGCAGGGGCGTCCGACATCGGGCGAGCCGTCGAAGCGACATCCGCCGTTGCATTTCGGACGATCCGAGACGGTGGCCCATGAGGGGTGATTCACGAGACCTTCCCGACAGGTTCACCTTTCTCTCCCGAGTGGAGAAAAAGTTCCGTTCGATTACGTTCCTTATCCGTGGAGATTGTGGCGTCATATGAACACGGAAATCCGCACTTCACAGGAAAAGTCCAGCGTCAAGTAGGCCATTCGGGGGACAGACAAGATTCACAGCTGACGGATAGAGTCCCGAGCGAGTACCGCCGCAAGCCCACGGTCGAAGCGTGACGGTCCTGTTTCGAGGTCGTGGTCTGCGTGCATTCCGACGTGCGTGTGCGCGCACGCGCCGTGACTCGTTCTGGGGCTCCATCGCAGTCGTGATCTTCACGCGGTCCGATCCCAATCGTGTCCCCCTGGAGAAGAGTCCTGCGATGAAGACCAGATCTCACCGTCGGCGCCTGCGTTTCGCACCGGCGCGGCGGCTCCCGTTCGCGTTCGCCGCCATGCTGATGACGACCGTCGTCGCGGTCGGTCTCTTCCAGCCGCTCGAAGCGTCAGCGGCGACCGCCGCATCGGCCGCGCGGACGCAGGTGTCCGCGCCGGCGGGTCTCTTCACCCCGTCGACGGATGCCGCCGGTGTGGTCACGCAGTTCACCGATGGGGGTCCGGCTGTCAAGGAGGCGGCGAGGCAGGCGCTGCTCAAGGGTGGGCAGAGCATCGAGAGCTTCATCACCACGGGGCAGCACGAGGCGATCGCACAGGACTACCGCCTCATCGCGCTGCGACTGAGCCTCGCGGGCGGGCGCGCCGTCCGTCAGCAGGCGGAGGCGGTGCTGACGGCGAACAATCCGGACCAGCTTCGTGCCTTCGTCACAGAAGGGTGGAAGGACGCCTGGGAGGTCGACGACCGCTCGGCGGCGTATGTGCTTGCGGACACCGGAACGCCGACGGTCCAGCGCGAGGCGAACAAGGCTCTGGACTCGGATGACTCGAGCGCGGTGTCGCAGTTCCTGCTGATCGGTCAGTACGACGCGAAGATCATCGACGACCGCGCAGCGGCCTACGTGCTCGCCTCCACGGGATCGCCGAGTGTGATCGCCGCCGCGGAGGCAGCGCTCGATGCGACGCTCCCGGACGGGTCCGAAGACGCACAGGCCGTGGCGGATTTCCTGCGTTACGGGCAGTTCGTCGCCGGGGCGCGCGACGCCGAGGCGGCGACCATCGCCCAGCTGACGAACCAGGTGATCGCGGCGAACATGGTCGCTCAGGAAGAGCGTCGCAACGCCGACAACGCCTCCGCGCAGGCGGTCCTCGCGGCCAAGCTCGCGAAGGAGGCCACGCAGCGCGCCGCCCAGCAGGCCGCCGCCGCGCAGGGCAACGCCGAACAGGCCAGCGCCGCCGCGAGCAGGGCAGCCGGTCTCGCCCGTCAAGCCGCCGACGCGGCAGATCTCGCCGTGCAGGCGGCTGCGGCAGCGCACCAGGCGATGAACGCGTCGATGAGCGCGGCGGGAACAGCCGCATCCGCGGCTGCGCGCGCCAACCGGGCGGCGGCGAACGCTGATGGTGCGGCGGCGAATGCGGCGGGCCAGGAGGGCATGGCGGCTGCGGCACGGGCAGAGGCGGAGAAGGCGCGCGACGCCGCAGACAAGGCGGCGAAGGCCAAGCGTGCAGCGGCCGAGGCGGAGACGGCGACGAATGCGGCGAACCGCGCTGCGCAGGCTGCGGGCGCCGCGGCCGGCTACTCGGGCGAGGCGGCCGGATATGCGATGGAAGCCTCTCAGGCGTCGGGAGTGTCATCGGCCGCTGCCGCGCAGGCGCGGGCTGCTGCGGCCAAGGCGAACGCGGCCAAGAACCGCGCGGCATCCGCCACGGCGCGGACGGACCGCCTTGCCGCCGAGACCTCGGCTGTCGCTCAGCAGGCCCGTGATGCGGCCGGGCGTGCGGCCGACAACGCCAACGCCGCGGCGATCGAGGCAGACACGGCCGCGGCCCAGGCCGGTGTTGCGCAGGGGGCTGCTGCTCGGGCGACCGCTTCTTCGGCGAAGGCGGCGGCCGCTGCTGAGGCCGCGACGAAGGACGTCGAGCTGGCGAAGACCATCTTCGACCTGGCGCGGAAGGCCGATGCGGAGCGTCTGGCCGCAGAAGAGGAATTCGGGCTGGCGCAGGCGGAGATCGCCGCAGCAGAGGAAGCCGAGGAGAAGGAGCTCAAGGACGAGGCCAAGAAGGAGGGCGCAGCCGCCGTTGCGGAGAGCAGCGCGTTCCTGAAGAAGATCACCGCTCCGGATGCGAACCTGCAGGAGCTGCTGCCAGAAGCGCGCTCGGCCATGCTCGCCCTGATCACGTCGGGAACCCCGTGGATTGCCGCTGCGGCCGAGCAGGCTGTCGTCGGCAATGACGAGGCCGTCGTCGAGTTCTTCAAGAACGGGTACGGCGTCGCGCTCGAGCAGGATCAGTGGGACGAGGCGAAGGCCCTGCTGTATGACGGTGACAACACGATGCTGCAGGACGAGGCCTATGACGTCCTCGAGAACGGCGAGGAGTACGTCGCGGCGTTCCTCAACGAGCGGCTTCCTGAGATCCGCGACCTCGAGAACCGCCAGATCGCATTCGTGCTCGCCACCGAGGGGGGACCGGCCATGCAGCGCGCGGCGAACCTCGCGCTCGATGCCGACGACCCCGCGGTCCTCGCCAAGTTCATCGCGGAAGGACAGTACGACGCGCTCGAGGTCGACCAGCGGGCGGCAGCCTTCGCGCTCAGCACGTCGGGCGGCCCCGAGGTGCAGGCGGCCGCGAACATCGCGCTCGAAGGTTCCCAGACGGCGCTGAAGAGGTTCCTCGAGCAGGGCCAGTACGAAGCTGCCAAGCGCGACAACGACACCGCGGCTCACGTGGCGCAGATGCAGAGCATGTTGCACCTGGCCGACCAGCAGGCCGCGGCCGCGCGGGAGGCGGCTGCGCTCGCGGAGAAGGCGGCGGCGACCGCGCGGCAGGCGGCGGCCGAGGCCCAGGCCAGCGCCGACCTGGCCCGGAAGTATGCGCAGGAGGCGCAGGGATGGGCTGCGCAGGCGGCCACGTCGGCCAACCAGGCGACTGCTTCGGAGAACGAAGCGCGCCAGTCGTCGCAGCGAGCGCATCAGGCGCTGACGGCCGCGACCGCCGATGCGAAGAAGGCCAACGGGTTCGCGGCGCAGGCGACGTCGTCGGCGCAGTCTGCCAGCGCGGCGGCGTCGCGGGCCAACGATGCCGCGAGCCGTGCGGCCACCTCGGCGACGAACGCCGGACTGGACGCGGAAGCCGCGGTGAAGGCGGCGACGGAGGCTCGCGAGATCGCGGCATCGAAGCAACGCGCGGAAGATGGGGCCGACAACTACCCGCCGCCTGCCGGCAAAGAAGGGGAGCTCACCCAGGCGCAGATCGATGCCGCGTACGCGCTCGGTGGAGACGCAGAGGTGCAGCGGCTGAAGGACGCCCACGCGTTGACACAGCCTGATGCCCTGCTGAACTTCATCATCCAGGAGGGCGGCAAGGTTCTCCTCGACCTCATCGGTGTGACGGACATCATGGACTGCGTCACCAAGGGCGACATCGGTGCGTGCTTCATGACGCTTATCGGGTTCGCGCCCTGGGGCAAGCTTGCCAAGCTCGTCGAGTCGATCCCGCTGATCATGAAGCTCGCCGACAAGGTTGTGGGCTTCGTCAACAAGGTCGGCGACGCGTTCAGCCTTCTCAAGAAGAACAAGACCAAGACCGACGACCTCGCCGCTCAGGCCTGTGGGGGGAACACCTTCGGAAGGTCGTCTGTCTCTGCGCAGTCGGGGATTCGTCCGGCGGGCAGCAACGTGTGCGAACTGCCAGGTCTGACCAACCCTCCGGGGGCGACTGTTCAAGTGAAGGGCAGTCGAGCGGAATATGCAGCCGGGATCAAGCCGGGGAGTTCCAAGGAGATCTTCGACAAGAAGGAGTACGAGAGCATGTTCGGCGAGTACGGTCTTGAGATCAAACGGACTCGCATCGCTGATAAGGCGACTTCCACCTACATCATGGAAGTGAAGAACGTGAACAAGCTGTACTACAGCAGCCAGATCCAGGACATGATCGAACTGGCGCAATACACGGGGAGATCAGAGTTCGTCCTCGTTGTCCGCCCGAACACGCACCTGTCCGCTCCCCTTGTCGATGCTCTCTGTAAGGACGTCCCCAAGTTCAGTTTTGTTGTCAAGTATCTGCCGAACGAGGTCCTGGGTGAGCTCAGCGAGAACAAGGTGCCTGGCATCTGTCCTTGATACTCGTCCATCACCACTCTCGGCGCCCAAGGGGAACGAATGTCTTACGATCTCGAGGTTTACGGTCGAACCGCTGTATCGAGCGAAGATGCTGCGCTAATCGTTGCTTCCGTCGACGGGCTGAGCCCTCGTCTCGACCCGATAACCGGTGGGTTGCTGTCGGCCGAGTATCAGAGCTCGGGTGAGTATTGCTTCACTTTCGAGGGCCCACTGAGGGTTGACGAGTCAGACCTTCCCGACGTTCGATTCGTCGCGCCGCTGCCCGACACCCTCTATCGGATCTCCGTGGAGGGAAGCCGACCGGAGAGCGTTTCGTATGCCGTGACGTTCGCTCAGGAACTCGCAAGACGATCTGATGGGCAGGCGATCGATCCACAGAATGAGGAGCCCCAGTCCCAGCCCCAGCGACGCGCCGCACGGTCGACGCAGAAGCTGCATCTTCACCTGAGTTGGTTCCGCCCCAATGACGGTGGAAAGGAGTTGGCATCCGACTACCTCGCCACGGCGAGAGAGGAGTTTCCTCCCGCCGTGCCGACGCGGTTCGGGACGCACGAGCCCCTGCAGGGCAGCCTTGCCGACAACGGAGTGAACGATGCCGAGTTCGGCCAGATGTACAGAGACAAGTGCCTGGCGAAAGAGCTCCTTTTCAAGGGAAAGAGCTTGCGCTGGGGGAGGATCACGGCGTGGTCTCAAAGTTTCTACCTGAGGTACCAACAGCTGTGGGTCACTTTCGATCTTGCCGCGCTCCAACGCATGGGAAGGACTGATGACGTCGAGCGATTCCTCGTCGCGGTCGCAGAAAGGACAGGTAGCTACTTCGCATTTGCAGAGGTCAATGCAACTCCACTCAAGACCGCCAGCTCACCGCACCACGTAGGCGCATGGAGTGGTCTCCCCGAACGTCCTCAATGGCTGACCTGGTACTCCGGCGGATACGAAGACATGGTTCTCCCACACCTCACGGCGGGTGTCACGACGAGGCATGCGCGCGGAATATCGCATCGATGGACGGACGAACCAAGCTCCGGTGAAGAGCTAGACGTCATCGTCGGGCGCGACACATGGCTGCCTAGCGACCTGCTTGCTCCCGCCGATCCGCAGAACCATCGCAAAGTGCTCGGCCCTGCCGCCACCATGCCCACGCAATTGAATGCGCTATGACCAGCGAGTCACCGAGGCTCTCGCCTCGTTCCCGAGCGACAAGGTCGCACCATCTTCGCCCGAACGTCGTACCGGCTCGCAGAGCCGGCTCCCAGGTCTCTTGAAAGGTATTGCATGTTCTCGTTGAAGTCTCGCCGTCGCGCGCGCATCGGCGCGGTCGGCATTTCCGCCGTGTTGGTGTCGGCGTTGCTCGTGTCGGTTCCTGTGTCGTCTGCGGTGGCGGATGATGCTCCGGGGTTCCTGGTGGAGTCGGGGGCGTATCCGGATGGGGCGTCGGTGGGGGCGGCGAATGGGATCGTTCTGAAGGACGGCAACGGCGGGTTGCGGGTGGTGACGTGTCCGGTCCCGGTTCCGGTCGCGGCCGGGCTGATCGAGGTGGAGTTCGAGAACGCGGGCAAGAAGGCGAAGGTGTGTTTCGAGACGGTGTTCCGTCCGGCGGTGTTGAATCTGGAGATCGCGGCATCGTTCGGTGTGAAGGCCGGTAAGCAGCCGATGGATGTCACGTATTCGGTCGCGGGTGGTCCGGAGACGGCGATCCCGGTTCCGGCGGGTGGGCGTCGCACGGTCGACCAGAATCAGACGGGGCAGTCGACGGTCGTGGCGATCGAGGTTGATGCGGTGTCGACGGATGTGCCGGCGACGACGGCCACGCATCCGCGGACCGCTGTCACGAAGATCCGCACGGGTCTGGGCTCGTGCACGGGCACGTTGGTGGACCGGTCGTGGGTGCTGACGGCGGCGAGCTGCTTCGCGGCCGACCCGGCGACGTTGGTCGCGGGTGTTCCGGCCGCTCCGGCGCGGGTGCTGTTCGGTCCGGATGTCGCGAATGACAAGGTCGTGAGTGGTACCGGCGATCTGGGTGTAAAGGTCACGCACCTGGAGCCGGCCGGTAACGGTCAGGACGCGGTCCTGGCGAAGCTCGAGACCCTCGTCGACGACATCGTGCCGATGCCGATCGCGACATCGGCACCTGCTGCGGGTCAAGACGTGGCGTTCACAGGCTTCGGCCGCACGAACAACGTCTGGGTTCCCCTCGCCAGCCGCACGAACACCTACCCGGTCACGGCGGTCAACTCGGCCACGCTGACGGCCGCAGCGTCCGGCGCTTCGCTCTGCCTCGGCGACGGCGGCGCCCCCGGCGTCCGCAACGTCGATGGAACCGACACGCTCGTCGCTGTCGCCTCCCAGTCGACGCAGACCGGTTGCTACGGCTCCGGCCTCCCCGCAGGCACCGCTTCGACCATCGCGACACGCGGCGACATCATCGCCGGATGGGTGGCCGCCACGGTCCAGAAGGGGCTCGACACGACCCCGGTCGCCGCTGCGGATCAGACCCTTGCGCAGCAGATCGTGGCCACCGGCCGCGTGAGCGGAACCGAGGCGCTCGCCCAGATCCAGGCGTACGCCAACGGCTTCAAGCGCGGCCACCTGATCGGCGGACAGGTTCGTGACTGCACGATCGACCCCGTCATCCTCTCCGCACTGAAGAAGGTCGTCGTGGATCAGAACTTCACGATCACGATCTCGTCCCTCAACGAGTACTGCACCACGGCGACTCCGTCGGCCACGAGCTACCACGCGAAGAACAATGGCGGTCACGCCGTCGACATCAGCGTCGTGAACGGCGTCGCGGCGACCGGCAACACCGCGCAGGACCAGGCTCTGGCGACCGCCATGTTCACCGCGCTGCCGGCGCCGGCGGGCATCGGTCAGGTCGCGTGCCGCCCGGCGCTCACGGTTCCGAACGGCTGGGCGCAGACCGAAGAGGACTGCACGCACAACCACTTCGAGTACCACGGCGTGCCGCTCACACCGGCCAAGCCCTCGTTCGATCTGAACAGCGATGGCAAGGCCGACGTGATCGGCATCACCTCTTCTAATGCGCTCTACATCTACCACGGCAACGGCAGCGGTGGATGGACGACCCAGACCTCCGTCAGCGCAGGGTGGGCTTCGGCCAAGACCCTCATCCACGGCGACTACAACGGGGACGGCAAGGGCGACATGATGGTCGTCAACACCGACGGCACGCTCTGGTACTACCAGGGTGATGGTGCGCTGGGCTTCCCGACGAAGGCGCTGGCTGCCCGCGGATGGGATGCGAAGGGCCTGATCACGGGTGGCATCGACTTCAATGGAGACAAGAAGGCCGATCTCGTCGCCCGTGAGTCCGACGGCCACCTCTACGCCTACCCCGGCAACGGGAACGGAACCTTCGGCGCCAAGATGAAGATCGGCCATGACTGGGGTGGGATCTCTCGGGTCCTCGCCGGCGACTGGACCGGTGACGGCAAGGGCGACATCCTCGCCACGACGACGACCGGGGACCTTCGCATCTACCCTGGCAACAACGTGACGCTCACCGGTGGTCCGCAGGTCGGCAATGGCTGGAACAACATCACGGCCATCACCGGCGGCGTCGACTACGGCGCGGATGGCAAGGCCGACCTCTTCGGCCGGGTTGGTGACGGCGGTCTGTATCTGTATCCCGGGCTCGGCATCTCCGGGTTCGGCGCCTCAACCCGTGTCGGCAACGGGTGGACCTCGCTCCGGCTGTTCAGCTGAGCCCCGTCTCGCGCACTCACATTCCTTGAAAGGCATTGCATGTTTTCGTTGAATTCTCCCCGTCGGGGCCGCATCACGGCTGTGGGGGTGGCGGCGGCGTTGGTGTCGGCGTTGCTCGTGTCGGTCCCCGTGAGTTCTGCGGTGGCGGACGACGCTGCCGGGTATCTCGTGGAGTCCGGGGCGTATCCGGATGGGGCGTCGGTGGGTGCGGCCGCGGGCATCGTTCTGAAGGACGGCAACGGTGGTCTGCGTGTCGTCACGTGCGCGGCGGGGACCGGGCAAGTCGAGGTGGAGTATCAGAAGGCCGGCAAGAAGGCGAAGGTGTGTTTCGAGGCCGTGTTCCGTCCGGCGGTGCTGAATCTGGAGATCGCGGCATCGTTCGGGGTCAAGGCCGGCGCGCAGCCGATGGATGTCACGTACTCGGTCGCGGGTGGCCCGGAGACGGAGATCCCGGTGCCGGCCAACGGACGTCGCACGGTCGACCAGAATCAGACGGGGCAGTCGACGGTCGTGGTGATCGAGGTGAACGCGGTGTCTACCGACGTCCCTGCGACCACCACCACCCACCCGCGGACGGCGATCACGAAGATCCGCACGGGCCTGGGCTCGTGCACGGGCACGTTGGTGGACCGGTCGTGGGTGCTGACCGCGGCGAGCTGTTTCGCGGCCGACCCGGCAACGCTTGTCGCGGGTGTTCCGGCGGCCCCGGCGCGTGCGCTGTTCGGCCCCGATGTTGCGAATGACAAGACGATGAGCGGCACCGGAGATCTGGGTGTGAAGATCACTCACGTGGAGCCGGCGGGCAACGGCCAGGACGTGGTCCTGGCGAAGCTGGAGGCACCTGTCGATGACATCACCCCGATGCCGGTCGCGACGACCGCTCCGGTCGCAGCCCAAGACATCGCCTTCACCGGCTTCGGCCGCACGAACAACGTCTGGGTCCCGCTCACCTCTCGCACGAACACCTACCCGGTCACGTCCGTCAACACGGCCACAGTGACCACCGCAGCCTCCGGTGCTTCGCTCTGTCTCGGTGACGGCGGCGCCCCCGGCGTCCGCGACATCAACGGCACGAAGACACTCGTCGCTGTCGCGTCGCAGGCATCACAGGCTGGCTGCTACGGCTCCGGCATCCCCGCCGGAACCGGGTCGGTCACGGCGACCCGCGGCGATGTCATCGCACCCTGGGTCACCGCGACGATCGAGAACGGCCGGAAGCTCGCCGGAATCAGCGCCGGTCAGGTGCTGGAGATCGAGAGCATCGCTCAGGCCGGTGCCTGCGTGACGACCAAGGACCGGAACACCGGTGTGGGCAACGTCGTCGTCGGCGTGGGCTGCACCGAGGTCTGGCAGCAGCGCCGTTGGGAGCTGGTGGAGGTCACCCCGACCGTCTTCGCCCTTCGCAACTATGTGAACCGCGACAAGTGCATCGCGGCCGATGCAGCGGGTACCGGCGTCGTGCAGGCCGTGTGCGCCACGACCGACAAGAAGCAGCAGTGGACCTTCCGGGAGCAGCGCGCCGGCGCCGTGAGCATCGTCAACGCCGCGTCGGGAAATGTCCTCTCCGCACCGTCGGCGACGACGCTCTCGCTGCGGGCGGACACCGGGGCGAACGCCGATCGGTGGAAGTACCGCAACGTCACCAAGATGCGCTACGACGTCGCGACCATCGGAAGCTACGTCTCGCTGCGGACCGCTGTCGGCGGGAAGTCCCTGGTCGCTGGCGCTGCTTCGGCGCAGGCGACGGTGAACGATGTCGTCGCGACCTCCCCACTGGCCACCCGCGCGGCATCGACTTTCCGGGTCGTCGCGGGGCTGGCAGATGCCCAGTGCTACAGCTTCGAGTCGATCACGGTCCCTGGTCAGTACATCTACATGAACATGGGCGGCCTCGTCACCTTGACGCCGCCTGCGGTTCCGTACCGCGCGACGTGGTGCGCGGAGGATGCCGCGTTCGGTCAGGGCATCACATTCTCGACGGCGACGGACTCGTGGCGCGTGATGCGCAGCCACTCGAACGGCCTCGTCTACGGCGGAGCGTCCTGGTACGCCGGGATCCCGATCGCCGACGACTCGCAGAACTTCGTCCCCGACACCGCATGGACGATCGGCGAGGCCTGGGCTCCGCCGACGCTAGCCGCTGCGCAGGTGCTGGAGCTCGAGAGCGTCGCACAGGGCGGCAAGTGCTTGACGGCGAAGGAGCGCAGCGCTGTCGCTGGTGCCGTCATCGGTGCCGTCGGCTGCTCCGAGGTCTGGCAGGTGCGTCAGTGGGAGCTGATCGAGTCGGGTGCTGGAGCCTTCGCGCTGCGCAACACCGTCACGCGATCATTGTGTCTCGGCAGCGCTGACGCGGCCGGCAGCGCTGTCGTGCAGGCTTCGTGCGATCTGACCGATGCCAAGCAGCGGTGGTCGTTCACCACGCTTCCCTCCGGGGCGGTCTCGATCGTGAACGCCGGGTCCGGCAAGGCACTCGCCGCGCCGACAGCGAGCACGGTGGCGCTCGCTGCGCCCGTGGCCGCGTCGCCGCAGCAGCAGTGGCGCTATCGCAATGCGACCAAGATGCAGTACGACATCGCCCCGGTGGGCAGCCTCATCTCGCTCCGCACCGCCGAGACCGGGAAGTCCCTCTCCGCGACCGTGGGCGGCGCGCAGGCCACGATCCCGATGGTCACCGAGGCATCGACGTCGAATGCACGGAAGGACGCGACGTTCCGGGTGGTCCAAGGCCTCGCGAACCCGCAGTGCTACAGCTTCGAGTCGCTCTCGGCGCCGGGGCAGTACCTGTACATGAACATCGGGGGCAATGTCATCCTGAGTGCTCCCACCGTTCCGTACCGGGCGACGTGGTGCGCCGAGGACGCCGCGTTCGGGAAGGGACTCACCTTCAGCATCTCGGGCGACTCCTGGCGCGTGATGCGCAGCTACAAGAACGGCCTCGTCTACGGCGGAGCCTCGTGGTGGGCGGGCATTCCGAACGCGGATGACACGCAGAACTACATCCCCGATGTCGCATGGACGATCGGCGCGCCCTGGGTGACAGTGCCTTAACGGGAACACCTCGTCCAGCCCCCGCCGAGCCACCGACCTCATCACCTCTAGAAAGGCCCTCAATGCTCCCCTCGAAGTCTCGCCGCCGTGCGCGCATCGGCGCGGTCGGTATCGCGTCCGCGTTGGTGTCGGCGTTGCTCGTGTCGGTTCCTGTGTCGTCGGCGGTGGCGGATGATGCTCCGGGGTTCCTGGTGGAGTCGGGGGCGTATCCGGATGGGGCGTCGGTGGGTGCGGCCGCGGGCATCGTTCTGAAGGACGGCAACGGCGGGTTGCGGGTGGTGACGTGTCCGGTCCCGGTTCCGGTCGCGGCCGGGCTGATCGAGGTGGAGTTCGAGAACGCGGGCAAGAAGGCGAAGGTGTGTTTCGAGACGGTGTTCCGTCCGGCCGTGTTGAACCTGGAGATCGCGGCATCGTTCGGTGTGAAGGCCGGTAAGCAGCCGATGGATGTCACGTATTCGGTCGCGGGTGGTCCGGAGACGGCGATCCCGGTTCCGGCGGGTGGGCGTCGCACGGTCGACCAGAATCAGACGGGGCAGTCGACGGTCGTGGCGATCGAGGTTGATGCGGTGTCGACGGATGTGCCGGCGACGACGGCCACGCATCCGCGGACCGCTGTCACGAAGATCCGCACGGGTCTGGGCTCGTGCACGGGCACGTTGGTGGACCGCTCGTGGGTGCTGACCGCGGCGAGCTGTTTCGCGGCCGACCCGGCAACGCTTGTCGCGGGTGCTCCGGCCGCTCCGGCGAGGGTGTTGTTCGGCCCGGATGTCGCGAACGACAAGACGATGAGCGGCACCGGAGATCTGGGTGTGAAGGTCACGCACGTGGAGCCGGCGGGCAACGGTCAGGACGTGGTGCTGGCGAAGCTGGAGGCACCTGTCGATGACATCACCCCGATGCCGGTCGCGACGGCCGCTCCGGTCGCAGGCCAGGACATCGCGTTCACGGGCTTCGGCCGCACGAACAACGTCTGGGTCCCGCTCACCTCTCGGACGAACACCTACCCGGTCACGTCCGTCAACACGGCCACGGTGACCACCGCAGCCTCCGGTGCTTCGCTCTGTCTCGGTGACGGCGGCGCCCCCGGCGTCCGCGACATCAACGGCACGAAGACACTCGTCGCTGTCGCGTCGCAGGCATCACAGGCTGGCTGCTACGGCTCCGGCATCCCCGCCGGAACCGGGTCGGTCACGGCGACCCGCGGCGATGTCATCGCACCCTGGGTCACCGCGACGATCGAGAACGGCCGGAAGCTCGCCGGAATCAGCGCCGGTCAGGTGCTGGAGATCGAGAGCATCGCTCAGGCGGGCGCGTGCATGTCGACCAAGAACGCAGCGTCGAACTCTTCAGCGGGACCTGTGGTGATTCCGTCGAGCTGCACGCTCATCGGCCAGATGCGTCGGTGGGAGCTCGTAGAGGTCACTCCGACCGTCTTCGCCCTGCGCAACTACGTCGACCGCGCGATGTGTGCCGCGAGTTCGGATGCCGCCGGCAGCGCCCTCGTGCAGGCCGCCTGCGCGCCCGCCGATCCGAAGCAGCAGTGGACGTTCCGCGAGCAGGCCGCCGGCACGGTGAGTGTCGTGAACATCGCGTCCGGCAAGGTTCTCGCAGCGCCCGCGACGACGGCCATCACGCTGAAGACGGATTCCGGCGCGAACGTCGATCGATGGAAGTACACGAACGTCGCGAAGATGCGTTACGACGCTGCCACCGTGGGAAGCTACGTATCGTTGCGCACGGCCGTCGGAGGCAAGTCCCTCACCGCGACCACCACCGCCCAGGCGAACGTCAAGGATGTCGTCGCGACGTCACCTCTCGCGTTGCGCCAGGAATCGACATTCCGGGTCGTGAAGGGTCTGATCGATCCGCAGTGCGTCAGCTTCGAGTCGATCGCCTCGCCGGGCAAGTTCCTGAACATCTCCACGACGGCAGACGGAAACATCGTGCTGGTCGCGCCTTCTCCCACCAGTACGCGCAACGCGACCTGGTGTGCGCAGGATGCGGCGCACGGAGTCGGCTTCTCGTTCCCCGCGGCTCGCGATTCCTGGCGGATGCTGCGTTCACACAAGAACGGTCTCGTCTACGGCGGCGCCAGCTTCAATGCGGGCGTGCCCAACGGCGATGATCAGGCCGGCTACGTTCCCGATACCGCGTGGGTCATCGGCGAGCCCTGGGCCGCGCCCACGTTCGCAGGAGGTCAGGTCTTCGAGATCGAGAGCATCGGCCAACCAGGCACATGCTTCTCGACGAAGAGCGCGGCGTCGAGTCCGAACGCCGGGGCTGTCCTGGCTCCCGTGGGCTGCACCCTGAACCCCCAGATGCGTCGTTGGGAACTGATCGAGGTCTCACCGACCGTCTTCGGCCTGCGCAATTACGCGCATCACCCCATGTGCGCCGCGAGTTCGGATGCTGCGGGCAGCGGGGTCGTGCAGGCTGCGTGTGCTACGACTGACACCCGTCAGCAGTGGACATTCGCCGACCAGCCCTCGGGCGGAGTGAGCATCGTCAACGTCGCCTCCGGCAAGGTGCTCACAGCGCCGACCTCGACGACTCTCACCTTGAGGGCCGCCACGGGCGCGAGCGTCGAACGATGGACGTACAAGAACGTCACCAAGATGCGTTCCGACGTCGCGACGATCGGCAGTTACGTTTCGCTGCGCACCGTCGTCGGTGGGAAGTCCTTGACGGCCGTGCCTGCCGCGGCGCAAGCATCCGTCGGCAACGTCACTGCCTCCTCACCGCTCGCTCAGCGTCAAGCAGCGACGTTCCGGGTAGTGCAGGGGCTGGTGGATCCACAGTGCTACAGCTTCGAGTCGGTCGCATCTCCCGGGAAGTACTTGAACATCTCCACGACGACGGATGGCTACATCGTCTTGGCCACGCCTTCTGCGACCAGCAGCCGTAACGCGACCTGGTGCGCAGAGGACGCGGAATTCGGCGTGGGACTCTCTTTCCCGGCCGCCCGTGATCCGTGGCGCAAGCTTCGCATGCACCAGAACGGTCTCGTCTATGGTGGTGCGACGTTCAGTGCGGGAGTGCCGAACGGCGACGACGCCGCCAACTACATCCCTGACACCGCATGGGTCTTCGGCGAGCCTTGGGTGACCGCACCGTAGGAGGCTCCTCGGACGGCGTGCCTCTGCTCTCTTCGTAGGCCCTGTCGCTCTCCGCGGGGGAGTGACAGGGCCTGCGATCGGAGCGTGTGGAGCGCTTCCGGCAGGACGAGACAGACGAGTCGAAAGGCGGGATAGGTGTCATACGACCTCGAGGTGTACGGGAAGGTCTCGTTGACGGCGAGGGACCTGGCAAAAGTGGTTTCGTCACTGCGCGGGCTGAAGGCTAAGGTCGATCGGCGATCGCAGACGATCTCGTCGATCGTCGATAAGCGCACCCGCGAGATGGCGTTCGAGCTCGACGGCCCCGATCGTGTGGAGCCGGAGGATATCCCGGCGGAGTGGACCGAGGTCGCGGATGCGACGGTGCTCTACAGCATCCACGTGTCGTACGACGTCACGTCGGGAGCGGGGTTCTCGTTCAGCCTCGACGGGACGAAGCTGGCGACGGCGTCGGCCTTCGCCGCACGGTTGGCGGAGCGCGTCGACGGCACGGTGATCGACCCGCAGACCTACGAGCCGCAGCCGGAACCGCAGCCGGAACCGCAGCCGCAGCGCCCCCGCTTCCTGCATCTGCGCTGGTACCGACTGCTCGATGACACACACGATAAGGATCTCGCCGCGATCTACCTCCGCACGGCGCGCGAGTTCTTCAGACCAGGGGTGCCGTCGCGATTCGGCACGCACGAACCGTTTCAGGGGAGGTTTCCCCGCGACGACGATGCGACGTTTGACGCGATGTACCGCGCAAACTGCTACCTCGGCGATCTCATCCTCGCGGGCAAGCCGATCGAGCACGGGACCATCGACGGCTGGACGAACGACCTGGAGCGCCGAACTCAATCGATCCGACTGAAGTTCGAGCTCGATCGGCTCGAGAAGCTCAAAGCTCTTGACGCCATCGAGCCGTTCTTCGTCGCACTCGCCGAACGGACCGGGGCCTTCTTCGCGTTCGCCGAGGTCAATACGAATCGGTACGGAACCGCCCACCCGCTCATGGACGTCAAGCTCGAAGACCCGTGGAGCGGATTGCCGACTGCGCCGCAATGGATGACCTGGTTCGAGCCGGAATACGCCGAGATGGTCGCTCCGCATCTCGATCCCATCCGCACGAAGGCCAACGGCCAGGGGACTCTGCACCGCTGGACGGAGCACCCGGCCGAGGCGGAGGAGCTCCTTCGGTTGAGCGGCGATCCGTGGATCCCCGCCGGCTTCCGAGGGGTGCTCGATCCCGCAGGCGACGGGCGGTGCGCCGAGGCGGCCGCGGTCATGCCGGCGTCTCTGAGGTATCCCGCCCCCGAATCACCGCAAGCCCTGCGCATCGAGGCGCACTACGCGCGGGTGCGAGAGATCGAGGCCAACGCACGGAACCGAGCCGCCGAGGGGCGGCGATGACGCTCGAAGGGGGAGAGGTCGGCCCGACGTCGACCGCGAGGGGCTTCCTCTGGGCGACGGAAGGTCCGTGGGTGTACGTCGGACACGGCGAGCAGGGGCGCGAGAAGTGGATTCCATCGTCGTTCTACATAACGGCCGAGCTGGATGACGCGTGTGTGCGGACGCTCCGCGGGTGGAAGATGCGTTCTTACGAAGGACTGATGAACGAGTTCGGAGCCGCGCTCCAGTTCTTCGACGGATTCGGGGAGAACTGGTCGGCGCTGAGCGACTGCCTCGGATCTCTGGACGAGTGGCTGCCGGCCAAGGCCTACGTGCTCGTCGTCGAGCGCGCGGAAGAGGTTCTCGTCGACGATCCCCTTGATGTCGAAGCGTTCTTGCGCACGCTCCATTCGGCCGGAGAATCCTGGTCTGCAGCCGTGGACAGCCCCGAGATCTATGCGCGTCCGCCCATCCCGTTCCACGTGCTGCTGAACGTCAGCGATGCGCACCCGGAGGGCATCGACCGATTCGTCCGCACTGCCGCCGAGGCGCGAACCCACATCGCCTTGCGTGTGGGCCGTCGATGATGGGGCGAAACATGCAATCCCTGGTGCTTCCACCCGGGTGACTTCTGTGCCCGCGCCGGCGAAGAGTGGGGAATCGACCACCCTGCGTGCATCCAGACGGATATGCTCCTGTGCCATGACGGAGCACAAGAACCAGCGGCAGCATCAGCCCGAACTTCACGGAGGGGTGCTGAGCGGCGGTGGCAGCCCGGCGCTGTGGGGCGCGCTGATCGGACTCATCGTGTTCGTCTTCGTCGGTGTCCCGATCAGCGCGGCGGTGCGCTTCGCGACCCATCCGATGTCCCAGCAGCTGTTCGGAGGCCGACTGTCGGAGGCGACCGTCGGCGGCTATACGGCGTTCTGGTGGATCGTCGCGATCATGCTCCTCGCCCTTCCCTTCCTCGTGGGGTGGGGTGTCGCGAAGCTCTCGGCGCGAACCCTCACGATCATCGGCGCGATCGCCGTCGCGTTCTTCGTGGTCATCCTGATCCTCGGCCAGCTGTACGTGTTCTGACCGCCCCCGACGCTCCCCCGAAAGGGGCACCGAAGCCCTCCCGATAGGATGGGACCGCCCGAAGAGGGCCAGCTCATCGGCCGGTGCAAACCCGGCGAAAGCCAGGGGGTTACCCATGCCAGGAATCGTTATCGTCGGCGTGCAGTGGGGCGACGAAGGAAAGGGCAAGGCCACCGATCTTCTCGGTGAGCGCACCGACTGGGTGGTGAAGTTCAACGGCGGCAACAACGCCGGACACACCGTCGTCGTCGGTGATGAGAAGTACGCGCTGCACCTGCTGCCCTCCGGCATCCTGTCTCCGGGCGTGACGCCCGTCATCGGCAACGGCGTCGTGGTCGACCTCGAAGTGCTGTTCTTCGAGCTCGAGGCGCTCGCCGCTCGTGGCATCGATGT
This sequence comes from Microbacterium sp. As-52, assembly GCF_049949185.1. Lineage (NCBI taxonomy): Bacteria > Bacillati > Actinomycetota > Actinomycetes > Micrococcales > Microbacteriaceae > Microbacterium > Microbacterium sp. As-52. The sequence goes on along the minus strand of NZ_CP188171.1, from coordinate 1,725,536 downwards.
CTCGCGACTCAAGGTCAGCGCCAACGCGCACATCATCACGCAGTACCATCGCACGCTCGACAAGGTCACCGAGCGATTCCTCGGCAAGCGCATGATCGGCACGACCGGTCGCGGCATCGGCCCGGCATACGCCGACAAGATCAACCGTGTGGGCATCCGTGTGCAGGACCTGTTCGACGAGAACATCCTGCGCCAGAAGGTCGAGGGCGCCCTCGACCAGAAGAACCACCTGCTGGTGAAGATCTTCAACCGCCGCGCGATCACCGCCGACGAGGTCGTCGAAGACCTGCTGTCGTACGCCGAGCGGCTGCGGCCCATGGTCGCCGACACCGGCTACCTCATCGCCCAGGCTCTGGAACGCGGCGAGGTCGTCGTGTTCGAGGGCGGCCAGGCCACGATGCTCGACATCGATCACGGCACATACCCGTTCGTCACCTCGTCTTCGGCGACTGCCGGAGGAGCTGCGACGGGTGCGGGCGTCGGGCCTGGTGCGCTCGACCGCATCGTCGGCATCGTCAAGGCCTACACGACTCGCGTCGGCTCGGGTCCGTTCCCGACCGAGCTCTTCGACGAGCAGGGCGAGTGGCTGCGCAAGCAGGGCTTCGAGTTCGGCACCACCACCGGCCGTCCGCGCCGGGTGGGCTGGTACGACGCTCCCATCACGCGCTACGCGACGCGCATCAACGGCATCACCGACCTGGTGCTCACCAAGCTCGACATCCTCACGGGTCTCGAGCAGATCCCGGTGTGCGTCGCCTACGACGTCGATGGCGAACGCTTCGACGAGGTGCCGGTCAACCAGACCGACTTCCACCACGCGAAGCCGATCCTGGAGTACTTCCCCGGCTGGAACGAGGACATCTCGGTCGCGCGCACCTTCGAGGACCTGCCGCAGAACGCGCAGGACTATGTGCTGGCGCTCGAGAAGATGAGCAACACGCGCATCTCGGTGATCGGCGTCGGCCCGGAGCGCGACCAGGTCATCGTCCGCCACGGTCTGCTCGACTGACCCGCGCCCGTGACGCGCTTCTGGCTGGGCGGCTACGGTGCCGCGATGGACGGCTCGGCCGACGGCATCGGCCTGCTCGCGGGGGATGAGGGCCGCGAGGCCTCGACTCTCGCCTACCGCGGTGCCGTGGTCGAGACGCCGTCGCCGTCGTGGCTGGCGCAGCATCCGACCCTCGATGTCGTCTACGCGGCACTCGAGGGCGACTCCGCGGTGCAGGCCTTCTCACGCGCGGGGGAGGCCGCCCTTGCGCCGCTGGGTGCGCCCGCGCCGGTCGGCCAGTACGTCTGCCACGTCGCGGTGGCGCCGAACGGTTCGGCCCTGATCGCCAGCTGCTACGGCGACGGTCGCGTGGTGCGGTTCGACCTGGATGCGGAAGGCCGTATCGTGCCTCCGAAGCCGGATGCCGCGGCGGCGCTCCGCGCAGCACTGTTCGGTGACGCCGACCCGGATGCTGCCGCTGCGACTCCGCCCGGCGACGGCGTCGCCGCGATCGACCCGTACGGGGTGGGCGGCGACCGCGTCTCCCACGCGCACGCTGCCGTCTTCCTGCCCGACGGACGCGTCGCCGCGACCGACCTCGGCTTCGACCTCGTGCGGTTCTGGCGGCAGAGCGGCAGTGGGCTCGTGCTCGACCACGAGGTCGTGCTCCCGCTCGGCACCGGACCGCGGCACATGGTCCTGCACCCCAGCGGACACCTCCATGTGGTCACCGAGTACTCCTGCGAGGTCTTCACCCTCGCGCGCGCGGCAGACGGCACCTGGAGTGTCGTGTCGGTGACCCTGACGAGCCCGATCGCCGAGGTGGGGACGGACTTCCCGGCAGAACTCGCACGTACGCGCGACGGACAGTTCCTCTACACGGCTCTGCGCGGCAGCAACACCATCGCCGCGCTGCGGGTGCGGGGTGGCGGCGAGTCTCTGGAATCCGTGGCGCTCGCCGATTCCGGTGTCGACTGGCCGCGGCATCATCTGGTCCACGAGGGCAAGATGCTCGTCGCGGGGCAGCGCTCCGACACGATCACGCTGATCGACCTCGACGAGCGCACGGGCGCGCCCCTCGGTATCCGTCACGAGGCGCAGGTTCCGACCCCGACGCACTTCCTGCCGGTGCGCTGACCTCGGCGTGATTCATTCGCTCGCGGTGAGCAGCAGCGCCGCGTTGTGGCCGCCGAAGCCGAACGAGGTCGACAGCACGGTGCGGACCGGATGCGGTCGTTCCCTGTCGCGTACGAAGTCCCAGTCGTCGGCACACGGATGCGACAGATTCATCGTCGGGGGCAGCACCTGATCGCGGAGCGTCATCGCGATGATGACGGCCTCGACGACGCCGGCCGCACCGAGCAGATGTCCGGTCGTCGACTTGGTCGCGGTGAGGGGAACGGACGATGCTCTCCGGCCGAGCGCCTGCGTGAGCGCGACCAGCTCGGCCTCATCGCCCAGGACGGTGCCCGTGCCGTGCGTGTTCACGTGGTCGATCTCGGCGGCGTCGACATCGGCGTCCGCGAGGCAGGCGTTGATCGCCCTCGTCGCCCCCGCGGCGGCAGGGTCGGGCGCGGTGGCGTGATGTGCGTCGCTGGTCGCGCCGAATCCGGCGATCGTCGCGAGGGGCCGAATGCCGCGCTCCCGTGCGGCATCGGCGGATTCCACCAGTACGGCGGCCGCGCCCTGCGCCATGACGAAGCCCGTGCGGGCGCGGTCGAAGGGGCGTGAGGCCGACGAGGGGTCGTCGCCGAAGCCCGTCGCGACCGAGCGGAGGTTCGCGTGCGCCGCGAGATGCAGCGGGCCGAGGCAATCCTCCATCCCGACGACCAGCACGGTGTCGGCGTAGCCGTGGCGGATCCGTCGAAGGGCCTCCCCGATCGCGACCGCTCCACTCGCGCAGGCCGCGGCGACCGCGTGGGTCTGACCGAGGAATGCGTACCGTCTGCTGAGCACGCCGGCGATCGCATCCGCCGTTCCGTAGGCGGTGAGCCCTGGCGGCACCCGGCGAGGTCCGTGCTCTCGCAGTGCATCCGCCGCCTGGACTGTCGCCTCCACGGGCCCGGATCCTGTGGCGACGATCACCTGTGCGACATCCGTCTGCCACGGCTGCCCGTGGACGCCCGCGTCGGCGAGTGCTTCATCGGCGGCGGTGATCGCCCACTGCTGCATCGGTGTGAGGTGCCGGGCGAGCGATGCCGCCAGATCAACCGGGGTGGTGAAGCCGCGCACCACTCCGCCGACGTGCACAGGGCGCGAGCCGGAGATCTCCGGAGGGAGGCGGGTGATGCCGCTTCGTCCCGCGCGCACAGACGCCCACGACGCCGGCACCGTCAGTCCGCTCGGTGTGACCGCGCCGACACCGGTGATGACCACGGATCGCCTGCCGTTCATGCTCGCCCCTTCCCGAGCGCCACGAGATCCGCGACGGCGGCGCGACGGATCTTCCCACCGACGGTCCGCGGAAACTCCGACAGTGCGTACCAGCGGCGCGGAACGGATGCCGAGGCGAGATGCTGTTTCGCCCACCGGCGCAGGTCCGCGGCGGGTGGGGCGACGCCTTCGGTGACCAGCGCGATACGCGTGCCGAGACGCTCATCGCTCTCGGTGATCGCGCAACAGGCGCTGAGGCCCGGCATCCCTTCGAACGCGCGGGCGACCTCGTCGAGCGCGACGGTGTGTCCGCCCGTGGTGACGACGTCGCCTCTTCGGCCGACGAACGTGAAGTCCCGGCCGAGCAGTCGCCCTTGATCGTGCACGCTCGCCCAGCCGTCAGCGTCCGTCAACGATGTCGTGCTCGTCTTCGGCAGGTAGTCGGTCGAGCAGGAGGGTGAGCGCACCCAGAGACTGCCGAGCTCGCCGGGAGCCAGGTCGTCGCCGTCATCGCCACGGACGCAGGCCTCGACCTGCGGGTAGAGCCGGATGGCTTCGTCGCCGGCGCGATCGTCGCCGATGAAGCCGAGTTCGCCGGTGCCGAAGTAGCCGATGCTCCGGGCATGGGGGAGCGCCTCGGCGACGTCGGCTCGCGTCGATGCGGAGAGCGCCGCCCCTCCCGTGACGATGAGCTCGATGCCGTCGTACCGTCCCGGATGGCGGAGGGCTGCGTCGACGAGTGTCGTCACCGCCGCGGGGATCGTGACGAGGCGCGTGATGCGCTCGTCGTGCACGCGGGAGGAGAGCCACAGCTCGTCCAGGCCGTCGGCGACGTGCAGCTGACCACCCGTGGCGAGTACCTCGAACAGTGTGTACAGGGTCAGGCTGTACGACATCGGGCCGGGCGCGAAGGTCGTGACGCCATCGTGCGCGCCCAAGTGCTCGCGGGACACCTCGATGTTCGCCGCATACTGCGACCGCGTCTTGAGGAACGCCTTCGGCGCGCCCGTCGTACCGGATGACGTCAGCAGCAGGAACGGGGTGTCGATCGGAGGGCCGTCGGTCGGAGCGTCGTCGGTCGGTGCCCCGGGCGCGGATGATCCGTCGTCCAGCAGGTCGGCGAGGTCGAAGACCAGACCGGGCCACCCGCTCGCGCGCAGAGCGTGCCGGAGGTGAGGAACATCCGTGATGACGGCAGCCGTCCCGGATGTGACGATCGACTGCATCTGCAGAGCGACGGGCCACTGCGCGTCGACGATGGTGACGATGCGGTCGCCCGCCTCCACCGCGACGACGGCGCGCGCCGTGTCGAATGTGGCGGACAGGCAGATGGCGACCACCGGGGGCAGATCCGCGAGCCTGCTCGGGTGATCCGCAGCGGTGTCCGTTGCGAGCAGACGCCTGATGGCCGCCGACATCCGGCATGAGTGGGTGTAGAGCTCGCCGTACGTCACGCGGGCATCGCGGCCGACGATCGCCCAGCGGTCGGGGTCGTCGGCCGCGATGCGGCGCAGCGTCGGGGTGAGAGACGTGAGGACTCCTGGGCGGGTTTGCGCGGAAAGGGTGGCGTCCCTATTCTAATGAACACCGTTCAGGTGAACGGTGTTCAGGAGGATTCATGACCACGTCCCGCGCCACCGACACGAGCGCCTCGCTCGGCCGCATCGCGGTCTTCGCCGCACTGATCGTCGTGCTCGGCACGGTGATCGTGCCCCTTCCGAGCGGTGTGCCGATCACGGCGCAGACCCTGGGGGTCATGCTCGCCGGACTCGTGCTGGGGCCGCGTCTCGCGCCACTCGCCGTGGTCCTGGTGCTCGCGCTCGCCGCGGTCGGACTTCCGGTTCTCGCGGGTGGTCGTGGCGGCCTCGGCGTGTTCGTCGGACCGAGTGCCGGGTACCTCGTCGGCTGGATCGCCGGAGTCGTGGTGATCGGGCTCCTCATGCGCACGGGACGCTTCACGTGGTGGCGTTCCGCGACTGCCGCGTTCGTCGGCGGGGTGCTCGTCGTCTACGCATTCGGCATCCCTGTGCAGGCGCTCGTGACCGGCGTGCCGCTCGGACCCACCGCGCTGTCGAGTCTCGCCTTCCTGCCGGGAGACCTGATCAAGGTGGTGGCCGCGACGCTGGTTGCGGTCGCGCTCCGGCGGGCCTACCCGCGTGCGTTCACCGACGGCCGGCGGGTGCGGACGGTTTCTGCGGTCTAGGAATCCGCGCAAGCTCGAGTGACGAACGGTGGATACGCCACCGTCACGAGCGGGGTGTCGGTCGCGGGTTCGCCGAATGACTCGACCATCACGACGGTCACAGACCTGCTCGGACGCACCGTGAGTTACACGGATGTGTGGGGCACGGTGACCACGCCCACATACGACCCGGCTTCCGGGCGTGTGATGCAGATCTCGACGACTCCGGCCGGTGGTGCAGCGTCGGTGACGGCGTACACGTATGACGCCGACGGCAAGGTGAAGACGGTTACCGTCGACGGGCAGCAGCTCGCGTCGGTGACGTATGACGCGTTGCAGCGGCTGCAGCAGATCACGTATCCGGACGGTTCGGCGCTGAACAGTGTGGGTCGGGATGTGGCGGAGCGCGTGATCGGTCAGGAGTGGCTGGTCGGCGGGCAGGTCGTGTCGGATGCTGTGGTGCGGTCGCAGTCGGGGCGTGTGGTGAAGCAGCAGTCGTCGATGGGGTCGACGTCGTATTCGTCGACGTACGGGTATGACACGGCTGGGCGTTTGGTGTCGGCGAGCATCCCCGGGCATGAGTTCACGTATGGGTTCGGGTCGTCGGGTGGGTGTGGTCCGAATGCGGCGGCGGGGATGTCGGGGAACCGGACGGGTCTGACGGATGTGTGGACGGCGCCGGGTCAGGCTGCGGTGTCGACGTCGACGTCGTATTGCTATGACTGGGCGGACCGGTTGGTGTCGTCGTCGGTGACGGGGGCGATCCCGGGTGCGACGACGGTGGCGGATGGTCTGGCGGCGTCGGAGATTGTCTATGACGTGCGGGGGAACACCGTTCGTCTGGGCGACATGCAGTTCTCGTATGACGCGGCCAACCGGCACATCGGGACGACGTATGACGATGGCACGACGGTGCGGATCGTGCGGGATGCGACCGGACGCATTGCCACACGCACCATTGACCCGACTGGTGATGCCCCCGCGGTGTCGACGAGCTACCTGTATGCGGCGGGTGGTGATGCGGCGTGGGGTCAGAAGTCGGGTGCGGAGTTGACAAGGAGTCTGGGGTTGCCGGGTGGGGTGTCGTGGACAAACCAGGCCGGGGTGGTGACGTGGTCGTTCCCCGGGTTGGGTGGACACGGTCTCGTGACCCGCACCGGGGTGACGACGAGTGCGTTGTTGTTGTGGGATCCGTTTGGTCAGCCGGTGGACCCGGTGACGTTCGCGATCGGCACCACTGCGTCGGATGACTCCGGGCAGGTGGCGGGGAACACGCTGTGGCATCAGGGGGCGTTGAAGCCTGCGGAGTCGGCAGGGTCTGCGCTGGTGGTGGAGATGGGGGTGCGGTTGTATGTTCCCGCCCTCGGGAGGTTCCTGCAAGTCGACCCCATCGAAGGCGGTGGAGCGAACGACTACTCCTGGCCTACGGATCCCATCAACGGACACGACCTCACCGGCAAGAAATGGTCCATCGCTCCACTAGTCGACGGTGGCTCGACAGCCGCGAAACGGTCAGGGACCAAGCCTCTAACGTGGCTAGGAGGAGGCGGATTGCCGTTTAGTAAGTCACGCCCCAAGGCAAGTGGCACGCCCACGCTCATCTCGCAGCTCGCCGCGCTGCCCGCCGCACCGTCACAGCCAACCCGCACCGGGCCCAAGCAGCAACCTCTCTGGCAATGGATGCCCGAAAACGGTGGAACTGCAGACCTCACTGTCTCAGCCTGCGCCGGTGCCTGTCTCAACCTCTCAATTGGTCACGACGGTACGGGCCGAGTCGGACTTGGTTTCGGCCTGAAGGCGGGAGTATCGGTCTCAGCGGGAGCATCGACTGAGTCTGAAGGGGGGCTCTATTTGGGAGGAAGCTGCACTGCGGTCATGGGACCGGTGGGTGGCTACATCTCAGGCGGAATCCAAGAGAACGGGCCACTAGGATATGGGGGTGGCGGCGTCTCGGTCGGCGCAGCTCTCGGATGCAGCGCAGACGTCGGATGGGGATGGTGAACTTGAACTTCGTTCATGCTGGCACGATTCTCCCGAATTTGATCTTTGGGTTGATGGCCGTCGTTTTAGGGATGCTTACCATTCGCTATCGTCGGCGGCTCAACGACGCGGTCTACAAGAACCAAAAAGCGATGTTCGGTCAGCGTGCCGCTCAGGCCTCGGCGGGCCGCCAGACGCCGTTTATGATGGGGGTCGTCGGCGCCGGAATCATACTCGTGGGTCTCGTCATGCTAGCTTTTGCGATGACGGGTATTGTTCAAAACTTTCTTTGATGGATTTCTTTCGCGTCATCGATGGCTGAGTATGTGAAGACCGTGGCGGCGGGATCCGTCAGCGAGTTCCTGCGGGCGGCGGAGGGGATGTTCACTAAGGTTCGCCAGCGAATTGAGAGCGTCCACCCCGAACTACTCAGGAACCCCCACTATCGGGAACTGCTCGGTTCGTACGGGCGACCGTTGCCGTGAACGTAGCTCGGCGTAGATCCCGGAGCGATCCCCCAGCAGATCCGTCGACGTCACCTCAGCGGAACCGGTGACGTTCGACCGGGGTAGCCTGCAACGCTCAGATTGGAGTGAGTGAGGCATCGGGTTGGTGGCGCCTGCGGGCTACTGCTGCTGTGCACGGTGGATCACGCCGTGTGTGATTCCACGGATGATGATGAAGGCCATCAAGGCGGCGGCGATGAGGAAGGCCTCGCCCAGAATGCTGGACCACATCGTGGCGCGGGCGGGGCCTCCGCCGCCGATCCAAACAACGAACCACACTCTATGACCTGCCCCAGGCGTTCCCCGCCACGCCGCCGGGAACAACTCACCCGTGACTCGGCGTTGCTCATGAGCGAGACTGGGCCACGTAACCGGCTCACGGAGAGGTGCGACGCATGAACGCTGCGGAGAAGACCGACGAGTATGACCTGATCGTGTTGGGCGGTGGTCCGGTGGGCGAGAACGTCGCCGACCGAGCCGTGCAGGGCGGACTCACCGCGATCATCGTGGAGAGCGAGCTCGTCGGAGGCGAGTGCTCCTACTGGGCGTGCATGCCTTCGAAGGCGCTGCTGCGTTCGGCGCAGGCGCTCCGTGCCGCGCAACACGTGGGCGGGTCTTCGCAGGCGGTGACCGGAAAGCTCGATGTGCGTGCCGTGTTCGACCGCCGCGACTCGTTCACCAGCAACTGGTCGGACGACGGTCAGGTCAAGTGGCTCGAGTCGGCCGGCATCGACCTGGCCCGCGGCCACGGCCGCATCACGGGTGAGCGCGAGGTGACCGTGACGGATGCCGACGGCGCGGAGCGCGTGCTCAAAGCTCGGCATGCTGTCGCCATCAGCACCGGATCGGATGCCGTCATCCCGCCCATCGACGGCCTGCGCGAGGCCACCCCGTGGACCAGCCGCGAGGCGACGAGCGCAGAAGAGCTTCCCGAGAGCCTGGCCGTCATCGGTGGAGGCGTCGTCGCCGTCGAGATGGCGACCGCCTACGCCGCACTCGGCTCGACCGTCACCGTGATCGCCCGCAGCGGTCTGCTCGGCGGAATGGAGCCCTTCGCGGGCGAGCGTGTCGCCGCAGGCCTGAAGGAGCTCGGCGTGGATGTGCGCACCGGTACGGGAACGACATCCGTGCATCGCGGTGCGAACGGCGTGACCATCACCCTCGACGGCGGTGAGGAGATCACCGCGACCGAGGTGCTCGCCGCGACGGGTCGCTCGCCCCGCAGCGGTGACATCGGCCTCGACGTCGTGGGACTGGAACCTGGCCGCTGGATCGAGACGGACGACACGCTCCGCGTCCCCGGATCCGACTGGCTCTATGCGGTGGGCGACGTCAACGGGCGCGTGCTCCTCACCCACCAGGGCAAGTACCAGGCGCGCGCTGCCGGCGATGTGATCGTCGCCCGTGCCCAGGGCGAAGATGTCGACGATGCCCCGTGGGGCCGTCACGTCGCGACCGCCGACCAGGCCGCCGTCCCGCAGGTCACGTTCTCGATTCCCGAAGTCGGGTCCGTCGGGCTCACCGAGGCCCAGGCGACGAAGGCCGGCATCGCGGTGAAGGCCGTCGACTACGACCTGGGCTGGGTTGCCGGCGCGAGCCTCTACGAAGACGGCTTCGAGGGCCAGGCGCGGCTCGTGGTCGACACCGACCGCGACGTCGTGATCGGTGCGACGTTCGTCGGTCCCGAGGTGGCGGAGCTGGTGCATGCGGCCACCGTGGCGATCGTCGGAGAGGTGCCGATCGCCCGCCTCTGGCATGCGGTGCCGTCGTACCCCACGATCAGCGAGATCTGGCTGCGACTGCTCGAGGGGTACGGTCGCGACTCCGCGTGACCCGCGGAGGGAATCGATCCCGACATCGGGCCTGACCCGAATCCAGGGCAATCCGTTCTTCCGATCGCATCGAACAGGATCCGGATTGTTTCTCATATTGACGGCCGCGGCGCAACCCTCACCCCCGATGTCCGCACCGTCTTATACGCTCATACCCACATCCGAGGAGGCAGGACCATGAAGGCTGTACTCGCAGGAACCGTCATCGCCGAAGCCGACGAGAGTGATCTCGCCCGCATCGAGGGGAACTGGTACTTCCCACCGGCGTCCATCACGCCCGGAGTGCTCGTCGAGAGCCCCACGCCCTACACCTGTCCGTGGAAGGGGGCCGCTCAGTACTACTCGGTGCAGACCGAGGGCGAGCTCCACACCGACTACGCCTGGTCGTACCCGAACCCCTACCCCTCGGCATTCGACCGCGTCGGCAAGGACTTCTCCGGGTTCGTCGCCTTCGATCCGCGCGTCGAGGTCGGCCCGTAGCCATCTGAAGAGCCCCGTAGCCATCAGAAGAGCCTAGACTCGTCCGCTCACACATCGATCGACCGACTGGAGACCAGCCCATGATCGAGTTCCGCAACGTCACCAAACGCTTCCCCGGCGGCGCCCTCGCCGTCAATGACTTCAGCCTCGTGTTGCCCTCGCGCAAGACCACGGTGTTCGTCGGCTCGTCCGGCTGCGGTAAGACCACTCTGCTCCGCATGATCAACCGCATGGTCGAGCCGACTTCCGGCGAGGTCGAGATCGACGGCGAGAGCGTGCTCCAGGGTGACCCGGTGGCCCTGCGTCGACGCATCGGCTACGTGATGCAGAACTCCGGTCTCATGCCGCACTTCACGGTCATCGACAACGTGGCTACGGTGCTGCGCCTGACCGGCGTGAAGAAGGCTGCCGCCCATAAGCGCGCACGGGAACTGCTCGACACGGTCGGCCTCGACCAGGCACTCGCCGAGCGGTACCCGAGCCAGTTGTCCGGCGGCCAGCAGCAGCGCGTCGGTGTGGCCCGCGGTCTTGCCGCCGACCCGAACATCCTGCTCATGGACGAGCCCTTCGGTGCGGTCGACCCCATCGTGCGGGCCGACCTGCAGCAGGAGACCCTGCGGCTGCAGCGCGAGCTCGACAAGACGGTCGTGTTCGTCACGCACGACATCGACGAGGCGTTCCTGCTCGGCGACCAGGTCGTCATCCTCGACAAGGGTGCGCGCATCGTTCAGGTGGGCAGCCCCAGCGAGATCATCGAGAATCCGGCAGACGACTTCGTCTCGGCGTTCATCGGCGCCGAACGCGGACGCCGTGCTCTGCACCTCAAGCAGACGCCGCACGGCACCGTGGTGGTCGACGGCGAGGGTCGCACCCAGGGGGCGATCATCGATGTTCCTGATGCCGTGACCGACGCGCTTCTGAGCGAGGAGAGCGCGACGAAGGGCGCTCCGTGAACTGGATCGGCGACAATCTCGGCCTCATCCTCGAGCTGACCGGGATCCACCTGCAGCAGAGCGCGATCGCCATCGTGCTCGGCTTCGTGCTGTCGCTGCCGCTGGGGTGGGTCGCATGGCGTTATCAGCTGGTGAAGGGGCCGGTCATCGTTCTCACCGGACTCCTCTACACGATCCCCTCGCTCGCGCTGCTGATCCTTCTCCCATCCGTCGCCGGATATCCCGCCCGCAGCCCCGTGAACCTCATCATCGGCCTCACGATCTACGCGGTCGCGATCCTGGTGCGCGCGGTGTCCGACGGCCTCGACTCGGTCGACCCCGCCATCCGGCAATCCGCGACCGCGATGGGATACGGCGGCTTCCGCCGATTCTGGACCGTCGACTTCCCGCTCGCCGGACCCGTCGTGCTCGCCGGGCTCCGCGTGGCGGCCGTCAGCACGATCTCCCTCGCCACGGTCGGCATCCTGGTCGGCGTGAACAACCTCGGTTACCTGTTCACCAACGGCCTGCAGCGTCGCATCCTCGCCGAGGTGTTCGCCGGCGTCATCGCGGTGGTCGTGATCGCGCTCGTGATCGACCTGCTGCTCCTTCTCCTGGGTCGCGCACTGATGCCGTGGACGCGCGCGGCGAAGACACCGTCGGCCGCACGACAGGCCGCCACCCTGAGGACCGCCGCATGAACGTGTTCACCGACGCCTTCGCCTGGCTCTTCTCCCCTGACCGCTGGGAGGGGCCGTACTCGCTGCCCATCCTGTTCGGCCAGCACATGTACTACACGCTGATCTCGGTGCTCATCGCCGGCATCATCGCGATTCCCCTGGGGTGGCTCATCGGTCACACCGGCAAAGGCCGTGAGATCGCGGTCGCGGTCTCCGGCGCGGCACGTGCCATCCCGTCTTTCGGCCTCATGGTGCTGCTCGTGCTGATCCTGGGCGTGCTCCGCGTTCCCGAGGCCGCGATCATCACGTTCGTGCTCCTCGCGATCCCCTCGCTCCTCGCCGGCGCCTACACCGGCCTCGAAGCCATCGACCGTCGGGTGCTCGACTCCGCGCGCTCGATGGGCATGACCGAGTGGCAGGTGTTCTGGAAGGTCGAGGTGCCCCTCGGGCTGCCTCTTCTCGTCGGCGGCATCCGGGCGGCACTCCTGCAGGTGATCGCCACGGTCACCATCGCCGCCTACGTGAATCTCGGCGGACTCGGTTGGCCGATCATCCAGGGCATCCCGCTGCGCAAGTTCGACCAGGTGCTCGGAGGGGCGATCCTCGTCGCGGTGCTCGCCCTGGTCGTCGACCTGATCTTCGCCCTGCTCCAGCACGCCGCCGTCCCCGCGGGGGTGCGCGCACCGACCACCACACGTCGCTCGCGCGCGGCCGCTGCCTCGCCGGCACCGGCCACCGCCTGACGCCCATCATCCGACTCATCCCACAGCCCTCACACCGTCCCACAGCACCATCCCCGTTGTCCCAGAGAAGAGGAAGTCCTCATGTTCACAGCACGTAAGTCACGACTCGCCCTTGCCGGTGGTGCCGCGCTCGCCGCGGTGCTCGTCCTCGGCGGCTGCGCGAACAGCAACCCGCTCGACGCCCCGAGCGAAGGCTCGAGCTCCGGCGGCGACACGATCGTCATCGGCTCGCAGGCGTATTACTCGAACGAGATCATCGCCGAGATCTATGCGCAGGCTCTCGAGGGGGCGGGGTTCAAGGTCGACAAGCAGTTCAACATCGGACAGCGCGACGCCTACATGCCCGATGTCGAGTCCGGCGCGATCGACCTGTTCCCGGAGTACACGGGCAACCTGCTCGAGTACCTCGACAAGGACGCGACCGCCACCAGCCCGGAAGACGTCTACGCCGCGCTGAAGGAGGCGCTGCCCAATGGCCTGACCGCTCTCGACTACGCCGAGGCGTCTGACCAAGACACCTACACGGTGCTGAAGAGCTTCGCCGAAGAGAACGGCCTCACCACGATCGGCGACCTCTCGAAGGTCACGACCCCGGTCACGATCGGTGCCGCGCCCGAGTTCGAGCAGCGTCCGTACGGTCCGGCTGCGGCCAAGGAGGTCTACGGCGTCGATCTCGGCTTCTCGGCCACCGGCCCGACCACGCTCGAGTCGCTGCTCGCCGGCGAGATCCAGGTCGCCGACATCTACTCGGCAGACCCGGCCTTCCAGACCGAAGACATCGTCGCGCTCGAAGACCCGGAGAACATCATCCTGGCCTCGAACGTCGTGCCGATCGCATCGAGCGACGTCGCCGACGAGATCTCCGACGTGATCAACGCGGTCAGCAAGAAGCTCACCGCCGAGGAGCTGGTGGGGCTGAACGTGCAGAGCACGGTCGACCAGAAGTCGGCGGAGGACATCGCCAAGAAGTGGCTGGCAGACAACGACCTCAGCTGAGTCGTCACCACACAGAAGCGCCCGGGCCCCTGAGGGTCCGGGCGCTTCTGCGTGGCGGGCGGGTCAGATCCGGGCGTCCTGCTTCGGGACGAGAACCTGTTTGATGATGATGAGGATCGACGCGGTCACCGGCACGGCGACCAGCGCGCCGAGCAGACCGAGCAGTGTGCCGCCGGCGAGAGCACCGATCACGACGAGAGAACCCGGCACCGAGACCGCCTTGTTCATGACGCGAGGGGTGATCACGTAGGCCTCGATCTGCATGTAGACGAGGTAGATCGCCGCGAAGATCAGGGCGGCGATCGGGTTGGTGAACAGCGCCAGGCAGGTGCCGAGGATCCAGAACAGCACCGAGCCGACCAGCGGGATCAACGTGATGCAGAAGGCGATGGCCGCCATCAGCGGGGGGAACGGCAACCCGAGGAAGAGGTAGAGCAGGAACGCGAGCGTCGCGTTGCAGAACGCGAGCACGACCATGCCCATCACGTAGCCGCCGACCGAGTCGGTGATCTGGTCGGTGATGTCGCCGGCACGAGCGCGGTCGCGGGCGGGGGCGAGACGCAGCAGACCCTGCTTCATCGACGGCAGCGACGCGAGGAAGTACAACGTCAGCACGAGCACGACGATGGCTCCGGAGATGCTGGTGGCGATCGAAGCGCCCACGGCCAGGGCGCCGCCGCCGATCGTCGCGAGGTTGCCGAAGTCGGTGAGGAAGGACTGCACCTGGGCGACCAGTTCTTGGAACTGGTCACCGAACTGGGCTTCGAGGGTCGCGTAGATGTCGCTGTGCGTGAAGTCCTTGATCATGCCGGGCACGGACTGCACGAAGCTCACGATCTGATCGATCACGACGGGAACGATCATCCAGAGCACGAGGGCGAACACCACGATGAGTGCGAGGATCGTGATGACCACCGAGATCACACGCGAGAGGCCACGGCGTTCCAGGAACCGTACGGCGGGGTCGAGTCCGAGCGCACCGAACAGGGCGAGGGCGATGTAGATGAGCACGGTCGACAGGTTCGACAGCGCGAGGCCGATCACGATCGCCCCGAGTCCACCCAGCGTCACGAGGAAGCCGAACACGAACGGGCGGTCGATGCGCGTCCAGAACGAACGGCTCGGCGTCGTCGGCTCGATCACGACCGGGATCGGGGCGTCTGCGACGGCCGGCACGGATGCGGGTGCGGCCTTGCGACGGCCGGTCGCCGGCGCGGCGGGAGTCGCGGCGGATGCGTCGTCGGCGTGGGGCGCGGATTCCGGCGGCTCTTCGTTGCTCATGTGCTCACGATAGCGGTGCCATGGATCGAAACCAGGATGTCACGCGGCTCTAGAGTAGGGGCATGACCGCCGCCGAGGACCCGAAGGCCGAACTGCTCCGGCTTCGCGCCACCATCGACAACATCGACGCCGCACTGATCTTCATGCTGGCCGAGCGATTTCGCGCGACTCAGCAGGTCGGGCATCTGAAAGCGGAGCATGAGATGCCGGCATCGGACCCGTATAGGGAGGAACAGCAGGTCGCCCGGCTGCGTGCTCTCGCCGAGGAGGCGCACCTCGACCCGGAGTTCGCGGAGAAGTGGTTCAACTTCGTGGTGGCAGAGGTCATCCGTCACCACACCGAAGCGGCCGAGAGCCGCTGAGGAGGAGGAGCCGGACGGGCGACGGTGTGTGCAGCACTCGCCCGTCCGGAGCTTTGTGAGATTCATTGACCAACTAAGTTCAATGAATAAACTTAGGGAGAGACTACGGATCGCGCCACGATCTGTCAACAGCTCGCGACGGGCGAGCGTCGGAACGGGAACACATGCTCAGCACGGATGACGGCCTCGACACCCAGGCGTCTGTTCGGCGTGCGAACCTGCGCCGGGCTCTGCAGCTGGTCTTCCGGAGTCCGGGCACGCAGACGCGCGCGGGCATTGCGAGGTCGACCGGGCTGACCGCGGCCACCGCGTCATCGCTGGTCGCCGAACTCATCGAGAACCGGCTGATCGTCGAAGGGGAGCAGGCGGCGAGCACCGGCGGCAAGCGGGCGACCACTCTGAGCGTCGACGCGGATCATCACCTGATCCTGGTGCTGGTGATCCAGCCCCTGCACGCCGACATCGCTCTCGTGGCGCTCGACGGCACCGAGGTCGACCTCCGTCGCGTGAGCTACACCGCCGAGAACCGTGACCGCACCCTCGACGAGGCGGTGTCGGCCGTGGCGGAGGAGTTCGGCGGACGGCTCCTCGCCGCCGGCGTGCAGTTGCCGGGCACGACCGATGGGCGGTCGGTGCTCGAGAGCGTGCAGCTCAAATGGCAGAACGTCCCCCTCGCCGACCGGTTCGAGCGTGTGCTGGGAGCGCCCGTGCTGCTGATCAACGACGTCGACGCCGAAGCCATCGCCGAGGCGGGTATGGAGGAGTCGCCGTCCGGCTACCGCCTCTTCATCCATCTCGGCGGCGGTGTCGGCGCGGCCGTCACGCTCGACGGCGAGCTGGCTCCCGGCCCCCGAGACCGCGCGGGTGAGATCGGACATGTGCAGGTCGTGTTCGGCGACGCCGCGCGCGCCTGCCGATGCGGGCAGCGCGGCTGCCTGGAATCGGCCGCCGCTCTCGGGGCGATGCTCGGCGACGACTTCTCCGACGCCATGGATGCCCCGGAGATCCGCGCGCTCGCGGCTCAGGCCGACGAGGAGCAACTCGATGAGGGGGCTCGCGCGCTGGCCAGAGCCGTCAAGCTCATCGGCGCGCTGCTCGACCCGATCGAGGTCGTCATCGGCGGCCCGGCAACCGAGCTCGGACCGCGCTTCCTCGATCGCGTGCGCCGTGAGACCGAGTACCCCGCCCGCGGCACGGCGCAGGTTCCGGTGCGCTACGCCGATCCTCGTGTGTCGCTCGCCGCCGGAGCCGCCCAGGCCGCACTGACGTCGGCGCTCGGCGTGCGCTGGAATCCCGAGCAGCTGCGCGCGGCATCGACGTCGCGCTCCTGACCGGCAGACGCACATCCGCCCGACGGGTGCTCCCATCGGGCGGATGTCGTCAAGCGGATGTCGACGCGCGGATGCGGAGGGCTACTTGACGCTGCCCGCCGTCAAGCCGCCGACGAGACGCTTCTCGATGAGCATGAACAGGATGACCACGGGCAGGATCGCGACGATCGAGACGCCGAACACGTACTGCCAGCTCGTCTCGTACTGACCGACGAACTTGGTCAGAGCGACCGACAACGGCTGGTTCTTGTCGGTCGACAGGATCACGAGCGACGCCGCGAACTCGTTCCAGCAGGCGACGAAGGTGAACACGATCGCCGTGACGATGCCCGGCCACACGAGCGGCAGGTTGATCTTGAACAGCACGGTGAAGCGCCCGGCGCCGTCGATCTGGGCGGCCTCGTCGACCTCCTTGGGGATGCCGGCGAAGAACGAGTGCATGATCCACACCGCGAACGACAGGTTGAAGGCCGCGTTGATGAAGATCATCGCGATCCAGGTGTCGCCGAGTCCGAGCACGGTGAACTGGCGGAACAGACCCGAGGTGAGCACGGCCGGCTGCAGCATCTGCGTGACGATGACCAGGAACAGGAACACCATGCGGCCGGGGAACTTGAAGCGCGCCGTGTAGTACGCCGCCGGAAGCGAGACCAGCAGGACCAGCAGCGTCGCGAACACGGCGATGACGATGGTCGAGATCAGGTTGTACGGCAGGGGCGTCTCGGGGGTGGACCACATCGAGATGTAGTTCTCCCAGTGCCACTCGATCGGGAGGTAGGTCGGATCGACCGACCGGATCTGCGACTTGGTCTTCACCGAGCCGAAGAACATGATCAGGTAGGGCAGCACGAAGATGGCGAGCACCAGGAGACCGGCGACGGTGCGCAGGATCACCCGGGGCAGCGTGACCTGGTCTTCGGTGTAGCGGCGCTTGCGGCCGGGTGTCGGCGGCGTGCGACGACCGCGGCCTCCGGCGGTGGTCACGAGCTCGGTCTCGGTCATGGTCATGATCAGACCTCCTTCATGGGCTTGACGATCTTCACGTACGCCGCGACGATCACGATGACGATGAGGAACGCGACCACCGACAGGGCGCTCGCGACATCGACCTTCTTCTGCAGCTCGATGTACTTGAAGATCAGGGTCATGATCGTGTCGGCGCCGTAGCCGGGGATCGACCCGGTCATCACCTTCAGGATCGGCAGCGAGTTGAAGACGTTGATGATGTTGATGAGGATGGCCACGGCCAGAGCGCTGCGCAGCTGCGGCAGCACGATCGACCAGTAGGTGCGGGCGGGGCCGGCGCCGTCCATCTTCGCCGCCTCGATCGCGTCGGCCGGGACCGACTGGAGTCCGGCGAGGATCGTGTAGGTCGTGAAGGGGAGCGACACGAAGATCGCGATCACGATCGACCAGGTGAAGGCCGTCGCGGGGTTCTTCGTCCAGCCGTAGCCCACCGCGTCATCGGAGAGCCCGATGTCGTAGAGGAACTTGTTGAAGATGCCGAAGTACGGCTCGAGGCTGTAGTAGAACACCATGGTCGTCATCACGACGGATGCGGCCCACGGCACGATCACGGCCATGCGCACGAGCTGGCGCCCGGGGAAGGCCTTGTTCAGGATCTGCGCCAGACCGAGCGAGATCACGACCGTGAGGGTCACGACCGCGACCACCCACACGATCGTGCGGAAGAAGATCGGCCAGAACTCGGTGAACGTGAAGACCGTGACGAAGTTGTCGAAGCCCACGGACCCCTTGTCGAGGCCCGACAGGGAGATGTCACGCGTCGAGTTGAAGAACATCACCCCGGCGGGGAACAGCACGACGCCGATGATGAGCAGCAGCGCCGGTGCGATCCACGGCAGCGCTTGGAGAAGATCCTTTCCGCCCGGCCTGCCACGCGTGGCATCCGGGGTCTTCGGAGTGCGGGGGCGGCTCTTCGCCGCCCCCGCGAGGTTCGAGGACTCTGTCTTCTGGCTCATTCGGGTACCCGAACCTCTCCGATCAGCGGGCTCAGCCCGCGTCGACCTGTGCCTGGATCTCGGTCAGCACGTCCTGTGCCGGCTTCGACTGGATCTGACCGAACAGCGACTTGAACGCACCGTCGGCAGCGGACCACTTCGGGTTCGTCGACGGGTAGAACTGCGCGTCGGGCAGCACGTCGAGGAACGGCTTGAGGGCCTCTTCGCCGGAGAGCTGCTCGGCACCGGACTTGGTGACCGGCAGGAAGCCCTCGGCCTGCACCCACGGCACGTAGACGTCGGCGGAGTAGTAGTAGTCGAAGAACTTGGTGATCGCCTCCTGCTTGTCACCATCGTTCTGGAACGCCATCAGCTGGTCCATGACGCCGAGGGTGAAGGGCGAGCCGTCCTTCGTCGGGATCGGAACGATGGAGTAGTCCAGGTCGGGGTTGTTCTCCTTGATCTGGCCGACCGTCGGCGGGAGGCCGACCTGCATGCCGATCTTGCCCTGGATGAAGATGTCCATCAGGGGGGAGCGCTGCGTGGAACCCGGGTCGGCCTGCGTCGCACCGGCGTCGATCATCTTCTTGATCTGCTCGGCGCCGGGGAGGTTCTCCGGGGTGTCGATCGTGATCTCGGAGGCATCGCCGAACGATCCGCCGCCGCCCCACAGCCACACGGCCGCTTCTGCCTGTGCCTCTTCCGATCCGAGCGGCATGCCGTAGCCGGCGACACCGCCGCCGAGTGCGGACACCTTGGTGGCGGCATCCAGCAGCTCATCCCAGTTGGTCGGCGCCTCGACGCCGGCCTGGTCGAGCAGCGCGTTGTTGACGAACAGGGCGCGCGCCGAGGCGATCATCGGCAGCGCGTAGGCGGTCCCGTCGACCTCGGCGTTCTTGAGGAACGACTCCTGGAAGTCGGAGTAGGTGTCGTCGGAGACGACGTCCTTCGTCGGGTAGAGCAGCTCATCGCCGACGAAGCCCGCGAAGGGTCCGCCGTTGTAGATGTCCGGTGCCTCGCCGGCCTGGATCTTGGTGGAGACGACCTTCTCGAGGTTGTCCCACGACTGCACCTCGAGCTTGACCTTGATGTCGGGGTTGGCCTTCTCGAACCCGTCGATCACCGTCTCCCAGTTGGCCTTGGTGCCGTCGGAGTAGCTGGGGACGAGGAGGTCGAGGGTGGTCGAGCCGTCCCCGCCTCCGCTGTCGCCGGACGAACCGCCGAACCCGCACGAAGCGAGCGAGAGCGTGGCGACGGCCGCAATGGCGGCGGCGCCGAACCGCAGTGACTTCTTCATGTGTATTGCATTCCTCACTGTGATGTCCGAACCCTCGGCGGCAGGGCCGCTTCGGGAGGGGGTGTGGTGCACAGTCGCAAGCACATCACGCGACAGTGCGTGGGTGATCGTTTCGCCGTGAGGCAGCCACGATCGTTCAAGCCGGGGCTCGGGGCTCTCGACTTCGGCCGGGGTCGACGTCGAGGGTGGAACTCGTCTGATTATTTGTCAGGAGAACAAACAAATCAAGGTAAAGCTGTTGGTGTTGTGATTCGACGCCATACTATGATCGAATTAGGCTTCAAACGATCACAAGTCTGCAACTTATCGCCAGAAAGGCACCTCGATGTCCGAATCGCTGCCCGGCGCACACATGCGCGAAGAACTCAATTCCCAGCCGGAGATGTGGGCGCGGGCGGCCGATCTGAAGGCCGAGCAGGCACTGCTCCCCGCATCGGGAGCCCGCATCGCCGTCGTCGGATGCGGTACGTCGTGGTTCATGGCGCAGTCGTACGCCGCGTTGCGCGAGTCCGCCGGTCAGGGTGAGACCGACGCCTACGCGGCGTCCGAGGCCTTCCTCGACCGCGGATACGACGCCGTCGTCGCCCTCACCCGTTCCGGGACCACGAGCGAGGTGCTCGAGCTCGTCGACCGCATCAAGGGGCGCATCCCGACCATCGGAGTGATCGGCGATCCGGATTCGCCGCTCGTCTCGCTCGCCGACGAGGCGGTGCTGCTCCCGTTCGCCGATGAGCAGTCGGTCGTGCAGACGCGATTCGCGACCACCGCGCTGGCGCTCTTCCGGGCGTCGCTCGGCGAAGACCTCTCCAGCGCCATCGCCGATGCCGAGGCCGTGCTCGCCGAGGACGGCGACGACGAGCTGCGCGACGCGGAGCAGTACACGTTCCTCGGACGCGGATGGACGATCGGCCTCGCCCACGAGGCCGCGCTGAAGCTGCGCGAGTCCTCGCAGTCGTGGACCGAGGCGTACCCCTCGATGGACTACCGGCACGGTCCGATCGCGATCGCGGCCCCTGGCCGCGTCACCTGGCAGTTCGGCGAGGCTCCCGAGGGACTCGCTGCGCAGGTCGAGGCCACCGGCGCCCGCTTCGAGCAGCGGTCGATCGACCCGCTCGCCGACCTCGTGCGCCTGCACCGCACCGCGCTCGACCGCGCCGTCGCCCGCGGCCTCGACCCCGACCAGCCCCGCAACCTCACGCGATCCGTCATCCTGGATGCATGACGCAACCCGCCGCCGGAGCTGACCATGACCCGAGCTGACGGGACGGATGCCGTTCCCGACGTCGAGCGAGACGCGACCGGTGAGAAGCTCGCCGCCGTGCGCACGCTCGGCGTCGGTGCCCCCGTGCTGGCGTTCGACGTGGGCGGCACCGACATCAAGTCGGCCCTGTTCGACGCCGACGGCACCGCCCTCGGACTGCGCCGCACGCCCACGCCGATCACCGAGGGCGACCGCACGCAGGTGCTGCTCGAGCGTCTCGAGGTGCTGGCCGAGGAGCTCCGCGCCGCGCACCCCTCTGTCGTGCCGCAGGCGGTGGGACTCGTCGTGCCCGGGATCGTCGATGCGGATGCCGGCTTGGGCGTCTTCGCGAGCAACCTCGGCTGGCACGACTCGCCCTTGCGCGACCTCGCCGCTGAACGCCTCGGGCTGCCCGTGGCCTTCGACCACGATGTCCGTGCCGCGAGCTGGGCGGAGCGCCGACTCGGTGGCGCGCGCGACTACGCCGATTCGGTGGTGCTCGTGATCGGCACGGGGATCGCCGGTGCGCTGCTGGTCGGGGGCGTCCCGTACACCGCCGGCGGTTACGCGGGTGAGATCGGGCACTCCCCGATCGCGGACGGGCCGATCTGCGCGTGCGGCGCACGCGGTTGCCTCGAAGCCGTCGCCTCGGCCGGTGCCATCGCCCGGCGGTATCGCGAGGCGACCGGGATCGCTCCGGACGGAGCGAAGGACGTGATCGCCCGCGCGGCGGCCGGCGACGAGGTGGCCGCGGAGATCTGGAACTCCGCGCTCGACGCGCTCACGATGTCTCTGGCTCAGCTCACCGCCGTCGTGGCGCCGGAAGCAGTGGTCATCGGCGGCGGGCTCTCCCGCGCCGGCGGCGCCCTGTTCGATGAGCTGCGCACGCGCCTGGCCGCCCGGCTCAGCTTCCATCGCATCCCGGCGCTGGTCCCCGCCGAGCTCTCCGGCAACGCAGGGCTGCTGGGCGCCGCTCTCCGCGCACGGGAGCTCACATGATCCTCACCGTCACTCCGAACCCCGCCCTCGACCTCACCTGGCGCGTCGATCGGCTCGTCGAGGGCGGAACGCACCGGGCGGATGCCGGGGCCGCTCGTGCCGGCGGCAAAGGACTCAACGTCGCGCGGGTGGCGCACGCCGAGGGTGCGGACGTGCTCGCGGTCACCACCGTGGGCGGTCGGGTCGGCGAGGAGTTCGCCGCGGAGCTGCGCACGAGCGGTGTGCCGAACGCGCTGGTGGCGGTCGCCGCGGAGACCCGCCGCAGCATCGCGGTGGTCGATGAGGCGCTCGGCGACACCACGATCATCAACGAGCGGGGTGCGAATCCGACCGATGCCGAATGGGCGGCGCTGCTCGCCGAGATCGTCGAACGGTTGTCGGGTGCGCGAGTGCTGGTCGTGTCCGGCAGTGTGCCGCCTGGCGCGCCGGAGTCGTTGCTCCCCATGCTCATCGCGGTGGGGAAGGACGCCGGAGTGCCGGTGATCGTCGACACCTCCGGACCCGCTCTGCTGCGCGCGGCGGAGGCCGGAGCCGCAGTGCTCAAGCCCAACGCGGCCGAGCTGGTCGAGGCCACAGGCATCGCCGA
The DNA here is from genome assembly GCF_049949185.1 of Microbacterium sp. As-52. NCBI lineage: Bacteria > Bacillati > Actinomycetota > Actinomycetes > Micrococcales > Microbacteriaceae > Microbacterium > Microbacterium sp. As-52. The sequence goes on along the minus strand of NZ_CP188171.1, from coordinate 1,702,787 downwards.
CCCTGTCGAAGGGGCCCGATCGCTGATCGCCCGGGGCACCGAACTCGTGCTGCTCTCGCTGGGGGCCGAGGGCATGCTCGCGGTCACGGCGTCCGCACTCGTGCACGCTCGCCTCGACGAACCCCTCGCGGGCAACCCGACGGGCGCCGGTGATGCCGGGGTCGCCGCCTGCGCCGTGCTGTACGCCGAGGGGGTGCGCGATCCCGAGCAGATCCTTCGCCGGGCCACCGCCTGGTCCGCCGCCGCGGTGCTGACCCCGCTGGCCGGCGACATCTCGTCGCGCTGGACGGAGCTCGAGCAACAGCTCCGCATCTCGCATCCCCATCCTGAATCGTTCCGGAAGGACCCTTCGTGACCCTCGTCTCCGCTCGCGACCTCGTCTCCGCCGCTGCCGCCGAAGGCACCGGCATCGGCGCCTTCAACGTGATCCACCTCGAGACCGCCGAGGGGCTGGTGCGGGCCGCCGCCCTCGCGCAGCTGCCCGTCATCCTGCAGATCTCGCAGAACTGCGCCGACTATCACGGCGGGCTCGAGCCCATTGCGCTCGCCACGCTCGCGGTGGCCAGGCGCGCGCAGACGCCCGTGGCTGTGCACCTCGATCACGCTGAGCGGCCCGAACTGGTCGACGAGGCCATCGCGCTGGGCTTCGGCTCGGTCATGTTCGACGGCGGCGCCCTGCCCTACGACGACAACGTGGCTCTCACGGCGGAGGTCGCCGCCCGTGCCCACGAGGCGGGGGTCTACGTCGAGGGAGAGCTCGGCGAGGTGGGGGGCAAGGACGGGGCGCACGCTCCGGGTGTGCGCACCGACCCCGACGAGGCGCGTGCGTTCGTCGCGGCCACCGGCGTCGATGCGCTCGCGGTCGCGGTGGGTTCCTCGCACGCGATGACCGACCGCACGGCGTCCCTCGACCTCGACCTGATCGCACGACTGCACGAGGCCCTGCCGGTGCCGCTGGTGCTGCACGGGTCCTCCGGCGTCGCGGATGCCGTGATCGCCGACGCCGTGCGGGCGGGCATGACGAAGATCAACGTCTCGACGCACCTGAACGGGTTCTTCACGCGGGCGGTGCGCGAGAAGCTCGACGCCGATGAGCGTCTCGTCGACTCCCGCAAATACCTCGCCCCCGCCCGCGACGCCCTCGCCGGTGAAGCGGCGCGGATGCTGCGGCTGTTCGCGCTGCAGCCGGCGGAATCGGTCGCCTGATGAAGCGGGCGGCTCGGCTGAACGCGATCCTCGACCTCCTGGCCGCGAAGGGCGAGGTGACGGTCGAAGAGCTGGTCGAACGGTTCGAGGCATCGTCGGCGACCACACGCCGAGACCTCGACACCCTCGCCGAGCAGCGCCTGCTCACCCGCACCCATGGCGGTGCGGTGGCGCAGACCGTCGCCTATGAGCTGCCCATCCGCTACAAGAGCCACCTGCGCACGCACGAGAAGGCGAGCATCGCGCAGACCGCCGCCGGCCTGGTCGCCCCCGGCATGGTCGTCGGACTCTCGGGCGGAACCACCACGACCGCCATCGCCGCAGCGCTCGCCGCGCGCGACGACCTCTCGGGCAACGGCGGCATCACGGTCGTCACCAACGCCGTGAACATCGCCGCCCAGCTCGCCACCCGCCCCGACATCAAGGTCGTCGTCACCGGCGGCGTCATCCACTCGCGCAGTTACGAACTGGTCGGTCCGTTCGTGGAGCAGCTGCTGCGCGGGGTGCGGCTCGACATCGCCTTCATCGGCGTGAACGGGATGGACGCCGTCGCCGGTGCGACCACGCAGGACGAGCGCGAAGCCGCGGTGAACCGGATGATGGCCCAGCGGGCCCGGCGTGCGGTCGTGGTGACCGACGGCAGCAAGCTCGGCGTGGAGGCGTTCTCGACGGTGGGCGGCGTCGACCTCTTCCCGACCGTCATCACGGACGCCGGAGCGGATCCCGAGGTGCTCGCCGCCCTCCGCGCGGCCGGATACGCGGTGCTGGTCGCCTGAGCCCGGACGCTGTCGGACACCCCGAGGGCCCCGACGTCCCCAGATCGTCGAGGCCCTCTGAGGGTGTCGCGGCTGCATGCCGCGACGCCCCCGAGCAGATGGTGTCCGTGTCGTACTCGCGCTCCCCAGTGCGCCTGATCCCCAGATCCGACTGCGCCTCCCTCGCGCCTCACCCTTCGAGGCCCTTCGCATGGCACCTTCCGAAGAACAGGAGCGTGCGGCATCGGTTCTGATACACCGAATGGAGGAAAAGTCAGAATCCGTTTCCATGACACTGGAACGGCGCGTTCACGCCGGTGTCGACCGCGGCCCTCGCGAGCGCGACGGCCGGTGCGGCACCCGCGGAGAGACCGGTGTGCACAGCGCTGAGCAGATCGCCGGCCACATCATCGGGGACCGCGACGGGGGCGGCGATCACGCAGTCGGCACCGGCGTGCAGCCACACCCGCGTCATGCCCAATGCCTCCTCGCCCCAGCGCACCGACGAGCGTCCGAGCTCACAGGCCGAGAGGATCACCGTCGCCGGGACCCGCGGAATGAGATCGACGTCATAGCCGAAGAGGATGCCGTCGGCGAGCTCGAATCCGGAGAACAGCGGGTTGTCCACCGCGTGCCTGCCGTGCGCGGCGATGTGCAGCACATCGGTGGCTGCGGCGAGTTCTGTGACCGCGGCGACCGTCGCCTCCCCGGTCAGCAGGGTCTGCGGTGCCACCCCGGCGCGTCGCCAGGCCGCCGCTGCCCGTTCGACCTCGTCACCGGCGCGAGCGACACGCGGACCGGCGGCGAATCCGACCGAGGCCGGCCGCGTGATCGTGCGGGAGGGGCTGGCCAGCAGGCGCGAGACGGATGTCGCGAGCGTGAACGGGGTGCCCGACATGCCGGAGAGCATCGCCCACGGAACTCCACCGAGCGCTCCGGGTACCGTGATGGCCAGTCTCGCTGCGGACGGCGCGGCGAGCAGCAGCGGCGCGAGGAGCTCGGCGTCGAGGATCGCCAGGCGCGAGGCGAGCGCCCGTTCGGTGACCTCGCCCATCAGGCCGCCACGGGTCAGGGCGGCCATGTCGAGGTCGGCGCGGAGGCCGTCGAGCGCCGACTGCACCCGCGACCAGGACAGATCGACGACGGTCGCACCCGCGGTGGTCACCAGGACCGCATGCAGATCGGTGCCGGTGAACACGTATGACAGGACGGCCAGGTCGGGATCGAGCAGCGCCATCGCCTCCGTGAGTCCGAGCCGTTCGCGCGTGCCGCCTGAGCCGGTCGCCGCCCACTGTCGTTCGCGCACCCGATCACGGAGGGCGCGCACCCTCGCATCCGTCGTCCAGTCGGCGCCGGCCAGCTCGGCACGGAGCATGCGCAGTTCCGCCAGATCGACCGCGAGGGATTCGTCGTGCGGGGGGCGCACCGGGGCGACCTGCTGGCTGAGGTGCCGCGCACGCTCCGACCACTCGAACAGGAGGGCGGGGTCGCGCCGTCGAGCGGCCGCGGAGAGTCCGGCGAACATCAGGTCGCTGCCGTGCATCGCGACCGACGCCTGCAGGTCGAGAGCGCCGAACGACTGCTGCCAGGCGGTGAGCAGATCGAGGCCATCGGCGGCTGCCCGGAGGGCATCGCGGTCGCGACCGGCGGCTGCGGCGCGAGCGGCGCGCACCTCGTGTGCACGCAGGCGCAGGGGCGTCGGGGCCGCATCGTCCAGCCGTGGCAGCCGGCCGGAACCGTCACGCCGAGCGCTCAGGCGGAGTCCTGTCGCCTCGGTGCGGAAGCCGCCCTGGTCGAGCGCCTTCGCGGTGCGCGCGAAATCGTCGCCGTCGATGGGGCGGTGCGGCTTCGCCCGCTGCTGCGCCTCGAGGCGCACCGCTTCGGCACGCGCCGCCCACCCGTGATTCCCGAGTGCGGTGAAACGTCGGGCGGCGCTGCGGGCCGCCCGCTCTGCGGCGGCGGGATCATGTCGCAGCAGCGAGCGGGCGAGGTGGAATTCCGCCTCGCCCCTGGCTTGCCGCATCCGCTGCGCGCCGAACTGGGCGGCGACCTGTTCGAGCAGTGCCTCGGCCTCGGTCGTGAGGCCCGCGTCGCGCAGCACCTCCGCCCGATCGAGGTCGCTGATCGCCGCGGCGAGGTCGCTGATCGCGGCGAGCTTCGGACGGGAACGGGTCATCAGGGTGAGCGCGGTGACGAGGTCGCCCCCGAGCAGCGCCGCGTAACCGAGATTGTGTCGCGCCTCGGCCAGGGGCTCGTCATCGTCGTTCGCCTCGTACACGGCCACCGCGCGCCGCAGATCCTCGACGCAGGTCTCGAGCTCGCGCTGCTGCATCCGCACCACCGAACGGTTCATCAGACAGTTCGCGAGCTCGGTGGTCTCGTCTCCGATCGCCGTGAGCGTGTCGATGGCGCGGGTCAGTTCGACTTCCGCCTCGGCCAGCCGTCCGCCGTGCATGAGAAGTGTGCCGAGCTGGCCGCTGAGCACCGTGATCGTCTCCGCACGGAGGCCCGTTCGGCCGAGGGCCTCGCGGCACAGCTGCTCGGCGGCCGCGGGCTCTCCGGTCTGCGCGAGCACGTAGGCGACCGTGCCGTCGATGCGCGCGCGGAGGTCGGGGTCGTCGGTGCGGGTGGATGCCGTGTCGAGCGCGCGTCGTGCCTGCGTGAATCGTCGGGCGTTCGCCGCTTCGACGCCGCGCCGGTGCAGCTCGATCGCGGACAGGGGCATCCCTCCAGAATGCCGTGCGTCGGGTCTGCAAGGGAAGAGCCCGGATTCCGCGGAGCACCCCGCGCACCAGGACGGGCCGCCCGCATCGGTACGGACGGCTCGTCCCGGGGGTACATCAGGCCGGGTGCATCAGGCGCGATCGATCAGGCGGAGTCCACGGGATCCGGAAGCGACTTCAGCACCGCGGCGACGGCTTTCGCCGCGGCTCCGGGGCTGACACCGCCGACCGGCACGGTGCCGAGCTGCGCGGCGACGCGCGCGGCCACGTACGGGGCGGAGAAGGAGGTGCCGCTCCAGATCGCGAATCCGCCGCGATAGTCGTCGGGGTCGATCGTCTCGCGGCGGAGACCGTCGACGTCGGCCCTCGTCACCGCCTGGGTGCCGCCCACGAACGCGGGTGACGTGCTCACCACGGCCGCGCCCGGTGCATAGACCCGGACCCAGGGGCCGATGTTCGAGAAGAGGGCGACCGACTGCGCCGACGGGTTGAGAGCTCCGACCGAGACGAGCGGCGCGTCCTTGTCGGGGCGGATGCCATTGTCGGCACCAGGCCAGGGCCAGAGCGACGCGGGGAAGGAAGGGCGGTCGATCGCGTCGTTCCCGGCCGAGCACACCACCACGCATCCGAGCTCGCGCGCCTTGGCGAGCAGCTGGTACAGCGTGAGGCTGAAGAGTCCGTCGGTCGGTGTCTCGTGGTAGTAGCTGAGCGACAGGTTCAGCACATCGATCGGGAAGCCCGTGTTCGGATCCTCCCGGTGGCGGGCGAGCAGCGTCACGACCTGGGCGACGGTCTCGAGCAGGGTGCTCTCGTCGACCACTCCGAGGGCTCCGGCCACCCGGATGGAGAGGATATCGGCATCCGGGGCCGCCTGTCGGACGAGCCCGGCGATGAATGTGCCGTGCCCGGCGACCGCGTCGATCTCGCCGTCGAGCTGCCCGTACAGGTCGGGGTAGCGCTCCGGGTCGGCGTCGTCGGTCAGCCCCACCGGCACGCCGTCGAGGTCGACCGTGCGGGTGACGATGTCGGCGGGCAGCCAGGCGTGTTCGCCGCAGCCGGTGTCGAGCACCGCGACGACGGGCCGCCGTCCGCGCTTCGGTGCGGGCCCGCGCACCGGAGCGGGGCCCAACCAGGTGACGGGCTGTCGCGCGCCGCGTCCGGGCTCGAGGTAGTCGTCGCTGCCGCCCGCGCCCCCTCCGGCGCCGCGCACCGGGTTGGTGCGCGTGAACGGGTTGGTGCGGGTAAACGGGTTCGTCCGGGTGAACGGATTGAGCCCGACCGGGTCGATGGACAGCACGTGGTCGAGGCTCGTGCGCGGCATCGTGGAGCGGGACATGCGGCGGGCGCGCTGGAGCACGCGCCAGGCGTCGGGTGCGACGGGCGATTCGCCGCGGACCGGTTCGTCGGGGGTGCGCAGCCGTGCGCGCAGGAAGCCGGGGACTCCCGGAACCAGCTCGCCGTCGAGTGCCGAGCGGGTGCCGTCCTCGATCTCGAGCTGCCATCCGAAGGTGTCGGCTGCATCACGCAGGGTGCGCACCTCGCGGTCGTAGGCCTCTTCGTCGCCGAGGGCGCGGGTGATCAGCAGCCGCTCCGGCAGGTACGCCGTCGGAAACGCGCGGATGCCGTCCACCGGTTCCGTGCTCGGGTCGAGTGCCGTGCCCCGGCGGATCGATCCCTCCGCGCGGTCCTGCCAGGTCCATCCCTTGGGCTGATCCATGCGTCATCCTCTCCGTGCGGGTCGCCCCGCGTCCTCATCGACGGGCGGTGCCCGCGATCACAGCTCGAACTGCGGGGTCGCGAGGGTGCGCGTCTCGTCCCCGATCACGGTCGTCAGGCTCACGCGTGTGAGGCCGGGAGGCACATCGTCGAACACGAAGCGTCCTGTCTCCTCCGGCGAGACCGACCGTGTCTTCTCGCCCTGCGTCAGCACGATCTCCGCGGCAGCGGTGTCGACCCAGCCGTCGACGCGGCGGTGACCGGACGCGGTGGTCGTCACGTGCAGCAGGATGCTCGTGGAGCCGTCGCTGAACTGCAGGGTGAGCGCATCCGCTTCGCCCCGCACCGCGCCGAACTGTCCCTCCACGAGGGTCAGAAGCGCGTACTCGCGGTTCAGGCCGTCGGCGGCGACCGCGGCGACCATGCGATCGATCAGGCCGGCGGGCATCGGATCGACCTCGCTCCACAGGGAGCGGAGCCGGGCGAACATCTGGGCATCCTCATGCTCGGTCATGCGAGTCCCCCTGTCTGCGCTGTCGGCGGCGCGTCCAGCAGGGCGCGCAGCTTGGCGAGGCACCGATTGCGTGTGGGGCCGATGCTTCCGATGGGCATGGCGAGGTCGCTGGCGATGCGTGCATAGTCGGGGCGATCCTCGAAAGCGATCACACGCAGCAGCTTCTGGCAGCGTTCGTTGAGGCGGCGCACGGCCGACCACAGGCGACGGTTCTCGTCGCCGAGCGCCGCGTGCTCCTCAGCCGAGGCCTGCTCGGGAAGAAGCGTGTCGAGGTCGTCTGCTTCGGCCGTGTCGACCTTGCCATGCGCCTTCGCGACCTTCCAGGCCTCGCGGCGCGCGGTGGTCGTGAGCCAGGCAGACACGGCGCGAGGATCGCTGATCGACCCGTGACCGCGGACGAGCTGCAGCCACGTGGTCTGCACGACGTCTTCGGCGAGCGTGCGTTCGAGCCCGTACGCGCGCACGACGTGCCAGAGCACGGGCGTCATCAGCCGTACGAGCTCGTCCATCGCGCGGCCGTCGCTCTCGCGCCATGCACCGAACAGATCCGCGGCGCGCTCCCAGCGTGCGCGCCCGTCGTCCGAGGCAGGATCGTGAGCGGTGCCGGGTGCACCGTCGATCATGAAGCCCATTGTGATCACACCTACCAGGAGCGCGGCAAGGGCTTTCTGATACATGTCTGCATCCAAGAATCCCGCGGCTCCCCGGTGGGTCGCGCGCATAGGTGACGCCGATAGCGTGGAGGGGTGATCCCCCTCGCCGTCGTGCTCTTCCTCAATGCCGTCTTCAACGCTCTCGTCTGGCCGCAGTTCTACAAGCGCGTCGCCAAGGATCCGCGGGCGCGGGATGAGAACGGCAGGGCCACCGCGTTCCTCAAGGTGCACGCGGTGCTCATCGGGATCGCGCTCGTGCTCGCCCTGGTCTCCCTGCTCGCCGGCATCGCGGCGCTGACCGGCGTTCTCTAGGCCGGAAGGGTCGGGCCTCTCCGCCGCGCGGCGTCAAACCGTCTCGTACTGCTTCGCGTGCGCGGCCCAGCCTGACTCGACCGGGAGCGCCCGCAGCGCACGGTTGCTCACGGCGAGCACGACCGAGATCAGGCACAGTGCGGCGCAGATCAGGATGGTCCACTCCCTTCCGATCCACGCGAGCCCGAAGCCCGCGATGAGCGGTGCGAGCGGCATCGCACCCATGCCGAGGACTCCGGCGGCGCTGTTGGCACGACCGAGCAGATGGCTCGGGGTGGCGACCATGAAGTAGCCCATCATCCCGGCGTTGAGCGCGGGGATCAGGAGGACCGAGGCGCCGAGCACCACCGCGATGGCCCAGGGATCGGTCACCATCGAGAGGGCGATCGCGCCGATCGAGACGACCGTGAGTCCGGCGATGGTCAGGACGCCGGCCTTGATCCTCGGCACGAGCAGCGGTGCACAGACCGCGCCCACGAGCATCACGGCTCCGATCGACGCGCTCAGGGTGCCGATCAGCAGCTCGGAGTAGCCGTCCTGCTGGAGGGCGTAGATGATGGTCGTGATCGTGGCGTTGAAGCCGAGGTTGATGACCGTCGTGATGAGCAGCACTCCGCCGAGGTCGGGGCGGGAGAGCAGCCAGCCGAATCCCTCGCGCAGTTCCGCCCAGGCGTTCGGCTTCACGGCCACACCGGGCTCGACGACGGTACTCGGCTCGGCGACGTCACCCGCACCCGTGTCGATCATTCCAGCACGGCGCACCTGACGCCCCAGCATCCACGCGGTCAGGGCCGCGATCGCGTGACACAGCGTCATGACCACGCCGACGAGCCATCCGCCCACGCCCAGCAGCAGGCCGCCGAGCGGACCGCCTGCGAGCTGGAGAGCGGCATCGCGTCCCTGGTTCGCGGCTTGGGCACGGCCCATCGCGTCGTCGGGCACGATCTCCTTGATCGCACTCTCGCCCGCGACGTCGAAGAGCCCACTGCGCGCGGCGAGCAGCACGTCGATCACCAGCAGCGACCCGAACGTCATCGCATCGCCGAGGGCGAGAAGGGTGAAGCCGCCCGCGAGCACGATGCCGATGAGGGAGCCGAGGAGCATCAACGCGATGCGGCGGTGGCGGTCGGCCAGCACGCCGCCGGCCAGGGTCATGAGGAGTCGGGCGACCATGCCGGCACCGCCGATGATGCCGGCCTGGGCGGGATCGTTCGTCACGATCAGTGCGAGCAGGGGGATGGCGAAGCCGAACAGCGAGGCCGCGAGACCCTTGCTGGTGTCGCTCACCAGCCAGGTGAGGTATCGGGTGTTGCGCCACAGGCGGTGGGGCGCGGTGACGGTGGTCATGTCCTGAGAATAGATGCGCAAGAACTATTGCGCAACTCTTATTGCGCAATTCTGGGTGCGGGTAGGATCGGCACATGACGGAGGACACCGCGAAGAGCACCAGCGACGATCCCGTCTGGATGACCTCGGCCATGCTCAAGGCCTACTCGCACCCACTGCGGCGCCAGATGATCCGGCTGTTCTCGCGGCGGGAGTTCCTCCGCGCCGCCGATATCGCCACCGAGCTCGGTGTGCCGGCGAACAGTGCGAGCTTCCATCTGCGCGCGCTCGCCGACGCCGGGCTCATCGAAGAGGCGCCCGACAAGGCCCGCGATCGGCGCGATCGTGTCTGGACCGGACACAAGGGTGCGCTCAACGTCGGAGGGCCCGAGAGCCCCGTCGCCGACGAGGCTCTCGGCTCTGCGGTGATCGCCGCCCTCGTCGAGGACCATCAGGATCTGATCCGCCGGGTGATGGCCTGGACCCCGGAGTACGTGGCCGGGCGCACGGCCGAGGTGCACGCCGCCTTCACCCAGCGCACGATCCGGCTCACCGAGTCGGAGTTCGACGACGTGATGGTGAAGATCAACGACGTCTTGAGCGCTGCCGACGATGCCCACGACAGCTCCGACTCCGAGGGCCGGTACTGGCAACTGGATCTGATCGCCGCCGACGACACCATCTGACGCCGCTCAGGCTGCTACTCCTCCGCCGGGGCGGACGCACCGCTCAGGATCAGGATGCGCCGCAGATGCATGGCGGTGAGCACGCCGGGTCCCATCGACCGCCGGACATCGATGGTGCGGTCGTCGACGGTCTCGAGAAGCAGTCGGATCGCACGGGCCGCCTCGCCGCGAGCGCGGTGATCGTCACTGGAGGAGGCGTCACCGCGAGCGATCACGTCGGCGACCGCGTGACAGGCCGCGGACAGGGGATCCGGCAGGGCGGGGTCGAGCGCCAGGCCGGCCGGCCGATCCCAGATGGTGTCGGCGATCTCGTCGGAGATGTCGCGGATGAGGTGCGCGATGCGGTCGAGGGCGGCGAGTTCATCGTGGCTCTGCTGGATCCGGGTGCGATGGCCCATGGCGCGAGGGTTGCCGCGTCTGCTCTCGTCCGCCTCCGTCAGAGCCGAGCGCAGCGCGGAGGACGTGTCGGCGAGCGAGGCCGCATCGTCGGCCCATTGCTCGTGCTCCGGAGGCCACGACTCCGAGACCGCGGAGCCGATGTCGTGCAGGTGCGCGGCCAGTTGCTCCCGGAAGGCCGCCACCCGCCCGGCTGCCGCGACGGTCAGGGGTGCCGGCGCGATGATGAGGTTCACCAGCAACCCGACGATCACCCCGACGGCAGTCTGGGTCAGGTAGCCGAGCGAGTAGTCATCGGCGTCCTGCCCGCCGATGATCAGCACGAACAGCGCGGCCATCGGCACGTACTCGCGACCGACACCGAACCAGCCCGTACCGGAGAGCAGCACTCCGACCCCGACCACCAGCGGGATGCTCCACCAGGTCGGGCCGATCGTCAGCACCACGATCGTGGCGAGCCCGATGCCCGTGGCGAGGCCGAGCAGCGTCTGCAGACTCGACTTCGCCGAACCCATCAGCGTCGGGTACATGCTCAACAGGGCCCCGAGCGGAGCGTAGTAGGGGTACTCGTCGGTGACCCCGGGCATGTGCGGGGCGATCATCCAGGCCAGTCCGACCGCGAGGGTCGTCTTGGCCACGAGCAGGAGGCGGGCGGGGCGGACGGCGTCGTGGAGTGCGCGTTGGACTCCTGCTCGTCGTACCCGGAGCCGGGTGCGGGTCTGGGGCACGGCGTCCTCTCGGTCGGGGTGGGCGCGGTCGGGGCGTGTGCTGTCGGGGCGGGTGGCTCCGCGAGCCTATGCGTCCTGTGCGTCGGGGGCGAGCGGGTTGCGTCCTCGGGCGCTTACGGGTAGCGCGCACACGCGACGCCGGCCGCCCGGGAGGGCGACCGGCGTCGACGAGGCGGTCGGATCTAGGGGATGGCTCTGCGGAATGCGAGGAACGAGACGCCCATGAGGGCCGCGGTGACCACGAGGCCCCACAGCGCGAGGCCGAGGGCCCCCAGATCGCCGATCCCGGTCCAGACCTGTCCCCACAGCTCGAGCCTGGTCACGAGGTACACGATTCCGACGAGGATCAGTGCCAGCGCGATCCACGTGATCGTCAGGACCGTCAGCCCCCAGCTCTTGTAGATCGTGGCGCCCGTGAAGCCGACCACGAAGAAGAACAGCGCGAGCGTGAAGTAGACGATGAAGGCCCCGAGCGGACCCGCCTCCCACAGCCACGGAAGATAGAACACCCAGCCGTTCACGCCGTAGCCGTTCGTGGCGACCTCGATGCCTCCACCGACCAGGAAGAGTGCGCCCATGAACGTGCTGGCGAGCACCGCAGTCAGCATCGTGCCGAAGAAGAACTCGCGACGTGTGATGCTCATCGCCTGGGAGAACGGGAACGTGAGCGTCATCGCCGACAGCCCGATGGCGAAGAAGTACCAGAGGGGCGCCTGGCCGCCGCCGCCGTATTTAGGGGAGTCCCCCGGGATCATCGCGTAGATCAGCACCGAGATCAGTGTTGCTCCGGCGAGGACGATCAGCGGGACCCAGATGAACGTCTGTCGATTGATCATCTGCAGGCGGATGACGTTGAGCGTGCGTCGCATCAGCGCACCTCCTCTTTCGTGATGGCCGATCTCGTGGAGTCGGCCTCGGCCTTCTGGGTGAGGCGCACGATCAGCTGCTGCAGCGAGACCGGCGCGAGGTCGAGCCCGGAGGCCGTGATCTCCGCGCGCTCCGCCGGGGACACGGCACCGAGGACGGTGACGGAGGCCACGCGGCCGAGCGCCTCACGGTGCAGCACCTCGCGGGCTCCCACCCAGGCGTCGACCTTCGCGGCGTCACCCACCACGGTCACGGCGCGGTCACGCACCGCATCCGTGTCCTCGTTCAGGAGGATCCGGCCGTTGTCGATCACGATGACCTTCTCGATGAGGTTGGAGACCTCGTCGATCAGGTGCGACGAGAGGATGACGGTGCGCGGGTGCTCGGCGTAGTCCTCGACCAGACGGTCGTAGAAGATCTGCCTGGCGACGGCGTCGAGGCCGAGGTAGGGCTCGTCGAAGAACGTGATCTCGGCGCGCGAGGCGAGTCCGATGATGACGCCGACCGCGGAGAGCTGTCCGCGGGAGAGCTTCTTGATGGTCTGCTTCATCGGCAGCTGGAACTCGGCGATGAGCTCGTCGGCGAGCGACTGGTCCCAGTTCGGGAAGAACAGGCTCGCAGCCTTGAAGGCGTGCTTGGGGTACGCGTCGTCGGGGTACTTCTGGCTCTCGCGGACGAAGCAGATCCGGCTGAGCACGTGCGCATTCTCATACGGGTGCTCGCCGAACACCTTCACGGTGCCGGACGATTCGAAGTTCTGGGCCGTGAGGATCGACATGAGTGTCGTCTTCCCTGCCCCGTTGCGACCGAGGAGGCCGTAGATGGCGCCACCCTCGATGGCGAGCGACACGTTGTCGAGGGCTCGCTTCTCCTTGTAGCGCTTGCTGAGGTTCTGCACCTCGATGACGGTGGTCATGCGGGGGTCTTCCCTTCTGCGTCGGTGGTCAGTGCGGCGCGCTGCCGGAGCAGGGCCGCGAGGTCTTCGGCGCCGAGCCCGAGCGTGCGGGCCTCGGCGAGGAGCGGGTCGATGTAGCGGTCGGCGAAGGCGGCACGGCGCTCGCCGAGGAGCAGCTCCCTGGCGCCGTCGGCGACGAACATGCCGATGCCTCGGCGCTTGTAGAGCACTCCCTTGTCGGTGAGCATGGCGACTCCCTTGGCTGCGGTGGCGGGGTTGATGCGATAGAACGCGGCCAGCTCGTTCGTGGAAGGGGCCTGCGCCTCCTCGGCGAGCGAGCCGTCGACGATCGAGTCCTCGATCTGCTCGGCGATCTGGAGGAAGAGCGGCTTGCCTTCTTCGATCACGAGTCCTCCGCTGGGTTAGTGGGTTACTTACTCGACTAAGTAACCATGTAACCCGCGCGGGTGTCAACCCCTCGTCGTCTCGCGTGCGAAAACCCAGAGCATTCGTCTCGGGCTCGGCGCGTCGACGCGCGGCACGCCGGAGCGCACGCGGATGGTCTCCGTTTCGGCCGACGGGTGGATGCTGCGGTCAGTCGCCGTCGCGGCGGTGCTCGCGCCAGTCCTCGACGATCTGCAGCATGCGCACGGAGAGGAAGCGGAAGAATTCGGCCAGCTCGACGGCCCGGTCATGCGCGCCCCGGTCGTCCTCGTGCGCGGCGGCGATGTCGTCGATGTACTCCGACAGGCGCGAGTACACCGGCATGTTCCCGACGATCGAGCTGTAGAACGGATCGTGCACGAACTCGTAGCGGTCCCGCCGGTCGCCGGGTCGTGAGCGGCGCTGGATGAAGTGCAGCTGCTGCAGGTAGCGCACCGCACCGGAGACGGCGGCTGCCGAGACCCCGAGGCGCTCGCCGAGCTGGGCGGCGGTGTATCCGCCCTCGGGGGCGGCGATCAGCGCCATCATCACGCGGGCGGGCATGCGTGGCATCCCGGCCGCGGTCATCATGGCCGCGGCCTGCTCGGCGGGTTCCATCCCGCGGTGGGAGTCGCTGTGGCGAATCGACGCCTCGGGGTCGAGGTCGTCGGTGCTGTCGTCGGCCATCGGAGTCCTCCTATGCTCCGGGGGCGAGTTCGCGCCGCCTCATCAGGGCCAGGGATCCTGCAGCTCCAGCGGCCAGCGCGAGCATCAGCCACCAGAGGCCGCGCACGTCCACGCCGCTGCCGTCCACCACGGGGGTCACGGCGAACGGGGAGAGGTTCGCACTCCATTCCGGCAGACCGAACAGGGGGCCGAACATGCCGAGCAGGGCCGCGAGCAGCACGAGGCTCCACGCCACCGCTGTCGTCGCCCGGGGGAGGAGCACGAACACCAGCGCAGTGAGCACCGCGAAGATCGAGGCCGCGACCGCCTGGCCGAGCCCGGCCACCGCGACGATGCGGTAGAGCGACGCGTCGCCGCCGTTCGACCAGACACCCGCCCAGCCGGCGAGCACCGCGGCGGCGACCACGATCAGCACCGCGACGATCCCGACGATCACGAAGTTGGCGAGCCAGCGCACGCGACCGACCGGGGTGGCGAGCACGGCCTCGGCGGTGCCATGGGCCTCCTCCTGTCGCGCGCGCACCACCGTCTGTACGGCACAGCACGCGGCCAGGATCCCGAGCAGGGTGAAGAACACCGTGACGACGACCTCGTCGAGTCCGCCCGTCGCGCCTCCGATCTTCTTCAGAATGTCGGCGACGGCCGGATTCTCGCCCGAGATCTGGTCGACCAGCCCGCTCAGCGTGGTGGCGAGGATACCCGTGATGGCGCCTCCGATCGCCCAGCCCACGATCGAGCCGGAGGTGAGCCGCCACACCAGGGCGTGGGGCGAGGCGAGGGTCGGTCGTGCCGAGACCCGGCCGAGGCGCTCCGCGACGAAACCGGCATCGATGTCGCGCAGCGACTGCAGGGCGACGGCGGCACCGGCGAGCACGAACCCGAAACCGAGCCCGAGCAGCATCGGCCAGACGATATCGGTGTCGTACGGGCGGGTCTGCTCGACCCAGCCGAAGGGGGAGAGCCAGGCGGGCCAGGCGCTCGTCATGCTCGTGAGGTCATCGCTCGGGGTTCCTGCCGCGTTGCCGATGCCGCGGATCAGGAACGTCGCCACGAGCACCCAGACCGTCAGGGAGTTCGCCCCGCGCGAGGTGCGCATGAACTGCGCGGCCAGCAGGCCGATGCCGAGGAATGCGATGCCGCACGACGCGGCCGCAGCTCCGGTGAGGAGCGATCCTCCCGCCGGGAGTCCGGTGGCGACCAGCGCGAGCGTTGTGAGCGCGGCCAGCACGACGTTCGCCAGGATGCCGTGCACGATGGTGGCGATCGTCGGCAGGCGGCGTCCGGCCGGTGTCGCCCACACGAGCTCGGCGCGCCCGGCCTCCTCATCGCCGCGGGTGTGCCGCACGGCGAGGAACGTGCTCATGAGCGCGGCGAGCAGCGCCAGCCACGGCAGCACCTCGAAGGCGAGGAAGGCGCCCTCGGATGTGCCGGAGGGGAGGCCGCGGAACATCAGGATCACCGGGTTCGCGAGCGCCGCGGCCAGGATGTTCTGCCGGTCGGCGAGGGTGGCGTACGACTGGCTGACACCGGCGTACCCCGCGAACGCCATCAGTGCCGTGCCGACGATCCACAGGGTCAGCTGCAGCCGGTCACGCCGCAGCCGCTGTCGGAGCAGCACTCCGAAGGCGCTCATCACGCACGCTCCTTCTGCGCACGCCGCTCGCGGCGGGTGGAGGGGCTCGCGTCGTCCGTCCGACCGTCCTCCGCGGCCTCGAGCGTCGCGAGGTCATCGCCGTAGTGGCGCAGGAACAGCTCCTCGAGCGAAGGCGGCGCGACGCGCAGGTCGCTGATGCCGAGGGCCGCGAGCGCGGGAAGCACGGTGGCCGTGCGGTCGCTGTCGACGGCGAGGCGGATGCGGTCGCCCTGCTGTTCCGGGCTGTGCACATCCGGGATGCGGGCGACCTGCTCGAGGGTGGCTCCGGAGGGGGTGAACGACACGTCACTGCGCGTGAGATGCCGCAGCTCCGTGAGCGTGCCGGTCTCGACGATGCGGCCGGCGCGGATGATCGACACCCGGTCGCACAACTGCTCGACCTCACTCATGATGTGGCTCGACAGCAGCACGGTCGCACCGTTCGCATGCGCACGGGCGACCTCGCGCTGGAAGATGACCGCCATCAGGGGATCGAGGCCGCTGGTGGGCTCGTCGAGGATGTAGAGGTCGGCGGGCACCGCGAACGCCGCGATGAGGGCGACCTTCTGCCGGTTTCCCTTCGAGTAGGCGCGGCCCTTCTTGCGCGGATCGAACTGGAACGCGTCCATCAGCCGCTTCTTCTCGTGCTGGTAGGCGGGGTCCTTGGTGTGCGCTCCCCGCAGCCGGGCGAGCAGATCGACGGCCTCACCTCCCGACAGGTTGGGCCAGACGCTGACGTCACCGGGAACGTACGCGATGCGTCGATGCAGCTCGACCGCGCGATTCCAGGGGTCCTCACCGAACACGGTCGTCTCGCCCCCGGTGCGCCGCGCGAGGCCGAGGAGGACGCGGATGGTGGTCGACTTGCCCGCACCGTTCGGGCCGAGGAAGCCGTGCACCTGGCCGTGTTCGACCGTGAGGTCGAGGCCGTCGAGAGCGTGCACGTGGCCGTAGTGCTTGGTGAGGTTCCGGGTGGTGATGACGGTGGTCATGCGCGGGAGCGTACGCCCGATTCACAAACTTGTGAATCGGGCGAAAACAACGCATGCGAAATCCTTACGGCCGCCGCGTACAGTGGGCTGGTGCCGGAGTTCCCCTACAGCCGCCTGCGCCGCTGGCCCGACGTCGAGGCGGACAACCTCCAGGCTCATGACGCGACCGATCTGCTGCTCGTCGAACGGGCGCTCGCGCTCGATGTCGCCGGCTCCGAGACCGTGGTCATCGGCGACGAGTACGGTGCGATCACCCTCGCTCTCGTCGCCGCCGGGAGACACGGCATCCGCGTGCATCAGGACCTCGCGACCGGTCGGCGGGCTCTGCTGCGCAACGCCGAGGAGCTCGGACTCGCCGTCGCGGACGGCCGAGACGGAGACGAGGACGCCCCGGTGCGGCGCGTCGCCCCGCAACACGCCGAGGGGGAGTCGGATGGTCTGGGTTTCGACGAACCGTTCCGCCTCCGCGAGCTCGATGCCGAACTGCTCACCGGCGCGAAACTGGTGCTGCTGCAGCTGCCGAAGGCGCTCGCGGAGCTCGAGGAGATCGCGGATGCGGTCGCCCGCTGGGCGGCTCCCGACGTGGTGCTCGTCGCCGGAGGGCGGGTGAAGCACATGACCCTCACCCAGAACGAGGTGCTGGGACGCAGCTTCGCCCGCGTTCAGCCCCAACGCGCCGAGCGGAAGTCGCGTCTGATCGTGGCGTCGGAAGCCCTGCCGGTCCCCGTCGATCCGCCGTACCCCGTGACCGCGCAGCATGGCGGGCTGACCTTGGTCGCCCATGGCGGAGCCTTCGCGGGCGCGCGCCTCGACATCGGCACGCGTGTGCTGCTCGACGTACTCCGTGCTCAGCCGCCGGCCGCCGCGCCACGCGTGCTCGATCTCGGCTGCGGCACGGGAGCGCTCGCCGTGTCGTACGCGCTCGCTCACCCCGATGCGCGTGTGACGGCGACCGACCGATCCGCCGCCGCTGTGGCATCCGCGCAGGCGACGGTCGCCGCGAACGGCGTCGCCGACCGGGTCACGGTCACCCATGACGACGCGGCCTCCGAGCTGCCGGACGCCTCCTTCGACGTGATCCTGCTGAACCCGCCGTTCCACCTCGGCGCGAGCATCCACACGGGGGCGGCGACCCGCCTGTTCGAGGCCGCGGCACGCCTGCTCCGACCGGGCGGCGAACTCTTCACCGTCTACAACTCTTCGCTCGCGTACCGCCCCGAACTCACCCGGCTGGTCGGTGCGACGGTGCAGGTGGAACGTACACCGAAGTTCACCGTGACACGCAGCATCCGCGGCTCCTGAGAGGGCGATTCCGGCCTGCCGCCAGCCACGCGGAGGGATTGTTGAATACCCGTGCAATTCCCCGGTCAGCGACGGAAACCCGAGCGCGCCGCGGACCCAGGATTTGCCCCTGATCGGCCATTTCGTTACGTTGGAACGTGGGCCTGACGGCCCGAAGACCAGTCCGCGACCACGTCCTTCTTTCGATGAGCTGTGCTGCGAAGAGGCGTGGACGTACGGTCGATGCTCTATCGCGGCGGATCCGAAATCCGCCGTCTGTGCCGCCACAGCGAACACGTCGAACGGCCCCGAGAGCCTCACCCGGGCGTAACCGAAGCAGGCTCAGCCACCCGAAGGCGAGCCGCGGGGGAAACGTGTCCGAAATCGCTCTCGAAGCGCGCCATCTGTACAAGGTTTTCGGTAAGAATCCGAACACCGCCGTCCGTCGATTGAAAGCCGGTGAGAGCCGTGCCGCCGTCGCGGATGCCGGTACCGCGGCGGTCATCGACGCCAGCTTCACCGTCAACCGCGGTGAGATCTTCGTCATCATGGGGCTGTCCGGATCGGGCAAGTCCACCATCATCCGCATGCTCAACGGTCTGCACGACGTCACCGACGGCACCGTCACCGTCAACGGCGACCCGATCACCGGCATCCCGTCATCGAGGCTCCGCGAGATCCGTCGCGACCGCATCTCGATGGTGTTCCAGCACTTCGCCCTGCTGCCGCACCGCTCGGTCGCCGCGAACGTCGCCTACCCGCTCGAGCTCAAGGGCACTCCCAAGGCCGAGCGTCTGGCCAAGGCGGAGGAGATCCTCTCCCTGGTCGGCCTCGAGGGCCAGGGCGAGAAGCTCCCCTCCGAACTCTCCGGCGGAATGCAGCAGCGCGTGGGCATCGCCCGTGCGCTCGCCGCCGACAGCGACATCCTGTTGATGGACGAGGCGTTCAGTGCCCTCGACCCGCTGATCCGCCGCGAGATGCAGGAGCAGCTGCTCGAACTGCAGCAGAAGCTGCAGAAGACGATCGTCTTCATCACCCACGACCTGAACGAGGCCATGTTCCTGGGCGACCGCATCGCGGTCATGCGCGACGGCCGTATCGTGCAGATCGGCACGCCGGAGGACATCCTGATGGACCCGGCCAACGACTACGTCGAGCAGTTCGTGCAGGACGTCGACCGCGCTCGCGTGCTCACCGCCGCGAACGTGATGGAGCGCCCGCGCCCCGTCGTGCCGCACACCGCCGGCCCCCGCACGGCGCTGCGGCAGATGCGCGACGCGTACATGTCGGCCACCTACGTCGTCGGCCGCGACCGGCAGCTCGTGGGCGTCGTGACCGACCGGGATGCGGTCAAGCTCGTGCGCAACGGCGCGACCACCCTCGATTCGATCATCAAGCCCGTGCTGCAGAGCGTGCGCGAGGACGACGTGCTGATGAACCTCTTCGTCCCCGCCGTCGAGTCTCCGCTGCCGCTCGCCGTGATCGACGCCGACGGCCGTCTCGTGGGTGTGATCCCGCGCGTCACCCTGCTCGCCGCCCTCGGCCCCGGGCCCGGCGCGACCGAGGAGATCACCCTGCCGATGATGCCGATGCCCCAGGCCGAGATCGATGCCGTGCTCGATGACCGGTGGACCGCCGACCCGGTCGACGCCCCGACCACGGAGGAGGTGCGCTGATGGATGGCTTCCGCATTCCCATCGGAACCTGGATCGAGTCCGCTGTCGACTGGATCAAGGACAACCTCGACGGCCTGCTCGATGTGATCTCGTTCGTGATGAGCTTCCTCGTCGACGGCCTCACCCGAGCGCTCCTCGCCCCGAACTTCGTGGTCATCATCGTGATCGCCGCACTCATCGCCTGGGTCGTGCGCTCGTGGCAGCTCGCGATCGGCACGATCGTGTCGTTCGCGCTGATCGTGGGGATGGACCTCTGGGTCCCCGCCATGCAGACTCTCGCCTTGGTGCTCGTCGCCGCCGTGATCGCGGTACTGATCGCCGTGCCGCTCGGCATCTGGTCGGCGCGCAACGCCACGGTGCGCGCGGTGCTCAAGCCCGTGCTCGACTTCATGCAGACCATGCCGGCGTTCGTGTACCTGATCCCCGCGATCGTGTTCTTCGGCATCGGCGTGGTGCCAGGCCTGGTGGCCACCGTGATCTTCGCGCTGCCTCCGGGTGTGCGCCTGACCGAGCTCGGCATCCGTGGCGTCGACTCCGAGACCGTCGAGGCGGGACAGGCCTTCGGTGCGAAGCCCGGCCAGATCCTGCGCGGTATCCAGCTGCCGCTCGCGATGCCGACCATCATGGCCGGCGTCAACCAGGTCATCATGCTCGCCCTGTCGATGGCGGTCATCGCCGGTATGGCCGGCGCGGACGGTCTCGGGAAGATGGTCGTCGAGGCGATCTCGACGATCAACATCCCGAAGGGCGTGGAGGCCGGCCTCGGCGTCGTGCTGATCGCGGTCTTCCTCGACCGCGTCACCGCGGCGCTGGGCGCGCCGGGCGAGAACCGGTCGTCGCTGCTCGGCATGATCGAGCGTCGACGCACTCCGAACGGTGGCGGAACAGCATCCGCTCCCGCTCCCGAGGTCATCGAGCAGCAGGATGCCGCGGCTGCGGCGGAACGTGCCGAAGTCGCTCCGCGACGCAACGCCGTCGGTGGCGGAGTGCACTGACTCACACCCCTACGAAACAACACCCATACGGAACGCAAGAGAGAGAAATCACATGAAGAAGAAGATCCTCGCAATCACAGCGCTCGGTGCCGCAGCGGCGCTCACCCTCGCCGGATGCAGCGGCGACGGTGCGGGCGGCACGGGCGGCGGCGACGGCTCGGCCGACGACAAGGGCACGATCACGCTGGGCTTCCTGCCCTCGTGGACCGACGGCCTCAGCACCGCATACCTGCTGCAGGACCAGCTCGAGAAGATCGGCTACACGGTCGAGATGAAGACGCTCACCGAGGCGGGGCCGCTCTACACCGGACTCGCGCAGGGTGACGTCGACATGTACCCGTCGGCGTGGCCCGAACTCACCCACGCCTCGTACATGGAGAAGTACGGCGACGACATCGAGGATCTGGGCAAGTACTACGAGAATGCCAAGCTCACGCTCGCCGTGCCCGAGTACTCCGAGCTCACCTCGATCGAGGACCTCGTGGGCAAGGGTGCCGAGTTCGACGGCAAGATCTACGGCATCGAGCCGGGCGCGGGTCTCACCGCCCAGACCCAGAAGATGATGCCCGAGTACGGACTCGACAGCGAGTACGAACTCGTGACCTCGTCGACCGCGGCCATGCTCACCGAGCTGAAGACCGCGACCGACAAGCAGGAGGACATCGTCGTGACGCTGTGGCGTCCGTTCTGGGCCAACGATGCCTTCCCCGTGAAGGACCTCGAAGACCCGAAGGGCGCTATGGGCAAGGCCGAGGGCCTGCACTTCCTGGGCACCAAGGGCTTCGCGGAGGAGTTCCCCGAGGCCGCTGAGCTGATCGAGAAGATCAAGCTCGACGACGCGCAGTACGGCGCACTCGAAGACCTCGTGGTGAACGAGTACGGCGAGGGCAAGGAAGCCGACGCGGTCGACGCGTGGCTGAAGGAGTACGGCGACCAGTTCGACTGGGCCGTCACCAGCTGACGCGAACCCGTCTCAGAGGTGTGCTCCGGTCGCCCTTCCTGCCGCTTCCCGGTCCGCCGGGCGACAGGAAGGGCGACCGGAGCTTCTGCGTGGGGGCTCAGTAGCCCAGTCGTGCCCGAACGTCGTTGAGCAGCTGCGAAGAACGCAGTGCCGCATCGGGGGCGACGGCGGAGATGCCCTGGACCAGCACGTCCGAGATCAGGATCGCCGAGAGGCTCTCGGAGGTCAGCCCTGTGGGGGTGTGCGGTGCGGTCAGGATCGCGTCGACACGGGAGGAGAGCCTCTCGTGGAGCTCGTCGGTCACGAGGATGACGCCGGCGCCCATCAACTGCGCGTGGTCCAGGAGCACATCGATGTCGCGGGTGACCCGTCCAGGCGCGAAGATGACGAGGACGTCCTTCGCCCCAAGGTTCAGGACCTCGTCTGCGAGACGGAATCCGTCGGTGCTGAGCCGTCGAGTGGAGAGTCCCGTGCGTCGTAGGCGCAGTGCGAGGTTCTCGGCGGCGATCCCGGAGGCGCCGAGGCCGTAGCAATAGATGCTCTCGGCGCGCATGAGCAGCGTGATGGCGGCGGAATACGCGTCGTCGTCGTTCGAGCTGCGGGCGAGTTCGATGAGCGACGCCGCCTCATCCCAGGTCTCCTGCTGGATGCGGGCGAGATCCTGGCCGATGTGCTCGATGCGGGTCTTGAGGCGCACCTCGGGCGAGACGCTGCTCGAGAACGGAGCGGCCACCTCCTGCTTCAGATGTGAGAGGCCCGAGTATCCGAGCTTCTGCAGGGTGCGCACGACGGAGGCGTTCGAGGTGCCGCTCTGGGTGCCCAGTTCGGCGGCGCTCGCATAGAGGATGTGCTCGGCTGACGTCGATGAGAGCACGCGGCAGACGGCACGTTCGGATTTCGAGAGATCGTTCCACGTCCTGGCGATGCGCGCGCGGAGGCCGGAGAGCGCGGGGTTCTCTGTATCGCTTGTTACAAACGGTTCCATTGCTGTATCATTCTGTTCGAGAGGCGCATCATCCGTAACGGATGATTCAATCATCTCGGGTGCAACCACATTGCGCAACAGGCGCACCTGACAGGGAGGTCACATGGCGGCCATGACACCGATCCGCACGATCGAGATCAGTGGGGCGCCCCGCGAGCGCGGGCGCCGATACGGCGAGGCCGCCGCCGACCTCATCGCCGGCTCGATCGAGTACTACACGGAAGCGCTGACCCAGCAGACCGGCATGAGCTGGGCCGCGATCACGGATTCCGTCTCGCGATGGGTTCCGATCAGCGAGCAGATCGCGCCGCACCTCGTCGAGGAGATGCGGGGGATCGCGGAGGGGGCGGGTGTCGCCTTCACCGAGATCGTCACGCTGAACGTGCGCGGCGAGTTCGTCTACGACCACCAGGGACCGTCGCGCGTCACGAGCACCACGGTCCGTGCCGCCGACGACGAGCGCGACGACGCCGTCGACGGATGCACGTCGTTCTTCCTGACGGGTGAGGGCAGCGGCACCGGGCACACGCTCGTCGGGCAGAACTGGGACTGGCGCACGCGCACCGCGGGAACGACCCTCATCGTCCGCGTCGTGCAGGATCCGCTTCCCACGGTGATCATGCAGGTGGAAGCCGGGCAGGTGGGACGCCACGGCGCCAACTCCGCCGGCATCTCGTTGAACGCCAATGGGCTCGGGGGGAGCTTCGGAGCGGCGGTCGGCGTGCCGCAGACCCTGATCCGCCGACTCGTGCTCGATCAGGGCGATATCGCGAGCGCGCTCAGGATGCTGGTCAAGACCCGTCCCCATATCGCGAGCAATGCGCTCCTCGCCGACCGCAGCGGATTCGGCATCGACCTCGAGACCACGCCGAGCGGCGTGGACTGGATCTATCCCGAACGCGGCGTGATCGCGCACACCAACCACTTCCAGGCGTCCGTGCCGCCGCAGCTCGCCGGGTCCTACCTTCCGGTGGCAGCGGATTCGCTGCTTCGTCTGCCGCGTGTCCAGGCCGGGCTGGCGGCGGTCGCGCGTGCGGAGAACCCCGAACAGAGCTACGCGCTCGTGCGTGAGGCGATGTCGGATCACCTCGGCTTCCCCGAGGGCGTCTGCACGCATCCGCATCCCGACTCCCCCTCGGTGAAGCAGTGGTCGACGCTCCTCTCGAGCTGTGTCGACCTCACCACCGGCGAGTACCGCGTCGCGAACGGATTCCCCTGCGAGACCGAGTACGAGGTGCTGCCCTGGAACCTCTACGACGGCCCGCACGTCGAACTCCCCTCCCCCTGACCGACAGATTGAGAACCCGAGGAGATAGCGTTCAATGAAGAAGCAGCATCACCCCATCACCGTGACGATCGGCGTGCTCGCCGCCTCGGCATTCGTGCTCGCCGGCTGCAGTTCGGGCTCGAAGGGCGAAGACGGCGACGCCGCGCTCGACGTGCCTTTCGGCGCGACGACACCCGCCGCCTCCGGCCCGCTCGAGAGCGTGACGTGGATGCTCGGCGGAGAGCCGACGACACTCGATGCCGACATCGATGCGACCACCGCCGACGACACGGTTCTCGCGAACGTCTGCGACCGGCTCATGCAGGTGCAGCCCGACCTGACCCTCGGCCCCGGGCTGGCATCGGACGCCGAGTGGACCGACGACACCCATCTCGTCTTCACCATCAGGCAGGGGGCGCTGTTCCACGACGGCAGCCCCGTGAGCACGGCGGACGTCGTGTGGAGCATGCAGCGCCATTCCGAGGACGGTGCCGCCGAATCCGACGAGTACCGGAACGTGGTCTCGATCGAGCAGACCGGCGCCGACCAGATCACCGTCACGACATCACAGCCGGATGCGATCCTGCTCCAGGCGATGGCGGGCGATGGCGGTATCGTCTGGAACCCGCGTGTGATCGAAGCCGAAGGAGAGGATTTCGGCAGCCCCGGTTCGGCCTCCGCGTGCAGCGGGCCGTACCAGGTGACGTCGTGGGACGCGGGGTCGCAGCTCACCATCACCAGGTTCCCCGACTACTGGGACTCCGACGTCGACGCCCTCACGGACGAGGTCGTCTTCCGATGGGCCGACGAGACCGCGATAGCCAATTCGGTCACGACCGGTGAGGCCCAGGGGTCGTTCCTCGAGAACGCCGGCGCCGCCCGGAGTTTCATCGGCAGCGCCGACGTGTCCGTCTATCAAGGACCCTCGACGAACGCATGGGTGCTCGAAGCGACCGATCGCGGCGCACTGACGGATGAGCGCATCCGTCAGGCCCTCTCGCTCGCCCTCGACCGGACTGGTGTCGCCACGGCTGCCTTCGGCGGTCTCGCCCAGCCATGGAAGACACCCGTCGGCTCGGGAGCATGGGGATACGAGGTCGACACCTTCGAGCAGGCCTACGACGCCCTCGAGGGCGCGCCCGCGAAGCCGAGCGAGGCCGATCTCGCGGCGGCCAAGGACCTGATCGCCGAGGCCGGCGCCCCTTCCGCCCCGATCGTCGTCGCCTCGAACGGCTCCTCGACACACAACGTGATCGCGAATGCGCTGGTCGCCGCGGCGCAATCGATCGGGCTCGAGGCGGAGATCACCGTGATCCCGCAGGTGCAGTACGGCGACTTCTACTCCGACCCCGACCTCCGAGGCCAGGCCGATCTGTGGCCCGACGAGTACTACATCTCGAAGAACGACCCCCTCGGCTTCTACAAGAACGGCGCGTCCGATGCGAGCGTGAACTTCGGCGTCTTCTCCGACCCGGAATACGATGCGCTGGTGGACGAGGGCTACGCCGCGACCGATGACGTCGAGCGCGCCGAGATCACGACAGAGCTGCAGAAGCGCTGGGTGGAGCACGCGGTGTGGATCCCGGTCGTCGCGACGCCGTCGACGCTCATCATGTCGAAGACGGTGACGGGTGTCCCCGCCTCTGCGGCGTTCATCTACTACCCGTGGGCCGTCGATCTCGGCAGCGCGAAGGGGTAGGCACGATGCCATTCGCGCTCCGCAAGCTCGCCGGCATGGTCTTCACGCTGGTGATCGCCTCCTTCATCATCTTCGCTGCGATGTACGCAGCGCCGGGTGACCCGGTCACGTTCCTCATCGGCAACCCCGAGAACCTGACCCCGGAGCGGATCGCGAGCGTGCGGGCCCAGTACCACCTGGACGAGCCGATGCTCGTCCAGTACTGGCACTGGGCCTCCGGAGTCCTCACCGGCGACTTCGGACAGTCGTTCCAGTACCACCAGCCCGTGAGCGCGCTCCTGGCGGCGAGGGTGCCCATCACCCTGTCGCTCGTCGCCTACGCGGCCGTCGTGCTCACCGTCGTCGGCATCGGCCTCGGCATCGTCGCGGCCGTGCGCCGAGGAAAGGCGGCCGATACCGCCATCATCGGATTCACGACTCTCGCCGCGAGCATCCCCTCCTTCGTGCTGGGAATCGCCTTCGTCGCGTTCTTCGCCGTGGAACTGCGATGGTTCCCCGTGGCAGGTGCGGGTTCCGCTGGACTCGATCGTCTGTATGCGCTCACACTCCCGGCACTCACCCTCGCCATCACCGCGCTCGCCATCGTGAGCCGCGTGACACGACAGTCCATGATCGAGCAGTTCTCCTCGGAGCACGTCGAGGCCGCCCGTGCCTCGGGTCTCCGCGAGCGGTACATCGTGCGCGATCACGTCCTGCGCGGGGCCTGGGGACCCATCATCACCATGGTCGCGCTCGTCATCGCGAGCATGATCGCCGGAACGGTCGCGGTCGAGACGGTGTTCGGGATCTCCGGCGTCGGCTCGCTCCTCGTCGACGCGATCAACACGCACGACTTCCCGGTGGTGCAGGCGGTGCTCCTGTTCATGGTCGTGGCCTACATGATCGTCACGACGATCGTCGATCTGCTTCTTCCCGTGCTCGACCCCCGTATCCGACGAAGGACGGTGTCCGCATGACCTCCGTGATCCTCCCGCGGGTGCGCCGCCGTCGGCGGTCCGGATCCGATCTCGGTTTCTGGATCTCCTGCGGCCTCCTCGCACTCATCGCGGCGGCGGCCGCGTTCGCCCCGCTCCTCGCCCCCTACCAGGCCGACAGCGTCGACTTCGCCGCGATCTGGGAAGGGCCGACCGCACAGCACCTGCTCGGCACGGACCAGCTCGGACGCGACCTCTTCTCCCGGCTCCTCATCGGAGCGGGTGAAACGCTCGTCGGGCCGGTGGTGCTGCTCGCGCTCGCCACCGTGCTCGGAGTGGCGATCGGTGTCCTGGCGGCGTGGCGGGGCGGATGGATCGATACGGTCCTGGCCCGCGCGACCGACGTGATGTTCGCGTTCCCCGGGCTGCTCTTCGTCGTGCTCGTCATCGCCGTGTTCGGCAAGGGGCCGGCCACGGCGATCGTGGCGCTCGCGCTCGCATACGCGCCGGTCATCGCGAAGTACACGCGCAGCCTGGCCCTGAGCGAGATGACGCGGCCCTACATCGACGCGTACCGGGTTCAGGGGCTCGGCGGCCTGACGATCTGCGTGCGCGGAGTCATCCCGAACCTGCTCCCTCCGCTCGTCGGGTATCTCGTCGTCCTCTTCGGCGAAGCCCTCATGAGTCTCGCGACGCTCAGCTTTCTCGGGTTCGGGGCGCAGCCTCCGAGCTCGGAGTGGGGCCTGATGGTCCAGGAGGGGCAACCCGGAATCATCCAGGGGGAGTTCCTTCCCACGCTCGTCCCCGGTGCCGCCATCGCCATCGTCGTCATCGCGGTGAACGTCGCCGGGGTGCGCGTGGCCGACCGACTGCTTGCGAAGGGATGAAAGATGCTCCTCGACATCCAGGACCTTGACCTGGCCTTCGGCGAAGGAGACGACGCGGTT
The DNA here is from genome assembly GCF_049949185.1 of Microbacterium sp. As-52. Lineage (NCBI taxonomy): Bacteria > Bacillati > Actinomycetota > Actinomycetes > Micrococcales > Microbacteriaceae > Microbacterium > Microbacterium sp. As-52. The sequence goes on along the minus strand of NZ_CP188171.1, from coordinate 1,675,550 downwards.
CGGATCCTCGCCGGTGTCAGCCTCACGGTGGACCGCGGTGAGCTCGTCGGACTCGTGGGAGAGTCGGGCTCGGGCAAGTCCACGACGGCTCGCGCCGTCCTCGCGCTCTACGGCGATGAGGCGTCGATCGAGGGGAGCATCCGCGTCGACGGCACCCAGATGGTCGCCGCCGATGGGAGCACCCGGCGCCGAGTGCGCTCCGATTCCGTCTCGCTGGTGCAGCAGGATCCGCGCGCCGCGCTCAATCCGGTGCGGCGCATCGGGGACTCGCTCACCGAACGACTCGTCCGCGTGCACGGCTGGCGACGAGGTCGCGCCGAGGCGCATATCGTCCAGCTCCTCGCCGCGGTGGGACTCACCCACCCGGAGCGGAGAATGCGACAGTACCCGCATGAGCTCTCAGGCGGCATGCTCCAGCGCGTGGTCATCGCTTCCGCACTGAGCACCGATCCCGCGCTCCTGCTCGCCGATGAGGCGACGAGTGCGCTCGACGTGACGACGCAGGCCGAGATCATCGCGATCTTCCAACGGCAGATCCGCGACCGCGGTCTCGGCATGCTCTTCATCACCCACGACCTGGCGCTCGCCGGAGCGATCTGCGATCGGATCCATGTGCTGCGGCAGGGCGAGATCGTCGAGACGCTGACGACACCGGGCCTGTTCACGGACGCCGTCCATCCGTACACGCTCTCGCTGATCGCCGCGGCCCCGGTGCTCGACACGAAGGAGGCGTCATGAGTCTGGTGGAGGTCTCCGAGCTGTATCGGGCCTTTCGGATGGGTCCGGGAGCCGAGCGCGTCGTCGCGGTGAACAACGTGAGCTTCGCCATCGAATCGGGTGAGGCGCTCGGCCTCGTCGGTGAATCGGGTTCGGGCAAGTCGACGATCGCTCGGATCCTCGTCGGTCTGGAACGCGCCGACGCGGGGTCGGCGGTGATCGACGGTGTCGACCGCCTGAGCAGGCCGCGCGGCAGAGCCGAGCGCCGTGCGAGGGCTCGTGCGGTGCAGATGGTATTCCAGGACCCGAACGGTTCGCTCGATCGACGGCTGACCGTGCGCGAGGCGTTGCGGCGCACCCTGCGTCTGAGGGAACAGGGGGCGGGCGCGCACATCGACCGCACGATCGGAGAGCTGCTGGATCGCGTGCGGCTGACCGAGCGGCACGCCGACGCGAAGCCGCATGAGCTGTCGGGCGGTCAGCGGCAGCGCGTCGCGATCGCGCGCGCACTGGCGGTGTCTCCGCGCCTCGTCGTGCTCGACGAGGCCGTGTCCGCACTCGATGTCTCCGTGCAGGCGCAGGTGCTCGAACTCCTCGCCGAGATCCAGCGCGAGTCGGGGGTGAGCTATCTGTTCGTCAGTCACGACCTCGCCGTCATCCGCGAGCTCTGCTCCCGCGTGCTCGTGCTGTTCCGCGGCACGGTGGTCGAACAGGGAGAGACCGGCCAGGTGCTGCGAAGCCCGCAACACCCGTACTCGCAGCTCCTCATCGCCTCGACGCCCGGCCCGGGGTGGGACCCGGAGCGGGTCGTGCAGGACCGGATGACCTTCACGCAACGCATGGAGGTCGTCGGTCGGGGCGACCGGAGGTAGGTCGGGTCAGAGCGGGAGGACGATCGCGGCGATCAGGCCGCCGCCCTTGCGGGCGCGCAGACGCACCTCGCCGCCATGGGTCTTGGCGATGCTCTGCACGATCGCGAGTCCCAGCCCGGTGCCGTCCGGGCCGGCCGAGGTGCGACTCGCATCGCCACGGTAGAACGGCTCGGTGAGCAGCTGCACGGTGGCAGGGGTGATCGGCGTCCCGGTGTTCTCGACCTCGATGACGGCTCGTCCGCGTTCCCGCCGGCATCGCACCCACAGCTCACCGCCGGGCACGTTGTGGCGGATGCCGTTCTCGAGCAGGTTGCGCACGGCCCTGGCCAGCAGCACCGCATCGCCCTCGACCGTGAGGTCGCGCAGGTTCGCGTGCACCTCGATCTCCTGGGCGTCGAGGTCGTCGACCTGGTCCTCGATGAGCGTGCGCAGCTGCACCGGTTCGACCTCGTCCAGCCCGGTGCGGGCGCGGGCGAGGGCGAGCAGGGCCGTGATGAGACGCTCGCTCTGCTCGGTGGCCCGCAGCGCGCGCTGCATGTTGGCCTGCAGGTCCGCCGGCACCGCCCCCTGTTCGAGCGGGATCTCCAGGGCGGTCCTGGTCGTGGTCAGCGGGGTGCGCAGCTCGTGCGAGGCGTTGGCCACGAAGCGATCCTGCGCGGTGAACGCCGACTGCAGCCGGTCGAGCATCCCGTCGATCGTGTCGCCCAGCTCCTTGATCTCGTCGTCGGGGCCCGGCAGATCGAGGCGGCGCCCGAGGTCGCGCTCCGAGATGTCGCGGGCTGCGGCGGTGACCTCTCCGATGCGGTCAAGTGAGCGCCGTGCGAGCCAGAACGCGATCGCGGCGGCGACACCGGTGAAGGCGACGAGCACCACGATCGACCACAGGAGGAGCCCGCTGCCGACCTCGTCCGCGAGGAACGTCGACTGCTGCAGCACCGCTCCTTCCACGGCGTCGAGCGCGACGGTCTGCATCGGCGTGGCCACCGCGAAGCCGGTGACATCGGCGGTCTCGGCGAAGTAGGCGCATCCGGTGCCGGTCGTGCCGTAGAGGAGATCGCCGCTCTCGGTGAGCGGGGAGACGCCGCTCATGTCGGTGCTGTCCGCGGCCGGCGTCCCCGGTGCGACCTGTGTGACCGAGAGTGCGGGCACGCAGGTCGCGGCCGTCGTGTCGATGGCCGAGGCGAACAGCGACTGCACCACCAGGTACTGCACCGAGAGCAGTGCGGCACCCGCGGCGATGAACACGGCCGCGATGGTGACGACCAGCCGGGTGCGGAAGCTCATGCGTCTCATGTCGTCCCCACTCGATACCCGTGCCCTGCCGCGGACTGGACGACCTCGGGAGCCCCGAGCTTGCGGCGCAACGTGTGCACCACGATCTTGACCACGCCTCGGGTGCGCTCGTGCGGCTCGTCCCACACCTCGTCGAGCAGATCGTCGGCGCTGACGTAGCCGCCCTCCGCCGCGAGAAGCGTCTCGAGCACCCCGAACTCCTTGAGCGTGAGGCGGATCGGCGTGCCGTCGCGCTCCACGATGCGCCGCACGACGTCGAGGCGTACCCCGGCGAATTCGAGCACCGCACTCGCGCGCGCGGAGTGTCCGCGACGGCCGAGAGCACGCAGGCGCGCGAGCAGCTCGACGTACGCGAACGGCTTGGCGAGGTAGTCGTCGGCACCGAGGTCGAGGCCCTCGACGCGGTCGTTGAGGGTGCCGGCGGCGGTGAGCATCAGGATGCGCGCCGGGTACTCCTGCGCCACGAGGGTGCGGCACACGGCATCGCCGCTCAGCACGGGCAGGTCGCGGTCGAGCACGATCACGTCCACATCGTTCGATGCGGCGGCGGTCAGGGCGCTCGCCCCATCGCGCGCCACGTCGACGAGGTATCCCTCCCGGCGCAGGCCGTCGGCGAGGGTGTCGGCCAGGTCGGCCTCGTCTTCCACCAGCAGCAGTCGCATGGCACCTCCCGTCTCCGAGGGTGCGCGGTGCGCGGTTAGTTTCCGGTTAGGCGCCGTCATACCCCCAGCAAACCAGCGCATCCGTAGAACTGACTGCACGTCGCGGACGAGCTGCGACCGCGAGAAAGGGAAAGTCATGTTCGACTCGAAAGCACGCCGGTCCATGGTGGTGATGCCCGCTGTCGTGGCGCTCTTCGCGCTCTCTGCGTGCACCGCCCCGTCCGGGGACGACAAGGCGAAGGACGGAGCGAACGATGCGGCCGCTGCGCGGTTCGTGAGCTGCCTGACCGACGAGGGCCAGACGGCGAAGATCGTCGAAGGCGGTCAGGTCGGGCTGCTGATGCCGGATGCTCCCGGTGACGGGGCGATGGGCACGCTGAGCGACAGTACCGCCTCTGCCGGCGCCGGAGAGGAGATGGCGATGACGATGATCTTCACGGACGACGACGGCACGTGGATGGCTTCGACAGCTGCATCCGGCTACCCCGAGGACGGCGGCCAGCGCGCGGCGTGGGAGGCGTGCGAGGAGAAGGTCCCCGAGTTCACGCAGCCGGAGCCGGACATCTCGATGAGGGCGGGCGCCGAGACGCAGATGATCTCCCCCGAGGAGCTCACGGAGGCCGGGCTCGCCTTCGCGTCGTGCGCACGGGACAACGGCTTCACCGACTTCGCCGACCCGGGCTCCGACGGCATGCTGACGCTGCCGACGGGCATCACCGAAGACGAGGCGCGCACCCTCCTCGAGGCGTGTGCGGAGAAGGCGGGCGACATGCCGCCCATGTTCACGCAGGAGAGCATCGAAGCCGTCGACTTCGACTGGTTCGCCCTGATGAGCGAATACTTCGAAGGCGCCTTCACTGCGGCGACCGTCATGCCCTCCGGAGGCGAGGAATGAGCCGCCGGGTGACGAAGGTGCTGCTGCCGGTCGGGGTGCTGCTCGTGGCCGCGGCGGTGGCACTCGCAGTGCTGCAGCCGTGGAGCTCGGTGGCCGAGTCTCCGGACGACGCCGAGAAGCCGGTCACCGCCACGGCCGAGCTCACCACGCTGACCTCCGACCTGCGGCTGAACGGCACCCTCAGCTACGGAGCGTCCATCGCGCTGCCGGGGCGCGGGGGGACCATCACACGCCTGCCCACCGCGGGTGAGGTGATCGGCGTCGGACAGGCGATCTACGAGGTCGACGGGAAGCCGGTGATCGCGATGCGCGGCGACCGTCCGTTCTGGCGCGACCTCGGCGTCGGCGTCGAGAAGGGCCCGGATGTGCGCCAGCTGGAGCAGGCGCTCGCCGACCTCGGCTTCGGCAGGAACATGACGGTGGACGACGAGTTCACCGCGGTCACGGAGACCAACGTCAAGGCCTGGCAGAAGTCGCTCGGGGTGCCGCAGGACGGCATCGTGAAGCTGGGAGACGTGGTCGCGATCACCGCCGCATCGGTGCGCATCGAGTCGGTGAAGGGAAAGCTGGGAGACCCCGCCGGGACGAGTCCGCTGACCTACACCAGCACCACCCTGCGTGTGGTCGCCAAGCTCACCGACGCGCAGGCCCGCGAGATCCTGCCGGGGACCCGGGTGACCGTGGTGCTGCCGGACGGGACGGAGGTGCCCGCGACGGTGACCGCCGTCGACCCCGGTGGTCAGCCGACCGAGAAGGAGGGCGAGACGACGCCCGCCACGGCGAACGTAGAGTTCGACGATCCGGCCGTCGCCGAGGGCATCGGACTGCGTGCGGTCAAGGTCGTGTTCGCGACCTCGGAGGTGAAGGACGCGCTGGTCGTGCCGGTCACCGCCCTGGTGGCGACGACCGACGGAGGCTATGCGGTCGACGTGCTGCGCAAGGGCGGCAAGGTCGAACGGGTCGCCGTGGAGGTCGGACTGATCGCCGACACCAAGGTGCAGGTCACGGGCGGAGACCTCGCTGCCGGCGACGCCGTGGTGGTGGCGCAATGACACCGGACACCGTGGTCGAGCTCGTCGACGTGATCAAGGAGTATCCGGGAAGTCCGCCGCTGCGCGTGCTGCACGGCATGAGTCTCGCGATCGAGAGCGGAGAACTGGTCGCAGTGGTCGGGGCATCCGGATCCGGCAAGAGCACGATGCTCTCGATCATGGGTACGCTCGACGATCCCACCAGCGGCACCGTGCTGATCGACGGGACGGATGCCGCAGCCCTCGCCGAGCGCGAGCGGGCGGTGCTGCGCGCTCGCCGCATCGGGTTCGTGTTCCAGCAGTTCTTCCTGTTGCCGGCGCTCAGCGCGGTCGACAACGTGGCGCTCGGGCTCCTCTACTCGGGAGTGCCCGCGGCGGAGCGCTCGGTGCGTGCCGCGGCCGCCCTGGAACGGGTCGGTCTCGGCGCCCGCATGAAGCACCGGCCCGGGCAGCTCTCCGGCGGGGAGCAGCAGCGGGTGGCCATCGCCCGTGCGATCGTCGGGAATCCGTCGGTGCTCTTCGCCGACGAGCCCACGGGGGCGCTCGACTCCACCACGGGCGAACGCATCCTCGAACTCCTCACCTCGATCGCCGACTCCGGCACTGCGGTCGTGATCATCACTCATGACCCGCACATCGCGGAGCGCACGCAGCGGCAGGTCGGCATCCACGACGGACGCATCGTGAGCGATACGGGCTCACCGGATCGGGAAGAGGTCGCGGCATGAGGCGCCGAGGGGAGCGGATGCCGCGGCTGAGCGTCGCGGACAGCATCCGCACGGCGCTCATCGGACCGCGCAGCCGCAAGATGCGCACGGCCCTGTCGGCGCTCGGCGTCGCCGTGGGCATCGCGGCACTCACCGCCATCACGGGCATCGCCGCATCGAACCAGGCGGAGCTGTTGGCCAAGCTCGACGCGCTCGGCGCCAACATGATCGTGGTGCAGCCGGGGTACGGGCCGGACAACAAACCGGTCGCACTGCCCGAGACGGCCGGCGGGATGATCGAGCGGGTGACGGGGGTGGAGCAGGTCGGGGTGCTCGAGAAGGTGCCGGACGGTACCGGCGTGTATCGCAACGACCTCATGCCGAAGAGCCAGGGCAACGGGCTGACCGCGTATGCGGCGAGTCCCGACTTCCTCTCGTCCGTGGAGGGATCGGTCGCGAAGGGGTCGTGGTTCGACGAGACCGACCGCTCCCTGCCGGTGACCGTGCTCGGGTCAGCGACAGCTGCGCGCATGGGCATCACGGAGCCGGGCGTGCGGGTGTGGATCGGCGAGCAGTGGTACACCGTGATCGGGATCCTCGACTCGGCTGGGCTCGCGGAGGACATCGACGCGAGTGCCTTCCTCGGCGATCATTGGGCGGCCGAGCACGTGTCGGCGAAGGGCGATGACACGATCGCCTCGATCTACGTGCGCATGGCCGACGGCGGCACGGGCGAGAAGGTCCGAGACGCGATCGCCCGCGCCGCGAATCCGTCGTCCCCGTATGTGCAGGTGACCGGACTCGGCGACCTCGCCGGGGCGCGGGACACCGCGGATGACTCGCTGTCCGGCCTCGCGGTCGGTCTCGCGGCGATCGCGCTGCTGGTCGGAGGGATCGGCATCGCGAACACCATGGTGGTGGCGGTGCTGGAGCGGCGTGGCGAGATCGGACTCCGGCGGGCGCTCGGCGCGCGTTCGGGTCAGATCGCGGGTCAGTTCGTGGCGGAGGCGATCGTGCTCGGCGGCCTGGGGGGCGTCGCCGGTCTGCTGCTGGGGGCCGCGGGGGTGTTCGTCTACGCCGGCATCCAGGGGCAGGCGGCGACGATACCCCTCGTGGTGCTCGTCGGGGGCCCGGCCGTGGCGCTGGTGGTCGGTGTGATCGCGGGGCTGTATCCGGCGATCAGCGCCGCCCGCCTCTCGCCCACGTCGGCGCTGCGCACGGTGTGAGCGCGCGGTGGGAGGAGATCTCGCGTTCGGGCGGAGATCTCGACCTCGAGGCTCCTCCCGACGCGGAGACCTCCTCCCGACGCGGAGACCTCCTCCCGACGCGGTGCAACCCCCTGACCCGTTCACGAGCCCGGGCGTAGCCTGTGGCCGTGGACGGGTTCGCGGCGGTCGACTTCGGATTCGCGCGTGAGGTGCTGCAGCGCGGCATCGCGGCGATGTACCTCGTCGCGTTCGTCTCCAGCCTGAACCAGTTCCGGCCGCTGCTGGGCGAACACGGACTGCTTCCCGCGCCGGCGCTGCTCGAATGGGTCGGCCGCGACAAGGCGAGACGACGGATGCTGCATCCGACCCTGTTCTCGCGCATCCGCTATACCGACCGCCGCCTCGTGCTGCTGTGCGCGGCCGGCATCGTGGTCGCGGCACTTCTCGTGGTCGGCATCCCGCAGTGGGGGCCGCCGTGGGTTCCGATGCTGTGCTTCCTCGCGCTGTGGCTCGGGTACATGTCGATCGTCAGTATCGGGCAGACGTTCTACTCGTTCGGGTGGGAGATGCTGCTGCTGGAGGCGGGGTTCCTCGCGGCGTTCCTCGGCTCGGGCGATCAGCCGCCGCCCACCGTCGTGATCGTCCTGTTCTGGTGGCTGGTCTTCCGGCTCGAGTTCGGTGCCGGGATGATCAAGATCCGCGGCGGACGCGAATGGCGCGACCTGACGGCACTCATGTACCACCATGAGACGCAGCCCATGCCGGGTCCGCTCAGCAGGCAGGCGCATCTGCTGCCGCGCTGGTTCCATCGCGGCGAGGTGCTGGGCAACCACTTCGCGCAGCTGGTCGTGCCGATCTTCCTGTTCGCGCCGGTCCTGTCGCTGTGGGTGCGCGGCCCGGTGCCGCAGGTCGTCGGTGCGGTGGCGGCATCCATCGTGATCCTGACGCAGCTGTGGCTCGTCGTCACCGGAAACTTCGCGTGGTTGAACGCGGCGACGATGGTCATCGCGTTCTCCGTGATCGGGCTGCCGGGAGTCGGGATGCCTGTGGCCGCGCCGCGGACCGATCCTCCCTGGATCATCGACGGGATGCCGCTGGCCTGGGTCGTGGTCACCTCGGCGGTCGGGCTGCTGTATGTCGTGCTGAGCGTGCCGGCGCTGCGCAACCTCTTCGCGCGGCGGCAGCTGATGAACGCGAGCTTCAACCGCTGGCAGCTCGCCAACGCCTACGGCGCATTCGGCACGGTCACGAAGGAGCGCATCGAGATCATCGTCGAGGGCTCAGCCGACGAAGAGGGGATGGAGTGGCGCGAGTACGAGTTCCGGGGCAAGCCCGGTGATGTGCGCAGGATGCCGCGACAGTTCGCTCCCTACCATCTGCGGCTCGACTGGCTGATGTGGTTCCTTCCGCTCGGGCATTCGCTCGACGACTGGTTCACCGCGTTCCTGGTGCGGTTGCTGGAAGCGGATGCTCCGACCCTCGCGCTGCTGCGCATCGACCCGTTCGAGGGCGAAAGACCGCGGTGGGTGCGTGCGGTGTCGTACCGCTACCGCTTCGCCACCCGCGCCGAAAAGAAGGCCGACGGTGCGGTCTGGGTGCGCACGGGCCGCCGTGTGGTGCTTGCGCCCTTCGGGCTCCGGTGACGCCTCCCCCAGTCCTCGGTCCCTTCCCTCCAGCTCCGTCCCCTCCGGCGCTCCCGCACCCTCGTTCCGGTCGCACTTTCTGTCGCGCCGGCGGCCTTTTGGCGACAGTAAGTGCGACCGGAACGGAGGGCGGACGGGCCGGGACGCCGTCAGGGCTCGGCCGTGACCAGAGGGTCGGGACGACGCCGGGAGACGACCCCGGACGACTCGACCTCGAAGCCGTTGCGCACCCAGTACTCGTAGCCGCCGAGCAGCTCGCGGACATCGAACCCGGTGGCGAGCAGTACTCGGGCGGTCGAGGTGGCGCCGTTGCACCCGGGGCCCCAGCCGTAGACGATGAGCGTGCGATCGCGGGGAAGCGTTGTGAGCCGTGCGTCGACGTCGCTCGTGGGCAGATGCACCGCCCCGGCGATGTGGCCGTGATCCCACGACTCGAGGCGCCGCGTATCGACCAGCACCGCCTCTCCGGCGGCCACGGCTTCGCGGGCGGCGACCACATCGATCTCGTACGCGAGACGCGCGTCGACGTAGGCGAGCCTCGCGTCGAGAGAGCTCATCGCCGCGCGCCCGCACCGAGCAGCGCGGCGAGCTGCGGCAGCTGCGCGGGGTCTTCCAGCGCCGAGCCGACGGCGACGACATGGGCGCCGGCGTCGAGGTACTCGGCGGCGTTGACCGCGTTCATGCCACCCGTGGTCACGAATCGTGCCTGGGGGAAGGGGCCGTTCATCGCCGTGAGCCACTGCGGACCGAGTACCGACGCGGGGAAGGCCTTGAGCCAGGTGAGTCCCGCGGAAGTGGCGGATTGCACCTCGCTGGCCGTGGCGACACCGGGAAGGCTGAGCATTCCGGCCTCGTGCGAGGCGCGCACGACGTCGAGATCGAGCCCGGGGCTGACGGTGAACGTGGCGCCGGCGGAGAGCGCCTGCGCGACATGCTCGGCCGAGACCACAGTGCCGGCGCCGACGGCCTTGCCACGCGTGCGTCCGGCGGCGGCGACCACGCGCAGCGCCTCGACGTCGTCGGGGGTCTGGATGGGGAGTTCTACGACGTCGATCCCGAGGTTCCACGCGGTGGTCGACAGGGCGAGGCTGCGCTCCGCCCCCATGCCGCGCAGGATCGCCATCAGGCGCGTGCCACCGAAGATCGCATCAAAGCCGGAGTTGTCCATCATGTTCCCTGTCGGTCCTGTCATCGCGTCCTGGCCTCTTCGAGGTACGAGTAGGCGGTCACCCGGGAGATGCCCAGGCGCTTGGCGATGGCCTCCACCGACTTGCGCATCTGTGTGGCACCACGCTGATCCAGCCGCTCCAGCACGGTGATCTTGTCATCGCGCGACATGCTCTCGAGGGGTCGCCCGATCTCGCGGATGGCTTCGGTGATCATCGAATCCATCACCGACACGAGGTCGGCGCCGAAGTGCTCCTTCGGAGCGTTCGCGGGTACGGACGCCGGGAGGAGCGCGTCGAGCGTCTTGCGGGCGAGGAGCAGCGGGCTGAGGTCGACATTCACGCACAGCGACGCGATGATGTCGCCGGCGCCATTGTGGAAGTAGACCGAGGAACAGCGCAGTTCCCGCCCGTCGCTGGTGTAGCCGGTGTAGCCGAAGGCGTCGTGGTTCCCCCGGCGGTCCTTGAGCACGTCCAGACCGAGAGAGGTCGAGGGGCCCCCGACAGCGCGCCCGGTGACGTGCCCGTTCTCGATGGCCATGATCGTGTGACCCAGGTCGACGTCGGTGCCGTCGAGATTGTGGAGCACGACTTCGACGGTCGGTCCGGCCGCGGTGGCGAGGGCACGGAGCACGGGTCGATAGAGGCGGAGGACCTCTTCTGCACTCTCGTACGTCTCCCGTGCGAGATCATCGGCCAGGGCTGCAACCGCGTTCTCTGCTGTCGTCGATGTCGACATTCTGTGACTCCAATCCGGAGCAACGATACAGGCGTACAAAAAATACGAGTGATAGACAGATTGTCTATTCCGCTGTTAGTTTATCCACGCCCAGACGATCCGTCGAGGCCGGACCGCAACGTATGCGGCCCTGCATTCCCCGAAGAAGGAGCCCCGGATGGCCACTGTCGCCTCATCTGGCCTGACCCCGAAGCAGCGCAAGACGATCGCCGGTGGGGCGATCGGAACGCTGATCGAGTACTACGACTACTACCTCTACGGCCTCGCGGCTGCGGCAGTGTTCCCCGCGGTGTTCTTCTCCTCGAACGACCCCGTCATCGCCCAGCTGTCGTCGTTCGCGACCTTCGCCGTCGGATTCTTCCTCCGTCCGGTCGGCGGCATCATCTGGGGTATCGTCGGCGACCGCCGGGGACGCAAGGTCGTGCTCATGAGCACGGTCATCGGCATGGGGGTAGCGACCACGGGCATCGGCCTGATCCCTTCCGACCAGATGATCGGCATCGCTGCACCGCTGCTGCTGTTGTTCTTCCGGCTCTGCCAGGGCTTCTTCGTCGGCGGCGAGATGGGCGGAGCGGCCACGATGGTCGTCGAAGCCGCGCCGACCGGCAAGCGAGGGCTCTACGGAGCCTTCCTCATCAGCGGTGCGGGTGTCGCCAACGTGGTCTCGGGCGGTCTGATGGCAGGTCTCGGGCTCACGCCGGAATCGTGGTTCCTGCAGTGGGGGTGGCGCATCCCGTTCGTCTTCTCGATCGTGCTCGCGATCGCGGCAGTGCTGCTTCGTCGCCAGCTCGAGGAGTCTGAGGCGTTCACCGACACGCAGACGCTTCTCCTCGCCACCACGGGCAAGAAGCCCAACCCGCTCATCGAGGTCTTCCGTCACCCGAAGAACGCGATCATGGGCATCCTCATCGGGTTGCCGCAGTCGATCGCCGGCTACGTCATCCTCACGTACGGTCTGGCGTTCATCGTGTCGAACCAGCATCTGCCGGCCTGGATGGGGTTCGCCGGCACCATGCTCGTGGGTCTGCTGCAGATCGTCGTCGCTCCGCTGTGGGGTGCGATCTCCGATCGCATCGGCAGGCGGACGGTCTACATCATCGGCTGTCTCGGCTTCGCGGCCATGGTCTATCCGGCCTTCATGATGTTCAGCACGGGGAACATGTGGCTGATCTGGCTCGGACAGATCCTCGGGTTCGTCGTCTTCGGCGTTGCGATGCAGGCGACCCTCTCGACGATGCTCGTGGAGATGTTCGATCCGGAGGCTCGGACGACAGGCGTGAACATCGGCTACCAGATCTCCAACACCCTCGGCGGCGGCCTCGCCCCGCTGATCTGCACGGCACTGGTGGCGGCTGCCGGAGGCGCCTTCTGGCCGGTCGTCGTGTACGCGGCGGTGATCGCGGTGGTCGGTGTGATCGCCACACTGGTCGCCTCGGTCCAGCCCGATGTCGAGGGTGCGGGGCGCCTGCACGAGCTGAAGACGAGCACGCCGGTGAAGACGCGATGACGATGGATGACGCAGGAGTGCTCACCGCGCGCGACAAGGGCCTACCTGGGCGTGCGGCCGGATTGACGGTGACGGAGTTCCTCGCGACAGCCCCACGACTCGAGGAGTTCTGGACTCCGCTGATCGTGCTCGACGACGCAGCGATGACGGCGAACGTCGCCACGATGGCGCAGTGGTGCGCGGAGCGGGGCCTCGCCCTCATGCCCCACGGCAAGACCACCATGGCGCCTGCGCTGTGGAAGCGGCAGAGGGATGCGGGCGCGCTCGGCATCACCTTCGCGACCATGGGGCAGGTTCGTACCGCCCGCGATCTGGGCGTCGATTCGGTGATGCTCGCGAACGCCGCCGTCGATCGGCCGGCGCTGGCGTGGCTGGCGCAGGAGCTGGCGGATCCGGGTTTCCGGTTCGTGAGCTGGGTCGATTCGGTTGCGACGGTCGAGACGATGGAGGCGGCTCTGCTCTCCACCGCGATACCGCGCCCGGTCGACGTCTGCGTCGAGCTCGGCGGCGAAGGGGGTCGCACGGGTGCGCGGTCGATCGCGGAGGCCGTGCGCGTGGCTGAGCGCATCGCCGCATCCTCCGTGCTGCGCCTCGCCGGAGTGGCCGGATACGAGGGGAGCCTCGCGCACGATCGCTCCCCCGCGGCTCTCGCGGCCGTCCGCGCGTACCTGCAGTCCCAGCTCGAACTGCACTCCGCGATCACGCCTCTCTACGACGCCGGCGAGCTCTTCGTGACCGCCGGCGGCAGTGCCTACTTCGATGTCGTCGCTGACGTCTGGGGGACGACCGCGCGCGATGACCGTACGCATTTCACCCTTCGCTCCGGCGCCTACATCGTGCATGACGATGGTTTCTATCGAGGCATCTCGCCGTTCGATGAGGGGGCAGTGCAGGCGGAAGACTCTCCTCGATTCCTGAACGCGATGCACGCGATCGCGCGCGTCGTGTCGGCGCCGGAACCGGGACTGGCTCTCGTCGACGCCGGGAAGCGAGACCTGCCCTACGACGAAGGTCTGCCGATCCCGCGCTCCTGGTCCAGAGGTGTCGCCGGGCCCTGGCAGCCGCTGCACGGCGAGGTCTCGGCGATGAACGATCAGCACTCATACGTCCGCTCGGAACAGTCTCTCGCGATCGGCTCGGTCGTTCGTCTCGGGCTGTCGCACCCCTGCACCGCCTTCGACAAGTGGCGCGTGCTGCCGGTCGTCGAGTCCGCCGGATCCGACGTCGTGACCGGCCTCGTCCGCACCTACTTCTGAGGGGAGCGATGATGATTCGATCAGTTCTCCGCGGCGGATCAGTCGTCGACGCGACAGGCCCGATGCGCGCTGATGTCGCGATCGAGAACGGGCTCGTCACGAAGGTCGGTCGGGTCGATGCGCATGACGGCGACGAAATGATCGACGTCTCTGATCGCCTGGTGATCCCCGGATTCATCGACGTGCACTCGCATGCCGATGGCCTGTTGAACGATCCGGACGTCACTCTCGCTCTGCTGCGACAGGGGATCACGACCGTGATCGCCGGCCAGGACGGAGTGTCGTACGCGCCGGGCAGCGGTGAGTACGCGTCGGAGTACTTCGCCGCCATCAACGGGACGCACCCCACCTTTCGGGGCGGGGGCGTGGACGCCTACCTCGCCTCCGTCGACGGGATCTCAGCAGTGAATGCCGGCTATCTCGTACCGGCGGGCACCGTGCGCTTCGAGGTGTGTGGGCGCAAGGCTGGTTCAGCGAGCGAGGACGAGCGCCGACGCATGCGTGCTCTGGTCGCGCAAGGCATGTCCGACGGCGCCCTCGGGCTCTCGACCGGTCTGGACTACACGCCCGGTCTCTTCCAGGACGCGGCGGAGATAGCCGCCCTCTGTGAACCGGTCGCGCGTGCCGGCGGAGTGTACGTGACGCACATGCGCGGAGGATATGAGGCGAACACGGCTGCCGGTATGGAGGAGATCGCGGAGATCGCCCGGATGGCCGCTGCGCATGCGGGATCTCCTTTGTCCGTGCACATCTCGCACTTCCACGCCGACGCCGACATCGTGCTGGATCAGCTCGATGCGCTGGGTGCCGCCGGTGTGGACGCGACTTTCGACGCCTACCCCTACACCCGCGGCTGCACGCTGCTGGGCATGCCGCTGCTCCCACCTGCGGTGTCGGCACTGCCGGTGGCGGCGGCGGTTGCGGTGATCGCGGATCCTTCTCGCCGTGCCGAGCTGCGCGAGCTGTGCACGCTGCGGGCGGAACGCAGCGCCAGCCTCGGCCCGGAATGGGCGGACATGATCACACTCGCTCACCTCGCCGCGCCCGAGTGGGCGTGGGCGCACGGGCTCACGCTGCGCGAGGCGGCCGCCCGTGCCGGCGTCGCACCGGTCGACTTCGCCCTCGATGCGCTCGCCGCCTGCCGTCTGGAGTGCAGCGCGGTGATGGCAGTGCGCAGCCCTCGCTCGGGAGCGGAACTCGCTCGCATCTTCCGGCATCCCGGGCAGATGGGCGGCTCCGACGGGATCTTCATCGGCGCCCATCCCCATCCGCGAGCGGCCGGCTCGTTCTCGCTTTTCCTGCGCGAATACGTGCGGGAGCGGGCGAGCTGGACGTGGTCGGATGCGGTGCACCACCTGTCGGCGCTGCCTGCGCGACGCTTCGGTCTCGGGCGTCGGGGCGCCGTCGTGGCCGGGGCGATCGCCGACCTCGTGGTTGTCGACCCGGAGACGGTCACCGATACCGCCACCTACGAGAACCCTCGGGGTCGCGGTGCGGGTATCGACGACGTGTTCGTCGCCGGTATCCGTGTTCTCGCTGACGGGTGCCTGACCGGTGCCCTGCCGGGCCGCGGGCTCCGCCGTTCACCTCAGACCTGAATCGTCAACGAAAGGAAAAGAAAGATGCCGAAGACCGGATTCTACGCAGACGGGGCACCCACGCCCGCCGGCCCCTACAGCCACGGAGTGGTCGCGAACGGATTCCTCTACACTGCGGGGTTCGGACCGCAGGATGCGGCGAACGACCACGCGGTTCCCGCGAGCGTGGGCGACCAGACCCGCCAGGTGCTCCGGAACATCCAGAAGGTGCTCGCGGTGCACGGGCTGACCACGGACGACGTCGTGAAGTCGACTGTGCATCTGCAGGACCTCGCCGATTTCGCCGAGTTCAACGAGGCCTACGAGGAGTTCTTCACCGCGCCGTACCCCGTGCGCACAACCGTGGGCTCGCAACTGGCGAACATCCTCGTCGAGATCGACGTGGTCGCGGCTCTGCGCCAGGCGTGATCCCGCGCCTCCTCCCGGGCGGAGTTCTCCGCGTCGGGAGGAGCATCCGGGCGGAAGGATCTTCCCGAGAGGGGGAACTCCTCCCTACGCCGAGGTCCGAAGCTACGCCGAGGTCCGAAGCTACGCCGAGGTCCGAAGCTACGCCGAGGTCCGACACCTCGCCGAGCGCGGCGAAACGCCCCGGCCGGGTCGAGTGACCCGGTCGGAGCGTCCCGTCTCGCTGGGCGAAGATCAGCTGACCTTCTTCCGGTACGAGATGATCGCGAACACGTAGGCGACCACGAGGATGCCGACGCACCAGGCGAGGGCGACCCAGATGTCGTTGCCGACGGGCTTCTCGGCGAAGAGTGCCTGGATGGTGTTGACGATCGAGGTGACCGGCTGGTTGTCGGCGAACCACTGCACCGGAGCCGGCATGGTGTCGGTCGGCACGAACGCCGAGCTGATGAACGGCAGGAAGATCAGCGGGTACGAGAACGCGCTCGCGCCGTCGACCGTCTTGGCGTTCAGACCCGCGATGATCGCCAGCCACGTGAGGGCCAGGGTGAACAGCATCAGGATGCCGATGACTCCGAGCCAGGCCCAGAAGCTCGCCCCGGTGCGGAAGCCCATCAGGAATCCGACGCCGAAGATGATCGCCAGGGTGATGGCGTTGGCCGTGAGAGACGTGAGCACGTGCGCCCACAGCACGCTCGATCGCGCGATCGGCATGGAGTGGAACCGCTCGAAGATGCCGCTCTGCATGTCGGTGAACAGTCGGAACGCCGTGTAGGCGATGCCGGATGCGATCGCGATGAGCAGGATGCCGGGCAGCAGGTAGTTCACGTAGTTGTCGGTGCCGGTGCTCTGCTGGAGTGCACCGCCGAAGACGTAGACGAACAGGAGCATCAGCGCGATCGGGGTGACCGCCGTGGTGATGATCGTGTCGGGACTGCGGAAGATGTGCCGCATGGAGCGGCCGGTGAGTGTCGCCGTATCGGCGGCGAAGTGCGTGCTCATGCTGCGTTCTCCTTTCCGGAGGCCTTGGGGCCGATGAGGGTGAGGAAGATCTCCTCGAGGGTGGGCTGCTTCTCGACGTACTCGACCTTGGCGGCGGGGAGCAGCCGCTTGAGGCCGGCGAGGGTGTCGTCGGCGATGATGCGACCCTCGTGCAGGATCGCGATGCGGTCGGCCAGCTGCTCCGCCTCGTCGAGGTACTGTGTGGTGAGCAGCACGGTGGTGCCGCTGTTCGCGAGCTGTTTGACCACGTCCCACACCTCGATGCGGGCTTCGGGGTCGAGGCCCGTGGTCGGTTCGTCGAGGTAGATGACCTCGGGGTCGCCGACCAGGCTCATCGCGATGTCGAGCCGGCGACGCATGCCGCCGGAGTAGGTGCCGACCTTGCGGCCGCCGGCATCGGTCAGACGGAACGTCGCCAGCAGGTCGTCGGCGACCTTCCCGGCGTCGGGCAGGTGCCGCAGCTTCGCGACCAGCACGAGGTTCTCGCGTCCGGTGAGGATCTCGTCGACGGCGGCGAACTGCCCGGTGAGGCTGATGCGCTCACGGACGCCGACCGGGTCGGAGGCGACATCCACGCCCTGCACGGTCGCCGTGCCGGCGTCTGCCTTCAGCAGGGTGGAGAGGATGCGCACCATGGTGGTCTTGCCGGCGCCGTTCGAGCCGAGGAGGGCGAAGATGCTGCCCTTCTCGACTTCGAAGTCGACGCCGCGCAGCACGTGCAGATCCTTGTACGACTTCTCGATGCCGCGCACCGAGATGGCGGGGTTCGTCATGACTCGTTCTCCTTCTTCTTCGCGTCGTCGAACGCCTTGATGAGGCGTGCGCGCTCCTTGTCGATCCACTGCGTGCCGCCGTAGGCACGGGCGTAGTCCTCGGCGTACTCCACGGGGTCATCGCCCACGATGGCGCTGACCGGCGTGCCGTCGACTGCGGCGCGCTCCCACAGGTCGGCGAGGTCGAGGAACATCGTGACGATCGTGTCGCCGTCGGTGATGCCGCCGTAGTACAGGTAGTACCGGTACTGGGCGTTCGCCACCTCGCGGTACGGCGAGGGGAGGGCGTCGATGCGGGCCTTGGCCTGCTTGTACTGCTTCTTCTGCTCGAGCGATCCGGTGAGCGCTTCGATCCACTTTGCGGCCATGATCAGTTCTCCTTGTTCGGGGTGGTGCTCGTATTGTCGGTGTCGGTCTTGTTCAGCTGTGCGATGTGCTGCGCGAGGAAGTCCCAGGTCTTCCAGAACTCCTCGAGCTCCTGGCGGCCCTGTGCGTTCAGGGTGTACACCTTGCGCGGCGGACCCTTCTCGCTCGGGACCTTCTCGACGTCGACGAGGTTCTTCTGCTCGATGCGCACGAGGAGTGCGTAGATCGTGCCCTCGGCGATGTCGGTGAATCCGTGGTCGCGGATGCGTGTGGTGATCTCGTACCCGTATGCCGGCTGCTCGGCGAGGAGGGCCAGAACGATGCCCTCCAGAGTGCCCTTGAGCATCTCGGTCATCTGCTTGCCCATCAGGTCCTCCTTTCGTTTCGGTTGGTACTCAGTGTTGCTGGGTACCGGTACAAAGTAACACCGAGTACCGGTACTTAGCAACACCGAATACCAAACTTTTTCGGACGAGATCCCGAAGCGGTTCCGGGCGCGCGAGAACGACCGTCGACGGCGAGGCGTGGAGAGGGGAAGCGCGGAGAGGGGGAAGCGCTGCTACGGGAACATGCGGCGCAGCAGCGCCAGGTCGTCGGTGCTCAGGGCCTGTGAGATCACGGCCGCCGTCTCCGGGGGCATGTCCTTCTCCAGCCGCTGCCACAGCCACCGCGCGGCACCCAGGTCTGCGGTGGCGACAGCGGTGGAGAACGCTGCCACTCCGTCGTAGTAGGGGATGGTCGAAGACCCGGGTTCGGCGTTGTACGGCGAGTAGATGTCGACGAACGGAAGCGTCGGGTCCGGGCGCAGGTAGAGCACGTCGCCGGGAGCGATCGGCTCATTGCCGCGCACGTGGTTGAAGCTGCCGACGGTGACGTAGTCGACGCAGAAGCGCTCGCCGATCGCGATGAGGCTGTCGCCGGCCTGCACCTCGTAAGAGAAGATCTGGCCGTCGGCATCGAGGGTGACCGGCCCGCGTGCCAGCTCCGACGCGCCCATGTCGACGAGCTCGCCCAGGAGCTTCCCGTGAGCCGGGGAGCCGTCGTCGCTCCCGATGTTGATGAACGCGTTGGTGGTGCAATCACCCGGTCCGCCGGCGGGAACGCCGATGCCATCGCCCAGATCGACGTATCCGACCGGATCAGAGGCGTCGGCGGCACTCGTCGGGGCCGTGGAGGGTTCGGCGGCGAAGCGCTCCGACGCCCACGAGGCCGCGTCGACGACGGCGGGTGCGGCGCTGATCACGGCGGGAGCGGCAACGGCGACCAGCCCGGCGACGGCCACGACGACGACGGCGGTGGTGATCTTGGTGGTGCGCTTCATCCCCGACAGCATGGCATCGCTCGACACTGCGGCGCCAGAGCGGGCGTCGTCAGCTGCGCAGGTACGCGAGCACGGCGAGCACACGCCGGTGGCCGCTGTCGCTTGCGGCGAGGCCGAGCTTGGCGAAGATGTTG
Source organism: Microbacterium sp. As-52 (assembly GCF_049949185.1). Taxonomy (NCBI): domain Bacteria; kingdom Bacillati; phylum Actinomycetota; class Actinomycetes; order Micrococcales; family Microbacteriaceae; genus Microbacterium; species Microbacterium sp. As-52. The sequence continues at coordinate 1,656,255 of NZ_CP188171.1, read as the reverse complement.
CCGATGTGCTTGCTGACCGCGGTCTCGGTCACGAAGAGCCGTTCGGCGATGGTGCCGTTGTCGAGCCCCTCGGCCATGAGGCCCAGCACCTCGCGCTCGCGGGGCGTGAGGGTCTGCACCGGATCGTCGGCGCGACGGCGGCTCATCAGCTGCGAGATGACCTCGGGATCCATCACCGTGCCGCCGGCGGCCACGCGGTGCAGGGCATCGATGAAGGCCGCGACCTTGCCGACACGCTCCTTGAGCAGATAGCCGAGGCCGTCCGCTCCGGCAGCCAGCAGCTCACCGGCGTACCGATCCTCGACGTAGGCCGACAGCACCAGCACGGGGAAACCGGGGCGGCGAGCGCGGGCTTCGGCCGCGGCCTTCAGCCCCTCGCTGGTGAAGGTGGGCGGCATCCGCACATCGACCACGGCGGCATCGGCCTCGTCGAGCCGGGCGAGGAATGCCTCGGCGTTGTCGACGGCCGCCACGACCTCGAACCCCTCGCTGCGCAGCAGCAGCGCCAGCCCCTCGCGGAGCAGGGTGTCGTCTTCGGCGATCACGATCCGCATGGCAGCTCCGCTCTCAGGATGGTGGGGCCGCCGACCGGGCTGGACAGCTCCAGCCCACCCTCGAAGGCCTCGAGGCGACGACGGATGCCGGCCACGCCGCCGCCCGGGCGTTCGGCTGCTCCGCCCACGCCGTCGTCCTCGACCGTGATCAGCAGCACCTCCCCCTCCCGTTCGACCCGCACCGCGGCCCGCGTGGCATCGCTGTACTTGCTGACGTTGGTCAGAGCCTCGGCCACCACGAAGTAGCTGGCCGACTCGACGGCGGCCGGGACGCGTCCGACCTGCGACGTCTCGATCGTGCAGGGCACGGCGCTGCGCCCGGCCAGCGACGCCAGCGCCCCCTCCAGCCCGAGCTCGTCGAGGATCGGCGGGTAGATGTCGTGCACCGTGCGGCGGAGTCCGGCGAGCGCGTCGGTCGCCGCATCCTGCGCTCGCCGCAGCGGTTCGAGCACGTCGCCGCCGGTCTCCTGCGCGCGCTCGGCGATCCCGAGCATCATCACCACGTTGACCAGGCGGTTCTGCGCACCGTCGTGCAGGTCGCGCTCGATGCGCCGCAGTTCGGCCGCGTGGGCATCGAGCGCGGCGGCGCGGCTGAGGGTCAGGGCGTCGACCCGTGCGGCGAGGCGCGACTTCTCCGGCGTCGCGAGCAGCGTCGCCGACACGTACGACACCAGCCGTGCGACCGCGGGGATCAGGAGGATCGACAGGATCGCGTACGCCGCCGCGAGCAGCGGCATCGTGGCCGCGAGCTCCCAGGACGTGACGGGGTACACCGAACCCACGGGGTCGTCGGCGGGAGCGAACTGCCAGTAGTAGGTGATCGCGAGGGTGTTGACCGCCGCGACCGGCAGCGAGATCGTCAGCAGTGAGACGAACAGCACGGGGAGCCCCTGCACGGCGAGCCACAGCACGTCGCGGCCGGTGGCGCGCGAGAAAGCGAAGCGCAGACGATCGTCGATGGTCGAGGCCGGCGGGAGCACGTGGCCGATCGGCGTCAGCTCCTCGCCCCGGTAGGCGCCGACACGACGGCGGTTCAGGTCCGTCCAGCGGTGCAGGCCCTGCACGGTCTCGGGCATCAGCAGCACGCCGCCGGTGAGGATCATGAAGGGAAGCAGGACGATGCCCAGGCAGAGGAACATCACGGAGGCGATCGAGACTCCGGCCTCGACGGCCAGGTATCCCCACGCGCGCAGCCATCGCCGCATCCGTCCGTCCTTCACTCTCACAGTCTGCCCGAGCGGTCGGAGCGGCACGGTATAGCCAGCACCACCATCGAAGCGGCAGCGGGCGGGATGGGATGCCGTCCGCCCCGTCCCTAGCGTCGGATCATGACCTTCACCCCCCTCTCCCCGGCCGTCGACGCGCGGCCCTCCGAAGCACTGCGGCTGCAGTCCGTCGTCAAGACCTACGGCACAGGTGCCAGCCGCGTCACGGCCCTCCGTGGCGTGAACCTCGCCATCGCGAAGGGCACGTTCACCGCGATCATGGGCCCTTCGGGCTCGGGCAAGAGCACCCTGCTGCACAGCGCCGCAGGACTCGACCGGCCGAGCAGTGGCACCGTGCACCTCGGCGGAACCGAGATCTCGGGGTTGAAGGCACGCCAGCTCACCGCCTTCCGCCGCGATCACGTGGGCTTCGTGTTCCAGGCATACAACCTGCTCCCCGCACTGAACGTCGAAGACAACATCACTCTGCCGCTGCGACTCGGCGGCCGTCGACTCGAGGCGCCGTGGCTCGACTTCCTGCTCGACGCCGTGGGGCTCACCGAGTACCGCCGTCGTCGCCCCTCCGAGCTCTCCGGGGGCCAGCAGCAGCGGGTGGCGATCGCCCGCGCGCTCATCACCCGGCCGCATGTGGTGTTCGGCGACGAGCCGACCGGCGCGCTCGATTCCCGCTCGGGCAAGCAGGTTCTCGACCTGCTCGCGCACACGGCGCGCGAGCTCGATCAGACGGTCGTGGTCGTCACGCACGACCCGGTGGTGGCCGCGCACGCGGATCGCACCATCTTCCTCGCCGATGGAGCCTTCGCGGGATATCTCGACGGTGCCGACCCCGCGCAGATCAACGCCCGCATGAGCGCATTGGGGGAGTGGTGATGTCGGGCACGCTGGGCTTGAGCCGACTCGTCGGTGCCGATCTTCGCCATCACCGCGGGAGCTTCGTGGGAGTGGCGGTCGCGGTGTTCGTGGCGAGTGCACTGGTGACGGGCCTCGGAGTCCTCGTCGAATCCGGTATTCGCGGAGGGTTGGCGCCGGAACGCTATGCCGCGGTCGACGTGGTGGTCGGTGCGCCGCAGCAGGTCGATGTGCCGGAAGACCTGCCGGTTCCCCTGCGGGAACGCGTGCCGCTGCCCGCCGACGCAGCGCGCGACATCGCCGCTCTTCCCGGAGTCGACCGCGTCGTGGCCGACGTCACGATTCCGCTCTCACTGCAGGATGCCGGTGCGGATGCCGATGCCGGCGGTTCCGTCCTGGTCGAGGCGCACCCGTGGCCCTCCACCGCGCTGACCGGCTTCGAGCTGCGCGAGGGTGGGGAGCCCGCGGCAGCCGACGAGGTCGTCGTCACCGCGGGCAGCGGTCTTGCCGTGGGCGACGCGGTCGTCCTCGCGCACGGCGGCGTCCCGTCGGAGTACCGCGTGGTCGGCGAGGTCGCGGCACCGGTGATGCCGGAGCGAGGAGCGCACGTGTTCCTCAGCGAGCGTCGCATCGACCAGCTCGACCCGCACGAGGGGGCCGCGCAGGCACTCGGCGTGTTCGTCTCGGGCGTCGACCCCGAGCAGACGGCCGGTGCGATCCGCGAGGCCTTCCCCGACCTGATCGCCCGCACGGGAGACGCCCGCGGCGACGTCGAGTTCCTCGACTCGGGCGCCGCGCGTTCGACGCTCGTGGCCATCGGCAGCGCGTTCGTCGGCACCTGCATCCTCGTGGCGATGTTCATCGTGGCGGGCACCCTGTCGCTGTCGGTGCAGTCGCGCCGCCGTGATTACGCGCTGCTGCGGGCCGTCGGGGCGAGTCCGTCCCAGGTGCACGCGCTCGTCGCCCGCGAGGTGCTGTGGGTCTCGGCCGTCGCGGTGCTGCTCGGCATCGCGCCGGGATACCTGCTGTCGACCGTGCTGCAGGCGGCTTTCGTATCCGGTGGCGTGATCCCCGGCGACTTCGCCCTGGCCACAGGTCCTCTCCCCGCCGTCGGCGCGGTGCTGCTCGTGCTGGCCTCGGCCTGGGGTGCGGCGCGCATCGCGGCGGCCCGGGTCGCGAAGCTCGATCCGGTCGAAGCGCTGCGGGAATCGGCGACGGGCGCTCCGGCCATCGGTCTGCCGCGCATCATCACCGGAATCGTGCTCGCCGCCGCGGGGATCTCGGTCTCGACGGTGCCGCTCGTCGTGCGCGGGCAGGTCGCCGCCGGCGCGGCTGCCGGTGCGGCCATGCTGCTGATCGTCGCGCTCGCGGTGCTCGGCCCGTGGCTGGTGTCGTTGAGCGTCCGGCTGGTCGGCACCGTGCTGCGTCGCTCGTCGTCTGCGGGCTTCCTCGCGTCGGCGAACGCCGCGGCGCACAGCAGGCGGCTGGCGTCGGCCATCCTGCCGATCGCTCTCGGCATCGGGCTGGGCCTCGTGCAGATCGGGGCGCCGTCGATCATCGCCGCGGAGGCGGCGACCCAGGCCAGCGCCGGGGTGATCGCCGACCTGCGGGTGGCCGCGCCGTCGGGACTCTCGCCGGAGGCGGTCGACGTGATCCGCGAGATGGCCGGGGTGGCCGAGGCGTCGGGGGTCGCGCTCAGCGCGGCGGTGGTGGACTCGTTCGATTTCGAGGGCAAGCTGGAGCGTGCCGAGCATGTGCTGCAGGGCGTCGACCCGGAGAACATCGCGCACAGTCTCGATCTCCGCGTGCGTGAAGGATCGCTCGCCGACCTCGACGGCATCGCGACGGTCGCGGTGAGCACGGATGCCGCGCAGACGCTCGGGCTGGGTATCGGCGGCACGGTCGTCGGACACCTCGGAGACGGTTCGCCGCTGAAGGCCACGGTCGTCGCGGTGTACGAGCGGGGTCTGGGCTTCGGCGACCTCACCATGGCCGCCGAAGAGGTCAGAGCCCACACCACGACGGGTCTCGATGCCTTCGCGCTCGTGGCGGTCGACGAGGGGGCGACCGGCGAGGTCCGGGCCGCGCTGGAGGCGCGCGGTCTGCTCGTGACCGACGGATCGGGGCAGGAGGCCGCGGGGGCCGGAGCGCACGCCCAGAACGGGTGGGTGAACCTCGTCGCCCTGCTGGTGATCCTCGGCTACATCGCGATCGCCGTGGTGAACACGCTCGTCATGGCGACGGGTGAGCGCTCACGGGAGCTGGCTCTGCTGCAGCTGATCGGATCGTCCCGCGGGCAGGTGCGCTCGATGATGCGGATCGAGGCCGTGCTCGTGGCGGTGATCGCGATGGTGTTCGGCGTGGTCGTCGCGATCCCTCCGCTCATCGGCGTGAGCATGGGCATCTCGGGGCAGCCGATCCCCGCGCTGCCCGTGCTGGGGTCGTTCCTGATCGTCGGGGCGATGGGCGCGCTGGCACTCGTGGCGATGTGGGTCGGGACCACGGCGACCATGCGCACCCGTCCCATCGACGAGATCGGGTCCCGGCAGTAGCCACGCTGCGGAGGGGCGCGCCGGAGTCGTCGGTGCGCCCCTCTTCGCGGGAACGGGGGAAGCCGTCGTACGGGGTGAAAAGGCGGGGTGAATTCTCCGGGATCGGCAGGATCGCGTACCGGCCGACGGGCAGGCTGGCGGTGGCCCGGACCGAGTTCACCATGCCCGAATGGTGCTCGGCGGTCGCCTGAGGGGGCGGGGGCTTCCGTGCGCGAGTGCGCGCCGGGGAAGCGATGAATGGGGAGACAGTCATGGCGTTTCGTGTTGCCCGCAAGGACCGCACATCCGATGGCCTTCCGTCCGAGCGGCGCAGCCGCTGGCGGGGCCGCGCGAGAAAGCTGATCGGCGGCGCCGTGAGCACGGCGCTCGTCGCCTCGTCGATGGTCTTCATCGGCGGGACGCTGACGGCAGCGCCGGCAGCTGCGGCTGATCCGTTCCTCTGCACCCCCGGAGCGGTGTACGTGCAGAGCGCGACCGAGGTGCGCGAGTTCGTCGTGAACGAGCAGGGCGGTGCCCCCGGCGAAGGGGGAACGCTCGGTGCCACGACCCTCGGCGTCGACCACTCCAACAACGCCCTGGGCATCTCGTCCAGCGGCCAGTACGCCTACACGGTCACCAACGCCGCCGGAAGCAAGGTGCTGGCCAAGCACGACCGTGTGACCGACGTCACCACGCGCACGTCGTTCACCCTCAACTCGTCGGTGCTGCGTGGCGCCGTGCACCCCGACACGGGCGTCTACTACTTCGCCAGCGGCACGATCAACGGCGCGATCAACATCTACGCGTGGGAGGAGAACCTCACGCCGCAGACCTACGTGCAGGTCGGAACCCTCCGCCCGACCGCCGGCAGCAGCGCGTTCGGCGCCAACGGCGACATGGCCTTCAGCGCCTCGGGTCAGCTCGTCCTGGTCGCGGACAACTTCATCTACTCCGCCGACCTGCCCGCCACGGTCACGCCGAGCACGGCCACCATCGAGGCCAAGCAGGTGCACGACATGGGTGCCGGTGTGCAGGGCAACGGCATCGCGTTCGGAAACCTCGGACACATCTTCGTCTCCGCGTCCGGTGGCGGAAACCGCATCATCGAGGTCGACCTACCCCGCGGGCAGACCGTCAACACCACGTCGCTCGGGTCCTTCGCTCCCACCGACATGTCCAGCTGCACCTTCCCGAACACCCTCACGCTGAAGAAGGACCTCCCCGCGGGGCGCCACTCGGCCACCGACCAGTTCGCGCTGCGCGTGCAGTCGCCCGCCGGCTACCAGGTCGCGCAGACCGACGCCACCACGCGCGGAGAGCGCACGGGCCTGCAGCCCGATTACGCGGGCCCGGTCTTCACCAACCAGGGCGACACCTTCCGCCTGTCCGAGGCGGCATCCGGCACGACGGATCGCACCCGGTACGCGGAGTCGCTGGACTGCGTGCAGGTGAACCCCAACGGGACCACGACCCCGGTGGCGGTGACCGCCTCGGGCGAGGTGACGCAGCCGTCGGGCTCGCGCGGCACCGACGTCACGTGCACGTTCACGAACGTGCGACTCGTGCCCGGCCTCGCTCTGCGCAAGACGTCCGATCCCGCCGACGGCCTCGCCGTGCAGGCCGGCCAGCGCCTCACGTACACGGTCGAGGCCGAGAACACCGGGAACACGGTCCTCGACCCCGTGCAGGTGAACGACGACCTCTCCGGCGTGCTCGCGTTCGCCGAGTACCAGGGTGATGTCGTCACCAAGATCGACGGCACGCCCGTGGCGTCTGGGGCCGCCACCGTCACGGGTGACGACCTCGCCTGGACAGGTGCGCTCGAGCCCGGTCAGGTGCTCACCCTGACCTACTCGGTCATCGTCGACGCCGGCGTCGAGGGTGAGCGGATCGCCAACAGCGTCACCGCCTCGGGCACCCCGCCCGGCACGCTCCCTCCGCCCGTCACCCCGCCCGTGACCACCGAGCACCCCGTCGCGGGCTTCACCGTCGCCAAGACCTCCACCCCCGCAGCGGGAACGGTCGTGGAGCCGGGGCAGGTCATCGAGTACACGGTGACCGGGACCAACACGGGGGCGACCACGCTGAACCCCGCGTCGATCGCCGACGACCTGTCCGGTGTGCTCGCGCACGCCGCCTACAACTCCGACATCGCGACCTCGGTCGCCGGCACGCCCCTCACCACGGGCGCCGCCACCATCACCGGTGACGACCTCGCCTGGACCGGCGCGCTCGCCCCCGGGCAGGCTGTGACCATCACGTACTCCGTGACCGTGGATGCGGACGCTTCGGGAGCGATCCTGAAGAACTCCGTCACCGGCACCGCGACGCCGACCACGCCGAAGCCCGGTGATCCCGAGGGGCCGGAGGTGCCGGGCGAGCCGATCGTCCCGCCGACCGTCACCACCGAGCACCCGGTCATCGGGTCGGGCTTCACGATCAGCAAGTCCGCCGATCCCGCGTCGGGCACGGCGGTCTCGGCCGGCGACACGGTCACGTACACGATCACCGGCACCAACACCGGTGATACCGACCTCGACCCGGCCCGCATCGTCGACGACCTCTCGGGTGTGCTCGACGACGCCGGCTACAACGACGACGTCACCGCCGACCGCGGCTCCGTCACCGTCACCGGCAGCACGCTGACCTGGTCGGGTGAGGTGCCCCGCGGAGCCTCCGTCACGATCCGCTACTCGGTGACCGTCGACGCGGGTGTCCAGAAGGCGCTGCTGCACAACGTCGCCACCGGCACCGCCACGCCGCAGATCCCCGTCGACCCGACCGACCCCGCCGGTCCCTCGACCCCGGGAACGCCGATCGTCCCGCCGGCGGTGGAGACGAACCACCCGGTCGTGGACACCGGCTTCGAGGTCGTGAAGTCCGCTGACCCGGCCTCCGGTACCGCCGTGCGTGCGGGTGACACGATCACCTACACGATCTCGGGTGTCAACACGGGCAACACGACGCTCGATCCGGCGACGATCGTCGACGACCTGTCGGCCGTGCTCGCGCACGCCCGGTACGGTGACGACGCGACCGCTTCGACCGGCGCGATCGCCCTCGACGGCACCACCCTGACCTGGAAGGGGACGCTCGCTCCCGGCGCTCGGGTCGAGATCACCTATACGGTCACGGTCGACGAGGATGCCACCGGTGTGCTGCTGCGCAACACCGTCACGGGTGAGGGCACACCCCTCATTCCGGTCGACCCGACGGACCCGGGCAGCCCGACCACACCGGGAACCCCGGTGACGACGCCCCCGTCGACGACGGAGCACCCGGTCGCCACCCCCGGATTCACGGTGACCAAGTCGGCCGATCCCGTCACCGGGACGCGCGTCGATCCCGGCAGCGTCATCACCTACACGGTCACCGGCACCAACACGGGTGACACCGTGCTCGACCCGGCTTCGATCGCCGACGACCTGCGCGGTGCGCTGGCCCACGCGTCGTACAACGACGACGTGACCGCCACCCGCGGGGACGTGAGCGTGGCTCGCGGGGCCCTGTCCTGGAGCGGAATGCTGCGCCCGGGTCAGGACGTCGTCATCGTCTACTCGGTGACGGTCGATCCGACCGCCGGTGGCGAGACGGTCGCCAACACGGCGACGGGCACGGCGACTCCGCTGATCCCGACCGATCCGAGCGACCCCGACAGCCCGACGACCCCGGGCACGCCGATCACCCCGCCGCCCTCGACGACGGAGCACCCGGTCAACGCACCCGGCTTCACGTTCGCCAAGACGGCCGATCCGGCACCGGGCACCGCCGTGGACCCCGGTGACGTGCTCACCTATACGCTGACGGCCGTCAACACCGGTCAGACCGCCCTCGACCCGGTCGAGATCACGGATGACCTGTCGAAGGTGCTGCCGTACGCGTCGTACAACTCCGATGCCGTGGCCGTGATCGGCGGACAGCCCGCCGGTGCGGTGTCCGTCGCCGGAGTGAAGCTCCGCTGGTCGGGCGCGCTCGCGGTCGGCCAGACCGTCACCGTCACGTACTCCGTCACGGTCGGGGCGGACGGCGTGGGATCCGTGCTCGAGAACAGTGCGAGCGCGACCGCCACTCCGCCGGGTGGCTCGGTCATCACCCCGCCGCCCGGCATCACGACGAACGTCGTCAACGTGCCCGGATTCTCGGTGTCGAAGAGCGCCGATCCGGCGGCGGGCACCGCGGTCGACCCCGGCAGTGTCATCACCTACACGGTGACCGGCGTGAACACCGGCGAGACGATCCTCGACCCGGTCACGATCGTCGACGACCTCTCGGGAGTGGTCTCGCACGCCGACTACAACGGCGACGCGACCGCCAGGATCGGCACCACCGCGGCGACCGCCCCTGTGGTGACCGGTGACCGGCTGTCGTGGGATGGTGTCCTCCCCGTCGGTGCGACCGTCACGATCACGTACTCCGTGACCGTGCAGGCCGACGCCGGGGGAACGGTTCTCGCGAATTCGGTCTCGGGCTCGGCGACCCCGCCGGGAGGTGTGCCGCCGATCGAGACGCCTCCCGCGACGACGGAGCATCCGGTGAACGAGCCCGGCTTCGAGGTGCGCAAGTCGGCCGACCCCTCCTCGGGAACCCGAGTCGACCCCGGCAGCGTCATCACCTACACGGTGACCGGCGTGAACACCGGTGAGACCGCACTGGCGCCTGTGAGCATCAGCGACGACCTGTCGGGCGTGCTCGCCCACGCCGCCTACAACGGCGACGCCACCGCGACGGTGGTCGACGGGTCAGCCCCGGCTCCTGTCGTGGACGGCGACGCGCTCACCTGGACGGGCGCTCTCGCCGTGGGCCAGCGCGTCACGATCACGTACTCGGTCACCGTGAACGGCGACGCGGGCGGTGCGACGATCGCGAACACGGTCTCCGGTACCGCCACCCCGCCGGGTGGTGCGGTGATCACGCCTCCGCCCGTCACGACGGAGAACCCTGTCGGCACCCCCGGCTTCGCGTTCGTCAAGACCGCCGATCCCGGAACCGGTACGGCCGTCGCCACGGGAAGCGTCGTCACGTACACGCTCGTCGGCACGAACACCGGCGAGACGGGCCTCGACGAGGTCGTCATCACGGATGATCTCTCCGGAGTGCTGCGGCACGCAGACCTCCGCGCCGGCGCGACCGCCGTCGTGGGCGACGGCACGGCATCCGCACGCACGGTGGCCGCTCCCACGGTGGAAGGCACGCAGTTGCGCTGGTCCGGCAGCCTCGCCGAGGGCGAGAGCGTCACGATCACGTACTCCGTGACCGTGCACGCCGACGCCGCCGGAGCGAATCTGCGCAACGTGGCCGTGGGGACGGCCACGCCTCCCGGTGGCGAGACGATCACTCCGCCGACGAGCGTGACCGAGAACCCGGTGCTCACGCCGCTCGCTCTCACCGGCGGCCTGCTGGCCCCGTGGGTGCTGGCTCTCGCGATCGCGCTGCTGCTCGGCGGTGCCGTGCTGCTGATCGTGCGTCGTCGCCGGGCGCAGGTCTAGCGGACACGGGAAAGGCCTCGTCCGTCGCATGCGACGGGCGAGGCCTTCCGCGTTCCCGCGGGACCGCGGGTCACTCCGCGAGCAGGCCGTGGCGCGCCGCCTGCTCCATCGCCTCGGCGCGGTTGTGGGCGCCGAGCTTGCGATAGATGCTGCGGAGCTGGGTCTTGAGCGTGTTCTGCGAGACGCGGAGCTCGTCGGCGATCGCCGGCAGCGGCGCTCCCGACGTCAGGGCGCGCAGCACGATCTGCTCGCGGGATGACAGTCGTGGCCGGGTCGCGAACGACGGCAGCGCCGATCGCAGCGGGAAGGTCGCCCGACCGGTGGGGTCGAGATCGGATCGCACGGCGCCGAAGTCCTCGGCGCCCAGGAGCACGAGCGGGGTGGTGAGTCCCCGGTCGGTGAGCTGGGCGTTCAGGGCCTCGCTCGACGGCTGCGCGGCCGCAGCGGACACCCGGTGCAGTGCGGCGCTGTGCACGGCCGCTGCTTCGGCGCGCTCTCGGGCGGTGGACGGGCGCAGGCGGGTCTGCCCCAGAAGCCGGACCACGTCGGCGGTCCTGCCGTCGACGAGTGCCAGACGCGCCCGTTTGAGGACCGTGCCGAAACGGTCGGGAAGCGTATCCCGCTGCACGATGTTCCTGGCGGTGCTCACATCACCGAGGGCGAGGTGCAGGAGCGTCCTCGGGCGCGACAGGGCGTGGCGCACGTGAGGTGCACTCGCCTCTTTTCCCCGGAGACGGACGAACGACTCCAGGCGCTCCAGTCCGGCAGCGGCCTCACCCTCGTGCAGAGCGATCCATGCCTCCACGGAGGCCATCGTCGTCCAGTGCTCGCTCGTCGCCCGGTACGGTTCGAAGAAGCGGATGTGCCGCTTCGCCGCGGCGATGTCGCCGTCCTCGACCGCGAGCATCGCCTCGGCCACCCGGTAGTAGGTGCCCCGATAGCTGTCGAGGAGCACCGGGTCCCATTCGCCGTCGCGGATGAGACCGACATAATGACGCGCCTCCGGCAGATCCCCGTTCAGGGCGTGGACCCCGGCGAGGAGGCATATCCCGTGGAAGGTGTTGGTGCTCCCGTGCGCCGCGGCCAGGGCGGTGGCCTCCTCCCACAGCCGGATGGCCTCCTCCTGCTCTCCGCCGTAATAGAGCGAGATGCCCAGATGGGTGCACAGCAGCGGCATGTCGCGGGCGTACTGCTGCCACTGCGATTCGGGGGTCTCGTGGAACAGCGCCAGTGCGCGCGCCGCCACCTGGGCTGCCCGCTCCGGTCGACCGATGGCTCGCAGCGACGCGCTCTCGGCCGCCCAGATGAAGATCCGCTCTGTGGCCGAGAGCGTCGTGCGGCGGGCGTTCGCCGCCGCCACCGCCATGCGCAGCAGCTGGAGCCCGCGCTGGCGTCGGAGCCGGTTGGGTTTGAGGCACATCCCGAGCAGCATGGCCACGAGGGGCTCCCGCTTGAGCCGCGCCACGGGCACATCCCCGAGCAGCTCGACCACCGCATTCCGATCACGGTGGAGCAGCCGGTTCCATCCCGACATCGTGACGTGCGTCGCGAGGCGCAGGTCGTCGTCTTCCAGGGCGAGGCGGAGTCCCTCGAGCGGGAGGTCGCGGCGCACCGCACCTTCTGCCGCGACGCGCCGCAGCTGGGGGATCTCGTGCGGAGCGACCCGGCGGAGCTCGCGGCGCAGCATGCCTCGCGTGAGCGGCGTCAGGGCGAAGGCGCTGCGCCCGTCGGCGGCCCAGCGACCGAAGCCGAACGTCTCGGCCTGGTCCAGGGCTCTGGGGATCTCGGCGTCACCCGTCAGCGCCACCGCGAGCGGAACGTCGACCGACTCCGTGACGCTGATCCGCAACAGGCCCTGCAGGGTCTGCCGATCGAAGGCGCATTCGGCGAGCCGATCCTGCAGGTAGTCCTCGATCACGGTGGCGGCGGCGCGCAACGACACCGCGTCCGTTCCGGCGCCCCGGAGGGCCAGCGCACGGATGAGAGCGGGGAACCCTCCCGTCGCTTCGCGCGTGGCGATGGCCGTGTCTTCGTCGACGTCGAGCGCCCGGCGGATCTCCTCGGCGTCGAACATGAGCTCTTCGGGGGCCAGGAGCGTCGTGTCGATCACGAGGTCGAGGCCCTCGCTGTCGAAGGGGCTGGGGCGGTTCGTGGCGACGATCAGGCGGGTCAGCGGGGTGGTGGCGACGGCTCGACACAGTGCGAACACGCCCTCGCGGTCGATGGCGGCCGCATCATCGAGCACCACGACCAGTGGACCGTCCACGTCGCACAGACGCGAGGTCACGGCGGCCCAGCCGTCTTCCGCGGCGGCGGAGTGCGCGGGAGCCGTGCCCGGCAGTACCCGCAGCAGCGCGCGGGCGAGGGCGTCGCCGGTCGCGATGGAAGGCGTCACGGTGATCCACACGACACGTGAGGTGGTCGCGGCCGCCCAATCGACGAGCGCGGTGGTCTTGCCCGACCCCGATGCCGACCGGACCAGCGTCAACGGCGTCTCGGTCTCGAGCGCGGCGATCAGTCGTGGACGACTGATGGCGTGCGCCGATACTCGCGGTATGTGTCCGTCCCCCTGCGCGACAAATGCCGACACCGTACCTCCCCAGGTCCCCACCCCTACGATATTCCGAAATCTCAGAGGGGCAAGCCAGAGGGGCAAGCCAGAGGGGCAAGCCAAGGGGAGGGAGTTCCGGCGATACCCGGGGGAGGGATGCCGGACTCTGCGCCGTCCGGTCGCGTCAGTGGTCGGCCGACCGACGCCACGGAGCCGTGAGCCGTGACCAGAATCTCGGAGTCGACGTGGTCTCGTCGGGCGCAGGCAGGGCCACGGCGAACTGCACGATCTCTTCCGCACCATGATGCACGACGCGGTACAGCGCGGTGCCGATGAGCACACCGAGGGCGATCGACATGACCGAGACGAGGGCCGCGACGAAGTCGGTGAGTCCGCCGTCGGTGGCGACCGCCTCGGTGAGTCCGACCAGACCGGCCGCTCCGGGGACGAGCAGCCAGAACGCCGGCAGGAACGTGAGCTGCGACGGCGCCCCGTGCCGGAGCCCCGCTATCCAGAAGACGACGGGGGTCATCACGAGCGCGCCGACGAAACCTCCGACCGTGGGGCCGACGAACTCGTTGCCTGCCCACTGCCCCGAATACGCGACGACCAGGGCGATCAGTACCCAGCCGAAGGTCGAGGGCGGCGCCGAGAAATGCAGATAGTTGCCGAGCGCGAAGACGAGGATTCCGATGATCGCCACCCACCACGGCAGGGGGGAGGTGGCCTCCAACGGTTCGTACGATCGCGACTCCACTCCCACCACGGTGCCGGCGGCGAGGATGCCGAAGGCCAGGAGGGCCAGCTGCACGAAGCCGTAGACCAGGCGGGAGGCGCCGGAGATCATCTGTCCGGCCGCCAGCTCGACCGTCGCCGTGGTCAGCACGCCGCCGGGGAGGAACGTCACCAGCGGCGCGATGAGAAGACGGATCGGATCGCCGATCTCGATCACCTCGGCCAGGAGGAAGACCGCCGCCGCACACACGAACGCGGCGGCGATGGGCAGGATCAGCTGGAGTGTCGGCGACCGCACCAGCTTGAGCAGCCCGATACCGAAGCCGAGCACGAACGCGACGATCACGCCCTGCCAGGTCGGCGCGAGCAGCAGGGCGAGCCCGGTGGTGAGGATGGCGTGACCCAGGGTGCGCGTGAACCAGTCGAGCCGCGGGCGCATGGCTCCGATCTCGTTCAGCCGTCTGATGCCGTCGAGTGGCGGGATCGCCCCCGTCCGCGCCTGGCCGATCAGTTCGTACAGCGCGGCGATCTGATCGAAGCGGAAAGAGGCGTTCGTGGCGGAGCGGATCGCGACGCGGGCTTCCTCCGACTCCCCGGTCTCGACGAGGATGATCGTCGGCAGGACGACGAAGTCGGCGTCACCGCCGCCGTAGGCCTTCGCGACGTCGGACATCGTGTCGCGGATGCGGTCGACCGATTCGGCCGAGGCGTTCATGCCCTGCGCCAACCCGAGCAGGAACTGTCGCAGTGCGGTCCGGTCGACGCCGTCGGTCATGTCGTGGACGACCGCTCAGCTCACGTGAACAGGAACGAGAGCGGCACGCCCACGATGATCGCCACGGCCACGTAGATGAGGTTCGGCAGTTGGAACGAGTGGTCGAAGACGAACTTGCCCATCTTGGTGGTTCCCGTCTGGTCGAACGCCACGGTCGCGACCTGGCTGCCGTTGGCCGGCAGCGTGTAGATGCCCATCGCCGCCGGCCAGAGCCCCACCAGGAGCGAGGCGGGCAGGCCGATCGTGATGCCGATCGGCACGATCGCGTTCGTGGCGCTCGACTGGCTGGTCGTGAGCATCGCGACCGCGAACAGCGCCAGCGCGAACAGCAGCGCGCCGAGGAAAGCCGAAGACCCGGAGACCACCGAGCCGAGTCCGTCGACGATGAGGGTCTGGTTCGCGGCGACGAACGTGTTCGCCAGCCAGGCGATGCCGAAGAGCGCGATGGCGCCGACGATGCCGGCGGGGAACGTGGGCTGCTTGGGCACGTCGGCCGCCTTCACCTTGCAGAAGACGAAGATCAGGGCGGCGATGATGCCCATCACGACCTCGATGATCACGGTGACGCTGAGTCGAACCGGGTCGCCGGCGTCGTCGGTGCCGATGACCGGACGCAGATTCTCGAACAGGCCGAAGAGCACGATCACGCCGACGCCGGCCAGGAACAGCGAGGCGGAGAGGACGGCGGTCGACGGCAGCTTCTTCTCGTGGGCGTCGGTCTCCGGCGGCTTGATCTGGTGGTCGGCCAGGCGCCTCTGGAACTCGGGGTCGTCCTCCAGGTCCTTGCCGTGACGCATCATGACGAGTGCGGCGACGAAGAGCCCGACGATCGAGGCCGGCCACATGATGAGCAGCAGCCCGCCGAGGTCGACTCCCTGAGGGGCGAGCAGCACCACCATCGAGGCGGTGGCTGCGGAGACGGGGGAGCACAGGATGCCGACCTGCGAGGCGACGGCGGAGACCGAGAGCGCCCGCTCCGGACGGATCTTCTGCTGATACGAGACGTCGTAGATGACGGGCAGCAACGGGTAGAAGATGTTCCCCGTTCCGGCGCCCACCGTGAAGAGGAACGACATCGCCGGGGCGAGGAAGACCACGGATCTCGGCCTGCGTCTGATCACCTTCGCCGCGACCGACACCATCCAGTCGATGCCGCCGGCGGCTTGCATGGTCGATGCGGCGGTGATGACGGTGATGACGATGAAGACCGCATCGACCGGCGCATTGCCGGGCGCCTCGCCGAAGAAGAAGATGAGGACGGCCACGCCGACCAGCCCCCACACGCCGAGCCCGATCCCGCTCGTGCGGGTGCCCATGTAGATGGCGCCGATGACGACGATCAGCTCGGCGACGAGGATCCACACGTTGTCGTTCATGACGACGGTCCCTTCACGATCGGGGCGTTCCCGGCGAGCACCGTCGTGGGGAGTTCGGTCTCGACGATCTTGCCGTCGATGGCTTCGACGCGCAGGGCGAGGGCGTCCTCCACGGGGCTGACCGCGGTCACGAAGGTGGAGTTCGCGAAGTGCAGGGACTGGAGGTTGCCGACCGCGTACCCGGTGGAGAGCTCGCCGCTCAGCAGAGAGGCGTGGAACAGCGGACGGCGCTGGTCCTCGGCGTCGTAGTGCGGGCAGAAGCTGCCGTGCAGGAACCCGAGTCCCTCGGGAAGGACCTGCAGGGTGGGACCGTAGCTGTCGGTGGTGCCGCCTTCGAACCAGCAGATGCCCCCGGCGCTGCCTCCGGTGAACACCACATTCGAGTCGGGGTCCTCCCACATCTCGCGCATGATCTCGTCGAGGCCCTGCCGCTTCCACACGTCGAGCATGTTCGCGGTGTTCCCGCCGCCGACGTGGATCACGTCGAAGCCCTTGACGAAGCCGGCGAGGTCGTCGACCGCGCGGTGGAAGAGCGGCAGGTGGTGTGGCGCGCACCTGTCGGAGTCGTAGGTGGAGTAGAAGCTCACGATGTACGCGCTGTCGTCACCCGTGGCCGTGCCGACGAAGAGGACGCGGGGTCGCTCCTTGCCGGTGAGCTCGAGGATGTAATCGTGCGTCGGGTCGTTCCGACGCTCCATCATGGCCTTCCCGGCCCCTGTTGCCACCACGTGAGACATGCCCCCACCTCTCCGACGACTGCGAATGCGCTCAACCTAGCGGGGGCCTGCGGCGGCGTCCAGAGGCCTTTCGTCCACCGAGGGTGAGGGCGTCCGAGCGGTCTAGCCGTTCAGCCGGGCGGTCGCGACCATTCCTTCGAGCAGGGCGAAGGTGCGCGCGCGGGGCCCGTCGGGGCGGATGCCGATCACGTGCGCGAGTTCGAGCGCGAGGGCCGCATGCCCTTCGGTGTTCGGGTGGAACGGATCGTTCATGAGCCCCCACGGGACGCCACCGGCGCCGATATCGGCGAAGCGGGCGTACTGGTCGACCAGGATCACGTCCTCGCTCGCGGCGACGTGCCGCACGGCATCGGCGAACTCGCCGATGCGCGCCCGCTCCGGGGCGTTGCGGGTGTCGATCGCGGGCGGGGTCTGCAGCACCGGGATCGCCCCGAGCCCGCGCACCCGCTCGACGAACTCCCGCAGCGACGCGGCGTAGTCGTCCGCCGTGATGACCTCGCGCGGTCCACCGTCGGAGGCGTCGTTCGTTCCGATCATGAGCGTGACGACGTCGGGGTGCCACGACGCGACGCGACGGTCCCAGTCGCCGAGGAGGTCGACGATGCGGTTGCCGCTGATCGCGGTGTTCAGCACGACGTCGCGCACGCGCTCCAGTTCGCCGCGGATCAGCTCGTGCAGGTGCTCCGGGTAGCTGCGCCCGCCCTGTGTGTGCACCAGCCCGTGGGTGATCGAGTCGCCCGTGATGACCCAGTTCAGCGGCTCCGGATCCGCGAGGGCCGCGGCGATGCGGCGGAGGTCGGAGGCGGCGGATGCGGAGACGGAGGATTCGGCGTTCGACACGGCACCGAGCCTATCGGCCGGGTTTCGCGGCTGTGTTCCGAGGGGCGGACAAAAATCGTCCGCCGCACGCGTAATGGTCCGCGTCGATCGTCGTCATGCTCGCGAGGGTTCGGTCGGGCGCCACGGACACCGTCCATGGCGCCCGGGTGGTGGGTCCCCGCTCACCCCTGCTTCCCCAGACGGCCACCCTCGTGCGGCGGGCTCCCCTCGCCCGCCGCACATTCCCCGCATTCGTCGATGCGGACGCGGACCAGTACCGCGATCGACCACGTATGCCAGAACGCCGATATACGCACGTGCGCAGGGGCGGTCGAGGAGGGCGTCGACGCGTACTGTCGGTGCGGGTCCGAGCCGTCATCGCAGCCGGTGCCGAGCGCACCGCTCACGATCGCACCGGAGCCCCGAGCGATCGGCCGCACCGCAGAGGACGTTAGAGGTCAGCTCCAAGGGGCGTTGTCGGATTCCGAAAAAGCTCGCGGGTGCCGTAGTGACCCCGCGGCTGCCGAGTCCTGTCTGACACAGCGCACGCAAGCTCATGCGCGAAGACCGCCACCGGAGGAACCATGTTGACCGATCCGCCACCTGCCCGAACACGGAAATCCCAGCCGCAGCGGCTCGCCCGCCGAGGCGTCGCCTTCCTCGCCCTGCTCGCGGGACTCATCGGACTCGTGATCGCGCCGTCGCCGGCTTCGGCTGCGCCGCCGTACGCCACGGAGGCGTCGATCGACGCCGTGCAATTCACCGAGGGCGTCGTCCAGAGCGGCACGAAAGCCGAACTGACCGGTTCCTGGTCGCTGCCCGATAACCCCGCCACCCCTGCGGGGTTCGTCGTCGACCTCCCCGGGGGTCTTCGGGGGCTGCAGGATGCGTTCCCCCTGCTCGATGCGGGGGGAGCGCTGATGGGAAGTTGTGTGACCACGGCGGATCAGCTCGTGTGCGATCTCGACAGCGAGTACGTGAAGAGCCATCCGGTCGGCCTCTCCGGAGGCTTCTCGTTCTGGGCGACCGTGACCACCGAGGTGACCGAGCAGACCACGGTCGAGTACGACTTCGGCGACGCGTCGGCCACGGTGGAGGTGACTCCGGCCGCACTCGCGTGCACAGACGACTGCGACTTCGTCGGTCGCTCGAACTTCAAGAGCGGTGAGTATCAGAACGGCACCGACACGATCTTCTGGGATGTCGCCGTCGGCGCGGGCGCAACGGGCATGACGGGCGGCCAGGAAGTGGTGGTCCACGACATCCTCGGACCGAACCAGGCCCTCCTCCCGGTTTCGGCGAGCGGAGAGCGGTTCCCGAGCCTCTGGGCGACCAACACCCTCATGACGCTCCCCGGCGGCCTCGTCGTCTCCGGACCCTTCGTCGAGCGTCCCCTCAGCGACTACGTCGTCTCGGCGGACGGTGCCACCGTCAGCTTCACGGCGGAGGAGGGCTACTTCTACAACGTCCACTACCTCTCCGAGGTCACCGATGGGGGAGCAGCCGGAACCTACCGGAACGCCGCAGACATCAAGGTCGGAACCCAGACGACGGCCACGACGACGTCGGAGGTCACGCGGCACGGCGGCTCGGGAACCGGTGGGGGCACCCAGGTCGGCACGTTCACGATCGCCAAGCACCTTCGCGGAGACGACGCGAACCTCGACGACCTCACTTTCCGCGGTGCCTACTCGGTCGCGATTCCCGGTAGCACTCCCGTCACCGGCGACTTCGCCGTCCAGGCGGGAGAGACCTGGACCAGCCCGGCGTTCCCCGTGGGCAGCATCGTGGAGCTCTCCGAGTCGTTGGCCGGCCTCCCGGGGAATCTCGATTGGGCCGCGCCCGACTTCTCCTCGAAGACGTTCGCGATCGAGGCCGGGAACGCCGTGGACGTCTCGTTGAACAACACCGCGACGCTGCGGCGTCAGCCCTTCTCCGCGGTGAAGACCGTCTCGGGTCCCTCTGCTGCGACGACCCGGGTGCCAGCGGACACGGTCTACGTCATCGAGTACTCGTACCCGGCAGGGCCCGGCTTCGCCGCAGGTTCCGGAGAGCTCACCCTGACGGCGGGAGAATCCGTCTCCGCGCCGGCGCTTCCCGTCGGCGCCGACGTCACGATCCGCGAGCGCGCTCCGAAGCCCATCGAGGGGATCAGCTGGGGTGCGCCGCAGATCAGTCCCGAGCGCTTCACGGTCGGCGATCAGAACGTCACCGTCGCCGTGAAGAACCCGGTCGACGTGGTCGTGCCCCCGCCGGTGACGCCGAAGGATCCGGGCGTTTCCGGTTCGACGCTGGCATCCACCGGAACCGAGGGGGCGGTGTCGAGCCTGCTGCTCGCAGCATTGCTGCTCGGGGGAGGCGCAAGCCTCGTCGTGAGGAGGCGACTGCGCCGATCGCACGACTAGTTCGACGGCCCCGGCAGGGTCCGCGAGTCGATGCGGCTGGCGGACCCTCGGGGTGCGAAACACACGGGATCGCTGCTTTCCGCGCATCCCGGCAAGGCCCTTGGGGGAAAGGGACGACATGAGCCATCGCTATACAGACCATCGCTACGCGGAGGTGAGCCGGGAGGCGGACGCCGAACTCCTCGCCTGCGCACGCACGGGTGATCAGCGTGCGTATGCCGAACTCTGGCGACGCTATGAGCACGTGGCCAGAGCCGTCGCCCGCACCTACTGGTGGTCGGCCGACCCCGACGACCTCGTCGCCGAGTCCTTCACCCGTATCTATCAGGCGATGCAGGCCGGCAAAGGGCCCCAGAGTGCGTTCAAGCCCTATCTCTTCGCGACGATGAGGAACCTGGCGATCAGCTGGGGTCGAGCCCGCCGCGAGGTCCCCATCGAACACATCGAGACGGTCGAAGACCCGGCCTCCACCGAAGCCGCCGCAGACGCCGACTTCGACGCTTCTCTGGTCTCGAAGGCGATCCTCGCCCTCCCGGAGCGCTGGCAGGAGGTCCTCTGGTTCGGTGAGGTCGAGAACCTCTCCATGCAGGAGATCGGAAAGCGCCTCGAGATCACTGAACGCGCCGCGGCCGTGCTCGCGTTCCGGGCCAGGGAAGGGCTCCGACAGGCGTGGATCGCCGCGCATCTGAAGGAGCGACCCCCGACCTCGAAGGAGTGCCGGTGGACGTTGGGCAAGATCGGGGCCCACGCTCGCCGCCGCCTCACCGTCCGGGACGATCAGCGGGTCCGTGCACATCTCGAGCACTGCGATGACTGCCGCGCGGGGGCCGAGGAAGCCCGACGGGCGAGCTCGCGGATGCTGTCCATCCTGTTCCCCGCAGGCCTCGCACTCGGCGGGGGCGCTCAGGTGTGGCAATCGCTGTCCCTCGAGGGAGCCTCCGCCACAGCCGCCCCGATGCCCGTCACGGTCACGGTGCCCTTCGCCGGTCTCGCCGCGGCGAAAGCGGGCCTCGTCGGAATGGCCATCGTGACGGTTGCGGCGCTCGCCGTCGGGGTCACCGGCAGCGTCGTGAACAACAACGACAGTGCGGTCGCTGCCACGGCGTTCGCGCACACCGACTCCTCGGATGCGGGGCCCGGCTCCGGTTCCCTCCCGACCGATCTCCCCACCCTCGTCCCCAGTGCGGCACCGACGGCCGAGCCCTCTGCCGTGCCGCTTACAGAGACCACCCCGCTCCCGCAGGCCTCCTCACCCCCCGCTGCGCCCCCACCTCCTCCCGCTCCTGCGCAGGTCCCCGGCCCGCCGGTGATCCTCTCGATCCCTTCCCAGGTCACGCGGACCCAGTGGATCAGCGCCTCGGTGCGTTGCGAGGTCGGCGCCGAGGTCTCCGTCTCCGCCTACGGGGTCACCGTCGCCGCCGGAACATGCACCACCGACGAGACGTGGCAGGCGAGCATCGATGTCAGCTCCTACCCGGTGCCGTCGGGGACAGCGATCGGTTTCGCTTTCGCTCAGTCCAACATCGCCGGAGTCTCGGGCAGCGCATGGGCGGAGGTGGTCGTCGTGGATTGATCTCGATCCTCGCGTAATCGATCGCGGGAATCCGCGTCCAGTACGCATGCGGCACCCCTGTGGCGCCTCCCCGAACCGCCAGGAACATGAGATTGGAACCAACCTCACCATGTGGAAGAGATCGAGCGCACTCCTGCTCGGAACCCTGCTCGCGATGGGAGCTGTCGCGTCCGCGGCTCCTGCGTCTGCCGCGATAGGAGCCGCGACCATCGTGAACCCCAAGACCGGGGTCTTCACCCTCGCTGACGGCACCGTCGCGACCGCGACGATCTCCGGTGACGGCGCCCGTGTCTTCGGAGGCCAGGGGCAGTCGCTCGGCGCATGGAGCGGAGTCGACGCCATGTATGCCGACGGCGTATCGGCGAAGGACCTTCCGGTCCTCAACATCCATTCCAGTCGCGACTGCGGGAGCGCCGCACGATGCGCCGACGGGCAGATCACCGTCGAATTCGATCGTCCGGTCGACAACCCTGCGATCCACATCGCGGAGTTCGGTGCCGGCAACGGGGGCGCCGCGACCGGGTGGTCCGCCGCCGACGGAATCCGCTTCTCCTCGGCTGACGGCGGTGCGACGGCCGCCGTCGTGTCGGCCGGCGCGACATTCACCGACGGTGGCGACGGCTTTCATCGCGGTGACGTGAAGATCAACTGCTCCGCACCGACTCGGCCCGGGGGTTGCGGAAGCTTCACCGTGCCGGGGACCAAGATCACCCGGATCGTGTTCGACGTGGCGCGCTTCGCGCTGAGCGCAGACCAGGCGGCCGGCCTCGACGGCTACGCGTTCGGGGTGACCGCGACGGCGACCCCCGTTCCGACCCTTCCCGGCCTCTCCGTCTCGAAGACCGTGGACAAGGCGGCTGCGGTGCCCGGAGATGAGCTGGACTACACCATCACGGTCAAGAACACGGGCGACGCCGCTGCGCGCCGGGTTCCCGTCACCGACGCCCTCCCACGCGGGCTGACCGGTGTCACCGCAGGGCAGGGGGGAGACATCGGCGACGCGAGCGTGTCCTGGACCGTCGACGAGATCCCCGCCGGCGGTCAGAGCCAGTTGCATGTGCGTGGCACCGTGGACCGCTCCGGCGCGGGCACGACCCTCGTGAACCGGGCCGTCGTGAAGAACTCCGCCGACGCACCCGCCGAGACCCCCGCTCCCGCGTACACGACGCCGTGCGCCGACGACTCGGCCGCTGCGTGCGCCTCCACCGTCATCGCCGCGCTGCCTGCGCTGTCGGTGTCCAAGACCGTCGACAAGCAGGTCGCGGGACACGGTGAGGTGCTCACCTACACCCTGACCGTCGCCAACTCCGGCACCACCGCTGCTGTCGGGGTGCCGGTCAGGGACCTGCTTCCTGCCGCACTCACCCAGGTATCCGCGGATCGAGGGGGTGTGGTCGCCGAAGGCGTGGTCCGTTGGACCGTCCCCGAGGTGCCCGCCGGCGGCGTGGTGGAGCTGCACGTGACCGGAACGACTCCGGGTGGGCTCGACGAGGCGAACATCGTGAATCGCGCCGCGGTCCAGAATCCGGCCGATGCCCCCGCGGGCACGCCGGCACCGACGGTGATCACCCCGTGTCCCGATGACGTCCAGCAGGCATGCGCGCTGACGGTCGTCCCCGCGAGTGCGTCGCTGGAGATCAGCAAGACCGTGAAGCAGCCCACTGCACAGGCCGGGGCCATCCTCGACTACACGATCACCGTGACCAACACCGGTCCCGGTACCGCCGTGCAGATCCCGGTCGTCGACGACCTGCCCGATGGGGCACGGTTCATCTCCGCATCGACGGGGGGCATCGCTGTCAGGGACCGGGTCGGCTGGATGGTGGAGCAGATCCTCCCTGGTCAGACGGCGACCATGACGATGCGGGCGCAGGTGCCACTGGGCACGACCGCCAAGGTCGTCAATCGCGCGACCATCTCCTATGACCAGAGCATGAGTGATGCCCTGCGCACCGCGGCGAAGCAGGCCGGGGTGCCCTACCCCGACGACCTGGCCGATCTGCCCGCGCTCCCTCCGCACACCGCGGCGCACGCGTGCGGCGGAGACGAATCCTGGTCGTGCGCAGAGACCGCCATCACCCCCGCACCGGCGGGGCTGGCCCAGACCGGGGCGACGTTCGCTCTGGCGATCCCCGCGGTCGTCCTCCTCGCGGCTGGGGCATTCCTCACCGTCGCCGGCGTTCGCCGCAAGTCCAACCACTAACCACTCACCGTGTCGGCCCCGGGGGATTCTTCCCCCGGGGGCTGTTCGAGGTACCCAAAATGAAGCTCTCCTTCCCGTCCCCAACGTCTGAACTGCCGACGTCCTCGGTCATGATCGTGTTCGGCACTCGCCCCGAGATCGTCAAACTCGCGCCGCTCATCCGTCGGCTCGGTGATGCCGCGTACGTCGTCCACACCGGTCAGCACTACGACCGGGGGATGTCGGCGGTCTTCCTCCAGTCGTGCGGGATCGCCCGCGTCCACCGTCAGCTCCACGTCGGCGGGCTGCCGCGTGCGGCGCAGATCGGGCGCGGTGCCGAGCAGATCGCCGAGGCGATCAGCCAGATCGGACCGAAGTACGTCGTGGTCCAGGGCGACACCAACGCGACATTCGCCGCCGCCCTGGCTGCGAACGCCGCCGGAGTGCGTCTGGGGCACGTCGAGGCGGGATTGCGCGCCAACGATCGCCGCATGCCGGAGGAACACAACCGGGTGATGGTCGATCACATCTCCGACGATCTCTTCGCCGCGACCGAGGCGAACAGATCGAATCTGCTCGACGAGGGAATCCCCGACGAGCGCATCCTGGTCACGGGCAACCCCGTGGTCGAAGCCGTGCTCCGGCAGAGGGCTTCGGTCGAATCCGATGTGGAGGAACTCGTCCACCTCGGGGTCTATCCCGACCGATACGTGCTGGCGACCCTGCATCGGCAGGAGAACGTCGACTCGCCCGAGAACCTGCTCGCGACGTTGCACGCGTTCAACGACATCGCGTCATCGGGGTGGCCGGTCGTCTTCCCGGTGCATCCGCGGACACGCGCGATGCTTGCTGACCTCGACGCGGAGCACCTTCTCGACGCGCTGATCGCCGAGGAGCCCTTCCCGTACGAGCGGTTCCTCGCTCTGGCCGCGCATGCCGCGGTGCTGGTCTCCGATTCCGGCGGTATCCAGGAGGAGGCCACCGTCCTCGCGCGTCCAGTGCTCGTCGTCCGGGACTCGACCGAGCGCCCGGAGGCGCTCGGTACCTTCACGAAGCTGGTGACGCCCCAGACGCTCGCGGCGGAGACCGCGACCCTGCTCGCCGATGTCAAGAACACTCTTCTCGCGCTGGGTTCCCTGCCCTCGCCGTTCGGCGACGGCAGGGCGACCGAACGCATCGCCGCGCACATCCACTCGGTCGTGGCCGATCTGTTCACCGAGGAGGCGTGATGTACAGCAGCGAAGTCTCCGCGCCCGTGGCCGTGGTCGGGGTGCTCGCGATGACCGGGCCCGACTCCGTGATCGTCTGGGCGGTCCTCGGCGCAGTCGCTGTGGGAGCCGGGGCGTTTCTGGTCTGGCGTCGGCATCTCCTGCGTGTCGTCGCTCCTGAGCCGCGAGAGCGACATGATCGCTGCCGCTAACGCCATCTCCTTCCTCGTCACCCTGACATTCCTGGTCTATGTCTTCATGATCGTCGTGCCCTTCCTGCGTCGCACACCCGACCCGGAAGGGAGGGTGGATCTGTTCGACTGGCACATGTTCGTCCCCTGTCGGGACGAGGAGGTCGTGATCGGACGCACCATCGAGATGCTTCGCACCACGGTTCCCGAAGCGCACGTCTGGGTGATCGACGACGACAGCGATGATCGGACGGCGGCGCTCGTGCAGGCCGCCGCCGATGCGGATCCCTACGTGCACCTCGTCCAGCGGCGGCGTCCCGAGGCCCGCACCGGAAAGGGCGATGCTCTCAATGCCGCCTATTTCGAGCTCAACGCGTTCCTTCCCGTCGACACGGATCGAACCCGCGTCGTCGTCTGCGTCGTGGACGCCGATGGTGAAGTGGCGGAGAACATCCTCCGCCAGGCCGCCTCTCCGTATGCTTTCGGTGATCCAGAGGTGGGCGCCGCCCAGGTCACGGTCTTCATGAAGAATCGGGATGACCGGCATCCGGTCGAGGGAGCGGGGTGGGCCCGCAACACCTTCGGACGATTCCTGATCAGGATGCAGGACCTCGAATTCCGAGGCCCGATCGCGGCGGTCCAGTCGCTTCGCGGCTGGACCCAGACCGTCGGCCTCGGCGGAAACGGGCAGTTCACTCGGCTCTCCGTGCTGGACGACATCGCCGAGCGGTCCGATCGGCCCTGGCACGGGTCGCTCCTCGAAGACTACGAGCTGGGGATCCACGTGCTCCTCGCGGGACATAAGAACAGGCACCTCCACGACACCTTCGTCGCTCAGGAGGCTCTGCACGACTTCCGGCGCTTCACCGTCCAGCGCACCCGTTGGGCGCAGGGCAACATGCAGTGCATCCGCTACATCCCCGAGATCGCGCGTTCGACGAAACTCTCCAACGCCGGTGTCCTGGAGGTCTGCTACTACCTGATGCTGCCGTTGTTCCAGGTCGTCGCCAGCGCCGCGGCCGTCCTGCTGGTGATCGGAGCAGCCGTCGGCCTCCTGTCCGGTGCGGTGACCCTGCCCCCGAGCTCCGTGCTCCTCCTCGCGATCTTCTACCTCCTGTTCGGCATCGGCCCCTTCTTCATCTGGGGGCCGCTCTACCGTCGCTACAGCGAACCGCAGGCCGGATTCTGGACCGGAGTGCTCTGGGGATTCGGGATGTGGCTCTACGACTACTACGTCTACCTGACGGGTGCTCGCGCCATCTACCGGATCCTCCGCGGTCGAAACGGATGGGCGAAGACTCGGCGCAACGGAGAGACCGATGTCGCCGGACCGATCGCGAAGGACACATGATGCACACGCTCGCTCTGAACCCGGACGCACGAGGCAGCAGCCGCAGCGATCGCGAGGAATCACGCCGTGCCCCGGCCGACATCGCGGCTCGATACACCGTCGGAGTGTTGCTGATCGTCGCCGCCGTGCTCCTCGTGCTCCTCGAAGAACGGTTTCGCATCTTCGAGGCGGGTGTGGCCGGTTCGTGGCTCACACCGTTCGTCCCCGGCGGTGTGCGCCACTACCTGAACTACTACATCCTCGAAGTCGAGCCGGGCCGGACCGTCGCATTCATGGTGACGATCGAGTGCACCGTCGCCTTCCTCACCGCGCCCCTCCTGGCGCTCAGCGGCGTGATTCTCGCCACGACGCGAGTGCGCTGGAGGCAGGTCGTGAAGTCTCTGCTCCTCTCCGTCGTGCTCATCTTCGTCACGAACCAGCTCCGTCTCGGGGTGATCGCCCTCGGATCGCAGGCGCTGGGGTTCGAGGTGGGCTACGAGCTGACGCACCGACTGATCGGTTCGGTGCTCAGCATCATCGGCTTCAGCGCCGCCTATCTGGTCTTCGTCGTGGTGATCGCCGACCTGCACCTGTTCCGTCGGGATCCGAACCGCCGTGAATCGCGGGGCCGGCGGGCGTAACCGAACAGCACTCCTTCCGTCTAGTGGGAGGCGCAGCAGTCCTGCTCGCCTCCACCAGATGATGAAAGGGGCACAGGATGAACAAGATCCTCACGTCCGCATGCTCAACCGGTCTCGGCCTGCTGATCGCAGGAGGGGCTGTATTCGGCGGCCAGGCGGCTTTCGCCGCCGAGCAGCCGGTCGCGCCGGACGCCACGTCCGCGACCACCGCCACCACGACCAACACGGATCCGGTCGCCCCACCGCAGGTTCGCGGCTATCTCGGACAGGCCACCCAGACGGCCGCCCAGGGGGTGACCCCGGAATCGATGATCAGTGAGGGTGCCGTCGTGCAGCTCGTCAACGACGAGCAGATCGACGGCGTGTACAGAGTCGTCCTCCCGGTTCCCGCGCACACGAGCTTCGTCTCGGCGACCGAGGGCGGCGTGCTCGTCGACGGCAACGTGGTGTGGACGTTCAACGTCGCTCACGACGGTTCCACACGGATCGTGAAGCCCGTGGCGACCTTCCAGGTGGACGGGGGCTACTGGGGGCCGACGATCACGAACGGTGCTCAGGTCCTGTACTCCGGTGGCGTGTTCACCGACGATCCGCGATTCACCTACTCCTACGCCCACACGTTCGCCGAGCGCCCCGCCGTGCCGTTGATCGATCCGACCATCGGTCTCGTCGGTGCCGGTGTGCTCGCGGCCGGAGCCGCGGGTGCCATCGTCCTGCGTCGTCGTGCCTCAGCGGACAGCTGACCTTCGACCCTTCTCACCAGAGCACTCGCACTCGAGCAATCAAAGGACAACATCGTGAAAAGAACATCACTCCTCCGGGGTGCGCTGGCCGGAGGGCTGCTCGCGGCCCTCGCGGTCGGTGCCCTCGCCGCCGCTCCGGCGGCCAGCGCTGCTGATGTGAACGGGTGGGCCGGATCCGGCGACACCCGTACCGCATCCGCGGCCGGCGCCACCGTCACCATCAGCACCAGCGACAAGGTCCAGGTGAAGGGGTCCGGCGACGTCGTCGACCTCGCCACCGTGCGGAATGGCGGCGAGTTCGGTCTGAACATCATCGGTGCGCCGGAGCTCTTCCCGTGCGCGAACGGCGCGGAGTGCGTCCGCGGTGTCGTCACCGTCGATTTCGGTCAGCGCGTGACGAACCCCAAGATCTCGCTCGCCAACCTGGGCGGTGATATTTATGCGCTGGGTGGTGTCGTCACCAGTTCCGCCAAGTACACCCTGCAGACACCGGGGGTGAGCCTCTCCCGTGTCGCCGGAAACCTCGATGTGACCGCCACCACCATCACGTCGAACGACCTCGGTGCCAAGTCGGGCACCGTGCAGATCAACGGGGTCGTGTCGAAGGTCGACTTCCAGATCAAGATGCGTTCGAAGGGCGCGTTCGTCGGCCTTGTCCCCCTGTGGACCAAGGTCCCCAGTGACCTCCACAGCATCGACGTCGATGTGGACGCTCCTCTCAAGCCGGTCCTGACCCTCGACAAGAACGACCACCGCGACGTCGCTGTGATCGGAGACCAGCTCTCCTACGACATCGTCGTGAAGAACACCGGCAACGCGGCCGCCGACAACGTGGCCATCAGCGATGCGCTGCCCGCGGGCCTCGCCCCGGTCTCGGCGACCTACACGGCCGGCACCACGGGGCAGGCGACGATCGCCGGGCAGAACGTCCAGGGAACCATCCCGTCACTCGCCCCCGGCGCCTCGTCGACGCTCACCGTCAAGGCCACGATCGCCACGACGGCACCGATCGGAACGCTGCGCAACAACGCCTGCGCCGTCGCCACCTCCTCGAACCAGGCATGCGATTGGGATGACACGAGGATCGACAAGCCCACGACGCCCGTTCTGACGATCGTCAAGGACGATCACCAGGGCGACGTCTCACTGGGACAGGCACTGACCTATGACATCGTCGTGAAGAACACGGGTGATGGACAGGCTCAGGGCGTCGTCGTGAGCGACCAGCTCCCCGCCGGCCTCGATTTCGTCTCGGGCAGCGGCCCGGCCGGAACCACCGTGACCGCGACAGGGCGCACCGTCACGGCTAGCCTCGGGTCAGTGGCCCCTGGGCAGTCGATCGTCCTCACGGTCAAGGCGAAGGTCAACCAGTCGGCAGCACCCGGTGCTCTGACGAACACGGTTTGCGTGGCCGGCGCGAACGCGGCGAAGGCATGCGACGACGACACCGACATGGTCAAGCGCGAGTTCTTCCAGTACACGTTCAACTCGACCCCGACCGACCCGATTCCCGGCCAGGCCGTGACGTATCGGATGGAGTACGCGAACAACGGCAACGTCGACTCGGCGAACGCGGAGCTCGCGTTCGACATCGCCGGGATTCTGGACGACTCGTCGTGGAACCAGGCCAGCCTCACCGCGACCAGCGGCGCCGTCACCGTCAACGGCAGCAGCATCGACTGGAAGGGGCCGCTGGCCTCGGGGCAGAAGGTCGTGCTGACGTTCACCGGCGTCTGGGGCGGCAACGGGGACGGGTTCGCATTCCCCGGAATCACCTACTACGGCAGCGCGCGCTGAGCGCGTGACCGCAACACCGAAGGGGTCGTCCCGATGGGCGGCCCCTTCGGCATCGGCTAGGTTGGGACCGTGAGCCCTGAGTCCGACAGACCGTAGATCGCGGGTCGAGCGCCTTCCGCGCGCTCCCCGCATCCGCTGTCGACCCTTCTCACCCGCTGTTCATCGCGCTGTGCGATTCGAGCGGCGTCTTCGTGTCTGGATGCTCCATGCCCCTGCTCGTCCCCGTCCTGGCTCTGGCGATCTTCGCCCAGGGCACCAGCGAGTTCATGCTCGCCGGCCTCCTCCTCCCCCTCTCCGTCGATCTCGATGTCGATCCGTCGACGGCGGCCCTGCTGACCTCGGCCTTCGCGGTCGGCATGGTGATCGGCGCCCCGACCATGGCGGTCTTCGCCAGCCGTTGGGCTCCGCGGCGCGCTCTCGTGCTGCTGCTGGTGGTCTTCATCGCCGCGCACCTCGTCGGCGCGCTCGCGTCCTCCTTCTGGCTGCTGCTCGCGACGCGCGTGCTCGCTGCCCTGGCGAACGCGGGATTCCTCGCGATCGCTCTGGCGACGGTCCGGGCCGTCGTCGATCCGGCGACGGTGACGCGCGCCGTCGCCGTCCTCCTCTCGGGCACGACCCTGGCCACGATCGTCGGCGTCCCCGCCGGTGCGGCGCTCGCGAATGCGTACGGCTGGCGCTCGACCTTCTGGGCCGTCGCGCTGCTGTGCCTGCCCGCTGTGGTCGCCCTGCTGCGGGACCGCACTCTCGTCGCGGTGCCGCGTTCGCCGAGGATCGCCGTGCGTGCAGAGCTCGGGGAACTGAGGCGTCGCCCGGTGGTCGTCGCCGTGGTGCTCGCGGTGATCGTGAACGCCGCGACCTTCGGCGTCTTCACATTCCTCGCTGTGATCGGTGCCGATGCCGGGGTGGAGGAGACCGGGATCCCCCTGCTGCTCGCCGCCTTCGGGGTGGGAGCCTTCGTGGGTGTCTCCGCGACCGGCCGATGGGCGGCCCGCTTCGAGCGGGGCTGGATCGTGGTGGGTGCCGCGGTGACGGCCATGGCCTGGAGCGTGTTCGCCCTGTCCGTCGATTCCGTGCCGGGGGTGTTCTTCGGCGCCGCGGCCGGGGGCATGCTGTCGTTCGCCGTGGGCTCGGCCCTGATCGCCCGCATCGTCGGGCAGGCGTCGGGTGCCCCGGTCCTCGGCGGCGCCTATGCCACGGCAGCGCTGAACCTGGGGGCGTTCGTCGGTCCCGTGGCTGCCGGCTTCGCCTACGCGCAGGCCGGAGCGCCCGGGGTGCTCGTCGCGGCTGCCGGTCTGGCGGCCGTCGGTGTGCTCCTCGCTCCCCTCCTTCGCGCGCGATGACCGCCCGGGAACCCGGGCGATGCGAAAGACTGGAGGCATGACCTCGCCTGCGCTCGATTCCCTCCTGGCCCGCATCGTCGAGAGCGGGCTGCTCGAAGATCCCATCGCCGAGAACGGCCTCGTCTACGGACGGGCGAGCATCGACGCGGCGGGAACCGTGGTCAACGTCAACATCGACCCGGAGCTCGACGACGATGACGAACACGGCGACGACGTCGATCTCGATGTGCTGATCGCGGCCGTTTCGCGCATCCTCTCCGTCGGGGAATCCCGTTGGCGCGCGGTGATCGACGAGGTGGCGACCGACATCGATGATGCGGTGGACGACGAGTCCGTGGTCGAGCAGATCGATCTGCGAGACGACCTCGAGGCGACCTCGGTCGTGGTGTTCGCCGACGCCGTGCTGCTCGCCTTCGTCGCGCCGAAGCAGTTCCCCGAGTCGCGCATCCTCGTGCAGCTCGACGACCAGCTCGACGTCGACGGGGTCGAGGTGCGAGAGCTCGACGGTTCCGAGAGCATCGATTTCGAGACGCTCGACGAGCTGCTCGACCACATCAGCGGCCCCGACGAGAAGTGACCGTCGGACGCCGCGGCGTGGGCCCGCGGCATCCGACGGTCGATCGGGGGTCAGGCGCCGGCGAGGGCGGTTGTCGCGTCGTCGATCAGATCGCAGATCGCGGCGGGGTGCGAGGCCAGCGAGGCATGGCTGGCATCCAGTTCCACGATCTTGCGCGGTGACATCCGCGCCGCCATGCGCCGCTCGTTGTCGGGGTGGATCATGCGGTCCTGGGTCGACACCTGGTACCAGGTGGGCTTGACCTTCCAGGCTGGTGCGGTGACGTCGTCGCCGAACGTGGAGGCGAGCGGCGCCTTCTGGGTGACGGCCATCACGAGCGCCTCATCGTCCGTCAGGTCCTGGCAGAAGCTCTCCTGGAACTTGTCCTGGGCGACCCAGAGGTAGCCGTCGCTGTCCGGCGCGATGTTCTCGAACGCTGCGGGCGGGTGCTCCGCGCTGATCTGCCCGGGGTTCTCGCCCGCATCCGGAGCGAAGGCCGCGACATAGACGAGTCCGACGACGTTGGGCAGGTCTCCTGCCTCGGTGATGACCGCCCCGCCGTAGGAGTGCCCGACCAGGAGGACAGGGCCGTCGACCTGCCGGATCATCGTGCGCGTGCGCTCCGCGTCGTCGGCGAGCGAGGTGAGCGGGTTCTCGACCGCCTGGATCGATTCGTACCCGCGCCGCCGCAGTTCGACGATGACTTTCGCCCAGTGGGCGGCGCCGCCCCAGAATCCGTGAACGAGGATGATCGTCGGTTTCGTGGTCATGGGAATACCTCCTGCATTGGATCGGTTACCGTACTCCGACCATATACTTTCCACGGAAAGTAATCTAGGCATCGCAGGAACCGAGAGGGACACCATGTCAGCCGAAGAAGATATCCGCGAGCTGCTCGCCACCTACGAGCGGGCACTCAATACCGATGACACCGCGCTTGCGGTGTCATGTTACACGCAAGACGGCGTGTTCATGCCGACGATGCTGCCCACGGCCGTGGGCCCGGAGCTCACACAGGCCTACGACGCCGTGTTCGCGGCGATCCACCTCGCGGTGGTGTTCACGATCGACGAGGTGACCGTGTTCAGCGACACCGCAGCCGCCGCGCTGACCCGCAGCAACGGAACCCAGACCGTCCGCGCCACGTCGACCACCACGCCGGAGTCGAATCGCGAGCTGTTCACCTTCGCCGTCGAAGACGGCCGATGGAAGATCAGCCGCTACATGTTCAACAAGTCCGCATAGCACCGACCGCACAAGACCTACAGGAGATCACCATGACCACCGCCATCATCGGAACCGGAAAGATCGGCAGCATCATCGCCCAGGACCTCGCGGACGGAGGAGAGGACCTGATCATCGCCGGCAGCGACCTGGAGAAGGCGGCGTCGCTCGCCGCCGCGGTCGGCGGAAGTGCGCGTGCGGCCGAGGTGCCCGCCGCGATCGCCGCTGCCGACATCGTCATCCTCGCCGTCTGGTTCGACGTGTCGAAGAAGCTGATCGACGAGAACCGCGACGCTCTCGACGGCAAGATCGTCGTCGATCCCTCCAATCCGCTCGGCCCGGACGGGAACGGCGGATACGTGAAGATCCTCGCGCCCGAGGAGTCCTCGGGGCAGATCCTGGCCCAGAAGCTCCCCGCCGGAGCATCCCTCGTGAAGGCCTTCGGAACGCTGGGCGCGGAGTCGATGAAGGTGAGCGCTCGGCAGGATCCTGCGATCGCACTCCCCTATGCGACCGACGACGGTGCGGCAGGGGAGGCCGTCGCCTCGCTGATCCGCTCCGCCGGTTTCGCACCCGTGAACGTCGGCGGACTCGACCAGTCCGTGCGCATCGAGGTGTACGGCGAACTGCACGAGATCGGTGGGCTCGGCCGGACCGTCACCGCGGAGGAGGCCCGCGCCGCCCTGTGATGGATCTTCCCGAACCCGCAACCGCACGAACTGCAACCGCACGAAGAGCAACAGAAGGAAAGCCGATGAACGAACAGAAGAAGATCGCGGTCGCCGGTGCGACCGGTTCCCAGGGCGGTGGCGTCGTGGACGCCATCCTCGCCGACCCCGAGCAGCGATTCGCCGTCCGCGCGCTCACGCGCGACCCGGCGTCCCCGGCCGCACGCGCGCTCGCCGCACGCGGAGTGGAGGTGGTGCAGGCCGACTTCGCCGACGAGCCGAGCGTGGTCGCCGCACTCACCGGCGTCGATGGCGCGTTCCTGGTGACGAACTTCTGGGCGCACGGATCCGCTGCCAGGGAGCTCGCGGAGATCGCGACGCTCGCCCGCGCCGCCGCCGCGAGCGGCGTCGGCCACGTGGTGTGGTCGACGCTGGAGGACACGCGCGATCTGCTCCCCCTGGAAGACCCGCGAATGCCTGTGCTGCAGGATCACTACAACGTGCCGCACTTCGACGCGAAGGGCGAGGGCAACGCCTTCTTCGCCGCGGCAGGAGTGCCGACCACCTACCTGAACACGGCATTCTTCTTCCAGAACCTCGCGGCCTCCGCGATGGGCGCGCGTCGAGAGGACGACGGTGTGCTGACGCTGACGCTTCCGCTCGAGGACGGGAAGCGCATGTCGGCGGTCGACGTCTCGGACATCGGACGGACCGCGTTCGCGATCCTGGCCGCGGGCGACGAGTACATCGGCCGGACGGTCGGGTTGGCGGGGGACCACCTGACGGGAGCCGAGTACGCGTCCGTCTTGAGCGACGTGCTCGGGGAACCCGTGCGATTCCGGTCGATCGCGTACGACGATGCGCGCAGCTCGGGCGCTCCCGGCAGTGACGAGTTCGGCAACATGTTCCAGTACTACGGCGATTTCGACGCCGAGTTCACCGGGGCGCGTGACCTGACGTCACTGCGGAAACTCGTTCCCGGGCTCAAGGACTTCCGCACGTGGGCTCAGGAGAACGTCGCGCTGCTGACGGCCGAGTAGAACGATGAGCGAACACGCGGTGACCGTCTCGACGGCTCGGGAGCTGCTGGCCGCCGTCAGCGCAGGTGTCGAGGACATCGAGGTGCGCGGGGTGATCGTCGGGGCGCCGGGGTTCACCCTCGCGCCCGGTGTGAGTCTTCGCGGAGGGACCCTGCAGTTCGGGGCCAGGGGTGTGCGCCTCACCTCGGACAACACGCTCGAGGACATCTCGATCCTGACGGCCGATGAGGAGGCGGCGATCCTCAACGACACGGGGGTGACCGATCTCGGCACCCTCACGCTGCGCAACGTCACCACGCGGGGGCAGATCGTCATCCTGGCGGAGGACCGTGTGCGTGCCGGGCACGTGCAGGCCGAGAACGTGCGGGTGATCACCGCCGACCTGCGTGGACGGTTCCACCGTCCGCACGGGTTCGGCGTGGACGTCTTGCAAGGAGGCTTCACGCTGTGGAACCGGCAGGCGGATCCCGAGGTGGAGCTGACAGCCGAACTGCTCGAGATCTCTGCGGGGACGGAGGCCGAGCCGGTGTACGGAAGCGGGATCTTCGTCGGGGGACACGGAGGTCGGGACGGGCGCGGTGCGGGCGGAACCGTGCACGTCACCCGATTGCGCACCGGAGAGGTGCACACGGACGGGGCGATCCCGGCGGGGACGCCGGACCTGATCTCGGCCGGGGTGTTCGTGCTCAGCGGGGCGACGGTCGACGCGGTGCGCACCGCGGGGGCCGTCACGACGTACGGCCCGAACGACATGGTGCTCGACAACTGGGGATCGGTGGGCACCTGGATCGCCACGGGAGAGGTTGCGTCGCACGGGCCGAGCGGTATCGGGGTCGTGAACTTCGGCGATATCGACACCCTCGACGTGCGCGCGCCGATCGTCACGACGGGGAGGGGCGCCCGGGGCTTCAACCTCTACGACGGCACGTTGCGGGAGGCGAGGTTCCAGAGCATCCGCACGACGGGCGACGGGTCGATCGGCATCCAGATCAGCAGGCCGATGGGGAGGCTTGCGGTGGATGGCGATGTCACGACGAGCGGCGGTGAGGGGCTGAGCCTCGTCAAAGGCGTGCAGATGATGCTCCCGGCGATCGCGCTGAGCGTGACGGGGACCGGATCCGTCGACGCGCTCCGCATCGGCGGACGGCTCGTCACCGCGGGGGCTAACGTGGTCACACTGGAAGTGGGGGGACGTGTGGGCGAGGTGTCGATAGCCGGTGGCGTCCGCGCCACGGGAGCGGGCTCGAGGGCCGTGTCGCTGCTCGACAGTGCGGACATCGACATCGCGGACATCGACATCGCGGACATCGACATCGCCGACATCGTCCTCCGATCGTCCGGCCCGAGGGGTTGAGGCGCCGTGGGGGATGAGGCGGGCGTCCGCATCGAGGACTACGCGCTGCTGAGCAACTGCCGCACGGCGGCGCTGGTGTCGTGCGCGGGCAGCATCGACTGGCTGTGCCTGCCGCGGCTGGACTCGGCATCGACGTTCGCGGCGATCCTCGGCGACGAGTCCCACGGGCGGTGGCTGCTGCATCCGACCGACCCCGCTGCGACGAGCACGCGACGCTACGACCGGGAGACCTTCGTGCTGGTCACCCGATGGGAGAGCGGCGATGCGGTCGCCGAGGTGCACGACTTCATGCCGATGGGACTCGATCCCGATGCGGCGATCCGGCGGACCGATCTGGTCCGCCGGATCGTGGGAGTGCGCGGCTCCATGGTCTTCGAGCAGCGGCTGAGCATCCGCTTCGACTACGCCAGGGTGATGCCCTGGGTGCGCCAGGTCGGGCCGGAGGGAGACCCATGTCTGGTCGCGATGGGTGGCCCGGATGCCCTCGCCCTGCGCGGTGCACCGCTGAAGCCGGTCGACCATCAGCACCGGGGCGAGCTGGCGGTCGACGCCGGAGAGGTGCGTGACCTGCAGCTGACGTGGTTCCCCTCGCACCTCGACCTCCCCCATGCGCTCGACGTGCAGAACGAGCTGGACGCCACGAAGGCCTGGTGGCAGGACTGGGCCGATCGGATCTCGCACGACGGCCCGCACCGGGACGAGGTGGTCCGGTCGCTGCTGATCCTGCGGGCACTCACCAACCACGAGACGGGCGGGATCGCCGCCGCGGCGACCATGGCCCTGCCGGAGGAGATCGGGGGCGTGCGCAACTGGGACTACCGCTATGTCTGGCTGCGCGATGCCGCCCTCACCCTCGAAGCGCTGCTCGCCCACGGGTTCCTCGGGGTGGCGGGGCAGTGGCGGGAATGGCTGCTGCGGGCCGTCGCCGGGGATCCTGCCGACCTCCAGATCATGTACGGCCCGGCGGGGGAGAGAGATCTCGTGGAGCGCGTGCTGACGAATCTCCCGGGATACGAGGGTTCCGCACCGGTGCGGATCGGCAACGGTGCGGCGGACCAGTATCAGGCCGACGTCGTGGGCGAGGTGCTGGTGACGCTGTCGGCCGCGCGGGCGGCGGGACTCAACGAGTCGGGCTTCTCCTGGCCGCTGGAGCGCGAGTTGGTCCGATTCGCCTCCGAGCAGATCGAGCGCCCGGATCAGGGACTGTGGGAGATCCGGGGTGAGCCCCGTCTCTTCACGCACTCACGGGTGATGATGTGGGCGGCGTTCGACCGCGCGGTGCGCGCTGTCGAGGAGCACGGGCTCGAAGGCCCCGTGGAGCGCTGGCGCGGGCTGCGGGATCGGATGCGCGAGGAGATCGATCGCGACGGTGTCGTCGACGGTCACTTCGTGCAGCACTACGCGACCACCGAGGTCGACGCCTCGCTGCTCCTCCTTCCGCAGGTGGGGTACTGCCGGCCGGATGATCCCCGGATGCTGGCGACGGTCGCACGCATCGAGCAGACGCTGATGTCCGACGGGCTCGTGCGTCGGTATCGCACCGGCACGGGGGTCGACGGACTCTCGGGCTCGGAAGGTGCTTTCCTGGCGTGCTCGTTCTGGCTGGTCGAGCAGTACGCGTTGACGGGGCGGCGTGCGGATGGGCATGCCCTCATGGAGCGGTTGTGCGGGCTCGCGAACGACGTGGGGATGCTGTCGGAGGAGTATGACCCGGTGGCGGGGCGGCAACTCGGCAACACTCCGCAGGCCTTCTCGCACCTCGCGCTCGTGCGAGCAGCGGATGCGCTGGCCCTGGCGGATCTCGGCTCGGCAGAGGAGAGGTCGCGCTGAGGGGGCGGTCCCTCGGCGTCTTCTCACCCGAGCGCGCAGTTCCTAGGATGTGGACATGACGGAACCGATCAAGCGGCGGGACCCTCTGGTCCCGCGCCGACGGTTCTCCGTCAACGCGGCTCTCGACGACGTCTTCTTCGTGTTCGCCGGTCTCGCCGCGATCTGGCTCGCGTATCTCATCATCACGGAGGCGTTCTCGTGGGGCTGGTGGGCCATCGGGTTCGCGGTGGCGTTCTGGCTGATCCTCGCCTACCTCGTGCTGCCGAGACTGCACTCCATCCTCACGCGCATCTACGTGCCCAGCTACTTCATCGGGCGGGCGCGAACGAGCGACGGCCTGCTCGGAGACCCGGTGAACCTCGCCGTCCTCGGCACCGAGGAGCAGCTCACCCGGTGCATGGCCGAGGCCGGGTGGACACGCGCCGATGACATCACCGCCGCATCGACCTGGCGCATCGTGTCGTCGACCATGCTCAGGCGCAGCTACGACGAGGCACCGGTCAGCCCGCTCTTCCTGTTCGGGAGACGGCAGGATCTCGCCTATCAGCAGGAGGTCGAGGGCAACCCGGCCAAGCGGCACCATGTCAGATTCTGGCGCTGCCCTGACGGCTGGATGCTGCCAGGTGGGCACCGTGTCGACTGGGTGGCCGCCGGAACGTTCGACCGTGCAGTCGGGTTCTCGCTGTTCACCCTGCAGATCACCCACAAGATCGATGCGGACATCGACATCGAACGCGATCACATCGTCGGCACGCTCCGCGAGGCGCACACCGGGGTGCGCATCGTCATCATCCGTGACTTCTCCACGGGATACCACTCCCGGAACGGCGGGGGCGACAGCATCCACACCGATGGCGATCTGCCCGTGGTCGATCTCCGCCGCGTGGTGCAGGCGCGGTCGGCGGATGCCGCGGAGGAGGCCGTCGAAGAGGCGCCGGTCACCGAGCTGCGAGGTCTGTCGTGAAGCGGCCTCTGGCCACCGGCCTCGGCGCGGTGCTGATGTCGCTCCGGGTGATCTGGGGGTTCGTCTCGATCCTCGTCTACGTGCTGAACTGGACGGCGATCAGGGAGGAGATCTTCTCCACCGGCGACGGCACCGTGCTGGTTCCACCGGATGTCGCCGACATCCTCCTCATCGTCGGGTTCAGCGCGCTCGGCGTCTGGTACCTGTTCTACGGTGTGCTCGCCGGCCTGGTGTTCACCGGGTCGAACTGGGCACGCATCGTGGCGATGAGCTTCGCCTCGCTCAGCATCATCGTCGTCTTCCTCGACTGGTGGAACGCCGGCATCCCCGTCACGTTCCGCACCTCGCTCGCGAGCGTCGCGCTCGACATCCTCGTGCTGCTCGCCCTGTCGGCGCAGAGCGCCCGGAGCTTCGCCCGGCGCAACGACCCCCGCTTCATCAGCACGGGAGAGCCGCTCGCCTGAGGCGGTCGGTTCAGAGCCACTTCTTGTACTTGAACACCCCGAACAGGCCGACGGCGAACGCGACCATCGCGCCGATGGCCATCGGGTAGCCGAAGGCCCAGTGCAGCTCGGGCATCACGTCGAAGTTCATCCCGTACACCGTGCCGACCAGCGTCGGGGCGAAGATGATCGCCGCCCAGGAGGAGATCTTCTTGATCTCGTCGTTCTGCGCGAGCCCGGCTTCGGTCTGGCGGCGTGCGACCAGCGCGGAGTGCACGGTGAGCGCGTTCTCGAGGATCGCCCGGAACGAGTCGATCTTCTCGTTGACGCGGATCGTGTGGTCGAGCACGTCGCGCAGCGAACGCTGCAGCTCCTCGTCGATGCGGTACTTCGCCGATCCCCGACGCAGCCACTCCAGCATCCCGTTCAGCGGGTGCACGGCGCGCTGGAAGTTGATGACCTCGCGGGACAGCTCGTAGATGCGGCGGGAGAGCGCGCTGTCGTCGTCGCCGTCGCCGAAGAGCTGGTCCTCGATCTCGTCGATGTCGTTCAGCAGACCCGCCACGATCGGCTCGTAGCCGTCGACGACCTCATCGAGGATCGCGTAGAGCACGGCCTCCGGCCCCATCGCGAGCAGTTCGGGGTTCGCCTCCATGCGGGCGCGCACGGCGGCGAGGTTGGGCGACTCGGCGTGCCGGATCGTCACCACGAAGTCGGGGCCGACGAACAGGTGCAGCTCGCCGAACTCGATCGACTCCTGCTCGTCGCGGTAGCGCGCGGGGCGCAGCACGGCGAACAGGGTATCGCCGTAGCGCTCCACCTTCGAGCGCTGGTGGCCTGAGAGCGCATCCTCGACGGCGAGGGGATGCAGGTCGAACTCGCGCGCGACGGACGCCACCTCTTCGGGGCTGGGCCGGTACAGGCCGATCCAGGCGATGCCCCCGGCGGCGTCCAGCATCCGGTAGGTCTCGTCCAGGTTCTTGGGGGTCTCCACGCGACGTCCGTGGACGTACACGCCGTTGTCGATGAGCGCCATCATGCGGCTCCGTTCTCGCAGGTGCACGGCAGCAGAGAGCTCCGTGCGCGGGTTTCGTCAGGGGGCGGATGACGCCGCCGACGGCTGCGGAGAAGGACGTGCGAAAGCGGACCGGAAGGTCAACGCGCGAGCGCAGGGAGTCGCGACGCAGCGAAGGCGGCGTCGTAACTATCACCGGACATCGCCATCACCGCCTTTCGAGACTCTTCGGGCCGAACGACCCAACACGTCAGCATACTCCTGTCTGCTGTGAGGATTCCCGGTCGGGCTCCTGCCCCGATCAGAGCAGTATTCTGCTCGCCGAGAGGTGGAGTAGCACGTTACCTGCTAGTAGCATCGGACCTCGAAGCGATGCGGAGAGTCCGGCGTCGCCCCTTTCCGCATCGATCCGTCCGCTCCCGGCGCAGCCTCTTCGTGCGCCCGGTGTGTGCGGACGATGCGCCGCACGAAGGAGACTCCATGTCCGCTGCCCTCAGTCGTCCTCGAGCCCGCGGTCTGCGGGGTGGGATCGCCGCCGTGCTGATGGTGTCGGCCGGGCTCGTCGGGGCCTCCATCGCCACCGCACCCGCCGCTCAGGCGGCGCCGGTCCTGCAGTGCACGGGGCCGACGGTCTACGTCACCAACCAGGGTGCGGGTGACGGCGATCTCTGGCAGATCGATGCGACGACGGGGGCGGCGACTGCGCTGGTCGACCTTCCCGGTGGCAACGTCGTCAATCAGCTGGGCATCGCGCCGGGAGGGGGGAACTTCCTGTTCACCAAGGCGGGGACCGTGTACGACTACACGCTCGCGACCGACTCCTTCGACTCCACACCGGCCCAGGTGCTCACGGGCTACTCGGCCGTCGGCGGGGCGGTGAGCCCGACGAGCGGGCTCTACTACTACGGGGGCATCGGCGCCGGCGGCACCGAGTACCAGATCGCCGTCTACGACCCCGTGACGAACACGAATCGAGGCGTCGCCTCGACGATCCGTCTGCCCGACGGCATCGCGCTCACCAACAGCGACTTCGCGTTCGACACCCTCGGTCAGATGTACATCGTGGGCAGTACACCGACCGGTGGTGCGCTGATCCGCGTCGACGGTTCGATCCCCTCGACGGGGTCGAACTCCGCACTCACCTCGTCGCTGCTCACGAGGATCGAGCCCGTCGCCGGTGTGACCTATGCCGCCATCGCCTTCGGTGGGACCGGCGAGGTGTACATCGGTGGAGGCGCGGGACCGATCCTCCGGGTGAACGCCACCACCGGGGCATTGGTCGGGAACGTGCCGGTCTCGGGGGCCGTCGCCTCGAACATGACGGACTTCGCGACCTGTGGTGCGCCGCCGACCCTGACGGTGCAGAAGAACGTGGCGGGGCGGGTGCAGCCCACCGATCAGTTCGCCCTCTCGATCACCGGCGGCGGCATCGTGCCGGGACCAGGCAGCATCGGGGTCACCGAGGGTGCGGAGCCCGGGCTGCAGACGCAGTCGCCGGCCGAGACCGCCGGATCGGTGATCGTGCAGCCGAACGCCACCTACGACTTCGGCGAGACCGCCGCGGGAACGACGAATCTCGCGGACTACGGATCCCGCTGGGAGTGCGTCGATGCGCAGGGACCCGCGGGGGCCACGATCGGCTCCGGCACCGGTCCGTCGGGGAGCGTCACGATTCCGCAGATCGCCGGCGTCGCCGTGGTCTGCACCGTGTTCAACGAGCCGCTCGTGCCCGGGATGAGCCTCGACAAGAGGGTCACCGGAGTCATCGACGCCAATGGAAACGGCTACGACGATGTGGGCGACCGGATCACGTGGGAGTTCGAACTCACCAACACCGGCGAGACTCCGCTCGCGGGACTCACGATCGACGACGACAGGCTCGCTGCTGCAGGTATCGGCATCACCTGCGATCCGGACGCGCTCGCCCCGGCGGAGTCGGTGGTGTGCACGGCGGACCGGCCCTATACGATCACGCCGGCCGATCTCGCCGCGGGCGCGGTGGTCAACACGGCGACGGGGACAGGCACGCCCCCGGGTAAGCCCCCTGTCATCACCCCTCCGGACACCACGGAGACACCGGTCGGCGGCTACACCGTGACCAAGGGGTCGGACCCCCGGTCTGGCAGCTCGGTGGCGGCGGGTTCCGTCATCGCCTACACGCTCACGGTGACCCAACGCGGCCTGGCGGCCGTTCCCGGAGCGGTGCTCGAGGATGATCTCGCCGAGGTGCTGGACGATGCCGCCTACAACGGTGATGTCTCCGCTTCTGCCGGTGCCGCATCCT
This sequence comes from Microbacterium sp. As-52, assembly GCF_049949185.1. NCBI lineage: Bacteria > Bacillati > Actinomycetota > Actinomycetes > Micrococcales > Microbacteriaceae > Microbacterium > Microbacterium sp. As-52. The sequence continues at coordinate 1,613,828 of NZ_CP188171.1, read as the reverse complement.
TCGACGCGGCCGCGGGGACGCTCTCGTGGAGAGGCGACCTGGCAGCGGGCGACGTGGTCACGATCACGTATTCGGTGACCGTGGGAACGCGCGGTGACGGTGACCTCGTCAACACGGTCACCAGCCCGGGGTGCAGCACCGCCTGCACGACCACGCACGACCGGGTCCCGCCCCCCGCTGCCGGCCTTGCGACCACGGGAGGCGGAGTCGCGATCGGCGGCATCGTGGGCGCCGTGCTGGTCATCGCCGTCGGTGCAGGGCTCGTCCTCCGCGGGCGCCGCGGGGCTCGCCACGACGTGAGCTGATCTGAACGGACACGTGAGCTGACGCGGACCGAGGCGGGAGCGTCGAGGAAGGCCGGTCGGGAGCGCTCCGACCGGCCGTTCGCTCGCGGCCTCGGCAGATGCATAGTCCGGTTCAGGGATGATCGCGTAACACGTTACGCATCACGCTCAGTGAGTGTCCATCCGGATGATGCGAACGTCGAGGACCGGAGGTCATCTCATGAAGACGAAGACAGCAGCAGCTCTCGGTGGACTGGTTCTGGCTGCGGGTCTGCTTGCCGCGTGCACCAGTCCCTCGGGTGCACCCGCAGGGTCGCCCACGGGGGCACCGACGAGCACGTCGGCGAGCACCTTCAGCACTGCGGAGCTCGCCATGTGCACGGCTCTCAAGAAGGTCGCCGCCGACGTGGTGCCTGATCTCGAGAGGGCTTCCGAACTCGTCAAGTCCGACCCCGCAGCTGCGGCTTCGCTGGTCGACAAGATCCGCGAGAGGTTCATCAGCGGACAAGAGGATGCGGACTCCGGTCTGACTCCCGACTACGCGACAGCCATGGACGGGTACGCGGTGGATATCAGGGCGCTGCCGGCCGGGGCGGATGCGACGAAGACATCCCAGGAGCTTGCGGAGCGCGGGACCGCGTTCGCCTCCGACGTCGCCTACTTCTGCAAGGAGTAGACGACGCCAGACGGAGTGCTGTCGCACGCCGGGACCTGCACGATCAACCGTGACCAGGTTCACGAGCTCACCGCTCGGTTCGGGTGAGCTCGTGACGGCTGTGTCCGCGGCTGTGGTTATCGTCCGTCGCGAGGCGCGTCAGAGGGCGATGACCGCGCCGCCGCGGGCGGCGGAGGCCTGCGCGGCCGTGGCGATCTCGACCGTGCGGATGCCCACGCCGGCGTCGGGCTGCGGTTGGCGCCCCTCGCTCACGGCGCGCACGAACTCGTCGAGCAGCAGCGCGTCGAGGTCGGCGCCGACCGGGCTCCAGGTCTCGCCGTGCGCATCGTGCCCGGCGACCCCCTTGGCGAAGGGACTGACCGTGACCGTGCCGCGCTCGGCGACGACCTGCAGGGTGAGTCCACCCCAGGTGGCCGAGCTCATCGGCCAGCTCCAGGAGCAGTCGATCGTGGCGATGACCCCGCTCGGGTACCGGATGGTCACGAGTCCGCCGGTCTCGACGTCGAGTTCGCTCTGCGCGTGCAGGATGCTGTTGGACACGGCGCGGACCGACTGGGCGCGCTCACCCAGCAGCTCGTCGAGCAGGTCGGCGCAGTGCACGACGTGGTCGACCAGTGCGCCGCCTCCGGCCAGCTCCGGATCGGTGAACCAGGCACGATCCTGCGGCAGCTTGCCGTTGTTGATGCCGGTGACACCGAGGATCGTGCCGAGACGGCCGCTGCGCAGCTCGGCGATCGCCTCGCGCACGCTCGGCGCGAACCGCACCGGGTAGGCGACCATCAGGATCACGCCGGCGCGGTCGCACGCCTCGCGCATCGCGATCGCGTCGGCGACCGTCGTGGCCAGCGGCTTCTCGCAGAGTACGTGCACCCCGGCCGCGGCCGCGCGCTCGACGAGGGCACGATGCCGGGAGTTCTCGGCGGCGATCACGACCGCATCCGGTTTCCAGGCGAAGGCTTCGTCGTAGGTCTCGACGTAGGCGACGCCCAGCTCGGACGCGAGGTCTGCGCCGCGAGGGGCGTCGTCGGGAGCCGAAGCGCCGTCGGGGTCGGCCGCGATCAGCTCCACTCCCGGCATCGTCTGCAGCGCGTGCACATAACTGAGGGCATGCGTGTGCGCGAACGAGAGCACGGCGATGCGCAGCGGGGCGGAAGCGGTCATCGGGCGGCCTCCTCGGCATCGGGCGCGAAATGTTCAGGAGCGCGGTGTTCGGACAGCGCCACGGGGGCGCCGGAAGCGATCGACGCGTATGCGGCCTCGGCGACGGCGACCGCCTCGATGCCGTCCGCAGGGCTGACCCTCGCCTCCCGCCCCTCGCGCAGCGCGGCGACGAAGTCGGCGATCTCGGCGTAGTACGGACTCTCCTGCGGAGACATCGGCGGCAGGTAGTCGGCGTCGCCCGCGGGGAGCACGGCGTCGGTGCGCAGCGCATGGTCCTCGGCGCTGTCGTAGCGGAGGCGCCCCTCGGAGCCCGACACCTCGACGCTCGTGCGGAACGGCATGCCCGGAGCGACCCAGCTGCCGTGGATGTGGCTGATGACGCCGCTGCGGTGCGTGAGCACCACGTGCGACGTGACGGGGGCGGGAACGCGGTCGTCGATCGTCGGCGGGTTCTGCACTGCGTAGACGCTCGCGACGGGACCGGCGAACCAGACGGCCTGGTCGATGTCGTGGATCATCAGGTCGCGGATGACGCCCCCGCCCGCGCGTTCGGAGAAGAACCACGGCGTCTGCGGGGCGGAGCCGGCACGGCTGAACCGCTGCACGGCGAGCGTGCCGATGCGACCGGCGTCGATGCCGGCCTTGATCTGGGCGTATTCGCCCATGTACCGCACGACGTGGGCCGGGAAGAGCCGTACCCCGGCCTCTTCGGCGGATCGGGCCACGGTCGCCGCGGCTTCGGCCGTCGCCGCGAGCGGCTTCTCGCAGATCACGTCGAGTCCTCGGGCGATGGCGCGCTGCGCGAAGTCGGCGTGGGTGCTGCTGGGGGTCACGATGTCGACGATGTCGACCAGCCCGATGAGTGTGTCGACGTCGGGTACGAGCTCGAATCCGTACTCCTCGGCGATCTCCTCCGCTCCGACGAGAGAGGTGACGTACCCCTCCGCCCCGAGCGCCCGCCAGGCGTCGGCATGCACGCGGGAGATGCCGCCCGCGCCGATGAGTCCGACCTTCAACGTGCTCACTGCTTCTCCTCGGTTGTGTCGATGACGGGGCCTTCCGCCCCCACCGGTTCGAGCGGCCGCGGGGTGATGGGCGGCGCCGGCATGTCCTCGATGCCGTAGATCTCGGCGGCGTGCCGTTGGAACGCATGCACGACGGCTCCGTGCGCGGCGGCTTCGGCGCCCAGCCGTGCTTCTGCGATCGGCACCTGGAAGGGCAGGCCCAGGTGGCCGGGCAGGGCCGCCCGGAGCGGATCGAGCAGCTGCTCGTGCGCGGCGGAGAGCCCGCCGCCGATCACGATCATGGCGGGGTCGACCGTCATGGTCAGGGTGGCGATGCCGTGCGCGAGCTCGTCGATGAAGGCGTCGAGCTCCTGCTGCGCGGCGTGATCGCCCCCGCGGACCAGAGCGAACACCTCGGCGGCGGTCGGGGCGGTGCGCCACGTGATCTGGCCCGTCTCGGTGTTCAGCCCGCGGAAGGCGAGGCGGCCGATGTCGCCCGCGGCGTTGTGGATGCCGCGGCGCGGTCGTCCGCCGAGGATCAGTCCCATCGCGATCCGGTTGCCGACGGACAGGTAGATCACGTCGTCGACGAGTTGCGCGACCCCGAGATGGTGCTCGGCGACGGCCGCGAGCCGCACCCCGTTGTCGACCGCGACGGGGCAGCCGAACGCGTGCCGCAGCTGCGAGCCGATGTCGATGCCCGACCATTCCGGGATCACGACCGAGGTGGTCACGCGTCCCGCATCGTCGACGATGCCGGGGAGCGAGACCCCGACCGCTCGTACCTTCGATGCGGGGATCGACACGACCGAGAGGGTGCGGCGCACGTCGTCGATCACGGCCGCGAGCTTGGCTGCGCCGTCGAGCTGCTCGGCCACACCGGAGTAGCTGCGCTGCGCGATCACGACCCCTGACAGATCGGCGAGCACGACGCGAACGCTCGCGACACCGATGTCGACGCCCACGACGGTCCCGGCGGCACCGTGGAACGAATAGCGACGGGCGGGGCGACCGGCACCGCCGCCGTTCTGGGCGGGGGCGTCGACGATCAGGCCCGAGTCGGCCAGCACGGTCACCGCGTTCTCGACCGACGTGCGCGAGATCTCGAGCGAGCGGGACAGATCGTTCACGGTCGCGGGCCCCGAGTCGCGCAGCTGCAGAGCGGATCGCGCGACGATCGAGAGCGGGCTGTTCACGGCCATGTGCGGTCCTTTCCTCATCTCCGTCGTCGGTTGCGATCAAATTAGCACACCCAATTCTCAGATCAAGCTTTGATGTTCTCGAACGGGAAACACGGCGGAAACATGGCTCTGAGAACTTGTACTTGACGAATTATCCCATTGCAGTGTCATAATGAACCGTACTCAGCACGGTATAAGCAAAGGAGCACCATGCGCGTCAGCAAGATCACCGGCGTCGTCGCGGGAATCGCGGCCGCCACCCTGTTGGCCGGATGTTCGGCCGGCGGAGGCAACACCGCAGAGGGAGAGCAGGACATCACCGTCTGGCTCTACCCGGTCATCGCCGACGAGGCGGTGCACAAGGACTTCTGGGACTCGACGATCGCCGACTTCGAGAAGCAGAACGAGAACATCAACGTGAAGTACGAGATCTTCCCGTGGGCGAACCGCGACGAGGCTCTCCAGACCGCGATCGCGGCCGGCAAGGGGCCCGACGTGGTCTACCTGATCCCCGACCAGCTCGCGGCGTACCAGAAGTCGATCGCCCCGCTCAACGACCTGCTGAGCACGGAGCGTCAGGACGACCTGCTGCCCAACGTGAAGAAGTCGGTCACGCTCGACGGCGACATCCTCGGAGCCCCGATCCTCACCAGCGCGCAGCCGCTCATCTGCAACGCCGCCGCGTTCGAGGCCGCGGGCGTCACCGAGTACCCCGAGACCTGGGACGACGTCACCGCGATGGCCCCCCGGTTCACCGAGAAGGGCATGTACGCCCTGAACTACCCGGCATCCGCGGAGAACACCCTCAACCTCACCTACTACCCGCTGCTGTGGCAGGCCGGTGGCGAGGTCTACACGAAGGACGGCGACGTCGGCTTCGACAGCAAGGAAGGCGTGCAGGCGCTCACCTTCCTCACCGACCTGGCCGAGGCGGGTGCTCTCGACCCCGAGGCGCTCACCACCAACGTCCCGCTCGAGCAGACCGCCGTCGCCCAGGGCAAGGTCGCGTGCACGTGGAACAACGCGGTCAACGAGGTCGTGCCCTTCTGGGGCGAGGAGAACGTCAAGGTCATGGCGCCGCTGACCGAGAAGGAGTCCGTGGCCTACGGCACGGTCGGATCGCTCTCGGTGCTCAAGGGCTCCAAGGCGCAGGACGCGGCGGCGAAGTTCGTCGAGTACGCCACCGGCGCCGACGTCGTCGAGCCGTACCTCAAGGCCGCCGGCTACTTCTCCGCACTCAGCACCACCGAGCCGCTGTACGCGGACGACCCGCTGCTCGGCGAGGTCGAGAAGTATGTTCCCGACACCACGGTCGGCGAGCTCAACGCCTCGTCCCGTGCGCTGATGGGCGTGCTCGCCCCGGAGATCCAGGCAGCGCTCCTCGGCGACAAGTCGCCGGAGGACGCGTTGAAGGATGCCGCGACCGCCGCGGCGCCGCTGGTCAAGAAGTAACACCTCGGGGGCGTGCGGAGCCCGAACTCCGCACGCCCCCGCACCCCTTCACTCCCCCCACGTGAGGTACCACTGATGACGACGGCAACCACGGCGAAGAAGCCCGCAGGGCGAGTCACGCGGGTGCTCGCACGACGAGAGGCGCGGATCGCGTTCCTGTTCGTGCTCCCCGCCTTCCTCCTGTTCATCGCCTTCCGCTTCGGCCCGAGCATCGCCGGAGTCGCGCTGAGCTTCTTCGACTACGACATCACCGGTGAGATCTCGTGGCGGGGTCTCGACCACTTCCAGCGCATGATCGCCGACCCGCTGTTCTGGCGGGCGATGGGCACCACGCTCATCTACACGGTGTGCGCCGTGCCGATCGCGCTGGTGCTCTCGACCGTGATGGCCCTCGGCGTGCGTCGGGCCTTCCGCGGCGCACGCTTCTTCCGCTCGATCTTCTTCCTCCCCGTCATCACCTCGCTCGTGCTGGCCGGGTCGATCTTCGTCTGGATCTTCTCCGCGAACGGACCCTGGTCGGCGCTGATGGCGCCCCTCGGTCTCGGCGGATCCTGGCTCGGCAGCACCGTCCTGGTGATCCCCGCGATCGTCGTCGTCGGCGTCTGGTCGCGATTCGGCTACGGGATGATGATCCTCATCGCCGCGCTGCAGGACGTGCCGCGCGAGCTCGAAGAGGCGGCGCTGATGGACGGCGCCAACGCCTGGCAGCGCTTCCGCTACGTGATCCTCCCGGTGCTGCGGCCGACGTTCTTCTTCCTGGCGGTGATCGAGACGACCGCCGCGTTCCAGGTGTTCGACGTCATCTACGTGATGACCCAGGGCGGGCCGGCGAACGCCAGCTACTCGCTCGTCTACATGCTCTACGACCAGGGCTTCCGCTACTTCGACTACGGCTACGCGGCCGCGATCGGTGTGGCCCTGTTCGTCATGACCCTCGTCGTCGCGCTCATCCAGCGCCTGGTGATCGGAAAGCAGAAATGACCGCTCTGTTGCAGCCGCCGACCCAGACCCCGGCGACGCCGCCGAAGACGTCGACGAAGCAGCGCCGCGCCTACCGCGCGCTGCAGCCCACCGGCTGGGGGATCGTGGGGCGATGGATCTGGCTGAGCCTGGCCGGCATCCTCAGCTTCTTCCCCTTCTACGCGATGGTCGTGCTGAGCCTGAAGCCCGGCATGGTCGTCGAGCTCCCGGGTTCCCTGCTGCCTTTCCAGGACATCTCGTTCGACGCCTACGAGCAGGTGCTCGCCGGGCAGAACATCCTCGGCTGGCTCGGCAACACCCTCATCTACTCGCTCGTCTCGGTCGTCGCGGTGCTGTTCCTCTCGGCGCTCGCCGGCTACGCGTTCGCCAAGAAGCGCTTCCGCGGCAAGGAGGTGATGTTCTGGTCGTTCCTCGCGATGGTGATGGTGCCGTTCCATGTCACCCTCATCCCGACGTTCATCCTGATGGCGAACCTCGGTGGCGTCGACACGTACTGGGGCCTGATCCTGCCGTCGCTCGCGAACGCACAGGCCGTGTTCCTGATGCGGCAGTTCATCCAGGGGCTGCCGGACGAGCTGTTCGAGGCCGCACGCATCGACGGCGCAGGGGAGTTCCGCATCTTCCTGCGGATCGTGCTGCCGCTGTGCAAGCCGATCCTGGCGACGCTCGGCATCTTCGTCTTCCTGTGGCACTGGAACGACTTCCTGTGGCCGCTCATCATCGCGAAGTCCAACGCGATGTTCACACTCACCGTCGGCATCTCGTCGCTGCAGCAGCAGAACGTGCCGCTGAGCACCATGCTCGCCGGATCCGTCGTGGCACTGCTGCCCATCTTCCTCGCGTACCTCATCGCTCAGCGGTACGTGCAGGAGGGCGTGGCCGGTACGGGCATCAAGGGCTGAGAAGAAGGGAAAGCACCACATGACTCAGCACCAGTTCACTTCCGAGGCGGAACTCGAGGAGGCGCTCGCGACACCGAGCGCCGCGCTGATCGCCGATCTCGCACGCGGTGCGGGCGACCTCGTGATCCTCGGCGCCGGCGGCAAGATGGGTCCGACCCTGGCGATGCTCGCGCGCCGCGGGATGGATGCCGCCGGACGCCAGGGCGACACGGTCTACGCCGTCTCCCGCTTCGGAGACGCCGCGATCCGCGAGCGCCTGGAGAGCGCCGGGGTGAAGGTCGTCCCGTTCGACCTGATCGAGAACGACGACTTCGCATCCCTCCCGGATGCCCCGAACGTGGTGTTCATGGTCGGTGCGAAGTTCGGCGCCGCGACCAACGCGTCGTGGGCGTGGGAAGTCAACGCCGCGCTGCCCGACCGCGTCGCCCGCCGCTACCGCGACAGCGCGATCTCGGTGCTCTCGACCGGCAACGTCTACCCGTTCCTTCCTGCGGCTTCGGGTGGAGCGTCTGAAGAGGTGCAGCCCGCACCCATCGGCGAGTATGCGCAGTCGTGCCTGGGACGTGAGCGCGTCTTCGAGTTCGGGGCGCAGGAGCGCGGCACCAGGGTCGCGATCATCCGCCTGAACTACGCCGTCGACCTGCGCTACGGCGTGCTCGCCGACATCGGCAGCGCCGTGCATGCGGGACAGCCCGTGTCGGTCGCCACCGCCAACGTCAACGTGATCTGGCAGGGTTACGCGAACGAGGTCGTGCTGCGCAGCCTCGTGCACGCCTCGACCGACCCCTTCACGATCAACCTCACCGGCCCGGAGCTGCTGAGCGTGGAATCGATCGCCCGTCGCTTCGGCACCCTGTTCGACCGCGAGGTCGAGATCGTCGACGAGCCGCAGCCCACCGCGCTGCTCAGCGACGCCCGCCGGTGCATGGCGCTGTTCGGATACCCGGCGGTCTCCGCCGAGACCCTAATCGGCCTCCAGGCCGACTGGATCGAGAAGGAGCTGCCGATGATCGCCAAGCCGACCAAGTGGGCCGTGCGGGACGGGAAGTTCTGATGACCGTTCCCCCTCTGCGCCCGGAGGCCGCGGCGACCCTCGCCCGTGGCGCCGTGATCCCGGCGCATCCGCTCGCCCTCACCGCCGAGCGACGCATCGACGAACGCCGTCAGCGCGCGCTCACCCGCTACTACCTCGACGCCGGGGCCGGAGGCATCGCGGTCGGGGTGCACACGACCCAGTTCGAGATCCGCGATCCGGAGCACGCCCTGTTCGAACCGGTCCTCGCGCTCGCCGCGGAGGAGCTGGATGCCCGCGCGGATGCCGACGTGGTGCGCATCGCCGGTGTCGCCGGTGGCACGACCCAGGCGGTCGCCGAAGCCGAGCTCGCCCGCGACCTGGGCTACGACGCCGTGCTCGTGAGCCCTCGCGTCGCCGGTGCCGACGAGCGGGCTCTGCTCGAACGCGCCCGCGCGGTGGGCGAGGTGCTGCCGGTGGTCGGCTTCTACCTGCAGACGGCGATCGGTGGACCTGTGCTCGATCGCGACTTCTGGCGCGAGTTCGCCTCGATCCCGGCCGTCGTCGCCGTCAAGGCCGCTCCCTTCGACCGCTACCGCACGCTGGAGCTGGTGCGCGGGGTCGCCGCCTCCGGCCGTGCCGACGAGATCGCTCTCTACACCGGCAACGACGACGCGATCGTGGCCGACCTGCTCTCCGAGTTCCACGTGGATTCGCCGACCGGTCCGCGCACCCTGCGGTTCGTCGGTGGGCTGCTCGGCCAGTGGGCCGTGGGCACACGTGCCGCCGTCTCGCTGCTCGAACGCGCGCAGCGGGCGATGGGGGGAGACGAGGACGCCTACCGCGAGCTGGGCCTCATCGCCTCCGACATGGTCGACGTGAACCAGGCGGTGTTCGATCCGGGCAACGACTTCCACGGCGTCATCGCCGGCGTGCACGAGATGCTCCGCCAGCAGGGGCTGCTCGATGGCACCTGGTGCCTCGACCCCGCCGAGGGTCTCTCGCCGGGGCAGGCGGAGGAGATCGCGCGGGTGCGTCTCGCGTATCCCGATCTGAACGACGACGCCTTCATCGCCGAGAACCTCGAGACCTGGTTGAGGTGAGTGTTGAGGTGAGTGTCGAGATGAGCGTGGGCATGAGTGCGCCGACCGTGGTCGCGGTCGTCTCGGAGGCGCTCTTCACGGAGTTCTTCTCCGACGCGGATGCCGAACGCCTGCGTGCGGTCGCCGCGGGTCTGGGCGGCGGGTTCGCACGGGTCGATCGACTCGCAGAGGCAGAGCTCGGCGCCGCACGCATCGTCATCACGAGCTGGGGCGTCGGCCCCTTCGACGCGGCCGTGCTCGCGGCGCTGCCGAAGCTCGAACTGATCGCGCACACCGGTGCGACGATCAAGCCCTTCGCGACCGATGAGCTGTTCGACCGCGGTGTCGTCGTGACCCAGGCGGGTGCGGGCATGGCGCGGCCGGTCGCCGAGGTGTCGCTCACGTTCACGCTCGCCCTGCTGCACCGGGTGCCCGAGATGCACAACGCCCTGCGCGCCGGCGACGGCTGGTACGACGCGGATGCCGTGGGCGTGCAGCGCGAGATCCTCGGCACCCCCATCGCGGTGATCGGGGCGTCCCGCACCGGGCGGGCCTACCTCGAACTGATCCGGGTGCTCGGCGCCGAGCCGCTGCTGGTCGACCCGACCATCGATGCGGAGGCGGCCACCGCTCTCGGAGCCGCACTCGTCCCGCTCGACGAGGCACTCCAGCGTGCCCAGATCGTCGCGGTGCACGCCCCCACCCTGCCCGAGACCCACCACCTGATCGGTCGGCGGGAACTCGCGCTGATGCCCCACGGCGCGGGGCTCGTGAACACCGCGCGCTCCTGGATCGTCGATGAGGCGGCGCTGATCGACGAGCTGCAGCGGGGACGGCTGAGCGCCGCGATCGACGTGTTCGACGAGGAGCCGCTCGCCGCGGACAGCCCGTTCCGCGCGCTTCCCGGAGTGCTGGTCACCCCGCACCGAGCCGCCGGGACGACCCAGGGACGACGGCGTCAGGGGCGGATCGTCGCCGACGAGGTCGAGGCCTTCGCCGCGGGGCGTCCCCTCGCGCACGCCGTCTCCCGCGGCCAGCTGTCGTCGATGGCATGACCGGCACCCCGCTGCGTGTGGCCTTCGCCGGACTCGCGCACTCGCACCCCTACAGCGACGCCGCGAACGTTCGCGCGCTCGGTGCCGAAGTCGTCGGGGTGCACGATGCGGATGCGGGGGCGGCCGAGGAGTTCGCCCTGCGCTTCGGTGGCGCGGCGGTGGCCTCGCTCGATCTGCTGACGGCGCTGCGTCCCGACCTGGTCATCGCGACACCGCGCCCGCACGATGCCCGGGGCTTTCTGCACCTGCTCGGCAGCCGAGACGCTCCGGTGTTCGTGAACAAGGTGATCGCCCCCACCGGGGCTCGATTCGCCGAGATCGACCGCGTGCTGACGGCATCGTCGGCCCCCGTCGGCACGAGCTCCGTCCTGCGCTTCGCTCCGGCGCTCGTCGCGCTGGCCGGGCAGATCGGGGGCGAGGATGTGCTCGCGCTCCGCGTGCACGCACAGCACGACAATGCCGCCTTCCAACTGCCGGACCGGGCGTGGCAGGACGACCCGCGGCGCGGTGGCGGTACGGCCGTGACGGTCGGGGTGCACGCCTGGGAGATGGTCGATGTGCTGCTGCCCGGGGCGGCTCTCGTCTCGGGGTCCGGCTGGACGCGCACGCGCCCCGGATCGACGAGCGCGTCGGAGGATGCTGCGGGCATCGAGGGTCTGCTGCGGGTTCCCGGCGCGGAGCGCGAAGTGCCGGTGCAGGTGCTCGTCACGGGGACGCCGGGCGCGGATGCGTACGGAGCGGAGGTGGTGACGGCCGCCGGTATCCGTTCGGTCTCGCTCGACGTGGACGGCGATCAGGACACGGTGGGCGATCAGGGTGAGGGGCCGAACGAGACGCTGGGGTTCCGTGACCTGATCCACGCGTTGCTCGATGCGGCACAGCGCGGGGCGACCGTGGCTCCCTGGGGCGAGTCGCGGGTGGTCGTGGCGAACACGATCCGCGCGGCCGAGATCGCCCGGAGCGACGCATGAGTGCACCGATCATCCGTGCGGCTCGGGCCGAGGATCAGACCGCGCTCACCGCGCTGTGGGCGCAGGCGTTCACGCCGCCGCTCGCCCCCGACCAGTGGCTCATCGATCAGGAGCGGCTCGCGCACACACTCGTCGCCGAGGACGATGACGGCCTGTGCGGTTCGATATACGGTCTGCCCAAGCAGCTGCGCGAGTCCGATGGCGTCGCCGAGGTGCACGCGATCGGCAGCGTCGCGGTGGCCGAGCGGGCGCGAGGACAGGGCCTCGCCCGTCGACTCGTGGCGGCGACCCTGCAGACGGGCGGCGACGCCGACTGGGCATTGCTGTTCACCGGCACCCCGGAGGTGTATCGGTCCAGCGGCTTCGACACCTTCTCCATGGCGCGCACTCTGGCCGGCTCCTGGACGGCACCCGTGTCGGCCGGGACCGATGCGCGAGTCGAGCGCGCGACCGTCGGACTCGGGAGCTTCCGCCCGCTGTGCGAGGTCTACGAGTGCTCACGTGCGGGCAGGGTCGTGCTCGCCCCGGTGCGTGGTGACCGCGACAGGGCGATGGCGGAGGTGCGGATGCGGGGTGCGACGCTGTACTGCCGGACCGAGGGGTCGACGGTGCTCGGCTACGCGGTCGCCGAGCGTCGCGGCGGGATCGGCACGCTCCTGGAGAGCGCTGTGCTCCCGGGAATGGACGGCGACGAGGTGCGCGATGAGCTGCTCTCCGCCATCGCCGTCGACTGGCACTCCGCCGGGGTGACATCGTGCGAGCTCGCCGTTCCCGCCCTGCCGGAGGAGGATCGCGCGCTCCGCGCCTTTGCCCCCGAGGCCGTGCGGCAGGACGACCGCACCGGGATGATCCGTGCGCTGCGGCGTGCGCCGCGGCTCGACGGCATCCGCCATTTCACGGCGGGCGACTACTTCTGAGCGCCTCGCTCGGAAAAGCGCTGGGGACGGGGGATCGATCGGATGATGCGGCCCGGCCGAAGGACCGGACGCCTGACCGCGGCGATGACGCCGCAAGGAGGATGAGCATGACCCAGAAGATGAGCACGACCCAGAAGGAGACGGCCGCTCTCGAGAGCCCGACCGCGACCCTGCGCAGCAGGCGCATGCTGCTCGCCGGCTTCGGCGCGGCGGCGATCGGAGGCGTGGCGGCCGTCAGCGCGCAGACTCCGGCGCAGGCTGCCGGCCCCATCGTGACGCAGGGCGATTCGGGATCGTCGTCGGTGGCGAACGGCGGCACGGCGACCACGCTCGTGAAGCGCAAGGGCAAGGACGGTGATCTGGTCCGCACGACCGGTTACGCCGCAGCCGGCGACGGGGGTGCCGGGCTGTACCGCTTCGTGAAGAAGGACGCTCCGGCGGCCAACGGCGGCACCGTGCTGGCGGCCCCGAAGGGCGGAGCGTGGCTGCTCGTGCACGGCGGGATCGTGGACTTCCGGATGTTCGGGATCATGGATGCGAGCGTGAACGCCGACGACGCCCTCGACGCCATGGTGAACGACGCGAGCATCCACCGCATCGAGGGGCACAGCCCCCTCAACTTCGTGCGCCGCCACACGTTCTCACGGTCGAACATCGCCTTCGACTTCGGGGGACACCTCATGACCACGGTCGGCATCGAGAACGCCGGCAAAGACGATCCGTTCGCGGCGGTCATGTTCTTCCGCGGCGAGGTGACCGATGCGGTGCAGGAGGCGAAGCTCGGCGAGGTGGTGCCGGATCTCGGCGACATCTTCCCGGTCGCCGATTCGTCGTTCTTCGCTGTCGGCGAGTGGTACGCGGCAGAGGTGAACGCGCTGTCGGGTCGTTGGGAGCGCGAGCTGCAGCGCATGGTGCAGGTCACGCAGATCGTGGACGGCACGCACATCCGCATCAACTACAAGAACGGCTGGCCGCTGGGCAAGGACCGCACGATGACCTGGCGCCGGGTCGTGCCGGTGCAGGACGTGACGGTGTCGAACCTGAAGTTCCTCGGCACCGGTACCGACGAGTACACGGGATCGCACCCGCTGGCGTTCGAGTACGCGGTGCGCTGCGACGTCGACCACGTCGACGGCACGGGGACCTTCTGGCCGCTCATCCAGCGCCGGTGGAACACCTACTACTCGACCGTGAGCTGCACGCTCAAGAACCCGACCTCGGTCACCTGGGGAGGGGCCGGCTACCTGACGCAGCAGATCTACTGCCTCTACGGATACGTCGCCAACTGCCACACCGCGAACGCCCGGCACCTGAACGACTTCACCGCGAGCGCCTACTGCCTGGTCGAGAACTGCCACGGCGACGGTGACGACCAGGGTCCGTTCGTCACCCACGGGCAGTACGAGCACGACCTCACGTACACCGGCAATTCCGGTCTCATGACGTTCGCGAACTCCGGTGCAGCCTGGGGCTCGGCGGCCAAGCGCATCACGGTGCGCAAGCACGTGTGCTCGTGGTTCGTCGCCCGTGTGCGCATCACCGACCTCACGCTCGAAGACGTGCAGGTGATCGGCAAGCCCTCGCTCGCCGGCTCCGGCATGCTGTGGATCAACGCCGACGGCGCGCAGCTGCGCGGGTGCACGGCATCCGACACCCTCGTGATCACGCAGGCGTCCGACAATTCCGCACGGCCGACGGTGATCGCCGACTCGCACTTCACGTTCGTCGCGCCGGGAGAACTCACCAACGCCACGGTGAAGACACCCGTCACGTTCGTCGACACGGTGCTCGACCGGGTCGGCGGCATGAAGATCGCGGGAGCCGGAGCGGTCACGTTCCGGGGATCGACGCTCACGGCGGCTGACGATGCCGCGCCGATCGCCTCGTCGTCGGAGCGTCTGCGGTTCGAGGGATCGACACTCCGCAACGCCCGTGTCGCCGCGGCCAGAGGAGAGCGGCAGGCCGTCGAGATCGCGGGATCGGACGTGGCGGTCAAGGGCGGCACCGGCGTCTCCCGGACCGGCGACGGCGAGCTGCATCTGACGCTCTCCGACAGCACCTTCCGCGCGGAGGGGGCGGCGACGCACGTCGCGGTCACGAAGGGCGCGACTCACTACCGCGCGGTCGGCAACCGCTTCGAGGGCGGGGCGCTGGAGCTGGCGGATGCCGCGTTCGGCGCCTCGTCCACGTTGGTGCACACCGGCAACGTCGAGTCGGGCGTCACGCGCACGGCCTTCCCCGCCGAGGGCCCGCGCGTCGTCGACTCGGCGAACCTCAGCGTCTGACCCGGGCGCGCTTCCTGGCGCGAGTGCAGCGGATGCCGCCGAGCGCACGGGATGCTGCCGAGTGCACGGCTTCTCGACGTGAAGAAGCCGTGCGCTCGGCGAGCACCCGTGCACTCGGCGGGGTGCGGGGTGCGGGGTGCGGGGTGTGGGGGTGTCGGGTCAGAGGCCGGTGACGACGACCAGCTTGCCGACGGCGGTGCCCTGTTCCATCGCGGTGTGCGCCTCGGCGATCTGGTCGAAGGCATAGACCCGGTCGATCGGCACGGTGGCCTCGCCGGCCGCGACCGCATCGAGGAAGCCCTGGAGCACAGCCGGCGGCAGGTCGGCCGCGCCTCCGCCATAAGCGCTGAGGCGCACGCCGCGGGGGATGTACTCGATGGGGTAGAAGTCCTTCACGGTCCACTCGTTCGAGAGCATCCCGGTGAAGCAGACCACGCCGTGCACGCGCGTCGAGCGGAGGGTGTCCGGCAGGGTCGGCGTGCCGACCAGCTCGAGAGCCGTGTCAACGCCCTCGGGCAGGATCGCTCTGACCTGCGCCTGCACGTCGCCGTCGTCGATGAGCACGTGGTCGACGCCGATGCGCGTGAGCGCCTCGGCCTTGCGGGGGTTGCGCGTGGTCGAGAAGACCGTCATCCCGCGCTGCTTCGCGAGCACCGCGGTCGCCATCCCGATCGACGAGGTGCCGCCGCGGATCAGGATCGACTGGCCCGGCTGGGCGTCGAGCCCCACGGTGAGCGACCCGTACGAGGTCTGCAGCATCTCGGGCAGGGCGCCGAGGGTGCCCCAGTCGAGGTCGCTCTCGAAAGCGATCACCTGGGTCGCGGGAACGCAGGTGTACTCCGCGTATCCGCCGTCGTACGCGCGTCCCATCCCGCCCATCACCGCCACGACCTGCTGGCCGGGGGTGAATTCGCCCCCGGGCGCCTCGACGACGACTCCGGTCGCCTCGATGCCGAGCACGCGGGGAAAGGTGACGCCCTCCGCCAGGCCGAGTCGGGTGTGGAGTTCGGAGCGGTTCAAGCCGAACGCCTTCACCTGGATCAGCACCCAGCCCTCACTCGGTGTCGGGATCGGCAGCTCGCGGATGGTGAGGGCCTCAACGGGGCCGGGTGCGTCGAGCACGATCGCGCGCATCATCTCGGTCATGGGGTGACTCCTGTCGTCGGTATGGGCTTGCGCACCCGGAGGGTGGCGAGAGTGGTGGCGAAGTGCTGAAGGTCATCGGCGGAGACGCTCTGGAACCACGGCTCCAGTTCTCTGCCGAAGGTCTGGGTCGCGATCGTCAACATGTCCTCGCCCGCCGGCGTGAGCGTGATGAACGAGGCCCGTCGGTCGTCGGGGTTCGGTGTGCGCTCGCAATAGCCCGCTGCTTCGATGCGAGCGACCAGCTTGCTGGTGCCGCCCTCGGTGATCGAGAGCTCGGTCGCGATGTCGGAGGCCCGGCAGTTCTCGATCCGGTCGATGGCCCGCATGGGCTCGAACCAGCTCAGCGGCAGGGAATGCTCGGCGCGGAGACGTCGGTCGACCGCCTCCCAGATCTCCATCTCGAAGCGGATCACATCATCGAAGAGTCGATGCAGGTCCACGGCGCATCCTTTCCACGAGCACTGACTTACTTTCCGTGGCAAGTATATGGGCGATTCGGTGGACCGGGCGCGAGAAGGGCGAATCTCACCTGCGGGGGAGGCGGCGGGAGAGGTGCCGGAGCGAGGCGGCGGGAGCAGGCGGGACTAGGTGGAGGGGATGCCGACGAGCTCGGCGCTGCGCTGCCAGAGCGCCTCGGCCAGGGCCGCGTCATCCACCTGCGGATTGACCTTGGCGGTCAGCTGACGCTCGTCGTAGTAGGCGCCGGAGAACCATGTCTCATCGGGGGTGCCCTCGATGAACCAGCGCAGGGTCGCGCCACCCTTGTCGGCACCGATGAGCATGAGGTGCTTGAGCGGTGTGCGGTAGAGCAGGCGCATGATGCTCGACGAGTCCGAAGCGAAGTTCGTCTGCACGGTGCCGGGGTGGAACGCGACCGCACTCAGCCCGTCGGCGTGGAACTTCGTGTGCAGGCTCTTGGCGAACAGCACGTTCGCGAGCTTCGCGTCGCCGTAGGCCTTGTTCGCGCTGAAGCGGCGGTGATTGTCGAGGTCGTCCACATCGAGGTGGCCGAACAGGCGGTGCGCGATGCTGGAGGTGTTGATGACCGCGCCCTCGGCCTTCAACAGCTGAGGCCGCAGCAGGTTCGTGAGCAGGAACGGCGCCAGGTGGTTGACCTGCATGGTCTTCTCGAAGCCGTCGACCGTGGGGGTCTGATCGCCGAAGATGCCACCGGCGTTGTTCGCCAGCACGTGGATGCCGCCGTCGCCGACGGCCTCCGCGATCTTCGTGGCGAGCGCCCGCACGTCGTCGAGGCGTGCGAAGTCGGCGGTGAACCACGCAGCGCCCGTCTCCGCGGCGACCGCACGGGTCTTCTCCTCCGAGCGTCCCATCAGGATGAGCCGATGCGGGGACGACGCGAGCTGGCGGGCGGCTGCCGCGCCGATCCCGTCGGAGGCTCCGGTGAGGACGATCGTGCGCGCGGTCACGGGGTGTCCGCGTCGGTCGACGGGGTGATGCGCTCGACCGCCCTGGTCACGTGCGCGGCGATCACGGCCTGCGCCTGCTCCGGGTCACCGCTCGCGATGGCATCGACGATCTGTTGGTGGCTGCGCACATGCTCTTCCTGCTCGGCAGGGTCGAGAGCGGCGTTGGCGGCATGCAGGAAACCGGTGATGCGTCCGCGCAGCTGGCCGCTCAACTCGTCGAGGAAGCGGTGCTCGGCGAGGTCGGCGAGCGTCTCGTGGAACAGGCGGTCCTGGCGCAGCACCTCGTCGATGTCGCCGGGTGCCGCATCCGCCATCGCCTGGATGATGGCACCGAGTCGGGCGGCGGATTCCTCGTTCCACCGCTCCTGCACGCGGATCGCCATGAACTGCTCGAGCACGATCCGCAGGCTCGAGATCTCCTGGAGGTCTTGTGCGCTCAGCTGGGCGACGCGGGCGCCGCGGCGGGGCTCCCGGGTGATGAGGCGCTCCTCGGCGAGACGGGTCAGTGCCTCGCGTACCGGGATGTGGCTGACGCCCAGCCGGTCGGCGAGCTTGCGTTCGACGAGGCGCTCACCGGGGGCGAGTTCTCCGGAATGGATGGCCGCACGCAGCTCGTCTGCGACCTGTTCGGCGATGTTCTGATCCGAGACGCTGCGCATTCGGTGCCCTTCTCGATCCGCGGTTCCGTCTCGTCGAGCGGGCGCGCATTCGTTCGCTCGATGCTATGGCATTTTCCGGATGAGTGGACACGGCGAGGGTTTTGCTAGATGCTATAGCAAGCCAGTCCATCGATGACGAAGGAGTTGTCATGTCCGGGAACGGAATCGCCCCCGATACGCGCACGTCAGAGGAGGTCGGGGCCTCCGCCATGAAGAAGGCGATCTGGCGCCTCGGCCCGTTCCTCGGGCTGCTCTATCTCGTCGCCTACATGGACCGCAACAACGCGGGCTTCGCCAAGCTGGAGATGACGGCGGCGCTGCAGATCACCGAAGCGGCCTTCGGATTCGCCGCCGGCATCTTCTTCATCGGGTACCTGCTGTTCGAAGTGCCGAGCAATCTCCTGCTCGAGCGCTTCGGTGCGCGCAAGTGGATCGCGCGCATCATGGTCTCCTGGGGTCTGGTCGCCGCCCTGACGGCCTTCGTGCAGGATGCGACCCAGTTCGCCATCGCACGCTTCGTGCTGGGCATCGCCGAAGCCGGCTTCTTCCCCGGAGTGCTCCTGTACCTCACGCTCTGGTTCCCGCGGCAGTACCGCACGCAGGTGCTCGCGGTGTTCGTCTTGTCGAACCCGATCGCGAACGCGGTCGCGGCGCCGCTGTCGGGCTGGATGCTCGAACTGCACGGGATGTGGGGCCTCGACGGCTGGCAGCTGGTCTTCCTGCTGCAGGGCATCCCCGCGGTGATCCTCGCCTTCGTCGTCTTCTTCTGGCTGCCCGACCGCCCGCAGGACGCCCGCTGGCTCGACCCGACCGAACAGCGGTGGATCAACGACACCCTGGCCGCCGAGACCGCGGCCACCGAGCAGAAGCACGGGCGGCTGCGCCTGCGCGAGGTGTTCAGCAACGGGCGTCTGTGGACCCTGATCGTGCTCTTCTTCGGCGTCGTGTTCGGCGCGTACGGGCTGGGCATGTGGCTGCCGACGATCGTGAAGAGCATGGGCGACTTCTCCAACTCGACCACCGGATGGCTCGTCGCCCTGCCGAACCTGTGCGCCGCGCTCGTGATGCTCCCCTGGGAGCGCGCAGCCAGGAAGCAGGGCAACATCCCCCTGCAGATCGGCATCACGCTCACGATCACCGCGCTCTCGCTCATCGCGGCGGTCGCGGCCCAGGGCACGCCGATCCTCGCGCTCGCCGCCCTGTGCGTCGGCATGTCGGCCCTGTTCTCGACGACACCGCTGTTCTGGAGCCTGCCGCCCATGGTGCTCACGGGCACGGCGGCTGCTGCCGGGCTGGCCTTCATCAACTCGGTCGGCAACCTGGCCGGTTTCGCCGGTCCGTATGCGATCGGCTGGATCAGCGAGACCACCGGATCGGCGATCTGGGGTCTGCTCCTCATCGCCGGACTCACCCTGCTCGGCGCGAGCATCGCGTTCGTGCTGAGTCGACGGGCGGACTTCACGGTTCCGGCCGAGGTGCAGTTGAAAGCGGACGCCACGTCCGGGGTGCGGTGATGTCCCGCGCCGAACTGGATGCGAGTGTGCGATCGACGGGTCGCCGCGCCGTCATGACCGGACTCGGTGCGGTCGCCCTCGGCGCTGCCGGCTCTCTCGCCGGTGCGACGACCGCTCAGGCCGCTCCCGTCGCGGCCGGTGCGAAGGACATCCTCCGCGCGGAGACGGTCTCCGACCTGTCCCGGTTGCGGGCACGCGACGGCGAGGTGGCCATCGTCGCCGGCTACCGGACCCCCGGCGACGCCGGGCTGCTCGTCTACGTAGGCTGCGGTGGGGCCGACGTCGCGGCCAACGGCGGCACGGTGATCGCCGGAAAGCGCGGCACCACGTGGCTGCTGCAGCATGACGGCACGGTCGACTTCCGGGTCTTCGGCATCACCGGGCCCGAGACGGCGGCCGATGACGCGCTCGACGCCCTGGTGAACGACCTCCGCGTCCGGCGGATCGAGGCGAGCACCGATCTGCTCTTCCAGCGGCGGCACTGCTTCACCCGTTCCCACCTCGAGATCGACTTCGGCGGTCATGTCATCACGACGGAGGGCATCGAGGCGAACACCCACGACAACCCGTTCGGTGCGGTGATGTTCTTCACCGGGGTGTCCCGCGACGTCACCGTCGAGCACGCCCTGGCGGAAGCCTGGCCGGAGCTGACGGATGCGGTCGCCGTGCCCGATGCGTCGAAGTTCGCCGTCGACACCTGGTGGGCGGTGCAGTGCGATCCGGTCGCCGGCGGTGGGGCCGATGAGCGCGAGCTTCAGCGATTCGTCCAGGTGACGCAGCAGATCGACGGCACCCACATCCGGATCGATTACCTCAACGGCTGGCCGCTCGACAAGGGGCGAAAGCTCGTCTGGCGGCAGGTGGATCCGGTCGCGGGGGTGCGCATCTCGAACATGCGGTTCCTCGGGGCCGGGCCCTTCGACGGACCGACGGACGGCTCCTTCCCGGACTCTCGCGAGCTCACCGGATCGCACCCGATCGCCTTCGAGTACGCGATCCACTGCGATGTCGCCGACGTGCACGCCAGCCGCACCTGGTGGCCCGTCATCATGCGCAGATGGAACACCCACTTCACGACCGAACGCTGCTCGGTCGAGAACCCGCCCACGGTCTTCTACGGTGGTGCGGGCTATCTCACGCAGCAGATCTACAGCCTCTACGGTCGCGTGAGCGACTGCACCTCGTCGAACGCGCGGCACCTGAACGATCTGACGGCCAGCGCCTACTGCATCGTCGAGAACTGCCACGGAGACGGCGACGATCAGGGCGGGAACCCCTTCACCACGCACGGGCAGTACGAGCACGATCTCACCTTCATCGGCAACTCGGGGCTGATGGACATCGCCAACTCCGGGGCGCAATGGGGCACCGCCGCGAAGCGCATCACGGTGCGCGACCACGTCTGCTCGTGGTTCGTCGCCGGCATGAAGATCAGCGACCTGACGCTCGAGAACGTCCGGGTGATCGGACGATCGACGTTCGATCCGCAGGCGACCATGACGATCAATGCCGACGGGGCTCAGCTGCGCGGCTGCACCGCCGGGCTGCTGGCGATCGGCCAGCGATCGGCGCGATCATCGCGGCCGACGGTGATCGAGGACTGCACCTTCGCCCTCCCGAAGGATCAGGTGCTGATCCAGACGCCGGTCTCGGTGCCCGTCAGCTTCGTGCGATGCACGATCACCGGAATCGACGGGATGAAGGCACGAGGCGCCGGAGCCGTCGAGTTCGTCGACTGCCGGCTGAGCGGTCCGGCAACAGGTGCCCCGGCAGAGCTCGGCGCGTCGAGGGTGACCATCCGGGGCGGCACGGTGCGCGATGTGCAGCTCACCGTGACCGCGGTGCGGGA
This sequence comes from Microbacterium sp. As-52, assembly GCF_049949185.1. Taxonomy (NCBI): domain Bacteria; kingdom Bacillati; phylum Actinomycetota; class Actinomycetes; order Micrococcales; family Microbacteriaceae; genus Microbacterium; species Microbacterium sp. As-52. The sequence goes on along the minus strand of NZ_CP188171.1, from coordinate 1,592,270 downwards.
CCAGGCCATCGCTGTCGAGGGGGTCGAGCTGTCGACCGAGCGCACCGACGGCGCTCTGCTGAGCAGGGCCGCCGGTGGGGGCGTCGTGACCTGGCGGGTGGGTGGCGTGACATCGACCGTGCCCAAGGGTGCTGCCCACCTCGACATCGGCGTGGGGGTCAACCACGCTCGCATCACCGGGAGTCAGTTCGTGGGAGGACGGATGCGGCTGGCCGATGGCTTCGCCGCACCCTCCACGCTGCTCTACAGCGACGGCGTCGAGCGCGGCGTCGAGGTGACTCTTCCCGAGGCTGGAGCACGTGTGCTGATCGCCGACGTGCTGACGATCGCCTGAGCGGCGGCATCATGGAGAACATGGAGGACCAGGTTTGAACGACACGGCACCGGCCACACGTCTCGGCGCCCGCATCCGCATCCCCCGCACGCGGGCGCGCATCGGTATCGCCCGACGCGACATCACGCCGCCGGTCGGCATCCGTGCCAAGAACTGGGGACCCGCCGACTGGGAGCGATCCGAGGGGGCGCATCGTCCGTTCGAGCTGACCGCGCTCGCCGTGATCGCCGCCGACGACCGCCCGCGCGTGCTGCTTGCGGTGGACGGTACCTGGTGGCGTCGCGTCGCGGATGAGCAGGGTGTGCGCGGAACGATCCTCGACGCTCTCGGGCTCGACCCCGATCAGCTGATGCTCTCGCTCTCGCACACCCACGCGGGCGCCGTGCTCTGTGCCGCGGATGCGCATCTGCCGGGGGGAGAGCTGATCCCGGGGTATCTCGAGGCGCTCGCTGCCGCAGGGGTCGCCGCCGGGCGCGAGGCGCTCGACGGTGCGGTCCCCGGGCTGATCGAGTGGACGACCGGCACCTGCTCCCTGGCCGCCGACCGTGAGCTCGACGTCGACGGCCGCCCTCTCGTGGGGTACAACCCGCAGGGCACGGCCGACGACACCGTCACGATCGGGCGCCTCAGTGTCGACGGTGCGGTGCGAGGCACGCTCGTGAACTACGCGTGCCACCCGACCACGCTCGCCTGGCAGAGCCGTGAGGTGTCGCCGGACTACGTCGGGGCGATGCGCGAGGTCATCGAGTCGGCCACGGGGGCGCCCTGCCTGTTCGTGCAGGGGGCATCGGGAGAGTTGGCTCCGCGCGAGCAGTACACCGGCGACGTCGCGGTCGCCGATCGACACGGACGTTCGCTCGGGCACGCGGTGCTCGCGGCGTTGGACGCGCTTCCCGTTCCCGGAGAAGAGCTGACGCTCGACGGCATCGTCGAGTCCGGTGCACCGCTCGCGATCTGGACGGGCCGGACGGCGGAAGGCGGGGAGGATGCGGCGGGTTCGGTCACGAGCGTCGAGCTTCCGCTGCGCGACCTGCCGACGCTCGACGCGCTCGCCGAGGAGTGGAAGGATATCGACCCGCGCTCGCGGGAGGAGCGTCTCGGTCGCGCGCGCAATCTGCGTGACGGATACATCGACGGTCCGACCGTGCAGCACCCTGTCTGGGCCTGGAGGCTCGGCGATGCCGTGATCGTGGGGCATCCGGGTGAGGCGTACTCGCGACTGCAGACCACGCTGCGCGCGCGGTTCCCCGCGACGCCGATCGTGGTGATGAACCTCACGAACGGCCCGGGGTTCGTGTACCTGCCGACGCGCGATGCCTACGACCGCGGGGCGTATCAGGCGTGGCAGACGCCCCTGGCGCCGGGCGCGCTCGACCTGCTCGAGACGCATGCGGTGGCGGTCGTGGCGGAGCTGCTCGACCACTGACGGCGCCCCCGATACACTTGCTATAGCAAAACTCGAACCTGAGGAGAGCAATGACCGCCCCCACCCCTGCCGGCTCCGTCGCCGTCGTCACCGGAGGATCCGCCGGGATCGGATGGGAGATCGGCCAGCGCCTCGCCGCAGACGGCTACCTCGTCGTCGCCGCCGACCGGGTGCCGGGCCTCACCGCCGGCGACAACCCGGCCGACAACCCGGCCGGCATCCTGTGGCGCGAGCTCGATGTCACCGATCATGCCGGCGTCGACCGTGTGTTCGGAGAGATCGAAGCCGAGCTCGGGCCGATCGAGGTGCTCGTCAACAACGCCGGCATCCAGCGTCATCGCGGCATCGAAGACCTCAGTTGGGACGAATGGTCGGCCGTGGTCGACGTCAACCTGCACGGGGTGTTCTCGGCGCTGCAGGCGGCGGGGAAGCGGATGCTGGAGCGCGGCGATGGGCGCATCGTCAACATCTCCTCCATCTCGTCGCGCGGCTCGGCCGGTCGTGCGCCCTACGCCACGACCAAGGCCGCGGTGATCGGACTGACCTCGACCGCGGGTGCCGAGTGGGCGTCGCGCGGCGTGCGGGTCAACGCGGTCGCGCCCGGCTACGTCGACACCGGCGTCTTCCGTCAGGGTGTCGAAGCGGGCACCCTCAGCCTCGACACGATCCTGTCGCGCATCCCCGCGAAGCGCCTGGCCGAGGCGAGCGAGATCGCCGCCGCGGTCAGCTTCCTCGTCTCCGACGAGTCGCGCTACATGAACGGACAGACCCTCTACGTCGACGGCGGCTTCATGGTCGACTACGGTGTGCCGCTGGCGAAGAAGCCCGAATGAGCGCGATCGCCCGCATCGACACGGCCACGGCCGTGCTGCCGCTCCCGGCACCGTTGCACCTGGGGGCGATGACGGTGACCCGCCGCGAGTACAGCGCCGTGCAGGCGACGGCTGACGACGGCACGACCGGGATGGCCTATTGCCTCTCGCGGGAGGCGCCGATGGCCGAGATCGTCGACCGCCTCGTCGCCGTGCACGCGATGGGTGCGGATGCCGACGACCCCGCGGCGACCTGGGAGCGGATGCTGCGCGGCAGCGCGATCGTCGGACGGGTGGGCCTGGTGCGGCGCGCGATCGGGCTCGTCGACATCGCGCTGTGGGACATCGCCGCGCGTCGTGCGGGCGTGCCGCTGTGGACGCTGCTCGGCACGGGTGACGCCCCGCGGGAGTCGATGCTCGTCGCCGCGTACCCGTCTGCCGAGCGGACTCCCCGCGAGGTGGCCGATGAGGTTCTCGCGCAGGCGGAGGGCTGGACGAATGTGAAGATCTCCCGCATTCCGGATCCGGCATATATGCGTGAACTGCTCGCCCTGCTGAACGCCGAGCTTCCCGATGCGACCGGTCTGGTCGTGGACGTGGGCTTCGGCTGGCCGGACGCCGACACCGCGCTGGCCGAGATCGCGCAGTGGGGTGACCCGCGCCTCGCGTGGGTGGAAGACCCCCTGCTCCCCGAAGACGCCGAGGGGGTCGCGCGCATCCGCCGGGAGTCGGGACTCCCCGTGTCCGTGGGCGATGAGGTCACCGACCCCGCCGTTTTGAAGGCGCTGGTCGATGTCGGCGGCGTCGACGTGCTGCGACTCGACGTCGTCGCGATCGGCGGCGTCACCCCTGCCCGCGAGATAATCGCGTGGGCAGCAGAACGTGGCGTGCCGGTGTCGGGGCACGTCTATCCTGAGGTCACCGCGCACCTGGGCATCGGTGTGGAGACGTTCGCCCGAGGGAGCAACCCGTACGACCCCGCGCCGTCGTTCATCCTCGGCGGTCCGTCGTTCGACGGCAGGGTGCGGCCGACGGATGCCTCGGGCCTCGGCTTCGCGCTCGATCCGACGGTCTTCCGATTCGAGAGGGACTGAGATGACAGACGCCCCCCGCAGCTCCGTTGCTCGAAGCGTCGTGGTGACCGGTAGCGGAAAGGGCATCGGTCGCGCCATCGCCGAACGTCTCACCGCCGACGGGTGGATCGTGGTCGGGCTCGAGCGTTCGCCCGGATCCGGCACGGTCGAAGACGGCATCGTGGCCGAGGTCGTGCTCGGCGACGCCGCCGATCGCACGGCGCACGAGCGTGCCGCCGCTGCCGCCCGCGCCCGAGCGCCCCTCGCCGGATGGGTGAACAACGCCGGCATCACCAAGCGCACACCGCTGCACGAGATCGACGAGGCCACGGTGCGCGAGGTGCTCGACATCAACGGTTTCGGCTACATCTGGGGCTGCTCGACCGCCGTCTCGGCCTTCGTCGATCAGGGTGTGCCGGGCGCGATAGTGAACATCGGGTCGATCCACGGACGCTCCAGCTTCACCGACCACGCCGCCTACGAGTTCACCAAGGGCGGCATCGACGCTCTCACCCGCAGCGTCGCCGTGTCGTATGGGGCCCTCGGTATCCGCGCCAACACCGTGGCTCCCGGGGGTGTGCGCACCCCGCATCTGGAGGCGCAGATCGCCCGCGCGGGCGACCCCGCCGCCGAGGAACGTGCGCTCGCGGAGGGGCCGCCGATGGGGCGCATCGCCCGCGCCGAAGAGGTGGCGTCCGTCACGGCGTTCCTGCTGTCGGATGAGGCTCCGTACCTGTCGGGTCAGTCCATCGCGGTCGACGGGGCGTGGACGGCATCCTTCGGGGATATCGCGCTCGACCCGGGGTTGCGGGAGCGCTTCGACGCCTGAGGCACCTCGATAGGTGCAGGGGCACGCGAGCAGGCATCTCCGGCGCTCGGCACGGGCGGAGAACTCTGCCTCGGGCGGAAGATCCGCGCAGGATTCTCCTCCCGACACCGGGTCTTCCTCCCGTCGGGGTGCGCCACCGACGCGAGGGCCACTGACGCGAGGGCCACTGACGCGAGGGCCACCGACGCGAGGGGGACTGACGCGACGGCGGCGCTCGTCACCGCAGGTACGCGTCCACGAACAGCGCCCCGCGGATGGCCCGCAGCTCGTCGATGATCCGGGCGATGCTCTTCGCGCTCACCGACGACAGCGCCAGGTCGTGCGGACCGAGGGGTTCGAGCTTCCCGGTGCGGATGCGGATGACCTCCCAGCCCGCGGCACGGAGGGCGCGGTCTTTGCGCAGATCGGCATCTTGCCGCTTGCCGACGTGCTCGAGTCCGTGGCGGCCGACGGTGTCGTATTCGAGCGCGACCCGCAGCTCCGGGAACACGATGTCGGGCCAGACCTCGGTGTGGCGGAAGAACGGGCGCGACACCTTCACGGCGTTCACTGCCGCGTCGAAGGTGACCACGGCTGCGAGCTCCGTCCGCAGGCGGCCCTCGGCCGCGGACGCGGGCTTCGGGGCGCACTCGCTGACGAACGCGGTGCCCGCAGGCAAGTCGGGCGTCTTCGTGCAGAGCGCGGGGGCTGGGCGACGGGGTTTACGGGGGAGGGCGCGGGCTTCGCCGAGCACGACCGGCTGCGGACGGGCGAGCGCAGAGCACTCGGGGCACCATGCGGAGCGGCGCCGCACCTGTCCAGGACGCTCGCGCTGCTCGGTCGGGGTGGCGGCGAACCGATGCCCGACCGCGCATTCCCAGCAGAGCAGCACATCGGCGGCGAGGGGGATCTGCGACAGCACGATGCCGTGGTTCAGTTCCGGGTGGTACTGCCGGATGAGCTCGGGATATGCCGCCCACCCGGCGCGATAGGTGCCCACCTCATACGGGACAGCGCGACCGCGGGAGAACTGCCGTCGCGCCCACCACTGATTCACCGGTTCCGGCACGCGCCGACGATATCCGTGAGCACCGACACCGCAATATCCCGGGCGAGAGGGCGAAGTCACCACCCATCCCGGTGTCCCCGGTCCGTGCGACGATCCGCACGTCGACAGGAGAACGGGATGCGTGGGGAAGCGACGGTGCTGCACGCCGACCTCGATGCGTTCTACGCCTCGGTCGAGCAGCGTGATGCGCCCGAACTGCGCGGCCGACCTGTCATCGTGGGCGGCGGAGTCGTGCTGGCAGCGAGCTACGAGGCGAAGGCCCGCGGAGTCCGCACCGCGATGGGCGGCCGGCAGGCGCGGGAGCTCTGCCCGGATGCCGTGATCGTTCCGCCGCGCATGGAGGCATACTCGGCCGCCAGCAAAGACGTGTTCGCCATCTTCCGCGACACCACCCCGCTCGTGGAGGGGCTGTCGATCGACGAGGCGTTCCTCGAAGTCGGGGGTCTGAGGCGGATCGCCGGCAGCCCCGAGCAGATCGCGGCACGGCTGCGCGAACGCGTGCGTGCCGAGGCGGGACTCGCGATCTCGGTCGGGGTCGCGCGCACCAAGTTCCTCGCCAAGGTCGCCAGTGCCGTGAGCAAGCCCGACGGGCTGCTGGTCGTCGAGCCCGAACGCGAGGAGGAGTTCCTGCTTCCCCTCCCGGTCGAGCGCCTGTGGGGTGTGGGGGCGGTCACGGCCGAGAAGCTGCACCGCTACGGTATCCGCACGGTCGGAGAGCTGGCCGAGCTCGAGGCCGCGACAGCCGAGCGCATGCTGGGCAAGGCGACGGGGGCGCACGTGCACGCGCTCGCTCGTCTACGGGATCCGCGGCCGGTCGACACCACCCGCCGCCGCGGGTCGATCGGCTCGCAGCGTGCTCTCGGCAACCGCCCTCGCTCGCCCGAGGAACTCGACCTCATTCTCACCCAGATCGTCGACCGGCTCGGTCGCCGACTCCGCGATGGCGACCGTGTCTGCCGCACCGTCGTGCTGCGTCTGCGCTTCGGCGACTTCTCGAAGGCCACCCGCTCCCGCTCACTCCGCGCTCCTACCGACCGCACCGCCGTCCTGCTCACCCTCGCACGCACGCTGCTCGCCGCGGCGCAGAGCGAAATCACCGACCGCGGCACCACCTTGATCGGCATCTCGCTGTCGCAGCTCGACCGCGCCGATCGCGTGCAGCCCGAACTGCCGATCGACTGGGGCGATGAAGCCCGCCTCGACACCGTGCTCGACACCCTGCGCGACCGCTACGGTTCGACTTCGGTGTCGCGGGCGGCTCAGCTGGGTCGTGATCCGGGCTGGTCGTCCCCGATTCTGCCCGAGCACGAGTGAGCCGCACCGCGTGGGGAGGAAAACTCCCTGTCGGGAGGACTCTTCAGCGTGGAATCTCCTCCCGACGGCGAGTTCTCCTCCCGAGAGGCCAACGGTTCGCTCTCGACGCCGGCTGTAGTGTGATCGCTATCCGGCACCCCCTCCCCGCAAGGAAGAAATGACCTTCGAGAACTACATCGCGATCGCAATCGGACTGGTCGCAGTCGGATGCGGGCCGTTGCTCGTCCGTCATCGAGCCAAGGTCTTCCGGGTCATCGCGGATACGAATCGCGCGTTCGGGGGCGCGGCGGGGCGCGAGGTGGGGAAACGGTCGAGCCCCTGGTGGATAGGTTTCTGCGGCGTGGGCCTCACCCTCATCGGCGTGGTCGCCGTTCTCGTCGGAATCTTCGCGCGGGAGTAGCCGACGATGAGTGCCTTTTCCCTTGCGAACCTTGCCGTCGGTGTTGCCGTCGTGCTCGTCGGTGCCGTGTTGCTCGTCTCGCGCGCGCGGGTGCTGCGCTTCGTCCGTGGGCGATTCGACAAGGTCTACCGCGAAGACCAGCTTTCCGAAGAGGAGATCGCGCGTCGGCTCCCGAAGATGAGCGCGGTAGTGGTGGTCGTCGCGTGCGGGTTCGCGGTCTTCGGGACTGCGCTGATCGTGATCGGCGCCGTCAGCACTCGCTGACGGAGGATTCGAATGCGCTTCCTCATGGGCATCGGGATGTTGCTGCTCATCCTCGTGCGAGGGTGCGCGCTCTGGGTGATGTTCCCCTTCGCCTTCGTCGCGTGGCTCCTCGTGCATTCCTGGGCGCAGAAGGCATCAGTTCGGCAGGCGCTCTGCTGGTATCACGCTCACCTGCTCGTGCTGCTGCTGAACGGCCCCTTCCGCCCCTTCTTCGCAGCTGACGAGCGACCGCACTTCCGAGACGTGCCGAAGATGAGCGCGGTCGAAATGCACAAGATTCGGCTCATCGGCATGGACGTGGTCTCGCTGGCCGGGTAGGCGAATCGAGTGAGCCGCACCGCGTGGGGAGGAAGACTCCCCGTCGGGAGGACCCTTCAGCAGGGAATCTCCTCCCGACGGCGAGTTCTCCTCCCGGGAGGCTGCCGCGCCTCAGGCCTTGAGCATCGACGCCCGAGCGATCAGCCCGTCGACGACGTCGAACGTCGCGATGGTCTCGGTCGCGACGCCCGCGTTGATGACCTGCTCCTGCGCGACGACCCACCGGGTGCCGAACAGCACGCTGGTCTCGATGACGCACGACAGCTCGGGGTTCTGCAGCCGAGGCTCGTAGAACGCGCGGATCGCGGCCGATCCGACCACCGGCTCGGTGGCGACGCCGGTGATCACGGCATCCTCGGCATAGGTCGCGACGAACGCGTCCAGGTCGTGCGCGTTGAACGCGTCGAGCTGTGCCTGGACGGTGTCGAGTGCAGAGCGGTCGAGTGCGGTGCGGTCAGTCAATGCGTACTCCTCCGTTGACGTCGTAGGTGGCGCCGGTGATGAACCGGGCGCGCTCCGACGCGAGTGATGCGATGATCCAGGCGACGTCTTCCGGCTGTCCGAACGCGCCGAGCGGGATGCCGGCTTCGAGCTTCTCGCGCCCCGCGCCCTGCAGCTGGTCGGTGATCGCGCTCGCGACCGGTCCGGGGGTCACGGCGTTGACGCGGATGCCCTCGGGCGCGAGGTGCCGCGCGAAGCTGCGGGTGATCGCGAGGATCGCGCCCTTGCTCGCGGCGTAGTGGATGCCGGTCTGCAATGCGCCGACCTGGCCGGCGATCGAGGCGATGTTGATCACGGAGCGGTCGCCCTCGGCGGCCCGGAGCAGCGGGAGAGCGGCGCGAGTCAGGAAGAAGGTACCGCGAGCGTTGGTCTCGAGGACCATGTCCCACTCATCGAACTCGATGTCGTCGTACGGGGTGTACGGGCAGACGCCGCCATTGTTGACGAGCACGTGGAGCGATCCCCACGCGTCCGTGATCTCACCGACCAGCGCGTCGATCGACTCGCGCTCGCGCAGGTCGAGGCGCGACACGTGCACCTCGGGCGACCCGGCAACGCGGCACTCCTCGGCGACCCGGAGGGCTTCGGTCTCCCGCCCGGCATAGGTGATCCAGAGGGCGGCACCCTCGCGGGCGAGTTCGAGGGCGGCGGCCGTCCCGATACCGGAACTGGCCCCCGTGATCAGTGCGCGACGAGTCATGGGGTCGATGCTATAGCAAATCTTGTGTCTGTCGAGCAGGCGCGGCCCGGGTGCCCATGCGAAAACGGAGACCACTCGCGTCGCCTGCGGCGTGTCGTGGTGAGGCGCGCCCGAGCCGGAGCAGTTCGTCTGGGTTTTCGCCCACGCCCCCACGACCTCGCGCCACGAGCCCCGAGCCCCGTGCCCCACGCCCCCACGCCCTCGCGCCCCCGAGCCCAGCGCCCCGTGCCTGGAGGGGTGCAGCCGCTTGCTAGATGCTATAGCATCGCATCCATGACCGCGCCATTCATCCTCGTCAGCGACTGCGATCTGCCGGGAACCGTCATCGAAGACACCCTCCGACAGGCGGGGCTGCGTGCCGAGCGCGCCGCTTCCGGCAGCCTCGACGACATCGCCGCTCACGGCACCGACGCCGAAGGACTGGTCGTGCAGTGGGCGCAGATCAGCGGCGAGGTGATGGACCGCATGCCGAATCTCCGCATCATCAGCCGCGTCGGCATCGGCTACGACATGGTCGACGTCGAGGCGGCCACCGCCCGCGGCATCGCCGTCGCGAACACCCCGAGCTACTGCATCGAAGAGGTCGCCGCGCACACCATCGCGATGATCATGACCCAGGCCCGCGGCCTCCCCGCCTACGACCGCGCCGTGCGCGCCGGCACGTGGAAGGCCGTCGACGCCCGCCCGCTCGCCGTGCGCCCCTCGGCCACCACGGTCTCGGTGCTCGGCTTCGGCCGCATCGGCTCGATGGTGGCCCGCGGTTGCCGCGCGCTGGGGTTCCGCGTGCTCGTCGCCGACCCGTACACCTCCGGCGACGCGGTGCGCGAGGCCGACTGCGAACTCGTCGAGATCCCGGATGCCGTGGCGCAGGCCGACATCCTCACCCTCCATGTGCCGCTGACCGAAGCGACCCGGCACCTGATCGATGCCGCTGCGCTCGCGACCATGAAGCCGGGAGCGCTCGTGGTGAACACCTGCCGAGGTCCGCTCATCGATGAGGGGGCGCTCGCCGCCTCGCTCCGCTCCGGACACCTGGGAGCCGCCGCCCTCGACGTGTTCGCGGGGGAGCCGCTCGCCGCCGACTCCCCGCTGCGTGAGCTCGACAGCGTGCTGCTCACCCCGCACGCGGCCTGGTACTCGCCCGAGGCGCTGGCGGACCTTCCCGTGCACGCGGCCGAGAACATCATCCGGTACCTGGCCGGGGAATCCGTGCCGATCGTCAACCCGACCTACGCCGACGCGCGCTGACCGAAGGATCGACGTGGAACTCCTGCGACTCGGCCCCACCGGCCACGAACGCCCCTACGTCCGTGAGGGCGGCGTCGTCTACGACCTCGCGCCCCTCACCACTGAGATCGACGGCGCCTTCCTCGCCGCCGACGGCATCGCTCGCGTGCGCGAAACCCTCGGCCGCGGCGAGCTCCCCACCGCCGATGTCGACGGTCTGCGCATCGGCGCCCCGGTCGCCCGCCCGACCGCGGTGGTCTGCATCGGCCAGAACTACGCAGCCCACGCGGCCGAGTCCGGATCGGAGCCGCCCGAGCATCCGGTGATCTTCTTCAAGCACCCGAACACGGTCGTCGGGCCGAATGACGTCGTGCTGCTGCCACCCGGTGCCGAGAAGGTCGACTGGGAGGTCGAGCTGGCGATCGTGATCGGCAAGTCGGCGCGCTACCTGTCGTCACCGGAGGCCGCACGCGATGTCATCGCCGGCTACACGGTCTCGAACGACGTGTCGGAGCGTGCCTACCAGCTCGACGTCTCGGGAGGACAGTGGTCGAAGGGCAAGTGCTCCGAGACGTTCAACCCGCTCGGGCCGGCGCTCATCCCCGCCGACGAGGTCGATCCGCAGGCGCTGCGGCTGCGGTCCTTCGTGAACGGCGAGCAGCGGCAGGACTCCTCGACTGCCGACATGATCTTCTCCGTGCTGCAGATCGTGCACGAGCTGAGCCAGTACCTGGTACTCGAGCCCGGCGACGTGATCAACACCGGCACCCCGCAGGGCGTCGCGCTGTCGGGCAGGTTCCCGTACCTGCAGGACGGCGATGAGATGACCATCGAGATCGAGGGGCTGGGACGCCAGAACCAGCGCACCGAGCGGGTTCACCTGCGCTGACCTGCGTCATCCACCCGGCGGCCTGTGTCCGGGGCACGGTTCCTTTCGCTGAGTGCACCGTGCCTCGGGCAGAGGCCGTCGGTGTTGCGGGGTCTCAGCCGGCGAACGGCGTGACGGGCATGCCGTGCACGCCCGGTCGCACGGCGAAGAGCGAACCCGCCTCGGTGCCGTGGTCGGGCGAGAGGTCCTGTGCCGACGTCGTGATGTAGAGCGTGCCGAGGTCGTCGTCACCGAACGTGCAGGCGGTCACCTTCGGCACCGGCAGCTCGATGCGCGCGATCACGGCGCCGGTCGCGTCGTAACCGTGCACAGCGCTCCCGTCCCACAGGGCCACCCAGACGCTGCCGTCGGATGCCACGGTGAGCCCGTCCGGCATTCCCTGCCCCTCGGGGAAGCGCACGAAGGCGCGGCGTCCTCGCAGCTCCCCCTCGACCACATCGAACACGTCGACGCGATGGGTCAGGGTGTCGACGTAGTAGGCCCGCCTGCCGTCGGGAGAGAAGCCGATGCCGTTCGACACCGTCGTCTGCGGCAGTACCGTCGTCACCGACAGGGAGGCATCGATTCGCAGGACGGTTCCGGCATCCGCTGTCGCGTCGTAGGCCATCGATCCGGCCAGCAGGCGACCGCGGGGGTCGCAGCACCCGTCGTTCATGCGCACACGGGGGTCGTCGCCCAGCGCGGCGACGGCCCTGGTCCCGCCGTCGACGTCATCCGCGAGATAGAGCGTGCGGGCGCCGACGGCCACGAACCCTCCGCCGGAACGGGGGCGGGCGAAGGCGAGGTACTCGTCGTCGATGTGCTGGCGGGCCACGCCGTCGGGGCGCAGCGTGAGCAGGTCGCCCGCGGTCCCGTCGACCCAGCGCAGTCCACCCCAGCCCGGCCACCAGACGGGGGCCTCGGCATGGTGCGCGACGGGTCCGGTGATGTTCTCCGGGGTCATGCGTCTTCGCGCGGCAGCGTCCGCGGTGGTGCCGGATGCAGGGGATCGGTGATCGGCAACGGCTGGGGCTCCGCCGCGGGGGCGGGGGCGGGTGCCGCACCGGTCGATGCGTCGGTGGAGGTGCTCGCCTGGGCCGGCAGCTCCCGGGCCACCTGCTTCTCGAGTACCGTGACCGCATCGTCGGAGAGCAGGATGAGCCCATCGAGCTCTTCGCGCACACGCTTGTACGCGACGTTGCGCTCGGCCTGCGTCGCCGATTCGTCCACCGCGACCTTCAGGAGCTGCTGTGCGCGTTCGAGTCTCTTGCGCTCCGGCTCGGTGAAGGTGGAGTCGCGCAGACGCCGGGCATCCTTCTCGGCGATCTCGAACGCGACCGCGTAGTCGCCGACGGCCTGCAGGTACTCGGTGACCTGCTGCTCGGACACCTTGGCGTCGGCAGAGGAGGGACGCAACGCATCCGCCGTCTTCTTCGCGCGCAGGAACGCGGCGGTCAGGGGCTGGCGCCCGTCGCTCATGGCGGGGAAGGCGATGAGCTTCGCGACATCGAGTTCGTAGTCGAGCCAGCGGGCGGTGATCTCATCGTGCTCGGTGAAAAGGCGTGCGACCAGATCGTTCGGCGCGACGGATGCCGTGGTGTCGACGACCGAGGGTCCGCGTTTCGCCTGCCGGGTCAGCGCGCGCGCCTCGATCTCGGCGGCCTTCAGCTGCGCCTTGACCTTGAGCGTCTCGAGGCGTCGCTCGTGACGGCGCTTGGAGCCCCGCTCCCACGCCTTCGCGGCCCCGCCGGCCATTCCCATGATCGGGAAGATGAGCCACCAGAAGTTGCCCGCCCACTGGAAGAACTCTTGCATGATGCGTTCAGCCTACTTCTCAGCGCGCTCCCCGAGAGGGCGGCGGTACCGTTTACGCATGTGGGATGACGACGCGGACCGGTATGCCGTCGTGGTCGCTGCCGAAATCGCGCTCCTCTCCTCGGAGGTACGGACCGACGCAGACCGGGTACAGGCCCTGCTCGCCCCCGATTTCGCGGAGATCGGGGCATCGGGGCGGCGATGGCTGCGGACGGAAACCGTCGTCGAGCTTTCGAACGAGGACAGCAGGGCCGTGCCCGAGACCGCGGATTGGCTCTTCAACGAGCTGTCCCCCGGCATCGTCCTCGTGAACTATCGTCTGATCGCCGAGGGGCGGGAGAGCCGACGGTCATCGATCTGGCAGCTGTCCGATTCCGGGCCCGTTCTGCGCTTTCATCAGGGGACGGTCATCCCCGGGTGACGGGTCAGCTCTTCGTGAGGTCCTGCGCGAACATCACCAGGATCCCGCTCGGGCCTCGGAGGTACGTGAGCTTGTACACGTCCTGGTAGTTCGCGACGCCGCGGAGCGGGTGGTAGCCGTGGCGGGCGGCGATCGCGAGCGACTCGTCGATGTCGTCGACCGAGAAGGCGATCCGGTGCATGCCGATCTCGTTCGGCAGGGTCGGTTCGGTCTCGATCGCGTCGGGGTGGATGTACTCGAACAGCTCGATCTGGCCGCGTCCGTCCGGAGTCTGCAGTACCGCGATCTTGGCGTGGTTGCCGTCGAGTCCGACCGCGGTCGCCGCCCACTCTCCGCTGACCTCGTCGCGGCCGAGCACCGTGAGGCCCAGGTCGGTGAAGAAGGAGATGGTGGCTTCCAGATCGCGGACGGCGATGCCGACGTTCTCGAGTGTGATGGGCATGGGTGGGATGCTACTCGCGATCGACCCTCGCGTCAGGGCTACCGTCCGAGCTTTTCGGCGCAGGAGACGCAGTACTCCGCGAAGGGGCGGGCTTCGAGGCGGCCGGCCGGGATCGGTCTTCCGCAGTTCGCGCAGAGGCCGTAGGTGCCGGCATCCAGCCGCGCCAGCGCCTCGTCGACCTGGTGCAGCTCGGATGCTGCTGCCTCGGCGAGCCCGGTCAGGCGAGACCACTCCGACGACAGGGTGACGCCCTCGGGGTCGTGCTCGTCGTCGTCGTTCGAGCCCGCACGGTCGTGGGTGAGTTCATCGAGGGTCGCCGCCGTCGCCTGCACCCGCGCCTCGGCTTGAGTGCGCAACGCGAGCAGGCGTTCCCGGGCTTCGGCGGTCATGCGCCCACTCTAGGCATGGCCTCTGACGTCGGGGTCGTGCTCCGTGCGGCGCGCCCTGTCGGGGCACTGTGTCGGGGCTCCCTGTCGGGGCACCTTGTCGGGCGGAGAACTCCGTGTCGGGCGGAAGCTTCGCCCCGAACCCTCCTCCCGACACGGAGAAATCCGCCGGGCGAGGTGTCTCCGACTCCCGATCAGGCGGATGTCTCCCGCGTCGGCACCGAGTCGGTCGCGGTCGGAACGGCCACGGCCTTCATGCCGGGGTGGTCGCGTTCGAGCGCCGCTCCTTCCATGTCGACGTTCGGCAGGATGCGGTCGAGCCAGCGCGGCAGCCACCACGCCGAGCGTCCGAGCAGGTGCATGAGCGCCGGCATCAGCAGCATGCGCACCACGAACGCGTCGAGCAGCACGCCGAACGCGAGACCGAAGCCGATGGAGCGGATGATCGTCGACTCCGAGAAGATGAACCCGCCGAACACCGACACCATGATGAGGGCGGCGGCGATCACGACCGAGCGGCCGGCGCGGAAGCCCTGGGCGACGGCATCCCGCGCCGAGGCGCCGTGCACGTACGCCTCGCGCATGCCGGAGGCGAGGAACAGCTGGTAGTCCATCGCGAGTCCGAACAGGATGCCGACGAGGATCACGGGAAGGAAGCTGAGGATCGGCCCGGTGCTGTGCAGTCCGATGATCTCGGCGCCCCAGCCGAACTGGAACACCGCCACGATGAGGCCGTACGTCGCGAAGAGCGACAGCACGAACCCGCCGGTCGCGATGATGGGTACGAGCAGCGACCGGAACACCACGATCATGATGAGCAGCGAGAGCCCGACCACGACCACGAGGTAGAGCGGCAGGACTCCGGCCAGCGCCTCGGAGATGTCGATGTTGATCGCGGCCTGTCCGGCGACGCCCAGAGTGATGCCGTCGCCGATCGCGGGCATCGAGCGCAGGTCCTGCACGAGCTTCTCGGTCGAGGCGCTGTTCGGTCCCTCCTTCGGCACGACCTGGAACGCGAGCAGCGTGTTGTCGTCGGACGTCGCGATCGGCGCGACGGCCACCACGTCGTCCTGGTCGGCGATGGCCTGGGCGATCGTGACCTGCGTGGAGAGCAGGTCGTCGTCGCTGACGGCATCGTCGAGGGTCGCGGTGACCAGCAGCGGTCCGTTGGCGCCCTCGCCGAACTGCTCGTCGACGGTCTGGAACGCGCGGTAGCTGGTCGAGTCGCTCGGTTCGCTCGATCCGTCGGGCAGCCCGAGGCGCATCGACATGGCGGGGATGGCGATGATCAGCAGGGCGACCACGCTCACGAGTGCGGTGACGACGGCGCGGAGGGTCGACATGCGCTTCACGGGCTTGCCTGCCGCGTGCTCCTGGCCGATCGTTCCCCGCGCTCGTCGGCTGAGCAGGCGCGTGCCGACGAGGCCGAGGATGGCGGGGGCGAGGGTGATAGCCACGAGCACGGCCACCGCGACGCAGACCGCACCGACCGTGCCCATGAGGCCGAGGAAGGGCACGCCGGTCACGTTGAGGGCGAGCAGTGCGACGATCACGGTCGTGCCGGCGAACACGACGGCCGTGCCGGAGGTGCCCGTGGCGAGGCCGATGGATTCACGCACCGGCACCCCGGCAAGCAGTTGTTTGCGGTGTCGGTTGACGATGAACAGCGAGTAGTCGATGCCGACCGCGAGCCCGAGCATCACACCCAGCACCGGGGTCACCGAGGCCATGTTCACCACGCCGGAGAAGGCGAGGGATGCCGTGACGCCGACGCCCACACCCACGATGGCGGTGACGATCGGGAGGGCGGCGGCGATGAGGGAGCCGAGCATCACGATGAGGACGATCGCCGCGAATGCGAGGCCGACCGCCTCGCCGATGCCGAAGATCTCCGGGACGCCCTGTGCGATGTCGGTGCCGAAGTCGACCTCGACACCGTCGACGGGGGAGGAGGCGAAGTGGTCGATCGCGCCCTGCTTCACCTCTTCGGAGAGTTCGAGGCGCGGGTCGACGAACGAGATGTTGACGATGGCGGTCGATCCGTCTTCGGAGACCACGCCGATGCCGTCGGCCAGATCGAGGAGGGTCGAGCCCAGCTCCACCTGATCGGCGTTGTCGTCGAGGGTGATGCGCGACTGGTCGAGCTCGGCGTTCTGGGCCGCGACCTGCGCCAGCTGGGCGTTCACCGCGGCGATCTGCGCGTCGAGGGCGGCGAGCTGTGCGGACCCGGCACCGGACTGCTCGGCCTGGGTGCGGGCCGCCGTGAGCTGTGTGAGCCCGGCTTCGAGCTGCGCGCGTCCGTCGTCGAGCTGGGTCTGGGCGGCATCCAGCTGCGCGCGGCCGTCGGTGATCTGGGTCTGGCCGTCGGTGAGCTGCTGCGCCTGCTCGTCCTGCTGCTTCTGCGCGTCGAACGGATCGATCACCCCGGCGACGCCGTCGAGATCCTCGGCGCTCGCGGCGAGGTCGGAGATCTCCTTCTTCTGGTCGTCGGTGAACGGAGACCCGTCTTCGGTCCGGTAGACCACCGTGCCGGTGCCACCGGCCGTGTCGGGCAGCTTGTCGGCGAGCTCGTCGGTGACCGCGCCCGAGGCGGTGCCGGGGATGTCGAAGCTGTTGCTCAGCGTGCCGCCGAGGGTCAGGAAGGCTCCCACGCCGATACCGAGGATCAGGACCCACGAGACGATCACCGTCCACGCCTTGCGTGCAGCGAACGAACCCAGACGGTACAGCAGTGATGCCACAGTGGTCTCCTTCAGACTCGAAGATCATACGGCACGTCTCGTCTAGAGATCTGTGGCTATCCTGAATCCATGGTCAACGAGCACCGGAGCGGGCCCGTGCGCAGCACGGCGGCGCGCGAGGCGATCCTCGATGCGACCTCCCGACTGTTCCATGCGCAGGGGTACGACCGGCTCACGATCGAGGGCATCGCGAAGGAAGCCGGGGTCGGCAAGCAGACGATCTACCGCTGGTGGCCGTCGCGCGGTGCGCTGATCGCCGACTGTCTCGTGGACGGACGTCTCATCCCGGTGGACTTCATCGTGCCCGACACGGGCGACCTGTTCGCCGACGTCGAGACGTGGTTACAGTCGGTCTTCACGATCCTCGCGAGCACGCAGGGTCAGGCCCTGCTGCAGTCGCTGGTCGCGGCTGCCGCCGAAGATGCTGCGGTCGGTGCGCACCTCGGTGGAAGCCTGGGCGTCGAGCAGCACCTGTCTGAGCGCTTGAGGGGCGGGATCCGCGACGGTCAGCTGCCGGAGGATGCACCGATCGCGCAGATCGGTCGGGCGATCCTCGGCGCGATCATCGTGGAGTCGCTCGGACGGGAGAGCCACGGACCTGACGGGATCATCGAGCTGACGAGGTACCTCTTCACCCGCTGAGCGGCAGGTGCTGTCCCGTGTCTCAGCCGAGGAGCAGGGTCAGCACGGTCGCGCCGCCACCGCCGAGGATGAGCGCGATGATGACGGTCCAGGCGACGATGCGGATGCGCCGGTTGCGCTTCTCGCCGAGGTCGCCGTAGTCCTCGTCGTTCGGGTTCTGGCGGCTGACGTCGCTCATGCGCTGACCTGCTCCGTGACGGTCGGGCCGAAGTACGACGGGAGGGTGGCCTGCGAGCGCTCACGCAGCTCGGCGGCCGACACGGTGAAGACGCCCTGCACCTCGAGCTTCGCGCCCTCGCTGTCGGTCACGCCGATGCGCATCACCGGGTAGTCGCGTCCTTCGCAGAGGCCGCGGAACTTCACGTCATCCTCACGGGGCACGGTCACGATCACGCGGCCGGTCGACTCGGAGAACAGGGCGGTTGCGGCGTCCACTCCGTCGCGCTCGATGATCTCGTTCAACCAGACGCGAGCTCCGACGCCGAAGCGCATGACGCCCTCGGCGAGCGCCTGCGCGAGGCCTCCCTCGGAGAGGTCGTGCGCCGAGGAGATCAGCCATTCGTCGCGGGCTGCCGACAGCAGACCGGCGAGGCGCTTCTCGCCCGCGAGGTCGACCTTCGGGGGCAGACCGCCCAGGTGCTGGTGCACGACCTCTGCCCATGCCGAGCCGGAGAGCTCGGTCGAGGTGGTGCCGAGCAGGTAGATGTTCTGGCCCTCGTCCTGCCATCCGGAGGGGATGCGGCGCGAGACGTCGTCGATGATGCCGAGCACGCCGACCAGTGGGGTCGGGTGGATCGGCACGTCGCCGGTCTGGTTGTAGAACGAGACGTTGCCGCCGGTGACCGGGGTGCCCAGCTCGTAGCAGCCGTCGGCCAGGCCGTCGACCGTCTGGCCGAACTGCCACATGACCTCGGGGTTCTCGGGAGAGCCGAAGTTCAGGCAGTCGGTGATCGCGGTCGGCACGGCGCCGGTGACGGCGACGTTGCGGTACGCCTCGGCCAGGGCCAGCTGTGCGCCCGCGTACGGGTCGAGCTGGCAGTAGCGGCCGTTGGCATCGGTCGAGACCGCGAAGCCGAGACCCGATTCCTCGTCGACGCGGATCATGCCGGCGTCGTCGGGGAACGAGAGGGCCGTGTTGCCGAGCACGTAGTAGTCGTACTGGTTGGTGATCCAGCTCGTGTCTGCGAGGTTCGGCGAGGCGACGAGGTTCAGGAACTGCTCGCGCAGCGTGTCCGGGTCGGTCGCGCGGGGCAGGTTCTCGGCGGCATCCGCCTGGAGAGCGTCGATCCACGTCGGGTAGGCGACCGGGCGGTCGTAGACGGGGCCGTCGACCGCGACCGTCGAGGGGTCGACGTCGACGATGCGCTCGCCCTGCCAGTCGATGATGAGGCGTCCGTCACCGGTGACCTCGCCGAGCACGGAGGTCTCGACCTCCCACTTGTTCACGACCTCGAGGAAGGCATCGAGCTTCTCGGGCGCGACAATCGCCATCATGCGCTCCTGCGACTCCGACATGAGGATCTCCTCGGCCGTGAGCGTGGGGTCGCGCAGCAGCACGTTGTCGAGCGAGACCTTCATGCCGCTGTTGCCGTTGGCCGCGAGCTCGCTGGTCGCGCACGAGATGCCGGCGGCACCGAGGTCCTGGATCGCCTCGACGAGCTCGCCGCGGTACAGCTCGAGGCAGCACTCGATGAGCACCTTCTCGGCGAACGGGTCGCCCACCTGCACCGCGGGGCGCTTGGTCGGGCCGGTCGAGTCGAAGGAGTCGGACGCGAGGATGCTCGCGCCGCCGATGCCGTCGCCACCCGTGCGCGCACCGAACAGGACGACCTTGTTGCCGACGCCGGTCGCGTTCGCGAGCTTGAGGTCTTCATGACGCAGCACGCCCACCGCGAGGGCGTTCACGAGCGGGTTGGCCTGGTAGACGGCGTCGAAGACCGTCTCGCCGCCGATGTTCGGGAGTCCCAGGCAGTTGCCGTAGAAGCTGATGCCGCTGGTCACGCCGTGCACGACGCGGGCGGTGTCGGGGTGGTCGACTGCACCGAAGCGCAGGGCGTCCATGACCGCGACCGGGCGGGCGCCCATCGAGATGATGTCGCGGACGATGCCGCCGACGCCGGTCGCCGCACCCTGGAAGGGCTCGATGAACGACGGGTGGTTGTGCGACTCGGCCTTGAAGGTGACGGCCCAGCCCTCGCCGACGTCGACGACGCCCGCGTTCTGGCCCATGCCCACCATCAGGCGTTCCTTCATCTCGTCGCTGACCTTCTGGCCGAAGCGGCGCAGGTAGTTCTTCGACGACTTGTAGGAGCAGTGCTCGCTCCACATGACGGAGTACATCGCCAGCTCGCCCGAGGTGGGGCGGCGTCCGAGGATCTCCTTGATGCGCGCGTACTCGTCGGGCTTGAGTCCGAGGGCCGCGTACGGCTGCTCCTTCTCGGGCGTCGCGATCGCGTTCTCGACGGAGTCGGGGACGTGCTGGTGGGAAGGTGCAGGGGCGGTGGTCACGCGCACTCCAAAGGAAGGG
Organism: Microbacterium sp. As-52; assembly: GCF_049949185.1. Lineage (NCBI taxonomy): Bacteria > Bacillati > Actinomycetota > Actinomycetes > Micrococcales > Microbacteriaceae > Microbacterium > Microbacterium sp. As-52. The sequence goes on along the minus strand of NZ_CP188171.1, from coordinate 1,572,182 downwards.
GCCGGCGGGGCAGGTCCAGTCTACCGGCGTGGGTGGGGCCGCTCTTCCGCGGGATGCGGAGTCAGAGTCGGTCGATGAGGACGGCGGCGATGTCTCTCCGCGTGTGAAGCACGCGGTGCACTCGTACAGCATCAGGGTGGTCGGTGTAGAAGACGAGGCACGGGTCACAGTTCGGCGTGCACGAGGGTGTCCCCGGCCTCGACAAGATCGTGTTCGGGCAGCTCGATTCCCCCGCGGGCATCCGCCTGATGGCCTACGACATCCCGGGCCAGGATGACCAGGACCCGGCGGCGACGGCCGGGACCACGCGCCGTGAGAACGGAGCGACCATCACCGACCGCACCTTCTTCCAGTCGCTGCGGGCCGACTCCCTCGACGAGATCCATGGGTACTGGGACGCGCTCTCCGAGGGCGCGACAATCGTCGAGCCGTTGGCCGCGTCGGCGTGGTCGTCCGGCTTCGGCATGCTCACCGACCGCTTCGGCGTGACCTGGGTGCTCGACGTCGCCGGTTGAGCCTCGGTTCCGGACACTGTCCCGGGAGTCGCGTGCACAACTCAGGAGAAGTTCTGCAGATTCGACTCTGGGAGGGGATTCGAGCCACCTGCGGGGCGAGTCTCCGGAGTTGTTCACGCCCCGGCCGGGGCCCCGTCGGCTGGCCGTCTCTCGGCGGGGCCCGGAATCGCGTCACGGATGGAAACGCGAAATGCGACGGCGCAGCGGTGTCCGTAGATTGGTCGGAGCCGTTGCGAATGGAGTCCCCGTGTCCGAGATCCGCGTCCTGCACGCGTCCTGTATCGACGCCGTCGGCTGAGCCGGCGGGCACCCAGATCATGACCACGGACCGTTCCTCGCAACCGTCGCATCCCTTCGATGCGCGCACCCGTCTCTTCCTCGATCGGCCGCAGAGTCGCAAGTGGAGTCTGCATCCCGGTCGCATCGGGGCATGGGTGGCGGAGATGGATTTCGGGGTCGCTCCCGAGATCGCCGAGGCACTGCATCGCGCGATCGACGACGAGAATCTCGGCTACCTCTCCCCTCCGCAGGCCGCGGAGCTGGGGGAGGCGACGGCCGAGTGGATGCAGGATGAGTACGGCTGGGCGGTCGACCCCGAGCGTGTGCATCCGGTCTCGGACGTGATGGCGGCGCTCGGCGTCGCGGTGCAGGAGTATGCGCCCGCGGGGTCGCCCGTGATCGTGCCGACTCCGGCGTACATGCCGTTCCTGACATACCTGCCGGCGATCGGGCATCCGGTGATCGAGGTCCCCGGCGTCGAGATCGACGGACGCTGGCAGCACGATCTGCAGCGCATCGACGAGGCGTTCGCTGCAGGGGCGCGGACGCTCGTGCTCTGCAATCCGCACAATCCGACCGGCACGATCGTCGGACGTGAGGAGCTGGAGGCGATCGCCGAGATCGTCGAGCGGCACGGCGGGCGGGTTTTCGCGGACGAGATCCACGCGCCGCTGCGTTACGACGGTGCGCCGTTCGTGCCCTACGCGTCGGTGTCGGCGGCGACTGCCGCGCACACGGTGACGGGCACGAGTGCCTCGAAGGCGTGGAACATCCCGGGGCTGAAGACCGCGCAGCTGATCACCTCGAACGATGCCGACCAGCAGCTGTACAAGCGGTTCGGGTTCGCGGTGCAGCATGGCGCGGCGACCCTCGGCGTGGTGGCCTCGACGGCGGCGTATCGGGCGGGAAAGCCGTGGCTGACGGAGGTGATCGCGTACCTCGACGGATCGCGGCTCGAGCTCGCGCGGCTGGTGGACGAGCATCTTCCCGGGGCTGTGTATCGCGTGCCCGAGGCGACGTACATCGGGTGGATCGACACCTCCACGCTGGGGATCCCTGAGCCGCCGGCCGAGTTCTTTCGTGAGCGGGCCGGGGTCGTGCTGACCGAGGGGCGGCTGCTCGGGCGTGGCGCCGAGGGCCATGTTCGGGTGGTCTTCGCGACACCGCGTCCGATCCTCGAAGAGGCGTTCGTGGCGATGGGTGACGCCGTGCGCCGGGCGGGTCTCAGGGTCTGAGCCGGGGGTGCTCGGGCGGCGCCGTGGAGGCTGTCAAGCCCCTCTGTCGTGTCGGTGGTCTCACGTAGAAAGGGATACGAGAGAAGGGATCCCGCCATGGCTGCAGGCGACATCGAGACGTTCCACCGCAACGGCATCTGGTTCAACCGCATCGAAGGGGAATCGCAGACGTTGGGGAGCAGTTTCGAGAGCGAAGCCGAGGCGGTCAAGGTCGGTCGCAGCGCGGCGGTCGCACGTCAGGTCGAGCACACGGTGCGGACGGAAGAGGGCCCGTCGGCCGACTCCTCCGCGTACGACCTGCACCCCCGCGAGCTGATCGGTCGATGACGGTGGTGTCGGACTCCGACCCTCCTGCCCGGTCTGCGCGTCGGATGCAGTTGCAGGCATGTGTCAACGGCGCCCGTGATGCGGTCGATCACCCGTGGCTGAGCGCGGATGCCTCGGTCGTGGCCGACGACGCCGCGCGTGCGGTGGCTGCGGGAGCGCAGGAGGTGCACGTGCACCCGAAGGATGCGGCGGGTCGTGACAGTCTCGCCGCCGACGATGTCGCGCGGTGGGTGCGGGCAGTGCGGACCGCGATTCCCGGTGTGCCGGTCGGCGTGACCACGGGGGCGTGGGCCGAGCCCGATGTCGCGCGTCGTCTCGCCGCGATCGAGTCGTGGACGGAGCTGCCCGATCACGCATCGGTCAATTGGCACGAGGCCGGTGCCGACGAGGTGGCCGCCCTGCTGCTGAAGCGTGGAGTCGCGGTCGAGGCCGGTCTGTGGGACGCGGCCGGTTTCGAGGTGTGGAAACGTTCGCCGGTGAGAGGTGAGTGCCTACGGGTGCTGATCGAGCTTCCCGATGAACCGACCGAGCTGCTGCGCGACCACGCCGAGGGGATGATCGCGCACGTCGAGCTCGAAGAGCCCGACCTGCCGGTTCTGCTCCATGGCGAAGAGGGGTCGACCTGGCCGGTGTTCGACCTCGCGGTCGAGCTCGGGCTGGCGTCGCGCATCGGGTTGGAAGACACTCTGCTGCTCCCCGACGGTGCGCCCGCGCCCGGGAACGCCGCGCTGGTGCGGGCGGCCGTGGCGCGGATGCGGGGAGTCTGACCGGGCAGGTGCACGGGGTGCGGCATCCTGGGGCGATGTTCTCTGGCTCTTTTCTTCTCGTCCTTCTCGCGAATCTCGCGTACGTCTTCATCGGGATCGCTGTCGTGTGGCTGGTGATCTACTCGGCCGTGCGCGCGGCTCTCGCGTCGCACCGGCAGGCGACGGCCCGAGAACGACGGCCCGGCCTGGAGTGACGGCCTACGCGCAGTCTCGGAACCTAGACTCCCGGCATGTCGTTCTCTGAGTACGTCCGATCGATCCGGGCGCGGATCGGTCACGACCTCCTGCTGCTGCCGGGCGTGACCGCGGTGATCCGCGAGGGCGATCGTTTCCTTCTCGCGCGCGCGGCGGGTTCGGAGCAATGGGGTCTGATCGGTGGTGGGGTCGAGCCGGGGGAGGATCCGGACGAGGCGATCGCCCGAGAGGTGCAGGAGGAGATCGGCGCCCGCATCCGCGTCACGGGGATCGTCGGCGCCTTCGGTGGCGAATCGCTCGTCGTGACGTATCCGAACGGGGATCGCGTGTCGTACGTGTCGACTGCGTTCGCGTGCGAACTGCTTGATCCGCCTGTGCCCGATCAAGACGAGGTCGTCGAGGTCGGATGGTTTACGCGCGCCGAGATCGCCACGTTGCCGCATCCGGTGTGGGTGGATCGGATGTTGGCCGACGTCGGCTAATCCTCACTCTCCGCTTGCGCCGTCCCACCCCGACCAGTCGGGACGGTCGACGATGCAGAAGCGGTTGCCCTCGGGGTCTTCCATGATCACGTGGTCGGCGTCGGTCGGGCGTCCGTCCCAGTGCACCTCGCGCGCACCCAGAGCGAGGAGCCGCTGCACCTCGGCGGCCTGACCCTCGGCGTCGATGTCGAGATGGATGCGCGGAGGCAGTATGCGCTCGGAGTGGTGGGGGTCGAGGGCGATGCAGGGAGCGCCGGCTTCGCGCGGCTTCAACACGACCCAGTCGTCGTCCGCGGGGTCGCGTTCGACGTAGTCGAGAGCTGCTTTCCAGAACGTGGCCTGCGCGGGGAGGTCCGTCACGCGGATCACGATCGACACGAGCTTCAGCATGGAGCGAGTGTAGGTCGCGGGCGTCGGGAGCTACTAGGGGGCCTGAGACGACGCTGTTAATTGGTCATGCCCGTCGCGTCAGCTTTCGGCGCGCTGAGCAGGAGCGTGATTGTTGAACGTCCCTTGTTCCAATCGAAGCGAGACTGAAGCTAGTTTGGCGACGTGACAACATACATCTCGAGATTTCCGTCCCCGCTCCTTGACGATCTGGTGAGCGGATCGTGGTTGCCAATCGTCGGCGCTGGGTTTTCCAGGAACGCAAACTACCAGGATGGCGAAGCGCCCGTCGACTGGGCGGGACTCGGAAGCTCGTTGGGGCAAGCTGTTCATGGTGCTTCGACAGACGCGACCCCGATCGAATCGATCTCTGCGTACGAGCAGGCGTTTGGGCGCGTCGCGCTCGTCGACAAAGTGGGCACTCTGATCAGAGCGCACCGTGCACGCCCAGGGCGTGCACATTTGGCCTTCGCAAGGGTGGGGTTCACTGATGTCGTCACGACAAACTTTGACTTCCTCCTCGAGAAGTCATACGACGAAGTTCTCAAGGGCTGCATGCCGGTCATTGACGAAGCGCAGCTATCTGCACCGAACAGGTCGGCTGGCCCACGCGTCATAAAGTTTCATGGCGATCTCCACCACCCGTCTCGACTGGTCCTCACGGAAGACGACTACGACCGGTTCTTGCTGGCATATCCTCTCCTCGCGACGAGTGTGTCCGCGATGCTCATAGACCACACAGGCATACTCATCGGCTACAGCCTTGACGATCCGGACACTCGCCAACTGCTTGCACTTTTGAACCTGCGCCTCGGGAACATGCGGCGGCCGCTCTGGACCATACAGTTTGATGCGAAACCTAGCGCGATAGCGCGGTTCGAGCGACGTGGTGTGAAGGTCGTAAACCTTCCGTTGCGAAGGGGCGAGACTCGCAGCGACGGGTTTGCTCGCCTTTTTCTCGAAATCGCTGACTATTGGAGGGCGAAGGTTTCCGCTGCTAGCGTCAGCACCGACGACCGCGTGGCTGCCGATCTTCAGTTACCTGCAGATGATGCCCGCAGGCTATGTCTCTTCACGTTGCCGCCGACGTTGGTTGGTTGGTATCGCGAAAATGTCTTTCCCGAGTTCGAGGCCCACGGCCTGGTGCCCGTCGTGTCGCGTGAGGTCATCAGTGCACCTGGCGCCGTTGCAACGAAGCTGGATGCGCTCATCGAGCGGTCTTTGCTTGTCGTGGTCGAGCTTGATGGCGGACAGGAATCATATGAAGCCGCAGTGGCCCTCGCACGCAAAGGACGCGAAAGCGTTTTGCTCATCAAAGATGATCGTGACTTCGATCGCGGCGTCGATACTGGTCGGCTTCCTGTCCGGGCGGTGGATGACGTCCAGGTATTGATGCGGCCATCCGTCGATGCTGATCCCGTCGAGTTCCTTGCGCGGATTCGTAACTGGTTGTCCGTCGCCGCTCCGGACGTAGCGACTCATCGAGATGAACCTATTCGACTGTTAGCGTCTCATCACTACGGCCCTGCACTTGTATCGGCTGTCTCACTACTGGAGGTTGCGCTCAGTCGAGCACTAGACGGGAAACGCGAAGTACCTGTTAGATCGAGCCTCCGTAATCTCGTGCGCGAAGCGAACCGTGTTGGACTGATCTCCTCAGGGGCGGAGTTGCGCAGTGTCGAGGACGCGATCACTAAGCGAAACGAGATTGTTCACCGCATCGCGACCGTGACTCCTCAGCAGGCTCGTGCCGGCGTCAAGGTGATCATGCCGATCCTCCAACGCGCAGACGATTGGTGATCGGATACGAAACGCCCCCGCCGTTCGGGTCGGCGGGGGCGTCGGCTTCGCGGTCGGGCTTACTGCACCGACCATCCGCCGTCCGAGGCGAGGATGGCGCCGTTGATGTTCACGGCGTCGTCCGACAGCAGGAACGTGATCGAGGCCGCCAGGTGCTCGGCTGTCGCCACGGTCGGGATGGCCTGCTGGAACGGGGCGAGGCGGCCCGAGCCGTATTCGGACATGTGCGGGGGCATCGGGATGCCGGTGGCGACGCCGCCCGGGGCGACGGAGTTCACGCGGATGCCCTTCGGCCCGTACATGAAGGCCGCCGACTTGGTGACGCCGATGATGCCGTGCTTGCTGGCCGTGTAGGCGTTGCCCGAGGCGTTGCCGCGCAGGCCCGCCTCGCTCGAGACGTTGAGGATCGCGCCGCGACCGGCCGCCTCCATGACGGGGATGACCGCGCGCATGAGCTTGAACGGAGCGGTCAGGTTGATCGCGATGACGCGGTCCCAGACGGCATCCGGGGTCTCGCCCGCGGGGGAGAAGTCATCGTTGATGCCGGCGACGTTCGCGAGGCCGTCGATGCGGTCGCCCGCGGCGGCGAGGACGGCGTCGATCGCATCCTGCTTCGTGAGGTCGCCCGCGACCGTGACGATGTCCGCATCCGGAAGCTCGGACTTCAGGGCGTCGAGCTTCTCGGCGGCGATGTCGCTGGCGATCACGCGTCCGCCTTCCCGGGCGATGCGCGAGGCGGTGGCCTTGCCGATACCGGAGGCGGCGCCCGTCACGATCACGGTCTTGCCGGCGAAGCGGCCGGACGTGGGCTTCTCGGTCCAACCCTCGGAGGCGTCGTCCTCGGGGATCTCGCCGCCGTTTGCCGCGCGCACGAGGTCGTCGACGACCGACTGGGGAAGCTGGCCCTGGCTCATCGCGACGAGCTGCTGCAGGGGGAGTCCGAGCACGGGGGTGAGGAGCTCGGGGTCGGCGCCCGTCTTCTCGAAGAGTCCGCGGATGAGAGGCCCGCCGGTCGGGTCGTTCATCCAGTCGCCGATGGTGGAGTGTGCGGTGAGGGCCATGCTCTTTCTCCTTGTTCGGGTCCCGTGCAAGTTTCGCAACGGTGCGTCTACTTATGTTCCAGTGTACGCCTGGGTACGCTCGAAAGGTGCCCCGTCCTCGAAGTGAGAAAGCCCGCCAGTCCGTACTGGACGCGATGCGGCGTGCGCTCGCCGCAGACGGGTACGAGGCTGTGACGATCGAGGGTCTCGCCGCCGAAGCGGAGGTCTCGAAGCAGACGATCTATCGGTGGTGGCCGTCGAAGGCCGCGATCCTCGGGGAGGCGCTGCTCGAGGGGGCGCTGCCGGGAGCCGAGGTGTCGGTGCCGATGACGGCAGACCTCGGAGCGGATCTGCGGGCGTGGTTCTCGGCGATGTCCGACGGGCTGGCCCGGCCCGAGGGTGTGGCGCTGGCGCGGGCGCTGATCGAGGTGACCGCGGCCGATCCCGAGCTGGGGTTGGTGTTGAACGAGCGGCTGGCGGCGCCGATTAGGGAGTGGGTCGCCGAGCGGGTTTCGCGCGGGCGTGCCGACGGCGACGTACGGGCGGACGTGGATGCGGCCGCGATCGCGGACCAGTTCATCGCGATGGCCTCGTATTCTGCGCTGATCGGGCGGCCGTTGAGTGCGGAGCGGGTAGAGGAGACCGTGGTGCGGTTGCTGCGGGGGATCGCGGTTTCTGGTCACTGAGGCACCGCGCTCGTCGGCCTGTGCTCGATGAGGCGTGAGGCGCTCGCGGCCACGTGACGGGTGGCTTAGGGGGGCTCGGCAGAACGCAGAATATCAGTAGCGTCCTCATATGTATGCTTTTATTGCTCATATGGCCAAGCGTGAGAGGCGAGGTCAACTATCGGCGGGCCGCTACGAGTGAATGGACCCCAGAGATGATGCAAAGAACGCGCGAACTCGTCGTCGCGATAGCCGCCACCATTGCCCTCACGACGACGATGGCTTTGCCGGCTCATGCGTCGGACAGCGACGTCGATGGCGCGGAGTCTGTTGCGGCCACCATTGAGGCGGCGACCCCGACAACGATTCTGTCCCAGCCGGGGATGGTCCGGGGCGGCCAGTTGAGCACGACGGTAGGGGAGATTTCAGCGGCAGTACCGCTTTCGGCTGAAGAGAACGTCGTTGTGAGTGTGCCGATTGATGGAGGCACCCAGACGGAACGTCGGGCCATCGAGCTACCTGACGAAATCCCCATCAGCGATGGTGTGGTGGCTGAGGATGGCACCGTCGTCTTCACTGCCGACGACAGTTCGGGTGATGCAGTTGCTGTGCAGACGCTCGCCGACGGATCGACGCGCATCCAGACCGTGTTGGGCGGTGCCGAGAGCCCACGCGAATTCGGATACCGCATGGATGGCTATCAGCCGTACCAGAGTGACACCGGTGAAGTGATCTTCTTGGACGAGACCGGCGATTATGTGCCCGTTGCGGCCCCGTGGGCGACTGACGCGAATGGTGCCGCGGTGGAAACGCGGTACGAGGTGCGAGGGGATGAGCTGTTCCAGGTTGTGACCCCGAGCGCCACAACCGCGTACCCGGTGGTGGCTGATCCGAGCTGGATCTGGAACGGTCCCATCTGGGGAATGAAGCTCACGCGTGCTGAAACCTCGCGGGTCCGGGACTACACGGCTGCGGTCGGGATGTGTGGAATCTTCGCAAAGGCGCTGCCGAAGGTGTTCCAGGCGTGCGCCGTCTTTGGCTCATACATTGTGGCTCAGGCGCATATCGCTCAGGGAGACAACCCTAAGACCTGCTTGTTCTTCACTGCCGCGCCGGTGCCAGGGGTCATCATGAGGGTGACATGCTGACGAAGGAGCGATGGCAATGATCTTGGAGATCGGCGGCGAGCTCGCTGTCTACCTCGTCATCTGTGCCCTGGGGGTCAGTATCGGTATCAGTTCCGGGATGACCCTCCCTCGAGGACTGGGCGTAGTCGTAGCGATCGTCAACGTGGTCATCGTGGGCGGCGTTGTCGCTGTGGGATTCATGTTCGGATCCGAGGCGCCATGGATTGGACCGATCTTTGTGTTCGCGGCCCTGGTGATGAGGGTGGTGACGGGGGCAATGGAGCTGGCTCGTCTCCCGGCGTTGAGTGAGGAATCATTCGTACACCGAGCCGTGTTGGTGTTCTCCCCTCGACGAATGCGCATCATTGAGAATGCGAACGCGCTTGATCCCGCAGCAGGCTAGGTCGACGCCGAGGCGATGTCGTCAGCGTGCTGGGCATACGACAGCCGCTCGCGTTCTGTCGGGGCGGCGCGTGCGGCATCGCGAAACGCAGACGACGCTTCTTCGTCGCGCTTGAGGCGCTGCAGGAGATCTCCCCGCACTGCTGAGTAGAGGTGGTGTCCTCCCAGCGAGCTCTCGAGCGCCTCCGTCAGCGCGAGGGCTTCGTGCGGTCGTCCCGCGTTCGCGACGGCGACCGCACGGTTCAGGCGAACGAACGGCGATGCATCCACCTGCTCCAGCACCCCGTAGATGTCGGCGATGCGGGCGTGGTCGATCTCCATCCCCGGGGCGGGGCGGACGTACTCGGCCGCGACGGTGGCGCGGATGAGGTGCCGCCCGCCATGGATGCCCGCCCGTGCTGACTTCTCGACGGCGTCGTCGAGAAGTCGCAGCCCCTCCTCGATCTCGGAGATATCCCACAGTCCACGGTCCTGTTCGTCGAACGGCACGGACAACCCGTCGGCGGTCGTGCGTGCCGCGCGGCGGGAGTGCTGAAGAAGAAGGAGGGAGAGCAGCCCCGTGAACTCGAGTCGAGCCGGGGAATCCGAGGGGAGCAGCTGTCGGCACAGCCGAGCAAGCCGGATGGCCTCGGCGCCGGGGTCGGGCTGGAGCGTCGGATCGGAGTAGCCGATGGTGAACAGGGCGGACAGGACCTCGCAGACGCTCGCGCTTCGACTGTCGAGCTGCGCGGCATCCGGAACGCGGTACGGGATGTTCGCGTGCGCGATCTTGGCCCGAGCCCGCACGAGTCTCTTCTCCATCGTCGCGGGTGCGACGGCGAAGATCCCGGCGAGCTGTTCGATCGACACGTTCAAGACGGTGCGGAGCGTCAGCGCCGCGCGGGCTTCCAGGGTCAACGCGGGGTGGCAGGCGGTGAAGATCAACTTCAGCCGCTCGTCCCCATGTGGGAATGCGTCGTCGGCCTCGTGGGCGTCGATGCCATCGTGCGGCTCGTGCTCCAGGCGAGCCACCGCCCGGCGCTCGGCGTCCGCATGTCGGACGAGGTCGATCGCGCGGCGGCGGGCGACGGTCGTGACCCAGGCGGCGGGGTTCGCCGGAACCCCGCCGCCTGGCCACCGCTCGACGGCTCGAGCCAGGGCGTCCTGCACGGCGTCTTCGGCGAGAGTCCAGTCGTGGACTGTGCCGATCACGCTCGCGACCACACGGCCGTACTCGATCGATGCCACGTGCCGGACGGCGGCCATGGCATCCGAAAGCGTGCTCGCTGGCTCCTCCGGTGTGGTCACATCGTCGACCCGAGCGGCCACACGGGGCGCACTTCCACCAGGCCGAACCGGGCCATCGGGTGCGCGGCGGCGATCGCGATCGCGGCGTCGAGGTCGTCGGCGTCGATCACGTCGAACCCGGCGATCCATTCGCGGCTCTCGGTGAACGGTCCGTCGGCCACGATCCGCTCGCCGGCGCGGACGCGCACGGTCGTGGCGTCTTCGACAGGCCGCAGGCGGTCGCCCAAGACGTAGGAGCCGCTGTCCTGCAGCGACGCCACCCACTCCCCGGCGTTGTCCTCGGCCTCGACGTAGGGCTCAGCGGTCGGGTCGGTGCAGATGAAAAGTACGTAGCGCATGTGTTCTCCTCAAGGTCTTTCTACATCTACTTACCCAGACGACGGATGACCACCAGCGCACAGGACACCGATCCGGAAAATGATGGACCGCGCCGAAGTCGCTGTACTCCGACCGGGTGCGCCTCAGAAGTCCCCTTCGGCAACTTGGAAGCAGACCAGTCCGCGAGACCGCCACATCTCGACCACGCTGCGGCGGTCGTCGACCACGCCGATCACGGTGAAGTGCGGTTCGATGTGGGCGTCGTAGATCTCGGCCTTGACGATGTCGTCGGCGCGCTGGTCGCCGGTGCGGCGGAGTAGGAGGCGGTCGAAAGGGATCTCGTTGAACGTCAGCCACGCCTCGGTGGCGCGGCGGGCGGTCTCATCTCGACCCGAGACGACGATGAGTGCGTCGACGTCGGGGTGCGCGGCGAAGGCTTGGGCGGCGACCACGACAGGGTGGTTCGGGGTGTCGATCGACACCTTGCGCATGTCATACGGGGAGCGGTCGCCGATGACGGCGAGTGTGCCGTCGACGTCGAAGATCCAGGCGCGCGGGCGATCGGTGAGCATGGTGCGAGGGTAGTGGTTTCTTCGGTGGTGACGAGGTTCAGGACTCGTCGGAACGTCGTCGTTCACGCCGGGTGACGCCCACGAGCAACGCCGACGCACCGACGATGAGGACGAGGGCTGCGAGCCAGAAGGCCCACACCAGGTTCTGGAACACCGGCAGGTTGGCGACCACCGGAAGCGCGGCGCTGATGAGGATCAACGCCACGACGGTGGCTCGCTCGCGCGACGTGCCGCGGGCGCGTTCAGCCGTCACGAGACCGTCTCGTTCGCTGTGTGCTGGCCGGCTGTGCCCGTTCTCGGCTGATCTCTGAGTTCTGCGATCTTCATCACTGCTCCTTCACTGACCATCCCCGCCGTCGTGTAAGACGTTACTCCTGCTGCGCACGCCGTCTGGCTTCGACCGGTCCGGCGGAGGGCGCGGCGGAAGCGGGGTTGGCAGGTGCGCTCAGGTGTATGGGGCCGGGGTCAGGGGGAAGGGGGTGAGGCGAGAGACTTCGCTGCATCCGTCCGCCCCTCCGCGAACCGCGCCTGGGCCCGGTCATGACGCTTACCGACGGGCACGAGCTCCGTGGCCTTCGGCAGCCCCATCGGCTTCGTTGAGACGTACACGCTCTCGGCGGTGTCGACGCGGAAGGTCTCGTGCCAGACGCCCACCGCTCCCGGAGCCTTGCGGGCTGCGCGGTTGAAGGCGGTCCAGGCGGGGCGGTGCTGCTGGTTCGGGCTCGACGCGTAGGCGTAGAGCTTGTCGACGGAAGACCAGTACTGCACGACGTAAGGTCCGCCCGAGCCGAAGAGCAGGTGGTAGCCGAGCATGCCCGAGTCGGGATCGGTGCTGAGTTCGCGCAGCATTCCCGGCATGGCGAAGAAGGCTGGCATCCACAGGTCGGGGCGCCACCAGCGGTTGATCTGCATCCCGATGTGGAACACGACGAGCTCGCCCTCGTGGCGGTGGGTCATGCGGCCCGTGATGACTTTTGACATGATGTCTCCTTGATTGGATAGTTTCACTATCCATAATGGATAGCGCTACTATCGAAGTCAAGAGGTGGCCATGAGAATTTCCGAACTGTCAGCCCAGACCGGCGTGACCGTGCCGACGATCAAGTACTACCTGCGTGAGGGGCTGCTGCCCGAGGGCGAGAGGTCGTCCGCGACTCAGGCCGCGTACGGCGAGAAGCACGTGGAGCGGCTGCGGGTGATCCGGGCGCTGCTCGACGCGGGGGTGAGCATCGCCGAGACGCGGCGGGTGCTGGGGGCGCTGGACGATCCGCCGGAGAGTGCGCACGACCTGCTCGGGACGGCGCATGCGGCGATCACTCCGCCGGTGGATGAGTCTTTGGATCTGGCGGACGCTGAGGCTCTTGTCGCAGGGCTCGGGTGGAAGCCGGGGATGTGCGACGTGGCGGTGCTGCACGCGGTCGCGCGGGCGCTGCAGGGGCTGGAGCGCGTCGGGTTCACCGTTCCGGATGCGGCGATGGCGGAGTATCTCGCGAGCATGCGGCGGATTGCGGATGCGGAGATCGTCGGGGTGCCGGAGGAGTCTGCGGAAGCGGCGGTGCGGTACGTGGTGCTGGGGTCGGTGCTGGTGGAGCCGTTGTTGTTGGCGCTGCGGCGGGTCGCGCAGCAGGTGAGCTCGGGGGAGCGGTTCGGTGGGGGCGGAACTAGCGCTTGAGCGCCGCGGACAGACGCTCTCTCAGCGCTGGGTCACACACGTAGACGAATGTTCCACGCATCCCACGCGTTAGCAGCACTCCGTAGATGTTCCGGATGAACGTCAGTAGGTCATCGTCCCCGAACGCATCCTTCAGGTGCCCGGTGTTCTCCTTGCCTTTCTTGTCGCGATAGCTCTCCCGATCAGCGACGATCCGCCCGGTTACGGGGTCGAGGCGGAGGTCAGGCCCGATGATGACCCCGGCGTAGTTCAGGTCGTACCCCTGAACGGTGTGAATCGAACCGACCTCTTCGAGCGACCCCTTCGAGTTGATCCAGTCCTTATCGGTGCCGTTCCACCGCATCCGCTCACCGTCAAGCTCGATGTCGTACGCGTCCGGGTTCTTCTTCGACACCCAATCCCACGCGTAGCCCGCGATGAGGCGGGAGAGGCCGACCTCAGCATCCTTCTGCCGGATGGCGTCGCGCATCTCTCCGAGGTCGTCGAAGAGCCGGAGTTCATACTCACCAAGGTCGGGGAGCGTTGGCGTTTCATCTCTCAGCAGGGCGCGGACGAACTCGACATAGTCTGCGCCAGCCTGCACGCGCATCTGGGTCGTGAGGCGGAAAAAGCGATGTGCATCCTTGGCCCCACTGATTTCGGCGTTGAGCGCCGCCGGAGAGAGATCATGAGGCCGCACGCTCTGCTCACCGTCGACAAGCAGGAGCTGGTGCTTGCTCCGAGCCTTGATCCAATCGAGTTGGGTGTAGTGAGGATCATCGCTTCCGAAAAGAGCCTCGTTAATCTCGCGGAACTTCTTGTTCTGCACGCCCGACGCTTGATTGGCTCGCTGCCCAAGACGGTGAGTTTCGTCGACGAGCACGAGGTCGTAAGTCTCGTTCGATTCTCCGAGCTGGAACGGCGACATCACCATTGCAGCGTCAAGCTTGGGCGTCTTCTTGAAGACCTTCTTGACTGACTCCCGCAAGGACTGCTGCGGAATCACGAGCGCCATACGAAGCGTCTTGAGCAGCTCGCGATTCTCGGGGACAAAGAACTCCGAGAACATCGAGTCAGGCTCGATGCCGTCCCGGTCGTCGTAGTCGCGAATGTCGGCGAGCAGCTTCATCAGGAAGATCGCGATGATCGTCTTCCCCGTTCCCGGGTTGCCCTGGACAACGAGCGTTGACCGGGCGCTTGGGTTGTCGAGATCTTCGAGCAGACCCTCCAGGATGTCCATGATCGCGATTCCCTGGTCGTCAGTCAGCGCCTTGAACGGCGACAGTTTGAAAAGGTCCGAGTTCTCGATCTGAGGAATGCTGCGAGAGAAGAGTCCTTCTGCTCGCAGCGCCTCGAACACATCGCGGAAAGACTCGCGATAGACGTCGCGGTCGTAGTACTGGGCGTCAGTCAGACCATCGTTGCCGTTGAGAATGCGATATCGGCCATCGCCGGAGAACCAACGGATGAGATGCGATTCAAGGTCGAGACAGACGGACTTGTTGAACGTGTGATCCACGACGACGCGGATCGACTCGAGGGACTCGTTCTTCTTCGATCCGGCGAGGTGCTGACGCATCCGAGTAGCGGCGCTCACGGTCTCACCGACGTAGAGTCCCGGCGAACTAAGCTGCGCGTCACCTTCGATCACGTAGACGACCGGCCAGTTGGTGTGGCGGGTGTCGTCATGCGCCCAGGTGTCAACAGCGTCGCGGCGGAACGGAAGGCGCTGGATACTGAACTCTGTCACTCCGGCGCCTCGGAGAGCTTGGTGTACTTCGTCATGCGGCCCTTGGCCAACTCAACGGGGTACTTCGCCTTCGTCGACTCCAACTTCTTCATGACGATCTCGTCGAGGTCGACGCCGATTTTATTCGCGAGGTGGATGCAGTAGGTGACGACATCGGCGAGCTCCGCCTCGACTTGTTCCTGGTCGAAGTCCGGCGACCACTGGAAGCACTCGAGGAGCTCGCCCGCCTCGATCGAGATGCTCTTTGCGAGGTTCTCGGGGGAGTGAAATTGGTCCCAGTCCCGTTCGGCAACGAACGCGCGGAGGGCGGCGAGAGTCTGCGGCGACGGCATAGTGCGACGCTATCAGGAGCTTCTGGACCACACTGCGGCGGACGTGTCGAGACCGCTAACTCAGGAAGGACGCTACGTTGGTTGCGAGAATCTAACGAAAACTGGGATGAGGACGCCAATGCCAACGAAGGTGTGGGGCCCCGATGCCGCTCTAGCGCGCGAGATAGAAGAGCAGTTTGAGAGTGCGATCGCCGCTTACCGTGCGAAGCCCACATTGATTGCTGAGCATGCGAATCATGAAGAGTCCATCCGAACGGGCGGATATGCGAACCGTACTCTCCTGGAACTTGTACAGAACGCCGCTGACGCCATGGCTGGCGGTGCGGTAGACGCAGGTCTGGGGCGGGTGGAGATCGTACTAGACCCGAGATTGAGCGTTCTGTATTGCGCTAACTCGGGTCGGCCGTTTTCGAAGAATGGTCTTGTCGCCATTACGCACGCCCATCTCAGCGGCAAGCGGGGGGATGAGATAGGTCGGTTCGGGCTCGGATTCAAGTCAGTGCTGGCAATCACGGACTCGCCGCAGGTTCTGAGTCGTTCGGTGTCATTCGAGTTCAATTCCGCCGCCGCGCAATCAGCGATCAAAGCGGTCGGCACGCCCGACCGCCGGCTCCCGTCGCTGCGCACGGCCACCCTGGTCGATGCGGAGGGGCTCTTTAACGAGGATCCAATCGCAAGGAACCTTGCTGAATGGGCAACAACAATCGTCCGTCTCCCCGGCGTCAGCGATACCGCCAGAATTCGTCGAGAGATGGAGACGTTCACGTCTGAGTTTCTGCTTTTCGTCAGTGACGTACGGGAAGTCACGCTCACTGTCTTGGGAGATGGGGGCTTTACGACAAGCCACATTTCGAAGAGTCTCGGGAACGGCCGAATCAAGATCGAGCGCCCTGACCAGACGGGTGATGAATGGCTCGTGAGCGAGAGAATGCACGCGCCTAGTCCCGCAGCTCGAAGGGAGGTCGGCGAAGCAGTCTCTCGAAATGAGATTAAGGTGAGTGTTGCGATGCCCGTTAGGCCTCGCCGAGCCAATCCGGATGCGGGGGACCCGGGCACACAGGTAGGCCAATTCTGGAGCTATTTCCCCCTGCAGGACCGTACATCAGCAACTGCGCTTTTCAATGCGCCGTGGAGCGTCAACGATGACCGCACAACGCTGCTGCGAAACGGGTACAACCGTGAGATTCTTGCAACCCTCGCTGACATGTTCGTCGAGATGCTTCCTCGGCTGAGTAGCGAACAAGACCCCGCTGCACACCTCGACTACCTTCCGGCTCGAGGCCGAGAGGCCATCTACTTCGGCGATGAAGTGCTGTGCGCGCTCGTTCCGCCGCTGGCTGTTGCGACGGCACTGATACCTGACGGCGCTGGCGTGCCGCGAAGTCCAGCGGAGCTCAGACCCCTCGATCTGACATGCGAATGGACGATCTCCGAGATCGCGCACGAGGCTTGGAATAGGTCACCGAACACCAAGTCTGATGTGCCGCATTGGCGCTGCTACAGCTCCAGCCAGCGCGTTGCGCGACTGCGTCAGTTATTTGCGGTGAGTGTCGAGCCGGGCCGGTTTGAAGAGGACAGCCGCGACATGAAGCGGGCGCTCGAACTTGTACCCAAGCGCGGTATCCAGTCCTGGCTCCGCGAATGGGCGAGCGGAGATGATGTCGAATCAGCGGTTAATGCGCTCAAGGTCGTCATGGCGAACCGCGGTCTAGCGGACTCGGATGGGGCTCGCGTCATACCGACGACTGACGGATTGCGCGCTCTTGTAGACCGGTCGCTCGTCTTCCTCTCCAAGATCGACGATTTGGAGATAGAGAGTGCGGTGTTCGTCCGTTCGGAGTTTCTTGCGTATCCGGACGTGGAGCGGATCCTTCGGTCCGCCGGATTCCGCGACCTCGATCCTATTGCGATCCTAAAGGCCCGCCTTGCAAACCTGACATCAGACCGCGCCCCCGAGCAACAAGAGAAATTCTGGGACGCCGCGCTCGGCGTCAGCACTCGTGACGCCGTGGACGCTGTTCGCGCAACTCCGAGCGCGCAGGTGCTGGTGCCGACCCGTGACGGCGACTGGCACTGGCCTCAGCAGGTTCTCGACCTCGACGGCGAGCTGCCTGGCGCTGACGGACGACTCCTCCTCGATCGACAGAGATGCGTTCCTGCGCTTGCCCACGAAATCGGAGTCGTGGATTCACCACAGCGCGAGTACGACTTCGAGGACGAGCCAGCCGCCGATGAGTATCGCGATTGGGTGATCGCGGATTTGAACAGCAGGCTCACAGCTGGCGAACGCCCGATCGAGCGAGTCTCCCTGTACCCGCGCCAAGGTCGCTCCGCCGGCCCATTCTCGGTGCTTCTTCTTCTGCGGGCCTCGGATGCAACCGAGCAAATCCGCGAGACCTGGACACGCGGTCTGCTCGAGTTCGGAGACGCTCCATGGGACTGCGAGGACACAGCTACCGGAATCTCATACAGCGTGAAGTCGCCGGTTCTCTGGGCGGTGGAGCATGCAGGACTACTTCGGACGTCCCACGGCTTCCGACCGATCACCCACATAGTCGCCCCTTCGCTCATCGAGTACCGGGATCTGCTGCCGCTCTACGAGGGACCCCGCAGCATCGTTGACACGCTCCACCTCCCGCAAGAGGTATCCATGATCGCGCCCGACGTCCTTCGGGATGCTCTAGCAGTCGATCTGCTTCCTCCCCAGCTTCCGGATTCCGTGCTCGTCCGCTTCATCCTCGAATCTGCCCGTCTGGCTTACCCGGACGGACAGCCACCACGCGTCCCCGCCCGCGTCGGGCGCGTGATCGAGACACGCGCGACTGGAACCGTATACATCGCAGTGGATGAGGAGCAACGGGAGTACTTGACACAGCACCAACGTCCGTACCTGACGGCAACCGAGACAGACGCCCAACTGCTCGTCGAGGAAGTCGGATGCAAGCGGTTCGAGGATTCGTTCGCCTTCTCGATACGGATGGATGGCCAACAGGAGCCGGAGCGGTTGCTCGATGTTTTCCCAGGCCTCCGAGGCTGGCCTAGCAAACAGGACCTGAGCAGCACTACGTTCTCGCGCGCTGAGTCCATCGCGAAGTGGGTCACAACTGAAGATGGCGTTGAAACGCAGTCACTCGACTCCTACCGGGACGGCGTGGACTTCGTCGTAACAACACGTCTGGCTGAGGCGCAAACACTCCGTTTTGTCAGCGACGCATTCGACCTTGGTCTCAACAATGCGGAGATCGTGCGAGTGCTCGAGGTCGGACTCGCTCAACACTTGGAGTTGATCAGGCAGGACGCCCTGTCGGCGACCACCTATGTTGAGCGGCTTGAGGTCTATTTCGGTGCCGACGATCTGCGCGAGAAGCTCCCCAGGGGGCTCTGGCAGGGCTTGGAGGCACAGGGCCTTGTGTCCAAAAGCACCTCGGTCGCCGAGCTCTGCCTCTCCGTTTACGGAAATGACACCGTCCGCGAGCTCGCCGACATCTTTCGGCGGGAGGGCTTCCCTGACGTTCCGAACCAATGGGCCGGCGGCGCGGCGACCATCACCTGGCTGCGAAAGATGGGGTTCGGATCGGAATTCGCCGGGCAGCGGACGCAACGCCAGGCCGCCGAGTTCGTCGTCCCAGGCGCAACAATGCTGCCCGAGCTCCATGATTACCAGTCGCGAATCAGCACGGAACTCCGCTCTACGCTGCTTGAGATCGGCGCGATGGACCGGCACGCCAAAGCGATGGTCGAACTGCCCACAGGCGCTGGTAAGACACGCGTCGCGACGCAAACGCTCCTTCAGCTGTTCATCGACAACGAGCTCGAGGGACCGGTCCTCTGGATCGCTCAGTCCCAGGAGCTATGCGAGCAGGCCGTGCAGACCTTCAGTGAGGTGTGGCGCGGACTGTGCACGGAGCAGCAAGTCGACCTGCCCTTGACCCTTGGACGCCTGTGGGAGGGCAACGACGTCCAAGAACCTGACACCGCTCACAGCGTCATAGTAGCGACTGATGCCAAGCTCGAAGTGTTGCTCGGCAGTGCGGAATACGACTGGCTCAGCACGCCTGCAGCGGTTGTCATCGACGAGGGCCACGTAGCGGGCACGTCGACTCGCTACACACGGATCCTCTCGTGGCTCGGAGTGGACGGAAGGAGTTTTGAGCGGCCGCTGATAGGGCTGTCCGCAACTCCGTTCAAGGGCACATCCGAGCAGGCGACCGACCAACTAGCCGCACGCTTCGGTAGACGAAAGATCGCGGCGTTTGAGGAGAATTCGTACCAGGAGCTCGTCGCATTGGGCGTACTAGCGCGGGTGAAGCACAGGGTTCTTCAAGGCGCAGTAGTCCAGCTCTCGGACGATGAGGCGCGAGAGGCGAAGCGCACAAACCGAGTCAGCGGTCAAGTGTTGGATCGAGTCGCTGCGGATCACGTACGGATGGGGATCCTGGTCGACAGCATCATGACCCTGGAACTCGAGCGAGCTCGGTCGGTCCTCGTTTTCACGCCGAATGTCCTCTCTGCACAGGTCCTCGCGGCAACACTCCGATATCGCGGACTTGAGGCGGCGTCGGTCAGCGGTCAGACCGGTCGTCAGGAACGACGCGACGTGATCCGGAGATTTAAGGAAGGAAAGATACAAGTGCTCACCAATTGCGACCTGCTTACACAGGGCTTCGACGCGCCCGGTGTCACCGCACTGTACATCGCGCGGCCCACCTTCAGCCCTAACGCCTACATCCAGATGGCTGGCCGGGGTCTTCGGGGGCCGCGAAACGGTGGGAAAGATGAGTGTCTCATCGTAGACATGGAGGACAACTTCGGCAGCACGGACATCAACGATCTACTGGGTTTTCGGGAGTACGAAGAGCTGTGGCAGGAGCAGCAGTCGTGATCCTCAGCCCAGACCTCCAGAACATCGAAGAGTATGTCAAGAGCAGCGCCGAGCGGCGCATCGCGAGGGTACTTGCCAAGATCCAGAGGTCCGACGCCGTGGCGTTTCATTCCATGCAGCTTCGCAGCCATCCCTCTAAGCAGACATCCGAAGGGGACTTCATTGTCCTGTGGAAAGGGGCGGTCGTGATTGTGGAAGTCAAAGGTGGCGGTGTGATGAAGCACGAGGGGGTCTGGTACTCCAAGGACCGTCACGGTGACTGGAACAAGCTCAAAGAGCCACCCATGACGCAGGCTCGTACCGCCATGCACGCGCTGCTTAACATCCTGCGAGAGGACGGTCTCGGTTGGGTTCTTGCCGACGCGATCGTCATCACCCCGGACATAGATGCTCCGCCAACGTCGCCTGAATGGCAGCCCACACACTGGCTTGCAAAGGATGCCATGACGGTCGAACGCTTCGCGTCATCGCTTGACGCGGTCGTCGCGAGTATTCCGGCTGCGCCGAAGACGGCTCGAGCCGCGCGCTTCGAAGAACTGCGAGAAAAGCTGTTCGGTGAGTTCTCCAGGATCCCCGTCATCGATGCGCAACGCGGTGCAGTGATCGATGAGCAGAATGTCGCCACAGAAGATCAGGCGCGCGTGCTCGCCGGATTGATCAAGAATGCACGGATCATGGTTCTCGGCGGTGCGGGCACCGGCAAGTCGGTGGTACTTGCTGAGGCAGCCAAGCAGGAAGCGGCTGCGGGAAGGTCGGTGCTCGTCACGTTCCGTTCGCCGGGGCTTCGCGCATTCTTCGCCCCACGTCTGGACGGCAGGCCCATCGAGATCGCAGAGTTCGCGGCACTGGACGACGCGCGCCGGTTCGATGTCGTACTCGTCGACGAAGCTCAGGACCTAATGTACGCAGGAGCCATGGACGTGCTAGATCGCGTCATTATCGGAGGCAGAAGTCGCGGACGGTGGCGCATGTTCCTGGACCAGAACAATCAGGCGCACGTCGACGGGCGGTTTGACGCGGATGTCTTCGAGTTGGTGAAGTCCGATGCTGCTGAGTACGACCTGAGCAAGAACGTGCGGAACACTCGCGCCATCGTTCACATGGTCCAGGAGTATCTCGCAGCGGATGTGGGGGACCCGGGCATAGTTAACGGCGAGCCCATCAATTGGGAGAAGGTTGGAGAAGGAGATTCTCGCGCTCACGCTATGCGGCTTGCTAAGTCCTTCAAACGGGACGGTGTCCGCGCCTCTGACGTGTGGATCATTCCAGCGGATTGCGAGGCCACACTGGACGAAATCGTCGATGGCATCCGCGTCGTGAGTCCTCGAAACGCGAAGGGGCTGGAAGCCGATCACGTGATCGTGTGCAACCTTCCCGAGGACTACACTGCCGCAGCGCTCTCGAACCTGTACGTCGCAGTCACGCGGGCCCGCGTAACCCTGCACATCGCAGTAATCGACGCGGACCGCAGGCGCCTGCAGCGACTCGTCCGAAAAGCATCGGGGGCGCGATCGTGACTCTCACAACCGCGCAGACGCTGGCGCTCAATCATCTCAGATCCGCGTGGGTCGGCCCGGAACAAGGAGACGACGAGACGCTCCTGAACCGTCCCTCGCTGCAGTATGCCGTCGGCATGCTCTTCCCCGCTGGAGATGCGCTCGCGGCGCAAGGCAGCGTTGCAGCGGGGGAGGCCGACTCTGATCAACTCGTGATGGCCGACGTCGATGAAGGCGAGGTTGAAGAGGGCGATGCGTCGGTACCGCTCGCTGAGGACTGGCGGCCATCATCTGCCGCGATCTCCTTCGTGACCGACGGCGAGACTGTGCTCTGCGACTTCTCGGCTGCGACGTACGTCCCAATCGAGGACGGTGGGCTGCCGAGGTGGCAACGTGTCGGCCATCGCTTTGACGGGATCGAACTCACGCGCGGCGCTGCACAGGTGCGACAGCTGCGCGCGGGCGAAGTGCCGTTCGAGCTCGGCACGAGGTGGCGCCCGTACGGGACGAACTGGCTCGTGACGCTTCATGTGCGTCTGCGCACAATGACAACGGGAGAGGACAGGACGGACATACCACTCATGCTGTTCCAGGTGGATCTCGCCAGTCGCCCATTCGAGGGCGCGCGCATCCTGGAGTACGACGTGTCTCGTGCGATCGACGTTGACCCGGAAGCAGCCGAGTTGCGACTGCGGTATCGCGACCGTCAGGTGTTCGCAGTGGGGCACGGGATGGCCGCGAGCTGGGACACCTCGGATGACGGGCGGTGTGGTCGTGTTTGCCTCGACCCGTTGCCGCACTTCATAGTGCCGGCGATCGCCCAAACTGCCGGCACCCAGTTGGGAGATCGTGCACGACCGGCACTCGATCTCGCGTTCTTGGCGTCCATCGATTCCAAGCCCGCTCCCGTGATCGGTGCGCTCGGGTCCTTCGTTGAAGCGTTCTCGCAATGGGTCGAGGAGCAACGGCAGGAAGCCGCGGGTCTCGGTCGCGAGGCCGAAGTGATAGCCGCACGCGCCGAGCTTTCGGCCGAACGTATGCAGGAAGGGGTCGACCTCCTTGGGAGCCCCGGCGCGGAGTCGCTCCGACGAGCATTCGCTCTCGCGATGGCCGCCATGCAGCTTCAAATGTCACAGGCAGCTCGAGGACGCGGTGAGATCGATCCTGTCCCAGCCTGGCGCCCTTTCCAGCTCGGATTTCTCCTTGTCTCGCTGGCGTCCACGGTCGATGAGGACCACCGCGATAGATCACTCGTCGATCTGATCTGGTTCCCCACCGGAGGAGGGAAGACGGAGGCCTATCTTGCCCTGGCTGCGATCGCCATCTTCTTGCGCCGTATCGAACACGGGCGTGCTGGCGGGGGTACCGCGGTGATCACCCGGTACACCCTGCGCCTGCTCACTTCCCAACAGTTTCAGCGGGCCGCATCCTTGATCTGCGCGATGGAAGTCCTTCGCTCCCGAGACGACAGAGCGAAAGGGATGGCGCGATTCTCGATCGGACTTTGGGTTGGAAGAGATGCGACTCCCCAGACCCGCGCCGACGCGAAGTACGCTCTGGGACGGCTCTATAAGGCACAGCATCCTCAAGACGCAAACGAGTTCCAAATCACAGAGTGCCCATGGTGCCTGGAGGAACTGGTCCCCGAAAGAAGGGACGACACTCGCCTGCGCTACGGTGCGCGCCAAGTCGGGAACGACGTTGTCTTCCGATGTGTGAGGGCGTCGTGCGAGTTCTCGGGCAGGGACCTGCCGATGAACGTAGTCGATGAGCTCCTTTACGAGGAACCACCCACATTCCTGCTGGCGACCGTGGACAAGTTCGCGCGGCTGCAGTTCAAGGACTCCGCCGGGCGCCTACTCGGCATCGGAACGCCATTCCGCCAACCTTCATTGATCATCCAGGATGAGCTGCACTTACTATCAGGGCCCCTCGGAACCACGGTCGCCGTTTTCGACGCGGTGATACAGGTGCTGCTAGGCCGCAACGGATCCGAACCGAAGATCGTCGCGTCGACAGCGACGATCCGAGCATCGGATGAACAGGTGAAGGGCCTCTACGGACGCCGGGTCGCCCTGTACCCGCCAGCCGGACTCGACGGAGACCGCACGTTCTTCGCTAGCCCGGTCGCCACAGGCGAGGGACGCTTGTACGCCGGCCTCATGCCGCAGAGCGTCTCCCAGGCAACAGCCCTCGTCGCAGCCGCCTCGCCGATGCTCGAGCTACCTCAAGTGGTAATCAATTCCGATGGCATTGGCGACCGTGTAGATCCCTACTGGACCTTTGTCGTGTACCACAACAGCCTCCGCGAACTGGGGCGCACCAGTGCCCTCCTGCTCGATGACGTCAACGGACGCCTCGAAACACGTGCCGATCGGTTAGGGCTTGATCTCCGATCGGTACGGGCCGACCATGTGCTCGAACTGACAAGTCGTCGGGGGCCGGAGGAGCTACCGAAGGACCTGCGGCAGCTTAGGGCGAGCGCGGATGAGTCCGATGATGCGGTGGATGCGGTGCTCTCATCCAACATGCTATCCGTGGGCATCGACGTTCAACGCCTTGCGCTCATGCTCATGGTCGGCCAGCCAAAGACCACGGCTGAGTACATCCAGGCCACAAGCCGCGTTGGACGTGGCCAGGTCAACGGCATCGTCGTCACGCTGTTCCGATCCAATCGTGCCCGTGATCGTTCTCACTTCGAGACGTTCCGCGGATATCATGACGCCTTGTATCGAAGCGTCGAGCCGACGAGCGTCACGCCGTGGTCGCTTTCGTCGCGTGACCGGTCACTCGCGGGCGCTCTCATCGCGCTACTTCGGCATGGGATTCCGTCCCTTCGCCAAGATGGCGACGCTGGCGCGTTCGATCTCGCTAGCTCGGGCTTCCGGGCATCCGTTGAGGTTCTGATCGAGCACTTTGTTGCTGTAGTGCGAGAGTCGGAGCCGGACGAGGAGGAGGCTGTGACTGAACAGGTGTGGCGACTGCTCCGGGAGTGGGATCGCAAGGCGAGGAAAGCCCGCGACGACAGGGAGACACTTCAGTACGAACATCGCGACGCAGGCGACCGAGCACTCGTCAAGCGGTTCGGACAGGATGGCGCTGACTGGTTGGTGGGAGACTCGATGCGTTCCGTCGAACCGAATGTCGCGGTCGAGGTCCAGGAGCCCGAACAGGGGGTGCGGCGTGCAGAAGATCAGGCATGATCTGCGACTGTCGGAGACTCTGTCGCCCTTCGGTGTCGGCGCGATAGTGGATATTCGCGGGGAGTCGCTCATCGCTCCGGACACCTCCTGGTGGGAAAAGAAGACCGCTCCTGAGATCCATTGCGATCGGCTCGTCGATCAACTCGTTCAAGTGGGGCGCCCGCGTCCCGTGCTGAGGCAGGCGCCAGCGCACGCTGGCCGCTCGGGGCAGAAGACGGCGACCATCCCTTATTGGCGGTTTCCGGCATGGCGATTCTGTGAGCGATGCCTGAAGCTCTCCAAGCGGACCGGGATTGCCAAGGGTCGGTTCCGCAACAGGTGCGATTGCGGCGGAATGCTCGTGCCGATGCGTTATGTGGCGGTCTGCAAGTCAGGAAGTCACGTGCAGGACGTGCCTTGGTTCAAATGGGCGCATCGTGGCTACGACAAGGATGTGACCGAGGCGGTCCGCGTTTGCCGCGCGTATGAAGATCTGCGTTTCGTGAGATTCAGTACGAGTGGCGAGGGTCTCACCTCCCTCAGCGTGGCCTGCGGGGGCTGCGACCGCACGCGCCCTTTGTCGGAGTTGGTCATCGAAGGGTCGCTGCAGCGTGACGGAATCTGGTGCGCAGGTCGTCAGCCCTGGCAACCCGAGGGATTCGCTCCTCAAGCCTGCGACGCGGCCCTCGTCGCAGTGCAGCGCGGTGCGACCGGCAACTATCTCGCGGAGCGCATATCCGCCCTCGACATCCCCGAGGAGAAGACCCGATCGCAGGAGCTAACGACCACGGTCCGCGGGCATGATTACTTCCAGCGCCTCGTCGACGACAACGGCGGCCCGAAGTCAGAGATGATCGCGGGGTGGATCGCCGACGACGTCGGAATCGCTGCCGATGAGGTTCTATCCATCGCCCTGGAGGACGAGAGCGACGGCGTCGAAGGGACAACCGCCCTCAAGGACGGCGAGTGGGCAGCCTTCGCCAAGAAGATCGCGGCGGGCAAAGACAACGCGCTCGGCGACTTCGTCGTGGACGGGTGGATGGGTGGGGGCTTCGACGGGATCCCGTCGGAGCTCGGTCGCGTATTGGCGGGAATCGGCCAAGTTCATCGCGTTCGCGAGGTGCGGGCTTTGAGGGGATTCCGCCGGCACCGTGCAGACGCGGCCTTCGTCTCGGCCGACCTGGGACAGGACCCGAAGCAGCGTCCGGTCTATCCAGCCCTCGAACTCTTCGGAGAGGGCATCTTCCTCCAGTTCGATGAAGCGGCCATCCAGGCGTGGGAGAGCCTTCCCGACGTGCAAGCTCGCGCCCGCATCCTCAGAGATCGGCGGGACCAGCTGGAGTGGGCGCGATCGCGCCTCGACGATCCCGAGCCGCGCTACATCGCGCTTCACACCATCGCACATCTCATGATTCGACGACTCGCTTTCGCGAGCGGCTATTCGTCGGCATCTTTGCAAGAGCGTATCTACGCGAACTCGGGCGGAGCCGACAACAGCGCTGGGGTCTTCATTTACACGGCGGCGGGTGACGCGCAGGGAACTCTTGGCGGCCTGGTCAGGCTCGGTGCCCCCCGGATACTGGTGCCTCTGCTTAGCGCGGCGCTCGATGATGCCGACGTCTGCTCAAATGACCCGGTCTGCATTGAAAGCGACCGTCAAGGTTCTTCCCAACTCAACCTCTCGGCCTGTCACGGCTGCGCCCTCGTGAGCGAGACCTCGTGCGAAGCGGGCAACCGCCTCCTTGACCGGCAGCTTGTGCTTGGCGGAAGTGAGGTGACAGGGCTGCTTGCCAGCGTGCTCCCCGAGATGCGGGCCACTTTTGAGACCAGCACTTGAGCAAGTCGGCTGTTGTTCTGAGCCGTGGCGGCATCGTAATGAGCGTGCGGGTGGCTCAGACGCGCCTTGTCGCGAGACCGCAGGCGCGTTCAGTGCTTCGGATCGGTTCCAGGCGCGCCTAACTGTGTGAGTCGTCGAACCTACTGCTCGACAGGACGTTCGTCGTCGGCAGAGGGAAAGTCGTCGGCTTCTTCGGTCCTGTGCTCGACACGATGCTCGGGCAGCGGGTGGGCTGAGCGCACTCTGACGGCTTCGATTATCCGGGCGGCGACGCGATCGACGTCCGCCCGGATCTCGTGCTCCCAGACGCGCACGACCATCCAGCCTCGGTTCCTGAGCACATGGTTGGTGTCGGCGTCCCGGGCTCGATTGGTCGCGATCTTGTCAGACCAGAACGCGGCATTGGCTTTCGGTGCCTGGTGGTGCTCGGGGCACCCGTGCCAGAAGCAGCCGTCGATCAGCACGGCGACTCGACTTCCCCGGAACAAGAGGTCGGCAGTGCGGCGAAGACCCGGCTCAGGGCGTGCGTTCACCCGGTATCGGAGGCCCGCCGCGTGCACGAGCCGTCTGACTTGCAGTTCAGGGCCGGTGTCTCGGCCACGGTTCGCGCGCATAGAAGCTCTGGATCCGGGGCTGGTCGCCCAGGATGCGGATCTCTCCGACGCCGGCGACGCTTCCATCCGTCCATCCTGCTACGCCGTAGGATCAGATCAAACCCGCCTTGCGCAGTGGGTTTCGAAGGCCTGGGAGGCACCTTGGAGAACCCGATCTCCGTCCTCGATCTATTCGCCGGTGCGGGCGGACTCAGTCAGGGCATGCATGAGGCATCTCCGCGCTTCGATGTGGTTCGAGCCGTTGAGAAGGACCGCGACGCGGCTGCGACATTCGCGCTCAATCATGGCGAGGGCATCACCTATCAGGGTGGGATCGAGGAGTGGCTGCGCGAGGAGACGGTGCCGTCGGTGGACGTCGTGATCGGGGGGCCGCCGTGCCAAGGGTTTTCGACTCTGGGCAAGCAGGACGCAGAGGACGAGCGGAACACTCTGTGGCGGGAGTACGCGGAGACGATCATCCGAGCCCGACCGAAGTACTTCGTGCTCGAGAACGTCGCCGTGTTCGCCAAGTCGCCTCAGTTCCGCGATCTCACGGACGCCACAGGAGCAGGCGGTCTCCTCAGCGACTACTCCTTCGAGTGGAGCGTGCTCAATGCCGCGGACTTCGGGGCGCCGCAGGCTCGCAAACGCGCAATCCTGATCGGAAGACATCGAGACATGCCTGAGATCGGCTTACCGGTAGCCACCCACAACCGCGAAGACCATGTGAGCGTCGGCGAGGTCTTCGCCGGGATCCCTCATTCGGTGGGCCCTTCGCTCGAAGATCGTCGGATGAAGATCGACGGTAGGGAGCACCGCGGAGCATGGGCGTCTCGAGAGCTCCATGTCGGACGGGACTACGCGGACATCTCGCTGCGCAGGTTCGCCGAGATTCCGCCCGGTGGTAACAGATTCGATCTACCTGACGAGCTTCTCGCCCCCTGTTGGCGGAAGCACAAGTCCGGCTCTGGCGACGTGATGGGCAGACTCCACCTCGACCGGCCGTCGGTGACGATCAGAACCGAGTTCTTCAAGCCGGAGAAAGGGCGATACCTGCATCCTTTCGCCCACCGCGCGATCACTCACTACGAGGCCGCGGTTCTTCAGGGATTCCCGATCGACTATCGGTTCGCGGGTTCCCGCACTGCCATCGCTCGGCAGATCGGTAACGCGGTGCCGATCCCACTCGGACGGGCGATCGGTCGGCTGCTCGCGACGGCGTTCAGTGTCGATGCCGTCGACGCCTTGCCCCGATGAAGCGTGCTCAAGTCCTGGATGTGACTACCGACTTCCAGGACGACGCCGGTCGTCGCGATCCTGATTCATACAGCTCGCTCCTGCAGAGCTACCACCGGCGACTGTGGAGTAAGCCGCTTCCCGGGGGTTCGACCTTCACGCTGACGGCGGATCGCATCGGTTCGGTTCGAGTGCTTCGTCATCGGTCAGGACTCGGAGAGTTCGTACTCTCCAGCGACACGCTCCCGAACTCGAACCGTGGTCGACTGCGCGACTTCTACGAGGCGATGGGTGAGGAGTCGAACACCGCGTGGCATCGGGATGGCGGCACCATCGGCGGACGTCTCGTGGTCCCGCGTAACCGGATCGAACGCAAACAGACGATCAACCAGCGGCGTGGCACGCACCCGAGGATTCGGGACCGATTCGACCTCACCCTTGAAGGGATCCGCCGCCATTACGTCTGTGAGGAGAGTCCGCTCACCGAGACGATGCGCGCTTACGCCGACTTCTTCGAGCTGTTCGAAAGCTTCGACCGCTACGTCGACTTCTTCCTGCTTCAGGACCTCGTGGACGAGACCGGCGCGGTCCAGTTCTATCTCCCGTTCGAGGGATACGTAAGGTCACCGCTTCCGACGTCGATCGAGCAGTACAAGCAGTTCCGCGCGCGACAGCTGGATTTCGTCGCATCGCGGAACTCAAGGATGCTCGGCGCTGTCTCCTAGCGGACTGTGCGATCTACTCGGGGTAGGTCGCACGCGGATCCGTATCCACCGTCTCAGTTGCGCGGAATGCTTGCACCGGTCATAGGGCGATGGGTTCGCCTCGCGAAGCGACGGTGCGTGACCGTTCGCGCCAGATCGAGCCGTGCTGCATGCTACTCAAACCCACCCGTCAACCGCCCGCGCATCCGCGAACTGCTCTCATTCATTCCGACGATCTCCACCGTCTTCCCCAACGCCTGATACTTCGTCTCGATCGCATCCAACGCGGCCACGGTCGACGCATCCCACACATGCGATCCCGACAGATCGATGCTTACCCGAGACGGATCGTCTGAGTACGAGAACAACGTCGTCAGATCATTGCTCGACGCGAAGAACAGCTCCCCCTCCACGACATACGTCACGACATCCCCCGCCACACCCAGAACCCGGCGGACCGTCACGAAGTGCGCCACCCGCCGCACGAACAATACCGTCGCGACCAGTACCCCGCCGACCACTCCGACTGCCAGGTTGTGCGTGATCAACACCAGCACCACCGTCGCGACCATCACGAACGTCTCGCTCTTCGGCATCCGCTTCAATGTCGACGGACGCACGCTGTGCCAGTCGAACGCCCCGATCGCGACCATGATCATCACGGCGACGAGCGCGGCCATGGGGATCGTCCCGACGAAGTCCCCGAACACCACCACCAGCAGGAAAAGGAAGAGCCCAGCGCAGAACGTCGAGATGCGAGTCCGCGCGCCCGACGCCTTCACGTTGATCCATGGTCTGACCGATCACGGCGCAGCCGCCCATGCCGCCGAAGATCCCCGACAGCATGTTCGCCACGCCCTGCCCCCACGCCTCGCGGCTCTTGCGCGAGTGGGTGTCGGTGATCTCGTCGACGAGCTTCGCGGTGAGCAGCGACTCCATCAGTCCGACGAGTGCGACCCCGAGCGCGAACGGCGCGATGATCGTGAACGTCTCCCACGTCAGCGGAACGGTCGGGATGGACAGCTCCGGCAGGCTCTTCGGCAGCTCGCCCTGGTCACCGACGGTGGGCACGGTGATGCCGAACGGAGCACGACCCCCGTCACGATCACGACCGACACGGGCGGCGCCGGCTGAACCTGTACTAGCGCAGGGGGACGAGCTCTGCGAGCGAACGCGCACTTCCAGGGTGTAGTCGTTCCGCGATTTCCCAACCGCAGGTGTAGTCGCCGCCGGCAGCCCACGCCTTGCCTATCGCCGAAAAGGACTGAGCTGTGCTTCCCGCGTCTGCATGGCGTTGGGCGATCGTGAGCCACATCGATTGTGCGACGAACCCGTTGACCTCCTGGGTGGCCTCGTCTTCAAGCCGCGCGACATGATCGGGGCCGCCGTCGGCCATCGAAACCATGGCCTGGGCCTCGGCCTTCAACAGGGCCGAGGGCAATCGTTCCGCGAGGGCCTGGGCGGCAGGGAAATTGCCGAGGGCTGAGTACTCTGCGATGACTCGCAGTAGCAGATCGTCCTGCCGTTCAGTGTGATTCTGACCCTGAGTGTCGATTTGCATCACAACCCGTCGCAGCGAGTCTTCAGCCACCTGGAAGGAGAGCGCAGCGCGGCATGCCGATGCCAACAACAGGCAGACCTCCGGATCGATTTCCGGGATTCTCAACATTCGAGGGACACAGCGCTCGATGAACCGCTGAGCGCTTCCCGCGGGCCCGAAGAGGTTTAGGTTCTCGATCGCCCGCGTGAGAATTCGCAACCGCGCGTCGAGGTCAGACTTCCCAGCGTCGACAAGAAGTTCGTCGTAGATGCCCATCGCGGCTTCCTCGTCGCCCGCAACCATGAGCGCCGCAGCGACATCGGATAGCGCGCTGGGCATTCGCTTCGTGTCGAGCCCCCGCGCGACACGAACAGCGTCCTCAACTAGCTGAACGGCAGCGTCCTCCGTGTCGATGAGCTGAGTTAGGCGCACATCCGTAACCAAGTTGATGAACATCTCCTCGTGCAACGCCAGAGGCGAGCCGTTGGGTAAACCCGCTTGCGCTTCAGAGATCTGTTCCGGGCGGTCGGCGAGTTCTTCGGGTCCGGTCGTGGTGCCGCTGGGCACGCGGAGTCTTTGACCAACGCGTCTGGCATCTGCGGCCCTTCCAAGATCTTGGAAGTTCTCCGCTACTGCAATGTAGGTCGTTTGCCTAACGGCGATCATGGTGATGCGGCTCGTCACCTCTTCAGCGGCATCAATAGCTCGCTGTGCGAGCAAGACATCTCCGGCAGCTCCGGCAGCCTTGGCAACCGCAAGATATGCGCTCGCAGCGCCGGCGGCGGTCTCCACGCCCTCAGCCACGGCGAAAGCCTTCTGCGTGTCCCCTGCCGCTAGGCAGGCATCGACGGCACCTAGCGGGACCTCGAGCCCGCCAGGCGAGATCCTGCGATAGTTCACCAGGATCTTCTGAAGCGCGAGCAGCTCGGGAAGGTCGCGGACGTTGGACCGCTTTGCCGCACCTCGAAGCTGCTGAGCGCAGTCAATTGCGGTCATGCCTGAGGCTCGTTGTGCAGAGTGACGGTTGGTGTCGACGAGCCATGCGACTACGTGCGCCCACTTACTGCTGTCCACCTCCGCAAGACGGACGAAGGCTTCGCTCAACAGGAAGGGTGGGCAATCCTCCCAGCCCCGCCGCGATGCCCGCGCGGCCTCCTTGAGTACCAATTGCCGATAAGGCTTAAGCGCCCTGTCGCGGATCGCGGCCCAATCATGTCGATCGCGAAGTGCGACAGCGTCTGCGTAGGAAGGAGCGAGGTTTTGTACAATCCGAGCCAGCGTGCTCTCATGGCCGATCTCGTACTGCGCCACGCCAGAGGGATCGTGGGATCTCATGAGGTTTCGGCTCACGCCGTGACGGAGAACACTTCGCGCGGTGGGGATCGAGATCTCCAGAAGCGATGCAATGTCGCCCACCGTCAACGGCGCAGCGCAGGCAGCCAGCAACCCGGCGATCGAGCGCCCGGGCTCGGCGCCCATCAGCGCATCTATTTCCGAGGGGTCCACAGCCTTCGCCGCTACGGCTGAAGGACGCAGGCTCGTCCAACTTCCACGGGCGCGAAGCCAGTGGTCATCTGGCACATCGGGCGGAACAGGCGGATTTGGACGCGAGGTCACGATCACCTTCAGGCCGAGTGCTTGCAGCTCGGCGCGACCTGGAAGTACCGAGGCGATCGATGCAGACCGGCCGGCTCCGTGGTGCGCAAGCTCCTCATCGAGCCCATCAACCAACAGGACCAGTTGTTTCCCCCGGCTCCTGCAAGCGTACGTCGCACGCTGGAGAAGGTCTTTCCAGCCCCACACGGCATCCACGCCACCTCCGTCGGGCGGGCCGTAGCGCTCGCCGACCTGTCCTGCGAGGAACGCGCCCGTGACGAAGAGGAACGCTTCAAGTGAATTGCTCAGGGCATCGCGTTGCCGAATGAAGAATGGAACGATGTCGGCAGACTCCATGCCCTCGTGCGCGATCGTGTACGCAAGTCCGCTCTTGCCAGCCTTTTCGGGAGCGAGCCAAGCGAGTGTCGATGCATCCCCGCGGACCAGGGAGCGCGCGAGGCTTAGCTCATCCGCTCGGTCGACCAATAACACGGGCATTCGCTCTTGAATGATGGTCTGGTAACCACGTTGGACAGCTTCCGCTCGCGTTCGAGACAAGCGAGCGTCGACTTCTTCAATGGAGTCAACTACCGATTCAATTGACGCAGAAAGGGAATCGGAGATGCTCAAGAGCTCGCCGATGCCGCTGCTTTGAGCGAGCCGTTGCGCGTGAGTTTCTGTAGCCACCCAATCGCATAGAAGTACGGACAAGGTGTCGATCGCGATTTGGAGGTAGGAGGACGTATCCTCGGTGGCCTCGACGAGCGCGTCCGTGGCCGCGCTCGTTGCTCGCAGGTATGGAGCCAGTGCGTACGGCCCGCGAAGGGCCGCACGGAGGAGCTGCGGCGGCTGGCTTCGGTCGCTCAGATCTAGAGCGACTTCCTTCAGTATGGATTCGATCGACATATCGACCCATTCGCGC
This sequence comes from Microbacterium sp. As-52, assembly GCF_049949185.1. Taxonomy (NCBI): domain Bacteria; kingdom Bacillati; phylum Actinomycetota; class Actinomycetes; order Micrococcales; family Microbacteriaceae; genus Microbacterium; species Microbacterium sp. As-52. The sequence goes on along the minus strand of NZ_CP188171.1, from coordinate 1,539,063 downwards.
TCCTCGGGGTTCACCCGCGAGTACTCGTGATCGATCTGGGTCAGTTCCGTGGCCAGGTTCTTGAGGAACACTGAGAACTTTCCTCGATCGCGTCGTCCTAGGACTCCGTCAACGATTGCATCCCCGACGTCCCCGCTCAGAAGCCTCAGCAAAGTGGCCAATACTGACTTCCGCTCCTGGTCCCCGGTGGAGAACAGGTGGGTACTCATGAGCTAGATAGTAGCGTCGGCGTTTGAAGCGGGACATCCACGAGTCGAGGAGGATAGCGGCGGGGGGCTGAACTGGAGCCTTCTCCGTTGGAATCGTGGGACTGGATAAGGTGACGTCATGTCTTCGATTCCCTTGCCCTCACCCGGCTTCGCGACGATCGACTTCGAGACCACGGGCTTCTACGCCGAGGGAACCGACCGGGCGATCGAGATCTCCGTGGTTCACTCTGAGCCGGACGGCACGATCACGGGCCAGTGGGAGACACTCATCAACCCGGGCCGAGACCTCGGTCGGCAGGACATCCACGGCATCAGCGCCCGAGAGATCCTGCGAGCACCGCAGTTCCCGGGCATCACTGCCGATCTGGTCGATCTCCTGTCACAGCGCGTGGTCGTGGCGCACAACGCCTCCTTCGACATGCGTTTCCTCGAGGCCGAGTTGGGGCGCGCGGCCTACTGGGCAGGCGTGCCGTTCGTCAGCCTCTGCACGATGCGACTGGCGCGTACCCACCTCGGCGGGAGCAGCACGCTTGCTGATTGCTGTGCGGCGTTCGATATCGACCTCAGCGGGGCGCACCGTGCAGCCGTCGATGCGCGCGCGACGGCTGAGTTGCTTGGTGCTTTCGTGGCGAGCACGGGACAGTCCTCTTGGCGCGACTTGCTCGGGCAGGCCGAGCGTCTGGCCCCGTACGCAGGGGAGCGCGGTGAGTGGCTCGCGCGTTCCAACGTCGAGGACTACTCGCCGAGCTTCTTGGAGAGGATTCTCGACCGCGTTCCGGATGTGAGCGACTCCGACGAGCAAGCGGAGTATGTCGCACTCGTCGAGCGGTGCCTCCTCGATCGCTACCTGTCGGAGCACGAGAAGGACGCCCTCGTCGCGTTCGCGGATCGAGTGGGTCTGCCGCGCGCAACGGTCGAGCGGCTGCATCACGACTACCTCGCCGCGCTGGTCAAGATCGCCTGGGCAGATGGCGTGATCACTGAGGATGAGCGCGCCGACCTGATCTCGATCGCGCAGCTTCTGGAGGTGCCCGTCGAGGTCGTGCTGGATGCAGTTGCTCAGCCGGTCGAGATCGCAGTATTGCCGCCGACGACGGTGTTCACGTTGAATCCCGGGGACATCGTCGTTCTGACCGGTGAGATGACGCGAGCGCGTTCCGAGTGGGAGCAGCGCCTCCGTGAACACGGGATCGTGGCGAAGCCTGCTGTGACGAAGGCGGCGCGCCTCGTGGTCGCGGCTGACCCGGACTCGCTTTCCGGCAAAGCACGCAAGGCACGCGACTACGGCATTCCCATCGTCGGGGAGTCCTGGCTCGCCGAGCGCTACGCCTGATCTACCCGGGTAGATCAGGCGCAACCGGCGAAACTCCGTTCAGCCTCGCCCGCCGCTCACCTTCTTGAACCACACGCCGACCTGCGTCTGGAACAGCTCGCGCACCAGGTCGCTGTCGAGCGCGCCGTCGACGCCTCGCAGTCGACCCTGCGTGAGCTCACCGCAGACCACTGCCCATGCGTATCCGATCGCCAGGGTGAAGGTGCTGGCGACGGTGCCCGAGATCGCACCGCCGATAATGGTTCCCGCTCCGGGGATGAACTTCAGGAGGCCGGCGACGGCGCTTCGTCCTGCCGCCGAGACGGCGACTGTTGCCGCGGTCGCTGCGATCGTGGCGGTCTCGACTCTGACACCGTAGATCGCCGCCACCCTCGCCATCATCCCGAGCTGGATGGGAATGAGCACACCGGCGTCAGCAACCGGAATCGGGATAGCTCCGACCGTCAGCGCCGCCGTGGCAGCCGCGCGGACAGCTGTCTGAGCTTGCTTGCGCTTTCGTGCCAGATCGACTTTCTGGGCGGCTGCGAACGCTGCTTCAACACCCTCGGGAGCTGCGCGAAACGTGGCATCGACGAGCTCCGTGAGCCCGTGCTGAACCTGGCCGGTGAACTCATCCGCCGTCGACATCACCAGGATCGGACGACCGCCCACGATCGGCAGGTCGAGCCCGGCGATGTGGTCCGCCAGGGTCAGAGCGTCGGCGTGATACTCGCCGTTCCGCGACGGCACCTGCGTCAGGACGACGACGACAGGCAGGCCGAGGTCGTGCAGGCGGCGGATGAACTCTGCTTCGGTGTCTTCGAACCGCCGGTCAGTCGACCGGACGCAGTACCAGGCGACGTGGATCTGCTCCGAGAGCGGTTGCTGGCGCATCTTCTTCAGGTAGTCGCCGAGTTCGCTGATCAGCTCATCGGTGTCCTTGCCGATCTCGAGGCCACGGGTGTCGAGCAGGCCGAGAAAGCCGGAACGATGTATGTAGAGATGCTCGTCCATCGTGACGGGCTCGCCGACTCCGGTGGGAGCGACCTCTTCGCCGAAGATCGCGTTGATCAGCGTCGACTTCCCGACGCCCGTCTTGCCGAAGATGGCGAGGTTGAAGCGGCCGATCTCGTCCGCCTGCTCTTTCCACTGATTGCGGAAGTCGTCTTCAGAGAAGGTCTCACCCGTCATTGCGCACTCCCTCTGAGGCCGTGGCCCCGATCCCCGAGGCGTCGCGCCCCCGCTGAGGACTAGCGTATCGAGCGGTGGTAGAGCGGGTCCCGTCTCAGTCGCAGGCGATCCCGTCACCGTCACGGTCGAGGTCGTACACATCCGGCCCCACCACCTGCAGCGGCCCGCGCACGTACGCCGGCCCGTTCCCGCTCCCACCCGCGCAGTCCACATCCGACGCGATCGGCACGCACACCCCGGCATAGCTCGAGTGGCACTCGGCGGCGGGCTGCACCAACGGGACAGGTGCGGGAGCAGGCTGTCGCGTCCCGTTCGACGTGACCTCATTCACCGGCGCGACGGTGACGACCTCGACGAGGACTTCGCGCGACACTTCCACACCATCGACGTACGTCACGCGGTAGGTGGTGACCTTGGTTCCGTCGACCCCGGCTGTCGTGATGGCGGTCTGTCCGACGTCGAGCTGCGGATCGTCGGCCGTCGTCCGCTCGAAAGGAACGACCGTCGACTCTTCGACCTCCTCGAAGGTAGTGGGCTTGGGAGAGGGGGTCGGCTTCTCTGTCTGCGCGGACGCGAACGGCTTGGCCTCCGACGACCCTGAACTCGTGGTGTCCGAACCAGGGCCGCCGAGGGCAGCGTTCGCTCCGGACCCCGCGAACATCAGAACGAACGCGATCCCCAGAGCAGCCCATCCCGCTCCGCGCGAGCGCACGCGAAAGAGCTTCGCCGAGCCACGCACGATCCCATAGATGGCGACGAAGAAGAGCACCAACCCGGCGAGCATCATGATCACGCCCAGGCTGCGGGTGAGGAGGAGGATCGCGAGCACCACCGCTCCCACTATGAGGACGACCTTCATCCGAGAGGACTTCACCTGGGCGGGAGCGGCATCGACGGGGGTCACGGCGACAGCCGCAGTCGGCGCCTGCCCCAGGGGTGCGGTGTGCACCGTCCATTGAGTGCCGTCCCACCAGCGCTGCTGCTGTGCGGGGTGCTCCGGGTCGGCGTACCAACCCTGGGGTGCTGCAGGCATCTTTGCCATCCTTCTGCTCAGGCTCTGGCCGAACACTACCGATATTCCAGCGTGTAGTGGAGAGTCCGATCACGGCTGCCAGCAGGTGCACTCTTCCCTCCCCCCGACCCCCTGCGCCATCATGAGACGACCACCCACCAAGGAGGCCCTCTTGTCGCTCGCGCCGACCACGCCGGCAACCGCCGCCGCCAAAGGCCTCCCCGGTCTCGCGATCATCGCGCAGATCCGACGCGTGGTGATGATGGCCGTGATCGCCGTCCTCGTCTACTCCACACTCACCGTCGCGAGCCGGAGCTACTGCCCCGGCGGCATCGACGGGAGCGGCGGCTTCATCGACTCATCGGGACAGCCGACCGACGAAGCGCCCGTGTGCATCGATCTGACGCTCCGCCCCAGCCCCCTGGTCTACATCGCCATCGCCGCGATCGTGCTGATCACTCTCGGACGTGTGATGAAGGCGAGCGACGAACGCTCGGCCCTCAAGACACTGAACCGCGCGTCGATCGGAGTAGCGGCACTCGTGGTCCTCGCGATCGTCGTCTCCCTCGTCTGGTTCTTCCTGATCCCCATGGAGGAGTTCACCTCCGGCTCCTGGACGGTCTTCAGCCCGTTCCCCTTCGGCACCATCGACGTCACGACGACGCCGCTGACCGTCGAGTGACGCACCGCAAGGCCAGGAGAGTGGCAGGGAACCGTCGGGGCAAGAGCGCGACACGCCCGGCGGTCGGCCTAGATTTGCCCGATCCCTGGGATCCGCGTAACTTATTACTTGTTCGCCCCAAACGGTTGAGCGGAGGTCCTCGGACCGGCTCCCGTCAAGCAGCTAACACCTCCCGAATCCCAGGCACTCACTGAGTGAACAGGATGAAGGTGCTGATCCGTTCCCACGGTCAGGCCGAGAAAAACTCGGACTTGACAACGGAAACGAGATCGGTAAGATAGAGAAGTTGCCCTTCGGGCCTGGCTGTGATGGCTGGGTCGTGGGAGCATCCGATCCTTGAGAACTCAACAGCGTGCACTTGTCAAATGCCAAATTATCCTCGTCTAGCTTCGGCTAGTTGAGAATTCCTTTGGATCAAAGACCAACTCCTTCCGGGGGGTTGGCAATGGATGAAGTCAGCAATGAATTTGTCTCTTTGGTCAGCATCAAACTCGCTGCGTCACCGTTTTCCCGGTGGGGTATGCATTTCTTTTTTACGGAGAGTTTGATCCTGGCTCAGGATGAACGCTGGCGGCGTGCTTAACACATGCAAGTCGAACGGTGAACACAGAGCTTGCTCTGTGGGATCAGTGGCGAACGGGTGAGTAACACGTGAGCAACCTGCCCCTGACTCTGGGATAAGCGCTGGAAACGGCGTCTAATACTGGATATGTGACGTGACCGCATGGTCTGCGTCTGGAAAGAATTTCGGTTGGGGATGGGCTCGCGGCCTATCAGCTTGTTGGTGAGGTAATGGCTCACCAAGGCGTCGACGGGTAGCCGGCCTGAGAGGGTGACCGGCCACACTGGGACTGAGACACGGCCCAGACTCCTACGGGAGGCAGCAGTGGGGAATATTGCACAATGGGCGCAAGCCTGATGCAGCAACGCCGCGTGAGGGACGACGGCCTTCGGGTTGTAAACCTCTTTTAGCAGGGAAGAAGCGAAAGTGACGGTACCTGCAGAAAAAGCGCCGGCTAACTACGTGCCAGCAGCCGCGGTAATACGTAGGGCGCAAGCGTTATCCGGAATTATTGGGCGTAAAGAGCTCGTAGGCGGTTTGTCGCGTCTGCTGTGAAATCCGGAGGCTCAACCTCCGGCCTGCAGTGGGTACGGGCAGACTAGAGTGCGGTAGGGGAGATTGGAATTCCTGGTGTAGCGGTGGAATGCGCAGATATCAGGAGGAACACCGATGGCGAAGGCAGATCTCTGGGCCGTAACTGACGCTGAGGAGCGAAAGGGTGGGGAGCAAACAGGCTTAGATACCCTGGTAGTCCACCCCGTAAACGTTGGGAACTAGTTGTGGGGTCCATTCCACGGATTCCGTGACGCAGCTAACGCATTAAGTTCCCCGCCTGGGGAGTACGGCCGCAAGGCTAAAACTCAAAGGAATTGACGGGGACCCGCACAAGCGGCGGAGCATGCGGATTAATTCGATGCAACGCGAAGAACCTTACCAAGGCTTGACATATACGAGAACGGGCCAGAAATGGTCAACTCTTTGGACACTCGTAAACAGGTGGTGCATGGTTGTCGTCAGCTCGTGTCGTGAGATGTTGGGTTAAGTCCCGCAACGAGCGCAACCCTCGTTCTATGTTGCCAGCACGTAATGGTGGGAACTCATGGGATACTGCCGGGGTCAACTCGGAGGAAGGTGGGGATGACGTCAAATCATCATGCCCCTTATGTCTTGGGCTTCACGCATGCTACAATGGCCGGTACAAAGGGCTGCAATACCGCGAGGTGGAGCGAATCCCAAAAAGCCGGTCCCAGTTCGGATTGAGGTCTGCAACTCGACCTCATGAAGTCGGAGTCGCTAGTAATCGCAGATCAGCAACGCTGCGGTGAATACGTTCCCGGGTCTTGTACACACCGCCCGTCAAGTCATGAAAGTCGGTAACACCTGAAGCCGGTGGCCTAACCCTTGTGGAGGGAGCCGTCGAAGGTGGGATCGGTAATTAGGACTAAGTCGTAACAAGGTAGCCGTACCGGAAGGTGCGGCTGGATCACCTCCTTTCTAAGGAGCATCTGACACTTTCGGGTGTCCAGAACCCAGATCGAGAACGTTCGTTTCTCGCTGGGAGCTCATGGGTGGAACATTTGACATGGTGCGAAGGATGTTGTTCTTCTCCAGTACGCCACTTCGGTGGTTGGAACGGGGAGGGTGGCGGATGTCGCACCTGCACGCTGTTGGGTCCTGAGGGACCGGATGCGGATCTTTCGGGATCTGGTCTGAACCTCTGGGCCTCTTTCTGTTTCCCCCGTGTGGGGTTGTGGATAGGGGCACCGCCCGTACTTTGAGAACTACACAGTGGACGCGAGCATCTTGCAGCTGGCTTCGGTCAGTTGCACAAGATGATCTTAAAGATCATTAGTCAATTTCAGATTCCATCTTCGGATGGGGTCGAGTTTTTGATTCAAACTCATGTGATTTCAAGTCTTTAAGAGCAAACGGTGGATGCCTTGGCATCTGGAGCCGAAGAAGGACGTAGCAATCTGCGATAAGCCTCGGGGAACTGATAAGCAAGTTTTGATCCGAGGGTGTCCGAATGGGGAAACCCCGCTGGGCGGCGTGCCGACCTAGTGACTCCCGCCTGAATATATAGGGCGGGTAGAGGGAACGTGGGGAAGTGAAACATCTCAGTACCCACAGGAAGAGAAAGCAACCGCGATTCCGTTAGTAGTGGCGAGCGAAACCGGAACAGGCTAAACCTAGCGTGTGTGATAGCCGGCAGGCGTTGCACGTTGGGGGTTGTGGGACTTTTCAGTCATCTCTGCCGAGGTGGCGGCGTTACAAGAAGGTATAGACGAACGGTCTTGAAAGGCCGGTCATAGAGGGTGCCAACCCCGTAGTCGAAATGCCTCTCTTGGCGCGAAGAGTATCCCAAGTAGCACGGGGCCCGTGAAATCCCGTGTGAATCTGTCAGGACCACCTGATAAGCCTAAATACTCCCAGATGACCGATAGCGGACAAGTACCGTGAGGGAAAGGTGAAAAGTACCCCGGGAGGGGAGTGAAATAGTACCTGAAACCGTTTGCTTACAAACCGTTGGAGCCTCCTTAGTAGGGGTGACAGCGTGCCTTTTGAAGAATGAGCCTGCGAGTTAGCGATATGTGGCGAGGTTAACCCGTGTGGGGTAGCCGTAGCGAAAGCGAGTCTGAATAGGGCGATTCAGTCGCATGTCCTAGACCCGAAGCGAAGTGATCTATCCATGGCCAGGTTGAAGCGACGGTAAGACGTCGTGGAGGACCGAACCCACTTAGGTTGAAAACTGAGGGGATGAGCTGTGGATAGGGGTGAAAGGCCAATCAAACTTCGTGATAGCTGGTTCTCTCCGAAATGCATTTAGGTGCAGCGTTGCGTGTTTCTTGCCGGAGGTAGAGCTACTGGATGGCCGATGGGCCCTACAAGGTTACTGACGTCAGCCAAACTCCGAATGCCGGTAAGTGAGAGCGCAGCAGTGAGACTGTGGGGGATAAGCTTCATAGTCGAGAGGGAAACAACCCAGACCACCAACTAAGGTCCCAAAGCGCGTGCTAAGTGGGAAAGGATGTGGAGTTGCCTTGACAACCAGGAGGTTGGCTTAGAAGCAGCCACCCTTGAAAGAGTGCGTAATAGCTCACTGGTCAAGTGATTCCGCGCCGACAATGTAACGGGGCTCAAGCACGCCACCGAAGTTGTGGCATTGACATTATTGGTAGGCCTTCGTGGTCCAGCCGTGTTGATGGGTAGGAGAGCGTCGTGTGGCCAGCGAAGCGGCGGTGTAAACCAGCCGTGGAGGCTACACGAGTGAGAATGCAGGCATGAGTAGCGAATGACGTGTGAGAAACACGTCCTCCGAAAGACCAAGGGTTCCAGGGTCAAGCTAATCTTCCCTGGGTAAGTCGGGACCTAAGGCGAGGCCGACAGGCGTAGTCGATGGACAACGGGTTGATATTCCCGTACCGGCGAAGAACCGCCCAAGCTAATCCAGTAGTGCTAAGTGTCTGAATCCCAGTGACTGATCCCTTCGGGGTGACGCTCTGGGCCTAGCGCACGACCCCATTCTGGTGCGGTTAGCGTATTAACAGGTGTGACGCAGGAAGGTAGCCCAAGCCAGGCGATGGTTGTCCTGGTGCAAGTGCGTAGGCCGAGTCGTAGGCAAATCCGCGATTCACATAGGCTGAGACACGATGCGGATAAAAAGTGGGTGATCCTATGCTGCCAAGAAAAGCATCGACGCGAGGTTCTAGCCGCCCGTACCCCAAACCGACTCAGGTGGTCAGGTAGAGAATACCAAGGAGATCGAGAGAATCGTGGTTAAGGAACTCGGCAAAATGCCCCCGTAACTTCGGGAGAAGGGGGGCCTTCGGCGTATAGGGATTTACTCCCGAAAGCGTTTGGAGGCCGCAGAGACTAGTGGGTAGCGACTGTTTACTAAAAACACAGGTCCGTGCCAAGTCGCAAGACGATGTATACGGACTGACGCCTGCCCGGTGCTGGAAGGTTAAGAGGACCGGTTAGCCGCAAGGCGAAGCTGAGAATTTAAGCCCCAGTAAACGGCGGTGGTAACTATAACCATCCTAAGGTAGCGAAATTCCTTGTCGGGTAAGTTCCGACCTGCACGAATGGCGTAACGACTTCCCAACTGTCTCAACCGCGAACTCGGCGAAATTGCATTACGAGTAAAGATGCTCGTTACGCGCAGCAGGACGGAAAGACCCCGTGACCTTTACTACAGCTTGGTATTGGTGTTCGGTGTGGCTTGTGTAGGATAGGTGGGAGACTTTGAAGCATGGACGCTAGTTCGTGTGGAGTCATTGTTGAAATACCACTCTGGTCACTCTGGATATCTAACTTCGAACCGTAATCCGGTTCAGGGACAGTGCCTGGTGGGTAGTTTAACTGGGGCGGTTGCCTCCCAAAAAGTAACGGAGGCGCCCAAAGGTTCCCTCAACCTGGTTGGCAATCAGGTGTCGAGTGTAAGTGCACAAGGGAGCTTGACTGTGAGACTGACAGGTCGAGCAGGGACGAAAGTCGGGACTAGTGATCCGGCAGTGGCTTGTGGAAGCGCTGTCGCTCAACGGATAAAAGGTACCTCGGGGATAACAGGCTGATCTTGCCCAAGAGTCCATATCGACGGCATGGTTTGGCACCTCGATGTCGGCTCGTCGCATCCTGGGGCTGGAGTAGGTCCCAAGGGTTGGGCTGTTCGCCCATTAAAGCGGTACGCGAGCTGGGTTTAGAACGTCGTGAGACAGTTCGGTCCCTATCCGCTGCGCGCGTAGGAAATTTGAGAGGATCTGACCCTAGTACGAGAGGACCGGGTTGGACGAACCTCTGGTGTGTCAGTTGTTCCGCCAGGAGCACCGCTGATTAGCTACGTTCGGGATGGATAACCGCTGAAAGCATCTAAGCGGGAAGCCGGCCTCAAGATGAGATTTCCATACCTTCGGGTGAGAGGCTCCCAGCCAGACTACTGGGTTGATAGGCCAGATGTGGAAGTGCAGTAATGCATGCAGCTGACTGGTACTAATAAGCCGATGACTTGATAACACACCGTTTGTTGGTGCTACGCGTCCACTGAGTGGTTCTCGATGTACGGTCGAGAACCGCATAACAACAATGACTTTGTTATGTGTTTGATTGAAACATCAATAGTGTTTCGGCGGCCATAGCGTGAGGGAAACGCCCGGTTACATTCCGAACCCGGAAGCTAAGCCTCACAGCGCCGATGGTACTGCAGGGGGGACCCTGTGGGAGAGTAGGACACCGCCGGACTCCTTTTAAACAAGAAAGCCACCCAATGCTGGGTGGCTTTCTTGCGTTGTGCTCGAGGAGAGCACGAAGAGCCATCCCTCGTGGGGTGGCTCTTCTGCGTTGACACGACCGTCGCGACGCAGTTCAGCGCTTCAGACGTGCCTCGAGCATGGCCGCGCACTCCTGCACAGCGGCAGCGAGCAGGTCCTCATCCAGATCCGCACGGCCCCACGTCACCGCCACCGCGGCAACCGGCCAGCCGGCAGCATCGAGAACTGCAGCGCCCACACTGCGCAGCCCGTCCGCGATCTCACTGTTCTCCGTCGCATATCCCCTCGTCCGCACATCGCGGAGCAGTTCGCGCAGTTCGCGCGGCGTGCGAGGCCCGAGTCCCGTGCGATCGGGGAACGCCGAGACGTCCGGATAGAGTGCCCGCACCTGCTCGCGGGGGAGCGCCGCCAGCATCGCGCGGCCCGAAGCCGTGAGGTGCGCGGGAAGCCGCACACCCACATCCGTCACCAACGCCGGCCTCCGAGGTGCGCGTTCCTCGACGATGTACAGCACATCCCCACCGCTCATCACCGCCAGGTGCGCGCTCTCCCCCAACCGGTCCGAGAGCGCAGCCACCAGAGGACGGCCCCTTCGCGCCAAAGGCTGTTGGCGCGTGTATCCGCCGGCGAGCTCGAAAGCCGAGGTGCCGAGCCCCCAGCGTCTCTCCTCGCGCAGGTGCAGCACGAATCCGTGAGCGGCCAGGGTGGTGAGCAGGTGATAGACCGTGGACCGGGGCAGTTCGAGCTCGCGCGCGATCGCCGACGCCGCCACGGGCGCGGGCCGTCCGGCGAGATAGCTCAGGATGCGGAGCGTGTTCTCCGCCGCAGGCACCTGCGCGGTCGGCTGCTGCGCGGTCAGCGCTTCCACCGCCGGCACCCCCACCTCCGGCACCTGAGGGCTCTTCGCGTTGTCTGGGATCACAGACACAGCATTGCACGAACGGGTGTCCCCGGCCACACGTCGGGTGTGGAATCGAACCATGACCGAACTCGCCCCCGTGCTGGTCGGAGCGGCCCCGCTGTCTCCCGCCGATGTCGTCGCCGTCGTCCGTCGCAACGCACCCGTGCAGCTCGACGCGGATGCGCTCGCGCGCGTCGCCGACACCCGTCGCGTGATCGACGGTCTCGCGGCGGACCCGAACCCGCACTACGGCGTGTCCACCGGGTTCGGCGCTCTCGCGACCACCTTCATCGCCCCCGACCGTCGCATGCAGCTGCAGGCCAGCCTGATCCGCTCGCACGCCGCGGGCACCGGGGCCGAGGTCGAGCGCGAGGTCGTGCGCGGACTCCAGCTCCTGCGGCTGCAGACCCTCGCCTCCGGCCGCACCGGCGTGCGTCCGGTCGTTGTCGAGACCTACGCCGCGCTGCTCAACGAGGGCATCACGCCTGTCGTCCGCGAGTACGGCTCGCTCGGCTGCTCCGGCGACCTCGCACCTCTCGCCCACATCGCCCTGGCTGCGATGGGGGAGGGAGAGGTCCGCGATGCATCCGGCGCACTGCTCCCCGCCACCGAGGCCCTCGCCGCCGCCGGCATCGAGCCGCTCACCCTCGTCGAGAAGGAGGGGCTCGCGCTCATCAACGGCACCGACGGCATGCTCGGCATGCTGGTGCTCGCACTCCACGACCTCGAGACGCTCCTGCTCACCGCCGACCTCGCCGCGGCGATGTCGGTCGAGTCGCAGCTCGGCACCGACGCGGTGTTCGCGGCTGACCTGATGGCGCTTCGTGCGCAGACGGGTCAGGCCGAATCCGCCGCCAACCTGCGCGCGTTCCTCGGTGACTCCCCCATGGTCGCGAGCCACAAGGGGCCGGACGACGGCCGGGTGCAGGATGCCTACTCGCTGCGCTGCTCGCCCCAGGTGCATGGCGCCGCGCGCGACACCCTCGCCCATGCGACACTGATCGCCGGACGCGAGCTCGCCAGTGTCATCGACAACCCCGTCATCACCCTCGACGGACGCATCGAGTCGAACGGCAACTTCCACGGCGCTCCGGTCGCGGCGGTCCTCGACTTCCTCGCGATCTCGGTCGCCGACGTCGCCTCGGTCTCCGAGCGTCGCACGGATCGCGCGCTGGATCCGGCCCGCAGCCACGGGCTTCCTCCCTTCCTCGCGGACGAGGTCGGAGTCGACTCCGGCCTCATGATCGCGCAGTACGCGGCCGCCGGGATCGTCTCCGAGCTCAAGCGCCTCGCGGTGCCGGCATCCGTCGACTCGATCCCCTCCTCGGCCATGCAGGAGGATCACGTCTCGATGGGATGGGCGGCCGCCCGCAAACTGCGCCGGGCGATCGACGGCCTCGGCCGCGTGCTCGCGATCGAGATCCTCACCGGCGCCCGCGCCCTCGACCTGCGCGCCCCGCTGCAGGCCGGACCCGCGACCGGAGCCGTGCGCGACCTGGTCCGCACCGTGGCCGACGGCCCCGGACCCGACCGCTTCCTCTCGCCGGAGATGGAAGCCGTCACCGCCCTCGTCCAGTCGGGCGACGTCGCCCGCATCGCAAAGGAGCACGCTCATGGCTGAGTCCACCGCATCCGACACCACCGCATCCGACACCACCGCATCCGCCGCTCCGGTCTCCGGACCCCGCGTCGTCCGGGCCGCCCGGGGCAACCAGCGGACCGCGAAGAGCTGGGGCGCGGAAGCCGCCAAGCGCATGCTGATGAACAACCTCGACCCCGAGGTGGCCGAGCACCCCGAAGACCTGGTGGTCTACGGCGGCACCGGCAAGGCCGCCCGCAGCTGGGACGCATACGACGCGATCGTGCGCACCCTCGACGAGCTCGAGCCCGACGAGACCTTGCTGGTGCAGTCGGGCAAGCCGGTCGGCGTCTTCCGCACGCACGAGTGGGCACCGCGCGTACTCATCGCCAACTCGAACCTGGTGGGCGACTGGGCGACCTGGCCGGAGTTCCGCAAGCTCGAAGAGCTCGGCCTCATCATGTACGGGCAGATGACCGCCGGATCCTGGATCTACATCGGCACGCAGGGCATCCTGCAGGGCACCTACGAGACGTTCGCCGCCGTCGCCCGCTCGCTCGGCCGTGACTCGCTCCGTGGCACGCTCACCCTCACGGGCGGAGCCGGCGGAATGGGCGGTGCCCAGCCGCTGGCCGTGACCATGAACGACGGGGTGGTGCTGATCGTCGACGTCGACGAGTCCCGTCTCATCCGGCGCGTGGAGCACGGCTACCTCGACGAGTACACGACCGACCTCGACGCGGCCGTCGCCCGCGTGGTCGCCGCCAAGGAGGCGGGCGACGCCCTCTCGGTCGGCGTGGTCGGCAACGCGGCCGAGGTGTTCCCCGAGCTGCGGCGTCGCGGTGTGCCGATCGACATCGTGACCGACCAGACCAGCGCCCACGACCCGCTCGCCTACCTCCCGCTCGGCATCGCCGTGGCGGACTGGAAGGCGGAAGCCGAGCGCGACCCCGAGGAGTTCACCCGCCGCTCGCGTGCGTCGATGGCCGCTCATGTCGAGGCGATGGTGGCTTTCCAGGACGCGGGGGCCGCGGTGTTCGACTACGGCAACTCGATCCGCGCCGAGGCGCAGCTGGGCGGCTTCGACCGCGCGTTCGAGTTCCCCGGATTCGTGCCGGCGTACATCCGCCCGCAGTTCGAGGAAGGACGTGGACCGTTCCGCTGGGCAGCACTCTCCGGCGACCCGGAAGACATCTACAAGACCGACCGCGCGATCGCCGAGCTCTTCCCCGAAGACGCCGCCCTGCACCGCTGGCTCGAGAAGGCTGGCGAGAAGGTGCACTTCGAGGGGCTGCCCGCCCGCATCTGCTGGCTCGGCTACAAGGAGCGCCACCTCGCCGGACTCAAGTTCAACGAGATGGTCGCGTCGGGCGAGCTGTCAGCTCCGATCGTGATCGGTCGCGACCACCTCGACTCCGGCTCTGTGGCATCGCCGTACCGCGAGACCGAGGCGATGAAGGACGGCTCCGACGCGATCGCCGACTGGCCGCTGCTGAACGCCCTGCTCAACACGGCCTCCGGCGCCTCGTGGGTGTCGCTGCACCACGGCGGCGGTGTCGGCATCGGCCGCTCCATCCACGCCGGTCAGGTCACCGTCGCCGACGGCACGGAACTCGCGGCCGAGAAGCTGGAGCGCGTGCTGACGAACGACCCGGGTACCGGCGTGATGCGTCACGTGGACGCCGGTTACGAGCACGCCCGCGAGGTCGCCCGCGAGCGCGGCCTCAAGGTGCCGATGCTCTGAGAGGCTCAGGACATGGCAACGCTCATCACGAACATCGCGGAACTGACCACGAACGTCACTACGGGTGACGACATCACCGGAACCCTGACCGATGCCGCGGTGCTGATCGAGGGCGGGCGGGTCGCGTGGGTCGGCGCCGCCGCGGAGGCGCCGACCGCCGACGAGGTCGTGGACGCCGGGGGTCGCGCGGTGATCCCGGGCTTCGTCGACAGCCACAGCCACCTCGTCTTCGGGGGCGACCGCGCGGCCGAGTTCGAGGCGCGCATGGCGGGGCAGAAGTACGCCGCGGGCGGCATCCGCTCCACCGTCGCCGCCACCCGCGCCGCGAGCGATGACGAGCTGCGCGCACGTCTGCGGGGCTTCCTCGACGAGATGCTCGCACAGGGCACCACGACGGTCGAGATCAAGAGCGGCTACGGGCTGAGCGTCGCCGACGAGGAGCGCCTGGTGCGCCTGGCCGCCGAGGTGACGCCCGAGGTGACATTCCTCGGGGCGCACGTCGTCCCGGCGGAGTACGCCGACCGCGCCGACGAGTACGTCGATCTGGTCACGGGTCCCATGCTCGACGCCTGCGCTGCGCACGCGAAGTGGATCGACGTCTTCTGCGAGACCGGTGCGTTCACGGTGGCGCAGTCGCGGCGCGTGCTGGAGGCTGGCATCGCGCGCGGACTCGCGCCCCGCGTGCACGCGAGCCAGCTCGGCCCGGGCGAGGGCGTGCGGCTGGCCGTCGAGCTCGGCGCGGCATCCATCGACCACGGCACGTACCTGACGGATGCCGACATCGATGCCCTCGCCGGCTCCGACACCGTGCTCACGCTGCTGCCGGGAGTCGAGTTCTCGACGCGGCAGCCGTATCCGGACGCGCGCCGTCTGATCGACGCAGGAGTGACCGTGGCGCTGGCGTGCGACACGAACCCGGGCTCGAGCTTCACCTCATCGATGCCCTTCTGCATCGCGGTCGCCGTGCGCGACATGGGGATGACCCCGGCCGAAGCCGTGTGGGCGGCGACCGCCGGCGGCGCGAAGGCGCTGCGTCGGGACGACATCGGCATGATCGCGCCCGGTGCCAGCGCCGACCTCGTGCTGCTGGACGCACCGACGCGCATCCACCTCGCCTACCGTCCGGGAGTGCCGCTCGTGCGCACCGTCTGGAAGGACGGCCGGACGATCGGCTGAGGCCGAACCCCCGCCGGCCGCCCAACCGCCGACCGCCCAACCGCCGAACGCTCAGCCGATCGACCCGCTCAGCCGATCGACCCGCTTCAGTCCAGAGCCTGCGCGACGACGACCGCGGCTGCGGCCGACCATGCCTGCGGGCGGCAGGCCGCGGGATAGGGAAGGGGCGCGCCACCGGGAACGAGGGCATCGCCCGCGTGCAGCTCGGGAACGCGGTACTCGAAGCCCTCCGCGAGGTCGAGCAGCTGCTCGGCGACCATCCGCGCGTCGGTGTCGAGCCCGGCGCGCATCATGCCGTGCACGGCGATCGCGGTGTCATGTGCCCAGACGCTGCCCCCGTGATAGCTCAGCGGCCAGTAGCCGGCGGCTCCGGTCGACATCGTGCGGATGCCGTAGCCGCTCGACATGCTCGGTGCGGTCAACAGGGCCGCACAGGCCTGTTCCTCCTCCGGGTCGAGGATGCCGGTTCCGATCAGGTGTCCGATGTTGCTCGTGAGGGTGTCGACGGGGGCGCCGTGCGCGTCGAGGGCGATGGCCGGGTAGCGGCCCTCGGGCGTGGTCACCCAGTAGGCGGCGCGGAAGCGTTCGCGCAGGTCTGCGGCCCACGTCCGGAGCTCGGCCGCGCCGGGTTCACCGAACGTGTCGAGCAGGTCGGCACCACGGATGGCGGCTTCGTAGGCGTAGCCCTGCACCTCGCTCAGGGCGATGGGGCCCTTGGCCAGGCGCCCGTCGCGCCACTGGATCGAGTCGCCCGAGTCCTTCCACCCCTGGTTCGCGAGGCCGTGGCCCGACTCGTCCGCATAGTCGATGAAGCCGCTGCCTGACGCGTCGCCGTGCACCGTCATCCAGGTGAGCGCCGCCCGAAGAGCCGGGAGCAATGCCCGCACCTCGCGCTCGGACATCCCCTCGGCATGGGCGTCGGCGAGCAGGCAGACCCAGAGCGGAGTCGCGTCGACGGTGCCGTAGTACAGCGGCGGCAGATGCACGCCCTCGTTGGGCAGCGAGAGGGCGCCGCTCCGCAGCTCGTGCGCGATCTTGCCTGGTGCCTCGGCCGTCGACGCATCGTGCGCGGTGCCCTGCAGGCGCGCCAGCACGCGCAGGGTGGAGGCCGCCATGTCGGGGTCGATCGCGAGCGCGAGCCGTGCGGCCCAGAGCGAGTCCCGTCCGAACAGCGTGAAGAACCAGGGCGCTCCGGCGGCGTAGAACGCGTCCTCCGGGTGCGCGGGCAGGGCGAGGCGGAGCGCGGAGAGATCCGCGGTTGCCTGCTCCATCCAGCGCGCCGCGCGCGAGTCGGCGGGAACGGTCGGCTGCGGCGCGCGCGACGACAGCGCGGCGGTGACGACGAGGGAGGGGTCGTCGAGGTCAACCGTCCAGACCATGGCGGCAGAGCCTCGCGGTGGGACCACCACATCCCACCGCAGCACCAGGGCGTCTCCGTCCTCGGCCACCGTGGCCTCGGGGGCGGTGAGCGCGAACGACGCCTCTCCCGCGCGGCAGACGGATCCGTCCCAGGTCCAGGCCGCATCGGCGGCGAGCCCGGCCTTGACCTGCTGCATCGGCGCGAAGTCCGGGACCATGCGCACGGTGAGGGTCATCGGAACCGGGGTGCCGAGGTGCGACGCGACCGTGATCCGCTCGGAGAAGGCACCGGCGGCGACCCGCCGGTCGCGATCCATCCGCACCTTCGGATCGGCCGATTCGTCGTCGAGCCCGCGGAGCAGATCCGTCAGGAGCGCCTGCTGCGGCACCGGCGACGTGCATCCGATGGATTCGAGCGCGGTGCCGTCGACCGTGGTCTCGATGCTCCGGATGTGTCGCACGTCGCCGTGGTAGATGCCGTGGATCGGAGCGGTGCCCATGCGGCCGACATCGTCGGACCATGCCTGGGTCGGTGCCTCGAGCATGATCACGGCGTCGTCCAGCAGCGGCTGGAGGGGCGGGGTGGGGGTCATTCCTTGACGGCTCCTTCTGTGGAGTTCATGATGCGGCGCTGGAAGACGAAGAACATCACGGCGACGGGGATCGTCATGATGAGTGCGGCCGCCAGCTTGAGCGGGTACTGGGTGCCCTGGCTGAGTCCGCCGCTGGCCAGGGATGCGACGCCCTTGGTCAGGGTCGTCAGGGCGGGGTCGTTGGTGGACACGATGAAGTGGCTGAGCTCGTTCCAGGAGCCCTGGAACGACAGGATCACGATCGTCACGAGCGCCGGCGTCGCCATCGGCAGCACCACCGACCAGAACAACCGGAACGTGCCGGCACCGTCGATGCGGGCCTGCTCCTCGACCGACTCGGGGATCGACTCGAAGAAGTTCTTCATGATGAACACCCCTGCCGCGTCGACGAGCAGCGGCAGGATCATCCCGGCATACGAGTTGAAGATGCCGAGCTGGTTGATCACGAGGAACTTGGGGATCAGCAGCACGACGGTCGGCACCGACATCACGGCGACCAGCGCGGCGAAGACGACACCCCGCCCGCGGAAGCGGAGTCGAGCCAGTGCGTACCCGGCGAGCGAGTTGAAGAACACGCGCCCGGCCGTGACGAAGATCGTCACGATCGCGCTGTTCACGAACCACGAGGGGAAGTCGGAGTTGCGGAACAGGCGCTCGTACGCGGCGAACGTCCATACGTCGGGGATGAGCGTGATCCCGCTGGACGCGGCATCCTCATCGGTCTTGAAGCTCGTCGCGACCTGGATCAGGAAGGGATAGATGTAGATGACCGCGAGGATGATCAGCAGCGCGTAGAGCGCGATCTGCCAGGTCAGCTGCTTCGACGAGAGCCGCCTCATGACGAGGCTCCCTTCGACGGGGGCGATGACGCGTACGAGGACGATGACGCGTACGCGCGGATGCGACGCTTCGAGACCGGCCGATCACGCAGCACCCATCGCTGCAGGAGCGTGAAGATCACGATGATGACGAACAGGATGAACGCGATGGCGGCACCCTGCCCCCACTCCTGGTTCTGGAACGCGGTCTGGTACGAGAGGTAGGCCGGGGTGAGCGTGGTCTTGCTCGGTGCTCCCCTGGTGCCCGTGTAGATCTGGTCGAACACCTGCCAGCAGCCGATGAGGCCGAGGGTGAGCACGGTGAACAGGGTCGGGCGCAGCTGGGGCAGCGTGATGCGCCAGAACCGCTGCCAGCCGTTCGCGCCGTCCATCATCGCGGCTTCGTCGACGTCGGCGCCGAGGTTCTGGAGACCGGCGAGGAAGATGAGCATGAACGTTCCGGAGGTCGTGAAGATCGCCATCAGGATGTACGCGCTCATCGCGACGGAGGGGCCGGCGAGCCATTCCCACCACGACACTCCGAGCGCGCCGCCCTGGGTGAGGGCCGCGGGGCCGGCATCGACGCCGACCGTGCCGAGCGCCAGATGCAGGATGCCGCGTGGATCGTTGAACCAGTTGGGGCCGTTGATGCCGAACCAGGAGAGCACATCGTTGACGGCTCCGCTCGAGGTGAAGAGGAACATCCACAGCACGGTGATCGCGACGGTGCTGGTCACGGAGGGGAAGTAATAGGCGGTGCGGAAGAATCCCCGGCCACGGAGCATGGCGCGGTTCACGAGGATCGCGAGGAACAGTGCGAGCGCGGTCTGCAGCGGGACGACGAGCAGCACGTACCAGGCGTTGTTGCGCAGCGATGTGCCGAAATCCTTGGTCGCGAGACCGCCGTCGGTGAGGACGGCGGCGAAGTTGTCGGCGCCGACGAACGAGACCGAGCCGGAGAGGGGGCTGCCGCGACCGCCCCAGTCCGAGACGCTCACCCAGAGCGCCATGAGGACGGGGATGAGGAGGAAGACGCCGAGGATCACGATCACCGGCGCCGTGAACAGCCATCCGGCTGCCGCCTCGCCGCGGCGGAGCCCGGAGGCCCTGCCGCGGCGAGGCGCTGCCTTGATCGCCATGGCTACTTGACGACCGCTTCGAGGTTCGACTGGACGGAGTCGAGGATCGTCTTCGGGTCGGACGTCTTCAGCGACTCGAGCTGCGAGTTGAAGTCGGCGATGACGTCGGCGGTCCCGGCCTGGTTCGGCGGGAACTGCGCGTACTCCGCGCCTGCGAGGAACGGCTCCAGCTCGGGGTTCGCCGAGGTCCAGTCCGCGGCGGCGGACTTGATGGACGGCATCGGACCGAATGCCTTCGAGAAGGCGAGCTGGCTGTCGGCGCTCGTCAGGTATTCGACCAGGTCGAGGGCGGCCTGCTGGTTCGGGCTGTCGGCAGCCATGCCCCAGCAGTTCGTGAACTGCAGCGTGCCCTTGCCGGCGGCGCCCTCGGGAAGCTCGGCGACCGTGTACTGCAGGCTGCTGTAGTCGTTCGAGAGCGCTCCGGTGATCCAGTTGCCCTCGATCACCATGGCGGCGGACTGCTTGCCGAGCGCTTCGCCGCCCCATCCGGCCCCGACATCCTTGGCGTACGCGAACGTGCCGTCGACGAGGTGCGACTTCACGTAGTCCAGGGCCTCGACGTTGGCGGCATCGTCGGCGATGACCGTGCCGTCGTCGACGAGACCGCCGCCCGCCTGTGCCATGAAAACGCCCACGCGCTGGTACTCGGCGCCGAAGGCGAGACCGACGTGATCCGCGGTCGTGAGCTTCTGCGCCACCGCGGCGAGGTCGTCCCAGGTCTTCGGGAGGTCGGCGTCGGTGAGCCCGGCGTCGGTCCACATCTGCGTGTTGATGATGAGCGACAGGGTGGAGAAGTCCTTGGGCGCGCAGTAGAACGTGCCGTCGACCGTGAAGTTCTCGACGAGCGACGGGTAGAAGTCGTCCTTGTTGGCGAGTTCGTCGCCGTAGGCCTTGAGCGATCCGTTGGCCGCGTAGCCCGAAGCCTGGTCGGCGGAGAGGTAGAACAGGTCGGCCGGGTCGCCGGCGGCGAAGCCCTGCGACAGCTCCTGGTCGAGGTTGGTCGCGGTCTGCACCTTCGCCTTGATGCCGGATTCGGCCGACCAGGCGTCGACGGCGGACTGCACAGCGGATGTCTCGGCGTCACCGGACGAGCCGATCAGCACCGTGAGCGCGTCGTCGGAGGAGGTGAGCCCCTCGCCGTCGGCCTTGGTGTCGTCTCCGGCGAAACCGGAGCCGCAGCCGGTGAGCACGAGCGCGCTCGTGAGCAGCACCGCCCCGGTGCCGAGGACTGCGCGAGTGGTGTGCCGTGTCATGGTCTCTCTCCTTTGATGAGTCACTGCGGGCGACGGCCTCGGGAGGACCGTGCGGGTTCGTCGCAGAAATTTGAACGATCAAACTCTGCGTGGAATAGGCTAAGCGGGAGTCGCGGGAAGTGTCAACCCGGGCGTGAACGAGGAGGTGCGATGGCGAAGGCGCCGACCGTCGAAGACGTCGCCGAGCGCGCGGGCGTCTCCCGGCAGACGGTCTCGAACGTGCTCAACACTCCCGACATCGTCCGCCCGGCGACCAGAGAGCGTGTCATCGCGGCGATCCACGAGCTCGGCTACCGACGTCACGCGGCCGCGCGACAGCTGCGGTTGCGGCGCAGCTCGACGATCGGCATCCGCCTCGATCCGTACCTCGGCGGGATCTCCGGCGTCGTCCTCGACCGCTTCGTGCACGCGATCACCGAGCGCGCGAGCGAGCGGGGGATGCGGATGCTCGTCTATGCCGCACGCACCCGGGAAGAAGAGATCCAGAGACTGTCGGAGCTCTGGGAGGGGTCGGAGATCGACGCTGCGATCATCACCGGCACCTCGCGCGACGATCCGCGCGTGCGCAGCCTCGATCAGGACGGGCTGCCCTTCATCTCGTTCGGTCGGCCGTGGGGGGAGGACGACATCGCCGACCCGCGCCACCTCTGGGTCGATGTCGACGGCGCCGCGGGAACGCGCGCCGCGACCGAGCACGCGCTGACCCGCGGCAGCAGGGTCGCGTTCCTCGGATGGCCGACGGGATCGGGCACGGGTGACGACCGGGAGCGCGGCTGGCGCGAGGCGATGGCCGCGGCGGGAGCCCAGGGCGCGCGGTTGACGGCGGAGGAGGGGGTTCCGTTCGCCCGCGCCGTCGTCGATGCGGCGCTCGCCGCGGGGCGGGCACCGGATGCCCTGGTGTGCGCCAGCGACTCGCTCGCGGTCGGCGCGCTGCTGGCGGTCGCCGCCGCGGGGCTCTCGCTGCCGGTGATCGGCTTCGACAACACGCCGACCGCCGAGGCGCTGGGCTTCTCGAGTGTCGAGCAGCGTCCGGAGGACGTGGCGACGGCGGTCCTCGAACTCCTCATGGGTCCGACGGGCGAGATCGTCGCCCCGCGCACCCTGCAGGCGGGGTCGGCACACGCACTGATCGCCCCCGAGCTCGTCGTGCGCTGAGCGGCGCCCGAGCCTCTATGCCGCGCGGCGCATACGCAGCGCGAAGGCGATCCCGGCCAGGGCGATCACGACGATCCCGTACCCCACGCACACCGTTTCGAGGCCGACGATCCCGACCAGCGAGCCGGCGGTGACCGCCGGTACTCCGAACGCGAGGTACGCCAGCAGGTAGATCACGGCGAACGTGTCGGCGCGCTGCGTCGCCGGGATCCGCGGTGCCAGCGACGCCACGACGCCCGAGAACGCCGTGCCGAATCCCATGCCCGTCGCGGCAGCCGCGACGAGATAGAACGGCAGGGATCGGCCGGATGCTGACGCTGCGGCGCGACGATCTCGACGCGCTCTTCCCCGGGTTGCTCGACTCGGTGCCGCGCGATTGAGAGGCGTGCGTATGGTGGAACCGTGGAAATCATGTGGTTCACGCTGATCTTTCTCGCGGTGCTCAGTGCCATCTCCATCGTCATGAGACGAAGGAGCCGGAAGTAGCGATCGCTCTTCCTGTGCCTCTGGGGCCGTCGATCCCACGGAAGGCGAAAAGTCAATCTTCGAGCGAATTGATCGCGCAGATGAACAACCCTTATCCGTGAAAGTGTTGTCGTTATGCTCCCCGATTTGGATCGAATGCTGCGCGAGGCGGATACTTCTGGCACCCGAACCGCGTGATCCGGCCCGGGAATCGACATGCACACATCCGCCTCTCTCGCACCAGGGACGACCATCGCCATCGTCGGCGCCGGCCGTCTCGGACGCGTACTCGTGCGGGCTCTGCGGGCGGCGGAGATCGAGGTGCTCGGCCCGATCGGACGCGACGGACGGATCCCGGATGCGGACATCGTGCTCCTGTGCGTCCCTGATGCGGTCATTGCCGAGGCTGCGGCCGTCGCCCGGTCCCACACGCGCTTCCTCGGACATGTCTCCGGCGCGACTGCGCTCACGGATGTGGACTTCAGCCTCCATCCGCTGCAGACCTTCACCGGCGCGGAGGGCCCCGAGGCGTTCCGTGGCATCGGTGCCGCGATCGCCGGCCGCACACCAGAAGCGCGTCAAATCGGGGAGCAGCTCGCCGTCGCCCTCGGCGCGCGTCCCTTCGCGGTCGACGACGCGCAGCGCGCGAGCTATCACGCGGCCGCGTCCTACGCCTCGAACTTCATCCTCACCGTGCTCGACGCCGCGGAAGGCCTGGCCTCGGCGGCAGGCATCCCCCACGACGAAGCACGGGCGCTCCTGGCCCCGCTGGTCCGCCGGACGGTCGAGAACTGGGCGACGAACGGCGCGGCACCTGTCCTGACCGGACCCATCGCCCGCGGCGACGAGGCGACGGTCGCGCGTCAACGCGTTGCCGCCGAAGAGCTCGATCTCTCCGATCTGTTCGACGCGCTCGCTGCAGCCACCCGTGCGATCGCCGCACGCCCTGCTGCCACCACCCTCATCACGAAAACCGAGGAGGCATCCGCATGAGAATCCTCCGCACGATCCCCGAGGTCCGGGCCGCGATCCGCGACGCCAGATCCGAGAGCAAGACGGTCGGCCTCGTTCCCACCATGGGCGCCTTCCACGACGGTCATCTCTCCCTCATGCGCACCGCGCGCGAAGGATCTGACCTCGTCGTCGTCTCGCTCTTCGTCAACCCGACCCAGTTCAGCGCCACCGAAGACCTCGGTGCGTATCCGCGCGATGAGGCTCGCGATGCCGCGCTCGCCGAAGCCGAGGGGGTCGACATCCTCTTCGCTCCGGACGCGTCCGAGATCTATCCCGACGGGTTCGCGACGAACATCCACGTCGCAGGTCTCACCGACGTTCTCGACGGCGCGAGCCGTGGGGCGCACCACTTCGACGGCGTCGCCACGGTCGTCACGAAGCTGTTCGGCATCGTCCGTCCCGACACCGCCTACTTCGGGCAGAAGGATGCGCAGCAGGTGCTCGTCGTGCGCCGCGTGGTGCGCGACCTCGATCTCGATGTGCGGATCGTGGCGTGTCCCATCGTGCGGGAGGCGGACGGACTCGCCATGAGCTCGCGGAACGTCTACCTCGACTCCGCCGCTCGTGCACAGGCGGTGGCGCTGAACCGCGCCCTCGACGCCGGGCTCGCGATACTCGAGGCGGGTGACCGCGACGCGGGCAGCATCCTCTCCGCCGCGCGCGACGTGCTCGGCGAGGCGGAGATCGACCCCGAGTACCTCGAACTCCGAGACGCCGAGACGCTCCGCCCCCTCGCTCGTGTCGACCGTGACGCCCTTCTCGCGGTCGCCGCGCACGTGGGCGCTGCCCGTCTGATCGACAACCACGTCCTGCGCGTCGCCGATGCCTCGGACTCCATCGACACGAACCCCACCGATACGGAGACTCGCGCATGAGTGCTCACGCCGATCCCCGCCCCCGCGTCACCCTCGCGACCCTCGCCGCGAAAAGGTCGGCTCGTGAACCCATCGTCATGGTCACCGCCTACGACCACCCGAGTGCGCAGATCGTCGAGGCCGCCGGCGTCGATGTCGTGCTCGTGGGCGACTCCGCGGCGATGACCGTGCTCGGCTACGACAGCACGGTGCCGGTCACGATCGACGAGATGCTCATGCTGACCGCGGCGGTGAGGCGCGGACTCACTGCTCCGCTGCTCGTCGGCGATCTGCCGTTCGGATCGTACGAGGCCTCCGACGAGATCGCCATCGCGACCGCGCAGCGCTTCGTCAAAGAGGCCGGCTGCGACCTCGTCAAGATCGAACGTGGCGGCACGACCGTCGACCGGGCGCGTGCGCTCGTGCAGGCGGGGATCCCGGTCGTCGGACATGTCGGGCTCACGCCGCAGACCGCCACCGCGCTCGGTGGATACCGTGCTCAGGGGCGCACCGCCGAGACCGCGCTGACCGTGATCGACGACGCCCTCGCGCTGCAGGCGGCCGGGTGCTCGATGCTCGTGGTCGAGGCGGTGCCCTCCGAGGTGACCGCTGCCCTCGTGCCGCGGCTCGACATCCCGGTGATCGGCATCGGCGCCGGTGCGGATGCCGATGGGCAGGTACTCGTCTTCCACGACCTGCTCGGTCTCTACGACGGCGGGGCGGCCAAGTTCGTGAAGCGCTACGCCGATCTGCGCGCTGCCGCGATCACGGGTGTCGAGGCGTATACGGCCGAGGTGCGCGCTGGCGTCTACCCGGCAACGGAGCACGGGTACCGGATGCCGGAGGGCGAGGCGGCGCGTCTCGTGGAACTGCTCGCCGAACGATAGACCGCGTGCGGCCACGCGGCTGCTCGTCGTTGCGGCTCTCCTGCACAGCCTCCGTGTTCGACGAGTTGTCGACACCTCGTGCTTCCGGGGCGGGGAGTGCAGGCGGCGGCGCTCTAGCGTTGCGCGGATGAACCTCTCTGAGCATGTGCACGTGACGTGGGCCCTTCACGTCGGGTTGTCTGTCGCCGATCGTCCTGAACTCACCCGAGTCATCCGCGTGCCACGCGACGCCCCCTCCTACTGGGTCGTGGAGGCGTACCGCCTCAGTCTCGGGCGCGAACCCGACGTCCCGGAGAGCGAGGAGGAATCCGACCCGCCACCCCTCATCGATCTCCTGCCCTGGCGATGTCGCACGCAGCAGGTGTCGATCCCCGGCGTCGCCGAGTCGGTCGACGTGACGATCACCGGTCCGTTCGAGACCCGTATGGGCGATCCGCGGGTCACCGTCGTCGATGCGGGCCCTGCTGACGAGGATGAGCGGGTTCCGGGGGATTGGCAGACGCGACGACCGCCGTTCCGGGCGGAGCATGTGGAGTTCGAGCTCGCACAGCGCTTCGGCCTGGTGCAGCCGCGCCTCGACCCGTCGATGGGGGGAGTGGTCGGCGACGCCCTGCGCGACCCCTCACCGCTGGCGTCGCTGTGCGAGTCGTTGAGTCCGGTGCGTCGACTGGCTCTTCTCGCGCACCTCGAAGACACAGGGCTGATCGACGCCGCACCGCCCGATTCGGTGACGGGTGATTCGGTGACGGCTGGTTCGGTGATGGCTGACTCGACGACGGTGGAGACCGTGACGGAGGGTGTGCGGGCGCTGGTGGCGCAGATCGGTGTCGATGGGGTCGAGCAGGATCCGGCGGACGGATGGCTGCCTCGCCCGGTCGCAGCCCGCGCCGTCGAGGCCCTCGGGTGGCCGGACGCGGCGCCTCCCGGCCGGCCCGACCCCGCGGAGACCCTGGTGCTGCTCGCGCGTCGCACGAAGGCGGTCCGCCGATTTCGCAGGCGCGTCGTGGTCACGCACCGCGGGCAGGCGCTGGCGAAGGGCGAGCTGCGTGCATTCGCGCGGATCGTCGAGGCCGTCCGCGCGATCGGAAGAGAAGGGATGTTCCCCAGCGGGCAGCCGCGCACGGTCACCCTGGCGCTGCTGGCCGTCGCCGATGGCTCGGCCGCGACGTTCGATGAGCTCTCCGAGTTCATCGAACGCGGTGAGGCGGCCGTAGCGGAGGGGCGACGAGGCGGAGCATGGGGCTTCGAATGGTCGCTGCGATCGCGTCAGGAGGACGGTGCGGACCGCCGTTTCGATCACCGAGACGCGGCGGGGCGGGTGATCGAGATCCTGTGCGCACTCTCATCGCCGGGAGCGTTCGGCTCGATCACTCCAGCGATGCGCGTCGTCGCACGAGCGGCTCTGCGGTGACTCCGCTGGTGGCGGGCAGGGCTGGTGGCGGGCAGGGCTGACGGCGGGCAGGGCTGGTGGCGGGCAGGCACGCCGATGCGGGGATGGTGAAGGAGAGCGCCGGAGTGGGGTGGTGTCAGCGGCGCCGCGCGAGTGCTCGGACCCGACGGACAGCGCGTCCGGCGAAGTCCTTGACGCGACCGCCCGGCCATTCGCGGCGAAGCTCGACCGTGCCGTCATCCCCGGCCGCGAGCGTGCAGCTTCGGCCGGCAAGCAGGGGCGACTTTCCCGCGCGGGCGAGCACCGCCGGGGCGGCGACGAGTGGCGTCTCGAAGGTCCATCCCGCGCGCCGGACCTTCACGGTCAGAGCGCCTCCACGCGATTCGTCGTCCGGGCCGAAGACCCTCACAGGGTCGATCGATACGCGGGCGGCGTCGAGGTTGCGAGGGTGGCGGCCTCCGATGCGGCGCTCGGCACCGGTCTCACCGTCGGTGAGGAAGAGGTCGACCCGATCATTGCGAAGCTCGCGGTCGGCGACGAGAAGCGTCTCCGGAAGGCCGTCGATCGTCGAGACGGGAAGCGAGGTCAGGCGCGTCACCTTCTTCTTCTTGGAGACGGAGTTCCGGGGGACGGAGTTCTGGGAGACGGATGCCCGGGGGTCCGGGTCGGGGGATTCCGCCACAGGAACTTCGACGACCGTGGTTTCGAAGACGAAGGCATCATGCCCTTCGCTCGTGAGGGTCACGCGCAGCGTCAGGTGCAGGCCGCCTCCACGAGACCAGCGTGCCTCGGTCACCGCCGCGTGACAGGTGATCCCGGCCTCGAACTGCGCAAGCGCCAACAGGTCTTCGCGTCGATCGGCCCGGAGCAGGCTCGCGCGGATCCGATGCGGCAGGCCGAGACCGGCATCGACGCCCGGCCCGAACTTCTTCTGCACCAGGGGAGTGACGACGTCGAGCAGGCGGTCGCGGTAGTCGTCCGGATAGCGGGCCATCTGTCGACCGGAGAGCCGCTTCAGGATCTTGCCGCGGAACCAGTGCCGCAAAAGCCGGTCGCGTAGCTTTCCGGGCTCGGTGTGCGCCTCGACGAGGTCGAGCACCGTCTCGAGATGGGGGAAGTAAGATTCCGGGTCGATGCGAGAAGAGCTCGCGCTGCCCGGTTCTTTGACCCAGGCGTAGCAGGGTTCGCTCGCGAGGATCGAGATCGTCGACGCGGCGAAGTACGCCTGCATCACGAACAGGTGATCCTCGAGGCGCACCTTTCCTTCGGGGAAGCGGATGCCGTTCGCCCGAAGGAAGGAGGTGCGGAACATCTTGTGCGGGGTGAGCATCTCCAGGAGCGGGTCGGTTCCGAGGACCGCGTCGGGGACGTCGTGGCTGAAGATCCGGCTCGGCAGACGACGGCCGATGCCCACCTCCTTGCCCACGATCACATCGGACGAGTGCTGGTCGGCATAATCGCACAGCTTCTCGAGCGCACCGTCGAACAGGTAGTCGTCCTGGTCGACGAACTGCACATACGTTCCGCGAGCAGCGTCGACGCCGTGGTTGCGAGGCATGCCGGGCCAGCCGGAGTGCTCCAGCGACAGCACCCGCACATGGGGGCGGTCGCGGGCGATGGCTGCCAGACGTGCACCGGTGGGCTCGCCCGAGCCGTCGTCGCACAGGAGCACCTCGAGCGAGGCTGTGCCGAGGGTCTGTCGATCGAGCGACGCGATGAGGTCGTCGAACGAGGGCCCGGGCCGGTACACCGGGACGATCACACTCACGCGGATGTTGTCCGCGGATGCCTTGCTCTTCTCCGGCCGATCACTCTGTGACAAACGTCTCACTCCCCCAAGTCGACAATCCCCCGAGCTAAACACGACTTCCTGTGTGCGTCACCGGGCTTGCGCGACGGCCGGGCGTGTGCGCGGTTCACGCGACACGAGGAAGGGGGATCGAACGACGGGCGGCCGCGACGGAGAATTGGAGCAGAGGAGGGGACGAAAGCCCGTGCTCATCCGGAGCTCAGGAGGCGATTCGCTGCGCGCCCGAGTCTGCAGAGCGCGAGCCGACCTCGGTCCACACCGCATCCAACGAGAGGCACAGCACATCCGCCACTGCCGCGATGGTCGAGAAGGCCGGCGTGGCCACGCGGCCGGACTCGATCTTTCGCAGCGTCTCGGGGGAGATGCCCGCATCCAGCGCGACCGCCAGCATCGATCGTTCACCGCGTGCGCGGCGCAGCAACGCTCCTAGACGCTCGCCGCGTTCGACGTCGGCCGGGCTCAGAGGCATGCGGACCATCATGACGCCCATTCTAATACCGGGATAGTATTACCGGGATAGTTATTGGATCAGCGAAGCCGCATCGAACGACACGGAGGAACACCCATGATCGAGATCCTGAACGCCGAGGAGCTCGTCCGCGCCAGGGCCGCCGGTGCGCTCGTCGGCGACATCCTGCAGGCGCTGAAGACCCGCGCCGAGGTCGGCGTGAACCTGCTCGACCTCGACCGATGGACCCGCGAGATGATCGAGGAGGCCGGCGCCGAATCCTGCTACGTCGACTACGCGCCGTCGTTCGGGCGGGGCCCCTTCGGGCACTACGTCTGCACGGCTGTGAACGACGCCGTTCTGCACGGCATGCCTCACGACTATCGACTCACCGACGGCGACCTGCTCACGCTCGACCTGGCCCTCACGCTCCGTGGAGTCTCCGCCGATGCCGCCGTCAGCTTCGTGGTCGGCGATAGCCCCGCAGTCGAAGACCTCGCGATGATCGCGACGACCGAGCGCGCGCTCGCCGCAGCCATCGCCGCCGCACGCCCGGGTGCGCGCATCGGCGACCTGTCGCACGCGATCGGCTCGGTCCTGAGTGCCGAGGGCTACCCGATCAACCTCGAGTTCGGCGGCCACGGCATCGGCTCCACCATGCATCAGGATCCGCACGTAGCGAACGATGGGCGTCCGGGCCGCGGTTACACGCTCCGCCCGGGGCTCCTGCTCGCCCTCGAGCCCTGGGTCATGGCCGACACCGACGAACTCCGCACGGATGCGGACGGGTGGACTCTGCGCAGTGCGACCGGATGCCGCGCGGCCCACAGCGAGCACACGATCGCGATCACCGAGCACGGCGCGGAGATCCTCACCCTCCCCTCGCGCTGACCGGCCGTCGCGCTGACGGGGGCCCGGCCCCTACAGTGGGTGCCATGCGCGACGCGGCGTCTCTCGACTGGACTCAGGTGGATCTCACGAGCCGTCGCGGCGCCTGGGGTCAGCGCATCACGGCCGGCCTGCTGGTCGCGTCGGGAGTGATCGGCTTCGCCCTGAGCTTCCCCTCACTGTCTGGGTGGTGGTGGGAGCTGGCCCTCCTCGGTTTCGGGTGCCTGCTCATGGTGCTGCTGGGGATCGGGCTCTGGATCAACGCGAGTGTGAACGCGGACGAGACCGTCACGCTGAAGGAGTCGGGGGTCCGTGTCGAGCTGCCGGTCGTCGGGGCGTTCGAGACGACCGACGAAGCTGTGCGGTACCAGCTGCAGCTGCGTCTTCCGGAGCCCGAGCAGGGCCGCGAGTACCTGGTGCACGCGTGCGGCGACCGCCGATGCATCGCCGCCGGGCGTGCAGCGCCGAACGCCGAGCTGCCCGTTCTCATCGATGCGAAGACGAAGACATGGGGGGTCATCCACGGGGTCGACGCATCGGAAACTCCCACCCCACCCTCAGGGTGAACGATATATCGTTGAGTATCGTTCACCACAGCAGGAGGTCATCATGAACAACGCATTCCCCTCCAACCCGTTCGGCGGCAACGGCGGCCCCGGGAGCAACGGCGGACCCGGCGGACTCTTCGGCGGATCCGGCTTCGGCACGGGCCCCGGCGGCCCGGCATCCGCGATCTTCGAAGCCATGGACCAGCTCCGCAAGTCGTTCGAGTCCCGCCCCTCCGGCGGCTCGCGCATGGCCCGCGGCGATGTTCGCGCGGCGGTGCTCTCCCTGCTCGGCGAGAAGCCGATGCACGGTTACCAGATCATCAACGAGATCGCCGAGCGCAGCGGCGGCACCTGGAAGCCGAGCGCCGGTTCCGTGTACCCCACGCTGCAGTTGCTCGCCGATGAAGGACTCATCGAGGCCGAAGAGCAGAACGGTCGCAAGACGTACTCCCTCACCGAGGCCGGCCGTGCCGTGTCCGAGGAGAACTCCGAGACCCCTGCTCCGTGGGAGGCGTCGTCCGGCAAGGACGGGCACCGCGACAGCGCCCGTTTCAATGCTCTGCCGAAAGCGGGCGTCGACCTCGCCGCCGCCGCAGCCCAGGTCGGCCGGAGCGGTTCGCCCGAGCAGGTGCAGCAGACGATCGAGGTCCTCGACGAGGCCCGCCGTAGGCTGTACTCGATCCTCGCGCAGGACTGACCGCGCAGTGCGGCATCGAGCGGGGACCTGCGAAGGAGCCACGCGATGACGGATGCTGCGGCACAGGGCGTTCACCGCGCCAGGTACCGCCGCATCCTGTCGTTCGCGGGCCGGGAATTCCTCAAGATCTGGTGGTTCGAGCTCGTCCTCCCGCGTTTCGGGATGAGCAGGATCGCGGAGCGCACCCGTGGCCAGCGGATGCAGACCTTCGCACGGCGCTTCCATGTGCTCGCGGTCGAGCTCGGCGGGCTCATGATCAAGGTCGGCCAGTTCATGTCGTCGCGCCTCGATGTGCTGCCGCCCGAGATCACGAAGGAACTCGAAGGGCTGCAGGACGAGGTCCCACCCGTGCCCACGCCGGCGATCCGCGCTCTCGCCGAAGCCGAACTGGGCATCCCTCTCGAGCGCGCGTATGCCTGGTTCGACGACACGCCGCTCGCCGCCGCCTCGCTCGGGCAGGTGCACCGCGCCAGGCTCTCGGCCCTCGACGCCGCCGACACCGGTCTCGGAGCGGTCGTGGTCAAGGTGCAGCGGCCGGGTATCGACGAGATCGTCGCCGTCGACCTCGCGGCGCTGCGGCGCGTCGCTCGCTGGTTGACCCGCGTGCGCATCGTCGCCGACCGGGTGGACGCCCCGGCGCTCGTCGAGGAGTTCGCCGAGACCAGCCTCGAGGAGATCGACTACCTGCACGAGGCGGCGAGTGCCGAACGCTTCCGCGAGAACTTCGCCGACGACCCTCGCGTCGATACCCCGGAGATCGTGTGGGAGCGGTCGACCCGTCGGGTGCTCACGCTGTCGGATGTCACGGCCATCAAGATCAACGACACCGACGCCCTCCGCGCGGCCGGCATCGACCCGGCGCAGGTCGCCACGGTGTTCGCCGAGGTCATGTTCGACCAGGTGTTCACGCACAGCTTCGTGCACGCCGATCCCCACCCGGGCAACATCTTCGTCACTCCGGCGCCGTCGATCGACGGAGAGCCGGGGCCGGGATTCCGCCTCACGTTCATCGACTTCGGCATGATGGCCGAGATCCCGGCGAGTCTCCGCGACGGGCTGCGCACACTCCTGATCGCGGTCGCCGGGCGTGACAGTCGCGGCCTCGTCGCCGCGGCTCAGGAGATCGGCGTGCTGCTGCCCTCCGCCGACACCGCCGAACTCGAACGGGCTCTGAGCACGCTGTTCGCCCGCTTCGGCGGCATGGGTTTCGCCGAGCTGAGCAAGGTCGATCCGCGCGAGTTCCGCGATTTCGCGGAGGAGTTCGGCGATATGGTGCGCTCGCTCCCGCTGCAGCTGCCCGAGAACATGCTGCTGTTGATCCGTGCCGTCTCGCTGACGTCGGGCATGTGCAGCGGGCTCGATCCCGCCTTCAACGTCTGGGATGCCGCCGAACCCTATGCCGGTCGTCTGCTGCGCGACGAGAGCGGGAACATCGTGCAGGCCTTCGCGAACCAGGCGATGGGCACGATGGCCACCACGTGGAATCTGCCCGGCCGGATCGACAAGATCATCACGCGCATCGACGACGGCAATGTCACGTTCGACACCTCCCGTCTGGAACGCCGCCTCGATCGGCTCGAGGGCATCGCCCGCCGTATCGCGTCGGGAGTGCTCTTCGCGGCGATGCTCATCGGCGGAGCGCTGCTCGTCCCCTCCGTCGCGCCGTTGGGCATCACCCTGATCTGCGCCTCGGTGCTCCCGCTGCTGCACTCGCTGTTCGGCGGGCGCCGCTCGCGGTAGAAACGGCACGCCCGGGAAACCCAGGTCATCCGGCATCCGTCCGGCGTGCCGTGCGCCGACACGCCGCGGATCGCGAGGGTCGTCTGGGTTTTCGCCTCCGTGCGGGCCACCTCACGTGACAGGATGGGATGCCATGGAG
Organism: Microbacterium sp. As-52; assembly: GCF_049949185.1. Lineage (NCBI taxonomy): Bacteria > Bacillati > Actinomycetota > Actinomycetes > Micrococcales > Microbacteriaceae > Microbacterium > Microbacterium sp. As-52. The sequence continues at coordinate 1,506,231 of NZ_CP188171.1, read as the reverse complement.
ACCCCTGACGAGAAGCCCGACGAACGCTCCGCAGGACACAATCCTCCGCGCCCCCGCACGGATGCCGTCGGTACGGGAGCGAACCGCCTCCCCGCCAAGGCCACCGAGACGGCACGGAAGATCGTCCGCGACATCGCCGCCGTCCCTCCCCGCAGCGTGCACCCGGCGCTCGTGCCCGGTGTCTCGGTCGAGGAGACCGGGCGCACCTATCGCACCGACCCGCTCGTGTTCGGCGTCGCGGTCGCCCTCACCCTCGCCTTCATCGCGTGGGGAGTCTTCGCGGGCGACAACCTCGCCGGCACGACCCGCACCGTGCTCGACTGGGTGGTGGAGTACTTCGGCTTCTTCTTCACGACCATCGCCACGGTCATCCTGGTCTTCATGCTGTTCGTCGGCTTCAGCCGCTACGGACGCATCCCGCTCGGTCGTGACGACGAAGAGCCCGAGTTCTCGATGTTCTCGTGGATCTCGATGCTGTTCGCCGCGGGCATGGGGATCGGTCTCGTCTTCTGGGGCGCCGCAGAGCCGCTGAACTTCTTCGAGAACCCGCCGCCCGGCACCGTCGAGGCGAACACCCTCGACGCGATGCACACGGCCCAGACCCAGGTGCTCTACCACTGGGGCCCGCAGGCATGGGCGTTCTACGCGCTCGTCGGCGGCGCCATCGCGTACGGGGCCTTCCGTCGCGGTCGCACCCCGCTCATCTCCTCGATCTTCGCCCCGCTGCTCGGCGAAGGACGCACGACCGGGCCCCTCGGACGCACGATCGATATCTTCTCGATCATCGTGACGCTGTTCGGCACCGCCGCATCGCTCGGACTCGGCGCCCTGCAGATCGGACACGGTGTCGAGATCGTCAGCGGCGCGGGGCCGCTCGGCAACGGCGTGCTGATCGCGGCGATCGCCGTGCTCACCGCCTGCTTCATCGCCTCCGCCGTGTCGGGCGTCTCGAAGGGCATCCGTGCGCTGTCGAACATCAACGCCGTCGTGGCGCTCCTGCTGGCGTTCTTCGTCTTCTTCGTCGGACCGACCCTCCTCATCCTGAATGTGATCCCCTCGGTGGCCGTGCAGTTCATCGGCGACCTTCCGCAGATGATCGGTCGCTCGGCCTCGCAGGGCGAGGCTGCTCAGACGTTCCTGTCGAGCTGGACGATCTTCTACTGGGCCTGGTGGATCTCGTGGTCGCCCTTCGTGGGCATGTTCATCGCCAAGATCTCGCGCGGACGCACACTGCGCCAGTTCGTGTCGGTCGTCATCGTGGTCCCGTCCGCCATCTCGCTCGTCTGGTTCGCGATCTTCGGAACCACGGCGATCCAGCAGCAGATGGGCGGAGCGAACCTCACGGTCGATCCGCCGGAAGAGGTTCTGTTCGGCGTGCTCGAGAACCTCCCGTTCTCGATGATCACCAGCGTCGTGCTCATCCTGCTGATCGCGATCTTCTTCGTCACCGGAGCGGACTCCGCGTCGCTCGTGATGGGCACCCTTTCGCAGCAGGGGAGGCCGGAGCCGGCGCGTTGGGTCGCAGTGGTCTGGGGTGTGCTGGTGGGTGTGATCGCCGCCGTGCTGCTCGTGACCGGCGAGGAGGGGAGCGGTCTGAAGTCTCTGCAGAACGTGACCATCATCGCCGCGCTGCCGTTCGCGATCATCATGGCCTTCATGATGGTCGCGTTCATGAAGGACCTGCGGCGTGATCCGCTGATCCTGCGCGAGCGCTACGCCAAGGCCGCGGTGCGGCACAGCGTCATGGCGGGACTCGAGGAGTACGGCGACGACTTCGCGCTGGTGCCCGTCGCGTACGACCACTCCGAGGACGATCTCGACTGGATCGACGAGTCGACCGTCGACGATTCGCTCGCCGAGGTGTACGAGGCTGCGACCGAGGCGATCGACATCATCCCGCCGGCCGAGGTGGATGCGGTCGTCGACGCGGCGCTGGAGGACGGCCCCGTCTTTCCGGATGCCGCGGTCGCTCCGGAGCAGCCTCGCGCGGACTGAAGCGGAGCGGCGCGGAGATCAGGCGATCACGCCGGACCAGGCACCTTCTCCGAGGGTCGGCCGGAATCGGCGGGATCGCCGGTCGCCGCGACGGATGCCTGCGCCTCTTTCGCCTCTTCGGCAGCGGCCGTGATGCGTGCGGCCATGCCGGCGAAGATGGCGCCGTGGAACGGCAGGACGGCGAGCCAGTACAGCCGACCCGTCAGGCCGCGGGGGAAGAAGATCGCGCGCTGCTCGTAGCGGGCGCCTTCGTCGTCGGGCACGGCACGCAACTCCAGCCACGCCTCGCCCGGCACCTTCATCTCGGCGCGCAGGCGCAGGAGCGATCCGGCATCCGTCGTCTCGACGGCCTCGACGCGCCAGAAGTCGATCGCGTCACCCACGCGGGCGGCGGTGCGGCTCCGGCGTCCGCGGCTGAGGCCCACGCCGCCGACGATGCGGTCCATCCACCCCCGCACCGCCCACAGCAGCGGTGAGGAGTACCAGCCGTTCTCGCCGCCGATGCCGAGGATCACGCGCCACAGCTCCGCCCGGGAGGCGCTCGTGGTGACCGAGCGGGAGTCGGTGAAGACCGTGCGTCCGGCCCATTCCGGATCACTCGGCAGGGGGTCGCTGGGCGCGCCGGAGACCTCGGAGTCCTGCCAGCTCGTCTCGATCGTGTCGCCCCGGACTCGACCGAGCGCCAGATCGACCGCGCGGCGGTAGGGAGTCAGCCCGCCTTCCGGGCGGGGGATGAGCTCGTCGACGTCGTGGTCCTTCATGATGCACTCGTTCTGCAGTGACGCGACGAGCGGGCGAGCGATCGACCGCGGCACCGGGGTCACCAGATTCACCCAGTGCGATGCGAGGCCGGGGGTCAGCACCGGGAGGGCTGCGATCGCACGCTGTCGGAGCCCGGCCTCGACCGCATAGCCGTTCATCATCTGTCCGTAGCGCAGCACGTCGGGGCCACCGATGTCGACCGCACGATTCACGTCGGGGTCGACCCGCGCCGCTCCAAGCAGGTAGTGCAGCACGTCGCGCACAGCGATCGGCTGGATGCGGTTGCGCACCCACTTCGGCGCCGGCATATACGGCAGCACGTCGGTGAGATGACGGATCATCTCGAAGGACGCCGAGCCCGATCCGATCACGACGCCCGCTTGCAGCACGAGCGTCGGCACGCCGGATCGCAGGAAGATCTCGCCCACGTGCACGCGCGAGCGCAGGTGCGGTGAGAGCTTCGCGTCGTCCGGATGCAGGCCGCCGAGGTAGACGATCCGACGCACGCCCGCGCGGGCCGCCGCCTCGGCGACTGTCGTCGCGGCTCGCTCGTCGCTCTCCTCGAAGCCCTTGCCCGCAGACATCGAGTGGATCAGGTAGTACACGACGTCGACGTCGTCCATGGCCGCGGCGACGGCGTCCGCGTCATCCGCCGACCCCTCGACGATCTCGCAGTCCGGACCCCAGGGGAAGGATGCCGCCCGCGCCGCATCCCGTACCAGCGCGCGCACGCGGTATCCGGCGTTCAGCAGGCGCGGGGTCAGCCGCCCTCCGATGTATCCGGTCGCGCCGAGGACGAGGGCGCGCGGCGCGGAGCCGTCGTCGCGGGGGATGGCGCGCAGCGTCTCTTCGCGACCGGTGGGCTGGGTGAGTTCGGGCATGTCCTGAGCGTAGGCCGGGCGTCCGACGCGCGGAACGGGGTTGCGGGGTGCGGCGGCGGTCTGTAGGAGGGCGGTGCGCAGGCGGCCGTCGGCGTCCGTGGAGCCGGGCGCGGATTCCGTGTGGCCAGAGCCCCTCGTCGCCCCGTACGATCGTAGACATGGCTTCAATCGAATCGATTCGACGATCCGTGCCGGATCAGGCGTCCCGGCGCGCCCGCATCGCCGTCTCCGCGCTGTTCCTCACGAACGGGGCCCTGTTTGCGAACATCCTGCCGCGTTACCCGGAGATCAAGTCCGCGCTCGGGTTGGACAACCTCGGCTACGGCTTCGCGATCGCCGCCTTCCCTGCCGGCGCCATCGCTGCCGGGCTCTTCGCGGCGGTGCTGATCCGGCGCTTCGGGTCGTCGCGCATCGCCGTCATCGGCACCGTGCTCACGAGCCTCGGGTTGCTGTCGGCGGCTCTCGCGCCGTCCGGGGTGCTGTTCGCCGTCGCGCTCTTCCTCGGTGGAGCATCCGACGCCATCACCGACGTCGCGCAGAACGCCCATGGCCTGCGGGTGCAGCGGCGCTACGGGCGCTCGATCATCAACGGCTTCCACGCGATCTGGTCGATCGGTGCGGTCCTGGGCGGCGCGATGGCCGCAGTCGCGATCGCGTTGCAGCTGCCGCTCGGTGTGCACCTGGGCATCTCCACGGTCGTCTTCGCCACGGTCGCTCTCGTCGCCCTGCGGTTCTGCCTCCCTGGCCGTGACGACGAGGTCGCCGATGAGGCGGCAGTGGAGCCCGTCGACCTCGCTGGTGCGGTGCGCCGCGGCGTGACCCCGCGCACCGTGATCGCGATCATCGCGCTGACCCTCATCGCGATGGCGGGTGCCGTCGCCGAGGATGCGGGGAACTCGTGGGCGACGCTGTACCTCGCCGATTCGCTCGGGGCCGCCGCGGCGATCGCGCCGCTCGGCTTCATCGCCCTGGTCGGCGCGCAGTTCGTCGGCCGGATCATCGGCGATCCGCTCACGGATCGCTTCGGGCAGCGGTGGGTCGCCAGGGTCGGCGGTCTCATCGCCGCGGCCGGCATGACGCTTGCGCTCGCGTTCCCCACCGTGCCCGGTACGATCCTGGGTTTCGCCGCCGTCGGATTCGGCATCGCCACTCTGATCCCCGCGGCCATGCATGCCGCGGACGAGCTGCCGGGGCTGCGGCCCGGCGTGGGGCTCACGGTCGTCTCGTGGCTGCTGCGCCTCGGTTTCCTGCTGTCCCCGCCGTTCGTGGGATACATCGCCGAGAACGAGAGCCTGCGCGCCGGGCTCCTCGTCGCCCCGGTCGCCGCTCTCGTCGCCGTGTTGCTGGCGGGGTTCCTGGAGAAGCGCCGACCGCGCAGCTGACCTCCGTCTCTGAGATGCGGGTGTCGTTTGGATGTCGGGAGGGCGGGTGCAGGGTGTTCTCGCAGCGATTCGTCCTGCATTCGGGAACGCTCCCGCCGCCTGGCGCGGCTGGGGATCTTGCGTGCAACCCGGGGGTTGCGCAAGAGGATCGCATGTGCAACTCTAGAGTTGCAGCTGGCCGATCGGCCGGCGAAGCATGCAGGTGACCAAGAAAGGGCCCATCATGGTGAACATGACCCACAACGAGGCATCCGTCGTCGATGAGGAGACCTTCTCCGTTCGGCGGAGCATCCAGATCGCAGCCCCCGTCGACAAGGTGTGGCGAGCGGTGGCCGAGCCCGAGCACATCTCCCGCTGGTTCGGGCGCACGGTGCTGGAGGGTGCGGGCGTCGGAGCCACCGGCACGATGACCTTCCCCGACTACGACGTGATCCCGTTGCGCGTCGAGGAGTACGACGAACCGCGACGCATCACCTACCGCTGGAACAACGACGATGCGCTCGGGAAGCTGCCGGAGAGCATCGACGAGTCGACCTCGACCGTATTCACCTTCACCCTCGAAGAGGCCGACGGCGGCACCAGGCTCACGGTCGTGGAGAGCGGATTCGAGCGCACGTCGGATCCGCACTCGAACCTCGAGTCCCACCGCACCGGCTGGGACCTGGAGCTCGACAAGATGGTCGCACTGGTGGAAGGCGAAGCGTGACCACGGAGACTCTGCTGCCCATGTTCGCGGCGCTCGCGGACGAGACGCGCTGGAGCATCCTGACGGCTCTCGGCGAGGGGGATGCGTCGGCATCCGCCCTCGCCGGGCGCCTTCCGGTGTCTCGGCAGGCGATCGCGAAGCACCTCGCCGTCCTGCAGGAGGTGGGTCTCGTCGAGCCGGTGCCGGTGGGGCGCGAGGTGCGTTTCCGTGTGGTCGGCGCCGAGCTCTCCGCCACCGCCGCGAGGCTCGATGTGATCGGGCGCGAGTGGGACCGCCGCCTCGCCGCGATCAAGCAGATCGCAGAGGGGCTGTAGGGCGTCATTCCGCGGCTTCGGAGCCTTCCTGGTCGCGGATCACGTCGCGAAGCTCCTGGTCGAGGTCGGACGCCTCCTCGATCGCGGCCGTCATCCCGGCGAGGAACCGGGTGACCACGGCACGTTCCTGATCGGAGAGCTCGTCGACGAGCGTCAGCATGCGGCGATGCATCGCGCCGAGGGTGGCGCGCACCTCTTCGTCGCTGCTCACCGTCGGGACCACGACGCCCGCGCGGCGATCGGTGGGGTGCGCCTCTCGGCGGACGTGGCCGCCCTTCTCCAGGCGGTCGATGAGCGTGGTCGTCGATGCGGTCGAGATGTTGAGCATCCTGGCGATGTCGATCGGTCGCACGATCCGCCCGGCGCGCTGTTCCCTGAGCAGGAATCGCAGCGCCATGAGGTCGGTCTCGTTCATGCCCATCGAGGAGCGCGTGCGTGCGCGCATGGCGGTCTCGGCTGCGCGGTAGCGCCGCAGCATGTTGAGCACGTCGACGGTGCTGGCGCTCTCTCCGTCCGGATACCAGTAGCCCGAACGTGCGTACTCCTGGGAGTCGTTCATCAGGCGACCACCTCTCCGCCGTCTGCGCCGAGCGCCGTCTCGCGTTCGAGCATCTCGACAGCCCCTGTCGCGACCTCGGCGGGGACGACGAGCAGGAAACCGCCCGTGATCGCATCGTTCTCCGCGGTGATGATGCGCGCGATCCGCTCGCGACCGGCTGCGGGGAACTGCTGGTGCAGCTGGTCGAGCAGGTCGGCGTAGCGGACGTATCTCTCATCCTTGAGGTCTATTGGATCGACCATGACGTCCCTTCTCGTCGTGATTCCATCCTCTCATCGTCGGAAGCGCCTGATGATCGCACATTTTGCTAGACAGTCCAGTAATCAGCTCGTCGAGGTAACATGGGGCGGCGGAGATGGGGAGTGGTGACATGGGGCAGAGGCTGGAGATCGCGACACTGGAACTCGCGCGGGAGGTGGATGCGCTTCGCCGTGCCGACGCGCGGCTCGGGCGCCGGCTCGCTGCGGGGCGCCAGCCGAACGAGACCGATCGTGCCGCCATGCGTCTGATCGCGGAAGCGCCCGCCGATCGTCCGGTGACCCCGCGGGATCTGGCCGGGCATCTGGGAGTGAGCACCGCCGCGGTCACATCGGTGCTCCGTCGACTCGCGGAAAGGGGCCAGGTGGTCGTCTCCACCCATCCCCAGGACGCGCGTTCGAAGATCGTGCGCCCGTCGTTGCGTGACCTGCATTCTCCCGCCGACGAGATCTCGCGGCGGGTCGACGGGATCGAGAGCGAGTTCACACCCGACCAGCTCGCGGTGATCTCACGGTTCCTGCGACGTCTCACCGAGGAGATCTCGGACCTGACCTGAGCCGACTTCCAATTAGCTAGCTAAACTAGTAATCTATTTTCCGAGAGATAAATCGGAGGAGGAGTAATGGGTCAGCTCAGCTATGCCGGAGAGTCGCAGACGTTCGAGGTCGACGACGAGGTGCTCTCTCACCTCCGTCTCGTGGCGGTCACCAAGCTTCGCCGCGGCGAGTCGTTCCCGCTCACGCTGCGTGTGTCGGACTCGCGCACCGAGACGCTGTGGATGCACGCCTCGATCCCGGTCCGCTTCACGATCGACGCCGACGTGGAGTTGCAGCGGCCGGTGCTGGTCAAGATGATGGCGGCGGCGAGCGGCGCCGGGGGCCTCGACCTCACCGACATCGACTTCACGCCGCTGAGCTCCTCCGCGAGGGTGATGCACGCCGTCGCCTGACGACGAGCTCGCCTCCCTCGCCGATGCACTCCTGGGCAAAGCAGTGCAGCTCGCGGGCGGGGAGGTGCGCGGCCACGCAACCGGGGGGTTCGCGTCGCCGCTTCTGACGCTCGGCCATCGAGAATCGGGTCCCGATGGCCGAGCGTCGATTCTGTCAGAGCGCGGTGTATCCGCCGTCGACGAGGTGGTAGCTGCCGGTGATGAAGCTCGCCGCATCGCTGGCGAGGAAGGCGATGAGGTTCGCGACCTCGTCGGCCTGGCCCAGGCGTCCGATCGGGTGCTTGCTCACGAGGAAGTCCTTCGCCTCGTCGCCCATGTTCGCGAGCAGCGGGGTGTCGATGAAACCGGGACCCACGGAGTTCACACGCACGCCCTTGGCGGAGTACTCGAGCGCCGCCGACTTGGTCATGCCGACCACGCCGTGCTTGGCGGTGACGTAGGCGGGGGAGCCGGCGAAGCCGACGCTGCCGAGGATCGAGGCGATGTTCACGACCGAGCCGCCGCCATTCGCGAGGATCGAGGGGATCTGTGCCTTCATGTTGCGGAAGACCGCGTTGAGGTTGATCGCGATGACCTTGTCCCACGCCTCGTCCTCGTACTCGGCCGTCGGAGCGCTGGCGCCGCCGATGCCCGCGTTGTTGACGCCGATGCGCAACGGGGCGAGCGAGTTGGCGAGTTCGATGGAAGAAGCGATCCAGGCCGCATCCGTCGCATCGCCGACTGAAGCCTCTGCCGTGCCGCCGGCCGCGCGGATCTCTTCGACGACCGCGTTCGCGTGCTCCGCGTTCAGGTCGTTCACGACGACGGATGCGCCGTTCTTCGCCAGCAGGAGAGCGGTCGAGCGTCCGATTCCACTGCCTGCTCCCGTCACGATAGCCGAGCGGTTCGAGACGTCGTACTGAGCCACGAGTGACTCCACTTCCGGGCGGGCGCGGTGCCGGGAGATCTTCTCGGACGGTCCGTCCTTCACTCCAGCCTACGCCTCAAAATGTGGAGTGGATTCACGTGAATGGATGTCGGCGACGCGAGGCCGCCGGCACCAGCGGACTCTGCCGGAGCAGGCGAGCCCGACGAGCCTGGCCGGGGCGGTCGTTGGTCGCGCCCGTCGCGACGGAGCGTCCTCGACCGATCGGCGAGGACGCTCCGCGGCATGTGGTGGACGGTCTTCGTCGCCGTTCAGAGCACGCGCACGAGGCGGAATCCGAACATGTTGGTCGCGGTCTCCGACGAATAGTAGGCACTGCGATAGTCCAGTCGCAGATTCTGGGGCTGATAGTTCCACGCGCCCCCACGCACGACGGGGAACGGTACTCCGCCGTCATGCGGGCTCCCGTCGTTCGCTGCGGCGGAGAGATCCTGTACCCAGTCGTCCGCGACGAATTCACGCGCGTTCCCGGTCACGTCGTACAGCCCGTACCCGTTGGGCGCGAAGCTCGCCACCGGCGCGGTGTACGGGTAGCCGTCATCGACGCCGGTGCTGTCCCAGCCGAATCCGTTGGTCTCCTTCGACGAGAGGTCGAAGCTGTTCGCGTACTCGTTCACGCGAGAGAGGTCGTCACCCCAGTAGAACGTCGTGGTCGCACCGCCACGCGCCGCCCACTCCCATTCATCTTCGCTGGGGAGTCGATAGGTTTCCCCCGTCTTCGCACTGAGCCATGACGCGTATGCGCTCGCATCTTCACGCGTGATCGCGACGACGGGAGAATCGGCCGTCTGGGGGAATCCAGGATTCAGGTAGTCCAGCGCAGCGTTGAACTGCATGGCGGAAGGATCCTGCGGGTTCCACCATCGAGCTCCACCGCGAGGACGATACTTCGTCTCTTTGACGAACGCACTGAACTGACCGACCGTCACCTCGGTCGTGCCGAAGGCGAGTGCCTCACTGATCGTGACGTCGCGCTGGGGCGTCTCGAAATCACGACGGTTCTCCGGGACGTTCCAGATCTGCTGTTCCTCCGCTGTCGCCCCCGCAACGTAGTCGCCCTTCGGCACCACGACCATCTCCGGGAGGCCGGGAAGATCACGGAACACCGTGCCCGGTTGCGTCTGAGCGCTGACATCGGCACGCGATCCTTCCACTCGCGCCGGGCGGGTCTTGTCGCGCTTCTTCAGAGAGTCGTCCATCGATGCCACGCGGTACTGCCATTCCGCCACCGAACCCTGAAGGAACATCACGGAATCGAGCACGCCCGGCTGGTATCCGGGCTGCGTGGCGAGATCGAGCAGATAGGTGGATTCCACCTGAAGCCGCTCCAACGCCGTCTTGAAGCTCTCGTACTGCGGGATCCTCGAGCGATCTTCGTCCAGAGCGAGGATCGCTTCGTTCACCGCGGGAACGACGGCGCCATAGGTGGTCTTCGCGTCGGATCGCCACACCAGCGACTCCTCGAGATCGTCGAGTGCGCGATGGGCGGCATCTGCTCCACCGCGACCCATCGGGGATTGGGCGAAGACCGGCGTGGTCGAGGTGGCGACGAGACCCAGCGTCAGGGCGACCGCGGCGGAGACCCGCACCGCCGTCGTGGAACCCTGCGTCGGCCCGGAATCAATATTACGTAACATGTTAAGTGTTCCATTCTGTTGATCGGGGAGTATACCCACCCCGTCTATGGCGCGAGAGTGCGATCTCGACACTTTCTGTCAGAATCGCGATGAAATCGGACTAAGTCCGATGTAAAGCGCTAAGTTCACTGCCTCACGAAGGGGCTGATCCGATCATACGGATCGGGTCGGACATCTCGCCTCACGGAGTTCTGAATCCCCATGGCGCGCATCTCGGCGACCCAGCGTTCCCCGTCGGCCAAGCAGGACAGCTCTAGCGTCGAAGCTCGTAACCCTGTTCGTTTAGTAGGTTGATTGCGATCTCGAGCAGCGTCCCAATGAACTCGATGAGGTCTGCAATCAGCTCCTCGTCTGGTTCGTACAGAGCCCCGCCCATCTGAGGCGTAGATGGGGGCGTCTCGATCGCGTGGCGCAGAGTGGTGATGAACTGCCCGTGCGCGTGGGCCGAGGTTATCGCCCAATAGTTGAAGGTCTGCAATGTGGGGCCCGGAACGCGACTCGCTATCTTCCTTGTGATCGAGGAGGGATCGATCAATGGTGCGCTGAGAACGTCTTCCGGATCGGATCCGAGGTTGCTCGCCGTGGTCCTGAGAAAACGTCCGAGTGCTGCTATTCCCTGTTCGGTCTTGTCATCCGGCGTTCGCGCTTTGCGCAGAGCGTTGGTCAGCTTCAGCCCGTGCCTGTGCTCGATACGAGCAATCTCAAGTGCCCTGCGGACTCTAGAAGGGGAATCGGTACCATCCAGAATCCAGATCACCTCCACGAGCCCCTCCAACACAGGACGGAACAAGGTGTAGTCAGCCTGCATATGAAGGAGCAACACGTCCTCTTCGGGGCTGGCGGCAAGCTCCGCCCAGGCGGATACGTGGTCTGCAACGGTGAGGACGAGCCCGGAGACTATGGCATGAGGGATGACGATGTTTCCTGCGAGGGCTTGATCTTCCTCCGCCATCGACCCCTTTCGAACCGTGGGCACTCCACTCTTGATCGCCGCCGCGAAGTCCCGGAATCCTTCGACAGCACCGCTGAGAGTCTGCAAGGTGGAACGCTGTGTCATAGCACTGAGCGTACGGGGGGATCGAGCGTCATCTGATAATCCGAGATCGCAGATTGCCGTCCTGGGGTGGTTCTACTTCTTGACGCGGTAGCCGAGTCTCTTCACGGCTTTCGCGAGGTACACGTTCGCACTGGAGGAGTCCAGTCGGGTGTGCACCAACGGCAGCTGCGGGAACGAGTCCTCGGCAGGCGAGAACAGCGTCACCATCGGGCCGAAGTCGATCGATGACACGTGGTAGAGCCCGTCGATGCTCGACCCAAGTTGGTCATGGATCGCATTCGCCCAGTTCCGTGTGTATCGCTTAGGCCCCATCTGGATCGAAGAGGTCGTCCCGTTGATTACAGGCCAGTTGCTGGTGAGATCCAGTAACCGAAGCTCACGCGTCGGACGCCAAGCCGCGAGGGTGTTTCCACGAACGCGCCGATTGATTAGTCGGCCCTTCTGAAAAACCTCGCCGAGAGCTGTCGTAGATCCAGCAGCTGCGTACATCACGCCATAATCAGCATGATGCTGCTGTGGCTCGGGATGCGGGTCAAAGCGCATGGTTCTGATCGGCCCGAAGTGCCGCAGCTCATCCCACGCCTGCGGGTGAGGACCTCTTGTAGCGAAGACCCGCCAGAGGATCCCATCGAATGATCTCAGGTGCTCACGAGCGTCGAGTGTGAGCGGCGCCGGGGGTGTTGCGGGGACTTTCGCGTTCGACGGGCTCACGTGATGTCGGCGTCTTCGAGGATGTCCACTACGGGTGCAGGATCCTTCGCGGCAGCCAGCCACTCGATCGGCGTCATCCATTCCTGGGGGTCGACAGACTCATCGCTCGACCGCAAGTCGTCTTGAGGTGTAGTCATGAAGCCTTCGACGTCGGCCGGATCCCAGTCGGACGGGATCGCTCGGACGAGCAGGGGAAGGTGGGGGATCGTCGAGACCTTTTCGCCGGGAATGAACTGCCATCGAGGGTAGAGGCGGATCCTTCCCGCCCGGAAGCCGTACAGGGTGTTCTTGCTCTGGCGGTGACGCACACTGGAGGCATCGATGCCGAGGAGCGCTGCGACTTCGGATGCGGTGTAGGTGTTGGTTAGGGCGCGCACGTGAGTCTCGCGTTCGAGTTTGGCGAGCCCACCGCTGGTGACGAATGCGGCTGCCTCGGCGAACTCCTCCGGAGTGAAATCGCCGGACTCGATCAGGAAGTCGGCTTGCTGCTCTGTGAGGCCCAGCTCGGTCGATTGACGGTCGGTCATGGCATCGGCGAGCTCGTCGATGAGTGCGTTGAACACGGATACGTCGACGTTTGACGTCTTCGCCACCTGTGCAAGGCGCTCAACACCGGCTTGTACGTCGGTCTTTTCTGGGGCCTTGGTCGCCACGACGAGCTTCGGTTTCCCGTCGAGGAATCGACCTGTCGCGGTGCCGCGGTTCACAGTCGTCTCGCGGGCGGCGACGCGAGCTGAGGAGGCACGGGTGCGACTCTTCTTCACAGCCATCTTGCCTCCTCGTGGCGGCATCTAGTTAGTGCGTACACGCATTATCTTACGCGCGCTTTTGCGTGTATGCATCCCCGTGTGGTGCCGAAGGTGAGAGCGGTCAAGCGCTCCTGGACCGGGAGCAGCGGCGTTGTAGGGGGCATGTCGTGCGCCTTCAAGGCGGCTCCCCAACTCTTGCCACCTTCCTGCCCGGCGCAACGCTTTCAACGCGTAGCAATCAACGAGGATGTCGTTGGCCTACGCTTGAATGCTTGCGTGGGGAAGAGCAAAAACACTCGTAGAAACAAGCGGCCTCGATCTCAACGGTCGGCGGTGAGCACCGTGCAACGGGAGCCAGACGCACTCGAACTGGCCTTGTCAGCGTACGATCCGGACGAGCTCTGGACGTTGATTTTCGCCGCCGCCACGTCCCCGGGCAACAGGCATCGGTCGGTGACATTGGGAAGCAGCTTCGCGGCTGCGCTACGAGCCTCCGCCGCTCCGGCGCCGGACGAGTACCAACCGCTGCCGTCGATCCAAGCACTGTCCGATCTAGCGGCTACCACCTATGGGATCGGACTGGAGCGTGAAGATTTTATCGCCACCGACCCCACCCGAACTGTCTTCCTCGCCGTCGGCGCTGAGCCGCTGCGCGCGGTGCCTGGCCTCACCGAACGGCCGGTCGCCGACCTCACGCGTGCGCTCAGAATGGCGGAAGCGGTAGACGGTCGCCTCCACCGGCGATTTCGATTCGGTATCGCGAACGTGGTGAACGTGGCGATGAGGTACGGCGATTTCTGCGTGCGCCACCTTGCGGACGCATGGGTACCAGCCCCGGACCTGGAGCTCAACGATGAGGTCTCATTGCCGGACGTTGAGTATGAAGCGACGCGGGCCTTCCTCAACCTGGATCCCCTCGACCACATCGAACTCGGTGAGGCTGACAAAAGGGCGTTGGAATGGATGACGAACTCCGCAAGTAGGGCCGCGTTCGACGTGGAGAGTCTCTCCAGTCCGTTCGAAAGGTTCCTTCGCTTTGCTGACACGGCGGGTGGACACCGATGGGTGCCGCCACTCTTCATCCCGGAGATCATGGCTCATGCCGCCCGAGAGCTGGTGTCTGCGCTCGACCGAGACAGCCAAGCACGAAAGGCCCTCCGGAGCTCTTGCCTGAACCAGATCCGTCAAGCCCTGTGGCGTTTCTCCCACCAGTTGATCGAACCCCCGCCCTCCAGCGAAGGCGCCGCCATCCCGCTTCGAGGGATTGACGTTCAGTGGTTGGTACCAGTGAATCCGTCCACTTTCATCGCCGTCTCGGTCATCTACGTCCCCGACCTGGGGGCCTCGCCGCCGCCATACATCGGCTCAGTGGAGCTGGCGAAACAGGTGAGGGCGCAATCCGGCCCTGTGCCGGTGCGGATGGCGGGCGGGCGACGCGGAACCATCAAGTCGGGCGCGGAGGTCATCCCGTTGACGGTGTTCGCGGCGCCCGGTCACATCGCTGTGCCGCAGGCGGTCGGCGAGGCAAAACTCGCGCTTGAAGACCTGACATGGATTGCGGAAACTGCCACGTCCGACGATGATCTTTACGCATTCGCGCGGGATCTGAGCGCTCCCGATTTCCCTGAGAGCTTCGGGTGGGAGGCGATCAACTACTGGGAGCCGTGGAAAGCTAATGGCAAGTCTTTTTTCAAGGGTGGTGTGGTACCCAATGCCGTCTACTTTGAAGCGCACGCGGGCGAGGCCGAGTGGGATCGAGCGGTAGAGCTATCGGATCTCGAAGTGGCGCTCATCGGGGTTGGGCTTCCACCGATTCGAGACCTCCGAGCGGCAGAAGTCGCCCCGGGGCCCGTCGCAAACGTCGCGATAATCGCAGGCGACCCCACGTATGACGCCACCCGCGGTGTCAACACCGCGCCGAGTGTTGACGGGTGGTCGCTCGCTCTCACCGAACCCCCCGTTGCCGTGGCACGGGGGGTTCTAGAGGCAGCATCTACCGACCACCGACGGTTCGTCTTCGACTTATGCGGCGGGCTAATCTACGGCTTCGCTGCGCTTGGTGATCGATGGCGTTCCGCGCACCAGGCGATCGATGTGCCCGGATACGTCCTCTACCTCCACGTATCGGAAGCAGTCCCGGGTGAATCGTCCGGCGTGGTCACGCCGTATCTCGACCCGCATGTGCGTGCCATCGACGAACCGGTCAACGTTTTGTGGCGCATCGATGTCGAGGGCTTCGCCGACTCAGCGAATGGAGATCCGCAGGCGGCGAATCTCCTAACAGCGGACGCAGTGTTCGATCTGCTCCGCGCGGGAGGCATGGATGTCGACACCGCAGCGGCGCTCCGCGACCAGTGGCGCTCAGCGAAACCCTTTCTCATCTTGGAGATGAAGCAGGCACGGACCACTCTCAATCACCTGCCTGATCCGTGGCGTCTACGACCCTCTGACGAAAGCCGTATGGTTGCGGCGTTGGGGCGACGACTCCACGATGCCGGCGTTCAACCTGGCGAGTACCGAGCGGATGATGCGAATCGACTTATCCGCGAACATCTTGCGCCCCTTGCTCTCGAAACCCTGACTGAAGGAATCAAGAGCCACGATGGGAGCGAGGTGGTGCTGACGGGTATGGAGCAACTGGCGAGGGTGATGGACAGCGCCATTCATCAGCAAGACGATCTATCCCGAGTCGCAGCGAATCTCTCGACCGAATGGGATCCGCTCACCCGCACGGCCGAACTCTCGGCGGAGACACTTCAGCTTCGTCAATGTAACGAGATCGTGGTGGAAGCCGCCCTGCGCATCCTGGACAAGCCGGCGGCGACGAAGCCGATCACTCCTCAGGCATGGAGCGGTCTCCTTGCCGCCGCAGATGCGTACCTCACCGCGACCACATTGAGCGAGCGGATGTATCACCAAGTCGCGCCCGCAGTCATCACCCTCAGCCCGATGTACGAGCTGACCGTGGACGACGATCCGCATCCCGACGCATCGGCGTGGGGCCTACGAAACGACGAACTGACCCGTGCAGCTGCGGGCATTCGGCTGCACGGCACGCAAGACGACGACTCGCTGCAACAGGCGAACGAAGAAGACCACGTCGAAGATGCGTTCCAGCAGGCATGGGGAGCGACGTCGCAGGACATGTTCTCCACCCTCGCCGCGCTCGCAAAGTGGGAGACGTTTGAGCCAGGCAGGACGACTGCCCACGTCACCGTGGCCGAGGCCACAGTGTGGGTCTGTGATGCGCTGGGCTCGGGCGCGGATGAGTCGCAAAGATCGCGTGTCGAAGCTGCCATCGAGATGCTCACGAGCACGGCCGTCCAGATGCAAGCCGTGGAGTGGAAGCCCTGGCAAACGCGCACTCGGCGCCATCGGCTCCTCGTGCAACCGCTGGTGCAAGATTCGGATGGACGACTCATTGTCAGCCCCCAGTACCTGCTGACCTCCTTTCAGGTCTACTACCGCCACCTCCTCCAAGGGGTTCTTCCCTGGGCGGGAGACGTTCCTCAGCCTGTCAGCAACGCGCTTGCGGACCGCCGTGCGCGCCGCAATATTCGGTTCGAGAGATTCCTTCAGAACCGGCTAGAGGAACTCGGCTACACCACGGTCGCCCGCGTGAAACCCAACGACCACGCGCGGCTCGGCGTGCCGACTCTCACCACCGAGGTCGACCTCGTGTGCGGACGCCCTGGCGATAGCACCATCTGGTTGATCGAGGCGAAGGACCCTGCGTCGGTGCATGGATTCGCTGAGACGGCGCGACAACTGCGCACCTTCTTCCGCGACCAGGTAGGAGACCGCGGGACCAAGCCCAGCTACACAACTCAGCTCGCCCGCAAGGAGAGCGAACTAGCGCCCCACGTCGCGAGCATTGCGACGCGTCTCGGGATCGGCGACCCCCCTGACGGCGAGGAGTTTCACCTAAGCACCCTCTTCGTAACCCGAAACCTCACTCCGGCAAGCTACGTCGACGAGCAGTTTCAGGTTGAGACGGCGACGGAGTTTCTCGCAGCTCGAGGCCACACACATTAGACGACGTGTGAGCGGTGCGCGCTACGCCGTTGCGTTGCCACGAGCTCTATCGCCACTTCTGACCTTCGATAATCCGGGCCAGAGCTGCTACGTCGCCGCCACGCCTGAACCATTCCACAGGGCTGTGCTGACCGTCGGTGACCATGGTCGACTGCGGCGTCGCCATCAGAGCAGATACCGACATCCATCCCTTGTCTTTTACGATGTCGATGATCTCGGTTAGGTGCGGTAGGAGTTTCCCCGGCGAGGAGAGGCTGAACTGCCACGACGGAAAACGCCGGGACTGTGCAACATCGACCATGTACAACTCGCCGCGGTCGGCGGCAGCAAAGAGCGACTCTTCGTCCATATGCAAGAAGCCAGCGGCTGCGGAAGCAGATACGGTCTGGAGCACGCTCGTCAGAAGAGTGCTCGCTACACTCGCGAGAAGACCCCCGCGAGCAACTTCGATCGATGTCGCCTCGAGCGACTCTGGCGTGAACGCCTTGGACTGGATGAGATAGCTGACCTCCTGCGGAGTCAGCTCTTCCTGATCCGCGATCGGTCGCTCTGCGCGGAGCTGGTCAGTCAGCGCTCGAACGATGAAGTCCCCGTCCGCGTTCAACCGGCCGACGGCGTCGACGAACGCCGCGATCGCATCGGTGGATGGCTGTGCCTGCCAAGGGCGGGTTCGTGGCTGGCCTTTGGTTTCATCCATGTGCGACAGCGTAGATGAGCCTCCGCTGGAAGGGGAGGTCTCCCGGGGAATCGACGGCGCGCATCCCATAGAGCCGATGACAGTCGGCGAGATCGCAGACGTCGTCTGCTGGGCCCGGGCGCGCCTGCGGGTCTGGTTGGGGCGCGTTCGCTCGCTACCCAAGAGAACCCCGACGCTATCGAACGCCTCTGCTTGCTTGGTTCAACCGGATGGGAGAACAGCACTGGTGCAGAATGTCACTGGAGCGCCTGTTCGGCGTCGACGTTGACCCGGAAGGACTTCGTGGGCCACTACAACCTCAACCGAATGGGCTGGCAGCAATTCGAGCACATGCTCCAGGCGCTCGCGAAGGCTGAGTTGGGCAATGGTGTCAGGCCGTTTGGTTCAGGTAGGGACGCGCAGCGCGACGCTACGTTCGACGGCCGCGTCGACTTCCCGGTCGGGGCGGGCGCGAAATGGGATGGCTACGGCGTCATTCAAATGAAGTACAACGAGAAACCGGTCTCAACGACGGCTGACTGGCGGTGGTTCCTTGACGAGGTCCGCTCCGAGCTGCGTGGCTGGCTCGTAAAGAAGAGGGTCGGCGAGAAGACGCCGGAGTACCTGCTTTTCTCCACCAACGTCGTGCTGACCGGGACGAAAGACACTGGCGGTCGTGACCAGTTCGACCAGCTTCTTGCCGCCAACGCAGAAGACTTGGGGCTGCGTGGATGGTACGTGTGGGACTACGACGAGATTCGCGTCATGCTCGACACCCACACGTCTATTCGACAGCGATACCTAGAGCAGATCGTCACCGGCGACTTTCTTGCGCAAGTCGCCGAATTGCTCCCCGAGAAGACGGCTCTCGAGGCGGATCGGCTCGCTGGGCACGCCGTCGCCGAGCTGATCAACCGGCAATGGGTTCGAACGGGCGATGCGGGGTACAACGATGCGTCGAAAGTGACACTCGCGGACATTGCAATCGATCTGCCCTTCACGGCGGGCGTGACCGCGGACGCGGAAGGCCAGTCGCGGAGGATGACCGCCGCCGAGACGGTGCGCATCGGCGACCTCCACCTGTCAACCACCGCCGGCCGTGGGCCCCATGGGGTGGTCATCGTCGGAGGCCCGGGTCAGGGCAAGAGCACGATCGCCCAAGTGATCGCCCACACGTATCGTGTCGCCTTCCTCGCTGACACGAACGTCGAGGAGTACGGCGAGAGGGCTAAGCGCGCCTTCGATGGCCTCGACACACGGCTCAGGAAGGCGGGTATCCCGAACCCGCAGAAACGTCGATGGCCGTTCGTGATCGAACTGGCGAAGGCGGGGGCCGTGATCGCATCCTCCCCGTCGACGTTTTCGTTGCTCACCTACATCGCCGATTCCATACTGATTCGGGGGAAGAAGTCGGACCCGAGTGCGTTGCTGGACTGGTTGCGCACCTGGCCGTCATGCCTCGTGCTCGACGGCCTTGATGAGGTGCCTGACGCGAAGATCCGCAGCCGGCTCATCGAGGCGGTCACAGCGCTGGTGAGCGAGCTGAGCTCGGAGAAGGCGGACGTGCTCTTCGTCGCCACAACACGCCCACAGGGGTATCGACGGGAGTTCGACGACGCGTTTCCCTGCACGCAGATCACCCTGTCTGAACTCACCGAGACGGAAGCGATCAGCTACTCGGAAGCTCTCACCGCGTTGCGGGCAGCCAATGATCCAGACCTCGCTGAGCAGGTTGCACAAAGGCTCATCACGGCGGTCCACGAACGAGTCACGCAACGACTGATGACCACACCGTTGCAGGTGACGATCATGACGGCTCTCGCTGAAGAGGCAGTCGACCTTCCGACGGATCGATTCGAGCTGTTCGACCGGTACTATCGCGTCGTCTACGACCGTGAACTGGCGAAAAGCGAAGCCTTCACGGAACTGAAGTCGCTGCGCCCCCACATCGACCATCTTCACGAGCAGGCCGGGCTCAAGTTGCAGGCACGAACTGAGCGACCAGGGAACTCGGACGCTGTCCTCACGAAATCCGAGATCTCGCGTATTCTTCGCCACCGGCTCAGCTCGGCCGGATTCGAAGAGAGTGAATCGGAGTCGATCGCGACGACCCTCCTCAAACTTTCGACGGAACGACTGGTCATGCTCGTCTCTCCGAAGACATCGAAGTACGAGTTCGAAGTGCGATCGTTGCAGGAATATATGGCGGCTCGCGCGATCACCGATGGTGACGAACAGGTCGTCTTGCAGAACCTGCGCGAACTCGTTCCATCGAGTCACTGGCGCAACACGTGGCTGCTCGCGGCGGGACGCCTGCTGAAGCGTCGAGAGCACCTCATCGATGACGTCATCGACATCGTCGTTCGATACGACATTCAATCTGCCGAGTCGCCGATCACAGCCCTCGGCGCGAGCCTCGCTGGCGACCTCTACCTAGACAACTTCGGGATCGAGTTCCCGGCGACACGACGCAAACTCCTCAGCGCCGCTGTGAACCAGTTCGCAGATCTCGCTGATGGCATGCCGGCCGGCGTTGCGAACCTTCTGGCGACTGCGTTGGAACAAAGCGAGCGAGAGCACGCCATCGTGCTTGATGCCCTGCACGAGCTCAGCCGCGAGAACCCGTCCAACCTTGCCACCCGCGCATTGAGCGACAATCGCACCGGTATGTCAGATCTCGCCAAGCAGGCACGAACGACGTTGACCGAGGGTCGGAAGTACATTAGACCCGAACCCGGACCGATCCACGCTGATGCGGCGATCCTCGCACGTGCTCTCGCCCGGGCATCCAACCCAGGCGCGGAGGTCCTACTCCTTGTCGAGCAACTGCAGACGCCTGGTGCTGTCTGGCGGGGACGTTCGCTCGGAGTCTCGGTCGACATGCTGATTGCCCTTGAGAGAGACGCCGCTCGCCCCGCCCTTGCAGCTGCCGCGAAGAGCTTGTCTCAGAGCAGCCCGGCAAGCGCCGCCCTCAGTATCGAGCTCCTCCGGTTGCACGCCGCGTCGAAGCTTCGAGGCGACACGTTCGCAAAGTAGTCACACCGCCGTCGCGCACGACTCAAGCACAAGCACAGCTGAGAAGCACGCAACGTTCGGCAACTAGAATCATGCCGTGACCGCTCAGCCTGCACCGAAGCCTCGGCTCGGAGGTGCGCTCGAGCGCGGTGCGGCCGAGGAACTTGCCCGCACGCTGCGAGCTGTCGCCGACCCGACTCGCCTGCAGATCTTGAGCATCATTCTGGGATCCGCGGACGAACGTGCGACTGTCGGGCAGCTGGCGGACATGCTCGGTTTGCGGCAACCAACGGTGACGCACCACGTCCGGATACTCCTTGATGACGGGTTCGTCACGAGGGTGCAGGATGGCAAGCTCGGATGGATCTCCGTCCATCCCGAGCGTCGTGCCGCGGTCGAAGATTTTCTCCGATGAGCGAGAAGCACACGCACCGTGTCGGGCGACCACTCGACGAGCAGGCGGCTCGGGATCGCGCGGTGCAGGTCGCAGTACTCGGTAACCCCGAGACCCTGCGCACCCTGAGCGCCTTGGCATCCGGTATGCACGAATCTGACCTTGCCGGCGAACTCGGTATCGATTCCACCGGTGTCGATCAAGCGCTCAGGTCATTGCAGATGGCCGGTCTCATCCGGCGCGAGAAGAGCGATGCATGGATGCCAACGATCGACGCGTGGGTGCGTTTCGGACGTCTGCTCAGCAGCGATTCTCTGACAGCGGGATCCCCAGAGAATCCCGTGATGGCGCTTCCTCGTGCGGTTGGCACCGTGGTTGAAGACCTCGCGTATCGCTTCAGTTCTACGTTCAGTCGAGAAACGGTCGCAGGATACGTCGCTCAAAGCTATCGGCTGCTGAGCCAACGGACGCGGGTCCGTGAGCACCTGTTGACGATGACGGCGCGGTACGCCGCGGACCGCCTAGACGCTCTCGCCACGGCCCAAGGCCTGGTACTACGGGACACCCCGGAGGTGCTATTCGTCTGCGTGCAGAACGCTGGGAGGTCGCAGATGGCGGGGGCGTTCTTGCGGCATTTCGCGGGCGGACGTGTTCACGTGCGCACCGCCGGGTCTGCTCCATCGGACACAGCGCATCCTCGCGTGGCTGCGGCGCTGAGCGAAGTCGGGGTTGAGCTGTGGGGCGAGTTCCCCAAACCGCTCACGGATGAAGTCGTGCGTGCGGCGGACTACGTCATCACGATGGGGTGCGGCGACTCGTGCCCGATTTTCCCCGGGCGACGCTACATGGAATGGGATCTCGCCGATCCGCTCGAGCTCGATGATGTCGGTCTTCGCGCCGTGCGTGATGAGGTCCGCTCACGGGTTCTTGACCTTCTTCAGGAACTGGGCATCGAGGCTCAGGAGGCGAGCCGGTAGCCGGCGACGCGGACAGTTTCGATCAGCGCCTGTGCTGGTGCGAAGGCGGCCAGTCGCGAGCGGAGTTTTGTCATTGCTACCCGCACTGAGGCGTGGGGATCTTCGAGGTCGGATCCGAAGGAAAGTGCTAGAGCGCCGATGCTCACACTGTCTGGGTAGGCGCGGATGATCTGATGCAGCAGCTCGAATTCTCGTGCGGGTAGCAGCAGCGCGTGATCTTGCCAGCGCAGGCTTCTGTGCGAGACGTCGAGCGTCAATTCCCCGATACGCAGTGTGCGATCTGGAGGGGCGGATCGTGGATGCAGCCGTGACACTTCGCGCAGTCGGTCCGGGGTGACGGGGAGTCGGACGGTACCGCGCACTCCGGCACTCATCGCCGCTGCGATTGTCGCGGTTTCCGTCGCATCGGAGATACCCAGGAATAGGGCACCGTCGCACACGGGACCCGCGATCTGGATGATCGCGGCGAGCTTCTCGAATGGTTCTCCGCTGCCGAGGACGAGGGATGCGTGATGGTCGTGCGCGAGGTCAGCGAGCGCTTCGACGACTTCTGCGTGGACGGTAACGGGGACTCCCGCATGGCGGAACTCGGCAAAGCTCCCGCGCAGTACGTCGGGTCCGCGTCCGTGGAGCACGAACCGCGGGTTCCCATCCCTGCCGGTGTCGGTCATCCGAATCGTCCGCTGATGTAGTCCTCGGTCCGCTGGTCTTGTGGCTGTTCGAAGATGTTGCGGGTGAGGTCGTATTCGACGAGCACGCCGGTGCGGTCACCGGTGCTCTCGTCGGCGAGGGCGGTGAAGAATGCGGTGCGATCGGCCACGCGCGCTGCCTGCTGCATGTTGTGGGTGACGATGATGATCGTGTAGTCCTTGCGAAGCTCGTGCATGAGGTCTTCGATCCGAGACGTGGCGATCGGGTCAAGGGCGGAGCAGGGCTCGTCCATCAGGATCACGTCGGGTTGTACAGCGATCGTCCGCGCGATGCACAGGCGCTGCTGTTGACCGCCGGAGAGGCCGAACGCGGATTGCTTGAGCTTGTCCTTCACTTCGCCCCAGAGGGCGGAGCGGGTCAGTGCCTCTTCGACGAGGTCGTCCATGTTGTCGACTTTCATCCCGGTGACCCTAGGGCCGTAGGCGATGTTGTCGTAGATCGATTTCGGGAACGGGTTGGGCTTTTGGAACACCATGCCGATCCGCCGACGGACCTCGATCGGATCCACGGCTTTGGCGTAGATGTCCTCGTCTTGGAAGAGGACGGTGCCTTCCACGCGGGCACCGTCGACGAGGTCGTTCATGCGGTTCAGGGAGCGCAGCAGCGTTGATTTTCCGCATCCGGAGGGGCCGATGAGCGCGGTGATCTCGTTACGCCCGAACTCGAGGTTGACGCCGGTCACGGCCCGGAACTCGCCGTAGTACACGTTGACGTCTTCGCAGCGGATCAGGCCACTGGGGGTGGCGGCGAGCCGTCGTGTTTCGGCGGCATGGAAGTTCGTGTGCGTCGCTGTCGCGGCGCTGCCTGTGGGAGTGCTCATGGTTACCACCGTTTCTGGAACTTGTTGCGGATGAAGATCGCGAGCGCGTTCATCAGGATGAGGACGGCGAGCAGCAGGATGCTGGTGGCGCCGGCGAGTTCGTGGAAGCCTTCTTGCGGGCGGCCGGTCCAGTTGAAGATCTGGATCGGCAGCGTGGTGTAGCCGCTGAGGAGCCCGTTCGGGTCGAAGGTGATGTACACCAGCGCGCCGAGCACGAGCAGCGGGGCGGCCTCCCCGAGTGCGCGGGAGAGCGCGAGGATGGAGCCGGTTGCGATCCCGGGAACGGATGCGGGGAGCACTTGTCTCCACGTGGTCTGCCATTGTGTGGCGCCGAGTGCGAGAGATCCGTCGCGAATCTCTCGCGGGACCGCGCGCAGTGCTTCTCTGGTCGCGATGATGATCACCGGCAGGATGAGCAGTGTCAGGGCGAACGCCCCGCCGATGACGATGTTCTTGTTGGTGACGCCGAGCATCGAGAGGAACGCGAGCGCGAGGAGCCCGTACACGATCGAGGGCACTGCGGCGAGGTTCTGCACGTTGAGTTCGATGAACCGGTTGAACCACCGCTTCCGGTCGGCGAACTCTTCCAGGTGCACGGCGGCGGCGATCCCGAGCGGGAGTGTCATCACGGCGGTCGCACCGATCGCCCACACGGATCCGAGGATGGCGGGCCGGGCTCCGGCCTCGTCGGGGTCGGCGGAGGGGAAGTTGAACAGCAGCGCCGTGGAGAGCTTGTTCTGCCCGGTGAGGAAGATCGTGATCAGAAGGGTGATGAGCACCGCGAACGCGACGAACAGGGAGAGCCACAACAGCAGCAGGAACGCCAGTGCGCTCGGGCGCATCTCACCGTTGCGGCCGGTCGCGATGGGGGCCGAAGCGCGCAACGGCTGCGTCGCGGTCGTCGAGGTGGGGGACATCAGTAGGCCTCCCGGAAGCGGCGGACGAAACGGATGCTGATGAAGTTGATCAGCAAGGTGATGAGGAACAGCAGCAGCCCGACCGCGAACAGGGTGTTGTATTCGAGGCTCCCGACCCGGGAGTCGCCGAGCGCGGCGTTGGCGATGAATCCCGTCATCGTCTGCCCCTGATCGAGCGGGTTGGTGACGAGTTGCGCTTGGTTGCCGGCGGCGATGGCGACGATCATGGTTTCGCCGACCGCTCGGGAGATGCCCAGTACGACGGCCGCGACGATCCCGGACAGGGCGGCGGGGAACACGACGCGGAGGGTGGTCTGCATCCGGTTCGCCCCGAGCGCGGCGCTGCCCTGGCGGAGCGCCTGCGGGACAGCGGACATGGCGTCTTCTGCGATCGACGCGATCGTCGGGATGATCATCACACCCATGACGAGGCCCGCCGCGAGAACACTGAACGCCCCGGTTGGAAGGTGAAGCCAGTCCCGCAGGACGGTGCCTTGCACGAACTGCAGGGCGAAGAACCCATACACGACCGTGGGGATGCCCGCGAGGATCTCGAGCAACGGTTTGAGAACCTTGCGGACGCGGGGGCGGGCGTACTCGGCGAGCAGCGTTGCAGCCCCGAGCCCGAACGGCACCGCCACGAGCAGCGCGATGAGCGTGGTCCACAAGGTCGCGGTGACCAGAGGCAGCACGCCGAACGACGCGTCCGCGAAGCGTGGCGCCCACCGGGTGCCGAACAGGAACTCCAGGACCGGGACCTCGGCGAAGAAGCTCAGCGACGGGATAAGCAGCGCGATGAGGATCCCCACCGTCGTCACGACGGTGACGGCTGCAGCCAGGCGCAGGGCGAGCTTGATGAGGAACTCGCCGGGGCGGCGGCGGCCGGCGAAACTGCTGGCGGGGGCAGGGGCCCGGCCAGAAGCCGGACCCCCACGCCGTTCAATGATGGCGGTCATGGAGCGTGCGGTGCTCAGCCGAGCGAGGCGAGCTCGTCGGTGGCGGTGGTGACCTGGTCCTCGGTCAACGGCACGAACAGTGCACGCTCAGCGATCTCCGCGGAGTTGGCGACGTAGAAGTCGATGAACGACTTCACCTGCTCCTTGTCGACGTACGAGGCGTTGTTCACGTAGATGAACAGGGGGCGACCCAGCGGGGTGTAGGTGCCGTCCTGCACGGTCTCGGTGCTCGGCATCACGCCGTCGACGGCGACTGCCTTCACGACACCTTCGTTCTCTTCGACGTAGCTGAGGCCGAGGAACCCGATCGCGCCGACGTCTCCCGCAACGCCCTGGATGGTGATGTTGTCATCTTCGGAGGGGCTGTAGTCGGTGCGGATCGCACCGTCTTCGCCGTTGATCTCCTCGGTGAAGTAGTCGAACGTGCCCGAGTCGGTGCCGGCGCCGAAGAGCGTGATGGCCTGGTCGGGGAAGCTGGGATCGACCTGGTTCCAGTTCGTGATCTTGCCCTCCGCCTCCGGCCCCCAGATCAGGTTGAGCTGCTCAACGGTCAAGTCCTCCGCCCAGTCATTCTCCGGGTTCACGATGACTGACAGGCCGTCGTTGGCGGCGACGATCTCGGTGTACTTGATGCCGGCGGCCTCGCAGTCCGCAGCTTCCTCGTCCTTGATCGGACGCGACGCGTTGGACACATCCGTCTCGCCGGCGCAGAACGTCTTGAAGCCACCACCGGTACCCGACGTCGCGACCGAGACGTTCACGCCGCTCTCCTCATCGCGGAACAGGTCAGCGGCGGCCTCAGTCAGCGGGGCGACGGTCGACGAACCGTCGGTGTTCACCGAACCGGTCAGTCCGCCCCCGCTCGCGCCGGATCCAGAGGTGTCACCACCGGAGGGCTGCCCGCCGCACCCGCTCAGGGCTAGTGCCCCGACCAGGACCAATGCGGTGGACGCGAAGATCTTTGCTGTGGACTTTCGCACGTGTGCTTCCTTCATCTCAGGTATTCGAGGGATGAAGCAGCCGAGTCGCCACTTCACATAGATGCTTGTCTATCCGACGTAGTTATAGAAGGCTATCTATATGAACGCGGGGTTAACGGGGGCGAAAGGGTTCGTTGATCTTCCCGCCCGGGTGTCGGATCGTGCCGTGATCGACGCGATGATCAGGTGCGCGGACGTCGCGCGCGTCAGTGAGGCTTCGCAGGCGGCGAGGTCTCGACAGAAAGGACTCACATGCACCTGGTCGTGATCGGGGGAAGTGACGCAGGAATCTCCGCGGCGCTCCGTGCCCGAGAGGTGGACGAATCCGCTGATGTGACGGTCGTCGTTGCCGATGCATACCCGAACTTCTCGATCTGTGGCATCCCTTACTACTTCTCGCGGGAGGTGCAACCGTGGCAGTCGCTCGCACATCGCACGCTTGCCGATCTGGAAGCGGCCGGTCTCCAGGTGCGCACCAACACGCTCGCGACGGGCATCAGCGTCAATGCCCGCACACTCACCGTGCGGAACAACGGTGGAGCGGAGTCCGCCATTCCTTACGATGCGCTCGTCGTCGGGACGGGCGCATCCGCCTCGACGGCGGGTATCCACGGGACCGACCGGCTCGGGCCTGCGGACGGGTGCATACGCTCCACACGATGGGTGACACCTTCGCTCTTGAGAACTACCTCGATGAGCATCAACCGTCGACGGCAATCATCATCGGCGCGGGGTACGTCGGCCTCGAGATGGCCGAAGCGCTCACCATCCGCGGGCTCCAGGTCACGCAGCTGCAACGCGGACCCCAGGTGCTCTCCACCCTCGACACGGAACTCGGAGCGCTCGTGCGCGACGAGCTCGACCGCAACGGCGTCACGGTGGAAACGGGCATGCAGGTGCACGATATCGGCCGCGACAGCGGGCTCCTCGCGGTCCAGGGCACCCGCGACGGTGCCCCGTTCGTGCGTCGCGCCGAGCTGGTCCTCGTCGTGGTGGGTGTGCGCCCCAATGTGGAGCTCCTCACCGGAATCGGGGCACGAACCGGAGCCGGCGGCGCCGTCATCGTGGACGAACGGATGCAGACAGGGATCCCGCAGATCTGGGCGGGCGGGGACGGTGTGATCACCCGTCATCGCCTTCTCGGCGACACGTATCTTCCGCTCGGCACGACCGCGCACAAACAAGGGCGAGTCGCGGGCGCGAACGCGGTCGGCGCCGATGCGCGATTCCACGGCAGCCTGGGAACCCAGGTCGTGAAGGTGTTCGACCTGGTGGCTGCCCGCACGGGCCTTCGAGATCACGAAGCCGAAACCGCGGGGCATCGACCGCACAGCCACACCGTCACTGCCGACGACCACAAGCGCTACTACCCCGGTGCCACCCCCATCCACATCCGCGTGACCGGAGACTTCGAATCGGGGCGTCTCCTCGGCGCGCAACTGCTCGGATCGCGCAGCGCCGAGATATCCAAGCGCGTCGATACGTTCGCGACAGCACTGCACCACAGCATGTCCGTAGACGCGATCAGCGACCTCGACCTGTCCTATACCCCGCCGCTCGGCTCCCCCTGGGATGCGGTGCAGATCGCTACCCAAGCGTGGAGCACGTCAACCCGCGCAGCGGGATCAACGACCCCTGTCCACGCCGGTGCGTCTCGCAGCTCGGAGGCGGGCGGCATTGACCGGGCGGCGAGATCAGGTGAAGCGGGCGAAAATGAGTGAAAGCCCGGCGAACCCGACAGCAACCCATGCCATGGCGGAGTACGACCCCGTCGCCACCGCGATGAGCGGGCCGAGTGCGGGACCGACCGCACCGATCGCCGTGATCGGTGCGGCGAAGACACCATTGATCGAGCCGTAGTTCCGCGTGCCCCACCGGTCAGCGACGGCAGAGCCCTGCACGAGCGTCTGTGCACCGCGCACGGCTCCGACCCCCACGCCGATACTGATGAGCAGCCACGGCGGCCCAGGCACGATCGCGAGCAGAGCAAGCCCGATGACGCTCAGCCCCGCCGTCGCCGCCAACGCCACCCAGGGTGCGGCGGCGTGTGGGATGGCGACATACAGCAGTCGGCCGATCACCTGGCCGGCGCCGAGCAGCCCCAGCGCCCAAGCGGCGACCTCGTACGTCATCCCCTTCTCAGTGAACAGAGGAATGATCGCGAGTGTGACGCTGAACAGCGCCGCCGCCAAGGTGAGCATCGACGCCTCAAGCATCCAGAAGCGCCGCGTGCGCACCACGCTCGCCACCGTATGGTGATCGGCCGACGCATCATGGACGACGGGCGGCCAGGACGACTCGAGAAAGAACCAGTGCAGCGGTGTGGTCGTCACCACGAGGACGACGGCGAGGACAAGAAACACCGACCGCCAATCCATCACCGTCAGCAACACGGCGACGATAGGAGCGAAGACGGTCGACGCCAATCCTCCCGCGAGGGTGAGGATCGTCATCGCACCCCGGCGGCGGTCTCCATACCGGCGAGCGATCACCGTGAACGCGGCCTGGTACAACACCGCGGCCTGCGCGGTCCCCGCCACGATCCACCCCGCCGTGAACACGACAAGATTCGGTGCGGCCGCGACGATGACCAGCCCACCCGCACCGACAATGCTTCCCACGGTCATGATCATCCGAGGCCCACGCTCGTCGAGCCAGCGCCCGACAACGACGCCCGCGATCGCCGACGCAGCGAGTCCACCCGAGAACGACAACGTCACCAGCGCCACGGGCCACCCTGTCGCGTCCGCGATCGCGGGCGAGGCGACGATCAACGCATAGAACAGAACCCCCCAGCTGATGACCTGCCCCAGCGACAGCGCGACAAGCCGCCCCCCGAACCGGGAGCCCGGGGCCCGGGCCGTCACACCGAACGCAGGGTGTCCGCGGCGGCGTCCAGCGCCCCGTCGGTGATCGCGAAGTATGCCCACTTCCCTCGCTGCTCGCGGGTGACAAGCCCCGCGTCGGCGAGCAACTTCATGTGGTGCGACACCGTGCCCTGCGACAGTCCGACCGGCGCGGTGAGGTCGCAGATGCACGCCTCCCCACCGTCACCGGCGGCAATCAGCGACAACAGGCGCACCCGTGTCGGATCCCCGAGCGCTTTGAACACCCGTGCGACGCGCTCCGCGTCCTCGACCGTGATCGCTGCTGTCACCCGAGGGGCGCAGCAGGACGTCGAGGTGTCGAGGGTGGCAGGAAGACTCATGACACCAGTATCGCACGCATTGACAAACTTCGATAGGAGGAGCAGGCTATTCATATTGAAGTTTTTCGATTTGAGGAGATGTGATGAACGAGCTTCCCGTCGTAGTCATCGGCGCCGGCCCCCAAGGGCTTGCTGCGGCCGCCCACCTGACGGAGCGTGGCATCGCCGTGACGGTCGTTGAGCGAGGCGATGGGCCAGCTGCTGCGGTGTCCGAGTGGGGGCATGTGCGCCTGTTCTCCAGCTGGCCGGAACTCACCGACACGGCCGCCCGGCGTCTGCTGGAGCCGACCGGGTGGACCGCACCGCACTCGGGCTACCCCACGGGAGCCGAATGGGTCGCCGGCTACCTGGACCCGCTCGCCCGCGTCTTCGGTGACCGCGTCGTCTACTCGACGACCGTCACCGGTGTCGCCCGCAAGGGCCGGGATCTGATGGTCGACAGCGGCCGTAAGGGGCAGCCGTTCATCGTGCATACCCGGGACACGCAGGGGGCAGAAGGGCGGATCTCCGCGCGCGCCGTCATCGACGCCAGCGGCACATGGACGCTCCCGAACCCTGCCGGGGCGGACGGGCTGCCCGCGCTCGGCGAGCGGGCCGCGGTCGCGGCCTCACGGATCTCGTACCGCATCCCGGAGGATGTCTCCGCGTGTGCGGGGCAGCACCTGGTCGTGATCGGTGCCGGGCACTCCGCAGTGCATGCCGTCCTCCGGCTGAGCGAGCTGGCGCGCAGAACCCCAGGCACCCGGGTGACGTGGCTGCTGCGTCGCGGTACGACGGGCAACGTCTTGGGTGGTGGAGCGGGCGATGAACTGCCCGAGCGTGCAGCTCTGGGCACCCGAGCGCGCAAGGTGATCGAAGCCGGTGTTGTCGAGGTGGTGACGGGCTTCCGCGTCGCCGAGTTCCACGACGAGGCGGCGGGGCTGCGCATCGTCGCGGAGAACGGCAAGGAGGTCGACGGGGTGTCCCGCGTGTTCGCGCTGACCGGATTCCGCCCCGATGTGAGCATCCTGTCGGAGATGCGCATCGACCTGGATGCGTCCTTGGAGGCGGTCGCCGGGATCGCGGAAGAGATCAACCCGAACGTCCACTCCTGCGGATCGATCGGCGCCACCGGGGCCCGCGACCTCACCCAGCCCGAGCCGGACTTCTTCATCGTCGGCGCGAAAAGCTACGGGCGCGCCCCCACCTTCCTCGCTCTCACCGGGTTCGAGCAGGTTCGCAGCGTCGCCGCCCACCTCGCGGGCGACCATGCAGGCGCCGAGCGCAATGAGCTCGTCCTTCCCGACACCGGCGTCTGCGGCGGATCCGGAGACTTCGACGGGGCCGGCAGCAGCTGCTGCGCAGCGCCCGTCATCCAGCTCGAGCCCACCCGCGTCGCCGTCGGCTGACCGGCCGCTCGAACCACCACCCAGCGCCCCGCGGGGCGCAATCAACCCAAGGAGTACTCACATGGCCAACCAGCTGATCGAGAAGAACGTCACGATCGAAGACCCCCGCGACGGCACCCCGCTCGCCGTCACCATCCAGCTCGAGCTGGATCTGTCCGACTGTGCATGCACGCCGCGCACGCCCTCCCTGGGCAACCCAGTTGGATACGGCTCCAAGTAGACCTGGACGTCGAACCTCGGCCCCGCGAAGGGGAGCTCTTCCACCTCGGGCGAGCTCCCCTTCTGCATGTATCGCGGGACATCTGCCGTGAGTGGCTTATGGGGAGAACAGCGTCCGCACGCGGGGAATCACTCGTCTGTACGTCTGACGGACTTCCCCGTACGCGCTGACGAGTTCGAGGTCGGGCTGAATTTCTTGTCCTGTCCCCACCATGGCAGTGATGGCGTCAGCCCAGGTGGGGTGCAGCCCCGTCCCGACGGCCGCGCAGATCGCTGCCCCCATACCAGCTGCGTCACGTACACGGGGTGTGCGCACGGGTACCCCATATACGGCAGCCAGGATGCGCAGCATGAGATCCGATTCGCTTCCACCGCCGGTGACGATGAGGGAACGACGGTCTCGCCCGAGCGCGCGGCGCGCACGGGCGTCAGCGCTCTCGGTCTCGATCGCGAGCGCCTCGAGGATCGCCCGATAGATGTGGAACCGTCCCTGCGTGCCGTCGAAGCCGACCAGCGCCCCGCGCCGCCACGGCTCATCCGCGGGCGCGAGCCAGTCCAGAGCAGCGACGAGGCCGCCCGCGCCAGCCGGGACGTTGTCGGCACCGCGGTTGAGGTCATCTTCCGACGTTGCCTCGATGGACCCGGATACGACGTCGCGGAACCAGCTGACCGTCCACATGCCGCGTCGCACTCCGGCGCTTTCGTAGAGGTATCCGCCGGGCTGTGACGAGAAGTTCGTCCACACGTCTGGATGCGGTGGCAGCGGACGATCCCCTGGCGTCATGGTCGCGACGTACGTGCCCAGGGACAACAATGCGTCCCCCTCGTCCTGGAGCCCTGCACCCAGGGCTTCGACGGCCTTGTCGTTCGACGTCGCGATCACGGGGATTCCCGCGGGCAGACCGAGCAGCAGTGCTACCTCGGAGGCGAGAGTGCCGAGTGCCTCGCCTGGAGCGACCAGGTCGAACAACATCTCCCGTCCCAGACCCACACGCTCATACTCGGCGGCATCCATGCTCCAGGCCCAGTGTGCAGTGTCGATAGGCCAGCTGCCCTGTACGTTGCCCGCGGCATCCTGGCGCTCTCCGGTGAGCTTGTGAGTGATGTACCCCGACGAAGTTGTGACGTACACCGCCTCGTCGGTTTCACGCTCGTACGCGCGCGGCAGACGCTCGTCCATCCAGCTCATGACCGGCTGGGCGAGCGATCCGTCAGCGCGCAGCACGGCCCGGCAGAAGCGGATCGTGCACAGGCCGATGCCGCGGATCTCGGCCGGATCCCCCGCGAAGTCGGCGACCGCGGCGCGCGTCGCGGCGACGATCGAGTCCCACAGGTCGTCGTCCGGATGCTCCCATCGACCCGGCGCGGGCGACGAATACGGCCGCAGCGCGACACGGGCGCTCGCGTGCACGGTCCCGTCGCCGTCGACGATCAGGACCTTCGTGCTCTGCGAGCCGTTGTCGATCGCGACGACGTACCCCGCCGCCGACGCGCTCACGCCCGCGTCGCCATCTCGGCCTCGGGCGTGGCGACGTCGTCCAGGGGATAGATGGTCCCGCGGTTCATGATCCCGCGCGGGTCGAGCCCGTCCTTGAGGGTGCGCAGCAGCCGGTAGGCGCTGCCGTGCTCCTCATGTGTCCACGGCGTGCGGTACTTGCCGATGCCGTGGTGGTGCACCATGGAGCCGCCGAGGCGCAGTGCCTCCTCCACGACGATCGCGTTGAGGGGCTCGTGGTACTCGGTGATCTCTTCGCGCGGCTCGCAGGCGATGTCGTAGTCGTAGACGAAGTACAAGTTGGTGCCGGTCTGGTAGCTGTGCGAGGAGTGCGCGCCGAGCATCCGCAGGTCCGCCGCGCGCGGGAACTCGGTGCGTGCGCGGCGCATGACGGACTCGAACAGTTCCTCGACGCCTGACCAGTCGATCGATACCTCGGTCGTGTAGCCGAGGCGCGCCTTCTCGAGCATCTCGCGCTTCTCGGCGTCGATCTTGTCCTGCCCCCAATTGAGGTTGTCGAACCAGTTCTCGATCAGTGCGGGGTCGACCTTCTCGTGCGGGATGCTGGCGAAGATTTCCTCGACGCCGGCGGCTGTGGCGTCGGCCACGCCCTTCGGTCCTTCGGCGACGACCACGACCACGGCCTTGCCGTCGGCGAAGTGCGAGAAGTGCTGCGCGGCGTCCTCCTCGGAGTACGCGCGTGCCACCGACGGGCGGTAGCCGGCGACGATGATCTCGCGGAGACCTGCCACGCCCGCCGGGAGCGAGTCGACGAGGTACCCGAGGAAACGATTGTTCTCCGGCTGGTAGGTGAACACCTTGACGGTGACCTCGGTGATGACGGCAAGCGCGCCCTCGTTGCCGATCATGATGTGGCGGATGTCGGGTCCGGCGGCGCGTCGCGGCACGTTCTTGATGCGTACGACCTCGCCGTCGGGCAGCACGGCTTCGAGCCCGATCACCATGTCCTCGATCCCGCCGTACAGCGTGGAGAACTGGCCGATGGACCGGGTCGCGACCAGTCCACCCATCTGCGCGAGCGGCTTCGACTGCGGTGAGTGCCCCGTCGTGAGGCCCTGCGCCCGAAGGGTGTCTTCGAGCAGCTGCAGCGGAACGCCGCACTGGGCCGTGACCATCATGTCGACGGGGTCGATGTCGAGGATCGCGTCCATTCGCGAGCCGTCGAGCACGATCGAATCCTCGACGATCGTCTCGAGTCCGCCCTCGGTCGCGGTGCGGCCGGTGCGGGGCACGACGTTGACGAGGTTCTCGTCCGCGAACGCGAGGATCGCCGACACGTCGGCGGTGGACCGCGCGTAGGCGATCGCGGAGGGGATCGGACCGTCGAAGATGCCGTGCACGGATGTGTACTTCTTGAAGCGGTCGACGCTCGCCTCGCGCAGCGCCTGCGCCTCGGTCTCGACCTGGTCGGTGCCGAGGATCTCCTGCAGTCGGGTGACGATCTCCTCACGTGAGAGAGCGGATCGTGAAGTGACCATGGGGAAGGTGTCCTGTTCGTTGAGGGTGTGGGGGCGCCGCGGTCAGCGCACCAGGTAACCGCCGTCGACGGACAGCACGTGCCCGTTGACGAAGTCGGAGGCGGGGCTCGCGAGGAAGACGGTCGCGCCCATGAGATCGGCGACGTCCCCCCACCTCCCCGCCGGCGTGTGGTCGACGATGCGCCGGTTCGCCTCCGCGTCCCCACGCGTCTCGGAGGTAATCGGGGTGGCGAAGTATCCCGGGGCGATCGCGTTGACCTGGATGCCGTGTCCGCCGAGCTCGTCGGCGTACGCCTTCGTGAGCCCGGCGATGCCGTGCTTGGTCGCGGCGTACGCGGGAGATCCGAGTCCCCCGAGGAACGAGAACAGCGAGGCGATGTTGATGATCTTGCCCGAGCCCTGCGGGATCATCCGCTTCGCGGCCTCGTGCGACATTTCGAACGCGGCGGTGAGGTTCACCGCGACCATGGGGTCCCACTGCACGCGCCCGAACTCGGTGACGTCGGCGATGCGGCTGATCCCGGCCGAGTTGACCAGAACGTCCACGCCCCCGAACGCCTCGACGCATGCGTCGATCACGCGCGCGGGTGCGCCCTCCGCCGTGATGTCGACGCGGAGTTCCCGGTAGCCGACACCCGCCTCGGCGAGGAGAGCTGCGGTCTCGCCGCCGTCGTCGAACAGCGTCGGAACGAACATGTCGGCACCCGCTTTGGCGAGAGCGAGGGTGAACGCCTGGCCGAGACCGGTGTTGCCCCCGGTGACGATCGCCCGCTTGCCCCGGAGGGAGAAGTGGTCGAGGGAGAAGTCGGTGATGTGCACGGATGATCCTTCAGGAGTGGGTGCCGACGAAGGGATCGGCGATGCCGATGTAGGTCGTCTCGAGGTACTCGTCGATGCCCTCGAAGCCGCCCTCGCGACCGATGCCGGACTGCTTGACGCCACCGAACGGCGCAGCCGGGTTCGACACGAGTCCGGTGTTGAGGCCGAACATGCCGGTCTCCAGACGCTCGGCGAGGCGCAGCGCCCGGTTCAGGTCGCGGGTGTACGCGAAGCACACCAGCCCGTACTCGCTCGCGTTGGCGAGGCGCACGGCCTCGTCCTCGTCGCGGAACACGGTGATGGGCGCCACGGGTCCGAAGATCTCCTCCTGGAGGATGCGGGCGTCCTGCGGCACGTCCACGAGCACGGTCGCCGGGTAGAAGTAGCCGCGCCCCTGGGGGATGCTGCCGCCGAGTGCGATGCTCGCTCCGTCCTCCAGCGCGCCGGACACGAGGTCGGCGACCTTCTTGCGGGTCGACTCGTCCACGAGCGGCCCGAGGGTCGACTCCGGGTCGGTGCCGCGGGCGTTGACGTACCCTGCCATGCGTTCAACGAGCCGCGAGGTGAATTCCTCCGCCACGCTCTCGTGCACGAGGAAGCGGTTCGCGGCGACGCAGGCCTCGCCGCCGTTGCGGAGCTTTGCGAGCAGGGCACCCTCGACCGCGGCGTCCACGTCAGCGTCGTCGAACACGAGGAAGGGGGCGTTGCCTCCGAGTTCCATCGAGACGCGGAGCACCTGGTGCGCGGCGTCCGCGATGAGGCGGCGCCCCACTTCGGTTGATCCGGTGAACGAGAGTTTGCGCAGTCGCGGGTCGGTGATGAGCGGGCCCGTGACCGCGCCGGCGCGGGTCGTGGGGATGACGTTCACGACGCCGTCCGGCACTCCGGCCTCGCGGAGCACCTCGGCGAACAGGAGTGCGGTGAGCGGTGTGAGCGCGGCGGGCTTGAGCACCGAGGTGCAGCCGGCCGCGAGTGCCGGCGCGATCTTGCGCGTGGCCATCGCGAGCGGGAAGTTCCACGGGGTGATGAGCAGGCTCGGACCGACCGGTCGCTTCGCGACGAGCAGTCGGTTGCGGCCGTCGGGAGCGGTGGCGTATCGCCCGGAGATGCGGGGTGCTTCTTCCGAGAACCAGCGCAGGAACTCGGCGCCGTACGCGACCTCGGCGCGCGATTCGGCGAGAGGCTTGCCCATCTCGAGCGTCATGACGAGTGCGAAGTCCTCGGCGCGGGCCGTGACGAGCTCGAACGCCCGGCGCAGGATCTCCCCGCGCTGTCGCGGAGCAGTGGCGGCCCAGGCGGTCTGCGCCGCAGCAGCAGCGTCGAGTGCGGCCATGCCGTCCTCGGGCGTCGCATCGGCGACATGGGCGAGCACCTCACCCGTCGACGGGTCGTGCACCTCGAAGGTGTGGCCGGAGGTCGCTTCCCGCCACTGACCGCCGATCAGCAGGCCGGTGGGGACGGAGGCGATGACCTCGGCCTCGCGTGCCGCGGTCATGCGGGCATCTCCCGACGGAGGTCGCGGCCGAGTAGTTCCTCGTAGAGACGCACGGGCGTCATCTCCCCGGCGCGGTCGCCGTAGCTCGCGCGGGCTCGACGGAAGATCTGCTCGACGAGGGAGGACAGCTCGACCGGCATCCCGACCGAGCGGGCCAGATCGACGGAGAGACCGAGGTCCTTGCAGGCGAGGGCGATCGCGAAGCCCTCGTCGTAGTCGCCGTGGTCGAGGATCGACAACACGTCGCGTGAGACGAAGGTGCTGTTCGCGGGGCTCGCGATGAGCGCGTCCCGCAGCACGCCAAGGTCGACCCCCGCGGCGACGCCGACCGACAGCACCTCCGCCGTCGCGACCAGGTGGGAGAACCACAGCTGGTTGATCATGAGCTTCACGGCGTAGCCTGCGCCGGGCCCGCCGACGTGCAGGATCCGCTCCGGGTCCCCCATCGCCTCGAACACGGGACGCAGCCGCTGCACATCGTCGGCGTCACCACCGACGAAGATCTGCAGCATCCCGTTCGCGGCGCCCACTGACATCCCACTGACGGGGGCGTCGAGCAGGTGCAGTCCGCGGCCGGCGGTCGCGGCGCGCACACCGTCCAGCACGTCCGGCACCGAGGTCGACATGTCGATCCAGGTACCGCCGTCCGGCAGCCCCACCACGAGGCCGTCAGGCCCCGAGGCGACGGCCTCGACGTGCTTGGGCGTCGGCAGCATCGTGATGATGAGGTCACTGGCGGCGGCGACCTCGCGAGGGGTCTCAGCCCACCGGGCACCGCCCTCGATCAGGTCGGACGCCGACTCGCGGCGCAGATCGGTCACGACCAGCGGGAAGCCCGCGGCCTGCAGGTTGCGGGTCATTCCTGACCCCATGTTGCCGAGTCCGATGAACCCGACGGTGGGTCGGGTCCCGACCGGCGTTGGGTCGAGGACGGGGGTGGGAGAGCTCATGGGTGATGCGTGTCCTTTGTGGATCAGGCGGATGCGGTGGAAGGGGTGTAGAACGGATTGGTCGGCGCGTGCCGGGCTTCCAGCACGGCGTCGAGCTTGGGCAGGCCCGCCGCGCCGTTCGCGAGCGCGGTGCGTGTCGCCTCGCGGTTGTTGCGGTAGACCGTGTCGGCGTCGTCGGCCGCCGGATTGACCCACACTGCGGCGATGAGGGCGTGCGTGTCGGCAGCCTCGCGCGGGATCACACCGTCGGCGACGGCGTCGGCCACGCCCGCAGCGACTCCGGCCTGCGCCGGGCCCCAGATGAGGAGGCCGTGCTCGTCACCCGCCGGTGCGGCCTTCGTGACGAACAGCGTCAGGGGCTTCACCGGGAGGGAGGGGCGGAGCACCGCCACGAAGGGCACGTGCCCCTGGCTGGGGCTGGCGAGGGCAGTGGCCCACGCCGTCCCCGCAGGTCCCTCGCGGTGGCCGAGCACGGTGTTGATGTGTGCGGCGTTGACGCCGTCGCCGACGAAGCTCTCGCCGAGCTGGATGGTCGAGGTCATCAGATGAGTCCCTGCTCCTCGAGCCAGTCGATCGCGATGTCCTCGGGGTCCTCACCGTCGACATCGGCCTTGGCGTTGAGCTCCTGCATGACCTCGGTGGTCAGCAGCGGGCTCAGCTCGGCCAGCACGTCGGCGATCGCCGGGTACTCGTCGAGGGTGCTCTGCTTGAGCGTGAAGCCGCCCTGGTAGCTGGGGAAGAACTCCTTGTCGTCTTCCATCACCACGAGGTCGAGGGCGGGGATGCGGCCGTCGGTCTGGAAGACCTCGCCGAAGTTGCAGTCGTCGCCCTTCTGGGTCGCCGTGTAGATGACGCCGGTGTCGAGCATCGTGACGTTCGAGTCCGGGGCATCGAAGCCGTAGGCGGCCTTGAGACCCGGCCAGCCATCGTCGCGCGTCGAGAACTCGCTCTCGATGCAGAACGTCTGATCGGCGCTCGGCAGGGCTGCGACATCACTCAGCGTCTTCACGCCCAGCTCGTCAGCCTCCTTCTTACGGATCGCGAAGGCGTAGGTGTTGTTGAACGGCGCGGGGTCGAGCCACGCGATGCCGTTCTCGGCGTCCGCTCCCTTGACGGCATCGAACTGCGCCTCGGCGCCCTGCACCGGCGTCGTATTGCCGTTGTACGTGATCCACGACGTGCCGGTGTACTCCCAGTAGCCGAGGAACTGGTCATTCTCGAGCGCCTGACGCACGTTGGCGGAGCCGACGAGCTTCGTGTTGGCCTCGACGTCGGCACCGTGCGCATTGAGCAGTTCCGCCGTCATGTAGGCGAGGATGTACTGCTCCGAAAAGTCCTTCGAGCCGATCTCGCCAGTGAGACCTTCCAGCTCGTCGCCTTGGGCTCCGGAGCCTCCGCCGGCACCGGACGAGCAGCCGGTGAGGAGCAGAGCGCCGGCGGCGATGGCGGCGAACGAGGCGGTGGCGATGGTGCGTGTGTTCATTGCAAGTTCCTTTCGGGAAGGGAGTGTGCTGTGCATGTGAATTAGTGGTGGAGTGGTGGTGCTCAGAGGCCCTTGGGTCGAACGATGTCCTCCACGACGCCGGCGGCCCAGTCGATGAGCACGGCGATCGAGGCGACGAGGATCGCTCCGACGACGAGAACGGGATAGCGCTGCAGCTTCAGGCCGTTGATGATCATGTCGCCGAGACCGCCGGCGTTG
This sequence comes from Microbacterium sp. As-52, assembly GCF_049949185.1. Classification (NCBI taxonomy): domain Bacteria; kingdom Bacillati; phylum Actinomycetota; class Actinomycetes; order Micrococcales; family Microbacteriaceae; genus Microbacterium; species Microbacterium sp. As-52. Next base: position 1,467,090 of record NZ_CP188171.1, on the reverse strand, counting down.
ATGAAGGTCGCGACCGTGGCCACACCGACCGCGAAGACGAGCGCGGTGCGGAGTCCCGCGAGGATCACGGGCGAGGCGAGCGGCAGCTCCACTCGGCGCAGAACCTGTGACGGGGTCATGCCCATGCCCCGGGCCGACTCGCGGATGCTGGGATCGACCTGGGCGAGGCCCGCGATCGTGTTCTGCAGCACGGGCAGGAAGGAGTAGATCACGAGTGCGAGCAGTGCCGTCGTGAATCCCGTCTGCCAGACGATTGCGAGCAGGATCACGACGCCGATCGCCGGCGTCGCCTGACCGATGTTCGCGATGCCGATCACGACGCCGCGGAACACCTTCGATCGGGAGCGGCTCACCGCGATGCCGGCGGGGATCGCCAGCACAGCCACGAGCACGGAGGCGATGATCGACAGCACGAGGTGCTCGCCGATGCGGGCCGTGATGTAGTCGGCGTTGAGCGTGCGCTGCTCGATCGAGTCGAGGTCGAGGCTCGACACCCACACGTAGGTGAGCACCAGCACGACCGCGACGACGATGAGCGGCATCAGGCGGCGCAGCAGCACGGGCATGCCGCGTCGGGGCGCGGACTGCGTGCGCAGCATCGTGGTCGCGGAGGGCACGACCTGGGGGCCGGTCACGGTCACGCCTCCTCGGCGCGACGCGCGGGGCCTTCGGAGCCCAGCGCTGCCGAGATGGCCGCCTGGTCGATCGAGCCGACGACCGCCCCGGCGCGGGTGACGTTGACGCGCGCGGCGCCGGTCAGCACCAGGGTGTCGAGGGCCTCGCGCAGCGAGGAGTGCTCGTCGACCGTGACGGCCGGGGCTGCGGCATCCGCGGATCCGATTCGCGCGTCCGTCACCGGGATCAGAGCGAGACGCTTCAGGGCGGCCCCCTCGCCGATGAACGATCGTACATAGTCGTTGGCAGGCTCGGCGAGGATGCGCGCCGGAGTGTCGAACTGCTCGATCTGGCTGCGATCGCTCAGCACTGCGATGCGGTCGCCCATGCGGATCGCCTCTTCGAAATCGTGCGTCACGAAGATGATGGTCTTGCCGATGTCGGCCTGAATGCGCAGGAACTCCGCCTGCAGCTTCTCCCGCGTGATCGGGTCGGTCGCACCGAAGGGCTCGTCCATGAGCATGACGGGCGGATCGGCAGCCAGTGCCCGGGCCACTCCGACACGCTGCTGCTGCCCGCCGGAAAGCTGACGGGGGTATCGCTGTGCGAACGTGCCCGGGTCGAGCTGCACGGTGCGCAGGAGCTCGTCCACGCGCTCGGCGATACGGGCTTTGGACCAGCCGAGCAGCTTCGGCACGATCGCGATGTTCTCGGCGATCGTGAAGTGCGGGAACAGGCCGATCTGCTGGATGACGTAGCCGATGTGCCGACGCAGCTCGTTGCCGTCGAGCGACAGCACGTCATCGCCGTTGATCCGGATCGACCCGGAGGTCGGCTCGATGATGCGGTTGATCATCTTCATCGTCGTGGTCTTGCCGCAGCCGCTGGGGCCGACGAACATGATCAGCTCGCCGGGCTCGACACGCATCGAGAAGTCCTCGACGGCGGGCCTCTGCTGACCCGGGTACTGCTTGGTGATGTGGTCGAGGACGATGTCGACGCCGCCCTGCTGCGCCGCGAGGGAGGTGAGAACGCCGGTGTTCGTTGTGATGTCAGGCACGGAGACCCCTTGAGGTGGTGAGGCGGGCGACGAGCACGAGGATGCCGTCGAGGACGAGCGCGAGGATGATCACGGCGACGGTGCCCGTGAGCGCGTAGTTGAGGGCGTTCTTCGAACCGAGCGAGCTCAGGCCCTTGAAGATGTACTCGCCGAGCCCGGGGCCGGCGACGTAGGCGGCGATCGCCGCGATCCCGACCGTGAGTTGGGCGGCGACACGGATGCCGGTCATGATGACCGGCCAGGCGATCGGCAGCTGCACCGTGAAGAGGATGCGGGTGGGGCCGAGGCCCATGCCCCGCGCCGACTCGAGCACCGAGACCGGTACTTCGCGGAGTCCCACGACGGTGTTCCGCACCACCGGGAGCAGCGAGTAGAAAACGAGGGCGACGACGGTCGGCAGCCACCCGAGGCCGAGGACGGGGCTCAGGAGGGCAAGGAGGGCGAGTGACGGGATGGTGATCGCGACAGCGGCGGCCGTGAGCACGGTGGTGCGGGCGATGCGACGGTTGCGGACCAGGATGCCGAGGCCGATGCCGATAATCGCCGCGAGGACGACTGAGACGACGACGACGACGAGGTGATCGCGGGTGAGCTCAAGAATGTCGTCCGCGCGACGCGTGAGGAAGGCCATGAGGTCTTCCCAGTTGAATCCGGTCAAGAGGGCTCCTGTCTCGTCGTTGAGGCCGGTACCGGGGATGAGACTCACGGTAGCCCTTGTGGCCATTTCGTCAAAGAGCGTTGTGTATATGGCAACCGCTGACGCTACACTCTTACCGTGACCACCACCTCCGGCGGCCCTCGCCGCAATTCCTCCGGCCTCGGACGCGACATCGAGATCCTCGAGCTGCTCGGCGGCGACGAGGCGTTGCGCTCCGGCGGACTCGGCGTCTCGCAGGTGGCACAGCTCACCGGGCGGGACAAGGCGGTCGTGTCACGCACACTCGCGACGCTCGCCGAGACCGGACTCGTCGAACGCGATGAGGAGTCGCTGCGCTACCTGCTCGGGCCGCGGCTATACGCCCTGGCGGCGCACACGGCCACGTCGACGCTCGTGCACGCCTCGCGCAGCATCCTGCGACGACTTGTGCAGTCCACGCGCGAGACGAGTCACCTGTGCGTGCTGCGCGGCGGCAACGTGCTTACGCTGCTTAGCGAGCTGAGCCCGCACGACGTGCGCACGACCGGCTGGGCGGGCACCACCACGGCCGCGTGGCGCACTCCCTCGGGTCGTGCGCTGCTGAGCGACTGGGACGAGGAGTCCCTCGCACGCTGGTATGACGACCACGGGCAGGATCAGCCCCTCGTCGGCCGTTTCGACCAGGCTGACCCCTCCGGATTCCCGGTTCTGGACTCTCCCCCGCCGGGCAACTCTCCGGTGACGGATCTCGCGAGCCTGCACACCGAACTCGGCCGTATCCGCGAGCAGGGCTACGCGCTATCGGACGAGGAGCTCGAGTTCGGGGTGGTGGCAGCCTCGGCGCCGATCATCGACTTCACGGGACGTATCGTCGCAGCCGTGAACGTAAGCGCCCCGAAGGCGCGAATCGGGCACCGCCTTGAGGCGCTTGGCGCGCTCGTCTCGCGAGCTGCGCGCGAGCTGTCGACGCGTCTAGGTATGGTCTGAACTCGCCGAAGGCGACGGCCGCGACGGCCAGAGGTATTGAGGTCGATGCAAGCCTGCCATGCTCTGAGGTGTACCGCCCAGGCGGGAGTGGTGATGAAGGTTGAGCGTGCCTGCGCTGCGAGGATCTTCCTTGAGGGGCCTGGCTACTCCAACAGTCGGGCTGCCAGTGCCCGCACCTTGAGATCGACCGAATCGCGCAGGTCACGAACCGAGTCGCTGTCCACGGACCAGTCCGCAGGGTCGGGGAACTCCCACTGCACGAGCTCGCCGGAGACCGGCCCGGGTAGTTCCAAGCCCGGCTTCATCAGCACCACCACATCAGCGTTCGCGAGGTCGTCCGGGGTGACGGCGCGCGGTACTGCCGCTGATGTGTCGATGCCGAGGTCGTCGAGGGTCGCGGCGACCGCGGGGTTGATCGCGGCAGCGGGGTGTACGCCGGCGCTGTCTGCGATCAGTCGATCGCCAGCATGCCGGGCCAGCAGGTGCGCGCCCAGCTGCGAGCGTCCCGCGTTGTGCGTACAGATGAACAGCACGGTCTGAGGGTCTGTCACGTCATCCTTCTCTCCTCCGGCGAGACACTCGCCGGATCGTTGGTATGACACCAGGCTTGCACGTTGCATTGATAAGTGTCAATATAGACGCATGTCGATTCAAGAGGTTGAGCTGATCATCATTGGATCCGGGCCCGCCGGGTATACGGCTGCGGTGTATGCGGCGCGGGCGGGCCTTGCCCCTGTCGTGCTTGCCGGTTCCGTCACCGCCGGCGGTGCGCTCATGACGACCACCGAGGTGGAGAACTTCCCCGGTTTCGTCGATGGTGTCCAGGGTCCGGAGTTGATGGAGTCGATGCGCGCGCAGGCTGAGCGCTTCGGTGCCCGCATCCTTCTCGACGACGCTGTCGCGGTCGACCTGGCAGGGCCGGTGAAGACGGTGCGCACCGGATCGGGTGACACGTACCTGGCGCGTGCGGTGATCCTCGCCATGGGGTCCGCGTACCGCAAGATCGGACTGGCCGACGAAGAGCGTCTCACCGGCCACGGGGTCTCCTGGTGTGCGACCTGCGACGGCTTCTTCTTCCGCGACCAGGAGATCGTCGTGGTCGGCGGTGGCGATTCGGCGATGGAGGAAGCTCTGTTCCTCACCCGGTTCGCGTCGAAGGTCACCGTGGTGCACCGCCGCGACACGTTCCGCGCCTCACAGATCATGGCGCAGCGGGTGCTCGAGCACCCGACGATCGACGTCGCCTGGAACAGCGAAGTGGCCGGCATCCTCGGGACGGACAAGGTCGAGGCGGTCACGCTGCGCGACACGGTCTCCGGGGCGGAACGCGAACTCTCCGTGACAGGGGTCTTCGTCGCCATCGGGCACGACCCGCGCTCCGAGCTCGTCGCGGGCTCCGTCGACACCGACGCCGACGGGTATGTGCGGGTCGTCCACCCGTCCACCCGCACCACCCTCGACGGCGTCTTCGCCGCCGGCGACCTGGTCGATCACACCTACCGGCAGGCCATCACCGCAGCCGGTACGGGCTGCGCGGCCGCCCAGGACGCCCAGCACTACCTCGCGGCCCTCACGGACACCGCGCCCGCATTCGATGCCCAGGAGGTCCTCGCATGAGTGTCCCGATCGTGGTCACCGACGCCACATTCCACAACGAAGTCACCGACTCCGAGATCCCCGTCGTGGTGGACATCTGGGCCACCTGGTGCGGTCCGTGTAAGCAGATCGCACCGCTTCTGAACCAGCTCGCCGTCGAGTACGACGGGCGGGTCAAGATCGTGAAGCTCGACGCCGACCAGAACCCGGCCACGGTGACCGCCATCGGCGTCACCTCGATCCCCACGCTGGTCTTCTACAACCAGGGTGCGCGCGTTGACATGCTCATCGGCGCCCACGCCAAGCCCGTAATCGCAGAGAAGATGGAGGCGCTCCTCGCATGAGCACCGCAACCGCACCCACCCCCACAACGACGACCCGCCGCCTGTCGACCCTTGACCGATGGTTGCCGCTGTGGATCGGACTGGCTATGGTCGCCGGAATCCTCGTCGGCCGCTTCATCCCTGGCGTCTCCGACCTCCTCGCACACATTGAGGTTGGCGGCATCTCTGTGCCGATCGCTCTCGGCCTGCTGGTGATGATGTACCCGGTCCTCGCGAAGGTCCGCTACGACAAAGTCGCCGCTGTCACCGGCGACAAGAAGCTACTCATCTCCTCACTCGCTCTGAACTGGGTCGTCGGACCGGCACTGATGTTCCCCCTCGCCTGGGCGTTCCTTCCGGATCTCCCCGAGTACCGCACCGGCCTCATCATCGTGGGCCTGGCCCGCTGCATCGCGATGGTCGTCATCTGGAACGATCTCGCCTGCGGCGATCGGGAAGCCGCCGCCGTCCTTGTCGCCATCAACTCCGTGTTCCAGGTCATCGCCTTCTCCCTGCTCGGTTGGTTCTACCTCACCGTGCTCCCCGGATGGCTCGGACTGGACTCGCAGGGACTGGAGATCTCGGTCTGGCAGATCGCCCTCAATGTCCTCGTCTTCCTCGGCATCCCCCTGATCGCCGGCTTCGCCTCCCGCCTGATCGGGGAGCGTGCGAAGGGCCGCGACTGGTACGAAGAGAAGTTCCTTCCCAAGATCGGACCGTGGGCGCTGTACGGCCTGCTGTTCACGATTGTGTTGCTGTTCGCCCTGCAGGGCGAGCAGGTCACCAACCGGCCGTGGGATGTGGCCCGTATCGCCCTCCCGCTGTTGGCGTACTTCGCCGTGATGTGGTTCATCGGACTGTTCACCGGGAAGGCGCTCGGGCTCGGATACGCCCGATCCTCCACGCTGGCGTTCACGGCCGCGGGCAACAACTTCGAACTCGCCATCGCCGTCGCCATCGGCACCTTCGGGGCCACCTCCGGTCAGGCCCTCGCCGGCGTCGTCGGCCCACTGATCGAGGTCCCCGTGCTCGTCGGACTCGTTTACGTCTCCCTGTGGGCGGCCCGACGCTGGTTCCACACCAACCCGTACACCGCTGAAAGGATGTAGCCATGAACGTCACACTGACGACCACCGGCGACACCTGCAGTCCCGTCGCCACCCACGCGATCGGCATCGACGCTGCCACCTCGGTCGCAGCGACGCTAAAAGCGCTGTCCGACCCGCTCAGGCTGCGCATGCTGTCGGCCATCGCCTCCGATCCCCGCGGAGAATCGTGCGTGTGCGACCTGGCCGAACTGGCCGACGTCTCCCAGCCCACCGTGTCGCACCACCTGAAAGTCCTCAAAGACGTGGATGTCCTCGTCTCCGAGCGGCGTGGCACCTGGGTCTGGTACCGCATCAACCCGAACCGCCGAGGCGCGGTCACCGCTCTCCTGGACTCGTTCGCACCTGCGACCGTGAGTGAGCCGTGGAGCGTTGAGCGCACGGATGCGAGCACTCGACCCGACTTCGACGCGCGCGTGACTCATCTTGCCGATGAGCTCGCCGCCGAGATTCCGGAGGTTGACGCGGACGTGGTGCTCACCATCGTCCGCGAGTCGTACACGTCCCTTGCCCGCACTGCTCGCGTCACCTCTGCATTGATCCCCTTGACCGAGAGGTTCGCCCGGCAGCGCCTCGCTGACCTCACCAGAGACCGCGTCTCTTCCGTCCCGCAGGTGCTGTTTGTGTGCGTCGCGAACGCCGGACGCTCCCAGCTCGCCGCAGCACTCGTGAATCAGATCAGCGGCGGCAAGGTCGTTGCGCGCTCCGCAGGGTCGAATCCCGCGGACGTCATCCACCCCCATGTGCGATCATTGCTCACGGACATCGAAGGTGACATTGCCGCCGATCGGTATCCCAAGCCGCTCACCGACGACGCGGTGCGCGCGGCAGATGTGGTCGTCACGATGGGCTGCGGGGACGTTTGCCCGATCATCCCCGGCGTTCGGTACGACGACTGGGCGGTGGGTGACCCCGCTCTCGCGTCTCGCGAAGGCGTCGAAGCGATCCGTGACGATATCGCCGCACGCGTCCATGTTCTCGTCGACGACCTTCTCCGCTAACCCCTCTACCGCCCATTCAGGAGCAAACATGACTGACACCACCGTCAAGCCGTCCGTCCTCTTCGTCTGCGTTCACAATGCCGGACGGTCGCAGATGGCGGCCGGGTTCCTCCGCGAGATCGCTGGCGACCGTATCGAAGTGCGCTCGGCCGGGTCCATGCCTGCGGATCAGATCAACCCCACCGCCGTCGACGCGATGCAGGAACTTGGTATCGACATCACCGCCGAGCAGCCCAAGGTCCTCACCACCGAGGCGGTGCAGGCCTCTGACGTCGTGATCACCATGGGTTGTGGCGACGCCTGCCCGTTCTTCCCCGGAAAGCGCTACGAAGACTGGAAGCTCGACGACCCCGCTGGCCAGGGCATCGACGCCGTACGGCCCATCCGCGACGATATCCGTGGTCGCATCGAACAGCTGGTGAGCGAGCTCCTCTGAGAAGCGCACGCGCTCGACAATCCGCGACGCTGACGTGAACGGCGAGTCGGCAGTGCGACCTTGGTCAGGCCTTCAGCGCTTCTCGACTCGCTCGCGTTTGGGCGAGCAGCGAACACGTGAGCCTTTGTCCTTCGTGCTCGAGGGGGTCAGCATTGCCAAGTGCGAGCTCGATGGCGTTGGAACCTGGAGTGTCGCTATTTGCGGCATTCGGGGCAGCGGGCGTGAGGCCTGCGGGTTCTGGTCTGAACTCTCGATGGCCATGTATACCCGCAGGCACAGTGCCAGGTGACTTTTCTCCCCGATCCCACGGTGACCTCGGTGGGCGAGAGGGCGTTAGAGGAGTCCCACTGCGCTGCGAGATCGGGTCGCAGGGTTGCAAGGTCGGTCTCCCCTGGGATGGGTAGCTTTCCTGTGCAGTAAGGGCAGCCGCAGCCGGACGTCCGGTTTTTGACTGTCGCGGGCCACGAGTGATTGCGGTGGCAGATCCACGACACTTTCACGTGGGAGGAGACCGTGACCTGATTCGGTGAGCAGTCGTTGCTGGGATCCCATTGCGCGGCAATATCGGGTCTGCGTGTCGCGAGGTCAGTGGCTCCCGGGATAGCGACCCGGCCGGAGCATGACGGGCAGCCTGAGCCTGCGTGTCGGTTGGCGACGGTCGCTGGCCAGGTGTGGTTTTCTGCGCACCGCCATTGGGCTTCATAGGAACTACTGACGGTCACTTCGGACGGTGTCCGGTCGTTCGCTCCTGGGGTGCGGTCCCATTCCGAAGCCAAATGAGGATCGAGAGTCCCCAAGTCATTGAACCCCGCGAGGACGACGCGATTCGCACACACGGGGCATCCCGTCTTGTCCTTCGTGCGGCCCCAGACGGGGAGCTCCCATGTGTGACTCAGCGCGCAGCGCCATACTGCGGGGTAATCCGAGCCCGCGGTGACCTCACAAGCGGACTTGGAGTTGACGCGGTCCCATTGTTCGGCGAGATGAGGGTGAGTGGTGGCGAGGTCATTGAAACCGGCGAGGGTGCGTTGATTGGAGCAGTACGGGCACCCGTGTCCTGAGCAACGGTCACCGACAGCCGCGTCCCAGCTGTGGTCGCAGTGGCCGTGCCACCAGACGACACGGTCCGATCCGGGGGTGACTGTCTCCGGAGTGATGGAGCTGTCGTTGAGTTCGTGATCCCACTCTGCTGCGAGGCCGGGGTGAAGAGTGGCTAAATCTGTTTCACCCGGTATCGCCCGGCTACCGCTGCAATAGGGGCATTTGCTTTCTTGCGTGGTGCGGGAGCGCACCTGGGCGGGCCAGGTGTGCTCGTGAGCAGTACACCTCCAGTTGATTTTCCGGGCGGAGGTGGCGCTCACGTGATGGGGGTCCCCCCGGTTGGCTCCTGGGGTAGTGTCCCATTCCGCGGCGATGTCTGGCCGCAGGGTGCCGAGATCGGTGTGTCCCGGCCAGAAGTCCATGCCGATGCAATATTCGCAGTTGGTCTCGGCAGAGCCTCGCACGTGGGGGCTTGCTTCCCAGGAGTGCCCCTCCTCGCACAACCACCACGCTTTGTGAGAGACATCGACTCCGGACCAGGGGTCGCGGGTGGGCGGGTTGCGATCCCAGTCCCATTCGGAGATGGCTTTCGGGTGGCGGAGGATCCACAGCGGGTAGTTGGCGGTGGTGTCGAGGATGCGGGGGACGTCGACGGTGTCGAGGGCGGCTTCCAGGGGGCGGAATTTCGTGGGGATGGTGTGGCGGCGGAGGGGGCGGAGCCAGAGAATCACGCGTTCGACGAGGATGTCGCTGTTGGTGAGGCCCAACGTTGCGGTGATGTCGAGTCGTAGATCTGCCGCCGACTGAGTGCGCCATCGTGCGCAGTGTGCACGATTGGACAAGATCTGCAGAACGCGCACCGTCGCGCGGTACAGATGTGCGCGGCGATCGATCTCGCGTACCGCGCTCATCAAGCACGGATTCTGCCCGGTCTCTGCGTTCTGGGCGGAGAGCGTTTCGTTGTCGCGCACCATGGCCCACACTTGACCGTGCAGTTGTGTGGTGACCCGACCAGTGGCGACGAGTCGACGGAAGGAGAGTTCCGCGTTCCGAAGCGTGGGATCGAAGGGAACGATCACCTGGGTATCGGGTTCGGTTCCGGGACCGACCCACACCATCTGCCTCGGGTGTCGGAGACAGAAGTTTTCCCGATCGTGGGGAATTTGCTCGATCGTCTCCCCGGCACTGCATAGGCGGCACAGGAAGCGCTGCGGGTAGGCCCGTGTGGAGTCCGGTTGCGCTAGACGCTTCATGCGGAGGTAATGACCGGCTGGGCGCCCTGCCGTCGCCTCGACCGTCCGAGCGGCCGCTTCGTCGTCGATCCAGACGCGGTGGATGTTCGGTTGCGCTCGGCTGGTCAGTGCCCTCTCGGCGAAGTCGAACGGTACTCCTGCGGCGCGGCATTGCCGCTGCGCGTAGGAGCGTGGCGTCTCAAGATGATGCCACTTGGGTCGTTTCGCCCACGCCTGCGTGCTGATCATGCGGCGTCCACCAGGTCGTCCAGGGTGACGTTGTGTGTGTTGAGCGTGGTGCGCCGGAGAGTATCGAGAACCCCGAAGAGTCGCTCGCGGGTTACGGTCTCCGAGGTGCGCGATTCGTCGCGCAAGATGGACGCGACGAGGCGGTCCACGATCATCGCGAGAACGGCGAGTTTCCCGTCGGTGGCGTGGACTAGCGTGCCGGCGTTGCGGGTGAGAAGGCCGTGGGCGTGCCCGCAGAGCGGTAGGAAGCTGTCGAAGGTGGCGACCCATTTGATCCATTGTTCGAAGTCCTCTTGGACGGCGGGGTCGATCTTGTCGAGTGTGACGAAGTCGCAGCGTGCGCTGACTTGCAGGCCGTCGCCCGTCTTGAATGCTTGGTCGAGATTGATTCCAACCAGGACGACGGTCGCACAGGACTCGTTCTGGAGGGCTTTGATGACACTGGAGGGTTCAGTCCCGCCGAGCTTGTGCGCTTCGTCGATCACGAGCAGCTTCGTGCCGTGACGGTGGAGGGCTTCGACGGCAAGCTTCCGCAGCCTGTCGGTGGCGATCTGTTTGGGGAGAACGATGGTGGGGGCGAGAAACTCCACGATCTGGGCAAGGAGAGCTTTCCCGGTCGAGTGTTCGGTCATCTCCACCCAGACGACCGGTGCGTCTCCGTCTCTGAGGTAGTCGGGGTGTTGGGCTGCGTGTCTTCGTTCTACGGATCGAGCCAACAGGAGAGCGAGCTCTGTCTTGCCGGAGAACATCGGCGCGGATATCATCAGCCCGCGCCGCGAGTTCTTCAGCCGAGGGTTGATCCGGATGAGGTCCTCCAGAATGCGAGCGCAGACCGTTTGCTCGCGTGTCTTCACCCTCAGCGTCAGTCGGAGAAAGTCTTCGCGAGCTTGGTCGTATAGCTCTCGTGCTTCACTGTCCAGATCTGTGTACTGACGGAAGGTGATCTTCGGCGGGGATGCGGGCTCGGCGTCGAATGCTTCTCGAAGCCCTGCAAGGCTGGTCTTGCGGTCATGGTGGAGGACGAGTGGGGTGATCTTCATGAATCAAGCTCCTCTGCTTGGGCGAGATGTATGTCGGGGGATGCCCAATCGATGGTGCTGATGTCGATGGGTTTGGCCCATTGCCGTAGTGGGATCGGTGTCGTTGTCGCGGGGCCTGGTTCACGTTGCGCTTCGACCTTGAGGCGCTGTTGCTCTCGCTTGTGCTGGGTGCGTTTCCGTTTGTCTCCTCGTTCGCGACTTTCGACGCGGTCGATCCACTCGCGGCGGCGGTCTGGATCGTCGACTGCGGCGTCGGGGTATCGCGCAAGGAGTTTCATGTCGATCTCGGCGACCATCGGTGCTGTCTTCTCCCGTAGAGCGATGTCCCAGCACTCGATCCACACACCGGTTTCTGGGTGACGCACCCAGACGGCATTGGCGTTGTAAGGGTCGAAGCTCACTGGGAATTTCCTGGCTTTCGCGGATCCCGGTTCAGCGCCCGTGAGGGAGCGATTGCGGAGATCTTCCAGGTGGGGTGAGTCATAGCGGCGATTGTGGAGTTCGATCCCTGCGCGACCGATCATGCGCCGTTCCGTGGGCAAGAGCGCGAGGTACTCCTCAACTCCGAAGGGCACGGGGACGCCGGGTCCTACAGCGAACAGTTCGGTGTACATCTGATTCGGGGTGAAGATGCGCCCTGGGGAGCTCGTCGACTTCAAGCCACGGTGGGGCCTGTTCAGGTAGATGTTCGTTATCCAGCTGTCGAGGATGAGGCGAAGCGAATCCAGGGTGAGGGTGGGGTCGTCTTTGGCGGCCCGATGGGCGACGGAGTTCCCCACGAAACCGGCCAGCCATGCGGCGAAGTCTGTCGAGAGGGTGCCGAAGTTGCGTTCAACGTGTGGTTTTACCGTCGGTGTTCTGGAGGGGGCAAGTTCCCTGTGGATTCCGTACGCACTGCAGGCATCTCTGAACGTGCGGGACCGAAAATCTGCTCCACCATCGATAGTGATCGATCGCGGGAAGATCCATGGGACGGCCAGAGAATCGTCGGTGAGGAAGGGGTTCACCTGCTTCATCAGATCGGACGGCAACGTGGCTGACCCTGCGAGGGTGGCTGCTCCTGAACCAGGTACGGCTTTGCGACCGATGACAGCCCGGGCGAGCAGGAGCGCATGGTCGAATCCGCCGGGGCTGTCCGCGTGAATCGCCCAAGCGAGCGGTACCCGGCTTGCGACATCGAGAAGCACGGTGAGTGTCGGCCGGAACTCGCTGTTCTCATCCCAGACGAGAACGTCGAGTTTCGTTGAATCGATCTCGCATCGCTCCCCAAGTTGATAGGCAGCCCCGGAGTAGTACTGACGCTTGGGGCTGTTGTCGGTGTTTCGCCGGGTGGTCGCTTTGTCGAAGCTGTAACGGCCGGCAGCCCGCTCGTTGATGTAGCCCTGGAGGGTGCGAGCCTTGATCTCACATAAAGGATCGCCGGGGTAGGTGGTCTCGAGCGCTCGCCTCACCAAGACAGCGCACCGGCGTTTGCTGCTCGTCGACTTGTCCGTCTGACGATCGAGGAATCGATCGATGATCGTCACCAGCCGTGGATCTGCCCGGCTGATGGCGAGTCGCTGCTCGCCCTTGCGATGCATGCGGGCATTCAGTCCGGCTGCACCGCCTTGCTGGTACGTCTTCCACAGGAGGTGAAAGGTGCTGCGCGCTCGCCCAAGTGAAGTGCCTTTTAGCTCGAGCAGCTTCGCGTCAACACGTGCGTTCTGAGTTGTCAGTGCAGGGTCATATTGTGCCCGAGGAGCGGAGGCCAACGGATCCATCGGCTTGCCAGTGAACGCCTCAAGGAGATGGGCTTCCATATCGCATACGTCGGTCGGCCATGCATCCCCGTCCGGCCGAAGAGATACGATGCGATCCCGTTGGGCTGTTCCGGCCTGGAGCAGGAACTCGTCTACGGACATGATCAGGTGTCGATCGGGTGCGCTCTCAGATCGGAGCTTCACCTCTAGGCCAGGGATGATGTGGACCCAGACCCAGCTCTCGCCGTCAATGTCGAAAGTGTCTCCGAGCTTCAGCTTCTTCTCGTCAGACACCGATCGCGTCCGTTCTCTCCCGATGGGCGGTAGTCAGTAGCGTGTTGCTGTTGAAGACCGCCGACAGATCGAGCTCGAGCAGCCTGCGCCAGGCGAGGTTGTCAATCCAAGCGCAAGCAAGAGGTGGGCAATCTGGTGATGCCAGCTCGCATAACTCCCGGCGAGTCTTGCCGAGAGTTGCCGCCTCGAGGATCCGGTCCTTGACGGCAGCAGGCGGCCTGCAGCGGTCATGACGCGACGCCGACAACCATTCGACCACGCGGGTCGCATGAAGGCTGTGGCCGGAAAGCACCTGATATTGCCAGCCGAGCGTTGCCGACACTCGCGCCGTCTCATCGAACTGCAGTTGCGCATACTCGTCGATGAGTTCCTCTGGCCTCACGTCCCGAACGGCATAAGAGCCGTCCGACATCTGCAACAGGAAATCCGGCACATGCCAATGACCGGCCATCGGCGAGCGGACGCCGAACACCACGCCAAACGGCTGCGACCACACCCTTTCGGCCTGTCCGCCATAATCGAGCCACATCAACTCGTCGCGCTCGAACTGAGACTCACACCACACGTGGCTGCGGGTGCGACTCCAGAAGTACTCAGATCCTGTGAAGAAGTGGCTGGCGCCCTTCGATACTCGAACCTTCATGGGGTCGATGACAGACCAATCCAAACGGCCGAGACTTCGGTCGACCGGTGCGAACGAGGTGTTGTTCGCATAGCCAGTCTCCGAACGATGATCACGCGGCACCCAGTGCAGCTCCGACTCTTTCGAGAACCGTCGACGAGCGATCATCCGTGCGATCTCAGCTGGCTTCATCATCACTCCCGGAGGGAGGCGGAGTGCCGGTAGGCACATCTTCGTCGCCTGCGCCCAGGATCAGCCCGGTCGGCTTCGACGGGCTTCCGACACACCGGCGCGGACCGGATATCGTTCGATCTGATCTCGAGTGGCCCGACGTGAAGCGAGAACCGCATCGTTGGTCGCCCGATGTCACTCGGGACTCCACCGGCTTCCGTCGCAAGGTCTAGGCAACGCAAGGCCAGACTTGAACGAACGAGGGGAAAGCTCCCCCACTAGCCTTCGGGTGAACAGTACTCGCCGCCGGCTTCCGGTGAACATTGCCGGCTCCGGCGCTGCGGCAGACATTGAGATGCCGGTCGGCGTTGCCGTCCCGGGCGCTCACGCCTTGGCGTCCGCGGAGACCGTTGCGGACCCCGACCTCGTGAGACTGACCATCCCGCTCCCCCAGTGCAGGACCCGTCCCGCACGAGATGCTCGACGGGAACCTCGTCATCGACAAGGTGAACTACTGACCGCCACCGACGGGGTTCTGGAGGCCCTCGACTTACACAACGAGGGCCTGCACGTGCACGTGCAGGCCCTCAGGTTCGATTAGACGCGCTGGCTGATCGTGCCGCACGGGTTGCGGTTGGCGGTCGATTCGGTGACGAACCGGCCCGACGACGCGGAGCGGTGCACCGTGGTCGAGTTGCTCGTGCCGGAACCGACACGTTCGGTGGTGGTCTTTCCGGGCCAGCGGGCCGCAGCGGCCTTGGAGACGAAACGACCGGTGGATGCAGAGCGACGAACGGTTCCCATGGGAACTCCTTCACTGATTGGTGCCGGGGTGCCATGAGATGGAGCGCCGCTAGTCTGCGGCTGCCAACTCCGGTACAGTCAGTGCTCTGGATGAGACCTGACCTTCTCAGGGCTTGTGAGCCGTCCCGTTACCGCGGGGCGGCTCTTTTCCGTTGTGATCCCGACATCTCGGTATATGTCCGCCGCTGGTCACTTCCCCTCGCGGCCTCTCAACTGCTTCGATTGAGTCTTGCCCGTCATCGATCGCGAGACGAGCGACTGCGCTTTGTTGGCGGAAACGGTTCGGCGTGCCGCCTTCGCGTTCTGGGTCCCGAAGGACGAGCGCTCGATCTTGCCTCGAAATTCACTGCTCATGCGGACTCCCGGTTCTGTCGTACTTGCTGACGTGCGCGCGCGATCGCCGACTCCACCGCTTTCGCGGTCATGCCAAGCTTCTCGCCGATCTCCGCGTGCGTGAAGCCATGCGTCACGTTCAGATAAAAGGCTGAGCGGACACGCTCGTCCTTGATGCTCCCGAATGCACGACGCAGCTCGTCCTTGATGTGCGCCGCCTCGCTCGCGTCGGGAGCAGCCGACGTCGACGGACCCTCCTCGAAGTCGTCGGCCCAGGCCGCTGCGGGCGGCGGAGCCTGCGGCTCCGCATATGAACGCAGCTCTTCTCGACGCCAACGCTTGTAGACGTTGCTGAACTGCAGAAGGCACTGGCCCACGAAGAACGTGCGCAGGGAAGCTCCCTTGGCGGGGTCCCACTTGCCCGGGACGAGCACCTTGTCTCGGAACGCGGTGAGGGCGAGCACGATCGTCTCATCCGCCAGGCTCTCGGCCTCTTCGATCATCGAGCCCGGGCGGGGCTCAGGCTCCAGTGCGCCGAAGCCTTTTCGCTTCACCTCGCCACGAATCTGCCCTTTGTAGATCCACCCGCGGATGACAGCCCACCCGTACTTCGCGATCTCATTCGCGAACAGATCGTAGTTCCGGCCACGGTATCCGCTGGCCTGGAGTGCGGTCGCGAGTTCGCGGTCTCCAGCGAGCCGGTCGAAACGTTCCTCGGCGCGATCGCGGTCTGCCTCGGCCAGCCAGGCCTGATCCGTTGCCCACGCGATGAGAGTAGGAACGCGATCGGGGGACGAATGCCCTTCGGGCTCGTCGTTACCGGTCATAGCGTTCCCTCACGATCCTGGTCAGCTCATAGTCACCACGATCCCTCATATGTCCGACATTGCAGACTTCCCCTCGCCTCTCGCAAGAAAATGTTGAGCAACCTCACGGTTCGGTGCCGCCCGCCGTACACGATCGTTTGCGGCGTGGTTTCGCATTCGGTTCTACTGGTGGTGCCGCAAGCGAGGCCTCGGACCCATCTCCGCTTTCCAAAATCTCCCGCTGAAGACGCGAGTGAGCACAGCAGGAGGGAGCGTGCAGCAGACGACCCGCCGAAAACGATCGTTTCCGGCGAGTTCGCGTCGCCCGTCATCGTGCGCCCGCCGTTAACGTTCGCCGGTATCTGCTTTCGGCAGACGTTTCCGGCGTTCAGGTAGCGGGTCTCGCTCGTCGTCCGCCGATGCGAGTTGGCGAGGATGGTTTCGTTCCGCGCGGAGTTGTTGCTCGATCTTGGCGTGTGCTTTTCGTTCGTTGCGGTCGGCTCTGATGATGGACCGCAGGACGAACCAGAATGCTGCGACGACGGCGATCGTGGGGATGACGGACCAAAAGGCGTTGGTCCAGTAGTCATTGAGATTCATCCGCGCCTCCCGGGGGTTCACGCAGCACGAGCGCCAGTCCGACGATCGCGAGGATGAACGCTGTTTCGTAGCTTCCGAGCGTGTATGCCCAGAGTGACCGTTGGTCTGGAACGGTTGTGTCGATGAGGAGATGAGTTGCGATCAGTGCGACGGCGGCCAGGAGAAGGAAGGCCCCGATACGTACGAGGCGATCGTGACGCCGCTGTGGGGACATGTGGCTGGTGCGCGTGGGAACGTGTGCTCGTGGACGGTGCCGAGCTGGGTGCAGGTGGCGGGTCATCTGAATATGGCTCCGATGAGGTAGAAGCTCGCAAGGGCGAGAAGCAGGGCGAGGACTGTGGCGCACGCGATGAAGACGGATATGCGTCGGAAGGGATTGCGGCGGGGGACCATGGGTGGCCGTTCTGGTGGTGGCGTTCTCTACCGGGCGGGGGCGAGGATGGTTGTGTCGTCGGCTGTGATCTGGACGATGCCGCGGTCGTCGACAACGATGAAGCGTTCGTCATCGATCGCGGTGAAGGCCTGAGCGGCACCTTGAAGCGCGTCGAGGCGTTGCCATGTTCCTTCGGTGTTCTGTGACCAGAGGGCGCCATCGGTTCCGACTCCTGCGAGCGAGCCATTGGGTTTGGCGTCGAGTGTGTAGAGCAGCGGGGCGTCGGCGACGGGGGTGAAGGTGGCGCCGTTGTCGGTGCTGAGGAGCAGTCCTTCTTCCGCGGCGGCGTAGAGACCGTCGCCGGTGGCGGCGAGGTCTGCCGCGGCAAGTGTTGCGCCGCGGGTCCATTCGAGACCGTCGTCAGTGCTGATGAGCAGATCGACGCCATCGGAGGCGATCCCGTAGAGAGTGCCGTCTGGTCCGGCGGTGAGGACATGGAAGTCCGTACTGCCAGTGAGGGCGATCGGTGACCACGATTCGCCGAAGTCGTCACTACGAATGACACCTAGGTTCGGGGAGCCGAGCTCTGCGGGTGTCTGTGTGCCCGGGTGACCGGATGCGAAGAGGGCGTCGTCGAGGACGGTGAAGCCCATCGCGTCGAAGTCGTGGCCTCCGATGGGGCCGGTGATCGCACCCTCGGGCGTGAGGGTGAAGAGTCCTCCGTGGGTGGCTATGAAGAGGTCCTCACCGCGGGGGTCAGCGGCAACACCGTGAATGTGTTGGATAACGGGGGGGACCGCGTTGGTGCCGGAGGCCTGCGGCACGGCGCAGCCGGTGAGGGCGACGGCTGCGAGAGCGATCGCGAAAGCGGGTAGGGGCGAGTGGCGGTTCATGAGACTCCGACGTGAAGAAATGCATGCAGGTGCGCGAGCGGTACGCGAATGAGAGTCGCGACATGGCACCAGCGCGGTGGCGTGGGTTACTGCGAGAAGGCCAGTTCGGGGGTGCGGGCGAGCGCCGCACCCCCGAAGGTAGATCAGAGTGTGTCGAGGAGGTCTTTCATCGTGGCGATCTCCGTGGTCTGCGCCTCGATGATCGTCTCGGCCAGAGCGATCGCGTCGCTGTTCTGGCCGTTGTCGACCTCTTCTTGGGCCATCTCGACGGCACCCTCGTGGTGCTGAATCATCTGCTCGAGGAACAGGCGGCTGGCGTCCGCACCGGTGGCGTCCTCGAGAGCCTGCATGTCCTCTTCGGACATCATGCCGCCGCCGTGATCCATTCCCTCCATGTCGGAAGTGTCAGCGCCCCACTCTTCGAGCCACTGGTCCATCTTCTGGATTTCGGGCTCCTGCGCGGCCTTGATCTCTTCCGCAAGGGCGACGACACGTTCGTCGACGCCCTCCTTGCTGAGAAGCATGTCGGACATGTCGATGGCCTGGGCGTGGTGCTCCTTCATCATGCTGGCGAACATGATGTCGGCGTCATTGGCGTCCGCGGAGGCCGGGGCGGAGCTGCTGCTTTCGTGGTTCATACCGGGCATGTCGCCGCCGCCCGAGGTGTTACCGGCGCAGCCGGCGAGTCCAAGCACTGCGGCGAGGGTGAGTGCGGCGGTCGCCGCAAAACGGGTCTTCATGATGGGTTCTCCAAAAGTCGATGAGGGTGCCCAGCGAGAGAGGCTGGGCAAGGGCGTTACCCGCAGAAGGCGGGCGCGCCTGCCGTCACGTGCGACTGATGCAGAGAACGGTGAGAGACGGAGGCCGCAGCGGATGCAGCGCATCCCGGAGGTGTAGGCGGGACACGGGCGTTCCCAGGGAGTGCGCGACGGCTCGCCACCAGGCGGACGGCCGGGCGAGCAGCACGACGACAATGAGGAGCGCGAGAACGCAGGCCATCCACGCCATGCCGTGATCGTCAGAACACGTGGCGCACCCCGCCTCGACCACCGCTGCGGCGTCGCCTGAGGCGTGCGCGGGGTGAGCGTCGGCATGCGCGGGTGCGACGGCGATGGTCTCACTGTGCCCGGAGGGCATGGTGTGCGTGTTCATCGAGTGCATCGCCAGAAGCCCGAAGATCACGGAAAAGGCGACGGCGACGACGGTCAGGAGGGTGCGGGTGAGGGTGCGCTGGTCTTGCACGCGCCGTGCGATCGTCATCAACACTGTCCCACCTCCCTTTCTTCCAGGGTACGTCGCCGCCGCCCCTGACGCCTACTTGTCGACGACGGCGTCCGGGCTGAGGTTCAGCCGTCGCAGCAACTGCGCATTCAGCGCGACAACGATCGTGGACAGTGACATCAGCACCGCACCGACGGACATCGGCAACACGAATCCGACGGGGGCGAGCACACCGGCCGCGAGGGGGACGGAGAGCAGGTTGTACCCGGCGGCCCACCAGAGGTTCTGTTTCATCTTCCGGTAACTCGCCCGCGACAGCTCAATCACGGAGATCACCGATCGAGGGTCGTCGCTGGCGAGGATGACACCCGCTGAGGCAATCGCGACGTCCGTTCCGGCACCGATCGCAATCCCCACGTCCGCCTGGGCGAGGGCGGGGGCGTCGTTCACGCCGTCACCGACCATCGCGACCTTGCGGCCTTCGTGTTGCAGTTCTTTCACCTTGGAGGCCTTGTCCTCCGGACGGACCCCGGCGAAGTACCGGTCGATACCCAGCTCGCCGGCGACGGACGCGGCGACCGCATCGGCGTCACCGGTGATCATCACCACCTGCACGCCCCGTTCGTGGAGCGCATCGACCGCGTGACGCGACTCGGACCGGATCTCATCCGCCAGGCGCAGCGCGCCCGTCACCTGACCGTCAACGAGCACGTGGAGGATGATCGCACCCTCACCGCGCCACTCGTCGGCAACCGGCAGCTCAACGGCGTGTTCTTGCTCGAGCATGTACGGGCCGCCGACCTGCACGACGTGTCCGTCGACACGGGCACGCACCCCCACGGCGGGGGAGGATTCAAAATCGGTCGATCGCGGAACGGTGAGGTTCTTCTCTTTCGCTGCGTTGACGATCGCACGGGCGAGGGGGTGCTCGGAGTCCGCTTCCGCGGCCGCCGCCCACGCGAGCAGCTGATCGGCGTCGGCCCCTGTGACGGGATCGATCGCGGTCACGGCGGGGGTGCCCTTGGTGAGCGTGCCGGTCTTGTCGAACAGGATCGTGTCGACGGTGCGCATGCTCTCCAGGGCGAGACGATCCTTGATCAGCACACCTCCACGGGCGGCGCGTTCGGTCGCTATCGACACGACCAGTGGGATCGCGAGACCCAGCGCGTGCGGGCAGGCGATGACCAGCACGGTGATGGTGCGGATCACGGCTGCCTCGGGCTGGCCGACGAGAGTCCACACAATCGCGGTGATCGCGGCAGCGCCGAGCGCGAACCAGAACAGCCACCCCGCTGCCTTATCCGCGAGTCGTTGCGCCCGCGACGATGAACTCTGCGCCTCCGTGACCAGTTTCTGGATGCCCGCGAGTGCGGTGTCTTCACCAATGGCGGTGATCTCTACCCGCACCCCGGAATCGGTGGCTACGGTTCCAGCGATTACCGGGTCACCATCGCTGCGGCGCACCGGCCGAGACTCTCCGGTGATCATCGACTCGTCCATGCTGGCCGAACCCTGCACGATCCGCCCATCCGCGGGGACCCGCCCGCCCGGACGCACCACCACCACGTCTCCGACCTGCAGATCAGCCGGTGCGACGGTGACAGTGGTGTCTCCGTCGACCTTCTCCGCCTCGTCGGGCAGCAATGCGGCGAGGGAATCCAACGCCGACGTCGTCTGGGCGAGGGAACGCATCTCGATCCAGTGGCCGAGCAGCATGATCACGATCAGCAGCGCCAGCTCCCACCAGAAATCCAGCTCGTGGTGCAGCAGCCCGATGCTCGCCCCCCAGGAGGCGAGGAACGCCACGGTGATCGCGAGGGCGATCAGCAGCATCATCCCCGGTTTGCGGGCACGAAGTTCACCGACCGCACCGGTCAGGAACGGGGCACCGCCCCACACGTACATCACCGTTCCGAGAGCCGGTGACACCCACGCGACCCACGCCGCGTCCGGCAGCGGGTACCCCAGGATCATCGAGAACATCGTCGAGAATCCGACCACCGGCACGGCGAGGAGCAGCATGATCCAGAACAGGCGCCGGAACTGCCCCACATGATCCCCGTGGCCGCCATGCCCGCCGTGACCGGCGTGATCTTCGTGGCCGCCGTGCCCGGTGTCTTCGTGCGGTGCAGCGTGATCGTGGCTCATCGCCCCATGGTCGTGCTCCGTCGTTGCCGCCGCCGTGTGGTTGCGGTGCGCGGTGTGATCGGTGTGTTCGTCGTGCTGGCTCATCGGAGACTCCTTGCTCAGGTGCGCCCGGGGTAAGCCGGACGCCGAAAGATGCAACTCAGGGCTGGCTGGTCGCGAGAGCGTAGCCGGCCTCCTCCACCGCAGCCTTCACAGCGGCGGGGTCAACCGGGGCGGTGCTGCGGATGGTCACCCGGGAGGTGCCACCCGCGTTGAGATCCACGGTGACGGACTCGACACCGTCGACAGCGCCCAGCTCCTCACTGACGCTCGATGCGCAATGCGAGCATGTCATCCCGTCGACGAGCACCTCCGATGTGACCGCAGAATCGTCGTGGACGGCTGTCTCTGTGTTCGATGGGGCAGCGCAGCATGCGCAACCAGCGTTCGCATCCGTCAGTCCCAGCTCGATGCGATCAGTCATGGTGTTCTCCTTTACTAAACAGACGTGTGGTCATGAACGAACCAGGCGGGCGATGGCTTCGTTGGCCTCACGAACCTTCTCCGCTGCGAAGTCGCCACCCTCAGCACTTGCCTGAGCGACGCAGTGACTCAGATGATCGCTCAGCAACGACAACGCCACCGTCTCCAGGGCCTTCGTCGCCGCAGAGACCTGCGTAAGGATGTCGATGCAGTACTTGTCCTCATCAACCATCCGGGAGATCCCCCGCACCTGGCCTTCGACGCGATTCAACCGCTTGCGCAGGTCGTCCTTGCTTCCGTCGTACCCGTTCATGCCTCGAGCATACCCCCTGGGGGTATGTAACTCAATGTTTTCGCTTCTATTCCCGCTAGGCGAACGTGGTCGCCGACTCTGTTCAGCTCACAGGCTGATCTGCGCAGCGCGGCGGCTTATCAATACCGGGTTACCAGACCCCAGCGGGGTATTCAAGGGCCTCAGTGCGCGGGCGATGCGAGCGTACTTTCGTGGCTCACGAAAGGAGTTCTCTCATGACCGTCACCGAAGAAATGCTCAGCACGTATCCGAAAGATCTGGGCGGAATTGATCAGAAGAAGCTCGTCGACTGCATCGACGCGTGTCTCGCGTGCGCGCAAGCCTGCACCGCATGTGCCGACGCTTGCCTCAGCGAGGACATGGTTGCTGACCTAATCAAGTGCATTCGCGCGAACCAGGACTGTGCAGACCTTTGCATAACCACCGCCCGGATCCTCTCCCGTCGCACCGGGCACGACGCCAGCGTCACCCGTGCCGCGCTCGAAGCTTGCCGAGCGGCGTGCCTGAGCTGTGCTAACGAATGTGAACAGCACACCATGCACGAACACTGCACGATCTGCGCTGAGGCATGCCGACGCTGCGAACAGGCGTGCGTTGCACTGCTGGAGTCGCTATGACAAGCCAGCACGCCGACAACGGTTCACGCCCGCCGGCCGGCCACTCCCAGGGGAAGAATCAGGGCGGGATGTCGAGCTACCTTAAGCTCGCCGTCTCGCTATCGCTCAGCTTCGTTGTGATGTACTTCCTCACGTTTGCGATGATCAACGTCCTGGACGATCTCTTCCTCAACATCAGCAACCTCTACATGGCACTGATGATGGTCTTCCCCATGGGCATCATCATGGTCATCGTCATGTGGAAGATGTTCCCGAACAAGGCCGCGAACATCAGCTTGCTCGTAGGTTTCGCCGCGCTTTTCCTTGTCGCCTTCTTCATGGGACGCTCGGAAGCGTTCGTCGGTAACGACCAGTTCCTCCGTTCCATGATCCCGCATCACTCTCGAGCGATTCTGGTGTGTGAGCAATCAGACATCAGCGACCCGGAGATCCAAGATCTCTGTGAGCAGATCATCTCGTCACAGCAGGAAGAGATCGACCAGATGAATGAGATTCTCGACCGTCTCGACGATTAGTGGGGCGTCGGCACCACCCTTGCGACGAGTGGACCGGCTACCGCGCTCATGACGAGCGGACCGGATCACCGCCGTCGACAGGGTCCGGGTCGACCAGGCAACCTTACGCCTCAGCCTTACGCGAGAGCTGCCGAAAACGATCGTTTGCGGCGCGGTGAGTGAAGGCACACCAGATCGAATGCCAGAAACGTGCGCCGTAAGCGGGTTTCGGTAGGCGTATTCGGTGGGGTGTGAGCCGGATGTACTTACACCCAGGCCCCAGAGATGTCGCCTGGGGTGAAGCCGTTCCAATAGGTCATCAATCACTGTATAGTTCAGTGTGTGCTGACTATTTCCTCACGCCTCGATGTCATGAACCGGCTCGGCCGGGCCATGGCCGATCCCACGCGTTCCCGAATCCTAATGTCTCTGCTCGGTGGACCGAGCTACCCGGCTGTGCTCTCTCGTGAGCTGGAGCTGACGCGTTCGAACGTGTCGAACCATCTCACCTGCCTGCGTGACTGCGGGATTGTCGTTGCCGAGCCGGAGGGTCGCCAGACTCGTTACGAGATCGCCGACCCGCATCTTACGGCTGCGCTCGTCGCGCTCGTGGACGTGACGCTGGCGGTCGATGAGCACGCGCCGTGCGTGGACTCTGCGTGCACGGTGGCTGGCTGCTGTGGGACGGGGGCGGACGCGTGAGCGCGGCGTGTGGCTGCGAGCACGAGCCTGCCCAGCCTGCCACTGCGGCGGAGGATGAGACCGAAGAGGTTGTGCGGCCCTGGTGGAGGGACCGTGGGATTATGGTGCCGGTCTTCTCCGGTGTCGCATTCCTGGCCGGTCTGATCCTTGAATGGTCCGGCCTCGAGATCCCGGCGCTGGTGTTGTTCTGGGCCGGTCTGCTCCTCGGTGCGTCGACGTTCACGCCCGGCGCGATCCGGAAACTGTTCAAGGGCAAGCTCGGTATCGGGCTGCTGATGACGATCAGCGTGATCGGCGCGGTCATCCTCGGCTACGTGGAGGAGGCTGCGGCTCTGGCGTTCTTGTACTCGATTGCTGAGGCGCTCGAGGACAAGGCGATGGACCGTGCCCGGGGCGGGCTGAGGGCGCTGCTGAAGCTCGTGCCGGAGACAGCGACCGTGCTGCAGAACGGCGTCTCTGCGCAGGTGCCCGCGAGAGAGCTGACGGTCGGCCAGGTCATGGTGGTCCGTCCCGGCGAGCGGATCGCAACCGACGGGATCGTCCGTTCTGGCCGCTCCAGCCTGGACACCTCGGCGATCACCGGGGAGTCGATCCCCGTCGAGGTCGAGCCCGGCGATGCGGTGTCGGCCGGTGCGATCAACAGCGCCGGCGCGCTGGAGGTCGAAACGACCGCTGCGGGCACCGACAACTCGCTCACCACGATCGTGGAGCTGGTCGAGAAGGCGCAGACCGAGAAGGGCGAGCGTGCACGTCTCGCGGACAGGATCGCCCGCCCGCTCGTACCCGGCGTTCTGATCCTCGCAGCGCTCGTCGCGATCATCGGGTCGCTGCTGGGCGATCCAGAGGTGTGGATCACCCGCGCGCTTGTCGTGCTGGTCGCCGCTTCTCCGTGTGCGCTGGCGATCTCGGTGCCGCTGACGGTCGTCGCCGCGATCGGCGCAGCAAGCAAGTTCGGCGTGATCATCAAGTCCGGCGCCGTCTTCGAGCGCTTCGGCACGGTCCGCCACGTCGCGGTCGACAAGACCGGCACCCTCACCCGCAACGAACCTGCGGTCACCGCGGTGCTCACTGCGAACGGCGTGACCGAGACACAGGCGCTGGCCTGGGCGGCCGCACTGGAGCAGCACAGCACGCATCCCCTTGCCTCTGCGATCACCGCCGCGGCCCCGGGCACACCGGCAGCTGCAGATGTGACCGAGCAGGCCGGGCACGGCATCGACGGCACTGTCGGCGGATCGAGAATCACCGTCGGCAGTCCTCGCTGGCTGGACGCGGGCGACCTCGGGAAGCAGGTCGCGGAGTTGGAGGAGCAGGGCATGACCGTCGTGATCGTCCACCGCGATGGAACCCCCGTCGCCGCGATCGGCGTCCGCGACGAACTGCGCCCTGAAGTCCCCGAGGTAGTCCGGACGCTCATCAACCAAGGCGTCGGCGTGACGATGCTCACCGGAGACAACGCCCGCACCGCTCGTGCACTGGCCGCGCAGGCCGGGATCAGCAACGTGCGCGCGGAACTGCGTCCCGAGGATAAGGCAACCGCGATCGGCGAGCTGTCAAAGGCGGGGCCGGTCGCGATGATCGGCGACGGAATCAACGACGCACCGGCCCTCGCTGGCGCAGACATCGGTATCGCGATGGGCGCCACCGGCTCCGACGCGGCAATCGAATCCGCCGACGTGGCCTTCACCGGCCATGATCTGCGCCTCATCCCGCGAGCGTTCGATCACGCCCGCCGCGGTCGACGGATCATCAACCAGAACATCATCCTGTCGCTGCTGATCATCACTGCACTGCTCCCGCTCGCGCTCTTCGGCGTCCTGGGGCTCGCGGCCGTCGTCCTGGTCCACGAGGTCGCGGAGGTCATCGTGATCCTCAACGGTCTGCGCGCCGCACGCACCCGCACGCCACGACTGGAAAGCTGATGCTCGCAACTATCGGTTCAGCGATCGGCCTGTTCGCGGCAACCAACATCGACGACATTGTCGTGCTCACCGTGCTGTTCCTGGCTTCCAGTCGAGGGAAGCCCCGGCCGTGGCAGATCGTCGCGGGCCAGTATCTCGGGTTCATCACCCTCGTCGTGATCAGCGTGATCGCCGCTCTCGGTCTCACCATCGTTCCGGACGAATGGGTCGGTTTCCTGGGTCTGATCCCGCTCGGCATCGGCATCTGGACGCTCATTCGCGGCCTGCGCCGTAACAGCGATGATGATGACGACTCCAAGATCACCGCGGTCGGACTATGGGGCGTCGCAGGGATCACGATCGCCAACGGGGCCGACAACATCTCCCTCTACACGCCGATCTTCCGCACCAGCGCCCCCAGCGACGTCGCGATCATGATCGTCGTATTCCTGATCCTCGTCGCGGTCTGGTGCGCGGCCGGCCGGCTGATCGGCACCAACAAGGCTGTTACCGAGGGGCTGGAGCGCGTCGAGCACTGGCTCGTACCGGCCGTGTTCATCGGCCTGGGCCTGTTCATCCTGATCGAATCTGGGGTCATCGTCCGTCTGATCGAGGTGCTCGCATGACCTCCTCCCAGTCAGAGGCTCATCCGCCCGCTGCGCGCAAGCTGTCGTCGACCCGGCGGCGGCAGCTCACTGGTGGAGCGCTCTTGATCGCCGTGGTCGTCGTGCTGATCGATCAGGGAACCAAGGTGTGGGCCGAAGCGACCCTCACCGACCGTGAGCGCATCCCGCTGATCGGTGACCTGCTGGGTTTGCAGCTCGCCTATAACCCCGGAGCGGCATTCTCCTTCGGGGAAGGCTTCACCTGGGTGTTCGCGCTGCTCGCTGTCGCCGCCACGGTCACAGCGATCGTGTTCGCGTTCCGAGTGCAACGCGTGAGATGGGCGATCGTCATCGGCGCGCTCGGCGGCGCTTCCGCCTCACACGCAGGCGACCGCCTTTTCCGGGACCCCGGATTCGCCCGTGGTCACGTCGTGGACTTCCTCGCCTACGGAAACTGGTTCATCGGCAACATCGCCGACATCGTAATCTTCGCCGCAGCGATCACCGGAGCAGTTTTCATGATCCGCGCCGGGGATGAGAGCACCGAGTGAGATCCGTTGTGCGGTGGTGGGACACCCATCAACTCGCCCTCTACATCGGCGCGATCGCCGTGGGCAGCCGTTGAGTGAGTTCACGCTTAGGCAGGCGGGCGGTCGCGATGTAGGCGCAGAGCCACCCACCAGCCGCATCGTCGACAGATGAAAGCGCGATCGTCTCCGAGTGCGTGCAGCTTCTTGCGTGGCAGATGTCGCCCGCAGCACGTGCACGCAACGTCCTCGTCAGTCGCCATGAGCGGAGAGCGCCTCTCGAATCTGTTCAACCGTTGGCATCCCGGCCAGCCCAGCAGGGGTGCTGTAAATACGGCAGGCGAGGTCATTGCTTCGCCCCGACCCCGGAAAGAGATCGTTGCCATCCAGGGTGATCGTGGGGGAGCCCGCGAACGAGACTGCGCCCGCGTCCTCCTCCGTCCGGATGAGTCGGTAGTGAACCTCCGATTCGTCGTGGCCTGTTTCTCGTAGCGCCTCAGAAACACGACGGCCAGCCTCAACCCAGCTGGGGCAACCGGCGATATAAAGCAGCTCAATCTCCACGACTCAATCATCCTCGACTTCGCTGTTGATGTCGTGCCCGGGCTACCACCGAAAACGATCGTTTGCGGCCGGGCACCCGTGGTGGTGCTGGGGAAGTTGTGACTTGCGCCAGAAAATGTCGTGTTTACCGCGTCGCTTATCGTCCGATGAGGAGCGCTTCTTGGGCAGCGTCGACGGCCTCAGGGATGAGGTGCGTCTGCCTATTGATGTCGAGTATGCGGTTGATCTGGGTGACGAGCCTGTCGGCGAGGCGGAAGTTTCCGTTGGTGGCCCGGACTATTGCGGCGAGAGCTGCGGTGTGTGCGAGACCGGAGTCGTCTGGGTCGGGGTCCGGGAGGCGCTGCGCGACGACGGCCGTGAGCTCGTCACTGCGTAGCGCCCGGTACTCGTGAGCGAACCCGATGCGGCTGTATAGCTGGGGGTAGCGGGCGAGCCGTTTTTCGATGCCGGGCATGCCGATGAGGATGACGCCCATCCGGTGGCGGTCGTAGAAGTCGCGGACTTGTTCGAGGCCGGCGGTTTTGAGTCGGTCGGCTTCGTCGATGATGAGCAGTTCGGTGTTCCCGCTGTGTTGGGACTCGGCGTGCACGAAAGGATCAACGTGCCCGTGCTGGGCGTAGTCGATGGCCCAGGAGATGTGCTGGCATGCCCGGGGCAGGCCTTGATCAATCTGTTTGATGGACGCGGCGACGGTGGGTGTGAAGAACGCCGTGCGGCTTCGTTGTACCGCTTCGGGCACGGGTGGCAGTGCGCCTTTGCTGCGGGAGAGCGGGTACCACTGCTCCCATTCGTCGGTGCCGGCGTAGTTGCGTGCGGAGCGTGTCTTGCCGACGCCGGGTGGTCCGTAGCAGAGTCCGATGTAGCGGTGGGATCGGACGGTGTCTGCGAACTCGGCGAAGCGTCGGTGCTCACGTGTGGTCACGAATGTGGGCAAGGTATCTGCGCGGGGCGGGGGTGCATCGGTGAACTCGTCGAAATGACCGTTGAGGAATCGGCGTCCGTCATCGTCAGGCGTGAAGAGAAGAGACTGGGGCTTAGCGTCTGGATCAGTCACTGGCGTAGGTCCTTAATCCGTGTCGCGTGGGAGGTGTCGCGAGATGGTCAGGTGTGCTGTCGAGCATCGTTGCGATCAAGGGTTGGTGGCGCGTGTCTTCGGGAAGGGAACCCGCATGAGCGGTGAGCTCGCGGAGTTGCTGCTTCAGGGCGCGACGCCGCGCGTTCCTCGCGGTTTGCAGATCAGCAAAAGAGACGGTTTCCGAGGAGCGCTCGGGGGCAATTGCGCGGCAGAGGAATGCGTTGTCGTGGAAGATTCGTATCTCTCCGAGGTCGCGGGGGTCGTATCGCACCGTGACGTCTTCGCCGACGTATGCGGCGAGGACTGGTGAGATGTATCGGGTGGATGCGAAACGGATCCCGTCGCGTTGCACACGGCGGGTTGTCGCTGCGGTGAGTAGAAGCAGATTGATGTCTTCCGGGCGGGCGGGTGTTCGAGGGATGAAACTGTCGCTGCGCCATCGCTCGTGCGGGGCAGCGCCCGTCGATGAGTGGATGCGTTCGTTGTATTCGTCGACGATGAATCGCTCGAGAATGTCGTCGAGCTGGTGCAAGGTCAACCTGGGTTCGGTGATGGGCGATCCACCGGTGCCGTGCGGGATGAAGCCGGGTAGGTGCGGCAGCAGCTCGGTCGTGATCGTTCGGTAGAACCGTTCGATCTTGCCGCGTCCCTGCGGGACGCCGATCCGTGAATGAATCAAGCGCACGTGCACGTCGAGGCACACGTGTTCGATCCTGGTCGAGGTGAAGTCGGACCCGTGATCGCTGTAGAGGATGTCCGGGAGGCCCGACACCACCCACTTCGGGTTTCGTTTCCGAGTAATGGCCTGGTGGAACGCCAATGCGGAATGCTCGGCCGTGGGTGCTGAGACGCTGACCGCGTAGCCCGCGATCGCTCGTGAGTAGTCGTCGAGCACGATCGTGAGCCAGGGGCGGACGGCCTGCTGCCGGTCATCGAGAATCATCACATCGAGCAGAGTGTGGTCCATCTGCCACTGTTCATTCGGCGCAGAGGTTGTGCGGCGGTAGACCAGCTCGAACTTGTCTCGATAGGCCGCGTCCCCGCCGTCCGCGAGAGCAGTCAGGCCCGGGTCGAGCGCGTGCACGATTTCGCGGACCGTGGTGTACCCCGGGACGGATAGTCCTCGGCCCCTGGTGATATCACCGATGCGGCGGTGGATATACGCGATCGTCGGCGCGGGTCGCCGCACAGCAAGCGCCTCAATCGCCTTCACCAGCTCGGCGTCGATGCGCCTCGAACCCTTATCGCTGCGAGGTGCCCGTGAGAGCTGTCCCGTTTCCATCCGAGCGGCCCATCGTTGCAAGGTCCGCACCGCGACACCGGAGTGCGCCGCGAGCAGCGTCCAGGGCACCCCGTCCTGGTGTTGGCGCACAAGCTCGGCTTTCTGCCGGTCGCTGAGGTGCGCCATGATTCCTCGTTAGGCCCGCTCGACGTGCTCGGCCAGGTGCCGGTAGATCGTGGGCCGGGACACTCCGAACGTGTCGGCAATCTCTTGGACGGTGTGGCCGCCCTCGTCGTACATCGCCCGGGCCTGCCGGATCTTCGTTGGCGTCATCTTGAACTTCGGGCCGCCCTTTCGGCCCCGGGCGCGGGCGGCCGCGAGGCCGTCGTGGGTGCGTTCGACGATGAGGTCGTGTTCGAACTCCGCGATCGCAGCGAGCATGTGGAAGAACAGGCGACCTCCCGGCGTCGTCGTGTCGATGCCCTGCGAGAGTGCCTTCAAACCGACCCCGCGCTGTTGCAATTCGTCCGCGACCTGTTTGAGGTTTCTCACCGACCGGCCGAGCCGGTCAAGTTTCGTCACGACGAGCGAGTCTCCCTCGCGCAGATATCCGAGGGCTTCCGTCAGTGCCGGCCGTTTCGCCAGGGTGCCGGATGCGTGCTCGACGAAAATCTTGTCGCAGCCCGCCGCATTGAGCGCATCCGTTTGGCCGTCGGGATTCTGGTCTCGGGTTGAGACTCGGGCGTAACCGATCGTGGCCATGCCTCAGTGTAACGTGAACGCCGCTTGTTTTACATAGATTGCTGACACGGGTCGTGAGACACGACTCGCCGAACTGGCCGACCAAAATTCCGGATGACTCATGAACGGTCGTTTGAGAGTCACCGCAGCGGCAGACGGGATTCAGCTTCGCCCCTGTTGACGATCCCGGCGGTTGGGTCGGGACTTATCTGCTGAGGGGTGTGTCGGGTGCGTGAGCCTCGCGGCGTCGACGGACCGTGAGGTACAGCTGGTGCGCGGTGATGACCAAAGCGAGCCAGGCAGCACCGAGCGCCCATGCTCCGAGGACGTCGGTTGCCCAGTGGTGCCCGAGGTAGATCCGATCGAGGCCTGTGGTGAGGGCGAACAGCGCGGCAGCGCCGATGATTACGGCTTGGTGTTTCGTTTGCCGCAGGATGATCAGATAAGCGATCACCCCCACGACAGCGACTGCGTTCAGAGTGTGCCCACTCGGGAAGGATGCGGAATATTCATAGGGTGGAACAGCATCCGAGAGCGGTGGTCGATCCCGCCCGAACAAGTTCTTCCCGACAACCGTCATCAGAAGTGACCCGCTACCGGCAGCGACGATCAGAATGACCGGGGTCCAGGATCGGCGACGAAGACCAAGGACTAGGGCTGCAGCGATGGCAATGATGGGCATGCCAAGCGGGCCGGCGATCTCGGTGTAGCCGGTGAGGATGATGTCGAGCCAGGGTGATCGGAGTGTCATCGCGAAATCGAGCAGGGGCCGGTCGATCCCCGCGACTCCATCGGCGTCGACGATGTTGTCGTACACCTGCGCGGCGGCGAAGCTTAGAGCGACAACGAGAACCAGCCCGAACGCCAGGATCAGGATCAGCGCCCCGTTGGGGCCGAGCCGTTCGCTAAGCGCATGCGCACCCTGCGTGAGGCGACTCCACAGCGGCGTACTACGCCGGGGAAGGCTCTGACTATCTTGCGTCAGCTCCCCGGGGACCCCCTCATCAGGTTCATTGGTGTGAGGCATGTATGGATCCAATCGTGGTGTTCGTATTCACCGTATAGCGCCGACTCGGCGTCTCTTCCGTTCGCAGCGAGGAGCGGTCGATGTCAGCCGCGAATGGACGGGAGTTGGGTGGGCGCACCAAAGAATGCTGTGACTAGAGTGGCGGCGATCGCGGCTGCGGTGAGGATGGCGGCGAGTACGAGAAGTTGAAACTGTGCAGCGTCCAGTGGGGAGGCGCCAGCAAAAACGGCTCCGACGAATGCGCCGGGAAGAGTGACTATCCCAGTGGTTCGAGCCTGATCGGTCGAGGGGATGAGCGCCGTTGCTGCTGCGGTTCTGATGGAGTGGTGCGTGGCCCGGCGGGGTGTCGCGCCCAATGCGAGCCATCCCTCGATTTCGTCGTGATCCGTGACCAGCGCATGCTGCACGTTCCGCCCCATCAAAGTCGTGACTGTCATCGTGTTTCCGATCACGATGCCAGTAAGGGCCAGGGCGTACCGGGTCGTGAAATCGACGGCAGTGGTAGAGAAAATGATCGCGATTGGGACCAAGGCGGCGACGGTGATCGTCAAGGCGATGGCGGGGATGCGCCGCCATCCGACGCGGAGCCGACCCGCTACCACACCGGTAGCGGCACCGGCCATGACAACAAGGAACACCCCCACCCACAATGGCTCGGTGATGATGACGTTGAGCAGAAGGCTGAGGATGCCGAGCTGCACGCAGGCGCGGACGATCGCCCACGGCTGCAACCAGGGTTGCGGGATATTCAACCGTCCGACGATCACGAATGTCACGGCGGTGAGCAGCAGCACGGTGAGCCCGGTTGTAAGGAGCGACATGGGTCACGTTAGAGAGAGAACGCCGGTTGCCGGAGGTGCGGCGACGAAAAATCCGAGCGCGATGCGGTACCAGATGAACACGGTGATCGGATGTCGGGCAACCAAGCGAAGCAACCAAGCGATCCGCGAATGGTCGATGTAGGAGTTGGCTTGATCTCTCACAGAACCGCGCCGAGTGTGTATCCGACGGCGGCCGCGCCGACGGTGAGGACGAGTGTGCCAATCCCGTTGGTCGCGGCCGCGATGGTGCGTTTGTCCTGGGCGAGGCGGATGGTTTCGAAGCTCGCTGTGCTGAAGGTGGTGTATCCGCCGAGGAGACCGGTCCCTACCAGCAACCGCAGGTCCTCGGGAAGGGCTGCGGTTGCGGCCAATCCGGTCACCAGACCGAGAAAGAAGGATCCGGTCACGTTGGTCAACATTGTGCCGAACGGGTACGAGCCGATGGTGCGGGTGCGGATGAGCCCGTCGATGAGGAATCTCAGTGCCGCGCCGATGCCGCCCGATGCGGCGATGGCGAGGAACAGCCAGGGCGTCATCGTGCGCCCTTTCGTCGGATCGCTCCCGCGCTGATGATCCCGCCTGCGGTCGCTGCACCGCCGATCAGTAAGGTGCCGACCGCGTAGGCGAGCCCGACAGCGGGGGTGTCTTGGAGGAGGAGGACTGTGTCGGTGGCAAGCGCACTATAGGTGGTGAATCCACCGAGTATCCCGGTGCCTGCGAACAACCGGAGAACTCGTCGACGGCCGGCATCTTCGCCGCGGTGCGCGAGCGTCTCGAGGAGGAACCCGAGCACAAACGCACCGACGATGTTGATCGCTGCTGTGGTGAAGGGGATGCCTGCCACGGGAGGGATCGCGAGGCTGAGCGCCTCGCGCAATCCGGTGCCGATCATTCCGCCGAGCGCGACGAGCCCAAGATAGCGCCAGTGGAGATGGACCGGGCGGGGCGCGGGTGTGCGTGCGTCGTCGACCTCGATGTCGCTGTCCAGCGGCAACGGAGACGTATCTGGCGTCTGTGCACCGGCGGTCATCGCAGTCCGAACGACAGATGGGCGTTGGAGGCCTCGATCTGAGCGAGGCGATTGTACTTTGCGAGTCTCTCGCCGCGAGCGGGGGCACCGGATTTGATCTGGCCGACCCCGGTACCGACGGCCAGGTCGGCGATGAAGGTGTCGAGGGTCTCACCGGAGCGGTGGGACACCATGCAGGCCATGGCGGCTTCTCGGGCGGCACTGATCGCGGCGAGTGTGTCGGTGACGGTGCCGATCTGATTGGGTTTGATCAGCGCAGCATTCGAGTAGTGGTGCTCTGCACCGTCGCGGATGCGGGCCGGGTCGGTGACGTACAGGTCGTCGCCGACGAGCTGGATCCTGTCTGCGAGGCGCTCGAACAGTAGGGCCCAGCCGGGGTGATCGTTTTCTGCGAATCCGTCTTCGATGCTGCGGATGGGGTACGTGTTGACGAGTCCTGTGTAGTAGTCGCCGAGTTGTTCACTGTTCATTGTGCGGGAGCCGATGCGGTAGGCGCCGTCCACCGCGAAACCGTTCGCCGCCGGGTCCATCGCGATCGCGACCTGGTCGAGCCCGGGCGTGTATCCGGCGGCGGCGATCGCATCCATCAGCAGGTCGAGGGCCTGTTCAGGATCGTCGATGGGCGGCGCGAATCCGCCCTCGTCACCCAACCCGGCCATTCCGAAACGACTACGCACGAGTCCCGCGAGGGCGTGATAGATCTCCGCCCCCATCTGCAGGGCATGCTCCTCGTTCGCGGCACCCACCGGGGCGATCATGAACTCCTGGAACGGTAGACCGCCGGGAGCATGAGCGCCGCCGTTGATCACGTTGAAGTGTGGCACGGGGAGCCGCTCTTCCGCGCCGGAAAGGTGGCTGAGGTAGCGGTGCAGCGGAACGCTTGCAGCATGTGCGAACGCGCGGGTAGCCGCCATCGACACGGCGATCACCGCGTTCGCTCCGAGCCTCGATAGCGAGCCAGTGCCGTCCAGCTGACGCAGGGCCGCGTCCAGGTCGCGCAGGGAGGTCCACCCGTGGGCGGTGAGCAAGGGCGCGATCTCCTCGTCGACGTTCGCGACGGCTCGACGCACTCCACGCCCCGAGAACGCATGGCCGCCGTCCCGCACCTCGACCGCCTCATGCTCCCCCGTGGAAGCGCCCGCCGGGGCTGATGCTTCGACAGTGTCCCCATCGGTCAACGTCAGGGTGACCTGGACCGTCGGGTATCCGCGGGAATCCAGAATCTGAGAAGCGGCGACCATCTCGAACCCTACGGGCCGATCGCCGTGGTGAGTGATGTAGTCCCCGCCGCCGGCAAGCGTGTGCGGGTGGGCACCGGTGTAGTCGTTCATGTCACGTTCCTCCTTATCGGGCCACGGTGGCGGCTGCCTGCCGTGCGGTGATCGGATCGAGGTATTCGCCGCCGCGCACCCGTGGGGCGCCGTCAGCGGTCAGCCGGTAGACGAGGGGCTGGCCGGTAGGGAGGTTCAGGTCCTCGAGTTCTGGTTCGGTGAGGTCATCGAGAACCGCGCAGTAGGCGCGCAACGAGTTCCCATGGGCGACGACCAGCACGTTCACACCCACCTGCAGTCGCGGTCGTGCTCGTTCCCCGTGGAACTGCCGAACACGGGCGATCACGTCAAAGAGGGACTCGGTGGCCGTGAGGGCCGCAGCGGGAAGGTGGCGGAACGGCTCCTTCCGGCGCAGGATCTCGATCTGTCGGGCGGTCAATGGTGGTGGAGCCGCGTGAACAGACCTCCGCCACTCGCGAAACAGGGCTGGGCCATGCTCGGCGAGGATCTCCGTTTTGCTTCGCCCCGTCAGAGCGCCGTAGTTGCGCTCATTGAGTTGCCAGTCCCGCAACGCAACATCCGGCCCCACACCCTCCTGAGCGAGGATCGCGGCGGTGTCTGTGGCGCGGGTCAGCTCAGAGGCGAACGTTGCGCCGACGGTCATCCCCGTTGCGCGCAGCAAGCGGGCCGCCTGTGCAGCCTCGCGACGCCCCCTCGCCGTCAGGGGAGCATCCGAGACGCCTGTGAAAGTCTCCGCGGCGTTGGCAGTGCTCTCTCCATGACGCAGCAACACGATTGTCCCGCTCATGTCGACTCCCACGGCAGCGCGCCATCACGCACCGGGGCCTGCGGTACCACAAGGACCGGGCGGTGCTGCTGGTGAGCGAGATGCGCCGCCACCGATCCGTCGAAGAACTCTGCCATCGCCCCACGGATCCCGGGACGGCGAGTCCCGACCACGATCATCATCGCGCTCTCGCGCTCTGCGAGATGGGAGAGAGCGGTCGCCGGATTGCCCGCCAGCTCACACCTGTCCCATTCCACACCGGCACGTGCGAACCGATCTCTCAGGTGCTCTGCGAGCGTGTAGGGAAACGGAGAGGGATCGTCATCGTACGCGTCCGAATCAACCGGCCTTGATGTGGTGGACCCGTCGGGGTGTTCGTCCACGACGAAACGGGTCGTGTCGACATGCGCACACACAACACGGGCACGAAGCGCAAGAGCAACGCTGATCGCGGCATCGATGACGGCCGGAGCCTGCATCGGAATCACGCCGATGACGAGAACGGGGGCTGAAGCGCCGGCCTGGTCCACGAGGGTCTCCTATCTCCGCGCACGTAAAAGTGCTGAGATAGGGACTGTTGTCGGGATATCCGAGGTTTGGGTCGGCGAGCCCCACCGCCGAAACGCTCTCGCGTTCTCGCCACGATAGCACCGCTACGCACGATTGTCATCAGCATCCGACCACACGATGGCGCGAATGAACTAGCGCTCCCGTCTAGGTGCGACCTGATCCACGTCGACGACTTCCCAGCCCGATGTCCCCGCCACCATGACGCACCATGACGCGGTCGGCACCGACAATTGCCGCCCCCGATCAAGATGATCGATCACGGGTCGAATGATCGCGTCGTGAGTGACGATGACGGCACTGCTCGAAGACGTCCACAACTCCTGCAGCACCGGCAGGACCCGCGATAAGACGGCTTCGGATGACTCCACTCCCGGCGCTGCGTCGACGCTCCCCCACTCCTCGACAACGTCCACCTTCAGGTGCCCGGTCCACGGGCCGTAGTCACGATCGTTGAGCCGCTCGTCGATCCGATGTGGGACGCCAGCAGCCAGCGCAATGTGCTGCGCCGTGGTTACCGCGCGCACCAATGGGCTCGACAACACCACGAAGAAGCGGGCTGGCGCGAGCGCATCCGCCAGGCCTTCCGCCTCACGGACACCCACCTCATCCAGCGGGGGATCGGCAAGTCCCCGCAACCGTCCCTCGGCGTTCAACGCAGTACGACCATGACGAGCTAGCAACAACCGAGCGGGAGAAGTCATGAACAACTCATACTCCTTTCCGAGTAGCGCCCCAAGCCTCGCTGCATGCGCCGCCCAGCGCTGCTCACGCAAGAATTGCCTCGCAGCTCGCTTCACCCGGAAAAGCGAACCGTTGAGGACTGCGCTCTCGGCACGCCTGCGCATCGCCCGCCCCGTCGCCTGTATGCAATAATCTGCGTATGAATGCAGATACGAAGTGTTCGCTGTCGTCGGAGAGTGAGTACGTCGAGCTCGCGGTCGAGGTGTTCTCGATGCTTGCTGATGCCAGTCGCGTGCGGATCATCCTCGCGTTGCGCGATGCGGAGCTCTCGGTCAACCATCTCGCGGACATTGTTGACAAGTCACCCGCTGCTGTCTCTCAGCATCTTGCGAAGCTGCGCCTGGCTCGGATTGTGTTGGCCCGTCAGGAGGGCACGAAGGTGTTCTACCGGCTCGCGAACGAACATGCCAGGCAGTTGGTGGCTGACGCGATCTTCCAGGCACAGCACTCGTTGAGCAATGATCCGGCCCATCATCGCGGCGAGCACCCCGCGCCGGAGGACACCCGCTGATGCTGCGGGTTCTCCGCAACCCCACCTACGCGAAGTTGTTCTCCGCGCAGGTGATCGCGCTATTGGGCACGGGTCTTCTCACCGTCGCGTTGGGGTTGCTCGCGTTCGATATCGCCGGCGACGCCGCTGGCTCGGTGCTCGGTACAGCCTTGACGATCAAGATGGTCGCCTACGTCGGTGTCGCTCCCTTGATCGCGGCGGTCGTCGATCGGCTGCCGAAGAAAGCAGTGCTGATCACCGCGGACGTCGTGCGTCTGGCGATCGCGCTGCTGCTTCCGTTCGTGACCGAGGCCTGGCAGATCTACGTGCTGGTGTTCGTTCTGCAATCCGCGTCGGCGACGTTCACCCCCGCGTTTCAATCGCTGATCCCTGCGGTGTTGCCCGAGGCGGCGGACTACACCCGCGCGCTGTCCCTGTCTCGTCTGGCGTACGACCTGGAGGCGCTCCTGAGTCCCACGATCGCTGCGGCGCTGCTCGTAGTGATCAGTTACAACAACTTGTTCGTAGGGACCTCCGTGGGGTTCGCGTGCTCAGCAATTCTCGTGCTGCTGTCGCGGCTACCCGCCCCGACTGCGGAGGGGCCGACGATGACGTTCTGGCAGCGCCACCCCTGGGTGCGAAAGTCTTCGTTCGCTCGCCGACCCTGCGCTTCCTGATGCTCACGAACATCTTGGTCGCGGCCGGCACGGCGATCGTCCTCGTGAACTCCGTTGTCTATGCCCGCGGCGTCTTCCATCTGGGTGATGCCGCGCTCGCACTCGCGCTGGCTTGTTACGGCGTCGGCTCGCTCATCGTCGCGGTGAACATCCCCTGGGTAGTCGACAAGATCGGCGTGATCCGCACCATGGTCGTCGGAGCCACGGTGATCATGAT
Source organism: Microbacterium sp. As-52 (assembly GCF_049949185.1). Classification (NCBI taxonomy): domain Bacteria; kingdom Bacillati; phylum Actinomycetota; class Actinomycetes; order Micrococcales; family Microbacteriaceae; genus Microbacterium; species Microbacterium sp. As-52. Next base: position 1,428,909 of record NZ_CP188171.1, on the reverse strand, counting down.
CGGCCTCGTCGCAGCCGTCACGGTGACGATGATCGCGACGAACACCGGAGCCGGGTGGATCCCGCTGCTCGGCGTCTGGGTGCTGTTGGGCATGGGGACGTCGCTCGTGAATACGCCGTCGTCGCGGCTGCTCGCCGACGCATCGACGCCCGCAAACCGAAACCTCGTCTATACGGCACAGTTCGCGCTCTCCCACGCCTGCTTCCTGCTCACCTACCCGATCGCGGGGTGGCTGGGAGCGGTGAACCTCACCGGCGCAGCAGTCGCCCTGACTCTGGTGGCCGTCGTCGCCCTGATCAGCGTCATCCTTCAAGCTCGAGCTGTCGACACCACTGGGGCGGTTCGCCCTCATGCCACGAAAAGCCTCTAGACGCGGCCGGGGAAGATCCGCTGTCGAATGTCCGTAGCCTCCCGATTCGAGTCACCAGCTCTGCGGCCGAACGGGCTGCTGCGGCCCCCTCGCTCACGCGTCTGCGAGACCGACAAGCACAAGGACGCTGCGCAGCCCTGCCGGCGTACCCGGCCAGTTCCTCTCGATCGCGACGAGTCCTGCGTGCCGCACGGCGTACCGGAGTGCCACGGCGACGATGATCGCGTCGTCGGCGTACCCGATCACGGGGATGAAGTCCGGGATGAGGTCGATCGGAAGCACGAGATAGATCATCAATGCGACCAGCCACGCGCGGGTGCCGCGCGGCACGCGGGTATCGGTGGCGAGGCGCTTGATGAGCCGCACGATATCGGGGGCGAGTCGAGCGATGTCGCGCCAGTCGACATCGTTGCCGGCACGGCGCTGCTGGACCAACAGGAACACCACGAGGGCCACCCACAGAAGCACCAGGCCGCCGATGACGCCGGCCACGCCTACGAGCCAGTCAGGCATGAGCCCCGTTCCGTTCGATCGACATCAGCCTGAGTGCAGGGTGCTAGTCGTTGCTACAGCTGGCCGAGCAGCTGAACGAACTCATCGGCCATGGCGAGCTGTTCAGTGAGCTTCTGCCGGCGCAGATCGGCGCTCTCGCGGATGTCGTCAAGGCGAGCGCGCAACGCAGCGTCCGTGGGTTCGACGGTGAGGGCGTCGACGACGTCGAGAAGTTCGCGCATCTCATCGAGGGTGTATCCCAGCGGCTTCATTCTGCGGATGATGAGGATGCGTTCGACGTCTTTCTCGGTGTAGAGCCGGAACCCGCCCTCCGTGCGCGCGGACGGCTGCACGAGCCCCACGTCGTCCCAGTGTCGAAGCGAGCGGAATGAGAGCGCCGTGCGCTCGGCGACCTCGCCGATCCGCATCGTCTCGACGGTCACGTGTTCGTCTTCCATTGCTTTCCCCACAACACTCACGTTACGTTAGAGTCTAGATCGGCGCGGCTCTCGCGCCCGCTCCCTATATCTTCCCGTGTCGGCCTGACCGACGCCTGCGCGCCGCTGCGCTCCCGTTCGTTTCCCGCGCTCTCACGAGAGAGCCCAACACCCGGAGGGCACATGACTGCCGTCACCCCCACCCGCGACTCCGCGTCGCGTTACCGCATCGAACCCACCGTCATGCAGGCTCTGCGCAGCCCGCGACTGCTCACCCGCGAAGTCCTCGCTGGCCTCGTCGTCGCACTTGCCCTGATCCCGGAGGCGATCGCGTTCTCGATCATCGCCGGCGTCGACCCCCGGGTCGGGCTGTTCTCGTCCTTCATCATGGCCGTCGCGATCGCGTTCCTCGGAGGACGGCCTGCCATGATCACCGCGGCCACCGGAGCGATCGCGCTCGTCATCGCACCCGTCGCTCGTGAGTACGGCATGGACTACTTCATCGCCACGGTCCTGCTCGGCGGACTCATCCAGATCGTCCTCGCATTGCTCGGTGTCGCCAAGCTCATGCGGTTCATTCCGCGCTCGGTGATGGTTGGCTTCGTGAACGCCCTGGCGATCTTGATCTTCACTTCGCAGTTCCCGCAGCTCATCGGCGTTCCCTGGTTGGTCTACCCGCTCGTCGCGGTCGGCCTGCTGGTGATGTATCTGATGCCGCGGATCACGAAGGTCATCCCGGCGCCACTCGTCGCGATCGTGCTGCTCACCGCGGCAGTCGTCGTTTTCGCCTGGAACGTGCCGAACGTGGGCGACCAGGGAGAACTCCCCGAGAGCCTGCCGGAGCTGTTCATTCCGAATGTGCCGCTCACCTTCGAGACGCTGCAGATCATCGCCCCCTACGCGCTGGCGATGGCCGTGGTCGGCCTGCTCGAGTCGCTGATGACCGCGAAGCTCGTCGACGACATCACCGATACCCACTCCCGCAAGACCCGCGAGGCACTCGGCCAGGGCGCCGCGAACGTCCTGTCCGGCGCGTTCGGTGGCATGGGAGGCTGCGCGATGATCGGCCAGACGATGATCAACGTCAAAGCCTCTGGCGCCCGCACCAGGATCTCGACCTTCCTTGCCGGTGTCTTCCTGCTGGTCCTCGTGCTCGCGCTCGGTGACGTGGTGTCGATCATCCCCATGGCAGCCCTCGTCGCCGTGATGATCCTCGTCTCGATCGCGACCTTTGACTGGCACAGCATCCGCCTGAGCACTCTCAAGCGCATGCCGAAGAGCGAGACCGCCGTCATGCTCATCACCGTCATCGCGACCGTCTGGACGCACAACCTCGCCGTCGGCGTCATCCTCGGGGTCATCGCCGCGATGATCATGTTCGCTCGACGGGTCGCCCACTTCGTCAGTGTCACCCGCACCCTCAGCGACAACGGCGCCACAGCGCATTACGCCGTCGATGGAGAGCTGTTCTTCGCGTCCAGCAACGACCTCACCACCCAGTTCGAGTACGCCGACGACCCCGACACGGTGGTCATCGACATGAGCCGGTCCCACGTCTGGGATGCATCCACCGTTGCAGCCCTCGACGCGATCGTCACCAAGTACGAAAACCACGGAACGAACGTCACCATCGAAGGACTCAACGACACCGCAGCAGCCTTCCACGGCCGCCTCGCCGGCAACCTCGGCGCCGGTCACTGAGTCAGCCACGACCACGTAAGAGGAGAACCCTTCCGGTAGGTGCGGTCCCGGCGAGCCTGGACCTAGACGATGATGTATGAGGGCATTCGAACCGATGCCAGATGAGGAGCGGTACGCAGTGCTTCCAACCAGTCTTCCCAGCCCGCCTTCATCCTGGGCACAGTTCACTCTCGGGCCCCTGACGATCCACACTTACGCGCTGTGCATCATCGCCGGGATCATCGCCGCCGTCATCATCACCCAACGACGCCTGTCAGCACGCGGCGCGGAGGACGGCGTGGTTATCGACATCGTCATCTGGGCGGTCCCGATCGGCATCATCGGAGCCCGGTTCTACCACGTGTTCACCCACGTCGGAGACTACTTCTATCCCGGCGCGAACCTCGGAAACATCTTCGCCATCTGGGACGGCGGCAACGCCCTCTACGGGTCCCTCCTGGGCGGCGCTGTCGGCGCGTACATCGGCTGCCGACGAACCGGCATCCGGCTTTGGTCCTTCGCCGACGCTCTCGCGCCCGCGATGCTCATCGCGCAGTCCATGGGTCGGATCGGCAACTACTTCAACCACGAACTCTTCGGGCTCCCCACCACCCTTCCCTGGGGGCTCGAGATCCTGCCGACAGACACCATGTTCCCGGACGGCCTCCCGGACGGAACACTGTTCCACCCGCTGTTCCTGTACGAGATCATCTGGAACTTGATCGGCGTCGCGATCATCCTCCTCCTCGAGCGCAAATACCGATTCCGGTGGGGACGCACCTTCGCCCTCTACCTCATCTGGTACGGCCTCGGACGCAGCTGGCTCGAGGCCATCAGAATCGACCCCACCAGCGACGCCCTCATCGGTATCCCCGCGAACGTCTGGGCATCCTTCGTCGTCGTCGCCCTCGGCATCGTCCTATTCATCGTCCAGGGGCGACGACACCCCGAACCGGAACCCTCCGTGTACCAAGAAGGACGCGCGCCAGCGGTGGAACATCAGCCCAGCAGCGCAGACGCAAACTGAACGCCACCCACACCTCCAGCTGTCAGCTAGTTCTGTCTGAGCGATCACCGATACAAGGCCTTTTGACGTGGTGCGCCGAAGTTCCCTGCCGAAAGGGGATTCCGGAGATCGTTTGCGGCGCCTCATAAGGAGCCACCGGGCCAGTAACGCCAAAAACGATCGTTTGCGGCGCGTAGTGACGCCCTGGTGCCAGCCATGTTCAGCCGGCGAGGGTGACTCCGCAATAGGCGATGGTGGCGACGAGGAGGGTGGAGAGCGCGGCCAGGGCGAAGGGCTTGAGGCCCACCTTGATGAGGTTCCGAATCTTGACGCCGCAGCCGAGTCCGAACATCGCTGCAGCCAGCAACCCTGTCTGCAGCAGCCCGCCGGTCGTCAGCACGAAGTCCGGCAGAGGGATAAAGGAACGCAGGAGCACCATGGCGATGAACCCGATGATGAACAGCGGGACGATGGGCGGCAGCTTCGAACTCGACCTCTGTTGACTGGGTTCGCCTGCCGTACGGCTGAGACGGCGCTGCCGGATGCTAAGGATGGCCACGACAGGGGCGAGCAGCAGCACTCGGGCGAGTTTGACGATGACCGCGACCGTGAGCGCTCCGCCACCGATGATGCCTCCAGCGGCGACGACTTGCGCGATTTCATGGATGGAACCCCCTGCCCACATCCCGGCCGTCTCGGAGCCCAGGCCAAGCAGGTCCGTGATCAGTGGGACGAGGGGAATCATCAGCGTTCCGAAGATCACCACGAGGGCGACCGCGGTGATGGTGTCTTCCTCGGCCTCGTCGTCCGGATCGGTGACCCCTGCCGCGCCCGCCACGGCTGCCGCGCCGCAGATGGAGAATCCGCAGGCGATTAGCAGCGAGAGCCCGGATGGAACCCGTAGCAGCTTCCCCAGGAGAACGGTGCCGAACAGTCCGCCGGCGACAATGCACACGATGACGACCAGCATCGGGGCTCCGAGTTCGAGGATGTCTGTCAGTACCAGTTGGAGTCCGAGGAAGACGATGCCGGCGCGCAGGAGCTTTTTCGCGGAGAAGTCTATGCCGTCGGAGGCTGCCGCTGGCAGCCGGACGACGTTGGCCAGGAGTACGCCAAGCACGATCGCGATAATGAGCGGGCTGACTCCCGGCAGCAGCAGGCTGACCCCGTACGATGCTCCGGCCGCGGCGAGGCAGAGGACAAGCCCGGGCAGCAGCGCGCGGACTCGGGCAAGCAGCGTGTGTTCCGGTCGGGCAGTCGCAACGTCCTGGGCATGGGTCATGCATCCATCATTTCCTCGGACCGCTCGTGCGAGTAGAGGCAGATACCGTCCGCCATACAAGTTATGCTTGTGCTTGGGAGGCGGAAGATGCGCCACGAGCCGGACTTGGAGGCACTGCGAGCCTTGGCGCTCGTCGCGAAGGAAAGCAGCATGTCGGCGGCAAGCACGCAGTTGGGCGTGAGTCAGCAGGCGGTGTCTCTGCGCATCCGGAAACTGGAAAAAGATTTGCGCGTGCGACTCCTGGTGCGTTCTGCACGGGGTTCGCGATTGACTCCGGCGGGCGAGCTGATTGTCGGCTGGGGAACAACGCTGCTGACGGCGGCCGATGAGTTCTCGGATGCTGTCAACTCGCTCCGCACGGATCGCGGGAAGATGATGCGCATCGCCGCGAGCCTCACGATCGCAGAACACCTCCTACCGGAATGGATCGCCCGGTGGCGCATCTCTCACGGCAATGACGGCCCGGTCGTTCAACTCACAGCCGCCAACAGCAGCACGGTCGTCGAGGCCATACGCGAGGGAACCGCAGACCTCGGGCTCATCGAGACCCCTGTCGTTCCCGCCGGCCTCCGGTCAGTCACCGTCGCTTACGACACCATCGAAGTCGTTGTGCAGCACGGTCACCGATGGGCGAAGACCCGCCAGGTGTCCGTCCGTGAACTGGCGGGCACTGGGTTGGTGCTCCGCGAGACCGGCAGCGGCACCCGACAAGCGCTCGAGAACGCCCTCACCGAGGCGGGCTTTCCCCTCGCAGCCGAGCCCGCAGCCGTGCTGACGACCACGCTCGGCGTTCGCAGCGCGATTATGGCCGGCATAGCCCCCGGCGCGTTGAGCTCCCTCGCCGTGTCCGAGGACGCCCGCGCCGGCCGACTCGTGCGAGTTCGGATCAACAATCTCCAGATCACCCGCCCGCTCACCGCCATCTGGGCCGGGACGACTCCGCCCCCTCACATACGGGACTTCCTGGACGTCATCGCGCGAACTGACCGGTAACGATCGTTTTCGGCACCTGTGGGAGCGTAGGTTGTGCATCGCGAGACCAGCTCGAGCGATGCGGTGTGCGCGCGAGGCGCGCAGGGGTGCGCGCTCGTGGGGGGACGAGCGCGCACGTCTTAGGGCTGGACGATGGGGAGTCCCGTTGCACTGGCTGCGTCCTCGAGCGATCCGAGGTTGCGGAGGTCGGTGAAGCCGGCCTCCTTCATGAGGTCGATGGCGGCTCCTGCCCGGTTGCCTGACCGGCAGTAGACGAGGTAGGCGGCTTCGGGGTCGAGGTCGGGCAGTGCGGGTTGCAGTTCGCCTGCGGTGACGTCGAGCAGGAGGGCACCGTCAAGGTGTCCGGTGGCGTGCTCGGCGGGGGTGCGCACGTCGATGATGACCGCGTTGGGGTCGAGGTCGGCCTGCGGTGCGGGTGTGGCGGCGCAGGAGGTGAGGGTGATTGCGGCGATGACGGTGAGGGTGGTGAGGGCGAGGCGGCGCATGAGAGCGTCCTTTCGAGCTTTGGGTGGGGGTTTATCTGTCGCAGGCGCCGTTGGTGCAGTGGCGGGTGGGTTGCCGGGTGAGGCGTTGGTGCAGGGCGCATCCCGCGCACCACCCGAAGACGGCTTCCAGAAAGAGGAGAGTGAAGCAGATCCCGCAGAGACCGAGTGTCACGGTGAGGGGGACGATTCCGGCGCTCATCGTTACGCATGACACGGCGGCAATGCCAAGCGCCAGCCACCATGCGAAGACCTTTTGCGGCGCGCCGACCCAGAGCGGGCGACAGCGACGCCTCAGCGCCCGGGCGAGGGCGAGGGTGAGAGACAGCCGGTCGCTGATCAGGATGCGGGTTGTCATGTCGACGAGGAAGAACAGGCCGAATGTTTGCAGCGGCCGGATGCTGCCCGAGACGAGGGTGAGGGCGAGGGCGGTGATGCCGGCGGCGAGGAGGATGCCGGCGGCGATGCGGATGGCGTGCTCGTCGAGGACGGGCACCTCGTATCCGTCGACGTGTTCCCCGGTGCGGGGCGCGGTGTCGGTCGCGTTGGGCATGAAGGGCTTTCTGCGGTGGTCAGGCGGAGAGGGCCTGGATGATGAGGGTGGTGAGCATGGTCAGCCCCACGGCCAGCACCAGGACCCCGAACCCGGTGCGGATGCTGGCTGCGGGGAGGCGGTGCGAAAGGGCCAGCCCGATGAAGGAACCGGCGACGGCGAGGGCGGTGAAGGTGAGGACGGTGGGCCAGTGGATAGCCGCGGTGCTGATCTGCGTGAGGAACCCAGCGGACGAGTTCACGGCGATGACCAGGAGCGACGTCCCCACGGCTGCGGCGATGGGGAGGCCGAGAAAGGTAAGGGCGGGGACGATGAGGAACCCGCCGCCAGCTCCCAGAGCTCCCGTGAGAACTCCGACCCCGAGGCCCGTGGCTGCCGTTCGAATCCCGCGGACAACGGGCGGCGTCTGACGAGGTTCAGCGTGCTCATGTCGGGGCCGCATCATCGCGATCGCGGTGAGGATCATGATCGTCGCGAACAAGATGGTGAGGACAGGTTCCGGAAGGAATTGGCCGACCACCCCGCCAGCTACGCCCCCGACCAGCCCGGTCGCGGCGAAGATCGCTGCGACCTTCCACCGCACCTCGCGTCGACCGATCCGGAACGCGGTGGAGACCGCGCTGGTGGTGGCGACGACGAAGAGGGAGGAGACGATCGCTTCTCTCGTTCCGGTGCCGAGGACGAGAGTGAAGATGGGGACGGTGAGGATGGAGCCCCCGCCGCCGAGGAGCCCGAGTGCGACACCGACCAGGACCGCGAGGGTCATGGCGATGACGATGGACGTACTCACTCGAGCTCCTTGTCGGGTCAGGCGGCGGTGGTCTGGGGTGCGGTGGCGGCGACCCAGGCGTTGTAGCTGCCTTCGATTTCGATGACGTCGTGCCCGGCGCGGCGGAGGGCGCTGGCGACGACGCTGTTGCGGACCCCGCTCTGGCAGTAGGTCAGTATTTTGCCGGCGGGCAGTTCGTCGGTGTGCCAGAGGGCACGGCCGCCGGAGAGCTGCTTGGCGCCGGGGATGTGGCCCGCGGTGTACTCGGTGCGGTTGCGGACGTCGAGGAGGAGCGCCGCGTCGACCTGGTCGAGGTCGGTCGGGGCGATCGTCTTAGGCTGCACCGTGGGAAGACCGTCGAGGGTGGTGGTAAACCCGTCGACCTGGTCGATACCGACGCGCAGCAGGTGGTCCCGGAACTGGGCTGCGGTGTTCGAGGAGTCGATGAGCAGCACGAGCGGACGGGTTTCGGTGTCGGGGTCGTAGACCCATGCGCCGTAGCTGGCTGCCTTCGCGACCCCGGGGACGTTCAGCGCGCCCGGCACGGTGCCCTCGTGGACGAGGGAGTGGTGGCGGGTGTCGACCACGATGACTCGGTCGCCCTCGATGTCCTCGTGAAGCTCGGACGCCGAGTACTCGGTCAGCGGGCTGAGCTGGCCGCGCAGGGCCGGCCCGACGCGGTTCTGCCGCTTCATGCGCGCGAAGTACGCGTGCGCGTCGGGCTGATCGTTCAGCAGCGTGTCGATGAACCCTTGCTCGTCGCCGGCCGCGAGGTACGGTGCCCACCACGCGAAGCGCCGTTCGTAGCCGACGGTCGAGCTGGGGACGGCGCCGAGCGCTTTGCCGCATGCGGATCCCGACCCGTGAGCGGGGAGCACCTGCACGTAGTCGGGCAGGGTGAGGAAACGGTCGCGGAGGCTGGCGAACAGGTCGCGAGCACCGTCGAAGCGGGTGTCGACACCGCCGGCGGCCTCATCGAGCAAGTCTGGTCGCCCGACGTCACCGACGAACACGAAGTCACCGGTCAGGACGTATCCCGGCTCGGAGGAGGCGGCGCCGTCGGTGACCAGGAACGACAGGTGCTCGGGGGTGTGCCCGGGGGTGTGGACCGCGTCAACGGTGATGTTCCCGATGGTTATGCGGTGTCCGTGCATCATCCGGGTGGCGTCCTGGAACCCCGAACCGTACTGCCAGTCGGGACCGCCCTCAGTGGAGACGTACATCGTCGCTCCGGTGCGGGCGGCGAGCTCGCGGGTGCCGGAGAGGTAGTCCGCGTGGATGTGGGTTTCGGTGACGGCGGTGATGGTCATGCCGTTCTTCGCGGCGAGGTCGAGGTAGACCTGCACGTCGCGGCGCGGGTCGACCACGATCGCTTCGCCGGTGCGCTGGCAGCCGATGACATAGCTGGCGTGGGCGAGGTCGTCGTCATAGAGGCGTTCGAGGAGCATGGTTCGGCTTTCGTGTCGCTGTCAGTGAGCGCAGCTGCAGCGCTCGTCACGGGGAATGCCCGCGAGGGCTTGTTCGATGTGCTGTCCGCAGCCGGCCCAGGTGGGCTTGCCGCAGGTTGAGCAGGTGATCTGTGCACACATAGGGGGTCCTTTCAGGCCGCGGTGGGCGATTCGGCGATCTGCCAGCGCACGTCGTCCATGTCGAGTTCGCGGGCCTTGCTGATCAGAAGCTCGAGCTGGGGTTCGGGGAGCGCGCCGGGCTGCTTGTAGACCAGGACACCGTCACGGATGACCATGAGCGTGGGGATGGAAGTGATGCGGTTCGCCGTGGCGAGACCGACTTCCGCTTCGGTGTCGACCTTCGCGAAGACGACGTCGGGGTGACGTTCGGACGCGGCCTCGAACACGGGAGCGAACGCGCGGCACGGGCCGCACCACGCCGCCCAGAAGTCGACGAGGGCGATGCCCTCCCCCGCGACCGTGCCGCCGAAGCTCTCACCGGTCAGATCGATCGTGGCCATGCGCGTCACTTCCCGAACAGGCGGGAGAGGAACCCGCCACGCTGCGACTGCGCGGCCTGGACCTCACCGCGGGTGTGTTGGCCGTTGCACCAATCCGACGCCGGCACGCCCTTGCGCACGGACGCGACGTGCTGCCCGCAGCCAGTCCACGTGGTCTTCCCGCAGGTTCGGCACTTCGTTGCTCTGCACATGTGAATCCTCAATCTGTAATACCCCTGGGGGTATTGGGTTGGAGTGGACTCAGCATACCCCAGGGGGTATCGTGATTGTCAACTCCCCGGAAGGAACGAAGATGAGCGCAATCGAAACCCCCATCGCAGAGTTCGCCCACGACGCTGAGGCCAAGCGGAAGGTCGTCAACCGGCTCAAGCGCGCTCAAGGGCAGCTCGCCGCCGTCATCACGGCCGTGGAAAGCGACGCACACTGCCGCGACGTCGTCCAGCAGCTCGCGGCCGTCTCGAAGGCTCTCGACCGGGCAGGGTTCCTCGTCATCTCCACCGCGCTGCGCGACTGCATGACCGATCCCGACGCCGATGGCACCAGCACCCCGGACGAGTTGGAGAAGCTCTTCCTCTCCCTCGCATGAGTGACGCGCACCCGTTCGACCCGAACGCGACGCAGCCTCTATCCATCCCTGCGCGGCCGGAGACGGCGAGCTCAGCGACGCGCCACTACTGGCAGGACGACGTCTCGGAGCAGAAGGCCCTCGCCCGACAAACCCTCGAGACGTTGCGCACCTACCGGGCAGCAGAGGTCGCCATGCGACGCCGCACCCGCTCATCGTCGTGGGGCTGCTCGCCGCCGTGGCACTCACCGGGCTACTCACCGCCACCACAGCCGGCTGGCCCGCGTCTCTTCTCACCTGGATACTGCTCGGCATGGGCACCTCCCTGGTGAACACGCCGTCGTCCCGGTTGCTGGCCGAAGCCTCGACACCGCAGAACCGGAACCTCGTCTACACGGCACAGTTCGCGCTCTCCCATGCCTGCTTCCTGATCACCTACCCGATCGCCGGATGGCTCGGAGGCGCAAGTCTGCTAGCAGCAGCCGTAACCCTCTCTGCCATCGCCATTGGATCTCTCACGGCCGCAACACTCCAAGCGCGCAAAGCCCGCCCTGAACCCACGGGCCAACCCATCGTCACCGACCGCACCGCAAACGTCCGTCGAAACTAAGTATCGGCGGACGTTTCTGACCCCGCTTTTCGCGGAGCAAGCGCTGGCACGTCACAAACGATCGTTTCCGGCGGAAGCCTAAGCGGTGTGACGCGGCTTTGAGCCCAGCTCCTATGCTCTTATCTCATGAGTTATCTCGCTATCGTCGAACGCTTCGTCTCGCACCACTTTCCGCACGCGAGTGTCGCGCTGCTCGCGGGAAGCACGGCTCGCGGAACGAGGACCTCGACCAGCGACATCGACCTTCTCCTTCTCGGTGAAGAGATCTTCGCCGACGACCGCACGAGTCTGGCGGCGGCGTACCGCTTCGAGGACGAGATCTTTGAGGTCTTCGCGTATACCGAAGCGGGCTTCACGGTCTGGGCGAACCGCGGGTTCGAACAGCATCGACCAGTGATTGTCCAGATGCTTATTGATGGGATCGCTGTCCGTGGCGCAACCGAACACGAGAGGTACAAACACGAGTGGTCTTGCAAATACGAGGCTGGGCCGACCCTTGACCCTACGGAAGCAACGTTCCGTCGCTACGTCATAACGGACTTGCTGGATGACTATCGAGACGCAACCGACCCGGTTGAACGTCACATACTTGCGGCCCTCCTCTACGAGAAAACGGCTGAACTCATACTGCTCTCGAACTCGCGTTGGATCGGCGCGGGCAAGTACCTCCCGCGACGGCTCACAGAGTTCGATCCAGATCGCGCTTCCGCTTTGTCCATTCCCCTAACGGAGAGTCAGCACGATCGTTTTGCGACTCAGATCGAGATCGAACTCGACCGTGCTGGAGGTCGCGTTCAGGAGGGCTTCCAGCGATAGCTCATCGCGCTGCTGCCGCGCCGACGCCGAACGCGCTTTCGTGGCCCGGTATCCGCGGGCGGTGAGGAACCCCACCTCGGCCTGCCGCAACACACGGCACACGAGCTCGACCCCGAAACGACCACGCATCTTGTCGACGAACGCGATCATCTCTACGAGGGGCGGCCGAGCTCGGTCGCGAAAAACATGCTCGTTGACCGGAGGATCTCGTTCACCTTCTCCAACTCGGCGATCTGCTTCTTCAACCGCATACTCGACATCAACAAGCAGACGCACCTCATCCCCGAGGCCGTCGACGCCGCCCAAGAAGCACTCCTCATCGGACGATAATCGACGCGGGAACCACGACACTTATCGCCGCAAGTCACAGGGGAAGTGCGACACGCCGAGCGTCGCCCCGCCGTAACCCCCTGCCGAAACGTTAGGGCGCCGAAACGGGTGGTGTATGGGTTTCGGCGCAGGTTCTGCCGACCGCCAACCATCCGTATTCGGGGTCTGGATGTGCGCGCGTTTTGACCGTCGTCCTGCATGAGTCGGCCTGACGATCTGACTTTCCTCGCGACCGCAGCTGGCTTCATTGCCACTCCGAAGGGAGGCGGCCCCCAGCACTCTGCTTTAGATCGGACTCAGTCCGGCTCAGCCTCGGGTAGTCCGATGTAAAGCATCTAGTCCGATCTAAAGCCGCAAGTCACACTTTCCCTCTTGACACACCCGCTCCGCGGGCATAACGTACAACCAAATGGTTGCACAAAGAGAACTGAGCGAAGCGGAGGTCGACCGTGTCTTCCACGCACTGGCGACGTCGACCCGGCGCGACATCCTGCGCCGGACGATCGAGCGTGAGCAGTCGGTCTCGACCCTCGCCTCCGAATACGAGATGTCGTTCGCCGCGGTGCAGAAGCACGTCGCCGTGCTCGAGGCCGCGAACCTCATCGTCAAGCGCGCCGAGGGACGCGAGCGGCTCGTCCGCGCGAACCCCGAGATGATCGCCCGCGCCAGGGCGCTCCTCGCCCGATACGAAGAGCTGTGGCGGTCGCGCATCGCCCGACTCGACGACCTGCTGGCCGAGACGCCTCGGCCCAGCTCATCCGACACCAGCGACACCACGAAGAACGAACAAGGAGACTGAACATGCCTGTCACCGACGTCACCACCGATGCCGAGAACCTGACCATGACCGTGGTCGCCGACTTCGCGGCCCCCATCGACCGCGTCTGGAGCGCGTACTCCGACCCGCGTCAGCTCGAGCGCTTCTGGGGTCCTCCCGGATGGCCGGCCACCTTCACCGCCTGGGACCACACCGTCGGCGGGCGTGCCGTCTACTCGATGAACGGTCCGCGCGGCGAGAAGTCGTCGGGTGCGTGGGAATTCGTATCGATCGACGCGCCGCACGGCTTCGAGGTCATCGACTCGTTCGTCGATGAGGAGGGAAAGCCGCTCGACGGATTCCCCGCACAGCGGATGTCGTTCTCGTTCGAGCCCACCGCCGAGGGCACCCGTATGGTGACCACGAGCCACTTCGACTCCGTCGACGCGCTCGAGCAGGTCGTCGAGATGGGCCAGGTCGAGGGCATCAAGATGGCGATGGCGCAGCTCGACACCGTGCTGCAGGATCTCCGCGAGTACGCGCAGGGCAAGGGCACACGGGTGGAGCTGCTCGACGACACCCACGTGCGCATCACCCGCCTGGTCGAGGGGCCGCGGGAGCTGGTCTGGCGCGCGCACTTCGAGCCCGAGCTCATCCGCAAGTGGATGCTCGGACCCGACGGCTGGGAGATGACGGAGTGCGTGGCCGCCACCGAGGTGGGCCAGTCGTACCGGAACTCCTGGGCGCCGGTCGGCGACACCGAGGGGCAGCCGTTCGGGTTCGAAGGTGAGGCGCTGCTGATCGACGCCCCGCGCCGGGCGGTCAGCACCGAGCGGATGCAGGGCATGCCCACCGAGACGCTCAACGATCTGAACCTGTATGAGGAGGACGGCGCGACTCTCGTCACGCTGCTCATCGAGTATCCCGACAAGGAGACGCGCGACATGATCCTCGCCACCGGCATGGCCGACGGCATGGAGTCGTCGTTCGCCCGCCTGGAGCGGGAGCTGCTCTCCGTCTGACGCTGCATCTGCGCGCAAGCAGTCGCCGTTTCAGGCGTTCACGCCGGGTCAGGCCGATCTCCCCCCGAGACGGCCTGACCCGGCGTTTCGGTCTGACCCGGCGAGGCCGAGCATCGAGGCGCCACACCTCCACGCAGGTGTTCGGGATAAGGTGGCGACACGATGAGGATCACGCGCCGCACTCTGCTCCTCGGCGCCGGAGCCGGTGTCGCTTCGGTGCTTCTCGCCTCCTGCACTCCGGAACCGGCACCCACGCCGACGCCCACTCGCACGCGCGAGCCCGAGCCTCCGCCCGGTGTCCCGGCGGCAGCCGGCAGCATCCGCAGCACCTGGACCACCGATCCGTTCGCGCTCGGCGCCGCCAGCTTCACGCCGGTGGGCGTGCTGGCCGGCACGCGTCTCGCGCTGGGGAAGCCCGTCGACGGGCGCCTGTTCTTCGCGGGGGAGGCGACGGATGAGGATGCTCCCGGAACGGTGCGCGGCGCGATCGGCTCCGGTGCGCGCGCGGCCGAGGAACTCCTGATCCCGGCGACCTCGGGAGAGCGTGTCGCCGTCGTCGGCGCAGGGCTCGCCGGAGCCACCGCTGCCGCTCTGCTCGCCGAGGGAGGGCTGGAGGTGACGGTCTTCGAGGCCAGGGATCGCGTCGGTGGGCGGGTCTACTCCCGCGTCGACGAATCGTGGCCCGTGCCGGTGCAGCTCGGCGCCTGGCTCTTCGGCCCAGACGACGCCGACGTGCTCGACCGGATGAGCGAGGGAGAGGTCGGCGTCGTCGAACTGGCCGGCGAGATCTGGCGCGGACCCGACGGAGCTGTCGACCCGGTCGACCCTCAGCCCTTCGACGCGGCGATCACGACGGCACAGGCCGCGCCCGAAGACTCCTCGGTGGCTGATGCTCTGACCGCCGCCGGAATCGATACCGCCGACCCCGCGACGACTGCGCTGCTCGCGATCCTCGCCGCCCGCACCGGTGCCGGAGCCGACGAACTGTCCAGCTGGTTCGCGCCGCCACTGCCGACAGGAGACCCGAAGGCGGCGACCGGTGACGTCACGCCGTTCATCGAGCAGGCCCTGGACGGCGTCAAGGTGGGGCTCAACTCCCCGGTCGCTCGCCTCGCGTACGACGACTCCGGAGTGAGCGTGCGCCTCGGTACCGGAGAGGCGCTGTCGTTCGACCGCGTGCTCGTGACCGTGCCGCTGGGTGTGCTCCAGGACCGCAGCATCGAGTTCGACCCACCCCTGCCGTTCTCCAACCGCGGTGCGGTGTCGGCGCTCGGCATGGGCGCGATCGAGACCGTGTGGCTGCGGTGGGACGAGCCGTTCTGGGAGAACGAAGAGGCGATCTGGCACGCGGTCGGCGCCGATGCGGTGATCCCGACCTGGATCAACCTGCGACCCGCGACCGGCGAGAACGTGCTCGTGGGCATCGTGGGAGGTGCCGCGGCCGCCGAGTTCGCGAAGCTCGACGAGGACGAGGCCATCGAAGCGGCCCTCGCCTCGCTGGCCCTCTACGTCTGACCGATACGTTCACCGATCGGCGCCTGCTCGGGTGTCGGGGTCTCGGAGCTCGCGTCGACGTCCACGCGCAGTCGTCTCGGCAGCGGCATGCGGCTGACGAGCACGAGGACGGTGGCGACCGCGGCGAAGGTGCCGAGAGCGATCGCCGACGAGAGGATGAACTCCATCGGGCCGCTCACCTGTCGCGGGTCGAGGAAGTAGTACGGATACCAGCCGATGAGCGGCCCGCGGATCATGGTGGCGACACCCCAGATCACCGGGTAGGCGAGCGTCACCGGAATCACCCGCCAGGGGACGGAGCGGTGTCCGGGGGCCAGCGCCCACGCTGCCACCGTCACGGCGGGGAGCCAGAAGTGCAGCACCTGATCCGACCAGGGGACATCGATGCGGATGCCGCGGATGCCGGCCTGCCAGACCAGGATGGCGAACACGAGTCCGGCGGTGATCGTCCAGGTCAGCACGAGCGCCAGGGCGACCGTGAGCCAGCGCGGATCGCGAGCCGTGCGCAGGGCGATGACCCCCGCGATGCTCAGCAGCACCACGAACGCGATGTTCGACTGGTTGGTCAGATATGCGAAGAAGTTCTGGCTCGCGATGGTGTTCGACGCCAGTCCCCAGGCGAGTCGATGGATGAGTGCGACCAGGCAGACGGCGGCAGCGCCGAGGCGGAGCAGGCCGAAGACGGTGCGGGCCTTCACCGCTGCGTCACCACCCATTCCGTCATCAGCCGAGTCTACGGACCGCAGCTCGGAGGACCCGTCATGCGGAGGGTCAGCGTTCTGGTGGTGGAGAGGGCGTGGCGTGAGTCAGCGTCGGGGTTCGCGGGTCGACCACAGGGCCAGCGCGACGAGCACGGGCTGGAAGAACAGCCGGACGAAGCGCTTCATGTCCGTGTCGAGCCCGAATCCGTCACGGTGGTGCATCCACTGCGCCACGTTGCCGGGGAACACAGCCACGAAGAACAGGGCGGCGAACGTGCCGACCGCACGTCGGCGGCGCCGTGCCAGCAGCAGCGCGGAGCCGAGCGCGATCTCGGCCACGCCCGAGGCGAGCACCGTGGTGTCGGGGTCCAGCGGCAGCGACTCCGGCACCTGGGCCTGGAACTCCTCGCGGGCGATCGTGAGGTGCGAGACCCCCGCGAAGACGAGGGAGGCGCCGAGGAAGAGGCGATGGGCTGACCCCGTTTCGTAGGTCCAGTCGTTATGAGAGTCGTCCTGTTGTCCGCGGTCGCGGGCAGGGAGACTGGTCAGATCATGACGAACAGCAGGAAGCGTCACACCCCGGAGCAGGTCGTCCGTAAGCTCGGGCAGGCCGACAGGATGCTCGCCGACGGTCAGGACGTCGCGGCGGTGTGCCGGGAGCTCGTGGTGTCCGAGCAGACGTACTACCGGTGGCGGAACCAGTACGGCGGCCTCAAGGCCGACGACGCAAAGCGCCTGAAGGAGCTGGAGAAGCAGAATGCGACCCTGAAGCGTCTGCTCGCGGAAGCGGAGCTGGAGAAGGCCGCGCTCAAGGAGCTGGCTGAGGGAAACTTCTAAGCCCGGACAGGCGCCGCGCCGCCGTCGATCACCTCAAGCGCAAGCTGCGGGTGAGCGAACGGATGGCGTGCCGTCTGGTCGGGCTGAGCCGCTCCGCGTATCGGCGACCGCTCAAGGGCGACACGGTCGCGGACCCGGATCGGGCGTTCAGGGAGTGGCTGCGCGCCTGGGCGAAGGACCATCCCCGCTACGGGTACCGGCGGGCGTATCACGACGCCCGCGCCGAGGGGTGGGTGGTGAACCACAAGAAGATCCAACGCCTGTGGCGTGACGAAGGGCTCCGGGTCCCGCAGCGGCGTCGACGCAAGCGCGTCGGGTCCTCGACCGTCGACGCGCCGACGGCGGACGCGCCGAACGTGGTGTGGGCGGTGGACTTTCAGTTCGACGCCGACGAGCACGGCCGACCGATCAAGATCTGCTCGATCGTCGACGAACACACCCGGGAGTGCATCGGCGGCCTCGTGGAGCGCTCGATTACCGCCGACCGACTCACCGCCCACCTCGAGGACCTCGTCGCCGCCCGGGGCGCCCCGGCGGTGCTCAGGTCGGACAACGGGCCGGAGTTCATCAGCGAGGCGATGGCCGACTGGGCCGGCACCCGCACCGGCCTGTCCTACATCCCTCCGGGCTCGCCGTGGCGCAACGGGTACGTCGAGTCGTTCAACAGCCGGATCCGCGACGAGTGCCTCAACATCAACAGCTTCTACTCGCTGCTGCACGCGCAGGTCATCATCGGCGACTGGAAGGACGAGTACAACCACCACCGCCGGCACTCCTCGCTCGGCTACCTACCCCCAGCCGAGTACGCTCGACAGTGCACCCATCAATTGGAAACCGACGACTCACAGAACGTCCGGACCGAATGAAGGGGGCGGCTCAGCGACCGATGGTGCGGGCGGGAGTCGACATGGTGCGAGTGTACGCCTCGGTCGCTGGGCTCAGATCAGGCGGCGGAGCGCCTCTTCGAGCGAGACGCCCTGAGCTTCGGCGCGGTCGCGCAGCCGCGCGTGCTCGTCGGACGAGAGCGGGATGCGCAGTTCGATCGGGTCGTCGTCGGGCGCATCCAGGCCGTCGAGGAGATCGGATGCCTCGGCCCACAACGGCTCGGCGACGGCGGACGCAGCGGTCGGGGAGGCGGCGGAGGCCATCGTCGGCGAGGCCGCCCGAGCGGGGGCCGACGAGGGGGCGGAGGCGGCGACCGGCGCCGACGCGGCGACCGCGGCTCCGGCATCCGTGCCGCGGGTGAAGCCCGGTCCTCGACGTGGTTCCTGCTTCGCCTGGTATGCCTTGGCCGCGGCGTTCGCACGTTCGTCGGCGGCCTCGTTCAGCGGGTGCCCCGCGTGCCCCTTGACCCAGGAGAACTCGACGTCACGGCCGCGGATGGCCTCGTCGATGCCCTCCAGCAGGTCGCGGTTGAGCACGGGGCCGCCGTCGGACTTGCGCCAGCCCTTGCGCTTCCAGCCCGGCATCCACTTCGTCACGGAGTCGATCACGTAGCGGCTGTCGCATTCGATCAGCAGTTTCTCGTCGGTGCCCGCCGTCGCGAGCAGCAGTTCGAGCACCGCTCGCAGTTCCCCCTGGTTGTTGGTGCCGTGCGGCGATCCGCCGGCCGCCCAGTTGTCGTCGTCGATGTACCAGGCCCAGCCGTTGGGGCCGGGGTTGCCCAGGGCGGAGCCGTCTGCGGCGGCGGTGATCGTCATCCCTCAACCGTAACGGTGAGCGCGACGTCGCCTGTCGCGCGAAGGGCGAGCAGTCGGTCAGTCGTCTTCGGGGTCGTCGTCCAGCGGCTCGTCGTCCAGCGGCTCGGCGTCACCGGTCGAGGCGGCCTCGGGGACCGGGGGCGCGACCGGGAACAGGACCGAGCTCAGGTCGCCGCTGGTCTCCGCGCCGAGCCCGATCGACAGTGGATCGACGACGGGCGCGGTGTCGAGCACCTCGGACTCGGAGCGTTCGAGCGGCTCCGAGGGCAGCACCCACTGGTTCTCTTGTTCTTCAGGCTTCTGCTGGAACAGTCCCATGAGTTCCATTGTGACCCCGAGCCGCCGTGAGGAGGCCGGATTCACACGGGATTGATCGGATGCGGCTCCGGTGGTCGTCGCCGACGTCGTGGCTGTCAGGCCGAGGCCGCGCGCCGGAAGGTGAAGTATCCCGAGACGGCGCCGTGATTCACGACGCCCGTTCCGGTGCTCATCACCCGATCGGATGTGGTGGCGCCCGATCCGACGAAGGCGTATCCCGTGTGCTCGAGGCGCCAACCGACCCTCTCGACCTCGCTGAGGAAGTAGCCGACGCTCTCGTTCTGGAGGTAGTCGTTCGCCGCCGAACCCCAGGACGACGGGGCACCGGTGAGGCGGCTGACCTCGACGTGCAGGTGCAGGAGAGGATCGCCGCGGGTGTGTGCTTCGCGTGCCGCACCGAGCAGTCGTTCAGCTTCTTCTATCGTCAGCACGAGCCCCCTCTTCGTGTCGCCGTCGGCAGACGGCTCACCTGAGAGCGTACGTCGACTGACGGCGTCAGACCGAGGCCGCGCGCACGGCCTCGACGAGTGCCCGCCAAGGGCCTTCGAGCGCGGAGTCGGGCAGTTCGCGCTCGCGCCGCTCGGATGGTGTGCGCGCCTGGATGCTCCACATGAACCGATCGGCGCCGGGTCCGCCGTCCCGCTCCTGATCCCACGGGCAGCGGTCGATCAGATCGATCCACTCCGCCGCGTCGTCAGTGCCGGCTTCCACATGCCACTGACGGCGGATGCCGGCGATGCCGCCGGTGCGCACCACCGCGATCACGACCTGCGCGTCAGTCGGTGGAGGGGACTCGCTCATCCTCATAGACTCCCACGGTCGTCCACGCCCGTCGAGCTGCTGCGGCTGTGGCGGCATCGATGGCCGTGGCCGCGGCGACTGTCGCGTCGGCGAACTGCGTGAAGGTCGCGGTGCTCGACAGGCCGCCGGTGAGAGCGCGGTACCAGACTGTTCCCGCCCGCTCCCAGGCTTTGCCGCCGAGGTCGATCGCGAAGAGGGCGAATGCACGGTTGGGGATGCCCGAGTTGATGTGCACCCCGCCGTTGTCTTCGGTGGTGCGGACGAAGCCGCTCATGTGGTCGGGCTGCGGATCCCGGCCGAGCTCATCGTCGTCATACGCGGTGCCGGGTGCGATCATCGAGCGCAGCGCCGCGCCCTCGACGGCGTCGGTGAAGATCTCGGCACCGATGAGCCACGTCGCCTGGTCGGCCGTCTGGCTCAGGGCGTACTGCTCGGTCAGGGCGCCGAACACGTCGGCGATCGACTCGTTCAGGGCACCCGGCTGCCCCTGGTACTCGAGGTTGGCGGTGTGCTGCACCACGCCGTGGGCGAGCTCGTGGCCGATGACGGTGAGCGAGCCGGTGAAGTGCTGGAACACCTCGCCGTCTCCATCGCCGAAGACCATGCGCTCGCCGTCCCAGAAGGCGTTGTCGTAGTCGACGCCGTAGTGCACGGTCGCATCCAGCGGGGCGCCCGCGTCGTCGAGAGAGTTGCGCTCGAACGCGGCCAACAGCATCTCGAACGTGGCGCCGAGGCCGTCGAACGCCTCATTCACCGCGGTGTCATCGACCGGGGCATCGTCTTCGCCTCGCACGACCGCGCCGGGCAGCTGCTGCGTGTTGCCGGCGTCGCTGATCGTGCGGTTGGGGGCATCGGACAGCTGCGCCACGAGGTCGCCGTTCTCGTCGATCGACAGGTCGATGCGCGCGCGGAAGGGCGGTCGACCGGCGGTCAGCGTCTGTCTCGCAGCTGCGGCGGCTTTGGGGAATCGGCCTGACTCGGCCAGACGCGCGAGCAGGTAAGAGGGGACCACTCCATGACGTTC
The DNA here is from genome assembly GCF_049949185.1 of Microbacterium sp. As-52. Lineage (NCBI taxonomy): Bacteria > Bacillati > Actinomycetota > Actinomycetes > Micrococcales > Microbacteriaceae > Microbacterium > Microbacterium sp. As-52. The sequence goes on along the minus strand of NZ_CP188171.1, from coordinate 1,407,880 downwards.
TCCGGATGCTGTGCTGCTCATGCTGCGACCCTACGCTGGGACGCCGACGTTCGTGTGGCGCGGGCGCGTTGCGGTGAGAACCGCGTCGGGTGGACCCGGCGTGGGGCGGAGTTCTCTGTGTCGGGAGGAGCCGTGCCGCGTGGCTGTCCGCCCGACGCGGAGTTCTCCGCCGCACACGGTGCCGCCTCCCGGCGCGCGGCCTCAGTCGTTCTCGATGCTCAGCACGGTCGTGCGCAGGCCGTCGGACTCGTACTGCACCGGCATGCCCGGGTGGTCGATCGAGAACCAGAAGATGCCGTCATCGGTGTCGTACCGGCGGCAGGTGAGCGCACCGAGCGGGGTCGTCAGACTCACGGTCGACACGCTCGTCGTGCCGGCGTCGAAGGCGGCATGGCCCTGCAGTTCCGCCCAGGTCACCCGATTCGAGACGACGGCCTTGGGGTCCTCCGCTGCCCAGCGGTCGAGCGTCGCTCCCTCGTCATCGGTGTCGTGGAAGCGGTTGACGTGCTCGCCCATCGGTCCGTCGGGACCTTCGAGCAGCAGGTGGATCACCATCCCCGTGCCGGTGGCGTCGCGAATCTCGGCGGCGGTGAACGGCGTCGGGAGGAGTCCGGGGCCGAGCAGGTGCGGATCGGGATCGGTCATGAAGACAGTCTGCGCCATGGTCCGGGCCGCACGTCACGGGATGGTCTCGATGGGCAGGTCCATCGCCCCATTCCTTGACAGGATTGCGTTCTGTATACAGAATACCAATACGCCCGAAGAGGCGATCCCGACCTGATCTTCCAATGATGAAAGAGGTAGCGAGATGGCACGTGCGAACGTGACGCGGTATCTGGCACTGGGTGCCGCCGGCGCTCTGGCACTCGGACTCGCCGCGTGCAGCGGTGGGGGTGGAGGAGGCGGTGGAGGCGTTGACGCCGACGGCAACGCCACCGTCGTCTGGTCGACCTGGGGCACGGCCGACGAGCTCACCCGCTACGAGGAGTTCAACAAGGACTTCATGGAGCGCCACCCCGACATCACCGTCAAGCTGCAGCCCGTGGCGGACTACGGCGACTACCACTCCAAGCTGCTCGCTCAGCTCACCAGCAACACCGCGCCCGACGTGTTCTACGTGGGCGATGACAAGATCGGCCAGTTCGTCGACTCGAACCGGCTCATGCCGCTGAGCGACCTGATGGACTCGAAGGACAGCAAGACGAAGAAGGATGACTTCTTCCCCGGGCTCTTCGGCGCCGCCGAGAACGACGGCGAGGTGTACGCCGCCCCGAACGACTCGAACCCCGACGTGTTCTGGTACGACAAGCAGGCGCTGGCGGCCGCAGGGATCACGGAGGACCCGGCGACCCTCGCCGAGAACGGCGAGTGGACCACCGACAAGTTCCTGGAGATGAACGAGAAGCTCCACGACGCGGGCCTCACCGGCACCATGTACTGGAACTACTGGGCGACGCACTGGAGCTGGCTCTCGTCGCAGGGCCTCGATGCTCCCTATGACGATTCCGGTGCCTTCGTCGCGAACAAGGACGCCGCGACCGTCGAGTCGGTGCAGCAGCTCGGCGACCTGTTCGAGGACGGCACCTTCGTCGTCGCCGACACCCTTCCTGACGGTGCGGGCGCCGACAGCGTGTTCGTCACGCACAAGGCCGGCTTCTTCGTGCAGGGCCGCTACACGATCGGCACGGTCGATGCGACGGGCGAGCAGGACAGCTACGACATCGTGCAGTGGCCGACCCCTGACGGCGAAGCTGCTCCCACCGGCGTGGCGACCAGCTTCCTCGCGATCAACGGCAAGACCAAGGTGAAGGACGCGGCGTTCACGTTCTGGACCGAGTTCCTCTCCGCCGAGGGGCAGACCTTCCGTCTGCAGGGCGGCGGCAACGCGGTCCCCTCGATCAAGGGCGCTGACGAGGTCGTGCTCGAGGACGACTATCCCGCACACGCCCAGACCTTCCTCGACATGCGCGACATCGGGTTCGAGGACTACCCCGCCGAGGCGCGCGTTCCCGGTCTGCCGACCGCCATCGCCGACGAGTTCCTGAAGCTGTACCAGGGCAAGGCCGACGCGCAGGAGACGCTCGACACCATCGCCGACGTGGTCAAGGAACGGTCGGAGAAGTAGGAGTGAGCACTCTCACCGAGAACGGGCGGATGCCGCAGGTTACCCCTGCGGCATCCGCCCCGCCCCTGCGCAAGGAGGCGCTCTGGCGTCGCCGCGACCGGCTGTGGGGGTACGTCTTCGTCGGCCCCCAGATGATCGGCATGGGGCTGTTCGTCGTGTTGCCGTTCGCCGCCAGCCTGGTGCTCGCTTTCGCGGACTGGGACGGGCTGACCGATCTCACCTGGGTGGGTTTCGCCAACTTCGCCGATCAGCTGACCGACCCGCTCCTCGGTCGGGCGATCCTCAACACGCTCATCATCGCGATCGTCACGGTCCCCATCGGCCTCGGCCTCTCGGTGATCGTCGCTGTCGCACTCGAGAAGCTCAAGACGCGCACGCTCTACCTGATCCTGTTCTTCGCCCCGGTCGTGACCTCGACGGTCGCGGTGGCGATGATCTGGCAGCAGATGTTCCGCTCCGACGGGCTGCTGTCCACGACGATCTCGAAGGTCTTCGGGGTCACCCCGCCCGACTGGCTGCAGGACCCGAAGCTGGCCCTCCTCGCCGTCTGCATCGTCACGATCTGGTCGTCGATGGGCCTCAACGTCGTGATCTTCCTCGCCGGATTGCAGAACATCTCACCCTCGGTGATCGAGGCGGCGCGCATCGACGGTGCCGGCCCGTGGCGGCTGTTCACCAGCATCCGCCTGCCGCTGCTCTCCCCGATCGTCTTCTTCTCGTCGGTGGTCGCGTTCATCTCGTCGCTGCAGACGTTCGACACGGTCTATGTGCTGGTGCAGGACGCCGGCCCCGACAACGCGACCCGCACGATCGTCTACCACATCTTCGATCTGGGCTTCGGGCGGTTCGAGTTCGGCCCGTCGAGCGCGGCGAGCATCATCCTGCTCCTGCTCACGCTCGTCATCACCGCGGTGCAGTTCGGCGCGCAGAAGAAGTTCGTCCACTACGAGGATGACCCCGCATGAGCATTCAGACGCCCCCGCTGACCGGCCCTGCTCCGGCCACGGACTCCACCATCGCGATCACTGCGCCCGGCTACCGGTCCCGTGGCCGTGGTGGCCCCGCCGTCGACCGCGCACGCCGCCGGTTCGGTTCGACCCTGCTGCACGTGGTGCTCGTGGTGGCAGGGATCGGCATGGTGTTCCCGTTCATCTGGATGCTGCTGACCTCGTTCAAGACCCTGCCGCAGCTGCTGAAGAATCCGCTGCAGTTCCTCCCGGATCCCTGGACGTTCGACAACTACGCCCAGGCCTGGAACGCGGTCCCGTTCGGCCAGGCGTACCTGAACAGCGCGTACATCGCGATCCTCGTGGTGGTCGGCACGCTGCTCACGGCGTCGATGGCGGGATATGCGTTCGCGCGCATCCGGTTCCGCGGCAGCAAGGTGCTCTTCATCGTCTTCCTCGCGACGCAGATGATCCCGAAGCAGGTGACGCTGATCCCCTTCTATCTGCTGATGTCGAACCTCGGCTGGGTGGATTCGCACCTCGCGCTGATCGTCCCGGGCATCATGGCGAACCCGTTCGCGGTGTTCCTGATGCGGCAGTTCGTGCTGGCTCTGCCGCGTGAGCTGGAAGAAGCGGCGATCGTCGACGGTGCCGGTCGCTGGCGCATCTTCTGGAGCGTCGTGCTCCCCAACCTGAAGCCCGGCCTCGCTGCCCTCAGCATCATCGTGGCGCTCGACGTGTGGAACGCCTTCCTGTTCCCGCTCGTGCTGTTGAACTCGCCCGACCTGTTCACGGTTCCCCTGCTGCTGAACGCCTTCGAGGGACAGCAGGGCTCGATCAACTACGGACTCGTGATGGCGGCCTCGGCGATCGCGACCGTGCCCATGCTGATCGTGTTCGTCATCGGTCAGCGGAAGATCCTCAACAGCATGGCCGCATCGGGGCTGGGAGGGCGATGATGACGGATGCCGCCGCCCTCGCCGGCCGTCACCTCGACCTGGCCTCGGCGCCGTTCACGTTGCCGCGTTCGCGCGTGCTCGTCTTCCGCGCGGAGGACGGGAACGGCGTGCGCGTGCACACCTCGGAGTATGAGCGGCGCCTGTCGGAGTGCCGCGTGCTCGATGCGCTGATCGTGGTGGACGCCTCAGGCGAGGCGCGTGCGGTGACCGACGTGCATCCGGCGCGAGTGACGTTCGGCGCTGCTGCGGCGACGCTGACCTTCGCCGATCCGTCGACGCTGAGCCTCGGCGGAGAACCCGGGTCGCGGGTGCGGCTGCGGCGACCGGACGGGAGTGTCGAGGAGCATCCGCTCGGGGACGGTCTTCGCCTCCGCATCGACGCCGACCGCACCGTCACGGTCGAGCCCGGCGACCACGCTGCGGCGCTCGCCGCGACCGAGGCGATCTGGGACGACTGGTTCGCGAAGTGCCCGAGTGTGCGCGGCGACCTGCAGGAGATGACGGCGTTCTGCTGGTGGGTGCTCGGCGCGAACATCGTCGAGCTGCCGTCGCTGGGCGATGCCAGGGCGATCGTGCCGTCGAAGATCGGCTACGTCGGCCTGTGGCAGTGGGATGCGTACTTCATCGCCGTGGGACTGCGACACGGCGACCCGGAGCTCGCGCGCGAGCAGCTCGACATCGCGTTCCGTTTCCCACAGCCCGACGGCCAGCTGCCCGACGTGGTGCACGAGCTCGGAGTGCTCGCGACCAGCGACGACCTGCCCGAGAGCGACCGTGCGAACCTGCGCAGAGCCGGATCGCAGATCGCCGACCCGAGCGCCCCCGTGCCGCTCACCAAACCACCGCTCGCCGCGTGGGCGCTGCGCAAGGTGCTCGAGGCCGAGGACGCCCCCGACTACGCGCGCCGGCAGTTGACCCGCATCGTCCGCTCGCAGGACTGGTGGTTCGACGGCAGCGACCTCGACCACGACGGGATGCCGGAGTACGGGCACCCGTACTCCTCCGGGCTCGACGACAGCCCGATCTTCGACGGTCCACTGCCGACAGCTGCTCCCGACCTGGGTGCGTACCTCGTGCGACAGGACGTGGAGCTCGCGGACCTGCTGACCCGCTATGAACCGGATGCCGACGTCTCGCGGTTGAGGGAACGGGCCGAGAGCACGCAGGAGCGGCTGCTGCGCATGTGGGATCCGGACCTCGGGCGATTCCTCGCGTATGGCGGCGGGGAGCCGCAGCTCAGCGACACGGTCGTCGGGTTGATGCCGCTGCTCACGGGCACGTTGCCGGCGCCGATCGCCGATGCGCTGCGCCAGGCCGTCGACGACCCCGAGCGCTTCGCCCTGCCCTGGGGGCTGCCGACGGTCGCAGCATCGGATCCCGACTTCTCGGACGAGCGGATGTGGCGCGGACCGGTGTGGGTCAACACGAGCATGCTGGTCGCCGAGGGGCTGGAGGCGTCGGGGTACCCCGAGCGGGCACGGGAGCTGCGAGAGCAGACCGTGGCCCTCGTGATCCACGGCGGCGGTCCGCACGAGTACTTCAACCCGCACACAGGTCGGAAGGCGCGTACGGCGACCACCGCGTTCGGCTGGTCGGCTGCGCTGTTCATCGACCTCGCCGTGCAGCTCAGCTGACGGCATCCGTTCCGGTCGCGATTCCTGTCGCTTGCCGGGGCGGCGACCGACAGGAATGGCGACCGGAAGACTGCGGAACTCGATTGTATTCAATATTCATTTCAACGACGAAGGAGTCAGACATGAAGAAGAAGCTCACAGGGATCGCCGCGCTCGCGGCGGTCGGGATCGCGCTCGCCGGATGCGCCACCGGAGGAGTGCCGACCGGAGGGTCCGACGCGGTCGCGCTGGACCCCGACGCGAAGCTCGACGGAGAGATCACCGTGTGGTCGTGGGATGTCGGAGCCGTCGCCCTGGAGCGGCTCGCGGCCGACTTCGAGAAGGCCCACGAGGGCACGACCGTGAAGGTCGTCGACGTGGGCTACGACAACGCCTATGACAAGATGTCGGTCGGCTTCCAAGCGGGCACCGGCCTGCCCGACGTGGTCACGATCGAGACGGATGCCGCCCCCGGCTACATCACGCAGTTCCCGAAGGGGATGCTCGACCTGAACCCGATCCTGGGCGGTGATGAAGTCGACTTCGACCCGTTCAAGTGGTCCGCGGGTTCCGATGCCGACGGGTCCTTGCGCATCGCTCCGTGGGACTCCGGCACCGTGGCGCTGTACTACCGCACAGACATCGTCGAGCAGGCGGGCGTCGACATCGAGGCCGCGGCGACCTGGGACGATCTGATCGCGGCGGGCAAGGTCATCAAGGAGAAGACCGGCCACACGCTGCTCTCGACCGACCTCTCCGCCGGTGGCGGCTTTCAGATGCTGCTGCAGCAGCTCGGGCAGGGGCTGTTCAACGAGGCGGGAGAGATCACGCTCGACTCGCCGGAAGCCGTGCGCGTGCTCACCATGCTGCAGGAGATGAACGAGGCCGGTCTCATCAAGAACGTCACCGGATGGGACGGCCGGGTCACCTCGGCGAAAGACGGCGACTCCGCCGTGACGGCAGACGCCGTCTGGTGGATCGGCACGCTCCAGGGCGACGCCCCCGAGCTGAGCGGAAAGTACGCCGTGCTCCCGCTCCCGGCGTTCGACGAGGGCGGTGCCCGCACGTCGAACAACGGCGGATCCGGCCTCGCGGTGCCGGCGCAGGCGAAGAACCCGCAGCTGGCCGCGGCGTTCGTCGACTTCGTGCTGGCGGATGCCGACAACCAGGTGTCGATGATGACGAACGAGGGACTCTTCCCGTCGTACCTGCCCGCACTGGAATCGGACTACTTCTCGAAGCCGGTCGAGTACTTCGGCGGTCAGCCGGTCTACGAGACCTTCGCAGAGCTCACGGCCCAGATCCCGCCGATCGTCTACACCTCGGACAGCGCAGAGGCCTCGGACATCGTCGCCAACGCCGTCGCCGCCGCCGTGCTGAACGGCGCCGACCCCGCCACCGTGCTCGCCGATGCGGCCGCGCAGCTCGCCACCTCCACCGGTCGAGAGGTCGCGAGGTAACCATGACCTCCGCGACCTCGCCCGGGTCCGGCCGCCGACGGCTGGACCCGGGCAGGGCCGGACGCTGGTTCGTGCTGCCGGCTGCCGCCCTGCTCCTGTTCTTCTTCGCCTATCCGCTGGGCGCCTCGCTCTGGCAGAGCCTGTTCCGCACCGAGGGCGGCGTGACGAGCTTCGTCGGACTCGGCCAGTACGAGCGGCTGTTCTCCGACCCGCTGATCGCGAAGAGCCTGTTCAACGCGGGACTGATCCTCATCGTCCAGGTGCCGCTGATGATGGTGCTCGCGGTCGGGCTCGCCTACCTGCTCAACCAGTCATGGCTGCGGTGGCGTTCGGGATTCCGCCTGCTCACGTTCCTGCCCGCGGTGACCACGCTGGTCGCCTACGCCGTCGTGTTCCGCGTGCTGCTCGCCACCGACGGCGGCGCCGTGAACCAGATGCTCGGTGTGATCGGCGTCGCCCCGATCGACTGGCTGAACAACGAGTGGTGGGCGCGTGTCTCCGTGATCGCCGCCGTCACCTGGCGATGGACCGGCTACAACATGGTCATCATCCTCGCCGGCCTGCAGTCGATCCCCCCGGAGCTCTACGAGGCGGCGAAGGTCGACGGCGCCGGACGCTGGCAGACGTTCTGGAGCGTGGTGCTTCCGCAGCTGCGGCCGGTGCTGATCTTCACGGGGATCACCTCGACGATCGGCGCACTGCAGCTGTTCGACGAGAACTTCATCCTCACGGGCGGCGGCCCCAACGACGCCACGCTCACCCCGGTGCTCTACCTGTACAAGGTCGGGTTCCGACAGTTCGACTTCGGCTACGCATCAGCCATCGCCTGGATGCTGGTGCTGATCACCGCGATCATCGCCGTCGTGCAGTTCCGGGTCATGAGGGAGAAGCCATGACAGATCTCGCCACCCGCACCCTGGTCACCTCCGGCCGCGACACCCGCAGCCTCGGAGCGGGGGAGCGCGGCGCCCGTTCGCGCATGCTGCGGCTGCCGCTCTACCTGCTGCTGGTCGTGGCCTCGCTGGTGTCGATCATCCCGTTCCTGTGGATGGTCATCGCCTCCACCCATCCGAGTTCGGAGCTGTTCGGCACGCCGCTCCCGGTGCTCCCCGGCGACGCGCTGTGGGAGAACCTCGCCCGCTTGGAGGAGAGCATCGGCTTCAGCCGAGTGATGCTCAACAGCCTGCTGATCGCGGTGATCTACACGGTCTTCAGCTCGATCGTCAGCATCATGTGCGGCTACGGGCTCGCCACCTATCGATTCCGTGGACGCGGTGTGCTGCTCGCGCTCGTGCTCGTGACGATGATGATCCCGATGCAGGTGCTGCTGGTCCCGCTGTTCCAGATCATGGCCGGCATGGGGTGGATCGACACGTATCAGGCCGTGATCCTGCCGTTCCTGGCGAATGCGTTCGGGATCTTCCTGATGCGCCAGGGGTTCCTCGACTTCCCGCCGAGCCTGATCGAGGCGGCCAGGATCGACGGCGCGAGCGAGCTGCGCACGTTCTATCGGATCGTGCTTCCCGTCGCGAAGCCGCAGATCGCGGCGCTCGTGATCTATACGTTCATCAGCCAGTGGAACGCGTTCATCTGGCCGCTGCTCATGCTCAACACCGAGGCGAACTACACGGTTCCGGTCGCGCTGAACACGATGATCGGCATGAGCCGCGTCGACTACTCCGGCCTGATGCTGGGGTCGCTGCTGGCGACACTGCCCCTGCTCCTGCTGTTCCTGATCTTCCAGAAGCAGTTCGTCGCAGGTCTCCTCGGCGGCGCGGTGAAGGGGTGACGGGAGCAGGCGGCGTCTACTCGGGGGTGCGGGTCGACAGTCGGTCCTGAGCCGCCCGCAGATGCTCCGTCATGGCTGCCTCGGCGCCGTCCGCGTCACCCGCGATGATCGTCTCCACGATGCGCACGTGCTCCTCGAGAGTCGCCTCGCCGGTCTCGACGTCGTAGGCGAGCCGGAAGGCGTGGAGGTGGAAGTGGGTGCGCTCCAGCGCCCTGGCCACCGCGAGGTTGCCCGAGGCCCTGGCGATCAGCTGGTGCAGCAGGGCGTCGTGTTCGCTGAATCTGGCGTAGTCGGTCAACTCCGCCGACCCGGGTGCGTTCGCGTATCGATGCAGTTCGGTCGCGAGCGCCTCGCGCTCCTGCGGGGTCGCGCGCTCCGCGGCACGGCGGGCGGACACCGGCTCGAGCAGCAACCGCAGGTCGTAGAGGTCGGCGAGCTCTCGCGACGTGAGCACCGGTGTCGTCCGGTAGCCCTTGAGGTGCGTCTTGCGCACCAGCCCGGCGTCCTCGAGTCGTGTGAGCGCTTCGCGGATCGGCGTCGGCGACACGTCGAGGCGCTTGCCGATCGCATTGATGTTGACCCGCGCATCTGCGGGCAGCTCGTTGCTGAGGATGAGGGAGACGAGTCCTTCGTAGACGTTCTCGGCGAGCGAGGGATCGTCGGGATCCCGCCTGTCATCCACTCGCGCCATGCCCGCAATCCTAGTGCGGCGGCTGTGTGTCGATCGGGCGCGCCGGGCGGGCATTTGACACGGGAACGGCGAACGCGTACGTTCGCAGAATCAAATTGAATTTGATTTTGACACTCTCGAGGAAGAGACACCGTGACCCTCATCACCGCTGCAACCGCCCGCCTGGTCGACATCGAGGTGGAGAAGGTGCGCACCGACGCCATGCAGTCCTTCCTCAAGCAGGAGACCATCGTTGTCACGATCCAGACCGCCGACGGGCTCACCGGACGCGGCTACTCCTACACGATCGGCACCGGGGGTCGCGCGACGCTCTCGATGCTCAACGAGCACCTCCTGGCCGAGCTGATCGGCGAGGATTCGCGTCTGGTCGAGCACCTGTGGCGGCGGCTCTACGACTCCACGCGTGCGACCTCGGTCGGCGTCATCACCGCGCTCGCCCTGGCGGCGGTCGACACCGCGCTCTGGGACATCCGGGCGCAGCGGGCGGCGCAGCCGCTGTGGATGATCGCCGGGGGGAACCGTCGCGACGTGCCGCTGTACGACACCGAGGGCGGATGGCTGCACGTGTCCGTCGACGAGCTCGTGGAAGAGGCCCGCGCCTCGGCGAGCAGGGGATGGAAGGGCGTGAAGATCAAGGTCGGCAAGCCGAGCATCGCCGAGGACGCGAGCCGCATCGCCGCCGTGCGCGACGCCGTCGGTCCGGACGTCGAGATCATGGTCGACGCCAACCAGAGCATGACCTCCGCCGAGGCCGTGCGCCGCGCGCACGCGTTCGAGCCGTTCGACCTCAGCTGGTTCGAGGAGCCGCTTCCGGCCGACGACGTGACCGGCCATGTGCGCCTCGCCCAGTCGACCAGCATCCCGATCGCGGTCGGCGAGTCGATGTACTCGCTCGGTCACTTCCGTGAGTACCTGGAGCGCGGAGCGGCCGGCATCGTGCAGGTCGACGTCGCCCGCATCGGGGGCATCACCCCGTGGCTCAAGGTCGCGCACCTCGCGGAGGCGTTCAACGTGCAGGTGAGCCCGCACTTCCTGATGGAGCTGCACGTGAGCCTCGTCGCCGCCATCCCCAACGGACGCTTCGTCGAGCACATCCCGCAGCTGCGCGCCGTGACGAACAGCGAGATCCGCATCGACGGCGGACACGCCTTCGCCCCGGATGCCCCCGGTCTCGGCATCGACTGGAACCTCGACGCGCTCGACGACCGCACCGTCGCCTGAACCGCACCGTCGCGTGAACCGCACCGTCGCCTGACGGCCCCCACATCCCCCCACCCCCGCGCTCATCGATGAGCAGATGGCGCCCGCCATCACGAAAGGACGATGATGTCATCACCCACACGCACTCCCGCGCAGCCGCCGACGGGCGAGAAGAAGACCGGATCCCGCGGCGTCGCCGCCGCAGCGCTCGTCGGCTCCGCCCTCGAGTGGTACGACTTCTACCTGTACGGCACGGCCGCGGCGCTGGTGTTCAACCGCATCATCTTCGTGAACGACGACCCGCTGGTGGGGACCATGGTCGCGTTCGCCGCGTTCGGGCTCGGATACATCATCCGCCCACTCGGCGGGCTCATCTTCGGGCGCCTCGGCGACCACTTCGGGCGCAAGTACGTGCTCGTGCTGACGCTGATGATCATGGGGATCTCGACCGTGCTGATGGCGTTCATCCCCACCTACGCGCAGATCGGGTTGTGGGCGCCAGTCCTCTTGATCCTCCTGCGCCTGGTGCAGGGCATCGGCGCCGGCGCCGAGTTCGGCGGTGCGGCGATCTTCTCCGTCGAGCATGCCGACCCGCGTCGTCGCGGCCTGCAGGGGGCGTGGCCGGCGGTCGGCGTCTATCTCGGTCTCCTGCTCGCCTCCGGCGCGTTCGCGCTCGTCTCCTCGCTCCCCGAAGAGGACTTCCTGGCCTGGGGTTGGCGCATCCCGTTCGCCGGCAGCATCCTCGTCGTCGTCGTCGCGCTGATCATCCGGCTGCGGCTGTCCGAGACCCCCGCGTTCCAGCAGGCCGTCGAGCAGGACGAGGCGCCGGTCGCGCCGCTGCGCGAGGTGTTCAGCAAGGAATGGCGCGGCATGCTCGTGCTCATCGGCACCCAGACGCCGCAGAACGTCATCGCCTACATCAACCTGACCTTCATCGCCGCCTACCTCACGAGCACGCTGATGCTGGCCAACAGTGTGGGGCCGATCGCGGTGACCGTCGGCACAGCGGTCACGATGGTGACGCTGCCCCTGTTCGGGGCGCTGTCGGACCGCATTGGACGCAAGCCCGTCGTGCTCGCCGGCATCATCTTCTCCGCGGTGTTCGCCTACCCGTACTTCCTCATCATCGACGGCCTGCAGACGCCCTTCGCGGTCGCCGTCGCGGTGACGGCGAGTCTGAGCCTCGGAGTCGGCGCGATGTTCGGCCCTCAGGGTGCGTACTTCTCCGAGCTGTTCACCAGTCGCGCACGCTTCACCGGCCTCGCGTTCAGCCGCGAGGTGGCCGGTGCGATCTCCGGTGGATTCACGCCGCTCATCGCCGTGGCGCTGGTGGCGGCCGCCGGCGGGTCGTCGTGGCTCGTCGCGATCTTCATCATCGGTGCCTGCATCATCGGGGCCGTGGCCACGTTCCTCGGACCGGAGACCCGCGGACGCAGCCTCCGCGTCGCCACCGTGGAAGAGCTCCGGGCATCGACGGGGAGCATGCGCGACTAGCGGCGTCTCCCGATCCTCCCGGTGTCGGGCCTCCTCGGAGAGGGGGCCCGACACCGCTGCATCGGATCGTCAGGCGCGGAACAGGTCGGCGTTCTCGTGCGCCCACTGCGCGAACGTGCGCCCGGGGCGTCCGGTGAGTCGCGTCACGGTGTTCTGCACCACCTGTCCGATCTCCGGCGGGTTCAGTGCCAGCTCGACGCCGAACTCGACGTAGCCCTCGTCGTACCCGAACGAGCGCAGTCGTTCCCGTTCCTCGTCCTCGGTGAGCCGGATCCAGGCGACCTCCTCGCCGATCGCCTCGGCGATGCGCGCCGTGCGCTCGGCCGGAGTCAGCGCCTCCGGCCCGGTCAGGTAGTACGTCTGCCCCTCGGCGGGGGCGCCCTGCAGCACCGCGACCGCGACGGCGGCGATGTCGGCCTCGTGAACCATGGCGCTCGGCCAGTCAGCCAGAGTGCGCACCCGTCTGTCGGACACGACCTCCGGCGCCCACTCCCGCGCGTTCGACATGAACTCCACGGGCGCCAGCAGCGCCCAGGCGAGCTCGCTCTCGCGCAGAGCCGGCTCGAGGGTGCTCTCGTCCCATCCGCCGAGCACGCTCACACGTCGCACCCCTGCGTCCTCCGCGGCCGCCACCAGCTCGGGGCCGTTGGTCAGCGTCTCACCGAACTCGCCGTTGAACGTGATGAAGTGCACGGCGTCGCAGCCTTCGACCGCGTGGCGGAACGCCTCGACGTCGGTGAGGTCACCGCGGACGACCTCGACACCCTCGGGGAGGTTCGCGCGCTGCGGATCGCGCGTGAGGGCGCGCACGCTCTCGCCGCGTTCGCGCAGTTGGCTGACGATGTGGCGTCCGACCGTGCCCGTCGCGCCGCTGACCAGGATTGTCATGAGGAGTCCCTTCTTCGTGGTGGGACTCACTCTTGCGGGCAACCAGGACACATCCGGTCCGCAATCTGCGACGGGTGGGCAGGGGGGTCGTTCCGGTCGCAGGTGCCGCCGCCTCCGGGCCCACCGGACGGCAGGAAGTGCGACCGGAACGGGGTCGCCGGGGCGGCCTCAGGCCGTGAAGTACGAGCTCGTGGCGTTGTCGAGGATGCGCTGCATGCCGTGCATCCAGTTGAGCTTGAGGGCCTCGACGGCGCCGGGGATGTCGCCGACGGCGAGGTGGCGGGCGATCTCGGCGTGCTCGGCGGCGACGCGTTCCACCTTGACGTCTTCGGGGACGAGCAGCGACTCGTAGCGGTGGAACGAGCTGCGCACGTTGTCGATCACGGCCAGGAGCCGGGCGTTCGGGCAGGCCGACAGCATCACGCTGTGCCACTCGTCGTCCTTGGTGATGACGAGCTGGTGCTCCACGAGCTCGTCGGCGAACGCGTCGGCCATCTCTTTGAGCTGCGCGCCGATGCGACGCAGCTCGTCGGGCGGGCTGAGCTCGATCGCGAGGCTCTCGAGCGCCGCCAGGACGGGAGCGAGATCGCGGAACTCGGAGGCGCTGAGCGGGACGAACCGGAAGCCCTTGCCGTTCTCGCTCTCGATCTGCCCTTCGGACTCCAGGGCGATGAGCGCCTCGCGCAGGGGAGTGCGGCTGACGCCGAGCTCGGTGGCGAGCTGGACCTCGTTGATGCCCTCGCCGGGCTGCACGAGTCCGGCGCGCATGCGGTTCAGCAGCTCCTGCCGGACCTGCGAGCGCAGGTTCTTGCGTTCGATCGCCATGCGTCCCCTCTTCTGCCGCCTGCCCGTCAGCCTATGGGTTGACGGGCCTGGGACGACGTCCTAGTGTGTTGTATACAGAATACAGCCGATTCCGGATTCGCACCAGTGCACCGCCGGATCGGCCGGTGATGACTCAGAGAGGAGACTTCGTGCCCGCACCCGGTGGCGACCAGCCCACCCGACGCGTCCGCCTCGACGCCCTCGCCTACGGCGGCGACTACAACCCCGACCAGTGGTCGGAAGAGATCTGGCACGAAGACATCCGCCTGATGCGCGAAGCCGGCGTGAACATGGTGAGCCTGCCGATCTTCAGCTGGCCGCAGCTGGAGCCGGAGCCCGGTGTCTACGACTGGGCATGGCTCGACCGCATCATCGATCTGCTGTGGGAGGCGGGCATCGCGATCGACCTCGCCACCGCCACCGCGACCCCGCCCTCCTGGCTGCTGCGCGCCCACCCCGAGATGGCGCCGTGGGATGCCGACGGGCACCGCCTCGAGTTCGGCTCGCGCCAGACCTACTGCCCCTCGTCGCCGATCTGGCGCGAGAACGTCGCCCGCATGACCAGGGCCATGGCCGAGCGCTACGGTGAGCACCCCGGCCTCACGATGTGGCACATCTCGAACGAGTACGGCGATCACACCTCGCGCTGCTGGTGCCCCGAATCGGCGCGCCACTTCCGGCGCTGGCTGCAGGACCGCTACGGCGATCTGGACGGTCTGAACGAGGCCTGGGGTGTGAACGTGTGGGGTCAGCGCTACACCTCGTGGGAGCACATCGAGACGCCGAAGAAGGCGCCCGGCCCTGTCAACCCGACCAAGCTGCTCGACTTCGAGCGCTTCTCGTCTGACGCCCTGCTGGAGCTGTTCCAGGTCGAGATCGATGTGCTGCGCGAGGTCACCCCCGACATCGCGGTGACCACGAACTTCATGAGCATGTTCCGCGACCTGGACTACTGGGACTTCGCCGCCGTCGAAGACGTGGTGACCGATGACGCCTACCCCGAGCCCGCCGACCCGACATCGCACGTCGGCGCGGCTCTCAACTACGGCCTGATGCGCTCGCTCAAGGGCGGACAGCCGTGGCTGCTGCTGGAGTCATCTGCCAGCGCGACCAGCTGGCGCGACGTGAACGTGCCGAAGGCGCCTGGCAAGATCCGCATCGAGAGCCTGCAGGCCGTCGCCCACGGCTCCGACGCGGTGATGTTCTTCCAGTGGCGCCAGGCCAAGTACGGCCAGGAGAAGTTCCACTCGTCGATGCTCGGCCACCGCGGGGAGCGCTCACGCAGCTTCCGGGAGACCAAGGCGCTGGGGCTCGAACTCAAGAAGCTCGAGCAGGTGCGGGGAACCCGGGTGCGCTCGCGCGTGGCGCTGGTCGTCGACTGGGACTCCTGGTGGGGGACCAGTGCGGTCGAGTCGCTGCCCTCGCAGCGGCTGCAGTGGGCACAGCAGGCGCGCGCGTGGCACCGAGCGCTGTACACGCTCGGTCAGCCGGTGGATGCCGTTCGCGCCACCGGCCCCTTCGACGCCTACGACGTGGTCGTCGTGCCGAACCTCTACATCGTCGAGCAGCCGCAGGCCGAGGCGCTCGCCGCCTTCGTGGAGCGCGGCGGGCACCTCGTGGTCGGACCGTTCTCGGGAGTGGTGGACGCCACGGAGAAGGTGCACGACGGCGGAGCCCCCGGGTTGCTGCGAGACCTGCTCGGCATCGAGGTCGACGAGCAGTGGCCGATCGCCGACGGTCTGACCGAGAGCATCGACTATGCGGGCGAGCGCCTGAGCGTGCCCTCGTGGAGCGAGTGGCTCGAAGCGGATGATGATGTCGAGGTACGCGGGGCGTACGCGAGCGGCGAGCTCGAAGGGTTGCCCGCGGTGACCCGTCGCACGACGGGGGCGGGGTCGGCCTGGTACGTCAGTGCGATGTTCGACCCTGAGGGCCTGCTCCCGGTCTTCCGTGATGTGCTGCGCACCGCCGGCGTTCCCGCCCGCGAGCGCACCGACGTCGAGGTCGAGGTCGTCACCCGTGCCGACGACACCACCGACTACACCTTCTATCTGAACCACGGGCGCTCCCCCGTCGCGTTCGAGATCCCGACCCCGGGCGTCGACCTGCTCACCGGCATCCGTCACGCGGACCGGCTCCAGCTCGACCGTTACGGCGTCGCCGTTCTCGCCGCACCCCGCGCCGCCTCCATCCCTTTTGCCACCCTGATCCCCGAGAAGGAGGACGCATGACCGCCCCGTTCGTGCATCCGTACATCCCCAACACCGCCCCGGCCTCCCGAGCGGCGATGCTCGCGGCCGTCGGCGCCGCCTCGGTAGACGAGTTCTACGCCGACATCCCGGAGTCGCTGCGACTCGGACGTCCGCTCGACCTTCCGACCCCGTTCGCGGCCGAGCAGGACCTCGCCCGCCACGTGCGGGGGCTGCTCGCCAAGAACCGTTCGACCCAGGAGCGGCTGAGCTTCCTCGGCGCGGGCACCTACAACCACTACGTGCCCGCCGTGGTGGACGAGGTCATCGGCCGCAGCGAGTTCCTGACCGCGTACGCCGGTGAGCCCTACGAGGACCACGGTCGCTTCCAGGCCCTGTTCCAGTACCAATCGCTGATGGCCGAGCTGCTCGAGATGGACGTCGTGAACGTGCCGACCTACGACGGCTACCAGGCGACGGCGACCGGCCTCACGATGTCGGGGCGACTCACGGGCCGCGGGCGGGTGCTGGTCGTCAGCGACGTGCTGCCGGCGAAGCTCGCGAAGGTGCACGACTACGTCCGCGCGCACCTGACGCTCGAGCTCGTACCCACCGTCGGCGGTACGGCCGACGTCGCCGCCGTTCGCGCGGCGCTGGGCGATGACGTGGCCGCGGTCTGGATCGAGACGCCGAGCGCCACCGGCGCCGTGGAGGCGTCCCTGCATGAGATCTCGGATGCCGCCCACGCGGCCGGCGCCGTGGTCGTCGTCGGCACCGACCCCATCGGCTACGGCGTCCTCGCCCCGCCCTCGGTCTCGGGAGCGGACATCGTCACCGGCGACATCCAGTCCCTCGGCCTGCACCAGTGGTTCGGCGGCGCCCACGGCGGGTTCATCGCCGTGCACGACGACCCGACCTTCGTGATGGAGATGCCCTCGCGCCTGTTCGGGCTCGCCACCACCGACGTGCCCGGTGAGTACGGCTTCGGCGATGTGGCCTACGACCGCACCTCGTTCGCACACCGCGAGGAGGGGAAGGAATGGGTCGGCACGGCCGCGGCCCTCTGGGGCATCGCCGCCGGGGTGTACCTCGCGCTGATGGGACCGGCCGGCATGGCCGAGCTCGGCGAGGTGCTGCTCGCCCGCACCCGGTACGCGCAGCAGGCGCTCTCCGCAGTGCCGGGTGTCTCCCTCGACGACGACGCCGTGCACCTGCGCGAGTTCACGGTGACCTTCGCCGACGTCACGGCCGAAGCGGTCGTCACGGCGCTCCGCACCAAGGGCATCGAGCCCGGCGTGGTCGTGGGGGAGCGCCGCCTGCTCGTCTGCGTCACCGAACTGGTCTCCCAATCCGACATCGATACCCTGGCCGGCGCGCTCGCCGAGGTCACGGCATCCGACGCGTCTTCATCCCATGCATCACACCAGGCTGCGAAGGAGCAGAACCGATGAGTCTTCCCGTCGCCCCGAAGCCGACGCTGCGCCGATTCCAACAGGCCCGCTGGGACGAGCCGATCATCTTCGAGCTGAGCACCCCCGGTGAACGCGGCGTGCTGGTGTCGCAGGTCGAGCCCGGCGTTCGCGAGGTCGTGGGCGACGTGGTCGCCGCGCTGCCCGCCTCCCTGCGCCGTGCCGCGAAGCCGAACCTGCCCGAGATGGGGCAGATGCGCGTGCTCAAGCACTACCTGCGCCTGTCGCAGGAGAATCTCGGCGCCGACTTCAACGTCGACATCGGCCAGGGCACCTGCACCATGAAGTACGCGCCGAAGATCAACGACCAGCTCGCGAACACTCCGCAGTTCACCGCGATGCACCCGCATCAGGATCCGGCCGACGCGCAGGGCGTGCTCGAGATCGTCTGGCAGCTGGAGCGGATGCTCGCCGAGATCTCCGGGATGGACGAGGTCTCGCTGCACACGCAGGGCGGATCGGCGGCGATCTGGGCGAATATCGCCATGATCCGCGCCTTCCACGAGGCGAACGGCGAAGGCGAGCAGCGTCGCGAGGTCATCACCACGATCTTCAGCCACCCCTCGAACGCGGCCGCTGCGAAGGCGGCCGGCTATGAGGTCATCACGGTCTACCCCGACGCCGAGGGCTATCCGTCGCTCGACGCGTTGAAGGCCGCCCTGTCGCCCCGCACCGCGGCGATCATGGTCACGAACCCGGAGGACACCGGCATCTACAATCCGGCGATCCGGGAGTGGGTCGACGCTGCGCACGCGGTCGGAGCCCTCGCCTCCTACGACCAGGCCAACGCGAACGGCATCCTCGGGGTCACGCGCGCCCGCGATGCCGGCTTCGACGTGTGCCACTTCAACCTGCACAAGACCTTCGGCACCCCGCACGGCAGCGGCGGACCGGGATCTGGCGCGAACGCCGTGAGTGCGGCCCTCGCCCCGTTCCTGCCGGGGCCGCGCGTGGTGCGGGCCGATGACGGGACCTTCGGGGTGGTCGAGGCGGGAGAGCTGTCGATCGGCGCGGTCGGCCCGTTCTTCGGCGTCATCCCCGCGCTCGTGAAGGCCTACTCGTGGATCATGGCCCTCGGCGCCGAGGGACTGCTCGCCGCCGCCGAGACCGCCGTGCTGAACAACAACTACCTGATGGCTCGTGTGCTCGCGATCCCCGGAGCCTCGGCGCCGTATGCCACGGGTCGCCGCCGCATCGAGCAGGTGCGCTACTCGTGGGAGGAGCTGTACCAGGAGACCGGCATCTCGTCGGAGGAGATCGGCGTGCGCATGTCCGACTTCGGGATGCACTACTGGACGAGTCACCACCCCTACGTGGTGCCGCAGCCGTTCACGCTCGAGCCGACTGAGTCGTACTCGATGGCAGAGCTCGATGAATATGCGGCGACCCTGGCCGAAGTGGCACGCGAAGCACGCGAGAACCCCGAGGTGGTGCGCACCGCCCCGCACAACCAGACCGTGCACCACACGCACCATGACGATCTGGACGACCCGGAGCGGTGGGCGATCACCTGGCGCGCGTACCAGCGGAAGTACTTCCCCGCGGAGTCCGTCGCGTCGTGATCGGCCTCGTCGTCAACCCTGTCGCCGGTGTCGGCGGGCCCGCGGGCCTCGCCGGCTCCGACGGTGCGGACGTGCAGCGCCTCGCCCTCGCGCGCGGCGCCCGTTCGCGCGTGCAGGAGCGGGCGGTCCTCGCCCTGACGACGCTCGCCGAACGGCATCCGGGGCTCGTGGTCGCGACCGTCGCCGGTGCGATGGGCGCCGACGCGGTCCGCGCGGCAGGACTTGTGCCGCGCGTCGTCGGGGTGGGCGCGCGCGATGCGGGCTCGGCGGGATCGCCTGAGGCGGCGGGGGTGACGGAGGCGGCGGATACCTCGCGTGCGGTCGCAGCGTTGGCCGCGGCAGGGGCCGATCTGATCCTCGTCGTGGGCGGCGACGGCACCCTGCGCGACGCGGTCTCGGGGCTCGGTGCCGTGGGGCATCCGTCGGGTGAAAGGGTGGATGGCGAGAGAGGCGACGACGGATCTGCGTTCGAGGCCGAAAACTCCCGACAGGTGCACGGTCAGGGCGGATCGGGCACGCGTACGCCGCGGCTCGGTCTGCCGGCAGTCCTCGGAGTGCCCGCCGGAGTGAAGATGTACTCGCCCGTGTTCGCGGTCAGCCCACGGGCGGCGGGATCGATCGCAGCCGACTGGATCGACCACGACGGGCTGCCGACCGAGGAGCGCGAGGTACTCGACATCGACGAGGCGTCGATGCGGCGCGCCCGCGTCGACCCCACGCTGTATGGAATGCTCCGGGTGCCGCATCGTTCGGGCCGCACGCAGGCGCGCAAGGCGCCGACGCCGGTCACCGAAGCGGCCGCGGTCGAGGCCGCGGCCCGCGGGGCCGTCTCCCGCATGCGGCCGGGCGTGCGTTATCTCCTCGGCCCCGGCGGCACGATCGCCGAGATCACCCGGCAGCTCGGCGTCGAAGGATCGCCACTCGGCGTCGACGTCGTTCTCGACGGTGCCATCCTCGTCCGCGGGGCGAGTGAGCAGGAGCTGCTCGCCCAGATCGCCGAGGGTCCGGCGCAGGCCGTCGTCACCGTCATCGGCGGGCAGGGATTCCTGCTCGGGCGCGGCAATCAACAGCTCTCGGCGTCTGTGCTGCGCGCACTCGGCGACGACCCGCTCCTCGTCGTCGCCCCCGAGCAGAAGCTCATCGACCTGCACGGACGCCCCCTCCTCGTCGACACCGGCGACCCGGAACTCGATGCGAGACTCGCCGGGCACGTCCGCATCATCACCGGCGTCGGCACCAGCAGCCTCTACGCCGTGAGCGCGCCAGAACTGATCTCCGTCTGACCATCTCCTGTCTGACCCCCAGTCTGAACGAACCCGAAAGGACACCCCATGCGTCTCGAGAACAAGAAGGCAATCGTCACCGGCGGTGCCGGCGGCATCGGTCGCGCGACGTCGCTCGCGCTCGCCGCCGAGGGCGCGGCGGTCGCCGTCGTCGACCTGAACGCGGATGCGGCCGAAGCCGTCGCGGAGGAGATCCGCGCGACCGGCGGCACGGCCGTCGCGATCGCCGCCGACGTCGCGAGCGAGCCCGACATCGAGCGGGTGATCGCGACCTCCGTGGCCGAGCTCGGCGGCGTGGACGTCGTCTTCAACAACGCCGGGATCATCCGTCGCACCACTGCCGTCGAGACGACCGTCGAGGAGTGGGACCGCGTCTTCGGCGTGAACGTGCGGTCGATCTTCCTGATGTGCAAGCACGTCGTTCCGGTCATGGAGGCGGCGGGTGGAGGCTCGATCATCAACACCGGATCGGGCTGGGGCCTCAAGGGCGGCGGTCAGGCCATCTCGTACTGTGCGTCGAAGGGCGCGGTCGTGAACATGACGCGCGCGCTCGCGATCGACCACGGTCCCGCCGGCATCCGGGTGAACTCGGTCAACCCCGGCGACGTGAACACCGGGATGCTGCGGGAGGAAGCGCGTCAGCTGGCGCAGGACACCAACGCGTTCCTCGCCGAGGCCGCCGATCGCCCGCTGCGCCGCATGGGTGAGCCGAGCGAGGTCGCGCAGGCCGTGGTCTGGCTCGCGAGCGATGACTCCTCGTACGTCACGGGTTCGGCGCTCGTCGTCGACGGCGGGGGCATCGCCTAGCGAGGTGTCGCCACGGGGGACGTGTGTGCGTCGAGAGCACCGGGGGCGAGGGCGAGGGCGAGGGCGAGGGCGGCGGGGCGGATGCCCAGGACACTCGCGTAAAATCGGCACAATGACCGACGCCCCCTCCGACGCTGCACCCGACCTCGGACCGGGCGTCGACCCCGAAGATCTCGCCACCACGCTGCGTGTGCTGCGCGAGCTGCACCGGATCGACAACGAGCACCCCGACTTCATCGCGGTGCGCCAGGCCACCGCGGCGATGTTCAAAGACGTCAAGCGCGTGCGCCGCAAGCAGATCCGCGACGCTATCGCCGAGGCCGACAAGGCCGTGGTCGCCCGCACCGCCACCGGGGCGCCCGACCGCATCGACGACGAGACCCGCGGCCATGACCTCGCCACGAGCGTGGTCGACGCCCCGATCGCTGGCGAACTGCTGAAGCCGCGCAACTGCTACATCTGCAAGCAGCCGTACACCGTGGTGGACGCGTTCTACCACCAGCTCTGCCCGGACTGCGCCCGCTTCAGCCACGGCAAGCGCAACGCCCGCACCGACCTCACCGGCAAGCGCGCCCTGCTCACGGGTGGCCGCGCGAAGATCGGCATGCACATCGCGCTGCGGCTGCTGCGTGACGGCGCACACACCACGATCACGACCCGCTTCCCGCGCGACGCCGTGCGACGCTTCTCGGCCCTGCCCGACTCGGCCGACTGGCTGCACCGCCTGCGCGTGGTCGGCATCGACCTGCGCGACCCTGCTCAGGTGATCGGCCTGGCGGACTCGGTCGCCGCTCAGGGCCCGCTCGACATCCTCATCAACAACGCCGCACAGACTGTACGCCGCTCGCCGGGTGCTTACTCCCTGTTGGCGGATGCCGAGCTGCAGCCCCTCCCCGACGGACCCCTGCCCGAGATGGAGACCTTCGGGCACACGGCCGACCCGCACCCGCAAGCGCTGCAGGCCTCGGTCGATGCGCATCCGCTGCTCTCGGTCGCGGCCCTCGGCGGCACGGTCGCCGAGCAGGGTGGTCAGGCACTCACGGCCGAAGATCTCGCGCGCCTCGCGATGGCGCCCGGATCGTCGTCGCTCGAGAAGCATGCCGACGGCACCGCGATCGACGCCGGCGGCCTCGTGCCCGACGTGAACCGCGTCAACAGCTGGGTGCAGTCGATCGAGCAGGTCGATCCGCTCGAGATGCTCGAGGTGCAGCTCGCGAACACGACAGCGCCGTTCCTGCTGATCAGCCGTCTGCGTGCCTCGATGGCCGCGTCCGATGCGCACCGCAAGTACGTGGTCAACGTCTCGGCGATGGAGGGACAGTTCTCCCGCCGCTACAAGGGCCCTGGACACCCGCACACGAACATGGCCAAGGCCGCGCTCAACATGCTCACACGCACGAGCGCGGGCGAGATGCTCGAGAAGGACGGCATCCTGATGACCGCCGTCGACACCGGCTGGATCACCGACGAGCGTCCGCACTACACGAAGGTGCGCCTCGCCGAGGAGGGCTTCCATGCCCCGCTCGATCTGGTCGACGGCGCCGCCCGCGTGTACGACCCGATCGTGCGCGGCGAGGCCGGCGAAGACATCCACGGCGTGTTCCTGAAGGACTACGAGCCCAGCCCCTGGTGACGGGTGTGGGGCTTCCACCTGCATGAGGAGACCCCGGATGCATGAGGGTTACTCGGTGTGTTCGCATGCATCCGTTGATCGGTCATGCGGGTGGCAGACGGATGAAACGTCTTAGTGGGCGCGCGCGGCGAGATTCGCCGAGGCCCACTGCCCGAGTTGGTTCAGGATCGGCAGGAGTCCTTCCCCTGCGGGCGTGAGTGCGTACGACACGGTCACAGGCGGGCCGGCGTCGACCGTGCGGGCCACGAGTCCGGCCTCGGCGAGTTCGGCGAGGCGGTCGGAGAGCACGGTGTCGCTGATTCCGGCGACGGCCCGACGCAGAGCGACGAAGGTCGATGGCCCCCCGCCGAGCGACGACACGATCATGCCGTTCCACCGCTTTCCGAGCACGCTGAAGGCGAGTGTGACGGCAACGTCGCACACCTGACGCTCTTCGTCGACCTCGGCCATGCCCTCATCCTATCGTGCTACGTTAATCACTGCCGCTAAGAAAAACCTAGCGACTACGAAAACGAGAGGTAGGCCCATGTCCCTGTTCCGCCTGGATGCCAGCATCCTTCCCGCGTCGTCCGCCAGCCGAGCGCTCGCCGACCTCGTCGAGGCCGAGTGGACCGCGTCCCACCCCGACTCCACGGTCACCCGCCGCGACCTGGCGAGCGACCCGGTGCCCGCGACCGCCTGGGCGGATGCCGTGACCGGCGGCTTCGTCGACGCGGCCCAGCGCACTCCCGCGCAGAACGATGCCCGCGCTCTCGCCTCGCAGTTCGCCGATGAGCTGATCGGCGCCGACGCGCTCCTGTTCGCGGTGCCGCTGTACAACTACGGCGTCTCGCAGCACTTCAAGACCTGGTTCGACCTGGCCTACACCGACGCGCGCATCGACCCGACCGGCACTGCGCTGAACGGCAAGCCCGCCACGCTGGTCACCGTGCTCGGCGGCAACTACGCGGCCGGCTCGCCCAAGGAGGGCTGGGACCACTCGACCGGGTGGCTGCGCCGCGTACTCGAAGACGTCTGGGGCCTCGACCTGCGCGTCGTGCAGCGTCCGTTCACCCTGGTCGGCGTGAACCCGGCCCTCGACGCCTTCGCCGACACGGCGCGCGAGCTCAAGGAGAACGCCGAGGCCGACGCTCGCACCTACGGCCGCGAGCTCGCCGCGACGCGCGACCCCCGAGTGGCCTGAGTCGAGCGGCATCCGGTTCGTCTTCGGCGTCGCGTCGGGTATCTGGTTCGGGTATTTGGTCGGGCGTCCGGTTCACCCGTCGGAAGGATGCACGGATGCAGGGCGGGAGACCGCCTTCCGGCCCGACATCCGTGAAATCCTCCGACATCTGAACCGGGCGGACGTGAGGGCCTCGGCCGAGGGGACGTGAACCGGGGTGGACCCGAGGGGCACCGGACCCGGGACGTGAACGGGAGGGCGTGAACCACGACCGACCGGCGTGCGGTCAGGCGGGAGGCTCCACCGGGTAGGGATGCGGGAGCCACACCGTCACGATCAGGCCGCCGTCCTTGCGCGGGGTGAGCACCAGAGTGCCGCCGTGCGCCTGGGTGATGCGGTCGACGATCGCGAGGCCGAGCCCCGCTCCGGCATGATCGTCGCTGCGGGTGCGCTCGGCTCCGCGCTGGAATGGTTCGACGAGCGTCGCCACGCGGTGGGCGGGGAGCACCTCGCCGGTGTTCTCTACGACCAGCGCGACCGCATGGGGCATCGAGTGGGTGCGCACGGCGACGGCTCCGCCGGACGGCAGGTTGTGCACGATCGCGTTGAGCACGAGGTTCGTCACCAGCTGCGGCAGGAGGGCGGCGGAGCCGAGCACCGGTGCCGGTACGCCGCCCACCTCCACGGCGACACCGCGGCGATCCGCGAGGGGCACCAGCGCCTCGACTGCTCCCTCCGCGAGGAGCGACAGATCGACGATCTCGCGGGTGAACGTTCGTCGGTCCGCCCGGCTGAGCAGCAGCAGTGCCTCGGTGAGGTCGATCGCGCGGGTGTTGACCTGTTGCAGGCGTGAGATCAGCTCGTCGACGTCGCGCTCCGGGTCGTCGTGCGCGACCTCGAGCAGCGTCTGCGAGATCGCGAGAGGTGTGCGCAGTTCGTGCGAGGCGTTGGCGGCGAATCGCTGCTGTTCCGCGACGTGCGCCTCGAGCTGTTCGAGCATCGAGTCGAAGACGTCGGCGAGGTCGCGGAACTCGTCGCGGGGGCCGGGGAGAGCGATCCGATGGGAGAGCGATCCCTGCGCGGCCAGCCGCGCCGCGTCGCCGATGCGCTCCAGCGGCGCCAGCATCCGTCCGGCGAGCAGCCATCCGCCCCCCAGGCCCAGGGCGAGCAGCACGACCATGACGGTGGAGGCGACCGGCACGAAAGCCCGGATCAGGTCGGAGCGGTTCGGCACGCGGACCTCGAAGTACGGGATCTGCACGTCCGGCACGTACCGCAGCAGATACAGAGCCACGGCGGCGAGAAGCAGGAGTCCCGACACCAGCACGATCCCCGCATAGCTGAGGGTGAGCTTGAGGCGGGCGCTCATCCCGCGGCGTCTACGCATCGGCGTCCGTCCCGATCCGGTATCCGACGCCGGGCACCGTCAAGATCAGCCACGGCTCGCCCAGGCGCTTGCGCAGCGACGACACCGTGATGCGCACCGCGTTGGTGAACGGGTCGGCATTCTCGTCCCAGGCGCGCTCCAGCAGCTCCTCGGCGCTGACAACTCCGCCATCGGCGTCGACCAGCACCTCCAACACCGCGAACTGCTTGCGCGTCAGTGCGACGTAGCGGTCGTCGCGGTACACCTCGCGACGGAAGGGGTCGAGGCGCAGCCCTGCGACCTCGAGCACGGGCGGCCGGCTGCGCTGACGGCGACGGTCGAGGGCGCGCAGTCGCAGGACGAGTTCGCGCAGCTCGAACGGCTTGGTGAGGTAGTCGTCCGCGCCGATCTCGAAGCCGGTCGCCTTGTCATCGAGGCGGTCGGCGGCGGTCAGCATCAGGATCGGGATGCCGCTGCCGGAGGCCACGATCCACCGGGCGATGTCGTCGCCGGAAGGGCCGGGAACGTCGCGGTCGAGCACGGCGAGGTCGTAGGAGTTGATGCTCAGCAGTTCGAGCGCGGTGTCGCCGTCGCCCGCGATATCGGCGGCGATCGCCTCCAGTCGCAGTCCGTCACGTACCGCCTCGGCGAGGTAGGGCTCGTCCTCGACGATCAGTACACGCATGGCTGCGATCCTACGCACTGCGGTATATCGCGAGCATATGCAAAAGCGCATACGCCCCGGCAACCGGCCCCCTTCTTCACTGGGAGCATGAACACCCGCACCATCCCCCATCCACCGCGAGTGCGTCGCCGTCGCCGTGTCGTCGTCACGCTGATCGCGATCGCTGCGGCCGTGATCCTCGCGTTCGCGGTGCAGCAGTCGCTGTCCGCGGCATTCGCCGATGCGGCGCACACGATCCCCTCGCCCGCCCCGACGCCCGTTCCGACCGGGGGATCCGCCGGCTCGGTGGTCGCCCCGACCGAGGCCGACGGTGTGATCCTCGACGATGACAAGCCCACGGTCTTCGAGGTCGACAGGGTCGCCGTCGGCAACCTCGACCCCGCTCTGCTCGCGGCGCTGCAGCGCGCCGCGTCCGACGCCGAGGCCGACGGGGTGACCATCCGTGTGAACAGCGGATGGCGTTCTCCCGCGTTGCAGGAGTGGATGCTGCAGGATGCCATCGTCCAGTACGGATCAGAAGAAGAGGCGCGCCGCTGGGTGGCCACCCCCGAGACCTCGGAGCACGTGACGGGCGATGCGGTCGACCTCGGACCGTGGTCGGCGCTCGACTGGCTCGCCCAGCGCGGCTCGCGCTACGGCCTCTGCCAGATCTACGCGAACGAGTCGTGGCACTACGAGCTGCGTCCCGACGCCGTCGACGACGGATGCCCCGAGATGCTCGCCGACCCGACCGCCGACCCGAGGACGAAGCGATGACCACCCTTCTCGCCACCGAGCGCACCACGTACTCGCGTCTGCACGCGCCGACGCTCCACACCCTTCCCGGTGCCGTCGCCGAGAACCTGCGCCGTGTGCAGGCCGTGACCGCCGTGCCGATCATGGCCGTGGTGAAGGCCGACGGCTATGGGCACGGGGCCGTCGTCGTGGCCAGGGCCGCGGTCGCCGCCGGAGCCGGATGGCTGGGAGTGACCGATGTCGCCGATGCGGTCGCGCTCCGCGATGCTGGGCTCGATGTGCCGATCCTCTCCTGGTTGAACCCGTCAGGTGTCGACGCGGACGTCGCCGCGGAGCACCGCATCGACATCGCCGTCGGTTCGGTCGAAGAGCTGCGCCAACTGACCGCCGATGCCGGGGATCCGGTACGCGTGCACCTGCATCTCGACACCGGCATGGCGCGGGGAGGGTGCCCTCTCGACGACTGGTCCGAGCTGTTCCGGCTGGCGCGTACCGGGCGGGGCAGGGTCGAGATCACGGGGGTCATGGGGCATCTGCCGCGCGCCGATGAGGCCGACCCGGCGGCGAACGCGGCAGCGGTGCTCCGGATGCGACAGGGGCGCGACGCCGTGCTGCGCGCAGGACTCGGCCCCGTACTCGTGCATCTCGCCGCGACGTCCGGAGCGCTGACCGACCCGGCGACCCATTTCGGCATGGTGCGGATCGGGGCGGGACTCGTCGGGATCGACCCGTCGGAGACGACCGCGCTGGTGGGGGCCGCGCGCTGGACGGCACCGGTCGTGCACAGCGTGCGCGTGCCGGAAGGAACCGCGGTCGGTTACGGAGGCGGGGCGGTGACCGATCGGGAGACGCACCTGGCCGTCGTCGGCGTCGGGTACGCCGACGGCATCCCGCGGGAACGGGAAGCGGGCGCCGGCGTGGAGATCGACGGGGTGAGGTATCCGCTCGTCGGGAGGGTGTCCATGGATCAGATCGTGATCGACACCGGCGCCGTGCGGTTCCCCCGGGGCACGATCGCAACCGTGTTCGGACCCGAAGGGGGAGCCGTGCCGTCGGTGCAGGAGTGGGCGCGGTGGGCGGGAACCATCCCGCACACGATCGTCACCGGAATCGGGCCGCGAGTGCAGAGGAGTGTCGCATGACGACGAAGGTGCTGGTCATCGGCGGGGGACAGAGCGCCGAGCACGAGGTGTCGCTGGCATCGGCAGCCGCGGTCGCCGCGGCCCTGCGAATGGGCGATCACGAGGTCACGTGCGTGACGATCGACCGTGACGGGATCTGGCGCGTCGAGGGCCGCCCGCACGGGGGCTCGGCCGCCGAGTCGCTCGCCCTCGCCCTTCCGCTGCTCACGCGGACCGACGTGGTCTTTCCCGCGGTGCACGGTGCCCCGGGCGAGGATGGTGCCCTCGCGGCGCTGTGCGCGCTCGCCGGCGTACGTGTGGTCGGCTCGGGCCTGCACGCCGGGGCCATCGGCATGGACAAGTGGACGACGAAGCTGGTGGCTGATGCCGTCGGGCTGGGCACCGCACGCGGTCGCCTGGTCTCGGCCGACGACATCGGCGACGTGGAGTTCGAGGGCGAGACCGTGGTGAAGCCGGTGTCGTCCGGATCCAGCCACGGTGTGGGTCTCGTGACGCGGGAGGAGGATCTGCTCGCCGCGCTGCACGAGGCCGCGCGCTTCGACCGCCGGATCCTGGTCGAAGAGGTCGTGCGGGGGCGTGAGATCGACGTGGCGGTGCTGCGTGAGAAGGGCGGCATCCGCTGGGCCGCTCCGCCCCTCGAGATCCACGCGACGGGATTGTTCGACACGGCCACCAAGTACGACGGCAGCGCGCGGTTCACGGTTCCGGCGCAGCTCGACGCCGGTGAGGTGTCGGCGCTCAAGCGGGCGGCGATCGCCGTGTTCGATGCCCTCGGATGCGAGGGCGTGGCGAGGATGGACTTCTTCCTGACCGACCGCGGTCCGGTGCTGAACGAGGTCAACACGATGCCGGGGCTGACCGCGGCATCGCAGGTGCCGCGGATGTTCGCCGCGGCGGGAGTGACATACGTCGACCTGGTGGCGCGGCTCGTGCGCGCGGCGTCGTGACGGCGGCTCCCGCGCTACGCGTCGGATGGCCCGATGTCGCGAAGGGCATCTGCATCATCCTGGTGGTGCTCTGGCACGTCGTGACCAAGCACGCGATCGAGGCCCCGGGTGCGGGGCCGGTCACCGACGCCTGGGCGACGCTGAACGCCCAGCTGCTGCCGTTGCGGATACCGCTGTTCTTCCTGGTCTCCGGGATGTTCGCCGCACGCGCGGTGCTCGTCGACGACGGCAGTTCCTGGCGGCGGCGCGCGGCACGGCTGACGATGCTCTACATCGTCTGGGTCGTCATCCAGACGTTCGTGCTCGCTCTGGTGCCCGACTTCGACACGGCTCGGGCGACCAGCGGGTGGGAGCTGCTCGCGCAGCTGACCATCAGCCCGACGAACCTCTGGTATCTGCTCGCGCTCGCGGTGTACCTGGCGATCGGTCGACTGAGTCGCCGCATCCCGGCGGTCGTGGTGCTGCCGGTCGCCTTCGTGATCGCGGCGGTCGCCGGGGCCGGGGTCATCCCCGACCTCGGCAACCTGTGGCAGCTGGTGCAGAACCTGTTCTTCTTCCTCGTGGGGCTGCGGCTGCGCGCGGTCGTCGAACGGTTCGCGAAGAGCGTCGGGGTGTGGAGCACCGTCGCGCTCGCCGCCGTGTACGTCGCGGCGCTGGCCGTCGTGGCGGGCCTGGCCATCCGCCTGCTGCCGGGCGTGTGGCCCGCGCTCGCCCTGATCGCGGTGGCGTTCGGGGTGTCGCTCAGCGTGCTCCTGGACCGCCACGTCGACGTGGTCGCGCGGCCCCTGCGCTGGATCGGACAGCGCACCTTGCCGATCTACGTGCTGCACATGATGCCCCTCGCCCTCATCGATGCGGTCCTGCGCTCGACGCGCGGGCGGACGACGGACGTGGTCGAGGCCGTCGCCCCCATCCTTCTCACCGCGATCGTGATCGGGATCTGCCTGGGTGTGCATGCGCTGCTCGTGCGCTTCGGGCTCGGGGCGCTGTTCGATCCGCTGCGGGTGACCGACCGCTTCACGGCACGGCTGGTGCCTCGCGGGGGAGAGGGATGACGCCGATGAAGGGGCTCGATGAAGGCGTTCGAGGAAGGCCTCGACAATCGGCGGAGGACGGCGGATGCTGGAAGCATGGCGGCCTTCACAGCGGACAACGCATTCAGCGGATTCAGCGTCGACGACATCGACGCGGCGGAGGAGTTCTACGGCACGGCGCTCGGGCTCGACGTCGAGCGCAACGCGATGGGTTTCCTCGACCTGCGGCTGCCGAGCGGCGGATCGATCCTCGTCTACTCGAAGCCGAACCACACCCCGGCGAGCTTCACGATCCTGAACTTCCCGGTGGCCGATGTCGACGCCGCCGTGGATGAGCTCATCGCCCGGGGCGTGCAGACCAAGATCTACAGAGATGAGGAATTCCCGTCCGACGAACGCGGCATCGTGCGCGGCAACGGTCGGGGTCCGGACATCGCGTGGTTCCGCGATCCCGCGGGCAACGTGCTCGCGGTGATGCAGGCCTGACAGCGAGCCCGGAGGGTCTGCGCCCCGGAGACCGAGGTCCCCGGGGCGCAGTGCCTACCGACGCGGCTCAGCCGAAGACGGCGTCGGGGTAGAGGCCCTCGGCGATCAGCCGGACCGCCGAGACGTTGCCGAGCGTGCCGGGGAACAGATCGGTCGAGGGCACCGCGATCAGGCGGCCGTCGCGCACGGCGGGCATGTCGGGGAAGGTCGCGGCGAGGTAGGAGCGGACCGCCGCCTCGTGAGCGGGGTCGGACACCGCGAAGACGAGCGCGTCGGGTGCTTCGGCGGCGAGGGATTCCGGGGTGATCTCGGCGGCGAAGAAGTCGGCGAACGCGGGGTCTTCCGGCGTGAAGACGTTGTCGGCACCGGCGCGTTGCAGGATGTCGTACTCGATGCCGGCGCCGATGGCGGTGAGGGTGGTCCCCTCGATGAAGACCTGCGCGACGCGGGGGCGATCCTGTCCCTCGATCGCGGTGTCCACGGTGGCGAGCTCGGCCTGCGACGACGCGATCAGGTCGTCCGCCTCGTCTTCCACGTGGAAGATCGCGCCGAGGTTCTCGAGGTCGGTGAAGAGGTCGTCGACCGTGCCCTCCATGCGGCGGTCGAAGCAGCCGCCCGTCGCGGTGTACGCGGCGACCCCGGCTTCCGCCAGCTGCTCGATGCTGGCGAATCCCTGCTCGGCAGTGAACTCGTACGTCGTGGGCGAGTAGACGAAGTCGGGCTCGACGGCGAGGAGCTCTTCTCGGCTCGGAGGGGCGTCACCGCCGATGACCGGCACCTCGGCGGCGAGGTCCGCGACGTCGGACGGCAGCTTCTGGGTCGTGGCCTGGGCCTGGCCGACGAGCGCATCGGCGAGGCCGAGACGCAGCAGCAGCTCGGTCTGCGACGGGTGCAGCCCGACGACGGCGGTGGGCGTGGACGGGATCTCGACCGTGCGGCCGCAGTTCTCGATCGTCACCGCCTCACCGGAGGCGGCGGGTGCCGTTCCGTTCGAGACCCCACCGCCGCATGCGGTGAGGGCGATCGCGCCCAGGCCGACGGTGACGGCGGCCAGCAGGCGGGTGGTTCGGGTACGGGGTGTCATTCGTGTTCTCCTTCGTTGGTGCGGGGTGGGGGTATGAGTTCGGATGCCGGGGGATCAGCGGCCGACGGGCTCTCGGGGATGGAAGGTCATCGCGCGTGCCCCGGTGTCGACCTCGACGGCGATGCGGGCGGTGACGTGGAAGACCTCGTCGACGAGCGCCGGGGCGAGCACCGTGTCGGGCGGACCGAAGGCCACGAGTCGGCCCTCGTCGAGCACGGCGACCTCGTCGCAGAACGCCGCGGCGATGTTGAGGTCGTGCAGGGCCGCGATCACGGTCGTGCCGAGTCCGCTCACGACGCGCATCAGGTCGAGCTGGTGCGCGATGTCGAGGTGGTTGGTCGGTTCGTCCAGCACGAGGATCTCGCCGCTCTGCGCGAGAGCGCGGGCGAGCATCACCCGCTGGCGCTGACCGCCCGAGAGCGAACGGACCAGGCGGTCGCCGAGGTCGTGCACGTCGGCGGTGCGCAGAGCCTCGTCCACGATGCGCTGATCCTCCGCGGTGTCCCGGCTGAAGGGCGGACGATGCGGCGAACGGCCCACGAGCACGGTCTCCCGCACGGTCAGGTCGAACTCGGAAGGGGAGTCCTGCAGCATGACCGACACCGTGCGGGCGAGGGCGCGCGGGGCCAGCTGCGACACGTCGGCGCCGTCGATCAGGACGCGCCCGGTGTGCGGACGCTGACCCGTGAAGAGCGCGCGCAGGAGCGTGGACTTGCCGCTGCCATTGGGGCCGAGCAGTCCCACGATGCGCCCGGTGCCGACCTCGAGGTCGATGCCGTGCAGCACGGTGCGACCGCCGCGTGCGACGCTCACGCCGTCGAACAGCACGCTCATCGGTCGAACCCCGCGCGCTCGCCGCCACTGCGCATCAACCACAGGAAGAAGGGAGCACCGACGAACGCGGTGAGGATTCCGAGGGGGATCTCGGTCGGCATCGCGACCGTACGGGCCAGCAGGTCGGCGACCATGAGGAACAGCGCGCCGCCGAGGACCGTGATCGGCAGCATCCGACGATGATCCGACCCGACCAGGAGTCTCGCCATGTGCGGCACGACGAGGCCGACGAAGCCGATGCCGCCGCTCACGGCCACGATCGCACCGGTCAGGAGCGAGGCGAGCACGAGCAGCAGCCCACGCAGCCGGGTCGTTCGTACGCCGACCGCCATCGCGGACTCGTCACCGGCGAGCAGCGCGTTCATCGACCGCGAGAGCCCGAAGACCGCGATGCAGGCGACGGCGAGTGCGACCGCGGGGATCAGCAGCGACGACATGTCGGCGGCCGACACGCTGCCGAGCAGGAAGAACATCACGCTGACGACGTTCTGGGCATCGGTGGTGAGCGTGAGGTAGCTGGTCACCGCGCTCAACAGAGCGCCCAGTGCGACGCCGGCGAGGATCATGCGGGTCGGGGAGAGCTCTCCGCGGATGCGCGCGAGCATGGCCACGAGGATGCAGGCGACCATCGCGCCCACGAACGCCGCCCCGCTCATCGTGAGCCCGAGGAACGTGGCGCCGCCCGACACGATCACCAGCACGGCGCCGACACTCGCGCCGGAGGAGACGCCGAGGATGTACGGCTCGGCGAGCGGGTTGCGCACGACCGCCTGCATCATCGCCCCGGCGAGAGCGAGACCTGCGCCCGAGAGCGCGGCGAGGAGCGACCGCGGCACCCGGAACTGCCACACGGCCTGATCCTGCAACGGCGTGAGGGTGCCGTCGGACATCCAGGGCATGCCGGGGGCCAGATGGCCGATCACGATCTTCGCGGCATCGAGAGGCGAGACCGTGACGGGTCCGGTGGCGGCCGAGAGCACGAGGACGAGCACAGCGAGCACCGTGATCGTCGTCACGGTCGGGCCGACGGGCAGCATCCGCCGGAAGCCGACGCGGCCGCCGGTGCGCCGACGAAGGCGCGGGATGCGCCGAACGGGGGTGCGCCGTGTGTCCGTCCCGGTGAGGGCTCCGGTGGATTCGCTCATCGGGCACGTCCCATCGTGGATTCGGTCGTGGATTCGGTCGTGGATTCGGTCGTGAGTTCGGCCGCGAAGTCCAGCACGGTGAGTCCCAGCTCGTGCAGCGCGGCGGACTCGTTCGCACCGTGTCCTGCCCCCGAAGCCGTCCAGAGCCGGGCGGACCCGGCAGCTCGTCGTAGCGCCTCGACCATCCGGTGCGTGTCGCGAGCGCGCACTCGGGTGTCCTCACCGAGTACGACGCCGAGATAGGAGGGGATCCGGGCACCGGCCGGAAGGGCTTCGGCCTGCGCCAGCGGAGACAGGGCCCGGAGGTGAGCGCGCGATTCGCGGGTGCCGTCATCGCCGAACTCCGCTCGCCAGCGTGCACCGAGCGGATGATCGTCCAGGTGGAGCAGATCGAGGGGAGCGGCGGTGGTGACGAATCCCGCGCACAGCTCCGGGTGCGCGATCGCACACCCGGCTGCGACGACCCCGCCCAGAGAGGCCCCGGCGAGGACGAGGAGGTCGGGTCGCGTGATCCCGGCCTCGATGAGTCCGCGCGCGACGTCGGCGAGGTCGGCGATCGTGCGGTGCTTGCTCCTGCCGCGGCCCCCCTCGCGCCACGCAGCTCCGCGCTCGCCACCACCGCGGAGCTGCGCGACGGCGTACGCTCCGCCGCATTCGACCCAGGCGGGCACAGTCGGCTCGAAGAGTGGAAGGTGCGGCACGCCGAACCCGCCGTAGCAGGTCAGGATCAGCGGCAGCGGACCCTCCGTTCTCGGGGGAGAGGTCACGTGGACGGTCAGGATCACGCCGTCGTCGGCGCGGATGTCGTGGCGGACGGTCGTGCCGAGGGGCCGCACGGCAGCGGCCGGCACCACCACGGTCCCCCGGCGCTCGCGCTGCAGGAGGCGAGGGGGAGTGAGCGGGCCCTCGACGCCGAGACGCAGCACGCCGTCGTCGACGCCGATCATCGTGGTGGTGAGCACATCGGAGGGGCTCGACGCGGCCTCGATGCGCGCGACCTCGACACCGTCGACCAGGTCGATGAGCACGCTGCGCCCGTCGGCGACGGCGAGGACGACGACGCGGTCATCATGCACCGCGACATCGACGATCAGCGCGTCGGGATCGTGCCAGCGCCAGAGTGCATCGTCTTTTCCGGCGGCGTCTTTTCCGGCATCGTCTTTTCCGGCGGCGTCTTTTCCGGCACCGACGTTCGGCACGGCATCGAGCCCGCGGTCGTGCCACACCAGCACGCCGGTGCCGAGAGGGGAGGCCCGCAGGAGCGCCGGCCAGCGACCCAGCGATGCTCCGGTGCCCCGGTCGGTCAGCGTCGTGCCTCGCGAACCCGAGCTGAGGGCGCGCAAGCCGCTCTCCCCGCCGGGGAACAGTCGCAGTCGTGCATCGGCCTCGAGAGCGGCCGCCCGCTGCTCGCCGGTCTGCAGGTCCAGGGTCACGAGCATCCGGTCGCGGCTCGCGACGACGTCGAGGCTGCGCGAGTCGGGTGCCCAGAGCACGGTGTCGTAGCGCAGACGGATGTCGGGGTGCAGCTGCAGGGTGCCTCCGTGGGCATCGACGATGCCGAGGACGGCGTTCTCGTCGGCGGTGGGCGCCCACTCGACGGCGATGCGCCGACGGTCGGGCGACGGGAAGATCCGATGGAGGTGCCCGTCGGGCTCGATCACGGTCGTGCCGTCGAGGCGGTGGATACCGCGACGAGAGCGACCGTCGGCCCGACCGAGGATGAAGCCCCCGACGGGAAGACCCGGTCGACCGTGACGTTCCGCACGTGCGAGGGCGTCGTCGAGCACGGATCGGCGAGCGCTCATCGGCCGACCAGATCGTCGACGCGGTGGTCGGCACCGGCCCACAGCAGGTGCCCGCCCTCGTCGAGTGGGGTGGGGAGCTCGATGGTCGAGATGCCGCTGTCGTCGACGAGGTGGATCGTGCCGTCTCCGCCGCTGGTGACGGCGACCGTTCCGGTGCCGGGGTCGATCGCGATGGACCGGCGCTGTGCGGGGCGGCCGTCGACGCCGTCCCACGGCAATCGTCCTGCGCGGGGCGGGTGCGTCATCGCCGGGATCGGGGTGATCCGCGCGATGCGCGCGTCCTCCCGATCGATCACGATCACGACATCCCCGTCGGGATGGATGACGGAGACGGCTGCGACGCCCGTGGCGAGGGCGAAACGGAAGGCGAGCCCCGGCGGCAGCGGCACGGTGCGGGAGGCTCCCGACGCGAGGTCGATATCGACGAAGGTGTTGGTCCACTCCGGCCACGATCCGGGAGAGGCCGGTCCTCCGCGGACGATGCCGGTGGCGCGCCCGGTGTCGCCCGCGAGGCGCAGGTAGTACGCGCGCCCTGCGACGGGCCACGGGACGATGCCGATGGCGCGGGGAACTCCGCCGTCGACGATGAAGCGCTCCAGACCGCGGCTCGTCGCGATGCCGATGAGGCCGGAAGCGGGGTCCATCACGTCGCCGTGTCCGTCTGCGGCGAGGTCGTCGATGACGTGCCCGCGCAGGACTGGTGCGTGCGCTCCGACCTCGAGCGCCGCCGCGAGGGGCAGTGCCTCGACGGCTCCGGGTTCGCGATGGCGGAGCACGATCATCGGCTCTCCCGTGGCCTGATCCGGAGCGACCACGACGCCCGGCTCACCGGTGCGCACGCGGAAGCGCACGGAGGAGTCGGTCGCGAGATCGACGACGGACACCAGGTCGGTCCAGGCTTCCTCGTTCATGCCCAGACCGGAGGTGACGACCACGTGGCGTCCGCTCGGATCGCAGGCCAGATGCTCCGCCGGGATGGCGATCGGGACGCGTCGTACGGAGTCCGCGTCTGCGATGACCAGCGCACCGCCGCGGTCGTCCGCGAACGCCCAGCGGCCGGATGATCCGGCGGGGAGGTGGAGGAACCCCGCATGCTCGGCGAGCCAGCTGTCGGCGACGGCGACACGCCGGGAACCGTCATGGATCTCGTAGACGACTCCGGCCCGGTGATCAGCGGCGAGGAGGGGGGTGGAGGAGGACATGTCAGCGATCCTAGTAGATATTGAGAATCATTATCATTTAGGGTCGTCAGTGTTCACTCACCGTGGACACCGCCCCGCACCCCGCGAGGCGGACACCTCACAGAAGGAGCACGAAATGGAAAAGCAGATCCTCGCCGAGATCGAAGAGTCCGAGCAGCTGGCGCACCTGTCGGCATCGCACTCGAACGCCCTGGTCGAGAACCCGTTCGACTGATCGCGGATCCTTCCGTCGCGCTTTCGAGCGCACTCCCGTCCGGCCGGGCGTTCGCGCCCGGCCGGGCCCATCACCGAGAGACACCATGACTTCCGAACCCCGCATCCTGCCGCTCCCCGACACCGGGGCGCATCTCGTCGTCGGTGCCGACGGCCGCCCCCGGATCCGTCTGCGCACCGGACGACTCGTCCTGGTCGACGCGCCGGCCGCCGCTCTGGTCGAGGCCCTCGAGAGCGGGGCCCACGGAGAGCGCTCGACCGCGCTCGACCGGCTGACGCTCGAGGTGCAGGAACGCGAGTCCGCCGATGCCCTTCACCGCTGGCCGCAGGAGCGCCGCGACGTCTGCCTCCTCGGAACGGGTCCGCTCGTGCTCGACCTCGAGCGCGTGCTCGTCGCCTGGGGCGCCCGGGTCGCCGTCCTGGATCCGGAGGCGGCACCGTCCGAGCACGCCGCGCTCGTGGTCGCCTATGCCGAGGACGCCTCCGGCCGCCGCCGCTGGGCAGAGCTCGATCGGCTTCCGGAGCGGGGCACCGCGTGGCTCCGCGTGCACCGGGAGGGCGAGGTCGTGCTGATCGATCCGCTCGCCGTCGACCCCGGCGATCCCACCTCCGTGCAGGTGGCCGCGCGACGGGTGGCCGCGAGCAGCGCGCCCGCGTCGAGCGAGGCCTGGCAGCTGGCGCGTCCGCTCACCCCTGGCGCGCTCGACGACGCGACCAGAGCGCTCGTGCTCGCCCGACTGCTGCACACCGTCCTCGCGTGGGCGCAGGAGGACGCAGAACTCGACCGGCTGCGGACGACGCTCTGGAAGGTCGTTCCCGCAACCGGTTCCGTGAGCGCGCACACGGTGCTGCCCTTCCCCGCGGCCCCTCGCCGGGTGATCCGATGACGCCGCCGCGCGACGCCCGCCCTCATGCCGTGCTCGCGGAAGACGGCGCCCTGCTGCGCGGCTGGGTCTGGGAACCCGCGGAACCTCGCGGCGTCGTGCTCATCCGTACGCCATACGGCGCTTGGCGACACGGCGACACCGCACGCGCCTGGGTCGGGCGGGGCTACCGCTGCGTGATCCATGACGTGCGCGGACGCCACTCCTCCGACGGTGAATGGCACCCGTACCTCGCGGAACGCAGCGACGGGCGCGCGGTGGTCGAGCAGGTCGGGGCCGAGAGCCCCGGGCTCCCGCTCGTGCTGTCCGGCGGATCGTATGCCGCGCACACCGCACTCGAAGCGGCCAGGGCCGTCGTCGTCGATGCCCTGGTGCTCCAGGTGCCGGCGCTCGGGCTCGCCGAGACCGCGTGGGACGAGGACGGGCGTCCTCAGCTGCGCGACCGGATCGGGTGGTGGCACCAGCACGGCCGCGGCCCGCGTTCCCTGGCGCCCCTGTCGGACGAGCAGCTCTCGGCCCGTGTCCGGCGGGCATCCGACGTGGGCGTGCATCGGGCCGCCGACGAGTGGGGGTGGTCTTCCGAGGTCCTGTCCGGATGGCGACGCCTCTGGTCTGCTCCGGCCGTCGACCTGGACCGTGCCTACGGGGCGCTCCTCGCACCGCTGCTGCTCATCCGCGGCGATCACGACTTCTTCTTCACGCATGCCGGTCGACTCGCGGCCGCCTGGCGGGGCCCCGTCCACCTGGTCGACGGTCCGTGGGGACACCGACTGGCCGCGGACATCGACGACGACGATGTCCGCTCCCGGCTGCGCAGTGCGGGCGACATCGGCGGCGTACTCGACTCCTGGCTCGCCGAGACCGGACTGCCGACCAGGGCATCCGCGCTTCCTGCATCCGCGCTCCCCGCGCCGGCGTCGGGGCGGAGTCGCCGGACCAGATCCGCCTTCGAGCCGGAGACCGGCCGCTGGCGGTACGAGAGGACAGCATGACCCTGCACGACACTCACCAGACCGCTCGCCGCGACACCCCGCACGACACACCGCGCGACACCCTGGGGCACGCCCGGGGTCGATCCGCGATCCGCGCGACGCTGTCGGCCGAGGCGCTGGTCGACGCCGAAGC
Organism: Microbacterium sp. As-52; assembly: GCF_049949185.1. NCBI lineage: Bacteria > Bacillati > Actinomycetota > Actinomycetes > Micrococcales > Microbacteriaceae > Microbacterium > Microbacterium sp. As-52. The sequence continues at coordinate 1,369,097 of NZ_CP188171.1, read as the reverse complement.
CGGCATCATCCGCTCGGTGCGGGAGGTGCCGCATCCGATCGGCGCCCCAGACCGGTACCTGGCCTTGACGGCATCCGTGGCCGACGCCCGGATCCTCGGCGAGTGGCCCGCCGATCGGGTCTCGCTCGGCACATCGTTCGGCGACCCCGCTCAGGCGCGCATCGCCGCGATCGGCGAGGGCGTGGAGCGGTATTGCGGCAACTGGCTGCCCGATGAGCTGCCTCGCGGCGAGCTCCGTGTCAGCACCGCCGACGAGCTGCGCGCCGACGGGGAGAGCGTCATCGACGAGTCCGATCTGCCGCGCTTCGCCGACTGGCAGCTCGCACGGCCCGGGTTCGCGTATCAGCGTCTGCTCCCCTCCACGCCGACGCTCTGGGCACGCTGCGACGAGATCGACGGTGGCTCGGTGTGGGTGCCGGATTCTCTCGTGCACCTGAACTGGCGGCAGTCCCGGTTCCGCCGGCTGCCGCGGACACACCATCTGAACTACGCCGGCATCGCGACCGGCGCAGGCTTCGACGACGCCCGCGACCGCGGAGTGATCGAGGTCATCGAGCGGGATGCGCTCGAGGTGTGGTGGCACCTGGACGGACCGACGTTCGGCATCGATCCGGCCACGGTCCCCGGTCTGCTCGACGATCTTCAGGGGAGCAGCCTGCGGGTGTGGCTGGTGGCGATGCCCTCGGAGTTCGCTCCCGCGATCGGCGCGCTCGTGCACGACGAGGAGCGCGGGCTCTACGCTGCAGGCTTCTCGGCCTCGCTCGACCCGGCGCGGGCCGCGCGGAAGGCCGTGCTCGAAGCGGTGCACACCTGGATCTACACGCAGGGATGCACGACGGACGACGGATGGGTGTTCCGCGCGGTCGCTGCGGGACTGATGGCGAAGGGCCTCACCCTCGACTTCCGTCCGCACGCCGACTACCTCGCCGCGGCCGGGCCGCAGTTCGAGAACGTGATCGACCTCGGCGCGCACGTGCAGGTGTGGCTCGACCCGACCGTGCACGACGAGGCCCGGCGGTTCCAGTCGCCCGCGCAGGGCGTGCGTCCGCTGAGTGCGGTGGACCCGGTCACGATCGACGAGGTGTACGGGCGTCTGCGCGATCGCGGTCACCGCGTCCTGACCCGCGACCTCACGACCTCCGACGTGCGACGCACCGACCTGCGCGTGGTGCGTTCGATCGTGACCGGACTCGTGCCCAACGCCCCGGCGGCGTTCTCGTACCTCGGAATGCCACGGTTCCGCGAGGCGGCCGAGGAGCGCGGCTGGCGCACCACCTGGACCGGCGGCCCGGAGGACTTCACGCTCCTCCCGGCTCCGCACATGTGAGGGCCGTCATGGATCGCACACGCCGCGAGAGCCGCGGCCTTCCTGCCCCGCTCGACGAGGCGCTGACCTCGCGCATGCCCGCAGGTCCCCTGCCGCCGGGGCCGCGCGCGAACGCCTGGGATCGGGTCGGCGCCGTCGCGGACGAACCTCACCGCGGGGTGTCAGAGCTCGTCGACGCCCTGTGGCACCCGGGGGAGTACCACCGGGATGCCGGCGGCTCGGCCACCCGCATCCGTCGGCGCCCCGTCCCCTCGGCCGGAGCGTGCTATCCGGTGCAGACCCACCTGATCGACCCCACCGGTGTGCGCTGGACGGTCGACCAGGAAGGGGTCTTCCATCGTCGCGTTCTCGCATCCGACCGTGCGGACGGATGGCCGTCGCCGGCATCGGACGACGGCACCGCACGCCTGGTGTTCACCGTGCTGCCGGGGCGGTCGTTCGGCCGCTACCGGCACCGGGCGTGGCCCCTGTGGATCGCGGATGCGGCCTACGCGGTCGCCGCCGTGCGATTCCTGCTGGGGGAGCGCGCCGGGCCCGTGCAGGTCGGTCCCTCGAAGCGGCTGCGGGAGATGCTCGGCGTCCCCCGGGCTGCGGATGCCGACGCCTGGATGCGCCGAGGACTCGCGCCGGAGATCCCGCTCGCCGCCGTCGGGATCCCGCACGTGCCGACCCCGCACGCCGCTGCTGTGCAGGCTCTCGGCACGCGACGCTCGCCCGCCATCGCGGAGTTCGCCGATCGGATCGGGGGCTCACCGACCACCGAGGTCGAGCGCGTCGCCCGCGCCTCCGGACAGGGCTGGGTGCGCGGTGCGACCGAAGTGCGCTCCTGGTCCGTGCCGAGCAGGGCACCCTCGACGATCGTCGGCGCCACCCTCTGGAGCGCCCATCTCGCCGCTGCACGCCTCTGCTACGAGGCAGCTCTCACCGGAGACAGGCGCACGCGCCCGGTCTCCGGCTTCTCCTCGACGGGGGACCGGTGGATCCTCCACGCGATCGCCGTCCTCGACTCCCGCGGAGGTGCACGATGATGATCGTCCCCGAGCTGTGGCGCGAAGCGCGACGGCACCCCTGGCTCCTGTCCATGAGCATCCTGCTCCTCCTCCTCGTGTTCGCGACGCACCTCGCGCAGGCGCTCGCCCTCGCGTGGTCTCTCGCCGCCTTCGTGCGCGGTGACACGGCCGGCGCGGTGGCGGGCATCGGCGGGATCCTCGCGATCGGGGTGGCGCGGATGTTGCTGACGCTCGCGCAGGGCGATGCCGCCGCCCGCCTCGGAGGGCGGGTCAGGGAAGATCTCCGAGGGGCGGCCGTCGCCGCGGCGCTGGTGCCGGAACGACTGCACGATGCCCGCCTCCGCGACGGCTCGACCCAGCTCGCGCTCGGCGACGGCATCGACGGCACCGACGCCTATGTGTCGAAGTACATCCCTGCGGTGGCGCAGCTCGTGGTCGGCAGCCTGATCGCGGTGTGCCTCGTCGCGGTGCTGTCGCCCGTGATCGCGCTGTGCGTCGCCGCGGGGATCCTGCTCGCGGTGCTGGGCCCTTTGGCCTGGAAGCGGATGCTCGCCCGGCGCGGGTTCGACCACTGGGACAGCTACGAGGCTCTCAGCGGCGACATGCTCGAGGCACTCCGGGGGATGTCGACGCTGCGGGCGCTGGGCGATGTCCCCGCGACCCGTGAGCGCTTGCAGGCGAGGTCGGAGTCGTTGCGCGTGGCCACGGAACGCGTCATGCGATCGTCGCTCGCCGAGACGGCGATCACCGACTTCGCGGTGCAGGCCGGAGTGGTGGTCGCCGCCGGGCTGGCCGTCGTGTCCGTGATGACCGGACAGCCACCGGCCATCGAGGTGTACGCCCTGCTCCTGCTCTCCTCGGAGGCGTTCCGGCCGGTACGTGAGCTCTCGCGCCACTGGCATGCCGGATTCCTCGGGCTCACGGCGGTTCCCGGGCTGGCGGCCCTCGGTGCGTTCCGTCGGTCCGCACGGGTCGCGACGGAGATCGAGCGCATCGAGGAACCCGAGACCGGGGCGGTGACCGGCGGGGGAGACGTGCTCCGCATCTCCGGCCTGTCGTACCGATACCCCGGCACCGATCACGATGTCCTGCGCGGGGTCGACCTCCGTGCCGGGCGTGGCGAGGTGCACGCGATCGCCGGCCCCTCCGGTGCGGGCAAGTCCACGCTCTTCGACCTCGTCCTCGGCTTCCTCCCGCCCACGGCGGGAACGGTCGAGCTCGACGGGCGCCCGCTCCGCCCGAGCGATGTCGCCGTGGTCTCCCAGCACCCCGTCCTGTTCACCGGGACCATCAGGGACAACGTCGATCTGTTCGACGCCGGGCAGGAGGCGCTGGAGGATGCGTGCGCCGCGGCCGGTGTGCTCGACGAGATCCGGGCGACCCCCGGAGGCTTCGACGCGAGGGTGGCGGAAGCGGGGACGAGCCTGTCGGGCGGGCAGCGGCAGCGTCTCGCCCTCGCCAGAGCATTGCTCGCCCGGCGCCCCGTGCTTCTCGTCGACGAGCCGACCAGCGCCCTCGACGACCGCAGCGCCCTGACCGTCGCCGAGACGCTCGAACGTGTCGCCGCAGAGAGGATCGTGCTCATGATCAGCCACCGTCCGGAGGCCCTGTCCAGGGTCGCCGATGTGCGGGTGCTCCGTGACGGAATGCTCGTGGAGGAGGCCTCATGACCTCGTCCGCGGGCATCCTCGCTCGGCTGCTTCCGCCGCTGCGACCCGAATGGCGGCGCATCGTCGGCAGCTACCTGATCGCCACCACGAGCCTGTGCGCGCTCGCCGCCATCGCGGTGCTCACCGCGCTCGGCGTCGGCGGGGCCGTCGTGCACGGCACCCGGCCGCCGGCGGTCTGGTGGTTCGCCCTCGGAGGCCTCGTGCTGCTGCGCACCTTCCTCACGTGGCGCGAGATGGACGTGTCGCACGCCCTCGCCTACCGCGTGCTCGCCCGGCTGCGGATGGCGCTCTTCGACGCGTACTCGCGCAGCGTTCCCGGTCGCCGTCGCGAGCACTCCGGGCGCGCGGCGTCGGTCGCGATGACAGACATCGAGAAGCTGGAGTTCTTCTACGCCCACACGGTCGCGCAGATCGGTGCCGCGTTCACGCTCTTCGTCGGAGCCCTGGTCTGCGCGTTCCTGGTGATGCCGGTGGCGGCGGACGTGATGCTCGCCGGAGCGGTCGCGGTCGCGCTCACCGTCTGGGCCGGGGCGGGTCCGTCGCGGCGTATCGGTGCGCGCGAGCAGCAGGAGCGCGAGGAGCAGTCCGAACGACTGGTCGACGCCCTCGGTGCGCTGCGCGAGATCCTCGCCTTCGGGCTGCAGAACCGGGTCGTTCGCGAGGCCGTCGACGGTACCCGGCGGTCGGCGCGCGTCACCCGCCGCCGGGAGGTGATCGCCCAGCTCGTCGACGGCACGCGCGAGCTGATCCTCACCGCGGTCGTGATCGGGGTGATCGCCGTCTCCCTTCTCGACGGATCGGTTGACGGGGCGGTCGACGCCGGGCGAGCGGCACTGCTGCCCGCGGTGATCGCCCTCGCCGTCGCCGGCGTCGCCGCGGTGGCGGACGCCGCGCACACGGTGTCGGAGCTGCATCCGCTGATCGCCAGTGCCGATCGCGTGGGTGCAGGGCTGCACCGCCTCCCGGTCGTGGCGCCGGTCGATCGTCCGCTCCCGCTGCCGCCGGGGCCGCTCGGTGTGCGCCTCGAGAGGGTCGCGTTCTCCTACGACGACCGCACGGAGGTTCTGCGCGGCTGGTCGATCGACGTCGACCCCGGTGAGCACATCGCCCTCGCGGGGCCGTCCGGCGCCGGCAAGAGCACCGTGATCGCGCTCGCCGCGCGGCTGTGGGACCCTGCAGAGGGCACCATCGCTCTCGTCGATGCGGCGGGGGTCGCGTACCCGCTGGGTCGCATCCGCGATGAAGATCTTCGCCGGACCGTCGCCGTGGTGGAGCAGGATGCGCGCCTCTTCCACGGCACCGTGCGCGACAACCTCGTGCGGGGTGTCGGCGCCCGCACCGACGAGCAGTTGCGCGAGGCGCTCACACGGGTCGGCGCCGACGACTGGATCACCCTCGACGACGAGCTCGGCGAGCACGGGGTGAGGCTCTCCGGTGGTCAACGGGCACGGTTGGCCCTGGCGCGGGCGCTGTGCCGCGAGCCCCGGGTGCTCATCGTCGACGAGATCACAGCGAGCCTGGATGCCGAGTCGGAGCGCATCATCTCCGACGTGCTCGAAGGGTTCGACGGCACGGTCATCGCCGCCTCGCACCGGCGCGAGACTCTGGGGCGGTTCGGGCGGGTGGTCGGCGTGGAGCGCGGAGGCCACGCGAACGACGGCGGCGGCTACAGCCGGTCGACTCCGGTGACCGTGACGACGGCCTGACCGGCTTCGTCCGAGGCTGCGAGGTCGATAGTCGCGGTGATGCCCCAGTCGTGGTCGCCGGCGGGATCGTCGAAGATCTGCCGTGCGGTCCAGGCGGCGGGCCCCTCGGTGAGGATCAGCAGCTTCGAGCTGCGGGCATCAGCGCCGGTGAGGATCTCGTCGTGGTCGGCGAAGTACCCGTCCAGCGCGTCCGACCAGGCGTCGGCGCCGAAACCGGGATCGAGCTCGGCCAGCGCGTCCACGTCTTCCCTGGCCGCCAGCTGCACCCGGCGGAAGAGTTCGTTGCGCACCAGGATGCGGAAGGCGCGGATGTTGCTCGTGAGGCGCTTGGGTGCGGGCGGGACGATCGGCTCATCGGGCGCGTGTGGATCGAAGTGTCCGTTGTCGACGCCGGCGATCAGCTCCTCCCACTCGTCGAGCAGGCTGGAGTCGACCTGGCGGACGAGCTCGCCGAGCCACTCGATGAGATCGCGCAGATCCTCGTCCTTGAGCTCTTCCGGGATGGTCTGCGAAGCCGCGCGGTACGCGTCGGAGAGGTAGCGCAGCACCACACCTTCGGAGCGCGCGATCTTGTAGTACGCGACATATTCCCCGAACGACATGGCCCGTTCGTACATGTCACGCACCACCGACTTGGGGTGCAGCTCGAAGTCACGGATCCACGGCTGGGCCGCGCTGAAGGTCTCGAAGGCCGCGGTCAGCAGCTCGTCCAGCGGCTTCGGGTAGGTGATCTGCTCGAGCAGCTCCATCCGCTCGTCATACTCGATGCCCTCGGACTTCATCGCGGCGACCGCCTCGCCCCGGGCCAGGAACTCCTGCTGACTGAGCACGGCGCGGGGATCGTCGAGGGTCGACTCCACGATCGAGATCATGTCGAGCGCGTAGGAGCCGGTCCCCGTGCCGGCGGCGGGATCGGGGTCGAGCAGCTCGAAGGCGGCGAGGGCGAACGGCGACAGCGGCTGGTTGAGCGCGAAGTTCGGCTGCAGGTCGACCGTGAGGCGGATCTCTCCTTCGGGGGTCTTCTCGACGATGCCCGATTCGCGGAGCGTGCGGTAGATGCCGATGGCCCGTAGCGCGAGCTCCCGCTGGCGCCTCCGCGGCTCGTGGTTGTCGTATACCAGTGCGCGCATATTGCCGAACACGTCACCGCCGCGGGCGATCACGTTGAGCATCATCGCGCTCGTGATCTGCATGTGCGAGGTCAGCGTTTCCGGCACGGCATCGATGAGCTTGCGGAACGACGGCTCGCCCCACGACACGAAACCGTCCGGTGCCTTCTTCCGGACGATCTTGCGCTTCTTCTTCGGGTCGTCGCCGGCCTTCTTCACCGCAGCGACGTTCTCGCTCTCGTGCTCGGGCGCCTGCGCGACGACCGTGCCGGCGGTGTCGTAGCCCGCGCGGCCCGCGCGGCCCGCGATCTGGTGGAACTCGCGGGCGTTCAGCTGCCGCATCCGGGTGCCGTCGAACTTCGTGAGCGCCGTGAGCAGCACCGTGCGGATCGGCACGTTGATGCCCACGCCGAGGGTGTCAGTGCCGCAGATAACGCGCAGCAGTCCGCGCTGGGCGAGCTGCTCGACCAGACGCCGGTACTTCGGCAGCATGCCCGCGTGGTGCACGCCGATCCCTGCGCGCAGGAACCGTGAGAGCGTCTTGCCGAACGCGGTCGTGAAGCGGAACTCGGCGATCAGGGCGGCGATCTCGTCGCGCTGCTCGCGGGTGGCGACCTTGGTGCTGGAGAGCGCCTGCGCGCGCTCCATCGCTGCGGCCTGCGAGAAGTGCACGACGTAGATCGGCGCCTGTCCGGTGTTCAGCAGATCGTCGATGGTCTCGTGGATCGGCGTCGTCTCGTAGAAGAAGTGCAGGGGGACCGGACGCTCGACACCGGTGACCGTGGCCGTCTCGCGGCCGGTGCGACGGGTGAGGTCGGCGGCGAGCTCGGTCACATCGCCGAGTGTCGCCGACATGAGGATGAACTGCGCCTGAGGCAGCTCGAGCAGCGGCACCTGCCACGCCCACCCGCGGTCGGGGTCGGCGTAGAAGTGGAACTCGTCCATCACGACCTGGCCGACGTCGGCATCGGTTCCCTGGCGCAGCGAGAGGTTCGCGAGGATCTCGGCCGTGCAGCAGATGATCGGAGCATCGGCGTTCACGGAGGAATCGCCCGTGACCATGCCGACGTTCTCGGCGCCGAACACATCGACCAGGGCGAAGAACTTCTCGCTCACGAGCGCCTTGATCGGTGCCGTGTAGTAACTGCGCCGTCCGGCGACCAGGGCACTGAAGTGGGCGCCGATCGCGACGAGCGACTTCCCGGTGCCGGTGGGGGTGGAGAGGATCAGGTTGTTGCCGGAGACGATCTCGATGACCGCCTCGTCCTGCGCGGGGTACAGGCTGATGCCCGTCGATTCCGCCCATTCGACGAACGCGAGGTAGACGGCATCCGGATCCGCGGCGTCCGGGATGAGGGCGGGGTCGAGCCGCGGAGAGGAAGTCATGGTGATTCGATCATCCCTCATGCGCGGGGGCACCTGCTCTGCGGGACCGACATGCCGCCGCGCCGGGCGACGTCTGGGCGGCACCGCCGGCGGTTGACATCATCGAACGACGACCGGATGCGGTGACTCCACCGCGAGGGGGGACGACGATGCCCGACCAGATCTTCACTTTCGCCGCGCTGGGTGTGTACTTCGCGGCGATGCTGCTCATCGGATGGATAGCCTTCCGGCGCACCGGCGATCACGAGGACTACATGCTCGGCGGACGGAATCTGCCGCCGTGGGTGGCCGCCCTCAGCGCCGGGGCCTCCGACATGTCCGGCTGGCTCGTGATGGGGCTGCCCGGTGCGATCTACGTCTCCGGTCTCATCGAGGCGTGGATCGCGATCGGCCTCACCATCGGCGCCTACCTGAACTGGCTGCTCGTGGCTCCTCGGCTGCGCGCCTACACGCAGGTGTCGCGCAACTCCATCACGGTGCCGAGCTTCTTCGAGAATCGACTCCGCGATACGACGCGACTGCTGCGGGTCGTCTCCGGTGTCGTCATCCTCGTCTTCTTCACCCTCTACATCTCCTCCGGCATGGTCGCCGGTGGGGTCTTCTTCGAGAGCTCGTTCGACGGCGACTACCTCACCGGCATGCTGCTTGTCACGGGCGTCACCCTCGCGTACACGCTCTTCGGTGGGTTCCTCGGTGCGTCACTGACCGATGTCGTGCAGGGACTGATGATGGTGATCGCGCTGGTCGTGATCCCGGTGGCGGCGATCGTCGCGATCGGGGGACTCGCCGAGACGGGCGAGCTGATCAACGAGGTGGCGCCGGACCACCTCTCCATGCTCTCCGGAACGGCGCTCACGGGCGGCACCATCCTCGCCATCGTCTCGTCGCTCGCCTGGGGCCTCGGATACTTCGGACAGCCGCACATCATCGTGAGGTTCATGGCTCTGCGCTCGCCCCAAGAGGCGAAGAGCGCTCGACGCATCGGCATCTCCTGGATGATCGTCTCGCTCGGCGGCGCCGTGCTGTCGGGCCTGGTCGGCATCGCCTACATCGCCAAGACGGGCGTCGACCTCGCCAACCCCGAGACCGTGGTGCTGCTCATGTCGCAGACGCTGCTGCATCCGTTCGTCGCCGGCCTCGTCCTGGCGGCCGTGCTCGCCGCGATCATGAGCACGATCTCCAGCCAGCTGATCGTGTGCTCCTCGGCCCTCGTGGAAGACCTGTACGGCGTGTTCCGGCGCACGCCGCCCTCGCAGAAGACGCTCATGCTGATGGGGCGGCTCGGTGTGCTCGGCGTGGCGATCGTCGCCGCGGTGCTGGCGATCACCCCGAACGACACGATCCTCGGACTCGTCTCCTTCGCCTGGGCCGGATTCGGCGCCGCATTCGGCCCGGTCATCCTGCTCAGTCTCTACTGGCGCAAGCTCACCAACTGGGGTGCCCTGGCGGGGATGTTCGTCGGCGCCGCGACCGTGTTCATCTGGAAGGCTCTCGACACCGGGCTCTACGAACTGCTTCCCGCCTTCGTTTTCGCTCTGATCGCGGCCGTCGTGGTGAGTCTCGTCACGTACCGGCACGACGACGAGATCCAGCAGGAGTTCACCGACACCGGCGCCATGCTGGCTCTACCCCGTCCGCACGCGGTCGGCGACACGCCGTAGCGGCCGAGCGCGCCGGGGACGCTCAGACCGCGGTGGCGGCGCGCAGAGCGATGCGGATCATGTCGCCGAAGGTCTGCTCGCGCTCCTGCGCCGAGGTCTCCTCGCCCGTGACGATGTGATCGCTGACCGTGCAGATCGCGAGGGCGCGCCGACCGTAGTACGCCGCGAGAGTGTAGAGACCGGCGGCCTCCATCTCGACGCCGAGGATGCCGTGCTGCACGAACGGCTCCATGAGCTCGGGGCGGGTGCTGTAGAACTGGTCGCTCGAGAACAGCTGACCCACGTGCACGGTCGAATCCAGGGGTTCGGCCTCGCTCGCTTCGACCGCGGCGCGCAACAGCGAGAAGTCGGCGACGGGCGCGAAGTCGAGTCCGTGGAAGCGCACCCGGTTGATGCCCGAGTCGGTGCTGGCGGCGTTGGCGATGATGATGTCGCGGATCTTGACGCGCTCGGTCAGGGCTCCGCACGAGCCGACCCGCACGATCGTCTGCACGTCGTACGCGTCGAACAGTTCGTTCGCGTAGATCGCCATCGACGGCTGCCCCATGCCCGAGCCCTGCACCGACACGCGATGCCCCTCCCAGGTGCCGGTGAAGCCGAGCATGCCGCGCGTCTCGGAGTACAGCTCGGCATCGTCGAGGAAGGTGTCGGCGATCCACTTCGCCCGCAGCGGGTCGCCGGGGAACAGGACGATGGGGGCGATCTGACCGGGCTCTGCGGCGATGTGGGTGCTCATGGCCTCAGCGTAGCCAGCCTCATCCCGCCGCGCCCGCGCACCCGTGTCCCCGGGGCGATACCGCGCCGATCACCCCTCGCGTCGCCGCACGATCTCGCCGATCCAGAGCGGGGCGAAGGGCGAGGTGCACCCGGGTGCGGTCGGGTAGTCGGCGAGCACCTGCAGGCGTTCGCCGATCGCCAGCGCCCTGGCGCGGTACTCGGGGTGGAAGATGCCGATGTTCGCGAGGGTCTCGTTCATGGACCACTGCAGGCGCGACGGCGCATCCTTCATGTCCCGCTCGATCAGGTCGAGCAGGTGCGCAAGGTCCAGGCCGTCGGCGTCCTTCATGACGCGCACGGTCGTGAGCGACCAGGCTGCAGCAGCCACCGTGGGGTCGGCGTCGTCGAACCACCGCAGCCGCAGCTCTTCGGCGAGCGGGGTCTTCTTGGCGACGTAGTTGACGAACCAGTCGTTGACCTTGGGTGGGCGGGTCTCGCGCAGCATGGCGTCGAGCTCGTCGGCGGTGAAGTCGCGCGGGCGGCAGATCAGCAGGGCCAGCAGCCGTGCGGGCGTCTCGCCGGTCGCCCACAGCTCCTGCGCGAGGGGCTGGTCGGTCTTGATCTTCTTGGCCAGCGCTCGCATCCGGCTGAGGTTGATGCCGTGGTCATCGCCCCGCTTCTCGTTGGCGGCGCGCATCTTCGGGTCTTCCAGCGCGGCGAGTTCGCCGAGGGCTTCGGCGACGGTCATGTCGGACATGCCTCCAGAGTAGGCGGGCTCAGTCCTCGTCGAGCAGCTCGCCCCTGATGCGGCGCAGGTCTTCCATGAGGGAACCGATCAGGATCCAGTGCTGTGACGACGGCGGCCGGATCACGAGGGGAGCGGTGAGCGCGGGGATCGCCGAGGTCATGGTGTCCGGCTCCGGCGAGGCATCGGCGACCTGCACGGCGAGCCGTACGTCGTGCCCTGCCCGTCGCAGCTGCTCGGCGATCGCGGCGACGGCGGGCTCCTCGCCGATCCGGTCGTCGTAGTGGTCGAAGTAGGCCCGGGTCATGCCGATCGTCTGCGTGACGATCGGGGAGAGCCGGTCGAGCAGCGCCCGCATCTCACGCAGATCGGCACGATGGGTCGAGCGCCGCGGGTTCAGAGTGAGCGATTCCTCTCCGGCGGCGATCGAGGCCTCGGCGGCCTCCTTCATCGGCCGCAGCAGCCGTACCTCCAGCATCAGCTCCTGCAACCGTGCGGGCGTCTGGGGTTCGGGCAGTGCGTCGGCCAGGCGATCCAGGCTCGCGGCGAGCTCGAGGCCGAGGAGCCCCACGTCCCGACGGGCCGGCGCGACGAGCACCGGAGGCACGATCAGGGCGTTCACGACGATGCCGATCACGACGCCGATCAGCGTCTCCACGATGCGGGCGAACGCATACTCGGGACTCGACGAGCCCAGAGCCAGCACCAGCATCGCCGAGATCGCGACCTGATTGCCGGTGCCGGGCGAGGCGCGGAAGATCCACGCCACCAGCATCGCGACGACGATCGCGAGCAGCACGATCCAGCTCGGCGAACCGAGCAGCAGCCCGAGTGCGACGGCGATCACGACACCGGCGATCACGCCGATGCTGCGCTCGAGCGCCTTCGACAGCGACTGGTTCACGCTGGGCTGCACCACCAGCAGCGCGGCGATGGCGGCGAAGACGGGCAGCTGTGCGGGGAACACCCATCCGGCGATCAGCCACGCCGCGATGGTCGCCGCGGCCGACTTCACGACCTGCAGCAGCGGGGAGCGCTGGGAGGCGCGGATCGCGGCGGGGATGCGCATGACCTCAACGCTAGTCGTGCGGATGCCCCGAGCGCGGCTCTTGCGTCGCGGGGAGATGCGGGGTTACGCTCTGCCTAACTAACAGTCGTTAGGTAACGAGTCTGAGGCGGAAGATGACCAGAGCAACGATCCTCGCGGAGGCCCGCACGATCTTCGCGCGCCAGGGCTACGCCGAGACGAGCCTGCGCGAGATCGCCGAAGCCGTCGGGATCAAGACGCCCTCGCTCTACGCGCACTTCTCGAGCAAGGAGGCGCTCTACGCCGAGGTGTATGCCGCGGTGTCGATCGATCACACCGCGTTCTTCGACGAGCTCGTGCGGAGCAGCTCCGATATGGAGCCGCTCGCGCGTCTGCAGCACCTCCTCGGCGGCATCGAGGCCTACTACCGCGACCGGCCCGACCTCGCGGAGTTCAGCCTGCGGGCCGCGGTCACCGAATACGGTCCCGGTGGCGAGCAGCTGCGGCAGATCTTCCTCGACTCGGAGTCGACCCTCGCCGCCGCGGTGCGCCAGACATATGAAGACGGGGTCGCGACGGGGACGTTCGTCGCCGGTGATGCAGACGGTTTCACGGCACTGGTCTTCGTCGTCATGGACGGCCTCTTCCTGCAGCTCACCCACTACACGCCCGAGGTCTACCGCGAACGGTTCGACCAGGCCTGGCGGCACCTCTCCACGATCCTCTCCCGATGAACACCACGCTCTCCCGATGAACACCGCTCTCCAGATGAACCACCGCCGCAGCGACGCGGCACACGTCTGATCCGCCGGCACCGAGCCACGAACTCCGACCCGGCATCGCACGACACGGCCGCAACGACAGGCCGCCCCCCGACCCGCCCTGCGAGTCGTCCGCACTCCGGGAACCCGAATCCCCGCCGACGCACTCGCAGGGCCACTTCTCAAGGAAAAGATGATGACCACCACCGACTACGAGCACGGTGTCGTGCCGCAGGATCAGCGCAAGAGCTGGCTGTCGATCGCCACCGTGTGGATCGCGATCGGCATCGACCTCTCCGGGGCGTTCCTCGGTGTCTCGCTCGCCTCCGGCATGGCCTTCTGGCCGGCGATCGGCGCGACGATGCTCGGTTCGCTGCTGCTCGGACTGCTCGCGATGGCCTGCGCCTACGTCGGCGCCGCCACCGGGCTCTCCACCGCGATGATCTCCCGCGCGGTGTTCGGGCGCATCGGCGGGGCGATCCTCGCCCTCGCGATCGCGATCAGCCTGGTCGGCTGGTACGCCGTGCAGGCGGGCTTCTTCGGAGCGAACGCGCAGATCGCGTTCGCCGAGTTCACCGGCATCGATGTACCCGTGCAGGTGTTCACCGCGATCGGCGGCGTGCTCATGGCGATCACCGCGTTCTGGGGCTACCGCTCGATCAACCGCCTCAGCACCCTCGCCGTGCCGCTGCTCCTCCTCCTGCTGATCGTCGGCGTGGTCGTGGCGTTCACGGTGAACGGGGCGGCAGGGCTCGAGGCCCCGGTCGAGGCGACGTTCACGTTCGGCGGTGCGGTGTCGCTCGTGATGGGCATCTTCATCCTCGGTGTCGTGCTGGCCCCCGACATGGCGCGGTGGGCGAAGACGCCGAAGCAGGCCATGATCGCCGGGTTCGTCGGCTTCTTCTTCGGCAACTCGATCATCCTGGTCGTCGCGATCCTTCTCGCCCGCATCATGGACGGCACCGAGTTGATGGCGATCTTCTTCGCCCTCGGTCTCGGCGGAGTCGCCGTGGTCGTGCTGATCCTGGCGCAGTGGACCACGAACACGACCAACCTCTACTCGGCCGGCCTCTCGTTCGCGTCGATCAGCGAGCGCCTGAGCCGCCGCACCGTGACCATCGTGCTCGGCGCCATCGGCATCGTCGTCGGAGTGATCGGCGCGGCCGACTACTTCGTGCAGTTCATCCTCGTGATCGGCACGATCATCGCCCCCTACGGCGGCGTGTACCTGGCGTCGTTCTTCACCGGCCGAAAGACCGCGCGCTGGGCGCACGGCGCCACCGTGCCGCTGGTCGACGGGTGGTCGATCACGGCCTGGGTGGTCGGCATCGTCGTGGCCGTCGCGACGACGAACCCGGCGGACGGTCCCGGCTTCGGCTGGTTCACGATCACCTCGATCTCCGCTCTCGACGGTCTCCTCGTCGGCTTCGTCGCCTACCTCCTGCTGCTTCCGCTCCGCCGCCGCGTGGCACCGGACCCGGCCGCCCCTGTCACGGACGAGGTGAGCGCATGACCACCGCTCCTTTCCTCACAGAAGCCGACATCGACGAGATCGCCCTGGGCGCCGCGGTGCTCGGTACCGGCGGCGGAGGAGACCCGCACGTCGGCTCGCTCATCGCCAAGCGCCTCATCCGCCTGCACGGACCGGTGCCGCTGGTGGCTGTCGACGACCTGACCGACGACGACTTCGTGATCCCGATCGGCGGGATCGGGGCGCCTTCCGTGAGCGTGGAGCGCATCCAGGCCGAATCCGAGCTGCTCGCGGCCCTGCAGGCGATCGAACGCGCGGTGGGTCGCAAGGCCACGGCCGTGATGCCGATCGAGGTCGGTGGAGGCAATTCCATGATCCCGATCGCGGCCGCCGCGCTCGCCGGACTCCCGGTGGTCGACGGTGACGCGATGGGACGCGCCTTCCCGGAGGCGCAGATGGTCACGTTCCATCTCGCCGGCTATGGGCCCGGTACGACCGTGCTCGTCGATCACCACGGCAACGAGGTGGTCAGCCGCCCGGTCGACGGCGGCTGGTCGGAGCGCATCGCGCGGGCCGTCACCGTCGAGATGGGCGGAGGGGCGACCATGATCGACTACGCCTATGGCGGCGACGTCGTGCGCGAGTGCGCGATCCCGGGCACTCTGGGGCTCGCCCAGCGCATCGGACGCATCCTCCGGGGGCGCGATGGCGGCGGACGCGAACTGCGCGACGACGAGCGCATCGACGCTCTGTGCGCCGACCTCGCCGCGGTGCGGCTGTTCGACGGCAAGGTGGCCGACCTGCAGCGCTCCGTCGACGGCGGTTTCACGCGGGGAGCAGCCGAACTCGTCGGCGTCGGAGAAGACCGGGGGAGTGCGTTCCGTCTCGACTTCCAGAACGAGATGCTGCTCGGGCGTCGTGACGGCGTGCTGGCGGCGGTGACCCCCGACCTGATCGCGGTGCTCGACCTGGCGACCGGCATGCCCATCACGACGGAGTCCCTCCGCTACGGCGCGCGGGTCGCGGTCATCGCGATCCCCTGCCATGACAAGTGGCGCACGCCGATCGGGCTGGAGACCGCAGGGCCCGCCCACTTCGGATACGACGTGGAGTGGGTTCCCGTCGAAGACATCGCGCAGCGCTCCGGTGCGCGCACGACGGACGAGGAGGCCGCGTGATGGCCGGCACCTATCGCATCGGCATCGACGTCGGCGGCACCAACACCGACGCCGTGATCCTCGACGAGCGGCTCGACGTCGTCGCCTCGGTCAAGCGCCCGACCACGGCCGACACGGGCGACGGCGTGGCCGCGGCGATCGACGCCGTGCTCGCGGCCTCCGGCGTCGACGCCGCCCTGATCGGGCACGCGATGCTCGGCACCACTCACTGCACCAACGCGATCGTGGAGCGTCGCGGTCTCGGTCGCGTCGGCATCCTCCGCCTCGGCGCACCGGCCACCACGGCCGTCCCGCCGCTGGAGGGTTGGCCGGACGATCTGCGTGCGGCGATCGGCGAGCAGGCACACCTGCTGGACGGCGGCTTCGAGGTCGATGGCCGGGTGCTCTCCCCGATCGATGAGGATGCCGTGCGCGAGGCCTGTGCACGGATGCGCGGCGAGGTCGACGCGGTCGCCGTCGTGGGGGTGTTCGCCCCGATCGACGAGAGCCAGGAGGAGCGGGTCGCCGCCATCGTCACGGAAGAGCTGGGTGTTCCCGTGTCGCGGTCGGCGCGCATCGGCTCGCTCGGACTGCTCGAGCGCGAGAACGCGACGGTGCTGAATGCGGCGCTGATGCAGACGCTGCGGCAGATGGCCGCGGGCTTCGTCGCCGCTCTGCGGGAGCGGGGCATCCCGGCCACCCCGTACTTCGGCCAGAACGACGGCACCCTCATGCAGCTCGAGTACGCGCTCGAGTTCCCGGTGCTGACGATCGGCTGCGGTCCGACGAACTCGATCCGCGGCGCCGCGCACCTCTCGGGCGCGACCGACGCCCTGGTGGTCGACATCGGCGGCACCACGACCGACATCGGCGTGCTCGTCGACGGGTTCCCACGGCAGTCGGCGCACGCCGTCGAGATCGGCGGCATCCGCACGAACTTCCGTATGCCCGACGTGCTGTCGGTCGGCCTCGGCGGCGGCACGATCATCCGGGAGACGCCTGCGGGCGCGACCGTCGGCCCGGACAGCGTGGGCTATCGCCTTCCGCAGGAGGGTCTCGCGTTCGGCGGCAGCACCCTCACGGCCACCGACGTCGCGCTCGCGGTCGGCGGCGCCGAGATCGACGGTCTCGACGCCCCCGCCGTTCCCGAGGGGGTCGGCTCCGCGGCGTGGACCGCGATGCGGGAGATCCTCGAGGACTCGATCGATCGGATGAAGCCGAACGCCGCGCCGGTACCGGTGATCCTGGTCGGCGGGGGCGGCATCATCGCCCCGACCGTGCTCGACGGCGTCGCCGAGGTGATCCGCCCCGATCACTTCGGCGCCGCCAACGCGGTGGGGGCGGCCCTCGGCGAGGTCGCCGGCCAGATCGAGAAGATCTACCGCGTCGATCCCACCGACCAGCGGGCATCCCGGGCGGACGCCGCCGCCGAGGCGACCGAGCGTGCCCGGCTCGCCGGCGCCGATCCCACGACGATCGAGGTCGTCGCGGTGGAAGAGCTGCCGGTGGCCTACTCCGACGGCACGGCCGTGCTCATCCGCGCCAGAGCGGTGGGTCGCCTGGCGGCCTGACTCTCCGCGGACGGCATCGCCTCGGGCGGGCGGGCTTCCGTCCGTCCGAGGTGCGTGCTTGCATGGGCGCATGGAGCGGGACGCGAAGCTGCGTGGCGAGACGAGAGCGGTCTGGGCGACCGCGATCTGCTTCGTGATCGGCACGCTCATCGGGATGCTCGTCCTGGGCGGTGCCGACCGCCCGCTCACGGGCGAAGGGGCGCTCGCGATGCCCGCCGCGCTCATCGCCGGAGCGATCGCGGCGGGCGCCTTCCTCACGAGCACACTGATGCACCGAGGGGGCGAGACGAGGCCGATGCCGCGCTGGCAGGCGGTGGTCTCCGATCTCTCGGCTGGTGCCCTCACCGTCGCGTTCGGAGCCGTCACGACGATGGGAGTGCTGCTCGCCGCTGAGGTGCTCGCGGCCGGGCTCCAGGGGCTGCAGCTCGCGGCGATCGGCGGCGGACTGCTCACCGGTCTGGCGGCGGCGGTCGGCGGGCGCTTCGCCTTCGGTGCCGGCGTCGACCTGCGCACGGCAGACCTCGCCGCGCTCCTGTTCGGTTTCCTCATGATCGGCACCCTGTTCGCCATGATCACGGCCGCTGATCCGCGCTGGTGGGAGCAGAACTTCTCCCAGTTGGGCTCCGGTTCGTGGGCCTTCAACGGCACCCTCCTGGTCGCGGGGCTTCTCATCGCGACCGTCGGCTCGTACATCGGTCGTGACCTGCACCGGCTGCTCGGGGATACCGCACTCTTCCGCATCGCCGTCGTCGTGGCGTCGTGGGCGGCCACCGGAATCGCACTGGCTGCGGTCGGGCTGCTGCCGCTGCATCGTGTGCCCATCCCGCACGACATCGCCGCGGTCTCCACGCTCGTCCTGTTCGTCGTGGCGGCCGCGACCACGGTCGCCGCTGTTCCCGGGCACCCCCGAGCGCTCCTGATCACCTCGATCGGCGTCGGTCTGCTCCTGGCGGCGGCGATCGTGCTGTGGGTGCCGTTCGGTCTCTTCTCGGCCACCGCTGTCGAGGCCGTCGTCGTCGGACTCGGACTCCTGTGGATGGCGACGCTCGTTCGGGTTCTCGCGATCCTGGTGCCGGCCCGGTCTCGCCCCTCCGCGCGCCTGTCGCTGATGCGCGCCCGGCATCCCTAGAGCGGCATGCACGAAAGATAGGGCAACTGCCCGATGCCCCGGGGGTGCCTCAGAGCGGACTGTAGGGATACAGCGAACCGTCGAGGAGAACCCCATGTACGAGCACCCGTATCTCAGCCAGCAGCTCACCCGGCACGACCAGGAGCAGATGGAGCGCGCCGCCGCGGAGAGGCTGCGTCTGATCGAGCACGCCGACCAGATCGTGCCGCGTCCGGAAGGGGTGGTCCGGCGGATGCTGCGCCGCGCGTTCGGTCGCACGGCGGTCGCCACGTCTGCGACCGCCCCGACGACGGCTCGTGTCGCGGGCGGATGCGAAGCTGCGGCGGCACACGCGCAGTGAGCGGCGTCGCACAGCGCGAACCGCAGACCGTCCCGAATGTCGGTCGGGGGTGGGACGATGAATCCATGCCCCCTTCCGCGTCGAGCGCTGCGATGGTCGGCCGCGAGGCCGAGCTCGCCGAGGTGCGCCGATCGTTCGCCGGGGTGCGCGACGGCGTCCCGGCCGCGCTGCTCGTCGAGGGCGAGGCCGGCATCGGCAAGTCCCGCATGCTGCGCGAGTTCGCCGCCGAGATCGCGCCGACCGCCGACGTGCATGTGGGCTGGTGCCTCGATCTGGGCGCCTCGCGCACGCCCTACGGGCCACTCACCGGCATCCTCCGCTCGATCGTCACACGCATGGGCGTCGACCGGGTGCGCGAGTCGGTGGGAGTGGGGGTCGAGGCACTCGGCATGCTGCTTCCCGAACTCGTCGATTCCCCGACCGATCGCGACCGCACCAGTCCCGAACGCCTGCGCGACGCCATCGCCTCCCTCATCGAAGCGGCGGCCGAACGCGCCCCTCAGGTGCTCGTGGTCGAAGACCTGCACTGGGCCGACGAGTCGACGCTCGCCATCCTCTCCTTCCTGCTGCGGGCGCTGAGCCGCGGCCGCATCCTGCTGCTCCTCACCTGTCGTACTGACGATGTGCGCCGCGGGGATGCGGTGAGCCGCTTCATCGGCGAGGCGACGCGCGCGCGGTTGCTCGAGCGCCTCACCCTCGGCCGGCTCGACGAGGCCGCGGTTCGCGAGCTGGCCGAGCAGATCACCGGCCGGGCGCTGACCGAGAGCGCCCTCGATCGCATGCAGGAGCGGGCCGAGGGCGTGCCCTTCTTCATCGAGGAGATCGCGGGGTGCGCGAACGGCCCGCTCCCCGACGGTCTGCGCGACCTGCTGCTCGCCCGCTTCGACCGGCTCGGCGACGATGCGCGGCGTGTGGTGCAGGTCGTCTCCGGCGCCGAGCGTCCGCTCTCCCATCCGCTGATCACGGGCCTCGTCGATCTGCCGGAGCAACGCCTCGACGAGGCGATCCGCGAGGCGACGCGCAGCGGCATCCTCGTCGTGGGCGACGACGACTACCGGTTCCGGCATGCCCTGCTGCGCGAGGCCGTGCACGACGACCTGCTCCCCGGCGAGCGGGCACGCCTGCATCGCGCCTATGCCGAGGCGCTCGAGGCGCAGTGCGCGGGGTCGGATACCAGCGACGCCGCGGCCCTCGCCTATCACTGGCAGCTCGCGCAAGACGATCGGAAGGCGCTCGTCGCCGCCGCCGACGCCATGCGCCACGCGAAGGGGCAGTACGCGTTCGCGAGCGCGGCCCGCTTCGGCGAACTGGCACTGGAACTGTGGCCGCTCGTGCCCGACGCCGCCGCGGCGGCACGCGTCGAGAGACTCGACCTGCTCCTGGTGCTGGGATCGATCCTGCGCAATGCGGGCGACGGCGAGCGGGCGCTCGCGGTCGCGAATGTCGCGCTCGCCGAGATCGACCCCGCCACAGTGGACCCGCGTCTGCATGCCCGACTCCTGCGCAACAAGGCGCTGTACCTGGTCAACCTCGGCCGCCTCGGTGCGATCCCGCTGCTGCAGCAGGCCCTGGCCATCGCGGAGGAGCGCATCGGCGACGAGGTGTTCCGGGCCGAGCTGCTCAACCAGCTCGCGAGCCGGCGCATGATCGCGGGCGACAGAGAAGAGGCGATCCGCCTCGCGGATGAGGCTGAGCTGGGGGCGGCCGGAGCCGACTCCACCGACCAGCTGTCGATCGCCGCGAACGTGCGCGGCGGTTCCCTGGCGCACCTCGGCCGGGTCGACGAAGGGGTGCGCGAGTACGAGCGAGCGCGTGAGCTCGCGGCGGGAACGACGGCCGAGATGCGCTATCGCGTCAATTACTCCGACCTGCTCACGCTGCTGGGCCGCTACCGCGAGGCGGTCGAGGTCGCCGAAGAGGGACTGCGGCGTGCCCGCGAGCTCCGCGTCGAACGCACCTCGGGGTCGATCATGGCCCAGAACATGGTGGTGCCCCTGCTCGAACTCGGCGAGATCGAGCGGGTCGAGGAGATGCTGTCGCGCGACTTCGTGCAGGGAACCCTGCGTGTGTTCCGCATGTACATGAGCATGACCCGCGTGCGGGTGCTGGCCTGGCGCGGGCGGTCGGCCGAGGCAGCAGAGCTGTTGCAGGAGTGGTTGCCGGCGTTCGAGGAGACGGGCGGCTCGGAGCGGCAGATCTGGTACGACCGGATCATGATGACGGTGGCTGTGGCCGAGAGTGAGGGGAATCTCCGGAGGGCGCTCGACACCATTCTCGAGATGCTGCGCGACGAACATCCGGCGCTGCTGCACCAGCGCCGGCTGCTGCTGGAGGGCGGGGCGATCATCGCCGAGCTGCGCGCCGAGGGCGCCGACACCACGACGGCATCCGATGCCGTCCGTGCGGCGTGGTGCGCGCAACCCGCGCAGTTGCAGGACGACGCGTGGTCGACGATCCTCGATGCGCTGCTCGACCCGCGCCATGACGCCCTGGATGCGGCCCTCCACCATGCCGAGGGAGAAGACGTACCGGTCGTCTTCCGCGCCGTGCTCCGGCTCGAGCGCGCGCGTCTGCTCGTCCACGAGGGGGAGCGCGTCACCGCGGCGTCGGTGCTCGCCGAGGCGGCAGGCCTCGCGGAGGCACTCGGCAACGCCCAGGTGCGGGCTGCGGTCGCCCGGTTCGCCACCGACGCCGGACTGCGTGCCCCCGCCGATCCGCCGTCGGGCGACGACCTGCTCACGGCTCGCGAGCGGCAGGTGCTCGAGCTGATCGCCGAAGGGCTGAGCAACCGGCAGATCGGCGAGCGGCTGTTCATCAGCGTCAAGACCGTGAGCGTCCACGTCTCGGCCGTGCTGCGCAAACTCGGCGTGAGCACACGCACCGAAGCTGCTCTCGTGCAGAAGAATCGACAGTTCCGTGTCCCTGCCCAGCCTGCCGTGGTAGCGTGACTGTGCGCGCGTCTCGGATGTTCCGATTCGGCGTAGGCCGTGTAAACGGCTAAGTCAACAGAAAGTAGAAACACATGGCCACTGGCACTGTGAAATGGTTCAACGCGGAAAAGGGCTTCGGCTTCATCGCTCCCGATGACGGCTCGGACGACCTCTTCGCCCACTACTCGGCTATCGCCGGCTCCGGTTTCAAGGAGCTCCGCGAGAACCAGAAGGTCGAATTCGACGCTGAGCGTGGCCCCAAGGGCATGCAGGCGGCGAACATCCGCGCTCTCTGAGCGCGCGCTGACTTCCTGAAGCCGGTCGGATCCTCACGGATCCGGCCGGTTTTTTCGTGCCACCCGCAGCTTTCGAATCGCGTGAATGGCCCCAACCGGCGGCGATTCGCGGCGAATCGCGCGATTCGAGAGGCAGCACGCGGCCGGGAATCCGGGGTGAGGTTCCCCTAACCTCCGTGTTAGATTAGGCGAGGCTTACCAAAGCCTGGGCGCAGGTCATGCGCCGCCCCCTCACCCCGAACCCGAAGGAACGCCTGTGCGCACCTCTCGAATCCTCGCCATCGGCGCGGCCGCCGCGCTCGCCATCGGTCTCTCCGCCTGCGCATCCTCTGCCCCGGAGTCGACCTCGACCGCCGGCGGCAACCCCGCATCCGACGACGCCTTCCCCGTTACCGTCGAGCACGTCTACGGCGAGACCACGATCACCGAGAAGCCCGAGCGCGTCGCGACCGTCGCATGGGCGAACCACGAGGTGCCGCTGGCGCTGGGCATCGTTCCGGTCGGCATGAGCAAGGCGTCGTGGGGCGACGATGACGACAACGGCGTGCTGCCCTGGGTCGAGGAGAAGCTCGACGAGATGGGGGCCGAGACGCCGGTGCTGTTCGACGAGACCGACGGCATCGACTACGAGGCCGTCGCCGACACCGAGCCCGACGTGATCCTCGCCGCCTACTCCGGCCTCACGCAGGAGGAGTACGACACCCTCTCCAAGATCGCTCCGGTCATCGCCTACCCGAAGGTCGCCTGGGGCACTTCGGTCGACGAGATGATCGAGATGGACTCCAGGGCCCTCGGCCTCGAGAAGGAGGGCGACGCCCTGATCGAGCAGCTGGACGCCGACGCGCAGAAGGCGCTCGAGGCGAACAGTGTGCTGAAGGACAAGAAGGTCCTGTTCTCCTACATCGACCCGACCGACCTGAGCCAGATCGGGTACTACACGGCGATCGACACCCGCCCGGGCTATCTCCACGATCTCGGTCTGCCGTTCCCCTCGATCGTCGAGGAGAACAAGGACAGCGACCAGTTCTACCTGACGGTCAGCGCGGAAGAGGCGCAGAAGTTCGACGACGTCGACCTGTTCATCACCTACGGTGACGAGTCGATCATCCCGCTCCTGCAGGCCGACCCGCTGCTGTCGAAGATCCCGGCGATCGCCGAGGGCCGCATCGCGGTCCTTCCCGACGCCACCCCCATCGCGGCCTCCGCGAACCCGTCGCCGCTGTCGATTCCGTGGGGTCTCGGCGACTACCTCGCGCTCCTGGCTGCACCGCTCGCTCCGTAATCGTTCGATCCGCCTCCGCGGAGTGAATACCCAGTGACCTCAGCAACCGTCATCGCGCCCGCACCGGGGGCCGCAGACCTGCGGCGCCCGGTGCTGGTGCGAACCCTCTGGCTCCTCATCGGGCTCGTGGTGCTCGTCGTCCTCACCATCCTGTCGATCTCGTTCGGCGTGCGCGCCGTCTCATTCGACGACATCGCCGCAGCCCTCACCGGTCACACCGACACGATCGCGCAGGCGGCGATCGTCAAGCGCATCCCCCGCACGGTCCTGGCCCTCCTCGTCGGTGCGGCACTCGCCCTCTCCGGCGCGACCATGCAGGCCGTGACGCGCAACCCCATCGCCGACCCCGGCATCCTCGGCGTCTCGAACGGCGCCTCGCTGGCCGTGGTGTGCGGCATCGCCTTCTTCGGTCTCGCCGACCCCTACGGCCAGATGGCGTTCGCGATCGCCGGAGCAGGGCTCGCCGCCGTCTTCGTCTACACGGTCGGATCCCTCGGACGCGGGGGAGCGACACCTCTCAAGCTCGCGCTCGCGGGTGCCGCCACCTCGGCCGCCTTCGCCTCGCTCATCAGCGCCGTCATGCTGCCCCGCGTCGACCTGCTGCAGACGTTCCAGTCGTGGCAGATCGGCGGCGTCGGTGGCGCGGAGTGGCCGCGCATCGCGCTCACCGCACCGGTTCTGGCCATCGGCGCCCTGATCTGCTTCCTGTGCTCCCGGGGCATGAACTCCCTCGCCCTCGGAGACGAGATGGCCAAGGGGCTCGGTGAGAACGTGTTCCGCACGCGCATGATCTCGGCGCTGGGCGCGGTGATCCTCGCCGGGGCCGCGACCGCGATCGCCGGGCCGATCGGCTTCGTCGGTCTGATCATCCCGCACGTGTGCCGGATGCTGGTGGGCACCGATCACCGCTGGCTGCTCCCGTTCTCGGCGATCGCCGGCGCCGCGCTGCTGACCGCAAGCGACATCGTGGGCCGGGTGATCGCGCCATCGTCGGAGGAGATCCAGGTGGGCATCATCACCGCCATCATCGGAGCCCCGTTCTTCATCTGGATCGTCCGCCGGCAGAAGGTGCGTGAGCTGTGAGCACGACAGAGCACACCGAGCACACCCTCGACCGGGTCGACGAGCCGGCATCCGCCCGGATCGCGCGTATCGTCGCGGGGCGGCGCTCGCGCCACCGCCGGCATGCGGTGGCCACGATCGTCCTCGGCGTCCTGGTCTTCGCCCTCTTCGCGGTGGCGCTCATGGTCGGCAACACGTTCTACACGCCGGATGAGGTGATCCGGGTGATCCTCGGAGAGACCGTGCCGGGCGCCTCGTTCACCGTCGGCGATCTGCGACTGCCGCGGGCGGTGCTCGCCGTCCTCACCGGCATCGCATTCGGAATGGCGGGTGTGTGCTTCCAGACGATGCTGCGCAATCCGCTCGCCTCGCCCGACATCATCGGCATCTCCAACGGTGCCGGTGCGGCGGCCGTGTTCGGCATCATCGTGCTGTCCGTGAACGGGCCGGTCGTGTCGCTGCTCGCTCTCGGCGGCGCCGTCGTCACCGCCCTCGTGATCTACCTGCTCTCGATCAAGGGCGGCTTCGCGGGCACGCGGCTCATCCTGATCGGGATCGGCGTCGCGGCCATGCTGCAGAGCGTCATCTCGTACATGCTGTCGCGCGCGGCGAACTGGGACATCCAGACCGCGATGCAGTGGCTCACCGGAAGCCTCAACAACGCGTCGTGGGAGCGGGTGCTGCCGATGGCGATCGCCGCCCTGATCATCGTGCCGCTGATGCTGTCGCAGGGGCGCGCGCTCGGGGCGCTTCAGCTCGGCGACGACTCGGCGGCCGGCCTCGGCATCCGGGTCAACGCCACCCGCCTTCTCCTCATCCTCGGTGCGGTCGCGCTGCTCGCGTTCGCGACCGCGGCCACCGGCCCCATCGCCTTCGTCGCGTTCATGGCCGGCCCCATCGCCGCGCGCATCACCGGCCCCGGCGCCAACCTGCTCCTGCCGTCGGCGTTCGTCGGAGCCGTGCTCGTGCTCGGCGGCGACCTGATCGGCCAGTTCGCCTTCGGCACCCGCTATCCCGTCGGCGTCATCACCGGCGTCGTCGGCGCGCCGTACCTGATCTACCTGCTCATCCGCACCAACCGCTCCGGGGGTTCGCTATGACCGTCTCGCACAGCCTGTCCGCCGAGGGGGTGACGCTCGCCTACGGGGACCGCACCATCATCGACGGCCTCGACCTGCAGATCGCCCCCGGTCGCATCACCACCATCGTGGGGGCGAACGGATGCGGCAAGTCCACGCTGCTGCGCTCGCTGGCGCGCCTGCTGTCTCCGAGCGACGGCCAGATCGTGCTCGACGGCAGATCGGTGCACGCCCGCCCCACCAAGGAGGTCGCGCGCATCCTCGGGTTGCTGCCGCAGTCGCCCGTCGCGCCCGAGGGCATCGCGGTCGCCGATCTGGTCGGCCGTGGACGGCACCCGCATCAGAAGATGCTCGCCCGATGGAGCACCCACGATTACGAGGTCGTGGCGGATGCCCTCGACGCCACCGGCATCTCCGATCTGGCCGACCGCAGCGTCGACGAGCTCTCGGGCGGTCAGCGCCAGCGGGTGTGGATCGCCATGGCGCTCGCACAGGAGACCGACATCCTGCTGCTCGACGAGCCGACCACCTTCCTCGACGTCGCCCACCAGGTCGAGGTCCTCGACCTGCTCACCGACCTGAGCGTCTCGCGCGGCACCACGATCGTCATGGTGCTGCACGACCTCAATCTCGCGGCCCGCTACGCCGACGAGCTGGTGGCGATGAAGGACGGGCGGGTGCACGCGACCGGTGCGCCGCAGGACATCGTCACCGCCGAACTCGTCGAAGAGGTCTTCGGCCTCGCCAATCAGATCACCATCGATCCGGTCTCCGGCAAGCCGATGGTCACACCCATCGGGAGGCACCATGTCCGCTGAGACGACCACGACCGACCGTCCGACCTACATCCTCACCCGCGCCGAGGTACGGGGGGTCGCGCGCGTCTCGCCCTCGTTCGTGCGGGTGACGTTCGGCGGCGACGAGCTGAGCGAGTTCGGCACGCCGGGTGAGGTGTTCGACAGCCGCATCAAGCTGGTGTTCCCGCCCGCGTCCGGAGTCCTGCCTGAGCTCGACAGGGCATCCGACAACTGGTGGCAGGCGTTCCTCGCGGTGCCCGAGGTGGAGCGCGGGTCCATGCGCACCTACTCCGTGCGCGAGCTGCGGCTCGATGACGAGACCGGCACCGAGGTGGACGTCGACTTCGTGCTGCACCTCGAACCCGGACTGACCGGACCCGCGTCGCTGTGGGCGAGCCAGGCCGCGGTCGGGCAGGAGCTCTACCTGGTCGGCCCCCGCCGCGGGGTGGATGTCGACGCGCACGGAGGGGCCGAGTTCGCGCCGGGGACCGCGGCATCGGTCGTGCTCGCCGGCGACGAGACCGCCGCTCCGGCGATCGCCCGCATCCTCGAGGACGCACCGCAGGATCTGCGCGGCGTCGCCTTCATCGAAGTGCCCTCGCCCGCCGACGTCCTCCGCATCGACGCACCCTCGGGGGTCGAGGTGCACTGGCTGCCGCGTGACATCGGTGAGCCGCACGGCTTGCGGCTCATCCCCGCCGTGCTCGCCCACCTCGGCGACGCCGATGCCACGGACGAGATCCGGGTGAAGGACATCGATGGTGAGGACCTGCTGTGGGAGACGCCGGACTACTCCGGTCTCGGCGAGGACATCGCCACGGGGGATGCTGCGGCCGAACGCTACTTCTGGATCGCGGGGGAGAGCGGCGTGGTCACCACGCTGCGTCGCCACCTGGTCAAGGACCTCGGCATCGATCGCGGGCAGGTGGCGTTCATGGGCTACTGGCGTCGCGGCGTCGCCATGCGAGGCTGAGATGACGACCGGATCCCCCTCCCTGCACGGCCGATCCCTCGTGCTCGGATACGGCCGTGCCCGGGTGGTGCACGACGTGTCGCTACAGCTCGCTCCCGGCCGGGTCACCGCGCTCATCGGCCCGAACGGCAGCGGCAAATCGACCGTCCTGCGCGCCCTCGCGCGTCTGCACCGCATCGAGGCGGGGAGCGTGCGCATCGGCGGAGACGAGACCCGCGACGCCGCCGCCCTTTCTGCGAAGGAGTTCGCGAAGGCCGTCGCGATGCTCTCGCAGTCGCGGCCGCATCCGTCCGGCATCGAGGTCTCCGACGTCGTGGCGTATGGTCGCCACCCCCACCGGGGCCGATTCTCCGGCGTCAGCGATGCGGACCGTGCCGCTGTCGCCCGTGCGCTCGCCCTGACCGGACTCGGCGCCATGGCCTCCCGTCCCGTCGACCAGCTCTCGGGAGGCGAACTCCAACGCGTGTGGCTGGCGACCGCGCTGGCGCAGGAGACCGGCGTGCTTCTGCTCGACGAACCGACCAACCATCTCGACCTGCGCTACCAGGTGGAGACTCTCGATCTGATCCGCGAGCTCGCCGACGACCACGGCACCGCCCTCGGCGTCGTGCTGCACGACCTCGACCACGCGGCATCGGTGGCGGACGACGTGGTGCTGCTGCACTCCGGTCGAGTGCACGCGGTCGGTACTCCCGCCGAGGTGCTCACGGGCGCGAATCTCTCGCACGTCTACGGCCTGCGCATCGACACCGAGATCGATGAGGAGACCGGCCTCGTCCGGGTGCTCCCGCGCGGTCGACACCACGGACGCCATCGCGCCGCTGCGACATCCTGACCCCCACCCTCCCGGAGGAAGAACACGATGAAGAAGAAATCCCTCGCCCTGGTCGCCCTCGGCGGCGCGCTCGTGATGGCCCTGGCCGGCTGCGGCACCACTCAGGCCCCCACCGCCTCCGACGCGTCGGCGTCGACGAGCGCGGGGTGCGACGACGACACCACCGCGATCTCGACGGGCGCCGTCTCGGTCACCGACGATCTCGGTCGCACGGTCGAGCTCGACAAGCCGGCCGAGCGGATCGCGGTGCTGGAGTGGCAGCAGATCGAGGATGCGCTGTCGCTGTGCGTCACGCCGGTCGCGGTCGCCGACGCCGAGGGCTACAGCACGTGGGTCACCGCGGAGGAGCTCCCGGAGGGCGTGACCGATGTGGGCACCCGCCAGGAGCCGAACCTGGAGACGCTGTTCGGCACCGAGCCCGACCTCGTGATCGTCGAGGTCAGTGCGGCGGACGACCCCATCGTCTCCCAGCTCGAGGCCTACGACGTGCCCGTGCTCGCGACCGTCGGCGCGGATGCCGCCGACCCCATCGCGAAGATGCTCGGCACGCTCGATCTCATCGCCCAGGTGACAGGGCGGGAGGAGCGCGCCGAGGTCGTCGCCGACGAGTTCCAGGAGCACCTCGACGCTGCCTCTGCCGAGCTCGCCGATCTTGACCTGCCCACGAAGGAGTTCGTGTTCTTCGACGGCTGGGTCGACGGCGGCAATGTCGCGCTGCGTCCGTTCGGTCAGGGGTCGCTGGTCGGTGAGATCGGCGAGAAGCTCGGACTCACGAACGCGTGGACCGGCGAGGTCGACCCCGCTTACGGCCTCGGGCAGACCGATGTGGAGGGCATGACCACGGT
Source organism: Microbacterium sp. As-52 (assembly GCF_049949185.1). NCBI lineage: Bacteria > Bacillati > Actinomycetota > Actinomycetes > Micrococcales > Microbacteriaceae > Microbacterium > Microbacterium sp. As-52. The sequence continues at coordinate 1,340,211 of NZ_CP188171.1, read as the reverse complement.
CGGCGACGCCAGTCTGTTCTACACCGGCACCGAAGATCCCGAGTCGGAGAGCTTCATCGACGCGCTGCAGGACAACCCGGCGTGGACCTCGCTTCCCGCTGTGGCCGAGGGGCGCCTGACCGCCTTCCCCGCCGGGATCTGGACGTTCGGCGGCCCACGCTCCACCCAGCAGATCATCGACGGCTACCTCGAGGTGCTCTCGAAGTGACGGGTGCCCTTCGCCTCGACGAGACGGCCGCGACGGAGTCGGCGCGTCCGGCTCCTGCGGTCGCACCCGACGAGGCGGAGGGACGCCGGGCCGGGGCTCTCCTCACGGGCATAGGCGTCCTCGTGGCCCTGGCCGTGGTGCTCGTCGCCGTCGCGTGCTGGCATCTCACGCAGGGCACCAGCGGTGCGGTGTTCGCGGAGACCGAGGTGCTGTGGGGGTCGCGGGTGCCGCGTCTCGCCGCCGGCGTCGCCGTGGGTGTGGCGCTCGGCGTGGCCGGCATCCTCCTCCAGTCGCTCGCCCGTAACGCTCTGGCCTCGCCGGACACGCTGGGGGTGACGGCCGGCGCCTACCTGGCTGTCACGGCACTCGCTGCGTTCGGCATCGCCGTGCCAGTGTGGGCTTCGGGCGCTGTCGCATTCGCCGGGGGCATCGTCGCGACGGGGATCGTGCTCGGTCTCGCCGGCGGTGCGGGTTCGTCCACCACGCGGCTGATCCTGGCGGGCACGGCCCTCGCGCTCGCGTTCCAGGCCGGCACCTCGACGCTGCTCATCCTGTTCGACGAAGAGACCAAGGGGCTGCTCGCGTGGGGGAGCGGAAGCCTGTCCCAGCTGGGCCTGACCGCATTCTTGCAAGCCGCCCCGGTCGTGGTCGTGGTGACGGCGGCTGCTCTGGTGCTCGCGCGTCGGTTCGACATCCTGGCGCTCGGCGACGACACGGCATCCTCCCTGGGCGTGCCGATCCGATCGACGCGGGCCGTCGGCATCCTGCTCGCCGTCACGCTCACCGCGGTATCGGTGACGCTGGCGGGGCCGATGGGCTTCGTCGGGCTGTGCGCGCCCGTGCTCGCCCGCCTGCTGACGCGGGTGGTGCCGAGCCTGAACCGCCATCTGCTCCTGATCCCGGCCGCCGGGTTGCTCGGCGCGATCGTCGTGATCCTCTCGGATGCTCTGCTGCGGGCGATCATCGGGGCCGAGGCGGCGATCCTCATCCCGACCGGAGTCGCGACGACGCTGCTGGGGGCGATCGTGCTCGTGCTCATGGCTCGACGCCTGCGCGACGCCGGCCCGACGCGGGAGCCTCCGCGGGTGCGCTTCGGCGTGCGCAGCGGGGCGCGGTTCCGCATCACCCTGGCGGTCGTGGTGCTCGGGGTGACCGGCGTGCTGCTCCTCGGCCTGCTCGCCGGGCACACGTGGCTGTTGACCGGCGATATCGCGCTGTGGCTGCAGGGCGAGGCGCCGGCGGCGATCGCCTTCGCGCTGGACGAGCGGGCGCCGCGCATCGTGGCCGCGGTCGTCGCCGGTGGAGCGCTCGCGCTCTCCGGCGCCATCATCCAGGGGGTGAGTCGGAACCCCCTCGCCGACCCGAGCATCCTCGGTGTCACGGGCGGGGGCGGACTCGGCGCGGTGCTCGTGATCACGAGCGCCGTCTCGTCCACCGCGGGCATGATCGCGGGTGCCATCGCCGGAGCGCTGCTGGCCTTCGTCCTCGTCTACCTGCTGTCGTGGCGCGGTGGTCTGAACGCCGACAGGTTCCTGCTGATCGGCATCGGCGTCTCGTACTTCACCGTCTCGCTCACGACCTTCTTCCTCCTGAGGTCGAGCCCCTGGGACACTCCGAAGATCTACACCTGGCTCTCGGGCACCACCTACGGCCGTGTCTGGGAGCAGGTGCTGCCCCTGGCGATCGTGCTGGCCATCGCCCTGCCGCTCGTGGTGATGAGCCGCCGCGAGCTCGATGTGCTGTCGCTCGACGAGGACACCCCGCGGCTCGTCGGCATCCGTCTCGAGCCGGTGCGGCTCACGTTGCTGGTCGTGGCGGCCGTGCTCGCGGCTCTGAGCGTGACGGCGATCGGCGTGATCGGCTTCGTCGGTCTCGTCGCTCCGCACGCGGCGCGGGCGCTCGTCGGCGCGAGGCACTCGAGGATGATTCCGGTCGCGGTGCTGCTGGGCGGACTCCTGGTGGGGGTGGCCGACACGATCGGTCGTACCGTCATCGCCCCCGCGCAACTGCCGGCCGGACTCGTGGTCGCGCTGATCGGTGCCCCGTACTTCGTCTGGCTGCTCTGGCGCTCGCGCGACGTGTAGCTCCCGCCTCGAATCGCGCAGATGGTCCCCTTCCGTCGAGGAAGGGGACCATCTGCGCGATTCGAACGGGGACTACTTGGCGAGGAACTCCTTCAGCGCGGCGTTGACCTCGTCGGCGTGGGTCCACAGCAGGCCGTGCGGAGCCCCCTCGACCTCGACGTAGTCGGCGTCGGGCACTGCCTGGTGGAATCGACGGGCGGTGGCATCGATCGGCAGGATGTTGTCCTTCGTCCCGTGCAGGATCAGGGTGGGCTTTCCGGCGGAGCGCACGGCCTCGACGTCGGTGCGGAAGTCTTCGATCCACGCCGGCACGACCGCGTAGGCGGCCACGGGGGCGCTGCCGACCGCGACGTTCCAGCTGCCGGTCACCGCCTGCTCGCTGATGCGCGAGCCCAGGTTCTCGTCGAGGTTGTAGAAGTTCTTGTAGAAGTCGGTGAACCACGCGAAGCGATCGCCCTTGGCGGCAGCCTCGATGCCGTCGAACACCTCCTGCGGCACGCCCTCGGGGTTGTCGTCGCGCTGCACGAGGAAGGGCTCGAGCGAGGCGAGGAAGGCGAGCTTGGCGACGCGGTCGTGGCCGTGGCGGGCGACGTAGCGTGCGAGCTCTCCGGTGCCCATCGAGAAGCCGACCAGCACGACGTCGCGCAGGTCGAGGGTCTCGAGCACGGTGTTCAGGTCGGCGGCGAAGGTGTCGTAGTCGTACCCGGTGTTCACCTTCGACGATCCGCCGAAGCCGCGGCGGTCGTAAGTGATGACGCGGTAGCCCTGAGCGAGGAGCTCGCGGGTCTGACGCTCCCAGCTGTGACCGTCGAGCGGATAGCCGTGGATCAGGACGACGGGCTGACCCGATCCCTGGTCTTCATAGTAGAGCTCGATCGGGGTGCTGTTCTCGGTGCCGACGGTGATGTAACCCATGATCCTGATCCTTTCGGTTCCGGTGAGAACGGTCGTTCTCGCTCGATGTGACCAATCTAGAGAACGTTCGTTCTCGTGTCAAGTAGACTTCTGGACATGACCGAAGACGAGGCTCGCGAGCGCATCCTCTCCACCGCCGAGGAGCTGTACTACCGCAAGGGGTACGCGGCCGTCGGCATGGACGAGCTGCGTCAGGAGGCCGGGGTCTCGCTGCGCCGCCTCTACTCGCTGTTCCCGTCGAAGACCGACATCGTCGTGGCCGTGCTCGCACGCAAGCACGCCGAGTGGGAGTCGGGCCTGTCGGGTGCCGTGGCGGATGCGGGCGGCGACCCGCGCGCACGTCTCCTCGCCGTCTACGGCTATCTCGAGAACTGGTTCTGCGCCGACGACTTCCGCGGCTGCGCATTCATCAACGCGTTCGGTGAGCTCGGCGGCACGAATCCCGAGGTTGCCGAGATCGTACGGGCGCACAAGGCCTCGTTCCAGGAGTACATGGCGGGTCTCGTCGCCCAGACGGGCGCGCCCCCGGCGCTCGCCGCGCAGCTGTCCATCCTCGCCGAGGGGGCGCAGAGCACGGCCGCGATCTCGGCCGACCCGGCAGTGGCCGCGCAGGCCAGGGGAGCCGCCGAAGTCCTGATCGACGCGGCCTTCACGCGCGCCTGATCCTTCCGCGCGAGCTTCCGCGTGAGGCGGGCATGATGGGGGTTTTGACTAACCTGGTTAGCGAAATGCCGTTCCGGTGTCAAGGGCGATGCGTCGCGCGCGGGCGTCTCGTAGCCTGCGGAGCATGGAATCACGCACAGAGGGCATCGGTCGTCAGTCGCTGATCATCGCGGCGGCGACGTTCATGGTGATCGCGGCCGCTGTCGGCGCGGGGGCATTCGGCGGTGCGTCCGTCGATGACCTGCAGGACGGGGCCCTCTCCGCCCAGGGCTCGTACCTCGCGCCCGCGGGGCCCGCATTCTCGATCTGGTCGCTGATATACCTCGGCCTGTTCGCGTACACGGTGTGGCAGGCGTTCCCCGCCCAGCGGCAGGACCCGCGTCAGCAGGCCGTGGGCGGATGGATCGCCGCGTCGATGGTGCTGAACGGGCTGTGGCTGGTGACCGCACGATTCCTGACGCTCTGGCTCACTGTCGTCGTGATCGCGGCGCTGCTGGCCGTGCTCGCTCGAGTGATCGTGCTGCTCGGTCGCTTCCCCGCCCGCAGCCTCGCCGATCGCATCCTCACCGACGGCGCGAACGGCCTGCACTTCGGCTGGGTCACGATCGCCACCGTCGCCAACACCGCCGCCTGGCTCACGCAGATCGCACCGCAGAGCTGGGCGCAGGCCGCCGATGCCTGGGCGATCGGCGTGCTGGTCGTCGTCCTCGTGATCGGAGCCGCCGCCGCCTGGATCACCGGACGCATCGCCCCCGCCCTCGCGACGGCCTGGGGTCTGGCATGGCTCGCCGTCGGACGGCTCACGGGAGAACCGCAGAGCACGCCGACCGCAATCGCCGCGATCACCGTGGCGGTGCTGCTCGTCATCACCGGGGTCGTGGCGGTCCTGCGCCGGTCGCGCGCCGTGGACGCCGACGCCGACGCTCAGAGCACCAGGCGGTAGCCCATCCCCGATTCGGTGAGCAGGTGCACGGGAGCGCCGGGCTCCTGCTCGAGCTTCTTGCGCAGCTGCGACATGTACAGACGCAGGTAGCCGGAGTCGGAGACCTGCTCGCTGCCCCAGATCTCCTTCAGCAGGTCCTGGCGCGTGACCAGGGCGCCCGGATGCCGGGAGAGGTGCTCCAGCATCCGCCACTCGGTCGGGGTCAGGTGCACGCGCGCGCCGCCCCGTGTCACGGTCTTCGTCGAGAGGTCGACCACCACATCGCCGAAGGCCACGGTCGACTCGCCGCTGGCCGGGATGGAGCGACGCGAGAGCGCACGCAGCCGCGCCAGCAGCTCGTCGACCTGGAAGGGCTTGGTCACGAAGTCGTCGGCGCCGGCGTCGAGCGCTTCGACCTTGTCGGCCGAACCCGTGCGACCGGAGACCACGATGATCGGCACGTTGGTCCATCCGCGCAGCGCCTGGATCACCTCGATGCCGTCGAGTCGGGGCATCCCCAGGTCGAGCATGATGAGGTCGGGGTGGGTCTGGGCGGCCGCAGCGATGGCGGCGGCCCCGTCGGGAGCCACGACCACCTCGTATCCGTGCGCGGCGAGGGTGATCCTCAGCGCGCGGACCATCTGCGGATCGTCGTCGGCGATGAGCAGCTTCACTCCGTGCCCTCCGTGTCGGCAAGTCCTGCGGCCAGCGGCAGGGAGATGACCATGGTGAGGCCTCCGCCAGGCGTGTCCTCGGGTGTCAGGGTACCGCCCATGCCCTCGGTGAACCCGCGCGACAGGGCGAGTCCGAGTCCCAGCCCTGTCGTGTTGTCGGTGTCGCCGAAGCGCTGGAACGGCTGGAAGATGCGGTCGCGCCGCTCGGGGGAGACGCCGTCGCCCCGGTCGATGATGCGGATCTCGGCGCGGCCGCCGAGGGCGCTCGTGGAGACGATGACCCGTGCGTCTTCGGGGGAGTGCCGATGGGCGTTGGCGATCACGTTGACCAGCACGCGCAGCAGCAGCACGGGGTCGGCATGCAGCGGCGGCAGGTCGGGGTCGAGGGCGAGCTCGACGTCGGACGGCCCGAGCCCCAGCTCATCGACGGCGGCGAGCACGCAGCCGGCCGCGTCCATCCGCGACGACGACACGGCGAGCACGCCGGCCTGCACGCGGCTCACGTCGAGCAGGTCGGTGACCAGCGTCGACAGCGTCGCGAGACTCTCGTCGGCGGTGGCGAGCAGTTCTTCGCGATCGGAGGCCGACAGTCCGTGCGCACCGCGCAGACCGCCGATGGCGGCGACCGCCGAGGCGAGGGGGCGGCGCAGGTCGTGGCTGACGGCCGACAGCAGGGCGCTGCGCACCTGGTCGGTCTCGGCGAGTGCTTCCGCCTCGCTCGCGGTGGCACGCAGATCGGTGTGCTCGATCGCGGCGGAGAGCTGTGCGACGATCGCATCCAGCAGGCGGCGTTCGGGTCCGGCGAGCGGCTCGCCGTTCAGCTCCAGCACCGCACGGGGCCCGCCCCCGGGGACGACGCCGACGGGGATGGTCGTGGCACGTCCGTCGGCCACGGGTTCGCCGTCGCTCGCGAGCACCTCGCCGTCGGGGGCGATCAGGCGCACGCCGCTCAGGCCGAACGCCTCTCGGGTGCGGCTGACCAGAGCCAGCACGGCGTTGTCGCCGCGGAGCACGTTGCCGGCGACTGCGGCGAGCAGCTCGGCCTCGGCGGCGGCGCGTTGCGCGGTGCGGGCCCGTCGCGCGGCCTGGTCCACGATGATGCTGACCAGGATCGCGATGAGCACGTAGAGGGCGAGCGCGAGCACGTGCAGCGGATGCGCGATCGTGATCGTGAACAGCGGAGCGACGAAGAGGAAGTCGAGAGTGACGCCCGAGAGCACCGCCGCGAACACCGCAGGGCGGATGCCGCCGATGAGGGCGACCACGACCACGAGCAGTTGGTACGCGAGCACCTCGGCGGTGATCGACTCGGGGCTGCGGAACGTGAACATGATCCACGACAGGATCGGTCCGAAGACGAGCGCGACGCCGAAACCGAGCAGCTGTCGACGCCAGCCCAGGGCTCCGCCGGTGATGCGCGGCAGCACCATCCGCCCACCCGCTGCGGCGTGCGTGACGATGTGCACGTCGATGTCGCCGGAGCGGCGGATGACCTCAGAGCCGATGCCGGGACCGGTCAGCGCAGCGGTGACGCGACTGCGCCGGCTGACGCCGATCACGAGCTGCGTGGCGTCCGCGCCCTGCGCGAACTCGACCAGGGTGGCGGGGATGTCGTCGCCCACGACCTGGTGGTAGGTGCCGCCGAGCGACTCCACGAGCGTGCGTTGTGCGGCGAGGGCTCCCGGTGTCTCGTCGCGCAGGCCGTCCTGCGCGGTGATGTGCACCGCCAGCAGTTCGCCGCCGGCGGAGCGGGCCGCGATTCTGGCGCCGCGGCGCAGCAGGGTCTCGCCCTCGGGGCCGCCGGTCAGGGCGACGACCACGCGCTCCCTGGCCTGCCAGTTGCCCTCGATGCCCTGCTCCGCCCGGTAGCTGCGCAGCGCGCTGTCGACCTCGTCGGCGAGCCAGAGCAGGGCCAGCTCGCGCAGTGCGGTGAGGTTGCCGAGGCGGAAGTAGTTCGACAGGGCGGCGTCGATCCGCTCGGCCGGGTAGACGAGTCCGGCCGAGAGTCGATCACGGAGCGTCTGCGGGGCGAGGTCGACGACCTCGATCTCGTCGGCGGCGCGGACCACGGCGTCCGGGATCGTCTCCTGCTGCGCGATGCCGGTGATCTTCTCGACCACGGCGTTCAAAGACTCGATGTGCTGCACGTTGACGGTGGTCACCACGTCGATGCCCGCATCCAGCAGCTCGTCCACGTCCTGCCAGCGCTTGGCGTTGCGCGAGCCGGGGACGTTGGTGTGCGCCAGCTCGTCCACGAGGGCGATCTCGGGTGCCCGCTCGAGCACGGCGTCGACGTCGAGTTCGGTCAGGGCGATCCCGCGGTGGAGGTCGACCCGGCGGGGCACCTCGGGGATTCCGGCGGTCTGCGCCTGCGTCGCGGCGCGGTCGTGCGTCTCGACGATCGCGATCACGACGTCATGGCCCTCGTCGAGCATGCGTCGTCCCTCGGCGAGCATCTCGTAGGTCTTGCCGACGCCGGGGGCGGCTCCGAGGAGTATCCGGAGCCGCCCCCGGCGGGAGTGGCCGTGAGATCGACGAAGTGGCGCTGCGGTCATTCGCCCTCCCGTTCATCGAGCGCGAGATTGAGCTCGGCGACGTTGATGCGCTCCGCGCCGAGGAATCCCAGATCCCGCCCTTGAATCCTAGACTCCACGAGGTCGCGCACCTCCTGTGTGGAGAGTCCGCGGGCCTCGGCGACGCGCGGCACCTGCAGCAGTGCGTACGCCACGCTGATGTGCGGGTCGAGCCCGGAACCCGAGGCGGTGACCGCGTCGGCCGGCACCTGCGACGGGTCGACCCCCTCGCGCTCCGCGATCGCGGCCTTGCGCTCCGCGATCGCTGCGACCAGGTCGGTGTTCTCCGGGCCGAGGTTGCTTCCGCTGGAGCCCGCGCCGTCGTAGTCGTCGCCCGCGGCGGAGGGCCGCGACTGGAAGTACTCCGGGAGCGCCTCGCCGTCGTCATCGGTGAAGGACTGGCCGATCAGCGAGCTGCCCCTGTCGTCGGGAAGGGGGGAGCCATTGGCCTGCCACGGGAGCAGGAGCTGCCCGATGCCGGTGACCAGGAGTGTGTAGGCGACACCGAGCACGAGGGTGAGGACGAGCATCGCGCGGACGGCGACACCGGTGGTGCGGACCGCGGTGCGTGTGGAGGACATGTCTGGATTCCTTTTCCGAGCCGGGTCAGAAGCCCGGGATGAGACTGACGACGAGGTCGATGATCTTGATGCCGATGAACGGAGCGATCACGCCGCCGAGTCCATAGATCAGCAGGTTGCGCTGCAGGATCTGCGAGGCGCTCGCCGGGCGGTACTTCACTCCGCGCAGGGCCAGGGGGATCAGGAACACGATCACGATCGCGTTGAAGATGATCGCGCTGGTGACGGCCGACGCCGGCGAGTGCAACTGCATGATGTTGAGCGCCGCGAGTCCGGGGAAGACGCCCATGAACATCGCCGGGATGATCGCGAAGTACTTCGCGATGTCATTGGCGAGCGAGAACGTGGTGAGCGCTCCGCGCGTGATGAGCAGCTGCTTGCCGATGCGCACGATGTCGATCAGCTTGGTCGGGTCGGAGTCGAGGTCGACCATGTTGCCGGCCTCCTTCGCCGCCGAGGTGCCGGTGTTCATCGCCACGCCGACGTCCGCCTGGGCGAGCGCGGGGGCGTCGTTGGTGCCGTCGCCGGTCATCGCGACCAGACGGCCGCCCTCCTGCTCGCGCCGGATGAGCTCGAGCTTGTCCTCGGGCGTCGCCTCGGCGAGGAAGTCGTCGACCCCGGCCTCAGCGGCGATCGCCTTCGCCGTGAGCGGGTTGTCGCCCGTGATCATGACCGTGCGGATGCCCATCGCGCGCAGTTCCTCGAAGCGCTCGCGCAGGCCGTCCTTCACGATGTCCTTGAGGTGCACCACGCCGAGGACGCGACCGTCGGCACCGGGCGTCTTCACGGCGACCACGAGCGGGGTACCGCCGCTCTCGGCCACGGCATCCGTGCGCGTCGTGAGCTCGACGTCGTCGCCGTCGAGCCCGAGCCAGGCCCGCACCGCGGAGCCGGCGCCCTTGCGGATCTGCGTGCCGTCGGCGAGGTCGAGGCCCGACATGCGCGTCTGCGCCGTGAACGGCACGACCACCGCGTCCTCCGGTGCGGTCACCCGGATGTCGTTCGCGGCGGCGAGTTCGACGATCGAGGCGCCCTCGGGGGTGGGGTCTGCAAGCGACGACAGCGCGGCGACGCGCAGCAGCTCCTGGCCGTCGACACCCGGGAGGGCGAGCACCTCGTGGGCGCGGCGGTTGCCGTAGGTGATGGTGCCGGTCTTGTCGAGCAGCAGGGTGGTGACATCTCCTGCCGCCTCGACCGCGCGCCCCGACATCGCGAGCACGTTGCGCTGCACGAGACGGTCCATGCCGGCGATGCCGATCGCCGAGAGCAGCGCCCCGATGGTGGTCGGGATGAGGCAGACGAGCAGCGCGATCAGCACCGGGATGCTGACGGGAGAGGCGGCGTACGACGCGATCGGGTTCAGGGCGAGCACCACGACGACGAAGATGATCGACAGGCTCGCGAGCAGGATGTTCAGCGCGATCTCGTTGGGGGTGCGCTGGCGGCTGGCCCCCTCGACCAGCGCGATCATGCGGTCGACGAAGGTCTCCCCCGGCTTCGAGGTGATGCGCACCACGATGCGGTCGGACAGCACGCGGGTGCCACCGGTCACGGCGCTGCGGTCGCCGCCGGACTCGCGGATCACCGGCGCGCTCTCGCCCGTGATGGCCGATTCGTCGACGGTGGCGATGCCCGCGAGGATGTCGCCGTCGCCGGGGATCAGCTCGCCCGCTGTCACGATCACGATGTCGTCGCGCTGCAGCTCGGCCGACGAGACCTGGGCGGTCGCGGCGTGCTCGGCGGCGGCATCCGCTGCCTTGTCGTAACCGACCACACGCCGGGCCATCGTGCTGGTGCGGGTCTTGCGCAGGCTCGCGGCCTGGGCCTTTCCTCGGCCCTCGGCGACCGACTCCGCCACGTTGGCGAACAGCACGGTGAGCCACAGCCAGATCGCGATGCCCCAGGTGAAGGGGGCGGGAACCGCGGTGCCGCCGGAGTCGGCCGGGCCGCCCAGGAACGGCTCGGCGATCGCGAGCACGGTGGTGAACGCGGCGCCGACCCAAACCAGCAGCATGACGGGGTTGCGCACGAGCGCTGCCGGGTTGAGCTTGCGCAGGGCCCCGGGAAGGGCCTGCACGAGCTGCGACCAGCCGAAGGAGCGCGGCGGTTGTGCGGGTGTGGATGCCGGAGCATCCTGCTGTTCGGAGGGGGTGGTGATGAGGGTCATGGTCAGACGAGTCCTTCAGCGAGGGGTCCCAGTGCGAGCACGGGGAAGTAGGTGAGCGCGGTGACGATGACGGTCACGGCGAGGAGCAGGCCGACGAACTGCGGCCGGTGCGTGGGCAGGGTGCCGGAGGTCGCCGGCACACGCTGCTGCGCCGCGAACGAGCCGGCCAGAGCGAGCACGAGCACGATCGGCAGGAACCGGCCGAGCAGCATCGCGATGCCGAGCGCGGTATTGAACCACGGGGTGTTCGCGGTGAGTCCGGCGAAGGCGGAGCCGTTGTTGTTCGACGCCGAGGTGAAGGCGTAGAGCACCTCGCTCATGCCGTGCACGCCGGGGTTCAGGATGCTGGTCGACTCGACATCGGCGCGGATGCCGGGGATCGCGAAGCTCAGCGCGGTGCCGGCCAGCACGAGAGTCGGCGTCACCAGGATGTACAGGCTCGCGAGCTTGATCTCCCGCGGACCGATCCGCTTGCCCAGGTACTCCGGCGTGCGGCCGACGAGCAGCCCGCCGACGAACACCGCGATGATCGCGAGCACCAGCATGCCGTACAGGCCCGAGCCGACGCCGCCGGGGGCGACCTCGCCGAGCATCATGTTCAGCATGGGCATCATGCCGCCGAGCGCGGTGTACGAGTCGTGCATCGAGTTGACGGCGCCTGTCGAGGTGAGGGTGCTCGCGCTGCCGAACAGCGTGGAGCCGAGGATGCCGAAGCGCACCTCCTTGCCCTCCATCGCGGCCCCGGCGAGTTCCGGAGCGGTGCCGCGGCCGGCCAGCTCGAGCGCCGAGAGGGCGAACGTCGAGACGAGGAAGATCGTGCCCATCACGGCGGCGATCGCGTAGCCCTGGCGGTGGTCGCCGATCATGCGGCCGAACGTGCGGGGGAGGGCGAACGGGATCACGAGGATCAGCAGCACCTGCAGCAGGTTCGTGAAGCCGGTCGGGTTCTCGAAGGGGTGCGCCGAGTTGGCGTTGAAGAAGCCGCCGCCGTTGGTGCCGAGGAGCTTGATCGCCTCCTGCGAGGCCACCGGACCTCCCGGGATGGTCTGCGTGCCGCCGGACACCGTGGTGACGTCGGTGAAGCCCGCGAAGTTCTGGATCACGCCGCCCGCGAGCAGCGCCACCGCGCCGATGAGGGCGATCGGGAGGAGGATGCGGCCGAGACCGCGGATCAGGTCGACCCAGAAGTTGCCGATCGTGGCGGAACCACGGCGAGCGAGACCGCGGATGAGGGCGATCGCAATGGTGAGGCCCACCGCCGCCGACACGAAGTTCTGCACGGTGAGACCCGCGAGCTGCACGGTGTAGCCCATGGTCTGCTCGGGGGAGTACGACTGCCAGTTGGTGTTGGCCACGAACGAGGCGGCGGTGTTGAAGGACAGCCCCTCCGGCACCGCCGGGAGGCCGAGGGACTGCGGCAGGAACGCCTGCAGTCGCTGCAGGCCGTAGACCAGCAGAACGCCGACCACCGAGAACGCCAGCACGCTGCGGGCGTACGCGCGCCAGGTCTGCTCCGACGACGAGTCGACGCCGATGAGCCGATAGACGCCGCGCTCGACCCGCAGGTCGCGCGCCGACGTGAAGACATGGGCGATGTAGTCGCCGAGGGGGCGGTAGAGGAGCACGAGCACGACCACGACGGCCGTGACCTGCAGGATGCCGAACCAGATCGTCGCGTCCATCAGAACCTCTCCGGCGCGACGAGCGCGACCACGAGGTAGACGACGGCGGCGACCGCGAGGGCGGCGGCGAGGATCTCGAAGACGATCACAGCCGCTCCACCCCCTTGGCCACCAGGGACACGAGGGCGAACAGCGCGAGAGTCAGCGCGATGTAGATGATGTCGAGCACGGATCCGATACAACTCCCGCACGGCCCCGGCAGCCGCCATCCTCACGCTTCCCCTACGCCCTCCGCGCGGATGCATGCGGGTTGCTCACGGCATCCGTGTCCCCGCCGCTCCCGCCTGATCTCGTTCCGCTCCCGCCTGATCTCGTTCCGGTCGCACTTGCTGTCGCTTCCGATGCTCTCGGGCGGCAGCAAGTGCGACCGGAACGGCCCGCGTCGGCCATATGCTCACGAGGTGGGAATCAGAAGAGTGCGGATCGGCGCCGGGACGTGGGTCGTCGCCGGGCTGGTCGTGGTCGCCCTCGTGTGCATCGTCACCGGGTTCCTGCCGCGCTCCGACGCCGGGGCATTGGGCGAGCGGATCGCGCCCGTGCTGGGGTTCGTCGTCGCGATCACGATCGTCGCCGAGCTCGCCCGCGACGCCGCGGTCTTCGACGTCGTCTCGCAACGACTCGCCCGCTGGGGACGCGGTCGGGTGCTCGTGCTGTGGGCGCTGGTGGTCGCGCTCGCCGTGGTGAGCACGGTGTTCCTGTCGCTCGACACGACCGCCGTGATCGTCACCCCGGTCGTCGTCGTCCTCGCGCAGAGCATCGGCGTCTCACCCCTTCCCTTCGCCCTGGCGACCGTGTGGCTCGCCAACACGGCATCCCTCGCCCTCCCGGTCTCGAACCTCACGAACCTGCTCGCCGCCCCCGCCATCGGCGACGGCCCCGCGGCGTTCTTCGCGCTCAGCTGGGCACCGACGCTCGTCGGCATCCTCGTGCCCGTCGCGATCCTGACGATCCTGCATCGGCGCACGGTCTTCGGTGCGTACGAGACCCCGGTGGCACGGCGGCCCGCCGACCCGACGCTGTTCTGGAGCGCGACCGGCATCCTGCTCGTGCTGATGCCTCTGCTCGCCCTGACCCACGACGTCTGGATCCCGGCCGCGGTCGCCGCGCTCGCGCTGATCGGCCTGTTCGCGGTCCGGCGGCGCCGGGCGCTGCGGCTCTCGCTCGTCCCGTGGCAGGCGCTTGCGCTCGCCGCGTCGCTGTTCGTGCTGGTCGAGGCGGCGCACGCGCAGGGCCTGCTCGACTTCCTGATCTCGCCGACCGCGAACGGCGACGCTCCCGGCGACCTGTTCCGGCTGGCCGCGCTCGGGGCCGTGAGCGCGAACGGGATCAACAACCTCCCGGCATACCTGGTGCTCGAGCCCGCCGCCGGGGATCCGGTCGCGCTGATGGCGCTGCTGATCGGCGTGAACATCGGTCCGCTCATCACGCCATGGGCGTCGCTCGCGACCCTCCTGTGGCATCACCGGATCGTCGCGTTGGGCGTCACGATCCGATGGAGCCGTTTCATGCTGTGGGGTGTGGTGGCTGCGGTGCCGACCGTGCTCGCCGCCGTGCTCGTGCTCTGGCTCGTCTCGGGCTAGTGCTCCGTTCCGGTCGCACCTCCTGCCGCCCCCGAGGCGCGGAGGCGGCACGAAATGCGACCGGAAGGGGGAGCGGGCCGGAAGAGGAAGTGCGCCGGGCCTGACAGGATGTCGGTCATGAGCGTTCTCTACGACTACTTCTCCGCGCCGAACGACGAGCGGGCCGTCACCGTCCTCCAGGTGGAGGGCGGGCCGACCGCGGAGGAGTCGGGCTTCGATGCCGGAACGCTCGGCGGCATCGACCCGGTCGTGCAGCTCGGCACGCTCGAGGCGCTGCTGACGGGCGCGCCGTACGACGAGGTGACCGACGACCCGCGTGCCGGCCACAACCTCGCGATGAGCGACGACTACGACCGGATCGTCATCACCGTGACGGATGCGCTGGCCGCCGCTCTCGCCGCCGCCGACGACGTCCGTCTGGCAGAGGTCGCGGAGCCGTGGTCGCAGACCGAAGAGCTCGAAGGGGCCGATCCGGCCCAGCTGGCCGCGTTCGCGCGGGACCTCGCCGCGCTCGCTCGTCGCGCCGCGGCGTCCGACCACCGCCTCTACTGCTGGACCAGCATCTAGGACGCTCGTCCGCGCAGGACGCACCCCAGCGGTGAGCCGTCACGGGGCCTCGATCAGCGTGCGGTCGGCCACTCCTCGGCGAGAAGGCCGTAGTTCATGCCGTCGAGCCATTCGCCCGAGCGATGCAAAGCCGTCTTCCGGCTGAACTCCTCTCGGCGCATCCCGAGCCGCTCCATGAGGCGCCAGGACGGCTCGTTGTCGGCGAAGCACCCCGCATGCACCCGGCGCAGGCCCAGTGTGCCGAAGCACACGTCGATCACCGCGCGGATCGCCTCTGTCGCGTAGCCGTGCCCGGTGTGCGCGGGGTCGAGAACCCAGCCGAGCTCGGCCTCGACGCCCTTCGCCCGGGCGTCGACCTCGAGCTGCGCCCACCCGTCGCCGCGCCGCACCATGATGTCACCGATCGGGGTCGGGGCGGTGCCCTCGGCGTCGGGCAGCAGCTCCACGATGTACAGGGAGGCGAGCCGCTCGGGGTCGAGATACCGCTCACGGAACGCGTCTTGCGTGTCGGGAGCGGCACCGAGCCACCGGTTCACCTCGGGGAGCCGACGCCACTCCCACATCGCATCGACGTCGGCGGGCGTGCACGGGCGCACCTGCAGCCGGGCCGTCCGCGCGGGCCACGGCTCGGGGGTTCGCGTGTCGGTCATCGCTCCACCCTAGGCGCGGCCGGCGACGTCGATCACGGGGTCTCCCCGCCGACCCGTCGCATCTCCTCCGCGAGCGCGCTGTTCGTCTCGGCGAACCGTGCGGTGATGTTCTCGCGCACCTCGGGCGACTTGTTCTGGCTGAGTTTGGCTCGCGCATCGAAGCGGGTCACGCGCATCCGCAGTCCGACCGTGCCCTTGGCGGCGCGGCGGGTGCCCTCCTCGTCCTCCGACAGGTGTCGGCCGTGCTGCTGATGATCCTCGAAGTGGTCGGTCAGCCGCGAGAGCATGGCGTAGTTCTCCTCTTCGCTCAGGATCTCGGGGATGCCGTACAGGTGCGCGGTCACGTGGTTCCACGTCGGGACCAGATCGCCCGGTGCGTACAGTGTCGGTGACACGTAGTCATGCGGTCCCTGGATGATCACGAGCACTTCATGCCGGCCGAGTTCGTGGAGCTGCTCGTCCGGGCGCCCGAAGTGGCTCGCGATCACGATGTCGTCGTCGTCCTCCATCAGCAGCGCGGGATAGTGCGAGGCGACCAGGCCGCCGCTGGCCGGGGAGACGAACGTCGCCCAGGGGTTCCCGCGGATGAGGCGCTTGACCTCGTCGGGATCGGTCATCAGGTAGCGGGGCGTGTGGCGCATCAGGATTCCTCTCT
The DNA here is from genome assembly GCF_049949185.1 of Microbacterium sp. As-52. NCBI lineage: Bacteria > Bacillati > Actinomycetota > Actinomycetes > Micrococcales > Microbacteriaceae > Microbacterium > Microbacterium sp. As-52. The sequence continues at coordinate 1,324,290 of NZ_CP188171.1, read as the reverse complement.
TCGGCGGTCGGTCAGACGGGTGCGCACCGCGAGGGTGGCGCAGGCGATCACGGCGAGTCCGCCGACGGCGGTCGCCCAACCGATCTGTTCGTGGAGGAGGAGCGCGGCCCACGCGATGCTCATCACCGGTTGGACGAGCTGGATCTGGCTCACCTGCGCCATCGGGCCGATCGCGAGACCGCGGTACCAGGCGAAGAAGCCGAGGAACATGCTCACCGCCGCGAGGTAGGCGAACGCGAGCCATTGCACGGGCGTCGCGGCGGGCGGCTGCTCGAGTGCCGACACCACGGTCAGCACGGCCATCAGGGGAGCGACGACGATCAGTGCCCAGGAGACCGTCTGCCAGGATCCGAGTTCGCGGGCGAGCAGACCGCCCTCCGCGTAGCCGATCGCGGCGGCGAGCACGGCCCCGAACAGCAGCAGGTCGGCGCCGGTGAGGGAGCCGAGTCCGCCGTTCTGCAGCGCGGCGAACACGACGGCGGCCACCGCGCCGAGTATCGCGAAGACCCAGAAGGATCGGGCGGGCCGTTCCCGGGTGCGGAGCACGACGGCCACCGCGGTGGCGGCGGGTAGCAGGCCGATCACGACCGCGCCGTGGCTGGCCGGGGTCGTGGTCAGCGCGAACGAGGTCAGCAGCGGGAAACCGGCGACGACCCCGCCGGCGACGATCGCGAGCCGCACCCATTGGATCGTCGTGGGCGGGCGCTGACGCGTGATCGCGAGTGCGGCACCGGCGAGGAGGGCGGCGACGACCGCGCGCCCGGAGCCGATGAACAGCGGTGAGAGCCCGCCGATCGCGATGCGTGTGAACGGGAGGGTGAACGAGAAGGCGAGGACGCCGAGGAGCCCCCACCAGAGTCCGGCACGCGTCGATAGCAGTGGCCGCGTGGAAGCGATAACGCTACTCTGTTCTTTCATGAGCAAGGATAGCAGTGACCGGATCGTCGCCGGGGTCCGCGCGTGGATCGCATCCGCTTCTCCGGGTGCGCGAGTCCCCTCGAATCGTGCGCTCATGGCGCAGTACGGCGCGAGTCCGATCACCGTGCAGAAGGCGATGCAGCAGCTCGTGCGACTCGGTCTGGTCGAGTCCAGGCCCGGCGCGGGCACGTTCGTGCGTGCCGCGCCCGCCGCGCGCACGGCCGACTACGGCTGGCAGACGGCAGCTCTCGGTACGCCGCCCACGGGCCTTCTGCGCTTGTCATCGACGCAGCGCACCGTCGCCCCCGACGCGATCGGACTGCACTCGGGCTACCCCGCGGTCGACCTGCTGCCGCAGCGGCTCGTGCGACAGGCCCTGGTGCGTGCCGCTCGGTCGGACGCGGCGCTGACCCGTTCGCCCGCCGCAGGCCTTCCCGATCTGCAGGCGTGGTTCGCGGCGGAACTCGCATCCTCCGCCCCCGCGGGGGTCACCCCCGCATCGGCGCGCGATGCGCTGATCATCTCCGGCAGCCAGAGCGGGCTGAGCTCGATCTTCCGTGCCGTCGTCGGCGTCGGTCAGCCGCTGCTGATCGAGTCGCCGACGTACTGGGGCGCGATGCTCGCGGCCGCGCAGGCCGGCGTCGTGCTGGTGCCGATCCCCTCCGGGCCGCACGGCCCCGATCCGGATGACGTCGAGCGGGCGTTCGCGCAGACCGGAGCCCGCGCGTTCTACGCGCAGCCGACCTTCGCCAACCCGACCGGCGCGCAGTGGCCGGTCGCGACGGGGGAGGCCGTGCTCGAGACCGTCCGTCGGCACGGGGCCTTACTGATCGAGGACGACTGGGCGCACGACCTGGGGATCGACGGCGACCCGCGCCCGGTCGCCGCGTCCGATGACGACGGACACGTCGTGTACCTGCGCTCGCTCACGAAGAGCGCCTCGCCCGCCCTCCGCGTCGCGGCCGTGATCGCGCGCGGACCCGCGCGGGAGCGCATCCTCGCGGATCGCGCGGCCGAGTCGATGTACGTGAGCGGGGTGCTGCAGACCGCGGCCCTCGACGTGGTCACCCAGCCCGCGTGGCGCACGCACCTGCGCGGCTTCCGCGAGCACTTGCGCGCGCGCCGCGACCTGCTGGTCTCGAGCCTTGCCGCGCACGCCCCCTCCGCGCACGTCGAGAGCGTTCCGGTGGGCGGCCTGAACCTGTGGGTGCGGCTGCCGGAGGGGACGGATGTCGCGCGGGTGGTCCGTGAGTGCGAGGTGCGCGGTCTGATCATCGCCCCGGGCTCCGAGTGGTTCCCGGCGGAGCCCTCCGGCTCCTACGTGCGCCTCAACTACGCGAACGCCGACACCGCCCGCTTCGCGGAGGCCGCCGGCATCCTGGGCGCCGTGCTCGACGGGTCCTGAGGGGTCGCTCAGCCCGCTCCGGTCGCAGTTCCTGTCGCCCGCGAGCCGAGGAGGCGGCAGCAACTGCGACCGGAAGGCGGATCTCAGGCTTCGGGGGCGCCGTCCTGCGGCGGGCCGGCGGGGCGGTGGGCGCGACGGCCGGCCACCACGACCGGACGACCGGCACGCTCCTGACCGGGCAGCGGACGGGAGCGGCGGCCGTAGATGAGCTCGGACGAGTCGAGCAGCCACGGCACGAGAGTGATCGACACCCCGTGCACGAGCATGAGCTGGTTGGCGAGACGGCGCGCGCGACGGTTGTGCAGGAACGACTCCCACCAGTGGCCGACGATGTACTGCGGCAGGTACACCGTCACGACGGACGAGCCGTGCTTCTCGCGGTACTGCTTGATGAACTGGGTCACCGGCTGCGCGAACGAGCGATACGGCGACTCGACGATCACGAGCGGGATCGGCACCAGGTGGTCGGCCCAGTCCTTCTGCAGCTGGGCCGCATCGTCGGAGGCCACGGCCACGTGCACCGCCAGCGTCTTGCCGTGCTTGGCCGCGATCGCGTAGTCGATGGCTTTCACGACGGGCTTCTGCAGTCGGTTGACGAGCACGATGGCGAGGTCGCCGGTCGCACCGAACTTCGTGGTGTCGTCGATCGCGATCTCATGCTCGACGTCGCGGTAGTACCGCTTCACCCCCAGCATCAGGAAGGCGAGGATCGGGATCGCGAAGAAGACCAGGTATGCGCCGTGCGTGAACTTGGTGATCGTCACGATGACCAGTACGAGCACGGTCATCGCGGCGCCCGTGGAGTTGATGATGAGTCCGACCTTCGCCGAGCGGCGGTCGGATGCCGAGGCGCCGTCGATCCCCGAGTCCTTCGTGCCCTCGACCGGTCCGCGCAGCACGCGTCGCCAGTGCCGCACCATGCCGATCTGTCCGAGCGAGAACGAGACGAACACGCCGATGATGTACAGCTGGATCAGCGTGGTCAGCTTCGCCTGGAAGATCACGAGCACCGCGATCGCCGCGATGCCGAGCAGGATCATGCCGTTCGAGAACACGAGGCGGTCACCGCGGGTGTTGAGCGACTTCGGCGCGTAGCCGTCGCGGGCGAGCACGGCGCCCAGCAGCGGGAAGCCGTTGAAGGCGGTGTTCGCGGCGAGCAGCAGCACGCACGCGGTCGCGGCCTGCACGATGAAGAACGCGATGCTGCCGCCGCCGAAGGTCGCTGCGGCGATCTGCGCCATCAGGCTGGGCTGCGGATTCGTGCAGTCGAAGCCGACGAGGTCGCACGGGTTCTCGGCATAGTGCACCCCGGTGATCAGGGCGAGGGCGGTGAGGCCGGCGAACAGGCAGATGGCGATCGACCCCATCAGCACGAGTGTCGACTGGGCGTTGCGCACCTTCGGGGCGCGGAAGGCGGGAACGCCGTTCGACACGGCCTCGACACCGGTGAGGGCGGAGCATCCGCTCGAGAACGCGCGCAGGATCAGCAGGATCACGGCCGCCTGGCCGAGGCTTTCGGCCTGCACCGAGAACTCGGCGCTCGAGGCGACAGGGGCGTCGCCCAGGAAGGTGCGGATCAGGCCGGTCACGATCATGATGCCGACCGAGCCGATGAACACGTACGTCGGGATCGCGAAGACCAGGGAGGCCTCGCGCACCCCGCGGAGGTTCACGACGATGATGAGGATCACGAAGCCGACGGCGAGCTCGACGCGGAACGGGTCGAGCCCCGGCACGGCCGAGATGATGTTGTCGACACCGGAGGCGACCGACACGGCCACGGTCAGCACGTAGTCGACCAGGAGCGCCGCGGCCACGATCACACCGGGGATCTCGCCGAGGTTCTTCGACGCGACCTCGTAGTCCCCACCGCCCGAGGGATAGGCCTTGATGAGCTGGCGGTAGCTGAGCACGACCACGATCAGCAGCACCACGACCGCGATCGCGACGAGCGGCGTGAACGACAGGAAGGTGAGCCCGCCGATCAGCAGGATCATCACCAGCTCCTGCGGGGCGTAGGCCACCGAGCTGAGCGCGTCGGACGCGAAGATGGGAAGAGCCATCCGCTTCGGGAGCAGCTGGTCGTCGACCTGCTGGCTCGTCAGCGGTTCTCCGATGAGGATGCGCTTGGCGAGCGGCGGTGAGTCCGCGCCCTCCCTGTTTTCGTCTGACACGTCCGGCGACACTACGCCTCCTGATGGCATCCTCACGCGATCCTCACGGAATCCCTACGGTGGGATGCGCGGTCCTCACGGAATCCTTACGCGCAAAGCTACACTGGCACGCGGTGGAAAATCAGGTGCTGCTCGGATTCATCGCGATCGCGATGGGGGTGGCTTTCGGCATCCTCCTGTTCGTGCCCTTCGTGGCGGTCAGCTATCGCCGACGCGGGCGACTCGGCCTCGGACGCACGCTGCTCTGGCTGTCGGCCCTGATCTATTTCTGGGCGGTCTGGACCTATACCCTGCTGCCGCTGCCCGACCCCGACACGATCCGTTGCGTCGGAGCGATCACCGATCCGATGTCGGTCGTGCGCGATGTGCGGAAGGCTTTCGCGGCCCCGGGCAATCCGCTGCGTCAGCCGGCTCTGCTGCAGCTGGTCTTCAACGTGCTGCTGTTCGTGCCGCTCGGCTTCTTCGTCCGAGTGCTCGCCGGTCGTGGGGTGCTCACGGCGCTCGCCGCCGGCTTCGGCCTGTCGCTGCTGGTCGAGACCACGCAGCTGACCGGCGTGTGGGGCGTCTACCCGTGCGCGTATCGCTTCTTCGACGTGGGCGACCTCATGACGAACACCCTCGGCGCGGTCATCGGCTGCATCGCGGCGATCCTCGTCCCGCGATCGCTGCGCGGCGTGAAGGTGAGCCCGGACGCTGATCGTCCCCGTCCGGTCAGCCGCGGCCGCCGCCTGCTCGCGATGCTGTGCGACTTCCTCGCCTACGGGTTCCTGAGCGTGGGGGCCGGGGTGACCGTGCAGGTGTGGCTGGAGTTCGTCGTGGACGACCGCGCCGCGGTGCTCGACGGCGCCCTCGCATCCGCCGCCGCCACCATCGTCCCCTCAGCACTGTTCCTGGTGCTGATCCTGGTCGGCGGGCGCTCGGTGGGCGACATCGCGGTGCAGCTCCGATACGCGGGATCGCGCCTGCCCGTACCGTTCGCGCGGCTCCTGCGCTGGGCGGGCGGCATCGGCGGGATCAGCGCGCTGCAGCTGCCCGGCGGGTTCTTCGGCCTCGCGGCGGCAGTGCTGTTCCTCGCCGCGATCGTGCTGCCGTTCACGACACGTGACGGTCGCGGACTTCCCGGCGTCGTCTCCGGACAGCACCTCGTCGACGCGCGGGCGGGTGCCGCGGGCCCTGCGCCGAGCGTGCCCGCATCCGCTTCCCCTCCGCGCGACGCATGACCGACTGAGGGTCCGATGAACGCCGCGGGCTCAGCTCTCCGTGTGGGGACGCGGCATGTACCACTCGGTGAACTCCGTCGCCCGCCCGTCGGGAGCGAGCCGGATGATCCAGAGGTTGAGGTAGTCGCGTTCGGCCGGGTATTCCGTGCGCCCCTGGACGACCACGAAGCCGCCGACCTCGTGCAGGACCTCCCACTCGAACGTCCAGGAGCCCGGTTCATCGCCGTCGTCGATCCACCCGGACACGATCGCCTCGCGCCCCACGCGCGGCTCCGAATCGGGGCTCGTGAGATATCGGGCGTCGTGCGTGAAGAGTGCTCCGATCCGCTCGGGATCGTTCGATCTCCATGCCTCGATGTAGGCCCCGGTCCAGTCCTCGCCTGCGGTCGTCATGTGCTCCGTTCTAGGCGGCGGGGGAGGCCGCGTCAACCCGTTCGCGAATCGTGAGGACATCGGGGATCCACAGCGGTTTCCGATCACGAACCCGTAACGTCGATGGCATGACGACTGTTCACGTCACCGAGGACACGATCAACCAGGCCCGCGAGCTGCGCGATGAGCTGCAGCGGTTCCTGCGCGAGTACGAGTTCGGGATGCGCGAGGTCGAGACGAAGATCTCGATCCTGCGCGACGAGTTCACGCACGACCACGCGTACAACCCGATCGAGCATGTGAAGAGCCGGCTGAAGTCGCCGGACAGCATCGTCGAGAAGATCGCCCGCAAGGGCATCGACGAACCCGACTTCGACCGCATCCGCGCGGAGATCACCGACATCGCCGGTGTGCGCGTGACTTGCAGCTTCGTCGCCGACGTCTACCGCCTGTTCGATCTGCTCACCGCGCAGGACGACGTCACGGTGCGCACGGTGAAGGACTACATCGCGCAGCCGAAGGCCAACGGCTACAAGAGCCTGCACGCGATCATCGAGGTGCCCGTCTTCCTGTCGACCGGTGCGCTGTCGGTACCGGTCGAGGTGCAGTTCCGCACGATAGCGATGGACTTCTGGGCCAGCCTGGAGCACAAGATCTACTACAAGTTCTCGAACCAGGTGCCCTCGCATCTCGTCGACAGCCTGTCGGATGCCGCGGATGCCGCCGCCGAGCTCGACAGTCGCATGGAGCGCCTGCACCGGGAGGCGCACGGCGTGCCGCAGCGTCAGCTCGCCCCGCCGCCCCCTCCTGCCCCGCCGTCGATCCCGGACGCCCCGCCGGCGGTCCCGGACGCCCCGACCGGCCCGCGCGTCGTCGGGGTCTGACCGAAGACGCGCCGAGCACCCGTCCACAACTCCGGAGAAGCTGCGGACGGGCGGCTCCCTGCGTGGCGGTGTTGCGACGGAGCCGCGGTGCTGGGAGCATCGGCGGGTGGTGAGAACGCAGGAAGCCGTGTCCGTGGACGCCGAGCACGACGTCGATGAGTTCGCGCGCGTCGACGACCTCGCCGGGCTCGATCGCGACCGGCAGCGGTGCGAGTGCGATCACGGCGACGACGACGGCTACCAGCCGTGCGGACGCAAGGCCAAGTGGCGCGTGACGGTCGACTGCGTCTGCGGCGAAGGCCACCCGCGCCGGGTCGAGATCCTGTGCTCCCGATGCATGCGGACACTGCGGAAGTTCCAAGGACGTGAGGCCGTCACCGTGCGCCGCCTCTGACCGTCGAGCCCGTCTGCCGCGGGATAGTCCCATCCGATCGTGGTTCCGCTCCGAACAACGGGGGATCACACCGGCGACGGTGTCGACGTGACGTCGGACAGGAGACGACCATGGTGCAGCGCCGCAGTGGCAAGAGGTTCCTCGTCTGGGCCGCCCTCGCGGGCGTGATCGGCGGGGGGGTCTTCCTCGCCACGGCCGAGCTGTTCGCACTGCTCTTCGCGCGCGCAGCCAGTCCGATCCTCGCCGTGGGCGGGTTCGTGATCGACATCGTGCCGCAGCCCTTCAAGGAGTTCGCGATCGCCACGTTCGGCGAATACGACAAGATCGCCCTGCTCGCCGGCCTCGGACTGGCCGTGGTGATCGCCTCGGCGATCGCCGGCATCCTGCAGTTCGTACGGCCGCCGCTCGGCGTGATCGCTCTCGTGATCGCGGGTGCACTCTCGACCGCGGCGATCGTGACCCGGGCCGCCGTCGCTCCGCTCGCCTTCCTGCCCCCGGTCCTGGGAACCGTCGTGGGGTCGTTGGTCCTCGTGCTCCTGTGCCGTCGCCTGCGCGGATGGAGGGATTCCGTCGTCGGCGTCGAGAGCGAACGGAAGAGCGACACGTCGACCGCTGGAGACGAGATCCTCCGTGCCGACGACGAGGGAGAGTCCGTCCGCCCCGGAATCGACCGCCGCCGCTTCTTCGTCCTCGCCGCGCTCGCCGGGGCATCCGCACTGGTCGTGGGCATCACCGCCCGCACCGTGAGCATGGCGGTGTCATCGGTCGAAGCGATCCGCGGTGCGCTCAAGCTGCCCTCCCCGAAGACCACGGTGACCGTGCCGCAGGGCGCCGAGCTCGACATCCCCGGGCTCAGCAAGCTGTTCACCCCGAACAAGGACTTCTATCGCGTCGACACCGCACTCACGGTGCCCTCGATCGATCCGGACACCTGGCGTCTGGTGATCGACGGGATGGTCGACCAGCGTGTGGAGATGAGCTTCCAGGACATCCTCGACATGGGCCTCGACGAGTACGCGATCACGCTCACGTGCGTCTCCAACGAGGTCGGCGGTGAGCTCGTCGGCAACGCGAAGTGGCTGGGGGTGCCGTTGCGCGACGTGCTCAAGAAGGCGGGAGTGAAGTCCGGTGCCGACATGGTGCTCTCACGCAGCGTCGACGGCTACACCGCGAGCACGCCGCTCTCGGCGTTGACGGACGACGACCTCGACGCGATCCTCGCCGTCGGGATGAACGGTGAACCCCTGCCCCTGGAACACGGATTCCCGGTGCGGATGGTCGTGCCCGGCCTCTACGGATACGTGTCGGCGACCAAGTGGCTCACCGAGCTCAAGGTCACCACCTTCGCCCAGGACGAGGCGTACTGGACTCCCCGGGGCTACAGCGCGGAGGCCCCGATCAAGTTCGCCTCGCGCGTCGACACCCCCAAGATCGGCGAGGCGGTCGACGCCGGGAAGATCCCGATCGCCGGAGTCGCCTGGGCGCAGTCGGTCGGTATCGAGCGCGTGGAGGTCAGCATCGACGACGGGGACTGGATGCCGGCGACGCTGTCGACCCCGATCAACGACGACACCTGGGTGCAGTGGTTCATGGAGTGGGATGCCACGCCCGGCACGCACTACGTCGCCGTGCGTGCGATCAACAAGAACGGCGATCTGCAGATCCAGGAGCGTGCGCCGATCGCACCGAACGGTTCGTCGGGCTGGCAGCGTTCACTCATCCGGGTCAACTGAGAGCCGTGCGCGTTCGGCGGCTCGGGCCTAGTGTGGGAGCCATGGGCCCGCTCCCCGCACTCGTGATCACCGTCTCGGACCGATCATTCTCCGGAGAGCGCGAGGATCGCGGAGGTCCGATCGCCGTGGGCCTGCTCCGCGATGCCGGATGGCACTGTCCCGACGCCGAGATCGTCGCCGATGGCGCGGGTTCGGTGGCGGACGCTCTGCGCCGGGCCGTCGCCCGCGGCATCCGGCTGGTGGTGACGACCGGGGGAACCGGTGTCGGTCCGCGTGACCTGACGCCCGAGGGGACGCGGCGCGTGATCACCCGAGAGATCCCCGGGATCGCCGAGGAGCTGCGTCGCAGCGGACTCGCCGACACCCCGCTGTCCGTGCTGTCACGCGGGCTCGCCGGCATCGTCGATCCTGACGGCACGCTCGTCGTGAACCTTCCCGGTTCGCCGCGGGCCGTCGCCTCCGGCGTCCCCGTGGTGCTCGGCGTCGCCGGGCACATCCTGGATCAGGTGAAGGGCGGAGACCACTCATGAACGACGTGCGCATCGCAGCGGTATCAGAGGAGCGACTCGATCTCGACGCGCACCTCGCCGCGGTCGAAGATCCTCGACTGGGGGCCGTGACGACCTTCGTCGGGCGGGTGCGCGACAACGACCCCGACGCCGAGACACCCGTGGTCGGGCTGGAGTACAGCGCTCACCCCGATGCGGAGGCGACGCTGCGGCGGATCGCCGAGCAGGCCGGTGCCGGCGCGGAAGCCCCCGCCATGGTGGCCGTGAGCCATCGCATCGGACGCCTCGACGTGGGCGATGCGGCCGTGGTGATCGCGGTCGCCTCCGAACACCGTGCCGAGGCTTTCGAGGTGTGCCGGGCGGTCATCGAGGCGATCAAGAGCGACCTCCCCGTCTGGAAGCGTCAGCTCGAGGTCGACGGGACGTCGTCGTGGAAGGGCATCGGCGGCTGAGCCGCAGGGGCAGCCGTCGATCCTGACGCGTCATCTGCATGAGCTCTTGCCGCGTGCAGGAGGAAACGCCGGTCATCGGTCCTGCATGCGGCCAGCGTTCCTGCAGGCGGCGTGTGGTCATCCACCCGCGAAGGGCGGGAGCACATCGATGAGGTCCGCGTCGTCGAGGACGAGGTCGCCGTCGGTGCGCACCCCGTCGACGAGCACCGCGCAGCGCGGCAGGATGTCGACGAGGGCCGGATGCTCGGCGACGACCGCCGCGCGCAGGGCGACGAGTGACCGCTCCCCGCGCTCCTCGACGTCGGTTCCCGCAGCCTCCGCAGCAGCGGCGAAGTAGCGCACCCGCGTCATCGGGGGTCTCCGGGGTCTGCTTCGCCCGGACGGACCCAGTCGCCGGAACGGCCGCCCGACTTCGCCACGATCCGCACGTCTTCGATCACGACGGCGCGGTCGACGCCCTTGACCATGTCGACGATCGCGAGGGCGGTGACCGACACGGCCGTCAGCGCCTCCATCTCGACACCGGTACGGTCGGCGGTGCCCACCGTCGCCTCGATGCGCACGCCGTCGTCGACGATCTCGAGGTCGACGCTCGCCCGATGCACGCCGATCACGTGTGCCAGCGGCAGCAGCGCGGGGGTGGACTTGGCCGCCTGGATGCCCGCGATGCGTGCTACGGCGAGCACGTCGCCCTTCGGCACTGTGCCATCGCGGAGGGCGGTGATCACGTCGGGGCTGCAGCGGACGAAGCCTCGGGCCGTCGCGGTGCGCACGGTCGGCTGCTTCGCGGTCACGTCGACCATGTGCGCGCGGCCCGCCGCGTCCAGGTGAGGAAAGCTCATCCGACCAGCATGACATCGATGACGTCGCCCACGGCCACGGTCTCGACCTCGGCCGGCACGATCGCGAACGCGTGCGCACGGGCGAGTCCGCCCGCGAGGTGCGATCCCGATCCGCCGGCGGTGGCCGGACGGACGGTGCGGGCCGCGAGGTCGACGACGGCGGGAAGGTACTGGCGTCGGCCCGGCGGCGGCGTCCACGATGCGTCGGCGGTGAACGTGGCGCGCGGTCGGTGGATCGCGGAGCGCCCCTGCATCGCGAGCAGGGCGGGGCGCACGAACACCTCGAACGACACCGCCACGCTCACGGGGTTGCCCGGCAGTCCGAATACCAGAGACCCGTTCTCGAGCACCCCGAAGGCCTGCGGTTTGCCTGGTTGCATGGCCACCGCGGCGAATTCGACCTGTCCTCCGCCGTCGAAGGCCCCGCGCACCGGCTCGTAGGCGCCCGCGCTCACGCCGCCGGTGAACACGATCACATCGGCTCCGCGCGCGACGGCCTCGGCGGTCACGGCTCGGACGGCGTCGGCCTCGTCGGGAACCCGCGCGACCAGCACCACCTCGGCGTCGGCTGCGGCGACCAGCTGTTCGAGCAGGGGGCCGTTCGAGTCGGGGATGCGTCCGCGGGCGGGGGCTTCGCCCGGCGCGAGCAGTTCGCTGCCCGTCGACACCACGGCCACGCGCGGAGCCCGCGTCACCGAGACCTCGACGATGCCGGCCGCGACTGCGGCGGCGAGCTGGAAGGGTCCGAGGCGCTCGCCGGCGTGAACGACTTCGTCGCCGGCGCGCAGGTCGGCTCCGCGTCGGCGCACGAACACTCCGGGCTTGGCCGGGGCGTGCAGCACCGTCACCTCGCCGAGGGAGTCGGCGAGACCGCCGGCCGTGTCCTCGAAGGGCACGATCACGTCGGCATCGGTGGGGGTGGGCGAGCCGGTCATGATGCGTGCGGCTTCGCCGACGCCGAGAGCAGGATCGAGGGAGACTCCGGCGGGCAGGTCGGCGACCACGCGCAGGGTGACCGGATTCTCCTCGGACGCGTCGGCGACATCCGCACCTCGTACCGCGAAGCCGTCCATGGCGGAGTTGTCGAACAGGGGGATGTCGTGGGCGGCGGCGGCGGCAGCGGTGAGCGTGCGCCCCGCGGCAGCCGCCACCGGCCGTGTCTCGTGCTCGATGACGTGGACGGCATCGAGCACGCGCGCGAGCTGTTCCTCGACCGTGCGGCGGCCGGTCATGCGCGGGCTCCCGCGGTGGCCTCCGGGGTCGTGGCGGTTGCCGGGCGGATCACGATCTCGTGCTGCCGGGACGTGAGCGCATCGACCATCGCGAGTCGTCCGAGCAGCGGCTCGCCTGCGCCCGTCACGAGTTTGATCACCTCGCCGGCGAGCATCCCGCCGACCTGCACGCACAGGGCGCCGAGCACACCGACCTGGGCGCAGCTGGGGGGTTCGCCCTCGGTGTCGACCGGGAAGAGGTCGGCGAGCACGACCGGCTCTCCCGCGGGCGGGTCCGACCAGAAGACCGTGGCCTGCGCGTGCCACTCCTGCACAGCTCCCCACACGAGGGGAAGTCCGAGCGCTTCGCAGGCGGCGGCCACCTCACGACGGGTCGCGAACGTGTCGCTCGTGTCGACCACCACGTGGGCGCCCGTGAGCAGGCGCTCGGCATTGGCCGCATCCAGGCGCTCGGGGACCTGGGTCACGACGGTGTGCGGGGCGAGGGCGGTGATCGCGCGCGCGGCCGATGCGGTCTTGCGCGTCCCGATGTCCTCCACCCGGTGCGCGAGCTGACGCTGCAGATTGGTGAGCTCCACCACGTCGTCGTCGATCACCGTGAGCGATCCGACCCCGGCGGCGGCCAGGGCGAGGAGCGCAGGGGATCCGAGTCCGCCCGCGCCGACGATCGTGACGTGAGCGGCGTTGAGGCGGCGCTGTCCCTCCTCGCCGATGCCGGCGAGCACCGCGTGCCGCGCCGTGCGGACGAGTTCTTCCGGCTCCAGCACGGGCGCGGGGGCGACGAGAGGCTGCATGGACTCAGCGTATGCCCGTCGGGTCGCGACGTCGCGGCTCGCCTGATCGTGCCGCGGCGGATGTTCTGACATCCTCGACTGCAGAGGCGCGCGGTACCGCGGCCGACATCGGTGACGATCTTCGAGAGGTGTCGGATGGTGGGCTGCGGCGAGAAGACGGGCGCGGAGCAGGGGACCCTCGCCCGCATGCCGCAGGAGTACCGGCGGTCGATCTGAGTGATGTCCGTGCGCACGATGATCGAACGGCTTCCGCCCGCGGGATTCTCCTTCGTGATGGCGACCGGCATCGTCGGCACCTCTTTCGTCGCGATCGGACTGTCCCCGATCGGGGCCGTGGCGTTCGTGCTCGCCGTCGGCGGGTATGCGCTCCTGCTGATCGCCACCGTCACGCGCGTACTCCTGGCGCCGGCCGCCGTGCTCCGTGACGCCGGTGACCCGGGCCGCGCATTCGGGTTCTTCACGATCGTGGCGGCGACCGGGGTCACCGCCACCTTGGGTGCGTCGCTCGGGGCCGAGGGGATCCTCCCCGTCGCCCTCGCCCTGGAAGCGCTGCTCTGGGCGCTTCTGACGTACGGGATGCTGCCGTGGCTCGTCACGCACGCCTCCCGGCGGCCCCTGCTCCGCACGGTCGACGGCGGGTGGTTCCTCCTCGTCGTCGCCACCCAGTCGCTGTCGGTCCTGACGAGCGCGACCGCCGGAGGGCACCCCCTGCTGGGCCTCGCGGCGTTCGGTCTCTGGTGCCTGGGGATCGTTCTGTATCTGCTTCTCATGGCGGCGGTGACGGTGCGGCTGCTCGGCCAGGAGATCGGTGCGATCGACGTCGCGCCGACCGCATGGGTGCTGACGGGATCGACCGCGATCTCCACACTGGCCGCCGCGCGTCTGCTGACGGCAGACTCCGCCGTCCTCCCCGGCACGGAGGGAGCGGTCACCGTCGTGGCGATGGCGCTCTGGTCGTTCGGAACGTTCCTCATCCCGTTCCTCGTGGGGCTCGGCATCCGCGATCTCCGCACGCGTCCGGGCGCGCGTCGGTTCACCGTGGGGTGGTGGAGCATCGTCTTCCCGATCGGCATGTACGCCACCGCGACCATCGCCCTCGGCAGGGCCGCAGGCGTCGGGGAGCTGGTCGCCGTCGGCACGCTCGCGGTGTGGTGCGGTGCTGTCGCCTGGGTGCTGGTCAGCATCCTGGCGATCGGTCTCAGCGTCGAGCGTCTGCGATCGAACCGAGCTGCGACGGGTGGGTGAGGCGCCACCACTCGGACGGCTGCTCGATGCTCCCCTTGATCTCGACCGGAGCGGTGACCGTGTTCGGGCCGGCGGTCCAGGTGACGGTGCCCACGGTGGAGCCGTCCCGATAGGTCTGCGGCGTCTCGATGTCCATCGTCACGGTGATCGGCGTGTCCGACCACGTGAAGATCGACGCCGCCTCGCCGATGACCAGGCGGGCGGAGGAGCCCCACGGCGTCGAGATCGTCCCGACCTCCTGGTCGGGGGTGGCGACGGGCACCTCGTGGAAGCCGGAGCGGACACCGTCCAGGGCGGCGAGCACACCGGCGTTCACCGAATCGCGTGACGACCCACCGAGGATCACGCCGGTCACGGCCAGCGGATCGGTGGTGCCCACGACGAGGGTGGCCGTGTACAGCAGGCTGTAGGTGCCTTCGCCGAGGGTGCCGGTCTTCAGTCCCGTGATCCCGCTGGTGCCGAGAAGGCCGTTGGTGTTGTAGAGCAGGCCCGCTCCGGGGAGCGTGATCGACGGGGTGGCGACGATCTGGGCGATCACCGGGTTCGCGGCGGCGAGCTTTCCGATGGCCACGAGATCGACAGGCGTGCTCGTGTTGCGCGGGCTGATGCCGGTGGGTTCGGTGATGGTCGTGCCGGTCAGTCCTTGGGCGGCGAGCCAATCCCGCGTCGCGCCCAGGAACGCGCTCTGCGACCCGAAGACGTGCGACGACAGCGCCTCGGCATAGTTGCTCGCCGAGGGGATCAGCATGGCCGCCAGGGCATCGCGCAGCGACATCGACGTGCCGGTGGGCATCGGCGCGATCGTGGCGCCCTGCACGTAGTACCGGTCGTAGAGGTCGTGGTCGGCCTTGCCGAACGTGATGGTGGGACCGGGGTCATCGACGGAGGCGAGCGGCGACGCGTCGAGGATGACGAGTGCGGTGATGAGCTTGGTGATGCTCGCGATGGGCAGGGGTTCGCCGGTCCCGCTCGACGACCAGATGCCACTCGCCCCCTCGCCCAGATAGGCGTCCGCGCCGGCGATGCTGATCGCTGACGCACCCGCCGGTGGCGTGGTGATCGCCGCCGCATCGACGGCCGGGACCTGCGGCGTCTGCGTGGTCACCGCCGGCGGATCCACGGGCGCGGTGAGCGCCCACCCGATGTAGCCGCCGGCGGCAGCCAGCAGCAGGAAGATGCAGGCCCCGGTGATGATGAGCCCCCGCCGCCTGCGCTTTCGGCGCACCTCCGGATCGATCCGATCACGGGGGGAGAGGAACTCCTGCTCGTGGGACATCAGTTCAGCGAACTCGGAGAGGTCGTCCGCCGGTGGATTCGGTGCCGTCATGGTGACACTCATCTTGGCCGACCCCTGCCGCACGCGCTATCGGCCATTCGGGGGACACAGGAACGGTCCGTCGACGTGCGGAGCGGAAGGGGTATGGATCATTGCAGACTCGGAGATTTTCAAGGAAAATCTCCGCTTCTGCGGTAGGTTCTCTCCATGCAGACGTATCGGATCGCTCGCGCAGCGCAGCTGCTCGGCGTGAGCGACGACACCGTCCGGCGTTGGATCGAACAGGGGCTGCTTCCGGTCACCGATGCCGTGCCCGCCGAGATCCCCGGCGATGCCGTCGCGGAACGGGCCGTCGCGCTCGCGGAGGAGGCGAAGAGTGCCGGAGATGTGCTCTCCAGCGCGCGCAACCGCTTCGTGGGAATCGTCACCCGGGTGCAGATCGACGGGCTGATGGCGCAGGTCGACATCCAATCCGGTCCTCATCGCGTGGTCTCGCTGATGTCTGCCGAGGCCGCGCGCGAACTGCACCTCGGGGTCGGCGCGCTCGCCACCGCCTCCGTCAAGGCGACCCAGGTCGTGGTCGAAGTACCGAAAGGCTGACATGAACCGCACGCTCCGCGCCGCCGCCGTCCTCGCCGCCGCCGCGCTCGCCCTCACCGGCTGTGCGGGTGGCGCCGCGAGCACTCCCTCCCCGTCGGCGACGGCGGAGAAGAGCGGTGTGAGCGGAGAGCTCACGGTCTATGCCGCCGCATCGCTCAGCGGGGCTTTTGATGCGATCGGCGAGGCGTTCACCGCCGAGAACCCCGACGTACGGTTCACACCCGTCTACGACGGCTCGTCGACCCTCGTCACACAGATCCTCGAAGGAGCACCGGCCGACGTATTCGCGTCCGCCGACGAGGCGAACATGGACAAGGCGGCGGATGTGGCGGTCGATCCGACGCTGTTCGCCTCCAACACCCTCGTGATCGCGGTGCCGGCGGGCAACCCGGGCGAGGTGGAGACCCTCTCCGATCTCGCCGACGTGACCACGGTGCTGTGTGCGCCCGAGGTGCCGTGCGGTGCGGCCGCCGCGAAACTGCTCTCGACGGCGGGCGTGACGGTCGACGCCGCCAGTCTCGAGCAGAACGTCACGGCCGTGCTCACGAAGGTTGCCGCTTCCGAAGCGGATGCCGGGCTCGTGTACGCCACCGATGTGATCGGACGTGACGACGTCGAGGTGATCGTGCCCGACGGTGCCGACGACGTCGTCAACCACTACCCGATCGCCGCGCTGGCCGATGCGCCGAACGCCGAGGCGGCCGATGCGTTCGTGACGTTCGTGCTGTCGGACGCGGGTCAGAAGATCCTGGCGGACTTCGGCTTCGGGGCTCCATGAGCGTGACCGGCGCACGCGGATACGCTCCGCGCGCGCTCGCTGTTCCGGCCCTCATCGGACTGTCGTTCCTCATCCTGCCGCTGACCGCACTCGTGGCGCGGGTGCAGTGGTCGACCTTTCTCGCCGATGTGACGTCGGAGGCTGCGCTCTCGGCGCTTTTGCTTTCGCTGGGCACCGGCCTGCTGGCCACCGTGCTGTGCATCGTCGTCGGGGTGCCGCTCGCGCTCTACATCGCCCGCTCCGGGCCCCGCCTGGCCGCGGTGCTGCGTGCCGTCGTCACGGTGCCGCTGGTGCTGCCCCCCATGGTGGGCGGCGTCGCGCTGCTCTACCTGTTCGGGCGCGCGGGGTGGCTCGGCGGGCTCGGCCTGTCGTTCAGCACCCCGGCTGTCGTGCTGGCACAGACATTCGTCGCCCTGCCCTTCCTGGTGCTGGCCGTCGAAGGCGCGGTGCGCACCTCGGGCGTCGACTACGAGCGCACAGCGGCAGCGCTCGGAGCCGGACGATGGACGATCCTGCGCCGCATCACCCTGCCGCTCGCCGCGCCGGGCATCGTCGCCGGCGTCGTGCTGTGCTTCGCGCGGGCCATCGGCGAGTTCGGCGCGACGGCGCTGTTCGCCGGGAACCGGCCGGGAGTCACCCAGACGATGCCGCTCGCGATCTACACCGCGTTCAACGGTGCCGGAGTGTCGCAGGGCACGGCGGTCGCCCTCGCCCTGCTGCTGCTCGCCACCGCGATCATCGTGCTGCTGCTCGTGCGCGGCTGGCGACCGGGGGCGGCGCGATGACCCTGGCGAACGGCCTGCCGGCCGAGCGCCGCGCCGCCGTCGAACCGGGCCTGCGCGCCGACATCGTGGTCGAGCGCGAGCACTTCGCCGTCGAGGTCGCCGTGCAGGCCGCGGTCGGTGAGACGGTCGCCGTCATGGGACCGAGCGGCGCGGGAAAGTCGACGCTGCTGCAGGCCCTCGCGGGACTCGAGCCATTGACCGCCGGGCAGATCGATGTCGCGGGACGCGTGGTCGACCGCGTGTCCGCGCCCCGCGTGCGGACCACGCCGATGAATCGGGGCATCGTGCTGCTGGGACAGGATGCACGCCTGTTCCCGCATCTCTCGGTGCGCGAGAACGTGGCCTTCGGCCCCCGAGCCGCCGGGGCGGATGCCCGCTCGGCACGCGACCTTGCGGACGAATGGCTCGCGCGCGTGGGACTCCGCGGTGCCGGCGGACGGATGCCCCGCGAGCTCTCCGGCGGGGAGGGGCAACGCGTCGCGGTCGCCCGGGCGCTCGCCGCGTCCCCGCGCGCGGTGCTGCTCGACGAGCCGCTGGTGGCGCTCGACCCGGCGACGGCCGGCGACATCCGACAGATGTTGCGTGATCAGCTGGCCGGGATCACCACGATCGCGGTCACGCACGATGCCGCGGATGCCGTCGCACTGGCGGAGCGGCTCGTGATCATCGAGGCCGGTCGGGTCACACAGAGCGGACCGGTGCGCGCCGTCCTGTCGGCTCCGGCTTCCGAGTTCGTCGCGTCGATCGCGGGGGTCAATCGCGTGGCGGGGGTCGCCGCGGGCGGGGCCTGGCGGAACGGAGATCTGCACCTCACGACCACGGATGCCGGCTCGCTCGCGCTCGCCGCAGTCGACGGCACCCCTCTCGCTGCGGTCTTCCGCCCCGAGCACGTGCGCGTCGTCGACGCCGCGGATCCGGATGCCTGGCGCACCGAGGTCACGCGACTCGAGCCCACCCTCGCCGGTGTGCGCGTGCAGACCGCGGGATGCGCCGTCGATGTCTCCCTCGCCGACGCTGCCGTGCTCGCGCCGGGAGATGCGGTCCACCTGCGGGTAGACCCCGCGCACGTGAGCTTCGTGCCCGTGCTCTGACGAAGTCGCCGCCGACGCTTCCGGACACTGGCAATCTGCCGGTCGTCGCCACGAAACCGACCCTGCCCCGGTCGTCGCGGGTTACTCTCAAAAGATGACGGGGAGTGGGGAAGCGCCATGGCGGCCGTACCGGTCGTGATCGGTGTGCGCGCGCCGCGCGTCGATCCGTCTCCGCAGGCCGCCTCTCTCGCAGGAATCGGCGGAGGTCTCGTCGACACGCACGGCCGGGTGCATCGCGATCTGCGCATCTCGCTCACCGATCGCTGCTCCCTGCGCTGCACGTACTGCATGCCCGAGCAGGGCAACGAGTGGCTCGCCCGCACGAGCATCCTCTCCACCGACGAGATCGTCGAGGTGGCCGAAGTGGCCGCGGCCCTCGGCATCCGCACCTTCCGGCTCACCGGCGGCGAGCCGCTGCTGCGGACCGACATCGTCGAGGTGGTGAGGCGAATCTCCCGCATCGAGGGGGAGGAGGGCCCCGTCGAGATCGCGATGACCACCAACGGCATCAGCCTCGCCCAGAAGCTCCCGGCCCTGATCGATGCCGGGCTCACTCGCCTCAACATCAGCATCGACACGGTCGATCGTGAGCGCTTCGCCGACCTGACCCGGCGCGACCGCCTCGACGATGTGTTCGAGGGCATCGCTGCGGCTGCGGCATCCGAGCTCCGCCCGCTCAAGCTCAACGCGGTCGCGATGCGCGGCGTCAACGACGACGAGCTGGTCGACCTCGTGGAGTTTGCGATGAGCGTCGGCGCGCAACTGCGATTCATCGAGCAGATGCCGCTCGACGCCGGACACACCTGGGACCGGGCCTCGATGGTCACGCGCGAGGAGATCCTCGCGTCGCTCGGGGAACGCTGGCGTCTCGATCCGGTCGAGGGTCGGGGAGGCGCACCCGCCGAGAAGTGGCGGATCGACGGCGGCCCGCATGAGGTCGGTGTGATCGCCTCGGTCACGGCCCCGTTCTGCGGCGCCTGCGACCGCCTGCGGCTGACGGCCGACGGCCAGCTGCGCAACTGCCTCTTCTCACTCGCCGAGTACGACCTGACCGGGCTGCTGCGCGGCGAGTCGGCCGCTGCGCCGGGGGAGCGCGCCGACGAGATCGCCACATTGCTGCGCTCGTGCGTGCACGGCAAGCTGCCGGGGCACGCGATCGACGACCCCTCCTTCCTGCAGCCGGCCCGCGGGATGAACGCGATCGGCGGCTGACCGGGCCCGTGCGCACCACGCAATCACGCTCGGCAGTGCTGTCGCAGCTCTGGGACGAGATCGAGAGTCTCCGTCCAGACGATCGGATCCTGGTGGCGCTCGACGGCTTCGACGGCGCAGGGAAGACGCATCTCTCTCACGAACTCTCAGCACAGGCTCGACGACGCGAAGGCCGGCCGGTCGTCGGCGTGAGCATCGACGGATTCCATCGCCCGAAGGCCGAGCGCATCGCAGCGGGCACAGGACCGGAGGGCTTCTACTCCGGTTCCTACCGATACGACGCGTTCCGCGCCTGTGCCGTCGATTCCCTGCGCGCGCACGGGGCGATCACGCCGGCTGTCTGGGACGTCGGTCGTGACGAACCCGTCGACCCTGCACCGATCGCCGTCCCTCCGACGGGGGTCGTCCTCGTCGACGGGATCTTTCTCCAGCGCCCCGAAATCGCCGCCGTGTGGGATGCCACGGTCTGGGTCCATGCGCCGTTCGAGGTCAGCGTCCCCCGGGGCAACGCCCGATTCCCGGGGAGCCACGACCCCGATCCGGAGGCGCCGTCCAACCGCCGGTACGTCGGTGGGCAGCGTCTGTACGTCGCGGAGGCCCGACCGCAGGAGCGGGCGACCTGGGTCTGGGACAACACGGTCCTCGACCGGCCGACAGTGCGGCGGAACGGGGATCCTTCGGCTTCGGCCGACTAGCGAAGACGCCGCTCGAAGACCACGTTGATCGGAGTGCACCCCATTGCCTCGAAGAACGTGTGCGCGTCGTGGTTGAACGACCACGAATCGAGTCTCACCGCATCTACGTCCTCTGCGCGCCCGATGGCGACGGCAGCGTCCATCAGTTGCTGACCGACGCCTTGTCGCCGTTGGCCGGGGTCGACAGCGATGTGGTGCACATACAGGCTCTTGGACGCGTGACGGAACGGATTCGCAGGTCGCGCGTTGACCTCGGCGAGTATGTAGCCGCCGACCGCGCCGTCCACGTCCGCGATGAGGACGATCGCACCCTCAGCTAGCTGCTCGGCGAGGAACGCACGCAGCGCCTCCGGTTCTGGCTCTCTGAAAAGATCGGGTCTCCCCTCCGCGTGTAGCAGTTGGACCCCGGCGTTGAGGGCGCTGAGCCGATCGATGTCTGCTGTTGTCGCTCTTCGAACCAACATGGCCGAAGCCTATCGACCGACGGCTTTCGGGACTTCGGAGGCTGATCCGCGGTGCGGGGCCGCGACGGCTTCTTATTCGTATACACAAATCGGTGATTTTCGTATACGCCAATGGCATGAGCGAGCACCTGTTGAACGGCAGGCCCGTGACCGACGAGCAGATCCAGGCGTGGGCAGATGAGGCCGAGGCCGGCTATGACCTGTCGACACTTCCCAAGCCGCGTCGAGGTCGACCGACCGTGGGCGATGGGCCCGGCGTGGTAATTCCGGTCCGGCTCGACGCAACCACCATCGCTGCCCTGACGGCGCGCGCTGAGGCCGAGGGCATCGCCACGCGCTCTGAGGCGATTCGCGCCGCGGTGCGCGAGTGGGCACACGTTGCCTGAACTGCACGGATCAGCCCGCAAGCACTACCGACGTGACCAACTCGACGAACTCCAAGTCGTCCCCGCCATCGTCATGTCCGGGGTGAGCGCATCGCCCCGGCCCTCTACGCGAGGAACTCCCGGGCCGCGGCCGACAGCGCGGTGACGCCGACCTCGATCGTCGGGTGGATCTCCGGTGCGAAGAACGGCGAGTGGTTGGTGGGGATGTCCTCGCCCAGGCGGCCCGCGGCGACTGCTTCGGCGAACCGGGCGGGGTCGATGCCGCCCCAGAACCAGAACACGAGGGGTGCCCCGGCGTCGCGGGCGAACCACGAGACGTCTTCGCTGCCGGTGAACATTCCGGGGTCGATGACGGCCGCCTCGCCCAGGGCGCGCTGCAGGGCCGCGGTCACCCGGACGGTGGCGTCCTCGTCGTTGATGGTGGCGGGGAGCGTGTGGTCGGTGCGGATCTCGGGCTCCCGCTCGGCGCCCGAGGCGGTGGCCTCTGCCCGCACGATGCGCTCGACGCTCGCGAGCACCTTGTCGCGCGTCTCCTCGTTCGGATAGCGCAGGCTGAGCTCGAGCTTCGCCTCGGCGGGGATGATGTTGTTCTTGAGGCCCGCGTGGATCGATCCCACGGTCACGACGGCGACGCCCTGCGGGTCGATCTCGCGCGAGGCGATGGTCTGCAGGCGCATCACGGTGGCGGCGGCCATGACGACGGGGTCGATCGTGGCATGCGGGCGTGAGCCGTGTCCGCCGCGGCCGTGCAGGGTGACGGTGAGTCCGTCGGAGGCGGCCATCTGCGTGCCGCTGCGCACGCCGATCACGCCGGCGGGCAACGGGGTCACGTGCTGGCCGAGCACCACGTCGGGCTTCGGGTAGCGGTCGAGGATCCCGTCGTCGAGCATCGCTCGCGCTCCGGCGCCGTACTCCTCGGCAGGCTGGATCAGCACGACGAGGGTGCCCGACCAGTCGGATCGCTCGGCGACGAGCTTCTCGACCGCACCGATCATGGCGGTGACGTGCATGTCGTGACCGCAGGCGTGCATGACGGGAACGGTGGTGCCCGCGGGGTCGACGCCCTTCGCCGTGCTCGCGTAGGACAGACCGGTCTGCTCCTCGACGGGCAGTGCGTCCATGTCGGCTCGCACCCAGACGACCGGGCCTTCGCCGTTGCGCAGCACTCCGACCACGCCGGTCACCCCGACGCCCTCCTCGACCTCGAGCCCCAGATCGCGCAGGTGCTGGGCGGCGATGCCGGCGGTGCGCGTCTCCTGGAACGAGAGCTCAGGATGCTGGTGCAGGTCGATGTAGAGCGCTTCGAGGTCGATCGTCATGGCCCGAGCCTAGCCCGGCCGGCGGTCGTTGCCGAGGGCCCGCGATCGACGGATCAGGCGGGGTGCACGTACGTCGGCAGCGCCGGCCCGGGGTGCAGCACGGCGTTCACGATCGCCTGGATCGCGAATTCGCTGGCTCCGCCGAGCTCGACGACGTCGGGGTGCAGGAGCCACTGCAGCTGCAGACCGTCCATCACCGCGAGGATCGCGGCGGCGGCTGCGGCGATCGTGTCGGGATCGCGCACACCCTCCTGGGCGCACAGCTCGTGGAACGCCGCCGTGACCTCGCGACGCAGGGTCGTGTAGCGGTCCTCGAAGAAGTGCCGCGCCGGGTGGTCGTCGGTCACCGACTCGGCGGACAGCACCGTATAGGCCTGCACGATGCCGGGCCGCTTCTCGTTCGCGAACGCCGTGCGCACCAGATGCAGGAACAGCTCAGGGCCGTCCGGGATGTGCTTCTCGGCGAGCTCGGCGACGTCGGCCTGGTCGCGATAGGCGAGAACCTCGAGCAGCAGCTTCTGCTTCGAGCCGAAGTGGTGCAGGACGCCGGCGTGGGTGATGCCGACCTGCTCGGCCACGTCGGCCAGAGTGCCGTTGGTCGAGCCCTTGTTGCCGAAGATCTCGACGGCTGCTTTGAGGATCTGCTCGCGTTTCGCGAGGGTCGCCGGGCGCACGCGCACTGTCTGGTCGCTGTCTACCACCGCGGCCTCCTCTCCATCGTCGGGCTGTGCTTGCGATCAAACTTACTACTCGGTAACCTCACGAGAGCTTACTTTCTCGACAGTAAGCAAATCACGACAGTCGGTGGACTCCCGTCCTCCGGCGACGCAGCACAAAGACCCGTGCCCTAGGAGAAGCAATGAAGCTCAGAAAGTCTCTGATCGCCGCGACCGCGATCACCGCCCTCGGCGTATCGGCCCTCGCCGGATGCTCGGCTGGCGGTGGATCCGACGATGGCGCCGGTTCCGCATCCCTCACCATCGCGAAGCCCGACGGCGCGATCACCACCGAATCCAACAACCCCTTCGTCGGCGACTCGTCCGCCTCGAAGTACGGCTACGGCAAGGTGATCTTCGAGACCCTCGCCCTCGTGAACCAGACCGGCGACCGCGGCGTCACTCCGTGGCTCGCCGACAGCCTGGAATGGAACGACGACTACACGGTGCTCACTGTCGTTCCTCGCGCCGACGTCACCTGGAGCGACGGCGAGCCCTTCACCGCCGAAGACATCGTCTACTCCTACGAGCTCGCCTCCACCCCCGCCCTCGACACCGCGGGCCTCCAGCTCGACAGCGCTGCCGTCGACGGCGACAAGGTCGTGCTGACCTTCGCCGCGTCGAAGTACGTCAACCAGGCCCGCGCCCTGCACGTGCCGATCGTCCCGAAGCACATCTGGGAGAACCTCGACGACCCGGCCACCGACCCCGTCAAGGGCGACGACCTGGTGGGCACCGGACCCTACGTCCTCTCGAACTGGTCGACCGAGTCGGTCACGCTCGACGCCCGCGACGACTACTGGGGCGGCGACCTGGCTGTGCCCGAGCTGCACTACGTCTCGTACGGCGACAACACGGCTCTCACCACGGCCCTCGCGAACGGCGACGCCGACTGGGCGCAGGCGTTCATCCCGCAGATCGAGGAGCAGTTCCTCTCGGCCGATCCCGAGCACAACAAGTTCTGGGCGGCTCCCACCACCGGTTCCGCGACGCTGTTCATGAACCTGCAGCAGAAGCCGTTCGACGACCCGGCCTTCCGTCAGGCGCTCGCCTGGGTGATCGACCGCGACGCCTACGTCGACATCGCCCGCGAAGGCGCCAGCGAGGCCGTCTGGTCGGTGACGGGACTCTCCTCGATCCTCGACGACGAGATCCAGCCCGAGTTCCAGGGCAAGGAGTACGCGGTCGACGCCGAGAAGGCCCGCGACCTGCTCACCACCGCCGGGTACACCTGGAAGGACGACGCGCTGATCGACCCCGACGGCGCACCCGTCTCGTTCACGCTCTCCGTCCCCTCCGGCTGGAGCGACTGGAACACCGCGCAGGAGCTGATCGCCGAAGACGTCACGGAGGCCATCGGCGCCGAGGTCAAGATCGACATGCCCGACTGGGGCGGCTGGGCCGATCCCCGAGACAACGGCACGTTCTCCGCGATCATCCACTGGCTCGAGGACAGTGGCACGGCCTACGGCCTGTACACCTCGACCATGGACCCGCGATGGATCTCGGACGGGAAGGCCGGCTTCAACTTCGGTCGCTTCGACGACCCGACGGCGACGGCCGCGCTGAACTCCTACGCCAACGCCTCGTCGGACGAGGAGCGCACCGCCGCGGTCGACACGCTGCAGACGATCTTCTCCGAGCAGGTGCCGGCCATCCCGCTGGGCGCACACCCGCTGCTGGGCGAGTTCAACACCCGCAACTACGTCGGATGGCCTTCGGAAGAGGATCCGTACGCGTCTGCCGACCCGACTCAGCAGAACATCGTGCAGATCCTCACGAAGCTGAAGCCCGCCGAGTAAGCAGCATCCTGCAGGGGAGCCCGCCTCGGTGACGGTGCGGGCTCCCCTGATCAGGTCGACGAAGGACACCCCCATGCCAGACCCCCTGCTCAGCGTGCGCGACTTCTCGGTCGTGTACGACGTCGATCCGCCCGTCGAGGCGGTGAAGAACGTCACCCTCGAACTGCAGCGCGGCGAGATCCTCGGTCTCGCCGGTGAGAGCGGATGCGGCAAGACCACGCTCGCCTACGGTGTGCAGCGCCTGCTGCGGGCACCCGCGGTCATCACCGGCGGCAGTGTGACCTTCCACGATGTGACCGGGGTCGACATCGACATCAACGCGCTCGGCGTGGATGCCATGCAGCGGTTCCGCTGGGACAAGGTCTCGATGGTGTTCCAGGGGGCGATGAACGCCCTCAACCCGGTGGTGACGATCGGTTCGCAGCTGGAGGACGTCTTCGAGATCCACCGCCCGGACATGAACCGCAAGCAGCGGCGCGCCGAAGCCGAGGAGCTGCTGGAGATCGTGAAGGTCGGACGCCAGCGCGTGCGCTCCTTCCCGCACGAACTGTCCGGCGGCATGCGCCAGCGCGTGATGATCGCGATGGCCCTCGCGCTGCGTCCGCAGCTGATGGTCATGGACGAGCCGACGACCGCCCTCGATGTGCTGGTCCAGCGGGAGATCCTCAAGCAGATCTCGCAGCTGCGGCACGAATTCGGCTTCTCGGTGATCTTCATCACCCACGACCTTCCGCTGCTCCTGGAGATCAGCGACCGGATCGCGATCATGCGGGAGGGCGAGATCATCGAGCTCGCGACCGCGGAACGCATCTGGACGCAGCCCGAGCACGAGTACACGAAGACACTGCTGTCGTCGTTCCCCCGGCTCACCGGGGAGAGAGGGGTGCTGGTGCGATGACCACCCTCGAATTCCGTGGTGTCACCAAGGCCTACAACGTGCGCGGGGCGGGCCAGATCAAGGCCCTCGACGACGTGAGCTTCACCCTGACCTCCGGGCGCACGATCGGGCTGGTCGGCCAGTCCGGGAGCGGCAAGTCGACGATCGCGAAGATCCTCACCCAGCTCGAGACCCCGACCAGCGGAGAGGTGCTGCTCGACGGCACGCCCATCCCTCGTCGCGGCAAGGGGCTCCGGAAGTACCGGCAGCAGCTGCGCATGGTGTTCCAGGATCCGTTCGCCTCGCTCAACCCGTACCACTCGATCCGCTATCACCTGGAGCGGCCGATCCGTCTCGACGACGTCGTGCCGAAGAAGCAGACGGAGGACGAGGTGCGCCGGCTCCTCGCGCGCGTGCGCCTGGACGCGGACGCGGTGATCGATCGACGCCCGCACGAGCTGTCCGGTGGCCAGCGGCAGCGCGTGGCCATCGCCCGCGCCCTGGCCTCCCGCCCTTCGCTCCTCGTCGCCGACGAGCCCGTCTCGATGCTCGACGTGTCGATCCGCCTCGGCGTGCTGAACCTGCTCGCCGATCTGCAGCGCGAAGAGGGACTCGGCGTGCTCTACATCACGCACGACCTCGCGACCGCCCGCCACTTCAGCGACGAGATCATGGTCCTCAACCAGGGCCGCGTCGTGGAGTACGGCGCCGCCGACGACGTGATCCTCAACCCGCAGGACCCGTACACGCGGGAACTGCGATCCGCTTCCCCCGACCCGGACACGTTCTTCGCGCAGGCCGCATCGAACGGAGGCACCCTGTGAGCACCGCATTCCCCCAGCTCGACGACAACGACCTGGTCGCCCGCGACGTCCTCGAGGTCGGCACCACCGCCACCGCGGCGGAACGCGGACGCCGACGTGTGCCGTGGCGCTTCTTCGCCGGCCGAGCCGCCTTCTACCTGTTCACCCTGTGGGCGGCCATCACCATCAACTTCTTCCTTCCGCGCCTCATGAAGGGCGACGCGGTCAGCTCCTACCTCGCGCGCAACCGCAACGTGAGCCCCGAGGCCGCCGATGCGCTGCGCATCCTGCTCGGCATCGACACCGACAAGTCGATCTGGCAGCAGTACCTCGAGTACTGGGGGATGCTGCTGCGCGGAGACCTCGGCATCTCGACCCTGCACGGTCTGCGGCCCGTGGCGGAGGTGCTCGCCGCCGCCCTCCCGTGGACGCTGGGTCTCGTCGGCATCGCGACCATCATCTCCTTCACGATCGGCACGATCGCCGGGGCCGTCGTCGGCTGGAAGCGCGGCAGCAAGCTCGACGCGATCATCCCGGTGACGACCTTCTTCAACACGATCCCGTACTTCTGGCTCGGACTCATCGCGATCGCGATCTTCTCCTCGACCCTGAAGTGGTTCCCCTCATCGCACGCGTACGACAAGGGTCAATCCCCGGAGTGGAGCTTCGACTTCATCGGCCAGGTGATCATGCACGGCACGCTGCCGGCGCTGACGATCGTGGTCGCCTCGCTCGGCGGATGGGTGCTCGGCATGCGCAACATGATGCTGACCGTGCTCGACGACGACTACATCACCGTGGCTCAGGCCAAGGGCATGCCCAACAAGCGCGTCCTCTGGGGCTATGCCGCTCGCAACGCCGTGCTGCCGCAGATCCAGAGCTTCGCGCTGTCGATCGGCTTCATCGTCGGCGGCACGATCGTGATGGAGATGGTGTTCAGCTATCCGGGCGTCGGCAAGCTGCTGCTCGACGCGACCAACGCCAAGGACTTCGCTCTCATGCAGGGCGTGTTCCTCGTGATCACGCTGTCGGTGCTCGTGGCCAACATCCTCGCGGATGTCGTCTACGCCTACCTCGACCCGCGCACGCGCCAGATGGAGTCCTGACATGACCGTTCCCACCACCGCAGCGAGCACCGCGCCCGACGGGTCGGCCGTCGTCTCCGGCATGCCGGAGACCGCGACCCTGCGCACCCCACCGGCGGGCGCTCCGCCTCGCAAGACGTTCTGGTCGCAGCTCGCCCAGGCGTTCGCGATGTTCCGCAACCCCAAGTCGATCGCCGGGCTCATCATCCTCGGGGTATTCGTTCTCATCGCGATCCTCGCGCCGTGGATCTCACCCTACGGGCCGACGCAGAAGGATCGCACGGCGTTGCGGCAACCGCCCTCCTGGGAGCACTGGCTGGGGACGACCCACATGGGGGAGGACGTGCTGAGTCAGATCATCTACGGCACCCGCGGTGTGATCGTCGTCGGCTTCCTCGCCGCCTTCATCGCCACGATCATCGCGATCACCATCGGTGTGATCGCCGGCTACGTACGCGGCTGGAAGAGCGAGTCGCTCTCGGCGCTGACGAACGTGTTCCTGGTGATCCCCGGCATCCCGCTCATCATCATCATCGCTTCGCAGTTCGAGAACCCGCCGCTGATCGTGATCGCCGCGGTGCTCGGCATCACCGGGTGGGCCTGGGGCGCTCGCGTGCTGCGCGCGCAGACCATGTCGCTGCGCAACCGCGACTTCATCCAGGCCGCGCGTGCGAACGGCGAACCGCTGCGCCGGATCATCACGGTCGAGATGCTGCCGAACCTGATGGCGCTCATCGCCTCGAGCTTCGTCGGCACCGTGACCGCCGCGATCCTCGGCCTCACCACGCTGGCGTTCATCGGGGTGATCCCGGTGAGCAATCTGAACTGGGGCACGATCCTGTTCTGGGCGCAGCAGAACGGCGCCTTCCCGCGTCTGTGGTGGTGGTACGTGCCCGCAGGGCTCTGCATCGCGATCATCGGTGTGGCCCTCTCTCTCATCAACTTCGGCATCGACGAGTACGTCAACCCGCGCCTGCGCTCGGCCGGCGAGCGGGCCAGGGCGATGAAGAAGAAGGGGCTGAACGTGAACGACGCCGTCACGGCCGTCCGCAGCGTGCCCCTGCCGAAGACGACCTCCGATCCCGTAACGTCGGCGACCTCGCCGGACGCCTCCGATTCCTCGAAGACCTCGACCCCGAACTCGACCCAGAACACGAAGTGATGACCTCTCAGACCCTGACCACCCAGCTCCCGTACCAGGACCCCGCACTCTCGATCCCCGAGCGGGTGGCCGACCTCCTCAGCCGCATGACGCTGGAGGAGAAGGTCGGGCAGATGCTCCAGCTCGATGCCCGCGACGACATCGACGACCACATCGCCCGCCGTCACGCCGGATCGATCCTGCACACCTCGCCCGAGCGCATCCTGCGGGCGAACGAGCTCACCGCGCAGACCCGGCTCCGCATCCCGCTGCTGGTGGGAGAGGACTGCATCCACGGGCACTCGTTCTGGCCCGGTGCGACGATCTACCCGACTCAGCTCGGCATGGCCGCATCGTGGGATTCCGGCCTCGTCGAACGCGTCGCCCGCGCGACGGCCGAAGAGGTCGCGGTGACCGGCATCCACTGGACCTTCTCGCCGGTGCTGTGCATCGCCCGCGATCTGCGCTGGGGCCGCATCGACGAGACCTTCGGCGAAGACCCGTTCCTGATCGGCGAGCTGGCCTCGGCGATGGTGCGCGGCTACCAGGGCGACGGACTCGACGACCCGACCGCGATCCTCGCGACCGCCAAGCACTTCGCCGGGTATTCCGAGACCCAGGGCGGGCGCGACGCGAGTGAGGCCGACATCTCACGGCGCAAGCTGATCTCCTGGTTCCTGCCGCCGTTCGAGCGCGTCGCCCGCGAGGGGTGCCGCACGTTCATGCTCGGCTACCAGACCACCGACGGAGTGCCGATCACGACCAACGACTGGCTGCTCAGCGATGTGCTGCGCGGCGAGTGGGGCTACACCGGCACGCTCATCACCGACTGGGACAACGTCGGGCGCATGGTGTGGGAGCAGCGGATCCAGCCCGACATCACGCACGCGGCTGCTGCGGCCGTGCGGGCGGGCAACGACATGATCATGACCACGCCGGCCTTCTTCGAGGGTGCGCTCGACGCCGTCGCTCGGGGCATGCTCGCCGAGGACGCCTTCGACGCTGCGGCCGCCCGCATCCTGACCCTGAAGTTCGAGCTGGGCCTGTTCGAGAACCCGCGCCTGCCAGGCACGGAACTCGACGCCGTGGTGGGCAGTGCCGCGCACGCCGAGCTGAACCTCGAGGTCGCCCGCCGTTCGCTCGTGCTGCTCGAGAACGACGGCGTGCTGCCGCTCGATCCCACCTCCGCGCTGAAGGTCGCGGTCACCGGTCCGCTCGCCGACGACGCGCAGACGCAGCTCGGCGACTGGGCCGGCGGCTCCGGGCAGGCGGGCTGGCTCGACGGTCAGCCGCGCGAGATGATCACCACCGTGCTCGACGGGCTGCAGGCGATCGACGGTTGGACCGTCACGCACGCCCGCGGCGCCGACATCCTCACTCTCGAAGAAGACCCGCAGGGGCCGTTCTTCCCCGACAAGCAGCCGCGTCCGCCGGTCGTGAGGGCCTGCGAGCCGGACGCCGCGATGATCGCGGAGGCCGTCGCCGCGGCCTCCGAGTCCGACGTCGTCGTCGCGGTCGTCGGCGACCGGATCGAGCTGGTCGGCGAGGGGCGCTCCACGGCGACGCTCGAGCTCATCGGCGGGCAGAACGCCCTGATCGATGCGCTCATCGCGACCGGCACGCCCGTGGTCATCGTGCTGCTGGCCTCGAAGCCGCTCGTGCTCCCGGCATCGGCCTCGAAGGCTGCCGCCGTGATCTGGGCGGCGAACCCCGGCATGCAGGGTGGCCGTGCGCTCGCCGACATCATCTCCGGCGCGGCCGAGCCGTCCGGGCGCCTGCCGATCTCGTTCGCGCGCCACGTCGGTCAGCAGCCGACGTATTACAACCAGATCCGCGGACAGCACGGTGACCGCTACGCCGACCTCACGCAGTCACCGGCCTGGGCGTTCGGCGAGGGGCTGTCGTACACGACGGTCGAGTACTCCGACCTGACGCTCGAGGCGACGACGCTGGGGGAGTCCGACACGATCGTCGGTCACGTCACGGTGTCGAACACGGGCACTCGGCCGGTGCGCGAGACCGTGCAGGTGTTCGTGCGCGACTCCGTGACGAGCGTGAGCTGGACCGACAAGGAGCTGAAGACCTTCCGCCAGGTCGACGTCACCCCCGGCGCATCCGTGCGGGTACGCCTGGAGCTGCCGGTCGCCGACTGCACCATCGTCGACGCCGCGGGCAACCGCATCGTCGAGGCCGGCGCGTTCGAGCTGCTGGTCGGCCCGAGCTCCCGCGAAGAGGTGCTCCTCTCCGCCGACTTCGAGGTGCGCTGACCCGCCGCGGCGGGCGAGCGCACCTCGCGATCGACCCGGTGTGCTCGGTTCAGGCCTTCTGGAAGTCGGAGGGCCTCCAGGTGCCGTCGAACGCGGGGGCGCCTGGGCCGTAGATCCGGAAGTAGGCGAACCACTGCGAACCGGGGGTGGTCTGCAGCCATGGCACCTCATCCCGGGGTCGATCGGGACCGAAATGAAGGGTGATCCCGCCGGATCCGTCGGGCGCGAGGTCGTCGCGCAGGCTTGTCAGCACGGGCTTGAACTGCGGGGTGTTGATCTCCGAGCGGGTGTCGAGGTCATAGAGGGTGACAGACCAGAACTGAGCGGCGGGCACGGGTGCGGGAACGGTCAACGTGTACGACGTGGCCCCATCCAGTGCGGCCCCGTCCGCATCGACCGCGGCGAGCCAATAGAGCGAGCCGGCGCCCTCCTTGTGCATGAACATCTTGTCGGTTTCGAGGGTGGCCTGGTAGAACCAGCGCTCCCGCACCGAGAGGTTGAGGAAGTTCTTCTCGTAGTACCCGAAATCTCCCTCGGAGTAGACCACCCACTCCCAATTGCGGTCAGGCCAGACGAGCCGTTCCGGTGCGTCGTCGGCGAACGCCGCCACCACGAGCTGCTCGTTCGCCTTCTCGGCTGCCTCGGACAGGATCGAGACGAGTTCCGCGTCGGGCGCGAAGGGGCGGTCTGCCCGCAGGCCGAGGTCGGCGAGCATGCCGTACTGGTTGTAGAGCGCGGGGGACGGCACATCCATGTCGAGTGCGCGCTTGAGGGCATGCCAATAGTCGAGGGTTCCGTCGACCACGCAGGGGTTCGCGACGGCCTTGCGGTCGGACATGTCCACGAACACGTTCGGTGCCGGGTTCTCCGCGTCGGCCCAGGGGTAGACCTTCAGCGTGCGCAGCAGGGCCTTCCCCTTCTCCGGGTCGGGGAACGGTGCGCGCGCGCAGATCAGGAACCTGTTCGTCGGGGGGTGCTTGACGATGTAACCGGACTCGGGTAGGGGTCCGTCGTACCCCGGGGGGACGAACAGGTACTTGGCGCCCTTGCCCTCGTCCTCGCCGACGACGCCCATGTTGGTGACGAACTGGAAGTTCGTGTCATCGATCACGCCGATCAGCGGACCGGCGGGGAGCTCGACGACGACGGGGCCGTCGGTCGTGTCGCCCAACCCGAGTCCGTAGGGGGTGTCCGAGTTCTGGGTGAGGGTGACGAGGTCCGGCGTGGTGAGCTGGATGAGGAGACCGCGGTTGGCGGGCGCCCCGAGCTCTTCGATGGACTCGAAGTTCAGCACCATCGACACCGTCGGGTAGAAGAACTTGTACGCCTCGACGGCGCGGTTGAGCAGCGCGTCGCGGCGGATCCTGACGATCTCTTCGGTGGTGGGGAGCTTCTTCATCGGCGGTGTCCCTTCATGGCGTTTCCGCGATCATGTCAGAGACCGTCCGCGCGGGAAAGAGGCGTCAGTCCCGCAGGCGCTGGGGGCCGGCGCCCTGGGTGCCCAGGGCGTCGTCGGGGTTGAGCAGGCCGCACGCCTTCATCGACAGGCACCCGCATCCGATGCATCCGGTCAGTTCGCGCTCGAGGCGCTCGATGCCCTCGCGACGCTTCTCGAGCTCGCGCTTCCAGCGTCTCGACGCCCGTTGCCAATCGGCGTGGCTCGGAGTCTCGGTCAGGGGCACGTCGGCGAACGCGGTCTGCACGTCCGACAGCGGGATGCCGAGGCGCTTCGCGACCGTGATGAGCGAGACACGACGCAGCATGTGCCGGGCGTAGCGGCGCTGGTTGCCGGGCGTGCGGGTCGAGGCGATCAGGCCGAGCGTCTCGTAGAAGTGCAGGGCGGAGGCGGCGACCCCGGTGCGTCGGGTCATCTCGCCGATCGTCAGTGGCTCGTCTGGTGCGTGCGGACTCATCCGGCGTGCTCTCCCTCCGTCTGCCGTCCCTCGATTTGACCTCAAGTGTACTTGAGGTTTTACGGTTGAGGGGTGGCTCGGAGACGGGCCGAACGAACGAATGAGGACAGCGTGACCCGGACGAAGACCCCGCGATGACCTATGTGATCGCCCTGCCGTGCGTCGATGTGAAGGACAAGGCCTGCATCGACGAATGCCCTGTCGACTGCATCTACGAAGGCGAACGCTCGCTCTACATCCACCCGGACGAATGCGTGGACTGCGGTGCCTGCGAGCCGGTGTGCCCGGTCGAGGCGATCTTCTACGAAGACGACCTGCCCGACGAGTGGCAGGACTACTACAAGGCCAACGTCGAGTTCTTCGACGAGCTCGGGTCGCCGGGAGGCGCCGCGAAGACGGGGATGCTCGCCTTCGATCACCCGATCATCGCCGCGCTCGCACCACAGGGGGAACACGCATGACCAACCCCGAACCGCGCATCGCCGTCGTCGGCGCGGGGCCCGCGGGCATCTACGCGGCCGACATCCTGCTCGACCGGGTGCCGACCGCATCGATCGACCTGTTCGAGAAGCTCCCGGCACCGTATGGTCTGGTCCGCTACGGCGTCGCGCCCGACCATCCCCGCATCCGCAAGATCACGGATGCCCTGCACGAGGTGCTCGTGAACCCGCGCATCCGGCTGCGGTGCAACGTCGAGGTCGGCGTGGACATCGGGATCGACGAGCTGCGTGCCGCGTACGACGGAGTGATCGTGGCCACGGGGGCCGACCTCGATGTCGCTCTCGACATCCCGGGCATCGACCTGCCCGGTTCGTTCGGCGCGGCCGACTTCGTCGCCTGGTACGACGGGCACCCCGATGCGCCGCGCACCTGGCCGCTCGCCGCCGAGGCGGTCGCGGTGCTCGGCGCCGGCAATGTGGCGCTCGACGTGACGAGGATCCTCGCCAAGCATGCGTCGGCGCTGACCCACACCGACACCCCGGATGCCGTGCTCGACCAGCTCGCTGCCAGCCCGCTGCGGGACGTGCACCTGTTCGCCCGTCGGGGCCCGGCCGATGTGCGTTTCTCGGCCATGGAGCTGCGCGAGCTCGCCGAGCAGGACGACGTCGATGTGATCGTCGACCCGCACGAGCTCGCCCTCGACGAGCACGCCGAGCGGATGGTGGCGCAGTTCTCGCAGCGCCGTATCGTCGTGCGCACCATGACCGAATGGGCAGCCCTCGATCCCGCGAGCCGCACCGCCTCGCGCCGCATCCACCTGCACCTGCGGCAGCGTCCGGTGCGCGTGCTCGGCACGGACGCGGTCACCGGTATCGAGATGGAACGCACCGCATCCGACGAGCTGGGCCGCATGGTCGGCACGGGGGAGCTGCTGCGCTATGACGTCGGAGCCGTCTACCGCGCAGTGGGCTACCGCTCGACACCTGTTCCCGGGGTGCCGTTCGACGCCGCTCGCGGCGTCGTGCCGCACGTCGAGGGTCGCGTCGTCGATGCGGACGGAGCGCCGATCCCGCGACTGTACGCGACCGGTTGGATCAAGCGCGGCCCGGTCGGGCTGATCGGGTCGACCAAGTCGGATGCCGCGCAGACGATCGGCCACGTCGTCGACGACCTCGATGCGATCGAGCGCGAGGCGCGCGACATCGATCCGATCGCCCATCTCTCGCAGGCGGTCGACCTCGACGGCTGGCTGCGCATCGACGCCGCCGAGCGCGGGGCCGGAGCGGAGCGCGGTCGCGAGCGGACGAAGCTCGTCGAACGTGATGAGATGCTGGCACATGCGAAGCAGCAGCAGATGATGGAGGCAGGTCGATGACCGCGACACCCGTACCCACGCCGATCGGCGAGGCGCTCAAAGCCGCCTTCCGCACCCACCCGGCGGGAGTCGCGATCATCACCGCGAGCACCCCGGAAGGGCCGGTCGGTCTCACCGCGTCCAGCGTCGCCTCGGTGGCGGTCGATCCCGCGGCGATCGTGTTCTCGGTGACCCGTGCCACCGGTTCTGCAGGAGCGATCCTCGGTGCCGACACCTTCGTGGTGCACCTCATCGACGACGAGCACTCCGATCTCGCCCAGAGCTTCGCGGTCAGCGGGTCCGAGCGGTTCACGCCCGAGCAGGGATGGGCCACGCTGCCGACCGGCGAACCGCACCTCCCCGAGGCCAGGGTGGCCCTGCGCTGTCGTCCGATCCAGACGGTCGCCGTCGGTTCGTCGACCGTGGTCATCGCCGAGGTCATCGAGGTGCTGCCTGGTCTCTCCGGGCGCCCTCTGGTGTACATCGATCGCCGTTTCCACGCACTTCCACACGACAACAACCACTGAAAGGAAGACGTCATGACCACGCTCTACACACTCCCCGAGCTGCCGTACGACTACTCGGCCCTCGAGCCGCACATCTCGGGCAAGATCATGGAGCTGCACCACTCCAAGCACCACCAGGCCTACGTCACGGGGGCGAACACCGCACTCGAGCAGCTCACCGCCGCCCGCAGCGCGGGTGACCTCGCGAACGTGAACAAGCTCGAGAAGGACCTCGCCTTCAACCTCGGCGGCCACATCAACCACTCGGTGTTCTGGCAGAACCTCTCGCCCGAGGGCGGCGGAGCACCCGAGGGTGAGCTCGAGGCCGCACTGGTCGACGCCTTCGGATCGATCGACGCCTTCCGCGCCCACTTCACCGCGACCGCACTCGGTGTGCAGGGATCCGGTTGGGCCGTGCTCGCCTGGGACAGCGTGGGCGCGCGTCCCGTGATCTTCCAGCTGTTCGACCAGCAGGGCAACGCGCCGCTCGGCGTCACCCCGCTGCTGCAGCTCGACGTCTGGGAGCACGCCTACTACCTCGACTACCTCAACGTGCGCGCCGACTACGTCAAGGCGTTCTGGAACCTCGTGAACTGGCCCGATGTGCAGCGCCGCTTCGAGGCCGCCCGCACGGCGACGAAGGGTCTCATCGTCGCGAGCTGACCCGCGCCGCCGGTCACGCGAGGGAGAGGAACAGCTTCTCCAGTTCGGCCATCGACACTCCACGGGTGTCGGTGGCCGCTTGCGTCTCCGCCTCGGGCTCGGTCATGCAGTCCTTCATGGCGGAGGCGACGATCTGGAAACCCGCCTTGTCGAGAGCCGAGGTGACGGCGGCGAGCTGTGTGACCACCGCCCGGCAGTCGCCACCCTCTTCGACCGCGGCGATGACGGCGCCGAGCTGTCCTCGGGCTCGCTTGAGACGGTTGGCGATCCTGCGCTGGGTGTCGGCGTCTGCGGATGACATGGTCGCTCCCTGGGTGTCGGCTGGACTCCCCACTATACCCCCGGGGGTATAGTGGGGACCGATACCCACGGGGGTATCGGTGAGGAGACGATGAAAATGTGCCGAGCGGTCCGTTGCAAGACCTGCGGCAAGACGACCTGGGCGGGGTGCGGTCAGCACGTCGACGCCGTGCGGCGAACGGTGCCTGCCGCGCAGTGGTGTTCCGGACACCCGAAGGAGCAGGCGCAGGGCGGCTTCTTCTCGCGGATGTTCCGGCGATGACCACCGTGCAACCGCTCACCGTGGTCATCGTCGGTGGGGTCGCCGGGGGCATGTCCGCCGCCGCGCGCCTGCGCCGCCTCGACGAGCACGCGCAGATCATGGTGTTCGAACGAGGGCCCGAGGTCTCGTACGCGAACTGCGGCTTGCCCTATTACGTCGGAGGGGTGATCGCAGAACGCGAATCGCTGCTCTTGCAGACGCCGGAATCTCTGCGCAGCCGCTTCCGACTCGATGTGCGTGTGCGTCACGATGTCACGCGAATCGACACTGCGCAGAAGCTCGTCGAGGTCATGGACATCGACTCGGGGCGCCGCTTCACACAGAGCTACGACAGGCTGATCCTCGCCACCGGCGCGCGCCCCCGTCTGAACGAGCCCTCCTCGGGCATCCGCACGCGCAGTCTGCGGACGGTCGAAGACGCGGATGCGATCGACGCCGCGCTCTCGCGGGCGGGCGTTCCGGTGGTGGTGGTCGGCGGAGGCTACACGGGCCTGGAAGCGGTCGAGAACCTCGTCGCTCGCGGCGCATCCGTGACGCTGGTGCAGCGGGGATCCCACCTCCTCTCCCCGCTCGATGCGGAGATGGCCGCACCGATCACCGCCGAGGTCCGCGCGCACGGCGTCGATGTGCGCCTCGGCGTCGAGGTCGTGCGTGCCGTATCCGGGCGGGTCACGCTGAGTGATGGGGCATCCGTCCCCGCCGAACTCGTGATCGATGCCTCCGGAGTTGTACCGGAGACGGCGCTCGCCGAAGGTGCCGGCATCCGGCTCGGTGAGACCGGCGGCATCGCGGTCGATTCGATGTGCCGCACGAGCGCCCCCGACGTGTTCGCGGTGGGCGACGGCGTCGAGAAGCTCGACCTCGTGGGCGGCGACACGGCTCTCATCACGATGGCCGGCCTCGCGAACCGACATGGACGCATGGTGGCCGACCTCATCGCGGGGAGGACGGAGACGGCGCGCCCCGCGCTCGGCACCGGGATCGTCCGCGTGTTCGGGGTCGACGCAGCGAAGGTGGGCTGGAGTGAACGGCAGCTCCGGGCCGCAGGACGTGACTTCTACGTCGTGCATGTGCATCCCGGATCCCACGCCGGCTACTACCCCGGCGCCGAGACGCTGTCCATGAAGATGCTCGCCGACCCGGCCTCCGACGTGATCCTCGGTGTGCAGGTGGTGGGGCGAGACGGTGTCGACAAGCGGATCGACGTGGTGGCGACCGCCATGCAGGCCGGTATCACGGCCGCCGGGCTCGCGAATCTCGAACTCGCCTACGCCCCGCAGTTCGGCTCGGCGAAGGACGCGGTCAACATCCTCGGCTACGTCGCCGAGAACACCCGCTCCGGCACGACTCCGACCATCCAATGGCATGAACTCGCTGACGAGCAGCGTGGGGGAGCGACACTTATCGACGTGCGCTCGACGGCCGAGCATGCTGCCGGCGCGATTCCCGGCGCCGTCAACGTGCCACTCGACGAGCTCAGAGAACGGCTCGACGAGGTGTCCGATGGACCCGTCATCGTGCACTGCCAGGTCGGATTGCGTGGGCACATCGCCACGCGGATCCTCCGGCAGCGAGGCGTGGACGCGCGCAACCTCGACGGCGGCTATCGCACCTGGCGCGACGCCACCCTATGTGAACGCTAGAGCAGGCGGGAGGTGGTCCCGCGCACGTTCAGCTCGTAGGGCAGCGCCGACGGGATGTGCACGGCGTCGGGGGTGGCGAGCTTCGCCAGCACGGCATCGGCTGCCCGCTCGCCCTGTCCGAGCGGGAACTGATCGACCGTGGTCAGGCGGAAGAACTCGCCGAGTTCATGCCCGTCGATGCCGACGATCGACAGCTCCTCGGGAACGCTGAAGCCCAGGTCTCGGGCCGCGAGAAGTGCGCCGATGGCCATCTCGTCCGAGGCCGCGAACACGGCGGTCGGGCGGGGGCCCGGGCGGCCGAGCAGCTGCTTCGCCGCCCGGTAGCCGCCCTCGACCGTGAAGTCGGCGGGCTCGAGGAAGGCATGGTTGAGGGGGATGCCCGCCTTCGCCAGCGCCTTCTCGAACCCCAGGCGGCGGTTGGTCGGGATGTGGAAGTCGATGTCGAACTCCGGGTTCGCCCCGATGTGCGCGATATCGGTGTGGCCCAGGCTGATCAGATGCTCGGTGGCAAGTTGCGCGACCGCGACATCGTCGACGGTGAGGGTGTCGAGCTTCGGGTTCGGACCGCCGATCGCGATCACAGGAAGTCCGAGGTCGAGCAGATACTGCGTCTCGTCCTCGTCGAGCTCGATCGACACCGCGATCACGGCGTCGACGCGCTGTCGGCGCAGGAAGGTGTCGAACACGTGCCGACGTACGTCCTTGTCGGCAGTGATGTTGTACAGCGTGATGTCATAGCCCTCGCGCATGAGCGCGGCGGAGACGCCGGAGAGCACCGTGCTGAAGAACCACCGGTCGAGGAAGGGCACGATCACCCCGACGTTGCGGGTGCGACCCGAGGCCAGGCTCGACGCCCGCGACGAGACGACATAGCCGAGCGACTGCGCCGCGGCCTGCACCCTCTCCTTCGCGGACTCCGATACGTGACCGCGTCCGCTCAGTGCGCGGGAGACGGTCGCGGTGGAGACTCCGGCGAGCCGGGCGACCTCATCGATGCTGGCCATGTGTTCCTCTGTCGAAAGTGCTCCGGTCGCGATTCCTGCCGGTTCACGCGGGCGTGAGCGACAGGAATCGCGACCGGAAGGGCGTGTCAGGCCTGCGTCGCTGTGGTGTACCAGACGGCGGTGTCGACCGGGATCGACGCGCCTTCGAACGGCTGGCTCTGCAGCATCACGAAGGCGTCGGCCGGCAGCTCGATCGGCGCCGTGCCGAGGTTCGCGACGACGTGCACGTCACCACGTCGGAAGGCGACCGCGTCGGGACCGGCGTCTTCCCAGACCAGCGAGCCGCTGCCGAAGCCGTGCTCGCGGCGCGCGGCCAGCAGACGCTTGTACAGCGCGAGCGTCGATGCGGGATCGACCTCTTCGACGTCGCGGGCGTAGGCCGCCCAGTCTGCGGGCTGCGGGAGCCACGAGAGACCGGTGTCGTTGAATCCGAAGGCCGGAGCCTCGGCCTCCCAGGGCAGGGGCACGCGGCATCCGTCACGACCGTAGCGCTCGCCGTTCGTGCGGAACCAGGTCGGGTCCTGACGGTACTCGTCCGGGATCTCCATGGCCTCGGGCAGGCCGAGCTCTTCGCCCTGGTACAGGTACGACGAACCGGGCAGTGCCAGCATCAGCGTGGTCGCGGCGCGGGCGCGGGCCAGGCCGATCGCGGTGTCGGGCTTGCTCGGGGTGTTCGGGCCGATGCCCTCGCCCTGGGGGTTGTCCGCCGTCAGCGCGAGGCGCGAGGCGTGGCGCACCACATCGTGGTTCGAGAGCACCCAGGTGCTCGGGGCGCCGACCGCGCCGAAGTCGTCGAGCGACTCCCGGATGACGTCGCCGAGGGCCTTCGCGTTCCACGGCGTCATCAGGTACGGGAAGTTGAACGTCTGGTGCATCTCGTCCGGACGCACCCACAGGGCCGTCTGCTTGAGCGTCGGCATCCAGGCCTCGCCGCACAGGGCGCGGTCGCCGTCGTACTCGGCGAGCACCTTGTGCCAGTCGCGGTAGATGTCGTGCACGCCGTCCTGGCCCCAGTACGGCACGTTCGACTCGCCGCCGCCCATGGAGTCGGCATCGCTCGGGGGCGTGTAGTCGGGCAGGCCTTCGGCCTTGATCATGCCGTGGGCCACGTCGACGCGGAACCCGTCGACACCGCGGTCGAGCCAGAAGCGCAGGATGGAGCGGAACTCCTCGCGCACCTCTTCGTTGGTCCAGTCGAAGTCGGGCTGGGTGGCGTCGAAGATGTGCAGGTACCACTGGCCCGGCGTGCCGTCGGCCTCGACGACGCGCTCCCACATGCCGCCGCCGAACACGGATTCCCAGTTGTTCGGCGGGAGCTCGCCGTTCTCGCCCTTGCCGTCGCGGAAGATGTAGCGCGCGCGCTCGGGGCTGCCCGGGCCGGCCTTCAACGCCTGCTGGAACCAGACGTGCTGGTCGGACGAGTGGTTCGGCACCAGGTCGACCACCACGCGGATGTTGCGGGCATGGGCGGCCTCGAGCATGTCGTCGAAGTCGGCCAGCGTGCCGAACAGCGGGTCGACGTCGCGGTAGTCGGCCACGTCGTAACCCGCGTCGCGCTGCGGGCTGGTCATGAACGGGCTCAGCCAGATCGCGTCGACGCCGAGCTCCTGCAGCGCATCGAGTCGGCTGGTGATGCCCGGCAGGTCGCCGATGCCGTCACCCGAGGCGTCCGCGAAGGATCGGGGGTAGATCTGGTAGATGACGGCGCTGCGCCACCACTCGGAACCGGGGGCTGCGATCTGCTCAAGCTGTGCCATGGGAACAGGCTAGTGCAAACGCTTACATTCATGCCAGAGCGGGGATCGAATCGGTTCGGTGCCGCGGATTCCGCCGGCCGAGGCCGCGCCACTTGCATGACGGTCGGCCATTTGCATGATCGTCGAGCGTCCGTGGTCAGGCATCCGTCGCGGTCTCATGCCGGTGTCGCCGGCGGTGCGATCGCAGGCGGGGAGTAGGGTGAGGCATCCGATGAGTGGAGGCTGTCATGGTTCCCGAGATCAACTACTGGGCGGTCCTGCTGGCCACCGCGTCGAGCATGCTCGTCGGCTCGGTCTGGTACGCCCCGAAGGTGTTCGGCACGCGCTGGTCGAAGCTCGCGAACGTCGACATGGATCGTCCTGCGGCCACAGCGGCCTGGCCGATCATCACCACGGTCATCGTGAGCTTCATCACGGCCTGGGTGCTCGCCGGCGCCTCGTCGATCGCGTGGCACTTCTACGGCGGATCGTACTTCTGGGGCGCCGTCGTCACCGCTGTCACGCTGTGGGCGGGGTTCACGGCCGCCCGTTTCATCACGCACGACGCGTTCGAGGGGCGCTCGACCCGACTCACCACGCTGAACATCGCGCACGAGCTGGTCACGGTCGTCGTCATGGCGATCATCATCGGCGTCTGGCCGCCGGCGCTCGCCTGAGGTACCGCTCCGCCTCCCGGGGGGACCGGCGAACCGGTAGCCGGGTCGGTTCGGAGGACTCGCCGATCGGAGAGCCATCTCTAGACCTTCGCCGCTTCTGCGAGCGCATGCGGGGTGCGAGGCTCGTTGGGTGACCTGCCGGTCACCCGCGTGCTGCGGACCCGCGCGCGGTTCAGACCGAGGGGTCTCGATGTCCGGATCTTCGCGCCGATCGGCGCCGTGGGCGGTCGCCGCCGCGCTCGTCGCCGCAGTTGTGCTGGTGGGCGCGGCTCCTGCCGCGTGGGGCGTCATGCGCCCGTCGGATGACCAGGCATCCGGTGCGAGTGGCCTGGATCCCTCGCAGTCCGTCGCGCTGGCCTACGAGTTCCTGGATACGCGCGTCGACCAGTTCTGCGATGGAGCCGGACACTGTCTGCCGCGCAGCTACGAGGGCGGATTCTTCACCACTCCGAGCTGGGACTTCACCCCCTCGTTCGTCTACGACGATGCGCTCGTGATCATCGCGTACACCGCCAGGGGGCTTCCGGACGACCTCCGTCGCGCGCGGGCGATCGGCGACACCCTGCTCTTCGTGCAGGAGAACGACCCGATCGGCGACGGCCGCACACGGGCGTCGTACGAACCGCACGGGATCCGCGAGGGGCGGGTGGAGATCACCGGAGCCGGCAGCTTCACCGGGAACCAGGCGTGGGTCGGATTGGCTCTCGCGCGTCTCGCGCACGCGACCGGAGATTCGCGGTACCTCGACGGCGCGCTGCGGGTGGGCCAGTGGATCCAGGACAACACGGCCGACATGGTCCGAGCCCCGTACGGGTACACCGGGGGTCAGCTCGAGGACGGCACGTCGCTGACCTGGAAGTCCACCGAGCACAACAGTGACGTCTCGGGGTTCTTCACGCAATTGGCTCAGCTCACCGGCGACCCCGTGTGGTCCGATCGGGCAGCGGTCGCCGCCGACTTCGTCGCGGCCATGCAGAGTGCGGACGGCCACGTCGACACCGGCACGGGCCTCGACGGTTCGACCATCAACACCCGTCCCATTCCGCTGGATGCGCAGACGTGGAGTTCACTCGCCACGGGCGACCCGCGCTACGGCGCCGCGCTGGACTGGACGCTCGCGAACCTGATCGCCACCGACGGCCCGTACACGGGCCCCTCGATCAGCGAGGTCGATGTGTCGAAGGCCTGGTTCGAGGGGAGCGGACACCTCGCGCTCGCTCTCACGCTCCGCGACGGCCCGGGAGACGCCGACCGGGCCGAGACGTTGTTGAGCAGCATCCGTCTGGCGCAGCGCGATGCTCCGAACGGTGACGGCAAGGGGATCGTCGCGACCTCGAACGACGGTCTCGACTCGGGTTTCGGCGACCTCTACTACGCCAGCCTGCACGCGGGCGCGACGGCCTGGTACCTGCTCGCGGCGGCGGGGGACAATCCGTTCACCCTGCCTGCCGACTGACCTGCCGTTCGACCGGCCTGACGGCGGACCGGCCTGAGGATCGACCGGCCTGACGGCGGACCCGCCTGACGGCGGACCGGCCTGAGGTTATGCGGCGACGCGGGCGACCGCGGCGATGGCGCTCGTGAAGAAGTCGAGTCCGTCGATGCCGCTGCGCATGGCGACAGCGGTGTCGGGGCCGAAGCCCGCCTCGGTGGCGTGCTCGGGGTGCGGCATGAGTCCGACCACGTTACCCGCCTCGTTGGTGAGACCGGCGATGTCGCGGAGCGATCCGTTCGGGTTGACTCCGGCGTAGCGGAAGGCCACGAGCCCCTCGCCCTCGATACGGTCGAGGGTCTGCTCGTCGGCGATGTAGCCGCCGTCGGCGTTCTTGAGCGGGATCACGATCTCCTGGCCGGTGCGGAACGCATTGGTCCACGCGGTGTCGGAGTTCTCGACCGTGAGCTTCTGGTCGCGACGCACGAAGTGCTGGTGGT
This sequence comes from Microbacterium sp. As-52, assembly GCF_049949185.1. NCBI lineage: Bacteria > Bacillati > Actinomycetota > Actinomycetes > Micrococcales > Microbacteriaceae > Microbacterium > Microbacterium sp. As-52. The sequence continues at coordinate 1,280,388 of NZ_CP188171.1, read as the reverse complement.
TGTTGCGGATCAGGCCGCCGGGCAGCAGGTGAGCCTCGACGAGCATCTGGAAACCGTTGCAGATGCCGAGCACGGGCATTCCCTTCGCGGCGGCATCCTTGACCTCACTCATGATCGGCGAGAGCGCGGCGATCGCGCCGGCGCGCAGGTAATCGCCGTAGCTGAAGCCACCGGGGAGGACGAGTGCGTCGACGCCCTCGAGGTCGTGCGAGCCGTGCCACAGGGCGACCGGCTCTGCGCCGGCGATGCGCACGGCGCGCTGGGCATCGCGGTCGTCGAGCGAGCCGGGGAAGGTGATGACGCCGATGCGGACGGTCACTCCGCGACCTCGATGCCGACGACGTCCTCGATCACGGAGTTGGAGAGCACCTCGTCGGCGATGCGCCGGGCCTCGGCGAGAACCTCGTCGGTGACCTCGCCTTCGACGGTGAGCTCGAAGCGCTTGCCGATGCGGACGTCGGTGAAGCCCTCGACGCCGAGGCGGGCGAAGGCGCCGGAGACGGCCTTCCCCTGCGGGTCGAGCAGTTCGGGCTTGGGCATGACGTCGACGACGATGGTGGGCATGACGGCTCCAAGAGTCGCGGGCGGACGGGCGCATCCAGTCTACTGCCCTCGGCTCACCCGCCCACTCGCCCCCTCGCTCCTCCGCCCCCTCGGTGCCGAGTGCACGACATCTCGCCGAGTGCACGGCCGGTGTGCGGGGGGATGCCGTGCGCTCGCCGAGTACCCGTGCACCCGACGAGCAGTGCGTGGGGGCGTGGGGGCGTGGGGGAGAGGGGGCTATGCGGAGTGGAAGACGGTGTGGAGGTCGCCGACCGCCTCGCGGCCGCCGAGACCGTCGATCTCGAACAGCACCGAGATGCCGATGACATGGCTGCCGAGGCGCTCGACGAGCTCGCGTCCGGCCGCGAGGGTTCCTCCGGTGGCGAGCACATCGTCGATCAGCAGCACGCGGGATCCGGGGGGCAGGTCGTCGTGCATCTCGATCGTGGCGGTGCCGTACTCGAGGGCGTAGTCGACGGATGCCGCGGGGCGCGGCAGCTTGCCGGCCTTGCGGATCGGGATGAGTCCGACGCCTGCGGCGATGGCGGCAGCGCTGGCGAGGATGAAGCCGCGCGCCTCGATGCCCGCGATCACGTCGAACTGGCCGGCGAAGGGTTCGATGATCGCCTCGGTCGTCACGCGGAGGGCCTCGGCGTCGGCGAGGAGTGGCGTGATGTCGCGGAAGATGATGCCCGGTTGCGGGTAGTCCGGCACGTTGCGGATCAGGGCTTCGGCGCGGACGAGGGCAGGGGAGAGCGTGGCTTCGGGCACTGCCCAAGGGTACCCCGCGGCGGCTGGGTTGACACCGTGGGAGCGCTCCCATAGAGTGACTGCTCAGTTCGTGGGAGCGCTCCCACGACGTCCCGACGCACCACTCACCGCACGACCACCACAAAGGAGTGAACTGTGAACACACGTGCCCGCAACCGGATCCTCGTGACTGCCGCCGTGGCATCCGTCTCCGCTCTCGCCCTCGCCGGCTGCTCCGGCAGCACCGGCGATTCCACGGAGGGGAGCGCCGATGAAGAGGTCACATTGACCGTCACCACGTTCGGCACCTTCGGCTACGAAGATCTCTACAAGGAGTACGAGAAGGCCCACCCGAACGTCACGATCGAGGCGACCAACATCGACACCGGCGGCAACGCCCGCACGGATGCGTTCACCAAGATCGCCGCCGGCTCCGGCCTCAGCGACATCGTCGCAGTCGAAGAGGGCTGGCTCGGCGCGATCATGGACGTCTCCGACACCTTCGTCGACCTGCGCGACTACGGCATCGAAGACCGCAAGGACGACTGGGTCGACTGGAAGTACGGCCAGGCGACCGACGCCGAAGGCCGCGTCATCGGCTACGGCACCGACATCGGCCCGAGCGGCATCTGCTACAACGGCGCTGCGTTCGAGGCGGCCGGGCTCCCGAGCGACCGCGAGTCGGTGGCCGAGCTCCTCAACGGCGACTGGGAGAACTACTTCCAGGTCGGTGCCGACTACACCGCGAAGACCGGCAAGGCCTGGTACGACCACTCCGGCTTCGTCTGGAACGCCATGGTGAACCAGCTCGACGAGGGCTACTACACGACCGACGGCAAGCTGAACGTCGAGGACAACGCCGAGCTCAAGGAGCGCTTCGAGCTGCTGGGTGCCGCGACCGAGGGCGGCCAGTCCGCCGCACAGACGGCCTGGGACTGGAACGGCGGCAAGTCGTTCGTCGACGGCACCTTCGCGACCTTCGTGTGCCCGGGCTGGATGCTCGGCGTCGTGCAGGGCCAGGTCGAGGCCGGCGGCGGCGATGCGTCCACCGGATGGGACTTCGCCGATGTGTTCCCCGGCGGCGCGGCCAACTGGGGTGGCGCGTTCCTGTCGATCCCGGAGACCTCGCAGCACAAGAAGGCGGCCGCCGAGCTGGCCGACTGGCTGACGCAGCCCGAGCAGCAGGTGAAGCAGTCCGCCGCCGCGGGCAACTTCCCCTCGACGATCAAGGCGCAGGAGACGCTCGCCGCGGATGCGACGCCGAACGCGTTCTTCAACGACGCGCCGACCGGGGCGATCCTCGCCGAGCGCGCCAAGGGCGTCGTCGCCCAGTTCAAGGGTGCCGATGACTCGGTGATCCAGGAGAACGTCTTCGGTCCGGCGCTCAGCAGCCTCGACCGCGGCGACACCGACACCCAGGGCGCCTGGGACCAGGCCATCGGTCTGCTGAACGACCTCGTCGGCTGACATCCCCCTTCCGGTCGCAGTTCCCGCCGTCGCCACCCCACGGCCGGCGGCAGGAACTGCGACCGGAACTCCTCGGAACCCCGGGACAAGGACACCCCATGACACTCACCGCCCCGCCCGCGGAACAGCAGCGCGCGGCATCCCCCGCGAAGGATGCCGCACCGAAACGCTCCTGGCGCCACCGCGTCTCACGGTTCGACCAGAACGCCTCGCCGTACTTCTACATCTCGCCGTTCTTCCTGCTGTTCGGGCTGGTCGGCCTGTTCCCGCTGCTCTACACGGTCTGGGTGGCGGTGCACGAGTGGGACCTGCTCAAGGGCGAAGGCGAGTTCGTCGGGGTCGGCAACTTCGTCGAGATCCTCGGCGACGCGATGTTCTGGAACTCGATCGGCAACACCCTGAGCATCTTCCTGCTCTCCGCGATCCCGCAGCTGGCCGTGGCCCTCGTGATCGCCTACCTCCTCGACCGGGGCCTGCGCGCCCCGACGTTCTGGCGCATGAGCGTGCTGATCCCGTTCGTGGTCACCCCGGTCGCGGTCGCCATCATCTTCTCGAGCATCTTCAACGAGGCCGACGGTCTGGCCAACAACCTGCTCAACCTCATCGGCATCGCGGACCAGGAGTGGAAGCACAACACCGCGCTGTCGCACATCGCGATCGCCGTCATGGTGAACTTCCGCTGGACGGGCTACAACGCCCTCATCCTGCTGGCCGCGATGCAGGCCGTGCCGCGTGACCTCTACGAGTCGGCGGCCCTCGACGGGGCCGGCGCCGCGCGCCGCTTCTTCTCGATCACCATCCCCACGATCCGTCCCACCCTGATCTTCGTCATCATCACGGCGACGATCGGCGGGCTGCAGATCTTCGCCGAGCCGCGCCTGTTCGACGTGTCGACCGCCGGCGGCATCGGCGGCAGCGACCGGCAGTTCCAGACCACCGTGCTGTTCCTCTGGGAACTGGCGTTCTTCCGTCGCAACCTCGGGGAGGCATCGGCCGTCGCCATCCTGCTGTTCCTGCTGATCGTCGGGATCGGCGTGATCAACTTCCTCATCTCCCGACGGATCTCCACCGGAGACGCCCCGAAGAATCGTGCGGCCCGCCGCCGCGCGCACACCACCGACGCGGCCGCGACCGCGGCGGCCGCCGGAACGACGATCGCCACCACGACCGAGGAGAACGCGCGATGACCGCCACGCAGGCGCTGAGCGTCCCCGAGAAGATCCGCCGTCGCCGGAGTGCATCGTCCGGCACCGCCGGGATCGGCAGCCGCCCCGGCTTCCTCACATACGGGCTCCTGGCCGCGTTCATCATCGGCAGCGTGTATCCGCTGTGGTGGTCGGTCGTCGTCGCGAGCGGCACGAACGCCACCCGCGGTGAGACGCTGCCGATGATCCCCGGGGGCAACTTCTTCACGAACGCGGCCAAGGTCTTCGACGCGATCCCGTTCTGGTTGGCGCTGGGCAACTCGTTCCTGATCTCCGGCATCATCACGCTCTCGGTCGTCACCTTCTCCACGCTCGCGGGCTACGCCTTCGCCAAGCTCCGGTTCCAGGGCCGCGACGGGCTGATGATCTTCGTGATCGCGACGATGGCGATCCCGACGCAGCTGGGCATCATCCCCCTGTTCATGCTGATGCGCGAACTCGGCTGGACGGGCTCGATCGGCGCGGTGATCGTGCCGACCCTCGTCACCGCCTTCGGCGTCTTCTTCATGCGGCAGTACCTGGTCGATGTGATCCCGGACGAGCTGATCGAGGCCGCCCGTATGGACGGCGCCAACCAGTTCCGGACCTTCCTGACCGTCGGACTCCCCGCAGCCCGCCCCGCCATGGCTATCCTCGGACTCTTCACCTTCATGACGGCGTGGACCGACTACCTGTGGCCGCTGATCGTGCTCTCCCCGCAGAACCCGACCCTGCAGACGGCGCTCAGCCAGCTGCAGTCGGGCTACTACATCGACTACTCGATCGTGCTCGCCGGCGCGGTGCTCGCGACCCTCCCGCTGCTCGTGCTCTTCGTGGTCGCCGGGCGTCAGCTGGTCAGTGGCATCATGGCTGGCGCGGTGAAAGGATGACCCCTATGACCCGCTCCTTCCCCGAGAACTTCCTCTTCGGCGCCGCGACCGCGGCGTACCAGATCGAGGGGGCGGCGTTCGAGGACGGGCGCACGGCCTCGATCTGGGACGCGTTCTCGCGCGAGCCGGGCGCGGTGATCGGTGCCGAGAACGGCGACGTCGCCTGCGACCACTACCACCGCTACCCGCAGGACGTCGCGCTCATGACGCGGCTCGGGCTGCAGACGTACCGCTTCTCGACCTCGTGGTCACGGGTGCGTCCGGACGGTGGAGCCGTCAACACGGCGGGCGTGGACTTCTACGAGCGCCTGGTCGACGAGCTGCTCGCCGCCGACATCCTGCCCTGGTTGACGCTGTACCACTGGGACATGCCGCAGGCCCTGCAGGAGGCCGGTGGCTGGACGAACCGCGACACGGTCGATCGCTTCCTGGAGTACGCCGGCACCATGCACGACGCGCTCGGCGACCGGGTGAACGTGTGGACCACGTTGAACGAGCCGTGGTGCTCGTCGTTCCTCTCGTACACTGCCGGCGAGCATGCGCCCGGGCACACCAGCATCGCGGAGGGGCTGCTCGCCTCGCACCACCTGCTTCTCGCACACGGCACGACCGTGCAGGAGTTCCGCAGACGCGACGCTTCGCTCAACCTCGGCATCACCCTGAACCACACGGTCGCCGACCCCGCCGACCCGCAGAATCCGGCCGATGTCGATGCGGCTCGTCGCGTGGACGGACAGTTCAACCGCTGGTTCCTCGACCCGATCTACCGCGGCAGCTACCCCGCCGACATCGTCGAAGACATCCGCGCGGTCGATGCCGACGCGGTCGCGCAGTTCGAGGCGGCCGTGCAGGACGGTGACCTCCAGCTGATCTCGCAGCACATCGACACGCAGGGGGTGAACTACTACCACGGCGACCTCGTATCGGGCACTGCTCCGGCTGAGGGGCCGGTCTCCGCGGAGCCCGAGACCGAGCGCGTGCGGCGCAGCCCCTACCCGTCGAGCGACGGCATCCACGCGGTCGAGCGGGGGTTGCCCCGCACCGCGCAGAACTGGGAGGTGCAGCCCGAGGGTCTCACCCGTGTGCTGCAGCGGATCTGGAACGAGTACGCCGAGCCCGCGGGCACCGTGCTCTACATGACCGAGAACGGGGCGGCCTACGACGATGCCGTGTCGGTCGAAGACGGCGAGACGCGCGTGCACGACGCCGAGCGCACCGAGTTCCTGCGCCTGCACCTGGGCGCGGTGCTCGATGCCGCCGAGGCGGGTGTCGATGTGCGCGGCTACTTCTACTGGTCGCTGTTCGACAACTTCGAATGGGCGTGGGGATACGACAAGCGGTTCGGCATCGTACGCGTCGACTACGACACCCAGGAGCGCACGCTCAAGGACTCAGGTCGGGAGTACGCCCGCATCATCGCGGCCCGGGCGCTCTGACCCCGCTGCCCGCCCCTCGAATCGCGTGAATGGTCGTATCCGGGGCCGAGATGCGACCATTTGCGCGACTCGGAGCGAGACGGTCGTCGTCGCACCCGTGAACCGGTGAGAATAGGGCGATGGAAGAGTGCGTACGCTGATGTCGCCCCGAGCGACCATCGAAGAGGTGGCATCCGCCGCCGGTGTCTCCCGGTCGACCGTGTCACGGGTCGTGAACGGGTCGACCGCCGTGAGCCCGGAGGCCCTCGCCGCGGTGCGCGCCGCGATCGACGAGCTGAACTACGTGCCCAATCGGGCCGCACGCTCGCTCGCCTCACGGCAGACGCATGCCATCGCCCTGATCGTGCCGGAGGACACCACCCGTTTCTTCGGCGACCCGTTCTTCGCGGCCATCGTCGCGGGCATCACCGGGGCGCTCGGCGGATCGGACTACCTGCTCAACCTGCTCATCGCGAGCGATGACCCCGGCGACAAGATGACCAGCTTCGTGCGCAACGGCGGCGTGGACGGTGCGCTGATCGTCTCGCACCACACGAGCGACGCCTTCGTCGATCGGATCGCGGATGCCGTGCCGGTCGTGTTCGGCGGCCGCCCGGTGCGCCGTCACGACGGGGACTACGTCGTCGACGTCGACAACGTCGCCGGAGCGAAGCACGCCACTCAGCGGTTGATCGACATCGGCCGCACACGCATCGCGACGATCTCCGGTCCGCTCACGATGGTCGCCTCGGAAGATCGTGTGCAGGGGTTCCGCGCCGCTCTGGCGGATGCCGGCCTCGCCCCGTACGCCGAGGAGGAGGGCGACTACAGCGAGGCGAGCGGTGCGGAGGCCGCCAGGCGTCTGCTCGACGGCGGGCGTCCGGATGCGATCTTCGTCGCGAGCGACCTGATGGCCCGTGGCGCCCTGACCGCCCTCCGCTCGGCGGGTGTGCGTGTGCCGGAGGACATCGCCCTGGTCGGCTTCGACGACTCCTCGGTCGCCGTCACCACCGACCCGCAGCTGACCACGATGCGCCAGCCGATGTACGCGCAGGGTGAGGCCATGGCCCGGATCCTGTTGTCGCGGCTCGCGGGGGAGGACCCGCCGACCACGACGATCCTGCCGACGGAGCTGGTGATCCGGGCCTCGGCCTGACCAACCACGTCCGGGTCCTGACGGACCGCGTCGGGGTGCGCGAGCGTCCGCGGAGGGGATGAACACGGCTGTGGCCCTGGCGCCCCCTCCGGGCCAGGCCCACAGCCGTGGGTCTTGAGGCTCAGCTGACGAGCGAGCTGAGGACGTCACCGCCGAACAGCGAGAAGGCGGTGAGGCCGGCGGAGAGTAGGAGCACCGCGGCCGTGCCGGCGACCGCGAACACCGAGATCCCGCGACCGCCCAGCCGTTGGCCGCGCAGGCCGACCGACACGCCTGCTCTGGCGGCGAGGTCTCCCGCCTCGTCATCGCGGTACAGCTCGGTGCGCACCGCGAAGCGGCGGTGGAACTCCTCGGCCAGGGTGAGCGCCGCCGTCATGGTCTCGGCACGGTCGAACCGTGTCCCGGACGGCAGGTACACGTAGAGACGGTCGGATACGAGCTCGATCTCGGCACCGGAGCCGAGGTCGAGCACGCGGGCCATCAGATCCGGCGTGAAGATGTAGAGAGCGTCCTGCTGATAGCCCTCCGGCACGAGGAGGCGGAACGTCTTCGCGAACTCGCGTTCCAGATCCATGCGCGGCGCCACGCCCGAGGCCGAGCGTGGGGACGATGCTGCGCTTCCGGTTGGCGAGCACGATGTGCGGGACGGAAGCCGGCAGCGGCAGTTCGATGAAGGCGAACGGGCGCTGGATCGTGGCGCGCTCCTGCCCGTGTGACACCGAATGATGCATGCCCAACTCGAACGGCATCCGCGTGTCGTCACAGGCGATGACCGCGCGCTCCCGCCCGTGCACCACGCGGGCGAACGCGGCGCCGGGGCGACGGGTGCGCTCGAGCATGTCGGCGTAGGCCCATCCGTTCTGCCAGGCGAACGCGGCGACCTTCACCCGCCGGCTCAATCCCACCGCCCACCACAGGAAGCCGACCGCGGCGAGCACGGTGTATCCGATCACGAACACGCCCAGGATCGGCGCGACGGCGAGGATGTCGCTGCGGCCGAGGAACCACAGCCCAGTGAGCATCGCGGCGGCGAACAGCAGCACGACCACCAGGATCACCAGGAACCGCCGATGCGGCGGAATCCCGCAGATGCGTTCGTAGTTGAGGATGTCGCGGAGTCCTGCGCTTCGTCGCAGCGGGTCCAGGTCTACGGTCACAGGCTCCATGACAGCATCGCCCACGGGCCGTTGCGCTTCTCGGACGCTGCGGCCTGGAAATCGGACCAGCCGTCGCCGAACTTCTCGAACGACTTCTCATCGACGTTGCCGTCCGTCCAGTGCATGACACGTCCCACGATGTAGCTCAGGCCGAAGTCGGCCCATGATTCGAACGCCGGGCGCCCTTCGACGTTGATGCGGTGGATGATCGCGCGCGCCTCAGCCACGTCGCCGTGTCCGAGCGCGACACCCCAGGTCGTCATGGCTACGGCCTGACCCAGGCCGTAGCCATCGAGGGTCTTCACGAAGAGCCCGGGGGTGACGATGTCCTTGCCCACGCGCTTGCGCACCTCGGTCTCGGCGTACTCGATCGAGGTGACGAAAGCGCGTGCATCGCGCTTGTCGCCGCCCTCCTGCACGATGGCGGCGAGCCATTCCTTGGCCTTCGGCGTGCGACCGAGGCGCTGGGCGAGTTCGGTGCGTACGGCGAGGTACAGCATCCATACCTCGCGACGGCGGCGGACGGTGCTCAGGCGCTCGATGTTGGCGAGCCATTCGTCTCGTGTGTGCACGCCCCACTGGTCGACGAGGACCTTCTTCTCGCGGTCGTCGAGGAGCGAAGCGGTCGGATCGTTCCAGAAGCCCGAGGGCAGGTTCACGATCTGCAGGAAGCCGAGCGCGATCTCATCGGCCTCGACCCCGGTGGTGGGGTGCTCGGGCGAGGCCTTGACCTTGGCGGCCGGGAGGATCCAGATCACGAGGAAGAACAGCACGACGACCCCGACGATCGTCCACGCCCACCACTGGCTCACGAGCCATTCGAAGATCGAGGTGACGCTGTTGAAGTCGACGCTCGCGAAAGAGTGCATGGGTGCTCCTGGGAAGGGTGAATCCGTGTCGGTTCATAGATTGAACGAACATTCAGTGAGTAATCTATACGGCAGGGGGGCGATTTCGAAAGACGGACCGGCGGGACTCAGGAGGTGGATGCCACGTGGCGCGCTCCGACGAGCAGAACCGGTTGGCCCGCGAGCGTGCCAGGGAGAACATCCTGCAGGCGGCGATCGAGACGTTCAGCGAACGGGGCGTCGCAGGGGCGAGCATCGCCGAGATCACGAAGCGTGCCGGCGTCGCCCAGGGGCTCGTGAACTATCACTTCGGTGGCAAGGAGCAACTCGTCGCCGCCGTGATCGATCGCTGGTTCGAGACCGTGCTCGGCTTCGCCCGCGTCGAGGGCACGCCCGACGAGATGCTCGCCGCGGTGATCGACGGTGCTCTCACGGCCACCGCCTATGCGATACCGCTGCAGCGCGCGGTGCTCGCGATGCAGCAGCAGCCGGCCACGCATCGACTCTTCGCGGAGTCGGAGGCCCGGCACGAGGCGGGCGCCACCGCGGCGGAGGACGCGGTCCGTGACCTCTTCCGCGCGCGGGGGGCCGAGGACCCGGCGCTCGAAGAGGTGATGCTGCGCAGCACGATCGAGGGTGTCTTCGTGAAATCCGCCGTCTTCGGCGATACGTATCCGCTCGAGGAGGCCCGCCGCTGGATGTTCCGACGGTACGGACTCCCCGAGCCCACGGCGTCCATCGCGCCACCGGCTCCCCTGCGTGACGGTGAGCCGCGGCCGCGGGCCACGGCGGCTCTGCGAGGGCGCGAGCAACTGCCGGGTGACTCCGCCTGAACGACGGACGAACGCGGGGCCCGGTCGCGAACGACCGGGCCCCGCTGATTCCGACGTGCTGACCGGTGTCAGTTCCCGTAGAGGGAGACGACTCCGGCGGTGTCGACGCTCGTCATCGACAGGTCGTCGGACGATCCGTTGCACTGCGGGTAGTGCATGATCGACGAGGAGTCGTACGGCGTCAGAGGACGCCAGTTGTTGTCCTCGAAGCAGGTGCCGGCCTCCGGGCGGGTGTGCTCGTGGCGGAAGCCGAGCACGTGGCCCAGTTCATGGCCGAGCACGTTCGTCGGGGTCCAGGACGAGCCGGGGGTCCAGATCGAGTCATCGATGAGGACGTTCTGCAGACGCGGTGCGGTGCTCGGGAAGAAGGCCCTGGCGATGTACTGCGTCGTCTGCACCGGCTCCACCGAGAACAGGACGGCGTTGTTGCGCGTCGTGCAGTTGGCATCGGCGCTGCTGTCGTAGATGAAGTCGATCTTCGAGGATGCGGCTTCCCAGAGGGCAGCACCGCTTTCCATCGCGTTCACGACGTCGGCGTGACGTGTACCGAAGGCGGTGCTGACGCAATAGGTGAGGTTCGCCACCTGCGCGTCGGACCACTTGTCGTCGATGCTGTTGACGGTGTTGACGATGAGACCGTTGGTCACGGGGTCGGCGCCGAGGAGCTGCTCGTAGAACGAACGCAGTTCGCCCTGGTTGGAGATCACCTCGTCTCCGTTGACGACGTAGGCACCGTCGACGTCTCGGTAAGTCGACGCCTCGAACTCCTGGAAGGTGGGGATGTCATCGGCGTCGGGTGCGGAATTCGCGGCAGCGGGGATGACCGTGCCGAGGCAGAGCGCAGCAGCCGCGGTAGCGGCGAACGCCAGTTTTCTCGTGAGTCGCAAAGTAGTAGTCCTTTTCGATCTGAACGATTCCGCGCGCCCCCTCGGCACGCGGCCCCCGGCGGAAAGGTGAGCAACTCTGCGCAGCCGATCCTGTCGAAGTGCGCTCACGGTAAGCATGGCTCTCACGCGATGGCAAGGCATCTCCCGGCACGTTCACAGATTTATGCACTCAGGTCAAAAATACCGAACGTCGTTCTGGTCGAAGGTGGTGTGCGTCCCGGCGAGACGTCGGGGGTCAGGCGTGGCCCATGCGGGCGAAAGCCCCCAGGACACTGCGCTCCGATGCGGTGAGGTAGCGCTCGAGTTCTTCCGCAGCGGCTTCGGGTCCCTGTTCCAGCAGAGCCGTGAGCACCGCGCGGTTTCGACGGACGTACGGCTCGTGCAGCGACCTCGGCTCGTCGATCTCGAGGAAGACGAGACGCAGCTCGGCGGCGACATCGCGGTAGGTGCGGGCGAGCCGTGCGCTGTCGGCGAGGGCGACGATCGCGTCGTGGAAGGCCATGTTCGCGCTGCCGATACGTCGCCAATCCTCGTGCGGCAGCTGCTCCTCGGCCTCGGCCAGGGCTTCGCGCATGAGCTGCACGGCGGGGTGCTCGGGCTCGGACTGGCGCAGTGCGGTGCATTCGATCACGCGGCGGGCCCGATAGATGTCGATCACGTCGGCGATGGTCGGTGACGCCACCGAGACCCCGCGGTGGGGGATGTGCTCGACGAGGCCCTGCTCGGCGAGCACACGGAAGGCTTCGCGAAGCGTGTTGCGCGAGACGTCGAACTGCTCGGCGAGGGCTGATTCCGAGAGTCGTGACCCCGGCGCGAAGTCGCCGTCGATGATGCGCTGACGGAGGACGTCGGCGAGCGGGCCCTGCTGGTTCATGCCTTCATCGTAGGCGGCGGAGCCGCGGCATCGTCTGCGGTCGCAGGAGGGAAATCACACGAAAGCAACCGTTCTGTAGCACGGCCGTAACACGATTGTTGAACAATCAATGCCTATCCGTTCTACACTGGGGGTCACCCGACACCCACCAACGACGATGGGAACCCCCCGCATGTCAGAGCAGACCACCGCCTCCCTCTCCCCGGAGGACGAAGCCCGCCTCTCGTCCGCCAAGAAGCGCGCGGGCCGCAGTGCCGTCATCGGCGCGATCTTCCTCATGGCCACCAGCGCCATCGGCCCCGGCTTCATCACGCAGACCGCCACGTTCACAGCGACGATGGGGGCCGCCTTCGCGTTCGCGATCCTCATCTCGATCCTCGTCGACATCGCGGTGCAGCTGAACGTCTGGCGCATGATCACCTCGTCCGGCAAGCGCGCCGGCGAACTCGCGAACAGCGCCATCCCCTTCTCCGGACACCTGATCGCCGTGCTCGTCGTGATCGGCGGGCTGGCCTTCAACATCGGGAACATCGCCGGTGGCGGACTGGGACTCAACGCCCTGCTCGGCATCGACCCCAAGCTCGGCGGCATGGTCACCGCGGCCCTCGCGATCATCATCTTCCTGGTGAAGAAGGCGGGCCCCGTGATGGACATCGTGCTGGTCGTGCTGGGAATCGCCATGATCGTCATGACCGTGGTCGTGGCCGTGATCGCCCAGCCGCCGATCGGCGAGGCGCTGCGCCAGACCTTCGTGCCCGACGAGCTGAACTTCGCCACCATCACCACCATCGTCGGCGGCACCGTCGGCGGATACATCACGTACTCCGGCGCCCACCGCTACCTCGACTCGGGACACACCGGACCGGAGCACGCCGGCCCCGTCATGCGTGCGGCGACCAACGGCATCCTCGTCACCGGCGTGATGCGCTACGTCCTGTTCCTCGCGATCCTCGGCGTCGTGGCCTCCGGCGTCACGCTCGACCTCTCCGGGCAGGGCGCGAACCCCGCGGGTCAGGCGTTCGGCGCGGTGCTCGGCGACGCCGGCCTCCGCATCTTCGGTGCGATCTTCTGGGCCGCGGCGATCAGCTCGGTCATCGGTGCGGCCTACACCTCCGCCACCTTCCTCTCCACCTTCACCACGAAGCTCAAGGGCGGGTGGCCGCTGCAGCTCGCGACCGTCGCGTTCATCGTGGTGTCGCTGGCGGTGTACCTCTCGATCGGTACCGCTCCTGCGGCGATCCTCGTGTTCGTCGGCGGCTTCAACGGCCTGATCCTGCCGATCGGACTCACGGTGTTCATGTACATCGGCTGGTTCCGTCGCGACCTGCTCGGCTCGAAGAAGTACCCGATGTGGCTGCTCGTCGCCGGTACGCTCGTGACGCTGCTCACCTGGTACATGGGTATCGTCTCGGTCGGCCCCATCTTCGCCTTCCTCGGAATCGGAGCGTGATCGCATGACATCGATCGACCTGAACTCGGACCTCGGCGAGAACGTCGCCGACCGGATCGTCAGCGACGACGCGAGCATGCTCCGCCTCGTCACGAGCGCGAACGTGTCGTGCGGTTTCCATGCCGGCAGCCCCGAGGGGATCCGCGAGACGCTCGCGGCTGCCGTGGCGGACGGCGTGGTGATCGGCGCGCACCCCGGTTACCGCGACTACGAGAACTTCGGACGCACGAAGGTCGACATCGACTCGGCCACGCTGCAGGCGCACGTCGAGTACCAGCTCGGTGCGCTCATCGGGCTCGCCTCCGCGGTCGGCGGCCGGGTCTCGTACGTCAAGCCGCACGGCGCTCTCTACAACACGATCGCCCGCGACGAGCGGCAGTCGAAGGACGTCGTGGCCGCGATCCGCGCGATCGACCCTGGTCTGGTGCTGCTCGGGCTCTCCGGAGGCGTCGTGCTCGACGTGGCCGAGCGGGCAGGGCTCGCCGTCGCCGCCGAGGCGTTCGCGGACCGCGCGTATCAGCCCGACGGGCAGCTCGTCTCGCGCACCGAGGAGGGCGCGGTGCTGCACGACCCGGCAGTGGTCGCCGAGCGCATGGTGCGCCTCGCCGCCGACGGCGTGATCCGTGCGATCGACGGCACCGATGTGCCCGTGGTCGCGCAGTCGATCTGCGTGCACGGCGACAGTCCCGGCTCGGTGGCCATGGCCGCAGAGACCAAGCGGATGCTGCAGGAGGCGGGAATCACGATCGCCCCGTTCGCGGGCGCCTGACATGACCGTTCTCGCCACCGCCGACCAACTCGCCGACGCACGCGCTGCTCGCGCCGCGATCCGGGCCGGTCACGCCGAGCCGACCAGCGGAGTCGCGGTCGGGCTGACCCAGGCGAACCTCATCGCGGTACCGGCCGATTGGGCCTTCGAGACGCTGCTCTTCGCGCAGCGGAACCCGAAGCCGTGCCCGGTGCTCGAGGTGATCGAGCAGGGCGCGGTGGAGTCGCGGCTCGCACCCGGCAGCGACATCCGCACCGACATCGGCCGGTACCGCATCTGGCGCGAGGGGGAGCTGGTCGAGGAGGTCGGCGACGCGACCGCGGCCTGGGCGGAGCATCCCGACCTCGTGGCTTTCCTCATCGGATGCAGCTTCACCTTCGAATCCGGACTCGCACAGGCAGGGATCCCGATCCGCCATCAGGAGCTCGGCCGGAACGTGCCCATGTACCGCACCTCCGTGTCGTGCGCGCCCGCCGGACGACTGCGCGGAGAGATGGTCGTCTCGATGCGTCCGATCCCCGCGGCTCGCGTCGCGGATGCCGTGCAGATCTCCGGCCGCACTCCCGCGGTGCACGGTGCTCCGGTGCACATCGGTGACTCGGCATCGCTCGGCATCCACGACCTGGCGCATCCCGACTTCGGGGATGCTCCCGAGGTGCGCGACGGCGAAGTGCCCGTCTTCTGGGCCTGCGGTGTCACCCCGCAGGCCGCGATCATGGCCTCGAGGCCGCCGTTCGCGATCACGCACGCGCCCGGGTACATGTTCATCACCGATGTTCCGGATGCGGAGTACCTCGTCTGATGCGTATCCTCACGGCATCCGATCACGCTCTCCTCGTCGAGGCATCCGACCTCGACGAGGCGATGCGCCTGAACCTCGCGTGGGAGGGCGTGCCCGGCATCGTCGAGCGCATCCCCGGCGCCCGCACCGTGCTCGTGCGCTTCGATCCGGTCCGGGTCTCGGCCGCCGATCTCTCAGCGGTGCTGGCCGCGACCGAGATCGACACCGCGCATCCGCCGGGCACCGGCGAGGTCACCGTACCGGTGCGATACGACGGCGAAGACCTCGACGAGGCGGCATCGCTGTTGGGCGTCTCGGCGGAGGAACTCGTCAACAGGCACCTCGCCGCGGACTGGCGGGTGGCGTTCTCCGGTTTCGCCCCCGGCTTCGGATACGTCGTGAGCAGCGATCCCCTGTTCGACGTGCCGCGCCGATCGTCGCCGCGCACACGCGTGCCCGCCGGCTCGGTCGCGCTCGCCGGGCAGTTCACCGGCGTCTACCCGCGCGAGAGCCCGGGGGGATGGCAGCTCATCGGACGCACGGATGCCGTGATGTGGGACATCGAGCGGAACCCGCCCGCGCTGCTGTCGCCCGGGACGGCGGTGCGGTTCGCGCAGGTGCGGGAGGCCGCTCGGCTGGAGGGCGGTCACCCGGGCCGAAACGGAGACGACCCGACGCGCGCACGGCGCGTCGCGGCCCAACACTCCGCGACGGATGCAGATGGTCTGGGTTTCGGCGCGGGAGCTGCCGTCGAGGTGGTCCGCCCGTCGCTGCAGCTGCTCGTGCAGGACGCCGGGCGCCCGGGCTATGCGGCACTCGGCGTCTCGGCATCCGGGGCTGCGGACCGCCGGGCCATGCACGACGCGAACCGTGCCGTGGGCAATGCGCGCGACGCCGCGGTGTTCGAGAGCGTCGGAGGAGCCGTCCTGCGGTTCCGGGGAGCCGGCGTCGCCGCGGTCGCCGGCGCGATCGGCGCGCTCCGCCTGACCGAGGTCGGCGGCACCGTTCGTTCCGTGGCGCACGGTGAGCCCTTCGCCACCGTCGACGGCGACGAACTGACCCTCGGTCACCCCGAGCGCGGGCTGCGCTACGTCGTCGCCGTGCGAGGAGGCCTGGATGCGGTGCCCGCACTGGGCAGCCGTGCGGCGGACACCCTCGCCGGGCTCGGCCCGGAAGCGCTCGTGGCGGGTGCCGTCGTCCCGGTGGGCGGCGCGGCGCCGCATCCCGTCGAGCCCGATGCGCTGCCGCGCGAGCTCCCGGCCTCGGGAGAGCTCGTCGACCTCGAGATCACGCTCGGCCCTCGGGACGACTGGTTCACGGCGCGCGCGCTCGCGACCCTCACCGGACAGGAGTGGACCGTCACGCCGCGTTCGGATCGCGTCGGCATCAGGCTCCAGGGGGAGGTGCCCCTGGAGCGCGCGGTCGGTGGCGAACTGCCGAGCGAGGGTGCTGTCACGGGGGCCGTCCAGGTGCCGCCCGATGGGCAGCCCGTCCTGTTCCTGCCGGATCATCCGCTCACCGGGGGATACCCCATCATCGGCGCCCTCACGGACCGCAGCCTCGACCTCGCCGGTCAACTGGCTCCGGGAGTGCGTCTTCGTTTCACCGTCAAGGAGTCCTCATGACCACCGTGTCGACCGAGCCGACCACGCAGAGGGTCCTGATCGCCAACCGCGGGGAGATCGCGGTGCGCGTCGTCCGCGCCTGCGCCGAGGCCGGATACACCTCGGTCGCGGTCTATGCGGATCAGGATGCCGATGCCCTGCACGTGCGCCTGGCCGATGAGGCCGTGGGCCTGGGGGGAGCAACGGGGGCCGACACGTATCTTTCCGTCGAGGCGCTGCTCGCCGCCGCGCGCCGGGCGGACGCGACCGCCGTGCACCCCGGATACGGCTTCCTCTCGGAGAGCGCCGCGTTCGCACGGGCCGTCGAGGAGGCCGGGCTGGTCTGGATCGGGCCGTCGCCCGAGAGCATCGATGCACTCGGCGACAAGATGACCGCTCGCCGTATCGCGCAGCGGGTCGGAGCGCCGCTCGCCGCCGGTACCGACCAGCCGCTGGCCGGGCCTGAGGAGGCGGTGGCGTTCGCCGAGGAGCACGGACTCCCCATCGCGATCAAGGCGGCGTTCGGCGGTGGCGGCCGCGGGCTCAAGGTGGTGCGCGAGCTGTCCGAGGTCGCGGCGGCTTTCGACGCGGCCACTCGCGAGGCGATCGCGGCATTCGGTCGCGGAGAATGCTTCGTGGAGCGCTTCCTCGAGAGCCCGCGGCACATCGAGGTGCAGGTGCTCGGCGACGGGCGCGGCGGTGTCGTGGTGGTCGGCGACCGCGACTGCTCGATGCAGCGTCGCAACCAGAAGCTCATCGAGGAGGCGCCGGCTCCGGGACTCTCCGTCGAACAGCGGACGCGTTTCCACGACGCGGCACGGTCGATCTGCGGCGAGGTGGAGTACCGCGGGGCCGGCACCGTGGAGTTCCTGCTCGCGGCCGACGGCACCATCTCGTTCCTCGAGGTGAACACAAGGCTCCAGGTGGAGCATCCGGTCACCGAGGAGGTCACCGGAACCGACCTGGTGCGCGAGCAGTTCCGCATCGCGTTCGGGGAAGGTCCGTCCTTCGTCGAGACGCCGGCACCCATCGGGCACGCGTTCGAGTTCCGCATCAATGCCGAGGACCCCGGGCGCGGCTTCCTGCCGAGCCCCGGTCGTGTCGAGAGACTGCGGATCCCCGGCGGACCCGGCGTGCGCTGGGACAGCGGCATCGAAGAGGGCGACGTCGTGCAGCCGGCCTTCGACTCGATGATCGCCAAGCTGATCGTGCACGCCGAGTCCCGCGATGCGGCCATCGTGCGGGCGCGGCGGGCTCTGCGTGAGCTGACCGTCGAGGGACCGGCGACGGTGATCCCGTTCGACGTGATGGCGCTCGACGACCCTGCCTTCGCGACGGACACCTTCGTCGTGCACACGCAGTGGATCGAGAGTGCGCTGCTGCCGAAGCTGGAGACGCAGTCGCGGCCGGCGGCCGTGTCGGACTCCGCACTGCAGCGCTTCCCCGTCGAGATCGACGGCCGACGCGTGATGCTGGGTCTCCCGGCCGGGCTGCTGTCGGGCCTCGGTCGTCCGGCCGACCCCGCGCCCGCAGCGCCCACGTCCGAGCCGACCGAACTGCGCGCACCGGTGCCGGGCACGCTGGTGCGCTGGCTCGTCGACGACGGCACCGAGGTCGCGGAGGGAGAGCCGGTCGCGGTCCTCGACGCCATGAAGATGGAGACCACGGTGACCGCCCACAGATCCGGATCGCTGTCTCAGCGGGTCGAGCTGTCCGCGATGGTCGCCGCCGATGGGGTGCTCGCGGTCATCGACTGAGCGTTCTGGCGCGCCACCCGAAACGCAGAGATCCCGGATGCCTCACGAGAGGCATCCGGGATCTCCGTCTGTGCGCGGCGCGGCCTACTCGGGGTCGCCGCCGAGCGGACCGACCGCCTCGAGCGGCTTCGGGTCGTCGGCACCGGTCTTGCGCAGGCGCGCGATCAGGTTGCCGAGGTGGTAGATGAGGATCGCAGCCACCGTGGCGATGACGATGCCGCCGAGTTCGAAGCCGGAAGCCTCGTCCTTGATCATGAAGCCGCCGACCGCCATGATCAGCGCGACGGCCGCCGTGTACTGGTTGACCGGGCGCGAGAAGTCGACGCGGTTGTCGACCCAGATCTTGATGCCGATGACCCCGATCAGACCGTAGAGCGCCGTCGTCACGCCGCCGAGCACACCGGCGGGCACCGAGTTGATGACTTCGCCGAACTTCGGGGAGAGGCTGAGCAGGATCGCGGCCGTGCCCGCCACCCAGTAGGCGGCGGTGGAGTAGACGCGGGTGGACGCCATCACGCCGATGTTCTCGCCGTAGGTCGTCGTGCCGGAACCGCCGAAGAAGCCGGCGAGGGTCGTCGAGACGCCGTCCGCGATCAGCGCCTTGCCTGTCTGCTGGTTCACCGTCGCGTCTCCGGTCATGGTCGCGACGCCGCGGACGTGGCCGACGTTCTCGGCGATCAGAACGAGAACGACCGGGAGGAACATCGCAAGCGCCGTGAGCGTGCCGGGCTCGGTGAAGTTCGGGAAGGTGAAGGTCGGAAGGCCGACCCAGTCCGCCTTCTCGACTGCTGCGAAGTCGAGCTCACCGCGGAACGCCGCGAAGATGTACCCCGCGATGACGCCGAGGAAGATCGAGATGCGGCCGAGGAAGCCGCGGAAGACGACGGCGAAGAGAATTGTGATGGCGAGGGTGAAGGTCGCGGTCACCGGCGCTGCGGCGTAGTTGTTGTGCGCTGCGCCCGCGAGGTTGAAACCGATGAGGGCGACGATCGTTCCGGCGAGTACCGGCGGCAGGAAGCGGTCCACCCACTTCACCCCGACCGTGTGCACCACGACGCCGATGATCGCCAGCAGCACGCCGACGGCGACGATCCCGGCCAGGGCGGTGCCCATGTTCGCGGACGCGGTCGCTGCGGTCACCGGCGCGATGAACGCGAACGACGAACCGAGGTAGCTGGGCAGCTTGTTGCGGGTGACCAGCAGGAACAGGATCGTGCCCACACCGCTGAAGAGCAACGTGGTGGCGACCGGGAACCCGGTGATGATCGGCACCAGGAACGTCGCGCCGAACATCGCCACGACGTGCTGGAGACCGATCGCGATCGTCGCGGGCCAGTTCAGGCGCTCGTCGGGACGGACGACGGCACCGGGCTCGACCGTGCGGCCGTTTCCGTGCAGCTTCCACAGGGCCATGCGGGCTCCTCAAGGTTTGGGGGATGGCAGGAGTGCTGGAGCAACACTACCGATCCCTGAGTTTTTCCTGAGCGCTGGCGCCGACCTGCGCTCAGGTGCAGGAGCGGATGAAGGATGCATGAGGGGCGCGCAGCCGATGGTCATGCATCTGTCCGGTCGTCATGCATCCGTCCGCGGACCGGTCCGTGGACCTGCGTGACGAGTGGCCTCGACGGTCGCGAGTCAGGCGCCGAGGCGCTCGATCAGCTCGCGGTAGCGGTCGGCGGTGCGCGCGACCACGTCGTCCGGAAGCAGCGGCGGCTCGCCCTGCTGGTCCCAGTTCGCGGCCAGCCAGTCGCGCACGATCTGCTTGTCGAAGCTGGCCATGCGCGCGCTCGGCGTCGTGCCGGTGCGCCAGGCCTCGGCGTCCCAGTACCGGGAGGAGTCGCTCGTGAGCACCTCGTCGGCCAGGCGCAGGGTGCCGTCGGCATCCGTCCCGAACTCGAACTTGGTGTCGGCGAGGATCAGGCCCTTCTCCTCAGCGATGGCGGCCGCAGCCGTGTAGATCGCCAGGGAGGTGTCGCGTAGTTCGGCCGCCCGCTCGGCGCCGACGAGCTCGACGGCGCGCTCGAACGTGATGTTCTCGTCGTGCTCGCCCATCGGCGCCTTGTACGCCGGGGTGAACAGCGGCTCGGGCAGCCGATCGCCGTTCTGCAGGCCGGCCGGGAGCGGAATGCCGCACACGGTGCCGCTCTCCTGGTACTCGACCCAGCCGGAACCGGTGATGTAGCCGCGCACGACGCACTCGATCGGCAGCATCTCGAGCGACTGCGCGAGCATGGCGCGATCGGCGACGGCCTCGGGCAGCTCGCCCGCGGCGATGTGGTTGGGGAAGTCGGAGAGCTGGGCGAACCACCAGCGGCTCAGTCGTGTCAGCAGGGCGCCCTTGTCGGTGATGCCGGGGGAGAGCACGAAGTCGAAGGCGCTCACGCGGTCGGAGGCCACGACGAGGATGCGGGTGTCCGCCGGGTCTTCCGAGGCATACAGGTCGCGGACCTTGCCCGAGTAGATGTGCCGCCAGCCGGGAATGCTCTGTGCCGTGCCTTCTGAAGGTGTGCTCACCCGCCTATTATCCCGGTTCCGTGCGACCGCGATCGCCCGCGTCCGTGGGTCGCGCCGACGGGTGTCGGAGCCGGTGTCTAGCGTGGAGGCGTGGCTGACGACATCTTCACCGACCGGCTCTGTCTGTCGCGGGCGGTGGCCGCCGACCTCGATGCGATCTTCGCGATCCAGAACGATCCGCGGGTGTGGACGCACTTCCCGAGCCTTCGACACACCGACCCTGCCGCGACTCTCGACATGATGAGGCGTTGGGACCGCAGCTGGGAGCAGGCGGGACTCGGATCATGGGTGGCACGTCTGCGCGACACGGGCGAGATCATCGGAAACGGCGGCTGCACGCTGCTTCGCGGCGAGGTGTGGAACGTCGGCTACCGCATCGCGGCCGACCAGCACGGGCACGGGTATGCGACCGAGCTGGCGCGCGCCGGGATCGAGCAGGCGCGGCTCATCGACCCCGATCGCCCGGTCATCGCCTATCTCGTGGAGCACAACCGCGCGTCGGCGCACGTCGCGGAGAAGCTGGGCCTCGAGCTCGTGCATCGTGCGCCGGATGTCGGCAACCCCGATCCTGCGGTGATGCGGCTCGTCTACGCGGACCGACCCCTCACCGCGACGCAGCTCGCGGCCGCTCTGGGCTGATCAGCTGAGGGACCGCGGATGTCGGTCTTGTCGGTGTCCGTTGGGGGGCGTATAGTCCACATGGACTATTCGAGGTGGGGACATGAAGAAGGATGCCGTCGACCGACTCACCCCCATGGGGGTGATGGTGCTCGCGCTGCTGCGCGAGGGCGACATGCACCCCTACGAGATGGTGCGGCTCATGCGGGCCCGCCACGATGATCGCCTGATCACGATCACCAACGGGACGCTCTACCACACGGTGTCCCGGCTGCATCGTGCCGGGCTGATCGATGAGCTCGGCATCGACCGCGAGGGCAATCGTCCGGAGCGCACGACCTACTCCCTGACGGATGCCGGACGTGACGCGGTCGTCACGTGGGTGCGGCGCGAGCTGCCCCGCATCGACCGACCCGCCGACTTCCGCATCGCGCTCGCCGAGGCCCACAACCTCGAGAGGCCGGAGGTGATCGACCTCCTGCAGGAGCGGCGGGTGGCGCTCGTCGGCGATCACGCGCGGCACCGCGACGGCCTGCGGACGGCCAGGGAGAAGAGCGTGCCCGAGCAGGTGCTCGTCGAGATCGAGCGTCAGGAGGCACTGCTGGACGCCGAGCTGCGCTGGCTCGACACCCTCCTGGACCGCCTCCAGACCGAAGTCCTGCCGTGGGGTCCCACGGCATTCCAGAACTCAGACCGCTACCGCGCTCAGCGAAAGGCCGCACAGCAATGACAGATACCCCTCGCGACGGAGACCGCCCCCCGGTGTCCGCGCCCTCGACCTCCGGTCCGTCGACCGGCACCTATTCCGTGGGGCACAAGCCCACGAGCCCCTGGCCCGCCCTCTGGGCGCTGGTCATCGGCTTCTTCATGATCCTCGTCGACACCACGATCGTGTCGGTCGCGAACCCGGCCATCAAGGCGGCGCTCGACCCGAACACGAACAATCTCGACAACGTCGTGTGGGTCACGAGCGCCTACCTGCTCGCCTATGCGGTGCCGCTGCTGATCACCGGACGTCTCGGTGACCGCTTCGGCCCGAAGAACATCTACCTGATCGGCCTCGCGGTCTTCACCCTCGCGTCGCTGTGGTGCGGACTGTCGACCACACTCGAGGGCCTGATCGTCGCCCGCGCGGTGCAGGGTCTCGGAGCGGCGTTCATGACACCGCAGACCATGGCCGTGATCACCCGCACCTTCCCGCCCGAGCGCCGCGGCGCCGCGATGGGTCTCTGGGGGGCGACCGCTGGTGTCGCGACTCTCGTCGGCCCCCTCGTGGGCGGTCTGCTCGTCGACGGCTTCGGCTGGGAGTGGATCTTCTTCGTGAACATCCCGGTCGGTATCGTCGCCTTCGTGCTCGCCTGGCGTCTGGTGCCCAAGCTCGCGACGCATCCGCACCGGTTCGACATCGTGGGTGTGGTGCTGAGCGCCGTGGCGCTGTTCCTCATCGTGTTCGGACTCCAGGAGGGCGAGAAGTACGACTGGGGTGTGATCTGGGGGCCGATCTCGGTATGGAGCCTGATCATCGTCGGCCTCGTGGTGCTCGGGCTGTTCATCTTCCAGCAGGCCAAGACCCGCAGCGAGCCGCTGGTGCCGCTCGACCTGTTCCGCGACCGCAACTTCTCGGGCGCGAACGTGGCGATCGCCGCCGTCGGCTTCACGGTGACGAGCATGTCGCTGCCGATGATGTTCTTCCTGCAGACCGCACGCGGACTCACGCCCACCGAAGCGGCACTGCTCCTGATCCCGATGGCGGTGCTCTCGGGGGTGCTCGCCCCGGCCGCGGGGAAGCTCCTCGACCGGGTCGATCCGCGCATCATCCTCATCCCCGGCCTGCTCTGCGTCGCCGGAGCGCTGGTCTGGTACTCGGCACTGATCAACATGGACACCCCGATCTGGATGTTCCTGCTTCCCTCTGCGCTGATGGGCATCGGCAACGCCGGCATGTGGGGTCCGCTCGCCACCACGGCGACGCGCAAGCTGCCGCCGCGTCAGGCGGGGGCGGGCGCCGGCATCTACAACACGACCAGGACCATCGGGTCGGTGATCGGCTCGGCATCCATCGCCGCGTTCATGCAGTCGCGTCTCGAGGCGAACCTCCCGGGCCTCGCCGACGCCCCGGCGGGCATCTCGACCGGCGGATCGCTGCCGCCCCAGGTGGCCGAAGGGTTTGCGGCGGGGATGTCGCAGTCGATCCTGCTGCCGGCGTGCGTCATGGCGGTCGCCCTGATCGCCTCGCTGTTCCTCGGTCGTTACGACAAAACGGAGGCGGCGGCACCCGCGGCCGTGCGGGCCGAGTAGTCGAACCCGGGAAGGGGTCGTGTCCGTCGGTTTGCGGACACGGCCCCTTTCTGGTGTCATCGGGCGATGACGATCGCACTCTCTCGACCGACCACCGACCTCTTCGAATCCTGGGCCGCCGCAGTGGGCGAGTTCGAGGGCGGACACGTCGACGGGGGCGGTCTCGAGAAGGGTTTCGTGCCCGACCGGGCCGCTTTCGAGGAGTTCGTCGAGCGCGCAGAGCTGTACGCCACACCCGGTGCGGTTCTCCCGGAGGGCCACGTGCCCTGCGATTACTACTGGATCACCGAGGGGGACCAGGTGGTCGGCTTCCTCTCCTTCCGCCGCGAGCTCAACGACTACCTGCGTCGCTTCGGTGGCCACATCGGCTATTCGGTGATCCCTTCCCGTCGCCGCGAAGGGATCGTGCGCGAGGCGATGCGGCAGATTCTCCGCCAGGCGAAGGTGGAGGGGTACGAACGCGTGATGCTCACCTGCGATGACGACAACATCGGGTCCATCCGCACCATCGAGGGCGCCGGTGGCGAGCTCGAAGACGTGATCGATGCGCCGGAGGCCGGGCGGCCCCGCGTGCGGCGGTACTGGATCGATATTTCGGGGACCCGACTCGCCGCGAGCTAGGGTAGATCCTCGGCGGTCGTCCGGTCGCTGCTGTCGACCCGAGGAGCACACGTCGTGATCCGAAATCCATCCGCCGCGGCGGGCCGCCTGCGCCGATCGATGCGCACCGCCGGTGCGGCCGCGCTCGTCGCCTTCGTCGCCGTCGGAGCGCTCCTCGCCGGAGCCGCCCCCGCCACCGCCGCGAGCGACGGCGACAAGTACGTCATCGGCACCGACACGACCTTCGCGCCGTTCGAGTTCACCGACAAGGACGGCAACCTCGTCGGCATCGACATGGACCTGCTCCGCGCGATCGCGAAGGATCAGGGCTTCGAGGTCGAGATCCGCCAGCTCGGATTCGACGCCGCGGTGCAGGCGCTGCAGTCGAACCAGGTCGATGCGGTCATGGCCGGCATGTCGATCACCGAGGAGCGACAGAAGACCTTCGACTTCAGTGAGCCCTACTTCACCAGCGGCATCCAGCTGGGCGTTCTCGAGTCGAGCGACATCCAGTCGCTCGACGACCTCGACGGCAAGGCCGTGGCCGTGAAGACCGGCACGCAGGGGCAGACCTTCGCCGACGAGAACAAGGACGAGTACGGCTTCAAGGTCACCCCGTACCAGGACACGACCGACATGGTCGACGCTGTGAAGGCCGGCCAGGCGGTCGGCTACTTCGAGGACTTCCCGGTGCTGGCCTACGGCATCCAGCAGGGTTCCGGCTTCCGCCTGATCGGTGAGCCCGAGCTCGGCGGCGAGTACGGCTTCGCGGTGAACAAGGGGCAGAACCCCGAACTGATCGAGATGTTCAACGCCGGACTCGCGAACCTCAAGTCTTCGGGCGAGTACGACAAGATCGTCGACACGTACCTGGCGGGCGGCGAGGAATCGTCGCAGCCGACCGACATCATCTCGGTCGCGGTGCAGTACTGGCCCGCGCTCATGGAAGGCCTGTGGCTGACGATCCTCGCGACGATCGTCGCCATCGTGGCCGCCTTCATCCTCGGGCTCATCTTCGGCTTCGGCCGGGTCTCGAAGTTCGCACCGTTCCGCTGGATCGCGACGGCCTACGTCTATGTGTTCCGCGGGACGCCGATCCTCATCCAGGCGTTCTTCGTGTTCTTCGCGATCCCGCAGCTGTTCCCTGGCCTCACGTTCAACCCGTTCGTCGCCGGAGCGATCACGCTCTCGCTCAACACGGGCGCGTACATGACCGAGATCATCCGCGGAGGCATCCAGGCGGTCGATCCCGGACAGAACGAGGCCTCGCGCTCGCTGGGTCTCGGCCACTGGAAGACCATGCAGAAGGTCGTGCTCCCGCAGGCGTTCCGCATCATGATCCCGTCGTTCGTCAACCAGGGCATCATCACGCTGAAGGACACCTCGCTGATCAGTGTGATCGGCCTGGCGGAACTGACGTTCGTCTCTCGCCAGATCATCGCCTCGACGTACCTGTCGGCACAGGTGCTGACGATCGTTGCCATCATCTACTTCGTCGTGATCACGCTGCTGACGCTGCTCGCGAACCGCCTGGAGAGGACGTTCAACGCATGAGCAAGATCGTGGTGCAGGACCTGCACAAGTCGTTCGGAGACAACGAGGTGCTCAAGGGCATCAACCTCTCGGTGGAAGACGGCGAGGTCGTCGCGGTCATCGGTCCGTCGGGGTCGGGCAAGTCCACGCTGCTGCGCTGCCTCAACAAGCTCGAGGAGCCCACGTCGGGACACGTCATCATCGACGGCGTCGACCTGACCGACAAGAGCGTGAAGCTCGACGAGGTGCGCCAGCGCATCGGCATGGTGTTCCAGCACTTCAACCTGTTCCCGCACATGACGGTGCTCGAGAACATCACCCTCGCGCCGGTGGAGTGCGGGAAGATGACGAAGGCCGAGGCCCGTGAGCGGGCGCTGTCGCTCCTGGAGCGGGTCGGTCTCTCGGAGAAGGCCGATGCGAAGCCCGCATCCCTGTCCGGTGGTCAGAAGCAGCGCGTCGCGATCGCGCGTGCGCTCGCGATGGACCCCGAGATCATGCTGTTCGATGAGGCCACGAGCGCGCTCGATCCCGAGATGGTCGGTGAGGTGCTGCAGGTCATCCGCGACCTGGCGTCCGGCGGCATGACCATGGTGCTGGTGACGCACGAGATGGGCTTCGCGCGCGAGGTCTCCGGCCGCACGGTCTTCATGGACGGCGGTGTCGTGGTCGAGGAGGCCCCGCCCGCCGAGCTCTTCGGCTCGCCCAAGAACGAACGCCTGAAGGACTTCCTCTCCAAGGTGCTCTGAGCCTGGCGCACATCCGCGTCGCGGACATCCGCGTCGACTTCCCGTGTACTCGCCGAGTGCACGGGAAGTTTGCGTTCAGAAGCCGTGCATTCGGCAGCTTCCCGTGCACTCGGGTGCGGTGCGGTGCGGTGCGGGATGGGGTGAGCTACTCGCGAACGGATACGGGGTGGCGGCGGATGGTCGCGCTGACGAGGGCGGCGACCGCGCACAGTCCGGCGGCGGCGAACCAGGCGAACGTGTACTGGCCGGTGTGGTCGCGCACGATCCCGGCGAGGACCGAGGCGATGCCGGCGCCGATCTGGTGGGCCGCGAACACCCAGCCGAACACGAGCGGGCCCTTGTCTCCGAAGACCTCACGGCAGAGCGCGATCGTCGGTGGCACGGTCGCGACCCAGTCGAGCCCGTAGATCACGATGAACACGATGATGCTGGGTTGCACCTCGGCCGAGAGCAGGCTCGGCAGGAACAGCAGGCTCACTCCGCGCAGCGCGTAGTAGGCGGCGAGCAGGATGCGCGGGTTCACCCGGTCGGTGAGCCAGCCGGAGAACACGGTGCCGACGATGTCGAAGACGCCCACCACGGCCAGTAGCCCGGCCGCGGTCGTCGTCGCCATCCCATGGTCGTGCGCGCTCGGGATGAAGTGTGTGCCGATCAGTCCGTTGGTCGTCGCTCCGCAGATCGCGAAGCCGATCGCCAGTGCCCAGAAGGTCTTGGTGCGAGCGGCCTCCCTCAGGGTGGAGATCGCGAGTTTCGCCGCACCCCACGCCGTGCCCCGAGGAGCCGCCGTGCCCCGAGGAGCCGCCGTGCCCCGAGGAGCCGCCGTGCCCCGAGGAACGGGATCCGCCGCCATGACGGGCGTGGTCTCGCCGTACCGGGCGACCCCGAGGTCGCTCGGTCTGTTGCGCAGGAAGATCCAGACGAGGGGCGCGACGGCGAGGGCGCCGCCTGCGATGATGAGCGACGCCCCGCGCCATCCGACGTCTTCCGCGGTAGCCGCGATCACGGGGAGGAAGATCAGCTGCCCGGTCGCACTGCCGGCGGTGAGCACGCCGGAGACGAGCCCGCGCCGGGTCGCGAACCAGGTGTCGGTGATGGTCGCGGCGAACACCACGGCCATCGATCCGGTGCCGAGCCCGATCAGCACACCCCAGGTCAGGATGAGCTGGCCGGGAGTCGCCACGAAGACGCTCAGCGCCGCGCCCGCTCCGATGACGAAGAGTGCGACCACCGTGACCGCGCGGATGCCGAAGCGCTGCATGAGGGCGGCCGCGAACGGGGCGATGAGGCCGTACAGCAGCAGGTTGATCGAGACCGCGAGCGAGAGCTCCGCCGTGCTCCATCCGAACTCCTCCTCGAGCGGCACCATGAGCACACCGGGCGCGGCGCGGAACCCGGCGGCGCCGATGAGCGCGATGAGGGCCACCAGGGCCACGGTCCAGGCAGGGTGGAAGCGGCGCTGCCGTCCGGTCAGGGGCTCTTCGATCGGACCGTCGAGCGATTCGGCGGTCATGCCGCGTCTCCGGCGAGAAGGGCGAAGGGCTCCCCGCCCATGCTGCGCCGTGCCCACCGGGTGCTGCCGGCGTCGAGCGGTGCCGCGCAGGTCGCGCACCAGTCGACGGAGTCCGAGACATCGCCGCAGCGGCCGCAGCTCACGGTCAGTCCCCACGGCCCGTCGGGGTCGGTGATGCGAGCGAACCGCGCGTAGGCGTGCAGGATCGGAAGCGTCTCGCGTCCGGCGGTCGTGAGTCGATAGCCGCTGCGCGCATCGTCGGGGTCTTCGCGGGCGATGAGGTCGGCCTCGCCCATCGCGGTCAGGCGACGGGAGAGCACCGAGTCGGCGGCGCCGGTGGCGTCACGAAGCTGATCGAAACGCGTGCGACCGGAGAAGAGCTCGCGCAGGATGAGCAGCACCCAGGGGTCGGCGAGCACGTCGGCGGTGCGGGCGATGGGGCAGGTCGCAGAGGACCAGTCGGAGCGGAGCGGCATCCGCTAACTTTCTTGAAGAAAGTCCCCCGTGTCAATCGCGGATCCGCACGTTGGCAGGATTCCTGCCCGCATTCGCCCGAATTCGCGCGACCGCACCTCACGTACCCCGCTCGTGGTGCTCCCGAGTGCACGGGAACTCGCCGAGCGAACGGGGTATCCGCGTCGGGAAGCCGTGCACTCGTCGAGACCCCGTGCGCTCGGCGGAGCGGGCACACAGAGGGGGCGGGACGGGCCGGCGGGGCAGGGGCGGGGCGCGGAGGGCTACTCGGCGACGCGAGCGGCGATGTCGGTGCGGTAGTGGGAGCCGTCGAGATGAATGCGGGCGATCGCCTCGTACGCGCGGTCGCGCGCGGTGCGGAAGTCGGAAGCCACCGCCACCACGTTCAGTACACGGCCTCCCGTCGCGATGAGCGATCCGCCGGGAGCATCCGGGCTCGCGGTCGCGGCGTGCACGATGCGGACGCCCTCGACGGCCGCGGCTTCCGCGAGGCCCTCGATCGGGCGGCCGGTCTGCGGTGCCTCGGGGTATCCCTCGCTGGCCAGCACGACCGTGATGGCGACATCGTCGCTGAACACGGGATCCGGCTGGTCCTCGAGGGTTCCCGAGGCCGCGGCGAACAGCAGGTCCGACAGTGGGGTGACCAGTCGCGGCAGCACGATCTGCGTCTCCGGATCTCCGAAGCGCGCGTTGAACTCGATCACGCGCACGCCGGCGGGAGTGAGGATCAGGCCCGCGTAGAGGAGTCCGATGAACGGCGTGCCCTCTGCGTCGAGCTGGCGCACCACGGGAAGTGCCACGTCGCGCGTGACCTCGTCGACGAAAGCCTGCTCGCTGCCGAACTGCTCGGTGAGCCAGGGCAGCGGCGAGTAGGCGCCCATGCCACCGGTGTTGGGGCCGGCGTCGCCGTCGAGTGCGCGCTTGAAGTCTTGGGCGGGGCTGAGCGCGCGCACGGTGTCGCCGTCGCTCAGGAAGAACAGGGAGACCTCGGGGCCGGACAGGAACTCCTCGATCAGCACCGGGCCGGCGGGAAGATACTGCTCGGCGTGCGCGAGCGCCTCGGCGCGGTCGGACGTGACGATGACGCCCTTGCCCGCAGCCAGACCGTCGGCCTTCACGACGTAGGGAGCGCCGAGATCGTCGAACGCGTTCTCGACCTCTGCCGTGGTGGCGGCGCGCACGGCACGGCCGGTGGGCACGCCGGCGGCATCCATGACCCGCTTCGCGAACGACTTCGAGCCCTCCAGCTGCGCTGCGGCCTTGCCCGGTCCGAACACCGGGATGCCGCGGACGCGCAGGGCATCCGCGACTCCGGCGACGAGCGGAGCTTCGGGGCCCACCACGACGAGGTCGATCGCGTGCTCGTGCGCGAACGCGGTGACTGCGCCGCCGTCCAGCGGATCGACCGAGACGGGGCTCGCATCCTGTGCCATGCCGGCGTTGCCGGGAGCCACGAAGATCTCGTGCTCCGTCTGCTCGGCCCGCAGGGCGAGGATGATCGCGTGCTCACGGGCACCGGAACCGAGGACGAGAATCTTCACCCGTCCAGACTACCGAGGGTCGCGCTCCGGGTTTCGGTGGGGCTCAGAGGTCGACGGTCCGTTCGACGGCAGCATCCCAGGTCACGGTCCAGCCGGCCGCGTCGAAGAGCGCATCGAGCACCATCGCGGTGAAGCCCCAGACGATCGTGCCGTCGACGTCGAACGCCGGGCCCCGGAACGTGTGCCCCATGCGGGTGATCGTCGAGGTGAACCGGGTCTCGGGGGCGAGCAACTGCGCGACGGGAACCCGGAACACCTCGACCGTCTCGGCGTGATCGACCGCCACGACCCGCGACGGCGACTGCCACCATGCCAGGACGGGCGTGACGAGATGGTTGCTCGCGGCGAGCGGGATCTCCGGCAGCGTGGCCAGGATCTCGACTCCCGCCGGATCGAGCCCGGTCTCCTCCTCGGCTTCGCGCAGCGCCGTGGCGACGACGTCGGCATCGTCCGGCTCCACGCGTCCACCGGGGAATGAGACCTGACCGGGGTGGGACGAGAGGGTGGGCGCGCGTCGCTGCAGCAGCACGTCGAGGTCACGGGCGACGGCCGCGTCGGTCGTGGGGGCGGGGATGCGATCGAGTACGCCGAACAGGATGAGCACAGCCGCATCGTGCGCGCTCTGCGGGTCGGCGAGTGGCGGGATCCGCACGCCCCACGAATGGTCGGCGACTGCCGCGAGCAGCTCGGCGCGGGCGCCCTGGGGATGCATGCTCATGCGTCCGAGCATAGGACTCGTCGCGCGCGGTCGGTCGTAGTCTGGAGAGATGGCCAGGAAGATCGACATCGTCGACGGACGCGCGGCTCTCGATGCCGTCCGCTCCGCGGATGCCTCGGGCGTGAAGCCGCAGCGCACCGATCTCGCCACCGCCGTGCGCTATCTGCTGCAGCTGCTCGACGAGAAGGCGCCGGGCAACAGCGTGGAGGTGCGAGTGCCTCCCTTCGGTGCGGTGCAGGTCATCCAGGGGCCTCGACACACCCGTGGCACGCCGCCGAACGTGGTGGAGATGGATGCGGCGACCTGGATCGCCGTGTCCACCGGCACGGAGCGATGGGCGGATGCCGCAGACGGCGGACGCATCCACGCTTCGGGCACGCGCGCCGACTTGAGCGACGTGCTGCCGGTGCGTCCCTAGCGCAGCCCCACGGGACGCGCCTGAGGCACACGGAGCCGCCCCGCGGTCACCGGGATCGCGGGCGGCTCCGTGTGGCCGGCGGTCGCGTGTCAGGCCAGCTGCGACCGGAACGCCTTCGCAGCACCCATGAGCTCTTCCACCCGTGCGCGGTCGGCGCGGTTCTCGAACCTGCCGTCGTGCTTGAAATAGGTGCCCACGACGGCCCCGTCGGCCACTGCCAGCTGGTCGGCGACGTTGGAGGCGCGCACTCCGGTGTTGACGAATACCGGCACGTCTCCGGCGTTCTCCTTCACGATGGCCAGCGACTGCGTGTCAGTGGGGGCGCCGGCGGTGAGCCCGGAGACGCAGAGGGCATCGGGGTTGGTCGCGAACACCGTGGAGCGGGCGATGGACCCGAGGTCGCGCTCGGCGAGGTAGGCGGCCGACTCCGGCACGATGTTGAACAGCAGCTTCACGTTCGATGCGCCGATGCGGTGTCGGTGGCGCGCGACCTCACCGACGTTCGTGTTCCAGAGGCCGAAGTCGCTGGCGTAGACGCCGGTGAAGATCTCACGAACGAACGCCGCATCGGTGGCGGTGGCGAGATCGATGGAGGCGCGGCCGTCCCAGAGCACGTTCACGCCGAAAGGCACGGCGAGGTCGCCCTGCAGCGCGCCGATGATGCGAGCCATGCTGATCGCGGTGATCGGCTCGGTCTTCGTGAGGTACGGGAGGCTGAATTCGTTGGAGATGAGCACGGCATCGACGCCGCCGCTCTGCAGCGCGTCGAGCTCGCCCTTGGCGCGATTCACGATCGCGGCCATTCCGGCCGCGGTGTCGTAGCCGGGGTCGCCGGGGAGCGGGGCCAGATGCAGCATCGCCACGATCGGCTTCTGCGTGCCGAACACCTCGGGGAGCCAGTTGGGCATGTCTTTCCTCGTTTCTTCGGAATGGATCACAAACTCTGTGAAAGATTCACGATGAGCAAAGCACAAGTTACTCATTCACACAAGCGTGTCGCCTAAGGTGGGATCTGCCACACGAGGAGGTCGGGATGGAAGCCCATGAGCGCCGCGCGCTGATCGAACAGCGGGTCCTCTCTGATGGGGAGGCCGAGTTCAAGGCCCTCGCGCTGGAGTTCGACGTCTCCGAGATGACCATTCGGCGCGACCTGGAACTCCTCGAGGAGCGCGGCAGCGTGCGCCGGGTTACCGGTGGTGTGATCGCCGCCCACGGGACGGCGGTGGAGCCCGGATTCAACTCTCGGGCGTTGATGGGCGCACGCGAGAAGATCAATATCGCGGCAGCGGCCGTCGCCCATCTCAATCACGGCGAGACCGTCGTCCTCGACAGTGGCAGCACCGCCCTCGCGGTGGCCAGGGCCATCGTCGGCAAAGGCCTCGGACTCACGGTCGTCACGCCGAGCATCCTCGTCGCGCTCGAGCTCCATGACGAGCCGAACACCACGATCCTCGTCACCGGCGGGAGGGTGCGTCCCGGCGAACTCAGCCTGGTCGGAGCCGAGTCGATCGAGGCCTTCAAGCGCTACAACTGCGACGTCTACGTCATGGGCGTCTCCGGCGTCGATGGCAAGCGCGGTCTCTCCGACTACAGCAACGAGGAGGGAGCGGTGAAGCGCGCGGCGATCGAAGCCTGTGACCGCGTCATCGTCGTCGCCGACGCGTCGAAGCTCGGCCGGGTGCACCTGACGAATGTCGCGGGTCCCGGCGAGGTCGACCTGCTGGTCACCGACGGAGCGGTGGACCATCCCGCGCTCGTCGGCCTGCGTGCGGCCGGTGTGCAGATCGAAGCCGTTCCCGCGCTCTAGCTGCGTCGTTCCTTCGGTCTCGCCGTTGCGCAACGGTTGCGCAACGGGTGTGAGATTTCGCATTGACAACCGGCGGGATCACGTTTTACTGTTCCACAGCGATGAGATTTCTTCCCATTCCTCCGTGGGGGTGGTGGAAACTAACACTGGTTCACACACGAAGGAGTGGAACATGCGTAAGACGAAGTTGCTTGCAGGTGTCGGATTCGGTGCCGTGGCGATGCTCGCCCTCGCCGGCTGCGGTCAGGTCGGCGGCAGCACCGGTGGTGGCGATACCGGCGGAAGCGCGGAAGACGGCGCGATGGTCACCGTAGTCAAGATCTCGGGTGTCGGCTGGTTCGACCGTATGGAGGTCGGCGTCAAGGAGTTCGCCGAGGAAACCGGGATCGACGCCCGCCAGGAGGGTGCGGACGACGCCAGCCCCGAGAAGCAGATCCAGATCATCCAGGA
This sequence comes from Microbacterium sp. As-52, assembly GCF_049949185.1. Taxonomy (NCBI): domain Bacteria; kingdom Bacillati; phylum Actinomycetota; class Actinomycetes; order Micrococcales; family Microbacteriaceae; genus Microbacterium; species Microbacterium sp. As-52. The sequence goes on along the minus strand of NZ_CP188171.1, from coordinate 1,246,796 downwards.
CCTGATCGCCCAGTCGCCCGCCGCGATCACGGTCGTCCCCAACTCGCCAGAGGCGCTGGAGTCCGTGCTCAAGCAGGCCAGGGACCAGGGGATCATCGTCGTCGCCCACGAGGCTGCAGGCATCAAGAACGCCGACATCGACATCGAGGCGTTCGACAACCGGGCCTATGGCGCGAAGATCATGGACAACCTCGCCGAGTGCATGGGCGACTCGGGACAGTACGTCTCCTTCGTCGGAGGCCTCACGGCCAAGACCCACATGGACTGGGTGGGCGGCGCCTACGACCAGCAGCAGGCGGAGTACCCCGACCTGACACGTGTCGAGGAGCCGGTCGAGAGCAAGGAAGACGAGAACGTCGCCTACCAGCGGGCGAAGGAGCTGCTCGCGAAGTACCCCGACATCAAGGGCTTCCAGGGGTCGGCCGGCACCGACGTCGCCGGTATCGCCCGCGCCGTGCAGGAGGCCGGTCTGGAGGATCAGGTCTGCGTGATGGGCACCAGCATCCCGTCCGTGGCGAAGAAGTACATCGTCGACGGCTCGATCGACAAGATCTTCTTCTGGGACCCGGCGATGGCCGGCAAGGCGCAGCTCAAGATCGCGCAGCTGCTCGTCGACGGCGAGAAGATCACCGACGGCACCGACCTCGGCATCGAAGGCTACAACTCGCTGAAGAAGCTCGACGGCTTCGACAACGTCTACGTGGGTGACGCCGCCGTCATCGTCGACAAGGACAACGTCGACGACTACGACTTCTGACCCGACGTCCACCACGACTCAGGGCGGGGTCGCCAGCGTGCGGCCCCGCCCCGGAGGAAGAACATGAACGCAGAACAGGCGCAGCCGGCGCCCGAGGCGGGGCACGCACCCGAGCCCAGGCCCGTTCTCGAGGTCACAGGGGTGCGGAAGGTGTTCGGTGGGGTCGTCGCACTCGACGACGTCGCGATCACCCTCTACCCCGGGCGGGTGCACTGCCTGGCCGGCGAGAACGGATGCGGCAAATCCACGCTCATCAAGATCATCAGCGGGGTCGAGAAGCCGGAGGCGGGGGAGATCCTGCTCGATGGCGAACCGCTCACCCATCTCTCGCCGACGCAGGCCCTGCGCGCCGGCATCCAGGTCATCTACCAAGACTTCTCGCTCTTCCCCAACCTGACCGTGGCCGAGAACATCGTGCTCCCGGCCGCGATCGCCGCGCGGCGCAAGCTCTACAGCTCGAAGAAGCGGCGTCCCGAGGCGCAGCGCATCGTCGAGGAGCTGGGGCTCACCCTCGACCTCGACACCGATGTCGAACGGCTCTCGGTCGCCGACCGGCAGCTCACCGCGATCTGCCGGGCGCTCGTGCAGGATGCCAGGGTCATTTTCATGGATGAGCCGACCACGGCTCTCACCCACTCCGAGGTCGAGCGGCTCTTCACTCTCGTGCGCCGACTGCAGCAACGCGGCGTCGCCCTGGTGTTCGTCAGCCACAAGCTCGACGAGGTATTGCAGGTGTCGCAGGACATCACGGTGCTGCGTTCAGGGCGCCTGGTCGCGAACGGTCCGGCCGACGAGTTCGACGTGGCCTCCCTCACCCATGCCATGACCGGCCGTGCGGTGGATGACTCGCGCGTCGTCGTCGAGGTCGACGAGGAGGCTGAGCCGCTGCTGCGTGTGGAGCACCTCGATCTGCCTGGCGCCTTCACGGATGTCTCCTTCGACCTGCAGCCGGGCGAGATCCTCGGCCTCACCGGATTGCTCGGCTCGGGCCGTGGTGAGATCGCCGATGCGCTGTTCGGCCTGCTCACTCCACAGTCCGGAACCGTCACCGTCGGCGGCCGCGCCGTGCGACCAGGCAGCATCCGGGCATCCGTCGACGCGGGCATCGGATACGTGCCGGAGGACCGGCTCACCCAGGGCCTGTTCCTCGACAAGTCGATCTCCGACAACATCATCGCGGGCTCCCTGAGCGAGCACGCGGTCGGCAAGGTGCTGCTGAGTCGAAAGCGCACCGCCGAGACCATCTCCCGACTGTTCTCGCGCCTGCGCATCAAGGCGCCGAGCGTCGAGGCGCCCGTGCGATCGCTGTCCGGCGGCAATGCGCAGCGCGTCGTACTGGCCAAGTGGCTCGCGACCAAGCCGCGGGTGCTGATCCTGAACGGACCGACGGTCGGTGTCGACGTGGGGTCGAAGGAAGAGATCCTGCAGATCCTCCGCGAGGCAGCGAACGACGGGATGGGCGTGATCATGATCTCCGACGACGTGCCCGAACTCGTCTCGCTCTGCAACCGCGTGCTCGTGGTGCGCCGCGGCGAGATCGTCTCACGACTGGCCGGCGACGAGATCGCCGCGCCTCGAATCCAGGAGGTGATGGCCGCGTGAGCGCCACCGACGCCCGCATCCGCCTTCCCCGCATCGGACGCATGTCGAACGAGCTCGTGCTCGCGAGCATCATCCTCGTCCTGGTGATCGTGATGTGCGCCGTGAACCCCGCCTTCTTCAGCGTGCACACGCTGTTCTCCATCCTGCGCTCCACTCTGGTGCCGATGGTCTTCGCGCTCGCGGTGCTCTTCGTGATCATCTCCGGCGGCATCGATGTGTCGTTCGCTGCCATCGGCATCTTCGCCGCCTACACGACCGTGTCACTCGCCCAGGGCGGAACCCTCGACTTCGGACTGATCGGCATCCTCTCGTTCGCGATCGTGATCGGTGGCGCCCTCGGGTTCGTCAACGGCATCGTGATCGCCCGGTTCCGGCTCCCCACCCTGATCGTGACTCTCGCGACGCAGGGCATCTTCAAGGGCGTGCTGCTCGCCTACATCGGCTCCAAGTACATCGCCGAGCTGCCGGATGGCATCTCCTGGCTGTCGACGGCGAACCTCATCTCGATCGAGTCGACCCGCGCCTATCTGCCGATGCTGATCGTGCCGGTCGTGCTGCTCGTGATCGGTGCCGCGTTCGTTCTGCGCCGTACGATGTTCGGCCGCGGCATCTACGCCATGGGCGGCGACCTGGAGGGGGCGCGACGGGCCGGCTTCCCGGTCGTGCGCCTGCAGATCATGCTCTACGTGCTCGTCGGGGCGGTCGCTGCGATCGGCGGACTCATCCACGTCGTGCTCGGGCGCAGCGCCAACCCGCAAGACCTGGTCGGCACCGAGCTCGACGTGATCGCCGCGGTCGTGCTCGGCGGGGCCTCGATCTTCGGCGGACGCGGCACCGTCACCGGCACCGTGCTCGGCGTGCTGCTGGTGCAGATCATCAACAACAGTCTCATCCTGATGGGCGTGCCCACGGCCTGGCAGCGTGCCGCCGTCGGGTTCCTGCTGGTGATCGGCGTGGGGATCCAGGCCGTCATGGCCCGCCGCGCCTCTCGTCGGACGTTCGTCCTCGACACGGTGAAGGAGTGACCATGCCTCAGACGACCCCTCCCGGGCAGTTCGCCCGGATGAACGACCAGGTCGATCGGTCGGTGCGGTCATTGCTCGGCCGTATCCACGTGAATCGTGGCGTCGGCCGGATGCTGGTGCTGTTCGCACTCGCGTTCGGACTGTTCGCGATCCTGAACCCGAGGGTCTTCCTCAATCCGATCAACCTGCAGAACATGATGGTCGCCTCGCCCGAGGTCGGCATCCTCGCCATCGCCATGGCGCTCGCCATGCTCACCGGAGGGATCGATCTGTCACTGGTGGCGATCGCGAACCTCTCGGCGATCACCGTCAGCACGATGTTCACGGCGATCGCCAGCAGCGATCCGGCGACCGCCGAGTCGATGGGCGGCCTCATCGCCCTGGTCGGCGTCCTGGTCGGCGCGCTCGCGGGAGCCGTCAACGGCTTCCTGATCGCGACGGTAGGCATCACGCCTATCCTCGCGACGCTGGCCACGATGCAGATCTTCAACGGCATCGCGATCGTCTGGACCGGGGGCACCACGCTCTACGGCACCCCGGCGGTGCTCTCCACGGTCGGGCAGGCGACGGTCGGCGGCATCCCTCTTCTGTTCCTCGAATTCCTCGTGGTCGCTGTTCTGATCGGGGTGCTGATCACGCGTACGCCGTTCGGACGACGCACACAGCTGCAGGGGGCGAACTCGACGGCCGCGATGTACTCCGGCATCCGCAGCACGAGCGTGCTCTACGGCACGTACGTGACGACGGGTGTGCTCGGTGGCATCGCGGGTCTGGTGTTCCTCTCCCGCAACCCGACGGCGAGCGCCGACTACGGCACGTCGTACGTGCTGCTCGTGATCGTGATCGCGGTGCTCGGCGGCACGAACCCCACCGGCGGGTTCGCGACCATCACCGGAGTGGTCCTCGCGACGCTCGTGCTGCAGGTCGTGCAGTCCGGCTTCACGGCGATCCGGCTCTCGGCCTACGAGTACGCGATCGCGCAGGGGGTGATCCTGATCGCGGTGATGGTGTTCGATCAGGTGAGGGTCAAACGAAGGCCGCGCCGGGCACCCAGCAGTCAGACCGAGACGATCGCGCTCGCAGAGATCCCCCGGGCCTGACCCGCGCATCCGAAAGGCATCCTGATGGAACTGTTCCTCGGCATCGATGTCGGAACCTATGAGACCAAGGGCGTGCTGATCGATGCCACAGGTCACGTGCACGCCGAGGCGCGCGTCCGGCACGGGATCAGCACTCCCGCGCCTGGCATGGTCGAACAGGATGCCGATGCAGTGTGGTGGCACGATGTCGTCGAGGTCGCCTCGACGCTACGGAAGGCGATGCCGGATGCCGTGATCGCCGCGGTCGCCTGCAGCGCGATCGGTCCGTGCGTGCTGCCGGTCGATGCCGAGCTGCGTCCGCTGCGCCCGGCCATCCTCTATGGGGTCGACACCAGGGCCACTGCGGAGATCGACATCCTCGAGACGCGCCTCGGGCGCGAGGAGATCTTCCGGCGGGCGGGCAATGCGCTGACGAGTCAGTCCGCGGGCCCGAAGATCCTGTGGATCGAGCGCAACGAACCAGCAGTCGCCGCACGCACCCGGTGGTATCTCACCAGTCAGAGCTATCTGGTCGCGCGCCTTACCGGCGAAGTCGTGATCGACCACGCGACGGCGGGGTACTTCCACCCTGGCTATGACCTCGCTCGGCTCGACTGGGGCCTCGATGGGATCGACGACCTGATCCGCCCGGAGACTCTGCCCCGGCTCGGGTGGTCGACGGATGTCGCGGGCACGGTCACAGCCGCGGCGGCCATGGCGACCGGCATCCCCGAGGGCACTCCGGTGCTGGTGGGCACGACGGATGCCGTCGCCGAGGCGGTCGGCGCATCGGTCGTGGCCACCGACGACCTGATGCTCATGTACGGATCGAGCGGGTACTTCATCCGCGTGACCGACGAGCCGCATGCGGATCCGCGGCTGTGGGCGGCGCCGTTCGCTTTGCCCGGGCGTTATGTCCTCGCTGCCGGAACCTCGACGGCGGGCACGGCGACGCGATGGATCGCCGACATGCTCGGACTCGACGACGGCGACGGCGACACGGCGATGTTCGGGCGCCTGATGGAACTCGTGCGCTCAGCGCCGCCGGGCGCGAACGGCGTGCTGCACCTGCCGCATTTCAGCGGGGAGCGCACACCCCTGCACGACCCCGATGCCAGGGCCTTGTTCAGCGGTCTCACGCTCGCGACCGGTCGTGCCGATCTCGCCCGTGCGGTGGTCGAAGGGGTCGGGGAGTCGATCGCGCTCGCGGTCTCCGCATTGCTCGATGCCGGTGCTGCCGAGCCGCGCGTGGTCGCGATCGGCGGCGGAACGCACAACGAGGTGATGGTGCAGACGGTCAGTGACCTGACGGGTCTTCGTCAGCAGACCGCCGCGACGCTCGGGGCGGCCTACGGGGATGCGATGCTCGCGGCGATCGGCCTGGGTGCCGTGACGGAGAAGCAGGCCGCAAGCTGGGTCGCCTTCTCGGGCGAGGTCGTACCCCAGGAGAATCCCGCCCCGCAGTTGCAGGCCGCCTACGAGAGTTTCCCGAAGACGTACCGCGCCCTGCGCGCGCTGAGAGAGGTGGACTGATGAGCAGGTGGCAGGAACTGGCGGAGCATCTCGCCGAGGTGAACGAGGTCGGCGAGGGCACGAAGGTCTCGGTGTTCGCGACGACCTCCTCGGTGCTCGATGCCGTGGACGCCTTCGTGGAGGAGGTGTATCGCCGGGGCGGGATGCCCCAGGTGCTGCTCGTCGAGGAGAAGTACGACCGGTTCGCGCTCGAACACGCGAGCGAGTCGCTGCTGCGTGAGGCCGCACCGCTCGAGCTGGCTTCGATGGAGTGGGCCGATGTGCACGTCTCGTTCCGAGGTATGGAACCGCCGGCGGAGGAGATCGACGGCGCCAGGCTCAGCCTGCAGCGCGAGGGCAAGGGCCTCGTGTCGACCGCACGCTGGCAGGGCACCAGGTGGACTCTCGTGCGTATTCCCACCCCCGAGTGGGCGGCACTCATCGGTGTGTCCCGAGAGCAGTTGGAGCAGGAGTTCTTCGCCGGCACGCTCGCCGATTGGACAGCGCACCGCGCGCACCTCGAACAGCTCTGCTCCGAGCTGAACCGCACCTCGATGGTCCGCATCCTCGACGACGACACCGATCTGCGCCTGAACTGCGCCGGCCGCACCTGGGTGCCGTTCGCGGGGGAGGCGAATCTGCCCGACGGCGAGGTCGCCACCGCTCCGGTGGAAGACGGCGTCGACGGGCACATCACGTTCCCCGGTTCGTTCTGGTTCGGCGGGGCGACCATCTCCGACCTCCGGCTCGAATTCGTGGCAGGGCGGGTGGAGAAGGTGTCGGCCACCCGCGGCCTCGCCCTCGTGGAGCGCATCCTCGAGGCCGACGGCGCCCGCCGCGTGGGCGAGCTCGGCATCGGCACCAACCCGCATGTGCAGACGATGACCGGCGACCTGCTGATCGACGAGAAGATCCTCGGCACGGTGCACATCGCGCTCGGCCGCTCCTACCCGCAGTGCGGGGGCAAGAACGAGTCGGCCATCCACTGGGACATCGTGAAGGACCTGCGGTCCTCTGGCAGGCTCGAGGCCGACGGGCGGGTGCTCATCGACCGCACGACCTACGATCCGATCCTCTCCGGGCAGGAGCACTGACATGCGCAAGATCATCAACGACCCTCAGACGTTCGTAGACGAGACGCTCGAAGGCATCCTCCTCGCGCACCCCGACGAGCTGCGGGCGGTCACGGCGGACCGACGTGCGCTGGCGCGGACGGATGCTCCGGCACCGGGGCGCGTCGGCATCGTCACGGGTGGCGGTTCGGGGCACCTGCCGTTCTTCCTCGGCTACGTCGGTCGCGGCCTGTGCTCGGCGGTCGCCGTGGGGAACGTCTTCTCCTCGCCGAGCTCCGCCCAGATCCATGCCGCGTCCGTCGCCGTGCACTCCGACGCCGGACTCCTCTACCTCTACGGAAACTACGGCGGCGACGTGCTGAACTTCGACATCGCCGCCGAGCGCTGCCGTGCCGAGGGCATCGAGGTGCGCACGGTGCTCGGTGCCGACGACATCCAGTCCGCGCCGACCGATCGCGCGGACTCCCGCCGTGGTGTGGCAGGGCTCGTGCTCGTCTACAAGGTCGCGGGGGCGATGGCCGACCGCGGGGCCTCCCTCGACGAGGTCGAGCGGGTGACCCGCAAGGCGTCGGAGTCGACCCGCACCATGGGTGTCGGCCTGTCGCCGACCGTGCTCCCGTCAGCGGGGGAGGAGACCTTCACGCTCGATGAGGGCGAGATGGAGATCGGTGTCGGCATCCACGGAGAGCGCGGCACCCACCGCGGCCCGTTGGAGACGGCAGATGCGATCACCGACCGGTTCCTGGCTGAGATCGGGACGGAGCTCGACCTGACCGAGGGGCGCCGAGTGGCCGTGCTCGTGAACGGGTTGGGCTCGACGCCGCTCGAAGAGCTCTACGTGATGTATCGGCGGGTGCATCACACGCTCGCGGACGCCGGGGTGACCATCGGCTACCGGCTCATCGGGGAGTACGTAACAAGCCTGGAGATGGCCGGAGCCTCGCTGTCGATCATGCAGCTCGACGACGAGTTGGAGGAGCTGCTGCACGACCCGGCGGGATCACCGTTCTTCCGTCAGGGGGCGGCTCCGGTGGGGCGCGTGCTCATGGCCGAGACCGCCGTTGACGAAGACGCGGCCACGGTCGAGGTGACCCTGGCCGGATCCCGCAGCGACCTGCGCGACCTGCTCCTGACCGTGCTGCCGCAGATGGAGCGGCACCGCGAAGAGCTCCGCACCCTGGATGCCGCGCTCGGCGACGGCGACCTCGGTGTCACGGTCGCGGTCGGCAGCGCGGCGGTCGCCGATGCACTGCGACAACTTCCGGATGACCTCGACGCCCGCAGCATCCTGCGCGCGGCGGGTGATGCGTTCGCCGCAGCGAACCCCTCGACCTTCGCGGCGCTGCTCGGAAGCGGCCTGCTCGCCGCTGCGGAGCAGGTGCCGCAGGGGATCCACCTCGATCGCGCTGGCCTCGTCGACATCGTGCAGACGGTGGCGGCGACGATCGGCGCGCAGGGCGGGGCCGTGCGCGGCGACAAGACCGTCATCGACGTGCTGCTCCCCGTCGCGGAAGCGCTGGAGGCCGGAGCGGATGCGGCCGGAGCATCGGAGGCGGCGCTCGCCGCGGTCACCGAGAGCAGCGGATGGCAGTCTCGGCGTGGTCGCGCGGGCTGGCAGCAGGAGCGCTCGGTCGGTCACGCGGATCCCGGCTCGGTCGCCGTGGCACGGTTCCTCGAGGAGGTCGTGAGAGAGCAGCAGGGCACAGGTCAGACCGGCGTCTAGGGCGCGGTGCGGGTCAGCCCCGCCGGCGACTCGCGATCTCGTCGGCGAGCTCCTGAACACGGACGGGGTCGGCGTCTTCGGCGAGGGCGACGTAGTGGTCCATGACCGCCGGACGGTAGCGCACCGGCATCGTCTGCCCGGCGGCGAGTCGGGTGAGCGCGGTGATCGTGAGGTCTTCGTCCGCGATGCCGCGGAACGAGATGCCGTCGGCGGTCTCCACATCGAGCATCAGGACCACGCGGGGACTGCCGTCGCTGCTGACCTCCCGCCAGTCGACGAGAACGCCGAGCGCGAGCGTGCCTGTGCGCAGTTCCGCATTGCGCCTGCGTGCCTCACCGCTCAGGAGCGGGTTCGGGGCGACGCCGGGGAAGTCGGGTCCGACGCCGAGCGATTTCCGACTCAGGTCGGGACGGAGCTGCTCCATCAGGTCGTCGAGCTTCTGCTTCCTCTTCTTCGAACCGAACACCAGAGCCCTCCCTCGCGCCGGTGCCCGGATCTCGGCCTGGCGCTTCGCCTCACCGCGATTGTAGGGGCGCGGGTCCCCGTCCAGCCCCGTTCGGGTGAGAGATCGCGGGCTTTCGGATCGGTCTACGCGACCGGCAGGTGCGGTGGATGGGCGACGATGCCGCCCCGCATCGTCGCCGGACGCTTCACGATGAGCCCTGCCTCTTCGGCGATGAGCGCGCCCGCTGCCCAGTCGAACTCGTACAGGTCGGTTTCGATGAAGGCGTCGACGCTGCCCTCTGCGACCAGGCACAGTCCGAGCGCGGCAGACCCGATGCTGCGCAGATCCGTGAACGCCGACATGCGCGTCGGGAGCTCCGCGAGCTGCCGCGCCCGCTGCTCGGGGTCGTAGGAGAACCCGACGGCGAGCAGCACGGGAGTGGCGTCGGTCGCCGGTCCGCGCAGCCGTCTCCGGATGCCGCCAGACTCGCGGTACGCGCCGAGTCCTGACCCCGCGGAGTAGACGTGATCGAGCTCGGGCGCATGCACGACGCCGGCGAGCCAGGCACCGGAGTCCACGTCCTGCACAGCGACGGACGACCCGTAGTGCGGGAGTCCTCGGACGAAGTTCGAGGTGCCGTCGAGCGGGTCGATCGACCAGCGGAGCGCGGAGCCGGAGCCGGTGGTCGCGTACTCCTCGCCCGACACCTCGTCGTCGGGGCGATGCTCGGCGATGACGGCGCGGATGGCACGTTCGGCCCGCAGATCGATCTCGGTGACCACGTCGCCGGATGCGCCCTTGGTGCGGAGTCCCAGTCCATCGGAGGAGGCGTCGCGATCCCTCGCCGCCTCGGCGAGCACGGCGGCTCCGGCTGAGGCCGCGGAGAGGGCGATGTCGAGCAGGTCGGATGCAGACGGCATGGCGATATCGGTCCTCCGGTGGGCGACCCTCCAGCATAGCGCCGGCCGGCTCACGCGGAGGGGGTCAGGCGCGGTCGTGGAGGGTGATCCGGTATCCGTCCGGGTCGGCGAAGGTGAAGGTGCGCCCGAAAGGTCCATCGATCGGGTCCGCGACGATCGTGTGGCCATCGGCGAGGAGTGCATCGTGGATGGCCTGGACGTCGGTGGCGTGGAGCCAGATCGCGGTGCCGATGCCGGGCTGGTCGATGTCGGTCAGGTCGGTGCCCGGTGCGACGTCGCGGAGGGCGAACGCGATGGGGGTCGTCTCGAAGACGACGGCGTGAGGCGGTCCTGCCGGGGAGCGGACGAGGCCGAGGTAGTGCTCGTAGAACGCCCGCGAGGCGGCGAGATCGCGTGCTTGCAGGGAGATGAAGTCGGGGCCGGTGACAGGCATGGGCAATATCCTTCGTGTTGTGTCAGTTTTCTGACACAGATCAGCGTATGTCAGAATACTGACATGAGTCAAGACCGCGATGGGATCGACCTCGACACCTCACTGGGCTACCTGCTGAAAGAAGCGTCCAGCGCCCTGCGTGCCGCGATGGAAGAGGTGCTGCGCCCGCTCGGGATGACCATCACCCACTACTCCTGCCTCGAACTGCTCTCTCAGCGACCCGGCTTGTCGAACTCCGAGCTCGCACGAGGTGCATTCGTCACGCGACAGTCGATGAACGTGCTGCTGCAGGCGCTGGAGCGGGACGGGTTCGTGACCAGGCCGGCGGAGGCCCCGGTCGGCAAGGCTCTCCCCGCCCGCCTCACCGACCGCGGTCGTGAGAGTCTCGCGAAGGCGACTGCCGCCGTCCGCTCGGTGGAGGTCCGGATGCTGTCCGGGATGACCGAGGACGAGCAGGCGGGAGCGCTGAAGATCCTCCGGAGCATGATCCGCTCGCTGCGGGAGGAGTCCTAGCCCCGGGCGGATCAGCGTCGCGCCACCACCAATGGAACCCCGGTCACGGGGTGCGGGAACACGTCGACCGCCTGGCCGTAGACCTGCTCGATCCGCTCGGCGGTCAGCACCTCGGCCGGAGTGCCCGTCGCCGCGACCCTGCCCTCGGCGAGCAGCGTGACGCGGTCGGCATGCGCGAGGGCGGCATTGAGGTCGTGCAGCACGATGGCGACCGCGATCCCGGCATCCGCGCGTCCGCGGATCAGCCGCATGACGTCTTCGTGGTGCTTCAGGTCGAGAGCCGCGGTCGGTTCGTCGAGCAGCAGGAGGCCGGTGCTCTGGGCGAGCACGCGGGCGAGGGCGACCCTGGCGCGCTCGCCGCCGGACAGCGACGGCACCGCGCGGGCCCGGAGTGCCGTGACCTCGGTCTGCGCCATCGCTGCGGACACCAGCTCGTCGTCGTCCTCGGCCGCCGGGGTGCGTGCCCAGGGCGTCCGCCCCATGCGCACGACCTGCTCAGTGCTGAACGGGAACGTGACGGTGTTCTCCTGCAGCAGCACGGCCCGCTGCTGGGCGAGCACGCGCGGCTTCACTCGGTCAATCGGCCGGCCGTCGAGCTCGACCTTTCCCGCCTGTGCGGCGACGTCGCCGGATAGCACTCCGAACAGGGTGGATTTGCCCGCCCCGTTCGGCCCGACGAGAGCGTGGACCTCTCCGGAGCGGATCGCGATGGACGCGTCGTCGAGGATCGTCCGCCCTTCGCCGACGCGCACGGTGAGTCCCGACCCGCGGAGCCTGACGGTCATGCCCACCCTCCCGAGCGACGACGGGTGCGCACGAGAAGCCATAGGAAGAACGGGCCGCCCACGAGCGAGGTGATCATGCCGATGGGCAGATCGGCGAGCGGCACGGCCGTGCGGGCCACGAGGTCGGCGACCGCGATGAGCAGTGCGCCGCCGAGCGCCGAGGCGATCACGAGCGGCACGTGGGCGGGGCCGATCATCATCCGCATCAGGTGTGGCACGACGAGACCGGCGAATCCGATGATCCCGGCGAAGGCGACCGCCGCGCACACCAGCAGCGCGACCGTTACGATCACCACGATCCGCAGCAGCTCGACATTGACGCCGAGGTGTCGCGCGGTGCGCTCGCCGAGCGCGAAGAGATCCAGGCTCGGTGCGACGATCAGCGCGACCGCCGCACCGATCAGCACGAGCGGTGCGACGAGCTGGATGTTCGACCACAGCGCGCCGTTCAGCGACCCGAGCTGCCAGAACACGATCTGCTCGCGGGTGGATGTGGTGCCGAGGAAAGTGAAGAAGGCCATGCCGGCACCGGCGATCGCATTGATGGCGATACCGGTGAGCAGGAGGGTCACGACCTCGGTGCGACCTCCGGAGCGACTGATGAAGTACACCGAGAACACCGCGACCAGGCCCCCGAGGAATGCGAACGCGGGCGTGGTCCACATGCCGAAGGTCGCGAGTCCGAACGTGATGCTCGCCGCTGCGCCGAGCGCCGCGCCCGAGGAGACGCCGACCACGCCCGCGTCCGCGAGCGGGTTGCCGAAGATCGCCTGCATGAGCACACCCGAGACCGCGAGGGCGGCGCCGACGAGGAGGCCGAGCACGATGCGGGGCATGCGCAGGGTGAAGATCACGCCGTAGTCGGTGGAAGCCGACGGAGCCCACGCGGTGTCGACCCCGACGCCGCGCAGGAGCACGCCGATGAGGGAGGCGGGGGAGAGGTCGTACTGCCCGCTCGTGATCGACACGATGCACGTGATCGCGAGCGCGATCACCAGGCCCACCGTCACCAGGGTGAAGCGCAGGCCCCGGTGCCTCGTCGGAGTCGGGGTGACGACCTCCCCGGTCACTTCGCGGGCTCGGGGGCGTACAGGGCGCGGGCCAGAGCGCCGATCACGTCGGCGGTGCGCGGACCGAAGCTCAGGATCTCGCTGTCGGCCATGTCGATCACGCGACGGTTCGCACCGGCGGGGGTCTGCGCCACGGCGGGGATCCGCTCGATCAGCCCGTCGATGCCGCCCACGGATTCGAGCCCGTCGGTCATCATCACCAGCACGTCGGGCTGCGCGGCGACGAGGGCCTCGGCGGTCATCGGCTTCATGCCCTCCCACCCGATCTCGGCCGCCACATCGACCCCGCCCACCGCGTCGATCAGCGAGTCGGCTCCGGAGTCCTCTCCGAAGATGTAGTAGACGTTCGCGCTGCCGCGGACGTAGAGGAACAGCATCCGGGCGCGATCGGCTTCGTCGGCGGGAACGATATCGGCGATCTCCGCGAGCGTCTCGTCGACCGAGGCGTCCAGTCGATCGATGAGCGCTTCCCCGCGGCGAGGCACGCCGAGCGCGGTGGCGATCTCGGTCACGAGTGCGTCGGTGGTGTCGAGCCGACGGTCGCTGGAGATCACGACGACGGCGATGCCCGCGTCGCGCAACTGCTGACGCACCTCCTTCGGGCCGATCGTGGTGTCGGTGAGGACGACGGTCGGGGCCAGCTCGAGGATCGCCTCGGCGTTGAGCGTGTGGCCGGTCTTGGTCACGACGGGAAGGTCTTCGGTGCCGGCGAAGACGGTGGAGACGTCGCGACCGACGACCTGATCGCCGAGCCCGAGTGCGAACACGGTCGACGCGATCGTGCCCGAGATGTCGATCGGGAGGATCCGGTCGATATCGGTGATCTCGATCTCGTGGCCTTCGCTGTCGGTCACCGTCACAGGCAGCGTCGGAGCGCTGTCGTCGTCGACGGGCGCGATCGCGTGGGTCGAGAGGCAGGCGGTGGATGGGCCGGTGTGCGCGCGGACGTCGTCGATCAGATCGAGTGCGGCGAGCGGGAGGGATGCCTGGGGGCAGTCGTCGTCGGCGACGGCGGCCGGTGCGGCCGTGCCTCCCGGCTCGGTGCAGGCCGTGAGCCCGACGGCCAACGCGGCGACGAGGAGAAGGGCGGAAGCGCGACGCATTAGGCAAGGCTATCCTAAAACTTGACGCGCGCTGATTCCCCCCTCTACGCTCAGGGTCGGCGGCTTACTTAGCTGAGCCTAACCAAAATTTAACCCTCGCCCGACTGCATTGCGGCACCGCCGGCGCGCGTGTGCTTCTGCGCGCCCGGAGCCATGGAGAACCGTGAACGCCACAGCCACAGCATCCCCCGGGAGCGCACGCATACGCGTGCTGCTCGCCGCTTTCGTCTCCTTCCTCCTCATCGCCGCCGGCGCCGTGATCGTGCCACCCGCGCACGCCGCCGGTGCGATGGTCACTGCCACGGTCGCCTCCGCAGGCGCCTCCGGAGTGAGTGTGCAGGTGCAGGCGAGCGGTCTCCCCGAAGTCGAGGGCGCATACGCGGCGCTCATCGTGAAGGGGACGGAGGCGGGCCTCTCCGGTGGTGGCGGGTACGCCGTCTTCGTGATGCCGACCGTCGCCGGAGGGGCGAGCACGTTCACGCTCGACGCACCGGCCGGCTCGCTGGACCGCACGAAGACCTATGAGGTTCTCGTCTGGCAGAAGCACTCGAACCCGAACGAGACCACGATTTACGGCCGCGGCGACGTCGGCATCTCGGCCGGGCAGTGGGACGCGGTGTTCGGTGCCGCCCCCACCGATCCGGGAACCGACCCCGGAACCGATCCGGGGACCGATCCTGGCACGGATCCGGGGACCGATCCCGGTACGGATCCGGGGACCGATCCTGGTACGGACCCGGGCGAGACCCCGAAGTCGGCGACGATCGAGGTGTTCCTCGCCGACGGCACGACTCCGGCCGCCGGTGTGGCGCTCAAAGCCGGCGACAAGGTCGTCGTGAAGGGCTCGGGTTACGACCCGGCGGCGAACCTCGGGACCGAGGGCCGTGGTGTGCCGATCCCGAAGCACCTGCCGCAGGGCACCTACGTGGTGTTCGGCAACTTCGCTTCGGCATGGCAGCCCTCGACGGGTGCGGTATCTTCGAGCCGTTCCGTCGGTGCGCAGACGTGGGCTCTGGCCGAGGGCGTGCTGAACCAGGTTCCCGCGCAGTACCAGAGCGCGATCCGCGCGCAGTGGGTCGACATCGCGGCCGACGGCACGTTCCAGGCGACCGTGACCCTGAAGGATGCCGCGGCGACGCCGGGGTCTTACGGGATCTACACGTATGCGGCCGGTGGCGTGATCAACGCCGACCAGGAGCGCAGTGTCGCCCTGAACTACACCGAGACTCCGACGGTCTCCACAGCCGTGAAGACGGCGACGGCGACGAACGGTCTGACCGTCACGGCCTCCGGGACCAAGCTCGGAGCGATCCCGGGTGCGTACGTCGCGTTGATCGAGAAGGGCACCGAGGCGAACGTCACCGGCAGCGGCGGGTTCCTGGCGATGCAGTACGTGCGCCCGATCTCCGGCGGCGCCTTCACGGTGGACCTGACCGCCGCCGCCGACAAGCTCGACCGCACGAAGTCCTACGAGGTCATCGCGTGGAAGCAGCACTCGAACCCCGATGCGAGCACGATCTATGCACGCTCGACCATCGCCGTCACCGACGCACAGTGGGAGAGCCTGCAGCCGGCTCCGGTCTCGGCGGCGATCGAGGTGTTCCTCGCCGACGGCACGACTCCGGCCGCAGGTGTGGCTCTCAAAGCCGGTGACAAGGTCGTCGTGAAGGGCTCGGGCTATGACCCGACCGCGAATGTCGGTGGACGCGGGATGCCGATCCCCCAGCACCTTCCGCAGGGCACCTACGTGGTCTTCGGCAACTTCGGCTCGACATGGCAGCCTTCGACGGGTGCGGCATCGTCGACCCGATCGGTGGGCGCGCAGGCCTGGGCTCTGGCCGAGGGGGTGCTGAACCAGGTTCCCGAGCAGTACCAGAGCGCGATCCGTGCGCAGTGGGTCGACATCGCCGCCGACGGCACGTTCCAGGCGACGCTGACGCTGAAGGACGCCGCGGCGGCCCCCGGTTCCTATGGGATCTACACGTATGCCGCCGGTGGCGTGGTCAACGCCGACCAGGAGCGCAGCGTCGCCCTGAACTACGGCGACACCTCGGTCATCACCTCCACGGTGAAGTCGGCGAGCATGAAGGACGGCCTGACCATCACCGCTGCGGCTTCGAAGCTCGGTGCGATCACCGGTGCCTACGTCGCTGTGATCGAGAAGGGCGCCGAAGGGAGCGTCACCGCAGGCGGCGGGTTCGTCGCGATGCAGTACGTGCAGAAGGTCACGGGCGGCGCGTTCACGGTGGACCTGACGGCCGCGGCCGACAAGCTCGACCGCACGAAGGCGTATGAGGTGATCGTCTGGAAGCAGCACTCGATGCCCGATGCGAACACGATCTACGCTCGCGGCGCCATCACAGTCAGTGACGAGCAGTGGGACGCGCTCTTCCCGGCGGGGCCGACTGTGGGCACGACGGTCAAGGTTGCGACCGCGAAGGACGGCCTGACCGTCGCAGCAGCGGCCACCAATCTCGGCGAGATCCCTGGAGCCTATGTCGCCCTGATCGAAGCCGGCACCGAGGGCAACGTGAGTGCCGATGGTGGGTTCCTCGCGATGCAGTACGTGCAGAAGGTCACGTTCGGTGCCTTCGCGGTCGATCTCACGACCGCGGCGAAGAACCTCGACCGCACGAAGTCGTATGAGGTCATCGTGTGGAAGCAGCATTCGATGCCCGACGCGAGCACGATCTACGCCCGCTCGACCGTGACGATCACCCCGCAGCAGTGGGACGACCTGTTCGGTGTGACGGTGCCGGAGAAGCCCGTCACCCCGACGACTCCGCCCACGAACGTCCCTGGCGGATCACTCCGCTGGGCGATCTCGTCGTCGTTCACGAACTACATCACGGGTGACATCGCGAAGGGCTCCATCGCGGTCTCCGACGGCGCGACCCGTTCGGGCGGGCAGTTCCAGTTCGGTCAGACCGTCGGCGGCGACTTCGACGTGAACACCGGCCTCGGCAGCGTCGTCTATCGCGGCTCGGTGCGCTTCACCGGTCACCAGGGCGTGCTCGATGTGACCGTGTCGAACCCGCAGATCCGCATCACCTCGGCATCGGCGGCGACGCTGTACGTCACGAGCGGCGGCGCACAGGTGCCGTTCGCGACGCTCGATCTCTCCAACGCGGCGCGCATCGCGGCCAACGGTGCCGTGACCTACACGGCGGCGCCCGCGGCGCTGACGGATGCCGGTCGAGACCGCGTGCTCGCCGGCTACGGCACCGCGCTGAACCCGGTGACATTCACGATCGGCTCCGTCGCGGCGGCGCCGGCCGGTTCGAGCGGAACGGTTGCTGCCGCTGTCGTGAAGCCGAAGACCACCCTCCCTGCTGCCCCGCCGGCGACCGAGGGCATCCAGGCAGACGACGAGAACCTCGCAGCCCTCGGAGCGGGCCAGCCGGCCACGGTGTCGGCATCCGGGTTCCGCGCGAACGAGCAGGGCATCAAGGTCGTCGTGTACTCGACGCCCGTGCTGCTCGAGACGGTGACGGCCGACGCGAACGGCGTCGCGACCTGGTCGGGTTCGCTGCCGGCAAGCCTCGAGGACGGCGAGCACACCCTCACGTTCCAGGGCTCGGTGAACCGCGGTCTCGTGTTCACCCTGAACAGGGCGAACACCACGATCGGTGTGTGCACGGTCGAGGGCGCAACTCTCAAGTGGGGATACAAGGAGTCGTTCCGCACCTACATCGAGGGCATCGCGAAGGGCGGGTGGACGCTGACCGACGTGGCCTACCAGTACCCCGACTACGTGTGGGAGAACGGCACCGGATCGTTCGACGACAAGACCCTCGCGGGCCTCGTGACCTACGGCGGCAGCATCACCTTCACGGGTCACGACGGTGCGCTCAACACGACGCTCGGGAATGCGGCCGTCGAGCTCGCTGGGGACAAGGGCTACCTGGTCTTCGACGTGACCGGTACGACGCAGGGCGGCGAGAGCATCGACCAGAAGGGCGTTCGCCTCGCGGAGTTCGCGCTCGGCGACGCGGCGGTCGTCGACGGCGTGCTGACGCTCGACGCAGTCCCGACCACGCTGACCGAGGCCGGAGCATCCGCATTCGGCACCTACGCCGCAGGCGAGCAGCTCGACCCGGTCACCGCCGTGATCCCGGTGGGCGCGGCCTGCGGCGTCGCGGAGGAGAAGCCCGCCTCCGACTCCGAGGCCACCGCCGCGGTGACCACCGCGACCGAGCCCGCGGCATCAGACGGCGCCCCCGTGTGGCCGTGGATCGTGGGCGGCCTGATCGTCGTCGCCCTCGCGGCGACCGGTGGTGTGCTCATCGCCCGCCGCAACCGCACGGAAGAGACCGCGCAGACGACGACCGAGGTCTAGTCGAGACGCGATACGGACGGCCCTCCCCGCAGCGGACGCGGGGAGGGCCGTCCTTCCGCGACGCCCCGGGTACGCGACACGCGTCGGCGGTGGGACAATGGATGCATGGCCCCCACCGATTCCCACCAGACCGTCGAAGCGACCGTGCGCCGTGTGCCGCGGTACGGCGTGCTCATGGGCATCGGCGTCGTGGTCGGCGTGATCGCCGCCGGCATCCTCACCTGGACCGGCAGCTTCGACGAGTCGCAGGCCCTCGACGTCGTCTACCCGCCCGGTCAGGTGTTCGGCTTCCTGCTGCTGTGGACGGTGCCGATCGGCATCGCGCTCGGCGGCGTCACCGGTCTGATCCTGGAGCGCATCGCCCGCCGTCACGACCGCGTCGTCCGGGTCGACCGCGAAACCGTCGTCGACGAGGACTGACCCCTTCACCTACCGCCGAGTGCACGGCGTACCGCCGAGTGCACGGCGTATCGCCGAGTGCACGGCGTACCGCCGAGTGCACGGCTTCTTCGCGCAGCTATCCCGTGCACTCGCAAGCAATCCGTGCACTCGCGGGGACGGTGGATCCCGGAAGCTGCGGGGGCTAGGCCAGCTCGGCGATCACCGGACGGATCGCGGCGTCGAACGCCACGACGTCGCGGCGCAGACCGTCGGTCACCGCCACCGTGAGCGCTCCGATCCACCAGATGCCGCGCTGCGAGAACGGCAGCACCTGCACGTTGAGCTCGAACGAGTGCGCGCGTCGGCCGACTTCGCGCTCGAACTCCGCGATCGCACTCGCATAGGCGCGGTATGCGTCGCCTCCGGTGTGGCTCTTCATCGAACTCACGTAGCGGTCGTGCGCGGCGCGCGCGTAGAGCAGAGCCGACGTCGCCTGCGGGGCGATGGCCGCTGTGAGCTCCTCCGCACCGTGGGCGGGCAGGGCGACCAGGGTGTCGAACCCGTCGATGAGCTCGAGTGGCACGTCGGAAGGATGCGCGCGCGGCTCGACCGTCATGTCCCAGTAGTCGCGCCACTGGGCCTCGATCGTGGGGGAGGCGTCGACGGCATCCGGCGCGCGGACGGCGAGTTCGCGGAGGCTCGGCAGGTCTTCCGGAACCCGGATGCCGAGGCGCTGCCGCAGCGCGAGCGCGACGAGCACGGGTACGCTCGCGTCTTCGCGGATGAGCCACTGCGGCTTGTCGGCCATGGCCCCATCGTAGGCGGCTCGGGGCTCCGGATCCGAGGTCCGACTTCGCGGAGAGTCGGACCGGCCGCGGGCGGTAGGCTGGAGACGTGGCTGCCTCCCCCACCAATCCCTATTCCGAAGCCGGCGTCGACACCGCTGCAGGTGATCTCGCCGTCGAGCTGATGAAGTCTTCCGTGCGCGCGACGCACGGTCCCGAAGTGCTCGGCGGTGTCGGCGGTTTCGCCGGCCTGTTCGATGCCAGCGCGCTGCGCGACTTCCGTCGCCCGCTGCTCGCGACCAGCACCGACGGCGTCGGCACGAAGGTCGCGATCGCGCAGGCGATCGACAAGCACGACACGATCGGGCAGGACCTGGTCGGCATGGTCGTCGACGACATCGTCGTGGTGGGCGCCAAGCCGCTCTTCATGACCGACTACATCGCGTGCGGCAAGGTCGTCCCGGAGCGGATCGCCGACATCGTCCGCGGCATCGCCCAGGCATGCTCGGCCACCGGCACCGCGCTGGTCGGCGGAGAGACCGCGGAGCACCCGGGCCTGCTCGGCCCCCGCGACTACGACGTGGCGGGAGCGGCGACCGGAGTGGTCGAGGCCGATGCGATCCTCGGCGCGGAACTCGTGCAGGACGGCGACGCGGTGATCGCGGTCGCCTCCAGCGGACTGCACTCCAACGGCTACTCCCTGGTTCGTCACATCGTGACCCGCGCGGGCATCGGCTACGGCGACAACGCCGCCGACTTCGGCACGACCTGGGGTGAAGCGCTCCTCGAGCCGACCCGCCTCTACACGCTGCCGCTGCTTCGTCTGATCGAGCAGCTCGGCGGCTCCACGGGAACCGGCGGCGTGCACGCCCTCAGCCACGTCACCGGCGGAGGCATCGCGGCGAACCTCGCGCGCGTGCTCCCGCAGGGCAGTTGGGTCGAGGTCGACCGCAGCAGCTGGTCGCCGAGCCCGGTCTTCCGCGTGCTCAGCGATATCGCCGGGTCCACGCTGGAGTCGGCGGAGGGCACCTGGAACCTCGGCATCGGCTTCCTCGCCGTGGTCGCCGCGGAGAAGAAGGATGCCGCGATCGCGGCGCTGAACGCCGAGGGCATGCCCTCGTGGCAGGTCGGGACCGTCGGCTTCGGGCCGCGTCCGGCCGGCGAGTTCGAACAGGGCGCCAAGGGCGTCGACGGTGGAGCAGTGCGCCTGGTCGGCGCCTACGCGGACGGAGCGAAGTAAGAGCCCATGTGCGGCATCGTCGGAATGGTGGGCTCTGCCCCGGTCAATCAGGACATCTACGACGCACTCCTGCTGCTGCAGCACCGCGGCCAGGATGCGACGGGAATCGCCACCGCCGAGGCGAACGGCGTGATGCACAACGCCAAGGCGCAGGGAATGGTCCGCGAGGCGTTCCGCACCCGCGACATGCGAGCCCTGCTCGGCAACGTGGGTCTCGGCCACGTGCGCTACGCCACCAAGGGCACGGCCTCGAACGAAGAGGAGATGCAGCCGTTCTACGTGAACGCGCCATACGGCATCATCCTCATCCACAACGGGAACCTCACCAACACGCGTGAGCTCACGGCCGACATGGCCAAGCGCGATCGCCGCCACCTCAACTCCTCCAGCGACACCGAGCTGCTGCTCAACGTGCTCGCCGGCGAGCTGCAGAACACGACCTCGACCGTCGACCTCGACCCCGAGCGGGTGTTCGAGGCCGTGGCGCGCACGCACGAGCGCATCGAAGGCGCCTACGCCGTGATCGCCGTCATCGCCGGCTACGGTCTGCTCGCCTTCCGTGACCCGTTCGGCATCCGTCCGCTGATCCTGGGCCGTCGTCCCTCGACGGTCCCCGGCGCCGAGGGCAAGGACGAGTGGGTCGTCGCGAGCGAGTCGCTCGTGCTCGAGAACGGCGACTACGACGTCGTGCGCGAGGTCGAGCCGGGCGAGGCGATCTTCATCACCAACGACGGAGAGCTGTTCTCGAAGCAGTGCGCCACGGCCGCCACTCTCGCACCGTGCGCCTTCGAGTACGTCTACCTCGCCCGTCCCGACTCCGTCATGAACGGCATCTCGGTGTACGAGTCGCGTCTGCGCATGGGCGACCGGCTCGCCGACACGATCGCCAAGCACGTGCCGATGGACAAGATCGACGTGGTCATGCCGATCCCCGACTCGTCGCGCCCTGCGGCGATGGAGGTCGCCCGCAAGCTCGGCATCGAGTACCGCGAGGGCTTCTACAAGAACCGCTACGTCGGCCGCACCTTCATCATGCCGGGACAGGCGGTGCGCAAGAAGAGCGTGCGCCAGAAGCTCAACGCCATGTCGACCGAGTTCCAGGGCAAGAACGTGCTCCTGATCGACGACTCGATCGTGCGGGGCACCACCTCCAAGGAGATCATCCAGATGGCGCGCGATGCCGGCGCCGCCTCGGTGACCTTCGCTTCTGCTGCGCCTCCCGTGCGGCACCCGCACGTGTACGGCATCAACATGCCGTCGCGCCACGAGCTCATCGCGCACGGGCGCACGATCCCCGAGATCGCCGAGGAGCTCGGGTGCGATCACCTGGTCTACCAGGAGGTCGAAGACCTCAAGGCCGCGATCATCGAGGGCTCGGCGCTCACCGATCTCGACATGAGCTGCTTCGACGGCCGGTACGTGACCGGCACCGTCTCGGATGAATACCTGGCCTGGGTGGAGGGGTCACAGACCTCATGACGATGCCGAGTGCGCGACCGCTCTGGCAGGGTCGGGCTCTCGCACTCGTGGGGATCGTCCTGGTGGCGTTCTCGCTGCGCTCGGCGGTCGCCTCCCTGTCTCCGGTCATCGACCACGTCGCCGAGGACTTCCCGGTCTCGCCGGTCGTCGTCGGCCTCATCGGTGCCGCACCGCCGGTCTGCTTCGCGATCTTCGGTCTGCTCACGCCGCTGTTCGAGCGTCGATTCGGCCTGGAGCGGATGGCGGTCGCCGCGATCACGCTCATGGCTCTGGGCCTGCTGCTGCGCGGCCTCGCGTTCGATTCGACGACTCTGCTCGCGGCCACCGCGGTCGTGTTCGCGGGCGTCGGCTCGGGCAACGTGCTCCTCCCGCCGCTGGTGAAGAAGTACTTCCCGGATCGGCTCGGGGTGATGATGACCATCTACTCGACCACGATGGCGGTGTCGACGTTCCTGCCTCCGCTGGTCGCCGTGCCGGTGGCCGACTCTCTCGGCTGGCGGGTGTCGCTGGGGATGTGGGGCATCGTCGCGGGTATCGCACTGGTCCCGTGGGTGGCGCTGCTGCTGAAGAACGGCTCGCGGGCGGTCGAGCCGGTGAATCGCGATCCGGTGAAGAACGAGCTCCTGGCCCCCGACCCGACCGACGGCGTCGACGACGTGCAGGATGCGGTGGCCGTCGCGACCGGTCCGATCTCGACCACCCCGGCGAACCGCCGGTACTTCGCCCGGCTGTGGCGGCTTCCGCTCGCCTGGGCGCTCGCGATCGTCTTCGGGGCGTCGTCGACCATGGCGTATGTCTCGTTCGCATGGATGCCGACCATGCTCGTGGACATCGGTGACGTCACTCCGGCGACCGCGGGCTTCCTGCTCTCCCTCTTCGCGCTGATCGGTCTCCCGTGCTCGCTGCTCGTGCCGATCCTCGTCGTGCGCTTCCAGGCGACGCGCCCGCTCTTCTTCGTCGCGGTCGGCGGAGGGCTGGTGGGGCTCGCCGGCTTCCTGTTCGCGCCGACCGTGGCCCTGCCGCTGTGGGTGAGCATCTTCGGCCTCACAGCCATCATGTTCCCTCTGAGTCTGGTGCTGCTCAGCATCCGCGCCCGCACTCCGGAGAGCGCAGTGGCGCTGAGCGGCTTCGTGCAGAGCATCGGCTACGCCATCGCGGCGACTTTCCCCCTGCTGGTCGGACTGCTGCACGAGACGACCGCGGGCTGGCGGATTCCGCTGCTCGTCATCGCGGGTGTGCTGATCGTCGCGATCCCCGCCGGCATCGTCGCGGGGCGGCGCCGCACGGTCGAGGACGAGTGGGAGCACCGGCACGGTCGCTGGTGAGTCTGCGGGCCGGCGCCTGCGCGACGTCACTCGGCCATGCGTTCCCCGGCGGGGGAGAGCACCCACCAGATGCCGCCGACGCCCTGACCGTTGACGTCTCCTGCGGCGGCATCACCGGCGAAGTAGTAAAGCGGCCAGCCGTTGAGGGTCACCTGAGTGGAGCCGTCGGCCGTGGTGATGGTGCCGACTTCGCCGGTCACGCCTTCGACGGCCGGCGCGTCGCTCTCGACGGTCAGCGGCGGCCAGTTCGTCAGGCACTCGCCGGTGCACGAGCTCTTCCCCGAGCCCTGCGTGTCGTTGTCGAACATGTAGAGCGTCTTCCCGTCGGCGTCGACGACGATCTCGCCGAGATCCGAGTCCGCGGTCATCAGAGTGCCTGAGCCGGACGACGATCCCGAGGTGGGGGCGCTCGATCCGGAGGACTGGCCGTAGGCGCCGCCCGTGTCCTGCGCCCCACCGCCGGAGCTTCCGCCGGTCGACGTGCAGCCGGCGACGACGAACGTCATGAGCAGCGCGGCGACGGCCGCGGTCTTCGAGACTCTCGAGAGCATGGTGAACCTCCTGTGCAGGACCGCGGGTGCGGTCATGGGGTACACGAGAGGCGACGGGGAAAGGTTCAGGGTCCGTCGAGCGCCGATCGCATCAGCACGGTTCCGGAGTCGACGGCACGGATCTCGACGGCGGCGATGTCGGACGCCGGGAGTTCGGTGCCGGCGCTCAGGCGCGCCGTGGTTCCGGGGTGCGCGCGCCAGGTCGACAGCACGCTCTCGGTGCCGTCGTCGCTCACCACCACCAGCGCGTAGGCCCATCCATCCGCGGGCGCGTCGCCTTCGCTGCCATAGTCGCAGATCATGTCGAGTCGGGTTCCCCAGGCGACATCGGTGAGGCTGACGGATGCGGTCAGCGGCGCGTCTCGAAGCTGCTCGAGCGCGATCGTCGTCGACGGTGGACGCAGAGTAGAGATCACGGGCACCGCCACGGTGGCCACCACGATCGCGGCGGCTGCGGCGATGCCGACGATCCGCGCACGGCGACGGCGTCGGGCGCGCTCGGTGGCCAGGGACAGCACGCGCGCGCGGTGCTCCGGGGCCGGAGTCTCGACACCCGCTGCCTGCAGCAGCGATTCCGCCCGCTCGGGGGGTACCCGGGAGAGCAGGCCGGGGATCGGCGTGATCTCGGCGATGGCCGCGCGGCACTCGGCGCACTGCGAGAGGTGCGCCTCGTATTCGGCGCGATCGGCGGCGCTGAGAGCCCCGAGTACGTAGGCGGCATCCCCGTCGGCATAGCGCCCGTGGTCGGCGTTCATCGCGTCACTCCCTTCTCCTGCAGCCCGAGACGCAGCGCGCGCAGGCCGTAGTGCAGCCTCGACTTCACGGTTCCCTCCGGGATCGTCAGCTCGTCGGAGATCTCCGACACGGTGAGCCCTCGGTAGTACGCGCGGATCACGACCTCGCGATGCGCCTCGGAGAGGGCCGAGAGCGCCTCTTCGATGAGGATCGCATCGAAGATGGCGTCTGTCGCGTCTCGCATGGCGGAGTCTGGGGGTTCATCCGTCGTGATCTCCCGGCGGTGGTGGGCGCTGCGCACCTCGTCCACGACCAGGTGTCGGGCGACCGTGTACATCCAGGATCGTGTCGATTCCGGATCGTCGGCGAGGATCCGCGGAGTGCGCCAGGCGCGCAGCAGCGTCTCCTGGACCACGTCGTCGGCACCCGCTCGATCCCCGGTGAGGTGCACGACATAGCGCCAGATCGGTGCCGCATGCGCGTCGTAGAGCGCGCCGAGACGCGCCGCATCATCCTTCGGCATCCGCCACCTCCTTCGGTCCTCTCCGAAGACACGAGACAGCCGGGCGAGAAGTTCATCTGAACCTCGCGCGATGTCATCCCGTGTCCTGAGTATGGACCTCTTCGAGATCGACGGCCTCCCGCTGCATCCGCTCATCGTCCACGCGGTGGTCATCCTCGTGCCGCTCACGGCGCTGGCACTGATCCTCGGCGCCTTCCTGCCCGCCGCGCGCAAGAGGCTCGGCGTCGTCACACCGATCGCCGCGCTGGCCGTGCTGGTGCTCGTGCCCATCACGATGCTCGCGGGTGAGGCGTTGGCGCAGCAGGTGGGACCGGTGCCGGCCGTCGTCCATCATGCGGCTCTCGGCGGGCTCCTGTGGCCATGGGCGCTGGCGATGTTCGTCGTCGCCGCGGTGCAGTGGTGCTGGTACCGCTTCACCGAGGGGCCTCGCAGGACAGCGCGCATGATTCTGGCCGCATTGGCCGTGGTGAGCGGCGCAGGGAGCACGGTCATGGTCGTGCTCATCGGCGAGGCCGGCGCCCGGGCGGTGTGGGGCGGGTGAGAACAGCTTCTGTCGACGTCGGAGGGGCGGCGGTGACGTCGTCTGTCGTGTCTTCGGTCACGTCGGGAATCCGGCTGTATCGATATGTCCCCACGCTCTTCAGCTGGGTCAGCGCCTGGACCAACGCGCGTAGCTCTCTCAGTGGGACAGCCCTCATCGAGATCTCTCGTGTGCCTCTGTCGGCAACGGTGACCTTCATCTTGTTCGCAGGGAGCCATCGGCCCACGGGGCTGACGACGGATTCGTAGTGAAGGATCGAAGAAGCTCGGAAGAGAAGCCGCCTACGGAACAGGATTCCTCGATGGATCTCCACGACCCCGTCGGGTGAGAGGAAGAACCGGGACGGTGCGCGCACGCTCCACAACGCGATGACGATGATCAGAGCTGTGCCTGCTACCACCGACCACGCCGCTCCGATCAACGACTGGACGATGATGATCGCCCCGATCCAGATCGCACCGATGGCGATCACGCCGAAGAGCCTCGACCGCGCGATGAGTGTGCCCTGCCGATGATTCGGGAAGACACTCTGAATCGCTGAAGTCGCTTCTTGGGCCGTGGCATGAGGAGACAAGAAGTTCTGTGGGTCTCCCTCACCCGATCCGCCCGACACGCGCACGATGCTGCGATGAGCCAGACGAAACAGAACGGGCTGCTGCAGATCGAGCAGGGTGATGTCAGCGCAATCGATCGTGCGCGTCCTGGTCGACAGCAGTCCCTGTCGGGTCTCGATCAGTTCCGCCGTCCGCCGGATCCGGAAGTTCGACATCTCCGCCATCCTGGAGATGACCCCTGTCGCGATCGCCAGCGCACACGTGCCTGCCAGGGCGACCACCATCATCGCGACCGGCAACCGGATCAGTCGTTCCCAGAGAAAGAGGGAAGTCTGAATGATGTCGCGTTCCAGGAACTGCGAGAGCAATCCGATCGCGGCGATGGCGAGGGGGAAGATGACGTACCACCGCGAATGCGTGAAGGCGTACAGCCAGATCTCGGCGCCCGTGAACTCCTCCGTGTCGTCGAAGAAGTCGACATCGCGGGCGCCCGCCTCGCGGGAGCTTTCGATATGGGTGCGGAGTTCTGCGATCGCCGCAGGGGTGAGTGCTCTGAAATGGATGTCGTTCGCCTGCCCCGTACCGTGGGCGACTCGGAGTTCGGATCGCCCGAACAGGCGCAGAAGCCAGGGGGTTTCGACATAGACGCCCCGCACACTCGACCAGGGCACCTGCATCGAACTCGAGCTGACATAACCTGACCGGTACGTGAGCTCGGATTCGAGGGGCTGATACGTCGTGCTCCGCCACTCGGCAACCGCGAAGACGAGTCGCACGACGAACCCGACGAGCAGGATCAGATACACCACGAGTGGCACGGGCTTGCCGACCAGTGCGCTGATGAGAAGGGAGACTGCGGTGCCGACGATGCCGCCGAGGAGGGCGCGAACACCGACGATCGCGATCATGACGCGGCTGTTCCTTCTAACCATGAGCATCGGGAGCATGGGCCGATCGGACTTCGCGTTGCAGATCGATGAAGGCGTCGTCGGTGACACCGTCGATGTCGACGTACGATCCAGGAACCCGCAATCGGACCTTCACGAGCCCGACGGACCGCATGATCGGTCCCTGGCGCCGCTCGACGATCAGGATCTGCTGCATCGGCAAGAAGTTCTCTCGCTGGAAGACGACGCCCTCCGAGGTATGGATCCCGTCAGAGGAGACGGAGTATCGAAAGCTCCGCACAGCAGCCGGCGTCAGCCAGGTGAGCTCGATGAGCGCGACGACTACGGCGAGTCCGAGGACCGCGAAGACGATGGGGATCCGCATCGCAGGGATGCCGAGCACGAGCCCGACTGCAGCGATGAGGAGTATCGCCCAGAGTATTGCGCTCCGCAGAACGGCGACGACCACGGCCTTCGGTGCCAGTTGCATCAATTCGCTTTCGGTCTCGCGATGAGTTCTGTCTCGCGATGAGGCGGGTGGGAGGAGGTCGAGGATGCGCCTGGCGCTACGCGGAGCGCGGCGGTGCGGTGGACGAGCGCACGATGAGCTGAGGGTCGGTGGAGGGCATCTCGCCGACCGCATCGTGTCCCTCGATCTGAGCGATCACCCGGAGCGCGGCCGCGCGGCCCATCGCCTCGAAGGGTTGGCGGACCGTGGTGAGCGCGGGGGAGGCGTAGGCGGCGAGGGCGATGTCGTCGACGCTCACCACCGAGACGTCGTCGGGAACGCTGCGACCGGCCTCGTGCAGCGCGCGGATCAGTCCGAACGCCATCTCGTCGCTGCTGACGAACACGGCCGTGGCCTCGGGGATGGCCGCGATCGTGCGACCGGCGCGGTAGCCCGACTCGGGCGTCCAGTCGGCGGGGATCAGCGGCGGGGGAACGATTCCGCGGTCGCGGAGCGTCTGTTCCCACGCCTCGCTGCGCTGCTGCGTCTCGGTCCAGTAGTCGTCACCGGAGACGTGCCAGACGGTCTTGTGCCCGAGATCGAGCAGGTGCTCGACGGCGAGACGCGCGATCGCGCGCTGGTCGACGGCGAGCGGGGCGTCTTCGTCGAGAGAGGTGCGCTCGCTGCGGGTTGCGGGGGTGCGTTCGGTGCGCGCCCGCATGGCCGGACTCTCGAGCTCGACCGGCACCCCGAGGATGATGCCTTCCGCGCCCTGACGCTCCAGCCGGTCGAAGGCCTCCAGGAACGCCTCGGCCGACGCATGGTCGGCGACGGCCGCCGTCGAGACGGTGTATCCGTTCGCCGCAGCCGCCTGCTGGATGCCGACACCGAGGGCCGCTGACGAGTATCGGTCGGTCGAGACGACGATCACACCGAGCACACGGGTGCGGCCGGAGGCGAGGGATGCGGCGGCGGCGTGCACGCGATAGCCGAGCTCTTCGACCGCTGCGAGCACGCGCCTGGCGGTGTCGGGGCGCACGTTGTCCTGCCCGGACATGACGCGCGACACGGTCTGCGTGGAGACTCCGGCGAGCTGGGCGACATCGACCTGGCTGGGGGCGCGGTCGTCTCTCGGGCGACGAGGTGACATGTGCTCAATGGTAGCGATCAATCGGCGTGAATCCAGGAGGCGGCGAGTCGTGTGATGCGATAATGTGAACGCAAACACTCGTGCTTGGAGCGCTATGCCTGACCTTCTCGCCTCGGCTCTCGACGACTCTTCCGTCGCCGTCGACGCCCCGGCCGCCGCGTCGCCGATCGGCGCGCCCACCTTGACCTGGCGTGACGGGGAGATTCTCCGCGACGGCGTCGCCCACCGCATCCTGGCGGGCTCGATCCACTACTTCCGCGTCCATCCCGACCAGTGGGAGGACCGCCTCCGTCGGCTCGCCGCGATGGGCGCGAACACGGTCGACACGTATGTCGCCTGGAACTTCCATGAGCGCGTCGAGGGGGATGCGCGCTTCGACGGCTGGCGCGACATCGAGCGCTTCATCCGCCTCGCCGGAGACGTCGGACTCGATGTCTTCCTCCGGCCCAGTCCCTACATCTGCGCCGAGTGGTCCAACGGCGGCATCCCGTTCTGGCTGTCGGGGCGGGTCACGGCACTGCGCACCAGCGACGCCGACTTCCTCGCGGCGGTCGACGCGTGGTACGACGCGCTGATCCCCCGCCTCGCCCCTCTGCAGGCGGCGCACGGCGGACCGATCGTCGCGATCCAGATCGAGAACGAGTACGGCTCGTTCGGCAGCGATTCCGCCTACCTCGCACACCTGCGCGATGGGCTCCGTCGCCGCGGGATGGTCGAGATGCTCACGACCGCCGACGGCATCACCGGCGACATGATCGAGCACGGCAGTGTGCCGGGTGCGATGGCGACCTTCACCTTCGGTACCGGCGTCGCGCGGGCGGTCGAGCTGCGTCGCGAGGGCGATGCGCTCATGTGCAGCGAGCTGTGGGGCGGCTGGTTCGACCACTGGGGCGAACGGCACCACGTGCGCTCCGCCGCGAGCACCGGCGGCACGATCGCGGAGTTGTTGGCTGCGGGCGGATCCGTGAGCCTCTACATGGCGCACGGCGGCACGAACTTCGGCCTCTGGAACGGGGCGAACCATGACCAGGTGCTGCAGCCGACGGTCACCAGTTACGACTCGGATGCACCGATCGGCGAAGACGGCACGCTGAACGAGAAGTTCCATGCGCTGCGGTCGATGTTCGCGCCGTTCCATGCGGGTGAGCTCCCTCCGATCCCCGCCGATCCGCAGCGGCAGAGCGCCGCGACCGCACCGCTCGAACCACGGGTTTCGCTGGGGGAGCTGATCGCGACTCTCCCCGTGACCGGCGACGTCTCGCCGCGACCGCGCACGTTCGAAGAGCTCGGTGCTGAAGACGGTCTGGTCGCGTATCAGGCGGACGTGTCTTTTCCCGCCGAGGCCGTGCTCACGATCGACGGACTGCATGACCGTGCCGTGGTGTCCCTCGACGGGCTGCGGCTCGGCGTGCTCGAGCGCGATGGCGATACCTCGCTCTCCCTGCCCGTAGGCGGCGGCGCCGGGCGGCTCACGATCGTGGTCGAGAGTCTCGGGCGCATCAATTACGGTCCGTACACGGGTGAGGGCAAGGGCATCATGCGCGGCGTGATGATCGGCCGCCGGCTCGTCAACGGGTGGACGCATCGCCTCATCCCGCAGGATGCTCCTGCCGTGACCGCGCATTCGGCGACTACCCACTTGGCGACTCCCCGCTCGGCGGCTTCCGGCTTGCCGGCGGACGCCTCCGACGGCCTCGCCGTCGCCTCGTTCGACGTCGCCGAGCCGCTCGATGCCTGGCTGGCGTTCCCCGCGGGATCGAAGGGGATGGTCTGGCTGAACGGGTTCCTCCTGGGGCGGTACTGGAAAGTCGGACCGCAGGAGACGCTCTACGCGCCGGCACCGCTCTGGAAGGTCGGCCGCAACGAGATCGTGGTGCTCGATACCGATGGCCTTGGATCGAAGGTCGAGATCCGTGAGGAGCCCTCCTTCGGAGAGACCGAGGAGTTCATCGGCTCCTGAGCCGGAACGTCAGAAGAGCCGCCTCGCACCGTGTGCGCGGGGCGGCTCTTCTCGTCTGTGGCGGATGACTTTTGGCCAATGTTTGCGCTCGCTTATAACGGAGCCTTGATATACCAGACTCCGTCTGCATATTGTGATAGCGCAAACATCGAGGTGTGTCATCGATGATCATCTGCGACGCATCGGGGCGTCTGTGCTCCCGGACGTCGCTCCGACCGAGAGGCAAGACGTGTCGAAACCTTCCCGACCGCCCCGCGCGGCCGTCGCCCTCAGCTCCCTGCTGGCGACGGCGCTCGCGTTCGGCGGCGTGCTCATCCAGGCGCCGGCTGCGCAGGCTGCCGATCTGATCCCCGTCCCCAAGACCGACTACCGCCTGCACGGGGTGTCGAGCGAATCGGACCCCTACCCGGCTCCGCCATCGGTCGACGGCACGGCGCTCGCCGCCTTCGATGGTGATTTCGGTACGCAGTGGGTCTCGCGCTACACGGAGAAGGCGCCGTTCCCGCACTGGCTGTCCATCGACCTCCAGCGCTCCGTCTCCGTCAAGGCGCTCGACTACTCGGGCAAGCTCGGACAGCGGATCGACGCGAAGAATGTCGAGGTCTACGTGACCGACGACGCCCAGGCTGCCACCCTCTCGCCGGCGGACGGCGGGTGGGGTGCCGCGGTCGCGACGGCGACCCTGCACGCGCCGACGTCGAACAGTGAGAAGCAGCGCATCTCGCTCGACACCGCGGTCGAGGGTCGGTACGTCGCGCTGCTGATCATCGATGCGCAGGACATGACCGGCAATGGTGCCGGTGGGGGTGAGATCGAGATCCTGTCGGACCAGGAGCTGCCTCCCATCGTCACCGAGCCGGAGGGCCCCGACACCGACGAGAAGGTCGAGATCGCCGACGGCGGCACGACTGCGGTCGTCTCGACCGAGTTCCCCCGCATCGCCGAGTACCGGGTGGGGGACGACAGCATCACCGGGCAGCGCACCTCCGCGAAGACCTGGTCCGTGAACGGGACGAGCTACCCGTCGGAGACCACCTCGACCTCCTCCGCGACCGGAGTCGACTACGTGTCGAAGCTCACCGGCATCGACGTCACGGTGCGCAGCAGCATCCGCGTCGCGAAGAACGGCACCGTCGGGTTCGAGGTCACCGCCGTCGAAGGCTCGGCGACCGTGACCACGCTCGGGCTCCCGGACAACGCGTTCCTCTCCGCGAGCGCTGCGGACGGCGGGGCGACGCTGGATCGCACCGTCATCAGTCCTGACAGCACCAAGAACGCCGACGAGCACATCGCGGTGAACGCATCCACGGCGACCGGCCAGAAAGGGGCGGCATTCGCGTTCCTCGGCAACGGAGCGCTGGTCGGCAGCGTGATCACCAATGCGACGACCCAGGCCTCCGGGGGGACCGCCTCCTGGAACACCCGCCTGACCACGCGCGTGACCGAGGCATCGGGGCGCACGGCCGAGATCGGATCCAGCGCCTGGCTGGTTCACCCCACCACCGCCGTCGACAGCCGCGTCACCACCTACGCCCTGCCCCAGGTCACCGTCCTCCTCGCCGCCGACCGCAACGGCGACGCGACCGTCGACTGGCAGGACGCGGCGATCCGCTATCGCGAGGTCGACACCCCGCGTCTCGGTGCCGACCGGGTCGCGGAGCGTGTCGTCAGCCGCATCCCCTTCAATTTCGCGTCCAGTGCGACGAACTACTTCGACCTCGTGCTCGACAACACCAAGCGCATCGCGAACCAGACCGACGGCCTCGGCCAGTGGGTGCTCAACAAGGGCTATGGCAGCGAGGGCCACGACTCGGCGAACACCGACTACGGCGGAAACTACAATGAGCGTGCCGGTGGTCTCGACGACCTGAACACCCTCGTCGACGAGGGCGCGAAGCTCAACGCCGACATGAGCGTGCACGTCAACGCCACGGAGATCTACCCCCAGGCCAACGCCTTCGACCCGGCGATCCTCGACGGCGACGCCCCGTACAAGAAGGGGTGGGCATGGCTCGACCAGTCGTACTACATCAATCAGCAGGCAGACCTCGGCACGGGTCGTGTGCTCGATCGTTTCCAGCAGCTGCGTGACGAGGTACCGGGGCTCAGCGGTGTCTACATCGACGTCTACTACTCCAACGGCCGGGTCGCCGAAGAGCTCGCGGACGAGCTGAACGGCATGGACCTCGAAGTCGCGACCGAATGGGGCGACAAGTTCGTCGACAACACGGTCTGGTCGCACTGGCCGAACGACCTCGCCTACGGCGGCAAGGACAACAAGGGCATCAACTCCACCATGGTGCGCTTCATCCAGAACGGACAGGCCGACATCTGGAACGACGACGCCCTGTTGGGCCAGCAGCGGCTGATCGACGCCGAGGGATGGCAGGGCAACCGCAACTGGGACGGCTTCATGGGCAACATCTGGACGCAGAGCCTGCCGACGAAGTTCCTGCAGCACTTCGATCTGCTCACGTACGAGGCGGGTGCGGAGGCGACGCTGACGGATGACGTCGCCGTGCGCATGGACGGAAGCACCAGGGTCGTCACGATGGACGGGGCGACGGTGCTGCGAGGCGACTCGTACCTGCTGCCGTGGCAGTCGCTGGAGTCGAACGAGGAGGCCGGGTCGCCCGTCGACGCCGACAAGATGTACTTCTACTCCGCATCCGGCGGCGAGAAGACGTTCGGTCTCACCGACGCTTTCCGCGGCAACACGGCCTTCGACGTCTTCGAGCTCGGCGACCAGGGACGCGTCAAGGTCGGCACGGTCAACGCGACGGGCGGTGAGCTCACGCTCACGGGAGACAAGGGCACGGCCTATGTCGTGGTGCCGCAGGGCGGGGCGCAGCGCGCAGCCGTCGACTACCACGACGCCGGTCTCGACGACCCGGGTTTCAACTCCGGTTCGCTCGACGTCTGGAACCCGCGAGGCGAGGTGACGATCGAGCGCACAGATCAGGGAACGGCGAAGACCGAGTCCCGCGGCGACAACATCGCTGTGCTCGGCGCTGCCGCATCGTCCATCACCCAGACCGTCACCGGCCTGAAGCCGGGAGAGCGGTACTCGTTCTCGGCCCAGGTGCAGATCGAGCCGACGGCGACGAGAGACGTCACGGTGGCGGTCGACACGGGGAACGGGGTCGTTCCGGCCACCTGGAACCTCTCCCCGACGGAGAACCGCATGGTGTCGGACTCGAAGGCCGGGCTGGGGTACCAGCGAGGATCGGTCTCCTTCCTGGCACCGGCGTCCGGTCAGGTGGATGTCTCCGTGTCCGCCGTGGCGGGTGAGCCGAAGGTGCGGGTCGACAACGCGCGCATCATGCGCGATACGACTTCGCCTCGTTCCGAGGGCACCGTCTACTCGAACGACTTCGAGGGCAACCAGGCCGGCTGGGGGCCGTTCGTCTTCGCAGGCGACCCCGGCGGCATCCGCACGAGCATCTCGCGCCGCAACGAGCCCTACACGACGAGCGAATGGCGGAACACCGCCATCCCGTTCGACTCGGGGGCACTGGCCGGGCTCGCGGTCGACTCCACCCTGTCGGGGGATCACTCGCTGATGTCGCACTCGGAGTACAGCGGTCTGATATATCGCACCGACCCGACGCTCGTGCCGTTGCAGGCAGGGCACTCCTACCGGATCGGCTTCGACTACCAGGCCGGGGCGAGCGGAGCATACCGCTGGCTCACCGGGACGGATTCCGTGGCGGGTGGCAAGGTCACGTCGACCACGCTCAGCCGCACGGGGATCACCCAGGCGCTGGAGACGGCACAGTTCTCGCAGGACGTCGTCGTCGGATGCGGCGACTACACCTGGGTGGGACTCGAGCGGGTGGGAGGGCCGGAAGTGGACTTCGTGCTCGACGACTTCACCGTCACCGACCTCGGTCCCACCACCGGCGGCACCCCGTGCGCGACCGTGTCCGGCGAAGCGGGCGTCCTGAGCCCCGGTGCGCAGACCGCGTTCACGACCACCTTCACGAACAGCGAGTCCATCGCCGTCGAGAACATCGGCGTGCAGCTCGAGCTGCCGGAGGGGTACGCGGTTGAGGTCGCCGACGGCTCATCGAACCTGTTCGAGACGGTCGCTCCCGGGGACAGTGTGGACACCACGTGGCTGATCACCGCGCCGGCAGCCGCAGCCGGTACGGGCATCGGAATCGGGATCGCTGCGACGTACCTCGCGGATTGCGACGTGCGCACCGTCCGCACGACGCAGGAGGTGTCGGTGTCCTCGCGGGCACGCATCCCCAACTCGCAGATCACGGTGTCGGCGAGCTCCGAGGAGACAGCCGGTGAAGACGGCGCCGCCGCCAACATGATCGACGGCAACGCCGGCACCTTCTGGCACAGCCGGTGGAGCGTCGACGCGACCTCGTATCCGCACGTGATGACCTTCGATCTCGGTGCCGCCGAGAAGATCGACGGCATCTCGTACCTGCGTCGCAACGCGAACCAGAACGGGCCGATCAAGGGCTATGAGGTCGCGGTCTCCGCGGACGGGCAGGCGTACACGCCGGTCACGTCGGGGGAGTGGCAGAACCTCGCCGACTGGCAGGACGTGGACTTCGCCGAGACCACAGCCCGCTACATCCGGGTCACCGCGACCTCATCGATCTCGGGGACGCAGTTCGCCTCGGTGGCCGAGATGGCCGTCTACGGCTCCTCGGCTCCGCAGGCGGGCCATGCGCCCGCGACGCGTCCGGCCGACGACCTGAGCGCGTGCAACCCGGCTATCGATCCGAAGATCGGTCTCGACACCGACTCGGTGCGCGCCGGGGAGACGGTGGGTATCGCGCTCACGGGCTTCGGTCCGCGCTCGACGGTGTCGGTGTGGCTCGACGGCGCGAAGCTGACGGATGCGACGGTCGATGAGAAGGGCGCGCTGTCGACGAGACTGCTGATCCCCACCGACGCCTCGCTCGGGAAGCACCGGGTGATCGTCCAGGACGCGTCCGGTGCGGAACTCGCCAGCGCTCCGTTGAAGGTCAAGAAGGCGAAGCCGGGGAAGAAGGCGACCGTCACGGCCTCCATCGGCTCGGTGGTGGCGGGAGGGAGTCTGACCGTGCAGCTGAGCGGGTTCGAGCCGGACGCGGTGGTGCAGCTGTGGCTGCATTCCGAGCCGGTGCGGATCGGCGAGGTGACGGTGTCCGCCGACGGCGACGCCGTGGCCACGGTCTCGATTCCCGCAGCGACGCCGGCTGGAGCCCACGCTCTCGTCGCGACCGACGCCCAGGGCGTGGAGCTGGCGCGCGGGGACCTCACGGTCACGGCCGGTGCTGCCGCTAGCGCCGGTGGCCTCGCGACGACCGGTGCAGACGGAGCCATCTGGGCAGGGGCGGCGGTCGCCGGTCTGGCCGCGATCACGCTCGGCCTCGTCCTCTGGCTGCGGAGACGCCGACTGAGCTGACGCACCGCCCGAACGGCCCGGAGTGCTCCTCCGGGCCGTTCGCCGTCTCTACCGCGCCCCACCCCGCGTCCGCCCGCCCCGCGCCCCGCCCCGCGTCCGCCCGCCCCGCGTCCGCCCGCCCCGCGCCCACCCGCCCTCGCCCCGCCGAGTGCACGGCTCGTTGTCGAGTGCACGACTTGTACGCGTGGAGATTCCGTGCGCTCGCCAGCTTCCCGTGCGCTCGCTGAGCCTCCGACCCGGCTTGCCCTCCGACGCCGCACACCCCGCAGCCCCCGCACACCGCGCAACCCCCGCACACCCCGCAGCCACGCAGCACCGCACATCCACCGCGCGCAGACGTCCGCCCTCGGCCGATGGGCCGAGGGCGGACGTGAGGGATGAGACGGGGGATCAGCCCTTGACCGCGCCGGCGGCGAGACCGGAACGCCAGTACTTCTGCAGGGCGAAGAACAGCAGCACGAGCGGGATGACGCCGAGCAGGGCGCCGAGCATGACCGCACCCTTGTCCGGGGCGAAGTAGCTCACCATGCCGTAGAGACCGAGGGTCACGGGCTTCAGATCCTGACTCGAGATCATCATGAGGGGAAGCAGGAAGTTGTTCCACGTCGCGACGAAGATGAACAGGAAGATCGTCACCATCGCCGGACCCAGCAAACGCATCACGATCGTGAAGAAGATGCGGGCCTCGCCGGCGCCGTCGATGCGAGCCGCTTCGAGCAGTTCGGTCGGCACCGACGACTGGGCGTAGACCATGCCGAGGAAGACACCGAACGGAGACACCGCCGAGGGGATGATGATCGCCCAGACGGTGTTGGTCAGTCCGAGCGCCTGGAACTCGATGTACAGCGGCACCGTCAGCAGCGCCACCGGGAGCAGGAGCCCGGCCATGATCACGCCCACGGCGATGCGCTTGCCGGGGAACGCGAACTTCGCGATCGCGTAACCGGCCATCACGGCGAACAGGGTGCCGATGACGCCCGCACTCACCGAGTAGAGCATCGAGTTGCCGACCCAGCGCCAGAACAGACCCTGGGTCCAGTTCATCAGGCTGTCGTAGTTGGTGCCGAGGTTCCAGTCGGCGAACCAGAAGCCGAAGGTCGAGGTGAGGTCGGTGTTGTTCTTCGTGGAGGCGACGATGAGCCAGTACACCGGCACCAGGAAGTACAGCGTCGCGATCACGAGCGCGATGATGCCGAACGCGCGCGCGACCGGGGTCGGGGCGATCGAGGGCGGCGGAGCATCCACGTCGCGCGGGCGACGGGGGCGTCGGCGCGTGGATGGCTCAGTGGTGATGAGGCGCGTGGTGGTCATGCGTCGCCCTTCCGGCGCTGCAGCAGCGCGTACACGATCGCGAGCACGCCCGCGATCAGAGCCATGAGCAGGGAGTATGCGGATGCCGGGCCGCTGCCGGACGGTGAGATCTCGCCCATCATCGTGTTGTAGGTGAGCATCATCGGGGTGAAGTCCTTGCCCATCCACGAGTTCGCGGCCTGCAGCACTACCGGCTCGTTGAACAGTTGGATGGTGCCGATGATCGACAGGAGCACGGCGAGCAATGCGGCCCCGCGCACCAGCGGTACCTTGATGCGCATCGAGATCTGGAATCCGGATGCGCCGTCGAGGCGAGCCGCCTCATAGAGGTCGCGCGGAACAGCCTGCAGCGCCGACAGGAAGATCAGCATGTTGTAGCCCGTGTAGGTCCACGTCGTCATGTTCGCCATCGAGAACAGGATCGTGCCCGGTGCCATGAAGTCGGTGCCTTCGGGGAGGAAGGGCAGGAAGGGCGACACCTCGGGCGTGTAGAGGTAGAGCCACATCATCGCCGCGATGATGCCGGGAACCGCGTACGGGAGGAAGAACGAGAGCCGGAAGAGCGTGGGACGGCGCACGATGAACGAGTCCAGCAGCAGGGCGAGGCCGAGCGCGACGAAGATCATCACGGGGATCTGCAGTGCGGCATAGAGGACGACGCGACCCATGCCCGTCCAGAACGCGCCGTTGGTCGCGGCGGTGACGAAGTTCTCGAGACCGACGAACGTGTCGACGAGTTCGCCGCCGCCGTAGAGTCCGTCTCCTGACGGCACCTGCGCGAAGAACGACGAGCGGATCGACACGATGATCGGCACCAGGAAGACCAGCACGAACAGCACCGCGAACGGTGCCATGAACAGCCATCCGGTGAGACCTTCGCGTCGGGTCCCGAACCGGCGCCGGCGGGTGGGATCCGCGGGGATGCGCGATGTCGGCGCCGGTGCCGCACCTCGCGTTTCGGTCACTGTGACCATGGTGTCGCCTCTCGAGGTCAAGACGACGGCGGAGTGCACGATTGCGCGTGCACTCCGCCGTCGATCATCCGATGATGCCTTCTCGTCGACTCACTCTGCGACCGGGAGGCCGAGGTCCTTCAGGGAGGAGACGGCGGTGTCCTGCGCGGTGGTGAAGATGTCGGCCACCGATGCCGTGCCGGCGACGGCCGCAGCGGCGGTCTCGTTCATCTTCGACAGCGTCGAGAAGCCCGGTGCGTAGGGGAAGTCGGGGTTCAGATTCTCGGTGGCCGTGCTCAATTCGGCGAGCACATCCTGACCGCCGAACTGGCGGAGCATCTTCTCGGGGGTCTCCACGTCGCCCTTGGCGGCGACGACGAGGCCCTGCGATGCGAGGTCGTCGACCTGCGTGTTGAACCAGTCGTTGAACTCCATCGCTTCGGCGGGGTACTCGCAGCCCTTCATCACCGAGACGCCGGAACCGCCGTCGGGGCCGCTCATGGCACCCGCGCCGAAGTCGGGAAGCTGGGCGACACGCCACTGCCCCTCGGCCGGTGTGCCGTCGAGCGAATCGAGGAGGAACCCGGCCTCCCACGCGGCTCCGACGTGGCCGATGAGGCTGCCGTCGTTGAGCGCGGCGGTGAAGCCCTCACCCCAGCGCTCGGTCGCCAACGTCTGCTTGCCGTCGAGCAGGCCCTGCCAGAACGCGGCGACGCGCTCGGAGCCGGCGCCCTCGGCGTCGACCTTCCACTCGTCGCCGGCGGTGCTGAACCAGGTGTCGCCGGCCGCGGCCGACTGGGCGGAGAGCCAGTTCTGAGCCTCATCCGGTGTGAACGCGGTGACGTACTTGCCGGCGGCGGCCGCTGCGGCGGAGTCGGCCGTGAGGTCGTCGAGCGTCTTCGGGGCGTCGAGGCCCAGCGCCGTGAACTCGGCCTCGTTGTAGAAGTAGACGAGGGGGCCGGTGTCCTGCGGGAGGCCCACGATGGCGTCGCCGACCTTCATGCCGCTGAACGCACCGGCCGAGAAGTCGTCCTCGTACTTCTTCGCCTCGTCCGCGACGTCCTGCAGCAGTCCCTTGACGAACAGCTGAGGGACCTCCGAGTAGCCCGTCTGCGCGAGGCAGGGTCCGTTGCCGGCCTTCACGTCGGTCTCGAGCTTGAGGATCATGTCGCTCGACTTGCCGTCGAACTTCGTCGCCTTCACCTGGATGTCGGGGTGTTCGGCGTTCCAGCGGTCGACGATCTCGGAGGCGGGGGTCATGCCCTCGCCGTCAGGCAGGCGGTGCAGGTACTCGATCGTGATGGGCTCGCCGCTGGCGCCACTGTCACCGGAGTCGCCGGATGAGCAGGCTGCGAGGCCGAAGGCCGACACCGCGCCGACCGCGACGATCGCGGCGGTGCGGGTGAAGCGAGGGGTGATTGCCATGCTGTTCTCCTCTTTGAGGTCATGTTCCTGCGGATCGCCCTGGGCGGGGGTGACGCCGAGGCGCCGTCGATCACAAGCACATCCAACCACAGAATGTTTGCGCTCACAACCGACAAACGAAGTCGGTGACGCTTATACTCGGCCTCATCGAGGGAGCGCTGACATGCTCTGACACGCACACGCCGACCGTCGGTTTCGCGGCGATGCCCCGATCCACCGGAGAGGACATCTGCCGATGACACGAAGCCCGCTCGTCCTGATGAACGATTGGGTCTCCGCGATGCCTCCGCGAGCGTTGGTCGAGACCGCGCTCCGCGAAGGCTACGACGGGGTGGAGCTCTGGCTTCCCTCGGAGTCGAGCGCCCGGCGCGAGCTCGTCGCGGCGATAGACGAGACCGGTGCGCCGGTCTCGTTGCTCGTCGGAAGCGTCGAGTCCGATCCTGAGGCGCACCGCCGCGCGCTCGCGCTCCAACTGGATGCCAT
The DNA here is from genome assembly GCF_049949185.1 of Microbacterium sp. As-52. Lineage (NCBI taxonomy): Bacteria > Bacillati > Actinomycetota > Actinomycetes > Micrococcales > Microbacteriaceae > Microbacterium > Microbacterium sp. As-52. The sequence goes on along the minus strand of NZ_CP188171.1, from coordinate 1,206,273 downwards.
CGGTGCCGAGGGCATCGCCCCGCTGCACATCACCCTGCACGCCGGCCGGGACCACTGGAGGGAGCGGGACCTGGACGCGCTCGCCGGCTGGATCGTCGCCGAGCGCGAGCGGACCGGCATGGACATCCTGGTCGAGACGCATCGTGCGCGGATGCTCCCCTCCGCGCACTCCTCGGCGCGATTGCTCGAGAGGCATCCGGGCCTTCGGCTGACGCTCGACGTCTCCCACTGGATGGTCTCCGCCGAGTCGCTGTTGCAGGATCAGCCCGAGGCCATGGCGCTGGCTGTCGACCGCGCCGACCATATCCACGCGCGATTCGGGCACGCGCAATCCCCCCAGATCGATGACCCGCGATCTCCGCGATGGGCGTCCGCTGTCGAGGCGCAGTGGCGATGGTGGGACCTCGTCGTCGACCGTCTGCGCTCCGAGGGCCGTCGCCCGACTTTCCTGGCGGAATTCGGACCGTCGGACTACGCGACGCCGGACCCGCGGACGGGTCTGCCGCTCGGTGATCCCGCCGCACTCAATCGCTGGATCACCGGGCAGATTCGTGCCCGCTACGCCTCCGGCGAGTGATCGCGAACCCTGGGCCCGTCTGGACCAGTCTCTGAAGCGACGCATGTTTGCGCTCACAAGCCCCATGTGAGGACATCCACGGGCGATCCGGTGCGCGCGGGGAGACGATCATGCACGGTGGGCGTGGATCTCGTCACCGACGCGGATCATGCCACCACTCTGGGGTCGGCCGTCGTCCAACGGCGCCCAGCCGGGCAGGAGCAGGCGTCCGAGGGTCGGCTCCTGCTGGGCGAAGGCGCTCGTGAGGGTGGTGAGCACCTTGGCATCCCGCACGCCCGTGTCCGGGTTCGCGTGGGTCGCGAGGCAGCGCACGATGGGGCCGGCGGCCTGGAAGGCGACGTCGCCGACGCGCACCTGGCCGGTCCACTCGAGCTCGCTCCAGGGAGAGGCGTCGTCGATCACCACGTTGGAGCGGAAGCGTCGGTCGTCGACGTTCGTCCCGAGGGCTTCCCCCAATGCGCGAACGCTGGCTCGGCCGTGAATCGAGACGTAGCCCCGCGGGCGGTCCTGGAAGCGCGACGTCTCCCCGTCACCGACGAGCGCGAGCGGGAGTCGGCCGGGGCGTCGCAGCCGACGGCCCTCGGGGGTCGCGAGGACGAAGTCGGTGACGGCATCGGTCAGCTCGCGCCGTCCGCCGTCGTCGAGGGTCGCCTCGACGAGCACCGAGCCGGCGTGTTCGATGCGGATGCGTCGGGTCTCGTCGTCATAGCTCGTGCGCAGGGCGGCGAGCGCGGGAAAGTCCTGGAGGGCGAGCCCCTTGGCCTTGGGCCAGTAGTCGAAGCCGTCGCGGTCCTCCGGCTCGGCGGCATCCGCGAACCGGAAGGCGAGCACGCGATCGCCGGTGATCCGGCCGTCGGGCTGCACGGTCAGGGAGTCCCGACGCTCGGGGGTGAGTCCCTTGATCGGGTGACGGTAGAGGGCGACGACGTGTGCCATGAGGAGATCCTCTCAGCTGGCGACGTCGGGGCATGACAGACGGTGCTCTGTCGCTGAGCACATCAGCTCAGCGCCAGAGCACGACGAAACACCCGCACGTGGTGCGGGTGCGACGAACAGAGGGGCGGTCAGGCCTTCTCTAGTTCGTCCTCGTCTTCGTCGGCATAGTCATCGGCCCACTTGTCGACATACGCGTCTTCGTCGGTCGGATGACCCAACTCGCGCTCGAGAGCGGAGTAGTTCACCGACGGACTGTACGCCTTGAGTTCGCGGGCGATCTTGGTGTGTTTCGCCTTCTGACGGCCACGGCCCATGCGCGAGACCCCCTCACGAGTTAAGCTGCGGGCTGTTCAGGCCCGATGCATTTCACGACACCGGCTGAACGCCGGTAAGAGTAGCATTCAGAATAGCACGCGGGTACGACCCTCTGGCTGATGCCAGGCCGGTGAAGGGAACGATCATCATGACCGACAACACCTCCACTCCGTCCGACGAGGCCGCACAGAATGCGGCACTGCAGAAAGCCGTCATCGTCGGCATGCAGCTGGACCAGGACCGACACGTGATCGATGAGGCCGTCCGCTACGCGCGACTGCTGAGCGCACCGCTCGTGGTCGCGCACGTCGACGTCACGCGCTTCGTGACGTACGAGGACCCGGACGGCTACGTCCACTCGGCTCCGATCGACATCAACTTCGACGCCGGAGCCGCGGAGTTCGAGGCGGTCGAGGCCGCTGCGGCCACGCTGCTCGCGGGCACCGACGTCACCTGGACGGCGCGGCAGCTGGTCGGCGATCCGGCTCTGGCGATCAAGCAGCTCGCCAACAAGCTCGACGCGCAGCTGATCGTCGTCGGTACACGCAAGCGTGGCATCGGCGAGTCGATCAGGGAGTTCTTCACCGGATCGGTGGCCGCGCGCCTCGCGCACCGGCAGCATCGTTCGATCCTGGTCGTGCCGCTCGGAGAGTCGGTGCCGGACGAGCAGAAGGAGATCTGGCCCGAGAAGTAGCGGCCGTTCCCCGGACGCAGAAGAGGCCCCGTCGGCGATTGCCGGTGGGGCCTCTTCTCGTACGGCGTCACCCCATGTGGATGACGATGCCGTGACGTCGCGCGGAGGGTGACGTCTGCACGGGTGGGGTGGGGAGCTGCGGTTGTCGCGCGTGCCCCGGCAGACGAGGTTCCACCCGCGCGCGGGCGTCGTCCTGCCGCGGACGTGCCGCACCCGGCTCCGAACCGATCACGGGCGCGGCGTGCTCAGGGCGACCGTGACACCGCGTGCGGCGGTGTCGAGCGCCGCTTCGAGCTCGGTGACGACCGAGGGGGAGAGGGTGCCGCCCTTCGCGATGTGGGTGCGCAGATCGGTGCGCACCCGTGCGCGGAAGGCGTTGATCACGGCATCGGCGCGGTGCATCTCCTCGCGGCTGACGAGCCGGGAGTCGTCGGTCGCCGTGCGGGGACGGTTCTTCGCCGCCGTGCGCTCGCCCTTCTCGGCCGCTGCCAGATCGGCGCGAAGGCTCTTCATCGCGTCCTGGACGCTCTGCCGCACCTCGCTCGCGATCAGCCGCACCGAGTCGGTGAGGCCGGCTTCGATGCCGGCGAGGTCGCCCTCGCGCGACGCGAGCTCCGCCCGCCCAGCCTCGGTGATGGAGTAGATGGTGGTGCGGCCGTCGACGGTCTTGGTGACCAGCCCCTCTTCCTCGAGCTTCGCGAGCCGGGGATAGATGGTCCCGGCGCTCGGCGTGTAGGTGCCGCCGGTGCGATCGGTGAGCGACTGGATGATGCCGTAGCCGTGCTGCGGCGCCTCGGCGAGCAGCGACAGCAGGTACAGGCGCAGGTCGCCGTGGGAGAAGACCGCGGGGCTCATGCTTCCCACTCCGGGTCGTCGGCGATCGATGCCGGGGTGCGGCGGAGGACCGTCACGCCCCCCGAGACGGAGTTCGCGCGCAGGTCGACGAAGCGTCCGGCGAGCTCCCCGGTCGTGCCCGTGTAGTTGCTGGGGCCCGAGGTGCTGCGCTCGACCCCGTCGATCAGCAGGCGTCCGCTCAGTGACCGGATGACGTAGTTCGCGGCGAGCGACTCGTCGAGGCGCACGGTGGTGCTGCCAGAGACCGAGTTGACGTTGATGGTGTTCACGTCGCCCGCGGCGTCGACCAGCGTGGAGCCGGAGACGATGTCGACGGTCGCCCGGCGCACGGCACCGGTGACGGCCACATCGCCCGAGACGCTGTTCGCGCTGATCGAGCCGGTGAGGCCGCGCACCTGCACGTCGCCCGACACGGAGTTGACCGTGAGGTCGCCGATCAGGGTGTCGACGATGATGTCGCCTGACACGGTGTTGAGGCGGGCGTCGTTGCGGAGTCCGGAGACCAGAGCCCCGGCGCTGACGACACCGAGGTTCAGGGCGATCGCGCGGGGGACCGCGACGCTCACCTCGGCGCGGGGGCCGCCGGAGCCGAAGTTGCGGAACACCTCGAGGAAGTTGTCCCAGCCCAACTGCGGGTGGTCGATCTCGACCTCGCCGTCGTGGGATTCGATGCGCAGGTCCTTGGTGGTGACACCGTGCACCTCGATGCGGATGCCCGGTTCGTCATGGGCGATGATGTCGACCTGTCCACCGACGAGGCCCACCTTGAGGCGGGTGACGGATTCGATGTCGATGACGCGTTCCTCGCCGGGGGCGATGAGCCACTTCTCGGTCATGTCTGCTTCTCCTGGGTTGAGGGTCACGATATATCGTGTGTTGCCACGATAACACGATATATCTCGATCCTGTCAAGAAGGGAGCGCGAATATTCGCTGAAAGATGTTGACCTTGACGCAACGTCAACTTCTAGAGTTCAAGACATCGCCGCACGACCACGAACGAGAGGAGGCGGTATGGAGACGAATGACTGGTCGATCCAGGAGATCGCCCGCCTCGCCGGAACCACGAGCCGCACACTGCGGCACTACGACGACATCGGCCTGCTGCCGCCCTCGCGCGTCGCGCACAACGGCTACCGGCACTACGACGGCCCGGCGCTGGTGCGTCTGCAGCGCATCCTGCTGCTGCGGGAATTGGGGCTCGGTCTCCCGCAGATCGCGGACGTGCTGGGATCCGCATCGGACAGCGATGCCGCAGCGAGCGAGGCATCGGCCCTGGAAACCCATCTCGCGCTGCTGCGCGACGAGCAGACCCGGCTGGCGCGTCAGATCGCGTCGGTCGAATCCACCATCACGGCATTGAGAGGAGGTGAGAACCTCATGGCAGAGAACATGTTCGACGGCTTCGAGCACACGCAGCACAAGGAGGAAGTCGAGGAACGCTGGGGGAAGAAGGCCTACGCCGACAGCGACAGCTGGTGGCGCGGGATGACGGACGCCGCGCGCGCCGACTGGCAGCAGCGCGTGTCCGACCTCGGGCGCGACTGGATCGCCGCCGCGGAGAGCGGCATCGATCCGGCTTCACCCGCGGCCCAGGAGGTCGCGCGTCGCCACGTCGAGTGGCTCACGGGCATCCCGGGCACACCCGCCGCCGTCCCCGGCGGAGACGTCAAGGCATACGTGATCGGGCTCGGCGAGATGTACGTCGCGGATCCGCGCTTCGGCGCGAACTACGCGACATCGTCCGGCGGCACGCACGGTGCGGAGTTCGTCCGCGACGCGCTCCGCGTCTACGCGGAGGGCAACCTCTAGGCCACGTACCGAGCCGACCCCCTCCTGAGCGATGTCCGCGCAGGAGGGGGTCGTTCGCGTCCGGCACACGGCCTAGCCGACCGGCGCACTCGCGTGCAAGGGGGAGCCTGAGGCCCAGGCGCGGGCGTAGGGTCATGCCATGGTCCACCGCCGTGAGCGCGCGAACAACGCGCCGCTGTTCGCCGCTGCGGCCACGGCCTACGCCGTGAACTGCGCACTCGGCGCATCCGTCGCCGCGCGCCTGGTCGACACCAGCCGCTTCCGCTGGCTGCACCACGCGCTCTACATCGCGACATGTGCGACCTCGGCTGTCGCCGTCGTGGCGGGCTGGTCGCGGGGGCCGCGCACGGGTGGCCGTCGCGCTGCGGTCGGGCTGCTCCCCGCCGCCGTGCCGCTCGCGGCCATCCCGTACCTCGGCACGCACAGCCGGCGGCATCCGCTGGTCGCGCTCGCCGCCGCCCCCTTCATCGTCGCAGGGCTGATGCTCTCGCGATCCGCCGCCGACCGGAAGTGAAACGCATGGAACTGCTCGATGCCATCCGCCGCCGCAAGACCACCAACGGCGCATTCCTGCCCGACCCTGTCTCCGAGGACCATCAGCGCATCCTCCTCGAAGCCGCGGGCCGCGCTCCGTCGCAGCTGAACAGCCAGCCCTGGCGATTCGTGGTGATCGAGAGCCGCGAAACGATCGAGCAGATCGCCCGCATCTCGGGCGAGAGCATGACCGAGGCGATGTCGAACGGCACGTTCTTCGAGCGGTACAAACCGTACTTCCGCTTCAGTCAGGCCGAGATGGAGGAGAAGCGCAGCGGGATGCTGTTCGACAAGCTGCCCGCCGCGCTCCGCCCGTTCACGAGCCAGGTGTTCACCAAGCGCGGGCAGACGCTCATGAACACCTTCGGAGTGCCGAAGACCCTCGGTGCCGAGAACCGGAAGCTCGTGGCGGGGTCGCCGCTGCTGCTGGGCGTGATGCTCGACCGCAGCGAGTACCGGCCGGGGCAGCTCTCGTCGTTCTATTCGGTGTTCAGCATGGGGGCGGCGATGGAGAACGTCTGGCTCACCACGGTCGAACTCGGCATGGGCATCCAGTTCATCTCGTTCCCGATGGAGGTGCCGGGCCGCTGGGACGAGATCGTGCAGCTGTTGCGGGTGCCGGACGATCTCGAACTCATGGCCGTCTACCGGCTGGGCTACCTGCCGCCGGAACAGCGTCGCCCCGCGATCGACTGGTCGAGCAGCCAGCGCAAGCTCGTGTCGCAGTACGCGTTCCGCGAGAACGGGGAGACGCCGCAGCAGGGGTGGGACGGCGCGCCTCCCGCCGGCGACATCACTCCGGGTCCGCCGGCGTCAGGGGAGTGAGGTCTCGCAGCGCCGGACCCTCGAGGCGGGTGCCGTCCGGCGCGAAGCGCGAGGCGTGCAGCGGGCAGTCCCACGAACACTCGGCGTCGTTCCAGGCGAGCACGCCGCCCAGGTGCGTGCACACCGCGCTCACGGCGCGCGTCACACCGTCGACGGTGGAGACCGCGACCGGGCGCCCTGCGCGATTCGCCACCGCGCCCTGGCCCTCGGCCGGTTGCGGAACCGGCGTGCGGCGGGTCTCCGCCTCCACCCAGCCGGAGGCGAGCGCCGTCGCGACCTTGCCGCCCTCGACCGCACCGCGAGCGAGGTCGGCGGGCACGGTCAGACGCGTGCCGATCGTGGTGATCCAGGTCGGGCGGTCGCGTCGGGGCGTGCCCAGGATCTCGGAGGTGAGGCGCTGCGCGGCGGCGGGGGCGTTCGACAAGCCCCACTTCCCGTAGCCCGTCGCGAAGCGGATGCGGCCGAGGCCGCGCGGCATCGCCCCCACGAACGGGATCAGGTCGTGCGACTCGTAGTCCTGCGCCGACCAGCGGTGCGTCTCCTCCGCGCCGGGGAAGTGCAGCTGCGTCCAGGCGACGAGGTCCTCCACCGCGGCTCTCTCGCCGCCGGATCGGCCGACCGGGTGCCCGTTGCCGCCCACGATCAGTCGGGCGCCGCCACCGGGGCCGTCCGCGACGGTCACCGGGCGGATGGAGCGCGTCGGTCCGTCGACCGAGAGGAACGTCCCCTCCGGAACGCCGTCCGGCACGCGGAAGGACACGCAGTACGACCGGAGCCCCCGCGTCTTGGCGAAGTACAGACCTCGGTCGGTGATCGGGGTGCCCGTCGCGAGCACGATGTGGTCGGCGAAGAGCGGCCCGTGCGCGGTGTCGACGCGACCGGCCAACGCGTGGGTTCCCGTCGCGCGAACGCCGGTGTGGAGCGTGCCGCCGCCGGTGAGAAGCTCCTCGGTGAGGGCGAGGGAAACGGCCACGGGGTCGATCGCGACCTGCTCGTCGAGCGCCACGGCGGCGGCCACCGGGAACGGGGTCGCGGGGAGTGAGGTGGGCGACGCCAATCGCGTCGGCAATCCGGCTTCCCGAGCCGCGGAGTGCTGCTCGTCGACCGTGTCGATGCCGGAAGGGCCCTGCGCGTACGAGTGGTCGGTGTGTCGTGTGAAGGGGACTCCTGCGAGCTCGGCGAATGCGAGCAGCCATTCCATGCCCGAGCGGTTGGCGTCGACGTAGGCGCGCACGAGCGCAGCCGGATGATGGCGCCGGATCGTCGCGAGCTGGCCACCCTGCAGCAGGGAGAGCTTGCCCGTGTTGGCCCCCGTCGCGAGCTCGGCGACCTCGCCCGCCTCGATCACGGCCACGTCGAGCCCGGCTCTGGTGAGCATCACCGCCGTGGAGAGACCGGTGATCCCGGCGCCGACGATGACGACGTCGTGGTGCGCGCCGGGTTCGAAGGGGGATCCGACGGGCAGGGTGCGGTCGAGCTTCCACAGGGGATTCATGTCGTCAGTCAACGCCCTTCGCGTCCCGGTATCCACCGCCTTGACATCCGCAGGGGCCGCTGCCATCCGGCGAACGCCGCGCTGCTCGGCGACTACAGTGGCGGAGGTGAACCTCCGCCGCATCCTGCTCGTCGCCGCCGGCGGCACGGTGGGGACGGCCGCACGGCTCGGCCTCGCCCTCGCGCTCCCGGATGGGGGCGGTATTCCCGTCGCGGTGCTCATCGCCAACGTCGTCGGGGCCCTGCTGATCGGCGTGCTGGCGGCCCGCCTGCCCGCATCGGCCGACCTGCGGCTGATGCTCGGCACCGGAGTGCTCGGCGGATTCACGACCTACAGCGCGTTCATGACCGGCACTGTCGCCCTGTGGGCTGACGTGCCTGCTCTCGCCGCCGCCTACGCGGTGGGCAGCCTCGTTCTCGGGCTCGGTGCGGCAGCTCTCGGGCTGCGTCTCGGCCGGCCCCGGACGGGACGGGCATCATGAGCCCGCTGCTGTTCCTCGGTGCCGCGCTCGCCGGAGGGGTCGGCGCGGTGCTGCGCTACCTCGCCGATCTCGGCGTCGCCCGTCTCGCGGGTCGTCGGTTCCCCTGGGGCATCCTGCTGGTGAACCTCACGGGCTCGTTCGCGCTCGGACTGGTCACCACCGCCCTGCCGGATGCCGCCTTCCTTCTCGGCGCCGGGTTGTTGGGCGGCTACACGACCTTCAGCACGGCGATGCTCGACACGGTGGCCCTGTGGCGCGACGGCGAGCGCCCCGCGTCGACGTTCAATGCGATCGGGATGCTGCTGCTCGGTCTGCTCGCCGCGGGCCTCGGTCTCGCCCTCGGTTCAGCCCTGTAATCGAGGGTTGCGGGGTGCGGCCCCCTCGGGCTACTCTCCTTGCTAATCGATTAACGCTAAACGATTAACATCCGTTTCTGCACTCGTGCACCTGTCGAAGGAGACACCGATGCCCCGTACGACCCGCCGCGCTCTCGGCGCCCTCGCCGCGTCAGCGGTCGCTGTCCTCGCCCTCAGCGCCTGCTCCTCCTCCTCGACGGGCGGCGGCAGCGCCGACGGCGAGGTCACCCTCAGCTATGCCATCTGGGACGAGAACCAGAAACCGGCGATGGAAGACATCGCCGCTGCCTTCACGAAGGAGAACCCGAACGTCACGATCGACATCCAGGTCACGCCGTACAAGGAGTACTTCACGAAGCTGCAGACGGCGGCATCCGGCGGTTCGGCGGCCGACGTCTTCTGGATGAACGGCCCGAACTTCCAGCTCTACGCGTCGAACGGGCAGCTCGCTCCTCTCGATGACGGTGGCATCGACGCCGCGGACTATCCGCAGGGCCTCATCGACCTCTACACCTACGACGGCAAGCTCTACGGCGCCCCGAAGGACTTCGACACCGTCGCCCTCTGGTACAACAAGGCGCTCTTCGACGCGGCGGGTGTGGAGTACCCCTCCGCGGACTGGACCTGGGACGACTTCACCGCGGCCGCCGCGAAGCTCACCGATCCCGCGAAGGGCCAGTTCGGGGTCGCCGCCAGCCAGTACGGCCAGGAGAACTTCTACAACTCGATCGCCCAGGCCGGTGGTGAGGTGATCTCCGCCGACGGGACGAAGAGCGGATACGGCTCGCCCGAAGCGCTCGCCGGCATCGAGCTGTGGACCGACCTGATCGCGGCGGGCTCCTCGCCCACGGCGCAGCAGATGACCGACACCAACCCCGAGGACTTCTTCCTCTCCGGCAAGGTCGCCATGTTCCAGAACGGATCCTGGGCGGCCATCGCCTACGCGGACAACGCCGACATCGGCGGCAGCGTCGATGTGGCCCCGCTCCCCGCCGGAGCAGAGGGCAACCAGAGCGTGATCCACGGTGTCGGCAACGTCGCCAACGCGAAGAGCGCACACCTCGCCGAGGCCAAGGCGTTCGCCGAGTTCGCCTCCGGAGAGCAGGCGGCGAAGATCCAGGCCGAGACCGGCACCGTGATCCCCGCGTTCGAGGGCACGCAGCAGGCGTGGGTCGACGCTCTGCCCCAGTACGACCTTCAGGTCTACATCGACGCGCTCGAGAACGCCGTGCCGTACCCGGCCTCGAAGAACACCTCCGCCTGGACGAGCATCGAGAGCGAGGTGCTCTCGCAGGTGTGGTCGGGCGCGGTGTCCCCGAAGGACGGCCTCCAGGATCTCGCCGACCAGATGCAGGCGGCACTGGACGCCGAGCAGGAGTGACCGCATGACCGTCATCGCGCCGCGCGCGGTCGAGACGGCGGAGCGGGTGCCGGAGCCGCAGAGCCCCGGCACCCGCCGCCGACGGAGTCCGGGAGCGTCCCCCTGGTGGGCGCTGGTCTTCCTCGGCCCGACCGCCCTCGGGATCGCCGCGTTCTATCTCTGGCCGACCGTCCGCACCCTCATCATCTCGTTCACCAAGTCAGGCCCGTTCGGCGGGGCCGAGTGGGTGGGAATCGAGAACTACACGCGCCTGTTCCAGGACCCCGAGCTGATCGGAGCCCTCCGCAACACCGCGATCTACACGATCATCGCCCTCATCGGCATTCCCCTCGCGGTCGGCATCGCCGCGCTGCTGAACACCGCCGGCCTCAAGGGGCGCAGCGCCTACCGCACGCTGTACTTCATCCCCGTCGTCACCATGCCGGCAGCCATCGCGCTGGTGTGGCGCATGATCTACAACGGCGACTACGGAGTGCTCAATGCGGCCCTCGGTGCCGTCGGGATCGAGGGCCGCAGCTGGCTCACCGACCCGAACACCGCGCTGGTCGCGATCGCCGTCGTGGGCATCTGGGCGGGGCTCGGCACCAACATCGTCATCTTCCTCGCCGGACTCCAGGGCATCCCCGACACGATCATGGAGGCGGCCGACCTCGACGGCGCGGGCCCGGTGCGCAAGTTCTTCTCGATCACGATCCCGCTGCTGTCGCCGTCGATCTTCTTCGTCAGCGTGATCAGCGTGATCGGAGCGCTGCAGGTGTTCGACCTCATCTACATGATGCTCGGCCGCAGCAACCCCGCGATGCCGAACACCCGCACCGTCGTCTATCTCTTCTACGAGGCGGGCTTCCTCGACAACGACCGCGGCTATGCGGCCGCCATCGCCTTCCTCCTGCTCGTGATCATCCTGATCCTCACGATCGTGCAGTTCCGTCTGCAGAAGAAGTGGGTGCACTATGAGTGACGTCTCGCTCGACACACGCGCCGTGGTCGGCGCCCCCGTGGGCCGCTCCGGAACCCGGGCGGGGAAGCCGAGGAACCGCGGCCTCTGGATCGTGCATCTCGTGCTGATCCTCGGCGCGGTGCTGATGGTCTTCCCGTTCGTCTGGCAGCTGCTGACCTCGTTCAAGACGCTGTCCGACTCGGTGCAGGTGCCGCCGTCGTTCCTGCCGCGGGAATGGGTGTTCACGAACTTCGCCGAGGTGTTCGACTCGATGCCGTTCGGACAGATGTTCCTGAACTCCGTGTGGCTCACGGTCGGGCGCACGGTCGGCCAGGTGGTGCTGTGCACCATGGCGGGCTACGCGTTCGCACGCATCCCGTTCCCCGGCCGCAACGCCCTGTTCGTCGTGTTCCTCTCGGTGCTCATGGTGCCGTCGCAGCTGTACCTGCTGCCGCAGTACGAGATCATCCAGTCGCTGGGCTGGCTCAACACGCTGCAGGCGCTCATCGTGCCGGGCATCTTCAGCGCCTTCGGCACCTTCCTGATGCGGCAGTTCTTCATGTCCATGCCCGCCGAGCTGGAAGAGGCCGCCCGCATCGACGGAGCGAATCCGTGGCAGACCTTCTGGCGGATCATGGTTCCGCTCGCGAAGCCTGGCATCATCGCACTTGTGGTGTTCACCGTGCTGTGGTCCTGGAACGATCTGCTCTGGCCGTTGATCGTGACGACCGACCCCGCGAAGATGCCGCTGTCGGTCGGGCTCTCGCAGCTGGTCGGCATCCACGGCACCGACTACCCGGTGCTGATGGCCGGCGCGCTGCTGGCGACGCTGCCGATGCTGGTGACCTTCATGATCCTGCAGCGGCAGTTCATCCAGGGCATCGCGTTCAGCGGATCGAAGGGCTGAGACATGGCGAAGAGTGAGCACCAGGCGCCCCGGCGCCCGACACTGCGCATGGTGGCCGAACGGGCCGGTGTGTCGACGGCGACCGTATCGTATGTGTTCTCCGGACGCGCAGGGGCGGCGTCGGGCGCCGGCGTCGCCGAAGCCACGGCCGCACGCGTGCTGGCCGCAGCCGATGAGCTGAACTACCGCCCGAACAGTGCAGCGCGGGCGATCCGCACCGGACGCAGCGGCATGGTGCAGCTGTCGCTGCACATGCTGAGCGACCCGTGGTCGTTGGCGGTCGCCGACGCGGTGAACGCCGAGGCGAACAAGCACGGGCTCACCACGCTGATCCTCGCCGACGGCGATTGGCACGCGGCCCTCGACCGGGTCGAGAGCGACGTGGCGTACCTCGACGGCGTCGGCCTCGACGACGAGGCGCGGCAGAACCTCGACGACCTCGTGCGTCGCGGTCAGCGTCTCGTGGTGTTCTCCGAACATCTCGAACCCGAGGGCTTCGACGTGATCCGCTCGGATGCGATCCCCGGCTGCGAGATCGCGATGGACCATCTGCTGGAGCGGCACACCAGGATCGGATGCATCGCCGCGGAGGGCGCCGTGCGCCTCGCCGGCACGCAGATCACGCGCTACACGCCCTATGTCGAGAAGATGGCGGCCGCCGGCATCGAACCGGACCCGAGCTGGACGGTGACGTATGCCGACACCCAGGCGAGCGCCTTCACCGCCGCGGTGGAGCTGCTGTCGGGGGAGAACCGACCGCGAGCGGTGTACGCCACCACCGACTTCGCCGCGATCGCCGCGATCAACGCCGCGCACATGCTCGGCCTCCGGGTGCCGCACGACGTCGCGGTGGTGGGCGTGGGCAACACCCCGGACGCCCGCCTGATCGCGCCCACGCTCACGACCGTCGGTCCCACCGACTTCTACGAGCGGCAGGCGCGCATCATCGTCGACCGCGCCCTCGAGACCGACCCCACACCCGGGCGCCTGCACGACTTCGCGTGGACGCTCTTCCCCGGCGGATCGACCGACCTCGACGCCCCCGCACCGCGGGCCCGTTGACCTCGGCATCCTGCACAGACCCATCACACAGAAGGACCATCGTGGATCTCCAGATCGGCATCATCGGCTTCGGCGCGCGCTCGACCCTCCAGGAAGAGGTGCATCGCCCGGGACACGGCTCGCGCATCAGCGCCGTGTGCGATCTCGCACCGCGCGCTCGCGACGACGCCCGCGCTCTCGTGCCGGATGCGCTCGTCACCGACTCTCTCGACGAGCTGCTGGCCTCCGGCGTCGACGCCGTCATGGTGCTCACCCCCGACGACACGCACGCAGCCCTCAGCATCCGTGCCCTCGAAGCCGGAGTTCCGGTGTTCTGCGAGAAGCCCCTGGCGATCGACCTCGCCGACGCCGACGCGATGCTCGAGACCGCACGCCGCACCGGCACCGGGCTCTACATCGGCCACAACATGCGGCACATGCCCGTGATCACGCTGATGCGCGGTCTGATCCAGAGCGGACGCATCGGTCAGGTCAAGGCCGTCTGGGTGCGGCACTTCGTCGGTCACGGCGGCGACTTCTACTTCAAGGACTGGCACGCCGACCGTCGCCGCACCACCGGACTGCTGCTGCAGAAGGGCGCTCACGACATCGACATCATCCACTGGCTCGCCGGCGCCTACAGCGAGCGCGTCTCCGCGATGGGGGCGCTGAGCGTGTACGGCGACATCACCGACCGTCGTGACAGGGCGGGGGAGCGGATGCCCGACTGGTTCAGCATGGACAACTGGCCGCCGACGGCGCTGACCGGCCTGCACCCGGTGGTGGACGTCGAGGACATCTCGATGGTGAACATGCAGCTGGAGGGCGGCATCTTCGCGTCGTACCAGCAGTGCCATTTCACGCCCGACTACTGGCGCAACTACACCGTGATCGGCACCGAGGGCCGCATCGAGAACTTCGGCGACGTGGCCGGCAGTGAGGTCAAGCTGTGGAACCGGCGTCATGCCGGAGCGGCGGCGGCCGACGAGACCTTCATCGTCCCGGAGGTGCCCGACGCGGGTCACGACGGTGCGGACGCCCTGCTCGTCGCGGAGTTCCTGCGTTTTGTGCGCCACGGCGGACTCACCGAGACGTCGCCCGTCGCGGCCCGCGAGGCCGTCGCCGCCGGCATCCTCGCCACCGCGTCGCTGCGGGGTGACGGCTCCGCGATCGAGATCCCCCCGCTGGATTCCGAGCTCGTCGCCTACTTCGAGCGCGGGCAGGTCGAGGCCGCACTGGTATGAGTGCACCGCCGCCCTCGCGGTGCTGGGGTTGGGGATATACGTGCCCGCCTCCCTGGTGCAGCACCGCATCATCCTGACCGCCGGCCCTGCGTTCGCCGCCGACACCTTGGAGGTCCACGACTCCGTGCGGAGCGAGGGCGAGGTCCGTTCCCAGCATCTTCACAATCCTGAAATGTACAAACGTACATGTACGGATGTCCAAGGGGGCGGGATGAGGCAAGGGGAGCGTCGGCGACGTGACCCTGAGGCGCGCCGTCGGGAGATCGTGACCGCGACGGCCGAGCTCATCGTCGAGGTGGGCGCCGACGCCGTCACACACCGCATGGTGGCCGCGCGTGCCGGGGTGCCTCTCGGGGCGACGACGCAGTACTTCGACACCCTCGACGACCTCAGGGCCGCGGCCTTCCGTGCGCTCGCCGAAGAGGTCGACGCACGTCTCGACGGCGTGCGGCAGACCCTCGCCGAACGCGGTGACAGCCCCGACGTGATCGCCGCCCTCGTATTCGAGAGCATGGACGACCACCATGCCGTGCAGGCCGACCGCGCCGTGGTCACCGCCGCCGTGCACGATCCCCGCCTGCGGGATCTCGCCCGCCATCTGTCGGACCGCCTCGTCGACCTGCTCACGCCGACCTATGGCGAAGACCGTGCCAGAGCGGCGATGATCTTCATCGACGGCGTCATGTGGAGTATGCAGATCCGCGACGACCGTCTTGCCCAGTCCTTCATCGAGTCCGCACTGGCGCGGATCCTCGGAGACGACGTCTCCACCCCTTCCGCAGCGACAGCCATACCCTGACACCGAGGAAACCGCCTTGTCGAAACTCGCCATCCTGAGCCTGAAGAACCGCGCGCTCATCGCCCTCATCACCATCGTCGCGGCGGTGTTCGGCGGGCTCGCGCTCACGAACCTCAAGCAGGAACTCATCCCCTCGCTCGAGCTGCCGGCACTCGTCGTCATGACGACCTACCCCGGCGCTTCGCCCGAGGTGGTCGAGAACGACGTATCCACGCCGGTCGAGGCGGCGATCCAGGGCGTGCCCGGTTTGGAGTCGACCACCGCGACCAGCACCACGAACGCCTCGATCGTGCAGGCGATGTTCGCCTACGGAACGAATCTCGCCACGGCCGAGCAGAAGATCCAGCAGGCGATCAACCGCATCTCATCGCAGCTGCCGGAGGATGTGACCCCTCAGGTGCTGTCGGTCTCCATCGACGACTTCCCGGTGATCCAGGTCGCCGTCACCGGATTCGAGGATGCCGACAACGCCCAGGCCCAGCTCGAATCGGTCGCGATCCCCGAACTCGAAGACGTCGACGGCGTCAACGCGGCCGAGATCGTGGGTGGCGTCGGGCAGCGCATCAGCATCACGCCCGACGTGGCGAAGCTCGCCGCTGCCGGCCAGAGCACCTCGGCGATCAACGACGCACTCGACCAGAACGGCACGCTGTTCCCCGGTGGCGACATCACCGAGAACGGTCAGACGCTGACGGTGCAGACGGGCGCGAAGATCACCTCGGTCGAGGAGATCGCCGCCCTTCCGCTGGTCGGCACCGACGTCACGATCGGCGATGTCGCGACGGTCGTGCAGGAGTCCGACCCCGTCACCTCCATCTCCCGTGTCGACGGCAAGGATGCGCTGTCGATCTCCATCACCAAGCTCCCCGCGGCGAACACCGTGGAGGTGTCCAACGGCGTGATCGCCGCGCTCGACACGATCGGCGACGCCTTCCCGGACGCGACCTTCACCGTGATCTTCGACCAGGCGCCGTTCATCGTGCAGTCGATCGAGACGCTCGCCACCGAGGGAATGCTCGGCCTGGTGTTCGCGGTGCTCGTGATCCTCGTCTTCCTGATGTCGGTGCGCTCCACCCTCGTCACCGCGATCTCGATCCCCACCAGCGTGCTCATCACCTTCATCGGGCTGCAGGCGTTCGGCTACTCGCTGAACGTGCTCACCCTCGGTGCGCTCACTATCGCGATCGGTCGCGTGGTCGACGACTCCATCGTCGTGATCGAGAACATCAAACGTCACTACGTGGGCGATGCCGACAAGGGCGATGCGATCCGCCTCGCGGTGCGCGAGGTCGCGATGGCGATCACGGCGTCCACCATCACGACCGTGGCGGTCTTCCTGCCGATCGTCTTCGTCGGCGACATGGTCGGCGAGCTGTTCCGGCCGTTCGCGATGACGGTGACGATCGCGATGGTCGCCTCGCTCCTGGTCGCCCTGACGATCGTGCCGGTGCTCGCCTACTGGTTCCTCAGGCCGGGCAAGCCGTTGCTCGACGAGCACGGCGACGCGATCGACCCCGAGCACCCGGACGCGCCGCCGACGTGGCTGCAGCGCCAGTACCGGCCGATCCTGGGCTGGACGCTCAAGCACTCCGGTGTCACGGTGATCCTCGCGGTCGTCGTGCTCGGCGCCACGCTCGCCGCCGCGCCGCTGATGAAGGTCAACTTCCTCGGCGACTCCGGCCAGAACACCATGACGATCACGCAGGACCTCGGCCCGACGGCGAGCCTCGAGGCCAAGTCGGATGCGGCGGTGGCGGTCGAAGACGCCCTGCTCGACATCGACGGCATCGAGCACGTACAGGCCTCGATCGGCACCAGCGGTTCGGCGCTCAGCGACGCCTTCTCGGGCGGTGCGGGTGTCACGTACTCGGTGCTCACCGACTCGAACGCCGATCAGGAGAAGCTCCGCGCGGATGTGCAGGATGCGATCGACGGCCTTGGTGACGATGTCGGGGATGTCGCGGTCTCGGCCTCGGCCGGCTTCGGATCGAGCGACATCGAGATCACGGTCAGCGCCTCGAGCTCGGACGACCTCCAGACGGCGACCACCGCGCTGGTCAAGGAACTCGACGGGAAGGACGGCGTCGGCCAGGTGAGCGACAACCTCGCCGCGTCGCTGCCGTACATCGCCGTCGTGGTCGACAGGGAAGCCGCCGCCCAGCGTGGACTCTCCGAGGTCGCGGTCGGTGCCATCGTGTCGGGCACCATGCGTCCGCAGCAGGCAGGATCCGTCGAGATCGACGACACCGCGCTGACGGTCTACATCGTGACCCCGAACCCGCCGACCACGGTCGACGCGCTCAAGCAGCTCACCATCCCGACGCCGACCGGCATCGTGCAGCTGCAGGACATCGCGACCGTCGAGCAGCAGAACGGACCCACCTCGATCACCACGGAGCAGGGCCGTCGTACCGCGACGATCACCGTGCCGCCGGCGTCCGACAACCTCGCCACAGCCACGCAGTCCGTGAACACCGCGCTCGCGGCGGTCGACCTGCCCGACGGTGCATCCGCCGAGGTGGGCGGTGTCGCGTCGCAGCAGGCCGACTCGTTCTCGCAGCTGGGGCTGGCGATGCTCGCGGCGATCCTGATCGTCTATGTGGTCATGGTCGCGACCTTCAAGTCGCTGCGCCAGCCGCTGCTGCTGCTCATCTCGGTGCCGTTCGCGGCGACCGGGGCGATCCTGCTGCAGATCATCACGGGTGTGCCGCTCGGCGTCGCATCGTTGATCGGCGTGCTGATGCTCATCGGCATCGTGGTGACGAATGCGATCGTGCTCGTCGACCTCGTGAACCAGTACCGGGAGAAGGGTCTGTCGACCATCGAGGCGGTGAAGGCCGGTGGTGAGAAGCGTCTGCGACCGATCCTGATGACCGCACTCGCCACCATCCTCGCCCTCACTCCGATGGCCCTCGGCATCACGGGTCACGGCGGCTTCATCTCGCAGCCGCTCGCGATCGTCGTGATCGGCGGTCTGATCTCGTCGACGGTGCTGACGCTGATCGTGCTGCCCACGCTCTACAACCTCGTCGAGGGGGCCAAGGAACGACGCGCGGCGCGCAAGGCGGGAGGAACGGATGCCGGAGGAACCTCGGCTCCGGATGCTCCTGTCGGCCCGGATGCATCCGGTGCCGCCGTGGCGTCGGCTCAGCCGGTGCTGATCGATGCCTCGGGTCTGCCGCATGCGCCGCAGCTCACCCGCCGCGAGCTGCGCGAGCGCGGGGAGTAGCGCCTTCTCGGCGCCGCCCGGCCGAAACGGAGATCATGTGCGCCGCGGCCGGCGAGTCACCATCCGACTCGCCGGCGCGGCGTCATTCGCTCTCTGTTCTCGTCGGGGAGTTCGCGGCACGGCGCGTCGAGTCAGCTCAGCGTGATGCCCCAGTGCAGGGTCCAGGTCTCATCGGGGGTGAGCCGGCGGATGCCGAGGCCGCTGTTCAGGGCGTCGGCCGGTGCGGTCATCGGCTCGATCGCGACCGCGAGGCTCTGACCGGGATAAGCGGGTGTCGTGTACACCTGCACGTAGTCGAAACCCTCGCCCTGCCAGAGCGTCACGCGGCGACCGTCCGGCGCGGTGAGCGAATGGTGCACACGTCGGTCGGGATCACGGGCGAGATCCGTGAAGCCGGTGTCGAGGGTGACGTCTCCCAGTCGGACGCCCTCGCGCAGAGCGGCATCGGCCGGTCGGGTGCCGGTGGGGAGCATCCTGTCGTCGGTGTCGAACGCCGTCTCCGCGGGGATCCGCAGCACGAGGTCGTGCGGGTCCACGTCGCCGATCGTCACGAACGGGTGGGTGCCGAGGGCCACGGGCGCGGACGTGGTCGACCGGTTGGTGAGCGTGTGCGACACGTCGATGCCGTCGGGCGTGAGCGCGTACTCCACTGTCGTCTCGATCAGGTACGGGTATCCCGTCTGCGGGACGACGGTCGCACGCAGCACGGCTTCGCCCTCGGTGTGCGAGACCTCGTAGGCGGTGAAGCGCAACAGGCCGTGGCTCGCGTTGTTCAGCTTCGGCTCGGTGATCGCGAGTCTCCGTGCGGTGCCGTCGTCGTCCCACTCTCCGTCGCGCACCCGGTTCGGCCACGGGACGAGGACCACGCCGGAACAGGCCGGCGTGGGCAGCTCGAGAGGATACGGCGGTACGAGGTCGACATCGTCGATGCGCAGCGAACGCAAGGAGGCGCCGACCTGTGCGATCTGTGCGGTCACCCCGCCGCGTCGAAGGCTGATCTGGGCGCCGGTGGGGGAAGCGGTACTCACCTCGTCATCGTACGGCCACGATCGGGTCGGCGGTCTCTCAGGAGCGTCGGCTACACTTGAGCGGTCGGCTTCGGACACCCGCGCGTTGGCGCGGACGTTTTATGTGTGTGAAGTGTGAGTCCAGGGGCCGATGGTGAGCGTCGCTCGACGCTAATCAACCATCACATGAATGGCCCCGGCCGCTGACAGTCCGGAACCCCGCTGGTCGAGTTCGACCAGGCGCAGGGTGCTCGCGCGTGCGCGCGGCGCTGTTCTCGTGCGAGAACACAGAAAGACACCGCAATGCCGAAGAACAAGAAGCCCCGCGGCGGACGTCCGTCCGCGAACTTCGAACCGCGCTACGGCGCGAAGAAGACCTCTTTCCACGACCGTCACAACGGCGGCCCCGCCCGTGACGGCGCACGCGATGAGCGCGGCGGACGAGCGGATGCCGGCGACCGTCGCACCGCTGCATCCGCGGGAGGGTACGACCGTCGCCCCGGCAGCCGCAGCGCCGGCCACCGCGGCTACCGTCCGGCTGAAGCCGAGTCGGGTGCGCCCAAGCAGCGCTGGGGTGCGTCGGAGCGCGCCGGCCGCGACGAGGCGCGCGGGATCCGCAACCGCGCCGAGTCCGGGCGTCGCGAGGCCCCGCACCACCGCAACGACGAGCGCTCCGAGCGCCCTCGCTACAACGACCGCCCCAGCGCCGGAGGCCGTTTCGACGACCGTCCGCGTCGCGACGACCGCGGCGGACAGCGCCAGACCGGACAGCGCCCGACCGGGCCCGGCACCTACCGCGACGACCGCGGCGGCGACCGCCCCCGGTTCGACCGCGACGACCGTGCGCGTCGCGATGACCGCGGCGCCGGCACCCAGCGTCAGGGCTTCCGTGACAACGACCACCGCGATGGCGGGCGTCCGGGTCGCGACGACCGGCGTGGTGCCGAGCGTCCGCGGTTCGACCGTGACCGCGGCACCGAGCGTCCTCGGTTCGACCGTGACGACCGCCCGCGTCGCGATGACCGCGCCGGTGACCGCACCCGGTCGAACGATCGCGGCACCGAGCGCCCCGAGCGTTCATACGACGCCGACCGCGCGCGTCGCGCTTTCGACCGTGACCGCACACAGCGTTCGTACGAGGGCGGCCGCGACGAGCGTTCGCGTCCGTCGACCGGTGGCGCGTACCGCACCGAGCGCCCGCGCCCGCTGACCTCGGACACCCGTGGGCGCCCGGCCCGCAACGAGCGACCGAGCCGCAACGACTGGAACGCCACCAGCCGTCCTGCATCGACCGGAGCGAAGTTCACGCCGGGCGATGACGTCGTGCACGAGCGCCTCGAGGCGAAGTCCGTCGCGGCGGTCGAGGTCGACGGTGTGACCTTCGGCGACCTCGGTCTCGGATCAAACATCGTCGAGACCCTCGTCGGTATGGGTGCGGCCACGCCGTTCCCGATCCAGGCTGCCAGCATCCCCGCCGTCCTCGCCGGGCGCGACGTGCTCGCCCGCGGCCGTACCGGCTCCGGCAAGACCATCGCCTTCGGCGCGCCGCTCGTCGAGCGCGTGCTGCAGTCGCAGGCCGGCAAGCGCCGTGAATTCGGGCGGTCGCCGCGCGCGATCATCCTCGCTCCGACGCGTGAGCTCGCGCTGCAGATCGACCGCACCATCCAGCCGATCGCCCGCAGCGTCGGGCTGTTCACCACGCAGATCTACGGTGGCGTGCCGCAGGGGCGTCAGGTGGGCGCGCTCAAGAAGGGCGTCGACATCGTGATCGGCACCCCCGGTCGTGTCGAGGACCTCATCAACCAGGGCAAGCTCGACCTCTCGGACTGCCGCATCGCGGTGCTCGACGAGGCCGACCACATGTGCGAGCTCGGCTTCGTCGAACCGGTGCAGCGCATCCTGCGTCACACCGCCGACGGCAGCCAGAAGCTGCTGTTCTCGGCCACGCTCGACCGTGAGGTCGCCGCACTCGTCGACGAGTTCCTCGTCGACCCGGCCGTGTACGAGGTCGCAGGTGAAGACCAGGACTCCAGCACGATCGAGCACCGCGTGCTCGTGATCGAGCACCGCGACAAGGCCGACATCCTCACGTCGCTCGTCGACCGCGACGGCAAGACGTTGGTGTTCGCCCGTACCCGCGCCTACGCCGACATGCTCGCGGAGCAGTTCGACGACGCCGGCATCCCGGCCGTCTCACTGCACGGTGACCTGAACCAGGCCAAGCGCACGCGCAACCTCGAGCGTCTGACGTCGGGGCGCGTGAGCGTGCTCGTCGCCACGGATGTCGCCGCCCGCGGCATCCATGTCGACGATATCGATCTGGTCGTCCAGGCCGATGCGCCCGACGAGTACAAGACGTACCTGCACCGCTCGGGCCGTACGGGTCGTGCCGGCCGCGCAGGTCGAGTCGTCACGCTGATCACGCGTCAGCGTCAGCGCCGCATGAGTGAGCTGCTCGAGCGCGCCGAGATCGATGCGCCGTTCGAGAACGCCCGTCTCGACGACGACGTGATCGAGGAGATCGCCGGTCGCGTTCCGACCGCGGCAGACCTCACCTCCTGAGTCGGTCGGTCGCCGGCTGCGACCGCGCACAACGAGGACGATCCTGCAGAAGGGCCCCGGGAAGCACGTTCCCGGGGCCCTTCGGCGTCGTCTCTCCGGAGTTGTGAACGTTCGGAAGCGAGCGCTCCGAGGTTCCGTGCCGAGATGACGCCTTCCACGGGATGATGACGGTGGATGGTGTCGCAGTGTCGGCCCGGGTCGCGCGAAGCTACCCTGAGAGGGTCTCGGAACCTGACCTCGACGGTCGGTGCGGGCGCGAGAGGAGAGCACGATGGGCGTCGTATTCCCGGCGGAATCATTCTCGATCACGACCGCCGACGGTGACATCGTCATGCTTCGTATCTGCGATTTGTGCGGTGCTGCTGTCGTCGAAGCCGAAGGTACCGATCTCGCGTTCCACAAGCGCTGGCACCGGATGACCGGGTCGGGCAACTGGGTCGACCCCGATACCCGCCGTCACCACGGTCCCGCGAGTCCATTCACCCCGAACGGATCGGCCTGACGGGCAGCCACGAGTGCGGTCTCATCGCGCGCGGCGGCGCGGAGCGTCGGTCAGGACAGCTCGTGCACGTGCACGGCGGAGGTCAGGTTCGTGCCGTTGAGGTCGAGATAGATCACGTTCTCGGTCACGGTAAGGGTCATGGTGTTGCGGCGCTCGATCAGGGCTGACGCGGTCTCGATGAATCCGGGGTCGAAGCTGTGGAGGCGGATGTCCTCGCGGCGGTGGATGCGCTTGTCGGTCCACGGCGCCATCACCTTGGCGGGGTCGCGGTGGGTGTACACCACGGTGCGCTCGGCGAGCCTGCTGCCGTAGTGCAGCCGCTCGGCGTCGGGCGCCCCGATCTCGACCCAGACGGTGACGAGGCCGGTGAGGTCGCGCACGAGCACTGCGGGCTCTTCCGTCGAGGAGATGCTGCCGCCGAATGCGATGCCTTCGGCGAACTCGAGCCCGTAGGCCAGCACGCGTGTGAGCATGTACGCATCGGTCTCGGACGGATGCCGGGCCACGCGCAACGAGTAGTCCTCGTAGACTCCGCGATCGGTGTCAGCGAGCTGCACCTCGAATGTGTGGACTGTCGAACCGATCGCCATGATCCTCGAGCCTACGCGGCTGCGGGATGCGCGCCCGACCGCGAGGTCAGAAGAGCATCGGCTGCGCGGGCGATGCCTCGGCTCGGGCGCTGGGGGTGAACCGCACCGCGGTCGCGGCGGCAGCACTCGTCTGCACATGGCCCTGCCCCGGTCGGAGCCCGCGCCGGGGGTAGTCGTCTTCGTGGCGGCCATCCAGTCCGTGCATGCGGATGAGCGGACGGGTGCGCTTGGCGAGCCACTGCCGGTATCCCTTCGGCGCCTCGGCGGAAGCCCCGGGATACAGCCCCCGGTACGACGAGACGAGGTCGGGACGATGAGTGTCGAGCCATTGGAAGAACCACGGCTTGACGCCCGGTCGCAGATGCAGGGCGCCGTAGATGACGCTACGCGCCCCCGCCTCCTTGATGCGCACGAGGGCACTGTCGATCGCGGCGAGCGAATCGGTCATGTGCGGCATGATCGGCATGAGGAACACGGTCACGGGGAACCCGGCGTCGGCCAGAGCCCGCACGGTGTCGAGCCGGGCCTGCGTGGTCGGGGCTCCGGGCTCGATCGCCTTCTGCAGGTCGTCGTCGTACATCGCGATCGACATCTGCACGTCGATCGGCACGCGCTCGGCGGCTTTGGCGAGCAGGGGGATGTCACGGCGGATCAGCGTGCCCTTGGTCAGGATCGATATGGGGGTGTCGGATCCCGCGAGCGTCTCGATGATGCCGGGCATGAGCTTGTATCGCCCCTCGGCGCGCTGGTACGGATCGGTGTTCGTGCCCAGGGCCACGGTCTCGTGCTCCCAGCTGCCTTTGCGCAGCTCTCGTGCGAGCACCTCGACGACGTTCACCTTCACCACGATCTGCGAGTCGAAGTCGGACCCGCCGTCGAGGTCGAGGTACTCGTGCGTGCCGCGGGCGAAGCAGTAGACGCAGGCATGCGAGCATCCGCGGTAGGGGTTGATCGTCCACGCGAACGGCATGCGCGAGGCACCGGGGACGTGGTTGAGAGCAGACTTCGACAGCACCTCGTGGAACGTCATGCCGGCGAACTCGGGGGTGGTCACCGAGCGCAGCACACTCGAGCGGTCTTCGAGGCCGGGCAGCGCCGCCGCGTCCGTCTCTCCGAGCTTCTGTCCCTGCCACCTCATTCGACCATTCGAACAGAAAGACGAAGATATCGCAAGACAGTCTGCTACATATCTTCGAATGAGAAGATGGATCAATGCCCTTCCTGCCGCACGCTCAGCATGCGGCTCCGCGGTCGCCGATCCGCGGGCCCGCATTGCCGATCGGCGTCGCCCTCACTGCCATCGGCATCCTGCTCTCGATCGGTTCCGGACCGGTGTCCTCCTCAGGTGCCGATCCGATGCCGGTGCCGGTCGCGGTCATGCAGGTTCCGCCGGTCAGGGTGGCCGCGACGACCGCGGCCGACCCCTGTGCCGAGCCTTCGGTGCAGCAGGCGATCGCGAGCGGCGACGATGCGGCGGCGATCGCGGGCTTCGGCGGCGGTGCTGCCTTCCGCGAGGCGGTCGTCGCGGGGAACGCTCCGTGCGTCTCGCTCACCGATCCTGCGCGCCTCTGGGTCGTGGTGAACAAGTCGCTGCCGCTGAACCCGCCCGAGTACGAGCCGGCGAATCTCGACTCCGTGCCGCTGCAGATGACGACACCCTCGGGGCGCGTGCGCTCCGACGTGGCCGCGGCGGTCGGGCGGATGGCGGATGCCGCCGCAGCCGCGGGCGTGGGACGCATCGGCGCGAACAACGGCTACCGCTCCTACGGACTGCAGGTGACGACGTACGGATCCCACGTGCGATCACAGGGGCAGGCCGAGGCGGATGCGGGCTCGGCGCGCCCCGGCCACAGCGAGCACCAGACGGGCCTCGCACTCGACGTGGTCGCCTGCGGCACGGGGTGCGGGGGCCTCGACCGCTTCGGAGGGACCGCGCAGAGCGACTGGGTCGCCGCTCATGCCTGGGAGTACGGCTTCATCGTGCGTTACGAGCAGGTCGGCACCCCCGTGACGGGGTATGCGCCGGAGCCGTGGCATCTCCGCTACGTCGGAGTCGACCTCGCCGCGGCCTATCACGAGGGCGGATTCCACACGCTCGAAGAGTTCTTCGGCCTTCCTGCCGCGCCGGATTACGCGCACTGAATCGGGGGCTGGAGCCCCGGTTGCGGCATCCGACAAGCGCGGTACCCAGTGTCACGATTTATGGGATGCATTCTCACAACGTCCTGTCCCGCGTCCCCTCAGCGACATAGAATCACCGGAGCAACGATGCATGAGACGTTCAGGAGGACGGCATGGAACGCGACATCTACGACGAGGATCACGAGGCTTTCCGGGACCTGGTCAAGGACTTCGTCAAGCGCCACGTGACAGGCGAAGCGATCGAGCGGTGGGATGCCGCCGGTGAGATCGACCGGGGGACCATGCGCGCCGCCGGCGAAGCGGGTCTGATCGGCCTGTCGGTCCCCGAGGAGTTCGGTGGCGCCGGGATGCTGCAGGACTACCGCTTCCGCACGATCGTCATGGAAGAGGTCATCGCCGCAGGTGCCGGTTCGCTGGCGGGGGCCTTCGGCATCCAGGACGACCTGGCCGTGCCCTACCTCGTGCACATGGGAACGCAGGAGCAGAAGGAGAAGTGGCTGCCCCGCATGGCCACGGGTGAGGTGCTCGGCGCACTCGCCATGACCGATCCGGGAGCGGGTTCGGATCTGCGTGGCATCAAGACCAACGCCAAGAAGGTCGACGGCGGCTACATCCTCAACGGCGCGAAGACGTTCATCTCCTCGGGCACGACGGCCGACGTGGTCGTCACGTTCGTCAAGACCGGTGAGGGCAACCGTCCCGACGCGTTCAGCCTGCTGCTCGTGGAGAAGGGCATGGAGGGCTTCGACCAGGGCAAGAAGCTCAGCAAGATGGGTTTCCACGGCTGGGACACGGCCGAGCTCAGCTTCACCGACGTGTTCGTCCCCGACGAGAACCTCATCAGCGGCAAGGAGGGCCAGGGCTTCATCCAGCTGATGCTGAACCTGCCGCTCGAGCGTCTCTCGATCGGCGTCGCCGCGGCCGCAGCCGCACAGGCCGCCCTCGACTGGACCATCGCCTACACGAAGGATCGCGAGGCGTTCGGTGAGCGCATCGCCGACTTCCAGAACACCCGCTTCCGGCTCGCCGACATGTCTGCGACCACCGATGCGATGTGGGCGTACATCGACCGCGCACTGCTCGCCTACAAGGACAACACGCTCACCGCGGAGGATGCGGCGAAGGTCAAGTTCTGGGCGACCGAGCGCGAGTGGGAGGTGCTCGACACAGGCGTGCAGCTGCACGGCGGATACGGCTACATCATGGAGTACCCGATCGCGCGCGCCTTCACCGACGCCCGGGTCCACCGCATCTACGGCGGCACGAACGAGATCATGCGCGATCTCGTCGGCCGTCAGATCGTCGGCAAGCGCTGAGATCGTGCACCTGAAGGGGCCCCGGATGCGACGTCCGGGGCCTCTTCCCGTCTCGGCCGGATCG
Source organism: Microbacterium sp. As-52 (assembly GCF_049949185.1). Taxonomy (NCBI): domain Bacteria; kingdom Bacillati; phylum Actinomycetota; class Actinomycetes; order Micrococcales; family Microbacteriaceae; genus Microbacterium; species Microbacterium sp. As-52. The sequence continues at coordinate 1,179,670 of NZ_CP188171.1, read as the reverse complement.
TCGTCGAGGCGTGGACACGGGTGCTGCCGCCGGGTTGAATCGAGGGCATGACGACCTTGTTCCGGCAGATCATGGAAGACCACGTCGCGCGGGGCACCGCTCCGGGGATCATCGGCGTGCTCGGCGCTCCTGGCGGGGCCATCGAGATCGTCACGGCCGGCGATCTCCCGGCGGATGCGATCGTCCGCATCCAGTCGATGACGAAGCCGATCCTCGCGGTCGCGGCGCTGAGGCTCGTGCAGGAGGGACGCCTCCGGCTCGATGACCCTGTGGAGCGATGGCTGCCTGAACTCGCCGACCGCTGGGTGCTGCGCGCTCCGGACGCCCCGCTCGACGACGTCGTACCCGCGACGACGCCGATCACGCTGCGGCACCTGCTCACGAACACCTCCGGATACGGGGTGCAGGTCGTGCCGTCCCCGCTGGCGGAGGCGATGATCGGGAACCGGACGGCCGCAGGGCAGGAACCTGTCGCGATGGGCGCTCAGGAGTGGCTGGACGCGCTGGCCGTGCTCCCGCTGGCCTTCGAACCCGGCATCGGATGGCGTTACCACCACTCCTTCGGGATCCTCGGGATCCTGCTCTCGCGGGTGGTCGACGGTTCGCTGGAGGATCATCTGCGACGCGACCTCTTCGCCCCGCTCGGCATGGTCGACACCGGGTACGCGGTGCCCCTCGACGAGGCGTACCGGCTGCCCGCCGCGTATCGCCACGAGCACGGCGCCCTGGTCGAGATCGAGCCCGCCGCCGGGGGCTTCTCCGTCGCGCCCGCTCCGTTCGACCTCAGTCATTCGGAGCTCGTGTCGACCGCGGCCGACTATGCGGCTTTCGCGGGGATGGTCGCCGCAGGGGGACGGCATGACGGCAACGTCATCATCGACCCCGAACTGCTCGCGCTGATGCGTACCGACCAGGTGCCGTCGAGCGCGAAGACCGACGACAGCTTCTTCCCGGGATTCTGGGAGGGCACGGGCTGGGGGTTCGGCGTCGCGGTGCAGACCGAGGGAGAGAACGCGGGTCGCCACGGCTGGTCGGGCGGGCAGGGGACGGACTTCTGGGTCGATCCCGACGGCTCCTTCGGGATCGTGCTGAGTCAGGTCGAGATGGGCCCGGAGATCATGGGGCTGTTCGCCGACGTGCAGTGACGATCTCCGGCACCGCCGGGCGTCGCTCGGTGTGCTCGGAATGCCGGTGCACCGATATTCATTCGAATATAGCTTCGAATTTCGGTGGTGGTCGCGGTAAAATCGAGTATGTCGAATTTGACCGCGTTGCATGAGGCGATGTCTCGCTTGGATGAGGTGTGGGCGGGGCGGGTGTGGGGGATTCGGGGGAGTTGTCGCGGGAGCAGTTGGTCGTGGTGAGTGCGTCGATCGGGGTGTTGCGGCGTCGGTTGGATGCGGTGCATGTGTCGGTGGCGGCGTGTATCTCTCGGGAGTCGCGTGCGGAGTTGGGTGCGGGGAGTCTGGCGAAGCAGCAGGGTTTCCGTAGTCCGGCGACGTTGATCGCGGCCGCGACGGGGGTGTCGACGGGTGAGGCGTCGCGTCTTGTCAGGGTGGGTGAGGCGACGGCGCCGCGGAGTGATCTTCTGGGGGCGCGTCTGCCGGCGAGGTATCCGTTGGTGAGTGCGGCGTTGGATGCGGGGGTGCTGGGGGCTCCGGCGGCGGCTTTGATCATCGCGGCGCTGGATCGGTGCCGGGTTGTGGCGGGGGTGGAGCGGATCGCTGAGGGGGAGCGGATGCTGGTGGAGAAGGCGGCAGGGCTCGCGCTCGATGGTGTGCGCATGCTCGTGGTGCGGGTGGAGGCGTGGCTTGACCCGGATGGGGTGGAGCCGCGTGAGGACGAGCGCCGTGGCAGGCGGGCGTTGTCGCTGTTCGAGCGGGACGGGATGGTGCATCTGAACGCGGTGCTCGATGTGGAGACCGCGGCGCCGGTGGTGACGGCGATCCGGGGGTTCGTGACGGCGGTGTTCGCGGCGCGGAAGGATGCTCCCGATGCGGGCGCTCCTGATGGGGATCGGCGGACGGTGCCGATGATCCAGGCGGATGCTCTTTCGGTGTTCTGCGCGCATGTGCTCGGGTGTGAGCGGCGGGTTCCGGTGGCGGGTGCGAGGGTGATCGTGCGGGTGGGTCTCGATGATCTGGAGGCCGGGACCGGGTCGGCGACCGTGGATGGTGTGGATCAGCCGGTCAGTGTCGGGGCGGCGCGGCGGATGGCGGCCGGGGGTGGCGTGATCCCGTGTGTTCTCGGTGGGGACAGTGAGGTTCTCGATTGGGGGCGGGAGAAACGGTTGTTCACCCGGGCGCAACGGCTGGCGTTGGTGGAGCGTGACGGGGGATGCGCGATGTGCGGTTTGCCGCCGGAGATGACGAGGGCGCATCACATCCGCTGGTGGACACGCGATCGCGGGCCGACCGATCTCTCCAACGGGGTGCTGCTGTGTGAGACGTGTCACCATCGCATCCACGACAACGGGTGGGAGATCCGCATCGACGCTCCCGGGACCGGAACCAGAACCGGGAGTGGGACCGGGACCGGAACCGGGAGTGGGACCGGGACCGGAGCCGGGAGTGGGACCGGGACCGGAGCCGGGAGTGGGGGTGGAGCGCGGGTGTGGTTCATTCCGCCGCGATACGTCGACCCACAGCAGGCCCCGAGGCTCGGCGGGCGCGCACGCTTCGACATCGCCGCCTGACGACGACGCCCGCCTGACGACGACGCCGGCCTGATCACGCGGTGCCTGATGACGCGGTGCCTGATGACGCGGTGCCTGATGACGCGGTGCCTGATGACGTCGATGCGTGACGTCGGCGCCTGTGCTCTCGAGGCTCAGCGATGCCTGCGGACTCAGGCCCTGCGGACTCCGGCCCCGTCGCCACCGGTCGCACCGACTCCGGCTCTGCGCAGACGATCGGCGACCAGAATGCCGAGGGCCGTGCCGCCCACGCAGCTCGCGATGGTCACGACAAAGAACGCGATCTGGGCGAAGAACGACATCGACCCGAGATCGAACCATGCCCACGCGGAGATCGGGTACACGATGCCGACCGTGACCGCACCGAGATAGTGCATCCACGTGCCCCAGTAGCGCCAGAGCACGAAGAGGAACGGCAGCTCCGTGAATGCCGCCCACCAGAGATTGGTCAGCACGGTGCGGAAACCATACCCGGAGAACGGCACCATGACGAGGCCGGCGATCAGGGCAACGAGCAGGCCGACGAGTGGGCGACGCAGCAGCCGCAGCGCGATCACCGACGGCAGCAGCCAGAGACCGGCGAGCGCCATGCCCACGAACGGGAGCGGCCCGGTCAGCACGGTCGAGAACCAGTTCATCGGTGCGAGCAGCACCGCTCCGGCGACGCCGAGTGCCGCGCAGGTCAGCAGGATGGCGGTAGGGAAGCGGAACCGTCCGCCGGTGCGGGGCGTCCGGCCCGCGGCATCCGCGCTCACGCCAGGGGCTCCGCGGCAGCTTCGCGGGCGGCCTTCGACGCCGGGGAGGCCGCACCGATCTTCCAGTATCCGCAGAAGCTCACGGCGTTCTTGTCCACCCCGCGCTCGCCGACGAGGTGTTTGCGGGCACCCGATGCGAGCGCCTGCTCACCCGCCGCGTACGCATGGAACGGGGCCTCCGGCAGCGCGGTGCGGCCGAGCGTCTCCAGCGCGAGGGAGCCGGGGGCGACATCGTGCGGGCGCACGATCCACACCACCTCGATGCCGGCGGGACGGGCGAACTCCAGAGCATCCTCTTCGCTCGGCGTCTCGACGATCGCGGTGCCGACGGCGTCGACCGGCAGCGAGGCGCAGATCGAGGAGATCGCGGGCAGGGCGGTCTCATCGCCGACCAGCACGACACGATCCGTTCCGCGCTGCGGATTGAAGGTGAGGCCCTCGTCGATGATCAGCACGTGCTCGCCCGGCCGGCAGGCCTCGGCCCACCGAGACGCCGGGCCGGCCGTTCCGTCGGCCGCCGAGCCGTGCAGCACGAAATCCACGTCGATCTCGGCGCCGGCGTCAGCCGTGGCCGATCGATATGCCCGCACGCTGTAGTTGCGCATCACCGGACGTTCGCCGTCGGGGATGCGCAGGAACTTCAGGTAGCCGAACATCTTGTTGGCCTTCGCCGGCACCCGGTCGAGGCCCGCGTCGCCGCCGATGGGCAGGAACAGCCGGAACCACTGGTCGAACCCCATCGGGCGGAACTTCTCGATCTCGCCGCCGCCGAGCGTCACCCTGATCCAGTGCGACGACAGGCGTTCCGTACGCAGCACCACCAGGTGGATGAGCTCGGTCGTCTCGGGCTTGACCATCTTGCTGAATGCCATCGGGTGCCTTTCAGGGAAGCTGCCAGGGGAAGAAGGCGACGAAGATGGCCGCGGATGCCAGCAGGGTCGCGATGGTGAAGACGGTGTCGCGTGTGCGGAACGGGACGAGGTGCCGCTCGGTGCGGGTGGGATGCGCACCGAACGCGCGCGAGTCCATCGCCAGCGCCACTCGCTCGGCGTGACGGATCGCGCCGGCGAGGAGCGGCACGATGTAGCCCCACCCGCGGGCGATGCGGGCGAACGGTCCGCGTCCGCCGTGGTAACCGCGCACCCGGTGGGCCGCCCGGATCACGGCGAGCTCATGCCCGAACCGCGGCACGAACCGGAACGCTGCCAGTGCCGTGTAGCCGATCCGGTACGGCACCCGCAGCTGCTGCACACTGGCGCGCACGAGGTCGGGCCCACTGGTCGTGAGCCCGCCGACGAGCGCGAGAGCGACGATCGATCCGAGCCGCAGCGCCGTCGCGAAGCCGATCAGGAGCGCTCCGCTGTAGAGGGTCCAGTCGCCGATCCGCAAGACGGGGGAACTGCCCGCGACGAGTCCGGTGTCGACCCATACGGAGAACCCGATGCCCACCAGGAGCATGCCGGCCGGGAGACCGAGCAGCAGGAGAGCGAGGAGCCGAACCGTGAGACGCGCCCCGACCAGGATCAGCGCGTAGGCGAGAATCAGGAAAGCGGCGGGCGTCGTCAGGTCGCGCACGAACACGAGCAGGACCATCGCCGGCGCGAACCCGGCGACCTTCGCGAGCGGATTCAACGCATGCAGGAACTGCCGCCGCGACGTCGCCGTGATACGTGCGTACGGATCGAAGGTCGTCGTGGTCACGCGGTCGCCCCGAGCCCGGCCGAGGCCAGCACGCGCTGCAGCGGGGGCAGGCGCAGCCCCGCGTCGGCGAACAGCCGCTCGTCCTGCAGCAGGGTGGCGGTGGGGCCGACCGCCTGCACCCGGCCGGCCGCCAGGACCACGACGTGGCTGGTGTGCTCGGCCACGAGCTGGAGGTCGTGCGTGACGATCACGATGGTCGTGCCTTCAGCGCGCAGGCTCTGCAGCAGGTCGAGCAGCTCGGCGGCTCTGGCGCGATCCTGGCCGAACGTGGGCTCGTCGAGCGCCAGCACCCGCGGGCGGGTGATCAGGGCCGTCCCCACCGACAGTCTTCGCTTCTCGCCGCCGGAGAGCAGGAACGGATGCACGCCCGCCTTGTGCTCGAGGCCGAAGCGGGCCAGCATCTCGCCGACCCTGGTCGAGATCTCGTCATCCGATACGTGCCGCAGCCGCAGTCCGTGGGCCAGCTCGTCGAACACCGTGGGGGCGATGAACTGGTGCTCGGGATTCTGGAAGACGAACCCGATGCGGGCGGCGAGGTCGCGCGGCGATGCGGTGCCCGGATCGATCCCGTCGACCCGCACCTGGCCACGAGGCGGTGGCACGACCCCTGCGAGCGCCTGGATCAGCGTCGTCTTGCCCGCGCCGTTCGCACCGACGATCGCCGTGAGGCTGCCCGGTTCGAGATCGAGATCGATCCCGTGCAGGATCTCGGTGCGGCGTCGGCGCACGGTCAGCCCGCGAGCGCGGATGATCGGATCGACACGTGCCGTCGCCTCGCCGGAGGGTGGAGAGATCTCGTCGGCTGCGCGCCGAGGGGTGGAGGGCGAGACGTCCTCACGATCGAGCGCTGCGGCGAGCTCCTGCGGCGACAGCGGCAGGGGGGCGAGCGAGAATCCCCGTTCCCGAAGGCGGAGTGCCGCCAGGGTGACAGCGGGAAGCCACACTCCCATCCGGACCAGCTCATCCGCGTGGTCGCGGATGACTTCGGCCGCCGGCCCGTCGAAGGCGACCCGGCCGTCGCCGTCGAGCACGATCGCGCGCGTGACGAAAGCCATCGCCGCGTCGAGGTTGTGCTCCACGAGCAGGATCGCGCGGTCGCCGGTCGCGACGACCTCCGAGAGGGCGGCGTACACGTCGTCGATGCCCTGGGGATCGAGGTTCGCCGTCGGCTCGTCGAGCACGATGAGCGGAGAGCCCATCGCCAGGGCTCCGGCGATCGCGAGTCGCTGCCTTCCGCCGCCGGAGAGGTGGTCGGGGTTCTCGTCGCGCCGTTCCCAGAGTCCGACCCGACGCAGTGCCTCCTCGACGCGACTTTCGACCACGTCGAGCGGAAGCCGCAGGTTCTCGGGGCCGAACGCGACCTCGTCGTAGACGCTGCCGGTGACGATCTGCGCATCGGGATCCTGGAAGACCATCGCGACGTGTGTGCTCAGCGTGGCCGTCTGCGCGCTGGCAGTGTCGATGCCCCCGGCTTCGACGGTGCCGACCAGCGTCGCGGGGAGGGCGTGGGGGATCAGTCCGTTGAGCGCGAGGGTGAGCGTCGACTTGCCGGAACCGGAGGGACCGAGCAGGAGCACGACCTCTCCGGCATCGATGTCGAACGTCACGTCGCGCGGCGAGGGGTGCGCCGCATCGGCGTGGGTGAGGGAGAGGTCACGCACGCGGAGCAGGGGCGCGGATGGGCGCACGGCGAAGTCCCGGGTCGGCGGATCGTACGCTTCTAACTTAGCTGAGCCTTACCTGATTCTCCATGCGGGTCGAGCGCCTATCGACGGGCGACGCCCGCGCGACTGAGCGCGGAGCCGATCGCGAGGCCGACCGCGGTCCACGCGATCGGTCCGAGCACCGAGATCGCGAGGTAGAGGATCTGCGCCCACAGCGGCATGACCGCGAGGTGGGCGGCGAAGAACACCACGACGGCCACGAACATCCCGATGATCGCCGCCGAGATGAAGAACCGCCACGGCCCCCAGGAGCGATAGCGGGTGAGGGCGGCCACCCCCTCCTGGATCAGGCCGAACAGCAACGCGGTGCCGATGAAGCGCAGCGCCCACGCCGGGTTGAAGGCGCTCGCGATCAGCGCGGCGAACACATGAGTGATCAGCGCGACGAGCGGAAGGCGCAGCACCTCCTGCGCGATGATGCCCGGCAGCACGTGCGAGCCGAGCACCAGGCCGTAGAGGAACAGCAGGGGGCTCGCCAGCAGCACCGGCGTCACCCATCCGGCGATGCCCGCGAGGATGCCCGTCGCGACTCCGATCGCCGCGCAGACGAGCAGTACTCGGGTCGACAGGACGGAGGTACGGGCCACCTCTCCAGCTTACTGTCGACCTATCGGGAGGGCGGCCGTGGATAACCCTGGTCGATCGGCGAATGCCGACTGGTCGATCGACCAGATCTCGCGTCGATCGCTGAGGGCGGGACTATGTTGGCCGCGGTGCAGCAACGCGGTTGCACCGTGATCATCGGGAGCACCACATGGGTCGAACACCCCTCCGGATGGCAGCGGCCGCCACCCTGGCCACGCTGTTCATCGCATCGACAGCAACCACCGGCTACGCCGCGACGGAGGAGGTGACGCACCCCGTCCCCGTCGCAGGAACCCCCGGACATTACATCGTCGTGATGAAGTCGGATCCGCTCGCCACCTATGAGGGCGACGTGAAGGGACTGAAAGCCACCAAGCCCGCGGAAGGCGAGCAGCTCGAGACGCAGTCGCAGGATTCGCAGCGCTACGTCGAGCACCTCCAGACCGAGCAGACCGACCTCGTCAGCGACATCGGCGTGACCCCCGACACGACGTATCAGGTGGTGCTGAACGGGTTCAGCGCCGACCTCAGCGGCGAACAGGTCGATGCGCTCCGTGCCTCGAAGGACGTGCTCGGTGTCTACCCCGACGAGATCCGCCACCCCGATGCGCAGACCTCGACCGACTACCTCGGTCTCGGCGACGACCGCAAGGGCCGCGGCGGCGTGTGGCAGCAGACCGGAGGAGTCGAGAAGGCCGGAGAAGGCGTCGTCGTCGGTGTGATCGACACCGGCATCGCCCCCGAGCACCCCTCCTTCGAGGGCAAGAAGATCAAGAAGCAGAAGCAGCAGAACACTCGCAACAAGGGTGGTCAGCCCTACACCGACGGCACCTACGTCTACTTCGACAAGTCCGACGGCGGCCAGTTCCAGGCCGCGATGGTCGAGGGCCAGGACTGGGACAAGAGCGACTACTCCTCGAAGCTCATCGGCGGACAGTACTTCTACGCCGGAGCCGAGGCCGCCGGGTTCGACTTCCAGTACGACTACCTCTCGCCGCGTGACGGCGACGGCCACGGCTCGCACACCGCGAGCACTGCCGCGGGCAACTTCAAGGTCAAGGCCAGCATCGAGAACGTCGATTTCGGGACGGTCTCGGGAGTCGCACCGGCCGCGAAGATCTCGGCCTACAAGGCCTGCTACGTCGGCCCCGACACGTCGACCAAGGACGATGACATCTGCGCACAGAGCGACCTCATCGCCGCGATCGATCAGGCTGTCGCCGACGGCGTCGACGTGATCAACTACTCCATCGGCGGCGGCGCCGCCAGCACTGTGATGGCCCCGGAGGACCTCGCATTCTTCAACGCCGCAGCTGCCGGCGTCTTCGTCGCGACCAGCGCCGGCAACGACGGCCCCGCCCCGGTCACGGCCGACCACGCATCGCCCTGGTACACGACCGTCGCCGCCTCGACCATCCCGACCTGGGAGGGCACCGTGCAGTTCGACGGGTTCGCGCAGGCCGGAGCCTCGGTGAGCGTGCCGTTCGGTCAGAGGGTCACCGGCCCGTCCATCGCCGCCGTCGATGCCTCCGCAGCAGGAGCGAAGGATCCGCAGCTCTGCCTGCCCGGCACCCTCGATCCGGCCAAGGTCGCCGGACACATCGTGGTCTGCGACCGTGGCGGCAACGCCCGCGCCGAGAAGTCGCAGGTCGTGAAGGATGCCGGGGGCATGGGCATGGTCCTCGTGAACGTGCCCGGTGGCGCCGACTCGCTCGACAACGACTTCCACTCGGTGCCGACCGTGCACCTGAACGCGGTGCACCGAGCCGCGGTGCTCGCGTACGTGCAGGGCGGCGTGGATCGTCCGATCACGCTCGTCGGGGAGAACACCACGGGCGTCACCACCCCGACGCCGCAGATCGCAGGCTTCTCGAGCCGCGGACCGATGCTGGCAGACGGCAGCGACGTGATGAAGCCGGACATCGCGGCTCCCGGCGTCGCGATCCTCGCGGCGACCGAGAACGCTCCGGGCGAGAAGCCGACCTTCGGCATCCTCTCCGGCACGTCCATGGCCTCGCCGCACGTCGCGGGTCTCGCGGCCCTGTACCTCGGTGAGCGCCCGAAGGCGACGCCCGCCGAGATCAAGTCGGCGATGATGACCACCGCCTACGACACGGTGCTGCCCGACGGATCGAAGAACACGAACCCGTTCGAGCAGGGTGCGGGTCAGGTCGATCCGAAGCGGTACCTGAACCCGGGTCTGCTCTACCTCAACGGCGTGAAGGACTGGGCGGCGTTCCTCGACGGGAAGGGGTTGTCGGACTTCCCCGGCATCGATCCCATCGACGGCAGCGATCTGAACCAGGCGTCGATCTCGATCGGCTCGCTGACCAGCGCGCAGACCGTCACCCGCACGGTCACCTCGACCGAGAAGGGCACGTTCACCGCCAAGGCCTCCGTGCCGGGAGTGAACATCAAGGTCACGCCGCAGCAGCTGAAGTTCGATCGCCCCGGTCAGACGAAGACCTTCACGGTCACGTTCGACAACGCGAGCGCTCCGGTGGAGCAGTGGGCCACGGGTTCGCTGACCTGGACGAGTACGAAGAACTCGGTGCGCTCTCCGATCGCGCTGTTCCCGGTCACGGCCGATGCTCCGGCCGAGGTCACGGGCAGTGGTGTCGAGGGCAGTACGTCGGTGGACATCACCCCCGGTCTCACCGGAGATCTGGCGCTCGGACTCTCGGGTCTGACTCCGTTCGAGCTGCTCGCCGATGCGGACAACCCGGTCGAGGGTCACTCGGGTGACGAGAAGTCGGGTGATGCGAACAAGGACGTGTCGTGGATCGTGAACGTGCCGGAGGGTACGACGCTCTCGCGGTTCGACCTCGACTCGTCCGATGACAAGGGCAGCGATCTCGACCTCACCGTGTACCGCGTGGTGGGCCCGGACGACCTGCAGTACTACCAGCGCTGGCGCTCGGCGACCGGCTCGGCGGATGAGCAGGTCACGATCCCGTCGCCGACGGCGGGTACGTACCTCGTGGTGGCCAACATCTACTCGACGACGGGCCCGATGACGTGGGACATGACCTACGCCAACGTGCTGCCCGACGGCGAGGGAGACCTGACCGCCACGCCGAACCCGCTCGCCGCGGTCCGCGGCACGCAGACGTCGTACGACCTCAGCTGGACCGGCCTGGCCGCCGGCACCCGCTACCTCGGGGTCGTGCAGTACGGCGAGTCGGATGTCCGCACCGTGCTGACGGTCGACGTGCCGCAGGCGAAGGCTCCGGAGACCCCGGCGCCCGAGACTCCGGTACCCGAGACTCCGGCGCCCGAGACTCCCGCGCCGGAGACCCCGGCTCCGGAGACGACCGCACCGGCGACTCCCGCACCGCAGACGTCGGCGCCGGCGACTCCCGCACCGCGAGGGGAGAAGCGGGAGTAATACGGAAGCACGACAGCACGGCACCTCGTGGTCGAAGGGCCACGGGGTGCCGTGCTGTCGTGTTGCGCGGGCGCATCCGTTCACCGCGTGAACGGCGCCGCTCGTCGCAGCACCTGCTCCCTCGGTCCTCTCCGACGGCGTCGTCTTCCTAACGTGGGGGAACGCAACGTCGCGTACCCCGAGGAGACCCCCATGACCGCACCTTCGTCGCGCCGCCGCGACGGCGCCGGACTCGTCGACGACGAGCCCGTGATCGTCACCGATCCGAAACTCCCCTCCGTCGCCCTCACCGAAGAGCATCACGAGAAGGCGAACCGCTGGACCCTGCCGAAGATCATCCTGTGGGCCGCGATCGCCCTGCTGGGTGCCGTCGCCTGGACCATGCTCGCGATCGTGCGCGGCGAGACCGTCAACGCGATCTGGTTCGTGTTCGCGGCGGTCTGCACGTACCTGATCGGCTACCGGTTCTACTCCAAGGTGATCGAGAAGTACATCACCCGGCCCGATGACCGCAGGGCGACTCCCGCCGAGGTCAAGCAGGACGGCAAGGACTACGTCCCCACCGACCGCCGTGTGCTCTACGGTCACCACTTCGCCGCGATCGCCGGCGCCGGCCCGCTCGTCGGACCCGTGCTCGCCGCGCAGATGGGGTACCTGCCCGGCACGATCTGGATCATCGTCGGCGTCGTGCTCGCCGGCGCCGTGCAGGACTACACGGTGCTCTTCTTCTCGATGCGCCGCGGCGGCCGCACGATCGGTCAGATGGCCCGCCAGGAGCTCGGCAAGATCGGCGGCACCGCGGCGATCATCGCATCGCTGCTGATCATGCTGATCATCGTCGCCATCCTCGCCCTCGTCGTCGTCAACGCGCTCGGCGAGAGCCCGTGGGGCGTCTTCTCGGTCGCCATGACCATCCCGATCGCCCTCTTCATGGGCGTGTACCTGCGTTATCTCCGCCCCGGCAAGGTCACCGAGGTCTCGATCATCGGCTTCGCCCTGCTGATGGCGGCGATCATCGGCGGCGGCTGGGTCGCCGGCACCGAGTGGGGTCAGGCGATCTTCCACCTCGACCGCACCACCATCGCCTGGGGCATCATCGTCTACGGCTTCATCGCCGCCGTGCTCCCGGTCTGGCTGCTGCTCGCCCCGCGCGACTATCTGTCGACCTTCATGAAGATCGGTGTGATCGTCATGCTCGCCGGAGCCATCGTGCTGGTGCGCCCCGAGATCACGGTCCCCGCGGTCAGCATCTTCGGCGAGAACGGCATGGGCCCGGTGTTCGCCGGTCCGCTCTTCCCCTTCCTGTTCGTGACGATCGCGTGCGGGGCGCTCTCCGGGTTCCATGCGCTGATCGCCTCGGGCACCACACCGAAGCTCATCGAGAAGGAGCGCCAGACGCGCTTCATCGGCTACGGCGGCATGCTCATGGAGTCGTTCGTCGCGATCATGGCCCTCGTCGCCGCGATCTCGATCGACCAGGGCATCTACTTCGCGATGAACGCACCGACGGCGGCGACAGGCGGCACGGTCGAAGGGGCCGTCGCCTTCGTGAACTCGCTGGGGCTGACGGGGGTGAACCTCACACCCGAGATGCTCACCGGCACGGCGGCCGCGGTCGGCGAGGAGTCGATCGTGTCCCGCACCGGTGGCGCACCCACTCTCGCGCTCGGTCTCGCGCACATCATGCAGCAGGCTCTCGGTGGCCAGGCGCTCATGGCGTTCTGGTACCACTTCGCGATCATGTTCGAGGCGCTGTTCATCCTCACCGCAGTGGATGCCGGTACACGCGTCGCCCGCTTCATGCTGCAGGACTCGATCGGCGCCTGGTTCCCCAAGTTCCGCGACGTCTCGTGGCGCCCCGGCGTCTGGATCTGCACGGCGATCATGGTGGCCGGATGGGGCGCGATCCTCATCCTCGGTGTCACCGACCCGCTCGGAGGCATCAACACCTTCTTCCCGCTGTTCGGCATCGCCAACCAGCTGCTCGCCGCGATCGCGCTCGCCGTGGTGCTGGCCATCGTCGCCAAGCGCGGCCGCAGCTACTTCAAGTGGTTGTGGATCATCGCCCTGCCGCTGGCGTTCACCGCGGTCGTGACCATCACGGCGTCGCTCTACAAGATCGCCTCTCCGGTGCCGGCCATCGGCTACTGGGCGAACCACTTCCGCTACGTCGCGGCCCGCGACAGCGGAGACACCTCACTCGGCGAGCCGCAGGTGCTCGACGCGGTCATCCGCAACACCGCCGTGCAGGGCACGCTGTCGATCATCTTCGTGACCCTGGCGATCATCGTGATGGTGACCGCTGTGATCGTCACGATCAGGGCCATCCGCAACGGCGGCGGCGAGAACACCGAGGAGCCGCCCGTGGCCTCGCGCCGCTTCGCCCCGGCCGGATTCCTGCCGAGCGCCGAAGAACGTGAGCTCGAGAAGCAGTGGGAGCCGATCCTCGCCGACGAGCGCAAGGCGTCGACCCACTGATGTCGATCCCCCTGAGATGGCCGACACCATGAGTCGGACGGATGCCGCGACCTCCCTCCTGCGGACGCTGCTCAGTGCCGTGGCGCGGGCTGGTCGCGGCATCCGGTGGTACATGACGACCCTGATGGGCGACACCGCCTATGCGACCTACGTCGCCCATCAGCGTCGGCAGCATCCGGAGGAGGAGCCGCTGACCGAACGGCAGTTCTGGCGGCAGCGGATGGACGACCAGGATCGCAACCCCGGTGCCCGCTGCTGCTGAGCGCAGCCACGCCGGTGCCTAGGCTGGGACCATGACCGACGTCGTTCTCGCAGCGATCCTCGGCGTGCTCGGCGGCATCGTCCTCTCGGTGCTCCTCCTGCTTGCACGCCGACTCGCGCGCGGGGCCGCCGACCTCGGAAGCGACGCCGAACAGGCCGCCCTCACCGCACTGCATCAGGCGAGCCTGGCGGCGCCGCATCTGCGCGCCGGACTCTCGGATCCCGATGTGGTCAAAGCCGCGCGTCACCTGCGAGTGCTGCTCGGCAGCGCGGCGGTCGCGATCGTGAGCGCGGAAGGCACGGTGTCGTTCGACGGTCCGTCCGATGGACTCGAATCCGCGGCCCGCCGCATCGCCGCCCAGGTCGGGGCCTCGGGGCGGAGGCAGGTGTTCCCGGCGCAGGGCAGGGAGGACGACCTGGAGGCGGTCGGGGCTCCGATCCTCGTCGACGGCCGCGTGGTGGGCGTCGTCGTGGCCTTCGCGGCACCGGTCAGAGCCGCGCTCGTGCGGGCGGCGGAAGAAGTCGCCGACTGGTGCGCGGCCCAGGTCGAACTCGGCGGACTCGATGCGCAGCGGACGCAGCTGGCCGAGGCGGAGCTGCGCTCGCTGCGGGCGCAGATCTCCCCGCACTTCATCTACAACGCCCTCACGGCGATCGCCTCGTTCATCCTCACCGACCCCGCGCGGGCCAGGGAGCTGGTGCTCGAGTTCGCCGATTTCACGCGCTACTCGTTCCGCCGTCAGGGGGAGTTCACGACGGTCGCCGAGGAGCTCGGCAGCATCCACTCCTATCTGGAACTGGAGCGCGCCCGCTTCGGTGATCGGCTCCGCGTGACCCTGCAGATCGCCCCGGAGACGCTGGCGACCGTCATCCCGTTCCTCTCGGTGCAGCCCCTGGTCGAGAACGCGGTCCGCCACGGGCTCGAGCCGGGTGAGGGCGGGGGAGAGATCCGCATCGCCTCGCGCGACGACGGCACCCACACCGAGATCACGGTCGAGGACGATGGCGTCGGCATGGATCCGGAAGCCTTGCGGACCACGCTGACGGCCGGTGACGACGGTGTGCACGTGGGGCTTCGCAACGTCGACACCCGGCTCCGCCAGCTCTACGGTGCGGACGGAGGGCTGGTGGTCGAGACGAACACCGGCGCCGGTACCCTGGTGCGCATGCGGGTCCCGAAATCTCAGCCGCAGCACGACCCGGACGCCGACTGACGATCATGACGAACAGCGCGCCCTCGATCGACGTCCTCGTCGCGGATGACGAGAGACCCGCCCTCGACGAGCTCGTCCATCTGCTGCGTACCGACACCCGGGTCGGTGAGATCCTCACGGCGACGTCGGGGGCGGAGGCGCTGCGGCTGCTGTCGGAACGGGCGGTGCGGATCGCCTTCCTCGACATCCACATGCCGGGCCTGACCGGGATGGAGCTCGCGCGGGCGCTGCTGACCCTCGCCGAACCTCCGGCGGTCGTGTTTGTCACCGCCGACGAGGCGAAGGCGGTGGAGGCGTTCGAGCTGCGTGCCGCCGACTATCTGCTCAAGCCCGTGCGCCTCGAGCGTCTGCGGCGGGCGGTCGACCGGGTGGTCGAGCTCGGAGACGCCGCGGCATCGGGCGACGACGAGATGCTGCCGGTCACGGTCGGCTCGGTCGTGCGGTTCGTGAAACGCAGCGACGTGCGCTGGGTGCGGGCGCAGGGGGACTACTCCCGACTGCACACCGGAGATGGGACGGGTCATCTGGTGCGCATCCCGATCTCGGAGCTGGAGGCGCGATGGGCGGATGCCGGGTTCCTCCGCATCCACCGCTCTTCGCTCGTGCGCATCGCCGCCGTGACCGAGGCGCGGCTGTCGGGGCCGGAGCCCACCGTGTCGATCGGTGCGACCTCTCTCCCGGTCAGCCGGCGACTGGTACCCGCGGTGCGCGACGCGCTGCTGCGCGGAGAGGGGGCAGGATGACCGAGAAGCCGAAGCGGGTTCGTGTGACGGCCGATCTGCCCGATCGGAGGCCGACCACCTTCACCCGCGGCATCGCGCTCCCCGGCTCGCCCGTCGACGAGGCGGATGCCGTGTATGCGCGCGCCCTGATGCGCAGTCAGCTCCGGCTCGCGCTCGGGACCGTCGCGGGGTTCGTCGTCGTGGTCATCGCGCTGACCCTGACGATCGCTCTCGTCCCCGAGGTCGGACAGGTCGTGGTCTGGGGCCTGCCGCTGTCGTGGCTGCTGCAGGCCTACGCGTTCTATCCGATCATCCTCGTGTTCGCGGTGCTCTACGTGCGCACGGCCGCCCGCAACGAGCGCCGATACCGGGCGCTCCGTGATCGCGAATGAACGCGGTGCTCGACCTCATCGGCGTCGCGCTCGTCATCGTCGCGACCCTGCTGATCGGGGTCTACGGACTGCGCATCTCGCGCACGACGGGAGACTTCTTCGTCGCCTCGCGCACCGTGCGGCCGGTGTGGAACGCGTCGGCGATCAGCGGCGAGTACCTCTCGGCCGGCACTTTCCTCGGACTGTCGGGTCTCGTGCTGCTCGACGGTGCCCGCGGCTTCTGGTTCCCGATCGGCTATGCGGCCGGCTACCTGCTGGTGCTCGCGTTCGTGGCGGCGCCGCTCCGGCGCAGCGGCGCCTACACGATCCCGGACTTCATCGAGGCGCGGCTGGAGTCGACGTCGGCCCGGCGCGTGACCAGCATCGCGGTGCTGGTGATCGGCTGGCTCTACATCGTGCCGCAGCTGCACGGAGCGGGGCTGACGCTCCTCGTCGTGGCCGGCCTTCCGGAATGGGTGGGGGCCGTGACCGTCGCGGTGCTCGTGGCGGCGGCGGTCGCCGCGGGCGGCATGCGGGCCATCACCTATGTGCAGGCGTTCCAGTACTGGCTCAAGCTCATGGCGCTCCTGGTGCCGGTGGTGTTCATCGCGTTCGCCCTCAGCGGCGGTCCGCACGACGTCGATCCCGCGCTGGTCTTTCCCGTCGAAGCCGGGCCCTCGGGTTTCGACGCCTACGAGACGGCATCCCTGTTGCTCGCACTGCTGTTGGGGACGATGGGGCTCCCGCACGTGCTGGTGCGGTTCTACACGAGTCCGACCGGGGTGTCGGCGCGGCGGACCACCGTCATCGTGATCGGCATGGTGAGCGCGTTCTATGCGGTGTCGAGCACGATGGGGCTGCTGGCGCGCATCGCCGCTCCCGACCTCGCGGTTCCCGGTGTCGCCGACACGGTGGTGCTGCTGTTGCCGTCGCGCGTGTTCCCCGGAGCGTTCGGCGAACTGCTGACCGCGCTGATCGTCGCGGGGGCGTTCGCGGCGTTCCTGGCGACATCGGCCGGCCTCGTGGTGTCGCTCGCCGGCGTGATCAGTCAGGACGTGTTCTCCGGTTCGGTGCGGTCGTTCCGGCTGTCGGCCGTGCTCTGTGCGCTGGTGCCGCTCGTGGTGGCGCTGCTCACGGCACCGGCCGGCCTCGGGTCGAGCGTCGGCGTGGTGTTCGTGGTGGCGGCGTCGACGCTGTCGCCGGTCGTGCTGTTGGGAGTCTGGTGGCGAGGACTCACCGCCCGTGGCGCGGTCGCCGGGATGCTGTCGGGCGGGATCGCCGCCGGACTCGCGCTGCTGGTGCACGCGGCGGTCGGGGGAGTCGGAGTGGCCGCGCCCTACCTCGCGCAGCCCGCCGCCTGGACGATCCCGCTCGCCACGGCCGTGACGGTCGTGGTGTCGCTCCTCGATCCGCGGGGACCGTCGCCGCGCACGGAGCGCTTCCTCGCTCGTGTGCACACGCCCGAGCGCGGCTGAGTCAGAGTTTCCGGCTGCGCGGCATGAGCCGCACGTCAGGGAGCGGCGGAGCGGGGATGCGCACGTCGTGACCGTCGACCGCGCCGAAGCGGGGGGATGCCGCTCCCGTCACGGACTCCGCTTCCCACTCTTCGCGCGCCTCGACGATCTCGTCATGCGAGCGGCCGGCGAAGTTCCACCACATCACGAGGTCGTCCTCGAAGGGCGCGCCGCCGAGCAGGAACAGCAGGGCCCCCTCGGTGCTCGACACCTCGACGGTGTCGCGGGAGTCGCCGAGGTAGAGCAGTGCGTTGCGATCGAGCGGATGCGCGGCCACCACGGCATCTCCCTCGACGAGCATGAGGGCGTGCTCCCAGTCGGAGCGCAGCGGCAGAAGCACACGCGAGCCGGGAGCGAGCACGATCTCGGCCCCGACGATCGGGGTGTGCACCGTGGCGGGTGAGCGCACGCCGGCGAACTCGCCGAGCACGACGGTGGCTTCGGCATCCGCTCCCTCGTCGGCCGAGACGGTGAGTGCGGGCAGTGCGGTGTGCCGTTCGAACCCGGCAGCGCCGTGGCGGGCCGAATCCGGGAGCGCCACCCAGAACTGCAGCGCATCGAGGGGGACGGGATCCTCGCCGATCGAGTACTCCGAGTGGGAGATCCCGTTGCCCGCGGTCATCAGGTTCAACTGCCCGCGGCGCAGGTCGGCGTCGCTGCCGAGCGAGTCGCGGTGACGGATCTCTCCGACGAGCGGCCAGGTCACGGTCTGCAGACCGATGTGGGGGTGCGGCTCGACCCGCATCTTCGTGTCGGCCGGTCCGAACCGGTCGAGGAAGCACCAGGCGCCGATCGTGGGCAGGTTGCGGTGCGGTAGCGCGCGCAGCACGTTCATGCCGCGCACCCCGCCGAGCGGCACCTCGCGGGGCTCGAGGAGGAGGCGGTGCTGTCCGATCATTCGGCGCGGCCCGTCGGGTCCTCGTCCGCGGTTCCCACAGGTGCAGAGGGGGTCTTCGGCCAGCGAATCTCGGCACCGGCCACCTCGTGCGTCTCGAGGTACTTGGCGATGTACGGGCACAGCGGCACGATGGCGTCACCCCGTCCTGCCGCATCCGCCAGCGCCGCCGATGCGAGCGTGCCCGCCAGGCCCTGGCCCTGGAACGCCGGGTCGATCTCGGTATGGATGAAGCGGATGGATCCGGGGCGCAGATCGTACGCCGCGAAGCCCGCGAGCACGTCGTCGGAACGGATCTCGTAGCGCGATTCCTCGTCGTTGCGGGTCACGGTGATGGCGGTCATCGGCTGCTCCTTCGAACGGATGCCTCCAACCTACGCCCCGCGTGCGCGGTCGGGCCCGGCGAAAACCCAGACCGTCTGCTGCCGCACCGGCGCGTCGGAGTGCGACACTCCGTGGGGGAGGCGGGTGGTCTGGGTTTCGGCAGCCCGGGCGGTCGAGGGTGTGGAGGAAGCGCCTCCCGCGTCGGCGGGGGTCGTTACGCTGGAGGGATGCCGCAGACTCCCCGTGACCCGTACGCGGACCTGCCGTACGCCGACGAGCCCTACGACGACGGCTGGGAGTCGTCCGCCCCGCCCGAGCCGATGGACTGGGAGCCGCAGGGGGCGGGCTACGAGCCGCCGCTCGACTGGGGTCAGGGGCCGGTCACTCCGGTGGCCTCGCCTCCCGTCGCGGGCCGTGCACCCGCGGTGCGGCGGGCGACACCGAGCCGCTATCCGACCGCGCGCGAGGCTCTGCACACCGTCTTCGGCTACGACGAGTTCCGTGGCGACCAGGCGGCGATCGTCGAGCAGGTCATCGCCGGCGGAGACGCCGTCGTGCTGATGCCGACCGGTGGCGGAAAGAGCATCACCTACCAGGTGCCCGCCCTCGTCCGTGAGGGCACGGGCCTCGTGATCAGCCCGCTCATCGCGCTCATGCACGACCAGGTCGATGCCCTGCGGGCCAACGGTGTGAAGGCGGCCTACCTCAACTCCACCCAGGCGATCGACGAGCGTCGCGAGGTCGAGCGGGCCTACGTCGACGGCGAGCTCGACCTCATCTACGTCGCCCCGGAGCGCCTCTCGAACGCGCAGACCACCGCGCTGCTGCAGCGCGGATCGCTCAGCGTCATCGCGATCGACGAGGCGCACTGCGTGTCGCAGTGGGGGCATGACTTCCGCCCCGACTACCTGACGCTCGGCGACCTGGGGGAGCGGTTCCCCGGGGTGCCGCGCATGGCGCTCACGGCGACGGCGACCGCGGCGACGCACAAGGAGATCACCGAGCGGCTGCACCTCGAGGGCGCTGCCCACTTCGTCGCGAGCTTCGACCGCCCGAACATCCAGTACCGCATCGTGCCGAAGGTCGATCCGCGCAAGCAGCTCGTCCAGTTCATCCGCTCGCAGCCGGAAGGCGCGGCAGGGATCGTCTACGCGCTCAGCCGCAAATCGGTCGAGCAGACGGCGACCTCCCTCGCCGCCCAGGGGTTCGATGCGCTGCCGTACCACGCGGGTCTGCCCGCCGAGGTGCGGGCGGCCAACCAGGCGCGCTTCCTCCGTGAAGACGGCGTGGTCATGGTCGCGACCATCGCGTTCGGCATGGGCATCGACAAGCCCGACGTGCGCTTCGTCGCGCACATCGATCTGCCGAAGTCGGTCGAGGGCTACTACCAGGAGACCGGTCGCGCCGGCCGCGACGGCGAGCCCTCTGTGGCGTGGATGGCGTACGGTCTGGGCGACGTCGTGCAGCAGCGCCGGCTCATCGACCAGAGCCCCGGCGACCGCACGTTCAAGATGCGGATGGGTCAGCACCTCGACGCGATGCTCGCGCTGTGCGAGACCGTGGAGTGCCGCCGGCAGAACCTGCTGGGGTACTTCGGTCAGGAATCGCAGCCCTGTGGCAACTGCGACACGTGCCTCGAGAACACCGAGACGTTCGACGGGCTCGTGCCCGCGCAGAAGCTGCTCTCGACGATCGTGCGGCTGAAGCGTGAGCGCAATCAGGCGTTCGGTGCCGGCCACCTGATCGACATCCTCCGCGGCGCCTCGACCGAGCGCATCCGGCAGCAGGGACACGAGAAGCTCGCGACCTACGGCATCGGCAACGACCTCTCCGATCAGGACTGGCGCAGCGTCGTCCGGCAGCTCCTCGCTCGTGGCATCCTGGTCGCGCAGGGCGACTACGGCACCCTCGCTCCCGGAGAGCAGGCCGCCGGAGTGCTGCGCGGCGAGACGGCTGTACCGCTGCGCAAGGACACGATCGGGCGTCCGACCTCGTCCGGTCGGGCTCGCAAGGCCAGTGCCGCCGATGCCCTGGACGCCGGAGACCGGGGTCTGTTCGAGGCGCTGCGCACCTGGCGGGCCGAGACCGCTCGCGAGCAGGGCGTCCCCGCCTACATCGTGTTCGGGGACGCGACCCTGCGCGCGCTCGCGGAGCATCGTCCTGCCTCCCTCGCCGACCTCGACGGGATCACCGGCATCGGCGCGAAGAAACGCGAGGCGTACGGCAAGGGTGTTCTCGCGGTCATCGCTGCGGCCTGATCTGAGCCCTGACCATCACCGCCCGACTCCGCGCGCGCTCAGCGCGGAGGCAGCACGTCGTCGAGATGTGCGCGCAGGTGGGTGGCGATGTCGAGCCGCTCCCTGTCGTACAGCCACTGGTACTGCAGTCCGTCCCACATCGCGATGAGCCACGTGGCCTCGTGCGCGGGGTCGCGGTGCGCCGGTAGGTCGCCGTCGACCTGGGCGAGCCGGAAGAGCTCGGTGAAGTAGTCGAGGGTGTTCGCGAACCGCATCGCGAAGTAGTCATGCGCGGGGTGGGTGGCGGGCACGGCCTCGCACGACAACACCGCATACACCTCGATCAGACCGGGTTCCTCCTGCGCGCTGAGCGCGGCACCGTCGGGGATGCCGCGCAGCAGCTCGCCCGCTGACGCGGCGCCGGCGAACCCCTGGTTCTGGTTGATGGCGCTGTCGCGTTCGGTCAGGACGGCGCTGAGCAGCAGTTCCTTCGACGGGTAGTGGTGCAGCAGCGTCGACTTCGACACCCCGACCGCGGTCGCGATGTCCTGCAGGCTGGTGTCGCCGTAGCCGTCGCGGGCGAACAGGCGGGTCGCATCGGCGAGGATCTGCGCGCGACGACGACGGCCGACCGCATAGCCGGGATCGACGTCGGCTGCAGCGCTCGTGCGCAGTGCGGGCAGGGGCCCCGCCGGGTCAGAGGTGTCCGACGAGGGCTCGTCGTCGGGGTTCCGCCACCCGAGCGGCAGTGCCCAGAGGTTCTCCCGCTCCTCGAGCATCTCCACCACGTCGACCCGATCAGGCAGATACTGCGACAGCAGCTGCAGCCCGTCCCATCCGGCGGTGTGTCGCACCGTCTCCCCGTCGACATCGCGATCGGCCGCGATGACGCCGTGGTGCTTCGCGTCTTCCAGGACGTCGATGCTCAGCGAGCGGAGTCGGCAGTACCGGGCGCGCATCCGCTCGTGCGCAGGGTGTCCGGGAGCAGAGGCTTCGCCCGTGAGCGCGGCGAACAGCTCGAGGTAGCCCGCGGTGCGCGCGTTCCGCTCGGCGATGCCGGCGAAGACCAGCTCGCCCGGCTCGGAGGCGGCCGAGATGGCGCTGAACACGGTCTCGTTCTCGGCTTCGAGCTCGGCGACCACTTCGCCGAGCAGGTCGTCCTTTGAGGCGAAATGGCCGAGGAGCCCTGGATGGCTGACGGAGGCCGCGGTGGCGATATCGCGCAGAGACGTCGACCGGTAGCCGCGGGTGACGAACAGGTCATGTGCGGCGGTGAGGATCCGCTGGCGCGTGGCGGCAGCGCGCGCGTGCCGGGAGCCGGTCGCCGTCGTCGTCATCGCATCCTCCTTCCACATCCTATCCTCGCTCATTACCAAGCGGTCTGGTTTCAGTTACCAGACGGTCGAGATTGGTGTATCGTCATCCCAGACCGCATCGCCCGAAGACGTGCGGTGAATCGAAAGGACTGTCATGACAGAGCTGTCATCCGCCGCCACGGCGGCCGCGGTCGGCACCACCGGGTTCAAGGCCCCCGGAACCACGCCGCCGAAGACCCCGCGCGGCTACACGCCGGGCCTCGCCGCCGTGAACTTCGGCGTCTACCTCGCCCTGCTCACCCCGGTCATGGTGTCGATGGCATTCAAGATCCAGCACATCGACCCCGTGAACACCGAGGGCAGCCTCGGACTCGTGATGGGCGTGGGCGCGATCTTCGCCCTGATCGCGAACCCCCTCGTCGGTCGACTCTCCGACCGCACCACCTCGCGCTGGGGCATGCGTCGTCCGTGGATCCTCGGCGGCGCGATCGTGGGGCTCGGCGGCTTCCTCCTCATCGGCTCGGCGACCTCCGTGTGGATGGTCCTGCTCGCCTGGTGCCTCGTGCAGACCGCGATGAACGCCGTGCTGGCCGCGGCCAACGCCACGCTGCCCGATCAGGTGCCGGTCACCAGCCGAGGCAAGGTCTCCGGCATCATCGGCATCACGACCCCGATCGGCATCCTCGCCGGCAGCTTCCTCGTGAACTTCCTCCCCGGCGACTTCGAGCGCTTCGTCGTCCCCGGCGTGATCGCCCTGATCCTCGTGATCGTGTTCGTCGTGACCCTCAAGGACCGCCGCCTCACCGAGAAGCCGGCCGAGAAGTTCACGGTCGGCATGTTCTTCGGCTCGTTCGTGTTCAACCCCCGCAAGCACCCCGACTTCGGCTGGACCTGGCTCACCAAGTTCTTCGTGATGTTCGGCTATGCCGGTATCGCCACCTTCCTGCCGCTCTACCTCGTCACCAAGTTCGGCCTCGACGAGCAGGGCGCGGTCGGCATCATCCTGGCCGCCAACCTCGCCTCGATGGCGGCGATGGCGATCTCCTCGCCGCTGGGTGGATTCCTCTCCGACAAGATCGGCAAGCGTCGCCCCTTCGTCGCGATCGCCGGCGTGATCATGGTGGTCGGGCTGGTCATCCTCGCCGTCGCCCCCGACGTCACGACCGTCATCATCGCGCAGGCGATCATCGGACTGGGCGCCGGGTCCTTCCTCTCGGTCGACCTGGCCCTCGCGACCGAGGTGCTACCCAACCCCGACGACGTGGCCAAGGACCTCGGTGTGCTGAACATCGCCAACGCTCTGCCGCAGTCCATCGCCCCGGCCATCGCCCCCGGCATCATCGCCATCGGCGCAGCCACACCGCTCGGCGGCTACACCACCTGGTACCTGTTCGGCGCGGTCGTCGCGCTGGCCGGCGCCGTTCTCGTCTACCGCATCAAGGGAGTCAAGTGACCATGACCGAGACCATCACCGCACGCCCGTGGCTCGACACCGATCTCCCCGTCGACGAACGGGTGCAGCTTCTGCTCGACGCCATGACGATCGAGGAGAAGGCCGGGCTCTTCTTCCACACCATGATCGCCATCGGCGACCTCGAAGAGCCGAACCCGGTCTTCGCGACTCCATCGGCGCGCGAATTCCTCGAGACCAAGCGGATGACGCACTTCAACCTGCTCGGTGCGGCGCCGACCGGCCGCGAGATCGCGGCATGGCAGAACGCGCTGCAGCGACTGGCGGCATCCACGCGTCTCGGCATCCCGGTGACGCTGTCGACCGACCCGCGGCACTCGTTCAGCGAGAACCCCGGTGCGTCGATCCTCGCCGGCCCCTTCTCGCAATGGCCCGAGACCCTCGGCCTCGCCGCCACCCGTGACGAGGCGCTCGTCGAGCGCTTCGCCGACATCGCCCGACAGGAGTACACGGCGGTCGGGCTGCGGGTCGCGCTGCACCCGCAGGTCGACCTCGCGACTGAGCCGCGGTGGGCGCGGCAGACGGCGACCTTCGGCGAAGACGCGGAACTGTCGGGAAAGCTCGGCGCCGCCTACATCCGCGGGTTCCAGGGGGAGTCCTTCGGGCCCGGATCGGTGTCGACCATGACGAAGCACTTCCCCGGAGGCGGTCCGCAGAAGGACGGCGAGGACCCGCACTTCCCCTACGGCCGCGAGCAGATCTATCCTGGCGGCGAGTTCGAGCTTCACCTGAAGCCGTTCGAAGACGCGCTCGCCGCGGGGACCCGGCAGATGATGCCGTACTACGGGATGCCCGTCGGCACGGAGTACGAGGAGGTGGGATTCGGGTTCAACAAGTCCGTGATCACCGGCCTGCTGCGTGAGCGCTACGGCTTCGACGGTCTCGTGTGCACCGACTGGGGCCTGATCAGCGACTCCGAGATCTTCGGTCAGCCCTTCCCCGCACGTGCCTGGGGCGTGGAGGATCTCACGCCGCGCGAGCGCATGAAGAAGGTGCTGGAGGCCGGAGCCGACCAGTTCGGCGGCGAAGCGAACCCGGAGCTGCTGCTCGAGCTCATCGCCGACGGTGAGGTGACCGAGGAGCGACTCGACGTCTCGGCTCGCCGCATCCTGCGCGAGAAGTTCGAGCTCGGGCTGTTCGAGAACCCGTACGTCGACGAGGACGCGGCCGACGAGATCGTCGGGCGAGCCGATTTCCGAGCCGCGGGGGAGGTCGCCCAGCGCGCCTCGATCACGGTGCTCATGAACGACGGTGCCCTGCCGTTGGTCCCCGGCCGCAAGCTCTACGTCGAGGGCGTCGACGCGACGGTCGCTGCATCGTTCGGGGAGATCGTCACGACGCCGGAGGAAGCCGACCTGGCCGTCATCCGCCTGCAGGCTCCGTTCGAAGAGCGCGAGACGATGTTCGAGAACTTCTTCCACGCGGGCTCTCTCGCGTTCTCGGACGATGTGGTCGCGCACGTCCGCGCGGTCGCCGCCGTCGTGCCGACCGTCGTCGACGTGCTCGCGGATCGTCCGCCGATCCTCACCCCGATCGTCGAGGCCGCGGCCGCGATGACCGTGAACTGGGGGGCCTCGAGCGCCGCGCTCCTCGACGTGCTCAGCGCCGCGTTCCCCGCCCAGGGCAGGCTGCCGTTCGACCTGCCGCGGTCGATGGACGCTGTCGAAGCCTCCCGTCCCGATGTGCCGTTCGACACCGCCGATCCGCTGTTCCGGTTCGGTCACGGGCTCTCGCTCTAGTCCGGTCGCACCGTCCGGAAGACCGCCCCGCAAGCTTCGGCATGCGGGGCGGTTCGGCGTCCCGGCATCCTCTCGCCGGGAGCATCCCGTCGCTGCACGGTCACCACGTTTCGAAATGTCTCGCGCGAAGACGTTCACCGGACGATTTCTGGACGAATGCTGGACTTCTCATTCGGGATCCCGTAAGAATGAGCGCAACATCGCTCGGCCGACAGAAGTCGACCCGTGGGGGGGCCATGTGACGCGGAAGATCGCATCACACGGGAGTAGCGAATGGAATTGCAGGAGAGGACTCTGCGGCGACGCAGAGCGGTAGGAGGAGGCATCGCCGGCGTCACCGTCGGCGCGGTGATCCTCGCGAGTGCACTGGTGCCGACGGCGGCGAATGCGCTGGACGCGGCGAATCCGAATGATCCGTCTGTCGCGCAGGGGCAGATCATCCAGCTGCCCGCCGCCCTGCTCGGCGGCCTCGACATCGCGGCGCTCGGACACACGCTGACGAGCAACCCGGCGGCCCCCGGCTCTGAGCTCGGCGGGCTGGACGTCGGGCTGCTGGAGGCGCTGAGCATCGACGTGGGCACGCTGAACGTGCCGCTCCTGACCGACGGCACCCCCGGGACGCCCGGTCTGCTGCGACTCGGCGATCTGGGCGCAGCGCAGAGCTTCAGCTCGTCGCCGACCCAGACGCAGTCGATCGCCTCATCCGGGACCATCACCTCGGGGGGCGCGATCGACACCGGCGCCATCGACGGCAGCGTGAACCCCGGCACCCTCGAGCTCACCGACCTGTTCGACCAGCTCGCCGTCGCCGGACTCACCGACGCGGTTCTCGACCAGGCGTCGGTCGGTATCGGCGCACTCGCATCGCGTGCCGAATCCAACGCGGGAACGGTCACCTCCCAGTACCGCATCGCGGATCTGAACCTCGATCTGCACAGCAACCTGGTCGCCGGGCTCTCGGGCACACTCGCCTCCGCGATCCAGGGCACCGTCACCCCCGTGAGCGATCTCGCCGGCCCCGGCGGAGCGCTGACCGCACTCACCACGACCATCGTCAACACGATCAATGCGATTCCCGACGTGCCGCTCGTCGCGGCGTTCACCGCGACCGGAGGAACGGTCGCGATCGCCGGACTCGACACGGTCGGACAGACCGTGACCACGCAGGTGCTGCAGACACCGGTGGAGAACACGACGGGCTCGGTGCTGGTCGATCTGAACACCGGGACGGTGTCCGTCGATCTCGCCAAGATCCTCGTCGAGACCGGGGCTGGGGCCGACCTCAACTCCCTGCCGGCGAACACCCCGGTGCTGTCGGCCACGACGATCTCCGCGATCCAGCAGGGCATCACCTCCGCCCTCACCGGCACCCACCCCAACAGCTTGAACGGCAAGGTCTCCACCATCCTGAAGTCGACGTTGGACGCGCTCCAGGTGACGCTGACCGTCGGGGTGGATCTCACGGTGCCGCTCACCGGAACGCCACTGGTGTCAGGGGATGTGACGGTCAAGGGCTCGCTGGCGCAGTTCGCCGGCACCGCGACGCCGGTTCCCGTGGTCGCGACCGACATCAGCCTCGCCGGTCTCAACATCGGCGTCCTGCTGAACCCGGTGGTCGCTGCCGTCACGAATGCGGTCGCCACCACGACGGGTCCGCTCGTGAACACCGCGCTGAACAGCGTGATCCCGCTCGTGCAGCCCGCGCTCGCCGCGATCACCGGACCGGTGCTCTCGACGCTCGATCCCGTTCTGCAGGGCGTGCTGGCGCAGGTCGCGACCATCACCATCAACGAGCAGCCGGCGACAGGAGACATCCCCGGAGGGAGCTTCACCGTGCGCGCGCTCGGCGTGAATCTGCTCCCCGCCGTCGGGGGCGGGGTCTCGCTCGACCTCGGATCGTCGACGGTGAAGGCCGCGGTGGCGGCCGTCCCCGCGATCGACGCGGCCGCCACGGTCCAGGCGGGAACCGACCTCCCTGTGACGGGCTCGGGATGGCCTGCGAACACGCAGGTCACCATCCAGGTGACCACCGCCGGCGGCGGCATCGTCAACGACCCGTTGCCGGTCACGACCGATGCCAACGGCGCCTTCACCTTCGCGTACGGGATTCCGGTGGCGACGCCGCCGGGCACCGGCTACATCGTGACGGCGACCGACGGCACCAGCACGGCGACGGACACCACCGAGGTCACTGCTGCGGCAGCCATCGACGCGGCACCCGCGGTGCAGGCGGGCACGAATCTCGGTGTCTCGGGAACCAACTGGCCCGCGAACACCCAGGTGTCGGTGCAGCTGCGGGCTCCCGGCGGCGGTGCGAACATCGGTGGTCCCGAACTCGTGACCACCGACGGCTCCGGCACGTTCACGCTGGCCTATCCCGTCCCGGCGGGAACGCCGGCGGCGACCGGATACGAGGTCACGGCATCGGTCGGCACCCAGACGGCGACCGACACCACCGAGGTGACGGCTGCGCCGGTCGCGTCGATCGACGCAGCCGCGACCGTCCAGGCGGGCACGAGCCTTCCCATCACCGGCACGAACTGGCCCGCGAACACGCAGGTGTCGGTGCAGCTGACGGCTCCCGGTGGGGGCGCGAACGTCGGCGGGCCGGTCACGGCGACCTCCAACGCATCCGGCGAGATCACGCTCGACTACCCGGTTCCCGCGTCTGCGGCGCCGGGCGCGGCGTACACCGTGACCGGGACGGCAGGAGCGGTCACCGCGATCGACACGACCGAGGTGACGGCGGCGGCGACCGTCGACGCGGCGGCGACCGTGCAGGCAGGGACGTCGCTTCCGGTCACCGGAGCGAATTGGCCGGCGAACACGCAGGTGTCGGTGCAGTTGACGGCTCCCGGCGGCGGGAACGTCGGCGGTCCGGAGACGGTGACGACGGATGTGTCCGGCGGCTTCACGCTGGACTATCCGGTGCCGGCCTCTGCGACTCCCGGAGCGGGCTACACCGTGACGGCGACCGTCGGCACCCAGACCGCGACCGACACGACCGAGGTCACGGCCGCGGCGGCCGTCGACGCAGCGGCGACGGTTCAGGCAGGAACGTCGCTTCCGGTCACGGGGACGAATTGGCCGGCGAACAGGCAGGTGTCGGTGCAGCTGACCGCTCCCGGCGGTGGTGCGAACGTGGGCGGTCCGGAGACGGTGACCACCGACGGCACGGGCGGCTTCACGCTCGACTACCCGGTGCCGGCCTCTGCGACTCCCGGCACGGGCTACACCGTGACGGCGACCGTCGGCGCCCAGACCGCGACCGACACCACCGAGGTGACGGCGGCGGCCGCGATCGACGCGGCGGCGACCGTGCAGGCCGGCAGCGATCTGCCTGTCACCGGGACGAACTGGCCGGCCGACACCGAGGTGTCGGTGCAGCTGACCGCTCCCGGCGGTGCGGCCATCGGCACGCCTCGAACCGCGACGACCGGTGCTCTCGGCGGCTTCGCACTCGACTACCCGGTTCCGGCCGGCACACCCGCAGGGACCGGCTACACGGTCACGGCTTCGGTGGGTTCGCAGACGGCGACCGACACGACAGAGGTCACAGCGGCTCCGGTCGTGGTGGATGCGGCGGCGCAAGTCCCCGCGGGCACGAACCTGGCCGTCACCGGTTCCGGGTGGCCGGTGAGCTCCTCGGTGTCGTTGCAGCTGACGGCTCCGGGCGGCGGCGCCGACGTCGGCGGTCCGGTGACCGCGACCACGGATGCCTCCGGCGCCTTCACGGCGAGTTATCCGGTTCCGGCCGGCACCACGCCGGGAACGGGCTACACGCTCACGGCGACCGCGGGTGCGGTCACCGGATCGGACACCACCGAGGTGACTGCGGGCGATCCGGGCGACGTCAACACGAACGCGGCAGCCTCGGCGTCCGCCTCGGCTGACGCGACGGCAGACGGTGACCCGTCGGCTCAGGCAGCTGCGGAAGCCGCTGCCCTCGCGGATGCCACCTCCGCCGCCTCGGCGGCAGCGACGGCTGATGCCACGTCGGCGGCTCAGGCCGCGGCGACGACCGATGCCTCGACCACCGCGACCACGGATGTGACCTCCGCGGCCAACGCCTCGGCGGCCGTCGCGGCGCAGGCGGCCGCGCAAGCGGACGCGTCGGACGACGCGAACGCCGCGGCATCGACGGCGGCGGAGTCGAACTCCTCGGCCTCGTCGGAATCGGCAGCGACCACGGATTCGTCCACGGACGCATCGTCTGAGGCTTCGGCGAACACGAACGCGACAGCCTCGGCATCCGCTTCGGCGAACGCCGACGCCACCACCGCCGCGGTCGCCGAAGCGTCCGCGCAGGCCGCGGCCTTCGCCGACGCCACGGCGGAGGGATCGGCTGCGGCCGACCCGGCGGCGGAAGCGGCATCGGAGGCAGCGGCGACCGCGACCTCGTCCACGGCGGCGACGGCGGATGCCACCTCGGAGGCGAACGCCGGCGCGGCGATCGCCGCCCAGGCGGCAGCGCTGGCCGACGCCACGACGAACACCGCGGCCGACACATCGGCCACGTCGGATGCGAGTACGAGCGCGGCGTCGAACGCGAGCGCGGCAGCCATCGCGAACGCTTCGACCGATGCGTCTTCGGATGCGGTCGCCTCGGCGGACGCATCGGCGGAGATCAACACCAACGCCTCCGCGTCGGCGTCGGCCTCTGCGCAGGCCGACGACGACAGTAACGCCTCGGCGGAAGCAGCGGCAGTGGCTGCGGCACTCGCAGACGCGACCAGCCAGGCATCCGCTGCGGCGGACGTGTCGGCCAACGCCGCGGCCCAGGCAGCGGCGACCACCGATGCCTCCACGGATGCCTCGACCACGGCCACCACAGCGGCGAATGCCTCTGCGGCGGCAGCGGCTCAGGCGGCAGCGCAGAACGACGCGACCTCCACCAGTGCGGCGGATGCCTCGGCTTCGGCCGATGCGGATCCGAACGCCTCGGCGGCAGCGGCGGCGAACGCCTCGTCGTCGGCCACGGCATCGGCATCGGCTGCAGCTGACGCCTCGGCCGAAGCCACGGCTGCGGCATCCGCCGATGCCACCGCCAGCGCCTCGGCGGACGCGGCGGCCGACCCGACCGGGAACATCGCCATCGCGCTCAAGTCCCCGGTGCTGGAGCGTGGCAAGCAACAGACCGCGGTCGGCACGGGCTTCAGGCCCGGCGAGACGGTGACGGGTGTCATGACCTCCGCCCCCGTGGCGCTGGGAACCCAGGTCGCGAACGCGCAGGGCACGGTCACCTTCACCTGGACCGTTCCCACCGACACCGATCTCGGAACCCACACCGTGACGCTGACCGGAGCGACGTCCGGCAGCGTATCGGCCTCGTTCCAGGTGGTGGCGTCGGGTCTGGCCACGACAGGCGGACAGGTCCAGGGCGGATGGATCGCTCTGGCCGCACTGCTCCTCATGCTCGGCCTGGGGGCGATGAGACTCGCGAGATCCCGACGGCCCCAGGTGCAGACGGAGTGATCGCGATGCAGGAACGCTGAGTGGTCGGGACCGTTTCCCCACGGCGGTCCCGACCCTCGGCGGTACGGAGGGAAGTGAATGAGCACGAAACTCGAGTCCTCACCGGAGACCGACGTGTCCGCGTCGGGTGACACGGCCGTGGTGCGTCCGCGTCCGACCTGGTGGGTGAAGCTCATCGCCTTCGCCGCCTGCCTCCTGACGTTGTGGCATATCGGGGCGTCCTTCCTGTGGATCGCGCCGTACTCCGCCCTGCGGGAGATCCCCACACAGGAGGTGCTGGCCGGGTACATGCTGCCGATGTTCGGACAGTCCTGGAGCGTCTTCGCGCCGGAGCCGATCAACGGCGACTACCACTTCAACGTCCGTGCCGTCATCGAGAAGGACGGCGAGCAGGTCGAGACCGGCTGGGTCAGCGCCACCGACGTCGAGCTGTCGATGATCCGCTACAACCTCTTCCCGCCCCGCGCCGGTATCCAGTCCAGCGAGGTGGCGAGTGGACAGATGAACGCCTACAACAAGCTGAACGCCGATCAGCAGGCCGTGGTCGGTCTTGACTTCGCGAAGGACGACGGGGAGGAGTGGATGGTGCGCTCGTTCGAGAAGCTCGAGGGCGACAACCCGTCGACGGAGGCGTACATGGCCGAAGAGCACCTCTCCACCGCGTACGCGACCCAGGTGGCCTATGCGATCTGGGGTGCGGATGCCGTGGTCAAAGTGCAGTACCGCGTGAGTCGTCAGAACGTGGTCCCGTACGAGGATCGCAACGATCCGAGCGCACAGCGGCCCGATCCGACGTTCTCGACCACCGGATGGAGACTTCCCATAGAAGAGGAAGGGCAGAGCCGTGAGAACTTCGCGGACACCTTCCGCGCCCAGTTCGAGAGGATCCAGCCGTGAGCGCGCCGACGAGGACTGCGCCGCGGAAGCCCGGCGCGAAGCAGGACGTGACGAAGAAGGAAGCCCTGCCCCGGAGCACGACGACCGCGCCGGCGCCGGTGTCCACGCCTCCCGCTCCTCCTCGTGAACCCGCGCCCGCTCCTGCGAGCACTGTGCCCCCGCGGTCGTTCCTCACTCGGCTGCTGACGTTCGCCTCGTCGATGATCGGCGGGCTCTGGGCGATGGTGCTCTCGGCGATCGACCGCATCTCTGCTTTCGTCGGCGACTGGCTCTTCAACGGCAAGAAAGCACTCTACGGGCTCGCGGTCACACGTATCCTCTTCGGCGTCACCGCCATCGGCCTGCTGGCCTCGAACTTCAGCACCCGCCTCTACACGTTCGGATCCGGATCGGCCTGGAACGGCGAGCTCGCCGAGCCGGTGAGCGAGTTCCCGAAGATCTGGGTGTTCAGCGCCTTCCATGCCGCGATGGGCAACGACGTGCTGTACACGGCGCTCTACCTCCTCCTCGGAGTGCTCGCGGTGCTGTTCGTCCTGGGGTGGCGGTTCCGGATCGTGCTCCCGATCTTCTTCTGCCTCTGGGTGGGCTTCATCGAGGCCAACGACATGGTCGGCGATCAGGGCGACAACATGTTCCGCATCGCCCTGCTGCTGCTGTTCTTCGCCGACCCCGCGGCCCGGTGGTCGCTGGACGCGAGGCGTCGGGCGAAGTCGGGGGAGTGGTTCGCCCCGAACAGCCAGCCGGCGCTGCTGGGAACCATGTTCCACAACCTCGCCCTCGTCGCCCTCACCGCGCAGGTGTGCTTCGTGTACGCCTCGGGGGCGCTGTACAAGGCGGGGGGTGCCCCGTGGGAAGAGGGGTACGCGATCTACAACCCGCTGCAGACGGCACGGTTCGGTACCTGGCCGGTGCTCAGCGACCTCGTCACCGCCTGGGGGCCGATGGTCACGATCGCGAGCTGGGGGTCGATCATTCTGCAGGTCGCCTTCCCCCTCATGCTGTTGACTCGTCCGACGCGGCTGATCGGCCTGCTCGGCATCCTCTCCTTCCACATCGGCATCGCGGTGCTCATGGGACTGCCGTGGTTCTCGCTCACGATGATCGCGATCGATGCGATCTTCATCCGTGACCGGACCTGGGGGCGGTTGAGTGCGGGGACGAGGCGGCGCTGGCGGGAGGCCGGGGTCGAGCGGCAGCCGACGACGCCGCGAACGGTGAGCCCCGACGCGGAGGCGCAGGCGCGGACTGTGGTCTGACGACAACGCGGCGGGGAGATGTGCCCGCCGGGTGTTGGAGGAAGTGGACAGAGCACTTCGCCCGTGGTTGTGGCAGACCTACCATGGCAGTATTCCCACTTCCCTCTGAGAGGAACGCTCATGGTCGACGCCGCCGTCCGTCCGAAGACGACTCGCCCCTCCACCGACACCGCGGATGCGCACCTGCACCTCGATGTCGCCCGCGTCAACGACGCCCTGATGGGCACGTGGGGTGACGTGCGTCGCCAGGCCCGCGAGATGATCAAGGACTCCGCGTTCTGGCGCAAGGATGAGCTCGGCAAGGACGAACACCGCGAGCGCGTGCTCAGCCAACTGCACCTGCTGGTCGAGAACAAGGCCGTGCACCGCGCGTTCCCCAAGTCGCTCGGCGGCGAGGAGAACAACGGCGCCAACATCGCCGGCTTCGAGGAGCTCGTGGTGGCCGACCCCAGCCTGCAGATTAAGTCGGGCGTGCAGTGGGGGCTCTTCGGCTCGGCGATCCTGCAGCTCGGCACCGAGTCGCACCACGCGAAGTGGCTCCCCGGGGTGATGGACCTCTCCATCCCCGGCGCCTTCGCGATGACCGAGATCGGTCACGGTTCCGACGTCGCGGCGGTCGGAACGACCGCGACCTACGACCCCGAGACGGAGGAGTTCGTCATCAACACCCCGTTCCGCGGGGCGACGAAGGAGTACCTCGGGAACGCGGCCCTGCACGGGGTCGCGGCGACCGTGTTCGCGCAGCTGATCACGAACGGCGTGAACCACGGCGTGCACTGTTTCTACGTGCCGCTGCGCGGCGACGACGGCGTCGATCTTCCCGGCATCGGCCGCGAGGACGACGGCCTCAAGGGCGGACTCAACGGCATCGACAACGGGCGCCTCTCGTTCGACCACGTGCGCATCCCGCGCACCAACCTCCTCAACCGCTACGGCGATGTCGCGGCCGACGGCACGTACTCCAGCGCGATCGACAGCCCCGGCCGCCGCTTCTTCACCATGCTCGGCACCCTCGTGCAGGGGCGCGTGTCGCTCGACGGCGCGGCGTCCTGGGCCTCGGCTCTCGGCCTGCACATCGCGATCACCTATGCCACCCAGCGCCGCCAGTTCGATGGCGCGGACGGGCAGGAGGTCGTGCTGATGGACTACGGCAAGCACCAGCGCCGTCTGCTCCCGCGCCTGGCGACGACGTACGCGCAGATCTTCGCGCACGACGAGTTCCTGCAGAAGTTCGATGGCGTCTTCTCCGGTCGCACCGACACCCCGGCCGACCGCGAAGACCTCGAGACGCTGGCTGCGGCTCTCAAGCCGCTGTCGACGTGGCATGCGCTCGACACGCTGCAGGAGGCCCGTGAGGCCACCGGCGGCGCCGGTTTCATGTTCGAGAACCGTCTGGTGGGTCTGCGCGCCGACCTCGACATCTACGTGACGTTCGAGGGCGACAACAACGTGCTGCTGCAGCTCGTCGGCAAGCGTCTGCTCACCGACTACGCCAAGCAGTTCCAGGGCAAGGATGCGGCGGCGCTCGCGAAGTTCGCTGTCGGGATGACGGCGGGCAAACTGTTCCACGGCGCCGGCCTGCGTCAGCTCGGTCAGGCCGTCTCCGACTTCGGACAGGTGAGCCGCTCGGTCGAACGGGGCCTGCGCGAGGAGCAGCAGCATGACCTGCTCGCGGGCCGTGTGCAGCAGATGGTGGCCGACATCGCCTCGCGTCTGCGCCCCGGCGCGAAGGACAAGGCGCTCGGTGCCCGCCTGTTCAACGAGAACCAGGCAGAGCTCATCGAGGCGGCCCGCGCGCACGGCGAACTGCTGCAGTGGGAGGCGTTCACCGACGCCGTGCACCAGATCGACGACGAGGACACGAAGAAGGTGCTCACCTGGCTGCGTGACCTGTTCGGTCTGCAGCTCATCGAGAAGCATCTCGCCTGGCACCTCATCAACGGACGCCTGTCGACGCAGCGCGCCGCGGCCGTGTCGAGCTACATCGATCGCCTGTGCACCCGCCTGCGCCCGTATGCGCTCGACCTCGTGAACGCGTTCGGCTACGAGCCCGAGCACGTGCGTGCCCCCATCGCGAGCGGCCTGGAGAAGCAGCGTCAGGATGAGGCCCGTGCGTACTACGCCGACCTCGCGGCGACCGGCCAGGCTCCGATCCAGGAGAAGGCGTTGAAGAAGAAGCAGCGCTGACCCCGCCCACGGTTCGTGGTCCAGGAATCCCGCCCCGTCTTCACGATCGAGGCGGGATTCCTGCGTCGGGTGTCGTTCTCAGGGTGCGGCGGTGAGGTCCACGCCGCGCGCGGCGGCCAGCGCCTGGAGCTTCTCGGCGGCATCGGTCTCGACGCACACGCAGGCCTGCAGGCCCGCCGCGTCTTCGTCGCGCAGGAGGTAGTAGCTGTCGGTGTCGGTCAGCTGCGCGCCGCCGGCGTCGAAGAACAGCCAGCGCACCCGGACGAGCACGAGACGGTCGGAGAGATCGCGGCGCTCGCGCAGCTCGAATCCGACGGAGGCCAGGCCCAGCCGCTGGTAGATCGGATAGGACTGCCGCAGACCGTCGATCATGGCGTCGCGGGATTCCAGCACACCAGAGGAACGGTCGTTCACGATCGTCCCGGGCGTCGACCACAGCCCCGCCGCGGTCTCGGCATCGAACGCGGTGAGGCTGTCCGCGTAGCGGGTGAGGTACTCAGAGATCGTGTCGTCGGTGGTGGTCATGGCGCGAGCCTAGACGCGGCCGAGCGGAGCGCCCCCGGCCTTGACAATCGCCGATCCGCGCGGATGGCCGATTCCCATTCGGGGCTGGGTAGTCTCGGCAGGTACCCGATCCGAGGAGTCCGAGATGTCTGCCGTGAACGCCTATGCCGCACCCCGTGAAGCGGCCCCGCTCGAGAAGACCGTGATCGAACGGCGCGAGCTCGGCCCACTCGACGTGCTGATCGACGTCGCCTTCGCCGGGATCTGCCACTCCGATATCCACACCGTGCGCGGCGACTGGGGTCCGCAGCAGTATCCGCTCGCTCCCGGGCATGAGATCACCGGCACGGTGGCGGCAGTCGGCGCGGACGTCACCCGGCACGCGGTGGGCGACCGCGTCGGCGTCGGATGCCTGGTGAACTCGTGCGGCGAGTGCCGCAACTGCCTGCGCGACGAGGAGCAGTTCTGCACACAGGGGGCCGTGCTCACCTATGGCAGCACCGACCGTGACGGCACCGTCACCCAGGGCGGGTACTCCGAGCAGGTCGTCGTGACCGAGGCCTTCGTCCTGCGCATCCCCGATGCTCTGGCGCTGGATGTCGCTGCACCCCTGCTGTGCGCCGGCATCACGACCTACTCGCCGCTGCGGCACTGGAACGTCGGACCCGGCACTCGTGTCGCGGTCGTCGGTCTCGGCGGACTCGGGCACATGGGCGTGCAGATCGCGCACGCGCTCGGCGCCGAGGTGACCGTGCTCTCGCAGACCCTGAGCAAGAAGGACGACGGTCTGCGTCTCGGTGCCGACCACTATCGCGCCACGAGCGACCGCGAGACCTTCCGCGACCTGCGGTCGTCGTTCGACGTGATCCTCAACACGGTGAGTGCCGTGATCGATCTGCGCTCGTACCTGAGCCTGCTCGACGTCGGCGGAGCTATGGTGTGCGTCGGTGCTCCCGGCGAGCCCCTCGAGGTCGGCGTGATGTCGCTGATCGGCGGACGCCGCTCGCTCGCCGGCAGCAACATCGGCGGCATCCGCGAGACTCAGGAGATGCTCGACTTCTGTGCAGAGCACGGCATCGCCGCCGAGATCGAGACCATCCCCGCCTCCGACATCAACGCGGCCTATGAGCGCGTGCTGGCGTCGGACGTGCGGTACCGGTTCGTGATCGACGCGGCCACGTTCGGTTGAAGGCGGTGTCGGTCACCGCGGCTAGCCTGAGCGAATGACCTCTCTTCTCACGGGCCCCGACGCCCGCGACCGCTGCGCCTGGGTGGGCGACGACGACGAGTACCGCCGCTATCACGACGAGGAGTGGGGCACGCCCCTGCACGGCGATCGTGCGCTGTTCGAGAAGATGGCGCTCGAGGGCTTCCAGGCGGGGCTCTCGTGGATCACGATCCTGCGCAAGCGACCGCGGTTCCGCGAGGTGTTCGCAGGATTCGAGCCCGGGATCGTCGCGGAGTACGACGAGTCCGACGTCGAGCGTCTGATGGGCGATGCCAGCATCGTCCGCAACCGCGCGAAGATCGAGGCGACCATCGGCAACGCCCGCATCGTCCGGGGCATGGCCGAGGGCGAGTTCGACGCGCTCATGTGGTCGTTCGCTCCGACGGCCGCGGGTGATCGCCCGGCATCCTTCGCCGACGTCCCGGCGGTCACGCCGGAATCGACCGCGCTGAGCACAGAGCTGCGCCGTCGCGGATTCCGCTTCGTCGGGCCGACCACGATGTACGCGCTGATGCAGTCGGGCGGGATGGTCGACGACCACATCTCGGGGTGCTGGCGAGCCTGACCCTCGGCGATGGGCAAATATCCCCATCGAGCAGTATTCCAGGACGCAGTTAGGATGAACGGGTGCTCGGTGGGCCCGTCGGGACTGCACAGGAGCAATCGAAGAGTGTCACCCTGGGGGGGAACCGGGAATGAAGGCGTTGTCATGGATGCGCGCACGACCGAAGACGCTGGCGTCGGCCGCCGGCGTCACCGTCGGCGTCATCGCCATCACCACGATGGCTTTCACCTATGAAGGATTCCCGACCACCAAGGTCGATCTGAACGACGGCGGCGTCTGGATCACCAAGACCTCGAGCCTGCTCGTCGGGCACTTCAACAACGAGTCGACCGTCCTCGACGGTGGCCTGCGCACCACGGGTGAGAACTACGACATCCTGCAGGACACGAGCAACATCCTCGTCGTCGATGAGAACGCCTCGACCCTGACCGCCGTCGATCCGGCACGCGTCTCGCTCAACGACTCCGCGAAGGTCCCCTCCTCCTCGAAGGTCGCGCTGGGCAACCGCACGGCCGCGATCCTCGACCAGAAGACCGGCGAGCTCTGGGTCGTTCCGGCGCAGGGTGTCTCCTCCTTCGAGGCCGAGGTCAACGAGCCGGTGGCGGAGCTGGGAGCCGGTGCCGACGTGGCGGTGGCCAAGGACGGCACCGTCTTCGGACTCGCGCCGGAGCGCGGCGAGGTCGTCACCGTCCCTGTGGACAACGAGGGGGAGGCGCTCGACGCCTCCGCAGCCTCGGTCGGCGATCTCGATGCGGCCGCGAAGCCGACCATCACAGCCGTTGGACGCACACCGGTCGTGCTCGATCGCGCCGCCGGGGTCGTGACCTCGCCCGGTGGCATGCGCACCGAGATCCGCGGTGCCGACAAGGCGGTCCTGCAGCAGTCGTCCGAGAACACCGACGCGGTGGCGATCTCGACTGCGAACGCCCTCGTCAGCGTCCCCCTCGACGGCAGCGAGCCGACCGAG
This sequence comes from Microbacterium sp. As-52, assembly GCF_049949185.1. Classification (NCBI taxonomy): domain Bacteria; kingdom Bacillati; phylum Actinomycetota; class Actinomycetes; order Micrococcales; family Microbacteriaceae; genus Microbacterium; species Microbacterium sp. As-52. The sequence continues at coordinate 1,141,201 of NZ_CP188171.1, read as the reverse complement.
GTCGACGCGGGGGGCGACGGCACCGCGGCCGCTCCCGTCTGGCTGCGCGGATGCACCTACGGCGCGTGGGCCGGCACGGCGACCTTCATCCGCGAGTGCCCGGGCACGACCAACGACGTCAACGCCCAGGTCGAGGGCGCCGAAGACGCGAAGAGCCTCGTGTTCCGTGTCAACCGCGACGTCATCATCCTCAACGACGCCGTGGGCGGCGCGGCCTGGCTGGCCAACGAGAGTCTGCAGCGCGTCGACAACTGGAACGACCTCACCCCGCCGGAAGGCGAGACCGAGAACGAGGACGACTCGACCGAGGAGACCGTCGAGACGACGCTCCCGGAGCGCAAGGAGGAGAACACTCCTCCGATCGCCGAGGACGACACCTTCGGCGTGCGCCCCGGTGTCACGACCATGCTCCCGGTGCTCGACAACGACAACGACCCCGACGGCGACGTCCTGGTCGCCACGCTCGCCGAGGCCCAGCCCGCGATCGGCACGATCCAGCAGGTGCAGAACGGCGGATCACTGCAGATCGCGGTCGAGGAGGGCGCGTCCGGCTCGACGACGTTCACCTACGAGGCCGATGACGGCCGCGGTGGCAAGGACACGGCGGCCGTCACGCTGACCGTCTTCGACAAGAGCGTCAACACCGCCCCTGTCCCCAAGCGCAGGACGACCTTGACGGTCGAGACCGGCGGCACGATCTCGTACAACATCCTCCCGGACTGGATCGACCCGGAGGGCGACGACGTCTACCTCAAGGACGTGGTCGCCGCTCCCGGAGACGAGGTCGACTTCAACACCGACGGTCAGATCACCTACAAGGCCACGGCGAGCCAGCAGGGGCACAAGGAGGTGCAGGTCACGGTCGCCGACGGATACGGCGAGACGGCCACCGCCACGGTGATCCTCGACGTGCGGCCGGAGGGCTCGACGAAGCCGAAGACCAACGCCGACCACGTCGTCACCCGCGTCGGCGAGCAGGTCACGGTGGCGCCGCTCGCCAACGACACCAGCTCGGGCCGAGAGCTGCTGCGTCTCGGGCGCGTGAACGAGGTCCCCGGCGCGACCATCGTGACCGACGGCCCCAACAAGACGTTCACATTCACCGCAGATGCCCCCGGCACCTACTACGTGCTGTATCTCGCGACCGCCGGTCCCGAGAACGGCGAGGGGATCGTGCGCGTCGACGTGCTGGAGGCGAGCGAGACGGATCTGCCCCCTGTCGCCGTGCGCGACGTGGCGCTGCTGCCGACCGGTGGTGACGTGCTCATCGGTGTGCTCGCGAACGATGTCGACCCCGCCGGCGGCATCCTCGTCGTGCAGTCGGTCTCGATCGAGGACGACTCCGGCGTCTCGGTGTCGGTCATCAACCATGAGACCCTCCGTATCACCGACCAGGGATCGCTCACCGATCAGGCCCGCATCAAGTACCGGATCTCGAACGGTTCCAAGTCGGCCGAGGGCGAGGTCGTGGTGATCCCGATCCCCGCGCCCGACCAGCTCCTCCAGCCGGTCGTGAACGACGACACCGCGATCGTGCGTGCCGGCGACGTCGTCACCATCCCGGTGCTCGACAACGACACGCATCCGAACGACGACGTCATGCACGTCGTGCCCGAGCTGGTCGAGCCCCTCGTCGACCCGGAAGACGGCGAGGCGTTCGTCTCGCAGGACACGATCCGTTTCAAGGCCGGACCCGTCGCGAAGACGGTCTATCTGACGTATGAGGCCGTCGACTCCCGCCAGCAGAAGGACGCCGGCTACGTCACGATTCAGATCCTCCCCGTCGACGCGGACACCAACGCCGCTCCACGCCCTCAGGATCTCGTTGCGCGCGTGCTCGCCGGATCCACCGCGAACATCGCCGTGCCTCTGGACGGCATCGACGCCGACGGCGACTCGGTCGAGCTGATCGACATCGCCTCCAGCCCCACGAAGGGCCGCATCACCGAGACCGCGCAGAACTACTTCACCTACGAGGCGTTCGACGACTCCTCCGGTGTCGATGTGTTCCGCTATCGGGTGCGCGACCGCCTCGGCAAGGAGGGCATCGCCACGATCCGCGTGGGCATCGCTCCGGGCGAGCAGGTCAACCAGAGGCCCTTCGCGGTGAAGGATGCCGTGGTCGTGCGACCCGGCCGTGAGATCTCGGTACCGGTGATGCTCAACGACTCCGACCCCGAGGGCGACAAGATCAGTCTCGTCAAGGACGGTCTCGAGGTTCCGACCGACACGGGGATCACGGCCCGCGTCTCGGGTGACCGCGTGCTGGTGCAGGCGCCGAACCGCGAGCTCGAGACGTCGCTGCAGTACACGATCCGCGATGCGCGGGGCGCGGAAGCCACCGCGGCCCTGCAGATCACGGTCGACGAGGACGTGCCGTTGCAGGCGCCCGTCGCGCGAGACGACCGCGTGCGCCCGACCGACCTCACCGACGGCACGATGAGTGCCGACCTCGACATCCTCAAGAACGACGAGGACCCGGACGGCACGACCGACCGCCTCAAGCTCGCGCTCGGTGAAGGCGCCACGCAGCTCGAGAACGGCAAGGTGCGGGTCACCGTGACGGAGAACCTGCAGCTCATCCGCTACACGATCACCGACCAGGACGAACTGGCCGCATCGGCCTTCATCTTCGTTCCCGCCGAAGCGGACCTCCGGCCGATCCTCGACTCGACGAAGCCGCTCGAGGTCATGAGCGGCGAGACCAAGGAGATCCCGCTCTCGAAATTCGTCACCGTCGCCGGCGGCGGTACGGCTCGGATCACCGAACACGCCAAGGTCACCGCCGTGTATGCGAACGGTGACGACCTCGTGAAGGACGAGACGACGCTGGTCTACACCTCGGCCGACGGGTACTTCGGACAGGACTCGCTCACCTTCGAGGTCACCGACGGCACGGGCCCCGACGACCCCGAGGGCCGCACGGCGACGCTGAGCATCCCGATCAACGTGCTGCCGCCGGAGAACCAGCAGCCGGTGTTCACGGGGGCAGAGGTCATCGTCGCCCCGGGGGAGAAGGCGTCGACGCTCGACCTCGCTGCGCTCACGACCGATCCCGATCCGGAGGACGAGGGCACGCACAGGTACAAGTACGTCAGCGGCGCCGGCAAGGGCATCACCGCCAAGATCGATGGCTCGAAGCTGCTCGTGGAAGCGTCGTCGGATGTCGAGAAGGGCACGGTCGCCTCGCTCAAGCTCGAGATCACCGACGGAACGACCGAGGCGGTCGAAGGCACCGTGACCGTGCGCGTCGGCGCGTCGACCCGCCCACTGCCCGCGGCCAACACCGACACGATCTCGGAAGCGGATCAGGGCAAGAGCATCACGGTGCCCGTGCTCGCGAACGACTACAACCCGTTCCCGGAGACGCCGCTCAAGCTGATGACGGCCGCCACGGAGTCGGGCTCCGGCGGCGCGGCCGTCAAGGGCGATCAGGTGGTCGTCACGCCCGACCCCAGCTTCGTCGGGACCATGGTCGTGCGCTATCGCATCCAGGACGCGACGAAGGATGCCGAGCGCGAAGCCAACGGGCAGATCATCGTCACGGTGCAGGGTGTTCCGGACGCGCCGGGAACCCCTCTCGTCTCGAGCGTGCAGGACCGTACCGTCGTCGTCTCCTACGGGGCGCCGGCGAACAACGGCGCCGAGATCACGAAGTACACGGTGAAGTCCGTCAGCGGCAACCCGTACTCGAAGGAGTGCCGCTCCACCACCTGCACGCTGGACGGCTTGACCAACAACGTCGAATACACCTTCCAGGTGACCGCGACGAACCGCGTCGGCGAGTCGAAGCCGTCAGGCCCGTCGGCGGTCGCCCGTCCGGACGCTCGGCCCGACACCCCGAACCCGCCGACCCTCGCCTTCGGCGACAAGTCGCTCAAGGTCTCCTGGGCCACCCCGACAACTCCCGGATCTCCTGTCGAGAGCTACACGCTGGAGATCTCCCCGGCTCCGCCGTCCGGGGTCTCGCAGAAGCAGGCCACCGGGAACTCGATGACCTGGGAGGGGCTCGAGAACGGCGGCATCTACCAGGTGCGCGTGCAGGCTCACAACCGCGCGCCCGAGCCGTCGAGCTGGAGCGGCTGGTCGGCGTCGGAGGTACCGGCAGGTCCTCCGATGCCCGCGGCCGCCCCCACCGTCGCGCAGCTGCAGGCCGTGGGCAGCCAGGCGCAGATGCAGGTGAGCTGGGTGCCGGGGAATCCCAACGGTGATCCGATCGACTCCTTCGAACTGCAGGTATGGGAGGGCGGAACGCTCCGCAACACACTCACCCCGGGGGCGTCCATACGGTCGCAAGCGGTCTCGGTCCCGACATCAGAGGTGCCGTACACCTACCGCATCCGTGCCCAGAACAAGGCGGGCTGGGGCGACTGGAGCCCCATGTCGGCACCGCGCCGCGGTGTGAACAAGCCCGATGCTCCTGTTCTCTCGGCCGTCACGCCGGGCGATCGCTCGCTCACTCTCACCTGGTCGCGGAGCGCCCTCAACGGCGCGAAGACGACCGAGGTGCAGTACCAGTACTCGATCAACGGCGGTAGCAGCTGGGCGGCGATGCCGGGCAACAACGTGGTCACCGGACTCGCCAACGGAACCAACTACAACGTGCGGGTGCGCGCGGTCGCGACGGTCGACGGGTCGACGTACGCGAGCGATCCCTCCGGACAGATCGTCGGCAACCCGTACGGTCCGCTGAAGCAGCCGGCCGTCAGCGCTTCGCAGAACCCCACCAGCGTCACCTTCAACTGGGACGCGGGGCCCGCCGCGAACGGCCGCTCCATCAAGACCGTCCGCATCCGCATCGACGGCGGCGGCTGGCAGAACGTCGCCGCCAGCGGCAGCCGTACGGTCGGCGACGGGTACAGCCAGCGACACACGATCGACGTCGAGGTCACCGACCAGGCAGGCCAGCAGATCACCCGATCCGCGGAGCAGACGTCCGGACCGAAGCCCGACCCGCGCGCCTGGGTCACCTCGACCGGAAACGCGAACGGACAGCCCAACTGCAACGACGGCACGTGCGCATACTTCTACCTCACCGGCCGCGGCTTCCCGGCGAACTCCAGCATGTGGGTGCAGTGCGCCAGCAACGCGCCGCCTCCCTACGGCGGCACATTCGGCGGACGGACCGTCACGACCGACGGCAACGGCAACATCGATCAGCAGCTCGGCTGCTACCTCGGCATGCGCCGCGGGACGATCGAGGCCTGGGTCGTGATGGACGGCAAGGAATACGAACACAAGGTCTGGCAGTGATGCCGCGCGACACCTCTCCACGAGAACAAGGAACGACACCCTCATGACAATGACCCCCGAGCAGGCCGCCTGGTTCCAGGGCACCTTCCAGCGCCTCGTCGAGAACATCGACAAGGCCGTGCAGGGCAAGCAGGAGATCGTCGGCCTCGTGCTGGCCTCGATGCTCGCCGAGGGCCACGTGCTCCTCGAGGATGCACCGGGAACGGGCAAGACCAGCCTCGCCAAGGCGCTGGCCGCGACCGTGCAGGGCACCAGCGCGCGCATCCAGTTCACGCCCGACCTGCTGCCGTCCGATGTCACCGGCGTGACGATCTACGATCAGCAGTCGCACCGCTTCGAGTTCCACAAGGGCCCGATCTTCGCGTCGATCGTGCTCGCCGACGAGATCAACCGCGCATCGCCCAAGACCCAGTCGGCGCTGCTCGAGGTCATGGAGGAGTCGCGCGTCACAGTCGACGGCGTCACGCACGAGGCTGGTCGCCCCTTCCTCGTGATCGCGACGCAGAACCCCATCGAGCAGGCGGGCACCTACAAGCTGCCCGAGGCGCAGCTCGACCGCTTCCTGATCAAGACGTCGATCGGCTACCCCGACCTCGCCGTGACCGAGAGCATCCTCGCCGGTGCCTCTGACCGCAACCCCTCGGCCGGCCTGTCCGCGGTCATCACGACGAGTGCGGTGGCCGATATGGCCGACCTCGCCGCGACCGTGCACGTCGAGCCCGCCGTGCTCCGCTACGTGGCCGAGCTCGCCGAGGCCACGCGCGAGGACGGCGCCATCCGCCTCGGCGTCTCGGTGCGCGGGGCGATCGCGATGGTGCGCATGGCCAAGGTGTGGGCAGCGGCCCAGGGGCGCCACTTCGTGCTTCCCGACGACATCAAGGCCCTCGCCCGCCCGGTCTGGCAGCACCGCCTGCTTCTCGACGCCGAGGCCGAGTTCGCCGGCACCAGCAGCGACGCCGTGATCGCCCGTGTTCTCGACGCGGTGGCAGCGCCTCAGGCCCGAGTGGCGGCCTGATGACCGCGGAGGCCCTTCCGGTGTCGACGCCGCAGATGGAGCGCGACGCCGGTTGGCGTGACATCGCGGCCGTCCTCGGTGCGCGCGCCCTGACGCGCCTCCGCAAGATCACCTCCGCCGTCCGCCCGCTCGCCTGGGTGCTGATGGCCCTCGCCGTCGGCTTCTGGGTGCTCGGCCAGACCGCCGGGTGGGCGGAGTTCACCATCGCCGCCGTCGTCATCGCGATCGCCGTGGTCCTGTGCGCGCTGTTCCTCATCGGCCGCACCGCCTACGACGTCGCGCTCGACCTCGCCCGCACCCGTGTGGTCGTGGGAGAGCGCGCGGTCGGTGCCCTGACCCTCGCCAACCGCGGCACCAGGGCCATCCTCCCGTCTCGTGTGGTGCTCCCGGTCGGTGCCGGACGCGGCGAGTTCGGCATCCAGCGACTCGCGCCGGGGGAGGAGGCGGAGGAACTCTTCGCGATCCCCACCCAGAAGCGCGGCGTGGTCAAAGTGGGGCCGGTGAGCGTCGTGCGCGGCGACCCGCTGGGCCTGTTCGAGCGGGCTCACCGTCGTGACGACCCTGTCGACCTCTTCGTGCACCCGCGCACCGTGCTGTTCGACGGTCAGTCGCTCGGCTACCTGCGCGACCTCGAAGGGCTTCCCGCAGCGGATCTGTCTCGCGACGATGTCTCGTTCCACGCCCTCCTGGAGTACCAGCCGGGCGACGACCTGCGTCACGTGCACTGGCGGTCGACGGCCCGCACCGGCACCATGATGGTCCGGCAGTACGAGGAGACCCGACGCTCGCACTTCGTGATCGGGCTCTCGCGCTCGCTCGCCGACTACGCCACCGAAGACGACTTCGAGCTCGGGGTCTCGGCTGCGGGGTCGATCGGCCTGCGCGCTCTGCGCGACTCTCAGCGCGTCGACATGCGCGTGCAGGGCCGGGAGCTTCCCGCGGGCACCGGCAAGCAGCTGCTCGACTCGCTCTCGGCCGTGGAGAACAGCAAGCCGAAGGAGGGTGGCATCGCCGAGCTCGCGGGCGTCGTGGCCGCCACCATGCCGTTGGCGAGCGTGGTGGTCCTGGTCTGCGGCGCTCGGGTGAAGTCCGACGATCTCCGCCTCGCGTGCGCGCGTCTGCCGTTCGGCGCCCGTGTCCTCGTCGTGGTCGCCGACACCACGGCCTCCGCCCCGGCGCTGCGCCGCATCGGCGATGCCGACGTCGTCACGGTGGGTGCGCTCGAACAGGTCCCGCTCGCTCTGCAGAAGGTGCTCGCATGACCGGGTCCTCCGTCGCGTTCGGCGACCTCCCCCTCCGCCGTTGGATCCTCGACCTGGGAGCGACGGCGCTCCTGGTCCTCACGGCCCTCGTGGGCTTCTGGCCGACGTTCGCCGGTCCGTCGTTCCTGCCCGCCGCCATCGGTGGAATCCTGATCGGCCTGGCGATCGCGGTCATCACGACCTGGCGTCATTGGGGCATCCTGATCATCGCGGGTCTCACGATCGCCGCGTACTTCGTGTTCGGCGGAGCTTTCGCTCTGCCGCAGACGTCGATCCTCGGCTTCATCCCGACCATCGAGACGCTGCAGAAGCTCGCGCTCGGGACGGTCACCGCGTGGAAGCAGATGCTCACCACGGTCGCCCCCGTCGCGGCGGCCGACGGACACCTCGTCGTCCCGTTCCTGCTGGCGCTGGTCGTCACCACCGTGACCGCCTCCCTCGCGCTCCGGCTGTCGCAGGTGGCGTGGGCCCTGATCCCGGCCGGCGTGCTGCTCATGCTGGTGATCGCGCTCGGCACGCCCGAACCCGCGTTCCCGCTCGTGCAGGGACTCGTGTTCGCGGTCGTGAGCATGTCGTGGCTCGCCCTTCGCCAGTTGTGGGCACCGCAGAACACGGCGATCTCCGTCAGCGAGGTCGATCCCTCCCGCGCCGCGCACATGCGCACCCGGCGTCTGCTCGCCGGGGTGGCCGTGTTGGCGATCGCCGGCGGCGCGGGGGTGGCCACGAGCGCCGTCGCGAACCCGGCGCAGCCACGACACGTGTTCCGCGACGTGATCATCCCGCCGTTCGACATCCGGGATTACCCGAGCCCCCTGCAGGCGTTCCGGAAGAACGTGCGCGACGAGGCGGACCAGACGCTGTTCACGGTGCAGGGCCTGCCCAAGGGCGCGCGCGTGCGCACCGCGGTCATGGACCAGTTCGACGGGATGGTCTACAACGTCACCGACGGCGGGCCCACCTCGTCGAGCGCCTTCAGCCCCCTGCGCTCGAACATGTCGCCGGATGCCGAGGGCCTCCCGGTGACGCTCAACGTCGAGATCGGTGCGTATCGCGGAGTATGGATGCCCACCGCGGGCGAGCTGTCCGAGATCAGGTTCTCCGGCGACGATGCCGAGCAGCTGCGCCGCGGCACCTACGTGAACACCGAGACGGGTACCGCCGTCTCCACCACGAAGCTGACGAAGGGTGACGAGTACACGGTGGATGCCGTGATGCCGAACGTACCCGACGACGAGCAGCTCGCCGAGGTGCCGTTCGGCAAGGTGTCGATGCCGAAGCCGAGCAACGTGCCGGAAGAGCTCACGGCCCTCGCCGCCGAGACCATCGCCGGTGCCGAGACGCCGATCGAACGGGTGCGGGCCCTCGAGAACTTCCTCTCCAAGGAGGGCTTCTTCAGCCACGGGCTCGAGGGCGAGGTCATCTCCCGCGCCGGCCACACCGCCGAGCGCATCTCGACGCTCGTCGGCGGGGAGCAGATGATCGGTGACGACGAGCAGTACGCCGTCGCCATGGCGCTGCTCGCCGGGCAGGTCGACATCCCCGCCCGGGTGGTCATGGGCTATTACCCCGACGAGGACAAGGCAGGCGAAGCCACGTTCGCCGCCACCGGCGACAACGTGCACGCCTGGGTCGAGGTCAACTTCGAGGGACTCGGGTGGATGGCGTTCAACCCCACCCCGCCCGAAGACCAGGTGCCGAACGACCAGAACACCAAGCCGCGCGTCGACCCGAAGCCGCAGGTGCTGCAGCCGCCCCCTCCGCCGCAGGAACCCGTCGACCTGCCACCCACCCTGCCCGACGACCGCGAGGCCGAGGACGAGAGTCTGAACCTCGCGGGCATCATCGGGGCGATCCTCGTGATCGGCGGCATCTCCCTCGGAGTGATCGCACTGCTGGCATCGCCCTTCATCGTGATCGGCGCGTGGAAGGCGGCGAAGCGTCGGTCCCGCCGCGCGGCCGCGCGCACCGCCGACCGCATCAGCGGCGGCTGGGACGAGCTCACCGACCGTGCCGTCGACTACGGCGCCCGCATCCCTCCCGGACGCACGCGGATCGAAGAGGCGGCGGTCGTGGCGTCGTCGCTCACGGTCCCGCAGGTCACCGCCCTCGCCGAGCGGGCCGACGCCGACGTGTTCGGCCCCGCCGAGCCGAGCCCGGAGGATGTCGAGTCCTTCTGGCACGAGGTCGACGACATCGTCGGCGGACTGGGCAAGGAGGCCGGCTTCTGGAAGCGCCTCCAGGCGCGACTGAGCGTCCGCTCCCTGATCGGCGGCACCGCCATCTCGAACGGATTCCAGAACCTGAAGGACGCGGCGGCCGTGCGCGTCCGCCGCGAACCTGGCACCATCAAGAACAGCACGACGCCCCCGTCCCCCGAGAGCGAGACCTCATGACGCAGCCCGCGCCCGACCAGATCGCGCCGGTCTCCCGTCGCGCCGTCGCCTATCTCATCGACGCCTTGATCGCCGGGGGCCTCGCGATCGTGCTCGGCGGCGGACTCCTCGTCGCCGTGTCGCTCGCCGGCAGCGTCGAGGCCGGCCTCGGAGTCCTGCTGATCGGCGGCCCCGTGGTGGGCCTGGTGCTGCTCGGCTGGTTCTTCGTCTACACGGTGATGCAGGCGGGGGCCGGCTCGATCGGCATGCGCGCTCAGAGTCTGAAGCTCGCCTCGGCCGCGGACGGGAGTCCGCTCGGCTTCGGACGCACGCTGCTGCGCAACGTCATCTTCGGCCTCGCCGCCTCCGTCGTCGTGGGGTACTTCACCCCGCTCTTCGACGGCTCCGGACGGTTCCAGGGGTGGCACGACAAGGTCGCCGGATCCCTGATGCTGGACGCGCGGGTACCGGCGCCCGTCAGGGCGGACGCCGCGGCGCCCGCTTCGGCTCCGACGGTGCGGGGAGCCGCGGTCGCGCCGGCTGCGGCTCCGACGGCGCAGGCGCCAGCGATCCCCGGTCTCCCGCAGCCGCCGGCAGCAGCCCCGGCTGCGCCCGCCTCTCCGGCACCGGCCTCCATCCCTCCGCGACCGGCCGCCCCCGCGGCGCCCGTCGCCGAGGCAGGATCGCTCATCGCCTTCGTTCCCGGCATCACGCAGGACGCCCCCGTGCGGTCCGCGCCGGCGGTGGAGCCCGAACCCGAGATCGACGCGACCATCCAGCAGCACCCGGTGGCTCCCGTCGCACCGCCTGCGCCGCCAGTGCCCCCGGTGCCGGCAGCCGCGCCTGTCCCGGACGCCTCGGCTGTTCCTGCGGCTCCCTCCTCGGCTCCCTCCTCGGCGGTCGTCGAGGAGGACGATCTCGAGGACACCAGGATCAGTGTTCCGGGGCATCGCCTCGTCTTCACCTGGGATGACGGCACGCGAGTATCCGTCTCACGACGCACGGTGTTCGGGCGCAACCCTGCCCCGGAAGAGGGAGCCACGCTCGTCCCCGTGCGCGACGAGACGCTCTCCCTCTCGAAGACGCACTTCGAGGCCGCAGCGGAGACGTCGGGCGGGTGGGTGATGGATCGCCACTCCACGAACGGCATGACCATCGTGCGCGCAGGACAGCGGATCGCCTGCCCCGCGGGGCAACGCGTGCCCGTGCGTCTGGGCGACGCCATCGAGATCGGCGACCGCATCGTCACGATCGGCGGCTACGCGTGAGGCCGGGACTCATCGTCTCGACCGGATCCGCGACGCATCCGGGGCTTCGGCGTGCGCTGAACGAGGACGCACATCTGGCGGCCGCTCCGATCTTCCTGGTCGCCGACGGAATGGGTGGCCACGAGGCCGGAGAGCGCGCGAGCGCCGCCGTGATCGCCGAGTTCGCGCGGTACATCGGACGTTCGGCGCTCGTGCTCGACGATGTCCGCCACGCGCTGTCGCTCTCGAGGGAGAGCGTGGAGGAGCTGTCCACCTCCGGCAACGGCCGCGCGGGGACCACTCTCAGCGGAGTGGTGATCGCGTCTGTCGACGGTATGGGGTATTGGCTCGCGCTCAACATCGGAGACTCGCGCACCTACCGCTTCGCCGACGGCGAGCTCGAGCAGATCAGCGTCGACCACTCCGTGGTGCAGGAGCTGATCGAGTCGGGCGAGCTCACGACCGAGGACGCCGTCTCCGATCGACGCCGCAACATCATCACCCGGGCCATCGGCGCGAGCAGCACGGGAGACGCCGACTACTGGATGTTCCCCGCAGAACTGGGCGACCGCATCCTGGTGTGCTCCGACGGACTCACCTCCGAGGTGCCGGACGCGCGCATCCGCGAGGTTCTGAACGCCGAGTCGGATCCGCAGCGGGCCGCTGATGTGCTCGTCGACGAGGCCGTCAGCGCCGGGGGCAGGGACAACATCACCGTCCTCGTCGTCGATGCCGTCTCCGTCGCCTCACGGCCGGGCACGCTGATGGCCACCGACACGGACATCGACCAGGACACACGTCCACGAGAAGCCGCAGCAGGAGGGGTTCGCTGATGCAGACCATCTACCGACCGGGACAGTGGTACCTGATCGTCATCCCGGGAGCGCTCGTCGCGCTGCCCCCCGACGTCCCGGGCGATGTCGTCGCGCGGCTGTGGGAGCGGATGCCGGAGGAGAAGACGCTCGCGACGGTCGTCGATGTGCTCACCGCACACGCGGGAGGCTCGTTCACGTCGCTGCCGTCCTTCGTCGCCGCCGTCGCCGAAGGTGCCGATGTGCGCATCGCCCTGCGAGGCACGGTCTCCGCCCAGGTCGCGACCCCGACCGACTCGTTCGAGCTGTCCGGCGCTGAGGTCACGACCTGGAACGAGCGATTCCTCGGCGGTGCGTCGAAGATCGAGATCACCGTCGAGGCCCCGACCGACGCCGACGGCCTGCCCGTGCAGAGCGGCATCGTGCGTGCCGCGGCCGTGAGCGCCGAGCTCGAGCCGAGCGACGCCGATCCGCTCACCTCCGTGCTCGGGCCGTCGCCCGTGGTCGGCGCCGTGCTCTCGGAACCGGCTCTGCCCGAGGCCGTCGCCGCCGAGCCGGTCGTGCCGGAGCCCGAAGCAGAGCCCGAGGCGAAGCCGGAGCCCGAGCCCGAGCCCGAACCCGATCCGGAGCCCGAGGCCGAGGAGCCGCTTCCCCTCATCGAAGACGCCTTCCTGCCGCCCACGGAGGTGACGCTCGCGCCACCGGTCGACGACGACTTCGACCAGCTGTGGGGTGCCACCGTGCACTCGGTCGGCGGGGCGGCACCGGTGGTGCCGGTCCCCGTCGAGGGCGACCACGACGGCGCCACCGTCTCGGCAGCGGACCTCCGTGCCCTCCGCCAGCAGCCGCCGGTCGCGAACGACGCGCCGACGGAGGTGCTCGATGTGGCGCCGGCGCCGGCCGTGGCCTCGGTCGGCCGCATCCGGCTCTCCACCGGTCAGGTGGCCGCCCTCGACCGCACCGTGATCATCGGGCGCCGGCCACGGTCGACACGTGCCAGCGGGGCGAACCTCCCGCACCTGATCGCCGTCGAGAGCCCCCAGCAGGACATCTCACGCAGCCACCTCGAGGTCAGGCCGGAAGGCGACACCGTGGTGGTCATCGACCTGCACACCACCAACGGGTCCACGCTCCTGCGCCCGGGCGCCGATCCCGTGCGGTTGCACCCCGGGGAGCAGACGCTGGTGCTCTCCGGCGATGTCGTCGACCTCGGCGACGGCGTGACCGTCGCCTTCGAGGATCTCCCGTGACGCGTCGCCCGTCGCCGCCGCCGGATCTTCCCGGCTTCACCTATGTGGAGCCGTTGGGCACCGGTGGCTTCGCCGACGTGTTCCTCTACGAGCAGGAGATGCCTCGCCGCCGCGTCGCGGTGAAGGTCCTGCTCGCCGATCGCATCTCGAGCGGCGCCGCGCAGGAGTTCGCCGATGAGGCGAACGTCATGGCCATGCTCTCGACGCACCCCGCGATCGTCACGATCTACCAGGCCGGGGTCGCCGGCGACGGGCGCCCCTATCTGGTGATGGAGTACTGCCCGCGGCCGAACCTCCAGCTGCGCGCACGGAAGGACCCGTTCTCCGTCGCCGAGGCTCTCCGGGTCGGCGTGCAGGTGGCCGGCGCTGTCGAGACGGCGCACCGCGCAGGCGTGCTGCACCGCGACATCAAGCCCGCCAACATCCTCGTCACCGAGTACAACCGGCCGGCGCTCACCGATTTCGGCATCGCGTCGACGACGGGCGCGACGGGTGAGGCGTCGGGCATGTCGATCCCGTGGTCGCCACCGGAGTCGTTCGCCGAGCCGCCCCAGAGCGGGCCGCGCACGGACGTGTGGGCGCTGGGGGCGACGCTGTACACCCTGCTCGCCGGACGATCACCGTTCGAGCGCCCCGGGGAACGGAACTCCAGTGCCGACCTCATCGAGCGCATCGAGCGCGCCGCCCTGCCGTCTCTGAAGCGGCCGGACTCCCCGGAGAGCCTGCAACGACTCCTCGAGCGCTCGATGGCGAAGAATCCCGACGATCGCTTCCCGAGCGCCGTGGCGTTCGCGCGAGCGCTGCAGAAGGTGCAGATCGAGCTCTCCCACTCGGTGACCCCGATCGACATCGTCGACGATCACCCGCCGGCGGAAGACCTCGACGACGACGGCGACGGTCTCACCCGGGTGCGGGAGATCGTCAGCATCGATCCCGACATGGCCTCGTTCACCCGCCCGTCGGCGACGACGCAGCGGAAGGAGCCTCCGGCCGCGCTGCAGGGGGTGCCGCGCTTCGACGCGCCGGTCGCCCAGGAAGCGGCGGTCGAGCAGACGCAGCTGCGCACGCCGTCTCCCGGTGCTGCACCTCCGACCGTGCCGGGCGCCGACGACCGGACCATCGCCCGTGCGCCGATGGTCGTGGCCCCGGACGCCGCCGTGCCGCCGACGATGGTTCCCGGAGTCCCCGTCGAGGCCCCGGTCGCACCCGAGCCGCCCCGCAGTCGGAAGGGGCTGTGGATCACCCTCGCCGCCGCGGGAGTCGTGCTCGTGATCGGCGGCATCGTCGGACTCAACCTCCTGGTCGCGGGTATCGCGCCCGAACCGCAGGAGACCGCGGAAGCCGTCGATCCGAAGGACGTCGGAACGGATGTGGTGCCGAAGGTGACGGAGCTCGCCGGGACGCGACAGGGCGAACAGGTGGTCTTCACCTGGACGAACCCGAGCCCGCTCGACGGCGATTCGTACATCTGGACCCCGGTGGCGGTCTCGGGCGAGGTCGATCCCCAGCAGACGCCGGATCCGACCGCCACGGTGCCCGCCGCGGCGGGGACCGTCTGCATCGATGTGATGCTGCGACGCGACGACGGGCGCGCGTCCGAGACCGTGCGGGGGTGCGTGGAGTGAGTGGTGAAGGCGGCGTGACCGTCGAGTTCGCGGGGGAGTACTTCCCGGTCCGTCGGGGCGGGCGGTTCATCGTCGGGCGCGAGGGAGATCTCGAGCTCGACGACAACCTGTTCCTGCACCGGCACTTCCTGGAGATCACCGACGCCGACGGGTTGTGGTGGCTGTCGAACGTCGGCACGCGACTCACGGCGACCGTGACCGATTCGGCCGGTGGCGTGCAGGCCTGGCTCGCTCCCGGTGCCCGCCTTCCGCTGGTCTTCGAGACCACGACCATCGTGTTCAGCGCGGGACCGACGACCTACGAACTCACCTTGCATGCGGCGGAGCCGACGTTCCGTGCGACCAGGCGCGAGCACGACGACGGGGGTGCCTCCACGATCGGCGACGTCCCGTTGACCCTCAGCCAGAAGCTCCTCATCCTCGCGCTGGCGGAGCCGCAGTTGCGCAGGGACGGTACGGGTATGAGCGAGATCCCGACGTCGGCGAAGGCCGCGGAGCGCCTCGGCTGGACCGTCACCCGCTTCAACCGCAAGCTCGACAACGTGTGCGACAAGTTCGACCGGATCGGTGTGCCCGGAATGCGCGGCGGACAACGCAGCTTCGCGACCAACAGACGTGCGCGCCTGGTGGAGCACGTGATCGCGTCGCGACTGGTCGGCAAGAGCGACCTGCCGTTGCTCGACACCGCGCACGCCGTCGACGAGGTCGAGGGAGAGCAGGAGTGATCTGGGAGATCGACGACCACGCTCCCGAGGTCGAAGGGCTCGACGCGCACGGACGCCCGGATCCCGCGTACGCGGAGGCCCTCGGGCTCCGCACAGCAGGGCGAGGGCCGCGCGTGCTCGCCGCGCTGATCGAGTGGGCGGTGGCCGTGCTCATCGCGCTTCCGGCGATCGTCGCGCTCACCCCGGTTCTGGCGCAGGTCGTGGCAGGGCGGTTCGACGCCGAGAAGTTCTTCGCCCGCGGTGACCTGGTGTGGCTCATCGTCGCGGCAGCCGTATCGCAGGGCCTGATGATCGCCTATATCGTCGTCCAGCTCGTCCTGCACGGACGCAAGGGAGTGACGCTCGGCAAGGCGATCTGCGGCATCCGCTCGGTGAACGTCCGGACCCTCGAGCGCCCCGGTTTCTGGCGCGGAGCCGTGGTCCGCTTCCTCGTCGCCTACGCCTCGCTCATCGTCCCGGTCATCGGTCCGGTGCTGGTGATCATGCTCTCCCCGCTGTTCGACATCGAGAGGCGAGGACGCGGCTGGCTCGATCTCGCTGCCGCGACCTGGTTCGTCGACGTGCGCGGCGGGTTGAATCCCTACGATGCGAAACGCATGCGCATCGCGCGCAAGCGCGTGAAGACGCCCGAACACGAGGAGAAGGCTCCGCTGCCGTCACTGGCGACGCCGGTGCATCGCGACGCGCCGGCCGAGTACGTCCCGAGTGCGCGCCTTTCCGGAGGCGTCATCGGTGCGCACCGCTCGGCCGCGGCGGCTGCGACGGAGCAGGCAGAGCCATCTGGAGCCGGCTCCATGGTGTCGGCGGCGCCGCCGTCGCTCGCGACGGGCGCACCGGCTCCGGCAACGTTCTCCCCGGCTCCCGCTCCGGCGCCCGCTCCGGCACCGGTCGCGGCGCCCGCCCCGCCCGCGGCGGAACCGCCCGCCCCGGCAGCACCTGCACCTGTACCTGCGTCTGCTGCGCCCGCTGCGCCCGCACCCGCGGGCGTCCGTGCGATCCTCGTGCTCGACACGGGCGAGCGCATCGAGGTGCGCGGCACCACGCTCTTCGGGCGGTCTCCGAGTGCGGCTGCCGGCGAGGGGGAGGCGCTGCTCGTGCCGGTGATCGACGACACTCGCTCGGTGTCCAAGACGCACATCGCGGTGATGCCGGCTCGACGAGGTGTCTTCGTCGTCGACCGGGCGTCGACCAACGGCAGCGCGATCATCCGGGGCGGTGCGGAGACGGTCCTCCCGGCCGGACACCCCGCCGAGCTGAAGACCGGCGACACGGTGCGCTTCGGCGACCGGTCCCTCCAGGTGGAGTGGGCATGACCCTGAGTAGTGAGATGCGCCCTCGGCGCGGTGAGGACGAGCGATGAGAGTCAAGCTGACCCTGCGTCGACCCGCAGCACCCCTGACCGATGTGGTCGTGATGGCCGACTCGACGGCGACGATCGCCGACGTCGCGCGTCAGATCGCCACGACCGACCCCGCACGCAGTATCGCCGCGGCTCCGGCCGACGTGCTCACTCTCTCGGTGGCGCCGCCGACCAGCGAGCAGCTCACCATGCTCAACCCCGACCTGCTCGTCGGTGACGCTCCGATCGGCTCCGGCTTCCTCGCCGAGGTGGTCAACGTCGGCCCGAACCGGGTATCGGTGGGAGGAGCCGGCACGCGCCCGGCCGCCGTGCTCACGGTCGTCGCCGGTCCCGCCGCGGGCCAGGAGTTCCCGCTGCCGATCGGTCACTTCCTGATCGGCCGTGATAGCGCGAACGACGTCACGATCGCTGATCCGCTGGTCTCGAAGCGGCACGCGCGTATCGAGGTCGCCGCGACCTTCGTCGAGCTGGTCGATCTGAACTCGGCGAACGGGATCCTCGTCGACGGCGGACTCGTGCAGCGGCTCCGCGTGATTCCCGGACAGAGCTTCGCGCTCGGCGACTGCGAGTTCGTCGTGCACATGGTGAGCGACTTCGACGGATCGGCCAGCGGCGACCCGGTGCTCGAGCGCGGGGGTGCTCTGATGTTCAATCGCAGCCCCCGCGTGGAGGAACGGTTCACGGGGCAGGAGCTGGATGAACCGCGCTACCCACGCGACCAGCCGTCTCGGCTCTTCCCCTGGCCCATGCTCGTCGCGCCGATCCTGTTGGCCGTGACGATGTTCAGCATCACGCAGCGTCCGGCCTCTCTGCTCATCGCCGCCGCCTCCCCGATGATGATGTTCGGCAACTTCATCTCCCAGAAGACCAACATCGGTCAGCGTCTGCGCAAGGAGGCGGAGTCGTTCGAGGAGCAGTTCGAGCGGCTCGAGGAGACGCTCTACCACTCGCACCCGAAGGAGCGGGAGGTGCGGCAGAACGAGGTTCCCGCCGTCGCCGTCGTGTTCGATGAGGCGATGCGCCTCGGACCCCTGCTGTGGACGCGTCGACCGGAGCACTGGAACTTCCTCGCCCTGCGCCTCGGCGTCTGCGAGAGCGAGGCGCGCACGCGCATCAAGCGCACCGAGACCCCGGAGGCGCTCGTCGAGTACGTCGAGCGCGTCGACCGCCTCGAGGAGCGGTACCGGATGATCGACGACGTCCCCATCCTGGAATCGCTCCAGAGCGTGGGATCCATCGGCGTCGCGGGGCCGACGTCGCTCGCGAGCGATGCGCTGCGCGGGATCGCGGTGCAGCTGTTCGGTACGCATTCCCCCAATGAGCTGGTGACCGTCGCCCTCACCGAGCCGGGCTGGGCGAACGAGCTCGACTGGCTCAAGTGGCTGCCGCACACCTCGAGCGAGCGCAACCCGTTCAAGGAGATGCCCCTCGCCGATTCCGCCTCGACGGGCACGGCGCTGCTCAGCGGCCTGGAGGAGATCGTGCTGCGTCGCTCGCGGGAATCGAAGTCCGCGCGGCCGCCGTACGGCGCCGACTGGGATCCGATGCGCTACGGGACCGACGTCAAGCGGGCAGCCGAGGACGCGACGTTCCCCGGCCAGACGGCCATCCTGGTGATCATCACGAACGACGCTCCCGTCGACCGGGCTCGACTGACCCAGATCCTGGAACGCGGCGCCGACGTCGGCGTGTACGCGCTCTTCGTCGCTCCGGTCGTCGAGGCGCTGCCCGCCGCGTGCCGCACGTTCGTCGATGTGAGCGCCGGCCTCGCCGATGCCGTGGTCGGTACCGTCCGCAGCGGCGTGGACTACCGCGGGGTGCAGGTCGAGGGCGTCTCGCACGCCTACATGACCATGTTCGCGAAGCGCCTCGCCCCGGTCGTCGACTCCAGCACGGTGATCGAGGATTCCTCCGACATCCCGAACTCCGTCAGCTTCCTCTCGCTGGTGGGCAACGAGGTCGCCGAGGATGCGAGCGCCGTGATCGACCGGTGGCGTCAGAACAACACCATCATCGATCGCTCCGGTGCTCCGCAGTCCCGACTCAAGAAGGCCGGAAACCTGCGCGCCATCATCGGGCAGTCGCAGACCGACGCGATGACCCTCGACCTGCGCACCCAGGGTCCGCACGCGCTCGTCGGCGGGACGACCGGTGCCGGCAAGAGCGAGTTCCTGCAGGCGTGGGTGCTCGGCATGGCCGCGGCCCACAGCCCCGATCGCGTCACATTCCTCTTCGTCGACTACAAGGGCGGTTCTGCGTTCGCGGACTGCGTCGATCTGCCGCACACCGTGGGGCTGGTCACCGACCTGAGCCCGCACCTGGTGCGTCGCGCCCTCACCAGCCTGCGCGCCGAGCTGCACCATCGCGAGCACCTCTTCAACCGCAAGAAGGCGAAGGACCTCCTCGAGCTCGAGAAGCGTCGCGATCCCGAGACGCCACCGGCCCTGGTGCTGGTGATCGACGAGTTCGCCGCGCTCGCCGGAGAAGTGCCGGAGTTCGTCGACGGCGTCGTCGACATCGCCCAGCGCGGTCGTTCCCTCGGCATCCACCTGATCATGGCGACCCAGCGCCCCGCGGGCGTCATCAAGGACAATCTGCGCGCGAACACGAACCTGCGCGTCGCGCTGCGGATGGCCGATGAATCCGACTCGAAAGATGTCGTGGACGATCCGGTGGCGGCGACGTTCCCGCCCTCGCTGCCCGGACGCGGCATCGCGAAGACCGGTCCGGGTCGCCTCGTGCCGTTCCAGTCCGCCTACGCGGGCGGGTGGACGACCGATGAGGCGCAGGTCGCCGAGGTCAAGGTCGCCGAACTCCGCTTCGGCTCGATCCAGACCTGGGAGGCCGAGCAGGCTCCGGAATCCGACTCCCACGATGAGGATCTCGGACCCAACGACCAGAAGCGCATCGTGGCGACACTCGTGAACGCGGCACGCGAGGCCCGCATCCCCGCGCCCCGGCGTCCGTGGCTCGACGACCTCGAGGGCGCCGTCGATCTGCGCGACCTCCCGGTGCTCGGCGACGGGCAGGTGCTGCTCGGCAAGATGGATGTCCCGGAGCGGCAGCTGCAGGAGCCCGCGTACTTCCATCCCGACAAGGACGGGTCGCTTCTCGTCTACGGGACCAGCGGATCGGGCAAATCGACGGTCCTGCGCACGATCGCGATCGCGGCGGGTTTCGAGCCCGCGCATTCGAACGTCGAGGTGTACGGCCTCGACTTCGGATCGGGTGCGCTGAAGAGCCTCGAGATGCTGCCCCACGTCGGCTCGATCATCTCCGGCGACGACTCCGAGCGCGTGCAGCGCGTGCTGCGTTCGCTGGCCGCCGTGCTCGACGACCGCGGCAAGCGCTTCAGCGCCGCCAACGCTTCCAGCCTGACCGAGTACCGGGAGATCACCGGAAAGGATGAGGCCCGCATCCTGATCCTGATCGACGGGTTCCCGCAGTTCCGCAGCGAGTGGGAGTCGACCACCGCGCGGATGCCGTTCTACCAGACGTTCATGCGCATTCTCGGAGAGGGGCGCCCGCTGGGCGTGCACGTGATCGCGAGCGCCGACCGTTCGGGCTCCGTGCCCACCGCGGTCAGCGCCAACGTGTCGCGGCGCGTGGTCCTGCGGCTCTCCGACGAATCCGGGTACGCGATGCTCAACGCGCCCAAGGACGTGCTCGACGAGCGTTCGGCTCCCGGTCGCGCGATCGTCGACGGGCGGGAGACGCAGATCGCGACGCTGGGCGGCACCCCGAACGTGGCTGAGCAGACCAAGCTGTTGGAACAGCACGCGACGGCTCTGCGCGCGGCCGGGGCGAGGGAGGTGCCGGAGATCGGCGCCCTGCCGACCCGCCTGTCCGTGCGCGATCTCCCGGATCGTCTGGGCGAGTTCCCGGTGCTCGGCGTCGCGGAGGACACGCTGGCCGCACGCGACTTCGACCCTGTCGGCACCTTCGTGGTCGCCGGTCCGCCATCGTCGGGCAAGACCACCGCGCTCAAGGGGATCATCACGTCGATACGGCGGTTCGACCCCGAGGTCAAGCTGTTCCACTTCGGCGGTCGCCGAGCCCAGCTCAAGGGCTACGTCGACTGGACGCGGAGCGCGGTCACCCCGGAGGACGCGAAAGAGCTCGCGAAGGAGATCGCCGAGATCGCCGTCGACGAAACCATTCCGGTGCGCATGCTCGTCATCGTCGAGGACGTGCCCCAGTTCGCGGACGGCCCCGCCGAACGCGAGATGAAGGCGCTCTTCCAGGCGATCAACCGGAGCGATCACCTGCTGGTGGGCGACGCCGACGTCACCCAGGTGACGAGCGGCTTCGGATTCATCGGCGACTTCAAAGCCGGGCGCAAGGGCATTGTTCTCAAGCCGGATGCGTTCGACGGCGATGCGATCTTCAAGGTCCCGTTCCCCAAGGTCAAGCGCACGGATTTCCCGGACGGTCGAGGCATCTTCGTACAAGCGGGACGCCAGGTCACGGTACAGCTGCCACTCATCGAAGGAGACACATGGACGCCAGTCCGCTGAGCGCGAACGCGCACACGCATCGGTTCCGAAGGAGGGGCGAACGATGACGGTCACCTTCGACGACGCCGCGCTGCGCGCGCGCGTGGATCCGGTGCGTGCGCGGCAGGAGAGCCGTGAGCGTGTGACGAGGGAGGGGCGCCGGTTCGGCGTGGTGCTCGGTTCCGGCTGGGTCGTCTTCCAATCGGTCGTGCTGGTCGTCGGCGCCGGTGCACTCGCGGCCCTGGCCGTCGTGGCCGTGCAGTTCATGTTCGGTGCCGACGGCGCCGATCTGACGACCGTCGTTCTGGCTGTGCTGATGGTGCTGCCGCTCGCGGTCGGCCGCATCCGATCCCACCTCCGGGGTCCGCGCGAGCGGGAGATCGAGGAGTACCGCCTCGAGCAGTTCACAGCGGCGAACGGACTCACCTATCGCACCGGCGAACTCGACCCTGAGCGGCCGGCAGCGTTGTTCGGAATCGGCACCTCGCGAGTCGCCAGCGACATCGTCTCCGGCCCGTCCCCGCGCCCGTTCGAGGCCGCGAACTACTCGTTCGACACCTGGGTCGCCCGCGCGCGCATGCCGCGGGTCGCGAACTACGTCGAGTTCGCGCTGACCGGCTCGCTGCCGCCGATGGTCCTCGTGACCAAGTCACCCGCAGTCGCGGCATCCGGATGGGAGCCGACCGCGCCGCAGGAGCGCGTGCAGATCGAGGGCGACTTCGCCGCGCGCTTCGAGGTCTTCACGACGCGGGCGACGGAGGAGCCGGTACGTCATCTGCTCTCTCCGGACGTGCAGGCGGCACTGACGGCGGTCGCCGAGCGGTGCGACGTCGAAGTCGTCGGCGACCGGGTCTACGTCATCGCCCGACGGCACCTCCCGATGGCTGAGCCCGCGTACTGGGAGTGGATCGAGGATCTCGCCGCGCTGGTGTCACTGCTGGAAGTCCGCGGACGCGCGGAGCAGACGGCGGGTGTCACGGAGGCGGATCCTGCTCGTCGCACGCGGCGGGAGGCTTTGTTCGCCGCTCCCAAGGGCGGGCGGGCGGCGGCTGTCGGCTGTCTCGTCCCGCTTCTCGTAGGTCTCGTGGCCGCCGCCCTGATCACCAAGATCACGACGGGCTAACAGCGACGGGTCACCCTGGGATGGGGAGTTGTCCCCATCGACCGAAGGGTGATTCTCTTCGTAGAGTTTGCATAGTCGGGGCGATCAGATCGCCGCGACGGACACTTTCAGGGGGCCGGCTCCGCAGCCGGTCCCTTCGATCTGAACGTTTCATGAGGGGGACGGACGTGGGTGACGGCGTCAAGCTGAAGTACGGAGATCTCGAGCCGTTGCAGACCGAATTGAAGAACATCATCGAGGAGTTCGAGCACGCCGGTTCGCGCAGCAACGATCTCGAGAGCGCCGTGGGCTCACCCTACGGCGAGCGTGCGCTGCGTGATGCGGCATCCGACTTCGAGGGGCGCTGGGACGACCGCCGTAAGCAGCTCATGGATGATTGCAAGACGGTCGAAGAGTACGTGGCTGCGGTGATCAAGGGATTCCAGGATTTCGACCGTGACGCCGCATCCAAGTCCGAGAACAGCGGAGGCTGACCGTGTACGAGTACATGCCCATGACCTCGCCGGCGGGTCACCCGATCGGCGCTCTGACCGGTGATGTGGAGGCGATCCGCGATCGGGGGAACTCGCTGCAGGATCTCGCGAACGCGATGAGCAACTCCGCGACGCTGCTGCAGCGCCTCGTCGACAACGGCGCCGACATGCAGGGCGAATCCGTCGACAAGCTCGCCGAGATCTCCGGAAAGATGCACGCCGAGCTCGGCCGCGCAGCCGACCTGTACGACGCCGTCGCGCCGCACATCGTGCAGTATGCGTCAGACCTCGAGACCTCGAAGGCCGCGATCGATCCGATCCTCGACGATCTCGAGACACTGTGGGCGACGTATCAGCAGAAGAAGGATGCCGCATCGTCGGCGGCTGCGCAGAGCCCCGACTATCCGACGGGCGCGGATGCCGACGACGATCAGGCGCGGCAGGCGGCGGAGGACGCGCGTGACGACGCAGCCGAGGCCGCATCGGGGGCGGCGAGCAGCGCGCGCGGCGACTGGGATGCGCGTGCCGGTGACTACGATCGCGAGTGGAACAGCTGGCACACCGCGTTCACCAACGCGGCCAGCAACATCCGTGAAGACACCTCCGACAAGATCGAAGACGGCTTCTGGGACAACGTGGACGGCTTCCTGCAGTTCATGTCCGACTTCCTGGCCGTCGCCGGCATCGTTCTCGCCGTGCTCGCGATCATCGTGGGTGGCCCGATCATCGCCGCCCTCGCCGCCATCGTCGCGGTCGCCACGCTGATCGTGGCCGTCGCGCGGTTGGCGAGGGGCAAGGGGTCGGTCATCGATGTCGTTTTCGGTGTCATCGGGGTCATCCCGCTGATCGGTCCCGCGATCAAGTTCGCGCGTGGTCCGATGGCGATGATCCGCGGCGCGGATTTCGGCGCCGACGGCATGCGGTTCTTCAACGCCGTCGCCGGGCGGGCTCCTCTGAGCACGCTCAGCCAGATCCGCGGCGGATTCACGACGGGTTTCGGCGAGTTCTCCGCTCGACTGTTCACGGGCAACGGCGCCGCGTCGTTCGCCGCGCAGATGACGGGGGTGCAGACGCTCGACATGGTGGGCAACGTCTTCGCTTCGCATTTCGCGATCGCCGGCGGTATCAAAGACAGCGCGGGCGGTGCGTGGTCGGGCACATTCGACCCGGATCAGAATCCGTTCTCGTGACCGACAGCGACGCGAGTCGCCCCATGGAAGACTGAGACGATGAGCAGCCTGCGCGCGGAACTGACGGGAAACTCCGGAACGATCATCCCGCCCTACCGGATGCTCCTCCCTCCGGGATGGGAGGCGTTCGACCTCAGCGAGGCGACCGAACGCGACCTGATCCGTCGGGCGGACGCGCGCCTGCGGGGTGCGCAGAACACGACTTTCGGGCCCGTCCTCGCAGGAAAGGTGCACGAGGCCCTCGAGGGACTGCGGGCACGCCAGGGCTTCGCGTATGCCTTCGCGGGAGAGGCGGCGCCGTCCTGGGCGATCGGTGCGGCGACCCTGGTCGGGCTCAAGCGTTCCTCGACGCCCGAAGCGACGCTGGAGCAGCTCGTCGAAAGCGCGATCCGCCACCACGCCGGCATCGCCATCGGTGAGGGTCAGCGCATCGTGCGGTGGACCGAGCGCCGTGAGGTGTCCCTCGACGGGGAAGACGTCGCGTCGCTGCTGATCAACTACCTGATCCCGATTCCGGGAACGAGGCTCACCGAGGCGGTGCAATGGACGGCCACCGTGACGCATGAGGCCGACCTTCCCGCCGATCACCCGAACCTCACGCTCTGGACGGCACTGTTCGACACCCACGTCAGCACCTTCACATGGACGGTGCGCTGATGGACCTCGCCCTCTCGTACGCGCCTGATCGCATCATCCCGATTCCTGGCGAACGACTCTCACCGCAAGAGCAGGTGACGTGGGCGCGTCAGACGGCGGAGGACTTCGCTCGCGATGCCGGTGCGCACTCCACGGTCGCGGCGCAGATCGAGACCGCCCTGCTCGCGGTGGCGGCGCAGGCCGACGATGACCGAAGGCTCCTGCTCGTCGTGGGCGTCGATGGCGGGGTCGTCGCACCGCTGATGATCTCTGTGATCACGCATGAACTCTCGCGTCAGGAGCAGGCGGACTTCCTCTGGTCGAGCACCGCGATCCTGCCCGTCACGCCGAGACTCACCGAAACCGACGCACTCGGCACCGGGTTCTCCTCCACCCTCGCGCAGCGGGAGAACGGTCTCGACTTCGCGACGCGCCGCTGGATCTTCTTCGGTGAGGGTACGACCGTGTGCGCGATGCTCGGTCCTGTCGTGCCCTACGGGATGGCGTTCGTCGAGCCGTTCGCCGAGGCTGTTCTCACCACTGCTTCGCTCAGCGATTTCGTCCCGCGGTCCGACCCCGAGCGTCTCGAAGAGCTCGTCTCCGCCGTGGTGCGCCCGGGGGACGACTGGGTGCTGAACGGCTGACCCCGCCCCGACACGCATCGAGCCCTGTGCGGGGATGGGGAGTTGTCCCCATCGACGGTGTTCGTGGGTGCGCCGTAGGGTGGGTGTTGTTCGGGCCGGAGGGGTCCGGTTCTCTCGATAGGCGGAGGTGTGGACGATGGCCGATTTCGGTGCGTCTTATGCGGAGATGGAGCAGGTGGCGTCGTCGCTGTCGCAGGCTCGTGATGACATTCAGGGTCAGTTGGACACGTTGAAGGGTCAGGTGGACACTCTTCTGGGTGAGGACTTCAAGACGCAGCATGCGTCGGGGAAGTTCGGTGAGGGGTACACGGAGTTGACGACGGGTCTGAAGACCGCGGTCGATGGCATCAACGACATGTCCGAGTCGCTGTTGGGCATGATGCGGGCGATCCAGGACCTGGACCAGCAGCTCGCCGGCAGCTGACACACGGCACGGTTTCACGAAGAGGGTCGACCACGACGGTCGGCCCTCTTCGTCGTTCGCGGGCGTTTACTCTGGGGGCATGAGCGCGTCTGACGCTGTCGAGGAGTTCGAACGCGATGTGTTGGAGGCGAACGTGCCCCTGGCCGCGCTGCACGAGGCGGCGGGAGTCTCGGGTGATGCGCGGATGCGGGTGCTCGCGACTCACGTCGCGTTCCCGTCTTGGCCGGGAGTCACATCCGCGAGCGCGTTGAGACACGCGGCGCAGGAAGCGGAAATCACCGCGGCGCTGGACGAGTATGCGTCCTCCGCTCGCCCGTTGCTCCGACCGGCAGACCAGGAGCGTTGGGAGCTGCTGGTCGCCGAGATGCAGCGCCGGAGTGGCGAGGGATTCCTCGCCGACGAGCTCGGGCGCAGCGCGGTGGGAGCCTCACTCCTGCGCGCGAAGCTCGGCGGTCGTCCGCATCGGGTGCAGCAGCGCGCCGGTATCGACTGCGCATGCGGCTATGCGGTCGATGGCCTCCTGCCGCAGAGGCTGTGTCCGGAGTGCTGCGACGTGCTCCTGCGGCGCTGGGTAGCGGAAGAACGGCGGCTGCTTCGGGCGATGCCCGCGTATGCGGAGGACGTCGCCCAGGTGATCGACGACGTCGCCCAGCAGCAGACGAAGGTATTCGAGAGCCACGGCGAGTATCTCGACTCCGAGGCCTTCGGCCGGAGGAAGGCCGGTGGACGACGCCTTGCCCGTCTGGGACGCAGACACCGGGCGGAGCTCGCCGGTGCCGATCTGCGACGGTGGACAAGCTTCATCGAGCCGCTTTCCCGTGCGTCCACGACGAGTCTGCGCTCCACGGTGCAGAAGGTGCACAAGCGCGGTCTCGGTGCGGCGGCGCTCACCGAACTCGGGGTGCGTGCAGACGCGGAGAGCATCAAGGCCTTCGTCAAGGATTCCGAGAAGCGCACGAAGAGCAGCAGGAGAGTGTGAGGCGCAGCCCGATGGGGAGTACTCCCCATCGCGTCGGGCGGAGCTTCCCCGTAACGTCGTAGCGTCCGGGAAGAAGGAGGGGGCCATGGCAGGCGAACGCATGCTCGTGCCGATCAGTGATCTGCAGACGACCAGCGAGAAGCTCGCGGCGATCGTGTCCGAGCTGGAGTCTGCGGCCGCGAAGCAGGACGACGTCGAGAACGCCGTCGGCAGGCCGTACGGGGACGGTCGCCTGAAGGACCGCTGCCACGACTTCGAGGGAAGCTGGAACGACAGCCGCGACAAGCTGCTGACCAAGCTCAAAGAGGTCGCCGATCGCGTCAAGGGCACGGTCGACGAGGTCACCAGCCTCGACAACGAGATGGCGACGTCGATGGAGCAGTCGGGGTCGGGGAACGCGCCGGGTGCCGGGCGTCAGCCAGCCGCGGTGTAGGGGGCGAGGCAGATGCAGACGAACAAGGGACGTGACGTCGAAGTCGTTGCCGGCGATGCCGTGGCGATCGCCGACCGGGGAACGAAGATCGTCGAGCTCGGCGACAGCATGGTCAGTGCCGCTGCGACGCTCAAGGGCATCAAAGACGGCTCCATCGATGGCGAGGGCTACGCGATGGACAAGATCAAGGACGTCGTCGACGACGTCCACAAGGATCTGGATGAGGCAGGGCGTCGGTACAAGCCGGCCGGGACCACGCTGAGCAGCTACGCGACGGCGCTCGAGACCGCCCAGAGCCGCATGCGCACGATCGTGGCGGACTGCCAGACGAGCCTCACCGAGCTGCAGACCGCGCAGTCGAACGCGGCCGATGCCGCCGACGCGCTCCAGGCGCACAACACCTCGACGCGGCTGAACCCACCGGCCGAAGAGGACGCGGCAGCGAACACGACTGCCGGCACGAATCTCGCGACCGTCGCCTCCGGTGCGGCGTCGACCCTCAACACCGCGGAGACCACCCACAACGACAACCTCGACGCGTTCGACGGCGAGTACGACAGCTGGCACACCGCCTACGAGACGGCCGTTTCGGGACTGACCGACGCGAACAAGATCGGCGAGGACTCCACGTGGGAGAACATCGCCGGTGTCCTCGCCGTGGTCGCGGAGTGGGTGAGCTGGATCGGCCTCGCGATCGCCGTGCTCGGACTCATCATCGGTGGTCCGTTCTTCGCGATCGCGGCTCTGGTGGTCGGGGTCATCGCGCTGGCGCTCACGGTCGCCCTGATGTTCGACGGCCGCAAGGGCTGGGGTGACCTCGGCTGGGCGATCGTGGGCATCCTGCCTGTGGGCAAACTCGGCAAGATCTTCTCCGGCAAGGCGAAGTTCGTAGAGGAGTTCATCGGTCAGTTCCGCAATCCGGTCCAGCAGATGACTCGATTGCGCGGTCTCGCCGGAACCGCTTCTCCGTGGCGGGGCATCGTCTCGCAGAACTTCGGCTCCTACGCGTCCGGTGTCTCCGGAGTCCGTCAGTTCGGGAACAACATCTTCGGCGGGCTCGGCGAGCGGTTCTTCTTCGGTGCCAACCGATCGTTCCAAGTCGCCTTCAACGACGCGGTGTCGTCGACCGGCCCGCGGTTCCAGGAGGTGCTGCGGGCGGCGCTGCCCGAAGGGCTCGCAAACGTTGCCAAGGCACCGACCAACTCGATGTTCGAAGCCGCGTGGAACACGTTCAAGTGGTCGGACCGAGTGGTGGGGCTCACCGGGAACGGCAAGCCCTCTGGTGGGTTGTCGCCCGCCGGGCTCGTCAACGGGCTGCTCTGATGGCGGGAGACGCGGGATTCGTCTGGGACCTCGACTTCGACGCCGCGTGGTTCGTCCCGCTTCCCGGAGTGAACGGGAGCCAGATCGGTCCCGATGCGGCGGCTGCCTGGACCGACGCCGCCCTCGCGAGGTTGCCCGATGCCGCGACGTCCGATCCGCAGCGCGCTGCGCTGCTGCGCGCGACCGCTGGCGCCCTGCTTTCGCAAGCCGAAGAAGGTGTCACCCGATTGTGGTTCGCTCCGGAGCGAATGTACAGCGATCTCCTCGTTACGATCACCGTGTCGCGAGCATCGGGGCCGGGGAGCGCAGCGAATGAGGAAGTCTTCGACGGCGACCGGTTCTCCGCTGGATTCGATGTGGTGCCACTGCAGACCGAGACGCATGGCAGCGGCTTCCTCCTCCGGCGCTCCACGCAACTCGAAGGGGAACAGCCGCTGTTCATCACGCAATGGACCGTGCGGCTGAACGACGGCACGTGGAGCATCCTTGTCGATACGCTGGGGACGACCCTTCCCGCCTTCGTCCTGTTCGAGGAGCAGCTCATGCGCCTGATCCCGGGGATCCGACTTCCGCGGACGGCGGCGGTCGAACAGTGAGCAGGTACGACCTCCTCGGCGTCGAAGCGCAGCTCTTCGAGCAGTATCCGGCGTTGGCCGATCGCCACGAGAAGGCGGCTCGAGCGGGCTCCGAGCATATTCGTGGTCTGATCGAGCGAAGCGACGCGGCACGCGGGGGCGATGCCGACGCGTTCGCCGAGCATGTGGCATCCATTCAGCGCTCGGCTCTTGCGAGTTACGCAGCCTCGGTCCGAGGGATCGTGTCTGTCGAGGACATGGTGCGGTGGGTGCGCACCCGCGACGCGTTGAGGCTGAGCGCATATGACTCGCTGCTGCGCGAGGTCGATGCGCCTGGAGCGGCGTCTCTGCTCGATGCCCTGGAAGCGGTGCACGACAGTGGCGATGCATCGGGCGGCCAGGCGACGCTGGATCAGGCGCTCGCAGCCGTCGCGGATCGCTGCACCTGCGGATACGCCTCCACCCGCAACCTCCCGAAGCGCACATGCTACGTCTGCGCGCAGGCGGTGACGGCGGTGTGGGATGCGGAAGAGCAACGCGTGCTGCTTCGCCTGCCGGCGTTGCGAGAAGCGGTCGACGGGGTGCTCGATGCGCTGGTCGACCGACTGGCGGAGATCAAGCTGGATCCCGCCACGGAATGGTCTGTCGTCGAGCATGAACAACGGAAGGCTCGGCATCGTCTCACGCGACTGAACCGCGCTGCGCGTGGTGAGATCTTCGACGAGATGCTGACGAATTGGCGTGAGCTCGCCAGCGCAGCCTCGCACGACTCTCGACCGATCGCTCGATCGGTGGCGAAGGGAGCCAAGCGCTCCGGGCTGGGGACGGCGCGTCTCAGCGCGATCGCGCTCCCCGGCAATGCCCTCGTCGAGTCACGCGCGAAGAAGAGAGCGCAGCAGCGGTGAGCGAGATGAACGATCTCGGTGTGGAGTTCCGTTACGGCATCCCCGCCTTCCGCCTGGTGCTGCCTCCGGGGTGGGCCACGCATCTGCCCACGAACGCGGGCCAGCAGGAGGACGTGCGCAAGGCCAGTGCGATCTTCATGCAGGCCGGGCGCCCCGATCTCGACGCGGAGTTCCGCACGATGATGGCGCAGGCCAATCAGGGCATGCGCCGCACCAAGGTGTTCGCGATCTATCGGCAGGAAGACGTGCCGATGGAGGAGCTCCTGCCCCTCTCGATAACGGCCTCCGCCCTCGACGCCCCCGTCGGCGAGAATCTCGACGGCTGGGTGGCGGAGGCCTTCCGCCTCCGCGGCGCCGTCTTTCTCGACGAGCACCTCCGGCACATCGTCCGCTGGTCCGCCGAGGCAACGCGCCCCGCGGGTGCGCCTGCGATCGACGGCGTCGGCGGACGCACCGTGACGTACATCATCCCCGTGCCGGGAACGCTGCGTCGCAAGGCGCTCGTGTTCACGTCGACCATCGTGATCCCGGACGGCGAGGTGATCCCCGCCGAGGTGCTCGACGGCATCGAGCTGCTCAGCGACGCCATGATCTCGACCTTCGCGTGGGAGCAGCTGGCCGAGGAGCCGGCGGTCCCCGTCACCGTCGAGCAGGCGCCGACCGACCGCCGCTGACTGGTGTGCGGGGATGGGGAGTTGTCCCCATCGACGGTGTTCGTGGGTGCGCCGTAGGGTGGGTGTTGTTCGGGCCGGAGGGGTCCGGTTCTCTCGATTGGCGGAGGTGTGGACGATGGCCGATTTCGGTGCGTCTTATGCGGAGATGGAGCAGGTGGCGTCGTCGCTGTCGCAGGCTCGTGATGACATTCAGGGTCAGTTGGACACGTTGAAGGGTCAGGTGGACACTCTTCTGGGTGAGGACTTCAAGACGCAGCATGCGTCGGGGAAGTTCGGTGAGGGGTACACGGAGTTGACGACGGGTCTGAAGACCGCGGTCGATGGCATCAACGACATGTCCGAGTCGCTGTTGGGCATGATGCGGGCGATCCAGGACCTGGACCAGCAGCTCGCCGGCAGCTGACACACAGTCTCGAGAAGGGGTCGACGGTTCGCCGTCGGCCCCTTCTTCGTGTCCTCGGGTCCGGAGATCGCGGTCGATGGGCAGTTCTCCCCATCGGCTCACCGTGCGCCACCGGGTAGGGTGAATCCGGCGGAACCGGGGGGTGGCCATGTCAGACGTCGAGATCTTCTACGCGGAGCTGAACGATGCCGCGAGGAGCCTCACGACCGCGACCTCTGAGGTCCTCACGCAGGCGGCGGGTCTGCAGGGTGACGACACCGGTGTCGAGAACCCGGCGCACCGCTCCGCTCTGCGGCTCGAGATGCACCGGCGGCTGACCGCTCTGCACGACCGGGTGTACGACCGCGTCGAATCGGGGGATGACCTCGCTGCCGCGATCTCCGCCATCGCGAGCAAGTACTCCGACCTCGATGTCGAACTCACCGGGCGGGACGGACCATGAGCCTGACATCGCCGAATCGGGGGTATCCGCTCGAACGCCTCGAGGGCAGCAGCGGATCCATGGGGTACTGGAGCGGTCTGTTCACGCGCGTGGCCGACCGGCTCGGCGACGTGCGTTCGGCCGCGAACTCCGCGCAGGAACTGCGCGGAGTCGGTCGTGCGGTCACAGCGGTGCGCGCAGATGCCGATGACCTCGCCGCACTGCTCCCCGCCGACATCGCCGAGGCACAACTCCTCGCCGGCGTCCTGCAAAGCTATGCCGACGCGTTCGATGCGTATGCCAAGCCCGCCAATGATCTGATCGACGACATCGAGACGGCGCACGCCGAGTGGTCCCGGCTCGACATCGCCGCCGATCGAGCCGGTCGTGCCGCCATGGCCGCCGCCTACGGTGACGATCAGTCCGAGATCGATGAGACGACCGACGCCGTGAACGATGCGATCGTCGACCGTGATGCCGCGAAAGAGGCGCTGGACGAGCTCTGGAACCAGTACGAACGGCTCTACGGCGACTGGGACGCCGCGTACGATGCGGCCCTCGCCGCACTCGCCGCAGGCACGGGTGCCGTCTTGACGAACCAGGCGCGCGACCTGCTCGCCGACCTGCTCGCGGCCTCAAGTCCGGAGGAGGTCGCTCGACTCTGGGCGGCGAACCCCGAACTGCAGCAGGAGCTCATCGACAGCCACCCCGCCATCGTCGGCAACCTCGACGGGGTCCCCTGGGACGTGCGTGCGAGGGTGAACGCCGCGAGGCTGGAGGAGGTGCTCCAGACCGAACCCGCGGGTCCGCACCGTGACGACCTCGAAGCGATCGTGCGAGCGCTGAACGCGGGTGGGATCCCGGCCCCGAATCTGATCAGCTTCGACCCGGACGGTTCGGAGCAGGTGACCGCGGCGATCGCCTACGGCGACCTGTCGACGGCGTCGGAGATCAACACTCTCGTCCCCGGGATGCTGGGGAACGTGCACGACCTGCAATCGTGGGGTGAATCGGCGAAGGCGCTGAACTCCTCCGTGGGTGCCGGATCCGCGACCGTCGTCTGGTTCGGCTACGACACGCCGGAACTCCTCGAGGAGCCCGCGATGGGTCGAGCGCAGGACGGAGCGGCGTCCTTGCGCTCCTACCTGCTCGCGGTACGCGCGCTGTCGCCCGAGGCCGACGTCAACGTGATCGCACACTCGTATGGCAGTACGACAGCGGCGCTCGCCATCGGATCGCAGCCCGACGGTCTCGGCGTCACCTCGTTGGTCGCGGTCGGATCCGCCGGGTTCCCGAACGATGCGGCCGTCGTCGACAACCTGACCAACGGCGAGCCCCCGCAGATCTATGCGACGATCTCCGAGGACGACGCCGTGGCCCGCGTCGGTCGCGCCACGGCTCCCGGGCATCCTGTCAGCCCGGAGAGCCTGTCAGGGACTACCGTGTTCGACAGCGACGGTGGCGTGAGCGCATCCGGCGACAGTCTTCCGTCCGCGACCGGACACGATGCTCTCGGGCCCGGTGCATACCTCGAGCCGGGTTCGGAATCCTTTTACAACGTGTCGGAGATCATCCAGACCGGGGAGCCCGGTACCGTTCGCGGCGGCGAGGGCAGTACGCAGGGGTTCTGGGATGCGAGCAACTGGTGGATCAGCGATGAGTACGCTCTCATCGACTTCTGAGCGAATGGGACGACGAATGCGCGGGATATGGCGGCGCGGAGTGATGGCGGCAGCAGCCGTCGGATTGGTGATGACGATGACGAGCTGCGGAACCACGTCGGCGCCCGAAGGCGATGCGCTGTATCGCGATGGCGAGAAGAATTACGTCGCGTACTCCACCGTCATGCACTCCGTGATCATGGCGATCCACGAAGGCGACTGGGCCGTGGACCAGGGCTCATTCGGCGCCTCGCCGATTCCCTGCCGGATCGACGGCGACGTCTCGGGGTACACGTTCTCCTGGGCGCGGGTGCTCGAACCGGCGGAGGAGATCGATGTGGAGGCCGTGGTGGCCGCGGCGACGGCGGCGTTCGAGGATGCCGGGGTGGAGGCGAGCACGACGCGATTCGGAGA
This sequence comes from Microbacterium sp. As-52, assembly GCF_049949185.1. Lineage (NCBI taxonomy): Bacteria > Bacillati > Actinomycetota > Actinomycetes > Micrococcales > Microbacteriaceae > Microbacterium > Microbacterium sp. As-52. The sequence continues at coordinate 1,107,506 of NZ_CP188171.1, read as the reverse complement.
GGGCGATCGGCAGGAAGTCAACATCGTCGGCACCGGAGGCGACGTCGGCCGAGGTGTCGTGACGATCCGGCCCGGTCGGAACCAGATCTCCGCGACGGCGACGCCCGGGTGCATCCCCGGCGATGCGGCCGCGCTCTCGGACATGGTCTTCGGCGGAGAACTCGCCTATGACGGGGCTTCGCTGCGATTCCCGGCGTTCGAGGGTCCGAATTGGCAGCCGCGGTTCTATTTCCCCGAAGAGGGGAGCCCGGTGTACTACAACGAAGACGGATCGCCCGTCGAACCTCAGCCGACGACGACCGCGTTCCCGGTCGCGCCCTACGGCGGCTGACGAGCGCTCTCGGACGGTGTCTCAGCGGGCCGAGGTGTGTACGGCGGCGGCGTCGGCCAGGTGCCGCGCGTCGTGATTCAGCACCTTCACGATGATGCCGTGCTTGCGCAGTTCGGCCACGGTGCGGGCGCCTTCGTCCGCGTCGAGGCCGAGAGCCTTGATGTTCACGACGACCACCACGTCGCCGATGCGCAGGGTCGAGATGAGGCGCGCGAGGCGGTCGTTCCAGCTCTCCAGGATGTCGGGCGCCGGGTGACGGAATCCTTCGATCGGCACACCGAAACGGGTGAGATCTTCGCGTTGCTCGACCACTGACGGCAGACCTTCGCGGGCGACGACGAGACCGACCAGGCGTGAGCCGTCGGGGCGGGCGGTCCAGAAGTTGCGGTTCTGCTGCAACTCGGTGAAGCACTTCGGGCAGGACGCCGCATCGTGCGGCAGGTGCAGGGGACTCGTCAGAGCCTCTTCGACCGATGCCGTGGTCTTCGTGGGATCAATCGTCTCGCTCATCGCGCACCTCCGGCATCCATTCTGCCCTGTCGGCGTGCGTCGCGGTGACCGGATTCACAAGAGGCCGAGGCTCTGCACCGTCTCGCGTTCCTGCTGCAGTTCGGCCACCGAGGCATCGATCCGGGTGCGTGCCCACTCGCTCAACTCGAGTCCCTCGACGACGTGCCACTCACCGTCGATCGACCGCACCGGGAAGGACGAGATCAGGCCCTCCGGAACGCCGTATTCGCCGTGGGAGACGACGCCGGCCGACGTCCAGTCGTCGGTGCCCCGCACCCAGTCGCGCACGTGATCGATGGTCGCACTCGCCGCCGATGCCACCGACGAGGAGCCCCGTACCTCGATGATCTCCGCCCCACGCTTCGCCACGCGGGGGATGAACGTCCGGTCGAGCCAGGAGGGAACGTCGCCCACGATCTGTTCGAGCGCCTCTCCCACCGGCCGGCCGCCCACCGTCGCGTGCGAGATGTCCGGGAACTGGGTCGCCGAGTGGTTGCCCCAGATGGGCACGCGGCGAACCGTGTGCACCGGAGCCCCCAGCGTCAGTGCGAGCTGAGCCCGCGCGCGGTTCTCGTCGAGCCGTGTCAGGGCGGTGAAACGCTCGGCGGGCACGCCATCTGCCGAGGCGGCGGCGATCAGCGCGTTCGTGTTGGCGGGGTTGCCGACCACGGTGACGCGCACGCCGGATGCGGCGTTCGCCGCGATGGCCGCACCCTGCGGCCCGAAGATGCCGCCGTTGGCCGCGAGCAGGTCGCCGCGCTCCATACCGGGCCCGCGTGGACGTGCACCGACGAGCAGGGCGAGGTCGCAGCCGTCGAATCCCACTGCGGCGTCATCCGTCACCTCGACGTGATCCAGCAGTCCGAACGCGCCGTCCTGCAATTCGAGCGCCGCGCCCTCCGCGGCACCGAGCCCCTGCGGGATCTCCAGCAGCCGCAGACGCACCTTCTCATCCGGGCCGAGCAGGTCGCCCGCCGCGATGCGGAACAGCAGTGCGTAGCCGATCTGTCCGCCGGCTCCGGTGATGGTGATCGTGGTCGTCATGCCCCGAGCCTACGTCCGTTCGAGGGGCCTCCGCTCGGAGTACCCTCGTCCCATGACCTTCAATCCCGACGCCGACATCTCTGGCAACACCACGCGTCGTCGCGGGCGCACGGCAGCGATCGCCGGTGGCACGGGCGTGGGCGTGCTCGGCATCATCGCGCTCATCGCCGGGCCTCTGCTCGGCATCGACCTGACCGGGTTGCTGGGTGGCGGAGCGCCGAGCGGAGGCAGCGAACCAGCGGGCGGATCGGTCATCGAGAACTGCGATACGGGGGCGCAGGCGAACGCCGACGTCGACTGCCGCATGGCGGGTGCTCAGGTCGCGCTGGACGCCTTCTGGGCCGAGAACGTGGAGGGCTATCGCAAGCCGCAGATGATCGTCGTCGACGGATCGACGCCGACACAGTGCGGTACGGCGTCCAATGCCGTGGGGCCGTTCTACTGTCCCCCGGAGGAAGGGGTCTACGTCGACCCGACGTTCTTCCAACTCATGCAACAGCAGTTCGGGGCGTCCGCCGGCAATCTCGCGCAGCTGTACATCGTGGGGCACGAGTGGGGTCACCACATTCAGAACATCACGGGCGACATGGATGCCTACCCGAACAACGGCACGGGGCCGGGAAGCAATGGGGTGCGGATCGAGCTGCAGGCCGACTGCTACGCCGGGGCGTGGCTCGGCCGCATGACCGAGCAGAAGGATGCCGACGGCGATCCGTACCTGATGAAGCCCACCGAAGCGCAGATCGAGGACGCGCTGAACGCGGCAGAGGCCGTCGGCGACGACCACATCCAGGAGCAGTCCGGGTTCTCGAATCCGGAGACCTGGACGCACGGATCCAGTGTGCAGCGGAAGCGCTGGTTCGCGGAGGGCTATCAGAACGGGCTGGGCGTCTGCGCGCAGGTGCTGACGCTTCCCGCCGATCAGTTGGACCCGTGATGCCCGGCGGGTGGGCGAACGTCCGCTACCGTTGACGAAGTAGTCAGCACGACCGGCTGGGGGGCCGACGATGAAGAAGACGGATGCACTGTATCCACCGATCGAACCGTACGAGACAGGGGAACTCCTCGTCGGTGACGGCCACCGGGTCTACTGGGAGGTCAGCGGCAACCCCGAGGGCAAGCCGGTGGTGTTCCTCCACGGCGGTCCCGGCAGTGGGACATCGCCGTGGCAGCGGCGGTTCTTCGATCCGAAGCGCTACCGCATCGTGTTGCTGGACCAGCGCGGCTGCGGGCGCAGCACCCCGCACGCGAGTGCACCCGACGCCGACTTCCGTCACATCACGACGGCCCATCTGATCGCCGACATCGAACTTCTGCGCAAGAATCTCGGCGTCGAGAAGTGGCAGGTGTTCGGCGGATCGTGGGGCAGCGCACTCGCGCTCGCCTACGCGCAGGCGCACCCGGAAGCCGTGACCGAGCTGGTGCTCCGAGGCATCTTCACCCTGCGTCGAGTCGAACTGGAGTGGTTCTACGAGGGTGGTGCCGCGGCGCTGTTCCCCGATCTCTGGGAGAGCTTCCTGGCACCGATCCCCGTGCTGGAGCGCTCGCACATGATCGAGGCGTATCACCGTCGACTGTTCGACCCCGATCCCGCCGTGCACGTGCCGGCGGCGGTCGCCTGGTCCACCTGGGAGGCATCGACCGTCACCCTGACCCCGGATATCGCGCAGATCGAGGCGATGTCCGATCCGGCGAAGGCCACGGCGTTCGCCCGCATCGAGAACCACTTCTTCGTCAACCGCGGCTGGTGGGAGGAAGGGCAGCTGATCGCCGGTGTCGACGTCATCCGTCATATCCCGACGGTCATCGTGCAGGGACGACATGATGTCGCGACACCGATGATGACCGCATGGGATCTGCACCGCGCCTGGCCCGAGGCGGAGTTCGTCGTGGTCGACGATGCCGGTCACGCGGCCACAGAGCCCGGCACGCAGAAGGCGCTCCGAGCAGCGACCGATCGGTTCGCGCGATCGACGCGTTGACCGTCAGGCCTGCAGCGCCTTCGTCAGCGTCTTCACGAGCCCGGTGATGCTGCCGTCCACCCGGTAACGGGTCAGCCCTTCGCTGACGGCCGCCCCGGTGCGCGCGGAGACGAACCAGGGCGGCTTCGGCAGGATCGTGAATCGTCCACCGCCGTTCGCGATCGGCAGCGACCGGGGGAACGGGCGGAAAGGGCCGCGCAGCACCGAGCGTTCGACGCCGTCGAGCAGGAGGGCGTTGTGCACCACACCGATGCCGCTGCCGACGTCGCCGATCGTTCCACCGGGGAATGCACCCCATGTGAGGGTGGGGGTGATGAAGGCGAACGCCGTCCAGCTGTTGATCGCGATGGACCCGTAGTGGAGCGCGGCGATGGCTCGCTCGAAGCCGGCGCCGAGCGACTTCTCGGTCGCGGGGTCGATCAGCAGGTTCGCGCCGAGGGTGCCCTGGAGCTTGTCGTTGGCGTGAGTCACGGCGGCGTCCAGGAAGTCCTGGCCCGTGCCCGGCACGGTCACGACGCCCAGCACGGGGGCGAAGTACTCGGTGCTCTCCAGTGCCGTCGGATCGTCGTCGGCATCGATCTCGACGAGCAGCCGGTCGCCCAGCACGAGGGCGTCGGGGTAGGCGTCGGTCGCGAGCTCCATCCGCGACGAAGAACCGGGGTACCAGATCGGGCGCTCCGGCGCGTTGGCGTACGCGCGCCGCAGCGCTGCGCGGAAGGCATCCGCCTGGTCCCAGTCGGACGAGATGATCACGACCTGGCCGGCGATGCAGTTGTGCCCGCAGTTCTGCAGCCGCATGGTCGCGATGTGCTCGGCCTGGTAGGTGAGGTCGGCATCGGTCCAGGCGCCGGGCACGACGATGATGGGGGAGACGCCGCCGAGCTCAGCCGTGATGGGCTTCTTCAGCTGGGGGCGATCCTCACGACGTCGTCGCTTCGTCGCCGCCGCGCCCTCGCCCTTCGACGGACCCCAGACGATGGTGTCGAACGTCGCCGCCGAGCCGGTGATGTGCACGTGCACGAGTCCGGGGTGGCCGGTGAGGTAGGCCCCGACGTCGGGCCCGCCGCGGACGATGCGCAGGAACCCGGGCTCGATGAGCGGCGCGAGTGCGCGCTTGTAGACCGGCACCAGCGCATCCTGTGTCGGGTTCACCTTGAGCAGAGCCGTGCGGTTGTGGGCGAGCAGCTCGTAGAGCACGTCGAGCACCGGGATCGACGTCACGTTCCCCGCTCCGAGCACGAGGCCCACACCGCCCGACTCGGTGGGCGTGCGCTGCGCGAGGCCGGCCGCTGCGCGCGCGGCGCCGGGGGTGATCCCCGGTTCCAGCCAGACCTCGCCCGCGAAGCCCGACAACAGGAACCCGTCGATGCCGGTGAGGGGGAAGGCGTGCACGCGGGTGCGTCCTCCGGGCGCGCGATCGATCGTGATCCCGTCGAGCGGGTTCACACCGTTCGCCAGGCGCGAGAGGGTCTCGATATAGGCGTCGAGCGCGCCGAGCACGCTGTACGGTCCGCTGAGCCACTCTTCACCGCGCAGGGGATGCCGCGCGTCGAGGCCCTTCGAGGCGGCGGCCGTGTGCGCCCAGTCCTCCGCGGTGGCGGCGACGCTCGTGCGCACCGCGCGCAGCAGCGTCGCCCGTTGGGCGACGGTGAGGGCAGACCAGGTGCGCGTTCCGGTCTGAAGGGCATCGACCGCGGCGTCGAGCCGTTCTCTTTCCCCTTCGCCCAGCTCCGGGGCTGCGCTTCCCGACGCGCGCTTCGAGGTCGGGGCGGAGGTGGCGGTTGTGCTCGCAGAAGTCATCGACGTCTCCTTCGGACGGGATCCCAGCTTAGGCGTGGAAGGGCTCGAGGGTATCGATGTCCGCTCGGCGCAGGCGGTAGTGGCGGAGGGTCAGCAGACTCCCGGCCATCAGCACGGCGGGCAGCGCGCTGAAGCTGAGCACGATGCCCGTGACGGCCGCGTCCGGCTGTTCGACTGTGGCGCCTGCGACGGTCGAGATGTAGCCGGTGGCCGCGAGGGTCAACGACACAGCGGTCGCGCCGAGGGCGAAGCCCACGGTCTCGCCCGCGGTCCAGATGCCGGTGAAGGTGCCGGCCTGTCCCGCTCCGCTCGTGCGTTCGTCGTGCGAGATCACATCGGGCAGCATGGCCATCGGCAGCGACTGGAGTCCTGCGTAGGCGACGCCGGCCACCGCGACGGACACGTAGATCCAGGCGCCGGATGCCCAGACGGCGAAGACGAGCGACGCCGCGGCCGCGGTGAACAGCACGGTGGCCATCGCGAACGCCCGCTCCTTGCCGACCCGTCGCGCGATCACGGTCCATCCCGGGGTGGCGAGCAGTGCGGGGCCCACCAGCGCGACGAAGACGAAGGTGACCGCGTCCTCCGACCGCAGCACCCAGGTCGCCACGTACTGCGCGCCGGCGAGCATCGTTCCCGTTGCGAGCGCCTGCAGCACGAACGTCCCCAGGAGTGCACGGAAGGGCTGGCTGCGCCCGAGTGCGCGGAAGCCCGACATGTACTGGTGCCGCCAGGTCGAAGCGACGGCGGCGGCAGCGTCAGCGGTGGGGATGGCAGCGTCAGCGGTGGTGACGGGGGCGGCCGCGGTGCGCTTCGCCGCCATATCCGCCGTCCCGGAGGCGATCAGCATGCCGATGCCGATTGCGATACCTGAGGCGATGCCCATCAAGAGGTAGCCCTGCACAGGGTCGTCGCCGGCATTGCGCAGGGCGGGGCCACCGGCGCCGAACAGCAGGATGGCTGCCGTCAGCACGACCACGCGCCACCCGAGCAGACGCGTGCGCTCGTCGTAGCTGCCGGTCAGTTCCGCGGGCAGAGCGACATACGGCACCTGGAACAGGCTGAATGCCGTCGCGGTCGCCAGGAACGCCAGCAGCACACTGATCGCTCCGGCGACCGGCCCCCAGGAGGGCGGTACGGCGAAGGTGAGGGCGAAGAAGAATGGCAGAGCGAGAGCACCGGCCACCATGAACCCGCGGCGCGACCCGGTGCGAGCGAGCTGGCGATCGGACGCGGCCCCGATCAGGGGGTCGATCAGCACGTCCCAGATCTTCGCCGCCGTGACGATCAGACCGGCGGCGAGGGCGGCGACACCGAGGTTGTCGGTGAGGAAGTAGGTCAGCACGAGGCCCGGCAGTGTCGCATAGCCACCAGTCCCGAGCGAGCCGATCGCGTACAGCACGATCGTGCGCGGAGAAAGACGGACGGGTGCTCGTTCGGACCGAGCCTCGGTGCTCATCGCGCCAGTGTAGTGGGGCGATGCCGCGGGGTCAGATCAGCGAGAGCTCGCGCAGCTTCGACTCGACGTCGGCGTTCGACGGCTCGACGTGGTGCGAGGCGTCGGGGTACACGACGACGGGGATGTTGGTGCGGCCCGAGATCTCCTTCGCCACGTCTGCGGCGGCGGGCTCGGCGACCAGGTCGACGTACGTGTACTCGACACCGAGCGCGTCGAGCTGCTTCTTGGTGCGGATGCAGTCGCGGCACCAGTCGGCGCCGAACATCGTGATGGTGTCGGAGGCAGGAGAAGTCATGCATCCAGCCTACGGCCGCGCGGATGAGGTGGCGCTGAGTGCCGGCTGGGCGCGCGGTGGGGCATTCCGGACTCATCCCTTGTAAGTAAGGGTACCCTAACTTAGGCTGGGGCCATGAGCGGCGCATGCGAGCATCTGGAGGATCCCGATTGGGACGACATCGAGGGTGCCGTGCTCATCGCCGGCGACGCCGCCGACGCCGGCTTCATCGCGAGCATCGCCGCGCGGTTGCCGTGGGACGCGCAGGGCGTCGTCATCCTCGAAGCGGCGGCACGTATCCAGTTCCGACACATCGACGTCCCCGACGGGGTGTCGGTGCGCTGGCTCGTGCGTGGAGACGGAACGAGGGCGCATACGCGCGGCGAACGGCTCGCGAACGCCGTGCACGCGTGGTGCGTGGAGTGGGCATGCAGTGAGCCGCCGTCGCAGTGGACGGTGTGGCTCGGGCCGCACACTCCGCCGCACGTGGCGCGCATGGCGCGCAGTCTGCTCGGCGTCGCCAACTGACCTCACGTCGGCGGTGGCGCACCGACCGGGCGGCGAAGGGCTGCTCGGGCTCTCAGCGCACCGAGGCGACCGCGGGAGCGTTCGCGCCCGCGGTGATCGCGTCGAGTGCGCGACGCAGCGACGAGCTCGACGTGTGCGCCGTGTACGGGAAGTACACGACCTCGACGCCGACCTCGGCGAACTCGCGCTCCAGGCGCAGACCCTTCTCGGTGCCGCGCCAGTCGTCACCCTTGAAGAAGTGCGTGAACTGCACGTCGCGCCACGAGTCCATCTTCGACGGCGTCGTCTCGACGTAGACGTCATCGACGAACGAGATGTGCTTCACGATCTCCGCCCGCTCGGCCGTCGGGATGACGGGCTCGATGCCCTTCACCTGACGCAGCATCTCGTCGCTGACGACGCCTGCGATCAGAATGTCGCAGTGCTGCTTGGCGTGACGAAGAAGGTTCAGATGCCCGACGTGAAACAGGTCGAAAGCACCAACGGCATAGCCGATACGCGTCCCCATGATCTCCCCAGATCAGTAATTCCCCAGTAAGCGGATCCCCATCCGCTTCGCGACTCCCACAGCCGCGGTTCGAAAGTCTAGCAGGTCCGGGTTTCCTCCCGCATAGGAACCCGTGGAACGATGGAGGCCGCACGCGATGCGCGTGGGGGACAGGGGGCGGACGTGGGGACACCGGTCACGGTCATCGTGCCGACGTTCAACGAGCGCGACAACATCGCCGAGCTCGTGGCACGGACTGCGGTCGCCCTCGAGGGGTGGGACGCCGAGATCCTGTTCGTCGACGACAGCACGGATGACACGGCGGCCGAGGTCGCGCGGGTGGCGGCAGATGCTCCGCTCCCCGTGCGCGTGATCCACCGATCCGAGAACACGGGCGGACTGGGCGGCGCCGTCGTCGTCGGGCTCGAGGCCGCGGCCTTCGACATCTGCATCGTGATGGACGGTGACCTGCAGCATCCGCCCGAACTCCTCCCCACCCTGCTCGCCCGGTATGCGCAGGGAGACGCCGATGTCGTCGCCGCGTCCCGCTACATCGGCGGAGGGGACACGAGCGGCCTCGGCACCGCTGTGCGCTTCGGCGTCTCCCGCGTCGCGACGTGGCTGACGCGGGCGATGTTCCCGATCCGTCTCGCCCGCAGCACTGACCCGATGACCGGGTTCTTCCTGGTCGATCGCGGTCGTCTCGACCGCTCGACGCTCCAACCCCGGGGTTTCAAGATCCTCCTCGAGATCCTCGCTCGCAACGATCTGCGCATCGCCGAGGTGCCGATGGAGTTCGCTGAACGTCGACACGGCACGTCCAAGGCGAGCATGCGTCAGGGGGCGATGTTCCTCGAGCACCTCGCGCGCCTGCGCTTCGGCAAGATGTCGTTGTTCGCACTGATCGGTGCGATCGGCGCCGCCGCCAACCTCGGGATCATGTGGGCGCTCACCGCCGCAGGGGTCCCGTACATCTGGGCGGCGATCATCGGTGCCGAGGTCACGATCATCGGCAACTTCGTGCTGCAGGAGCGCTTCGTGTTCGCCGATATGCGGACCGACGCGCGCGCCCTCGGCATCCGCTTCGCCAGCTCCTTCGCGTTCAACAACATCGAGGCCGCACTGCGGATCCCGGTGATGGCTCTGATGGTCGAGTCGTGGCACATCTCGAGCGTCGTCGCGACCGGCCTCTCGCTCATCGTGGCGTTCTTCGCCCGCTTCCTCTTCCACTCGCTCGTCGTGTACGCGCCCCAGCGGCGACGCAAGGGTGAGGGCGATGGTGCCGAGCCCCCGACGGACACCGCGGCCCAGCGCGTCATCCGCGCCATCGATGCCGAGGTGATGAAGCCCGGCGAGCTCTGAGGGCGGAGTTCCTTCCGGAGCCGGTTTCCAGGGTGATCGGCGACTCCTCTCTTGCCAGGACGGGTGAGGGGGTCCATAGTGGGCTCGTGGAATCCGAGGGCGGTCCCTCGCTGTCTCTCACCTGGGCGCATCGTGTCGAACAGTCGGCGCGCACCTGGGAGCAGAGCCACGCCAGGGGAGAGGTGCCCAGCATCTGGCCGTACGGTCTCGATGCACTACGTGACCACGCGGCGGTCGAGGTGATCGACCTCGCCCCGCCGGGCCGCGTCGCGCGAGCTCGTGCGCGATTGTCCATGGGGCCGCGCCCCGTCGACGGTCTCACGCTGACGTGGGATGAGAACACGGCCTATCGGATGCAGACGACCCACCCGCGGACCCGATTCGCCACCGGGGTGATCTGGCTCACGGATATGGCCGAGACCGGGGAGGCACCGGCACGGATGGTCGCGATGCTCGGCAGGGCGGAGGCCGCCTGGGTGCTCAGCGACGCACAGGTCGAACCTCTGCGAACGATGCTCGGGCACGGACCGACGCGCGTGTTCGCTGTCCCTTTCGGCATCGACAGTGCGTTCTTCGTCCCGAGGCCCTATCCGGACCGGCCGCGCATCGTCAGCGTGGGGAACGACCGTGACCGCGACCCCGCCACCCTCTACGCGGCGCTCGCCCGGGTCCTCGCCATCCGTCCGGAGACCGAGGCGGTGGTTCAGACGCGGTCGGACCTCGACCCGCCGGAGGGGGTCCGGGTCGTGCGGCACATGCCGCATGCCGACCTCCGCGACCTCTACGCCACCGCGAGCGTGGTCGTCATCCCGACCCGGCCGAACCTCCATGCCTCCGGGATGACGGTCGCACTCGAAGCGCTCGCGACGGCGCGTCCTGTCGTCGTCACCGATACCCCGGGGATGGAGCAGTACGTGAGCGAGGGGCGCACCGGCCACCTCGTTCGTCCGGAGGATCCTGCCGAGCTCGCCCTCGCGCTGCTCCGACTGCTCGACGATCCGGGACATGCCGCCGAGCTCGGGCGGAACGGCCGGATCGAGGTGGAGCGGCGTTTCACGACGCAGATCATGGTCGCATCTCTCGTGCGAGGGCTGCTGGCCCCCGCCTGACGATGCGCCGGGTGCTGCCGAGGCGCCCTAGCGCTTGGCGCCGCGGCGCTTGACCCGCACGGCGGCGCGGAACGCGTCCGCGTGCGCGCGGCCGGCGTCGGCCCAGTCGCGGCGGGAGAGATCGGGCGAGCCCGTCAGCGTGGTCGCGGACCGCCACGCCTCGACGACGGTCGGCGCATCGAGATCGCCATCGTACATCAGCACCCACTCCGGTCCGACTTCGCGTCCGAGAGCCTCGTTCGCCTCGTTGCGGGGGACGAGCACCGGTCGGTCCATCGACAGGGCGGCGAGGACGCTGCCCGAGTTGTGCATGAAACGGTAGGCCAGCACGATCAGGTCGGAAGAGGTCGCGAGCTGGACGAGTTCGGCATCGCTCAGGAAGTCGAGGTGGAGCTCGACGCCCGGGAGATCCGCGGTCCGCGCCCGGAGGTCGTCGCCGAGCTCAGGGGTGGACGGCCGCCCGCCGATCCGCAGGCTCAGCGTCGGCTCGACCGTCACGGCCTCGGCATAGGCATCGATGAAGCCCTCCAGACCCTTGTAGCGACGGATGCCGCCGAACGACCCGAGCTGCCCCGTCACCCGCTCCGCCGAGGGGAACTTCGCGTACCAGCCGCGGTAGTCGCCGTGCAGGATCAGGCTGTGCGGGGTGCCGGGGGCGAGCGGAGTGGTCTCGTTGATGACGATCCGGTAGTCGGTGTGGCGATCGATGAAACGCAGCAGCCACAGCCGAGGCGCGTTGTCGTCGGGGAGTTCGATGTTGTGCACGGTGCGCACCACGGCGATGCGACGGGAGAGGCGGTGTCGGAACACGAGCGCCGTCGTGAGGAGGAACTTGCCCGTGGACTTCCACCACGTGGAGCCGTGCAGCTTCGCCTCCGGCCAATGCCAGTGGAAGGCGTCGTAGCGTCCGAACAGAGCCGTCCCCCAGGAGAACCGCAGGCGGGTCAGGCCCTCCGTGGATCCGAGCGCCTCATCGAGCATCTTGTTGTACGGGTTCGTCGTCGGACGGGGGGCGCCCAACGATTGCATCACGCGGATGCTCGATGCGGTGTCGGTCATGGTCGTGTCATCCTCCGATGGGCGACGGTACTCGTCATAGCGGCGGCCGAGGGCGGCCGCGATGGTGCCGCGGCCGCGGTGCACGAGGCGGGTTCCTCTGGCGTGGTGGGTGATGTTCGAGGTCAGTGTTCCGAAGATCCTGCTCAGGCCGCCGACGACGATCCGGGCCACGCCGCCCACCAGGGCCTTCAACCGCAGGATGCCGCGACGGATCTTCCCGTCGGTCAACATCAGCTGGATGCGGGTGCCGGCATTCGCGGAGCTGTATGCCCGTTGCGCCGCCCAGGCGCGGCTCAGGCGCGACGCGACGACGAGATCCTCTGTCTCCGATTCGTTGCACCACACGATCAGGCCGCCACGACGTGCGAGCTGCCGCGAGAAGAGCGTGTCCTCCCCACCGCCCAGACCGAGGGACGGATCGAAGCGCAGCCCGAGCCGACGGACGGAACGGAGGTCGAGCAGCAGGTTACCCGCGGCGGCCACCTGCAGCACGGTGCCCGTCCGTCTCGGCGGTCGCCGGAACGTGCCGGACGCGAGCAGCCACGGGTCGACGTCCTCGTCGAAGACCGAGATCACGCGGCCCATCACGGCGTCCGCACCGTGTTCGCGCCAGACCTCGATGAGCGAGGAGAGCCATGCCTCCCGAGGGATCTCGTCGTCGTCGATGAAGGCGAGGAGATCGCGATCGGCGCTTTCATCCAGGATGCGGTTGCGCGCGGCGACGATCCCCGGTGCGGGTTCGACGACGTAGCGGACAGGGAGATCCGCGTCCGCGGCGATGCTCCGCGCAGAACCCGCGGGGTCGTTGTCGACGACCAGCACATCCACCGCGACTCCGAGGTCGGCGCATTCGGCGATGCGTGCGGGGAGCGTCCGGAGCAGGGCCGCCAGAAGCTCGGGCCTCCGGTACGTGGGTACGCCGATCGTCACAGTGATCATGTCGTTCGATTCCGGTCCCCTGCTCATCCGCCCCATCCCCATGGCAGTATCGCGCCTCGACTCCGACGCCGGCTCATCGTATCGTGAACCCCCTGATACCGATCTGCGGGGGCTGCTCTCGCGTATAGTCGTTGTCCTGGGAGTCGACGTCGGTCGCGACTCTGGGGAATTCGACCGACGACCCGAGGCGATCCGTGACCCGGATCCGGGGGGAGGATCGCGTGTCAATCGAGCACGGACGGCTTGCCGTCGTCGTCGTCAACTACGCCTCGGCGCGGCTTCTGCAACGCAATCTGGTGACCGTGGAGCGCGAAGCGCGGGCGATCGATCCCGACGTGCTCGTCCTCGTCGTCGACAACTGGTCGAACGCCGACGAACGGCGTGCCGCCGGCGAAGTCGCCGACGCGCACGGCTGGCTGCTGATCGAATCGGAATCGAACTCGGGTTTCGGCGGCGGCGTCAACATCGGTGTCACGCGCGCGCTCGCCGAGGGGGCGACCGACGTGCTCGTCATCAATCCCGATGCGCACATCGACCGCGACTCCCTGCGTCGACTCGCTTCCGTCACCGCAGCCTCACGCACCACGCTCGCTTCGCCGGTCATCACGGATTCCGATGGAAGAACCTGGTTCGCCGGCATCGACCTCCTGCTCGACGACGGCACCATGCGCGCACGTCGCAAGCGCGTCGACGGCGATGCGCAGCCGTTCGAACCTTGGCTGAGCGGGGCCTGCCTGTGGATCACGCGCGAAGTGTGGGAGCTCGCCGGCGGTTTCGACGACGACTACTTCCTGTACTGGGAAGACGTCGACTTCTCTCGCCGCGTGGTGTCCGCCGGCGGCTCGCTGATGCTCGTCGAAGACGCCAATGCGGTGCATGATGAGGGCGGCACGCAGCGCGCCGAACCCGAGACCTCCCGGGCGAAATCCGAGGGGTATTACTACTACAACATCCGCAACCGGATGCTGTACGCGGTGCGTCATCTCGACGATGCCGCGGTGCAGCGCTGGCGCCGGTCCATCCCCCGCACGGCCAGAGAGGTCATCCTCCGAGGTGGGCGACGGCAGCTGATCCAGTCGGCCGCACCGATCCGGGCCTATCTTCGCGGTGTCCGCGAGGCCCGTCGGATCGCGCGGACCCACGCAACGGTCCAGAAGGGCAGGAAATGGTCGTAGACGCATATCACCGTCTCGCGCGTGCGCAGAAGGGGCACGCCCGAGGGGCACCCGCGTACTCGGTGTACGTCAACCGTCGTATCGGGCGGGTGCTCGCCGCCGTGGCCTACCGGATCGGTCTCACCCCCAACCAGGTGTCGATCATCAGCGCGGTGCACTCGTTCGTCGCGATCGGACTGATCGCGTTCGGTCCCGTGAACGTGCCCATGGGGCTGCTGATCGCCCTCCTTCTGGTGCTCGGGTACGCCTGGGATTCCGCGGACGGCCAGGTCGCACGTCTGCGCGGCGGGGGAAGCCCCCAGGGCGAGTGGCTCGATCACTTCATCGACACGATCAAGATCGCCTCGCTCCATCTCGCCGTGCTCATCGGGCTCTACCGCGTCCTCCCCGAGACGCCTCTGCTGCTGTTGATCCCGATCGTGTTCAGCATCGTGGCCACGACCACGTTCTCCGGAATGCTCCTCAACGACCTGCTCAAGGGAAAGCACGCGGTGGCGTCGACCCATGAGCGCGGCGGCGGGACCCTGCTGCGGTCTCTCATCCTGCTGCCGACCGACTTCGGTCTCGTGTGCCTCGTGTTCGTCCTGTGGGGATGGACCCCGGCGTTCCTCGTCGGCTACGGCGCACTCTGCGCGGCCGCCGTCCTGTTCCTGGCACTCGCCGCGGTGAAGTGGTTCCGCGAGATCGGAAAGCTCGGGGAGGCCGCATGACCGACGAGAAGATCCTCGTGGTCTGCGCCGCCAACGTCTGCCGGTCGCCTCTGGCCGAACTCGCGTTGAGGCGGGGGCTCGGGGCGGATTCGCCCCTCTCGGTGAGCAGCGCGGGCATCCGAGCGAACGCGGGCGACCCGATCTGCTCGGCCGTGGCGTCGTTGCACGACGACGAGGAGTGGCAGGCCCAAGCCCGGGCGCACCGGGCGCGACCGGTCACGGTCGAGCAGATCGAGCAGGCGAGCATCGTGCTCACGGCTTCGCGCGACATCCGTGGCGAGCTGGTGCGACTGGCACCGCGGTCGCGTGACTGGATGTTCACGATAAAGGAAGCCGCTCACCTCGGTGAGGGCTTCGCGTCGTCTGCTCCGGATCGGGTGGCGGAATATGTCGCCCACCTCGACCGGGGTCGATCGAGAGCCGTTCCGTTGGCCGCGTCCGGAGGTGTCGGGACCCGCCTGCGGCAGCTCTTCGGAGGCCGCACGACCGTCGACCCGACGAGCATCGCCGATCGCCACGGAAGCCGCGGACACCTGGAGACGATCTCGGAGGTCGAGGCCTCCGTCGCGACCATCCTGGCGCAACTCGGAGGACATCGGCGACACTCTACTTGAGCGAACACTTGCGATATTCCGGTCCTCGCACTACGATTAGCCGACGCCGCGTTCTACGCGGTTGAAGGGGACCCGAAGCCGAGGGGGCTTTGGGAACGGGGAATCTGGGTTCTGGGGAGCTGCAGTGTTCAAAGTTTCATCATGCCGTTCTGGGGACGGCTCTTCGCGCTCACTACGAGCGATGGTCGTCGCGCCGTTGGTGGCGCTCGCACTCGTCACGGCCGGCTGCACCGCAGCGCCTGGCGCGTCCGAGACGCCGGCGCCTGAAGGCACCAGCACCACCGACTGGACGCCGCCTTCCGACACGGAGACCGAAGGGCCCACCGAGGCTCCGGCGCTCACCGAGCAGAGCGGGGCGCTCGACGCACCGATCGCGCTCTCCACCGACATGGTGGTCACGATCGACAAGATCTCGACGACGACCATCAAGCCCGAGACGCCCGGCGAGTACGCCGGCTCCGCAGTCGTCGTCACGCTCTCCGTGTCCAACGACTCGAAGCGCGCGCAGAGCGTCGATTCCGCCGTCGTCAGCCTCGTCACGGACGACGGCGACATCGGCGTCTCGACCACCGCCGGTCCGAACGAGCCCCTGCAGGGCGAGCTCGCCGCCGGCGCGAAGGCCACGGGGACCTACGTCTTCATGCTCGACCCGACTCAGGGCCGCTCGGTGAAGATCAGCGTCAACTACGCCGCAGGAGAGCCGGTGGCGACGTTCGCCGGCCAGCTCTCCTGACGCGCACGCATTCTTTCGCATCACTTTCGGTTTTTCATCGCACTAACTCAATTTCGAAGAAGAAAACTGGCGGCTGGGGAGTCACTATGGGGAACACATCGACCACGAGGCGGGCGCTGAGCGCGCTTGCGTCTGTCGTGACGGCGGCATTGCTCGTCGCCGGCATGACGACACTGGGTGCACAGGCGGCGTCGGCAGACGTCCCGTCGACACCACCGCCCCTGCTGCAGCGCGACGACAACGTCGTCACGTCGGATCCGATTCCGACCGTGCAGATCGACAACGGCTACGTCTGGTCTCAGACGACCATCGGTTCGACCGTGTACGCGGTCGGCAAGTTCGACAACGCCCGTGCGCCCCTGGCTGCCCCGGGAACGAGCCTGACGGCGCGTTCGAACGTTCTCGCCTATGACATCAACACCGGCCAGCTGCTGTCGTTCGCCCCGCAGGTGAACGGCGTGATCAAGGCTGTCGCCGCCTCGCCCGACGGGAGCCGCATCTACATCGGCGGCTCCTTCAACTCGGTCAACGGTCAGGCGCGCTGGAACTTCGCGGCCCTCGACGCCGTGACCGGTCAGCTCGTCCCCGGATTCTCGCCGTCCATCGGCGGCAGCGGCGTCTACGCGCTGGCCACCTCGGGATCGAGCGTCTACGTCGGCGGCCTGTTCACGCAGGGCAACGGAACGGCTCGCAAGAACCTCGCCGGCTTCAACGCCGCCAACGGTGCCCTGCTGAGCTGGGCACCGCAGACTGACCTCCAGGTCGACGCGATGGTCATGGACCCCGCGGGTCAGAACGTCATCGCCGCCGGCCGCTTCTCGCAGGTGAACGGCGACCTGACCATGCGCGGCACCGTCGCGCTGGACAAGACGACCGGTGCCGTCGACTCGTCGTGGGCGCTCCCGCAGACGGTCAAGAACGGCTCCAACACGGGCAGCAACTCGGGCAAGGCCGGCATCTTCGGACTCGCCGCCGATGCCACGGCCGTCTACGGCACCGGCTGGGTCTACGCCGACGCCGCCACGGGAAACCTCGAGGGCACGTTCGCGGCGGAGGCCGGAACCGGACAGGTCCGCTGGATCGCCGACTGCCTCGGCGACCACTACGGCGTCTACTCGACCGGCAAGGTCGTCTACACGACCAGCCACACGCACGCGTGCGGCACGATGAACCTGCACCCCGAGCAGAACCCGCGCACGCACCGCTACTCCGAGGCGTACACGGCCGATGCCCGCGGTTCGCTGGGCAACCAGCCCGCAGCCGGCGGCACCTACAAGAACTGGGCGGGCACCCCCGCGCCGTCTCCCTACGCCTGGACGCCCGACTGGGCCGTCGGCGTGACGACGGGCCTGGGTCAGGCCGGACTCTCCATCACCGGCGCCGGCAACATGATCTCGATCGGCGGCGAGTTCCGCTCGGTCAACAACGGTCGATTCGAGGGCCTAGTGCGCTTCTCGACGAACCCTCCGGGCGGAGCCAAGGACGGACCCCGCCTCGCCGCGGCCAACTGGACAGGCACTGCGCAGTCGTTCATTCCGGGTCGCGTCCGCGTCTCGATCCCGGCCAACTGGGACCGCGACGACCTGACGCTCACGTATGAGCTCCGTCGCACGGGCACGGCGACCCCTGTCGCCACGACAACGGCGAACGGAACCTGGTGGAACCGACCGGCCGTCATCCTCGAAGACAAGACCGCCACGCCGGGGTCGCAGCAGGAGTACACGGTCGTCGCGAAGGACGGCAACGGCAACACCGTGAGCAGTCAGGCGATGTCCGTGACCGTCGCATCGGGCACGGTCTCGAGCTACACCAACGCGGTCATCACGGATAGCCCGCAGCTGTACTACCCGTTGGGCACCGCGCCGCAGGACTGGGCGGGGGCGAACCCGCCGGTGTTCGGCTCGGGCGTGACGTCGTCGACCTCCGGTGTCGAGAACACCGCCACCGGTGCCTCGACCTTCTCCGGAACGAGCACGGGACGAATCTCGTCGACCGACAAGATCGCCGCCCCGACGGAGTTCTCGACCGAACTGTGGTTCAAGACGAACACGACGACCGGTGGGAAGCTTCTCGGCTACGGGAACGCGGCCTCGGGTGACTCCACGAGTTACGACCGTCATCTCTACATGACGAACAACGGTCGGCTGGTCTTCGGCACGTACAACGGCAGCACGCAGACCGTACAGAACTCCACGGCGTTGAACAACAATGCGTGGCACCATGCTGTGGCCACGCAGAGCGCTGCCGGCATGAAGCTGTACATCGACGGCGCTCTCGTCTCATCGGCAGCCGGTGCGACCACTGCCGAGAACTACGTCGGCTACTGGCGCGTCGGCGGGGACAACCTCAACGGCTGGCCGTCCGCGCCGAGCTCGATCAACTTCAAGGGTGCGCTCGACGAGGTCGCGGTCTACCCCTACGCGCTGACCGCTGCACAGGTGCAGACGCACTACGGCATCGGCAAGGGCTTCCAGCCGCCGACCGCCGCCTTCACCGCGACGCCGACCGATCTCGCGGTGGCGTTCGACGCCAGTGCATCCGCACCGACCGGCTCGGCCACGATCACCGGCTACAGCTGGGACTTCGGTGACGACTCGGCGACGGCCACCGGCCAGACGGTCTCGCACACCTACACCGCCGCGGGAACCTACACGGCCAAGCTCACGGTCACGGACAGCAACGGGCTGGCCACCACGACCGAGAACCCGGTCGTGGTCCAGGCGGCGAATGTGCTGCCCACCGCCTCCTTCGAGGTCACGGGCACCGGTCTCTCGGTCTCCGCCGATGCCTCCGCCTCCACCGACTCCGACGGCACGATCGCTTCGTACGACTGGAACTGGGGCGACGGATCGACGTCGAGCGGCCAGGTCGCCAGCCACGTGTACGCCTCGGCGGGCACGCGCACGGTGACCCTGACCGTCACCGACAACCGTGGTGGCACGGCGACCACCACGCGTGAGGCCGTCACGACCCATGCGAACCCGGTCGCGACGTTCACATCGACCGCGTCGGGGATGAACGTCGACGTCTCGGCCGCAGGGTCGAGCGCGTCCGACGGGGCGACGCTCTCCTACTCCTGGAACTGGGGCGACGGAACGCCTGCGGGTACAGGGGCGACCGCCGGCCACACGTACACCCAGCCGGGTGCGCATGACATCACCCTCACGGTCACCGACAGCCTCGGCGGCTCGGCGAGCGTCACGAAGTCCGTGACCGTTCAGGCGCAGGTGTTCGCAGCATCCGACTCGTTCGGCCGCGTCGTCTCGAGTGGCTGGGGCGCGGCTGATGTCGGCGGCACCTGGGCACCCATGAGCGGTTCGGCCGCCGTCACCTCCGTCGCCGACGGCGTCGGCAAGGTGAATCTCACCCCGGGTGAGACCCGCGAGATGCTGTTGCAGGGCACGTCGCTCCTCGACACGTCGGCGCGGATCACCTACTCGCTGGCCTCCGGACCGTCGACGGGTGTCGCGTACGAGGGACTCGGCGCACGTCGCTCCGGTTCGAACGGCTACCGTGCGCTCGCATGGCACCGTGCGGACGGCACCACGTGGCTCGTGATCCACCGCAACGGAACGGCCATCGCCAGCACCGCGGTCGCCGGTCTCACGTGGACCGCGGGAAGCACTTTCAACCTCGCCATGGAGACCACGGGTTCCGGAACCACGACGATCCGCGCGAAGCTGTGGGCGGCCGGCGCTGCAGAGCCCGCCAACTGGCAGCTCTCGACCACGGATGCGACGCCGGCCCTCCAGGCCGCCGGAGCCCCGACGGTGTTCTCCTACCGAGCCGGCAGCGCGACCGGCACCAACCTCGCGAGCTTCGACGACTTCACGCTGAAGAACCTCGGAGCCGCGACACCGCAGCCCGAGCCTCAGCCGACGAACGTCGCGCCGACCGCCGCGTTCACGGCGACGGCCACGGGCCTGACCGTCAATGTCAACGGCGGAGCGTCGACCGACTCGGACGGCACCATCGCCTCCTACGCCTGGAACTTCGGAGACGGAACGACAGGCACCGGAGCGACGAGCTCGCGGGCGTACACGGCGGCGGGCACCTACACGGTGACCCTCACGGTGACGGACGACAAGGGCGCGACCAACACCGCCACCCAGCAGGTCACGGTCACGGCACCTCCTGTCGAGCCGCAGCCTGAGCCCAACCCGGCAGCGCTGGCGAGCGATGAGTTCGACCGCACCGCTGGTCCCGGCTGGGGGAGCGCGGTCACCGGCGGTGCCTGGAGCATCGCCGGAGGCTCGCAGGCGGCGGCGACCGTCGCCGACGGCCAGGGCAAGCTGAGCCTGGTCGCCGGAGACACCCGTCATGCGACGCTCAACACGACGTCGATCGGTGATTCCCTCCTCGAGACGCAGTTCCGCGTCGATCAGGCTCCCGCCGCAGGTGGCGCCTACATCGGAGTCATCGCCCGTCAGACGGCCGCGGGGAAGTACTTCGCCCGCGCGTGGCTCCGTCCCGACGGAACCGTGTGGCTCGTGGTCCACCGTGAAGGGACTGTGGTGCTCACGCAGGCCGTGCCCGGGCTGGTCTGGGCGGCGAACACGTCGTACAGCCTGAAGGTGTCGGTCACCGGGTCGACCTCGACCGCCATCTCGGCGAAGATCTGGGCGACGGGTACCACCGAGCCGGCGAACTGGCAGATCAACGCGACGGATGCGACGCCGCTGGCTGCGGGAGCGGTCGGCCTCAGCGGCAACCGGTCGGGCAGTTCGACGGCGCCTCTGAACGTCTCGTTCGATTCGTTCCGCGTCACCGCGCCCCAGTAAGATCCTGACGCATGGCCACTGCTGTTCCGATCGCGCTCCTCGCCGTCGGAGGAATCGCAGCAGTGGCCATCGTCGTGTTCGTGCTCCGGCTGATGCCGCGCACCGCTTTCGTGGCCTGGGCGTGCGTGCTCTTCTTCGTGCCGCTCTGGGTCGGCGTGAACGTCGGCTTCTACTGGGCGGCGATCACGCTGCTCACGGCTTTGATGATCATCGTCAACTGGTCCGTCGTCCCTCTGCGCGCCGCGGATGCCTGGGTCGTGGCGTTCATCATCGTCATCGTCGGACTGTACGGCTTCGGCTCGGTGGACCTTCCGTCTCTCGTCGCCGCGCTGCTCGAGTGGGTCATCCCTTACCTCTGGGGGCGCGTCGTCCTCGCCCGCGTCGCGCCGGGGTGGGTCACGTCGACGATCGCCGTGGTCGCGATCATCGCCGCGGTCCTCGGCATCGTCGAGTTCTTCACGTCGTTCAACCCGTTCGTGCTGATCCCGGGATCGGGCGTCATCTACGACACCTGGAGCCCCCTGCAGGAACGCGGCGGGGTCTTGAGGGTGGAAGGCGCGTTCGGGCATTCGATCGCCCTGGGAGCGGCCCTGGCGATGTCGTCGGCGTTCATCGTGGCGACGAAGTGGCGTCTGGTCCCGAAGATCGGCGGCGTCGTACTCATCGCCGTGGCGACGGTCCTGACGTTCAGTCGCGCGGGTCAGCTCACCCTCGTGCTCACTCTGGTGCTGTCCACGTTCCTGATCGTCGGGGTGTCCACCCGGTTCCGGGTCGCGATCGTCACCGCCGGCGTCATCGGCACCGTCATCGCGATCCCGATCATCGACTCCGTCTTCGGGGCGGCGGGCGATGAGGCCGGCGGCAGCGCGGACTATCGGACCGACCTCCTCGTGCTCCTCCAGCAGGTGCAGCTCTTCGGCAATCCGGGGGACTGGCATTCGCTCGTCTCGGGTGACTACTACCTCGGCTACTTCGCGCGCTCCGTCGACAACGCCCTCGTCCTCACCCTGCTCCGCTACGGCTACGTGCCGACCCTGCTGATCATGGCGGCGATCGTCTGCGCGGCGATCATGACCGTGCGACGTTCGACCCGGAGCCCGGCGTCCATCGCCGTCGTGGGGCAGCTGCCGAGCCTCGTGGTGGTCGCACTGATCACGCAGTACAGCATGTTCCTCTGGTTCTGCGTGGGGCTCGCGATCACGTGGGCCCGCGACGCCGACGCGCTCGGTGGAAGGCGCGAGGGACCTGTGGAGATACGGCGGGGATCGCTCGAGACTTCGCGCCCGCCCCGTGGCGCCGTGGAGCGCCCTGCACAGTCATGAAGTCGTGGAATCGAACACTCCTCTAGAATCGAAGTCTGAGGGGGAATGGGGAGTCATGGGCGAGAGCCGGGTGAGTCTGCGCGTCATCGCCAGCTCGTTGCGCAAGTTCTGGTGGATGGTCGTGCTCTTCGGGGTCGTCGGGGCCGCGGGCTCCTACGGGTACGCCTCGCTGCAGACCCCGCTCTTCCAGGCGACGACCTCGCTCTACTTCGCTCTCAATCAGGGCACCAGCGCCTCCGACCTCAACCAGGGCTCTGTGTACACGCAGAGCCAGATGCTGTCCTTCGCGCAGCTCGCGACGAGCTCGCGGGTGCTCGATCCCGTCATCGAGGAGCTCGGTCTCGACACGACGCCGCGCGCTCTCGCGCGTGACATCGAGGTCACGATCCCGCAGAGCACCGTGACGCTGCGCATCACAGGGATCACCGATGACGCGAAGGCGGCCGCCGAGCTGGCCGACGCCGTGGCCGAACAACTCATCATCGTGGTCAAGGATGTGGCGCCGAAAGACCCACAGGGCGAATCCACGATCACCGCTCAGGTGATCGATGATGCCGTCGTGCCCGAGTTCCAGTTCACACCGAGCAAGCCTCGCGACGCCCTCCTCGGAGGTTTCCTGGGTGGCGTCCTCGGACTCGCCATCGCGGCGTTGATCGGTGTGCTCGACACCCGCATGCGCACCGAGGAGACGCTGACCGAGGCGGGCGGCGACCCTGTGCTGGGCGTCGTCTCGAAGTCTCCGCTGCTGGCCATGCGCGGTATCGCTGTGGCCCAGGAGCCGCTGGGCCACACCTCCGAGGAGTTCCGTCGCATCCGCTCGGCGCTCGCCTACGCGAACGTTTCCTCACGGGTGAAGGTGCTGCTGGTGACGTCGGGCATGCCGTCCGAGGGCAAGTCGACCGTCTCGGTGAATCTCGCCATGACGCTCGCCGGGCTGCGCAACTCCGTCCTGCTGATCGACGCCGATATGCGGCGGCCGCGGGCTCACGAGCACGCCGGCATCGACGGCTCGATCGGACTCACGAGCGTGCTGCTCGACGAGGTCGAGTTCGAGGTGGCCAAGCACAGCGTGGCAGACAGCACACTCGACATCCTCCCCGCCGGCACCATCCCGCCGAATCCTGCGGAGTTGCTCACCTCCGCTCGCATGGCGCAGCTGCTCGACTTCGCTGCGGCGGAGTACGACTACGTCGTGATCGATTCTCCGCCCATCCTGAGCGTGGCGGACGCGAACCTCTTCGCCACCCAGACCGACGGCGTGATCCTCGTGGTCGACGCGACCAAGACCCGTCGCGCCGCCCTCGCGAAGAGCGTCAAGTCGCTCGAATCGGGTGGCGCGCGCATCCTCGGCACCGTCCTGAACCGTGCTCGTCCGGATCGACACCGCAGCGAGTACTACAGCGACTGACGCGATGCCTCGACGCGGAAACACCGCGCAGGCGACGGAGTATATCGGTGTGACGCTGTGTTCGTTTGTCTTTGCCCCGGTAGCCGGGTATTCTTCATGAGTTGCGAGGGGGACTCGCTCTTTGCTGCCGGGGTCTAAACTGCGGCGGAGATGCGGGGTGATCATGAATCTGCCCCAGAAGACGGTGACATCGTGTCCACTCCGTTCCTCGATCTCGCATCACGCGAGTCCGCGACTCCGCCTCGGCGACGCTCTCGAAAGCTCCTCGCAGGTGCACTGACGGCCACCCTTGCGCTCACTGCCGCGCTGACAACCGTTCCGTCGTCGGCATTGGCCGACGACGCCGTGACTCTCGCACAGTCCCAGGCATCGGCGGACATCCCGGTCATCGACGATGACATGGATCGCGCCGTCGGCTCCGGATGGGGCTCGTCGCCCGAGGGGCCCTGGCGCGTCGTGGAGGGAACGGCGAGCGTGACAGGCGCGCAGGCCCTGCTCGCGAGCCGTAAGCCCGGAATCACCGCCCGAGCGACCGTCGACGGTGTCGCCGCGACCGACGTGGACAGCCGCTTCTCGCTGACCGTCCCCGAGCTTCCGGTGGGAGGGCCGCTCTACCTCTCCCAGGCTGTCCGCGTGTCCGGTGCCGACTCCTATGGGGTGCGTGTGCGCGTGCATCCCGACGGCTCTGCCTATGTGTCGATCGTGCGTCTCACGGACCTCATGCGCGTGCAGCACCTCAGCGAGCGCAGACTCCCGCTCACGGTGACGGGCGACACCACGCTGACCGTGGCACTCAGCGTCACCGGCACGAGCCCGGTGGAGTTGGGCGCCAAGGCCTGGGAATCGGGCGCTGCGGAGCCGACTGACTGGCAGGTGACGTACTCCGACGATTCGGCTGACCGGATCCAGGCGGCGGGTGGCTACGCCTTCTCGCTCTACACGTCTTCGGGTGCTCGGACCGCCGTTCCGGTCGGAATCGACGACGTCTCAGTCACCACTCCCACCACGGTGCCGGAACCTTCCACCGAGCCCACGCCTGCGCCGGAGCCGTCGCCTGCGCCGGAGCCGACGCCTGCGCCGGAGCCCACGCCTGCGCCGGAGCCGACGCCTGCGCCGGAGCCGACGCCTGCGCCGGAGCCCACGCCTGCGCCGGAGCCCACGCCTGCGCCGGAGCCGACACCATCCCCGTCGCCCGAGCCGACGGCCTCGCCGACTCCGGCTCCTACGCCGAGTCCGACGCCGACTCCGACTCCGACGCCGACGCCGACTCCGACTCCGACTCCGACTCCGACACCGGCGCCCGAGCCCGAGCCGGTGCCGCCGGGAACGCCGGAGGGCGTGCGCGGGACTCCCGGTGCCCATGCGCCCGGAACGCTCGCCTACGACGCCCCGGCGACGGCGGTCTATGTCTCTCCCTCGGGAGTCGACGGAGCCTCGGGAACCAAGAACTCGCCCGTCAGGACGGTCGCTGCCGCGCTGCGCGTCGTTCCGAACGGAGGGACGATCGTCCTGCGCGGCGGTTCCTACCACGAGGAGATCGTGGTGCCCGCGCAGAAGCGGGTCACGATCCAACCGGCACCGAACGAGTCGGTCTGGCTCGACGGTGCGAAGCCGGTCACGGGGTGGAAGGCCTCGGGACGCACATGGGTCGTCGAGGGCTGGAACACGGCTCTCGACGCCAGTCCGACCTACACCAAGGGGGCGCCGGACAACACTCAGGCCGAGTGGCGCTTCGTCGATCCGGCCCACCCGATGGCCGCACACCCCGACCAGGTCTGGGTCGCCGGGGTGCAGCTGCGGGAGGTGGCCTCTGCATCGCAGGTCTCGGACGGCACCTTCTTCGTCGATGATGCGGCCAAGCGCCTGGTGATCGGAACGAACCCCACGGGCGCATCCGTCGAGGCGAGCGTGCTCACGCAGGCTCTGTCGATCCGCTCGGCAGGCAGCGAGGTGCGTGGAATCGGCGTGCGCCGCTACGCCACCAGCGTTCCGCAGATGGGCACCGTGATCGCGGCAGCCCCGAACGTCGCGCTCACCGACGTGACCATCCGCGACAACTCGACGACGGGCTTCTACTCGTGGGCCCCCGGGACGACGCTGACCCGCGTGTCGTTGATCGGGAACGGCCTGCTCGGAGGAGGGGCTTCGCAGGCGGATGGGCTCAGAGTGACCCAGATGCTCTCGGTGGGCAACAACATGGAGCACTTCAACGATTCCCCGGTCTCCGGCGCCTTCAAGGTCACGCGGACTCGCGGGGTGACGGTGACGGACAGCGCATTCACCGGCAACGACGGACGAGGACCGTGGTTCGACGAATCGGTGCTCGACATCGCGTTCACAGGCAACGACGTGATCGGCAACACCGGCCACGGCGTCATGGTCGAACTGTCGGAGCGGGCCGTGGTGGCCGACAATGTCATCGCCCGAAACGGCGAGTTCGGGCTGTTCGTGCTCAATTCCGGCAATGTGAAGATCTGGAACAACACCTTCGTCGGCAACGGCAACCGGAACATCAGCATCGGGATGGATGCCCGACGCGCGTCCGACCCGAACACGCCTGGCCACGACCCGCGCACACGGTACGCGCCGCAGGCCTCCTGGATCGTGCGCAACGTCGTGATGTCGAACAACGTCATGGCAGAGAGCGCCGGAAACTGCCTGGTCTGCGTGCAGGACTTCTCCATGCAGTACACCGGGTCCCAGATGGTGTCGAGCGTCAACGGGAACCTCTACCAGCGCACATCGCCGGGGACGCCCCGATGGTTCTCCGCGTGGTCGAAGGGATCGGTCTCCAGGGACCCCGCCGTGAGCGATACGCTCGCCGGGTTCACGGCCACGACGGGTCAGGACCGTCGTTCGCAGTTCATCGAGGGTGCTCCGGTCGTCGATGGCTCCTTCGCGCTGCTTCCGCCGTTCGCCGCCGCCCAGGGCTCAGTTGCCGTCCCGGTGCCGTCTGATATCGCCTCAGTATCACGACTCCCCGGCAGCAGCACGACGCTGGGGGCCCTGCCCCGGTGACGATGTAAGCATGGGCTCTCTTCTCGCCGTCGGCGCGCGTGCGCTGACGATGGTCATCGCGCTGGTCTGTGGCGTCCTCACGACCCGGATGATCATCGGCGGTGCCGGCGTCGACAGCTTCGCCCTGTACACGCTGCTGACGACGATCCCCTCTCTGCTCACGTTCACCGACCTCGGCAGCGGGGCGGTTCTGGTCAACGCGGTCGCGACGAGCGAGAACGTGCGCACAGACGAGAAGCTTCGATATCAGCTCACATCGGTCGGTCGCGTTCTGCTGATGTTCGCGGCGACGGCGATGGCGATCAACACGATCCTCG
Organism: Microbacterium sp. As-52; assembly: GCF_049949185.1. NCBI lineage: Bacteria > Bacillati > Actinomycetota > Actinomycetes > Micrococcales > Microbacteriaceae > Microbacterium > Microbacterium sp. As-52. The sequence continues at coordinate 1,080,544 of NZ_CP188171.1, read as the reverse complement.
TGCTCACCGGAGCCTGGGAGCTGGTGTTCGGCGAAGCAGGCGGTCGCCCCGGCGCTTCGCTGGCCGCGTTCTACTGCGTCACCATCTTCTGCCTCGGCATCCCCCTCGGGGTCTGGGCGCGGATCATGCTGGGGCAGCGCCGCAACCACATCGTCATCCTCCTCCAGGGCCTGATCTCACCCCTGACCATGACCGGTGTCTGGCTGATGCTGACGTTCGGCGGTGAGAACCTTCACTCCTTCGTCGCCATCGCCTCTTTCGCGGCCTCCTTCATCGTCTCGCTGCTCGGCATCCTCATCACGGCGCGCACGACGTCCCCCCTGATTCCCGCGGCTGCGCGGATGGTCCTGCGCCCTCGGCGGTATCCGGGAGTCCGGGTGATGGACGTGGGGTGGCCGATGCTGGCGCAGATGGTGACCTATCCCATCGCCGTGGGTTCCCAGCGGTACGTGATCGCCCAGCTCGGTGGTCCCACCGATGTGGCGGAGTACGGAGTGGCGGGACAGGTCTTCTTCGCGCTCAACGGACTGGTGATGGCGGGTGGACTCGCGCTCTGGCCCCATTTCGCGAAGAGTCGACACGACGGCGATCTCCGGCGCGGGCCGTTCCTGCTGTCTGTGCTGTTCGCGTCCGCCATCGCCGTCGCGACCGTGATGGTGTGGCTCGTCGGTCCGTGGCTGTTCGGCTTCATCACGCAGGGTGAGCTCACCGTGCGGCCGAGCACGATATTCGCGTTCGGTCTGATGATCATGATGACCGCGGCGGTGTACCCCCTGGGCATGTTCATCATGGACAAGCCGGGCATCCGCTTCCAGGTGATCCCCACGCTGAGCATGGCCGCCGTCGGCATCACGCTCTCGTTCGTGCTGACCCCGGTGCTGGGAATCGCCGGACCGTTGATCGGCGTCGCCTTCGCGCTCGTCGTCTGCCAGCTGATCCCGTTCTCGATCTACATCGTCCGGAACAAGAAGCGGCTGACGGTCGGAGATCTCGACCCGGTGTAGTCCGATCCGGGCGGATCGACGCCGGAGGCAGTGTGTCGGCGGCCGTCAGCTCAGGACGTGCGCTGTGATGCTCGAGCGGTAGACAGCGGGAGCGTGTCGACGGAGTGCCTCTGCGCGGCTGTCCGCGACGCTCGAGACCATCTCGTCCCAGCGGGTGTCGATATCGGTCAGAGCCGTTGCGATGGAGTCGGGGTCGCCGGCGGTGACGAGCTGCGCAGTGCCGTAGCCGCCTGCCGCTTCCCGAAGACCGCTGCTGTCGCTGGCGATCACGGGGCGCAGGGCGAGGATCCCCTCGACGGCGGTGTTCCCGAAGGGCTCGTCGATCCGCGAGGGGACGAGGAGCACATCGGTCTTCTCCAGGAACGGCCAGATGTCGGTGTGGAACCCGGCGAAGTCGACGGAGACCCCGGCATCGGCTGCCTGTGCCCGCAACTCGGCCTCGAACCACTCGTAGCCTTCGAAGACCGCGCCGAGAAGGGTCACGTCCACAGCGCGTCCGGCGGCGTGCAGTCGGGAAGCCGCCTCGATCACGAGATCGGGCCCCTTGCGAGGGGAGAGACGTCCGATGTAGAGCACACGGAGCGGCCCGTCGGTGTGGGGGCGGGGCGATACCGGATGCGAGGGAGAGGCGACGCCGTTGTAGACGACGTGTGAGCGCCGGGCGAGGGCGGGCAGCGCGGCGTGGATCGTGTCCAGACTGAATCGGCTGTTCACCAGGGTGCGGTGGGAGGCCAGGTGCGGGGAGTAGAGGATGCCGTTGACGAGCCGGTTTCCCGAAGCCTCGGCCTCATGGACGTGGCTCACCGTTCGGATGCCCCGCAGCCGGGCGATCAGCGGCCATTCGGGGATGATGATCGTCGACACGTAGACGACGTCCGGGCGTAGGTGGCCGAGCAGGCGCCACGCGGCACCGAGGCCACGGAAGGTGTCACGGAAGAGTTTGGGCAGCCCTCGGGGCGTCAGGAGGACCTTGCGCAGCACGAGCATCGGGACGATGACGACCTCGACCCCGGCAGCACGCAGTTCCTTCACGAGGAGCCCGGAGCTCGGAAGCGCGACGACGACGCGCGCCCCGGACTCGACCAGGCCGATCGCGCTCTCCAGAAGCATGCGGTCGGAACCGAACAGCTCGGCACCCGGATGCACGAGCAGGACGGTGCGCTGCCCTCCGTTGCCGCTCATGAGCCGTCCGCTCCGGCGTCCGCCGCGGCGGGAGCGGGGGCCCAGTCCGTCTGTCGGCGACGTGCTCGTCGCGCCGATGGGTGGATGGTCGCACGCTCGGCGATCCGATGCGCGAGCGTTTCGTACTCGTCCGCGACGTCGTCCCAGAGGAACCGGGTGCGGGCGATCTCCCGCACCGCCGTGCCCCGTGCCGCGGCGAACGCCGGATCGGCCTCGGCCGCCACGACGTGCGCAGCGACATCGGCGGCGTCGGCGAAGAACCACCCGTTGCCGTCGAGTACTTCGCGGTTGAAGGGAACGTCGAAGCCGATCACGGCGGTCCCGGCCCCCATGGCCCGAAGGAGCGAGGGATTGGTCCCGCCCACGGAATGTCCGTGTACGTAGGTGAGCGCATTCGCGTACAGCGCGTCGAGCAGTTCCTGGTCGTACACGCCACCGACGAGGCGGATCCGTTCGTCGCCATCGGCCACGCGCTGTATCTCCTGGGTGTATCCCGCGCTGTACGGCGCGGAGCCCACGACCACGAGAGGGAGCTTCGCGTCGCTGTCTCGGTAGCCCTCCACGATCTCCAGCACGTGATTCTCCGGCTCGAACCGCGCCACGACGAGGTGATAGCCCTTCGTGCTGAGCCCCATCTCGGCCACGCCGCGTTCGGGAAGCTCGTCGAGGATGGGGGCGCCGTAGCGGATGAGTTCGGTGGGCACATCGAACTGGTGCCGGTAATAGTCGGCGATCCCCGGCGCATCGGCGATCAGAGCATCTGCCGTGCGTACCCCGAACTGCTCGGCCCAGCGGTAGTAGGCCTTGCCTCGTGGCCCCCATTTGGAGCGTCGCCATTCGAGACCGTCCATGTGCAGCGCGACCGGTGCACGACGCAGCCGGAAGAGGGGCAGGAACGGCGAGTTGGCCGCGTTGAAGACGAACGTCGCGTCGGGACGCCGGCGGAACACGAGGTGCAACGCCGACAGCCCGGTGTGGCTCAGCGTCTCGATCTGCTTCACGGGGACGGCAGGAAGATGCACGACCCTCATGCCTAGGTACTCCTTCTCACGCCGCTCGGAGCCGCGGGTGTACACGACGACATCGTGTCCGCGGTCCGCGAGTCGGCGTCCGACCTCTTCGATGGCGGTTTCGAAACCGCCGTAGGCCGCGGGCACTCCTCGGGTCCCCACCATCGCGATGGTGAGGCGGTTCGAATTGCTCATCCGATCAGTATGCCCCGCTGGGCTGCACCATGACCTTGGCGGTACGCCACATGATCTGCAGGTCGTTCATCACGGACCAGTTCTCGACGTACCGCAGGTCGAGGCGGACGCTCTCATCCCAGGAGAGGTCGCTTCGCCCGGAGACCTGCCACAGACCGGTGATGCCGGGCTTGATGTAGAGGCGCCGGAAGACGGTGCCGTCGTAGTCGGTGACCTCGCTGGGCAGCGGCGGGCGCGGCCCGACCACACTCATGTCGCCGATGAGGACGTTCCAGAACTGCGGCAGCTCATCGAGAGAGAGTTTGCGCAGAACCTTGCCGACGCGGGTGACGCGCGGGTCGTCCTTCATCTTGAAGAGGAGCCCGGCGCCCTGGTTCTGTTCCTTGAGGGCGGCGAGCTGCTGCTCGGCATCCGTCTTCATCGAGCGGAACTTGACCATCCTGAAGCGGCGACCGTCACGGCCGACGCGCTCCTGGAAGAAGAAGACCGGACCGGGGGAGTCCAGCTTGATGAGCACGGCGAGCACGGGAGCCAGCAGACCGATCGGGATCAGCGCCAGCGTCGCCACGGCGACGTCCAGTGCACGCTTCAGGAGGTGCTGGCCGCCTTCGTAGGTGGGGATCTGCACCTGGATCAGCGGCAGGCCCTCCACCGGGGCGAAGGAGATGCGGGGACCCGCCACATCGGTGAGTCGGCTGGACAGCACGAGCTCGGCAGCGGTCCCTTCGAGCTGCCAGCTCAGCTGCTTGACGAACTCGGGCTCACCCTCGGGGCGGCTCGCCACGATGATCGTGTCTGCACCGACTTCGGCCGCGACCGACGACACGGAGTTCACGTTCCCCAGAACCGGGAACCTCGTGTCGTCGATCACGATGTCGCGCGCGTTGCCGTCGAGCAGCGTCGCGCCGACCACCTTGTAGCCGGATGCGCCGATCGGGTGCAGCGTCCGGACCACATACTCCACGTCGTCCCTGTTGCCGACGACGAGAGTGCGGGAGGCGAACCTCCCCTGGGAGCGCTGCTTCTGCAGCCAGTGGCGCCACAGCCACCTGGTCACCAGAAGAGTCAGCACACCGACGGGCAGCCCCAGCAGCAGCGTCAGTTGCATCGACTTCCATGCGAGCAGGACCGCCACGATGGCGATGATCCCGAAGGCGAGTCCGGAGGCGTGCACGACGCCCCGATACTCGGTGGCACTAGCGCGGAACAACGCGGCGTCCCGCGTGTGCATCGCGCTGAGCATGAGGTACCACAGCGCGGCGAGCGGAATGCCGTCGCGCATGACCTCGAGCCCGGAGACGCCGGAGGCCAGCTGGACCGCTGCCGTCAGACCGAGCGCGAACAGGATGACAGCTGCATCCGTCGTCCGCAGACGCATCCGATAGCGACGCTCCCACTGACGGCGTCTTTCCAGAGTCGCCGAAGCACGCGGTGTGACCACCGTGCGCGTCACCGACTTGGCAGCTCGCGGAGCCGCGACCGGCACGAAGCCCGTCCGAGCGATGCTCAGAGCATCCTCGACGGAAGTCATGCCGAGGCCTCGTGAGCCGTGAATGTACGCAAAAATCCCCAGTGCGACATGTGTTTCCCCAGTTTCCCCAGACCATGAACCCCACGTTCACGGCATTCGTCTGCGTCCCGACCCCTCGGGTCCTGCTGAAACTCTCCGTGATTCCCACATCACGGAGTGCGTTCTCACCGTCCCACACGGTGAGCGCTGACAGCAGGCACTGCAGACCTGATCCACTGTAGCGGAACATCGTCGCCACGGGAAGGTAATTCTGGTGAATGGACGAACGGGGGCGGCGAGGAGCGCCTGGTCGGGGGCTATCCTGTCGCGGTGACCGCGAACACCGACACTCCACGCTTCCAGCTCCGAACGATGCTGCCGCGCGACCCTTCTCAGCCGCATCGCACCGCGAGCCCGCTCGAACTCTTCTTCGATCTGGTCTTCGTCGTGGCGGTGAGCATCGCCTCCGCACAGCTGCACCATGCCCTCAGCGAAGGGGATTTCCTGCACGGGGTCACCTCCTACGCGATGCTGTTCTTCGCGATCTGGTGGGCCTGGATGAACTTCACCTGGTTCGCCACGTCGTTCGACACCGATGACTGGCTCTATCGCGTCACGACGTTCGTGCAGATGGGAGGAGTCCTCGTCTTCGCCGCCGGCATCCCCGCGGCGTTCAACGAGAGCGACTTCACCATCCCGGTACTCGGATATGTCGTGATGCGCGTGGCGATGGTGGCGCAATGGCTGCGAGCGTCACGATCGGCCGGTGAACTGCGTTCGGCGACGCGCCGGTACGCGTTCGGCATCGCCGCGGTCCAGGTGCTGTGGATCCTGTTCCTCCTGATCCCGGCGGGACCTCTGCAGTTCGCCGCCTTCGTGGTCTTCGCCCTCATCGAGATCAGTGTTCCGGTGTTCGCCGAATTCCGGAGGCAGACGCCGTGGCATCCGCACCACATCACCGAGCGCTACGGGCTGTTCACGTTGATCGTGCTCGGTGAGAGCCTTCTCGCATCCGCGAACGCCATCATCGATGCGCTTCACGAGGTCGAGAGTCTCGGCCCGCTGATCGCGATCTCCGTCCTCACGCTCGTGGTCACGGCGTCGTTGTGGTGGATCTATTTCTGGCCCCCGCATCACCGTGCGATCACGAGCTTCGGCCGCTCGCTGCGCTACGGCTATACGCACTATTTCGTCTTCGCCGCGGCGGCGGCCTTCTCGGCCGGGATCGAGGTCGAGATCGACGTGCTGACCGGGAAGAGCCACCTGTCGAACCTCGCGGCCTCGTTCACGGTGACGATCCCGATCGCGATCTTCCTCGTGGGCATCTGGTGGATCGCGATCCGCCAGAACGCCGATCGCGTGGTGAACACGGTCGTTCCTCTCGGCGCCCTGCTGGTGCTGCTCGATCCGGTGTTGCCGATCCCTGTCACCCTCACCGCGCTCGTCCTTGTCGTGGTCGTGGTGGTGCTGGTGCTTCATCCTCCCGTGGAGTCCACGCGCATGGACGCCACGCGCATAGACAAGGCATAGCGCGGACAGAGGGTTCTGATCGGAAGCTCCGCGACGCTGGGGATAGGCGCCAGACGCCCGTCGACGAGGAGACAGATCATGAGCATCCCGGAACCCACCCAGACCCCTGACGGTCCCGCCTACGAGGGGCGTCTGCTCGACCGTGTGGACGAGGAGGTGGTCGATCAGGGGGCAGCCTTCGACATCCGTACGCTGCTGAGCCGGCGCGGGGTGCTCGGACTCGCGGGGATCGGGCTCGGCGCCGTCGTCCTCGCGGCCTGCGCGCCGGCGGCATCGGGCGGATCGACGAGCGCCGCCACGCCGAGCGCGACCGCGGGGACTTCCAGCGGCGATGTCGCGGGCGTGGGTGAGATCCCCGACGAGACGGCGGGCCCCTACCCCGGCGACGGCTCGAACGGCCCCGACGTGCTGGAGGACGCGGGGATCGTCCGTCAGGACATCCGGTCGTCGATCGACGGCGGGGCGACGGCAGACGGCGTTCCGCTCACGTTCGAGTTGCAGGTGTTCGATCTCGCGAACGGGGGAGTGCCCTTCGCCGGAGTCGCGGTGTACGCGTGGCACTGCACGGCGCAGGGTGGGTACTCGATGTACTCCTCCGGCCTGGAGGACGTGACGTACCTGCGCGGCGTGCAGGTGGCGGATGCGGACGGCAGGGTCTCGTTCACCTCGGTGTTCCCGGGATGCTACTCGGGGCGCTGGCCCCACATCCACTTCGAGGTGTATCCCGACGTCGGGTCGATCACCGATTCGACCGCGGCCATCGCCACGTCGCAGCTGGCGCTCCCCGAGGCGGCATGCACGGATGTCTACGCCGAGGCCGCTTACGACGGATCCGCGAGCAACCTCGCGCAGATCACGTTGGCGAGCGACAACGTCTTCGGTGACGATTCCGCTGCGCTGCAGCTGGCCGCGGTCACCGGAAGCGTGCGGGACGGGTATGCGGGAACCCTCGTGGTGGGTGTCGACACCGCGACTGCTCCGGCGATGAGCGGAGGGCAGGGTGGTCCCGGCGGTGGGGGACAGCCGCCGTCGAACTGAGCAGCGAACGGCGATGAGAGGCCTGTGGGATCGATCTGCTATAGTTATGGTGCAGCGTGTGTGCATCGCCCCTCTCGGCCGCCACGTCGCCACTGATCAGGGCCATTACGGACCGCGCACATCGATGCGTGCGGAATCCGCCCTCGGTCTCACATCTTGCGGAGCGCCCACGCGTGTCCGCCACACAGCAATGAGCATCACCATGAGCACCACCACCTTTCCCCCGTCCGACCCGTTGACCTGGAAGCAGGCCGACACCGATGTGCACGTCGCGACGCGCGACGGCGAGTTCGCCGGCTTCGTCGAGTTCGATGGCACTGCGCACCTCGTGCGCGACAACCACGGCGCCGAGCTCGGCGTCTTCGACACGCTCGACGACGCCTTCCGCGCGCTCGAAGACGCGGTCCGTTCCGAGCGGCGCGGATCCGTCTTCCCGACGATTGTGCCGCGCGCCTGGCGTCGCCGGACCCGCCGCGCTCGCGCCTGAGCGTGGCGGGAACCCCTGCACGCCCGCCCGTGACTGGGGGCTCGGCGAGAGGTTCCGATGTATTCCCTGACGCGTATAGAGCTAGGGCTACTGTGAGGTAAGCGTTGGGCAGCTGCCTTGGGCTTTCACAGCTCAAGGGCTCCGATCGTCAGGAGAAGATCATCTCCATCACACAGATCGAACCGACCGCGGCAACGCTGGGTCCGATTCGTCAGACGTATTCCGGTAACGCGGACTTCCCTCCCATGGCGAAGGCGTACAAGCAGGTTTCGCAGGTCGTCAAGGAGACCGGGCTGCTTCAGCGCACCCAGTGGTTCTACATCTTCGTGGCCACCGGTGTCGCTGTGGCGCTCGGCGGCCTCATCACCGGCTTCATCCTGCTCGGTGACAGCTGGTTCCAGTTGCTCATCGCCGCGGGCCTCGGCATCGTCCTCACGCAGATCGCCTTCCTCGGCCACGAAGCCGCCCACCGTCAGATCCTCTCCACGGGGCCGGCGAACTTCAAGCTCGCCCGCATCGTGATCGCCAGCATCGGCATGAGCTACTCCTGGTGGGATTCGAAGCACACCAAGCACCACGGCAACCCGAACCAGGTCGGCAAGGACCCCGACATCGAGGTCGACACGATCTCGTTCCTCGAAGAAGACGCCGCGAAGGCGAAGGGCCTGATCAAGCTGATCACCCGCAAGCAGGGGTGGCTGTTTTTCCCGCTGCTGACGCTCGAGGGGCTGAACCTCCACTTCCTCGGGCTGAAGTACCTCACGACGACGAAGAACGTCAAGGGACGCTGGACCGAGCTCGGCATCATCGCGCTGCGGTTCGCCCTCATCCTGGTGCCCGTGTTCATGATGCTCCCGCTCGGAATGGCCTTCGCCTTCATGGGCGTGCAGTTCGCGGTGTTCGGCGTCTACATGGGCGCAGCGTTCGCGCCGAACCATAAGGGCATGCCGATCATCGAGCCCGGCGCCCGTCTCGACTTCTTCACCAAGCAGGTGCGCACCTCCCGCAACATCAGCGGCGGATGGTGGACGACCTGGCTCATGGGCGGGCTGAACTACCAGGTGGAGCACCACCTCTTCCCGAGCATGCCGCGACCGCACCTGGCGAAGGCGCGCGAGATCGTGCGCGACTACTGCGCGGCGAATGACGTGCCGTACACGGAGACCAGCCTCGGCCGCTCGTACATGATCGTGATCGAGTACCTGAACCGCGTCGGACTGTCTGCCGGTGCCGATCCCTTCGACTGCCCGGCAGTCGCACAGTTCGGCCGGGCGTAGCCCCCGATCTCACCGGGCCCTGATCAGCCCGGGGACGACAGAGGCGCGAGCAGGAATTCCTGCTCGCGCCTCTGTCGTGTGTGCGTCTACTTGGAGGACTTCTTCTTGGTCTCCACCACGTCGATCGTGATCTTCTCGAGGGGGCGATCGTCGTCGAGCTCGTCTTCGAGCACCTCGTCACCGAGGAAGGTCTCCTCCGGCGTCTCGGCTGCGGCGACCTGGTCGGCGACCTCTGCAGGTGCTGCGGTGACGGGTGCATCCGCTCCGGTGAGCTCCGTCGGCAGTGCCTCGTCGGAGAAGATGCCGTCGGGGCGGATCAGCTCGCGCACCTCGGCCATGAAGCTCGACAGCTGCTGCTGCTGCCACCGCAGCTGACGGGTGCGGTCCTCTGCGTCGTGCAGTACCGCCGTGGTGTGGGCGGTGACCGAGTCGACGATCTTCTGCGCCTTCGCGCGAGCGCGCTCGAGGGTCTCGCGCGCACGGACCTGGGCTTCGGCCTCGATCGCCTGCGCCTGCGAGCGGGTCAGACGCTCGTAGTCCTCGGCGCGTGCCGAGATGCGCTGGGCATGCTCGAGCGATGCGGTGACCTGCTCGTTCGCGTCATTGGTGATGCGCTCGGCGTGGGCCACAGCCTGATTGTGCAGCACGAGGAACTCCTGCTGCGCGTCGTCTTGACGGCGGGTGAGGGTCTCCTCGAATTCCAGCACGCGCGCGTTCATGTCGCGGACGTCGCGCTCGGCGTCGGCACGCAGCTGGGTGGTCTCGCGCGTGACGAGGGAGCGCAGCGCGGCCGCGCCCTTCTCGGCTTCCGTGCGGATCGCCGTGGCCTCCTGCGCCGCCTGGTTCACCTTCTCCGCTGCGTGTGCGGCTTCGCGCTCGATGCGCGCTTCGTGTGCCGTGTACTCGGTGTCCATCTTCAGGCGCACCTGGTCGGCGTCGCGCTGCGCCTGGGCGGTGATCCGCTCGGCGTCGGCCTCGGCTTCGGCACGCTGCGCGGCCACCTCCTCACGGGCGGAGGTCATCAGACGGTCGGCCTGCACCGCCGCGTTCTGGATGAGGACGTTCGCCTGCTCTTCGGCGACCCGCAGGATCGCCTCGAACTGCTGACGGGACGGTGCCTCTTCCCCGTCGGGCTGCGGGGCATCGACGAGCTCGGACGTCAGCGTCGCGACCTGCTGCTCGGCGTCCAACGCCTTGACCTTGGCGGCAGTCAGCTCACTTTCGAGGGCCTCACGGGCCTTGCGCTCCTCTTCACGCACGGCTTCGACGGCGTCCTCTTCACGGGCCTGCGCCTCGGCGACGTCGGCGGCGGCCTGCTTGAGCTGATTGCGAAGGGTCGCCAGCGCGGCGTCGACCTCTGCCTTGTCATAGCCGCGGAAGCCGACGGTGAAGGCGCCCTGCTGGTCGCGCGGGGTGGTCTCGATCAGCTGATCGAAGAAGTCCGGGGAGCGCTCGCCATCGCGGTCGGCGGTTCCGGGGGATTCGCTCATGGTTCTAGCCTTTCTGGCGTGGTCACACCGGGAGCGGCGGCTCCGTCCCGACAGTCGGGACCGTGTGGACCGGAGGAGGTCGTCAGGGCGCACGCCACCACCATGACCCGGCGGAGCCCGGCGGGCAGGGCGCGCTCCCCAGCCTAGTTGCGTCGGCTGTGAGTTGCGCGCCCGTCTTCTGCTCCCGCGGGCGGAGACGGAGATCGCGGTGCCGGGCAGGTCACGTGTCGCGCATCCAGCGCGCGTTCCGGTCGTCGAGAGGGTCGCCGCGTGTGTACCGGACAGGTGGTCCGTCGGCGACCGAGATCCCCTGGGCTCGTGCCGCGGACGCGATGCGCTCCCGCAGATCGACCCAGGGCTGCACCGTCTGCGGAAAACCGAAGTACTCACGGAACGTCTCGATCTGCAGCCGGGTGCCTTCGGCGACGGGGATGAGCCGCACGACGGTGTCGTCCGGCTCGACGAACCGGATGCCGTAGGCGCCGTCATCGCGGATGACGTACTCCCGCTCCTTCTCCACCATCGCCGACGCCACGATCTCGCGAGCACGACCTTCGGGCGCCTGGATCACCAGCGTGGTGCCGAGCACGCCGAGGGCTGTGTCGAGCCGGTCCGAGGCGAACCTCTTCCCCGCTCTCGAACCGGCTTCGGAGGCACCCCGGCTGAAGCGTTTCCTCAGGAGCGGGCCGCCGACGATCAACGCGAGGATCGGCAGGCCGAGAAGGAGGTAGGGGGCGGGGTCCACGGGCACAGCGTATCCGGATCCGCGTGTGCTCCGGTGCGGTCGGGGAGCGACGTCAGACGGGGGTGACCAGGTGGTCGAGGACCAGCTCGCCCGAGGCGTTGAGGGCCTGCATCATCTCCGCGATCAGCCGGGGGTCGATGGGCGGCTGCTCCGCCGCGTCGTACCCGAACTGGAGTGGGATCGCCGGGTGGATCCAGACGGTGGCGCGCTTGTCGACGCCGTCGGTGACGGGTCGCCACGTCATCATGAAGCTCTCCTGGCGGCGGAGCTTCGTCGAGATGACGATCTTCAGGTGCGCCAGCGTCGCGTCCTCGATGAGGATCGGATCGGAAGTCCCGTCGTAGCGCAGTCTGCCCATGAGAGCACGCTACACCGCGCGCGTACTGCCTCTTCTGAGGTCTGTGCGCAACCCCCTCTGCGAGAGGTGATCCCCTCGATACCGTCGCAGCATGACGACAGCGGAGTGACAACGAGTGGAGGGCAAGGTGCAGACGATGGCGCGGACGCGGATTGCGCTCAACGAATCGGAATTCTTCCTGGCTCAGGGTCAGGACGTCGCCGAGCTGAGAGGGCGCATGGAAGAGGCGATGCGCGCCGGAGGAGGGTTCGTCGAATTCGTCGTGGTGGGCAATCGATCGGTCAGCGTGCTCATCACCGCGGCGACCCAGGTCGTGATCTCGGTCGAGACGGTGGAGTTCGACGCGCGCGACACCGGCGACAGTGCGGTGCCGTATGGTGGCGAGTACGACCTGCTGTGAGCGCGGGGTGACGTTGGCTCGCCCGGCGATCCTCCGACTCCTCGGCGACGCGGATACCGGCAGTTGCGTCGCCCTGATACGGTGTCGGCGGTGGGCATGGCGCTCCTGGGGCCGACGAGCAAGAGGGATCTGTCGAGATGAAGCGCTCCTCCCGTGTGCGTCTCGGGCGCATCGGGTTCGCCGCAGTACTCGCGGTCATCGTCGGAGCGCTGGCACCTTCGCTGTCCACGAGCACTCCTGCACTCGCTGCGACCGACGGCCAGATGGTCAATCCAGCGTCGGGGAACATCCAATCGAAGGTCGGGGACGGCTGTCGTGGGAACTACCGGGCGCATGAGGGTATCGACATCTCCGCCCCCGGCGGGGCACCGATCGTCGCCGCCTACGACGGAATCATCAAGTCGCGAACGGTGAACAGCGGCTACGGGAACTACACCGACGTCGAACATCCCGGTGGCTATGTCACCAGATACGCCCATATGGCTTCACCCGGAACGTATGCACCGGGTACTCCCGTGGTCCGCGGGCAGCAGATCGGAGTCGTCGGCAACACCGGCAACTCTCCGGCCTACCATCTGCACTTCGAGGTACGGCGGAACGGGGCGGTCTACACCGCGATCAACAACGGGTTCACCTGTCTCGCGAACGTCACCCGGGGAAGCCTGATCCCCCTCTTCCTTCCCGGTCTCGGAACGGGCCCTGTGGCCGCATCGGCCGATTTCAACGGCGATATGAAGGCCGACCTGCTGCTCGTCGCCGGGAACGGCGACCTCCGTTATCGGCCGGGGACGGGAGGGGGAAGCTTTCATCCTGCGATCACCGTCTTCAACGGGTGGGGCAATACCCGGAGACATGTCACGCACGTGGATTTCAACGGTGACGGCAGAGGGGACATCTTCGCAGCCCGATCTGATGGTGCGCTGGAGTTCTATGCGGGCAACGGCTCGGGCGGATTCGCGCCGCCAGTGAGTGTGGGCACCGGGTGGTACGAGACGCTTCACGTCACGTCAGGAGCGGACTACACCGGCGACGGAAGACAGGACGTCATCGCCGTCGCTCCGTCTGGCGTCCTCACCATCTATCAGGGCAACGGTGCTGGAGGGTTCGGGAGCGCACACGTGACATTCCCGGAGAGCAACTGGTCGAGCGCCCATTTCCTGATCGGCGGCGATTTCGACGGCGACGGCCGAGGCGACCTCATCGGGGTCACCGAAACCGGGAGCCTCGACTTCTATCCGGGCGTGCCCAATGGGTTCGCGGCCAGGCGCGTCGTCGGCGAAGGGTGGGTCGAGTTCACGGCGGTGCTCGGCGGGGTGGACTACGACGGGGACGGTCGCGTCGATCTGCTCGGCCGTACGCCCGCGGGCGAGCTGTATCTCTATCCGGGGCGCGGCGATGGGATGTTCGGGACTCGAAAACTGATCAGTTCGGACTGGGCCGACCACCTTGCCCTCGGATAACCGCCCCTGACGCGGAGTAGCGCCTGCCGCTGAGCGAGCCGCGGCGTATCGTGGGCGCATGGTCGGTGTCACATTCGAGGAGATTGTGACGGAGCTGTACTGCGGGCCTCCGGGAGCTTTCGTCTCGTCGCGCAGCGCCCGCGCTGCGGAGGTCGCCCCGGACCTCGGGTCGCGAATCCTCGCCGTGCGGAAGCCATCGATCGCGGCCTGGGTTGTGAACGTCTTCGCGCGGGAGCGGTCCGGCCGGCTGCGGATGGCCCTGCAGCTGGCGCGAGAGCTGCGCGAGGCGCAGGAGGATCTCGATGTGGCGACGCTCGGCAGAGAGCGCCGTCTGCTGACGAGGAAGCTCTCTCAGGACGCGGGGGAGTTGGCTGCGTCGCATGGGGAGCGGGTCACGCCCTCAACCCTCCAGGCGGTCGAGCAGACCATCTCCGCTGCGTTCTTCAATCCGGCAGCGGCGGCAGCAGTCGCCTCAGGCCGACTGTCGCGTGCTCTCACCCCCGCGTCGACGCAGAACGACATCCGCGACGCCGTGGCGGGGGACGTGCCCGAGCTCGAGTCTGCGTCTGAGCCGCCTCCGGCGGATGAGCTGCAGACCCGTCGCGCTCGACGCGAGGCCGAGCGCGCGGTCGTCGCGGCGGAGAAGGAGCAGGCATCCGCCGAAAGGGAGCTCACGACGCGTGACAAGGCACTTCAGGAGTTGCAGGCCCGGAACGACGAGCTCGCCGCGCGCGCTGCGGAGCTCGATGCTCAAATGTCGCGGACTCGTGCCGAGCTGGCGCGGGTGGAGCGCGTCCTTCCGGAAGCGAAACAGAGTCGGGCCGACGCGGCGACACGAGCGGAAGCAGCCACCGATGCTCTGGACCTGGCTCGGGAGGCGAAGGACGCGCTGTAGCCGACGACGTGCACCGTGCGGACGTCGAGAGTTCCGTCCGGAGCGGTTCGGTCCGACTCTCACCAGGGAAAAGCAAAACCCCCGCCATGTAGAAGCTAGGCGAGGGTTTCTGGGCTGATTGTAATGATCAGCCGTGTGGCTCCGACCGGCATCGATCCGGTGACCTTTCGATTTTCAGTCGAACGCTCTACCAACTGAGCTACAGAGCCGCGCGACCGGCGAACCTGTCGCGTCCTAGACGAAGAGCCCTCTCCGAAGAAAGAGCTCATCGCACGGAGCGACCCTGACGGGACTTGAACCCGCGACCTCCGCCGTGACAGGGCGGCACGCTAACCAACTGCGCTACAGGGCCATACTTGTTTTCAATTATATCGGAAGGTGTGACCCCAACGGGATTCGAACCCGTGCTACCGCCGTGAAAGGGCGGCGTCCTAGGCCGCTAAACGATGGGGCCGAGTCAGTCCCGGGGGACTTCCTTGCCGACGCTCAAGCATAAGGGATGTTTCGGGCAAATCGCGAATCGAGGGCGCGGCGCCGCAACCCGGGCGTGTTCCGGGGGCACGATCGACGTGTCGGGAGTGGACGAAGACGCCGCCATGCCCCCTGGTGCGGATGTGAAGGTTGTTGTTAGTGTGGCAACTGTGAAACCGGCGGAAGGGGCCGTGTGAACGACAAGATCACGCTGGACGCTGCAGTTGCTGCGGCGTCCGAGGACTGCGGCTGCGCGCCCAGCCCGACCGAACGCCGTGCGTTCGGCAAGAACGGCATCAGCCGTCGTGGAGCCCTCGGCATCGGCGCGCTCGGCGTCGTCGCGCTGAGCGCGTTCGGCATCACCAACGGCGTCTCCGCCGCCTATGCCGCCACGTACCCGAGCTGGGACGACGTGCAGCGCGCGAAGAGCAATGAAGCGGCCAAGGCCGCGGAGGTCTCGCGCATCGAGGGACTGATCCAGTCGCTCACGCAGAAGGTGGCCGAGACCCAGGCCGCGGCCAAGGTCGCGTCCCAGGAGTTCTACGACGCGCAGCAGGCTTACTTCGCTGCGGCCACCGAGGCCGACTCCATGCAGGCGAAGGCCGACGAACAGGCGGGGGTCGCCGACAGCTCGGCGCGCAAGGCGGGCCAGGTGGCCGCCCAGCTCTACCGCAACGGCGGCGACGACACGTCGATGGAGCTGTTCTTCGCCGGGTCGGCGAGCAACGCCGATGAGCTGCTCGCGCGCCTGGGCACGATGGACAAGCTCCTCGAGTACAACCAGTCGGTCTACGACAAGGCTGTCGCGGCGCGCAACTCCGCGCAGTCCCTCAGCGATCAGGCCGTCGTCGCGCGGAACGAGCGCGACCGGTTGCAGAAGGTCGCCGAAGAGAAGATGGTCGCGGCTCAGCAGGCGGCGGATGCGGCTCAGGCCGCTCTGGACGAGCAGTCGGCCAACCTCGCCACGATGCAGGCGCAGCTCGCCGCTCTCAAGGACGCGACCACCCAGACGGTCGCCGGCTACCAGGCCGGTGTCGAAGCCGAGGCGAAGGCCCGTCGCGAACGCGAAGCCGCCGAGCGCGCAGCGGCTGCGGCCGCAGCCGCTGCGGGTGGTGGCGGTGGTGGTGGCGGTGGCGGAAGCCAGGGCAGCGGTGGCTGGTGCCGCCCGCACGGCGGAGGAAAGAGTTCGGGATACGGACCCCGTTCCGTGCAGTGCGGCTCTCAGGGCTGCTCCTCGTCGTTTCACTACGGCACCGACTTCGCCAACGGCTGCGGCTCGCCCATCTACGCTGCGAATTCGGGCACGGTCGATTACGCGGGGCCCAACGACGGCTATGGCAACTACATCCGCATCCAGCACGGCGGCGGTGTCGGAACCGGTTATGCCCACATCCGTGACGGCGGCATCCTCGTCCGCAGGGGGCAGAGCGTCAGCTCCGGTCAGGTCATCGCCTACGCGGGGAACACGGGCCGCTCGTTCGGTTGCCACCTGCACTTCGAGGTCTACGTCAACGGTGGCCCCGTGAACCCCGTGGCCTTCCTCGGGGCACGCGGAGTCTCCGCCTGACCAGCTCTCACCTCTGCACGAAGAAGACCCCCGGCCGCTGAGCGGAACCGGGGGTCTTCTTCGTGCAGGCGGAGGGTCAGTGGCCCTGCTCGCCGAAGCGGACGATGGCCTCGTCGAGGATGCGCTGCGCCTCGACGGCGTTGCCCCACTCGTCGACCTTGACCCACTTGTTGGGCTCGAGGTCCTTGTAGTGCTCGAAGAAGTGCGAGATCTCCTTCTTCGTGTACTCGGCGATGTCGTCGATGTCCTGGATGTGCGCCCAGCGTGGGTCCTTCGAGAGCACGGCGACGAGCTTGTCGTCTCCGCCGGCCTCATCGCTCATCTTCAGCACGGCCACCGGACGGACCTCGACGACGACACCGGGGTAGATGGCGTGGTCGAGCAGCACGAGCACGTCGAGCGGGTCGCCATCCTCGCCGAGGGTGTTGTCGAAGTAGCCGTAGTCGGCCGGGTAGCCGAAGGTCGTGTAGAGCACACGGTCGAGGTGCACTCGTCCGGTCTCGTGGTCGACCTCGTACTTCACGCGGCTGCCGCGCGGAATCTCGATGACGGCGTCGTGTGCGCCCATGCGTGTGCTCCTCAGGAAAGTTCGGTTGGATGCCGCGGACTAGCCTACCCGCGGCGCTCGCGCGCCCGGGGGGCGGCGTGCTCAGGACCCGGCGTGCTCAGGACCCTGCGTCGACGGTCGGCACGTCGTCGTCATTCGATCGTCTGCGGAACAGACGATTCAGCAGTCGGCTCATCGGGTCGCTCAGGAGCAGCAGGAAGAGACCGGCGTATCCGTTCGGCGAGGCGGCGACCGCGATGACGAGTGCGGCGGCGAACAGGATGATCGCCGCGAGGTCGCCGATCGCCCCCAACCGGATGGTCTCGGTCGACACCTCGCCGAGTTCGGGATGACGCGCCAGATAGAGCCAGCCCGCGAGGGTGGTGACCTGGGTCATGATCAGCGTGCCGATGTACACCACGGCCTGCAGCGCGTCGGTGTCCATCTGGCCGATCATCGCGGTGGGGACCGGCAACCAGACGATCGTGGCCATCCACGCGACGTTTATCCACAACAGCGGTCCGGTGATCCGCTCCACGTCCCGGTACTGGCGGTGGTGTCCCATCCAGAACGTGGCGATGAGGAGGAAGCTCAGCCCGAAGCTCAGCAGCTGCCCCGAATGCTCGTCCAGGAACTCGGACGTGCTCATGTGGCCGGATGCGGCCTCGGAGACCGACTCCATGAGGGGCAGGATGAGCAGCGTCATGGCGATCGCCACGACGGCGTCGACGAATGCCTTGAACCTCTCGGTCCGGAACGGACGTGTACGCGTGTTGTCGGTCACGGCGTCAGGATAGCCCCGCCACAGCGCCGCGTCGCCGTGCGCACGCGGATGGGAGGAGCGCCGGGCAGGGGAGTGCCCTAGCGTGGACGGGTGCCGTCACTTCCTCCCGCCATCGCCGAGATCCGCCTCGCCGTGCGCACAGCGCTCGCCGAACTCCCCGAAGGATCGACGGTCATCGTCGCCCTCTCTGGCGGCGCGGACTCGCTCGCGCTCGCCGCGGCCACCGCCTTCGAAGCACCCAAGCTCGGTATCCGTGCGGCGTCGTTGACGGTCGATCACGGCCTGCAGGACGATTCCGCGGAGGTCGCCTCCGGCGCAGCGCGTACGGCAGCCGAGCTGGGCCTCGACCCCCTGATCGTGCGCGTCGACGTCGCCGGAGAGGGAGGGCCCGAAGCCGCTGCTCGCGATGCCCGCTACGGCGTTCTTCGCGATGCGGCCATCGATGTCGGTGCCGCCGCGGTGCTGCTCGGGCACACCCTCGACGACCAGGCGGAGACAGTGCTCCTCGGACTCGCCCGCGGCTCCGGCGCCGCGAGCTTGCAGGGGATGGCGCCGGTGCGGGAGGACGACGACGGCGTGCGGTGGGTACGCCCCTTGCTCGGGGTGCGCCGGGAGACGACGCGGGCATTCTGCGCGGCATCGGCCCTCGACCCCTGGGATGACCCGCACAACATCGATGGCCGCTACGCGAGGGTCCGGGTGCGCGAGCGCGTGCTCCCCGTGATCGAGGCCGAGCTCGGTCCCGGCATCGCCGAGGCCCTCGCCCGCACGGCAGAGCAGCTGCGGGAGGACGCGGAGGCGTTCGACGAGATGATCCACGAGACCATCGAGGACATCGTCGAGCACGCGGAGGCGGGCATCTCGGTCAGCGTGGCGGCGCTCGCCGCGAACCCGGCGGCGCTGCGCAACAGGATCATCCGCCTCGTCGTCGACAGCGAGTTCGGGGTGAGCTTGACGCGGGTGCAGACCATCGAGGTCGCGCGACTGGTGACCGACTGGAGCGGCCAGGGACCGATCGACCTCCCCGAGTGCTCGGTCGTGCGACAGGGCGGCCGCATCGTCTTCACGGCATCCGGTCGCTGAGCGCGTTTCGTCTCGGGCGCCTGTGGCGTCTTCGCGAGACGAAACGCGCTCAGCGCGGAAGCTCTCTACTTCTTGCCGCCGAAGAGGCCGCCGAGGATCCCTCCGAGGTCGATGCCGCCGCCGGCGGAGCCGTTGTTGCCACCGCCCAGCAACCCGCCGATCACGTCGCCGATGCCGCCGCCGGAGGAGCCGCCCTTGTCGCCGCCACCGAGGATGCCCCCGATGAGGTCACCGATGCCTCCCGAGCTCTCCGCGCCGGCATCCGCCTTCGCGGCCTTGTCCTTGCTCGCGTTCGCGATGAGACCCATCACGATGGGGGCGAGGATCGGCAGGAGCTTGCCGAAGTCGATGCCGGGGGTCGCCTTCGACTCGGTGAGCTCCTTCGTGACCTCCTTCTCCTTCGAACCGAGAATGTGCGCGACGATCTTGCCGCCGTCGGCCTGATCGATGTCGTCGACCTTCGCGGCGCCGGCGCTGCCCTCGTGCTTCTTCAGCGCGTTCTGGATCGCGGCCGAGCCCTCGTCGGTCCGGGCGTTCTGCGCGAGCCCGCCGAGCAGCACCGCACCGCCCTGCTCGACCGCGACCTTGGCCTCGTCCCGCGAGACGCCCAGCTTCTCGGCGATGTCGTCGATCGGCACCTGCCTGAGGATGTCGTCAAGAGCCATGGAGAATCCTTCCGTCGGGGCGTCCGCCCACATCACCGCTCACAGTAGTGCGGATGGCGCGGGAGGGGGAGATGCCTTCCCGGCCGACCCACCGGGACCGAGCATCCGATCGCGTCGCCTAAAATCGATCCATGCGCGCCGCGGAAATCCAGGACGACCTCACCAGCATTCTCGTCACAGAGGAGCAGATCCTCGCCAAGCTCGACGAACTCGCGGCACAGGTCGCAGAGGACTATGCGGGCAAGGACCTCGTCCTCGTCGGCGTCCTCAAGGGCGCGGTGATGGTGATGGCCGACTTCGCCAGGGCATTGCCCTTCCACGCGCCGATGGACTGGATGGCGGTCTCGAGCTACGGTGCGAGCACCAAGTCCAGCGGTGTCGTGCAGATCCGCAAGGACCTCGACACCGACCTGAACGGCAAGCATGTGCTCATCGTCGAGGACGTCATCGATTCGGGCCTGACCCTCAGCTGGCTGCTGGAGAACTTCGGATCCCGCGGAGCCGAGTCGATCGAGGTGCTCGCCCTCCTGCGCAAGCCCGAGGCCGCGAAGGTCGTCATCGACTGCAAGTACGTCGGGTTCGACATCCCGACCGATTTCGTCGTCGGATACGGCCTCGACTACGACGAGCGCTACCGCAACCTGCGCGACGTCGCGGTGCTCGCTCCGCACGTCTACAGCTGACGACCGCGACGCGCTACGCCGTGGGTGAACGCACAGCGACCCCCTAGGGCGCGCGCGATACGCTGATCCGATCATGGATGTGAAGAAGCTCACCCGGAATCCGCTGATCTACGTCGCGCTGATCGGCGTGCTCCTGTTCGGCGGTTTCCTGCTGATCTCGAATCTGGGCGCGCCCAAGCAGATCACGACGCAGGAGGGGCTCAAGCTGCTCTCCGGCACGACGGTCGCCAAGGTCGTGAACACCGACGGCGACCAGCGCGTGGACATGACGCTCTCGAAGCCCTTCAAGGGCTCGGAGGACGTGCAGTTCTACTACGTCGACGCCCGCGCCGACGAGGTGGTCAGCGCGATCAACGAGGCGGCTCCGAAGGACGGCTTCAACGACGCCGTTCCTCGTGCGACCTGGTTCGACGGCTTCCTCTCGCTCCTTCTTCCGCTGGTGCTGCTCGGCCTGCTGTTCTGGTGGCTCCTGTCGTCCATGCAGGGTGGCGGCGGCAAGGTCATGCAGTTTGGCAAGTCCAAGGCCAAGCTCGTCAACAAGGAGACCCCCACGGTCACCTTCGCCGATGTCGCCGGTGCCGACGAGGCCATCGAAGAACTCCATGAGATCAAGGAGTTCCTCCAGGACCCCGCGAAGTTCCAGGCCATCGGCGCCCGCATCCCGAAGGGCGTGCTGCTGTACGGCCCTCCCGGAACCGGCAAGACGCTCCTCGCCCGCGCCGTCGCCGGCGAGGCAGGCGCCCCGTTCTACTCCATCTCCGGTTCCGACTTCGTCGAGATGTTCGTCGGCGTCGGCGCCTCTCGCGTGCGCGACCTCTTCGGCCAGGCCAAGGAGAATGCGCCCGCCATCATCTTCATCGACGAGATCGACGCCGTCGGCCGTCACCGCGGCGCCGGTATGGGCGGCGGCAACGATGAGCGCGAGCAGACCCTCAACCAGATGCTGGTCGAGATGGACGGCTTCGACCCGAACGCGAACGTCATCGTGATCGCGGCGACCAACCGTCCCGACATCCTCGACCCCGCGCTGCTGCGCCCCGGTCGCTTCGACCGTCAGATCGGCGTGGACGCGCCCGACCTCAAGGGCCGACAGAAGATCCTCGAGGTGCACAGCAAGGGCAAGCCCCTCGCGAAGAGCGTCGACCTCGAAGTCGTCGCCCGCAAGACCCCCGGTTTCACCGGCGCAGATCTCGCCAACGTGCTCAACGAGGCCGCGCTGCTCACCGCGCGCTCGAACGCGCAGCTGGTCGACAACCGTGCTCTCGACGAGGCCATCGACCGCGTGATCGCGGGTCCGCAGCGACGCACCCGTGTGATGCGCGACAAGGAGAAGCTGATCACGGCTTACCACGAGGGCGGCCACGCGCTCGCGGCGGCGGCGATGAACTACACCGACCCCGTGACCAAGATCACGATCCTGCCCCGTGGCAAGGCTCTCGGCTACACGATGGTGCTGCCGCTGGACGACAAGTACTCGGTCACCCGAAACGAGCTCCAGGACCAGCTGACCTACGCCATGGGGGGCCGCGTCGCGGAGGAGATCGTGTTCCACGACCCCACCACAGGTGCCTCGAACGACATCGAGAAGGCGACCTCGATCGCGCGCAAGATGGTCATCGAGTACGGCATGACCACGCAGGTCGGACCGGTCAAGCTGGGCACCGAGGGCGGCGACATGTTCGTGGCACGCGACATGGGACGCGGTCGCGAGTATTCGGAGAAGGTCGCGGAGCGGGTGGACGCCGAGGTGCGTGCCCTCATCGAACAGGCGCACAACGAGGCGTACGAGGTCATCAGCGAGAACCGCGACATCCTCGACAAGCTCGCTTTGGCGCTGCTCGAGGAGGAGACCCTCGACCACAATCAGATCGCGGAGATCTTCACCGAGATCAAGAAGCTTCCCGAGCGCCCGCTGTGGCTGTCGAGCGAAGGGCGCCCGGTGTCCGAGCGTCCTCCGATCGAGGTGCCGAAGAAGGACGTCTCGCTTGCGGCATCCGTGGAGGCTCCGGCCGGAACGCCGCGCACGCAGCAGGGTTCGGCGGGAGCCGGGCACCCGCGGCCCGCGACGGCGTGACGTGACCGTCGACAGGCAGCGCGTCGAGCGGCTCACGAGGGAGCTGCTCGAAGCGATCGGCGAGGACCCGGACCGGCCAGGGCTGAAACAGACCCCGATGCGGATGGGCGAGCTGTACTCCGAGTTCTTCTCGGGCGTCGGCGAAGACCCGGCCGAGCCGCTGGCGCGCACCATCAGCGTCTCCCGCGGCCCCGCACCGGATACCCTGCCCTCCGGAGCCGTGCTGCTGCGCGACATCCGCTTCCGCTCCGTCTGCGAGCACCATCTGCTGCCCTTCGCCGGTCATGCGCATATCGCCTACCTCCCCGGGGAGCAGGTCGTGGGGCTCGGAGCGCTGGTGCGCGTCGTCGAGATCCTCGCGGCACGTCCTCAAGTGCAGGAGCGCCTCGGGGAGCAGATCGCCGACACGATCGCAGAGCACCTCGACACCCGCGGGGTGCTGGTCGTGCTCGATGCGGCACACGGGTGCGTCACGATGCGCGGCGGGCGGCAGACCGAGGCATCGACGCTCACTATCGCGGCGCGCGGAGAGTACACGGACGCCGTCGCCCGAGCGGAGCTCATCACCCTGATCGGCGCGTCGGTGCCTCTCGGGGGTGCGGCGCGCTGATGACCGGGATCTGGGGCATCGTCAACGTGACGCCCGATTCGTTCAGCGATGGCGGACGCTATCTCGACGTCGATCGCGCGGTCGCCCACGGACTGCGACTGCGAGCCGAGGGTGCGGCTGTGCTCGATGTGGGCGGAGAATCGACCAGGCCGGGCGCCGACCGCGTCGGCGACGAGGCCGAACAGCAGCGCGTCATCCCCGTGATCGAACAGCTCGCTGCCGCGGGTGTTCCCGTGAGCATCGACACGCTCAGCGCATCGACGGCGGCTGCGGCCGTGCGGGCGGGCGCCAGGATCGTGAACGACGTCTCCGGAGGGCTCGCCGATCCCGAGATGCGCGCGGCCGTCGCGGAGTCCGGGGCCGATTTCGCGATCGGTCATTGGCGTGGCTTCTCCGCCGACATGTACGCGAACGCCGAGTACCGTCGCGTCGCCCGCGAGGTCGCGGGGGAGCTGCAGGAGCGCATCGGCGAGGCGGCGGCCTCCGGAATCGCCCCATCGCGCCTGATCGTCGACCCGGGTATCGGGTTCGCCAAGGCGGGCGCGCAGAACTGGGAGGTGCTGCGGGGGCTCGACGAGATCGTCGCCCTCGGGCCGCGCGTGCTCATCGGCACATCGCGCAAGCGGTTCCTCGCCGAAGCACTGCGCCGGGAAGCCGAGAGCGACGGTGACGTGTCGGAGTCTCGACGCGACCTCGCTACCGCTGTGACCAGTGCTCTCGCGGTCAGGGCCGGAGTCTGGGCCGTGCGTGTGCATGATGTGGCGAGCACGCGCGACGCCCTCGCGATCGCGCACGCCTGGGAAGGCTGAGGGCGCATCGGGGTGGCCCCGTACGCTAGAAGCATGGAGTCCCTCGACGAGATCGTCCTCACCGGTCTGACCGTCTTCGGTCGTCATGGTGTCTTCGAGCACGAACGCCGCGACGGGCAGGAGTTCACGATCGATCTTCGTCTGCGGTTGTCGCTCGCGCAGGCTGCCGTCTCCGACGACGTGAGGGACACCGTGCACTACGGAGAGCTCGCCGAGAAGGTGGCCGCGGTCGTGGCCGGGGAACCGGTGAACCTGATCGAGACGCTCGCCGAGAGGATCGCCGCCGTCGGTCTCGAAGACCGTCGGGTGCAGGACGTCGTCGTGACCGTGCACAAGCCGCATGCGCCGATCGCGCTGGACTTCACCGATGTGGCGGTCACCGTGCATCGCCGCCGAACGCCTGACGCGCTGGAGGACACGATCGTATGAGCCGCAACCTCGCGAACCCGCCCGACATGCCCGCGCCTCGTCCCGGACGTCCGGAGACCACCGCGGTCGTCGCCCTCGGCGCGAACCTCGGCGACCGCCACGACACGATCAGGGCGGCCGCCGAGAGGATCGCGCGGCTCCCGCTGGTCAGCGAGGTGCGCCTCTCCCGGTTGTTCGAGACCGTCGCCCTTCGGCTCGACGGGCCCGATCCCGAGGCACCCGGCTACGTCAACGCCGTGGCTCTGGTGACCACGCGCCTCGCTCCCGAGATCCTTCTCGGGATGCTGCACGCCATCGAGGACGAGAACGGCCGAGAGCGACGGGAGCGCTGGGGCGACCGCACGCTCGACCTCGACCTGATCGCGTACGGCGAGGTCATCTCCGACGAACCGCGTCTGCAGCTGCCGCATCCGCGCGCTGCCGAACGCCTCTTCGTGCTCGAACCGTGGCTGGATGTCGACCAGGACGCGGTGCTGCTCGGCCGGGGCAGAGTCGCCGACCTCGTGGCGGAACTGCGGGCCCGGAGCGAGGGATGAGACGCACCTCTGCGGGCGTGCTCGTCGTCCTCGCACTGCTCGCCGGCGGGGGCGGGTTCCTGCTCGATCACCTGTTGACGGCATCGGGACGTGTCACGTTCACCCCCTCGCTCCTGCTTCCGGTGCTCCTCCTGCTGATCGGCGCAGCCTCCCTCGGGGTCGCCTGGCCGGTGCGGCGCAGCGTGCGGTCGGGCATCCGCATCGATCCCTTCCGCGCACTCAGAGCGGCGACACTCGCGCGGGCCTCGAGTCTGCTCGGCGCGATCATGGCCGGGTTCGGAGCCGGGCTGCTCGTGTTCCTCCTGTCACGTCCCGTCATTCCGCAGGTAGGGTCGACTGTGGCCATGCTGGCCCTGATCGGAAGCGCGATCGTCCTCGTGATCGCCGCGCTCGTCGCCGAGCAGTTCTGCACCCTGCCGAAGGATCCTGATGACTCAGAACCCAGAGACCGCGCCCCTGAACCCGGCGGAGGGCACTGACCTCGACGCCCTCGACAGGGGGACGTACACCCAGCTGCGCACGGCACGCAACGAGGCCCGCCTCGAACTCGACGGCACGTGGCACCAGATCTCGCCGCGCTATGTCGTGTCGCAGATCGTGCAGAACGTGATCTTCATCGCGATCGTCGCGATCGCCGCCGTCGTGCTGAACGTGGTGCTGCATCAGCAGTGGGTGTGGATCCCCGCCGGGATCATCCTGCTCATCACCGTGTTCGCCCTCATCATCCTGCCGCGCCAGGCGAAGGCGATCGGCTACATGCTCCGCGCCGACGACATCGTCTTCCGCAAGGGCATCCTGTGGCAGCGCATGATCGCCGTCCCCTACGGTCGCATGCAGCTGGTCGACATCACGCAGGGGCCGCTCGACCGCGCGTTCGGCATCGCCCAACTCAAGATGGTCACGGCCGCCGCAACGACCGGCGTGCAGATCCCCGGTCTGACGCAGGGTGCGGCCGAGGCGCTGCGCGACACCCTCATCCAGGTAGCCGAGACCCGTCGGACCGGCCTGTGAGCGAGCAGCAGCCCCCTTTCGCGCCGAGCGCGCCGCTGCCCGTCGAGGAGGGTTCCACGACGCTCGCGAACGGTGAGTGGCACCGCATGCACCCCCTCACCCCGCTCTTCAAGGGCGGGCTCGCGCTGATCATCATCGCGGGTATCGTCATCGCGAACATGCGGGATCGCCTGATCACCTGGGCCGTGGGCATCTTCACGCCCGAAGAAGCGCACTACGGCGACTACGCCGGTGCCGATCCTGTCGATTGGGTGCTCTCGAACAACCTGATCCTGGTCGCGCTCCTCAGCGTGCTCGGGCTCGTGATCGTGCTGGTGCTGATCTTCTGGTTCGTCTGGCGCTTCCAGCAGTTCCGGATCACCGGCGATCACGTCGAGGTCCGCAAGGGAATCATTTTCCGCTCGCACCGCCGCGCACCTCTCGACCGCGTGCAGGGCGTGAACCTGACACGCCCATTCCCCGCCCGCATCATCGGTCTCGCGAAGCTCGAGGTGGTCGGAGCCGGCAATGACGCGAACGTCGAGCTCGAATACCTCGCGACGCCCCGCGCGGAGTCGGTGCGTGCCGACATCCTGCGTCTGGCATCCGGTGCTCGCGCGGCGCGCGACGCCGCTCTGAACCCGGCGGCAACGTCGGCCGCACCCGGTCCGACATCCGCCCGGGCGCAGCTGGTCGGTTCGATGAACGCGGGTGTCAACGGCCTCATCTCCGGCGTCGACCTCGCCGATGTCGTCCCCGAGAGCGTCGTGAAGATCCCGACCGGCCGGCTTGTGGGCTCGCAGCTGATCTCCGGGCTGCTGTGGTTCGTCTTCTTCGGAGCGATCTTCGCGATCGCGATCGGCAGCGCGTTGATCGGGATGCTGGCCGATGGCAACTCGGATGGAGGTTTCGTCCTCCTCGGGCTGGGTCTCGGCATGGGCGTCCCCATGGTCATCGCCGTGGTCGGTATCACCTGGGCGCAGATCTCGAAGTCGCTGCGCTACTCGATCGCTCCGACTCCTGACGGCGTGCGCATCACCTACGGTCTTCTCACGACCGTGACCGAGACGCTCCCGCCGGGACGCATCTTCGCGGTGGAGGTGTCGCAGTCGCTGCTGTGGCGCCCGTTCGGGTGGTGGACGATCAAGATCAACCGTATGAGCGGCAAGAGCGCAGCCCAGCAGTCGTCGGGAAGCGGACAGCAGTTCAACGTGGTGCTGCCCGTCGGCAAACGCGCCGATGTCGAACGCGTGCTCGCGCTGGTGCTCCCCGACGTTCCTGGGGAGAGCATCCCGTTCCTCTGGGATCAGGGCGTCGTTGGTCCCGCCGATGGCGACGCGTATCGGACGATGCCACGGCGTGCAGCGTGGCGGCGTCCGTTCTCCTGGAAGCGACACGGCTACCTCGTCGCCGACTTCGGTCTGCTGCTGCGCCGCGGAAACGTCTGGCGCAAGCTCGCCGTGTTCCCGCTGGCACGTCTGCAGGGGGTCTCGCTCAGCCAGGGGCCGATCGACCGGCACCAGCGGGTTTCCGGCGCACAGGTGCACACGGTCCCCGGGCCGATCACCGGGTACCTCTCGGGTCTCGAACGTGCCGATGCGCTGGCTCTGGTCGACGAGGTCAGCCGTGCGGCAGCGGAGGCGGCGTCTCGCGACACCACCCACCGCTGGAGTGCGCACGCGACGGAGATTCCCGTCGCAGCGCCTCCGGCCCCGCCGGCGTACACCGGCCCGCCGCCGGTCTTCCCGGTCCCCGGACAGGCAGGGCCGCCCGCCCCGCCCGTATCGCCGCCTGCACCACCGGTCGACACGCCGGCGCCTCCGGTGCTTCCGGTGCTTCCGCCGGCATCTCCGGTGGGACCGCCTTCGGGTGTACCGGCAGCGCCCGCGGAGAACGCTCCGGAGGGTCCGCAGGTGCCTCCGAACGTCCCGGCTGCTCCGCCGGCAGCTCCTCCCGCACCCCCGCTGCTCCGGCGGACGAGGCGCGACGATGGCGCGTGACGGACGCCTCGGCGTCGGCATCATCGGGGCAGGGCGCGTAGGGCCGGTCGTCGGGGCGGCGCTCGGCGGTGCAGGACATGCCGTGATCGGGATCACCAGCGGATCCGACGACGAACGCGCCTCGGCCGTGCTGCCGGATGTGCCGGTTCTCGATGCCCTGGAGGTCGTGCGTCGCGCCGAGCTCGTGATCATCGCGGTACCCAGCGAGCAGCTGCCGTCGCTCGTCGCGGGCATCGCCGAGGTGGGCGGCTGGCAGATCGGCCAGCTCGTGCTGCACACCGACCCCGGCTACGGCATCGACGTGCTGCGCCCGGCAGCCGAACGCGGGGCGATCCCCCTCGCCGTGCATCCCGCGATCACCTTCACAGGGACGTCGATCGACCTTCGGCAGCTGCATGCCGGGTTCGCCGCGGTGACCGCTCCGGTCGCCGTGCTGCCGATCGCCCAGGCCCTCGCCGTGGAGATGGGATGCGAGCCCGTCGTGATCGCGGAGGCAGATCGTCCCGCCTACGCCGATGCCATCGCCACAGCCACCGAGTTCTCGCGGTCGATCATCGGACAGTCGACCGCGCGACTGCGGGAGATCGGCGTGGAGAACCCCGGCGGCTACCTCTCGGCCCTCGTGCAGTCGACCGTCGAGAGGGCACTGCGCGAAGCCTCGGACGCTCCGCCGCTGATCTGAACCGTTTCGCGGCGGTACCCCGGATGCGGGCGCCAGTGGGACTCACCGTCCGCCGGAGAAGCCGCCGCCTCCGCCGCCTCCGGAGAACCCGCCGCCGAATGACCCTCCGGCACTCGACGAAGAGCCCGCCGAGGGGGCCGAGTACGTCGCGGCTGAGTGCGACGATGCCACGAACGAGGCGAGCTGCGTCCGGAGTGCGAACGATGCCGGGTCGCCGATCCAGGATGCGCCGCGCTCCGCGCTCGCGTAGGTCTTCTCGAGCACATCACCCCACTCGCGTTCCATCCCGAACAGGATCGCGTAGGGGAGAAGCCGTTCGTAGACGTGGATGACATCGGCGGTGCCGTCGGCGCGACGTTCGGCTCCGGTGTACGACTGGAGCATGCGCAGGCGGTCGGCGTCGGCGACCCGGATGAACTCCTTCACTCCCTGCAGATACTCGTAGGTGCGTGCGCCTTCGACGGTGAGCACCGTGTGCTTCGAGAACGGATACACGCTGGAGATCAGCACGAGGAAAGCCCCGATGGAGATCACGACGAGTGCAGGGATCGCGGACAGGCGTCCGCTGGCGGCGCTCCAGATCCCGAACGCCAAGCCGGCGACGGCGAGGCCGATCGCACACCACTGCAGGATCACAGCACTTCGACTGCGTGCCTTCTCGGTGAGTCCGCGGCTCTGCGCCTCGGTCGTGCCTCTGTGCTGGAGTGCCGTCATCCGAGCGGCGAAGGCTTCGTCGGCGGCGGGGAGATCGACCACCCCGTCGGCGTCCGCATCGAGGAAGAGCGCTTCGAGGGCGTCGACGTCGAGCTGGTCGGGGCTGTGTGCCTCGCCGAGACGACGAACGCGAGGCTCGTCTTCCTCCGTCCCCTCTTCGATGCGCAGCATGCCACGGACGGCGAGGTGCACGATCTCGGACGGGATCACGTCTTCGGCCCCGGGAACGACGGCAGCGGCGAGCAGCGGGGGCAGCGAGTCCGGCACGTCGTACTGGGCGACCACGATGCCGGTAGCGGCTCGCCGTCTGCGCGCGAAGGCCGACACCGCCACCCAGCTGCCGGCGGCGAGTCCGAGAGCGCCGACCGCAGCGACGATCGGTGCGACGTCGGCGACCGGATCCGGTGTCCGGGCGAGCGGCTGCGTGGCGGTGCCCGGTTCGAAACCGATGGCCACCGTGACCCCGTCGCCGGCGGGACGAGACCCCGATCCGACACGGAAGGTCGCGCTGCGGCCGTCGGTGGTCGGACCCTCCAGCTCGCACTCCTCCTTCGAGTCGGAAGGGCCGGTGTAGCAGCGGGTGGCGCCGTCGAGTGCGTTGCTCATCGCAGGATCGAACACGATCTCGGCGCGGAACCGGTCGATGGGCTGCGTGCTGTCGAGGGGGAGCAGGTCCCAGTAGAACTCGTCTGCCGGGGGAGCGGACGAACCCTCGGACCGATCGGTAGCGAGGATCACGTCGCGCATCTCGTACTCGATGACGTAGGTGGTGAGGCCCCGCACGAAGTCGTCGTCGTTACCCGTCAGCACGTAGAGGAGCCCGTCCTCCTCGTCCGTCTCGTAGGGCACGTCCGCCCCGTTGCCGTCGGTCACGGACAGGATCGTCGTCTCGATGCTCGCCCCTTCGTATGAAGTCGCGAGTCCGCGGACGATGCCGCGATTCTGGTCGACGTCGGGGAAGCGGGCCACGAGGGTCTCCGTCACCCGCATGCGGGCGCGGCCCTCGTCGTCGAGACCGATCTCGTAGACGGCATCCCACGAGCTGTAGGAGAAATCGTCGACATCGGTGGGGACGTCCGCGGGCCGGGGCGCAGCCAGGTGCGACGCGGGCCCGTCGGACGCGGCCTGCGCGGCGGCAGGGGCGAGGACCGCCACCAGCGCGAGGGAGAGGGCAGCGAACGCGCGGAGGATCCGTGTGTGGGCCATTCTTCGAGGCTACCCAGCGTGCGCCAAGCAGCGGGATGCCGCCTCGGTAAACTGGGAGGGACTTCCAAGGAGCCCCCCACATGACTGACGCGTCCGCCGCGCCCGAATCGGCCTCGACCGACCCTTCCCTCGAAGAGGACGTCCACGAGCAGAAGGCCGTGCGCCTCGCCAAGCGCGAGCGCCTGATCGAGAAGCGGGCGGATGCGGGCGGCGGGGCGTTCCCGGTCGCCGTTCCCGTCACGCACACGATTCCCGCGCTGCGCGCCGAGTACGGCGAGCTCGAGGCCGGCGCCGAAACCGGTGTCATCGTCGGAGTCGCGGGTCGTGTGGTGTTC
Organism: Microbacterium sp. As-52; assembly: GCF_049949185.1. Classification (NCBI taxonomy): domain Bacteria; kingdom Bacillati; phylum Actinomycetota; class Actinomycetes; order Micrococcales; family Microbacteriaceae; genus Microbacterium; species Microbacterium sp. As-52. The sequence goes on along the minus strand of NZ_CP188171.1, from coordinate 1,049,778 downwards.
AGTCGCAACACCGGCAAGCTCTGCTTCGCCACTCTGCAGGCGGGTGACGGCTCGCGCATCCAGGCCATGATCTCCCTGGCGAACGTCGGCGAGGAGTCGCTGGCCGACTGGAAGGAGTACGTCGACCTGGGGGACCACGTCTTCGTGCACGGTGAAGTCATCTCCAGTCGCCGCGGCGAGCTGTCGATCATGGCGGACGACTGGACGATCGCGGCGAAGGCGATCCTGCCGCTCCCCAATGCCTACTCCGAACTCAGCGAGGAGGGCCGCGTACGCAGCCGCTACCTCGACCTGATCGTGCGCGAGCAGGCGCGCACGACGGTCCGCGCGCGCGCCGCCGTGAATGCGAGCCTGCGTTCGACGTTCACCAGCCATGACTACCTCGAGGTGGAGACCCCGATGCTGCAGGTGCAGCACGGCGGGGCCTCTGCCCGCCCGTTCATCACGCACTCGAACGCGTTCGACACCGAGCTGTACCTGCGCATCGCACCCGAGCTGTACCTCAAGCGCGCTGTCGTCGGCGGGATCGAGCGCGTCTACGAGATCAACCGGAACTTCCGCAACGAGGGAGCCGACTCTACACACAGCCCCGAGTTCGCGATGCTCGAGGCCTACCAGGCGTATGGCGACTACAACCAGATGGCCGCCCTCACACAGGAGCTCGTGCAGAACGCGGCGATCGCCGTCGCCGGCTCCACGACCGTGACCTGGGCCGACGGTACCGAGTATGAGCTCGGCGGCGAGTGGGATCGCATCTCGATGTACGAGTCGCTGTCGGCCGCATCCGGGCGCACCATCACTCCGCAGGACTCGGTCGAAGACCTGGTCGCGTTCGCCGAGGCCAACGACGTCGATCTGCCTCCGCAGGCCACTCACGGCAAGCTCGTCGAGGAACTGTGGGAGCATTTCGTGAAGGGCGACCTCGTCCGCCCCACGTTCGTGATGGATTTCCCCGTCGATACGTCGCCCCTGGTCCGTGAACACCGCTCGATCGCGGGTGTCGTGGAGAAGTGGGATCTGTACATCCGTGGCTTCGAGCTGGCGACCGGGTACTCCGAACTGGTCGACCCCGTGATCCAACGCGAGCGCTTCGTGGAACAGGCCAAACTCGCCGCACGCGGTGACGTCGAGGCGATGCCGGTCGACGAAGAGTTCCTGCGGGCCCTCGAGCACGGCATGCCGCCGTCCGGAGGAATGGGCATGGGGATCGACCGCCTGCTGATGGCGATCACCGGCCTGGGCATTCGTGAGACCATCCTGTTCCCCCTGGTCAAGTAACACGATCACCGACGGTCACTGCGCCGAGTGGCGACGGAACGCCCACTCCGGGAGTATCGCTCCGCCGATCATGGTCTCCAGGAGCGCGGCCAGTGAATAGTGCGGGTCGATCTCTCGCACCATCTCGAGGTATCGGCCCGCGTGGCTGGCGCGTCCCAGAGCCCATGACAACCACGCCGCCACGGTGAGGGGTGCGGATCGCGAGAGCCTCGGAGCCCGTGCCGCCGCTTCGCGTGCGGCGGTGAGGGCGCGTCGGAGGCGGTCGGTGTCGGGAGTGGGGCCGCGCCCGAGGAACACCCCACCCACCTCGTCGGGGATCATCACCCCGGATTCGGCGTACGCGGTCTGTGCAGCGAGGGTGCGCACGCCGCCTGCCAGGTCGGTCGCCCACTGAGCGATGGCGACGTCCCGCAAAAGGGGCTGCTCGAGGCGCCACAGCAGCGTGGCCGTCGCGAACGGGGGCAGAGCGTCGGGTGCCGCCAGCACCGACTCGTAGAAGGCCGGAACGTCGTCGAGCAGGACGAGCGCGGCGATGAGCCGCGGATCATCCCGACTCGTCAGTCGACCTCGACCCTTCCGATCGAGGAACGCCGCGAGCTCGAGCGACGCGGTCCCCACACGTTCCTTCTCGGCGAGGTCGACGTGCGGGAGATCCGCCCCGACGCTCTGGTCTCCGGACACGTCGGTCGACAGCGATAGATCGGCGGGAGTGCGGATGTGCGCCAACGGCCCCAGCTCGGGCTCCTCGTCGAGGTAGCTCGACCACCCGGAGGGGGTCACGCAGAGAGCGTCGACGATGCGGAGGCCCGCCTCCTCTGCGCACCCCAACAGCTCGTCGACGGCGACCGCGTGGGGGAGGACGAGACCGTCTCGCGTCGGGTGCGACTCCTCATCGGTGTAGACGACGACCGCGACGGCATCCGTCGCTGTGACGCGGGCGACGAGGCCGACGGCGGCGTCGGCATAGACCTCGAGGTCAGCCTTCTCCTGCGGGAGATCGAGACGCATGGCTCCGTCGGTGCGGCTGCCTCGGAAAGGGAGGAGCACGATGCTCCGACGGGGCGTGAAGCCCGCGAGGGACGGGACGATGCCGAGGAAAGCGGCGGAATCGGAGGCTCGGAGAACTGTTGTCATCCCGAGAGTGTCGTCGAGGGCGAAGCCCGCCGAGCGCGAAAGAGCACCCTGTGGACGGAGTTCCTGTGAACGCCGAAATGTGCACGAACAGTGGCTCGCGTACCATGGGGTGATGGACAACTTCTGGCTCGCCGCGGCATGGTCGCTTCTGCCGACCGTCGGAGTGAGCATCGTGTTCTTCCTCGTGGTCCGCGGCATTCTCCGCTTCGACCGGACCGAGCGCAAGGTGCACGCGCAGATCGAGGCTGAGGAGCGCGCCGCGCGAGGCCTCCCGCCGCGCGCCTGAGTCCGACCCATCGGCTACTGTGAAGCCAGCGCACCTGTTCGGGTGCGCCTCGGCTGTGATGGTCACTGCGGTGGCGAGGGGGCACGATGACTGCGGAGACCTGGGGATGGTGGATCGCCGCCTTCCTCGTGGTGCTCGACATCATCATCCGTGTCACGGCCATCATCGTCATCCCCCGCAACAGGCGTCCCACGGCGGCGATGGCATGGCTGCTGGCCGTGTTCTTCATACCGTTCGTCGGTGTCTTCCTGTTCCTCGTGATCGGCAACCCGCGCCTTCCCCGCGCGCGTCGGCGCAAACAGGATCAGATCAACGAGTACATCGCCGAGACCAGCGAGCACCTGCATTTCGGCACGCTCCGCCCGAACGCACCCGCGTGGTTCGGGCCGATCGTGCAGATGAATCAGAAGCTCGGCGCCCTCCCGCTCTCGGGCGACAACGGCGCCCACCTCATCTCGGACTACCAGGAGTCCCTCGATGAGATGGCGCAGGCGATCCGCACGGCGCAGGAGTATGTGCACGTCGAGTTCTACATCCTGCAGTCCGACACGTCGACCGACAACTTCTTCCGGGCGCTGGAAGAGGTCTGCGCCCGTGGTGTCGAGGTCCGCGTGCTCCTGGACCACTGGGCCAACCGCGGCAAGCCCCGCTACAAGCAGACCATCGCGCGCCTCAATGCGATGGGCGCCGACTGGCATCTGATGCTCCCGGTGCAGCCGCTCAAGGGCAAGATGCAGCGCCCCGATCTGCGCAACCACCGCAAGCTCCTCGTCGTCGACGGCAACATCGCGTTCCTCGGATCGCAGAACATCACCGATTCGACCTACAACCTGCCGAAGAACATCAAGCGCGGCCTGCACTGGGTCGACCTGATGGTGCGTCTGGACGGCCCGGTCGTGCTGAGCGTGAACGCGATCTTCGTCGCGGACTGGTACAGCGAGACCGACACCGTCCTCGAGGGCATCGACATCGCTCACGCGAACATCGGCTCCGGTGACCTCGACTGCCAGGTCGTCCCGTCCGGTCCCGGTTTCGAGGTCGAGAACAACCTCCGGCTCTTCCTCAGCCTGCTCTATGCGGCGAAGAAGAAGATCATGATCGTCAGCCCCTACTTCGTCCCGGACGAGGCGCTGCTGCTCGCGGTCACCGCGGCCGTGGACCGCGGCGTGCACGTCGAGCTGTTCGTGTCGGAAGAGGGCGACCAGGCGATGGTGTACCACGCCCAGCGCAGCTACTACGAGGTGCTGCTCAAGGCCGGAGTCCGCATCTGGATGTATCGCAAGCCGTACATCCTGCACACCAAGACGCTGACCATCGACGATGAGGTCGCCGTGATCGGATCGAGCAACATGGACATGCGCTCCTTCGGTCTGAACCTCGAGGTCTCGATGCTGGTGCGAGGCGAGGAGTTCGTCGCCGAGATGCGCGAGGTCGAAGACAAGTACCGCTCGCTCAGCCGAGAGCTGACGCTGGAGGAGTGGATGCAGCAGCCGCTTCGTTCGACGGTGCTCGACAACCTCGCCCGCCTCACCTCCGCGCTGCAGTAGGCGACGCAGGGTATCCGCACGAACTTCGTGAGGGCTACCCTGTGACCATGACCTCCGCACTTCGTCCTCTCGTTTCCGTCATGGGCGTCGTCGCCGCTGCGCTCCTCATCGCAGGGTGCACTGCCGGTCCGGGCGCGCAGACGCCGACCAGCTCTCCAGCCCCGAGCGCCGGCATCGACGATCAGAACGACGTCGAGGGTGCACTGCTCGACGAAGGACGCATGTTCGCCGTCATCACGGTGGGCTCCTCCACCTGCGTGCCGCAGGTCGACCAGGTCACCGCGGAAGGACAGACCGTGACCGTCACCCTCGTCGACGCGGAGGGCGAGGCTTCGAAGCCCTGCACGAAGGATCTCGCGCCGCGCGCGAGCCTCGGCACGCTGCCGGAAGGCGTGGACCCGAAGGCCGACATCACCATGAACGTCACCTACGGTGACATCACCGACGATGTGGACCTCGACGGCGATCCGGCGGCGACGGGTACGCCCGGGACGCCCACCGAGTATCTGCCATCGGCCGGCTGGTTCGACGACGGCGGCCTCGTTCTGCTGACCTGGGGATCCTCGTCCTGCCCGCCGGTCGTCGACACACTGGAGGGCTCGGGGAACGCCGGGACCGCGATGTTCGTGACTGACGTGAACCAGGTGTGCACGATGGACATGGGACCGCGTGCGACCATCCTCTCCTTCGGCGATGACACGGTCGACGACGAGGCGGCCTTCACTCTGACCCTCGTCGGCGGCGGGCTCGACGGCACGGTCGAGGTCCGCTGAGCGTCAGGGGCCGCGGCTCTCAGAGGATGTGCACCGGGTGGCCTGACGGCAGTGCCAGGAGCAGAGCCCCAGGATCAGCCCAGCAGGTGATGCGCACCGCTTCACCGAACTCGTCGCCGTCGAGTTCGATCGGGATGGGCTCGGGTGCTGCGGCTTCGGCGGCGGCACCGTGGAAGTAGTGCACCGAGGCGTTCTTACCGCGGTGCTCGAGTACCCGGCGTCCGGCGCGGAAGCGGCGGAGCACGGAGTTGTCCCACCAGATCTTCCGCCAGACCCCGAACCAGCCGAACATGCCGGTCGGCTGGATGACGGCGACGTCCAGGGCGGCGTCGGTGATCGATGCGTCGGGGATCAGGGAGATGCCGGCGGGGAGAGTGCCGCAGTTCGCGAAGAGCAGGCTGTACGCGCGGTGCGAGTGCAGGCGTCCGTGATCGACCTGGTAGACGGCCCGGAACGGCTTCGCGCGCGGCAGTGAGCGGGCGGCACCGTCGACGTACGCGATCCATCCCACGGACTTCTTCAGGTCGGATCGGGTGTTCGCGATCATGTCGGCGTCGAGCCCCATGCCCGCCAGCACCACGAAGGCGTGTTGGGCCTCCTCGCCGTCTTCTCGTGTGAGGCGGGCCCAGCCGATGTCGATCGGATGCCGGAAGTCGCCGAGCGCGGCGCGGATCATCTCGGTCGGGTCACCGAGGGGGAGGCCGAGATTGCGGGCCAGCAGGTTTCCGGTGCCGCTGGGCAGGATCGCCAACGGCACCCCGCTGTTCGCGATCGCCTCGGACACCGCCCGCACCGTGCCATCGCCACCGGCGACCAGCACGACGTCCACCCCGCGCTCCAGAGCCTGCGCAGTGGCGAGCTGCCCGGCATCCTCGAGCGTCGTGGGATAGAACGCCGGATGCGCCCATCCTGCTTCGCGCGAGAGGTCGCGCACTGTGGCGCGGAGATGCTTGCCGTCGACCTTGATGGGGTTGTAGACGAGCGCCGCCTGTCGCTGGACGGGGGCGCTGGATGTCATGGCGCTACTCTAAACCGGGAAAGACCCGCCCCGTCGATCCGGAGCAGGTGACTCCTGGCGGTCCTCGCATCCGGCGCGCCCGGGCGTTCACCGTAGACTTGGTGGATGATCGACCTCGCACTCCTCCGCGAAAACCCGGAGATCGTCCGCCGTTCGCAGACTGCTCGTGGAAACGACCAGAGCACCGTCGACGTCGCTCTCGAGGCCGATCGATCGCGCAGGTCCGCGCTGTCCGCTTTCGAAGAGCTGCGCGCCGAGCAGAACGCCTTCGGCAAGCAGGTCGCGAAGGCCCCCAAGGAGGAGAAGGCGGCGCTGGTCGCGCAGGCGAAAGACCTCGCGGAGCGTGTCAAGCAGGCTCAGCATGCGGCGAACGAGGCTGCGGACGCAGCGGCAGCCGCACTCGCTCGAATCGAGAACGTGGTGATCGACGGTGTCCCCGCCGGCGGCGAGGCGGACTTCGTCGAGCTGCGTCGTGTCGGCGACGTGCCGGCTTTCGATTTCGAGCCGAAGGACCACCTCGAGCTCGGTGAACTCCTCGGTGCGATCGATATGGAACGCGGCGCCAAAGTGTCGGGCGCCCGTTTCTACTTCCTGCGCGGCATCGGCGCGCGCCTCGAGATCGCGTTGATGAACCTGGCGCTCGACAAAGCGCTGCAGAACGGATTCGTGCCGCTGATCACCCCGACGCTCGTTCGTCCGGAGATCATGCAGGGCACCGGGTTCCTCGGCGAGCACGCCGACGAGGTCTACCACCTCGACAAGGATGACGACCTGTACCTGGTGGGCACCAGCGAGGTCGCCCTCGCCGGCTACCACAAAGACGAGATCGTCGACCTGTCCGATGGTGCCCTCCGTTATGCCGGCTGGTCGACCTGCTACCGGCGAGAGGCCGGATCGCATGGCAAGGACACCCGCGGCATCATCCGCGTGCACCAGTTCAACAAGCTCGAGATGTTCGTCTACACGACCGCGGAAAAGGCGGAAGCCGAGCACCTGCGCCTCGTCGCGCTGCAGGAGGAGATGCTGACCTCGCTCGGCCTCGCCTATCGCGTGATCGACGTCGCGGCCGGAGACCTCGGATCGAGCGCGGCACGCAAGTACGACATCGAGGCGTGGGTCCCCACGCAGGGCGCGTTCCGTGAACTCACCTCGACCTCGAACTGCACGACCTATCAGGCGCGACGGCTCGACGTGCGTCACCGCCCGGCCGTCGACGCGGCCGATCCCGCGGGCCAGGGCACGGCCAAGACGCAGCACGTGGCCACCCTGAACGGCACTCTCGCCACCACCCGCTGGATCGTCGCGCTGCTCGAGACGCACCAGCAGGCCGACGGCTCGGTGCGCGTGCCGGAGGTTCTGCGGCCGTATCTCGGCGGCCTCGAAGTGATCGAGCCCCTCGCGGCCGGGCGGGCCGCCCGATGACAGGACCCTGGCTGGTCGGCCTCGACGTCGACGGGACGATCCTGCTGCAGGACGAGACGATGAGCCCCGGCGTTCCGGAAGCCATCGCCAGGGTGCGCGACGGCGGGAACGTCGTCACCATCGCCACAGGGCGCAGTTGGATGGCCACGCGACGCTATGTCGAGGAGCTCGGCCTGACCGCCGACTACGTGGTGTGCTCCAACGGCGCGGTGACGATGCGGCGCTCCGGCAACGACTGGGAGCGCTGGAACGTCGAGACCTTCGATCCGACCCCGGTCCTCGGTCTGCTGCGCGAGCGTCTTCCCGATGCCCGATACATGGTCGAACTCGCCTCGGGCCAGCGACTGTTCACCGAGCAGCTCGACGACTGGACTCTCGACGGCGGCCGGCAGGTCGACTTCGACGAACTCGGGGAACTCCCCGTCTCGCGCATCGTCGTCGTCTCTCCCGGTCACGACGAAGAGGACTTCCACCGTCTGGTGGCGGATGCCGGTCTCAACGAGGTGTCCTACGCGATCGGGTGGACCGCGTGGCTCGACATCGCACCGCAGGGTGTCGACAAGGGCACGGCGTTGGAACAGGTGCGCACGGAACTCGGGCTCGACGAGGGCCGCATCTTCGTCGCCGGCGACGGACGCAACGACATCGGGATGTTCGGCTGGGCCCGCTCGCTCGGCGGACGAGCGGTGGCGATGGGGCAGGCCCCCGACGTGGTGAAGGAAGCGGCGGGCGAGGTCACCGCAGATGTCGTCGACGGCGGCCTCGCGCGGGCTCTCGACACGCTTCCAGCCCCCGCCCAGGTCAGCGCAGGAGAATAGAACTCGGCTAGACTCACGCCTGGTCGACAGAAGCATCTGTCGGGAGGGTTGTCCGAGCGGCCGATGGAGCTGGTCTTGAAAACCAGTGGGCAGAGATGTCTCGTGGGTTCGAATCCCACACCCTCCGCATGTGAGCACGGTGCCCCCGCACCGGCGCTTGATCCGAAAGGACCCGAGTGAGCCAGAACACCCGACGCCGTCACACGATCGCGCGCCATGGTCAGCTGGGCACTCCTGGCACCGTCGGCCAGCTGTTGAAGTTCATCGCGATCGGTCTCGCGGTGGTGCTGGTGAGCGGACTCGGGGTCGGTGCCTACGTCTTCTACGATCTCACGAGCACGGTCTCGGCGAACGCGGTCGAGATCGAGGGTCAGGACCCCATCCCACCGGACATCGGCGAGTACGAGGGCGGCTTCAACATGGTCCTCACAGGCGTCGACACCTGTGAGGAGAAGTACAAGGACCTCTTCGGTGCTCGTTGCTCCGGCTCGGACGCCGAGGGAACGCTCAACGACGTGAACCTGCTCGTCCACGTCTCGCAGGAACCGCGACGCATCACGGTCGTCAGTTTCCCTCGTGACCTGATGGTGCCGATCCCCTCGTGCACCGACAAGAACGGCAACGCCACCTCCGCGATGAGCAAGCAGCCGCTCAACACCGCCTACACCGACGGCGGCCTGAACTGCGTCGTGAAGACGATCTCCGAGCTCACCGATCAGGAGATCCAGTTCGCGGCCGGCGTCACCTTCGGCGGCGTGATCGAGATCACCAATGCGATCGGCGGCGTCGACGTCTGCCTCGCCAACCCGATCAAGGACCGCTACACCGGACTGGACATGGCTGCGGGAACCCACACGGTCGAGGGTCTGCAGGCGCTGCAGTTCCTGCGCACGCGTCACGGTGTCGGTGACGGCAGCGACCTGGGCCGCATCGGCAACCAGCAGCAGTACATGTCGAGCCTGGCACGCAAGATGATCAGCGGGGAAGTGCTCGGCAACGTCCCCGTGATGCTGAAGCTCGCGAACACCGCGATCCAGAATCTGGAGCCGAGTGAGTCGCTCACGAACCCGATGACGCTCGTGCAGATCGCCCTCGCGGTCAAGTCGGTGCCGTTCGAGGACATCGTCTTCGTGCAGTACCCGAACGGGACGGACTCGGCCAACCCCAACAAGGTCGTTCCCAACTACACCGCCGCCTCGGCGCTCTGGGACGCACTCGATGCGAATGCACAGCTGCAGATCACGCACGAGAACAACAAGAACGACGGCGTGGTCGTGCAGGAGCCGACGGCGCCAGTCGAGCAGCCGGCAACGGATCCGGCAGCGACTCCCGACCCGGCAGCGACGCCTGACAACGTCGTGGCGCTGCCCGATTCGATCAAGGGCAACTCCGCGGCGCAGCAGACCTGCTCCAACGGCAACGTCCGCTGAGTCCTTCGCGAGAACGCGCAAACTGCTTGCGCGTTCTTGCAAGGATTTGCGTACACTGACTGCATGTCGAAGCGACTGGCAGAGGTGGCCCGCAAGGTCGGTGTGAGCGAGGCAACGGTCAGCCGCGTGCTCAACGAGAAGCCGGGGGTCTCCGACGCCACCCGGCAGGCGGTCCTCACCGCCCTCGACGTGCTCGGCTACGAGCGGCCGACCAAGCTCCGGGGCGAGCGTGCCCGCCTCGTCGGACTCGTGCTCCCCGAACTGCAGAACCCGATCTTCCCCGCGTTCGCCGAGATCGTCGGCGGCGCACTCACCCAGAACGGCTACACGCCTCTGCTGTGCACCCAGAACGCCGGCGGAGTGACCGAGTCGGACTACGTCGACCTCCTCCTCGCGCAGCAGGTCTCGGGCGTCATCTTCCTCGGCGGGAATTACACGCAGGCGGACGCCGCACATGAGCACTACGAGCGGCTGCGCCAGGTGAACCTGCCGACCGTGCTCGTCAACGCCCGCGTCGCCGAGCTGCACTTCGCGACGGTGTCGACCGACGACGCCGCCGCGGCGGAACAGGCCGTGCTGCATGTGCACCAGCTCGGGCATCGGAGGATCGGACTGCTCCTGGGGCCGGAGGACCACGTCCCCTCCCGCCGCAAGCTCGAGTCCGCGCGCCGACTGCTGGATGCGCTCGGGGCACCGCTGTCCGACGAGCTCGTGGTGCGCGGCATGTACTCGCTCGAGTCCGGGCAGGCAGGGGCCTCGCGCCTCTTCGCTGCCGGCGCGACCGCGATCGTGTGCGCGAGCGACCCGATGGCACTCGGGGCCGTACGCGCGGCGCGGCGAGCCGGACTTTCCGTGCCGGGGGACGTGAGCATCGTCGGGTTCGACGACTCGGCGCTGATGAGTTGCACCGAACCTCCGCTGACGACGGTGCGACAACCGATCGAGTCCATGGGGCGCGCCGTGATCGCCCTGCTGCTCGCGCAGATCGCCGGCACGGCCCAGCCGAGCGACGAACTGCTGTTCGAGCCCGAGCTGGTGCTGCGAGCCTCGACGGGCCCGCTGCGCTGATCTGAGCTGCGGACGGCCCCGAGCCGTCCTTGTGCGCGCATGTAAGCCATCGCAATTTTCCAACATTCTGTTTAGTTCTTGCACGGAACGCGCGGAAAAGCTACATTCGACTCATCGCCATCGACGACGAGGAGATCTGTGGACACTGACGTTCTGCGCACGGCGGCACCGGCCCGCACCTTGACGATGCCCGTGGGCGAGGGGTGGTGGCGCACAGCCGTCATCTACCAGGTGTACGTGCGCAGCTTCGCGGACGGCAACGGTGACGGCATCGGAGATCTCGCCGGCGTCCGCTCGCGGCTGCCCTACCTGAAGAGCCTCGGCGTCGACGCGCTCTGGTTCACCCCCTGGTACCTGAGCCCGCTCGCGGACGGCGGCTACGACGTACAGGACTACCGCCGCATCGACCCCCGCTTCGGCACCCTCGAAGAGGCGGAGCACCTGATCGCGGAGGCGCTTGAACTCGGCATCCGCACGATCGTCGACATCGTGCCCAACCACATCTCCGATCAGCACGAGTGGTTCCGACAGGCGCTGGCGGCCGGCCCCGGCAGCCCGGAGCGCGAGCGCTTCTGGTTCCACTCCGGTCGGGGCGAGCATGGTGACGGCATCCCGACCAACTGGGTCTCGAGCTTTCAGGGCGAGACCTGGTCGCGCACGCAGAACCCCGACGGCTCCGACGGCGAGTGGTATCTGCACCTGTTCACCCCAGAACAGCCGGACCTGAACTGGAACCACCCGGATGTGCGGCGTGAGCACGAGGACGTCCTGCGATTCTGGTTCGACCGAGGCGTCGCGGGCGTCCGCATCGACTCCGCGGCGCTCCCGGTCAAGGACCCGACTCTTCCCGACCTTCCGCCGGGCTCCGCTCCCACGGTCGGCCACCCGCACATCGACCGCGACGAGCTGCACGACATCTACCGCCACTGGCGGTCCGTCGCGGATGAGTACGACGGCGAAAGGGTGCTCGTCGGCGAGGTGTGGCTCGACGACGCCGAGCGCTTCGCCCGCTATCTGCGCCCCGGCGAGATGCACACGGCTTTCAACTTCGGATTCATGACGCAGCCGTGGAGCGCCAGGGCGATGCGCGACTCGATCACCCGCACGCTCGCCGAACACGCGCCGGTCGGCGCGCCGGCGACCTGGGTGCTCTCGAACCACGACGTCACGCGTCCGGTCACCCGGTACGGACAGGCCGATTCCTCTTTCGCGTTCGAGCGCAAGCGCTTCGGCACCGCGACGGATGCCGTACGCGGCGCGCGCCGCGCTCGCGCCGCGGCGCTGCTCGTCGCGGCGCTGCCGGGCAGCCTCTACATCTACCAGGGCGACGAGCTCGGCCTTCCCGAAGTAGCACTGCCGCTCGACGCGATCGAGGACCCCATGCACTTCCGCTCTGGCGGGGTCGACCCGGGGCGCGACGGATGCCGCGTGCCTCTGCCCTGGTCCGGAACGGCCACGCCGTACGGCTTCGGCGGCGTCCCGTGGCTTCCGCAGCCCGAGGACTGGGAGGCGCTCACGGTCGACGCGCAGGACAGGGACCCCGACTCGACCCTCAACCTGTACCGCGCGACGATCGCGCTGCGCCGTCGACTCGACGACCTCGCCGGAGACGACCTCGAGTGGCTCGAGCTCGGCGCCGACGTGCTCGCGTTCCGCAGAGGGGACGGCACGCTCAGCATCACGAACCTCGGGTCCGCGCCCGTGCCGCTGCCGGCGCACCACGGGGTGCTCCTCGCCAGCGCGCCACTCGACGGTGCGCTCCCTCCTGACTCCACAGCCTGGCTCGCCCTCCGAGCCGTCCCCGCGCACCCGCACCGGGCGCCGAAGTAGCCCTGCACCACCCGATCAGCACCACATGGAAGGACAGACAATGAAGTCATCAACGAAGGCCATGGTCGCCGGCATCGCCGTGCTCGCGACAGTCGGCGCGCTCGCCGGCTGCACGTCCAGCGGCGACGGCGACAGCGGCGACGGACGCCTCGAGCTGCGCGTCGCGACGTTCCCCCCGGGAGCGGACGCTGCGGCCTACGATGCGTTCGCCGCGCAGGAGAAGCAGTTCGAGAAGGAACACCCCGACATCGACATCATCGGCGTCGAGTACGAGTGGGAGGGCCCGACCTTCGCCGTGCAGCTTGCCGGCGGAAGCCTGCCCGACGTCTTCACCGTGCCGTTCACCGACTCGAAGACGCTGCTCGAGAACGGGCAGCTGATGGACGTGACCGACGCGATCGAGAAGCTCGGCTACACCGACAAGTTCAACCCGATCATCCTCGACGGTGTCACCGGCGCCGACGGCAAGATCTACGGGTTCCCGCGTCAGGCATACGCCGCCGCACTGCACTACAACCGCGACCTGTTCGAGCAGGCCGGGCTCGACCCCGACAACCCGCCGGAGACGTGGGACGAGATCCGCGAGGCAGCCAAGAAGATCACGGATGCCACGGGCAAGGCCGGGTACGCGCAGATGGCGATCAACAACACCGGCGGGTGGCAGCTCACCTCGCAGACCGTCGCCCGCGGCGGTCGCACCCAGACCGACAACGGAGACGGCACAGCCGAGTCGACGATCGACAACGATGCGACCAAGGCCTCGCTGCAGTTCCTGCACGATGTGAAGTGGGAGGACGGCTCGTTCGGGTCGAAGGTCGACCTCGACTGGGGAACGATCAACCAGGAGTTCGCCGCCGGCAACATCGGCATGTACACGTCGGGTTCCGACATCTACACCGCCCTCGTGCGCGACTTCGGCATGGACTCGGACATCTACGGCATGACCGTCGTGCCCATGGAAGGCGACGACCCCGGCACGCTCGGCGGCGGTGACATCGCGGTGATCAGCCCCACGGTCGACGACGCGACGAAGGAGGCGGCGGTCACGTGGATCGACTGGTACTACATGCAGAAGCTGATGGACGAGGACGCGGCGGTGCTCGATGCGAAGACCCTGAACGAGTCCGGCCAGGCGGTGGGCACCCCGCTGCTCCCGGTGCTCAGCCGTGAGCTGTACGACGAGTCGCAGGTGTGGATCGCCGACTACATCAACGTCCCGGTCGAGCAGATGGCGCCGTTCAGCGACCGCATCTGGGACCAGACGCCGGTGGGTGAGCCGAAGGTGAAGACGCAGGAGGTGTATGCCCTCCTCGACACCGTGGTGCAGAAGGTCCTGACCGACCAGAACGCCGACATCGACGCTCTGCTCGCTCAGGTGCAGACCGACGCGCAGGCGAAGCTCGACGAGTAACGCTTCATGACGATGACGCTCTCCGAGCAGCGGGCGGCGGTGGAGGACTCTCCGCCGCCCGCTGTGCGCCCCTCCCGCCGCCGCTCGCCCCTCACCTGGTTCCGCGGCGGCGGGCTCGCGAACCTGCTGTTCGTGCTCCCCATGCTGTTCGTGTTCGTGCTCTTCTCGTGGTCCCCGATCGTGCAGTCGGTGATCATGAGCCTGCAGAAGACGAACCTGATCGTCTCCGAGTGGGTCGGATTCGACAACTACCTCGCCGTGATCGGCGACCCCGAGCTCGGCCGCGCCGTGATCAACACGCTCTGGTTCGCCGTGCTCGCGCTGCTCTTCGGGTTCCCGCTGCCGCTGCTGATGGCCGTGCTGATGAGCGAGGTGCGTCGTGGCAAGGGCATCTACTCGGCGCTCGCCTACCTGCCCGTCGTGATCCCGCCGGTCGTCGCGGTGCTGCTGTGGAAGTTCTTCTACAGCGCCGACCCGTCCGGGGTGTTCAACACCGTGCTCGGCTTCGTCGGCATCCCTCCACAGCCGTGGATCCAGGACGCGGTGCAGGCCATGCCCTCGCTCGTGCTCGAGGCCACGTGGGCAGGCGCCGGTGGGTCGATCATCATCTACCTCGCCGCGCTTCTGGGCGTGCCGCCCGAGCTCTACGACGCCGCGGAGGTCGACGGCGCCGGCATCTGGAAGAAGATCTGGCACGTCACGCTGCCCCAGCTGCGCGGCATCCTCTTCATCATGCTGATCCTGCAGGTGATCGCCACCGCGCAGGTCTTCCTCGAGCCGTTCCTGTTCACCGGCGGTGGACCGGCCGGAGCAACCAAGACCGTGCTGCTGTACATCTACGACAAGGCCTTCCGCAACAGCCTGGGCGGCGACTACGGCGAGGCGACGGCCGTCTCGGTGCTGCTCGCGATCGTCCTCGCCCTCCTCTCCTGGCTGTACTTCAAGCTGACCGACCGTTGGAGCACGACGTGAGCCTCACCACCCGCCTCTCGACCCGTGCCGCGGAGAAGGCGGCGGAGAAGGCCGCCGATCGCGTCGGGGACCGCACCGTCATCTCCGACTCCGAACGTCGGCGGCCCGGCATCCGCATCGGGATGTCGCTCACGCACGTGTTCCTCGCCGTCGGACTGGTGGTCGCCGGGCTCGGGCCGATCCTGTGGCTCGCGAAGTCGGCGATCACCCCCACCCAGGACACGCTGCAGCAGCCGTTCGCCCTGTGGCCGAACGGCATGGATTGGGAGAACCTGTCGACCGCGTGGAACGACATCCACATCGACCAGTACTTCTTCAACACGGTGATCATCGCCCTCGGCGCCTGGTTCGTGCAGCTGCTCATCGCGACGACCGGGGGCTACGCGCTGTCGGTGCTACGCCCGAAGTACGCGCCGATCCTGAACGCCCTGGTGCTGGCGACGCTGTTCATCCCGGGCATCGTGCTGCTTGTGCCGTTGTACCTGACGATCGTGCATCCGCCGCTTCTCGGAGACGTGAGCCTGCTCAACAACTACCTCGCGGTCTGGTTGCCGATGGGCGCGAACGCGTTCAACATCCTGCTCGTGAAGCGGTTCTTCGATTCGCTCCCGCGGGAGGTGTTCGAGGCAGCGCGCACCGATGGCGCCGGACCTTTCCGGCTGTTCTGGTCGATCGTGCTGCCGATGTCGAAGCCGATCCTCGGCGTGGTCTCGGTGTTCGCGATCATCGCCGCGTGGAAGGACTACCTGTGGCCGATGCTCGTGCTGCCCGACCCTGCGGTGCAACCGTTGTCGGTGCGTCTCCCCGCCGTGCAGTCGCAGACAGAGCTCGACGTGTTCCTGGCGGCGCTGGCGATCGCGACCCTGATCCCGATCGCGATGTTCCTGATCTTCCAGTCGGTGTTCCTGCGCTCGGCCGGACTCGGGGGTGCCGTGAAGGGCTAGTCGACGGTCGGCGGCACTGGCGGATGCAGGGCGTCGATCAGGGCACCCATGATGCCGGGCATATCGACGGTCGGGTCGATCATCCATTGCAGCTGGAGCCCGTCGGACGCCGCCTGGATCACCCGCGCGAGCGTGTCCGGGTCGAGAGTGGAGCGTCTGCCGTCGGCGCCGAAGTTGTCGGCGATGGAGTCGCGCAGGCGCGCGCTCCGATCCAGGAAGTAGTCGTGGGCGGGGTGTTCCGGGTCGGCGGCGTCCACGGAGAGGCGTGAGAACAGGGCGACGAGACCCGGGACCTCGGTGTTGTGGCGGATCACGCCGATGAACGCGGCTCTGGCCTCGGCGTCGCTGAGCCCGGCGGGATCGAGGCCGTCGTGCTCGTCGCGCTTGCGGAGCACCTCGGTGAAGAGCTCCTCCTTCGATCCGAAATAGTGCAGGAGAGCAGCGGGGGTGACGCCGACGACTTCGGCGATCTCCTTGAGGGACGCGTTCTGGTAACCCTTGCGTCCGATCACGTCGAGGGCGCTCTCGAGGATCTCCTCGCGTCGCGCCACGCCCTTCGCATACGAACCCCGTCGTGCCATGCTTCGACCCTAATCCTGAATGCCGTTTGAAATCTAATACTGAAGGGCATATGGTTTTCGCAAGGACATCGACGTCGCCCGCGAAAGGAACACCATGACCGAGATCTCGGCTTCCGACCTCACCCTCGAGGAGAAGGCGTCGCTCACCAGCGGTGCGGACTTCTGGACCACGAAGGCCATCGCCCGCGCGGGCATCCCGTCGGTGATGATGACCGACGGTCCGCACGGCCTGCGCAAGCAGTCCGGTGCCACCGATCACCTCGGTCTCGCGAGCAGTGTCCCCGCCACCTGCTTCCCACCCGCCGTCGGCATCGGCTCGTCGTGGGATCCGGAGATCATCGAGCGCGTGGGCGCGGCGATCGGCGTCGAAGCCGCGATCGAGAACGTCGCCGTCGTGCTCGGCCCCGGCATCAACATCAAGCGCTCGCCGCTGTGCGGCCGCAACTTCGAGTACTTCTCGGAAGACCCGATCGTGTCCGGCGTCCTCGGCGCCGCCTCGGTCCGCGGTATCCAGTCGAAGGGCGTCGGCACCTCGCTCAAGCACTTCGCCGCGAACAACCAGGAGTTCGACCGCATGCGTGCGAGCTCCGACGTCGACCCCCGCCCGCTGCGTGAGATCTACCTGCGCGGGTTCGAACGCGTCGTGAAGGACGCCTCGCCGTGGACCGTCATGTGCTCGTACAACAAGCTCAACGGCGTCTGGACCTCGGAGGACCCGTGGCTGCTCACCAGCGTGCTGCGCGACGACTGGGGCTTCGACGGCCTCGTCGTGTCGGACTGGGGCGCCGTCAACGACCGCGTCGCCGGCGTCGCTGCAGGCCTCGACCTGGAGATGCCGGCGTCGGGAGGGCGCACGGATGCGCAGCTCGTCGCCGCCGTGCGTGCGGGAACGCTCGAGGAGAGCGTGCTCGACACCGCCGCGGGCCGCGCCATCGAGCTCGTGCGCAAGGCCGGGGAGCGCCCGGCCGTGGCAGGCCCGCTCGATGTCGATGCCCACCACGCACTCGCCCGCGAGGCGGCCGGTCGTTCCATCGTGCTGCTGAAGAACGAGGCTGCCCTGCTCCCGCTCGCCGTCGACCAGAAGATTGCCGTGATCGGCGCGTTCGCGACCGAGCCGCGGTTCCAGGGCGCGGGGTCTTCGCTGATCAACCCCACCCGCGTCGACAAGGCGCTCGATGAACTGCGTGCCGTGGGCGGCGAGAACGTCTCCTACGCCGCGGGCTTCGCCGTCGAAGGCGGCACCATCGCGACATCCGGTCGGACTGCCGACGACCTGCGGGCAGAGGCCGTCGGCGTCGCCGAGGCGGCAGACGTGGCCGTGGTCTTCCTCGGCCTCCCCGCTGCCGAGGAGTCGGAAGGCTTCGACCGCGATCACATCGACCTGCCGGCGCCGCAGCTCGCCCTGCTCGACGCCGTGCTCGAGGTCAATCCCCGCGTCGTGGTCGTGCTGTCCAACGGCGGCGTGGTGGCCCTGCCCTTCGCCGACCGCGTGCCGGCCATCGTCGAGAGCTGGCTGCTCGGTCAGGCCGGCGGCAGCGCGGTGGCCGACGTGCTCTACGGTGCCGTGAACCCCTCGGGCAAGCTCACCGAGACCGTGCCGGCCCGGCTCGAGGACAACCCGTCATTCGGCAACTTCCCCGGCGAGTTCGGACACGTGCGCTACGGCGAGGGTCTGCTGGTCGGCTACCGCTGGTACGACGCGAAGGGTCTCGACGTGACCTTCCCGTTCGGCCACGGACTCTCGTACACGACGTTCGAATACGGTCGAGCGACAGCCGATGTCGGTGCCGACGGGGACATCGTCGTGCGCGTCGACGTCACCAACACCGGTGACCGCGACGGGCGCGAGGTCGTGCAGGTCTACGTCGCCCCGGCCGCGTCGATCGTGCAGCGCGCACCTCGTGAGCTCAAGGCCTTCTCCTCGGTCGCGCTCGCTGCCGGGGAGACGCGCACGGTCGAGCTCGTCGTGCGGCGCGAAGACCTCGCCTACTGGGACATCCGCGTCGACCGCTGGGTGGTCGAGGGCGGCGCCTATGCCGTCGATGTGGCCGCCTCCAGTCGCGACATCCGCTCGACCGCGGCGGTCGAGGTCTCGGGTGACGAGGTACACCAGGAACTGACCATGAACTCCTCGATCGGCGACCTGATCTCGCACCCGATCGCCGGCCCCATCGTTCAGCAGGCGCTGGGTGGCCTGATGGGCGGGCTCGGTGGCGACGCGGCCGCGGCGTCGATGATGCCGAACGACGAGGCGATGCAGAAGATGATGGCCTCCTTCCCGATCGGACGCCTGGCCGGATTCCCCGGGCTCCCGGTCGACTTCGAGCAGATCGAGCAGCTGATCGCCGCGGCGAACGCAGGCGGTCCCGCCGCCGGCTGACGCGTCACGGATGCAGGGGCACGGTGCGCGTGTGCGCGCCGTGCCCGAGCTCCTCACGGACCGCGCCGGGCAGGTCGAGCTCGGCCGTCGCGCCGACCGGGACCACGAGGTCGACATGCAGCTCGTCCTCGCCCACGCGCCACGCGATCGAGGCGTCACCGTAGGACGTGCGCTGCATCGCCGCGGCATGGGTGAGCCCGCCACCGGGACGCGGTGCGAAGCGGATGCGGCGGTATCCGGGCTCTGCGGGTGCGAGCCCGGCGACGCTGCGGTGCAACCAGTCGGCGACCGCTCCCAGCGCGTAGTGATTGAACGAGGTCATGGTCCCGGGGTTCACGGTGCCGTCGGGGAGCATCGCATCCCACCGCTCCCAGACCGTGGTCGCGCCCTGCACGACCTGGTACAGCCAGGACGGGCATCCCTGCTCGAGAAGAAGGTCGTAGGCGGCATCCGCGTGGCCGGTCAGGGTGAGCGCGTCGCAGACGAGCGGCGTGCCCACGAAGCCGGTCGCGATGCGGTTGTCCGCGGCATGCACGAGCGCGGCGAGGCGTGCCCCCGCGATCGCACGCTGCGTCTCGTCGGCGAGCAGGTCGAAGACGATGGCCAGGGCGTACGCAGTCTGGGCGTCGGAGGTCATCGTGCCGTCGGGTTTCACATGCGCACCCCGGAAAGCGGCAGCGACCTCGGTGGCGAGCGTGCCGTAACGATCCGCGTCGGCGGAGCGTCCGAGCACACGAGCCATATCGGCGACCGCTCGCGCCGACCGGGCGAAGTACGCCGTGGCGACGAGATACCGATCGGTGCGGGCATCGCCCGGATCCTGCGGGGGCGCCGCGGGATCGAGCCAGTCGCCGAGCTGGAACCCCTCGTTCCACAGGCGGTCGGGTCCGGCCAGTGATTCCACCTTGTCGACCCATCGGCGTGCGCTCTCGAACTGCGTCGCCAGAACGCCCTCGTCTCCGAAGCGCTGGTACAGGGCCCACGGCAGCAGCGTCGCCACATCTCCCCAGGCGGCGCCGGCGCGGATCGGAGACCACACCTTGTGCGACGGGATCACGGGCACGAACCACGGGACCGTGCCGTCGGGCAGCTGGTCGGCCTCCACGTCACGGAGCCATCCCGACAGCATCCCCGAGACGTCGAACAGCGTGGATGCGGTCGGGCCGAACACCTGCACGTCGCCCGTCCACCCCACGCGCTCATCACGCTGCGGGCAGTCGGTGGGGATGTCGACGAAGTTGCCGCGCATGCCCCAGACCACGTTGCGGTGCAACTGCTCGACCAGGGGATCGGAGCAGGTGAACCACCCGGTGCGCTCGAGGTCGGTGTGCAGCACACGGGCGATCAGAGCGCCGGCCGCGACATCCGCATCGAGGTCGCCCGGCCAGCCGGAGACCTCGGCGTATCGGAAGCCGTGGAATGTGAACCGCGGCTCCCATTCCTCGCCGCCGGTGCGTCCGGCGAGTGTGTAGGAGTCGCTGGAGCGTGCGCTGCGCAGCGGCCGCGTGTAGATCTCCCCCTCCTGCAGAACCTCCGCAGTGCGCAGCGTGACGGTCGTGCCGCGCGGACCGGTCACGCTGATGCGCACCCTTCCCACGAGGTTCTGCCCGAAGTCGAGGATGCGGGCGCCGCCGGGTGACGTGAGCACGGCGACGGGGGCGATCTCCTCGGTCACCCGGACAGGTGGCGCCGTCGGTGCGACCAGGGTGCGCGGATCGCGATCGCGCACCGCGACAGGCAGCCACTGCGCGTCGTCGAAGGCGGCGGTCGTCCACTCCGAGAGCTCCTCGCGCGCGTCGTAGTCCTCGCCGTCGTAGATGCCGGAGCGGAGGATGGGGGAGAGCGCGCCCTTCCATGAGTCGTCGGTCACGATCGTCTCGCGTCGTCCGTCGACATAGGTGATCTCCAGCTGGCCGAGGAACGAGAGATCGCTTCCGAACACGTTGCGGTACCCGCCGCGCCAGCCGAGACGTCCGCGGTACCAGCCGTCGCCGAGCCAGGCGCCGAGCGCGTTCTCGCCGTCGACGAGCAGGGCGGTCACGTCGTAGGTGTAGTACCGCAGCCGTTCGCGATAGACCGTCCACCCCGGCGACAGCGTGTCGGAGCCGACGCGCCCGCCGTTGATCTCGGGTTCGTACAGCCCGTGCGCGGTGGCGTAGAGCCGGGCGCGGGAGATCTCCCCGTCGAGCCGGAAGCTCCGCCGCACCAGGGTGGCGCGGCGGGCGTCGCTCTCCGGGTCCTCATCGAGGTCGAGCCCGACCGGCCGCGCCGACCAGTCGTCGGGGTGGAGGAGGCCGGCTTCCACCCAGGTCTGCGGGCTCTCGGCCGACCAGCGGCCGTCCGCACCCTGCACCGCCACGCGCACACCCACCCGCTCGCGGGAGTCGAGCGCACGAGTCGGCCAGGGAACCAGGACCTGCTCGGCGGACGTGACCTCGACGGTCTCCTCGGCGTCGTCGCGCACCACCGTGACGGCGTAGCGCTCCTGGCGCCAGCCGGCAGGTGCATCCGTGGTGGTCCAACTCAGGCGTGGTGCGCTCTCGCCGATGCCGAACGGTTCCCGGTGGTGCTCGATGCGGGGTGCGGAGACGGTCGTCATGGTCCTCATCCTCGCCGATCCCGATGACGATGGCGACGGCGACGGCGACGGCGACGTTCGGACCGGCGTCTCCGCCGGGTCCGCACTGGTCAGCCGGCCTCCTGGTCAGCCGGCCTCCTGGTCGGCCGTCTCCTGGCCGTGCCGTCTGCGGACGGCGTTCGCGTGGGGTATCCCCTTCGAGAAGAAGAGCGACAGCAGACTGATGAGGATGAGCCCGAAGAACGCGATGCGCAGCGACGACAGCTGCGAATCGCGGTAGACCGTGGCGAGAGTGTCGGCGTCGGCATCGTCCAGCCCGGCCTTCTCCGCGATGGCGGCGACGTCGGCTGCGGGCACGATGGTGACTCCGTGCTGCGTGGCGCTCGCCACGGTCGCCTGGGTGGTGTCGGGCAGGTCGCTCGCCGCGACTCCCGAGGCGAACGAGGTCGACAGCGCACCGATGAGGATCGACCCGATCAGGGCCGTTCCGAGCGACGAGCCGAGGTTCTGGAACACGCCCTGAAGCCCGCCGACCTCGCTCGTCTCCTTCTCGGTCACGCTCGACATGTTCACGTTCCCGAGCTGCGAGGCGAGGAGTCCGAGGGCCGCTCCGGCGAGGAACATCCCGGTCGCGAAGAAGCCGCTGCGCAGGTCGCTGGTGGCGGAGCCGAGAAGGATGAGGGCGCTGACGACGAGTGTCAGCTGTCCGATGCGCACGATCGTCCGCGGAGACAAGAGGCGCGAGAGTCGGGTGCCCACGATCGAGAACAGCACGAGAGCGATGGAGAGGGGGAAGATCCGGATCCCGGTCTCCAGGGCATCGAGGCCGAGGGTCATCTGCAGATACACCGGCACCATGAAGAAGAGCCCGGCGGTCACGGTGTACTGCGCCCCGAGGACGGTGAGTCCGCTGCGGAGCGAGGTGATCGAGAACATCCCCACGTGGATGAGCGGCGACCGGCCGAGGCGTTCGAGCAGGCGCTGACGCGAGAAGAACAGGGCCAGGAGCACGACGCCGAGCACGATGAACCAGGCGGCGGGAGAGATGCCGAGAGGGGCGACCACGACGCCGCCGATCGTGGGCGGGTTCAGCGGCAGCACCCACCCCCACGTCTTGCTCTGCAGCATCCCGAACACCACCGCGACCAGCCCGACCGACGAGAGCGCGACGCTGAGGACGTCGATGCGCACGCTCTGCCGTGGCGTCGGGTCGGTGACGATCCGGGCGCACAGCACCACGCCGATCATGATGAGCACCTCGGCGGCGAACACGTAGCGCCAGTCGAAGTAGGTCGTGACGAATCCGCCGATCAGTGGTCCAGCCGCGACGGCGGCCCCGGAGACGGCACCGATGATCGCGAACGCCGTGATGCGCTCACGGCCGCGGTAGTTGTCGGCGACGAGGGCGGCGATTGCCGGGATGACGAGCACGGCACCCAGACCTTCGACGACCGACCAGCCGAGGAACAGGAACTGCACGTTCGGACTCACCGCCGTGATCAGCGACCCCACGGCATAGATGCACGATCCGATGACGAACGCCCTGCGGCGGCCCCACACGTCACCCAGCCTCGCCCCGAGCAGCATGAACGCCGCCATCGTGAGGGTGTAGAACGTGATGGCGCCCTGCATCGCGGCGACGGTGGTGTCGAGGTCGGACACCACCGTCGATATCGACACGTTCATCACGGTGCCGTCCAGCACCATCACGAACTGCGCGGAGCCGAGGACGGCGATGACGCCCCATCTCTTCATGGTGACTCCTTCGAGCCTGTTCATCGTGGCATCCGACGGGGGCGATCTCCGTGCGGGCGTCACCCCTTCCGGATGAGGTCGGCGGGCGGCGGGCGGCGGGCGGCGGGCGGCGGGCACGCCGGAAGGCACTCAGGCGGGCGTGCTCGATCTGCCTTTCGCACTCGCGCCGCGCATGATCCGTGCGACCGCCGTGATCAGGAACAGCTGCCCGGTGATGCCCTCGGCGATGGCGATCCCCTGTCCGGTGGTGCCGACGGGGACCAGATTGCCGTATCCGGTCGTGGTCAGTGCGGTGAACGAGAAGAACAGCTGGTTGCCGAGCGAGTCGAGGCTCTCCTCGCCGAACATCGGGGTGGGGGAGATCTGCGAGATCAGGTTGTAGACGAAGGCGAAGAACATCCCGACCAGGATGTAGGCCGTGATCGCCGCCAGCAGCGCCTCCAGGTCGAGGCCCCGCCGGTTGACCTGATGCGCGATGATGGCCCACGGAGCGACCAGCAGAGCGAGCATCGATGCGGCCGACAGCGGGATCGCGAGCACCGGGCCGTCGACGCCGAAGAGTGCGGCGATGACGGCGGCGGCACCGGCGACCGAGAGCACCACCCACCAAACACGCTGCACGAGGTGTCGCGCACGGGTCACGTAGAACACCATCGCCACCGTCGCCAGCATGGCGAGGAAGGCCCAGGGGCTCGGGTCGGTGCTGGGCTGCGCCGCGCAGAAGCCGTACGAGACGATGAGCAGACCGAGGATGATCGCGTAACCGCGCGCCTGGCCGTCCCGCTCGCGATGCGAGGGGGTGTGGGCGTTCTCCGCGTTCACGGTGTCGGTGCGGGGCATGATCGGTCCTCTTCCGCGCGGTGGACGTCGGGTGCCCACGATGTGCGGCAAGTATCCCAGCGCGAGTGCGCATCCCCGCTCAGCCCGCGTGCGCGTCGGTCGGAAGCGAGTTCGGGGGGTGCCGGTTCGTCACCGCTCGTCCGACCCGTTATGATGGCTAGGTGCATCCGTGCTTTCGGGTCGGATGCCTGGAGACGTCGCATAGTCCGGCCGAGTGCACCACCCTGCTAAGGTGGAGTCCCCTCACGGGGACCAGGGGTTCAAATCCCCTCGTCTCCGCAGAAGAACCCCCGCTCAGGCGGGGGTTTTCTCGTTCCCGGCCCCTGCACTCCCGCGTCGGGGCAGACTCGAACCATGCTGCGCGACATCACCACGATCGTCTTCGACGTGCTGGGCACCCTGGTCGATGAACCCGGAGGGCTCCGCATCGCCATCGAGGAGGCGGGCGGCTCTCCCCGTGATGCCGATGAACTCCTCGGCGTCTGGCAACGTCATATCGAAGGGGAGCAGCGCCGGATCGCACGGGGTGAGCGCGACTATGTCGACTCCGGAATCCTTGATCGCGAGGCGGCGACTCGGGTGGCGCAGACCGCGGGGATCACGGATGCCGCGACGATCGATCGCCTCGCCACCGCGACGAAGCGTCTTCCCGCCTGGCCGGATTCGTGCGAGGGCGTCGCGCGGCTTGCCGCCCGCTTCCATGTTCTCGGGCTGTCGAATGCGAACCCGGAGTCGCTGCGCGCGCTGGGGGAGCACGCCGGACTGCGATGGCACGGGGCACTCTCCGCGGATGCCGTCGAGGCCTATAAGCCCTCACCGCGGGTCTACCGGCTCGCGGTGGAGGAGGCAGGGGGCGACCCGGAGAGAGTGCTCATGGTCGCCGCTCACGCCTGGGACCTCAGAGGCGCCGGAGATGCAGGGATGAGGACCGCGTACGTGCCGCGTCCGGTGGGTGATCCGCCCGCGGAGACCGACGCCTTCGACGGTCGCTTCTCCACCCTGGCCGGGCTGGCGGATGCGTTGGACTGAAGCGGCGGGATCGGCTCGTGTCTGTGTCCGACCCGACGTTCGGCTCGACCCTCAGGTAGCCTCGTCCGCATGGCCACCGCAGCGACGCAGACCCACAAACGTGAAGCCTTCGGCTCGCGCAATGTGTTCATCCTCTCGGCGATCGGCTCCGCGGTCGGCCTCGGGAACATCTGGCGGTTCCCCTACGTCGCCTACGAGGGCGGTGGCGGAGCCTTCCTGATCCCGTACCTGTGTGCTCTGCTCACGGCCGGGATCCCGCTGCTGTTCTTCGACTACGCGATCGGTCACCGATTCCGTGGGTCGGCGCCGCTGGCGTTCCGTCGCATGCACCGTGCGGCCGAGCCTCTCGGCTGGTGGCAGGTGCTCATCTGCGTCGTGATCGCGGTCTACTACGCGGTGATCATCGCCTGGGCGGCGATGTACACGTGGTTCTCGGCCCAGCTCACCTGGGGCGCGGGCAACGAGAACGACTTCTTCTTCATCGACTTCCTGCGATCGGCGGACGTCGCCGAGGTCGGTGTATCGACCGATTTCGTCCCGCAGGTCGGCATCCCGCTCGTCGTGGTCTGGCTGATCGTGATCGTCATCATGGCGCTGGGCGTCAAGCGCGGCATCGGCCGGGCGAACATGATCCTGATGCCGCTGCTCACCGTGATGTTCGCGATCCTCGTGGTGCAGTCCCTGTTCCTCCCGGGAGCCATGGACGGCCTCAACGCCTTCTTCACCCCGAACTGGGAGGCACTGGCCGACCCCGGCGTCTGGGCATCCGCCTACGGACACATCTTCTTCTCGCTCTCCGTCGCCTTCGGCATCATGGTGACCTACTCGTCCTACCTGAAGCGGAAGACCGATCTGACCGGTTCCGGGCTCGTGGTGGCCTTCGCCAACTCCGGTTTCGAGATCCTCGCCGGCATCGGCGTCTTCGCGGCGCTGGGATTCATGGCGCAGGCGCAGGGAACGGAGGTGGCCGGTGTCGCGTCCTCCGGAATCGGTCTCGCCTTCATCGCCTTCCCCACGATCGTCTCGCAGGCCACGGGAGGGTCGATCATCGGTGTGCTGTTCTTCGGAGCCCTGGTGTTCGCCGGCGTCACCTCCCTCATCTCGATCCTCGAGGTGATCGTGGCCGCCCTGCAGGACAAGCTGGGATGGGCGCGCGTGCGCACGACCCTCACGGTCGCGATCCCGTTGGCGATTATCTCGATGGCGCTCTTCTCGACGACCACGGCCTTGTCGGTGCTCGACACGGCCGACGCCTTCGTCAACTCCTTCGGCATCATGGCGGTCGCGCTGGTGGCGGTCATCATCGTGGCCTGGCTGCTGCACAAGCTGCCGGTGCTGGTCGAGCACCTCAACCGGCGTTCGAGTTTCCGGGTGGGCACCGTCTGGAAGGTGCTCGTCGGGGTTCTCGCGCCGGTCGTTCTCGGATACCTCTTCGTCAGCGAGCTCATCGCGAAGACCTCCGAACCGTACAGCGGCTATCCCGCCTGGTTCCTCGCCATCTTCGGCTGGGGGATGGTCATCGCCCTGGTCGTCCTGGCGCTGATCCTGTCGGCGCTGCCCTGGAGCACGCGCTCGCATGCGAAGGACGACCCCGAGTACGACGAGTTCCTCTCCGAGGAGCACTACGAACCGGATACCGAGACCTCGGCGATACCGGCAGTCGGCACGACGAAGGGAGCCGGCGCATGACTCCGATCGCGATCGTCATGATGATCGTCGCCATGGTCACGGTGTGGGGTGGCCTGATCGCCGGGATCGTCAACCTGGCGCGTCATCCCGAGGAATCGGAGACCGAACCGGCGCCGCCCGTCGAACTCTGACGTCGATCGAGCGCTGACGTCGATCGAGCTCTGGCGCCGATCGAGTGCGGGCACTGATCGCATCGGACCGCAGAAGTCGGGTCGCGAGGGGCGGGCGACGGTGACGATGGTGAGGAAAGGAGGACCTCATGATCGGCACGCTGAACGCCTTGATCGACATGGTCGACGCGGGAGACCCGGGTCAGGAGATCGACGTGGCCTCGTTCTCGCATGAGCACGGCACCACCGAGTATCACCTGCGCCGGATGTTCTCGGCACTCGCGGGCATGCCGTTCTCGGAATACGTGCGTCGTCGTCGGATGACGCTCGCCGGGGCGGAGCTCGCTGCGGGCGCCGCGAGTCTGCTCGACGTGGCCGTGCGCCACGGGTACGGGTCGGTCGAGGCATTCGGACGCGCGTTCCGGGCTGTGCACGGCATCAGCCCGGCCGATGCGCGCCGTGACGGGGGTCCCCTCCGCACTCAACCCACGCTCCGGTTCCGCCTGAGCGTCGAAGGGAGAATCCCCATGGACGTCACCATCACCACCCGGCCCGCGTTCGTCCTCGTCGGTCATGCCGCCGAGGTCCCGTTGATCCACGAGGGCGTCAATCCGCACATCCAGGAGCACATCGCCGCGATCCCGTCCGAGGAACACGCGCGCCTCAAGGGTCTCGGCGACGCCGAGCCGTCGGGGATCCTGGCCGTCACGTCCGATATCGAACCGGACGCACCGGAGGGCACGCTGCTCACGTATCTGCACGGCGTCGCCCTGCAGAGCACCACTCCCGTTCCGGACGACCTCGACTCCCTTCCCCTCGAAGCCGGTTCCTGGGCGGTCTTCGCGGCCCAGGGCCCGTTCCCCGAGACGCTGCAGGATCTGTGGGCCGCCACAGCGACCGAGTGGTTCCCGTCGAACCCCTGGAGGCTTCGTCCCGGTCCCTCGATCGTGCGCTACCTCGAGTTCCGGGGTGACTCCGCGTCGTGCGAGCTCTGGCTTCCGGTCGAGCACGGCTGACGCAGGCCCGAGGGCGGGCGGGCGTCCGCGCACCACCCGCCCTCGCCTCGCCACACCGTGTCCGACGCCCGTGCGACACTGGGCGCACGATCAAGGAGGGCACGTCATGGCGGCGATCGATCCCAAGAAGACGCTCGACGCGTATCGCGCGAAGAGGGGAGAGTTCCGCATCGTCGAGGTGCCGCCCCTGCAGTATCTGATGATCGACGGGGCAGGCGACCCGAACACCGCACCCGCGTACCGGGAGGCCGTGTCCGCCCTGTTCCCGGTGGCCTATGCGCTGAAGTTCGCGAGTCGGAACGAGCTCGGCGTCGACACGGTGGTGATGCCGCTCGAAGGACTCTGGCATGCACCGGACATGGAGTCGTTCACCTCGCGCCGCGACAAGTCGGCGTGGATGTGGACGATGATGATCATGGTCGGCGACCACATCACCGGGGCGATGTGCGCGGCTGCGGTGGAAGCCGTCGCGCAGAAGGCGGCGAAGAAGAAGGAGTCGATTCCGGCACTGGAGTCCGTGCGATTGGAGACGCTCGACGAGGCCACCTGCGTGCAGACGCTGCATGTCGGCCCGTTCGACGACGAAGGTCCGGTGCTCGACGATCTGCATCACCGCTTCATCCCCGAGAACGGGCTGCAGATGCGAGGACTCCATCACGAGATCTACCTGAGCGACCTGCGTCGCGTCGCTCCGGCGAAGCTGCGCACGATCCTCCGGCAGCCGGTCATGCCGCGCGCCTGAGCGGTGGACACGGGGAAAGCAAGCCCCTCCTCGGCTTTCGGAGTGACGGATACGCTTCAACGATGAGCACGGTCAAGAATGCGGCACGCGTCGCCAAGAGGTCGTCGACGTTCCGACGGATCGCCCGTGCCGGGTTCGTCGTCCTGGGTCTCATCCACGTCATCATCGGCTCGGTGGCGATCTCCATCGCGGCGGGCGCCTCCGGTGACGCCGACCAGGACGGAGCGATGGAGCAGATCCGCCAGAGCCCGATCGGAGGGCTGCTCCTCGTGCTCGTGGCCACCGGGCTGATCGCGCTTGCCGTATGGCAGATCGCCAGTGCCTTCCTCGCCGCCGACCCGGCCGAGACGAAGAAGTGGGGTCAGCGCGTCAAGCTCTTCGGCATCGCCGCCGCGTACCTCGTCGTCGGAGGCATGGCCCTGATCTACGCGGTGGGTGGCAACGCCGACTCGGAGACGGCCTCGAAGACCCTGAGCGCGGTGCTGCTCTCGGCGCCGGGCGGCGTGGCCCTGCTGGTCGTCGTGGGGCTCTCGATCGTCGGGGTGGGGGTCGGGTTCGTCGTCGGCGGTTTCACCCGCGGCTTCGAGAAGCTGCTCGACCTGCCATCGGGGGTCGCTCGCGGGGGCATCGTGACGCTGGGAGTGATCGGCTACTTCGGCAAGGGCATCGCGGTGGCCGTGACCGGGGTGCTGTTCGTGGTCGCCGCCGTGACACAGGACCCGGAGAAGGGCGCAGGGCTCGACGCTGCTCTGCACAGCCTGCTCGAGCTGCCCCTAGGAGGACTCGTCCTGGGGTTGGTCGGCGCAGGCTTCGCGGTCTACGGCGTCTTCTGCATCGCTCGGGCCCGCTTCGCTCGCATGTGACCTCCAGGCACGTGTGAGCGTTCAGGCCGCACTCAGGCGGTCGCGGGCTTCTCGCTCCACACCAGAAGGAACGCTCCGAGAGCGATCATCAGTCCGCCGCCTGTCGCGCCCATCGCCTCGATGCGTCGTGGGGAGCGACCGAACCAGTCGCGGGCGGCACTCGCGAGGAGCACCCACACCGCGTCGCACGTCACACCGATGGTGACGACGATCGCCCCGAGCAGGAAGAGCTGCGCGGGGACGGAACCGGCATGCAGATCGACGAACTGGGGCAGGATCGCGAGGAAGAAGGCGATGGACTTCGGGTTGGTCACGCCGACGACGAAGCCTTCGCTGAGGAGTCGCCACCCCGAGCGCCGTGCCGGTGCCGCGAACATGGCGCGCGCCGCATCCTTCCGGTGCCTGATCGCCTGGATGCCGAGGAAGATCAGGTAACCGGCGCCGAGCACCTTGACGATCGTGAACAGCACGATCGACTGTGCGATCACGGTGCCGACGCCGAGCGCGACGGCCACGACGAGGACGATCGACCCGACGGCCGTGCCGAGGATGCTCAGGAACCCGCCCCAGCGCCCCAGCACCATGGCCCGGCCGATCGTGAACAGCACCGTCGGCCCGGGGATCACGACCATGACGAACGCGGCGACGACGAAGGCGAGCAGCGTGTCCGGGGCGATCATGGGATGAGCCTAGAGGCGCGGGCGCCGGGCGGTCGAGGCCCGGCCACCCGGCGCTGCCGGATCAGGTGCTGCCGGAGACGGTGCTGCCGGATCCGGTGCCCTCGATCAGACGGTGCCCTCGATCAGACCGTGCCCTCGATCAGACCGTGCCCTCGATCAGGCCGTGCCCCAGAAGCGGTCCTCCGCGTCCTGGTCCTCGCTGATCAACCAGACCTCGACGATGCGGTCATCGGCGACGCGGAAGACGTCGACGCCGTGCTGGTCGAGGTCGTCGCGCCCTTCGCGCTGGGCACGGAAGCGCACGGTCGCTGAGACGAGTGCGCCGCTCTCGGTCGCCGATTCGGTCTCGAGGGCGAAGGTTCCGCCGCTCAGTTGCATGAACCGGCCGAGGTGCGCGAGGATCGCGTCGGGACCGACATGGTCCCCCGAGACCTGGCTCTCTCCGGGCTGGTGCCAGACGGCGTCCGCGTGGAAGGTCGCGGCCAGCGCCTCCATGTCTCCGGCGGCCATGGCCGCACCATACTGTCCTACGACGTCGATTGCCGACATGATGCTCCTTCTGGATGGGTCGGTACTGTGGAGCATCCAGCGTCTCGACCGGGACGCGGTTACTTCAACGTCACCGGGGAAGGAGCGGCGGATGTCGCGCACATGGACGGTGTTCTCCGCCAGTTGCCCGTCGCGCGCGTCCCTCGCCCGCATCGCGAACAAGTGGACCGCGATGATCGTCGTCCTCCTGCACGAGCAGCCGCTGCGCTTCGGCGAGCTGCACAGCCGGATGGACGGGATCACGAAGAAGGTGCTCGTCGACACACTCCGCGCCCTCGAACGCGACGGGATGCTCGAGCGGGCGGTCGGTGACGACGGTCATCCCCGGTACCGACTCACCCCGCTCGGGCGGACCCTGCACGAGCCGCTCCAGGCGCTGCAGGTCTGGGCGGAGTCGCACGTGGAGGATGTCCGCGATGCGCAGGACCGCTACGACGAGGCCGCCGACGCGAAGATGCTCGACGGGCGCTGACGCCTGCGCCCACCCCCTGCTCACAGGTGGGAAACTGGAACGATGAGCGTTTCTCCCGGTGTCGACCTGATCGCCCCCTTGAACGAGGCCGAGGTGCGGCGCATCCGCGGGGACTTCCCGATCCTGGGAGCGCAGGTGCACGGGCATCCGCTCGTGTATCTCGACTCGGGGGCGACGTCGCAGCGCCCGACCGCGGTGCTCGACGCCGAGCGTGACTTCGCGACCTCCATGAACTCCGCGGTGCACCGTGGCGCGCACACGCTCGCCGCCGAGGCGACCGAGCTCTTCGAAGACGCGCGCGCCGCCGTCGCCCGATTCGTGGGCGCCGCCGACGACGAGATCATCTGGACCTCGAACGCGACCGAGGCGATCAACCTCGTCGCGTACTCGCTGTCGAACGCGTCGCTCGGGCGCGGGGGAGCGGCCGCCGAGGGGCTCCGTCTCCGCGAAGGCGACGAGATCGTGACCACAGAGATGGAGCACCACGCGAACCTCATCCCGTGGCAGGAGCTGGCGGCGCGCACCGGCGCGACGCTGAAGGTCATACCCCTCGACGACCACGGGGGCCTGCGGCTGGACGTCGCGGCAGAGCTGATCACCGCCCGTACGAAGCTCGTCGCGTTCACCCATGTCTCCAATGTGCTCGGTGTCGTCAACCCCGTCGATCAGCTCGTCTCGCTCGCGCGCGAGGTCGGCGCGCTGACGCTGCTCGACGCCTGCCAGTCGGCACCCCACCTCCCGCTCGACGTGCGTGCCCTCGGGGTCGACTTCGCCGTGCTGTCCGGTCACAAGATGCTCGGACCGACCGGCATCGGCGCCCTCTACGGTCGGCGCGAGGTGCTGGCAGCGATGCCCCCGTTCCTGACGGGCGGTTCGATGATCACCACGGTGACCACGACCGAGGCCGAATATCTGCCGCCGCCCCAGCGCTTCGAAGCGGGAACGCAGCGCGTCTCGCAGGCGATCGCGCTCGCCGCGGCCGTGGGATACCTGACCGAGGTGGGGATGCCGCGCATCGCCGCGCACGAGGCCGCGTTCGGTCGCCGTCTCGTCGACGGGCTGAGCGCGATCGACGGCGTGCGTGTGCTCGGCGCGGGTATCGACCTGCCCCGCGTCGGCCTCGCGAGCTTCGACGTCGATGGCATCCACTCGCACGACGTGGGCCAGTTCCTCGACGACCGCGGCATCGCCGTTCGCGTCGGCCACCACTGTGCGCAACCGCTGCACCGCCGCCTGGGTGTGACCTCCTCCACCAGGGCGAGCACCTACCTGTACACGACCGAGGCCGAGGTGGACGCCGTGATCGAGGGCGTCGCCGGAGCGATCGACTTCTTCCGGAGGGGCGCATGAGCGACCTGCAGAACCTGTACCAGGAGCTGATCCTGGACCACTCGCGCACGCCGCACGGCTATGGACTCCGCGACGAGATCCCCGCGCAGTCCCACCAGTTGAACCCGACCTGCGGTGACGAGATCACCCTGCAGGTGCACCGCGATGCCGACGGCAGCGTCGAGGCGATCGCCTGGGAGGGGCACGGCTGCGCGATCTCGCAGGCATCGGCCTCTCTGCTGGCGGAGCTCGCGGAAGGACTCAGCGTCGAAGACCTCGAGGTGCGCATCGCGGCCTTCCGCGAGGCGATGCGATCCCGCGGCACGATCGAACCGGATGAAGAGCTCCTCGGTGATGCCGCTGCCCTCGGTGGGGTGTCGAAGTACGTCGCGCGCGTCAAGTGCGCCATGCTCGCCTGGGTCGCCGCGGAAGACGCGCTCACGCGCAGCTGAGGTGCAGGATGGACGCGTGTCCCTGCACCTGACGCCCCTCCCCTCCACCCGCTTCGAGGCGTGGGCGACAACCGCACGGCAGCGCCTGATCGACCGGAACAGGGAGTCGGGGCGACGCCTCGGCGCGGACGCTGTCGGGCACGTCGAGCAGGTGTTCGGCGACCTGTTCCCGGAGGGCGGTGCGACCTCGACGACGCGGGTCATGCGCATCGTCGACGATGCGGATGGCGAACTCGGAACACTCGTGCTGGCCCTGAGCGGACAGAAGATGCTCCTGCTCGACCTCGACCTCGACATCGGCCTCGGCGGTGCCGAGACGCTGAGCGATGCCCAGAACGAAGGGCTGCTCGCGCTCCTGCTCCCGATCGCCCGCGACATGGGCGCCACCCAGATCGGGGCGCAGCTCTTTCCGCAGGACACGGCCGGACGGGTGTTCGCCGAACAGAGCGGATTCGAGGTGGCCTCGATCCAGATGGTGCTCGAACCGCTTCCGGTGCGCGACGTCGCTCCCCACGTCGAGGTGTCGCCGATGACCGCGGAACGCTTCCCCCGCTTCGCGGCAGCGTCAGAGGAAGGGTTCGCGCACGACCTCGTCGCGTCGGGGCGCTACACGTCCGAGGAGGCGATCGCCGAGTCGCATCGCCAGATGGTCGAGGAGCTTCCCGACGGGCTCGATACCGAAGGACAGGAATTCTTCACCGCTGCTGTCGACGGAACCGAGGTCGGCATCCTGTGGTTCGGGATGCGGCGGCGTGACGGTCGTCCGCAGGCGTTCATCCTCGACATCGAGGTGGCCGCGGATCAGCGCCGGAAGGGATACGGACGCGCGTTGATGCACGCCGCCGAGAGAGAAGCCCGCAGGCTCGGCGCGGACTCGATCGGGCTGCATGTCTTCGGCTTCAACACGGGGGCCGTCGACCTGTATGAGCAGCTCGGCTACCGCCGCACCGAGGAGAGCCTGCTGCGCGAGGTCTGAGCCACGGTCACGCGAGCACTCGACGGGAATAGCCCTGAGCGCGAGGCGTTGGGGCCAACATGACAACTCTCGGAATCATCGGTGCAGGACACATCGGCAGCCAGGTCGCACGCGTCGCGATCGCGAACGGCTACGACGTGGTGATCGCCAACTCGCGTGGACCGGAGACACTCGCCGACCTGGTCGCCGAGCTCGGGCCCAGGGCTCGGGCCGCGACGGCGCAGGACGCGGCCGCTGCCGCAGACGTGGCCGTCGTCACTGTGCCCCTCGGCGCGATCGACCAGCTCCCGGCCGAGCAGCTCGCGGGCAAGGTCGTCCTCGACACCAACAACTACTACTTCGAGCGGGACGGACACATCGAAGCCCTCGACAAGGGGGAGACCACGACGTCGGAGCTGGTGCAGCGTGCGCTCCCCGGCGCGAAGATCGCGAAGGCGTTCAACCACATCTTCGCCTCGGAGATCACGTCCGACGGAACGCCGGCCGGCACCCCCGACCGTCGCGCGCTGGCCACGGCCGGCGATGACGTGGAAGCCGTGGCCTTCGTGACGCGCTTCTACGACGAGGCCGGCTTCGACACCGTCAACGTGGGTCCGCTCAGTGAGTCCTGGAGGGTCGAGCGCGACCGCCCGGCGTATGTGGTGCGGCAGACTGCCGAAGAGCTCACGGCGAACCTCGCGATCGCGAACCGCCTGCCCTGAGCGTCGTCGGGGGCGAGGGAGGAGCCCTCGCCCCCGCCCGGGCCGCCGCCGCTGCGAGGGCTTGGGATACCAAAAGTTGAGGAACACCGCCGGGAGTGCGAGAATGCCCAGATGGCGGGGGCTATAGCAGGAGGCGGCGAACTCGAGTCGGTGAGGGTCACGCGCATCCTTCGCGATGACATCATCCTCGGGCGGCGGATACCGGGGTCGCGCCTGGTGGAGCGCGACATCGCGGCAGAGCTCAATGTGTCGCGACTCCCGGTCCGGGAGGCCATCCGCACGCTCGTCGCGGAGGGGATCGTCGTCGCCCGTCCCCGCACCTGGGCAGTCGTGCGGGAGTTCACCCATCGGGACATCCAGGACTTCGCCGAGGTGCGCGAGGCCATCGAGACGCTGATCTTCGTGTTCGCCGCCGAGCGGCACGACGAGGCCGGTATCGCCCGGATCCGCGAGGTCTATGAGCGTGAGCTCGCGGCCGCGAAGGCGCAGGATTCCGAGGCTGCGAGGGTGGCCGCAGCGGAGTTCCACGAGGTCGCCGTCGAACTCGCGGCGAACGAGATGCTCGGAGAGCTCATCGCCGTGTTCCTCACGCGTCTGCGCTGGTTGTTCGGTCAGCACGACGATCTGCTCGCGATGGCGGACGAGCATCGCATCATCCTCGAGGCGATGACTGCGCGTGACACCGAGGCATTGCGCCGGATCGTCCCCGCGCACCTCGCCAGTGGTCAGTCCGCAGCCGAGCGACGCCTCGCCGAGAACAGTGACCTGACGGCCTGAGCTGTCGGTTCGCCCTGACGCAGGTCGGGGGACCGCAGAGTCGGCTCCGGTTGTATATTGGGGCGATCGGAGTCGGTCCGGAACTGTTGCGCTGTCCTGGGGAGCGAGATGCGGAGTCTTGCTGTCGCGGTCGGATGCCTGTTGCTCGTCGGCGGGATCACGCTCGTCGCGATCGCGGATCAGGAGCGCATGGCGTCGATCGCCGCGGTCAAAGCGGAGATCGCACGCGTCGAAGGTGCGCTGGACACGTCGCGCGGCGAGAACCGGGAACTCGCCGAGAAGCTCACCGCCCTGCGGTCCAAGCTCGCTGAGCAGGACGCGCAGATCGCCGACACGACGGGGTTCCTGCCGTGATCCGCCGGGTGCTGGCCGTCACCCTCGCCGCCTCGGTGCTGCTCATCTCGGGGATGATCGGCAGAGCTGACGCCCTCGAGCACGAGAGAACGACCGCTGTCGCACAGCTCGTCGCACTGAACGGCCAGTATCGCGACGCCGGCCAGCGCACCGACTACCTCGACGGGGCCGTCGAACGCGCAGAGCAGGAGACCGCCGATCGCGCCGCCGTCCTCGCGCTGCGGCCCGCCTTCCTCGCCGAGGTAGAAGCCCTGACCGCCGCACTCCAGGGGGCCGAAGGTCGGGTGGACACGGCCGCGCACCGCGCCGCCGCCCTGTCGGCACAGCAGGCCGTCGCCGCCGAGAAGGAGAACCCCGATACCGTCGCGGCGGCCACGGCGACCCTGCACGCGCTCACGGAGAAGGTGGGCACAGAGGTCGCGTCCTGGCAGGCGGCACAGAGTTCGGGTCCCGGAGGGCCGATGTGGTCGTCGAGCGGTCCGGAGGGATACGCGCGGGTGCGGGCAGCCCTCGACCTCGTCGGTGGTGGGGGCGTGGGACTCTACGAGTCCTCGTCGTGTGCGGGCGGGAACGCCCCGGCATGCGCGAACAGCAACGGATACATCAAGTACCGCGCCGACATCGCGACCTGGAGTGCCGGCCGGTTGAACTGGGCGATGGCGCATGAGCTCGCGCACATCTACCAGTTCCGCGTATGGGGCGCGCTCACCTCATCCGGGGCGTACGGGGCGCTGTTCGGCGGTGACCCGGAGTTCCTCGCGAACTGCATGGCCGTGGTGCGGGGCTATCCCGGATCGGTCGGCTGCAACGGCGACCAGCAGGCGTGGGCCTCGGCCATCTGGGTGGGCACCGTCCGCTGAGCGGGAGCCTGTCGCCGGCGTCGCCTCAGGTCGCCGGCGTCGTGGTGTCGATCGCCGCGCGCAGCGGGCGACGCATCACTCGCCAGTAGGAGGCGGGAGCGATGCGGGTGATCACGTCGATCAGGCGGGCTTCTCGCCCGACCATCGTGCGCGCAGCCCGTCGTTCGGTCGCCCGCACGATCCGGGCCGCGGCATCGGTGGGCTCGGTGTGGTACATCGCGGCCTGCGCGGCGGCGGCCCGGGCCGCCACCTCCGGGTCGATCGCCGCGGCGTAGCGACCGTGCAGGATGATCCCGGTGCGCACCCCCGCAGGGTAGACGGCTCCGACGCTCACCGAGGTGCCCTCGAGCTCGTGCCGCAGAGCCTCGGAGAACGCGCGCACCGCGAACTTGCTGACCGCGTACGGGATGCGGCCGGCGGGGGCGGCGAGTGCGTAGACGCTCGCCAGGTGCGTGATGTGCGCGGCCGGCGCGGCGCGGAGCGCGGGGAGAAGGGCTTTGGTGACCGAGACCGTTCCCCAGAGGTTCACGTCGGTGAGCCAGCGCATCTCCTCCATGGTGAGCTGGTCGATGTCGCCGAGCATCGACGAGCCGGCGCACGTGATCAGGGCGTTGATGCGCGGGTGGGCCTCGGTGATGTCGGCGGCGGTCGCGAACACGGCCTCGTCGTGGCGGAGGTCGACGACGTGCGTCGTCACGCGCACACCCTGCAGTTCGGCCGCGATCGTCGCGAGTGACGCGGCGTCGTGGTCGATGAGCGCGAGGTGCACTCCCCGAGCCGCCAGCAGGCGCGCGATATCCGCGCCCATCCCGTTCGCCGCTCCGGTGATCACGGTGGTGCTGCCGGTGAGTTCGAGGTGCTTCATTGCTCTCCTGCACGGCGCGATCCTGGTGCGAACCCGCGGATGTCGGATGGGTGGGGCAAGCTGATTCCGAACCATTCTGGCCGACACCGGGCTGCAGTGATACCGGTACGCTCAAGGAGAGGAGGTACCGGTGGGACGGACAGCGGATGCCATCGCCGAGGGCGTTGCGATCGCGACCGCTGCGGCGCGCCTCGCCGTGAAGAACCACATCCTCATCGGCACCATCGCCGAAGACGGCGTCTTCGACATGGACAAGTACATCGACGACGCGCGTGAGGCGCTTCGTGCCATGGCCGAGGAGTCGGAAGAGGCCGCTGCCACCGTCACCGCGTTGCGCAAGAGGGCGAGGGGCCGGCACTCCGATCCGGTGGGGACGCACGACTACCGCGACCGCGATGTGCGCAACCTCCGCCGACGTGCCAAGCAGTCCACCGGCGTTGCCGTGCGCCTGCGAGAGATCATGCAGGACCGCGATCGGCTCGCCGAGATCGTCGAGGAGGCGCGTGACGCCGCCTGGGCGGATGTGCGCCACAACCTCGACCGCCGACTGCGGGTCGAGGGCATGCGTCCGGATCAGGATCCCGATTACAACCGCATGCGCGAAGCGCGGATGCAGGCCCTTCGACTCGTCGATCTGCAGGCGCTCTCGTCGGAGCAGAGGGCCAAGGCCAAGCGCCGGAAGAAGCAGCAGAAGGCTGCGTCGGTGGAGGACTGAGGCCTCGTTTCGCTTTCGCGTCGGGACTGTTGTAGGCTGTTCTACGGCCCGCTGAGCGGGCTGGGCGCCCGTAGCTCAATGGATAGAGCATCTGACTACGGATCAGAAGGTTAGGGGTTCGAGTCCCTTCGGGCGCACACTGTGTTGAGACAGTGAAGGAACGGCTTCCACTTCGGTGGGGGCCGTTTCTGCGTTTCTGCCCGCTGTCATCGGTCCTCGATGCTGCCGCATCCGCCCACGTCCGCATCCGCCCACGTCGCGAGTTTTTCTATACAGTCCAAAAATCATATGTAGGATAGGCAAACCTAACTTAGGAGTTGTCCATCGTGACTGAGCTGCTCACTTCCTCGACCGTCGACGTCTACCGCTCCCAGATCGCACGCACGGCGTCTCGGGTGGCCGCAAGGTTCACCGAAACCCCACAACCCACGTCCGGCGCCTCGCTCGCAGAACTGCAGAAACTCGTCGATCGGGTCGACCTC
This sequence comes from Microbacterium sp. As-52, assembly GCF_049949185.1. Classification (NCBI taxonomy): domain Bacteria; kingdom Bacillati; phylum Actinomycetota; class Actinomycetes; order Micrococcales; family Microbacteriaceae; genus Microbacterium; species Microbacterium sp. As-52. Next base: position 1,011,052 of record NZ_CP188171.1, on the reverse strand, counting down.
GCCGGCTCCGGCATCGGCACCGCGTCGGCCATCCGTGAGATCGATGATCTCTTCCTCGCCCACGCCGTGTGGTTTCACCACCCCCTGTATGCGGCGCACCTGAACTGCCCGGTGGCGCTCCCCGCCGTCGCGGCCGAGACGATCCTCGCCGCGGTCAACACCTCGGTCGACACCTACGACCAGTCGACGGTGGGCACGCTGATGGAGCGTCGGCTGATCGAGGCCGTGACGGGATGGGTGGGGTTCGCCTCGGGCGACGGCATCTTCACCTCCGGGGGCACGCAGTCGAACCTCCATGCGCTGTTCCTCGCCAGAGAGGCGGCACTGGCGGCGGTCGGCGGCTCGCGTACGACGTCGATGTCTCGCTTGGTCGTCTTCGCCACGGCATCCAGTCATTTCAGCGTCGGCAAGTCGTCGCTGCTGCTCGGCCTCGCCGACGATGCGGTCATCGAGGTGGCCGACGACAGCGCAGGGCGGATGCTTCCGGCTGACCTCGATGCGGCGGTCTCTGCGGCTGTGGCGGAGGGACGGGTGCCCATCGCCGTCGTCGCCACCGCAGGCACTACGGACCGCGGCGTGATCGACCCGCTCGCGAGCATCGCCGCGGTGTGCGACGCCCGCGGTCTGTGGCTGCACGTCGACGCTGCCTACGGAGGAGGACTCCTGGTCTCGTCCCGGCGCCGGCACCTTCTTGCAGGCATCGAACGGGCACGGTCCGTCACCGTCGATTTCCACAAGAGCTTCTTCCAGCCCGTCTCCTCCAGCGCCCTGCTCGTGCGCGACCCCCGGGATCTGGTTGCGGGCGCCTGGCACGCCGATTACCTCAACCCGCGGGAGAACGACGAACCCAATCAGGTGGACAAGTCGCTGCAGACCACGCGCCGTTTCGACGCGCTGAAGCTGTGGGCGACGCTCCGATCGATGGGGACGGCGCAGGTCGGCGAGCTGTTCGACGCGGTCATCGATCTCGCCACGGCCGCCGGCGATCTGGTCGACGCCGATCCCGAACTCGAGCTGGTGGGTCGCACCCAGCTCAGCACCGTGCTCTTCCGCGCGCGTCCCGGGGATGTGCCGCCCGCAGTGCAGGATGAGCTCGTCGCGGGGGTCCGGCGCGTGCTCTTCGAATCCGGCCGTGCACTCGTCGCGAAGACGGTGATCGACGGACGGCCCTGCCTGAAACTGACTCTCCTCAACCCGGAAGCCACCCTCGACGACGTCCGAACGATCCTGGACATCGTGAAGGACGCGGCGACTGCTCTCGCGGGCATATCGCCGGATCTCGTCGCCGCGGAGGCGACGGCATGACCGCGCACGTGCACGACGTCGTCGGCATCGGCATCGGCCCGTTCAACCTGGGGCTCGCCTGTCTCGCGGATCCGCTCGGGGTGGACGCGGTGTTCCTCGACCGTGCGGAAAGCTTCCGATGGCACCCCGGGATGATGATCGAGGGCTCGACCATCCAGGTGCCGTTCCTGGCCGACCTGGTCACTATGGCCGATCCCACCTCGCGCTTCTCCTTCCTCAACTGGTTGAAGCAATCGGGGCGGCTCTACCCGTTCTACATCCGTGAGAGCTTCTATGCGCTGCGTACCGAATATGACGCGTACTGCCGCTGGGCGGCCGAGCAGCTGCACCAGCTGCACTGGAATCACGAGGTCGTGCGGGTCGAGCATGACCCTGTCGACGACGTCTACATCGTGCAGGCGATGCGCACCGACACCGGCGAGGAGCGCACACTGCGCACCCGTCACGTCGTCGTCGGGGTCGGCACGAGCCCCACGATCCCGACGGCTCTCCGCGACATCTCCGGCCGTGCCGTGCACAGCTCGGCATACCTGGAGAATCGTGATGCGCTTCGCGCGACGGATTCGATCACGGTGGTCGGCAGCGGCCAGTCGGCGGCCGAGATCTACCGCGATCTCCTCGAGGGTGCGCGCGAGGGCGGCTATCGTCTCGACTGGATCACCCGGTCGCCGCGGTTCTTCCCCATGGAGTACACGAAGCTCACCCTGGAGATGACCTCACCGGAGTACACCGATCACTTCCATGGCCTTCCCCTCGCACTGCGGCAGCACCTGAGTCGGGAGCAGCGGAGCCTCTACAAGGGTGTCTCCTGCGACCTCATCGACGACATCTACGACACCCTCTATCGGCTCAGCGCCGAAGGTCCAGTGCCCACGACGCTCCTCGCCGATACCGAGGTCACCGCCGCCGAGTGGGACGGCGTGCGCTTCCGGCTCTCGTTGCGGCACGGCCAGCTCGGAGAGCAGTACGACAGGGAGACGGCCTCGCTCATCCTCGCCACGGGGTACTCTGCCCAGACGCCGCCTTTCCTGCAGGGCATCGCCGACCGTCTGGACTGGGATGCTCTGGGCAGGATGGACGTCGCGCGCGACTACAGCGTCGACGGCGGACGCGGGCGGGTCTTCGTGCAGAACGGTGAAGAGCACACCCATGGGTTGACCGCCCCGGACCTCGGCTTCGGCGCCTGGCGCAACTCGTCGATCCTCTCGTCGATCCTCGGTCGAGAGGTCTACCCGATCGAGCGCCGCATCGCGTTCCAGGACTTCGGTGTCCCCGCCGATGCCCTCCGGGAGTCCACCGTGCCCGGGGCGGTCGTGCGATGACGACGACGACCGGGATCGGAGTATCGCTCACCGTCGCCAGCCCCCTTCGGGACGCGGCTATCCTGCACCGCTGGCTGGCCGATCCCCATTCGGCGTACTGGGGCATGACCGACCTGGATGTCCCCGCCGTCGCGGCCTATCTCGCCGCTGTCGATGCTGATCCCGCCCAGCAGGCGTGGCTCGGGCTGGTCGACGAGGTCCCGCTGTTCTACGCCGAGACCTATGACCCGGCGCAGGTGCTGCTGACAGAGGTCCACGACGCGGTGCCGGGCGACATCGGCATGCACGTCCTGGTGTCGCCTCCGGGCGAGGACCCCCGACACGGGCTGACCGATGCGGTGTTCGCCGCCGTGATGTCGTGGTGCTTCGATGAGCTCGGCGCGGAGCGCGTGGTCGTCGAACCGGATGTGCGCAACGCGCGCATCCGCGCGAAGAACGTGCGCGCCGGCTTCGACGAGGTGCGCCACGTCGTCATCGACGAGGGCGGGCACCTCAAGACCGCGATGCTCTCGGTGTGCACCCGCGCCGGCTTCGCGGCGTCCGACCTGATCCGCCTCGACCGAGAGGGACGCGCATGATCGCCCCCGCCGCCCACCTGACGATCGATTCGCTGGAGCGCGCACAGCGTCACCTGGTGGCCAAGGCTCTCGCGGAGTTCAGCCACGAACGGCTGATCGCCCCGGAGCCCTCCGGCGATGGTTGGCGCGTCGGTGTGCCCTCCACCGCCGTCGAGTACCGGTTCCGCGCCATGCGTACCGAGCTGGAGCACTGGATCATCGAGGAGAGCAGCATCCGTCGCCTCATCGACGGTACAGATGCCGTGCTGGACGCGCAGCAGCTGATCCTCGAGCTGCAGCCGACCCTCGGCCTGTCGGATGAGCTTCTCCCGTTGTACCTGGAAGAGATCGCGTCCACGCTCGCCGGCTCGATGTTCAAGATCGCGCGGGGTGGGCCGTCGGCGCGGGAGCTGGCCGGCGCCGACTTCCAGACGATCGAGGCGGCGATGACCGAGGGGCACCCTGGTTTCGTCGCGAACAACGGGCGCATCGGCTTCGGTGTCTCGGATCATGCCACCTTCGCTCCCGAGGCCGCCCGGTCGTTCCGCCTGGTGTGGGTCGCCGCGCGACGGTCAGCATCGCATCTGGCCCTCGGCGCCGATCTCACCGAGGAGACCCTGCTTTCGGGCGAGTTGAGTCCGACCGAACGCGATCGCTTCGCCACCCGTCTTCGCGACCTCGGCGAGGAGCCGGCCGACTTCCACCTGCTGCCGGTGCACCCGTGGCAGTGGGAGAACCGCGTGACCATCACCTTCGCCCCCGACCTCGCCCGACGCGACCTCGTCTACATCGGCGAGAGCGAAGACGACTATCGCGCCCAGCAATCGGTGCGCACCATGTTCAACGTCTCCCATCCGCATCGGCACTACGTGAAGACGGCGCTCGCTGTGCAGAACATGGGGTTCCTTCGGGGGCTCTCTCCGGCGTACATGCGCGTCACACCCGCGATCAACGACTGGGTGGCCGAGCTCGTGGCCGCCGACCCGACATTCGCGGATGCCGGCTTCCGAGTGCTCCGGGAGCGCGCGTCGATCGGCTACACGGGCGACGTGTACCACCGCACCGCACAGCCGTCCGCCCACCGCAAGATGCTGGCCGCCCTCTGGCGCGAGAGCCCTGTGCCGTTGGCAGCCGGGGCTGAGCGACTGGCGACTCTGGCGTCGCTCCTGCATCGCGACAGCGAGGGCGTCTCGGTGGTCACCACGCTCATCCGTGCTTCCGGTATCCCCGCGACCGCGTGGGTCCACCGGTTCCTTCGCGCGTATCTCCGGCCGATCGTGCACAGCCTGCTGGCCCACGATCTCGCGTTCATGCCGCACGGCGAGAACCTCATCCTCATCCTCGAGGGGAACGTGCCGACCGGTGTGTTCATGAAGGACATCGGTGAGGAAGTGGCGCTCCTGTCCGAGCGCACGCTGCCGGAGGAGGTGCGACGCATCGTCGCCCCCGTCGGCGACGAGGAGAAGGCGCTCGCCGTCTTCACCGACGTCTTCGATGGGGTGCTCCGGCACCTGGCGGGCATCCTCCACATCGACGGCACCCTGACTGAGGGGGACTTCTGGCGCCTGGTCGGAGAGACGGTCGATGAGCATGCCGATGGGCATCCCGACCTCGAGTCACTCGTCGATCTGCGGGCCGATGCATTCGCCCATTCGTGCCTGAATCGTCTGCAACTGCGCAACACGCTGCGCATGGTGGACCTCGCGGACCAGTCCGCTTCCCTCATGTACGCCGGAACGCTCGACAATCCCATCGGTCGGGCGCGCAGCTCGTCGCCCATTCCGCTGTCGACCCAGGGAGGGTGAGCGGATGACCAGCGGTGGTTCGCGACGTCCTCGGCATCCCGCGCATCCGGGCGATGGATGTGCGGGACCGTGGATGTGCGGTCTCGTGGAGCGCGATCAGAGCAGGCTGGTGATCGCCGGGTCGCGGTCGGCGACGTCCGCGGCGGTGGCGACGATCACCTGGCGGATCGCGGCGACGGCAACGGCCGGAGTGACGTCTGCACGGTGGGCGAGGCTCACCGTGCGGGTCATCATGGGGTGCGTCAGCCGCACCGAACGAAGAGCGGGGCGATCGAGCAGAACCATGGCCGGCACCACCGCGACGCCGACGCCGCGCTCGACGAAACGCAGCACCGCATCCATCTCGGCGCCCTCGAGCACATGGGTGGGTCGGAGTCCCTCGGCGCGGAAAGCCGCATCGGTGGTGGCTCGAAGCTCGTAGGTCTCGTCGAGGGCGATCAGGGGGAGGGTGGCGAGGTGGTGAAGCGTCATCGACGCCGAACTCGACACCGGTGGCTCGCTCGCGGCCGAGACGACGACCAGCTCCTCGGTGAGGAGCGGGGTCCGCGTCAGGCTGAATCCCGAGGGAGGAGGTCCTTCGGACTCGGTGATGAGGGCGATGTCGACGGCGCCGACCGCGAGCTCCTCGACGAGTCGGCGAGAGCCGCTCTCCGTCAGGTGCAGATCGATGCCGGGATGCGCGGAATGGAAAGCGCGGATGGCCTCGGCGACCAGGCTGATGCAGAGCGTCGGAGGGGCGCCCAGGCGCACGCGTCCACGGCGGAGTCCGGCCAGCTCGCCCATCTCGTCGCGGATGGCGTCGGCCTCGGCGAGCATGCGCTGCGCGCGGGGGAGGAGGGTCTCGCCGGCGGCTGTCAGCGCGATGTGGCCGCGTGCGCGGTGGAACAGTTCCGCGCCCAGTTCGCGCTCGAGCGTGGAGATCTGCCGGCTCAACGACGGCTGCGCCAGATGCAGGTGCTCGGAGGCGCGGGTGAAGTGTCCGAGACGCGCGACCTCGACGAACCCGCGGAGTTGCTCGAGGTTCATGACCATAGCCTACCCGCATCGTTTCAACTCGAACTATGCATTGGAGTTATTAGGATCCCCTAACTAGCGTGGATCGCATGGCTACGCGCGAACGACAGATATCCACCACGGTCCTCGTCATCGGCACTGGAGGGTCGGGTCTGCGGGCGGCGATCGAGATCGCCGAACACGGCGTGGACGTGCTCGCCGTGGGGAAACGACCGCGGCAGGATGCGCACACGTCGCTCGCCGCCGGCGGCATCAACGCGGCGCTCGGCACGATGGATGCCGACGACAGCTGGCAGCAGCACGCAGCCGACACCATCAAGGAGAGCTACCTGCTCGCCAACCCGCACACCGTCGAGATCGTGACGCAGGGTGCCGAGCGTGGCATCCGCGACCTCGAGCGCTGGGGCATGGACTTCGCCCGCGAAGACGACGGCCGCATCTCGCAGCGCTTCTTCGGCGCCCACACCTTCCGCCGCACCGCGTTCGCCGGCGACTACACGGGCCTCGAGATCCAGCGCACCCTCGTGCGCAAGGCTGAGCAGCTCGAGGTCCCGATCCTCGACCACGTCTACATCACGCGCCTGCTCGTGCGCGACAACGTCGTGTTCGGCGCCTACGGCTTCGACCAGGCCGACGGCACCCGCTACCTCATCCACGCGGACGCCGTGATCCTCGCCGCGGGCGGACACAACCGCATCTGGCGGCGCACCTCGTCCCGCCGCGACGAGAACACCGGCGACTCCTTCCGTCTCGCGGTGGACGCCGGCGCGCGGCTCCGCGACCCCGAACTCGTGCAGTTCCATCCGTCGGGCATCATCGAGCCGGAGAGCGCAGCGGGAACCCTGATCTCCGAGGCTGCACGCGGTGAAGGCGGAATCCTCCGCAACGCCCTCGGCGAGCGATTCATGGCGAAGTACGACCCCGAGCGGATGGAGCTCTCGACCCGTGACCGCGTCGCGCTCGCCGCATACACCGAGATCCAGGAAGGGCGCGGCACCGAGAACGGCGGCGTCTGGCTCGACGTCTCGCACCTGCCGCGCGAGACGATCATGACCCGTCTGCCGCGCGTCTATCAGACGATGATGGAGCTGCAGATGCTCGACATCACGACCGATCCGATCGAGATCGCGCCGACCGCGCACTACTCGATGGGCGGCGTCTGGGTGCGTCCGGAAGACCACCAGACCGACGTCGACGGCCTCTATGCGATCGGCGAGGCGTCGAGCGGTCTGCACGGCGCGAATCGTCTCGGCGGCAACTCGCTCATCGAACTCCTCGTCTACGGACGCATCGTCGGTCAGGCGGCAATGGAGCATGCGGCGGGGCTCGACGCGCAGCGCCGGTCGGCGACCGCGGTGGCGGAAGCGCGGGCCGAGATCGACCATCTGCTGGCGGCGGAGGGGCGCGAGAACGTCCGTGCCCTGCAGCGCGCGATCCGCAACCTCATGACCGAGTACGCCGGTGTGGTGCGCTCGGAGGAGGGGCTGCGCGCCGGTCTCGCCGACCTCGACATGATCGAGGGGCGCATGGAGGACATCGGCATCCACCCCGACATCGCCGGGTTCCAGGATCTCGCGCATGCGTTCGACCTCAAGGCATCGGCACTCGCCGCCCGGGCCACCCTCGAGGCCGCGCTGGAGCGGCGGGAGACCCGCGGATGCCACAACCGCAGCGACTTCCCCGACACCGATCCCACGTTGCAGGTGAACCTGGTGTGGTCGCCGAAGGACGGCGTGACCCGTGAGGCGATCCCAGAGATCTCGCCGGAGATCGCGGAGCTCATGCGCGAGGTCGACACCGCGGGCAAGCTCGTCGAGTAAGAGCACACTGCGGCTGCTTCCGGTCGCACCTGCTGTCGTCCCGTCGACGATCAGGCAGCATCAGGTGCGACCGGAGCGGGTCCGGTGCGGGAGGATGAGCAGATGCACATTCCCGCAGAACTGCTCCCCGATGGTGCGGACTGGCTGCCCGTGGAGAGCGGCGAGTCGGGCGCGGCTGTGCTTCGCGATGAGGCCGGTGGGCGATACGTCAAGGTGGTCCCCTCGTCGCAGGCGGACGAATTGGCGGCCGAGCGCGACCGGATCGCATGGCTCGCGAGCGTCGGCATCCCCGGTCCGTCGGTGATCGAGTGGCGTCTCACCGCGCACGGCGGTGCCCTCGTGACCTCTGCGGTGGAGGGAGTCCCCGCCGACCGGCTCGATGCGGCCGGTCTGCGTGCGGCGTGGCCGGCGATCGCCGACATCCTGCGGCGTCTCCACGCCGTCCCGGTGTCCGACTGCCCCTACGGCCGGGGAGTGGACGGGATGATGACGGCAGCCAGAGCGACGGTCGCCGAGGACCGGGTGCAGACCGAGTTCCTGCCCGTCGCGCTGCAGGATGTGCCGCCGTCGCGGATCCTCGCCGACCTCGAGAGCGAGCTCCCGCGACGGATCGTCCAGGAGCAGGCGGAAGCGGTGGTCTGCCACGGCGACTTCTGCCTGCCGAACATCCTGATCGCGCCCGACGGCTCGCACGTCGCCGGACTCCTCGATGTCGGCCGGCTCGGGCGTGCCGACCCCTACGCCGACATCGCCCTGCTCCTGGCGAACGCCCGCGAGACGTGGCCCGACGAGAGCACCGCCCGTCGGGCGGACGAGGACTTCGCTGCGCGGTACGGGATCGATCTCGACTCTGCCCGTCAGGACTTCTACCTGCGGCTCGACCCGCTGACCTGGTAGCGCGGTCGCGGGTCTCAGCCGGCCTGCGGCTCTTCCGTGTCGACCACGCCGATGCCGACCGCCTCGTGATCGGGCTCGGGCTCGTCGCGCTTCGGGGCCTTGGGCTCCTCGCCCGGGGCCTTCTCGGTGCTCGGCTCTTCGAGGTCTTCGGTGCGGGGCACCTCGTTCGGGTCGGCGTCTTCGGGGGACTCGGCTTGTGCCGGTGTCGTGACCTCGCCGTCGCTCGTGTCGGAGGTCGAGGTGGGAGTCGGAGTCTGCGCCTCGGCGGAGAGCTCGGCGGAGAGCTCGTCGGTGGGCTCGGGCTCGGGAGTGCTGTCGGTCATGGGGGACCCCTTTCGATGATGTCGTCCGCTCAGGATGCCTCGGCGGCGGATGGGGCTGTAGGGGGTTGACGGGACGGCGAGTTAACCTCGGTGAACCGAAGTCGCCGATCCGGCGTAGCCTGGAGGGGTGACTGCGTACGTCTCGGCCTTCGACCTCTTCTCCATCGGAGTGGGGCCTTCGAGCTCCCATACGGTCGGACCGATGCGAGCGGCTCTCGACTTCGCACGACGACTCACTGCGACGGGCGTCCTGCCGCAGGTCACCCGCATCGGAAGCACACTGTACGGCTCGCTCGGCGCGACGGGAATCGGGCACGGGACGCCGGATGCCGTCGTCGCCGGCCTCCGCGGACTCGCGCCGGAGACCTGCGACCCCGCCGAGGTGCGCTCGGCCTGGACCGACCTGCCGGCACAAGCCGTGATTCGCATCGACGGCGCGCACGACGTGCCCTTCGCGAAGGACGACATCGTCTTCGCGCCGCGCACCCGGCTTCCCGGTCACCCGAACGCCATGACCATCACCGCCTGGGACTCCGCGGAGCAGGTAGTCGCCGAGGAGACCTACTACTCGGTGGGCGGCGGGTTCATCCGGCGCGATGGCGAGGAGGCGAAGCTCACGACCTCGGGATTCCCGTACTCGTACGCGGATGCCGCGTCGCTGCTCGCGCTCTGTGACGAGAACGGGCTCTCGATCGCCGAGGTGGCCCGACTCAATGAGACCTCGCTGCGCAGCGAGGAAGAGGTCGCGGCCGGCCTCGACGCGATCTGGGACGCGATGTCGGGGTGCGTGGATGCGGGTCTCCACGCCGACGGCACGCTTCCCGGCATCCTCAAGGTCAAGCGGCGGGCCGGAGTGATCCGCGGCCAGCTCGAAGAGGTCGAGGCCGACGGCCATCGTGAGCTTCCGGGTGAGTGGCTCGGCGCCTTCGCGCTCGCGGTCAACGAGGAGAACGCCGCGGGTGGCCGCGTGGTCACGGCGCCGACGAACGGTGCCGCCGGAATCCTCCCGGCCGTCGCGATGTACTGGTGGCGGTTCCTCGCCGACTCCGGACTCGGGGCGGGCAACGCGGTCACGCCCTACGGCGAGCTGGTCGGCAGCGCACTCCTCGGGTTCGAGTCGGACGTGCGCGCGGTGAGCGACGGGAGCGACCTCGACGAGGAGCAGACCGCCGAGGCGAACCGTCGCCGTGGCATCCGCCGCTTCCTGCTGACCGCGACGGCCCTCGGGTCGTTGTTCAAGGCCAACGCGTCGATCTCCGGGGCGGAGGGCGGATGCCAGGCCGAGGTCGGCTCCGCCTGCGCCATGGCAGCCGGCGGCCTGACGGCAGTGATGGGCGGAACGAACCGCCAGATCGAGAACGCCGCCGAGATCGCGATGGAGCACCACCTCGGTCTCACGTGCGACCCCATCGGCGGACTCGTGCAGATTCCGTGCATCGAGCGCAACGCGATCGCCGCGTCGACGGCCGTGACCGCCGCCCGCCTCGCCCTGCGCGGCGACGGCAGCCATTACGTCTCCCTGGATGCGGTCGTCGAGACCATGCGCCAGACCGGGGCCGACATGTCGACGAAGTACAAGGAGACCAGCGAAGGCGGCCTCGCGGTCAACGTCATCGAGTGCTGACGGTCCTCGGTCGCGCGGGTGTCCCCGGATGCCGGTAGCCTCCACGAGACGACACGCGGAGGATCACGATGGATGAGTTCTGGGAGCCGGCCTCCCGCCGTCGACGTCAGCAGCCCGTCGTGGCGGTGCGCCCGAACGACGACGCCCCCGCACCCGGCGCAGGATGGCCGACGAGCATCCCCGCCGTCGCCCAGGTGCTGCGCGAGGGGATCGACCTCGACCCCGGCGTCACGTTCCTGGTCGGCGAGAACGGCAGCGGCAAGTCGACACTGGTCGAGGGGATCGCGATCGCCTATGGGCTCTCTCCCGAGGGCGGTTCCCGCCAGGCCAGACACACCACGCGCGCGACCGAGTCGCCGTTGTCGGACTGGCTGCGGCTGCAGCGTGGCGTGGGGGCGAATCGGTGGGGTTTCTTCCTCCGCGCCGAGACGATGCACTCGTTCTACACCTACCTGGAGGAGAACCCCTCGGCCCGCGGCGACGTCCCGTTCCACGAGATGAGTCACGGCGAATCGTTCCTCGCCCTGCTGGAGAGCCGATTCGACGAGCCGGGCTTCTACTGCCTCGACGAGCCGGAGGCGGCGCTGTCCTTCAACTCGACGCTCGCGCTCATCGCCGTGCTCCGTCGCATCGCCGATGAGGGCGGCCAGGTGCTGTGCGCGACGCATTCGCCGGTGCTCGCTGCTCTTCCCGGCGCGAAGATCCTCGAAGTGGGGGAGTGGGGTGTGCGTCCGGCGGAGTGGGACGACCTCGAGATCGTGAACCACTGGCGCTCGTTCCTCGAGCATCCGACCCGCTACCTCCGCCATCTGCTCGACTGACTTGCGCGCCGTGCCCTCGCCGCGCGTCATAGGCTGACGGACATGACCGAGCAGAAGCCCGCGCGGCGGCGTGGCCGCCCCCGGGGCGTCTCCGACTCGCGAGCGCGCATCATCGCGGCTGCGGTCGACGACTTCGGTGAAAAAGGATACGACGGCGCGACGATCCGCTCCATCGCCGCCAGGGCCGGTGTGGATTCTGCCCTCGTGCATCACTACTTCGGCACCAAGGCCGATCTCTTCGCAGAAGCCGTGGGTATTCCGCTGCGACCGGATGTCGATGTGCCGGGGATCCTCGCGGGTCCGCGTGACGAGATCGGCGACCGGCTGATCCGGTACGTCCTCGAGGCGTTCGAGCAGCCCGAGGTGCGCCGTCGGGGAGTCATGCTGCTGCGCACTGCGATCGGCAGTCGGCTCACGACCCCGCTGCTGGCGGGCTTCCTGTCGCGCGAACTTCTCTCCCGGGTGGCTCGGCGCCTCGACGTCGACGACGCCGATCTGCGCGCCTCGCTCGTCGCCTCGCAGATCGCCGGGCTGCTGATCGCACGCTATGTGCTGCGGCTGCCGGCGCTTGCGGCGGCACCGATCGATGAACTCGTCTCCCGTCTCGGCCCGACCTTGCAGCGCTACCTCTTCGACTGACGCCGAACGTCGGCATCGGGTGTCTGCGGACCCTGTTGACGCGGACGACGGGCGGGCGCATAATTCATCACATGATGAATAACTCCGCCGTCGAGATCGCGCAGCTGCGTGTGCGTCGCGGGGCGGTGCACGTGTTCGACGGGATTGACCTCGCGATCCCCCGCGGCCAGATCACGGGCCTGCTGGGCCCTTCCGGATGCGGCAAGACCACGCTCATGCGCTCGATCGTCGGCGTGCAGAGGATCGCCTCGGGCGAGGTGACGGTACTGGGCGAGCCGGGAGGGTCGCGACGGCTGCGGCACCGGGTCGCGTACGGCACGCAGGGGGCCTCGGTCTACGGCGATCTGAGTGTGCGTCAGAACCTCTTGTACTTCGCCTCGCTGCTCAAGGCGCCCAAGGGCGACGTCGATCGGGTCATCGACGAGGTGGGTCTCGGCCCGCAGGCGGGGCAGCTCGTGGACTCCCTGAGCGGCGGCCAGGCCACGCGGGTGTCGCTCGCGGTGGCCCTGGTCGGAGCGCCCGAGCTCGTCGTGTTGGACGAGCCGACGGTGGGACTCGACCCCGTGTTGCGCGCCGAGCTGTGGGCCCTCTTCCGCGCCCTCGCGGATCGAGGGGTGACGCTCATCGTGTCGAGCCATGTGATGGACGAGGCCGTGCGCTGTGACCGGCTGCTGCTGATGCGCGAGGGGCGGATCATCGCCGACACGACTCCGACCTCGCTTCTCGCCGACACCGGCACGACCGACGCCGAGGCCGCGTTCCTCGTGCTGATCGAGCGCGACCGCGCGGCTGGTGTCGGCGACACGAGGCGATCGCGCCGAGGAGCGCGCGACCAGCAGGAGGAGGCCGGAGAATGAACGGCCGCCGGACGTTCGCCACCGCCGGACGCGTGCTCGCCCAATTGCGGCACGACCCGCGGTCGATCGCGCTGATGCTCATCGCGCCGAGTCTGCTCGTGGGTCTCTTCGCCTGGCTGTTCAGCGATCAGGACGGCGTCTTCGACCAGTTCGGCGGCGCGATCCTGGCGCTGTTCCCGTTCATCGTGATGTTCCTCATCACCTCGATAACGACCCTGCGCGAGCGCCGTTCGGGCACCCTCGAACGCCTGATGACGACCCCGCTCGAGAAGGCCGACTTCATCCTCGGGTACGCGCTCGCGTTCGGTCTGATGGCTCTGCTGCAGGCGGTGATCACGGTGTCGTTCGCCGTCGGGGTGTGCGGGCTCGACGTCGAAGGTCCGCTCTGGCAGCTCGGCCTGGTCGCGGTGGTCGACGCGCTGCTCGGTACCGCGCTCGGTCTGCTCGCGAGCGCGTTCGCGCAGACCGAGTTCCAGGCGGTGCAGTTCATGCCGCTGCTGGTCTTCCCGCAGATCATCCTCGGCGGGCTCTTCATGCCGCGAGATCAGATGCCCGATGTGCTGCACGCCATCTCCGACTGGCTTCCGCTGAGCTACGCGATCGACACGATCAACGCGGTCGCCGCGGGCGACGAGGGGTGGGATATCTTCGGTCCGCTGCTGATCGTCGTGGCCTTCGCGGTCGGCGCTCTCGTGCTCGCCTCGCTGACACTGCGGCGGCGCACCCGCTGACTCCCGTCCCGGTCGGTGTTCAGCGCGCGGCGCGGTTCTTGGTGTGCTTGGTCGGTGTGGCGGCCCACGGATCCTCGGGCCAGGGATGCCTCGGGTAGCGCCCCCGCATCTCGGCGCGGACCTGTGTGTAGGGGCCGGACCAGAACGAGGCGAGGTCGTCGGTGACCGCGAGCGGACGCCCTGCGGGGGACAGCAGGTGGAACAGCACCGGTACCCGTCCGTCGACGAGGCGGGGGGTCTCCGCCCAGCCGAAGCACTCCTGGAGCTTCACGGCGACGACAGGACGTGACGTCGGGTCGCCGTCGGGTTCGGGGTAGGTGATGCGGACGCGGGATCCGCTGGGCACCTCGAGGCGCTCAGGCACGAGGTCGTCGAGTCGCACCGCTTCGGGCCACGGCAGCAGCCGACGAAGAGCCGACAGCAGGTCCAGGCGATCCACGGGGGTGCCGGATGCCAGGGCGTCGAGCTCGGACGCCAGCCAGGTGTCGAGGGTCTCTATCAGTCCGGCGTCCGAGACATCGGGCCACGGATCGCCGAGCTCGCGTCGTAGCATCGCCAGACGGCGGCGCAGTCCGTCGGCGGCGTCGGGCCAGCTGAACAGCGTGAGTCCGTCGCGCCGGAGCACACGACGCACGGCATCCCGCCCCTCCTGGGCCGATGCCCGCACCGGCACCGATGTGCGCAGGATCGCACCGATCCGGCGTTCGCGTCGGGCCTGGACACGACCTCCGACGAAGTCTGCCTCGACGCGGTCGGTCATCAGGTGGCTGGCGGCCTGCTCCATCTGCAGCTCGGTGAGCGCCGCAGCGGAGCGGATGATCGCACCGGACCCGGCCGCCGCACGGCCGGAGGCACGGGTCACGTCGGCGACGGCGAGCCATTCGACGGCCGCGAGCGGGCCCGTCACCCCTGCGCGTGTCCCGGAGGCGAGCAGATACGTCGCTCCGGTGGCGGTGCGCTCGACGCGGTGGGCGATGCGCTCGGGAAAAGCCAGCGCGATCACGAGGCCGACCCCGTCGAGGTCCGCGCGCACGCCCGGCGCCGGGCCGATCATGCGTTCGAGGCGGTTCGCGTCGTCTCGCCATCGGCGGGCGTCCGGCGTCCGCCCGTTTCTGAGGGCGATGAGGGCCCGCGCGATGTCGGCCTCGGGGCTTCGCAGATCGCCACCCACGAGCGCGACGACCTCAGCCGCGAGACGGCTGCCGACCGTCGGGCTGCCGTCGCGCAGAGCACGGGCCAGCCGGGGATCGGTCGGGATGCGCGCCAGTGCACGTCCCTCGGCGGTGGCGCGGCCCTCGTCGTCGATCGCGCCGAGGCCGTGCAGAACAGCGATGGCGTCGGCCAGGTGGGCGGCGGGCAACGGGTCGATCATCCGCAGGCCGTTTCCACCCGGGGCACCCCAGCACGCGAGCAGGAGCGCGGCATCGGCGAGGTCGACCACGGCCAACTCCGGCACCGGACGGGCGGGTGCCGCCGCGTACGAACGCTCGTCGACGCAGCGGATCACCGCGCCGGGGCCCTGGCGCGTGGCGCGTCCGGCCCGCTGCACGCACGACGAGCGAGGCGCAGCGCTGGTGACCAGGCCCGTCATGCCGCGGGCGGCGTCGCGCTGCGGATACCGCGACAGGCACGTGTCCACGACCAGACGGACGCCCGGCACGGTGAGCGAGGATTCGGCGAGCGACGTCGTGATGATGATGCGCGGACGGTCTTGCGGTGTACGGCCCCGGATCACGGCGTCCTGTTCGGCCGGGGGAATGCGGCCGTGCAGTTCCCGCACGTCGAACCTGTCGCCGGCATCGCGGACGCGGCGGGCGATCTCCGCCACCTCGCGGGCACCAGGGGCGAAGACCAGTACGTCGGCATCGGGCGTCTCGCGGACCAGATCCCGTGCCGCCGATACCGTGACCGCCGCGACGTGGTCGAGGAATCCCCACGTGACACCGCGCTCGTCGAGCCGGGGCACGGGGCTCGGAGCCCAGCGTTCGGCGAGAGGGAAGGCAGGGACGTCGTGGTCGACGATCGGTGCCGGAGTCTCTTCCGTACCGAGGACCGCTGCCAGGCGTTCGGCGTCGAGGGTGGCGGACATGGCGACGACCACAAGATCGTCGCGCAGCTGCCTCACCTCGGAGAGCAGGCCGATCAGCAGATCGGTCTCGAGCGCGCGCTCGTGCACCTCGTCGATGATCACGGCACCCACGCCGTCGAGACCGGGATCATCGAGCATACGTCGAAGCAGTACGCCGGCGGTGACGAACTCGACCTGCGTCTCCGGACCGGCTGTGCGCTCGCCGCGGACGCTGAAGCCGACGCGTGCGCCGAGGGGTGAGCCGTCGAGGTGAGCGAGTCGGCGGGCGGCGGCGCGGGCGGCGACGCGGCGAGGCTGGGTGACGATCACCCGACCGCTGCGCCGTGAGGCGACGAGCGGCGGTACGAGTGTGGTCTTGCCGGTGCCCGGGGGGGCGGTCACGACGACCGACCCGCTCGTGTCGAGCGCTGCCGAGACCTCGTCGACGGCGGCCGCGAACGAGAGGCCCGCGCCGATGGTGGCGAGGTCGAAGACGGCGGGGGTCATCCGTCCAGTCTGCCCGGTCGGGCGACGTCCGGAGCCGTTCGGAACTCAGGAGATCTGCGGGGGATTCGGCGGAGCGGGCAGTACGGCGCGTCCACGGGGCAGGTGTCCTGAGTCGTGAACCGGGGACGGCGGTGCCCGCTCCGGAAACAGCGGATGCCGCGACCGGGTCGGTCGCGGCATCCGCCGAAGTGCTCTGCCTGCTCCGCCTACTCTGCTGTGGGAGATGCGGGGGTTGCGGAAGCGGGCGGTGGTGGAGTGGTCGGCGTGGACACCCGGGGCGCGGGTGCGGGTGCGGGCGGCGTAGCCTCGGCGACTCCTGCACCGAAGCCGCGGCCGACGGCCTGACCCTGGATGATCCCGGCGAGGTCGAGCCCTGTTGCCGAGTGGACGCTGTCGAACACCGAGCGCAGGGCCTTCGCGCTGTCGGCGCCGACGACATTCGAAGCGCCGTCTTCGCCGGAGCTGCCGATGATCGACACGTTGCCGATCGCCGCGTAACCCTTGGAGAACTCGGCCATGATCGACGGCAGCACCTCGAGCACGCGCTGCGAGAGGAACGCGTCCTGGTTCGAGGCGATGGCCTTCGCCTCCGCCTCGAGAGCGGCGGCGCGGGCATCACCCTCGGCGCGGATGGCGTCGGCCTCGGCGCTGGCGCGCAGACGGCGGGCTTCGGCCTCGGCTTCTGCCTGTGCACGCAGGGCGTTCGCCTCACCGCTGGCCTTGGCGATCGCGGCCGCGGCCTCACCGTCGGCACGAGCCTTGTCGGCCTGCGCCTGCTGCTCGGCGATGCGGGTACGGGCCTCGGCCTGCTTGACCTGCTCGATCGCGGCAGCCTCGGCGGCGCGCTCGCGCGTGTAGAGCTCGGCCTGTGCGCGGGTCTCGGCCTCATACCGCTGTGCATCGGCGACGCGCTTGACGTCGGCGTCGAGCTGGGCCTGCTTGTTCTCGGCCTGCTGCTGCAGAACGGCCTGCTCAGCCTGAGCACGAGCCAGCGCCTCGGCCTGCTCGGCTTCGGCACGGGCGCGGCCGATCCCGGAGTCGGAGTTGGCCGTGTTGGTGTCGAGCGCGGTCTGCTCGATCAGGTTGGCTTCCTTGTTGGCGATGTTCTTCTGGTTGATCGCACGGTCGGCGTTGGTCTGCGAGATTTCGGCGGCCTGACGCTTCGCCTGGATCTCGGGAGCGCCGAGGGACTGGATGTAGCCGACCTTGTCGGTGATGCCCTTGATCTGGAACGAGTCGAGGATCAGGCCCTGCTCGGCGAGCTCCTGCGAGACGTCGGCGGCGATCTGGTCGGAGAACTTCTTCCGCTCGCGCATCAGCTCGACGACGGAGAGCGTGGCGACGATGCCGCGGAGGGCACCTTCGAGCTGCTCGGTCGTGAACTGCTCGATGGCCTTGTCCTGCGAGGCGAATCGCTCGGCCGCGCGGCGCACGTACAGGGGGTCGGAGCCGATCTTCACGATCGCGACGCCGTCGACGTTCAGTGTGACGCTGTCGAGTGACTGGGCCTCGGCGTTGAGGGACACCTGCCGCGAGCGCAGCGAGATGATCTCGTGGCGCTGCGTGATCGGGTTGACGAGCGACTTGCCGTTCACGATGACCGTGACGGGCGACTCTGCCAGCTCGGAGCTGGTCGTGCCGTCGGCGGCGATGACCGCGCGCTGGATCTTCTGCTTGCGGCCCGAGATGACGAGTGCTTCGTCGGCTCGCGCGACCTTGATCCAGCTGCGTGCGAACAGCAGCAGGATGAGCAGCAGAACGACGGCGACGACGACCGCGATTCCGACGATGACGAGGATGCCGACGATTCCGGCGATCTCCATGAATGACCTCCCTGGTCCCCCCGAGGGGGCGGTCCCGAGCGCGCCGTGGTGCGCGCCTTCGCCCCCCACCCTGCCAGAAATGCAGAGAGGCCGTTCCGGGGGGCATCGTGGTGGGCGGGAAACTCCACGTCGGGAGGAAGGTCTTCGGCCATACGTCCGCCCGACGAGGAGATCTCCTCCTGCGGGGGTGCGGGCAGGGGCTGGTCAGGGTGTGCGGGCAGGGGAGATGCCGAGGCCGAGGCCGAGGGCGTCAGCGGGAGCGGAGCTTCTCCGCGAGGTCGCGCAGCGCGCGCAGCTCGTCATCATCGAGACGGGACATGCGGTCGGCGATCGAGCGTCCGTGCACGGTGGCGAGCGAGCGGAAGGCCCGGGCCCCCTCGTCCGTCGCCCGGATCAGCGCACCGCGACCGTCGTCGGGGTCGGCGCACTTCGCCACGAGTCCTCGTGTGACCATGCGGTCGACCAGGCGCGAGACGCTGGGCTGGCTGATCAGCATGTTCGAGGTGATGTCGCGCAGCCGCGCGGTCATGTCGGGGGAGCGGGTGACGGTGAGCAGCACGTCGTACTCTGCCTGCGCGATATCGCTGTGCTCGAAGTCGCTCATCATCTCGGTGAACAGCTCGTGCTGCGCGCGGAACAGGCTCTCCCAGGCCTCCAGGGCGAGCTTGCGATCGGTCATCCTCACAGAATAGTGCGAACAGTAAAGGGCCGGTCGGAGAGGCTCCCGACCGGCCCTTGTCCCTTGCACCAAGAGTGTCCTGCAATCACATGCGGTGGATGCCACAGCAAACATTCACCGTGCGATCACTGTATAACGGCGAGATAACGAATGCAACGGTTTGATCACGGAAAGTTCTCGATCTCAGGCGACGGTCGGCGCCTTCACGCGGCTCCGGGTGAGGAATCGGAAGCTGACGTCCCAGACGTACTCGAGCGGTCCCTTGCGGAAGCGGCGCATCCAGAGGTTCGCGAACAGGATCACCAGAGCGGCGATCACGAAGAACATCGCCAGGGTTCCGACCAGCGGGTCGAGCGTCTCCGCAAGCGGCGAGTGACCGATGATCGACTGCGCCACCCGACCGAGGATGTTCTGGAGCACGTAGCAGCTCAGGGCCATCTGGCCGACAAGGGAGAGTCCGCGTCCGACGAATCCGATGCGGTGTCCTCGATAGAAGGAGGCCATGAGAGCGAGGATGCCGAATGCGACCAGCGGCGCGGAGAGGAACCTGTTGAGTCCGAACGTCTCTTGCATGAGGAAGAACACGACCTCCCCCGGAACGCCCGCACCGAGGCCGACGATCATGACCCATCTGCGCAGTCGCGCGCCGCGGGCCTCGAACAGTCCGTGGCGGTAGAGCATGGCGCCGAGGGTGAAGACGACGAGACCGAGGGTGAGGATCGAGCCGGTGTCGGTGCCGACCGTCAGGTCGGAGAACACGGTCAGGGTGTTCATCTGCACCTCTTCCCAATATGTCGGCCTGCCGCCGACCGTCGGGGACTCCCCGGGGATCACGAGGCCTGGGAACATCATGACGCTGCCGGTGAAGAGGGGGAGAAGGATGAGCGTGACGTGCGTCACGAGCGCCACGCCGATGAACACCCACTGGCGTTTCTCCGGGAGCAGCAGGACGAATGCCACGACGAAGCCGAGGACGGCGTAGGCGCGGAGTACGTCGAACTGCACCACGAAGATGTAGTTGAGCATTCCGTCGATGAAGAGCAGACCGGCACGAACGAGATAGGTGCCGGGCCACCGGCTGCCGCGCCGGAGCGCTGCCTGGCGCTGGATCTCGAGTCCGATGCCGAACATGATGGTCAACAGGCCCAGGAACTTCCCTTCCGAAAGTGCGGAGACGAGGTCCTGCCACCAGATGTCGACCACCCGTTCGCCGAAGAACGCCTGGAACAGCCAGACGTTGCTGGCGAGAGTGCCGATGATGGCGACGCCGCGGATCACGTCGAGCGAGGCTATGCGGCCAGGCGATGCCATCGCGGTCGTCTCGGGTGCCTCGTGCTCGGCCCTCCCGGCCCCTGCCTGCTCCGGGAGGAGGCCGTCGCCGTGGGGCGGCTTCGCCGTACGCGATAGCGGGGAAGGGCAGCTCGGGCAGAAGTCTCTGTCATACCTCCAGTCCAGGGCGCGCGCCGTTGCGTGGCCGTATGCCGTTCTCGATATGAGGACGATATGCCGACCACGGAGGCGTCGCCATTCCGCATGGAAAACGCCGGCCGCCGTATGGGTTCCGTCTGTCAGGCGCTCAGAGGCACGCGTCCGGAGCAACGTGGGAGGCATGTCCGTGTCCCGTCCTCCCCATCACGTCCCCGCGCAGACACTGCCGAGCGCTTCGTGCCCTCCATGCTGGGGCCATCTGTCGAGGACCGTGAGCCACTACGGCACCGTCGCGTGCGTGCTCGCGGTCTATCCGCCCGACTCCACGGACGTGGAGCGGCGCATTGCCGAGGCGCACCGCTGGTTCACTCCGCTGTCGCTCGGCGGTGGCGTCGTCGCGTGGGTGGTGCTGTGCGCCGCGGGTTTTTCTCCGTTGCTCGCTGCGATGCTGCTCGTCGCTGCTCTGCTTCCGATCGGCATCATCCTGTCGCGGCGCTCGCGCAGCATCCGTCGGCGCGTGGTCACGGTATCGGCATGTCGGTCCGGGCTCAGCGAAGACACCGCGGCCGAGCGCGCCCAGCAGCTCCGTCTGGAGACCCTGGCCCAAGCGCTCGGCGACGCCGCTCTCGCCTGCCGTCAGGGAGTGATCGGTCGTGATCGGTTCGACCGGGTGTGGACGGCTGCCTACGCGCAGGCCGCTGTCATCGCGACCGGTTCCGCCCGGTGAATCCCCGGCTTCTCGGCGACTGTCCGAGGCCCCTTCTACTGTGTGTCTCACTCCGCAGACCGGGAAGAGGGAAGAGCCATGACCGCAGCCACGAGCGCAGCCCCGAACGGCTACACGAGCGTCGCCCCCTGGGTCGTCACCGACGACACGGGTGCGCTGCTCGACTTCATCTCCCAGGTCTTCGACGGAGAGGAACTGGCGCGGGTCGCCACGGAAGACGGTCTGATCGGACACGGTGAGATACGCATCGGCGACACCGTCGTCCTCGCCTTCGATCGTCGGCCGGAGTGGCCCGTGATGCCGAGCCTGCTTCGGGTGTGGGTGCCCGACGCCGCAGAGGCCTTCACCAGAGCCGAGGCTGCAGGGGCGACCGTGGTGACCGCCCTCAGCGACAACGCCTTCGGCCAGCGCGGTGGGCGTATCAAGGATCCGTTCGGCAACATCTGGTGGGTCGTGAGCCACGTGGAAGACGTCGATGAAGAAGTGATGTGGCAGCGGCTGCAGCAGACCGAGTATGCCGACCAGATGCGCGTCGCGCAGGAGACGCTCGACGCCGAGTTGAGCGGTCGTGCGCAGGGGCGCAGCAGTGCGCCGACGCGCTAGTCGGCGAACGGCTCACCCCGATACTTGCGGCACACGCCTCCTGTCTCTTCGACAACTTCCGCGACGGCGTCGACGACCGCGACGGCGGCGGTGCGCGTGCGCGGTGCGACCTGGCTCAGTGCGAGGGCACCGGTGCACGCGAACACGATCAGGTCGCCGGGGGAGAGCGCCTTCGGCAGCCGGGCGTGCAGCCGCGTGTCGTCTTCGTCGGTGCGGAGGACGGTCTGCACCAGGTCTCGAGCCCGGGGCGTGCGCAGCCGCTCGACGTGGGTGACCAGCGGGACGATCGCGCGGAGATCGCAGTCGACGGTCGCCGACGCCTCGCGATGCCACCCCGGAGGCTCTTCGCGGGCGGTGATCCGTGCCACCACCAACGTCACGTGCGGGTCCGCTTCGGGGTGCGCCGCAGAGGGCGCGACGGGCGCGATCAGTATGCAGGGGGTGCGTCGTTCGCGCGCGAGATCGGACAGCGCTCGCCCGGCGACGACGATGTCGTGCGCACCGATCACGGTGTCTTTCGGCCACAGCTGCCGTGCATCGCGTCGCGGGTCGTTCCATACGAATGCGGTCGAGTGCAGCACGGTGTGCAGGACGGTCATCGTGACGCCTCCGCGGAGAGCGCGGCGGCGGCGCGTGGACGCACGTCTCGGAGCGTGACAGCACCGACGCAGGGGACGACGACGAGATCGCCTTCCCGGAGGTCGGCAGGAAGAGGCGCGATGGGGTGCGGCCAGGCCACGCCGCCCTCCTCGCCGGGGATCAGCTCGATCTTCGTCGTCCGCGCCGAAGAAGCCCGGCCGATGAGGCGGCACTCCTCCCACGCGGCATCCACACCGTCGAACGAGCAGTCCGTGAGCGCGATGCGCTTGTCCTCCTGGGTGTCGACGCGCAGCGTGATCCGGAACAGCAGCACGGTCACGTCGGTTCCCGCGGTCGGCAGCGGCAGGTCGCCCGTGAGGACCGCGGGTGATCCGCTGATCTCGAACAGCCGCAGGAGCGAGATGCCTCCCACCACGACATCGGTGGTCGTCGGGTGCGTGTGCACCGGCCACCTCCATCCGTCGAGGGGAGTGGGAATGCTCTGTCGAAGGGTGGGAAGGATCTCCGTGAGGGTCATGACTCCGTCCTACGCCTGGGTGATCCTGGCGATGAAGGAGTCTCACGGAACCCATGCGCGTCCATCCCGATCACTCACGACGTCCCGACCTCGTCGAAACGACGCCGACCCGGCGACGCCGGCGTGACAGGATCGGGACATGGGCACACAGGACATCCTCTTCATCGGCGGCAGCGGTGTGATCAGCGCGGCTTCGGTGCGACGGGCGGTCGAGCTCGGACATCGAGTCACCGTTCTCAATCGCGGTCGCTCCGAGGAGAGGGCGCTGCCGGAAGAGTCCGAGCTCCTGCAGGGCGACATCCGCGACGCGGACGCGGTGCGGGCAGCGCTCGGGGACCGCGAGTTCGACGTCGTGGCCCAGTTCACCGCCTTCACCCCCGCCCACGTGCAGGCCGACATCGCGCGTTTCGCCGGCCGGACCGGGCAGTACGTGTTCGTCAGCTCCGCGTCGGCGTATCAGAAGCCACCGTTGCGCTTCCCGATCACGGAATCGACGCCGCTCCGCAATCCGTTCTCCGGATATGCGCGCGACAAGATCGCCTGCGAGGACGCCCTCACCGCCGCGTATCGCGACCAGGGCTTCCCCGTGACGATCGTCCGCCCGTCGCACACCTACGACCGCACCAGCATGCCCACGCTGGCCGGGTGGAACGACGTGGCGCGGATGCGCGAGTGTCGGCCGGTCGTCGTCCACGGCGACGGTACCTCACCGTGGACGATCACGCACACGAACGATTTCGCGGTGGGTTTCGTCGGCCTCTTCGGGCGCCGTGACGTGCTCGGCGACGTCTTCCACATCATGGGGGACCACGCGCCGACGTGGGATCAGATCTACACCTGGCTGGGCGAGGCGGCAGGGGTCCGTCCCGAGCTGGTGCACGTGTCCTCCGACACGATCGCCGCAATCCGGCCGTCGTTCGCCGCAGACCTGCACGGCGACAGGGCTCACCCGATGGTGTTCGACACCGCCAAGATCCGACGTATCGTCCCCGAGTTCTGCTCCCGTGTGCCGTTCTGGATCGGGGCGCAGGAGATCATCGAGTATCACGATGCCACGCCGGCCCGACAGGTCGTCGACGCCGATCTCGACGCCGATCTGGACCGGATGATCGCGACCGTCCGCGGCTAGAGGCGGCGGTTCACGACCGCAGCGGCACCCCGATCGCGAGCCGCTGATCCGCGAGCGGGCAACGGAACACGTCGCGCTCGCCGAGACCGACCCGGTTGATGTAGCGAACCACGATCGCGTATGAGGCGAACAGGCCGACCTGGGTGTATTGCACGTCGTGCTCCCGGCAGTACGCGGCGATGATCGGGGCGGCGCGACGCAGATGCGGGCGGGGCATCGAGGGGAACAGATGATGCTCGACCTGGTAGTTCAGCCCACCCATGGCGACGTCGAGGAAGCGGCCGCCGCGCACGTTCCGACTCATCAGCACCTGCCGCCGCAGGAAGTCCAGGGTCATGTCCCGAGGTACGACCGGCATCCCCTTGTGGTTGGGGGCGAAGGCGATCCCCATGTAGAACCCGAACAGTCCCAGTTGCACCGCCAGGAAGACGAAGGCGATTCCGGGGGACAGCACGATGAACACCAGTACCAGGTATCCGATCATGCGGACGCTGAGGAACGTGATCTCGGCCCACCGGCGTTCGAGCCGGCCCCGCGCGAACATCCGCCGCACGCTCGAAGCGTGCAGCGAGAGTCCTTCGAGGAGCAGGATCGGGAAGAACAGCACGCCCTGATGTCCGCGCAACCACGTGATGACCGGTCCCTGGTGCCTCGTCGCAGCCTCGGTGGAGACAGCGATCACGGGGAGCTCGATGTCGGGGTCGGAGCCCAGCTTGTTCGGGTTGGCGTGGTGGCGGGTGTGCTTGTGCTGCCACCATCCGTAGCTCATGCCGACGAGCAGGTCGCCGAGGATGATGCTGATCCAGTCGTTCCACCGGCCGGACACGAAGATCTGCCGGTGCGCCGCATCGTGACCGAGGAACGCGATCTGGGTGAACACGATCGCCAGGACGGCGGCGGTGAACAGCTGCCACCAGGTGTCGCCGATCCAGAGGAACGCGAGCAGGCACACGCCCACAGCGATCGGGGCGGCAATGAGCTTCGTCCAGTAGTAGCCGTAGCGCCGGTGCAGGAGCCCGCGCTCGCGTACCTGCTGCGCCAACTCGGTGAAGGCGCTCGATCTTCGGGACGCGTTGTCGCGCGGACGGGTGTGGACGGTCGGACGGATGACGTCCATGATGACCTCGTCTCCGGCGTCGCCCAGAGCGGGCGGCGGAGGTGTTGTTCTTTCGCGAACGGCCCTTCAGAGCGTCGCGTTCGGATCTTCAGTTGTGCTCGCTGGTGCTGACGGTACGCGCCCAAGCTGGGTGCGCGTTCAGGGTCGGGACGGCGCCCGGCGACTCATGATCGGAAGCCCGATCAGCGTACGCAGCTGTTGGAGTACGTCCCGACAGCGCTCGACGGTCCGCCGGGGCGATGATCGTCGCGGCGCTCAACGCTGCCTGATCAGGCGTGGGATCACCGCGACCATCGCCACCATGACGATCAGCTCCACCATCGTCTGGGTGACGACGACGAGCGGCGTGAGCGTGAACGCGTCGGGCAGGGCCAGAGCGAGCGGGAGCACGACGAGAGAGTTGCGCGTGACACCGCTGAAGACGACCGCGCGGCGGCCCGGCGTGTCCAGGCCGGCGACCCGCGCGAGGACTGCGCCGAGGGGCGCGGCGATCACGGCGAAGATCGCGAAGACCGGCACCGTGAGGAACAGGCGCCCCCACGCGCCGCCAACGGCGAACACCTGCGAAGCGACGACGGCCGCGAGGGTGAGCATCATCAGCGGCACCATCGCCGTGGCGGAACCGCGTTCGATCACGCGGGCCGAGGCGAACCTCCTGGTCAGCACTTGGGTCAGAGCGGCGAGTGCGAGCGGCAGTGCGATCAGCAGCAGGAACGCGTCGATGAACGGGCGCGGGTCGACGACGCTCGTCGCATCGGTGCCGAAGAAGAGGGAGAGGTAGACGGGGAGCAGCAGCATCTGCAGCAGCATGAGCAGCGGTGTCGCGGCCAGAAGTCGGGAGCGGTCGCCGCCCGCCAGGCCCGTGAACACGATCACGTAGTCGACGCACGGGGTGAGCAGCACGAGAAGCACCCCCAGCAGGATCGCCTCATCGGCCGCCACCACTCTGCTCACGCCGAAAGCCAGCGCCGGCACCACCACGAAGTTCAGGAGCAGAAGCGTGCCGAGGAAGCGCCCGTCGACGAATGCCCGTCCGATGTGCGCGAACGGCACGCCCAGGAACGTCGCGAACAGCAGAACGCCGAGGAGCGGGGTGACCGCCGACTCCCACACCGGTGCCGTCGAGGGGGAGAGGAGGCCGACGACGGCGCCGACCGCGATCGACGCCAGGTACAGCGTCACCTGATGCCGTTCTCCCCATGCCGTGAACGCGCGCACGGTCACCTCCACGACCCGGTATTCGCTTGTCCGTTACGTCGGATGCGATACATTGCAGTGTAGGTAGAACTTCAGGCTCTACAGCGATTCCGTGCTCGAGTGGAGGACAAAAGCGGTGGCACTCTCAGGCGGACCCCTCGAGCGCAGGTCGATGAGCGACGAGGCGTACAACCGGTTGCAGGATGCGATCATCAGCGGCGAGCTGCGCCCGGGTGAACGTCTGCGAGACTACGAGCTCGCAGAGCGCCTCGGCACGTCGAAGACCCCGATCCGGCATGCCCTGGACCGCCTCGCCGACCACGGTCTCGTCGAGATGCAGCGCAACCGCTACACCCGCGTCGCCCCGATCGATCTCGATCAGGTCCGCAACGCGGTCGATCTCTTCGGAGACATCTGGATCGGCTCGGTGCGCCACGTGATGCCCCTGATCCAGGACGACGACATCGTCTATCTCACCGAGCTTGCCGACGAGATGTCCGCGGCGGTGAAGGCACGCGATGTGGCGGGGTTCGGTATCGCGCTCCGTGCGGCCGCCACCGGATTCGCGCGCATCGAGGGGAACGCGTCGCGAGCCGTGATCATCGAACGTCTCGGGCCGCAGATCCGGAGGTTCAGCCAGCACTCGCGGGATGCATTCGACTGGGAGGTCGTCGGTGCTTTCGTCGTCTCCCTTCGGGAGGCGATCCTCGAGCGTGATGCGGTGAAGACCCGCGCCGTCCTCGTCACCTTCTTCGACGAGGTGCTCCCCGCCATCATCGATCGCGCCCAGGAACAGGAGCTCATCCGCTCCGACATCCAGGACTAGCGGGCTCATCCAGGACCAGCGGACTCATCCAGTTTCTAACGGACTGCAGCTCGCTCAGGCCGAGTCGGACGTCTCCGTCGGTTCAGGCGTGAAGTTCGCACCCCGTCGCAGCGCCTGAACCTCGCTGATCCTTCGCCGGGCGAGGAACCAGCCGCCGATCAGTGCGGGGACGATGGCGATCAGCGTGCCAACGGTCCAGGTTCCGGTGGGGTAGTCGAACGCCATGAGGACGATCACCGACGCCAGGAAGGCGAGGGTGAGGTAGGACGTGAACGGCGCCCCGAACAGTCGGAACGACGGCCGCACGATGCGTCCCTGCAACGCCCAGGAGCGGAGGCGCAGTTGGCACAGGATGATCGTCGCCCACGCGGCGATGATGCCCAGCGCCGACATGTTCAGCACGATCTCGAAGGCCTCGTCGGGAACCGCGAGATTGAGCAGGACCCCGATCAGGGCGAACCCTGCGGTGAAGAGGATTCCGGCGACCGGGACGCCACGCCTGCTCATCATTCCGGCGACCTTCGGGGCCGCACCGGAGGCGGCGAGGGAATGGAAGACGCGGCCGGTCGAGTACAGGCCTGCGTTGAGCCCGGAGATCGCGGCGGTGATCACGACGAAGTTCATGGCGCTCCCGGCGATCGCCCCGATCTCCGGGCCGCTGATGTGGGTGAAGAAGGTCACGAAAGGACTCTCCCCGGCTCGGTAGACCGTATACGGGAGCAGGAGTGCGAGCAGGAGCACCGACCCCACGTAGAAGACGCCGATCCGCAGGATCACGGAGTTGACGGCTCGAGGTACGAGCTTGGCCGGATTCTCGGTCTCGCCGGCAGCTGTACCGATCAGTTCGATCGAGGCGTAGGCGAACACGACGCCCTGCATGACGATGACCGCGGGAAGCACGCCTTCGGGACTGAAGCCTCCGTTCTCGCTGAGCATCTGCAATCCCGTCGGTCCCTGATCTGTCTCCCAGCCCGCGGCGAGGACCACGATGCCGATGAGGAGGAAGGCGACGAGAGCGGCGACCTTGATGATCGAGAACCAGAACTCCATCTCGCCGAACAGGCGGACCGAGACGAGGTTGAGTCCGACCACCACCACCAGCGCGACCAGGGCGAGCAGCCACTGGGGCACGACGTCGAACGCCGACCAGTAATGCACGTACAGTGCGACGGCCGTCGAGTCGACGATCGCGACCATGCCCCAATTCAGCAGGTAGAGCCACCCTGCGGCGAAGGCCAGCTTCTCGCCGTAGAACTCGCGAGCGTAGGAGATGAACGATCCGGATGACGGCCGGTGGAGCACCAGCTCGCCGAGCGCTCGGAGGATGAAGAACGCGAAGACACCGCAGATCAGGTAGGAGACAGCGAGCAGGGGGCCGGCCGTGTGCAGTCGTCCCCCCGCTCCCATGAAGAGGCCGGTGCCGATCGCTCCGCCGATGGCGATCATCTGCAGATGCCGCGCCTTGAGAGAGGTGTGATACCCGGTCTGCTCGTGTGCGAAGTCCTGGACCGACGTCGACACGTCGCCGAGCCTCTCGCGGTCGTTCTCGAGATCAGGGGCCCGGTCTCGGGCGCCCGGCTTCTCGGCGGCATCATCGCTGGCGTGCGGCATCGCGGCTCCTGTCTGGTCGGGTGACGCTCCGCAGCATCGGACGCGACCGAAAAGGGATAGACGGGTAATACGTGAAATGTTACTGATTCACGCGTCGAAACCCGATATGCCGTTCTCTCTCGGGGCGTGACGTTATCGGCAGATCCACAGGAAGAGCAAAGGGTCTTCTCCTAATCTGAAGACACCCAAGGGGAGTACTCCGACACGGTGGGGTCGTCATTACGGATGCACGTCGCATCCCGGGCCACCGGTTCCATGTTCCATGGAATGGAGAAGACTTTGGCGGTACTGTCGTACCCCGAGTCTGGAGTCCGCATTTGGATATCACCCCTCTGATCTGGATCATCACGATCGCGGTCACGATCGCCTTCTTCGTCTACGAGTTCTTCGCTCACGTGCGCACACCGCACGAGCCGACGATCGCGGAATCGGCGCGCTGGTCGATCTTCTACATCAGCCTCGCGCTGCTGTTCGGTGTGGGTATCGGCGTCTTCTCCGGGTGGACGTTCGGCGGCGAGTACTTCGCCGGATACCTCACCGAGAAGGCCCTGTCGATCGACAACCTGTTCGTCTTCCTCATCGTGATGACGGGTTTCGCCGTGCCGAAGAAGTACCAGCAGAAGGTGCTGATGATCGGCATCGTGATCGCGTTGATCCTGCGCGGCATCTTCATCGCCGTCGGCGCGACGCTCATCGAGAACTTCTCGTGGATCTTCTACCTGTTCGGCGCTCTGCTGTTGGTGCTCGCCTACCGTCAGGCGTTCAGCAACCACGAGAGCAACCCCGCCAACGGGCGCTTCATGACGTTCGTCCGTCGGCACCTGCCCGTCAGCGACGAGTACAACGGCGACCGGCTCACGGTCGTGAAGAACGGCAAGCGCTTCGTCACGCCGATGCTCCTCACCATCATCGCGATCGGCTTCATCGACCTGGTGTTCGCGGTCGACTCGATCCCCGCCATCTACGGTCTCACCGACCAGGCCTACATCGTCTTCACGGCGAACGCCTTCGCGCTCATGGGACTGCGACAGCTGTACTTCCTCATCGGCGGTCTGCTCGAGCGCCTCGTCTACCTGGCGCAGGGACTCGCCGTCATCCTCGGATTCATCGGCGTCAAGCTGGTCCTGCACGCTCTGCACGTCAACGAGCTGCCGTTCATCAACGGCGGCCAGGGCGTCGAGTGGGCGCCGGAGATCCCGATCTGGTTCTCGCTGCTGTTCATCGGCGCGACCATCGCGGTCGCCACGGTGGCGAGCCTCATCAAGACGCGCCGTGCACCGGGCGACACCTCCCACGACATCTCATCCGCCGACACCACCACCAAGAAGGAGCACTCTTGAGCGCGCAGCGCTGTTCTGACTCTTCGGATTCTGACAGTACGAGCGCCCGGTTCGTCCCGGGCGCTCACCCCACCACAGACGAGGCGGCCCGTTGATGGGCGACCTGCTCTGGAACATCGCCCTCGTCTTCGCGTTCGTGCTGATCGGCGGTGTCTTCGCTGCGACGGAGATGGCGCTGGTCACGCTGCGCGAAAGCCAGATCAATGCGATCGGCCAACGAGGGCGGCGCGGTGCGAAGGTCGCCGCCCTCGCCCGCAACCCCAACACGTTCCTCTCGGCGGTGCAGATCGGTGTGACCGTGGCCGGGTTCGCCTCGGCGGCATACGGAGCGACATCGATCGCGCCGTCGCTGGCGCCGGTGCTCGAGTCATGGGGTCTCGCCCCCGCTCTCGCCCTCACCGTCGCGACCCTCGTGCTCACGCTGGTGATCGCCTACCTGTCGCTGGTGCTCGGCGAGCTCGTGCCCAAGCGTCTGGCGATCCAGAGAAATGCCCAGTTCGCCTACGCGGTCGCGCCTGCCCTCAACGGGTTCGCGACGGTCATGCGGCCGGTGATCTGGCTGCTCTCGGTCTCGACGAACGCCCTCGTCCGAGTGCTCGGGGGAGATCCGCACAAGACGAGCGACGAGATGACCGACGAGGAGGTGCGCGACATCGTGGCGAGCCATCAGGGGCTGCCCGATGACGAACGGCGCATCCTCGATGATGTGCTCTCCCTCCGTGGGCGCCAGGTCAGCGAGGTCATGCGACCGCGCCCCGAGGTCGTCGCCCTCGATGAGGCCGCGAGCGTCGGCGAGGTGATGGCGCAGGTGCGCGACCTTCCCTTCTCGCGTTACCCGGTCTCGGAGACCTCGATCGACGACATCACCGGATTCGTGCACGTGCGTGATCTGTTCGAGGCCGCATCCGACGACCCGGAGCGTCCGCTGAGCGCGCTGATGCGCGACATTCCCTACATCCCCTCGACTGCGCGCGTGCTGCCGACTCTGACCCGCATGCGGGCGGAGGGCCACCACATCGCGGTGGTCGTCGACGAGTACGGCGGCACGGACGGTCTGGTCACCCTGGAAGACCTCGTGGAGGAAGTCGTCGGCGAGATCTTCGATGAGTACGACGCCGAGGTGTTCATCTCTGCGGACGACGGCATCGACGGACGCCTCAACCTGCAGGACTTCGAGGAGGCGACGGGGCTGGCGATGCCGCGCGGTTCATCCGACACCATCGCGGGTTTCGTGACCGAGCAGCTCGGGCGTCTCGCGGTCGTCGGTGACGTCGTGGAGGTGCCCGGAGCCACGATCCAGGTCGCAGAGGTGGACCGCCGACGCATCGCCCGCGTGCGGGTCATGACCGAACCCGTCGTCGAGCCGGAGGCGTGAGTCCAGGCGGTGGCTCTGACGAGTCCGGGCGTCACGAGCCCGGCCGTCAGGAGTCCGGCCGTCAGGAGCCCGGCCGTCAGAGGCGCCGATGTCAGAGGCGCCGACGTCAGGGGCGCCGCACCCGAGTGCCCAGTTCGCCGAGGCCCGCTGTGAGCACCTCGACGAGCAAGCGTGCGTAGCGCCCATCCGGGTCGAGGTCGGGATCGAAGACCGTAATGGAGGCGCCGATCGCGCGAGGCGCGAGTTCCCGCAGCAGTGCGGTGAGTTCCGCCGCGCTGATTCCGCCGGCATCGGGGCTGTCGACCGCGGGCATGATGGTCGGGTCGAGCACGTCGACGTCGAGTTGGAGCCAGTACGCGGGACCGGCGACGGCGGCGCTCTCTGCACCCACGCGAGCGGCTCCGAGAGAGGTGACATCGGCGGCGGGCGTGACGCTGCCGAGGATGCCACGTACCTCGTCCTGATCCTCATCGTCGGCGCGGTGACCGATGTGCGCGGTGTGCGCGGACGGGAAGTAGGGCGCGAGCCCGTCGATGTCGGCGATCGACGGCCAGTGTGCGCCGACCGCGGCGGCGAGGGCCTCCCCGGCCACGCTCGCGCATTCGTCGCTGTTGCCCGGGTGGCGGAAGTCGGTATGGCCGTCGATGTGCACGAGGCCGACACCGCCGCGGCGTGCGGTCGCGAGACCCGCTCCGAGGAGGATCGCGCAGTCGCCGCCGATCACAAGGGGAGCCTCGCCGCGGTCGATGGCCGCGCCGATGCGCGTGGCGAGGCGCTGGGAGTGGTCGATCATCGCGCTCTCGTTGCGCACGCGGCCGGCCGGCCGGGTGTCGTCGTCATCGACGTAGCGGCCGGCGAGGACGACGCCGGAGTCGGAGGCACCGCGTTCGACGAAGCGCGCGAAGAGGCCGGCATCGCGTAGCGCTTCCGGCGCCTTCGCCGCGCCCGGCACGCTCCCGCGCTCCGGCGGGCGCAGGCCGAGGTTCGACGGGGCAGAGAGCAGTGTGATCATGGGCTCATCCTGCCGCGGGGGTCGGACATAGCGGCCCGGATCATGTCGGGAAACGCACCCCGGTGAGGCGCTCTGCCGCGGTCCACAGCTGCGCCCCGACCGCGGCGGAGCGCACGTCGTCCGATGCGGTCACCCGTGTCGGCGTTCCGCGGAACTCGAGCAGTCCGCCCGGACCCCAGTAGTCGCCGTCGACGACCTCCGAGGCGGTCGCGGCATGCACGATCGGGAGGGCCCCGCCGTCCTTGCCCTGCACGAGTGCTCGGGTCGGGGAGGCCACGGCACGGACGAAGCCGGAGACCTCGGCGAGGCCCAGTCGTGGGGGAGTGAGGGGATCGACCGCATAGCCCGGGTGTGCGCAGACCGCCGCGCGAGAGGAACCCGACCAGCGTCGCGCGAGCTCGAAGGCGAAGGCCATCAACGATGCCTTCGACCTTCCGTACTGTCGAAGCGAGGAGCCGCTCCACGGTGCGTCGAGGCTGGCGGCATCGAGGGCGGCGGCATCGAGGTGTGCGAATCGGTGCGCGATCGATCCGACGGCGACCACGCGGGCATCCGGGGCGAGGAGGGGCTCGAGCTGGGCCACGAGTGCGAAATGACCGAGGAAGTTCGTGCCCACCATGAGGTCGAGGCCGTCGCTCGTGCGCGCCGAGCGGTCGGCCGCCTTCACCCCCGCGTTGCAGATGACCGCATCGAGTCGCTCGCCCACCCCCGTTGCGGCCAGGGCGATGCTGTCGAGGGAGCCGAGGTCGAGCCCCCGCACGCGCAGGTCGGCAGCCGGAACCCGGCTTCGGATCGCGGCGACCGCGGTCTGCGCACGTTCGGGGGAGCGGCAGCCCAACAGCACGCGTGCGCCCCGGGCGGCGAGCTGTTCGGCGCACCAGTATCCGATGCCGGCGTTCGCGCCGGTGACCAGCACTGTGCGTCCGCGCAGGTCTGCGGGCGGGAGGGGAGCGGCATCCATCTCCCCAACCTAGGCGTTGTGCGCGTCAGTGGTCAGTCGTCGTGGTGGTGGTGGTGGTGGTGGTCGTGGTCGTGCGCGTCCTCGTCGTCGAGGAGCATCCCCACCGAGGTCGCGCAGGCATCGCCCTTCCACGCCTCGATGCCCTCGCGCACCGCGAAGGCGGCGATCACGAGACCGGCGACGGCATCCGCCCACCACCATCCGAGCAGCGAGTTGGCGATCAGCCCGATCAGCACGGCGGCGGAGAGATAGGTGCAGATGAGCGTCTGCTTCGAGTCCGCGACGGCGGTGGCCGATCCGAGTTCCTTGCCCGCACGTCGTTCCGCGAGGGACAGGAAGGGCATGACGGC
Organism: Microbacterium sp. As-52; assembly: GCF_049949185.1. NCBI lineage: Bacteria > Bacillati > Actinomycetota > Actinomycetes > Micrococcales > Microbacteriaceae > Microbacterium > Microbacterium sp. As-52. Next base: position 977,467 of record NZ_CP188171.1, on the reverse strand, counting down.
GACGCTGACCGCGGTCAGGACGATACCGATCGTGCTGTGCTCGGGCCGCTCGGTCGTGACGAGCGCGGCCACGGAGGTGGCTGTCACGTAGAGCGCGAGCGCGAAGAAGGCGACGGCGATCACCCGCAGGGTCGGCTTCTCCCAGCGCTCCGGATCGCGGCGGGTGAACTGCCAGGCGACGGCGGCCGCGGACAGCACCTCGATCGTCGAGTCCAGCCCGAAGCCGATGAGCGCGGCGGATGAGGCGACGGAGCCGGCGGCGATCGCGATGACCGCCTCGATCAGGTTGTAGCCGATCGTGATGCCGACGATCAGGCGGATGCGGCGGTGGAGGGTGTCGCGGCGCGCCGCGGTTGCCGTGGCGGTCATCAGCAGGTGCAGCCTTCGCCCGAGCAGCAGTCCGGCTCGACGATGAGGGTGACCCGCATGAGCATGTCGAGGGCCGGAGCGAGGTGGCGATCCGCGAGTCGGTAGCTGCTGCGGCGTCCCTCCGGAACGCTCTCGACGAGCCCGCATCCGCGGAGACAGGCGAGGTGGTTCGACATCGCCTGCCGCGAGACGCCGAGGACGTCCGCGAGGTCGGCGGGGTAGCGCGGTGCTTCGCGCAGCGCCAGCAGGACGCCGGCGCGGGTGGAGTCCGACAGCGCATGCCCGAGGCGGGCGACGGCGGCCGTGTGGGTGAGGGAGGCCAGAGCAGTGGTCACGCCACTACTGTACAGAAAATCCTGAATTCAAGAACACCTGAATTCAGGATCTTCTGTGAGGGTCTCAGCGGATCGCGTACACCGCGCTTCCGACGATGACGGCCACGACGGTGGTCCAGCCGATGATGGCCAGAGCCTGCCAGAAGAGGATGCGCGCCCTGCCGATGCCGGAAGCCGCGAGCATGGTCGCGGTGAACTGCGTCGGCAGCAGGAGCGGTCCGAGCAGGCTGACCCCGGGAACGCCGTAGCGCTCGAACGCACGCTGGAACTTCTCGCGACGCGCGGTGCCGCGGCCCGTCTCGGCCGCATCCGCGGCCGGCTCGTCGATCGTGCCGCCGCCGGCACCGGCGAGCGCCGCGGTCTTGGCGCGCGAACGGTTCACGACGGCCTGTCGGGCTCCGGAGCTGACGAGCACCACCACCAGGACGCAGAGGAAGTTGCCCACGATCGCGGCGATCGCGGCGATCACCGGAGAGATGCCGCCGATGATGCCGATGCTCACCGCCCCTTCGCCCTCGATGAAGGGGATCGCGCCGGCGAGGGCGACGATGAGCGGCTGCACGAGCTCGGGGACCTGGGCGACCAGGTTCTGGAAGGTCTCGATGAGGTTCAAGGGATGCTCCCGGTTGTCGGTGCGAACGGAGTCTCCGCCGCGATGACTCCAGTCCAGCCGAGTGCTCCGTTCGGCGGCAGTGTCGGCCCGTCATCGCTTCCCGGGCGGATCGCACGACGCATCCGTGACAACTGTCACGGCCCTATCGTGGGAGCGTGAGCAGCCGCGTCGAGCCCCTCGCCCCCGTCGAACCGAGTCCGGGGGCGAGACAACTGTCTCGCGGTATCACGGCGACGTGGTGGTACACCGTGACCGCCGTGATGTTCCTCCAGGTGATGCTGGTCTTCGCGTGGACGGGCATCCTCGCCGCGCAAGGTCAGAACGGTCCGCTGATCCTCGTGGTCGCCGTCGGCGGCCTGGTGTGGTGCGCATCGACGGCGTTGCTCCTGTTCGACTACCGCCACCGTGTCGACGCGGTGCCGGGATTCCGCTGGAGGCGCATCGCCGTCCCCCTGCTCATCGCCGTCGCGTACGGCACCGTCGCCGGGACGCTTGCCGGGAGCTGGCAGCTCGCGGCGATGCCGATCGTCCAGTCGGTGGTGCTCCTGAACTGGCCGCGAGGCATCCGCATCCGCGTCGTCGTGGCGGGAACGCTGCTCCTGCTGGTGCTGGCCGCCGTCGACTCCTCCGCTCACGCCTTCGGTGCGGTGCTCGCGTGGTGGGTGGCCGTGATCTACACCGCACTCTTCCCCGTGATGACCGTGAGCTCGTTGTGGTGGTGGGATGTGCTCGTCACCCTCGACCGCGCCCGCACCTCGGAGGCGAAGCTCGCCGCGACCCAGGAGCGGCTGCGGGTCGCGACCGACGTGCACGACCTGCAGGGTCACCATCTCCAGGTCATCGCGCTGCAGCTCGAACTCGCCGAGCGTCTCCTGCCGAGCGATCCGGATGCCGGCATGGAGCAGCTGCGCGCCGCGCGGGTCAGCGTCGACGAGGCGCGTCAGGGGACCAGGGACCTCGCGACGCGCTTCCGCTCGGTGCCTCTCGGCGATGAACTCGCCAACGCCCGCGACCTGCTGACCGCGGCCGGGCTCGAGGTGGACGCCGCCATCGGTGCGGATGCCGACTCCGCACCGGCATCGGCCCTCGGCCCGGTCATCCGTGAGACGACGACCAACGTGCTGCGCCATGGCGGCGGGGAACGCGCACGCCTCGTGCTCACGCGCGTCGCGGGCACGTGGCGATACGAGATCGCCAACGACGTCGTGCCCGGCGCGGTCGACGAGCATGACGGGTCCGGATTGGACGGCGTCCGTCGGCGCGTCGAAGAGGTCGACGGCACGCTCGACGTGCGTCGGGACGCGGACGAGTTCGTGGTGGTCGTGACGGTCCCGGCGCGGTCGGAGGAGACACGATGATCCGTGTGCTGATCGCCGACGATGAGGCGATGATCCGCTCCGCGCTCGCAGCCCTCCTCCGGCTGGAAGACGATATCGAGGTCATCGCCGAGTGCGAGGACGGCGAGCAGGCGGTCGTCGAGGCTCTGCGACTTCAGCCCGATGTATGCCTGCTCGACCTCGAGATGCCCGCGCTCGACGGCGTGCAGGTGGCCGAGAAGCTGCACAGGGCGATCGCGACGCGGTGCGTGGTCGTCACCCGTCACGCGCGTCCAGGCGTGCTGCGCCGTGCCCTGGCCTCCGGTGTCTCCGGCTTCCTGCCGAAGTCCCGTGGGGCCGACGAGGTCGCCGCCGTCATCCGCCGGGTCGCGGCGGGGGCTCGCTACGTCGATCCCGAGATCGCCGCCGATGCCCTGAGCGACGAGCGCTCACCGCTGACGGACCGTGAACTCGACGTGCTGCGTGCCGGTCGGCGTGGGGAGACGACGGGGCAGATCGCACGAGCGCTCGCTCTCGCCCCGGGGACGGTGCGCAACCACATCTCCGTCATCCTCGGAAAGCTCGCGGTCGGCACCCGTCAGCAGGCTGTTCTCGTCGCCGAGGAGCGCGGCTGGATCTGACGGCCGATATGCTGATGCGCATGGGAACGATATGCGCAGCGCCCGTGATGGGGCGCAACCTCGTGTTCCGCGACCGCCGCGCCTGACGGCGCGCTCGCTCATCGCACGCATCTGCGCGCCGTCCACCGAGATGTCATCGCACCTCGGGACGGGCAGTCCTCAGCGACGCCTCTTCGCGTCCTCCCCCCTCCGAGGTGCTCCGATTCTTCTTCTGGAGCGCACTCATGCCTCGTTCGATCCATGGTGGCCGTCACGAACTCGGCCAGAACTTCCTCACCCATCGTCCGACCCTCACCCGCATCTCCGGCCTCGTCCGCCAGACGTCCGGTTCGATCCTGGAGCTCGGCTGCGGTGACGGCGCCCTGACCCGCGCTCTCGCACAGCTGGGCAGGCCGCTCACCGCGATCGACATCGACGAGCACCGCGTGCACCGACTGCGCGCGACGCTGCCCGGCATCCGTATCGAGATCGCCGACGCCACACGTCATCCGCTCGATGCCGAGGTGGTCGTCGGCAACATCCCCTTCCACGTGACGACGCCGATCCTGCGACGGCTGCTCTCCCGAGGCCGCTGGAACGAGGCGGTGCTGCTCACGCAGTGGGAGGTGGCGCGCAAGCGGGCAGGCGTCGGCGGTGGCACCATGATGACCGCGCAATCGGCGCCGTGGTTCGAGTTCTCCCTCGAGGGGCGGGTGCCGGCGTGGGGCTTCGCACCGCAGCCGAGTGTGGACGGCGGCCTCCTCGCGATCACCCGACGTGGTTCTCCGCTCGTCCCTGTCTCCGATCGGCGAGCGTACGAGGAGTTCGTTCGGTTGATGTTCACGGGGCGGGGAGGCAGTCTGCCCGCCGTCGTCGCGGGTGCGGCGCGGATCCCGATGTCTCGAGCACGACGCGTGGTGGCGGCTGCCGGGGTGACCGGCCGGAGTCTTCCTCGTGATCTGCATCCGGAGCACTGGGCCGCGCTCTGGCGCCAGGTCTCGCGGGAATGACGCGCTGAGGCCGTCGAGCGCTGAAGGGGCTCGACGGCCTCGTCCGTCACGTCGTCCTCAGTGCGCGAGGACCTCGCGCAGGCGGGCCGCGAATTCCGCAGGATGATCGACGAATCCCGTGTGGTCGCCGGGGAAACGGGTCGGCTCGATGCCGAGCTGTGCACCGAGTGCCGTCGTCGTGCGCTCGCAGAGCTGGTCGACCGACTCCTCGCCGATACCCAGGACGAGGTCGTCCGCCCGTGCCCGCAGAGTCTCGACGTCGGGCTCCCAGCGCACGCTGGCCGGCAGCTCGTGCTGGAACCAGAACTGCTCGTCCTCCTGATGCTGCGGATCGACCTCGCCGCCGAACCACTGGACGAGCATCTCCTCCGGCATCGGGATGTTCGCCTGCGCGAAGAACAGCCGCCAGGCGCCGACGCGGTCGCCCGAGAGGGCTGCCGCGGTGAGCTCGTCGGTGAGACGACGCTGCTCGACGCGGTCGGGGAGCAGCTCGAGCAGCGGGGGTTCGTGGGCGATGACCGTGGACGCGAGGTCTCCATGCGATTGCACGAGCGCCAGGCTGGTCACCGCGCCGCCGCTCGATCCGAAGACGACCGCCGGCCCGCGATCGACGTGGGCGATGAGTGCCGCGAGATCGTCGGCGCGCTGCTGGGGGCTCGAACCCCGGGAACGGTCGTGGAGGATGCTCCGCTTGGCGCCGCGCGGGTCGGATGTGAGCACCGTGTGGTCGGTCGCGAGTTCGACGGCGAACGGGGCGAAGGCATCGGCGTCCATGGGGGCGCCGATCAGGACGAGGAGCGGTCCTTCACCGCGGAGTTCGTAGTGGAGACGGACGTCGGGCAGGTCGAGCGCAGCCGTGGTGGTGCTCATGTGGTGCTCCTTGTCATCGAGGTGGCGTTCCGTGTTCTGCGGTTTCGGTAGGTCCAGGTTCGCCCCCCGATGCGTCCTGGCGCCATACCCGTCCGCAGAGTGCCGCGGACGATCGCTGTCGCTGTCGCTGTCGAGAGGTACCCTCGACGCATGCCCGCCTTCGCAACGCTCGCGACCTCGGTCGGCGTCATCGGCGTCGTCAGCGACGGTGCGGCGATCACCCGCGTCGCGTGGCGATCGACTCCGCCCGAAGGGAGCCTGGCGCCGTCGGACCCCACCTCCGATCCGCTGCTCGCCGAGGCGCTCGCCCAGCTCGCCGCGTACTTCGCGGGCACCCTGCATCGCTTCGACGTCCCCGTCGATCTCGGAGATCAGACGGTCGCGACGCGGGCGGTCCTCACGGTGCTGCACGAGACGGTCGGCTACGGTGAGACGATCACCTACGGTGGACTCGCCGCGCGCAGCGGCACAGATGTGCCGGCCCGGGGGATCGGGTCGATCATGGGGGCGAACCCCGTCCCGCTGATCGTGCCCTGCCACCGGGTCGTCGCGGGCGATGGGCTCGGCGGGTACTCGGGCGGCGATGAGGGACACGGGCTCGAGACCAAGCGCTGGCTGCTGGAACACGAGGGTGCGTTGCCGACCTCTCTGTTCTGAGCGGCTCTGTTCTGAGCGGCTCTCTTCTGAGCGGAAGCCGCCTCTCGTGTCATCGCGTCATCGCGGACGGGAACACCCTGCGAGAATGGACGGGCCGAGTCCCGAGCCGAGGAGCCAACGTGCAGTTCATCTCCACCCGCGGCGGCATGCAGCCGCAGTCGTTCAGCGAGACGCTGTTGGAGGGCCTCGCGCCCGACGGCGGACTGGCGGTGCCCGAGGTCATGCCGACCGTCGACGGCGAGACGCTCGAGCGCTGGCGCGCGCTGACGTACCCGCAGCTGGCGACCGAGGTGCTCGGTCTGTTCGCGACCGACATCCCCCGCGCAGACCTGGCGCGCATGACGGATGCGGCCTACGCCGACTTCCCCGACGGCGTGGTGCCGCTGCGGGTGATCGATGACGAGCTCACCCTGGTCGGGCTCTCCGAAGGCCCGACGCTCGCGTTCAAGGACATGGCCATGCAGTTCCTCGGCCAGGTGCTCGAGTACACGCTCGAGCGCAACGACTCCGTGCTCAACATCCTCGGCGCCACTTCGGGAGACACCGGATCCGCGGCAGAGCACGCGCTGCGCGGCAAGGAGCGCGTCGCGGTGTTCATGCTGTCGCCGCAGGGACGCATGAGCGCGTTCCAGCGGGCGCAGATGTTCTCACTCGACGATGCGAATGTGCACAACATCGCGGTCGATGGTGTCTTCGACGACTGCCAGAACCTCGTGAAGAAGCTCGCAGGAGACCTCGACTTCAAGCGCTCGCAGCACTTGGGGGCCGTGAACTCCATCAATCTGGCGCGCATCACGGCGCAGACCGTCTACTACTTCTGGGCGTGGCTGCGGGCGACGGACGCCGGTGGCTGGACCGAGCTGTCGTTCACGGTGCCCTCCGGGAACTTCGGCAACATCCTCTCTGGGTTCTTCGCGAAGCAGATGGGACTGCCGATCCGGCGCCTCGTGCTGGCGGCGAACGAGAACAACGTGCTGGACGAGTTCTTCCGCACCGGCGTCTACCGGCCGCGCAGTGCGGCCCAGACCCTCGCGACCTCGAGCCCTTCGATGGACATCTCCAAGGCGTCGAACCTCGAGCGGTTCATCTTCGAGCTGGTCGGTCGCGACCCGGCCCGCGTCGTCGGCGCCTGGGACGACCTCGAGGCGCAGGGCCACTTCGACTTCTCCGCCGAGCAGGAGCGCTTCCTGGAGGAGTTCGGCATCGTCAGCGGCACCTCGACGCACGAGGATCGACTGGCGACCATCCGCGCGGTGTACGAGACGACGGGTGAGGTCATCGACCCGCACACGGCGGACGGCGTCAAGGTCGCACGCGAGTACGTCGAGCCCGGTGTGCCGATGCTCGTGCTCGAGACGGCCAAGCCGGAGAAGTTCGCCGAGACGATCCATGAGGCCATCGGTGTGGAGCTCGGCTACGCGCCGGAGCTGCAGGAGATGCTCGACGCGCCTCAGCACGTGACCGAGATGGGTGACGACGAGCACGCGCTCCGCGCCTTCATCGAGACCAACGCGCTGCACTGACCTTCGACCTCGACCCGCGAGGTGGTCGAGACCACGCCTCGAGCCGAGACCCACCCCTGGCGATGTCCGCAGGGGTGGGTCTCGTCGTCGGTCGTGATGTACCGGCGGCCGTGGACGGAGCGAGTGGTGTGCGATCTGCACATCCATGGGTGATTCTCGTGCGATATGCACATGTCGGCCCTGTGGGAAGCGTCGCTACTGTGGCGCACAACCCGTTCCCTCCTCCCGAAGGATCCTCATGGCACGCACGGCGCACGCAGACGACTTCGCGCTCTCCCGAGTGACTCCCGAGGCCCGCAGACCCTGGTTCGGAATCGCCGTGCAGCGATTCGGCCAGGTCTCGGCCCTCTCGCAGTTCCTCCTCGGCGCGACCCTCGGTTACAGCATGACTTTCGGCGAGGCCGTCCTCGCCTTCCTCTTCGGCTCGCTCATCCTCGAGGTGATCATGTGCGTGGTCGGCTTCATCGGCCAGCGCGAGGGCCTCAACACCGCTCTGCTCGCACGCTGGACCGGCTTCGGCGAGATCGGCGCCTCGCTGGTCGGCCTCGCGATCGGTATCAGCCTCATCGGCTGGTTCGGCATCCAGTCGGCCATCTCCGCGCAGTCACTCGACGCTCTCATGCCCGGTGCCCTGCCGGTCTGGGCCTGGAGCCTCATCTTCGGCCTCGCCGTCACCGCGATCGTGGCCTTCGGCTTCGTCGGGATGCAGTGGCTCGCGAACATCACCGTTCCGCTGTTCCTCATCCTGGTCGGTTGGTCGGTCATCACCGAGCTGAGCCGTCACGACATCGGCGAGCTGCTCACGGGACCGGCGCCCGGACCCACGATGAGCGTCTGGGCCGGAACCGGCATCGTCGCCGGTGGTCTCATCGTCGGTGCGATCATCACGGGTGACATGACCCGCTTCAACCGCTCGCGCGCCGACGTGATCAAGCAGACCGTCCTCGGCGTCTCGCTCGGCGAGTTCGTGATCGGTCTCGCCGGCGTGCTGCTCGCCCACGCGGCCGCCACGGGCGACATCGTCGCGATCGTCACCTCGTCGGTCGGTTTCATCGGTCTGTTCATCGTGCTCACCGGCACCCTGAAGATCAACGACTGGAACCTGTACTCCTCCACGTTGGGCCTGGTGAACTTCATCTCCACCGCGTTCGGCAAGAACCTGCACCGTGTCACGACGACCATCGTGCTGGGTGTCGTGGGATCGATCCTCGCCGCGGTCGGCATCCTCGGACAGTTCACCGAATTCCTGATCGTGCTGAGCGTCGCGTTCCCGCCCATCGCCGGGATCATGGTGGCCGAGTACTACATCGTGCGCCGCTGGCGCCCCGACCTCGACGCCACCCGAGACGCCGGCACCCTTCCGACGACCGCTCCGCGCATCGTCCCCGCGACGATCGTCGTGTGGTTGGTCTCCGCGCTGGTCGGCTACTTCGTGACCTGGGGCATCCCGTCGCTGCTGAGCCTGTTCCTCTCGATGGTGCTCTACATCGTGGCCGGCAAGCTCGGCTGGGTCCGTGGCGTCGGTGTGGCGACGACACGACAGGCCACCTCGGTCGAAGCAGCAGCAGCGGCCTGAGCCGCCTGAGACAGACACCCCTCACAGGAAAGCGAGAATCATGCATATCGGCATCGACGTCGGCGGTACCAACACCGACGCAGTCCTCATGGACGGCACCCGCACGCTCGCGGGCGTGAAGCACTCGACCACCCCCGATGTCACCGGTGGCATCATCCAGGCGATCGAGGACCTGCGGGCCGGGCACGCCTTCGAGGGCGCCGACGTCGATGCCGTCATGATCGGCACGACGCACTTCATCAACGCGCTCGTGCAGGCCAGCCGCCTGGCACCGGTCGCCGCCCTCCGGCTCGGACTGCCCGCCACGCGGGCGCTGCCGCCGCTGATCGACTGGCCCGAGGTTCTGGTCGAAGCCACGCAGGCCCGCAGCTATCTCGCCCACGGCGGCTATGAGTTCGACGGCCGGCCGATCTCGCCGCTCGACCCGGACGAGATCCGGGCGCACGCGGAGGACATGAAGGCGCATGGCATCCGCTCGGTCGCGATCTCGTCGGTGTTCAGTCCGGTCAACCACGACCTCGAGGTGCGGGCGGCTGAGATCGTCGCGGAGGTGCTGGGTGCGGACGCCGCCATCTCGCTGTCCCACGAGATCGGTCGCATCGGGCTGCTGGAGCGCGAGAACGCGACCATCATCAATGCGGCGCTGCGTGAGCTCGCATCGGAGATCGTCGACGGGCTCACCTCCGCCGTGCGCGCCCAGGGCATCGAGGCGCCGATCTTCCTCAGCCAGAACGACGGCACGCTCATGGACGAGGAGTACGTGCGCCGCTACCCGGTCGCGACCTTCGCCTCCGGCCCGACCAACTCGATGCGCGGGGCTGCTGCCACGAGCGGACTCGACGACTGCGCCGTGATCGACGTGGGCGGCACCACGGCCGACATTGGTCTGCTGATCAACGGCTTCCCGCGTGAGACCGCGAACGAGGTGAAGGTCGCGGGCATCCGCACCAACTTCCGGATGCCCGACGTGCTCTCCCTCGGCATCGGGGGCGGGAGCATCGTCGACGAGGAGACCGCCGAGGTCGGTCCGGCTTCGGTCGGATACAAGCTGACCACCGAGGCTCTGGTCTTCGGCGGTTCCACTTTGACCGCCACCGACATCGCGGTCGCCGCGGGTCGCGCACAGGTGGGCGATGCGAGCAAGGTCGCTCACCTCGACCCGGCATTCGTCGAGCGGGTGCTCGCCCGCATCGCTGAACGCGTGTCCGAAGCCGTCGACCGCATGCGCACCTCGCCCGAGCCCATCGCGGTGGTCGCCGTCGGCGGGGGATCCATCCTGCTTCCCGACGAGCTGCCACTGTTCGGCACCGTGCACCGCCCGGAGAACTATGCGGTCGCCAACGCCATCGGCGCGTCGATCGCGCAGGTCGGCGGCGAGATCGACAAGGTCTATGCGATCGAACCGGGACGTCGCGACGAGACCATCGCCGAGGTGCGCGCCGAAGCCGTCGACAAGGCGATCGCGGCGGGCGCGAAGCCGTCGACCGTGTCGATCATCGACTTCGACGAGGTGCCGATCCCGTACCTCCCCGGCAACGCGACGCGCATCCGCGTGAAGGCCGTCGGCGACCTCGACATGGGAGCGTGACATGAGCTGGACGATCACTCCCGCGCACATCGACGGTCTCGCCCGCGGTGCTGCCGTCCTCGGCACCGGCGGGGGAGGAGACCCCTACATCGGAGCGCTGCTCGCTCGTCAGGCGCTGACCTCCGGCGACGTCACGGTCGTCGGCCTCGACGAGGTCCCCGACGACGCTCTCGTGCTGTTCGTCGCGATGATGGGAGCACCGACCGTGATGGTCGAGAAGCTCCCGAGCCTCGCCGAGGTCATCGAACCGGTCAGGGCGCTCAGCGTGCACCTCGGCCGTCCGATCACCCATATCGCGTGCGCCGAGGTCGGAGGGGTCAACTCGACCATCCCGATCGCCGCCGCTGCCGCGCTCGGCCTTCCGCTGCTCGACGCCGACGGCATGGGGCGGGCATTTCCGGAACTGCAGATGGTGCTCCCGACGCTGTACGGCGTGACGGCATCGCCGCTCGCGTTCAGCGATGAGAAGGGCAACACCGGCGTGCTGCAGACGGTCGACAACTCGTGGACCGAGCGCATCGCCCGCGTGGCCTGTGTCGAGATGGGGTGCTCGGTCATGATCTCCGGGTTCTCGATGTCGGGATCTGCCGCGCGGGAGTCGCTCGTCTCGGGGTCGCTGTCCCGCTGCATCGAGATCGGGCGGCGTATCGCCGCCGCACGCGACGAGAAGACCGATCCGGTCGCGGCGGTCGTCGAGCTTCTCGGCGGGCGCGAGCTGTTCGACGGCAAAGTCATCGATGTGCACCGCGCCACCACGACCGGCTTCGCGCGCGGACGTGCACGCATCGACGGCGACGGCGACGTGACGCTGACGCTGCAGTTCCAGAACGAGCATCTCGTGGCCGAGGCCGACGGGACCGTGCTCGCGACCACTCCCGATCTGATCATGGTGCTCGACGGGGAATCCGGCGAGCCGATCACGACCGAGGCTCTGCGTTACGGACAGCGCGTGCGGGTGATCGCGGCCCCCGCCGATGAGCGCTGGCATTCGGAGGCGGCGCTCGCGATGGTCGGCCCCGGCTACTTCGGGTACGACATGCCGGCGCACCGCTTCGACGGCAGCATCTCGGCAGGATTCGTCTCGACGGGAGCCGCGGCATGAGCTGGCAGCTCACCGCCGCAGACCTTCCCGATCTCGCCCGCGGTGCGACGCTGCTCGGCACCGGCGGCGGGGGCGACCCGTACATCGGCAAGATGCTGGTCGAGCGCGTGCTCGGGGAGGGGAGCATCACGATCCTCGACCCGGACGAGCTCGCCGACGACCTGTTCGTGATCCCGACGGCCCAGATGGGCGCGCCGACCGTGATGATCGAGAAGATCCCCGCCGGGACCGAGCCCACCCTCGCCCTGCGCACGCTCGAAGAGCACCTCGGGCGGAAGGCGGACGCGACGATGCCGATCGAGTGCGGCGGCATCAACTCGATGATCCCCCTCATCGTCGCGGCGGAGACCGGGCTGCCCGTGGTCGACGCCGACGGCATGGGCCGTGCCTTCCCTGAGCTGTCGATGGAGACCTTCGCCGTGTACGGCGTGCACGGGTCGCCCCTCGCGCTCGCGGGAGAGCGGGGTGAGAAGGTCGTGATCGACACGGGAGACGACGACCGCCAGATGGAGTGGCTCGCCCGCGGCATCACCATCCGACTCGGCGGTGTGGGACACATCGCCGAGTACGCGATGACCGGAGCCGACGTGCGCCGGACGGCCGTTCCCCGGACGATCTCGATGGCCCTCGCGCTGGGCCGCGCCATCCGGATCGCCCGTGAGGAGCATCGCTCGCCGTTCGACGCGATCGCCGAGACCCTGGCGAGCACGCTCTACCCGCACCTGCGCGAACTCTGCGTCGGCAAGGTCGTCGACGTCGAGCGGCGCACGACCGAGGGGTTCGCCAAGGGGAGAGCCGTCATCGCGCCCCTCGGTGCCGACGAAGGCGACACCTTCGAGATCTCCTTCCAGAACGAGAACCTCATCGCCCACCGGAGCGGGACGCTGGTGGCGATCGTGCCCGACCTCATCTGCGTGGTCGATCACGAGACGGCGGAGCCCATCACGACGGAGGGCCTCCGCTACGGGCAGCGCGTGCGGGTGCTCGGCATCTCCACACCGGAGATGATGCGCACACCCGACGCGCTCGCCGCCTTCGGCCCGTCCGCGTTCGGCCTCACGGCGGAGTTCGTTCCGCTCGAGACGCTGGCCGCGGGTGAGGACGTTTCTCCCTAGGCTGGAGCGCATGATGCTGCAGCGCGACGACCTCACGGCGCTCGCCCGCGGCTATGCGCTGCTCGGCTCCGGCGGCGGCGGCTCGACGACCATGCTCGAGCTGATGCTCGCCGGTGCCGAGGGCTGGCCGATCGAGGTCTCGCCGATCTCGGCGCTCGACCCCTCCACGCCCTGTCTCGGGGTTGCCTTCGTCGGCTCGACCATGCTGCTGGAGGAGCGTCTTCCGGGTGCGGCGCCGTTCACCCGGCTGCTCGACGCCGTCGAGCGGTGGATCGGTCATCCGGTCCCGGCGGTCTGTTCCCTCGAAGGCGGAGGCATGAACGGGCTGGCGCCGTTGCTGCTGGCCGGGTCGCATGTCGTGGTCGATGCGGACTGCACCGGCCGGGCCGTTCCGGGACTCGACCAGATGTCGCTGTTCGTGGATCGCGTCCCCGGCCTCGTGTTCGCCTGCGATACGGGCTTCGATGGCGTCGCGCTCGTCGAGGCGCACCGGGCGATCGATGCCGAGCGTGTCGTCCGATCGGCGATCATCCAGGCCGGCGGGGTCGGCTGCGCCGTGCTGGGCGGGTTCACGGTCGGCGATCTGCGGGAGCACGCGATCGGCGGCCACCTCGCCCATGCGCTCGACCTCGGTCGGGCTTATCTCGGCGCCGCGACCGCTCCACTCCCGATCCTCGCCGATGCGCTCGGGGCGGAGCTTCTCGCCGAGGGGCGCATCGTCTCGGTCTCCTCGTCTGCGCACGATCCCCACGTGAACGCGGTGGAGATCAGCGGGCTCGCCGGGGCCGTGCACCGGGTGGTCAGTCGCTCCGAGACCCTCGCCGTGCTGACCGACGGCCGTCTGGTCGCATCCGCGCCGACGATCATCGTGGTCATCGATGCGATCTCGCGGGAGATCCTGGAGGTCACCGAGCTTCGACTCGCGCGGAACGTCGCGGTGCTCGCCATCCCCGCGCCGGAATGGTGGAACGCCCGACCGGATCGGCGGGCGAAAGTGCTGCCCTCGGCATACGGACTCGACGATCTGGACGCGGCGTGAACGAGAGACTGCAGTTGAGCGCGCTGCTCGCCCACGGCGAGAACGGCGGGCTTCGGAGAGTCGCGGGCCCCGAGGACGCCGCGTGGGAAGCGGTGACGGTAGGGGCGGGGGAGTCCGAGCTGAGCGCGAGCGGGCCCGATCGGCTCGCGGTCCTGACGGCGACCGCCCCGACGTCGACCTGGCAGCAGGACGCGCTGTTGCGGCGGCTGCGTGATCGCGGATACACGGGACTGGCGCTCTCGGGAGCGGCCTCGTTCGATGCCGGTGCTTTCCGCCTCGCGGATCGGATCGGTCTGTGCCTGCTCGATGTCGAACGTCCCATCCAACTCGCGAAAGCGTGCTGGATGCTGATCGAGGCGCGGGATGCGCTGACGCTCAGCCAGGTGCGCAAGGTCGCGCAGTCGTTCGAGTATGCCGCCGATGACCTGGCCGATCTGCTGGGGCACATCGCCGCGAACCTCGGTGTCGGTGCCGCGCTGATCGACTCGTCGGGAGTGCTGCAGGAGGCAGGTGCGCATCTCGACGAGCGACTGCACGCCGCGATCGGTTTCGAATCCTGGCTCGATCGGGCCGGTGTCGGCGATGCGGCGGCCGCGTCGGTGCGTGTGGACAGCCCGGGTCGCACCGGGTTGCGGCTCGTGCTCTTCGGTCGAGGACTCGGGGAGGCACAGGTGCAGTCGCTCTCCGTCGCCGCCGAGGTGGCGATGCCGGCGGTCGCCGCACGCATCTTGATCGACGAGGTGGCGGCGGTGAACGACGTCGCCGTGTCCTCCGGGCTGCTGCGCGACTTCGTCGATCTGCATGGGGCGGCCGACGCCGATGTCGAGCGGCGCATGGCCGAGCGCGGCTGGCGCACCGGTGGACATCACCTCGGCTTCCGGATGGTGGCGAGGGGACGACTCGATTCCTTCTCGCTGCTGCGGACGGTCAGTGCCGGGCTCAGCGCCATCGACGGCGATGCGCACGCGACGACGGCCGGTCGAGGACTGAGCGGGTGGCTGACCTTTCCGGAGTCGCCGGATCCTGATCGGGTGGAGCGGGCGGTCGCGTCTCTGCGAGAGCTCCATCTGAGTGCCCTGCGCGATTTCGCCGTCGCCACCGGCATCGGCTCGCTCCAGGGAGGACCGGAAGGACTCGCCACGACCCTCGACGAGGCGGGGGATGCGGCGCGCATCGCGGCGTCGCGATCGGCGACAGGGTGGTTCGTGCGCGTCGACAGCCTCGGACTCGAGCAGCTCCTGCTCGCCTGGACCGGGAACGACACGTTCGTCCCCGCTGCGGAATCCCTGCTCGCACCGTTGCGGGAGGGAGGGGGAGAGCTGCTCACCACCCTTTCGTCGTACCTCGACCACGAATCGGGCATCGCTGCGACCGCGACGGCGCTCGGTCTGCACCGCAACACCGTGACCGTGCGGATCCGGCGTGTGCAGGAACTCCTCGGCATCGACCTGACCGACCCGGAAGCGCGCTTGGCGCTGCATCTCGCCTGTCGGGCGGTGCAGCCGCGCTGACGCGGAGCGGTCTCACTCCTCCGAGTCGCCGTGCAGCATCCACGGGATGCCGAAGCGATCGACGAGCATGCCGAAGAGGCCGCCCCACGGGGGCACGTCCAGCGGCATCGTGATCGTCGCGCCGTCGGCGAGCTTCTCCCACACGGCGCGGGTGGTGTCCTGGGAGTTGCCGCTCAGTGACACCGAGAACCCCTGCGGCTTCTCGTAGGGCATGCCGTCGGGGGAGTCGGAGGCCATGAGCACCAGACCGCCCGGAGCATCGAGTTGTGCGTGCATGACGAGGTCCTTCTGGCTCGGATCCTGCACCATGTCGGGGAACTCTCCGAAGGTGTTGATCACCAGGTCACCGCCGAGGACGCTCTGATAGAACTCCATCGCCGTGCGGGCCTCGGTGCGGAACGAGAGATACGGGTTGAGAGCGGGCATGAAGACTCCAGGAGTGTGTGAACGGTGTCATGACCGGCACCGCTGGAACTCAGTCTGCGCTCGTATCGAGAGGGTCCGCAAGAGGGATCCGGAGCGACGGCGGCCCTAGGCCGGGAGCGCCTTGACCGCGGCGGTGAGCACCTGCGGGACCGTCGGCACACCGGTGGCCCGGAAGACTTCGGTGCCGGTGGAATCGTGGATGATCACGGTCGGTGTGAACCCGATATCCAGCTTCTCGGCAGTATCCGGATCCTGTGCGACGTCGATCTCGGTCACGGTCGCGTCGGGGAGGAATCGTGCGGCCTCGGCGAGAACGGCCCGGGTCCGCGCACAGGCGCCGCAGAACGACGATGACACCAGGGTCAGTTCCATGTGCACCTCCAGGGGGCGCCGCGCGCCACCATGGATGCAACCGTCACCTGTTTCGTGGTGTTCCCGTGAGACAGCGGAGGTGCTCAGGCGACGGAACGCCGCACGCTCGGTCGGATCAGCCTCGAGAGGTCATCCGCGGTCGAGGCCGAAGGTGTGCTTCACGAGCGCGCGCACGTCACGGTCGAGGCCTTCGATACGGCTCCCCACGGCGTCGATGCGAGTGTTCACCGAGACGAATCGCGCATCGACGGCCTCGAACCGCGCATCGACGGCCTCGAACCGCGCGACCATCTCGGTGCGGAGCCCGCCGATCTCTGACCTCACGCCGCCGATCTCGGCTCGCAACACTCGGATGAACAGCGTCGAGACCACCGTGACCATTCCGAACATCAGCGCGATGACGGCACCGATCATGGTCCAGATCTGCGGCTCGGTCATCGTGATCACGCTCTCATTCTGGTCGGATGATCTCATCCTGCCAAGACCACGAACCTGGATGCGGCGAGTGGGGAGAAGCCTGTTCCGGAGCAATATGTGGAGAGGGACTGGATCAAGGGCACCGCTAGCGGGCGGCGAGCCATTCGGCGAAGCTCTGACGTCCGAGATCTGCGTCAGGACCGGGGAGAGCATGCCCCGCTCTCATGCCGGCCATCTGCGGCCCCGGCACGTTGAGTCTCGGTATCCATCCGCGGAATCCCGTCCGCCGCGCGAACGCACGCACCATGTCAGACAACTGCTCTTCCCGAGGGCCGGCGAGGTCACGCACGCGTCCCTGCGGATCGGCAGCGGCGAGTGCTGCGAGACGCGCGCCCACTTCGCTCGCAGCCACGGGCTGTGTGCGGGCGTTCGGGGCGATGTGCACGGGTCCCAACTTCGCCCGCGCGAACATCTGCTCCGCGAACTCATGGAACTGCGTGGCCCGCAGGATCGTCCACGGTACGCGCGACGCCTCGACGATCTTCTCCTGGGCGATCTTGCCGGCGTAATAGTCGTAGGGAATGCGGTCGATCCCGACGATCGACAGCAGCACGACCTGTCCGACTCCCGCATTCGACGCCGCTGAGACCAGGTTTCCGGTCGCGGCGGTGAAGAACTCGATGGCCGCGCTCGCCTTGAGCGTCTCGATGCTCGCGACGTCGACCACTGCGTCAGCGCCTGCCAGGGCGTCGTCCAGCCCCCGCCCGGTCACCAGGTCGACTCCCTGCGACCGGCTGAGGACGACCGCGTCGTGTCCCGCTGTGCGCACCGCCTCGACGGTGTGCCGTCCGACGGTCCCGGTTCCTCCTGCGACGGCGATCCTCATCCGTGTTCTCCTTCGTCTCGGTACATCTTCTCCGGAATCGACGATGCAGGCGACCGAAACGCGTGATGTCGGATCGCGCCGGAACGCGGCCCCGCTGCTGGGTACGATGGCGACTGTGACCACACCGACCGTGCGCCCGGGCATCGCCGAGCGACTTTCGCAGATGATCCGGATACCGACGGTCTCGGCCGAGCTCGAGGAACGCGGACCTGCGCCCTTCGAGGAGTTCGTCGCGCTGATCGCGGAGCTCTACCCGTTGACGCACGAGAAGCTGGGTCTGGAACGGCACACCGACTTCGGCCTCCTGTTCCACTGGGAGGGGAACGGTGCGACCTCCGACGAGCCCGTCGTGCTGATGGCCCACTACGACGTCGTCCCGGTCGACGAGAGCGACGACTGGACCCATCCGCCGTTCGCCGGCGTGATCGCCGACGGATCGGTGTACGGCCGCGGAGCGCTGGATGACAAGGGCCCGCTGATCGTGGTCCTCGAGGCGGTCGAGAATCTTCTCGCCGACGGGTTCGTGCCGCCCCGTGACGTGTACCTCTCCTTCGGGGGCAACGAGGAGACGTACGGGCGCGCCGCCGAGGAGATCGCACGGGTGCTGCGCGAACGCGGGGTGGTCCCGTGGCTCGTGGTCGACGAGGGCGGTGCCGTGGTCGACGCGCCCCTGCCCTTCGTTCCCGGCCGTGCCGCGATGATCGGTGTCGGGGAGAAGGGCGTGATGACACTCCGGCTGACGGCCCGCGGCGACGGCGGCCACGCCTCCGCTCCGCCGTCGTCGACCGCCGTCCGGCGCATCGCCACGGCCGTGGACCGACTCGGACCCACCACCTTCCGCCCGCGGGCGTCGAAGGCGATCCTGCGGATGCTGTCGCAGCTGGCCGGGCAGACTCCGGGCCCGGCTCGGCACCTGCTGCGGTTGCTGAGTTCTGCCCCGCTGCTCACCGCGCAGGTCTTCGCCGCCCTCGGCGGTGAACCCGCAGCTCTCGTGCGCACCACGGTCGCGCCGACGATGCAGTCGGGCGGTACTGCGGCGAACGTGCTGCCGTCTCAGGCATCCGCCACCGTCAACCTGCGCATCGCGCTCGGCGAGACGACGCAGCAGACGGTGTTCCGGGTACGTCGGCGCATCCGTGACCCGCTCGTCACGGTCGAGGTCGTCGAAGCGAGCGAGCCGTCGCCGGAGTCACCGACGGACAACGCCCAGTTCGCGCTCCTCGCCGAAGCCCTCGACGTCGCTTTCCCCGGGGTGCCCGCGGTGCCGTATGTGATGATGGCCGCCACCGATTCGCGACACTTCCACCGGTTCTCGCCGGCGGTCTACCGCTTCGCACCGCTGGACATGTCGAACGCCCAGCGTGCCTCGATCCACGGCGTCGACGAGAGCGTCGAGATCGCCGCCCTGGAGCGGGGGGAGCGATTCCACCGGGCGCTGCTCGAACGGCTAGGGTGATCTCACCCTTCCCCCGGAGTGTGCCGGGGAACCCGAAGCAGAAGCAGGAGACGCGATGACGCGCACCCGCACCCTGGGCACCCTCGCCATCGTCGTGGGCTTCCTCGCCTTCGTGGAGTTCACGAGCGGTGTGCTGCAGGGGTACTACACCCCGATGCTCACCGACATCGCGCGCCATCTGGGGATCCACGACGCCGATGTGAACTGGCTCGAGGGAGCGCAGCTGATGCTGTCGGCACTCGTGGTCCCGGCGTTCGCGAAGCTCGGTGACATGGTCGGCCACAAGCGGATGCTGCTGATCTCGACCGCTGTCACCGCCGCCGCCGCTCTGGTGCTGCCTTTCACCGACTCTTTCCCGGTGTTCCTCGCGGCGTGGGCGCTGATGGGGTTCTACGTGGTCTGGCTTCCGCTGGAGATCGCTCTGATCTGGTCGCGCTCGCGGCGCATGGAGGGGCGTTCCTCGATCACGGCGAAGGCAGCGGGCCTCCTCGTTGCGGCGCTCGAAGGAGGGGCGATCATCGGCGCGCTCGTGGGTGGCGCACTCATCGATGTCCTGCCGCTCACCGTGGTGCTGCTGGTGCCTGCCGTGCTGATCGTGGTCTGCTTCTTCGTGATCCTGTTCGGGGTCAAGGAGTCGCCGGAGCCGACGGGCGGTCTCTTCGACACGGTCGGCCTCGTGCTCATCTCCCTCGCCCTCGTCTGCTTCACCGGGGGTCTCAGTCTGCTTCGGCTGGAGGGCGGCCTGACCAACCCCTGGTCCTGGGCGGTGGTGGTGCTCGGCGTCCTGCTGGTGATCCCGTTCGTCCTCTGGGAGCTCCGCGCCGACGATCCGCTGATCGATGTGCAGATGTTCCGTTCGCCGGCGCTCGGCCCCGTCTTCCTGACCGCCGGGCTCTTCGGCGTCAGCGTGCTCGGCGCGCAGGCTCCGCTGTCGACGTTCGCGCGTACCGATCCGACGGTCTACGGCTACGGTCTCGGCACGAGCGGCTTCGCGACCTCGCTGATCATCGGCGTGTATCTGATCGCCATGATCGCGGGGGCTCTCCTGTTCCCGACCGTCGCCCGGCGGGCCACGCCGCGCCTGACGCTGATGGGTGCGTCCGTGCTGGTCGGCATCGGGTTCCTCCTCTTCCTTCCGTTCCACGACACGTACGCGCAGGTCATCACGAACATGGTCGTTGTCGGACTCGGCTCGGGAGCGCTGGTCGCCGCGCTCCCCGCCGCTGCCGCATCGGCCGCTCCGGCCACGCAGACCGGTGTCGCGACGGGGCTCACCAACTCGGTGAAGACCGTCGGCGGCGCGATCGCCTCGTGCGTGTTCGGCATCGCGCTCCTGCATGGGGTCGCGAGCACGGCAGGTGCGACCGAGGGAACGGCCGGCTCGCTCGCGGGCTACTTCACGGTGTGGATCGTCTGCGGGGTGACCGCCCTCGTGGCCGCGGTGATCCTCGTGTTCGTCCCGAAGACCGCGTTCACCGACCGATCTGTCGAGACCGAGGCGGCCTCGGCCCTCTGACGCTCAGGCGCGCAGCCCGAGTGCGTGCACGATCTGCGGCCACGCGAGGGAACCGAGTTCCGCGTCAGCCGACGGTGAGCCTCCTCGTGCCATCGTCACTCCACCGGTGGCGATCGACTCGCCGGGCAGGATCATCCGGTGCCCGGCGGGGGAGTGCGTGATCAGCGTCGTCTCCCGTCCGTTCGCTCTGCGGCGCTCGACGACCTCGGCGGCGAACCGGTCGCTCGGCCAGACACGGTCGTCGCCTCCCGCGATGAGCACGACGACGCCGCGGATGCTCTCTGAGCGGATCGTGGCGGCTGCAGTGGCGTCAGGAGCGCGATCGAGGCTCGACTGGTACAGGGACCGGTACTCGGGCGGTTCGGTCGACGGCGACCACGACGAGTCGAACGGGACAGCCGGGAGCGGAGCCCCCTGCCAGGTCCAGTGCGACGACCAGTCCCCGTCGGCGAACCCCGCCCAGACGACGGATGACGGTGCGACCGCGACCGTCGCGTCGACCGGGTGAAGGGACGCGGTGACCAGGGCAGCCTCCGCACCGAACGACGTTCCGAAGATCGCGACGCGGTCGGCATCGTGCCGCAGGAGGTCCAGCTGATCCGTGAACAGCTCGATCGGCACTTCGTGGGGTGAGGGGCGCTGACCCGCACCCCCGAACCAGCGGATGGCGCGGACCCGGGCCCCGTGCCGTGCGAACAGGTCGGCCCGTTCTGCCTCCACGCGCCCACTCGACCCCGCGAGGAGCAGGATCGCGGTGCCGTTGGGTACTTCCGGATAGGCGTCATACCGGTCGGGTGGGGCGACCGAAGCGTGGTCTCGAAGCGTCGTCATCCGTCGCGGTCGAGACCGAACGTGCGCTTCACGATCGCCTGCACGTCGCGGTCGAGCCCATCGATGCGGTTGTTCACGGCATCGAATCGTGCGTTCATCTCGGTGCGCAGACCGCCGATCTGCCCGTTCATCTCGGTGCGCAGACCGCCGATCTGCGCGTTCATCTCGGTGCGCAGACCGCCGATCTCACTGCGGATGATCCGGACGAACAGGGTCGAGACGACCGTGAGCGTGCTGAACATCAGCACGGTGAACGATCCGATCATCGTCCAGATCTGCGCGTCATTCATGAATCCCACTTCCTCATCGTCGCATCGATTCGGCAAGCCTGCCAGAGCACGGGAGCCGAAGATATCGGTCGCGCACGAGAGGGGGATAACCCGGCCTCTGACGTGTCGGAGCAGGAGAAGACGATCCGCCCGCGGATCTCGCGGGGAACTCGCGGGGAAGAGGTGGAGAGGAGACCGGGCGGTGGGATCCCACCGCCCGGTCCTGCTCAGTCGCCCTTCACGTTGACGATCTGCCGCAGCGTGTGCCGGATCGATACGAGTCCGGCGGCATCCGCCATCACCTGGTCGATCGGCTTGTACGCCTGCGGGATCTCGTCGATGAAGGCATCGGTGTCACGGAACTCGATGCCCGTCATCGCCTCTCGCAGCTGGTCGTGCGTGAAGGTCCGCCGCGCCGCCGAGCGGGAGTACTCCCGTCCGGCACCGTGCGGGGAGGAGTTCAGCGACTGCGGGTCGCCGAGCCCTTCCACCACGTAAGAGGCGGTCCCCATCGACCCGGGGATGAGGCCCGGTCGACCGGCGTCCGCCTGGATGGCTCCCTTCCGTGACACCCACACCTGCTTCCCGTAGTGCTTCTCCGACTCGGTGAAGTTGTGGTGGCAGTTGATGCGCTCCTGTTCGTCGACTGGGGTTCCGAGGAACTCCGACACCTGCCGGATGACGCGATCCATCATCTCCTCCCGGTTCAGCAGCGCGAAGTGCTGGGCCCACCGCAGCTCCCGGATGTAGCGGGTGAACTCCGGTGTGCCCTCGACCAGGTATGCCAGGTCGGGGTCGGGAAGGTCGATCCACCACTGCCTCGCCAGCCGCTGGGCGACGGCGATGTGGTGCCCGGCGATCTTGTTGCCGACGCCTCGCGAGCCCGAGTGCAGGAACAGCCAGACCCGATCGAGCTCATCGACCGACACCTCGATGAAGTGGTTGCCTGAACCGAGCGTGCCCAACTGCAGACGCCAGTTCCCGGCGTACTGCGCCGGGTCGAAGCCGTTCTTCTCGGCGAGCTGCTCCAGCTCGGTGATGCGCGGTTCCGCGGTGGCCACGACCTTGCGGTTGTACCGGCCGGCCGACAGGGGGATGGCGCGCTCGATCTGCTCCCGGAGGTCGGCGAGCCGACGACCGTCGACGTCGCTCCTCGTGAACGGCGTACGAACGGCGATCATCCCGCAGCCGATGTCGACGCCGACGGCGGCGGGGATGATCGCGCCGAGCGTCGGGATGACCGAGCCGACCGTCGCCCCCTTGCCGAGGTGCGCGTCCGGCATCAGTGCCAGGTGCGGGTGGATGAACGGCATGCGGGCCGTGGTGTGCGCCTGAGCGAGTGTCTTCTCGTCGATCAGGGACGCCCACGACAGCAGCCGTGCGGAGAGCCTCTCCATGATTCCTTTCCTTGTGGTGATGTTCAGCCACAGGTCAGAGGAGTCTCCAACGGAAAACGCCCCGGACCTGACGGTACGGGGCGTTGCGAGAGCGGATGCTGTCACACGGCGCGTGCCGGAGGGTACGACTCGTAGCGGTCATTGCGCTTCTGCTGAAGCGGCAACACCGCTGCCTGGGGAAGGTTCCGCTGCGCGGTCATCCGTCGTGCTCCTCGGCTGGTGTGCTGCGCCGATCGGCACAGCTTTGCCACACTAGGGCGCGACACGCCCGGGAGTCAAGTTGTCTCACGGGGCGGGTTGTGCATGAACTCGACCCGGATGCCGTCCGCGTCCTCGACGAACGCGGCGTAGTAGCTCTCCGAGTAGCGCGGGTACTCCTTGGGCTCGCGGACGGCTGTCCAGCCGGCGTCGACCGCGACCGCGTGCAGGCGGTCGACCTGCTCGCGCGTCGGTACCGCGAAGGCGATGTGCTGCCAGCCGATGCGGCCATGCTGATGCGGAGCGGAGTCCTCATCCCAGGTGTAGAGGATGATCTCGGTCTCGTCGCCGTTGTTCCATGAGATCGAATGATCGTTCGCGCCCCCGCTCTGATATCCGAGAGCGGTGAGCACGGGGTGGAACTGCGCCCGTCCGCGCTCGAGGTCGGCGACGGTGATGCCCAGATGATCCAGAAGAGCCATGGGTCGAGTCTTCCAGCAACCGCCGACGTCGTACTAGTGCGGGGCGTGGTATTCGGCTTCGCCGCGCTTCCAGTAACCCTTCACGACGGCTTTCGCGGTGTCGACGCTCCAGCGCTCGAGCAGCGCTCGGCCGGGCTTCACGATCGACTGCTCGGCGGCGATGAAGACGAACGGGTCGGCACCGATCGCGTGCTCGGCGGTCAGCCCCTCGAGGAAGGCGATGAGGGCGGAACCGGAGGGCGCCTCGCCACGATGCAGCCACTCGATGTCGACGGGCGCGTCGATGTCGACCTCTCGGCCGGGGTTCACGGTCTCGATCACGATGCGTGCGGGCGTGCCGTCGGGGATCAGTGCGGCGAAGCGACGGATCGCCGGAATAGCGGTTTCGTCGCCCACGAGCAGCCACGAGCCGGGCTCACCGGACAGAACGGCCGCTCCGCGGGGACCGCCGACACCGATCGTCGATCCGAGCGGTGCCGTCGCCGCCCACGGCGCGGCGACGCCCTGGTCACCGTGCACGGCGAACTCGACGTCGAGCCAGTCCTCGCCCCAGGCGAGCGGTGTGTATTCGCGGCTGGGTGACGCTCGGAGCTCCTCGACGGATTCGGTGGGGCCCGCGGGGAAGAACAGGCGCATGTGGTCGTCGGAGCCGGGAGAGTCGAAGCCGGCGAGATCGGAGCCCGTCAGGCGCACACGCACGAAGTCGGGGGCCAGCCACTCGCGGGCGCTCAAGGTGACGTTGCGGAAGCGCAGCTCGAGGCCGCGACGCTCGATCGAGAAACCGGATTTCGTATCGCTCATAAAGTAAGGCTAACCTAAATGTGCCGAGGGGAGTCGCCCTCCACTCTCGGCTTCCGGCGCCGCAGCGTGCGCATCGATCCCGCAGAACAGGAGTCTCTCCATGTCCGTGCCCAGAACCCTCACCGCCACGAGCGCCGCTCTCGTCGGCCTCCTCGCCCTCGCCGGCTGCACCTCCGGCGGCTCGGCGGAACCGGAGAAGACCGAACCCGCAGCAGCGACCGTCACGATCGAGGACAACACCGGCACGCACGAGATCGCGACGCCTCCCACATCCGTCGTCGCGCTCGACAACCGCACCTTCCAGACGCTTTCCGACTGGGACGTCGAGCTCTCAGCCGGGGCCGTCGCGCTCATGCCGGAGACCGTGTCGTACGTGAACGACGACGCGATCGTCGACATCGGACTGCACAGCGAGCCCGACCTCGAAGCGGTCGTCGCCGTCGAGCCTGACCTGATCATCAGCGGCCAGCGGTTCACTCAGCACAACGCCGCGATCGCCGATCTGGTCCCCGACGCCACGATCGTCGACCTCGAGCCGCGCGAAGGTGAGCCCTTCGGAGACGAGCTCAAGCGCCAGGTCACCGTCCTCGGCGAGATCTTCGGCAAGCAGGACGAAGCCAAGAAGCTCGTGGACGACTTCGACGCCGCTGTCGAGCGCGCCAAGGCGGCGTACGACGATGCCGACACCGTCATGGCCGTGAACACCTCCGGCGGACAGATCGGCTACCTCGCCCCGACCGTCGGACGCTCGCTCGGACCGATCTACGACATGCTCGGCCTGACCCCCGCGCTCGAGGTCGACGACGCGACCGACGACCACCAGGGCGATGACATCTCGGTCGAGGCGATCGCCGCCTCGAACCCCGACTGGATCCTCGTGCTCGACCGTGACGCCGTCTTCGCGGCCGACACCCCCGACTACGTGCAGGCCGCGGAGATCCTGGAGAGCTCCGAGGCGCTCGCCGGCGTCACCGCCGTGAAGCAGAAGCAGATCGTGTACATGCCCACCGACACGTACCTGAACGAGAGCATCCAGACGTACACGACGTTCCTCGACGACCTCGCCGACGCCCTCGAGAAGAGCGCGAAGAACTGAGGTACGGCGGCGGCATCCGGACGATCCGGGTGCCGTCGCCCCATCATCATGGTCTCCACCGACATCGCTCCACCGCCCCGTTACGCCGGGCGGCTCTTCGACGTGAAACTGCTCATCGGCGTGCTCATCGTCGTCGCCCTGCTCGCGATCTCGCTCTTCACGGGTGTGTACGACGTCACCGGCGCGGACGACGGCGCGCAGATGTTCCAGATCACCCGAGTGCCCCGCACGATCGCCCTGGTCCTCGCCGGCGCCTCGATGGCCATGGCGGGCCTCGTCATGCAGCTGCTCACCCAGAACCGCTTCGTCGAACCGACGACCACCGGCACCACCGAATGGGCCGGCCTCGGGCTCCTGATGGTCATGATCCTCGTGCCGCAGCCGTCGCTTCCCCTCCGGATGGCCGGCGCGGTGCTCGCAGCGTTCATCGGCACGATGGTGTTCTTCGCGTTCCTGCGCCGGGTGGCACTCAAGTCGTCCCTGATCGTCCCGATCGTCGGCATCATGCTCGGGGCCGTGGTCGGCGCATTGTCGACGTACCTCGCGCTGGCCACCAACTCGCTGCAGATCATCGGCGTCTGGTTCGCGGGCAGCTTCACCTCGGTGATGCGAGGTCAGTACGAGATGCTCTGGATCGTGGCTGTCATCGGGGTGATCGTCTTCATCGTCGCCGATCGGCTGACCATCGCGGGGCTCGGCGAGGAAGTGGCCACCAACGTCGGCGTGAACTACAACAGGATCATCCTGCTCGGGACGGTGCTGATCGCGGTCACCACCGGCGTCGTCACCGTCGTCGTCGGCAATCTGCCCTTCCTGGGGCTGATCGTGCCGAACATCGTCTCGATGGTGCGCGGCGACGATCTGCGCAGCAATCTTCCGTGGGTGTGCCTGCTCGGCATAGCGATCGTCACCGTGTGCGACATCATCGGACGCACGATCATCATGCCGTTCGAAGTGCCGGTGTCGCTGATCCTCGGGGTGGTCGGCGCCGTGGTGTTCGTCCTTCTCCTGCTCAGGCAGCGTCGACGTGGCTAGCGGGGGGACGGGCGACGTGGCGACCGCCGGTGCGCTCCGGTCGGCGGGCTCGTTCACGACCCCAGGTGCGCGCCGGCGTTACGCCGTGGTGCTCGGGATCCTCCTGGTCCTCGCGGCAGGGTCGGGCTTCGGTCTGCTCGCCTGGGCGAATCCGATGCCGGTCGGCTCCACCGGGTTCTGGCGGATCGCGCAGCATCGCGCCACCGACGTCACGGTGATGGCCCTCGTCGCGGTCGCTCAGGCCGTCGCCACGGTGAGCTTCCAGACCGTCACCAACAACCGCATCATCACGCCGTCGATCATGGGGTTCGAATCGCTCTATCGAGTCGTGCAGACCTCGACCGTGTACCTGTTCGGAGTGGCAGGGATCGTGGCGATCCAGGGAATCGGGCAGTTCGCGATCCAGGTCGCGATCATGGTCGGTCTCGCCGTCGCCCTCTACGGTTGGCTGTTGTCCGGACGCTACGGCAATCTGCAGATCATGCTCCTGGTGGGCATCGTGATCGGAGGCGGCCTCGGGGCGATCGCGACGTTCATGCAGCGCCTGCTCACACCCAGTGAGTTCGACGTGCTCGCCGCGCGTCTGTTCGGCAACGTGTCCAATGCCGACCCCTCGTACCTCCCGCTGGCGATCCCGCTGGTCGTCGCGGCGTCTGCGTTGCTGTGGCTCCGTTCGCGCCGGCTCAACCTCATGGCACTCGGCCCGGACGCTGCGCGCTCCCTCGGCGTCGATCATCGCCGCGAACTGTTCATCGTGCTGTTCCTCGTCGCCGTGTTGATGGCCACCTCCACGGCGCTGGTGGGACCGATGACGTTCCTCGGCTTCCTGGTGGCGACGCTCGCCTACCAGTTCGCCGATACGCACGACCATCGGCTGATCTTCCCCGTCGCGGTGCTCACGGCCTTCACGATCCTGGCCGGGGCCTACTTCGTGATGAAGAACATCTTCTACGCGCAGGGGATGGTGTCGATCCTGATCGAGCTCGTCGGGGGCACCGTGTTCCTCATCGTCATCCTCAGAAAGGGCAGACTGTGATCGCTCTCGACGGCGTCCGCCGCGAATACAGCAGCGAGGTCGCGATCGGCCCCGTCGACCTCGAGATCCCCGCCGGCGGAATCACCGCCCTGATCGGTCCGAACGGCGCGGGCAAGTCGACGCTGCTCACGATGATCGGGCGTCTGACCGGGATGGATGCCGGTGCCATCGAGATCGCGGGGCTCGACGTGGCCTCGACGAGATCGAAGGATCTGGCGAAGGTGGTGTCGATCCTCCGTCAGGAGAATCACTTCGTCACCCGCCTCACCGTTCGCCAGCTGGTCGGTTTCGGGCGCTTCCCGCACTCGAAGGGCAGGCTGAACCGGGCCGACGAGGAGATCATCAGTCAGGCGATCGACTTCCTCGACCTCGGCGCTCTGGAGGGGCGCTACCTGGACGAGCTCTCCGGCGGGCAGCGTCAGCGCGCCTATGTCGCCATGGTCCTCGCCCAGGACACCGAGTTCGTGCTGCTGGACGAGCCACTGAACAACCTCGACATGCGGCACGCCGTGCAGATGATGAAGCATCTGCGCCGGGCCGCGGAGGAACTCGGGCGCACCATCGTGATCGTGCTGCACGACATCAACTTCGCCGGGCACTACGCGGACCACATCTGCGCGATGAAAGACGGTGCGGTCGTGGAGTTCGGCTCGCCGGCGGCGATCATGACGGACGACGTGCTCACGCGGGTGTTCGACACCCCGGTGCGCGTGGTCGACGGACCGTCGGGCCCGCTCGCCGTCTACTACTGAGTCGGGGCGACCACTCAGAGCTCGATGCCGTGGTCCTCGTCGTTGACGCCGGCGTTGTTCCCTCGGCGCGATTCGTATCCGAGGAACCAGCCGAGCCACACGATGGCCGCGAGCAGGACGCCGAGCCAGACGTTCTGGAAGATCAGCCCGATCACGACGCCGACGATCAGCAGGCCGACGGTGACGAGGATGCGCAGCATGGAACGGGACATGGCACCAGCTTAGGTGCCGACGTCAGCGGCGGCGATGGTCTTCGGGTGCGAGACGGGGCCCCCGGCGCGGTTCCTGCACACCACTCGCATGGATGAGGCGGACGACGCGTTGTCGTTGTCCGGCCCACGGCGCGAGGAGCTCGATCATCCCGGCGTCATCGGTGCGTGCGCCCGTCAGCGCGTGGCCGACCTCATGGGCGAGGTGGTAGTCGCCGATACTGACCGCGTCCGGATCCCCGAGCGCGCGGATGCGCGTCTCCGCCGACGTCCAGACCCCCACGCCGGGAAGGCTCGTGAGCACGCGGTCTCGGTCATCTCCCGAGGCGGCGGCTCTGACGGCTCGGGAGATGCGATCTCCGCGCTCGGCCGCACGCACGATGGTGCGCGACTGGGGCGGCTCGACGCCGGCACGATGCCAGGCCCAGGACGGGATGCGATGCCACTGGTCGGGGGACGGCGCGGCGAACATCGGCCGCGGGGTGGGACCGGGAGCGGGTGCTCCGAACCGCGAGATCAGCCAGCGCCACGCGCCGAAAGCCTGCATGCCGGTCACCTTCTGCTCGATGATCGCACACGCGAGCGCATCGAACACCTCGTCGGTACGCGTCAGACGCAGCCCCGGGTGGCGTCGTGCGGTGTCGGCGATGAGCGGGTGCAGGGAAGGATCGAAGTCGGTGGCGTCGTCGTGGGCACCGCAGAGCGCGGGCACCAGATCGAGGGCGATGCCCGATCCGGGGCCCCACGCGGTCGCGTGGACCTCGCCGCCGAGCATGCGCAGAGCGAGGGTCGTCGGTCCGAGGGGTGTGCGCAACGCGCGCCAGATGACGGTTCCGTCGATGACCATCGTCGGGTCGTTGCGACCGCGGCGGAGCATGCCGACCGTTCGGTGGAGATCGAGCTCGTGCGGCGGGCGGTAGACGGTCTCCTGAGCAGTGTCCGCGGGGGCGGCGTCCGCCGAGGCGGAGCGCGCTGTCAGGGTCATGCGCCCACCCTACGCGCAGCTGCTGACACCGGCTCCCGGCGACTCAGAAGCGGTCGGGCGAGGGGGTTCCGTGGCCGTAGCGGATGACGACGTCGGCGTGGCGGTCGAAGCGGTAGCCGATGCCGCGCACGGTGCGGACGATGTCCTCATAGCGACCCAGCTTCGCGCGCAGGCGGCGCACGTGCACGTCGATCGTGCGCTCACCGGGCGTCTCGTCGTCCTGGGCCTGCCAGAGCGCGGAGACCAGCTCGCTGCGTTCGATCGTGCGCCCCTCGCGGAGCACGAGGTACTGCAGCAGTTCGAACTCCTTGTATGTGAAGGCGGCGGACTCGCCGTCGATCAGCACGCGCTTGCGGGAGATGTCGACGGTGACGCCCGTCTCCTCGTCCGTGGTGTCCTCTTCCGCAGCGGCCTTGGTGCGCGCGATGGCACCGGGCTCCTGCAGAGCGAGACGGACCACGTCGAGGTCGCGGCCGCCCGATCCGTGCGGGGCGAGGGCCACCGTGGCGTGCGTCTCGGCTCCCGGGGCGAGCTCGGCGAGGGTGCGGCGCAGCGCGTCGACGAGAAGGGGGAGGCTGACGCCGGCTTCGGCGGCCTTGATCTCATCCAGCCCGACGTAGAGGGCGAAGCCACGGGGTGAGCGCACGGCGGGAAGATCGGCTCCTGCGGCGGACAGGGGCGCGGCGGTTTCGTGCTGCGTGCGGATCGCGGCGGTGGTGGCGGGACGCTCGAGAAGTGCGGTGTTCGACATGATGATGAAGTCCTCAGGACGTGAGCCCGGATCGAGCGGGGCTCTGATGCGTTGCATGAATGACCGGCGGAGCCGGGAAGCGAGCAAGGGTGGATGCTCGGAGACGCTGACCTCGCAGATCGCGAGGAGTTCAGGTCAGGCGGGGTGGCTGTTCGTTCAGCGACACATTCGGCAACACATGCCAACGCGACCGGGCATCATCATCCCGGCAGTCCTGTTCGCCTCCTGGGCGGACAAAGGGCGTG
The DNA here is from genome assembly GCF_049949185.1 of Microbacterium sp. As-52. Lineage (NCBI taxonomy): Bacteria > Bacillati > Actinomycetota > Actinomycetes > Micrococcales > Microbacteriaceae > Microbacterium > Microbacterium sp. As-52. The sequence goes on along the minus strand of NZ_CP188171.1, from coordinate 947,063 downwards.
CGTTGGTGGTCATGGGGGGATTATGTCCGATCGTGACGCCCCATGTCAAAACGCCCGGCGGCTCCGGGCGGGCGTAACGTGGTTCGAATGACGATCTCGCACACCGTCGGAGGCTTCATCCTGACCGACGAGAAGGACGCTTCGCGCTACACGCTCATGCGCGACGGGACGCTCGTGAGTGTTCTGGACTACCGGGACGACGGGCGCACCATCGCGCTCACCCGAGCCTTCACGATCCCGACTTTCCGGGGCAACGGCTACGCGGGAAAGGTCGTCGAGGGTGCGGTGGCCGACATCGAGGAGCGCGGTGATCGCAAGGTCGATGCCGTGTGCTGGTACGTGGCCGACTGGTTCACCGCGCACCCGGAGCACTCGGGTCTGCTGCGCTCCCGCTGACTCCCCGGTCATATGACGAACTGTTACGGTCGCTCCCTGCGAGGATGAGCTCATGAAACTCGCCGAGGCCCTCACCGCACGCGCCGACCTGCAGCGCCGCATCGAGCAGCTGCGGGCGCGTATCGTCGCGAACGCCCGCTACCAGGAGGGCGAGGAACCGGCGGAGGACGCGGCCGCGCTGATCGTCGAGGCCGATGCCGCGCTCACGCAGCTGCGCGATCTCATCCGCCGCATCAACGCCACCAACGCGCGCCTCGACCTGGGGGCGGACGGCACCATGACCGATGCGCTCGCCGCCCGTGATGTCCTGCGCCTGCGGCATTCGGTGCTGACCGATGCCGCGACCGCCGCCTCGGGGGCCAACGACCAGTTCCTCCGCCAGATGAGGTCGGAGCTGCGTCAGGTCTCCGCGCTGCCCGTCGCGCCGCTGCGCTCCCGTGCCGACGCCGTGGCTCAGGAGCTGCGCGAGCTCGACAATCGGATCCAGCAGGCGAACTGGTCGAACGACCTCGAGGAGGAGAGCGGAAGTCGGTAGTCACGACGAGGCGGGCACAACCCTCAGCCGGCGGGGCAAGCCGGCACCTGTCGGGCGGAGGGCAGCCCAGATATCGCATCGCGCAGCCCCGCACGCCGCACAGGTGAAGGTGCACACGGCATCTCGCATCACCGCGTGCCGATCATCGTGACGAGGGTGGGTCAGGGGACCTTCCGCTTCCTCCTCCGCAGGGCGTGAGAGCGGTGCTGCGGCACGCCTCGGATGAAATGTCGGAGGGGGTTCGTACGGTGTGAGTATGCGCATCCTGCACACCTCCGACTGGCACATCGGCCGGACGTTCCATGGCAACTCGACCATGGACGCCCTCGCCGAGGTGCTCGGGGCGCTCACCGCGCAGGTTCGCGAGAACGCGGTCGACGTCGTCGTCGTCGCGGGAGACGTCTTCGACTCCGCCACGCCCTCCGGAACCGCATACACCCTGCTCGGCGATGCGCTGGTGGCGCTGCATGAGACAGGGGCGCGGGTGATCGTGACCAGCGGCAACCACGATTCGGCCGCGCGCCTCGGCTTCCAGGCGCGGCTGCTCCGCGAGGGCATCCACGTGCTGACCGACCCGCTCGCGGTGGGAGCGCCTGTGACCGTCAACGATGCGCACGGGCCCGTGCACTTCTTCGGCATTCCCTACCTCGAACCCGCCATCGTGCGACAGCACTGGCCCGATGGTGACAGCTCCGGGCGCCCGTTGCGCACGCAAGCGCAGACCATGGCTCACGCGATGCACCTGGTCCGCGCCGGCATGGAACAGCACCCGGGGCGCTCGGTCGCGATCGCGCACTGCTTCGCCGCCGGTGTCGACGCCACCGCCGGGCTCGAACGCGAGGTGCGTCAGGGCGGCCTCGACGTCGTGCCGCTGAGCGTCTTCGACGGTCCTGACTACGTGGCGCTCGGCCACATCCACGGGCGTCAGCAGCTCAGCGATCGGGTGCGCTACGCGGGCGCTCCTCTGCACTACAGCTTCGGCGAGCAGCACAAGCCCCGCGGTTCCTGGCTCGTCGACATCGATGCCGAGGGTCTCTCCGGAGTCGAATGGTTGGAGCTGCCGGTGCCGCGCCGCCTCGTCACACTCACGGGCGCGCTCGACGATCTCCTGTCGACCGAACTGGTCGCAGAACACGCGGGCGACTGGGTCTGTGCCGTCTACACCGACGCCGTGCCGCAGACAGAGCCGATGCGGCGTCTTCGCGAGAGCTACCCGTACTGCGCCATGGTGCAGCACCAGCCCTCGGTCACCGCCGAGGCGGGCGAGCGCTCCTATGTGCAGCGTCTGCGCACCGCGGTCACCGATGCCGACCGCATCGAGGCCTTCCTCGAGCACGTCAGGGCGGGGCACGGAGCGACGGAGGCGGAGGGCGAGCTGATCCGCGCGGTGCTCGACGAGCGAGTTCGTGCCGAGGCTCTCGTCTAGATGCGTCTTCATCGCCTGGAGGTCGAGGGGTTCGGCCCCTTCCGGTCACGTCAGATCGTCGACTTCGACGCGTTCGCCGACGACGGCATCTTCCTGATCGCCGGACGGACGGGGGCGGGCAAATCCAGCATCCTCGACGCCGTCTGCTTCGGGCTCTACGGCGGAGTGCCGCGCTACGACGGTGGCGAGAAGCGGCTGCGGAGCGACCACTGCGAGCCCGACGATCCCTCCGAGGTCGTCGTCGAATTCAGCACGCCGACCGGCCGCTTCCGGGTGACCCGGTCGCCCGAGTACCTGCGCCCGGCCAAGCGCGGGGGAGGGATGACCAAGCAGGCCTCGGCCGTCGCCCTCGACGAGTGGACGGATGTCGGGTGGATCGGTCGTGCGGCGCGGGCCGTCGATGTCGCCGGAGAGCTCGACGAGATCCTGCAGCTCAGCCGTGAGCAGTTCCTGCAGGTGATCCTGCTCGCGCAGAACCGGTTCTCGGAGTTCCTCCTCGCGGGCAGTCGAGACCGCCAGGCGCTTCTGCGCCGCCTGTTCGGCACCCAGCGGTTCGAAGATGTGCAGGCGCGGTTCGATGAGCGTCGTCGTGTGGCCGAGCACGCTCTGGGCGCCCGGCTCGCGACGGTCGAGGCCCGCGTCGAGGAGGCTGAGCGGCTGGTGTCCGCCGATGGCCTGTCAGGAGAGGGCGATGAGACCCCGCCCGAGACGGTTCGCGCCCCGTCTTCGATCGAAGATCGGCTCGACGCCCTCCGACGTGCGAAGGCCCGCGCCGACTACCGCGCAGAGCGTCGAGCATCCGAGCAGGTCGACGCGGAGAAGCGGTCGGCCGCAGCCGACGAGTCTCTCGCAGTGGCGCGGGACGAGCAGCGGGCGCAGCGCGAGCGCGACCGCGCGAGGTCGGCGCTCGAACGACTCGAGGCCGAAGCGCCCCTGATCGACGATGCCCGCGCAGAGCTCGCTGCGGCCCGAGCCGCGGAGGCGCTGCGGTCGACGATCGCCGCAGTGGCGCGCGCGCATTCCGCGCTCGCGGTCGCCTCCCGAGACGAACAGGACGCCCACGCGGCGGGCGAGGCGCTCGGTCTCGACGTGGACGGCGACCTCGAGGCCTGGACGGCGGCGGCGACCAGAGAGAGCGGTGCCTGGCAACGCGCGCGAGAACTCGAGGAGAGCGCGCCGACGCTCGACGCCGAAGTCCGCGCAGCGGAGGAGGCGGTCGTGGCAGCGACCGCGCGCATCGAAGCTGCGAACGTGAGGCGTGCCGCGCTTCCCGACGAGATCGCCGCGTTGCACACGCTGCGCGACGAGACCCGTCGCCTCGCCGATCGGGGGGAAGACCGGCAGGCCGCGCAGCAGGCGGCAGAGCTACGCCTCACGGCGGCGCACGAGGTGGAACGGCTGCGAATCGCCGAGATCTCCCTCGAGCAGGAGCTCTCGCAGGCCACCGCGCTGCACGCGGATACGCAGTCAGCTCTGGCGCGACTGCGTCAGCGACGAGCCGACGGCATGGCCGGAGAGCTCGCCTCGACGCTCCGCGACGAGCACCCCTGTCCGGTCTGCGGCTCGCTCGATCATCCGGCGCCGGCCACGCATTCGGATCCGGTCTCGCCCGAAGACATCGCCGCCGCAGAGGGCGCGCGAGATGCCGCATCGCAGAAGGAGCGTGATCTGGCGTCGAGCTCCTCGACGTTGCGCGCCGAACTCGCCGCCGTCACCGCCCGCGCCGACGGTCGGGATGTCGAACAGGCCGAGAGCGAGTACGCCGAGGCCGCTGCGGCACTCTCGAGCAGCCGTGCCGCCGCCGAGGCGCTGAAGACGCTCGACGGTCGCATGGACGAACTCGTCGCCCGTGTCGAACTCCTCGACGCCGAGCGGGAAGACGATGCCAGGGCTCTCGCAGAACTGCGCGAACGGCATGCGCTCCTCCGCCAGCGCAGCGCGGAGGCACACGAGCTGATCGCCGAGGCGCGGGGCGGTTTCGACACAGTTGCCGCACGGATGTCCGTCACCGAGGCGAAGATCGCCGCGGCCCGCGCCGTGATCCATGCGATCTCGGAGCGGGCACGCAGGGTCGAAGCTCTCGCCGAAGCCGAGGCGGAGCGCGAGGCGGCGCTCGCAGACTCCGTGTTCGATGACGAGGCGGCGGCGGAAGACGCTCTACGCTCGGCCACAGAGCAGGAGGCGCTCGACACGCGGATCGCGCAGCATGCGGTGCAACGAGAGAAGGAACGGGCCATCCTGTTCGACCTCGAGTTGCGCACGCTGCCGGAAGAGCCGATAGACCTCGCGCCGGCCGAGCAGGCATCGGCGGACGCACGCAGCGTCTGGACGCGCGCGGTCGACGAAGCCGCCAGAGCCGCGGCAACCGCAGAGCGGCTCGGAGGGCTGATCGACTCGGCTTCGGACGAGCAGGCTCGCACCGCCGACGATGCCGCGGAGTTCGAGGTGCTGCAGAACCTCGCCGACACGATCGCGGGGCGAGGTGCCAACACCCGCAAGATGACGCTGGAGACGTTCGTGCTGGCCGCGGAGCTCGAGGAGATCGTCGAGGCGGCCAACCGTCGACTGCACGACATGTCCGCCGGTCGGTATCAGCTGCAGCACTCCGATGCGCTCGCTGCCCGCGGGGCGGCATCCGGACTCGGCATCGTGGTTTTCGACGCCTTCACCGGGCAGACCAGGCCGCCGCAGTCGCTGTCAGGGGGCGAGACGTTCCTCACATCGCTCGCTCTCGCCCTCGGACTGGCCGAGGTCGTGACCGCGCGCGCGGGCGGCATCCGCCTCGACACGCTCTTCATCGACGAAGGATTCGGTTCCCTCGACGGCGACACGCTCGATGTCGCCATGCGCACTCTCGACGAACTACGGCAGGGGGGCCGCACCGTCGGAGTGATCAGTCACGTCGAGGCCATGCAGGAGCAGATCCCCGCCCAGCTCACGGTGCGCGCACTGCCGAACGGACCCAGCGTCATCGAGGCGCGCTGACCCGAGACCGAGACCGAGATCGAGGCTGACGCGAGCGCGGGAGGGCGCCCCCTTCGTCAGACGCCGTACTCGCTGCGGATGAAGTCGCGCAGCTGCACGCTGCATCGTGCGACGGCCTCGCGCCAATCCGTCAGCGCACCGTCCTCAGCCTGATCGGAGACGGCGCGGAACACGCGGATCGGCACATCGAACTGTGCGGCGACCCAGATGAAGGCGTACGTCTCCATGTCGACCAGGGCCGCCCCCGACGGACGGATCACGGCGGTGACCTCGGCGTCCTCCACGAAGTGGTCACCGGTGGCGATCAGAACACCTTCCCTTCCGGTGCTGACGCGCGCCGGAAGGGAGACGTGCTGGCCACGGACGCCGTCGAGGTCGGTCACGTCGTGCTGGAATGCGGTTCCGACCTCATGCACGGTCGCCTCGAGAGCGGGGTCGATCGCGCCCGCCGTGCCCACGACCACGATCTCGTCGTAGACCCGGGCATCGAGCGCGCGGGTGAGCGCATACGTCGCCGGCAGCTTGCCGGGGCCGGTCACGAGTCGGTCGAAGCCGTCCAGCTCTTCCGGGAAGGCGGACAGTTCGGAATCAAGGGCAGCGACGAGGAGCTTCACCGCCCCATTCTCTCAGGACTTCACTGGCAGGAACGTGCGAACGCCGCGGCGTCACCCGTGCGTAACACAGAGGGGCGATACTGATTCGAGGACAAGACGGAGGATGACATGTCGTTGCAGCAGCAGATCTCTGAAGACCTCGGCGTCCGGCCGGAGATCGACCCGGAAGCCGAGGTCGAGCGCCGGGTCGGGTTCCTCGTCGAGTACCTTCGCTCGACCGGCGCGAAGGGCTTCGTGCTCGGCATCTCCGGTGGGCAGGACTCCACGCTGGCCGGACGCCTCGCACAGCTCGCGGTCGAACGGGTGCGGTCCGAAGGAGGCGAGGCGAAGTTCCTTGCCGTGCGTCTGCCCTACCGCGTGCAGCACGACGCGGCAGACGCCGAGGCCGCCCTCGAGTTCATCGCACCCGACTCCTCGGTCGAGGTCAACATCCAGAACGGTGTCGACGGGGTCGAGGAGGACATCGAGTTCGCGGTCACGAGCGACATCAGCGACTTCAACCGCGGCAACATCAAGGCCCGCGTCCGCATGGTCACGCAGTACGCCCTCGCCGGCCACGACGGGATGCTCGTCATCGGCACCGATCACGCCGCCGAGGCCGTGACCGGCTTCTACACGAAGTTCGGCGACGGTGCGGCTGACGTCCTGCCGTTGTCGGGGCTGAGCAAACGGCAGGGGCGTTCGCTGCTGCAGTTCCTCGGTGCTCCGGACCGCCTCGCGTTCAAGGTGCCGACCGCCGACCTGCTCGACGGCCAACCCGGCCGTGCCGACGAGGACGAGCTGGGTCTCACCTACGAGCAGATCGACGACTTCCTGGAAGGGCGCGACGTCGAGCCCGAGGTCGCCGGCCGCATCGAGGCGAGGTACCTCGCGACGCAGCACAAGCGCCATCTTCCGGTGACGCCCGACGACACCTGGTGGCGCTGACCCGCTTTCCCGGGAGGTCCACGCTTTCGCCCGTGTCGGATGCCGCGGATAGTGTCGAAGCATCCGACAGAACGGGAGCATCGTGCGGATCGACACTCAGGCGCAGCGCGTCATCTGGAGCGCGAGCGACCTCAAGGCGGCCGCGGAGTGCGAGTTCGCGTGGTGTCGGGCGATCGACGCGAAGCTCGGAAGAGTGCCGGCGGTCGAAGAGCCGGAAGACGCGACCCTGAAGCGGGCCGCCGAGTTGGGCGATGTGCACGAGCAGAACGTGCTGGCCCGCTACATCGACGACCTCGGTGACGAGAAGGTCCACCGCATCGAGAAGGTCTCTTCCGTCGATGCCGATGCATTGGCGGATGCGGTCGACGAGACCATTGCCGCCCTCCGCTCGGATGCGGAGGTCGTCTTCCAGGCGGCTTTCGCGACCGAGGAGTTCGTCGGTTTCGCCGACTTCCTCCGCACGGATCACGACGGCCGCTGGCGGGTGCAGGACTCCAAGCTCGCCCGCAAGGCCCGCGTCACGGCGCTCATGCAGCTGGCGGCATATGTCGACCAGCTCGATCGCCTCGGCATCCCGCGCTCCGACGAGGTCGACCTCATCCTCGGCGACGGCACGCTCAGCACGCACACCGTCGACGATCTCCTTCCGCTGTTCCAGGTGCGGCGGGCGCGACTGCGCGCCCTCATCGCCGATCGACGCATCGCCGAGGGTGCGACGGGCGCGCCGCTCGCATGGGGCGATGATCGCGGCGACCTCCAGATCGTGGCCTGTGGCCGCTGCGCCACCTGCGAGGAGCAGGTGCTCGCGCATCGCGACCTCCTGATGGTGGCGCGGATGCGTCCGGTGCAGCGAGCACGTCTGCGGGCATCCGGCATCGAGACGATCGACGAGTTGGCCGTGGCACCCGACGCTCCCGCGGGCATGAACGTCGACACGTTCGAGACTCTCCGAGCCCAGGCGCGTCTGCAGCTGCGTGCTGACGCCGAGGGAGCACCGACATTCGACGTCCACTACGCGCAGGCGATCCACACACTCCCGCTGCCCAGCCACGGCGATATCTTCTTCGACTTCGAGGGCGACCCGCTCTACACCGAACCCGCTCCCGACGGCGAGGCGCAGTGGGGGATCGACTACCTCTTCGGCTGGGTCGACAACGCTGACCAGTACTCGGCGTTGTGGGCTCATACATTCGCCGACGAGAGGCGGGCTCTCGAGACGTTCCTCGACTTCGTCAATGCGCGCAGGCTGGCGCATCCCGGCATGCATATCTACCACTACGCGCCGTACGAGACCTCGCACCTCGTGGCGATGGCCGCGCGGCACGGCGTGCGCGAGGGCGAGGTCGATCGGCTGCTGCGCGAGGGCGTGTTCGTCGATCTCTACCCGCTCGTGCTGAGGACCGTCCGGGTCGGCTCCCGGTCGTACTCGATCAAGAAACTCGAACCGCTCTACATGGGCGACGACGTGCGCACCAGCGACGTGCAGAAGGGCGACGACTCGATCGTGCAGTACGTCGCCGCTCGTGAGCTCGCGGCGGCGGGGGAGAAAGCCGAGGCCGACGCAGTGCTGGCCGACCTCGCCGATTACAACCGCTATGACTGCGTGTCGACACGACGCCTGCGCAACTGGCTCATCGACATCGCACGCCGGAAGGGCGTGACGCCCGCGCCGCCCGACGATGCCGACGAGGTCATCTACGAGCCGTCCCCCCGTTCCGTCGCGCTGCTCGCCGATGCGGAACGCGCCGTGGAAGACGGCGGCGACGGGCTCGTGCACCGTATCGCCGCCGCGGCCATCGACTACTTCCCCCGCGAGGCGAAGAGCTTCTGGGTGTCGCATTTCCAGCGGCTGCGAGAGCCGGTGACGATGTGGGACGGCACGCGTGATGTGGTGAAGGTCGATCGCCCGTCGTCGGTCGTGCGCCGCGAGTGGAGCATCGGCGAGGGACGACGTGTGATGTCGCGTGACATCGAGATCCGCGGCGAGGTGTCGCCCGGCACGACGCTCGGCCCGGGTGCGCAGCCGTTCGCGCTCTACGAGGTCCCGGCCCCCTTCGACACCGAGGTGCCTTCACGCGCCGTCCACGTGCCGCACACCGTCACGGTGGTCGAGGTGCTCGACGACGGCTACCTCGTCTCCGAGTCGGCAGTGCAGGGTCAGACCTGGGACGAGCTGCCGCTCGCTCTCACCCCGGCGGCGCCTCCGCGAGTGGTCTCACTGCAGGGAGCGATCGACGAGTGGGCCGATGCCGTGCACGCGGCCGCCCCCGGCTTCCCGCACGACGCGGCGACCGACATCCTGCGTCGAATTCCCCCGCGCACGACATCGGGCGAAGCACTGCCCCCGGCCCGCGACGACACGATCGATGCGATCGTGCGTGGTGTGCTCGACCTCGACCGCAGCTACCTGGCGGTGCAGGGCCCTCCGGGGACAGGGAAGACCTATACGGGATCGCGTGTGATCGCGCGCCTGGTGAACGAACACGGTTTCAAAGTCGGCGTCGTGGCGCAGTCGCATGCGATCATCGAGACCCTTCTCGCGCGCATCGTCGCCGACGGCGTCGCGCCGGCGCAGGTCGCGAAGGCGCCGAAAGATCCCGAGGCAGAGCCGCCGTACACCGTGATCCCGAAGAACGGCATGGCATCGTTCCTCGCCGAGCACGCGGGCGAGGGGGCCGTCGTCGGTGGCACGGCCTGGGATTTCAGCAACACCCAGCGTGTCGATCGTGCCGGCCTCGATCTTCTCGTGATCGACGAGGCGGGTCAGTTCTCGCTCGCCTCGACGATCGCCGTCGCGGCTGGGGCGAAGCGGCTGCTGCTCCTCGGTGATCCGCAACAGCTCCCGCAGGTGAGCCAGGGCGCGCATCCGGAGCCGGTCGACACCTCGGCCCTCGGCTGGGTGATGGACGGCGACCCCGTGGTGCGGCCCGAATACGGGTACTTCCTCGCACGGTCGTGGCGGATGCATCCGTTCGTGGCTGCGCCGGTGTCGAAGCTCGCCTACGCCGGACAACTCGCCTCGGCGCCGGGAACCGAGCGCCGCTCACTCGACGGAGTCGATCCGGGGCTGCACGTCGTGCCGCTGCGCCACCGCGGCAACGCGACGCAGTCACCGGAGGAAGCCGCCGAGGTCGTACGACTCGTGCGCGATCTGGTCGGGAGAACGTTCACCGACAACGACCCCGACGCCTCGACGAGGCCGCTCACGCCGTCCGACATCATCGTCGTCACGCCTTACAACGCGCAGCGTCAGCTGGTGCTCGACGCGCTTTCCGACGCCGGCTTCCCCGACGTTCCGGTGGGCACTGTCGATAACTTCCAAGGCAAGGAGGCTGTCGTCTCCATCACGTCGCTCGCCGCCTCGAGCGGACGGGACGCTCCCCGCGGACCCGAGTTCCTGCTGCTCCAGAATCGGCTCAACGTGGCGATCTCCCGCGCGCAGGTCGTCGCCTATCTGATCCACTCGCCCGCGTTGCTCGACGATCTGCCGTACACGCCGGAGGGAGTGGCTCGGCTCAGCGCCTTCGCCCGCTTGGTCGGTGCGGCGGAATGAGCGAGCCGACGCACGCGCACTCGACAGACGAGATCCTGCGCGCGGCTGCGGCCTGGGTGTGGTTCCCGCGCGACAGCGAGCACGAGCGCACTGAGTTGCTCCTCGTGCGGGATCCGTCGAGATTCGGCGGCGGAGTCCGCGGTTCCCAGGTGAGCTCCGTCCTCGAGCCCACGGAGATCGTCGACCACGCTCTGGAGCGGACGAGAGCGTGGGACGCGTCGAGATTCACCTTCTGGACGAACCCCTCCGACCGTCCGGACATCGAGGAGGAGCTTCGTCGGCGGGGAGCGGAGCATATCGACATGGTGGCGGTGTTCGCTCGACCGGTCGATGGAGCCGCAGCAGTCGATGTGCCGGACGACATCACCGTCGAGGTCGTGCGCACGCTGGAGCAGGTGCGCGACGTCGACGCGGTCAACGTGCCCGTGTGGCAGCAGGAGCCCCTCGACCCGCAGGGACTGCGGGCGGAGCTCGCCGAGGTGACGACGGCGCTCGAGACTCGCGAAGGCTTCCGGATCCTCGCGCGGATCGGCGGCCGGGCGGTCAGCACCGGCGGGTGCACGATCGACGGTGGATTCGTCCGGCTCTGGGGTGCTTCGACACTGCCGGAGTACCGTGGTCGCGGCGCGTACCGCGCGGTCCTCGCCGAACGCCTCCGAGAAAGCGCAGCCTGGGGAGCGACGACGGCGCTCGTCAAGGGGCGCATCTCGACGTCGGCGCCGATCCTGGCGCGCGCCGGCTTCACCCACTTCGGCGATGAGCGCGCCTACCGCCTGACTCTCGAGGCCTGACCCGTCGGGGCAGGTCAGCGTCAGACCGTGCCGTAGAGCCGATCGCCGGCGTCGCCGAGTCCGGGCACGATGTACCCCTTCTCGTCGAGGCGCTCGTCGAGCGCGCCGAGCACGAGGGTCACATCGCGGTCGCCCGCCATCGCCTCGATCGCGGCGACGCCCTCCGGGGTGCCGAGCAGGCAGATCGCCGTGACGTCCTTCGCACCGCGGTCGAACAGGAACTGGATCGCGGCGGCCAGCGAACCCCCGGTCGCCAGCATCGGGTCGATCGCGAAGCACTGACGGTCGCTCAGATCATCGGGCAGACGCTCGGCGTAGGTCGTCGGCTCGAACGTGGTCTCGTCGCGCACCATGCCGAGAAAGCCGACCTCGGCGGTCGGGAGCAGCTTCACGAGGCCTTCGAGCATGCCGAGACCGGCACGCAGGATCGGCACGACGATCGGTCGCGGTTCCGAGATCTTCACGCCCGTCGTGGTGGTCACCGGGGTCGTGATCTCGATCGGGCTGACCTTCACGTTGCGTGTCGCCTCGTACGCGAGCAGCGTGACGAGCTCCTCCGTGAGCTGCCGGAAGACCGGCGACGGCGTGCGCGCATCGCGCAGTACCGAGAGCTTGTGAGTGATGAGAGGGTGGTCGGCCACGTGAACACGCATGGATACAGGGTAATGCGCCGCGCGGTCGGGCACGACATCGAAGCTCCGCCCGCGCTCGGCGGCTGTCGTAGGCTCGACGCATGACCGCTGCAGACGACCTCGCGATGCAGCGCGCCCTCGTGCTCGCCGCCGAGGCGGCCGCGGCATCCGAGATCCCCGTCGGCGCCGTCGTGATCGACGGGGGAGGGCGGATCATCGCCGAAGGGCGCAACACCCGCGAGGAGACCCACGATCCGACCGGTCACGCCGAGATCGAGGCGCTGCGGCGCGCGGCGGCGTCCGTCGGTTCCTGGAACCTCGACGGGCACACGCTCGTGGTCACCCTCGAGCCGTGCATCATGTGTGCCGGTGCCATCCTGCAGTCCCGCGTCGGCCGTGTGGTGTTCGGAGCCTGGGACGACAAGGCCGGAGCGGCCGGGTCCATGTACGACGTGCTGCGCGATCGCCGGCTGCCCTACCGGGCCGAGGTCATCGGTGGCGTCCAGGCCGACGCGGCCACAGCGGTGCTGCGTTCGTTCTTCGAGCAGCGTCGCTGAGTCGAGCCCCGCTCAGTCGGACGACTTCAGTACAAAGACGTCGGTGGAGGGCTCGGGGTCGATCGCCGGGCGGTACACGTCGGGCTCGATGTAGACGATCCGCGCCACCGGAACAGCCTCGCGGATACGGGCCTCGATCGCGTTGATGTCGTCGGCGGCCTCGCGCAGCGGCTTGTCGGCGTTCAGCGCGATCTTCGCGGCGACCATCAGCTCGTCCGGGCCGAGGTAGAGCGTCTTCATGTGGATGATCTTCTCGATCTCGTCGCCCGCGTTGATCGCGTCCACGATACGGTCGTGGTCCGCCTGCGTCGCGCCTTCACCGACCAGGAGGCTCTTCGTCTCGACGCCCAGCACGATCGCGATCAGCACCAGCAGCACACCGATCATCACGGTGCCGAGTGCATCGAACATCGGGTTGCCCGTGATGAGGGTGAGGCCGACGCCGAGAAGGGCGAACGTGAGGCCGGTCAGCGCTCCCACGTCTTCGAGCAGCACGACCGGGAGCTCAGGTGCCTTCGAACGACGCACGAACGACACCCACGACTGGCCCTTCTCCCGCACGAGGTTGCTCTCGCGCACGGCGGTGCGCAGCGAGAAGGATTCGAGCCCGATCGCGACGACGAGCACGACGAGCGGCAGCCACCACCACGTCTTGTCGAGCTCGTGCGGATTCGTGAGCTTCTCGACGCCTTCGTAGATCGCGAAGAGACCACCGACCGAGAAGAGGATGATCGAGACGACGAAGGCGTAGACGTAGCGCTCTCGCCCGTACCCGAACGGGTGCGCACGGTCGGCCTCGCGTCGGGCCTTGCGCCCTCCCAGCAGCAGCAGCAGCTGGTTTCCGGAGTCGGCGACGGAGTGGATCGCCTCCGCGAGCATCGAGGCAGACCCGGAGAGGGCCCAGGCGATGAACTTCGCGAGGGCGATGCCCATGTTCGCCAGGAACGCCGCGACGATGGCCTTGTTGCCTCCGGATGCACTCATGGGACGAGTCTAGAACCGCCCGCCCGAGGATGTCGGAGTGCCCGCCGTAGGATGACGACATGGCTGACTCGCTTCCTTCGCTCGCTTTCCTCGGTGCCGGCTCGATGGGTGGTGCGATCCTCCGTGGGGTGGTCGCCTCGGGTATCCCCATCGACGGCGGCATCGCCGCGACGAACCGCACCGCGGAGAAGGCGGAGGCCTTCGCCGGGCTCGACGGCGTCACGAGCATCGCGCTCGCCGAGCGGCCGGACGGCAACGCCGAGGCGGTGGAGGGCGCCCGCATCGTGCTGGTCGGCGTGAAGCCGGCCATGGTGCCCGACCTGCTCCGCGAGATCGCCCCGCACCTCGCCGCCGACACGATCGTGGTGAGCGTCGCCGCCGGCGTCACGCTGCAGACCTTCGCCGACGTGCTCGGTGCGGATGCCCGCGTCATCCGCTCCATGCCCAACACCCCGTCGACCGTCCGCAAGGGGGTCACGGGAATCGCGGCAGGCGCCGCGGTCTCGGATGATGACCTGGCTCTGGTGCGTCGCCTCTTCCAGACCGTCGGAGCCGTGGTCGAGGTGCCCGAGTCTCAGATCGATGCGCTGTCGACGATCTCGGGTTCCGGTCCGGCGTACGTCTACCTGCTGATCGAGGAGTTCACGAAGGCCGCCGTCGGCATGGGGTTCGACGACGCCGATGCCCGCCTGATGGTCGAGCAGACGTTCATCGGCGCGACGGCGCTGCTCGACGCCTCGGGCGAGGACCCGACGGAACTTCGTCGTCGGGTCACCAGTCCGAAGGGGACGACCGAGCGTGCGGTCGCTGTGCTGCAGGACGCGCATCTCGAGCGCACCTTCGCCGATGCCGCCGCTGCGGCTCTCGCGCGTGCCAGGGAACTCGCCGCCGGGGCGTGAGTGATGCGACTGCGGATCGAGGGCGCGATCTGGTACTGGCGCGGTCCCGCGCCGTTCCATTTCGTCACGGTGCCAGCCGCCGAGAGCGAGCTGATCCACGAGATCGCTTCCGTCGTCACGTACGGGTGGGGCATGATCCCCGCATCGGTCACTGTCGGTGAGACCACGGTGACCACCGCCCTGTGGCCGAAGGACGGCGGATACATCGTGCCGATCAAGAAGGCGCTCCAGGACCGCGAGGGCCTCGGCGTGGACGACGTGATCGAGGTCATCCTCGACATCGACGCCTGACGGGTTCCGGTCTCGCTCAGCTCTCGCTGGACACGTCGGCGAGCACCTCGGGCCAGCGACGATCCAGGACCCTCCCGCCGAGCACGGTTCCACCCCAGATCGCCAGTCCGCCGAACGCGATGCCGCATGCGAGGCTGACCCAGCCAAGGGCGGGGTTCCAGATCGCCGCGATCGCGAATCCGAGTGCGGGGGCACCGAGGGCGAGCGTGATCGGACCGATGATGATCATCGCGAGCAACGACTGCACTCCTCCGGACGAGCCGCGTCCGAAGGGATTCGCCTCCGGGGCGGGTGCGCGTCCGGGGAGGAAGCTCCCCACCCATGCGCCGGCGCCGCCGGCGATCGCCGTCAGGCCGAGAGCGGCGCCGAGACTGCCCGGCAGCAGGTCGGGACGTCCGGCGAGGAGGCAGGTCGCCACGCACAGCACGATCGTCACCGGAACCGCGATCAGCCCGAAGCCGAGCAGGCGTCCCGCGCGGTCGGCGGCACCGCTGACCCCGGTGAGGATATGGATGGCGACGGCATCGTTGTCGTAGGCGATCGCCATCTGCACGATTGTTCCGGCGAGCAGGGCGTTGATCGCGGGGATCAGGGTGATGGCCGGGGCGAAGCCGATCGCCTCCTCCTGCAGACCGTTCATCAGCGCGATGCCGATGAAGATCGCCGGCAGCAGCAGGAGCATCACGATGTTGACCAGTTGGCGCGGATCACGACGGAAGTAGCGCAGCGACCGTGCGGCGATCGCCCCCATCGAGTTCGCCGGCAGCACCCGGTCGAGCAGACCGCCGGAACGCACCCGTCCGCCCCCGCTGCTCTGGATCGGCGAGACGAGTCGCGCGGCCAGCAGCCGCTGCGACGCGAACCACAGCACGACCACCGTCGCGAGGGCGATCAGCAGGCGGAGCGCGGCGGTGAGGATGTCACCCTGTGCGGCCGAGGCGGACACCCCGAATACGGCACCCACCGGTGTCCAGGCGGCGATGTCGGCGATGGTGGTGAACGCCTCTCCGACGTCACCGACCCTGGTCAAGGCCCCGATCCCCAGGTTGAGGATGAGGCCGGACGAGGCGGCGAGCAGCACGCCGAGGGTCAGCACCAGGTCGCGTGTGCTGCGGCGCGCCAGCCAGCCGGCGAGGAGGCCGCTCACCACGCGGGCACCGAGCACACAGGTGACGACGGCCACCGGGATCATGATCACGGCGCTCAACAGAGCGGGCATGCTGACCGACCAGCCGAGCAGCGTCAGCAGCAGGGCGACCGTGGTGCCGATGCCACCGATGGTCGTGGCGCCGGCGACGACGAAACCCGGCAGCAGTGCGGTTGCGGTCACGGGCAGCAGAGCGAAGCGCTCGGGAGCGAGCGAGTCGTCGGCGCTGACCAGGATCGACCCGATCCACCACCCGAGCACGATCACCGAGCCGGTGAGCACGATGGCGGTGACGGCGCCGTCGGGCGCGGCGAAGCGCAGCGCGACGAGTCCGGCGGTGAGTCCGGCGAGGAGCCCGAGCGCGACCATGCCCGTGATGATCAAGGTGACGATCATCCAGGGATTGCGGGACAACTGATGGCGGAGCTGCCGCCAGCGCAGACTTACGAGGAGCGCAACCATGCGAGCGTCTCCGTTCCGAGGTCGTGCGCGCCCACGAGCGTGAGGAAGCGCTGCTGCAGCGAGAGGCCGGCTCGCACCTCGTCGAGCGGGCCGTGCGCGAGCAGGCGTCCCTCGGCGACGATGGCGACTCTGTCGCACATCGATTCGACGAGTTCCATCACGTGGCTGGAAAGCACGACCGTGCCGCCGCCGTCGACGAACGATCGCAGGATCTGCCGGATCGTCTCGCCCGACACCGGGTCCACGGCCTCGAGCGGCTCGTCGAGGATGAGCAGGCGCGGAGCGTGGATCAGCGCGCAGGCGAGTCCGATCTTCTTGCGCATGCCCGCGGAGTAGTCGACGACGAGCGTGTCGCGGGCGTCGGCGAGCCCGAGGGCCACGAGCAGGTCGACGGTCCGGGAGACGACGTCCGCCTCGGCCATGCCGCGCAGGAGCCCGGTGTATCGCAGCAACTCGGCGCCGGTCAGTCGGTCGAGCATGCGGATGCCGTCGGGCAGCACGCCCATACGCGCCTTCGCCTCGGCGGGGTTCTGCCACACGTCCGCACCGAGCACCCAGGCGGTTCCCGCATCGGGACGCAGCAGGCCCGTGGCCATCGCGAGGGTGGTGGTCTTGCCCGCCCCGTTCGGGCCGAGCAGCCCCAGCATGGATCCGGCCGGCACGTCGAGGGAGAGACTGTCGACGGCGACCTTCTGCCCGAACTGCTTGCGAAGCCC
The DNA here is from genome assembly GCF_049949185.1 of Microbacterium sp. As-52. NCBI lineage: Bacteria > Bacillati > Actinomycetota > Actinomycetes > Micrococcales > Microbacteriaceae > Microbacterium > Microbacterium sp. As-52. The sequence goes on along the minus strand of NZ_CP188171.1, from coordinate 930,148 downwards.
GCGAAGGGCGAGGACGGGAGGAGCCGCGGTGTGGTCGGTCATGGGTCCCATCCCATCACGACGACGGGGACCCTCACATCCGCCGCGAGGGGGAGTCGGCAGACCGGACGACGCGTCGTCAGCGGTCGAGGCCGGCGAAGCGCTCGATGTCGCTGTTGGTGCCCGAGACGATGATGAGGTCGTGGTTCGTCACGATCGTGTTCGCCTCGGCATAGCGGAACGGCTTGCCCGGACTCTTCACCCCGACGACGGTGACCTTGTACTTGGATCGCACGCCGGACTCGTTCAGTCCGACGCCGCGGATGAACTTCGGCGGGTACATCTTGGCGAGGACGAAGTCGTCGTCGAAGCGGATGAAGTCGAGCATCCGTCCGCTCACGAGGTGCGCCACGCGCTCACCCGCTTCGCGCTCGGGGTAGATGACGTGGTTGGCGCCGACACGGGCGAGGATCTTGCCGTGCGACTGGGAGACGGCCTTGGCCCAGATCTGCGGCACCTTAAGGTCGACGAGGTTCGCGGTGATCAGCACCGACGCCTCGATCGAGGATCCGACGGCGACGACCGCGACCTGGAAGTCCTGGGCGCCGATCTGACGCAGCGCGTCGATGTTCTTCGCGTCGGCCTGCACGGTGTGCGTGACCCGGTCGGACCACTTCTGCACGAGTTCGAGGTTGTCGTCGATCGCGAGCACCTCGCGGTCGAGGCGATCGAGCTCGCCGGCGCAGGCAGCGCCGAACCTGCCGAGACCGATGACGAGGACGGGAGCGTCGCCCCGCAGGACTTCAACCAACGATCGGCCTTTCCACGGGCAGTGAGTAGTACTGCGTTCGCGATGTCGCGGCGACCGCCGCGGCGAGTGTCACTGTACCAACGCGGCCCATGAAGATGGTCGCGGCCATCACGTACGAGGCCGAATCGGGAAGTTCCGCGGTGAGCCCCGTCGACAGGCCGACCGTGCCGAACGCCGAGATCACGTCGAACAGCACGTGGCTGATATCGGCCTTGGTGATCTGGGCGATGACGATCGTCGACAGCGCAACGATCGTGGCCCCCCACGCGACGACGCTGAGGGCCACGCGCTGCACGTCGCTCGGGATGCGGCGGCCGAACGCCTCGACGGACTGACGGCCCTTGGCCTCGGACCACACGGCGATGGCGAGCACGGCGAGGGTGGTCACCTTGATGCCGCCGGCCGTCGACGCCGAGCCGCCGCCGACGAACATCAGCATGCTGGCCGCGAGCAGGGAGGACCCGTTCAGGTCGTCCATCTCGATCACGTTGAAACCGCCGGATCTGGTCATCGCCGAGAGGAAGAACGCCTGGAAGGTGGTGTCGGTGGCGTCCATGGAGCCGAAGGTCTTCGGGTTGTTGAACTCGAGGATGACGAAGACGGCCGCGCCCAGGATGAACAGGAGGATGGTCGTGACGAGGGTGAGCTTGGTGTGCAGGGACCAGCGCTTCACGTGCCAGACGTGCTTGGCGAGCGTGTAGATGACGGGGAAGCCGATGCTGCCGAGGAAGACGCCCACCATGAGGAGTGAGAGCACCAGGTAGTCGTCGGCGAACACCGCGACGCCGCCGTCGTTGGGAGCGAAGCCGGTGTTCGTGAACGCCATCGCCGCGAAGTAGGGCGCCTCCCAGAGCGCCGCGATCGGGTCGACCCCGGCCATCACGAGCGCGGGATAGAGGAGGATCGCGAGCGACGCTTCGATGATGAGCGCCGAGACGGCGACGGTGGTCAGCAGCTGGCCGACTTCGCCGAGCCGCACGGTCTGGCTCTCGTTGACCACGCCGCCGTGCGCGCGCATCGGATTCGTGTCGCCGGCGGCCATCAGCTTGGCACGCAGGCCGAGGCGCTTCGAGATCAGCATGCCCATGAGAGACGCGAGGGTGAGGACACCCAGGGCGCCGATGTTCACGCCGAGGAACACCACGACGTGTCCGAAGGGGGACCAGTAGTTGGCCATGTCGACCGTTGCGAGTCCGGTGACGCAGATGGTGGAGACAGCGGTGAAGAGGGCGTCGCTCAGCGGCGTGACCGTGCCGCTCGCGGAGGCGATCGGCAGGGAGAGGAGAACCGTGAACACGAGGATCAGCAGCGCGAAGACGACGATCGCGAAGCGCGACGGCGACGAGGTGACGAGGTGCTTGACCCATCCGGCCGCACTCTTCAGGCTCTGCCGCGGGGACGACGCCGAAACGATGCCCGACATCGCTGCCCCCTCTGGTTTCTCCTTCGGTCGCGCCGAGCGACCGCACGGCGCCTGTCGCCGAGCCTTCGTCATGGTACTCCGTGCCGGGGACGACTACCCTGAACTCATGACGGACATCTTCGACGTGATCGCAGACGGTACGAGGCGAGACATCCTCCAGCTCCTGCTGCGGCGCACGACCGAAGGGGAGTCCGGCACCAGCGTCAGCCAGATCGTCGCCGATCTGGGCATCAGCCAGCCCACCGTGTCGAAGCACCTGAAGGTGCTGCGCGACGCCGAGCTGGTCACCGTGCGCGAAGACGGTCAGCGCCGTTTCTACAGCCTCGCGGTCGAGCCGCTCGAAGTCGTGGACGACTGGCTGGTGCCGTTCCTGGTCGACGCCTACGGCGACAGCGCACCCGACATCGATTACCACGCGGTTCCCGAAAGCGCGGCGCATGCCGCCGAGGTCGTCGGACGGGCGGCCGCCTCCGCGAAGCACGTCGTCGCGAACGCGCTCAAGCGGCTCGGAGCGTGACGGTTCGAGCGACGCCGAACGACCGCATCAAAGGCTTGTAGCTATTTAGCAAAGCTGTTAAATTCTAGGCATGAACCTCCTCATGCGCACACTTCGCGGCCGTATGCGGCGCCGTCTGCTGCTGACGTATCGGGTCGATCCGTCGGTGGCCGGCGAGATGATCCCCGCCCCCTTCCGCCCGCAGCTCATCGACGGGAGCGCGGTCGGCGGGGTGTGCCTGATCGCGCTGACGGAGCTGCGTCCCGGATGGCTGCGACCGCGGTGGGGCATCTCCACGGAGAACGCCGCGCACCGGTTCGCGGTCGAGTGGGACGAGGGCGGGACCACGCGCACGGGCGTCTACGTGATCGAGCGGCACTCCTCGGACATCGTGCCCGTCATCGGCGGGGGTCGGTTCTTCCCCGGCGTGCAGCGGCGCGCGCGGTTCGACATCGACGAGACCGACTCGCGAATCCAGGTCCGGATGCAGGCGTCCGACGCGAGCGTCTCCGCAGACATCGAGGTGTCGGAGGAATGGGAGAGCTCGCTCTTCCCGACAGTGGGCGACGCTTCACGGTTCTACCGGGCGGGCGCCACCGGCTGGTCGCCGCGACGCGACGGCAGGGGAGCGGAGGCCGTGGAACTGTCCGCGGCGCGCTGGGCCGTGGAGGCGGGCCGCGTGAACGAGGTCAGGTCGTCGTTCTTCGACGGTCTTCCGCAGGGCGCCGCGCAGATCGACAGCGTTCTGGTGATGCGCGATCTCCCCGTCAGCTGGCGGAGACCCGCAACGACTCGCCCCTGACGACAGGGGGCTTGTCGTCAGGGGCGAGGTGCGGGTCCCCACACCCGGGGCGGACTCGGCGGTGCCGGCACGAGCCCTGCGTCAACAGTCCCAGCGGCAGATGAGCGAAAGCCGCAGAACGCCTATGTCTCCGCTGGGATGTGGGCTCCGCGGGGATATGTCTTCGCGGGGGATGCCCGCTGCCGCCGGTCCGCTCAGCGTCGCCCGGCTTTGCGGCGGAAGAGCCACGCGCCCCAGGCGACCGCGATCGCGAGGATGACGACGCACCAGCCGATCGCCCACCATGCCTCGCCCTGCACGGGAGCGTCCGTGAGCAGCCCGCGGATCGTCTCCACGATGGGTGTGATCGGTTGAGTCGCGGCAACCGGCTGCAACCACTCCGGCATGCTCGCCACCGGGACGAACGCACTGGACAGGTAGGGGAGGAAGAGCAGCACGAAGCCGTAGCCGTTCGCCCCTTCCGGGCTTCCTGCGGCAAGACCGATGGCGGCGAACAGATACGTGATCGCGAGGATGTACAGCGCGATCAGGGCGGCGAGCCCCACCCACTCCCCTGCGTTCGCGCTCGGACGGAAGCCGACGAGCACTCCTACGCCGATCACGATCGCCGTGGCGATGAGGTTGCGCAGCACGCTCGCGACGACGTGCCCGGTCAGCACCGCCCCCGCTCGCAGCGGCATCGTGCAGAACCGGTCGATGATGCCGGTGCGCATGTCGTTCGCGACATACACGGCGGTGGAGGAGGCTCCGAACCCCGCGCAGGTGAGGATGATGCCGGGCACCACGTAGTCGACGTAGGCGCCGGACGGATCGATCGCTCCGCCGAACACCCACGTGAACATGAGCATGAGCATGACGGGCAGCATGATCGCCATGAGCAGCGATTCGCCGTCCCTCAGCGAGTGGCGCAGGCTGCGACCGACGAACACCGCCTCGGCGGTGAGGCCTCGCAGGCGCGGGCGCGGTGAAGGGGCGGGGAGGGCAGGTGCCGCGGAGCGAGGGGCGGCGAGGGTGATGTTCATGCGAGCTCCTTCGCGGGGTGGTCGATGGGGGCGGCCGCGGTGACGGCGAGGAACACGTCGTCGAGGGTGGGGCGGCGCAGGGTCACGGTGCCGTCCTCTCCGTCTTCGTCGAGCAGGTCGAGCGCTCGCCGGAGGTCGGCGACCGTGCCATCGGTGGGGATCTGCCGGTGAAGCTCGCCGCGGCGGTCGTGGAGTTCGACGGTGTCTCCGCCGACGCGCGCCTTCAAGGCGGCAGGCGTGCCGAGGGCGGCGACCCTGCCGTCGTGCAGCACGGCGATGCGGTCTGCCAGCTGATCGGCCTCCTCCAGGTACTGGGTGGTGAGGAAGACCGTCGTCCCCGCGTTCGCCAGCATGCGGATGATGTCCCACAGCCTGCGACGGCTGCGGGTGTCCAGACCCGTGGTGGGCTCGTCGAGGAACAGCACCTCCGGCGTCACCACGAAGCTCAGGGCGAGGTCGAGGCGACGTCGCATTCCGCCGGAGAACGTGCGCACCATGCGGGAGGCGGCATCCGTGAGATCGAACTGGTCGATCAGGTCGGCGGCACGTCGTCGCGCGGCTGCCCGTCCGAGCCCGGCGAGCCGCGCGAACATGACGACGTTCTCGGACGCGCTCAGTGCATCGTCGACGGCTGCCGCCTGGCCGGTGAGGCTGATCCGTCGCCGGACCTCGATCGCCTGCGTCCCGATGTCCCAGCCGGCGACCCGCGCCGAGCCGGCGTCTGCCGCGGTGAGGGTGGTGAGGATGTTGATCGTCGTGGTCTTGCCGGCGCCGTTCGGCCCGAGCAGGGCGAAGACCTCGCCGCGGGCGACCGCGAAATCCAGTCCGTCGACGACGGTCTTGTTCCCGAAGGCCTTGCGCAGCCCCTGCACCTCGATGGCTGTCTCCATCAGGCGCTCCTTTCTGTGTATGTAGAAAACTGTGTATCACCAACGCAACTGTGTATGACCGTAACACACTGTTTAGATAATAAACAGAAGTAAGATGAGCGCATGACTGAGACGGAGCCGCCGGAGCTGCCACGCGGGATCGCGCTGGCGTGGGGTGTCGCCGCGAACCCGCAGCGTGGTCCCAAGCGCGAGATGAGCGTCGAGAAGATCGTCGACGCCGCCGTCGAACTGGCGGATGCCGAGGGGATCGGCGCCGTGTCGATGGCCGCGGTCGCGGCGCGGCTCGGATTCACGCCGATGTCGCTGTACCGATACGTGACGGCGAAGGACGATCTGCTGCTGCTGATGCAGGAAGAGGCGACAGGGCTGCCGCCGCAGAGCCACCTCGAGGCCGACGGCTGGCGCGGACGACTGATCGCCCTGTATGAAGAGCAGGTCAAGCTCTACCTGCGCCATCCCTGGATGCTGTCCCTGCCGATCACCGGATCGCCGATCACCCCGAACAGCTCGGCCTGGCTGGATGCCGGGCTCGCCGCTCTCGACGGCACCGCGCTGACGACGGAAGAGCGCATGGCCGTCGCGCTCGCGGTGACCGGGCATGCCCGCTGGTGCGGGATCGTGCAGGCCGGCTACACCGAGCAGTCCCGCGGCACGGGACTCACCCCCGATGAGGTGGCCGCGAACGAAGCCGCTCTCTTCGATCGGGTGATCACGGCCGAGGAGTTCCCCGCGCTCCGTCGCGCGATCGAAGACGATGTGTTCACCTCGACGGCCGATCCGTTCCGGTTCGCCGTCGAGCGGACCCTCGACGGGGTCACGGCGTACATCGCGGGCCTCGACCGCGGAGAGCTGCACGCCGAGGCGGCGGAGTGGATCGACATCGACCCGGCCGAGGTGTCCGGGGATCGTCGGCTCAAAGAGGCGCAGAAGGCGGTGCGCGAGGCTGAGAAGGCTCTGCGGTCGGCCCGCAAGATCGAGCGTCAGACATGGCGGGAGGCCAGGGAGCGGTCGGCGAAGGCGAAGAAGTCCGGCTGAACCTGAGCTCTCGCGGTCGGTCGCACCTCACTGATCACACGAGTCACAGAGGTTTACACGCGTCCCAGCTACCACATAGAGTGTGCACATCGAGAAAGGGGTACGTGGGATGCCCGAGGTTCCTGACGTCCGATTCCTCACGGTTGCTGAGGTCGCAGAGCTCATGCGCGTGTCCAAGATGACCGTGTATCGGCTGGTCCATGCGGGGGAGTTGCCGGCCGTCCGTTTCGGGCGCAGCTATCGCGTACCCGAGTCCGCTGTGGCTGATGCGCTGCAGCGCCCGATCGCCGACGTCGGCTGACGTCGATCGCCTTCTCGTGCTCCGCCGCCTGCGGGCGGTCGATGCGTGTGACAGGCGACGCCTTCGGGTTTGCTAGACTGACCCGAGGCATTTTCCGTGCCCGTACCCGGGTGTCCGATTTCGGCGACACCCAGCCACTGACTTAGTGAGGTTTCCGTGGGTTCTGTCATCAAGAAGCGCCGCAAGCGCATGGCGAAGAAGAAGCACCGCAAGCTGCTTCGTAAGACTCGCCACCAGCGTCGCAACAAGAAGTAAGCGACCAGACACGAGCGCCTGTCTTCGGACGGGCGCTTTGTGTCTCCGGCCGCATCTCCGTCCCGCCGAGAGGATGTCATGAAGTCGATCACCGTCACCGAGCTCGCCGAGCGCACCGGTATCCCGCTCATCGATGTGCGGGAGGTGGACGAGTTCGCTGCCGGCCATGTGCCGGGGGCCGTCAACATCCCGATGTCCGAGATCGGCAACCGGCTGGAAGAGCTGCCTGCCGAGGCGTTCGACGTCATCTGCCAGGCAGGCGGGCGCTCGGCTCGTGTGGTCGAGGCTCTGGAGTCGCGCGGTTACGACGCCACGAACGTCGAGGGCGGCACCGGCGAGTGGATTGCCCAGGGCCGCGCGGTCGAGGTGCCGTCGGCGTGACCACGCTGACTCTGATCGGCAAGCCCGACTGCCATCTGTGCGACGTCGCCTCCGACGTCATCGATGCCGTCGTCGCCGAGCTGCCCGACGCCGCCGCCGAGCAGATCGAGATCGTCGAGGCGTCAATCCAGGACGATCCCGCGCTGTACGAGCTGTGGTGGGAGAAGATCCCGGTCGTGCTGATCGACGGCGAGCTGCACGCGCATTGGCGCGTCTCGCCCGACCGGCTGCGAGAGGCGCTCGAAGACGCACTCCGTGGTGAATCCCCGACCGAACTGAAGGAAGCCCTGTGACCATCCGCCATGTCGTGACCTGGAAGCTCGCCGCCGAAGACGCCGCCGAGCGTGGTGCCCAGGCTGCCGAGGTCGCTCGCCGGCTGAACGCTCTCGACGGTGTCGTCCCGCAGCTCCTCTCCATCTCCGCCGGCGCGAACGTCGCCTATCCGGAGGCGAACTGGGACGTCACGCTCGTCGCGGACTTCGCCTCGGTCGCGGCGATCGACGAGTACCAGGTGCACCCCGCGCACGCCGAGGTCGCCGCGTACATCCGATCGGTCGTCGCCTCGCGCGTCGCCGTCGACTTCGAGGTCTGACACCGCGTCGCACCGACCCAGGAACTCGGTTTCCACGTGTGATCGGGGCGTACTTGCAACACAAACGTAATGCGCGCGGATGCCGATGTCATTGGTCACGCGACGAGCCGCATGTTTAGATGAACTCCTACCCGTCAGCGGGCCTCCGTGCCCTCGACTCACAGGAGCCGACATGCCTCGTCGCAACCTCATCGCCGGCCTCGCCCTCGTGGCGACGGCCACCCTCGCGCTCGCCGGCTGCGCCACCGGATCATCCGACGCGGGAAGCAGTGACGCTCCCGCCGCCGACGACAAGTACGGTCTCGTCGAGGCCGGAACGCTCACCGTGTGCTCCGACGTCCCCTACCCGCCGTTCGAGGTCGAGGACCCCTCCAGCGAGACCGGCTACTCCGGCTTCGACATCGACCTGCTCAGTGCGATCGCCGAGAAGATCGACCTGAAGCTCGCCGTGCAGGACGTGGGCTTCGACGCGCTCCAGTCCGGCACCACGCTCGCCGCCGGCACGTGCGACATCGGTGCCTCTGCGATGACCATCACCGACGAGCGCAAGGCGAACATCGACTTCTCCGACCCGTACGTCGACTCGCTGCAGTCGCTCCTCGTGCGCGCCGACTCGGACATCAAGTCGATCGACGACCTCGACGGCAAGAACGTCGGCGTGCAGCAGGGCACCACCGGCGAGACCTACGCGGGCGAGAACGCTCCGGGTGCGCAGCTGGTGCAGTACCCCTCGGACGGTGAGCTGTGGCCGGCCATGCAGGCGGGTCAGATCGACGCCATCCTGCAGGACCAGCCCGTCAACTACGTGCACGAGCAGGACGACCCCGACTACAAGATCGTCGAGACGTACCCGACCGACGAGTCGTACGGCTTCGCCTTCGCCAAGGGCGAGAAGGACGAGCTGCGCGACGCGGTCAACAAGGCGCTCAAGGAGCTCCAGGACGACGGCGGATACCAGAAGATCTACGACGAGTACCTCGCGGCCAAGTGACCGGCGGGGTCGGTAGAGCGGGAGGTCCTCGACGATGGCGTTGAGGCGTACCACCAAGAGCAAGCTGTATCGCTACACGGTCTACGTGGTGCTGATCGCGATCGCCGTCTGGGCGATCGTGAGCACCGACTGGGCGAAGATCGGCCCGCTGTTCTTCAATCCTGAAGTCGCGGCGAAGATGTTCCCCGGGATCATCACGACCGCGTTGGTCAACACGCTGTGGTTCACGGCCGTTGCCTTCGCCGGGGGGCTGCTGCTCGGAGTCGTGCTGGCACTGATGAAGCTGTCGACCATCGCGCCGTTCCGGTGGATCGCGACGTGCTGGATCGAGTTGTTCCGGGGGCTCCCCGCGATCCTCACGATCTTCGGCATCGCGTTCATCCTGCCGATCGCGCTGGGCGTGCCCGGCACGAAGCTGGGCGGACCGGTCGTGCTCGGTCTCATCGGTCTCGTCCTCGTCGCCTCGGCATACATGGCCGAGACGATCCGTGCGGGCATCCAGGCCGTTCCGAAGGGCCAGACCGAGGCGGCGCGCTCCCTCGGCATGTCGCCCATGAAGACGACGTTCTGGATCATCGTGCCGCAGGGGTTCCGGATCATCATCCCGCCCCTGACCAACGAGTTCGTGCTGCTGCTGAAGGACACGTCGCTGCTCTTCGTGGCGGGTTCGTTCATCTGGTCGAAGGAGCTCACGACCTTCGCCCGCGATGCGAGCACGCAGAACGCGAACGGAACGCCGCTGATCATGGCGGCGATCCTGTACCTGATCGTGACGATTCCGCTCACGCGCTTCAGCGCGTGGCTGGAGCGACGGATGTCGAGGCAGCGATGATCACCGACCTGATTGATGTCCACGCCCCCGCGATCGACGTGCAGGGGCTCGTGAAGTCGTTCGGCGACAACGAGGTGCTCAAGGGCATCGACCTCACCGTCACCAAGGGCGAGGTCGTGTGCGTGATCGGACCCTCGGGCTCGGGCAAGTCGACGCTGCTGCGTTCGGTGAACCTGCTCGAGGAGCCGACCGGCGGCAAGGTGCTGATCGAGGGGATCGACATCACCGACCCCGACGTCGACATCGACCGCGTTCGCACCCGCATCGGCATGGTGTTCCAGAGCTTCAACCTCTTCCCGCACCTCGATGTGCTGGGCAATCTCACGATCGCCCAGCAGCGCGTGAAGAAGCGGTCGAAGAAGGAAGCCGAGCTGATCGCGCACGCCATGCTCACCCGGGTCGGCCTGGCCGAGAAGGCCGACGCCTACCCCGGGCACCTGTCGGGAGGGCAGCAGCAGCGCGTGGCGATCGCCCGCGCGCTGTGCATGAACCCCGACATGATGCTGTTCGACGAGCCCACTTCGGCGCTCGACCCCGAGCTGGTCGGCGAGGTGCTGCAGGTGATGCGCTCATTGGCCGACGAGGGGATGACGATGCTCGTCGTCACGCACGAGATGGGATTCGCGCGCGAAGTCGGATCCCGCCTCATCTTCATGGACGGTGGGCACATCGTCGAGGAAGGCGACCCGCGCGAGGTGCTGGGCAACCCGCAGCATCAGCGCACGAAGGACTTCCTCTCGCGCGTGCTCTGATCCGAGATCCCGCGTCGCCGAGACCCATCGAAATCACCGAGACCCCCTGTCGCAGACATCTGCGACAGGGGGTCTCGGCGTGAAGCGTGGGTATCGAGCTCAGTCGGCTTCGACGACCTCGGCGTCCGCGGCGTTGCGGCGCACGGAGTCGATGCCGTTCAGAGCGGCGGACTTCGACGAGTAGCCCTCGCTTATGGCGATGACCTCGCCGTTGCCGGCCTTCAGGCGGAACCGGTACTCGCCGGACTTGTCGGTGTACAGCTCGAATTTGCCTGCCAGGAGGCGTCCTTTCTCTCTCGGATGGAGGGAGCCCCGCCCCTCGCGCCTCACGCTAGCGTTCGGGGCGGGCCCGGGGGAAGAGCGATGGGTTCAGCCGCGCGGGTGCACGGCGACAGGCTCGGGAGCGATCGCGATGCGCACCCGATCCCCGAACGCGGGGTGGGTGCCCGGCGCATGCTGCACCCGGACGAGCTCACCAGATTCGGTGCGGACGAGCGTACGACGCATGCTGCCGAGGAAGGTGCTCTCCTCGACCAGGGCATCGGCTGCGGCGTCGGCCTCGGATGCGAAGTAGACGTTTTCCGGTCGCAGATACACATCGACCGGCCCGTCCGCCCGTGACTGCAGAGGAAGCCGCTGCCCCCAGACCATCACATGATCGCCCTCGGCGACCCCGGATACGACGCTGGACAGGCCGACGAAAGCCGCGACTCCGGCGGTCGAGGGCATCGTGTAGAGCTGCTCGGGGGAACCGATCTGCTCGATGCGACCGTCGTTCATCACGGCGATCCGGTCGGAGACGGCCAGCGCCTCCTCCTGGTCGTGGGTGACGAACACGGTCGTGATGCCGAGTCGCAGCTGGATGCGGCGGATCTCGTCGCGCAGCTGCACGCGCACCTTCGCGTCGAGCGCGGAGAGCGGCTCGTCGAGAAGCAGCACCTTGGGCTCGGTCACCAGCGCACGGGCGAGCGCCACCCGCTGCTGCTGTCCGCCGGAGAGCTGGTGCGGAAAGCGGTCGGCGAAGTCGGCGAGTCCGACCAGCGCGAGGGCATCCACGGCGCGGCGCGAAGCCTCCGCCTTCGCGATCCCGCGCCGGCGCAGGCCGAAGGCGGTGTTCTCGGCGACCCGCAGGTGCGGGAAGAGCGAGTACGACTGGAAGACCATCCCGATGTCGCGCTTGTTCGTGGGCACTCGAGAGACGTCTCCGCCGCCCAGGAGCACGGCGCCCTCATCCCCACCCTCGAGACCGGCGAGCACACGCAGCAGCGTGGTCTTGCCGCAGCCGGAGGGGCCGAGGAGCGAGACGAACTCCCCGGGGGCGATGTCCAGGTCCACACCGTGCAGCACCCGATTGCCGCCGTAGCTCTTGACGATGCCCTGCAGCTCGACGCGCGTTCCCTCGCCCGCCTGCGAGAGCAGCAGGTTGTCCTTGGTGCGCGGCAGCGCGTGGTCGAGGGTCATGAGCGGGCCTTTCCGGTACCGCGGGCGACGCGGCCGATGACGAGGAGCAGGAGGAAGACGAACACCAGCGCGAGCAGCGTGAAGATCGCCGGCGCATAGGGATCCTGTTTGTTCACGACGACCATGGCGGTCTGGAACACCTGGCGGTTCAGGAGCGAGGCGATCGTGAACTCGCCGAGCACCACCGCGATGGAGATGAGCGACGCGGCGAGCAGCCCCTGGCGGAGGTTCGGAGCGAGCACCCGGAGGACGACCGTCGGCCAGCTGGCGCCGAGCGACCGTGCGGCCTCGGAGAGGGTGCGCAGGTCGGCGGCATCGATCGACGCCTGGATCGAGCGGAACGCGAACGGCAGCACGGTGATCCCGTAGGCGAAGGCGAGCGTCCAGGTGCCGGTGCCGAAGGCGCGACCGATCTGCAGGTAGATGGGAGCGAGGCCGACCACGAGCACGATGGCGGGGATGGAGATGGGCAGCAGCACCGCGAACTCGAAGGCGGGTTTGAGCTTGGGGAAGCGCAGGTTCACCAGGATCATGGTGGGGGCGAGCAGGAGCAGCACGATGGCCACCGTGACGACGGCCAGGATCAGGGAGTTGCCCAGACCCGCCCAGATCGGCCTCAGGGTAGCGGCTGCCGCGGGGTCGAACAGCGCGATCCAGCGGGCGAACGACAGCCCGCCCTCGGGGTCGCGCAGCGTGAAGAGGAACGTCGACACCAGGGGAACGGCGAAGAACGCACCGACGAGGATGCCGATGACCCCGCGGGTCGCGAGGGAGGGACCGAGCCGGTTCACGACTGCCACCTGGCCGCGCGTCGTTGCACGAGGGAGTACAGGGCCATGACGATCCCGACGATCACGATCATGCCGAGCGCGAGGGCGCCGGCGAGGTTCTCGCGGCCGAGGACCGTCTCACTCGTGAGGGCAGTGCGAATCTGCAGCGGCACGATCTGCGCTCCCTGACTGGCGAGGGCGGCGGCGGTGGCGTACGACGAGAACGAGTTCGCGAACAGCAGCAGCAGGCTGGCGAGGAACGACGGCGCGAGCACCGGGATGCCGATGCGCAGCCAGAAGCTCGCGCGGGTGCCGCCGAGCGTGAGGTTGGCCTCGGCCCACTGCGGCTTGAGCGCGGCGAGGGCGGGCATGAAGGTGATGACCATGAGCGGGATCTGGAAGTAGAAGTAGGGGAGGACGAGTCCGGGCAGCTCGTACAGCCAGGTGCCGTTCTCGAAGATGTTGACGTCGAACGAGTCCTTCAGGAAGACCGTGACGACACCCTGGATGCCGATGGTCGCGATGAAGGCGAACGCCAGCATGACGCCACCGAACTGGGCCAGCACGCCGGCCGCCGCGTCCACAGCCGAGCGCGTTCGGCCTTCGGGGTCCATGCCGAGCAGGGCGTAGCAGACGAGCGCACCGACGAGTGCACCCACCACGGCGGTGAGCAGCGAGAGCCCGGCGGAGTTCGCGAAGGTGTTCAGCACGACGGGATCGGCGAGGGCCGACATGTTCGACCAGGTGAAGGAGCCGTCCTTCGTGAAGAAGCCGGAGCCGATCGACAGGATCGTCGGCACCGCCAGGAAGAGCACGACGTATGCGGCGAACGGGACGAGCCCGAGCCAGGCGAAGGACGGAGCGGACCGCCGGGCCCTCGCGTGCGGCGAGGACCCGGCGGAGGTGGTGGGGGCGGATGCCGCGGCGTCCGCCCCCGTTGCGGTGAGGGTGGTCACTGGACCGCCGAGGCCCACTTCTCGCCGAGCAGCGTGCCGGCGTTCGTCGACTGCTCCTCGGTCGGGACGACCGTCTCCTCCGGTGCCTCGGGGAGTGCCGCAGCGAGGTCGGCGTCGATCGTGCCGGCGTCGGTCATGGCCTCCATGCGCACCGGACGGGCGCCGCCCTTCAGCCAGAGGTTCTGCACCTCGTCGCTGTAGAGGAACTCCTGCCACAGGCGGGCAGCAGCCGGGTGCGGGGCGTCGGCGTTGATGGCCTGGTTGTAGTACCCGGCGTAACCGGTGCCGTCGAACACGACGACCTTCCAGTCCTTGTTGTCGGCCGTGTGCGAGGCGTTCAGGTAGTCCCAGTCGAACACGACGGGGGTCTCGCCGCTCGCGATCGTCGCGGTGGTCACGTCGACCTTGAGCAGGTTTCCGGCCTTCTGCAGCTCGGAGAAGAAGTCGATGCCCGGCTGGAAGTCGTCGAGCGTGCCGTCGGACTGCACGGTGGCGAGGCCGACGGCGGCGAAGGCCGCACCGGCCTGGGTCGGGTCGCCGTTGATCGCGACGGCGCCCTTGTAGTCGGCCGAGAGCAGGTCGGAGAGTTCGGCCGGAGCGTCGAACTTCGACGAGTCGTAGCCGATCGACATGTACCCGCCGTAGTCGCCGACGAAGAGGCCGGTGGGCTCCTTCAGCTCCTCGGGGATGTCATCCCACGTCTGCACCTTGTACGGCGCGAAGACGTCGGTGTTCTGCAGGGCGACCGTGAGGCCGATGTCGAACACGTCGGGCGCGGTGTCGAGTCCCTCGTTGGTCTTCGCGGCCTGGATCTCCTCGGCGCTCGAGACGTCGGGGGAGGCCTCGTTGATGGTGATCTCGGGGTACTTCTCGGCGAACAGGTCGAGGATCTCGCCGTAGTTCGCCCAGTCGCGGGGGAGCGCGATGACGTTGAGCGAGCCTTCGGCCTTGGCTGCAGCCTCGAGGTCGGCGAAGGTGCCGAAGTCGGTGACAGAGGTCGCGGCGGAGGCGTCGACGTCGGAGCTGCCTCCGCCGGTCGCGTCAGCTGCGCCGGAGCAGGCCGTGAGTGCGAGTGCGGCCGTGGTGGCCAGGGCGATGCCGGCGCCGATGCGCGCGCGGCGGGTGAAGCGAGCCATGAGTGTCCTCTCGGTGTCCGGCGCTGTGAGCCGGTTTCGGGTTGCGAGAGGACACTATGAGGCGCAGGTTGCCGCCCGTCGCGGGTCTGGTGAACGGACGGTGGCGAGCCGGTGGCCGAACAGGGCCGCGGAGCTCAGCCCTGCGGCACGCTGTACTTGAAGCCGCGGTGCGAGCCGACGTAGCCGAGCCGCTCGTAGAAGCGGTGCGCGTCGGTGCGGGCGGCATCGGAGGTGAGCTGCACCATCGTCGCGCCGACCGCGGGAGCCGCGGATTCGCCCACCCAGCGCATCACGGCGGAGCCGATGCCCGACGAGCGCAGACTGCTCTGCACGCGCACGGCCTCGACGAGCAGCCGCCGCGCGCCGCGGCGCGCCATCCCGGGGATCGAGGTGAGCTGCAGCGTGCCGACGATCGCGCCGTCGAGCTCGACCACGAGCAGATCGTTCGACGGCTCTGCCAGGATCTCGACGAGCCCGCGTGCGTACGCGGGACGATCCTCGTCGGACGCGACATCGCCGCGGGCCGCGCTGATCGGGTCGTCGGCGAGCAGTGTGATCACGGCATCCGTGTCGTCGACCGTCGCACGGCGCAGGAGCGCGGTTCCGATACGCGATTCGAGCGGCTGGGGCAGCGGGAGGGCGTCGAGCATGCCTCCAGTCTGCCAGCGCCCGCGTCCGGTGCGAGCGCGGATGCGGGGGTCGTGCCGACTCTCTGGAATCATGGCGAGGTGGATATCGGCGCCGTGCTCGGACTCGAGCAGCTCACGTGGGGGGTGCTGCTGCTCGTGGTGATCGCCGCGTTCTGCGCCGGCTGGATCGACGCGGTCGTCGGCGGGGGAGGGCTGCTGCAGCTTCCGGCGCTGCTGCTGATCCCCGGCATCTCCCCGGTGCAGGCGCTCGCCACCAACAAGCTCGCCTCGGTGTTCGGCACCGCGACCAGCAGTGTGACCTACTACCGACGAGCCAGACCCGACCTGCGCACCGCCGTGCCGATGGCGATCATCGCGTTGATCGGGTCCTTCGGCGGAGCAGCCGTCGCGACGGTGCTACCGCCGGCCGCGTTCAAGCCGATCATCGTGATCGCGCTGCTCGCCGTGGCACTGTTCACCGCGTTCCGTCCGCAGATGGGCGCCGCGACCCAGTTGCGGTTCCACGGCCACAAGCACCACATCATGGCGGGTGCCGCGGGGCTCGGCATCGGCTTCTACGACGGCATGATCGGACCGGGGACCGGGACCTTCCTCGTGATCACCCTGGTCGCGCTGCTCGGCTACGACTTCCTGCAGGCGAGCGCCAAGGCCAAGATCGTCAACCTCGCGACGAACGCGGGTGCGCTCATGCTGTTCATCCCGCACGGCGCCGTGCTGTGGCTGCTCGGTGGCATCCTCGCAGTCGCGAACGTCGCCGGCAGCTACCTCGGCTCGCGGATGGCGATCTCGCGCGGGACCACCTTCATCCGCGTGGTCTTCCTCGTCGTCGTCATCGCGCTGATCGCGAAGCTCGGCGTCGACGTGTGGAACGAGAACATCGTTCCCGCGTTCGCGGCGCTCTCGTCCTAGGCTCGAGATGCTCTGCGGCGCGCGGCCTGGGGGATCCGGCGTGTGTGCCTGAGCTCGCGCGAGGCGGTGGGCGTCAGGCCTCGTCGTCCTCGGGCTCGTAGTCGACACCGGCCTCGGCGCGCTGCGCGTCGGTGATCGGTGCCGGGGCGGAGGTCAGCGGGTCAAAGCCGTTGCCCGACTTCGGGAACGCGATGACCTCGCGGATCGACTCGGTCTTGGTCAGGTGCTGCAGCACGCGGTCCATGCCGAGTGCGATCCCGCCGTGGGGCGGTGCGCCGAACTTGAACGCGTCGAGCAGGAAGCCGAACTGCTCGTCGGCCTGCTCGTCGCTGATGCCCATGACCTCGAACACACGCTTCTGCACGTCTTCGCGGTGGATGCGGATCGAGCCGCCACCGAGCTCCGAGCCGTTGCAGACGATGTCATACGCGTAGGCGAGAGCGGAGCCGGGGTCGGTGTCGAACGTGTCCTGGAACTCGGGCTTCGGGCCGGTGAACGCGTGGTGCACGGCCGTCCAGGCCCCCGCGCCAACGGCGACATCGCCGGAGGCCACGGCGTCGGCTGCCGGCTCGAACATCGGAGCGTCGACGACCCAGGTGAACGCGAACTCGTCGGGGTTCAGGTAGCCGAGCCGACGGCCGATCTCGACGCGCGCGGCGCCGAGCAGCGCACGGCTCTCCTTGGTCGAACCGGCGGCGAAGAAGACGCAGTCTCCGGCTTCGGCACCGACGAGCGCGGCGAGGCCGGCCTGCTCGGCCTCGGACAGGTTCTTCGCGGCGGGGCCACCGAGCGTGCCGTCCTCGTTGAACAGGACGTAGGCGAGGCCGCGTGCGCCGCGCTGCTTGGCCCAGTCCTGCCAGGCGTCGAGCTGCTTGCGCGGCTGCGAGGCGCCGCCGGGCATACGCACCGCACCGACGTACTCGGCCTGGAAGACGCGGAACGGGGTGTTCTGGAAGTACTCGGTCGCGTCGACGAGCTCGAGGCCGAAGCGCAGGTCGGGCTTGTCGGAGCCGTACTTGGCCATGGCGTCGGCGTAGGTCATGCGCGGCAGGGGCGTGGCCACCTCGACGCCGATCGTCGCCCACATCGCCACGATGAGCGACTCCATGAGGGTGATCACGTCTTCCTGGTCGACGAAGCTCATCTCGATGTCGAGCTGCGTGAACTCCGGCTGCCGGTCGGCGCGGAAGTCTTCGTCGCGGTAGCAGCGCGCGATCTGGAAGTACTTCTCGACGCCGCCGACCATCAACAGCTGCTTGAACAGCTGGGGGGACTGCGGCAGGGCGTACCAGCTGCCGGGGCTCAGACGAGCGGGCACCAGGAAGTCACGGGCGCCCTCAGGCGTCGAGCGGGTGAGGGTCGGGGTCTCGACCTCGGTGAAGTCGTCGGCGTGCAGCACGTCGCGGATCGCCTTGTACACGTTCGAGCGCAGACGCAGGGCAGCGGCCGGGGCCGGGCGGCGCAGGTCGAGGTAGCGGTACTTGAGGCGGGCTTCCTCGCCCACGGTCTCGGTCTCGGCGAGGGCCGTGGAGACCTGGAAGGGCAGAGGCGCGGACTCGTTCAGCACCTCGACGTCGGTCGCGATGAGTTCGACCTCGCCCGTGGGCAGGTTCGGGTTCGCGTTGCCCTCGGGGCGCAGAGAGACCTCGCCGGTCACCTTCAGCACGAACTCGTTGCGCAGCGGGTGGGCGATCTCCTCGTCGCGGATGACGACCTGGGCGATGCCGGAGGCGTCCCGCAGATCGATGAAAGCGACTCCTCCGTGGTCACGACGGCGATCGACCCAACCCGAGAGGGTGACGGTCTGACCGATGTGCTCGGCTCGCAGAGAGCCTGCCGAGTGGGTGCGAAGCACGGAGTATTCCTTCTGATCTGGGAAATGGGGAACCCGCCCATTCTACGGGGGCGGTCGGGAGGTCTTCGGCCCGGTCACCCGCCCCCGGGCCGGCATGTCAGTAGGATCACCACGACACAGCTCATACACAGAAAGGGTGCACGTGGACAACAACGGCATCTCCGATCTCTACGCATCGATCTTCTCCGGTACCACGGGCCTGATCGCGCTCGTCTTCTACATCCTCGTCGCCATCGGGCTGTGGAAGGTGTTCACGAAGGCCGGATACCCCGGCATCCTCGCGATCATCCCGATCGTGAACCTCGTCTTCCTGGTGAAGATCGCCGGCCTGTCCGGCTGGTTCGCACTGCTGTACCTCATCCCGATCGCGAACCTGATCCTTGCGATCATCGTCGCGTTCAAGCTCGGCGAGCGCTTCAACAAGGGCGGGGTCTTCTCGTTCTTCCTGCTGTTCCTCTTCCCGTACATCGGGTACCTGATCCTCGGCTTCGGGGATTCGCGCTACAGCAAGGCGTGAGATGACGGCGTCCCGGCTGCACCTCGTCCGACACGGCGAGGTGCACAATCCGGCCCGCGTGCTCTACGGTCGTCTTCCCGACTACCACCTGAGCGACGCGGGCCGGGGGATGGCCGCAGCGGCCGCCGACCATGTGGCGGCGCTCGACCGTCCCGTCTCCGCGCTCTACGCGTCGCCGCTCGAACGCGCGCAGGAGTCGGCAGAGCCGTTCGCCGAGCGCTTCGACCTCGTGCCGGAGATCGACATCCGTCTGATCGAGCCGACGAACGTGTTCGAGGGGACGCAGATGCGTCGCTCGCTGATGAATCCCATGAACTGGTGGCACCTGCGGCAGCCTTCGCTGCCCAGCTGGGGCGAGCCCTACTCGTCCATCGCGGAGCGGATGCTCGGTGTCATGGACGAAGCCTGGGACGCGGCGCCCGACGGCGACGTCGTGATGGTGTCGCACCAGGCGCCGATCTGGATCACCCACCTCCGCGTCGCGGGGCTTCCGCTCCGGCACGATCCGCGCACCCGACGCTGCGCCCTGTCGAGCGTCACCTCGTTCGAGCGCGTCGGCGATGTCTGGCGTGAGGTCGCGTATGCCGAGCCTGCGGCGACCGGCGGCGCCGTCGATGTCGGGGCGGTCTGATCCGCGATTCGGGCGTGATCAATGCTCAGCGGCCAGCAGCGACTGGATGATGCCGACCGCTGCGAGCTGACCGGCAGCCGCGGCCAGCAGCACTGAGGCCATGGGCCCGGGAAGGGTCGCGCGGTGCGCGAGGTCGCCTGCAGCGAAGACGCCGGGGCGTGAGGTGCGTCCGAACTCGTCGATCTCGATGCACCCGGAGTCGAGCATTCCCAGTCCGAGCTGGGCGGCGAACGGCGACCGCTGGCGCATCTCCCCGGCGGAGATGAAGACGCCGTCGACGACGCTCTCGTCGGTGTCCGTGTGAACGCGGACACCTCCGTCGACCTTCTCGACGGAGGTGACCGGCGTGCGGCGCACCTGCGCGCCTTTCGCCTCGAGAGTTCGGATCTCGTCGTCTGCGAACTCCTCCCCGACGGGTACGACGGTGATGTTCCCGGCGATCCGACCCAACAGGCCGATGAGGTGCTCGGCCCGAGGTGCGGCGCCGATGATGGCGATGTCCCTGCCGGCATGCTCGTGTCCGTCGCAGAACGGGCAGCTGAAGGCGAATGTGCCCCACAGGTCGTGCAGCCCCGGGACATCGGGAAGATCGTCGGCGACGCCCGTGGCGAGGACGACCCGACGGCCCTCCGCGACGGTGCCGTCGGACACGCCCACGACGAACGCGCCCTCGACGCCCGAGATGCTCGTCGCCGCCGCGTCGCGGATCTCCACGTCGTCGTACTCCGCGAGCTCGGCGCGGGCGGTCGCGCGCAGCTCCGACGGTGGCATCCCGTCCGCGCCGATCATGTTGTGCATGTGCAGGACGGTGCCGTTGCGGTACTCGCCCGAATCCAGGAGCAGAGTCGAGCGGTGCATCCGTCCGAGGGTCAGGGCGGCCTGGAGTCCTGCCGGCCCTGCGCCGATCACGATGGCGTCGTACATGGGGGTCCTTCCGGTGGCGGGGTTGCTTTCCCCGTCAGTCTGTGACTTCATGTCAACATGAAGTCAAGCGATGCGCACCCCTGGTCCGTCGGCGATGTGGCCGAGCGCTTCGAGCTGCCGACGAACGTGCTGCGGCATTGGGAGTCGGTGGGGCTGCTCACTCCTCCGCGCGACTCCTCAGGGCGGCGGCGCTACGGCGAGGACGAGGTCGTGCGCATCGCCGTGATCCAGCGCAGCAAGGCAGCGGGGATGAGCCTCGAACAGATCGCGGTGCTGCTCGACGACGGGAGCGCCGGGCGGCACCAGGTGTTGCAGCAGCACCTGGACGACATCGATCGCCGTATGGAGGAGATGCGTCGATCGCGCGAGATGACCGAGCACGCGATGGGCTGCCGCGCGCACGACATCGCCACCTGCCCGCGTTTCCGCGCGGGTGTGGACGACGTCCTGGCGCGCTTCTGATGGGCCTCCGAAGGGTGCTCGTTTCCGGCTCGCGCATAGGAAGCTCTGCGTAAACTCGGAGTCGTGCCAAGCGAATCGACGGTCCGTCCGATCCGCAGCGGCCGCTCCTCCCGCACACGGCGCTCGCGCCGTGCGGTCGGTGCCGCGCTCGCTGCGGTGCTCGCCATCGGTCTGAGCGCCTGCGCTCCCGATCCGGTCAGTGAATCGTTCCTGAACGGCGAGAACACCGGTTATGTCGCCGCCGACGGGGCGATCGTCGAGATCCCGGTCTCCGAGCGCGGTGAACCCGTCGTCTTCAGCGGAGTGACCGAGAAGGGCGAGGAGTTCGACAGCGCCGACATCGCCGGACAGGTCGCAGTCGTCAACTTCTGGTACGCCGGCTGCGCGCCGTGCCGCCTCGAAGCGGCCGATCTGGAAGGTGTCTGGCAGGACTTCCGCGATCAGGACGTCGCGTTCATCGGCATCAACACCCGTGACCAGGCGGACACGGCGGTCGCGTTCGCGAACGAGTACGGTGTCACGTACCCGAGCCTTATCGACGTCGACACCGCCCAGGCCAAGCTCGCCTTCGCGAAGGAGACGCCGATCGCCGCGACGCCGACGACCCTCGTGCTCGACAAGCAGGGCCGGGTCGCCGCGCGCATCATCGGCCCGATCGACGGCAAGTCGATCCTCTCCACGCTCGTCAAGGACGCCCTCGCGGAGACGTCGTGACCACCCGGGGAACGTCGTGAATCCCGAAGCGATCATCGGATCCGGGGCCCTCTGGATCGCGATCCCGGTGGCGATGCTCGCGGGACTCGTCTCGTTCCTCTCCCCGTGCGTGCTCCCGCTCGTCCCCGGCTACCTCGGCTTCCTCGGCGGTGCCGTCGCGCCTCGGTCGACCGCTGCTGCCGGTGCGGAAGGCGGGACGAAGACGCAGACCACCGAAACCGCGACGAGGGGGCGGCTCGTCGGGGGCGTGCTGCTGTTCATCCTCGGGTTCACGATCGTCTTCATCCTCTACACCGTGCTCGGCGGAACGGCCGGGGTCTTCCTGCTGCAGTGGGGCGACCTCATCACCCGCATCCTGGGCGTGGTCATCATCGGGATGGGCCTCGTGTTCCTCGGCCTCTTCGGCTTCGCGCAGAAGGAGTTCCGCTTCCACGTCGACTCCAAGGCGGGGATCGTCGGTGCGCCGCTCCTCGGGGTGGCGCTCGGGATCGGCTGGGCCCCGTGCATGGGGCCGACGCTCGCGGCCATCCTCGCCCTCTCCTTCAACGCCGGCGATCCGGTGCGCGCAGGTTTCCTCGGCCTGGCCTATTCGCTGGGCCTCGGGATCCCGTTCCTGCTCGTCGCCCTCGGCTTCGGCTGGGCGACGAAAGCGGTCGGCTTCCTCCGCCGCCACGTCCGGGTCGTCAACATCGTCGGCGGCGTGATGCTGATCCTGCTGGGCATCCTGATGGTGACCGGCCTCTGGACCGACATCATGTCGCGCCTGACGGCGGTGATCGGAAGTGTCATCCTCCCGCTCTGATCGCTCCACGACGTCCACCAGCTCCGACAAGAACCCCCGCACTGAGAAGGCCATGACCAAGAACAAGGGTGCCGCGAACAGCGACTCCAGCGATCCGCTCCGCCCGTCCGACCACGTCGACGGCGACGACTCGATCACCCAGCCGCGGCTGGGGTTCGTCGGCTGGCTGCGCTGGGGTTGGCGTCAGCTGACCTCGATGCGCACGGCGCTCGTCCTGCTGCTCGTGCTCGCGATCGCCGCGATCCCGGGCTCGATCTTCCCGCAGCGGATGGCCGACCCGAACGGCGTCACGCAGTGGGAGCGCGACAACCCCGACCTCTTCCCGGTGCTCGACGGGCTGAAGCTGTTCGATGTGTACCTGTCGCCGTGGTTCTCGGCGATCTACCTGCTGCTGTTCGCCTCGCTCGTCGGGTGTGTGATCCCGCGCATCAAGCACCACGCCAAGGCACTGCGCGCGCGTCCGCCGCGCACTCCCGCCCGACTGCAGCGACTCGAGGACTACCGCGCCGTCACGCGCGATCCCGCTGTGGACTCCGGAACCAAGACGGGTGATGCGGAAGCGGAGGCGGCCGCGTCCATCGACGTCGCGACGAAACAGCTGAAGGCCCTCGGCTACCGGGTGGAGCGCTACGACCGCGGACGCACGTTCTCAGTCTCCGCCGAGCGCGGCTACTGGCGCGAGACCGGCAACCTGATCTTCCACCTCGCCCTCGTGGGCGTGCTCGTCACGGTCGGCATCGGCGGCGGTTTCTCGTACACCGGTCAGCGCGTGCTGGTGGAGGGGGAGACGTTCGCCAACACGCTCCTCGACTACGACTCGATGAACCGCGGTCGCTTCGTGGGTGACGATGCGTTCGCCCCGTACTCGATGCGCCTCGACTCGTTCGATGTGACGTATCAGCCGTTCGGCGAGCCCGGCTCCGGACAGGCCGGCGACTTCTCCGCCAACGTCACGGTGCAGGAGAACGGGGAGGAGCGCACGGGGTCCGTCAAGGTCAACGAGCCGCTCGGGGTGGCCGACGACGACGTCTTCCTGCTCGGCAACGGCTACGCGCCGACCGTGACCGTGCGCGACCCCGAAGGCAACGTGGTGTTCACGAACAGCACCCCGTTCCTCCCGCAGGACAACAACATGACCTCGCTGGGCGTGCTCAAGGTGCCGGACGGGCTGGCCGAGCAGGTCGGCCTGGTCGGATTCTTCTACCCGACGACGGGTGTGCTCGAGAGCGGCGCGTTCTTCTCCGCGTACGGCGACCTCACGAACCCGACGCTCACGCTCGACGTGTACACGGGCGACCTCGGCATCAACGAGGGCGTGCCGCGCTCGGTCTACGTGCTCGACACCACCGGGATGACAAAGCTCACCGGCCGCACCACCGACGTGAAGTCGATCGAGCTCGCCCCCGGACAGACCGCGCAGCTGCCCAACGGCCTCGGCTCGGTGACCTTCGAGGACGAGTCGCCGGCGGGCGCGACGGATGCCTCTGAGTCGGTGAAGCGTTTCGCCTCGCTGCAGATCCACCGCGACGAGTCCGGAGTGTGGGTGCTCGGCTTCGCGCTGCTCGCCCTCGGCGGCCTCATGATCGCGCTGTTCGTTCCGCGCCGACGCGTGTGGGTCAAGGCCACGGCGCACGATGGCGAGATCGCCCTCGAGTACGCGGCCCTCGCGCGAGGGGAAGACCCGACGCTCGCGGCAGCCGTGGAAGACCTCGTCGCCGGTCACGCCCGACTGCTCGATGCGGCCGGGGGCACCACGGCGCGCCCACCGATCGATGATCCCGCGGACGAGTCCGCCGAGCCGGAAGCCCCGGCAACCGACACCCGGAAAGTAGACTGACACCATGCTCGAGCTCAACGTGATCTCGCCGGTCCTGCTCTGGACGGCGATCGCGATCTACGCGGCGGCCTTCGTGGCGTACGCCTTCGATCTCGCGCGGCGCTCGCAGGCGACGGCCGATGCGCAGAACGTGCGCGAGTCGGTGCTCGTAGGGGCCGGTGGCGGCAGCATCACCGCATCCACCGGCGCTCCCGTGGCAGACGCCGCTCCGCAGCGATACGTGATGGCCCGGATCGGCACCTCCCTGACCGTGCTCGGTTTCCTCTTCCACCTCGCCGCCGCGGTCACCCGTGGCATCGCGGCAGGCCGGGTGCCGTGGGCCAACCTGTACGAGTTCGCGATGATGGGCACGCTGCTCATCATCGCGGTGTACCTCGTCGTGCTCACTCGCATCGACCTGCGCTTCCTCGGTACCTTCATCACCGGCCTCGTCGTGGTGCTGCTCGGCCTCGGTGCGACGAACTTCTACGTCGATGTCTCGCCGCTGATGGACCCGCTGAAGAGCGTGTGGCTCGTCATCCATGTGTTCGTGGCCTCGGTCGCGACGGCATTCTTCGCCCTCGCATTCGCCCTGTCGGTGATCCAGCTGATGCAGTCGCGACGTGAGCGACTTCTCGGCGAAGGCGCGAAGAAGACCGGGCCCGGCTTCCTCCGTACCTTCCCGAACGCCGTGCGCCTGGAGAGCCTGGCGTACATGTTCACCATCATCGGCTTCATCCTCTGGACCTTCACGCTCATCGCGGGGTCCATCTGGGCCTACTACGCCTGGAGCCGCTTCTGGGGCTTCGACGTCAAGGAGACCTGGACCTTCGTGATCTGGGTCATCTACGCCGGATACATCCACGCCCGTGCGACGCGCGGCTGGCGCGGCAACCCCTCGGCCTGGCTGGCGATCGTCGGGTTCTCCGCTGTGATCTTCAACTTCACGATCGTGAACGTCTTCTTCAAGGGCCTGCACGCCTACTCCGGCCTGAGCTGAGCCTGCCTCCGGCTGCGAAAACGGAGACCTCCCGGCTTCGTCCCGGCGCGTCTGAACAAGACACGCTGGGCGGGGTGCGGGAGGTCTCTGTTTTGGCCGAGGGGCGAGCTGGGCCGAGGATCAGCCGCCGAGAGGGAGGACCTCAGCGTGCTCGATGCCGTCTTCGTACCAGACCAGCTCTGCTTCGGCGATGACCTCGGTGGGCGCGGATGAGAGCGGGCGGACCTCGGCTTTCGCGAATCGCGACCAGTCGGCCGCGTCGAGAGTCTTGCCGTAGAGCACCGACAGGTGGAACGTCCAGTCGGCCAGCGGGAGTTCGCCGAGGCGGCGGTAGTCCGTGGCGTCCAGCGCGGCAGTCAGGGTCGAGTACGCCGAGACGAGCGAGGCACTCCGGGCGAGGCGCACGATCAGGATCTGCCAGGGCAGGGGGAACTCGTCGACGGCCTCGGCGCTCACCTCGATCGGTTCTTCCCGTGCCGCCCAGGTGCGGATCAGCGCGGCGAGTTCCTCGCGCCGCTCGGGCTCAAAGAACCCCCGGAGCGTGACGTGTCCGGCGTGGGGACGCCGCGCCGGGATGCCGAGGCGATCGAGCGCGGTCTCCTGGATCTCCCGATAGACCTCGGCGACCGCACCCGAGGGCCGGAGCACGAGGTACTGCTGCCCCTCGAGGCTCGCGAGTTGGTCGGGGGTGTCCATGAACGGTCGACGCATGTCAGGATCCTAGGTCGCGGGCGACGCATGCCGAAACGGAGACGGTCACTGGCGCGGCCCGGCGCGTCATGCGTCGACGCGCCGGGCCGGGCACTGGTGGTCTCCGTTTTGGCAGGGAGGTGCGGACGACGTCAGGCCGTGGCGAGGACCGCCTTGGCCGAGGTCGTGCGTCGCAGCGTCACGGCGAGCGTCGTGGCCACGAGCGACAGCACGCCCCAGACCACGAGTGCCGCGACCGCGGAACCGCTCGGCGTGATCAGACCCGCGAAGGCCGGAGCCGTCGGGAGGGCGGCTCCGATGCCAGCCAGCCAGTCCGGCACGGTCGAGATCAGGCCGGTCGCGACCGCGAGCACTCCGACGAGGGCGGAGATCCAGCGTCCGACGCCCCCGAACAGGGCGACGAGGGCCTGGTTCACGGCGGCGAACACCACACCGGCGAGCACGGCCGTGCCCGCGAACGCCCACCAGGTGCCGGCGTCATAGCTCGCCACGATCTGCACGATCAGCGACACCAGGAGGCCCTGAGCCGCGCCGATCAGCGCGGCCGGGGCGAAGGCCCGCAGCGCGAGAGTAGCGGATGACCGGCGCGAGGTGAGGGTGCGAGCGGTGTGCGCGCGCATCACCACGAACGACGCGAGACCGCCGAACCAGAGCACGACCGCCGCGAGCAGCGGGATCGCCGTCGGGCCGAAGATGGTGTTCATCGACGAGTTCGACGACACCGGGTCGGCGATCACCGAGGCGAGCGACTTCGACTCGGTGTCGCTGAACGAGGGCAGGGAATCGGATGCCGTGCGCAGCCCGCCTGCGAGGTCACCTGTGCCGGTCGCCAGGGTGTCGAGCCCGGTGGTCAGTTCGGTGGCTCCGTCGGCGAGGGCGGTCGCTCCGCCGGAGAGCTGGGTCGCGCCGGAGGCGAGGCCGCGGGCGCCGGTGGCCGACGCTCCGATGCCCTGGTCGGCGAGCTGGGTGAGGCCGGACGACAGCTGTGTGGCGCCGGCGCCGGCCTGGGCCATCTGGGGGGCGATGGCTCCGGGGAGCGCTGAGAGCTGCCGAACACCGGCATCGGTCTTCGCTGCCCCCGTTGCCAAGGCAGTCAACTGGTCGCAGTATGCCGCGGTCATGACCAGAGGATCGCAGTTGTCCGCAAGCGCTTTGATCCCTGCCGCGAGCTGCGTGGTGCCATCCGCGAGTGCGAGCGCACCAGGCGCTTGCTTCTGCAACTCCACCGCACCGGCCGTCAGCCCCGATCCGATCGCACCCGCGCCGGCCGCAGCCTCGCGCGTCTTGCCCGCGATCGTGTCGAGCCCGGAGGCGAGCGACGATGCCCCC
Source organism: Microbacterium sp. As-52 (assembly GCF_049949185.1). Taxonomy (NCBI): domain Bacteria; kingdom Bacillati; phylum Actinomycetota; class Actinomycetes; order Micrococcales; family Microbacteriaceae; genus Microbacterium; species Microbacterium sp. As-52. Next base: position 902,943 of record NZ_CP188171.1, on the reverse strand, counting down.
GTCCCGAGCTCACCCGCACCGGAGGCCAGCTTCGTGGCGCCTTCGGGGATCGCTGCCGCTCCGGTGGCGGCATCGCGCGCGCCGTTCGCGAGCTTCACGGCGCCGTCTGCCGCCTCGCCGATCTGGTCGCCGATCGTGGTGAAGCCGACGAGGATGTTCTCGGTCGTCGCCTCGGAGAGCATCGTGCCCATGGTCGAGGCGGCGACGTCCGCGATCTGCCCGGTGATGAGGTCGTCGGCGACGAGTCCGTCCTCCGGGGTCGTGACGGTGATGGTGGCCTGCTCGGCCTTTCCTCCGCCGTCGGAGATCGCGGTGCCGGCGGAGGTGGCGGCGGACGAGAAGTCCTCGGGGATGGTGATGACGGCCTGGTAGGAGCCGTCGGCGAGACCGTCGGCGGCGTCGTCCTTGTTCGAGATCACCCACGTGAGGTTCGAATCGAGGTCGTCCGACCCCTCCACGAGACCCGAAGCCAGCTGGCGTCCGAGGGGAGTCATCTGACCGTCGATGGTCACCGGCTCGTCGAGGTTGACGATGGCCGCGGTCATCGAGTCCAGGCGTTCGGTCGGGTTCTGCAGCGCCGCGACGAGGATGCCGCCCACCGCAGCCGGCAGCAGCAGCACGCCGAGGATGGTCAGCCAGGTGATGGGCTTGCGGGAGCGCGCGCGCTCGATGGGGAGGGTCATGCGGTCACCTCGGTGGAGTCTGCGGTACTCCGGCGAGGAGCACGCGTGTCGAGAGTCTGGGGGTCGGGCCATCCGGCCTCGGCGAGGACGGCCCGTGCCGAGTCGGCATCGGAGGCGGTGGCGAACACCGCGAGCGTGCGGGAGGCCGCGGCATCGCGCAGCATGGCCGTTGCCTGGTCACGCTGGCCACCTCTCAGGCGGTCGAGTCCGTCGATCACGACGACCTGCGACTTCCCACGGAGCGCTTCGGAGAGGACGCCGAGTGCGGCATCCGCGTCGTCGACCAGCACGCAGCCGACGTGCGCGCGCACCCAGGCCGCACGACCGGGGAGCAGGTGTCCTGCGACGCGGAGCTTCCCGTCCGTCGGCACGAGGCGTCCGGCGACGGTGAGGGCCAGGGCCCGACGAGTCCGCAGATCGCCGCCCGTCGCGATGACCGCACCGCCCTCGGCGATGCGCATCGACAGGCCCTCGACGAGCGGCGCATCTGCGCTGATCTCGAGGTCGTCGGCCGCGACGACCGATCCGTCGCCGGGCCAGGCGGCCAGGTGGCGTTCGCGTTCGACCGCCTCGCCTTCGACGTCGACGCGGGGGAGGATCTTCTCCAGCCAGCGCGGGAGCTCCCAGGCACGCTCGCCCAGGATCGCCATGAGGGCGGGGATCAGCGTCATGCGCACCAGGAAGGCGTCGAATGCGATACCGGCGGCGAGGCCGAGTGCGATCGGTTTGAGCGACGAGTCGCCCTCGGGGACGAACGCGACGAAGACCGCGAACATGATGAGCCCGGCCGCGGTGACGACCTTCGCCGAGCCGGTGAAGCCGCTGCGCACGGCCCGGAGCGCGGCGGCCCGCCGGGTGGCACGGTTCGGGCTCGTCGCGTCCTTGTCATGCACGAAGTCCTCGCGCATGCGGGAGACCAGGAACACCTGGTAGTCCATCGCGAGACCGAACAGCACGCCCATCAGGATGATCGGCATGAAGCTGATGATCGGCCCGACCTTGGCGACGTGCAGCAGATCGGCGAACCAGCCCCACTCGAACACCGCGCCCACCACGCCGAAGGCGGCGACGATCGACAGCAGGTAGCCGACGGCGGCAGTGATCGGCACCCAGAGCGAGCGGAACACGATGGTCAGCAGGATCAGCGAGAGGCCGATCACGAAGATGCCGAACGGCAGGAGCGCGTTCCCGAGCTGGTCGGAGATGTCGATGCCGACGGCCGTGAACCCGGTGACCTTGAGGTCGATGCCGAACTCGTCGAGCCATTCGTCGTGATGGCTGCGCAGCTCGCGCACGAGATCGGCGGTCGCCGGGTCGTCGGGGGCGGTCTCCGGGATGATCTGCACGATACCGGTGTCGGCCGTCTCGTTCGGCGTCGCGAGGGCGACCTCCTTGACGCCGGGGACCTTCGCCACGGCGTCGCCGAGATCTTCCATCAGGGTGAGCGGATCGGTGGAGGTGACGATCGTGCCGGTGAGGATCAGTGGACCGTTGAAGCCGGGGCCGAACTGCTCCCCGACGAGGTCGTAGTTCTGGCGGGCCTCGGAGTCCTTCGGGAGCACACCGGCATTCGGCAGCGCGAGGTCGAGGCTCAGCGCGGGAACGGCCACGATCCCGAGTCCCAGGACGACGGCGAGAGAAACCAGCACGGGGTGCTTCATGACGCCGCCGACCCAGCGGGCGCTGCCCTTCACCGGGGCGACGACGTCCTTCGGCTCCTCCGACGCGTCGGAGGCGGTGCTCTTCTTCGCCCTCGACGCCTTGACCTTCTTCGGGCGGCCGACGACCCTGCCCTTCATGAAGCCGAGCAGAGCCGGGGTGAGGGTCACGGCGATCGCCACGGCGACGGCGACCGCGGCGGAGGCGGCGATGCCCATCGTGGTCAGGAACGGGATACCCGCGAAGCCGAGGCCGATCAGCGCGATGAGCACCGTGACGCCCGCGAACACGACAGCGGAGCCTGCGGTTCCTACGGCGCGCGAGGCGGACTCCTCCGGGTCCACGCCCGCGCGCACCTGATCCTGATGTCGAGCCATGATGAACAGTGCGTAGTCGATGCCGACCGCGAGCCCGAGCATGAGCGCCAGCAGCGGGGTGGTCGAGGAGACGGTCGCGAACGCGGTCGCGGTGAAGATGCCGGCCATCGAGATGCCGACGCCGAGGATCGCGGTGAGCAGGGGGAGGCCCGCCACCACGAATGAGCGGAACGTGACGATCAGCACGAGCAGGGCGATGAGCAGTCCGACCGCTTCGGTGAGGGTGACGCCGGGGATGGAGATCGCGAAGAGGTCGCCGCCGAGGGAGGTCTGCGAGCCCGCGGGGAGCTCGGCGTCGAGGTCGCTCACGACCGAACGCAGCGCATCCTTCGTCTCGTCCGAGACGTCGGTGGACTCGCCGTCGAACTGCACGCGCACGATGGCGGCGGTGTCGTCGTCGTTGATCATGCCCTTGACCATCTCGTCGTACGGCGAGGTGGCCGCGAGAACACCGTCGAGGTCGCTCAGCTCGTCGACCGCGCCCTCGATGTCGTCCCGGTACTCGTCATCCGTGATCTTGTCGCCGGCGGCCGCGACCACGATGAACTGCGCGTTCGTGCCGCTCACCTGCGGGAACGAGCGGGAGAGCTGCTCGAGCCCCGCCTGCGACTCCGTACCGGGGATGGAGAACGTGTTGTCGGTTCCCGCGCCCAGCACGAGGGCTCCGGCGCCGGCGATGCCGAGCGCGAGCAGCCAGGACACGAGGACCCGCCACGGGTGCCGGAAGGACCAGCGTCCGAGCGAGGACAGGAGTGTGGACACGCGTTCCTCCGAGGGGTGCGGGGTGGATACACAGGTGTATCCAATACATAGATGTATCGTAAGGTGACCCGCCCGGCCAAGCCTGTGTGCGGGGTGTGAATCATGCGAGAGTGAAGGGTCAGGAGGTTTCGATGTCGACACCCGCAACCCGCAGCCGCGAGAACACGCGAGCCCGCCTGCTCGAGGCGGCGGCGCAGGTCTTCGCCGAAGTCGGGCTCGATGGAGCGTCGGTGGAGGCCGTCTGCGAGCGTGCCGGGTTCACCCGCGGTGCGTTCTACTCGAACTTCGAGTCCAAGGACGAGCTGTTCCTCATGCTCGCCGCCAGCGTCTCCGAGGTGCGCGTGAACGCGGTGCGCACCCGCGTCGAGGAGCTGACGGCCGCCGGTGCCCTGGTCGAGGGGTGCGATCCGATCGACCTCGTGCAGCAGATCATGGAGCTCGGCGGAGACGACCGTCTCGGTGTCATGCTGCTCAGCGAGATCCGTATCCGTGCACTGCGCGACGCGAGGTTCGGCGAGGCCTACCTCGCGCAGGAGCGCGAGATGGTCTCGAGCATCGCGCAGATCGTCGACGACATCGTCACCGCGGGCCTGCTGCGCCTTCGACTGCCGGCCGAGACGGCTGCCCGCATGCTCATGATCATCTGGGAGGGCATGACCGTGCGCGGCGCCATGGCGGGCCAGGATGACGCCCAGCTGCGGCACTCCGGTGGCGAAGAGCTCGGTCGTCTGGTGCAGCTGCTCATCGAGCAGTAGTCCGCAAGTTCGCCGGGGTGGAGGTGGAGGGGTCCACCCCGCTCAGTGCGCGCTGTTCGAGAGCTCGTAGTGGCAGCGGGCGAGTCGGGCGAACCACCACTCGCGACGCTCGTCCGAGGCGGCGAGACGGTTGAGGGACTCGGCATCGGGCGTCACGCGGCCGACCGGGATCGTGCCGTCGACGGGACGCAGGTCCGCCACGTCGTCGAGGAAGAGCGACGCCGTGCCGAGCCCGCAGTCGTAGTCGAGCGACAGGAGCGCGGCAGCGAGCGCGGCCCCCTGTGACAGGCCGACCGCCGTGTCCAGGGCACTGGAGACCACGACGGGCAACCCCGCGGCGGTGACGATCTGCAGGGCGTGGGTGATGCCGCCCAGCGGCTGGGCCTTGATCACGAGCAGATCCGCGGCGCCGGCACGTGCGACCGCGAGCGGGTCGGTCGACTTGCGCACGCTCTCGTCGGCCGCCACCGGGATGCCCATGTACTTCACGCGCCGGCGCAGTTCCGCCAGCTCCGGCACCGTCGCGCACGGCTGTTCCACGTACTCCAGGTCATATTCGCCGAGCGCGTGCACCGCGTGCTCGGCCTCGTCGACGTTCCACGCGCCGTTCGCGTCGACGCGGACGCGTCCCTCCGGCCCCATGACCTCCCGCACGGCGCGCACTCGCGCCACGTCGTCGGCCAGAGTCTGGCCCGGTTCGGCGGCCTTGACCTTGGCCGTGCGGCATCCGGGGAACCGTGCCAGCAGCTCGGACACGCGCTCCGGATCGATCGCCGGCACCGTGGCGTTCACGCCGACTCGGTCGCGCAGCGGCTCCGGCTGCGCACGCCACGCATAGTCGATCGCGGCGGCGAGCCACGTCGCCGCCTCCGCATCCTCGTACTCCACGAACGGGGAGAACTCCGCCCACCCTTCCGGCCCCTCGAAGAGCAGGGCCTCCCGCACGTCCACGCCACGGAAGCGGCTGTGCATCGGGAGGGCGACGACCCTGGCCGAGTCGAGCAGGTCTGCGAGTGGCGGGATCATGTGCCCATTCTGTCCCCGCGGAGTCTCTGAGCGCCGCACGTCAGGCCAGGTGTTTCTGCAACTCGCCCATCCGCTCGGTGGGGGCGAACCCGAGCAGGGTGTTGACGGCGAGCATGTGGGCGTTCGACTCGGCGTTGTAGGTATAGACCGCCCGTGCCTGCGGCGCCGCGTGCTGCAGCAGGCGGAGATTGGCGATTTTCACCGCGGTGCCGAGGCGGTGGCCGCGATCCGAGCGACGTACGAGTGTTCCCCACTGGTAGGCGTTGCCGTCGTCCCCCGACACGACCAGCTGGGTGTAGGCGACCGCCTCGCCCTGTGGGTCGAGGGCGATCGTGCCGATCGACAGACGGTTCTGCCGGATGAGGAGGTCCTCGTGCTCGCGGATGCTCTCCACATCGGGCTTCGCGGGTTCGATGTCGAGATCGCCGCTGGGCGCTTCGGTGTCGATCGAGGCATCGAGGATCGCCCAGCCTTCGACGACATCATCCGGTACCGGCCCGACCCAGCTGCGGATCGTGTAGCCCTGGATCGCGGCGGCGATGTCGGCGTCGATGCCGTCGAGCACTGTCGGCGCGACAGGAAGTGCGAGCCTGTTCTGCACATCGCCGAGCGCGAGCGCGTAGCCGTGTCGACGAGCGAACTCCCGGCCAGGGTCGCCGGAACCGTCGGAGCCGAGCTCGTACCGCCACGAGGTGTCGCCCTGCGCGGTGGTGCGTCCGGCGGCCGCGGCTTCGCTTTCGAGGAACGCGAGGGCGGCGGACCCGACTCCGCGCCGTCGGCGCGCGAGGGGCACATCGATGTCGACGTAGGCGACGTGCGTGTTGTCCTTCAGTGGGAGGGTGAGGCCCGCGGCACCCACGACGAGGCCGTCGTCGTGCAGCAGGAAGGCGCGCCGCTCGTTGACCCGTGACTCCTGCTGCAGCTCGCTGCGGGTCTCCTCCCGGGACCAGACGGGGATGTCGTCCCCGCGGTCTGCGCGCTCGGCGGACGCATAGGCGTCCCACCAGGCATCCACCGCAGCGGCGTCGAACGGGTCGATGCGCGTGATCTCGAGCGTCATGTCTCCACGGTACTTTCCCGCCTCGACACTTTCCCGTCTCGATGCTCTCTCGTCTCGCCTTGGATCGCGCATAAATGTGTGATTGACAATGGTGTGTGACGCACAGTAATGTGATCGTCATGAACGAGACGCTCGACACACACCTGCAGGAACTGCGGCGCGGCACCGTGGTGCTCGCCTGCCTGCAGCTGCTGCGCACGCCGGGGTACGGCTATTCGCTGCTCGAGCAGCTCGAGCAGCGCGGCTTCGCTACCGACGCGAACACCCTCTATCCGCTGCTCCGCCGCCTGGAGAAGCAGGAGTACCTCACGAGCGAGTGGAACACCGACGAGGCGCGGCCCCGCAAGTTCTACCGCACCTCCGACGCCGGCATCCGCCTCGCCGACACCCTCACCGACGAATGGCGATCACTCACCACCGCGATCGCGTCCCTCACCGCAGAGGAGAACTGACATGACCACGACGTTCACACTCACCGAGCGCTACATCAGCGCGACGATCCGCAGTCTGCGCCCCGACGCCCAAGCCGACGTCCGCGCTGAGCTCGAGGCCTCCATCGCCGACGCGATCGAGGCCAGGGTCGAGCAGGGGGAGGCACCGGAGTCGGCAGAGCGCGCAGTGCTCACCGAACTCGGCGACCCGGGAATCCTGGCCGCAGGCTACGCGGATCGCCCGCTCTACCTCATCGGGCCGCGCTTCTACTTGACCTGGTGGCGGCTGCTCAAGCTGCTGCTGATGATCGTTCCCGTCTGCGTTCTGGGCGGCGTCGCGCTGGGACAGACCATCTCCAACGCCCCCGTCGGGGAGATCATCTCGACCTCGATCCTCGCGACCGGTGGTGCGATCCTGCACATCTGCTTCTGGACCACGCTCGTGTTCGTCATCCTCGAGCGCTCGAACAGCACGACCGCGATCGAGAAGTGGGATCTGGATCAGCTGCCGGAGCCGACAGAGAAGGGAGTGGGGCGGAGTGAGCTGATCGCCTCGCTCGTCTTCCTCGGCATCGCGATCGGTGCTCTCCTCTGGGATCGCTTCCGTGGTTTCGTCCACGTCGACGGCGGGGCGTTGCCGATCTTGAATCCGCAGTTGTGGCCGTGGGGGATCGGCGTCCTGTTACTGCTCATCGTCGCGGAGGCGGTGTTCGCCGTCGTCCTCTACCGCAGGGGACGCTGGAGCACCGGACTGGCCGTGGTGAACACGGTGCTCGCCGTCGCGTTCCTCGCCTGGGTTCTCGTGCTGCTGCTGACCGGTGACCTGGTGAATCCGGAGTTCCTCGCGCAGATCACCGCAGCAGGCGGGGAGGAGTTCGCGTCAGGGCAGGCGGAGTCGGCCGACGAAGGCGGGGTGTTCCGCATCCTCGCCGTCCTGTTGGGGTTCGGCATCGCGGTGGGCGTCGGTTGGGACATCGTCGACGGCTGGATGAAGACCTGGCGGGCGCGGCGTGGGCGCGAGGAATAGGCTGGATGCCGTGACCACCGCCTTCGTCTCCGATCTGTTCGACCCGGCCGAATGGGTGCTCGCGCCCGGGGCGGAGGACTACACCGACATCACCGCTCACGTCTCGCGAGACGGCGGTGTCGCACGCATCGCGTTCAACCGGCCGGAGGTGCGCAACGCCTTCCGTCCGCACACCGTCGACGAGCTCTATCGCGCACTCGACATCGCCCGGCAGGATGCGCGCATCGGCGCGGTGCTGCTCACGGGAAACGGACCGAGCCCGAAGGACGGCGGCTGGGCGTTCTGCTCCGGCGGCGACCAGCGCATCCGCGGTCGTGACGGGTACAAGTACTCCGACGCGGAGACGGCGATCGTCGACGGGGCGAGCCGCGCAGCGGTCGGCCGGCTGCACATCCTCGAAGTGCAGCGCCTCATCCGCTTCATGCCCAAGGTCGTCATCGCGGTGGTGCCGGGATGGGCTGCCGGTGGCGGACATTCCCTGCACGTGGTGTGCGATCTCACCATCGCCTCGGCCGAAGAGGCGCGCTTCAAGCAGACCGATGCGGATGTCGGCAGCTTCGACGCCGGCTACGGCTCGGCGTACATGGCCCGTCAGACCGGTCAGAAGTTCGCCCGTGAGGTGTTCTTCCTCGCCGAGGAGTACTCGGCGCAGCGTGCCTACGAGATGGGCGCCGTGAACCGGGTGGTGCCGCATGCCGAGCTCGAGCGCGAGGCGCTGAAGATGGCGCGCACCGTACTCACGAAATCTCCCACGGCGATCCGCATGTTGAAGTTCGCCTTCAACGCGGTCGACGACGGATTGGTCGGCCAGCAGGTCTTCGCGGGGGAGGCCACCCGCCTCGCCTACGGCACCGACGAAGCCGTCGAGGGCCGCGACTCGTTCCTCGAGAAGCGCGACCCGGACTGGTCGTCCTTCCCCTGGCACTACTGACCAGGGCAGCCCAGAGTCGGAGACGCGCATGACCGCCCTGATCCCCACGGATGCCGAAGATCCGGTTCGCCTGCGAGAGGCCCTGCAGCGCGCGCTCGACGGCGGTCCGGCGCTGGGGCTCGGGATGCTGACCGGCGCCCCGGAGGACGTGGCGGACGGCCTCGCCGCCGTGATCGCGACCTCGGGGTCGAGTGGGGTGCCGAAGCGGGTCGCGCTCAGCGGGGAGGCCCTGCGGGCGAGCGCCGAGGCCACGGCCGCGCGGATCGGGAGCGGTCGCTGGCTGCTCGCCCTTCCCGCCGGCTACGTGGCGGGACTGCAGGTGCTGGTCCGCTCGATCCTCGCGGACACGCAGCCCGCGCGGATCGAGGGCCGCTTCTCGCCGACATCGTTCGCCGAGGCGACCCTCGAGATGCTGCGGCCATCGCCAGGGGCCGGGGTCCCGGAGCTGTTCACGTCGCTCGTCCCGGCGCAGGTCGCGACTCTGCTCGACGCCGCGGACGACACCGCCGTCCGTGCCGCATTGACGGCCTACCGGGCGATCCTGGTGGGCGGGCAATCGCTCCCCGAACCGTTGCGCGAGCGTGCCGCCGATCTGGGGGTGCGTCTGGTGCGCACCTACGGTTCGACCGAGACCAGCGGCGGCTGCGTCTACGACGGCGTTCCTCTCGACACGGTCGGCGTGCGCACGGTCGACGGCGAGCTGCGTATCGCGGGCCCCATGCTCGCCGAGGGATACCTCGGTGACGGATCGCTGACCGCGCGTACGTTCGTGCGCGACGAGCACGGCATCCGCTGGTACCGGACCGGGGATCTCGGTCTCGTCGAAGACGGTGTCGTCCGGGTGCACGGCCGTGCCGACAACGTGATCGTGTCCGGAGGGATCAACATCTCGCTCGATCGTGTCGAGCGGGTCGTCCGCCGGATCGCGGGGCTGCACGAGGCGGTGGTGGTCGGCGTGGAGGACGAGCGCTGGGGCGAGGCGTCCGTGATCGTCGCGGCCCGGGGCGAGGTGCTGCGTCGCAGCGAGTCGGAGCAGCTCGCGCAGGCGCGCGACGCGGTCGAGAACGAACTCGGCAAGCATGCCCGACCGGCTCGTCTGATCATGGTGGACGAGATCGAGGTGCTGTCCTCCGGCAAACCCGACCGCGAGGCCATCCGCCGCATGGTCGCGCGACTGCGCTGAGGGCGGGCTCTGCCAGACTGAACCGCATGGCCTCGTACACGCATGGACACCACGAATCCGTCCTCCGCTCGCACAACGTGCGCGACATCGCGAACTCGGCCGCGTACCTCCGCCCCCACCTCACGTCCACGACCCGCCTTCTCGATGTCGGCGCGGGCCCCGGCAGCATCACGGTCGACTTCGCCGGCATCGTCGCGCACGTGACCGCGACCGAGATCGACGAGGATGCGCTGTCGCTCTCCCAGGGACTCGCGGCCGACCGGGGCCTGACGAACCTCGACTTCTCGGTCGAGGACGTGCACGCACTGGGCTTCGCCGACGACTCCTTCGACGTCGTGCACGCACATCAGGTGCTGCAGCACGTCGGCGACCCGGTGCAGGCATTTCGGGAGATGCGCCGCGTCACTGTTCCCGGCGGGATCGTCGCCGCGCGCGATGCCGACTACGCGGGCTTCCTCTGGTTCCCCGTGCTGCCCGAGCTCGACCGCTGGCTGGCGCTGTACCGTGCGGCCGCACGAGCCAACGGCGGCGAGCCGGATGCCGGTCGCCGTCTGCTGTCCTGGGCGCGGGCCGCAGGCTTCACCGATATCACCGCGACGGCCTCCACCTGGTGCTACGCGTCACCCGCCGAGCGCGCCTGGTGGGGTGGGATGTGGGCCGACCGCATCCTCGAATCCGCCCTCGCGCGGCAGCTCGTCGACAGCGACATGGCCACGCGCGCCGATCTGCAGGAGATCAGCGATGCGTGGAGGCGCTGGGCCGACGACGGCGACGGCTGGTATCTGGTGCCGCACGGCGAGATCCTCGCCCGCGCCTGACGGACGCGGATACATCCCACGACGGATGCCGGCGCGAGGGCCCCTCGCGTAGCGTGGGGGAGTGATCCGCCCGCTCTCTCGTACGGCGCTGACCCTCGACATCGTCGGGGCGGCGCTGCTCTTCCTCGTGCTCGTGCCGATGTCGCTGGTGTTCTACGGGCCCGGAACGGGGAACACCGCGATCGGGGGAGCAGCGGTCGCTGGCATCGTCATCGCGAGCGTCCTGATGTCGGGCGGCGTCGCCATCGGCCGGCTCGCCCCCGGGTGGGCGCTCGTTGCCGCATGGGCCGGCGCCGTGCTGCAGATGCTCTCCGGGTTCGGACCGTTGCCGATCGACATCGCGATCCTGCTCGTGCTGTACGCCACCTCCGCCTGGGGCACACGCCGCGTGCTCTGGTGGGGATTCGGTTCGGCGCTGTTCGGCGGCCTGGTCGCTGCCGTGTTCATGGTCATCGTCAACGGCGTCGCCTTCGGCACGGGCAGCGGGTGGGAGAAGGTCAGCGCGGGCACACTGCTGCTCGTCGTCTCCGTCATGGCGCTCGGGTTCGCCTGGGTGTGCGGGCTGCTGTGGCGCGTCGTCCTGCGCGCTCGCCGCACCCGGTCGGCCCAGCTGCAGGCGGAGTCGCTCGCCGCGGAGGAGCAGGAGCGGGTGCGGATCGCGCGCGACATGCACGATGTGGTCGCCCACTCGCTCGCGGTGGTGATCGCGCAGGCCGACGGGGCCAGGTACGCGGCTGCGGTGAAGCCCGAACTCGCGACCGAGGCGCTCGGCACCATCGCCCAGACGGCGCGTGGCGCCTTGAGCGACGTGCGGATGCTGCTCACACAGCTGCGGCACCGGCAGGGCGACGGCCCGCAGCCCACGCTCGCCGACCTCGAAGCGCTGTTCTCGCAGGTGCGGCAGGCCGGAATCGAACCGCGGGTCACCGTCGACCCGATGCCGCCGGGGGAGCCGCCGGCGGCCATCCAGCTCGCGGTCTACCGCATCCTGCAGGAAGCGCTCACGAACGCGATCCGGCATGGGGACGGCGCGGTCGACGTGCACCTCGCCTGGCTCGCGGACCGCGTCGACGTCGATGTGCGCAACACCGTCACGGGGGAAGCGACGGTGTCTCCCGGCGGGCACGGTGTCATCGGCATGCGCGAGCGTGCGCAGCTCGTCGGCGGTAGTCTGCAAGCCGAGCGCCGAGGGGCACAGTTCGTCGTCCACGCCACGCTCCCGATCGGAGTCTCCGAATGATCAGAGTCGTGCTCGTCGACGACCAGGCGCTCTTCCGTGCCGGGATCCGCATGCTCGTCGCCTCCCAGCCCGACCTCGAAGTCGTCGGAGAAGCCGGCGACGGCAAGGAGGCGCTCGAGGTCGTCCGCACGACCCGGCCCGACGTGGTGCTGATGGACATCCGGATGCCGGTCATGGACGGGCTCACGGCGACCGCCGAGATCCTGGCACGCCCGGAACCGCCGCGCGTCGTCATGCTCACGACGTTCGACCTCGACGAAGCGGCGGCACGGGCCATCCGGCAGGGCGCGAGCGGCTTCCTCCTCAAGGATGCCGATCCGGAGTTCCTGCTCGCCGCGATCCGCACGGTGCACTCGGGCTCGAGCGTGATCGCCGCCGCCGCGACACGCGACCTGTTCGAGCACTTCGCCGAAGCACCCAAGCCCGTGCCGCCGCAGTACGCCGACCTCACGGACCGCGAGCGGGAGATCTTCGCGCTCGCCGCCCGGGGGCTCTCGAACGCCGAGATCGCCGGCCGGGAGTACCTGAGCGAGGCGACCGTGAAGACCCACATCAGCCGCATCCTCAGCAAGCTCGCGCTGCGCGACCGCGTACAGCTGGTGGTCTTCGCGTTCGAGCACGGCCTCGCCTGAACGCCGTTCCGCGGGCGGAGTCCGCGGATCATCCTTGCGATGTATGCGGAAGGGTCCCAGGGAGCGATGACCGGCGAGGTACCGCGGAAATAGCGTCGGATGCATGGAGATCACGACCACCGACCTGGGGCTCGCCGCCCGCGTCCAGCACCTGAAGAAGACCTACGGCTCCGGTGAGGGCACCGTCCATGCGCTGGACGACGTCAGCGTCGGCATCCGCCGCGGGCAGTTCACCGCCATCATGGGGCCATCGGGCTCCGGCAAGTCCACCCTGATGCACATCATGGCGGGGCTCGACAGCCCCACCGAGGGACGGGCGTGGATCGGTGACACCGAGATCACGGGGCTCGGAGACATCGACCTCACGATTCTGCGTCGTCGCCGGGTCGGCTTCATCTTCCAGGCCTTCAACCTCGTGCCGACGCTCGACGCTCTCGGCAACATCATGCTGCCGTTCGAGCTCGACGGTCGTCGGGCGAGTGCGATCGAGCGTGCGCGGATCGACGGGCTGATCGAGACCCTCGGACTCGGCTCGCGTCTCTCTCACCGTCCGCACCAGCTGTCCGGCGGCCAGCAGCAGCGTGTGGCGATCGCCCGAGCCCTGGCCACCGCGCCGGACCTGGTCTTCGCGGACGAGCCCACCGGAAACCTCGATTCGAAGACCGGACGCGAGGTCCTGCGCCTGCTCGCGACGGCGAGCCGCGAGCACGGCCAGTCGATCGCCATGGTCACGCACGACGCGATCGCCGCGAGTCATGCCGACCGCGTGCTCTACCTCGGTGACGGGCGCATCGTCGCCGACCACCCGCGTCAGACCGCAGAAGAGATCTCGGCCTACATGCTCGCCGCCGAGGTGGCAGCGTGACCGCCGTCGCCACGGTCGTCCCCGAGACCCGCGCGACCGGTCCTCGACTGGCCTGGCTGCGAGACCGGGGGATGGGCGCGAGCGTCCTGGTCGCCGCGCTGTCCGCCGCGTTCGGAGTGCTCCTGGTCGAGATCACGGCCTACATCGGCGCCGTGCTGCAGGCCGATCCCTTCATCGGCGACAGCGGGACGCTCGCCTTCGTCGTCGCACTGCTGTCGGTACTGCTGACGGTCGTCGCGATGTACGTCGCCGCGATCGTCACCGCGAACACCTTCTCGACGATCATCGCCGGACGCACCCGTCAGATCGCGCTCATGCGTCTGATCGGGGCGACCGCGCGCTCGCAGCGGGCTCAGGTCGGGAAGCAGGGGCTCGTCGTCGGGCTTCTCGGCGCGGCGGTCGGCATGCTCGCGGGTCTCGTGCTCGCGGTCGTCGGGGTGCAGGTCGGCGGGCAGCTGATCGCCAACGCCCCGACCGACTTCTCCCTCGCGCAGCCGTTCGTGGCGCTGCCGGCGATCGGCGTCGCCCTCACGACCTGGGCGGCGGCATGGGCGGGTTCCCGCCGTGTGCTGTCGGTCACGCCTCTGCAGGCGCTCGGCGGGTCTGTCGAGCGCACGCACGATGATGTCTCCGGCACGCCGGGTCGGCACATCGGCGCCTGGGTGCTGCTCGTCGCCGGTGCCGCGCTCCTCGTGGGCGGGGTGCTGATCGGTCTCGTCACGCCGCTCGGGGTCGTCGTCGCCTTCTTCGGCGGTGTGCTCTCCTTCACGGGGCTCGCGCTCGGATCCGTGCTGTTCATGCCGCCGGTGCTGCGCCTGGTGGGGCGGATGTTCGGATCGAGCGCGACGGCTCGTCTCGCGGCCGAGAATGCGCTGCGCTACCCGGAACGCTCGTCGAGGATGGCGATCGGCGTGGTCATGGGCGTGACCTTGGTGACGATGTTCGCCGTGGCCCTCGAGTCGGCCAAGCGGCTGATGATGAGCCAGACCACCGGAGAGGTTCCTGCGGCGTTCTTCGCCCCGATGGACGCCTTTGCGGCGGTGATGATGGTGCTGGTCGCCGTCTCGGCCGTGATCGCGGCGGTCGGGCTCGTAAACCTGCTCACTATCGGCGTGGTGCAGCGTCGTCGCGAACTGGGGCTGCTGCGCTCGATCGGGCTGTCCAATCGCCAGGTGCGACGGATGGTGCTGCTGGAGGCGACCCACATCACGGTCGCCGCGACGCTGACGGGACTCGTCCTGGGCGTGGCATACGGCTGGATAGCCGCGCAGTCGCTGCTCGGATCGGTGCCGACCCTGCCGGACTTCGTTCCCGCGGGACTCATCGCTCCGCAGATCCCGTGGATCCCCGTCGCCATCATCGTCGTCGCGACGGCGGTGCTGACGCTGGTGGCGGCGGCGACGCCCACCCGACTGGCGACCAGGGTGGCCCCGGTCGAGGCGCTCGCGGCGGACTGACGCCTCTAGGCTTGTCGGATGCCGTCGCCGTTCGATCAGTCCACCTATCAGGTCCGCCTCGACTGGGGCACCGCGGGTCTCGCCCGCCTCGCCGATGCCGACGTCGTCGTGGTCGTCGATGTGCTGCGGTTCTCCTCCACGGTCATCGATGCCACGGCGTCCGGCTCTGCGGTCGCGCTCGCGGAGGCGGAGGGGTGGTCGCGGAACGGGGCGGCCGTCGTCGCTGCGGCTCCCTCCGAGGCGACGGTGCTCGTCGGCGGCATCCGCAACGCGGCGGCCGTCGCACGGGCCGTGCAGACCATCCAGGAGCGACGGCAGGCACGCACCTCTGTCGCGGTGATCGCGGCCGGCGAGCTGGATGAGGCGGGTGCGCTGCGGTTCGCCGTCGAGGATCAGCTCGGGGCCGGTGCGATCGTCTCGGCGCTCTCGGATCGGGGTATCGATCACACGGCTCCGGACGCCGCGGTCGCCGCCGAGGGCTTCCACGCCCTGCGCGGCGCGGTGCGGCACATGATCGGTGCGAGCGGATCCGGCCGTGAGCTCGCCGCCGGCGTCGTCGCGACCGCCCGCATCGAAGCATCGGGTCTGATTCCGACCTCCGTGGCGGATGCCGCCGTCCTCGATGCGGTCGACGTCGTCCCGGTGCTCCACGAGGGATCGTTCGTCCGCTTCGACTGATGCGCATGCCCACCCCGTTCGGAGGATTTCTCCCCGACGGGCGGACGCGCGGCCGCAGGACATCCTCCCGACACGGAGATCTCCGCCGGTCACCGCGGGGCAGGCGCCGACACGGCCGCGGGCACGTAGGGTCGTGGCATGAGGTACCTTCCCGCTGTCGTCGTCGATGTCGTGCTCGTGCTGATCTTCGCCGCGATCGGTCGCGCGTCCCACGATGAGAACCCTGCGGGGTTCCTGCTCACGGCATGGCCGTTCCTGATCGCTCTGCTCGTGGGCCATCTCCTCGCCGCGCTGCTGCCCGGCCGACCCCGTCGTCCCTGGTCGCTGCCATGGGGCGCAGTGGTGTGGGTCGTCACGGTCGCGGGTGGGATGCTCATCCGTGTGCTCAGCGGCGACACGGCGGAGCTGCCGTTCATCATCGTGGCGACGCTCGTGCTCGGGGCGTTCCTGGTCGGCTGGCGCGCGATCGCAGCCCTGCTGCGTCGTCGGCGCAGCGCTGCCGATGTGACCGTGGAATCCGGCGCGGCGGTCGATTCCGGCGCAGTGGTCGATTCCGGCGCGGCCGTCGAACCCGGCGCAGCACTGACGACCGATGCGGAGAGCCGCGACGAGCCGAAGGGCTGAGCCGCGGTCAGCGCGGCATCTGCGCGGCGAGGCGCACGTCGGTCGAGATCTCCCGTCGGGTCCAGGCGAAGAGATGACGGGAGTCGAATGTGCGCGAGCACCGGGCGCACGATGTCGGTCTCGTCGGGCGGCGGTGCCGGTAGGTGACGTGACCTGCGGGG
Source organism: Microbacterium sp. As-52 (assembly GCF_049949185.1). NCBI lineage: Bacteria > Bacillati > Actinomycetota > Actinomycetes > Micrococcales > Microbacteriaceae > Microbacterium > Microbacterium sp. As-52. The sequence goes on along the minus strand of NZ_CP188171.1, from coordinate 886,574 downwards.
CAGCTGCCCACCCAGGGGGCGAGCTCCACGGCCGTCTCACCGTGGTGGGTCGTTCCCCCGACGTAGCCGAGATCACGGGCGACGCGCTTCCACGCGGGACCATGCGCAGCGGCGTGACCGGCGAGGGCGTGCGCGACCTCATGCAGCAGCACCTGATGGATGTCGTCGTCTTCGAAGCGTGCGGCGAGATAGCGGGACACGGTGATGCGCTTCTTCGTGTAGTCGCACTGCCCGGCCCGCCGCTTGGCGTTGTCGAAGCCGAACGACCAGCTGTCGTCGAGGTGCAGCTTGATCAGTGCTTCGCCCCAGACGCGCACACGGTCGAGTTCCGCCATGCGATCAGGCTAAGCCATGCCGCCGACATCGCGGTGGCACGAAGACTCAGCCCGCGATGAGCTGCGGCGGGCGGCGCCGCTCGACAGCCTCGATGGCCAGGAGCGCTGTCTCGAGCTCGCGGTCTTCCGCACCCGACTCACGCCGGAGGAACAACGACTGCTTGAAGCTCTCCCTGGCGGTCTCGTAGTCGCCTGCGTCGTAGGCGTTCTTGCCGTGGTGCTGGTACGCGAACGCGGCGATCGACAGCCAGCGCTGCCCCTCCGCCTCGGTCGCGCAGGTCGAGAGCTCCTGTTCGGCTGCGGCGTGCGCGCCCCGATACTGCAGGATCGTGGCGTGCAGCACGCGGGCGCGCAGAACGTCCTTCCGGGTGCCGGCCATGCGCGCCTGACGCACCGTCTCATCGGCCAGCGCGAGCGCCTCGTCGAGGCGGTCGAGCACTTTCAGCAGCCACACGCGCTCCAGCAGAGCGGGCAGACTGCGCTGCGAATCGATCTCCGCGAGTCGTGCCTCGCACTCATCGAGATCGACCTTCTCGCGGAGGGTGTCCTGGTCGTATCCCCGGATCAAACTCATTGCTCTCCTTCCGCAGCGTCCCCCACCAGTCTGCCTTCCGGTGACGGGGTCGTCGGGGCGGCGCGCCCTGGTCTCCGCATCCTCTCTGCGACACACGGCGCCCCGGCGCTGCTGTCACCGATCGTGCCTCTCCTCGGACGCCGGAGACGCTCGTGGCTCAGCGCAGGAAGAGCGAGGCGTCGGGTCGCGGGGAGGCGATGGCGTCGGCGTCGGTCACGATCCGCGCCCCGTGGAGGAAGGCGTCCGCCTCGGCGCCCTGCGCGATCTTCGCGGGGTGGGGACCGGCGGCCAGGATGCGCGGCAGCCATTCCGTCGGCAGGGGAGCGGCCGAGGCCGCGACGACGAGGTTGCCAAACCGCCGGCCCTTGAGCACCTGTGTGTCGGCGAGGATGCCGATCTCGGGGAGCACGTCTGCGATGGTCGCGGCCTGTCGGCGGGCGAAGGCGAGACCGGGGCCGTCGGCGACGTTGACGAGGAGCACGCCGCCGTGCGCGAGCAGCTCCGCGAGCTCACGGTAGAACTCGACGCTGGTGAGGTGGGCGGGCGTCTGGGCTCCGGAGTACACGTCGGAGACGACGAGGTCGCAGCTGGCCTGCAGTCCGCTCGGCAGCTTCGCCACGCCTTCGCGGGCATCGCCGATCCTGATCCGGATCGGCGCGCCCTTCGGCAGGGGAAGGTGCTCCCGCACCAGCTGAGCCAGCGGGGCCTCGAGCTCGATCACCTGCTGGCGCGAACCGGGACGCGTGCTCTCGATATAGCGCGGGATCGTCAGGGCGCCGGCTCCGAGGTGCACGGCGGTCAGCGGGCCGGGCGGCAGCTGGTCGATCACCGCCCCCATGCGCACGATGTACTCGAAGTGCAGGTGCGTCGGGTCGTCCAGATCGACGTGCGACTGCGGCGTGCCGTCGACGATCAGCTCGAAGCCGCTCGTGAACTCCGACGGGATGATGCTGGCGACGCCGCCGTGATCCAACCGGACCTGGGGATGCTCGGTGTCGCGCGATCTCGTCCGGCCCATGGGCACGAGCCTACGCGCTGGCGATGCGGCTCAGCGCTGCTTGCCGTTCGCGCACGTCTCCTGCTCCGCCGTCTGGCCGGAGATGGCCGAGTCGAGCGTCGCACGGGGCGCCGGGGCGTCGGTCGCCGGGGCGTCGGTGGTCGGGGCGTCGGTGGTCGGAGGGTCGGTCGCGGGAACCTCGGGGGCGGTTCCCGGCGCGGGCTCCACGAGCTCGACGCCTCCGTTGTTGCTGACGTCCCCGGTGAGCTGCACGGGCTGCCCGGCCTTCAACGCGTCCCAGATGCTGGCCGCGGCGTCCCGGTTCGGGACGACGCGGTCGGAGTCGTCTGGATCGGCGAACACCGGATACTGCAGGAAGACGAATTCGGAGAACGGCACGTCCTTGATCGAGAGGGCGAGCTGTGCGAGTCGGACGGGGTTGCCCAACTCGTCGCTGGGGTCGATGTTGTCGACGATCGTGTCAGCGAGCCCGAGCACCTTCCCCGGGTCGGAGAGCACCTCGTCGCTCATGATCTTCTTCACCAGGCGCGACATGTACTGCTGCTGGTTCGACACGCGCGCCATGTCGCTCTCGTCACCCACGCCGTGCCGTGTGCGGATGAACTGCAGTGCCTCGTAGCCGGAGACCGTGCGCAGTCCCGGCTCCCAGTCGATCGACGTGTGCTCGTCGCGGATGCCCTCGCCGCCGATGCACACCTCGACCCCGCCGATGGCGTCGGTGACCTCCATCACCCCGTCGAAGTCGATCTTCGCGGCGAAGGGGATCTCGATGCCGGTGAGCTCGGTGACGCTCTTCGCCACACACGACATCCCGGCGTTCTGATATATCGAGTTGATCTGCGACTTGCTCGTCTCCGAGGCGACTGATCCGTCTTCCCTGGTGCACTCGGGTGTGGGGATCATGAGGTCGCGCGGGAGCGAGACGACCGTGACGTTGCGGGGCTCGGCCGACACGTGCACGAGCAGGTTCACGTCGTTGAGGATCCCCCCGTCGGCCTCCGAGCATCGCGCGGCGAGGAGCCCTGTCGACACCTCACCGCACTCGTCGGTCCCGATGATGAGCATGCTGAACTCGCCGGGGTACGCGCTGATCGAGGGCGGCTCGACCTCGGGCGCCCCTTCCAGGGTGACGGCGCCCTCATTGAAGCGGTTGAAGTAGTCGGTCACGACGAAGGCAGCGACCGCGATCGCGGAGACGAGCACGATGCCCAGGGTGATGCCGGCGATCTTCAGGATTCCTCTGGCGGGCCGGCGGGAGGGGAGCGTCGCGTGGCGGGCGACCGTCGAACGGTCCTTGTCAGGGGTGCGGCGAACCATCCGGGGAGCCTACCGGGAGAAGCTGATGTTACGGCCGCGTGACGATTGTGAGAGGAACTTGCAGGCAATTAGTTAGTCGTGGATACTTTTTCCTAACCCCCGGTGAGTACCCGATGCTTGCCAGGACTTTTCAAAGAGGAGATCCCCGCAATGCACAAGCGCATTCTCTCGGCCGTGGCGCTCGGCGCCGTGGCCACGCTCGCCCTCGCCGGTTGCGCCGGCGGCAGCGACACCGGCTCCACCGACGGCAAGGGTCAGGAACTCACCGTCTGGATCATGAAGGGCACGAACCCCGACGCCTCCGCCTTCTACGACAAGGTGTCCGACGCCTTCGAGAAGGAGACCGGCGCGACGGTCAAGATCGAGGAGATCCAGTGGGCTGACGCCCACGACCGCTTCGTGACCTCCATCGCCGGCGACACGACCCCCGACATCGCCGAGACCGGCACCACCTGGACCGCCGAGTTCGCCGACGCCGGTGCGCTCGAGCCGCTCGACGAGTACGTCGATGCCGAGAAGGGCCTCCGCGACGACCTCGTCGAGGGCCTCGAGGTCGCCGGCACCTACGACGGCGAGCTGTACGGCATGCCGTGGTACGCGGGCGTCCGCTCGCTCGTCTACCGCGCCGACGTGTTCGAGGAGCTCGGACTCGAGGCCCCGAAGACGTGGGACGACATCGTTGCTGCGGGCGACGCCATCAAGGCCGCCAAGCCCGACATGCTCCCCTTCCCGGTCCCGGGCGACGCCGAGTTCCAGGTCTACCCCTGGGTCTGGGGCGCCGGCGGCGAGATCGCCACGAAGGACGGCAAGACCTGGACCAGCGAGCTGGACAGCACGGAGTCGCAGGCCGGCATCGAGTTCTACACCGGCCTGGCCACCGAGCACGGCTTCTCCTCCGCGGGTGCGACCACCTGGAAGGAGACCGACCTCCGTGACGCGTTCACCCAGGGCAACGTCGCCATGATGCTCTCGGGCTCGTGGACGCCGAAGTCGCTCGTCGAGGCGAACCCCGACCTCGAGGGCAAGATCGGCGCGGCCGTCATCCCGGGCGAAGACGGTGGCATCGCTCCGTCCGTGCTCGGCGGATCGCACCTCTCGGTCTTCAACACGACCAAGAACGCCGACCTGGCGTGGGAGTTCGTCAAGCTCATGACCACCGGCGAGTTCGCCGAGCAGTGGTCGAACGAGACCGGCTACTTCCCGGGCGTCCAGTCCGCGATGGAAGAGGCGCTGGCCTCGACCGACCCGCTGGTCGCACCGTTCGCCGAGCAGATGGTCGACGGCGGAGCATCCGTTCCGGTCACCCCGAACTTCGGAGCCGTGCAGGCGAAGAAGACGACCAACTCCATGATCCAGGCCATCCTCAGCGGACAGAAGGACGTCGCGACCGCGACGAAGGACGCCGCCGCCGAGATGACCGAACTCCTCAACCAGAAGTAAGGAAGCATCCCTTCCATGTCGATGGTGCAAGCGCCACTGCCGGCCACGAAGGCGGAGTCCACCTCCGCCTCCGTGGCCGGCGGCCGGAAGCGACGCGGTCTCTCGATCGTCGCGGCCCGCCCCTGGCTCCTTCTCGCGCCCGGGCTGGCCATCCTTGCGGTGCTCATGCTCTGGCCGCTCGTCCAGGTGTTCATCTACTCGCTGCAGGACTACGGTCTGCGCGAGATCAACACCGGTGAGAACAACTGGATCGGTCTCGACAACTACGTCGAGGCGCTCACCAACCCGACCCTCTGGACGGTGGTGCTGCCCAACACCGTCGGGTTCGCCGCCGTGGCCGTGTTCGTCACGGTCGCCGTCGGCACGCTCGTCGCGCTCCTGCTCGCACGCCTCGGCACCACCTGGCGCGTCATCGTCTCCAGCTGCATCATGGTCGCCTGGGCGATGCCCGCCGTGACCGGAACCTATGTCTGGACCTTCATCTTCGATGCCGACCGCGGCATCTTCAACACGGTGCTGCGTGACCTCGGTCTCATAGACGACCCGGTGAACTGGTTCACCAACCAGTGGTCGTTCTACGCCATCGTGCTCCTCAATGTGGTGCACCACGGCTTCCCGTTCGTCGCCATCACGGTGCTGGCCGGCCTGCTCGGTGTCTCGAAGGAGATGCTCGAGGCCGCCGCTCTCGACGGTGCCGGCGCCTGGCGTCGATTCTGGAAGATCATCTTCCCCACGCTCAAGCCCGTCTTCTCGGTCGTGATCATCCTGTCGACCATCTGGGACTTCAAGGTCTTCGCGCAGGTGTACCTGATGCCCGGCGGTGGGGGTGGCAACCGTCAGGTGCTCAACCTCGGCGTCTGGTCGTATGTGGAGTCCTTCGGCCAGAACCGCTACGGCTTCGGTGCGGCGCTCGCCGTGCTGCTCACGCTGGTGCTGATCGGCATCACGATCGTCTACATCCGCTCCCTCATGAAGGAGGACGAGCTGTGAACCCGCGCCCGAGGCTCCGCTCCCGCATCGGAATCGGGATCGCGGTCGCCGCCGTCCTGATCTTCACGCTGTTCCCCGTCTACTGGATGGTCTCCAGCGCATTCGACGGCAAGGCGTCCAGCGGTGGCCAGACACTGCTCCCGCAGGAGTTCACGTGGGACAACTTCGCCTTCGTGCTCACCGACGGCGGATTCGGCACCTACCTGCGCAACTCGGCGATCGTGGCGCTCGTCACGGTCCTCGTGAGCGCGCTCGTGTGCCTGCTCGCCGCGGTCGCGGTCGCGCGCTTCAAGTTCAAGTTCCGCACCACGATCCTGATGATGATCCTGATCGTGCAGATGGTGCCGCTCGAGGCGCTCGTCATCCCGCTCTTCCTCCAGGTGAAGAGCCTCGGTCTGCTCAACAGCATCCTCGGCCTGATGGTCGTGTACGTCGCACTGTCGCTCGCGTTCGGCATCTGGATGCTCCGCGGCTTCGTCGCCGCCGTCCCGGTCGAGCTCGAGGAGGCCGCGTACATCGACGGCGCGAGCTGGTGGCGCATGTTCCGATCGGTGCTGCTGCCGCTGGTGATGCCCGGCCTCGTGGCGACCAGCATCTTCAGCTTCATCACCGCGTGGAACGAGTTCATCTTCGCGATGACCATCCTGGGCGCGCAGACCGACCAGTACACGGTCTCCATCGGTCTGAAGTCGTTCTTCGGCCTGCACTCCAACGACTGGGGCAGCATCATGGGCGCGTCGACGATCATCACCGTGCCCGTCATGATCTTCTTCGTGCTGGTGCAGCGCAAGCTCGCCTCCGGCATGGTGGCGGGAGCGGTGAAGGGATGACCGACGACCTCGAACGCCTCGCGAACGGCGTGCTGTGGCCGGGCTTCTTCGGCACGGAAGCCCCGGAGTGGCTCCGCGACGAGCTGCGCGACGGACTGGCCGGGGTCGTGTACTTCGGTCAGAACGTCGGCGCGGGTCTTCCCGCCCTCAGCGCCGCGATCCTCGACGCGAACCCCGACGCCCTGATCGGCATCGACGAGGAAGGCGGCAGCGTCACCCGGCTCGAGTCCGCCACCGGCTCGACGGTTCCGGGCGCCGCCCAGCTCGGTCTGCTCGACGACCTCGTCGCGTCGGAGAAGACCGGCGCCGAACTCGCGCGTCGGGTGCGCGCCGTCGGGGCCAACGTGGTGCTCGGTCCGGTCGCCGACGTCAACACCGACCCCCGTAACCCGGTGATCGGCGTGCGGGCCTTCGGTGCTGACGAGGCGCTCGTCTCACGGCACGTGGTGGCGACGATCGACGGTATCCAGGACGGGGCGGTGGCCGCCTGCGTCAAGCATTTCCCGGGCCACGGCGACACCCACATGGACTCGCACCACGCGCTCCCCGAGATCACTCTGGATCTCGACGAGTTCGAACGGGTGCACCTCGAACCGTTCCGCGCTGCGGTCGATGCCGGCGTCGACGCGGTCATGACCGCGCACATCGTGGTTCCGGCGTGGGGCGAGCAGCCCGCCACCCTCAACCCGCGCGTGCTCGGCATGCTGCGCGACTGGGGCTACGACGGCGTCATCATCACGGACGCCCTCGACATGGCCGCGATCCGTGAGACGGTCGGACTCGGCGGGGGAGCAGCCCAGGCGCTCGCTGCCGGCGCAGACCTCCTCTGCATCGGCAACCCGACGAATCCGGGCGATGCCGCTCTTCCCGACCAGGACGAGCAGGACTTCCGCGCCGCCAGAGACGGGATCGTCGCCGCGCTGCGCGACGGTTCGCTCTCGCGGGCGCGTGTCGAGGAGGCGGCAGCCAGGGTCGCATCCCTCGCCGCCAAGCTCCGCGTCGCTGCGGAGCAGACGCACGAGCCGATCGAGCCCTTCGACGCGGCGGAGATCGTGCGCCGCGTGGTGACCGTCTCCGGCGACGCCCCGCAGGCGACGTCCGAACTCGCCGTCATCGACGCACGTCGACGCTCGACGCTCGCCGTCGACAGCGCGGGGTCGTACGTCGCGAGTGCGCTGGCCGGAGATGGCCTGCGGGTGCGCCTCGACGTGGCATCCGCCCCGGTCTCTGAACAGGACCGCGTGATCGACGAGGTCTCCGCAGCCGCAGGCACGACGGTGCTGCTGATCGATCGTCCCGACACGGACGCCGCGCAGCGTGCACTCGTCGAGCGTGCCGCTGTGCGTGATCCTCGTGCGGTGGTCGTCAACGTCGGCCTCCCCACGGCGAATCCGCTGCCGCTGCCGACGATCGAGGTCGCCGCAGCCAGTAGGCTCGGTGCGCAGACGGCGCGTGAAGCACTCCTGGGGCGGTTCCCGGTGCAGCAGAGGATGACCAGCGCCGGCTGAGACGGGATTCCCTCCATGGACGACGACGTTCTCGCTCGGGTGCGGCGCTCACTTCCCAAGGTGAGCGCCGCCGAAGCGCGCGTCGCGGAGACGATCCTGGGAGACCCGACACTCGTCGTCGACCTGGCGATCAACGATCTCGCCCAGCTCTGCCGCACGTCGCTGTCGACGGTCGCCCGGTACGCCCAGGCGCTCGGATACAGCGGGTACCGGGAGCTCAGGGTCGCAGTCGCCCGCGCGGTCACCCTGGAACAGGCGCAGCAGGCCCGGTTCGGTCTGGACACCACGGCGATCGATCCCGACGACGGTCCAGCGGCGATCGCCGCCAAGCTCGCTGCGCAGGAGATCGACGCCATCGAGAAGACCGCCCTGGCGCTCGACCCCCTCGCCCTCGATCGGGTCGCCCGCGCCGTGGTCGACGCGCGGCACATCGACCTCTTCGGTCAGGCGGCGTCGTCGCTGACGGCGCAGGACCTGCAGTTGAAGCTGTCACGTATCGGATGCTCCGTGTCGCACTCGGCGGACCCGCATCTCGCGGTCACGACGGCTTCGCTGCGGACTGCCGACGATGTGGCGATCGCGTTCTCCCACGGCGGAGAGACCGCGGAGACGCTGCGTGCCCTCGAAGTCGCGCGCGATGCCGGAGCCCTCACCGTGGCGGTCACCAGCGCACCGGACTCGCCGCTGGCGCTCGCAGCCGATGTCGTGCTGCTCACGCACGCGCACGAATCGCCGTTCCGGATGGCCGCGATGTCGAGCCGCATCGCTCAGCTCGCGCTCGTCGACGTGCTGTTCGTGCGTGTCGTGCAGCACCGCGGCGAACCGGTTGCGGTCTCGCTTCAGCGGACCCACGACGCCGTTCCCACACGACGCCGCACCTGATGATCGGTATCCGCCTCGTCGGGCGGAGGCCGCTGCGTGAGGCGGAGTTGTGGGCGTAGCTGTTCCTCCCCGCGGGGATCTCTCCGTCCGCGGCGACGCGCCTCAGTCCACGTGATCGCGCGTGCTCACCAGGGCACGCGTCGCGATGCGGTGCCCTCGGGCGACGCTCCCCGCCAGCGACAGGCCGGTGAGGATCCCGGCGAGGAAGCCGGCCGCGAAGGCATCTCCGGCCCCGATGGTCTCCACCACGGGTGCGTCCAGCGCGTCGCTCTCGGCGGTCTCCGTGCGGTCGAACGCCACGGCCCCGCTCGAATCGGTGACGAGCAGATACCGCGGCTCAGGGAAGAGTGCTCGCAGCTGCTGCGGATCGCTCGTCCCGAACACGGCTTCCGCGTCGGGCCTGGTGCAGAACACGACGTCGGCCCGGCGTGCGAAGTCGGAGACGATCCTCCTGCCCTCCGCCTCGCGGCCGCGCCAGAGCGCCGGTCGCCAGTTCAGGTCGAAGCTGAGCAGCCGGTCGGATCGTCGATCCGCGAACAGGGCCTCCTGGGCCGCGAGCGCCGAGGCAGAGAGCGCCGGCGTGATGCCCGAGGTATGCACGAGTGCGGCATCGGCGAGGAGGGCGGATGCCGCCGGTGTGGTCAGCGTCTGCGGTGAGAGGGCTGCGGCGGCGGAGCCGGCACGGTAATAGTGCATGGTGCCGTCGACCGCTCCGTCGTCACGGGCCGAGAGTTCTTTCACGTAGAGGCCGGTGGGCGCGTCGCCGTCGACTTCGACCGCGGAGGCGTCGACGTCATGGGCGTGCAACTCGGCGAGGAGGAAGCGTCCGAATCCGTCGTCGCCCACACGGGAGAGGACCGAGGTGCGAATGCCCGCCGAGGCCAGGGCGATCGCGGTGTTCCACTCGGCGCCCGCGAGGGAGCGGTGGAAGGTCCGGCAGTCCTCGAGCGGACCGGCGGTGGCGGCGACGAGGGCGACCATGCCCTCGCCGAAGCAGACGGCGAGCGGGGTGGTGTCTGGCACGATCTGGACACTACCGGATCGGTGCGGGCTGCGCCGATATCGGATTGCAACATGGATGCGTTTGGCATCTGAGGATCTGCTGGGTACCGTCGAGTCATCACCGTCCCCGAGGCGAAGAAGCCTCGGGACGCGCAACGAAGCGCCCGACAGGGAAGGTCACACAATGCACCAATCAGTCAAGCGTCGGCGAGGACTCATCGCCGTAACCGGAGCCACGATCGCTGCGCTCGCCCTCGCGGGCTGTGTCGCCAGCGAGCGTGGTGACGAAGGGTCTGAAGGTTCCGGCGACGTCGACGGCACGTTCGTCTTCGCCGCCTCCTCCGACCCGGCGAGTCTCGACCCCGCCTTCGCGCAGGACGGCGAGAGCTTCCGCGTCTCGCGTCAGATCTTCGAAGGTCTCGTCGGCACCGAGCCCGGTACCGCCGACCCGGCACCGCTCCTCGCCGAGTCGTGGGAGTCGTCCGAGGACGGCATGTCCCATACCTTCGAGCTGAAGAAAGACGTCACGTTCCAGGACGGCACGCCGTTCAACGCCGAGGCCGTCTGCGTGAACTTCGACCGCTGGTTCAACTGGACAGGGCTCGCCGCGTCCGAGGCCTTCGGCTACTACTACAACAAGCTCTTCAAGGGGTACGCCTCGAACGCGGCGGATGCCGTGTACAAGTCCTGCACCCCCGACGGCGAGAACTCGGTCACGATCGAGCTGAACAAGCCGTTCGCCGGCTTCGTCGCCTCGCTCTCGCTGCCGGCCTTCGCCATGCAGAGCCCCTCGGCGATGCAGGAGTTCGGCGCGGATGAGGTCAGCGGCTCCGCCGAGGCCCCGCAGCTCTCCGAGTATGCGATGGGTCACCCCGTCGGCACCGGGCCCTACGCCTTCGAGGAATGGGCACCGGGCGAGCAGGTCACGCTCAAGTCCTATGACGGGTACTGGGGAGACAAGGGACAGGTCGACGAGATCATCTTCCGCACGATCGACGACCCGACCGCTCGCCGCCAGGCGCTCGAGTCCGGATCGATCGACGGCTACGACCTGGTCGGCCCCGCTGATACCAAGGCGCTCGAGGACGACGGCTTCACCATGGTGTCGCGTCCGCCGTTCACGATCCTCTACCTCGCCTTCAACCAGGCGGTCCCGGAGCTGCAGGACCCGAAGGTCCGTGAGGCCCTCTCGTACGCGGTCGACAAGGATGCGCTGATCAGCCAGGTGCTGCCGGAGGGCACGCAGAAGGCGATCGAGTTCGTGCCCGAGGTCGTCAACGGCTACAACCCCGATGTCACGACCTACGACTACGACCCCGAGAAGGCGAAGTCGCTGCTGGCCGAGGCGGGCTACACCGAGGCGAACCCGTTGAAGCTCACCTTCAACTACCCGGTCAACGTCTCGCGTCCCTACATGCCGGACCCCGAGCAGATCTTCACGGTGCTGTCGTCCCAGCTCTCCGAGGTCGGCGTCGAGACCACCCCGGTCTCGGAGGAGTGGGTCGAGTACCTCGACCGCACCACCGGCACCTCGGACCACGGCATCCATCTGCTCGGTTGGACCGGCGACTACAACGACACCGACAACTTCGTCGGCGTCTTCTTCGGCCAGCAGAGCTCCGAGTGGGGCTTCGACAACCCCGAGCTGTTCCAGAAGTTGAACGAGGCGCGCGGCGTCTCCAACCTCGAGGACCAGACGGCGCTCTACGAGGAGATCAACGAGATGGTCGCCCAGTTCATCCCGGGCGTCCCGCTCGCGCACCCGGCGCCGACCCTGGCGTTCGACCCGCGCGTGAAGAGCTATCCCGCCAGCCCGGTGAACGACGAGGTCTTCACGGACATCGTCCTCACCAAGTAGGCCTGACCACCTGATACGACGCTCTCCCGGTCCCGCGCATTCAGCGGGACCGGGGGAACGGCGTACCTTCTGATCGACGGAGATCTTCGTGCTGCGCACCATCGGCAGGCGACTGCTGTTCCTCATCCCCACCCTGTTCGGGCTCAGCATCCTGCTGTTCGCCTGGGTCAGGGCCCTCCCCGGCGGCCCCGCGGTCGCCCTGCTCGGCGAGAAGGCCACACCCGAGGCCGTCGCGAGAGTCAACGAGCTCTACGGCTTCGACAAGCCCCTCATCGAGCAGTACTTCATCTGGATCGGACGCCTCCTGCAGGGAGACTTCGGCACCTCCATCCAGACCAACCGACCGGTGACGGAGGAGTTCCTCCGCCGGTTCCCCGCGACGCTGGAGCTGAGCGTCATGGCGCTCATCTTCGCGGTGGGCATCGGCATCCCGCTGGGGTACTGGGCCGCCCGCCGCCACGGGAAGTTCACCGACCACGCGTCGGTGGTGCTGAGCCTGATCGGCATCACCATCCCGGTGTTCTTCCTCGCGTTCATCCTGAAGTACGTCTTCGCGGTGCAATTGGGATGGCTGCCGTCGGACGGGCGCCAGAATCCACGAATAGACGCGACCCATCCCACCGGGTTCTATGTGTGGGACGGCATCATCACCGGCGAGTTCGATGCCGCATGGGATGCGATCCTGCACCTGATCCTCCCGGCGCTCGCGCTCGGCACCATCCCGCTCGCGATCATCGTCCGCATCACCAGGGCCAGCGTCCTGGAAGTGCAGAACGCCGACTACGTGCGCACCGGCCGCGCGAAGGGTGTCGGATCGCCGACGTTGCGGAACCGCTTCATCCTGCGCAACGCCATGCTCCCGGTGATCACCACGATCGGCCTGCAGACCGGGCTCCTGATCTCGGGGGCGGTGCTCACCGAGACGGTGTTCGCCTTCCCCGGAATCGGCTCGTTCCTGGCGAGAGCGATCTTCACCAGGGACTTCCCGGTCCTCCAGGGTTTCATCATCTTCATCGCGATCGCGTACGCGCTGATCAACCTGGCGGTCGATGTCTCCTACAGCTTCATCGACCCGAGAGTGAGGGTGCAGTGATGTCCCTCCCCATCGTCCGAAAGGAGGCGGTCGCATGACCATCGCGCTCCCGCCCGCCCAGGGCCCCTCCGCGGAGAGCGGCGGCAGCATCGACACCGTCGCCATCGCCCAGGCCGATCTGAAGAACGGCTCCGGCGGCTTCTGGCGGGACGTGTTCCGCCGCCTCCGCCGAAACCCGACGGCATGGATCGGCGCGGCCATCGTGGTGGCGTTCCTGCTCATCGCCGCGCTCGCGCCCCTGATCGCTCCCTACCCGGAGACGGCGCTGCCGGGTGCGAAGTACATCACGCCGACCTACATCCCGGGACCGGGGGAGCTGCCGCAGTTCCCGCTGGGCCTCGACCGCTTCGGCGGCGACGTGCTGTCCAAGCTCATCTGGGGCGCGCAGGCGTCTCTTATGATCGGCGTCATCTCCACGGCGATGGGCCTGGTCGGCGGCATGATCCTCGGTCTGCTCGCCGGCACGTTCGGCGGCTGGGTCGACACGCTCATCATGCGCATCGTCGACATCATCCTCTCGGTGCCGAACCTGCTGCTGGCGGTGTCGATCGCCGCGATCCTCGGGCAGACCCCGTTCGCCATCATGATCGCGATCGGGGCCTCCCAGGTGCCGATCTTCGCCCGGCTGCTGCGCGCCTCCATGCTGCAGCAGCGCTCCAGCGACTACGTGCTCTCGGCGCAGACGCTCGGTCTGGGTCGCGGCAAGATCACCATGTCGCACGTGCTGCCGAACGCGATCGGACCCGTGATCGTTCAGGGCACCCTGACGCTCGCCACCGCGGTCATCGATGCGGCGGCGCTGTCGTTCCTCGGCCTCGGCGGCGGACGGCCCGAGACGGCGGAGTGGGGGCGCATGCTCACCTACGCGCAGGCCGAGCTCGCCATCGCGCCCTGGCTCGCCTTCCTCCCCGGTATCTGCATCGCCGTCACGGCGCTCGGCTTCACCCTGCTGGGTGAAGCGCTGCGCGAGGCGATGGACCCCCGGACGAGGGCGCGATGAACGCGCGGGACGACGGTGCCGTGAGCGCCGCGAAGGAGAAGCAGATGTCGACCGAACCGTTGCTGTCGGTCCAGGGACTGGCCGTGGACTTCGCCACCATGGACGGCGTCGTGCACGCCGTCGAAGGCGTCGACCTCGAGATCCGTCCCGGCGAGACCGTCGCGATCGTGGGGGAGTCCGGCTCGGGCAAGTCCACCACCGCGATGGCCATCATCGGACTGCTCGCCGGGGGAGGCCGGATCGCGTCCGGCAGCATCCGGCTCGACGGCAAGGAGATCTCGCGGTCACCCGAGCACGAACTGCGCACGATCCGCGGTCGTGACATCGGTCTCGTGCCGCAGGACCCGATGTCGAACCTGAACCCGGTGGCGAAGATCGGCACGCAGGTGGCGGAGACGCTGCTCGCGCATGGCCTCGCCACCCGACAGAACGTGCAGGCGAAGGTGGTCGAGGCGCTGACCGCCGCGGGCCTTCCCGATCCGGCGCGGCGGGCGAAGCAGTACCCGCACGAGTTCTCCGGCGGCATGCGCCAGCGTGCGCTCATCGCGATCGGTCTGGCGTGCAAGCCGCGACTGCTGATCGCCGACGAGCCCACCAGCGCGCTCGACGTCACGGTGCAGCAGACGATCCTCGATCAGATCGGGCAGATGACGCGCGAGCTGGGCACGGCGGTGCTGCTCATCACGCACGACCTGGGCCTCGCCGCCGAGCGTGCGGAGCGGGTGATCGTGATGCACCGCGGCAAGGTGGTGGAGCAGGGCGATGCGCGCCAGATCCTGGAGGACCCGCAGCATCCGTACACGCAGTCGCTCGTGAAGGCGGCCCCGTCCGTCGCGGCGGCACGCCTGCGACCCGAGGCCTTCCGGACCCGGGAACGGGCGGCCGATGCCGTCGCTGCTGCCGATGCCGTCGTCGAGGCGGCCCCCGCGGACAACATCGTCGAGATCGAGAATCTCACCAAGGTGTACCCGGTGCGGGGCCGCGGCGAGGATTTCGTGGCCGTCGACGACGTGTCGCTGGTGATCCCGCGCGGGGAGACGGTCGCGATCGTGGGCGAGTCGGGTTCCGGCAAGACCACGACCGCGCGGATGCTGCTGAAGGTGATCGAGCCGACGAGCGGGCTGATCCGCTACGAGGGCAAGGACATCGCGTCGCTGAGCCGGGCGGAGACGAAGGAGTTCCGGCAGCAGGTGCAGCCGATCTTCCAGGATCCGTACTCGAGCCTGAACCCGATGTTCACGATCGAGCGCCTGATCGCCGAGCCGCTGGAGTTCTACAAGCGGGGGAGCGGCGCCGATCGGCGCAAGCGCGTGCGGCAGCTGCTCGACGACGTGGCCCTGCCGCAGTCGATGCTGCGGCGGTATCCGTCCGAGCTGTCCGGCGGCCAGCGACAGCGTGTCGCGATCGCACGGGCTCTCGCCCTCTCGCCGGATCTGATCGTCTGCGACGAGCCGGTGTCGGCGCTGGACGTGCTGGTGCAAGACCAGATCCTGAAGCTGCTCGGCGACCTGCAGCGGGAGTACGGCCTGAGCTACCTGTTTATCTCCCACGACCTCGCGGTGGTGCGGCTGATCAGCGACTACGTGTGCGTCATGAAGGACGGCAGGCTCGTGGAGGCGGCGACGTCGGAGGAGATCTTCACGAATCCCCGTGACCCGTACACGCGGCGTCTGCTGGCGTCGATCCCCGGCAACGAGCTGGGCATCGCGTCCTGAGATCACCTCCTCCGATCGCCGGGCCGCATGTGTTCCGGTCCGGCGATCGGAGACTCATACCGCAGCTTCCGAGATTGGTCAAGGACTGCGCTTGCCATGTCGCATAATCGTGCGTATAGTTAGTAGTTGCGCTCGTTTCTCCCTGCCCTCATATGGTGGTCGGCATCTGTCGAGTTCCCGGGCGCACACTCCACCTGACGACAAAGGAATCGAGAAGCCCTGCGGGGCTCACGGAGGTTATTCCCTTGGCTGCTGCTCGCAACGCATCCACATCCACCACCACCAAGAACGGACGCGGAGCTTCCCGTCTTTCGTTCGCCAAGATCTCCGACACGCTGACGGTCCCTGACCTTCTCGCCCTGCAGACCGAGTCCTTCGGTTGGCTGGTCGGCAACGACGCCTGGAAGGCGCGCGTGGCCGAGGCCAAGAAGCAGGGTCGCACCGACGTCAACGAGAACAGCGGTCTGGGCGAGATCTTCGAGGAGATCTCTCCGATCGAGGACCTCGGCGAGACGATGCAGCTGTCGTTCACGAACCCCTACCTCGAGCCGGAGAAGTACTCGATCGAGGAGTGCAAGGAGCGTGGCAAGACCTACGCCGCTCCGCTGTACGTCGAGGCCGAGTTCATGAACCACCTCACGGGTGAGATCAAGACCCAGACGGTCTTCATGGGCGACTTCCCGCTGCAGACCGACAAGGGCACGTTCATCATCAACGGCTCCGAGCGCGTCGTCGTGTCGCAGCTCGTGCGTTCGCCGGGTGTCTACTTCGACAAGACCCCCGACAAGACGTCCGACAAGGACATCGTGTCGGCGCGCGTCATCCCGAGCCGTGGCGCATGGCTCGAGTTCGAGATCGACAAGCGCGACCAGGTGGGCGTGCGCGTCGACCGCAAGCGCAAGCAGTCGGTCACCGTCTTCCTCAAGGCACTGGGCATGACCAGCGAGGAGATCCTCGCCGAGTTCGCCGGCTACACCTCGATCGAGGAGACGCTCGCGAAGGACACGATCGTCACCAAGGAAGATGCGCTCCGCGACATCTACCGCAAGCTCCGTCCGGGCGAGCAGGTCGCCGCCGAGGCCGCCCGCGCGCTCCTGGACAACTTCTACTTCAACCCGAAGCGCTACGACCTGGCCAAGGTCGGTCGTTACAAGATCAACCACAAGCTGGGCCTGGACCAGCCGCTGACCTCCTCGGTGCTGACCGTCGAGGACATCGTGGCCACGATCAAGTACCTGGTGCGCCTGCACGCCGGCACCGAGGAGACCTTCACGGGCATCCGCGGCGGCAAGAAGGCCGAGATCCGTCTCGCGACCGACGACATCGACAACTTCGGCAACCGTCGCATCCGCGCGGTCGGCGAGCTGATCCAGAACCAGGTCCGCACCGGTCTGTCCCGCATGGAGCGCGTCGTCCGCGAGCGCATGACCACGCAGGACATCGAGGCGATCACCCCGCAGACCCTGATCAACGTGCGTCCCGTCGTCGCCGCGATCAAGGAGTTCTTCGGAACGTCGCAGCTGTCGCAGTTCATGGACCAGAACAACCCGCTCGCCGGTCTGACGAACAAGCGTCGTCTCTCCGCGCTGGGCCCGGGTGGTCTCTCCCGTGACCGCGCCGGCGTCGAGGTCCGTGACGTCCACCCCTCGCACTACGGCCGCATGTGCCCGATCGAGACGCCTGAAGGCCCGAACATCGGTCTGATCGGTGCTCTCGCGACCTTCGCGCGCATCAACTCGTTCGGTTTCATCGAGACCCCGTACCGCAAGGTCGAGGGTGGCGTCGTCACCGAGCACATCGACTACCTCACGGCTTCCGAAGAGGTCGACTTCAACATCGCGCAGGCCAACGCGCCGCTCGATGCCAAGGGTCGCTTCATCGAGAGCCACGTGCTGGCGCGCCCCAAGGGCGGCAGCGGCGAGGTCGACATGTTCCTCCCGGAGGACATCGGCTACATCGACGTCTCCCCGCGCCAGATGGTGTCGGTCGCGACCTCGCTCGTGCCGTTCCTCGAGCACGACGACGCACAGCGCGCCCTCATGGGTGCCAACATGCAGCGTCAGGCTGTGCCGCTGCTGCGCAGCGACTCGCCGCTCGTCGGAACCGGTATGGAGGGCTACACGGCCATCGACGCCGGTGACGTGCTCACCGCCGACAAGGCCGGTGTCGTCTCCGAGGTCTCCGCAGACCGCGTCGTCGTCATGCTCGACGAGGGCGGGACGCAGGAGTACCACCTCCGCAAGTTCGACCGCTCCAACCAGGGCACGTCGTACAACCAGAAGGTCGTCGTCAACGCCGGTGAGCGCGTCGAGGTCGGAGAGGTCATCGCCGATGGCCCCGCCACCGAGAACGGCGAGCTGGCCCTCGGAAAGAACCTCCTCGTCGCGTTCATGACGTGGGAAGGCTACAACTTCGAGGACGCGATCATCCTGAGCCAGGACCTGGTGAAGGACGACACCCTCTCCTCGATCCACATCGAGGAGTACGAGGTCGACGCCCGCGACACCAAGCTCGGCAAGGAGGAGATCACCCGTGACCTCCCCAACGTCAGCCCGGAGCTGCTGAAGGACCTCGACGAGCGCGGCATCATCCGCATCGGTGCCGAGGTCCGCCCCGGCGACATCCTCGTCGGAAAGGTCACGCCGAAGGGTGAGACCGAGCTGTCGGCCGAGGAGCGTCTGCTCCGCGCGATCTTCAACGAGAAGAGCCGCGAGGTCCGCGACACGTCCCTGAAGGTGCCTCACGGCGAGCAGGGCACGATCATCGCGGTCAAGGAGTTCAACGCCGAGGACGGCGACGACGAGCTCGGCTCGGGGGTCAACCGCCGCGTCGTGGTCTACATCGCCCAGAAGCGCAAGATCACCGAGGGTGACAAGCTCGCCGGCCGTCACGGCAACAAGGGTGTCATCGCGAAGATCCTCCCGATCGAGGACATGCCGTTCATGGCGGACGGCACCCCGGTCGACATCGTCCTGAACCCGCTCGGCATCCCCGGTCGAATGAACTTCGGCCAGGTCCTCGAGACCCACCTCGGGTGGATCGCGAAGCAGGGCTGGAAGGTCGAAGGCACTCCGGAGTGGGCAGCCCGTCTGCCGGAGCAGGCATTCGAGGCCGCTCCCGGCACGAAGGTCGCCACCCCGGTGTTCGACGGTGCGAGCGAGGAGGAGATCGCCGGTCTCCTCGACGCGACCATCCCGACGCGCGACGGCGTCCGCCTGATCGACTCCAGCGGAAAGGCCCAGATGTTCGACGGCCGCTCCGGCGAGCCGTTCCCGGCCCCGATCTCGGTCGGCTACATGTACATCCTGAAGCTGCACCACCTGGTCGACGACAAGATCCACGCACGTTCCACGGGTCCGTACTCGATGATCACCCAGCAGCCGCTCGGTGGTAAGGCGCAGTTCGGTGGACAGCGCTTCGGTGAGATGGAGGTGTGGGCCCTCGAGGCCTACGGCGCCGCATACGCGCTCCAGGAGCTCCTCACGATCAAGTCCGACGACATCCTCGGCCGCGTCAAGGTGTACGAGGCGATCGTCAAGGGCGAGAACATCCAGGAGCCCGGCATCCCCGAGTCCTTCAAGGTGCTCATGAAGGAGATGCAGTCGCTCTGCCTGAACGTCGAGGTCCTCTCGGCCGACGGCACGCTGGTGAACCTCCGCGACACCGACGATGAGGCGTTCCGCGCCGCAGAAGAGCTCGGTATCAACATCTCCAGCCGCTTCGAGGCCGCCTCGATCGACGAGATCTAATCCTTCGGGGGCCCGGGACACGCGTTCCGGGCCCACCGAAGCAGACTTCTCAAAAAGAATTTCCGACACAGGAGAACTAGTGCTCGAGTCCACAACTTTCGATGAGCTTCGCATCGGCCTGGCGACCGCAGACCACATCCGCGCGTGGTCCTACGGCGAGGTCAAGAAGCCCGAAACCATCAACTACCGCACCCTGAAGCCGGAGAAGGATGGTCTCTTCGGAGAGCAGATCTTCGGCCCGTCCCGCGACTGGGAGTGCGCCTGCGGCAAGTACAAGCGCGTCCGCTTCAAGGGCATCGTCTGCGAGCGCTGCGGCGTGGAGGTCACCAAGAGCTCCGTCCGTCGTGAGCGCATGGGTCACATCGAGCTCGCCGCTCCCGTCACCCACATCTGGTACTTCAAGGGCGTGCCCTCGCGTCTGGGCTACCTGCTCGACATGGCGCCGAAGGACCTCGAGAAGGTCATCTACTTCGCCGCCTACATGGTCATCTCGGTCGACGAGGAAGCTCGTCACCGCGACCTGGGCACGCAGGAGAACAACATCCGCCTCGAGCTGAAGACGCTCGGCGACCGCCGCGATGCCAAGATCGCGGAGCGCCTGGCCAAGCTGGAGGAGGAGCTCGCTGCCCTCGAGGCAGAGGGTGCCAAGGCCGACGCCAAGAAGAAGGTCAAGGACGCCGCCGAGAAGGAGATGTCGCTCATCCGCAAGGGTGCCGACGAGGCGATCCTGAAGCTGGAGCGCGTGTGGGAGGACTTCCGCACCCTCGAGGTCGGTGCTCTGCGCCCGGAGGACGACGTCTTCCACGAGCTGCAGGACCGCTTCGGCCAGTACTTCGAGGCCTACATGGGCGCCGAGTCGATCCAGCGTCGCCTCGCGGCGTTCGACCTCGTCGCCGAGGCGGAGAACCTGCGTCTGCAGATCTCCGAGGGCAAGGGCCAGCGCAAGATCCGTGCGATCAAGCGCCTCAAGGTCGTCAGCTCGTTCCTCGAGACCGGCATGAGCCCGGCCGCGATGGTCCTCGACGTCGTCCCGGTGATCCCGCCGGAGCTGCGCCCGATGGTCCAGCTCGACGGTGGCCGCTTCGCGACCTCCGACCTGAACGACCTGTACCGCCGTGTGATCAACCGCAACAACCGTCTTCGTCGTCTGATCGACCTCGGTGCCCCCGAGATCATCGTCAACAACGAGAAGCGCATGCTGCAGGAGGCCGTCGACGCACTGTTCGACAACGGTCGCCGTGGTCGTCCCGTCACCGGTACCGGCAACCGTGCCCTGAAGTCCCTCAGCGACATGCTGAAGGGTAAGCAGGGTCGTTTCCGCCAGAACCTGCTCGGAAAGCGTGTCGACTACTCGGGCCGTTCGGTCATCATCGTCGGCCCGCAGTTGAAGCTGCACCAGTGCGGTCTGCCCAAGCAGATGGCTCTGGAGCTCTTCAAGCCGTTCGTGATCAAGCGCCTGATCGACCTCGGTCACTCGCAGAACATCAAGGCGGCCAAGCGCGCCGTCGAGCGCACCCGTCCCGAGGTCTGGGACGTGCTCGAGGAGATCATCCGCGAGCGTCCGGTGCTGCTCAACCGTGCACCCACCCTGCACCGTCTGGGCATCCAGGCGTTCGAGCCTCAGCTCGTCGAGGGCAAGGCCATCCAGCTGCACCCGCTCGTCTGCGCGGCGTTCAACGCCGACTTCGACGGTGACCAGATGGCTGTACACCTGCCGCTGTCGGTGGAGGCTCAGGCCGAGGCCCGCGTGCTGATGCTCGCGTCGAACAACATCCTGAAGCCGTCTGACGGCCGTCCGGTCACCCTGCCTTCGCAGGACATGATCATCGGTCTGCACCACCTGACCACGGTCAAGGAGGGCGCAGCCGGTGAGGGGCGTGCGTTCGGTTCCGTGGGCGAGGCGATCCTGGCCAAGGACGAGGGTTCCCTCGACCTGCAGGCGAAGATCCGCATCCGCATCCCCGGTCTGACCTTCCTCGAGGGCGAAGCCCCCGAGGGCTACGAGCGTCACGGTCTCGTCGACGCCTCGCTGGGTCAGGCGATCTTCAACGACACGCTGCCCAAGGGCTACCCGTTCGTCCGCGAGCAGGCTGACAAGAACAAGCTGTCGCAGATCGTCAACAAGCTGGCCGAGGAGTACCCCAAGGTCGAGACGGCTGCCTCGCTGGACCGCATCAAGGACGCCGGTTTCTACTGGGCAACGCGCTCCGGTGTGACCGTCGCCCTGAGCGACATCCTCACCCCGCCGAACAAGGCGGAGATCGTCGCCGGCTACGAGAAGCAGGCCGCGAAGGTCCAGTCGCAGTACGAGAAGGGTCTGACGACCGACTCCGAGCGTCGCCAGGAGCTCATCAAGATCTGGACCGAGGCCACCGACGAGGTCCAGGCCGCCATGAAGGCGAACTTCCCCGAGGACAACACCATCAACCGCATGGTGTCGTCGGGTGCTCGTGGTAACTGGCTGCAGATCCGGAACATCGCCGGTATGCGTGGTCTGGTGAACAACCCCAAGGGTGAGATCATCCCGCGTCCGATCATCTCCTCGTACCGCGAGGGTCTGTCGGTTGCGGAGTACTTCATCGCGACGCACGGTACCCGTAAGGGTCTGGCCGACACCGCTCTGCGTACCGCCGACTCGGGTTACCTGACCCGTCGTCTGGTGGACGTCTCGCAGGACGTCATCATCCGCGAAGAGGACTGCGGCACGTCGAAGGGCCTCGAGCTCCCGATCGCCGCACCGAACTCGCAGGGTGAGCTCGTGCGCGACGCGAACGTCGAGAACTCGGTGTTCGCTCGTACGCTGGCCTCCGATGTCGTGAGCGAGTCGGGCGAGGTTCTCGCCTCGGCCGGTGACGACGTGGGTGACGTGCTGATCGACAAGCTCGTCGGGCTCGGTGTCGAGAGCATCAAGGTGCGCTCGGTCCTGACCTGCGACTCCGCCGTCGGTGTCTGCGCGCAGTGCTACGGCCGTTCGCTCGCGACCGGCAAGACCGTCGACATCGGCGAGGCCGTCGGCATCATCGCGGCCCAGTCGATCGGTGAGCCCGGTACCCAGCTGACGATGCGTACCTTCCACACGGGTGGTTCGGCATCGGCGGATGACATCACGCAGGGTCTTCCCCGTGTGCAGGAGCTCTTCGAGGCGCGTACCCCCAAGGGCGCGTCGCCGATCGCCGAGGCCGATGGCCGCATCGCGATCGACGAGACCGACAAGGGCAAGAAGGTCATCCTCACGCCCGACAGCGGTGACGAGCCGGTCATCTACCCGGTGCTGAAGCGTGCGACGCTTCTCGTCGAGGACGGGCAGCACGTCACGGTCGGTCAGCCGATCCTCGTGGGCACGCTCGACCCCAAGGAGATCATGCGCGTCATGGGCGCTCGCGAGGTGCAGCGTTACCTCGTCGGCGGCGTCCAGGGCGTGTACCGCTCGCAGGGTGTGCCGATCCACGACAAGCACATCGAGGTCATCGTCCGTCAGATGCTCCGCAAG
The DNA here is from genome assembly GCF_049949185.1 of Microbacterium sp. As-52. Lineage (NCBI taxonomy): Bacteria > Bacillati > Actinomycetota > Actinomycetes > Micrococcales > Microbacteriaceae > Microbacterium > Microbacterium sp. As-52. The sequence continues at coordinate 863,773 of NZ_CP188171.1, read as the reverse complement.
GTCACCGTCGTCGATCACGCCGACACGACCCTGCTCCCGGGTGAGATGGTCGACCTCAAGCGCTACCAGTCGATCAACCGCGAGGCTGTGGCAGAGGGCAAGCGTCCCGCGTCCGGCCGTCCGGAGCTGATGGGTATCACGAAGGCGTCGCTCGCGACCGAATCGTGGCTGTCGGCCGCCTCCTTCCAGGAGACGACCCGCGTGCTCACCGAGGCTGCGATGCAGGGCAAGCGCGACCCGCTGGTCGGTCTCAAGGAGAACGTCATCATCGGTAAGCTCATCCCCGCCGGAACCGGTCTCTCGAAGTACCGCGACGTCACGGTCGAGGCCACCGAGGAAGCCAAGAGCGAGCGCTACCCGAACCGGATCTTCGCATCCGACGGTGCGTACGCCGACGGTGACTTCGGCTACGTCGACTTCGACGCGTTCTCGACGGACGACATCACCCCCGGTACTTACAACTGATCGAGGCGAGAGCCGCAGTACTGAGTACTGAATGACGAAGAAGGCCCCAGGCGACTCGCCTGGGGCCTTCTGCGTGCCCGGCGGTGTGCGACGTGGCGCGAGTGCACGGGAAGCTGCCGAGCGCACGGGTGACGTGTGTCGCCGAGCCGTGCACTCGTCGAGAAGCCGTGCAGTCGGCGGAGGATCCTGACACGCGCGGAGCGCGTTGGACGTCAGCCGAAGATGTGCTCCACGATGCTCGAGGTGTAACCGGTCGGCGCGAGGTTCGTGTAGCGCGTGTCGATGAGCACATCGCGAACGACGAGGAGGAGGAACGCGGCGGCAGCGCCGGCGAGTCGGGGCTTCATGTCCACACCGTACTGCTCGTCGGCGGCGCGACGGGAGAGGAACGCGATGCAGCCCGTCGGTGCACGGCGCCACGATAGTGTCGGCGGGTGAGCAATCAGACTTCTTCCGCCGGTTCCGTTGTCGTGATCGGCGATGCCTTGATCGATGAGATCCGCGACGATTCCGGCGTCCGCGAGCTCGTGGGCGGTGCGGCACTCAACGTCGCCGTCGGACTGCGGCGGCTGGGAGTCGAGACGACGCTGATCGCCATGGTCGGGGAGGACGAGGCAGGCGCGCACATCCGCGAGTACCTGTCCGACCACGGCGTGCGCCTGATCGGGAGTGAGGCTCCCCTCGGCTCGTCCCGCGCGATCGTGCAGCGGGCGGCCGACGGCGAACCGCAGTACGTCTTCAACGAGGCCGCCCAGAGACGCAGCATCCGATACTCCGACGACGCTCGTCAGGCGATCGCCGACGCCGGGCTCGTCGCGATCAGCTGCTTCCCCTTCGATGAGCCGGCGGAGGTCGACGCACTGCGCGATGCCCTGGGAGACGCACGCGTCGCGATCGATCCCAACCCGCGCGCCGGGATGCTCAGCGACCGGGAGGAGTTCGTCCGCGGATTCGAACAGCTCGTGGCTTCGGCTGCCATCGTCAAGGTCGGTGCGGATGATGCGGCGATCCTCTACGACGGTGACCTCGACGCGCTGCGCGCGCGCCTGCGGGACCTCGGTGCTGCGGCCGTCCTCGCGACCGCGGGTGCCGACGGCGCCACGATCGACGCGGATGCCGGCATCGTCTCCGCCCCCATCGCGCAGCTTCCCGGCGCGGTGATCGACACCGTCGGCGCGGGGGATGCGACTCTCGCCGCCGTCGCAGAGGGCCTGGTCACAGCGTCTCCGTCCGACCTGGGGGAGTGGCGCGCACTGCTGCTGCGCGCGATGGATGTCGCCGCCGCGACCTGTCGCGCAGAGGGCGGACTCCTGCGGACGCCCGAGTCGCTGGAGGCCTCCGGTCGCGGCGTGAGCGGCAGCTGACGGTCCGATTTCTTGCACCCGCCTCCGACAGGTATGCTTGTCTCTCGTGCCCCCGGTTGGCTGTCGAAGTCGGACGGGTGCGCTCTGGCGAGTTACCCAAGCGGCCAAAGGGATCTGACTGTAAATCAGACTGCTCTGCATTCGGGGGTTCGAATCCCTCACTCGCCACCATCACCTCCGCGGAAGACTGCGGAAATCCGAGGGCCCACGCGATCACCGCGGGGGCCTTCTCTCATCCCCGCCTCCCGGATGTCGCCACCATGAATATGGTGGTCACTTGCTCCAGACGATCCGCGCCCGCGTCGACCTCGGAGCGCGACCATGAGCGCCCCCGCCGGGTGGTACACCGATGACCAGGGAGCGACGCGATGGTGGGACGGATCCCGATGGGATGGCGAGGCGCCGACCCCCGTGACGTCGGGAGACTTCCCGTCGGTCCCGGAGGGAACGAGCGCAAACACCATATGGGTGTGGCTGATCGTGCTCCTCCCGGTGCTCAGCGCGATCGCCGCCATCGGATACCTGGTGCAGATGCAGCAGGGGATGTTCGACATGCTCGCCGTCGTCCCGCTGGACGGCTCGTCGTCCCTCGACGTGGAGAGATTCATCGCCGCGGAGATCAACGCCTTCCTCACGCCGTGGTACCTGGTCCTGACGCTGTCGGGCTGGACGATCTACGGGCTCTCCGTCTGGTTCGCCGCCCTCGATGCCCGCGAGCTCGCCGGCCGAGGGTTCTCCCGACCTTTCCCCTGGGCGTGGACCTTCTTGTCCTCTCTCGTCTACGTGATCGGTCGTCATGTCGTGGTCCGTCGACGGGGAGGACGGGGGTCGGCGCCGCTGATCGTGATGATCGCCATCCAGGTCGTCTTTCTTCTCGCGGCGTCCGTCTGGGCATCGGTGTTCGCGGCTCAGCTGTTCGAGACGGTCTTCTCGATGGTCACGATGCGGCGGATGTGACGTGGCCCCGCGAGTGCGAACGGTTCATAGACTGGACTGATGCGACCGCTCACCGAAGCCGAAGTCCGGGCCTCGTTCGTCAATGCGGATGCCGACGAACTGCGCCTCATGGAGATGCCGCACGACTTCCTCCTCGTCGACTGGGACTATCTCGACTTCTTCGCCTGGCAGGATCCCGGCGCGAGTCGCCGTGGCTATGTGCTGATCCCGCACGACGAGGAGATCGTCGGCATCGTGCTGCGCGCGACGGATCCCGGACGTGCGCGTTCGGGCATGTGCAACATCTGTCACACGATGCAGCCCGGCAATCAGGTCGCGCTCCTTTCCGCACGTCGGGCGGGGGAGGCGGGGAAGCGCGGCGACTCGTTCGGCACCTACATGTGCGCCGACCTCTCCTGCCACGAGAACGTGCGTCTCGCCCACCCGCTCGCACCGAACGAGGTCAGGACTCCGGGGCAGGTCGACTTCCGCCTCGACGGCACGCGTCGCCGAATGGAGAGCTTCGTCTCGCAGGTCTGGGAGCGGGTCTGATCGCGGTTACGCTGGTCCCACACGTCCTGCGCTCGAAGGAGAAGCCATGAGTGATGCCATCCTGTTCGCCGTCGAAGAGGGATTGGCACGGCTGACGCTGAACCGCCCCGCTCGCCTCAACGCCTTCAACGCCGACCTCGCACACGCCTGGAAGGACGCGACGGCCGAGGCGACGTCGAGATCCGATGTGAAGGCGATCCTGATCGATGCCGTCGGCCCCGCTTTCTGCGCCGGGGGCGATGTGATCGACATGGCGACGACGATGGGGGCTTCCGGCGCGGAGATCACCGCTCTCGCCGAGGTCATCAACACCGGCATCCGCTCGTTGACGGAATCGGCGGTGCCTGTCGTCGCCGCTGCCCACGGCACCACGGCCGGCGGTGGTCTGGGGATTCTGCTGTGCAGCGACTATGCCGTGGTCGGCTCGCGATCGAAGCTCGGCAGCCTCTACGCGAACATCGGTCTGACTCCGGATCTGTCAGTCTCCGCTCAGCTCGCCCGTGCCGTCGGTCAGCGCCGTGCCCTGCAGCTCGTGCTGCAGGATCGACTGCTGTCGTCGGTGGAGGCTGTGGAGTGGGGTCTCGTCGCCGAGGCCGTCGAAGGTGCGGACGCCGTCTCCGAGGCGGAACTGGTGCGTGCTCGCGGCGAGGTGATCGCGCGATTCTGGTTGGCGGGCGCTGCAGACGCCTACGGCCAGGCGAAGCGGCTGGTGCGATCGCAGCCGGAGCGCACGTTCGTCGAGCAGCTGAGTGAAGAGGCGCGTTCGATCGGAGCAGCCCTGGAGACGCCGGATGCGCAGGCCAGAGTCGCAGCCTTCGCCGCAGCATCGGCGAAGAAGGCCGGCTGACCTCTCCTCCACAGAGGCAGAGATCGAGAAAGGTCTTTGGCGACGAGGGCGGCGCCCGTGGCATCTGCGGGCGCGCGTGGCAGGATGAAGGCATCGCCGCACGACGAGAGGATCGCCATGTCCCAGCCGGACATCACCACGCATCAGACGCAGGGTGAGAAGAAGAACATGTCGCTGCTCATCAGGGGTTCCCTGTGGATCGCCATCGGGGCCCTGATCGCCGCGGCGCTCGTGTGCGTCATCTGGGTGCTCATCGGCGATCAAGATGGTCTGATCGGCCGGGCGTTCCTCACGATTCTGCTGCTCGCAGCGTTCGCCGGCATCGCGATCCTCGAAGCCGGTCTCGCGCCGAACCGTCCCGACTGGCTCCAGTTGGCGAGCATGGTGAGCTGGATCGTCGCGCTCCTCGTCGGAGCCGTGAAGATCTGGCTGCCGGAAGACGGCTTCTACTTCGGTGCCGAGCGCTTCTTCCAGCTGCTCCTCGTGATCGGCATCCTTCAGCTCGCCCTGCTGCACGTGCGCCTGTTCACTCCCGCGGCGCAGCGATACGTCACAACATTCACCCGGGTCATCTACATCGTCACGATCACGTTCCTCGCTGGCCTCGTCGGTATGCTCGTGTTCTTCCTGGCTTTCCCGAACACGTTCCACTACGGCGAGCTCTACTGGCGCATCGTGGTCGCGCTGACGATCCTGGTGGCCGTCGGCACGACGCTGATCCCGCTGCTGAACGCGCTCTTCGCTCCCAAGAAGAAGACGCCCGCCGATCGCGCTGTGGCATCGCCGCCGTCCTGGCCCACCTACGCAGACGGCCTCACCCCGCTCCCAGCGCTTCCCGACGCATCGCCCGATTGGAACGCCTACTACACGGGTTACCCGACCGTCGTGCCGCCGCAGCAGGCGCTCGCCGCAGCGCCGGTCTCGAGTTTCCCGGTCGCGCCACAGCCCACATCGCCACAGCCCACATCGCCACAGCCCACATCGCCACAGCCCACATCGCCACAGCCCACATCGCCACAGCCCGCTGCTCCGCAGTTCACGCAACCGGTCGCCTCGCCGCAGGTGGCTCCGGGAGAGCATCCGGTGCCACCGGCGCCGGCCGCGCAGCCGACGGCTCCTCCGCAGGAGACCTTGCCGGCCTTCCCGCCGCCTCCCCCCGCCCCGCAGCGGCCTGCCCAGTGACACTCGAACTCGAGCTCCTCGAGCTCGCGAGCGAGATCGCGGAAGAAGCCGGACGGCTCGCGCGCACGCGTCGACAGGAGGGGGTGCGTCTGGCGGCCACCAAGTCGTCGCTGGCCGATATCGTCACCGAAGCCGATCGTGAGGTCGAGGCGCTCATCCGCGAACGCCTTCGGGCCGCGAGGGCCGACGACGGTTTCCTGGGGGAGGAGACCGGTGCCGAGGCCGGCAGCAGCGGGATCACGTGGGTCGTCGATCCGATCGACGGCACCGTCAACTATGCATACGGCATCCCGGCGTACAACGTGAGCATCGCCGCCGTCCGCGGCGATCCCGATCCGGAGACCTGGGAAGCACTCGCCGGTGCGGTCAACGCCCCCGCGCTCGGCGAGATGTTCACGGCCGCCCGCGGCCAGGGCGCATGGTCGAACGGCGACCGTCTCGAGGTGACCGGAGAGACCCCGGCCGGAGCGCTGCTCGCCACGGGGTTCGGCTACGACCCGACCACGCACGAGGGTGACATCGCCACCGTGGGGCGGGTGATGCCGATGGCCCGGGATCTGAGACGCATGGGAGCCGCAGCACTCGACCTCGCCTTCGTCGCGGCGGGGCGACTGGACGGATACTTCGAGCGGGGGCTTCGTCCGTGGGACTTCGCCGCCGGTGCCCTCCTCGTCGAAGAAGCGGGTGGTGTGGTGTCGCGCATCGACATCGACTCCCCACGTCCGATGCTGCTCGCGGGCGGGGTGGAAGTGCACTCGCGACTGCGCGCCATCCTCGACCAGAAACATTGAACGATTCATGGCATTCCCAGACTGATCAAGATATGGTTTATGCGATCGTTACTTTCGCCACCCGAAGGTGAAAGTCAAAGTTTGCGCCCCCCGAGCTTGACGCACGACCGAGAGAAACGCTTTGCCCTTCGAGACTTCCCAGGCTGCCTCTGCGCCCACGCGCCGGTCCAGCCGACTCCGCACTGCGGCCTCTGAGGCCCCCGCGGCGGGACCGACGGCACCCATCTCTGCCGCCGAATCCGCCGCCGCGCCCACTGCCGCCGCCCCCACTGCCGCGGTCGACGCCACAGCCGTCGCCCTGGCTGCTGTCGCCCCGCTTTCCCGGCGTGCCGCCCGCCAGCGCCCCACGGCCGACGATGTCGCCGCCGAGCCGCTGGTCGAGCCCTTCATCGCTCCGAACCCGGAGCCGATCATCGCCGATGTTCCCGATGTGCCCGGCGACGACGCCGACGCGTTCGAGCGTGCGTCCCGCGCGTTCCGTGCGACCGGTCCCGTTCCCACCGTCTCCGCAGCCGACCGTGCGCGGGCGCAGTCGGCGCGCGCCTCCGACGACGAGCCCGTCGCCTCCGTGCATGTGGCCGCCCGTCGTCCCCGCAACATCCGCAAGGCTGTGACTCTCAGCGCGACTGTCGGGGTGATGAGCCTCGCCGGTCTCCTCGCGGTGTCCATGACGCTCCCCGCCGAGGCGGTCGCCGGCGTGCAGGGTGCTTCGGCGGCATCGATGTCGCTGGTGTCGTCCTCCGCCGAAGAAGCGAAGGACACGGCCGAGGGTGAGATCCAGGCGTTCGTCGCGCCATCCGGTGTCGAGAGCGAGGCGCTCACCCGCGCCGATGACTTCAGCACGGTCTCGCTCGCCGAAGTCGCCGCGGAGCAGGGCATCAACTATTCGGGCGAGATCTTCACGAACGACCCCGACGCCGCGATCCAGTGGCCGTTCCTCGTCGGCGTGGGCATGAGCTACGGCTACGGCATGCGCAGCGGCCGCCTCCATGAGGGCATCGACTTCGTGCCGGGCAACGGCGCGCCGATCCAGGCCATCGCCGACGGCACGGTCCGCATCGCGACCGAACAGGGCGGTGCCTTCGGTGTCACGGTCTACATCGACCACGTCATCGATGGCCAGGTCATCACGAGCCACTACTCGCACATGCAGTACGGGTCTCTGAACGTCAAGGCCGGCGACACGGTGACGGTCGGCACTGTCGTCGGCAAGACCGGAAACACGGGCCGTTCCTACGGCGCCCACCTGCACTTCGAGCTCATCGTCAACGGATCGACCATCGACCCGATGCCGTGGCTCAAGGAGAACGCGGGTCGAACGTCGTACTGACCGGCTCGATTTCATGAGGACGCCACAGTGATGGTATTCTCGTACGGTTGCCCCGCGAGGGGCAGCACGCCCCGATAGCTCAGTGGCAGAGCACTTCCATGGTAAGGAAGGGGTCGTCAGTTCAATCCTGACTCGGGGCTCGCAAGCATTCTTCTCACGCGGACGGATGCCTCGCGGCAGGGTAGCTCAGCTGGTTAGAGCGCACGACTCATAATCGTGAGGTCGCGGGTTCAAGCCCCGCTCCTGCTACAGAACGAAACCCCGGTTCGCCGGGGTTTTTCTGGTTCCCGGGGTGCGATCCGAGCCTCAGCGCGCCGGTTGCAGGCCTCCGATGGGTGAGTCCATATCGCCGTTGACGTACATGTACCTGTCGACGATGTCGGCCGAGCGACCGACGCTCAGCCAGGTGTCGACGCCGTCGCACACGTTCGTCGTCTGGGGGACGAGCGCTTCCAGGTCGATCCTGCCGGAGGACTCCTGCGTCCATCGGCCGCTCAGGTCGTTGCATCCGTCGTTACCGTCAACCGTGCCGTCGGCGGAGAACCGCAGGTACGGGGTGCCGCCGACGCTCGCCTCCCAGTCTCCGACGGGGTCGGGGAGCGGCGGTGGCGTCTCGACCGGAATCTCGCCGCTCGCGATCCGGTCGTTCCGCTCGTGCATCGGGGCCAGGCCGACCTGGAACAGGATGCTGGTCACGATCGCCGACAGCAGGACGAGGACGACGCCGAGCAACGGGCCCCAGTACGCGGGCTTCCTCGTGTGTCGGGACACCACGGCGACGACCACCGCCGCGAGGACCGAGGCCCCGATCGCCCACGGATAAGCGGCGCGGGCGCCGAAGGCGAGATCCAGATCGCAGTCGCCTTCGCAGCCGACAGCGCTGAACGACTCGAGGATCTGCGCAAAGTACGTCACGAGGAAGATCAGAGGGATGAGGATCCACAGGCTGACCGCGAGTCCGCGCCGATCCGACCGTTCCTGGTCCGCTGTTCCGACCGAGGAGTTCGCCGCGCGCATGCCGTTGAATGTAACAGCCTCGCTGCTGGGTATCGCGATTCGGCGCTCCTTGCGGCGGGAACGCTCCGCCGAGGTCGCCCATCTCCACGATGCAGGCCAGTATCTTTTGGATACCAGGAGCGCTTGTGGGTAACTAGAGTGCTTCGGATAGCGTGACGCGCATGACAACCATGAACACTCCGAACTCCGCCTCCTCGTCGCATCCTCTCCCCGAGCGCATGCCCGCGATCGGCGCCCGCGGTCGGCGTCCCGTGACCGATCCCACGTCCCTCAGCGACATCTCGCTTCCCGTGCCGAACCCCGTCGGTCGAGATCTCCTCGTCGAGGTGCAGGGCGTGTCGGTCAATCCCGTCGACGTGAAGGTGCGCGCCGGCGCTCCCACGTCGGGTGCGCCGCGGATCCTCGGATATGACGCGGCGGGAGTCGTGGTCGCCGTCGGTGACGAGGTCACGCGTTTCGCGGTGGGGGATCGCGTCTACTACGCCGGGCAGATCGACCGCCCCGGCACCGACGCCCGATACCACCTCGTGAACGAGAACATCGTGGGGCATGCGCCGCACACGCTCTCGGTGGCCGAGACGGCCGCTCTGCCCCTCACCGTCATCACCGCCTGGGAGAGCCTGTTCGACCGCCTCGCCCTCACCCGCGAGAGCGAGGGCGTGCTCCTGGTGATCGGTGCCGCAGGGGGCGTCGGATCGTTGATCATCCAGCTCGCGAAGGCGCTCACCCGTCTCGAGGTCGTCGCGGTGGCCTCTCGGCCTGAGACGGCGGAGTGGGTGCGGAAGATGGGCGCGGATCACGTCGTCGGCCGTGACTTCACCAGCGAGGTGTCGGCGCTCGCTCCGACCGGTGTCGACTACGTGTTCACGTCGTTCACGCCCGGCAACGTCCGCGCGATCGCCGACGTCATCCGTCCACGAGGACAGGTGGTCTCCATCGACGAGACAGGGGGCAGCATCGACGCGCTCAAGACGAAGAGCGTCACCTGGCACTGGGAGCTCATGTTCACCCGGCCGGTCACCGACCCCGCCGATCACTACCAGCATGACCTGTTGGAGAGCGTCGCCGCACTCGTCGACGACGGCACCCTCCGCACCACGGTCACGACCCACCTCACCCCGCTGAACGCCGAGACCATGCGTCGGGCGCACGAGATCGTCGAATCGTCGCGCACCATCGGGAAGGTCGTCGTGACCGACTGGCCGGAGGCAGACCTATTGCAGTGAGGCCGACCCGAGCGCGGGGGTGCGCTCGTCCACTCCGCGGATCACGACCCAGACGATCGCGACACCGACGATCCCCACCAGCAGGTAGAGGAGGTTGGCGATCACGGAGACCCCGCTCGGCGTGCCCACCCCCGCGGCGAAGACCGAGAAGTCCCACACGCCGTGCAGCACCATCGCCCAGATGAGCGATCCGGTCACCCGGCGCAGGATGTAGAGCGCCGTCCCCATGAGGAAGGCGGTGCCCACCTGGCTGACGGTGCCGGCGAACGGTGCGCCGAGGAGCACGTTGACGAAGTGCATCACCGCGAAGAGGGCCGAGGAGAGGAGCCACACCCAGACCTCGGCGAACCGGGATCGCAGAGCCGTGAGCAGCAGTCCGCGGTGCACGATCTCTTCCGTGAAGCCGACCAGGAGGAGCACGAGCGAAGCGCCGAGGAACGCACTGCTGTACGCGCTCCAATCGGTACCGGCGAGATTCAGCACGGCGGCCACGGCGACCAGGATCGGTACGAAGATCGGCCAGGTGTGACGGCTGCGGTGCGCCTCGTGGATCGCCGGGCCCCACCAGCCGAGCAGGCTCGTGGTGATCGCGAGGAGAATCGTCGCGACGATGAGGGAGAGCCCGGCGCCGAAGAAGAGGTTGCCGGCGCTGTCGCCCCATGTGTCGTAGGGGATCCCCGTGGACTTCTGGATCGCGAACACCACGACGATGTAGCCGACCCAGATGACCAGGCCGATCCATACCCGCGGCTGCACGCGGAGCGACGGCGCCGTCATGCGGGGCGCGTCTCGGAGAGGGACGGCTGGGCGTCGCCGACGCGACCGCGGATGAAGAAGATCAGCACGAACCCGGTGATGATCACCGCGATGTTTCCGAAGGCGGCGAAGGCCGTGAGTGCACCGTCCGCGGGATACGCGGACTGCAGGAAGATGCTCGGGTCCGTGCTCGCGTGCAGCAGGATCGGTGCGATCAGCGTGCCGGTGACGCGAAGGGCCAGATACATCAGGATGCCGAAGGCGAAGGTGTACAGGACCTGGATCGCGGTGGTCAGCAGAGGCTGTCCCGAGAGCAGGTTGCCCGCGTGGAGGAGGGAGAACAGCGTGGCCGAGATCACCGCGACGACGATCTCGCGGTAGCCGGCCTTGCGCATCAGGGTCACGACCAGGCCGCGGGTGAGGACCTCCTCCGTCAGCCCGATCAGGAGTCCGGTGAGCAGCCACGTGAGGACGACGTCGACGCCGACAGCTCCATAGTCGATCGTGGCGAACCGGAGGATGTTGAAGAGCAGGACGACGACGATCGCGATCCACATCCAGCCACGGCCGCGGATCGGCTGCCGCGCGAAGAGCTCGCGCCACCATCCGACCGACAGGGTGAAGAGCGCCAGGATCACCGCTCCGATGATCTCGGGCAGCAGGTAGAACACTGCGACACCGGCTGTGCCCGCCGGGTCCTGGACCTGCTCGGCGAGAGGGGTGAAGACCAGTGACAACAGCTGGAACAGGGCGAAGTAGACGGCGGTGAGCAAGAGGGCTCGCCACCAGCCGCCCTTCTCCCAGAAGGTCTTCCAGAAGGATGCGGCGGGTGCGGGTGACGACACGGGGACTCCAGGCGAGGTGGGGGACGGCCTACTGGTCGTCAGTCTGGCGCAGACCGACATATCGCGTCCACCTGATTATCACGGCGTGTCAGCGTGGTGCAGACCTTCTGCCGTGCGCGCCGCGGGCCGGGGGAAGGTGCGGGATCGGGATGGGGCGCGTCGCTCGGGAGGTGTCCTGGAACCGCCGCACGGCCTCGAGGACGTCTTCGGCGGAGGAGTAACGCAGGGCGAGCGGGAGGTCGCGGCGCCACAGCACCTCGACCTCGGTGGGGGCGTCCTCGAAGATCGTGCAGACGACTCTGCGGTGGTCGTTCTCCGGGTACTGCAGATCGTGGATCGCCCAGTCGCTCGCGCTGACCTCGACCAGCGTGAATCTCCGGTCTGGATCGTGCTCCATCATTCTCCTCGCTGCCCCCACGATGAACACTGCTCGATCGGGACGCGAAAGGGGAGCCCCTTGACAGAGAGCCGCCCCTGCCCCAGGCGGGCAAGGGCGGCTCGCTCAGCGCGCGACGGGCCTGGAGCCGGGGTCCGTCGGCCCGGCATCGGTCGTGGCGTCGGCGACGGCCGCATCCGACCGTCCGCCCCCGCGCTGCTCGGCCTCCAGCCGCTCCGCCTCGTCACCGCTGATGGCCTCGCCGCGTGCGACCAGTCCGGCCTGATCCGACAGCGGGATCTGCTTGAGGAACAGCGAGAGCAGGAGCGCGAGCACGATGAATGGGACGAGATACCAGAACACCGGCGCCAGGGCGTCCGCATAGGCGGTGACGATGCCCTCTCGGACCTCGTCGGGCAGGGAGCTGAGCGTGGACGGATCGATCGTCGACGCGGCCTCGGAGGCCGCCTCGGGTGAGGCGCCGGCTCCCGCGAAGACGCCGAGCAGGTTCTCGGTGAGCCGCGTGGTGAAGATCGTGCCGAACACCGCCGTGCCGAGGGAGGCGCCCACCTCGCGGAAGTAGTTGTTCGTGCTGGTCGCGGTGCCGATCTCGCCGGCCGGGACCGCGTTCTGCACGACCAGCACGACGACCTGCATGATGAGGCCGAGACCGGCGCCGAACACGAACAGGAACACGCAGATCAGCCAGATCGGGGTCGACGCCGACAGCGTGGTCATCGAGACCATGGCGATGCCGGTGATGATCGTGCCCAGGATCGGATAGATCTTGTATCGGCCGGTCTTCGAGATCGCGATGCCCGAGAAGATCGAGGTCCCCATCAGGCCGACCATCATCGGGATCATCAGCAGACCGGATTCCGCGGCAGAGGTGCCGGAGGACATCTGCAGGAAGGTCGGCACGAATCCGATCGCCGCGAACATGCCGATTCCGAGGACGAGTCCGATCGCGGTGGCGTTCACGAAGATCGGGTTGCGGAACAGGCTCAGCGGGATGATCGGGTCCTGCACTCGCGACTCCGTGATCACGAAGGCGGTCGCTGCGACGACGAGTCCGGCGCCCCAGGCCCAGGTGGCGAGCGAATCCCAACCGAACTCCTTGTCTCCGCCGAAGTCGGTGAAGAAGATGAGGCACGTCGTGGCGATGGAGAGGAAGATCACCCCGAAGATGTCGATCGGCTTCTCGGCCTTCTTGCTCGGCAGCTTGAGCGCGACCAGGGCGATGATGAAGGCGGCGATGCCGACCGGGATGTTGATGTAGAACGCCCACTGCCAGGTGAGGTGGTCGACGAAGTAGCCACCGAGCAGTGGACCGGCGACAGCCGAGAGGCCGAAGACGGCACCGAGCGGTCCCATGTACTTGCCACGCTCATTGGCGGGGACGATGTCGGCGATGATCGCCTGCGACAGGATCATCAGACCACCACCGCCGAGACCCTGCAGTGCGCGGAACACGACGAACATCCAGAAGTCGGTGGCGAACGCGCAGCCGACCGAGGCGAGGGTGAACAGCGCGATCGCGACCAGGAAGAGGTTGCGCCGACCCAGGACGTCGCCGAACTTGCCGTAGATGGGCATCACGATGGTGGTCGCGAGCAGGTAGGCGGTGGTGATCCACACCTGGTGGTCGACGCCGCCGAGCTGCCCGACGATCGTCGGCATGGCGGTGGAGACGATGGTCTGGTCGAGGCTGGAGAGCAGCATGCCCGCGATGAGGGCGCTGAAGATGATCCAGATGCGGCGCTTCGTGAGCAGGAAGGGCGCATCCTTCGTGGCGGTGACGGACATTCAGTGGGCTTTCTGTGACGGCGCGTACAGCGATCGGGCGAGGTCGAGGCGTCGGGTGATGAGGTCGGCGAACGACTCGATGGACTGGTGATGCAGGAGCTGGTCCATGCTCATGCGCACGAGCGCGCCGACGGTGTGCACGACCACCTCGGCGCGCAACTCCGCGTCGGCCGTGTCGTCGGTCTGATCGGAGCCTTCGGCGTCGACAGTGCGGCGCAGGATCAGGCCGACATCGCGTCGTTCGTTCTTCGCGATCTGCTCGAATGCGGCCTTGAGCAGACGCGGCTCCTGCTCGATCACGGCGAACATCGCCGGGGCGTCTTCCACGGGATTGAAGAGCTCGAAGCGGCTGATCGTCAGCTGGATGAAGTCGTCGATGAGGTCGCCGCGGCGGGCGGCGAACTCCTCCTCGAGCGCCTCCTGGCGGGAATCGATCGTCGCGAACCCGAAGACCGCGTTCTCCTTGCTCTCGAAGTAGTTGAAGAACGTGCGACGGGAGACCCCGACCTCGGCGCACAGCTCCTCGATCGTGAAACCGGCGAAGCCCCTCTCCGTCGTCAGTCGCCGCGCGGCATCGGTGAGGGCGCGGGAGGTGTCCCGCTTGCGTTGCTCCCGCAGTGAATCTGCACTCTCGCTCATGGAGTGCAATATTGCACTCTCAACCTTGGAGTGCACTGAGAGTGGTGCGTTGAGCCTTCACGAGAATCTTTTCGACCGATCTGTGACATCTGCCCTCCGGCATACGTCTTAGTGATGGCGTCGCCGACCGCGACCTGCGCACCGCACTGCGGGCGGCACACGGATGAAGGAGCTCACGATGACGAACACGACGGGTGGCATTCAGCCCGAGATCCAGGTCGTCACTCCGGTGCAGGGGGCTGCAGTGGGGACGACCACGATCGAGGATGCGGTGATCGCGAAGATCGCCGGCATCGCTGCGCGTGACGTCAGTGGGGTCCACACGCTCGGCGGGGGCGCCGCGCGCATGGTGGGCGCGATTCGGGATGCGCTCAACACGACCGACCTCTCGCAGGGGATCAGCGTCGCGGTCGGCGAAGCACAGATCACGGTCGATGTGACGATCGTCGCGGAGTATCCGGTGTCGCTGCAGAAGGTCGCCGACGACGTGCGCGCAGCCATCCACCGGGACATCGTCGAGCTGGTGGGCGTGCAGGCCGTCGAGGTCAACGTCACCATCGACGACGTGCACGTGCCCTCCGACGATGACAACGACACGGACGACGCGCCGACCGCATAGGGCGCCTCGTCGAAGACGCGGTCCCGAACTCCGGGGCCGATATGGGAGAAGGAGAAGCCATGAGTGCTGAAGACAAGATCAAGGCCGCTGCGGAGAAGGTCTCCGGCAAGGCGAAGGAGACCGTCGGCAAGCTCACCGACAACGACAAGCTCGTCGCCGAGGGCAAAGCCGAGCAGGCGAAGGGCGACGTCCGCGACGCCGCCGAGAACGTGAAGGATGCCTTCAAGAAGTGACGAGGCGGGGAGAGGCCGCGCGGCCTCTCCCCGATCCTTCCCAGGTGGGTGAGAAATGATCCGATCCGGTGGGGCGACTGTTCCGAACCTCTCAGGGGATCGGGTCGAGGGGTGGGGTAGATGGAAGACGAACGCTTTCGCACAGCGCTCGAACATGCGGACGACGGCATCGTCGCCGGCCGCGCGATGGATGGCGACGTCGCGGCGTTCGCGGTTCTCGTGCGCAGGTACACGCCCATGATGCGGGCGTACACGCAGCGGATGCTGAACGCATCGGCCGATGTCGACGACATCGTCCAGGAATCCTTCGTCACCGCCTGGCAGCGGTTCGGCGAGCTCGACGACCCGACCAAGGTGAAGAGCTGGCTGATGCGGATCGTCAGTCGGAAGGCCGTCGATCGCATCCGTGCGACCCGACCGGCCGTGGACATCGACTCGATCGACCGTCCCGCCCCGCTGCACGCGTCGCCGACCGCGGTCGTCGAAGCGCGCGCGGGCGTCGCGGCGCTCGGTGCCGCCCTGCGCGAGCTGCCGGATGCGCAGCGCGAGTGCTGGGTTCTGCGGGAGATCGGCGGGTACTCCTATGAGGAGATCTCCGAGGAGCTCGACATCCCCGTCTCGACGGCCCGCGGACTGCTCGCCCGAGCACGGAAATACATGATCGTACGGATGGAGGAGTGGCGATGACCGACGACAGAGAGAGTCCCGACGTCCGCCGGCTCGGCCTGGAACCGACCGATCTCGACGGGCACACGCTCGACGAGCTCACCGACTATCTCGATGCGGGGCGACAGCCCGCAGATCGCTCGATCGACGAGTCTCCCGGTTGCCAGCTCGCACTCGACGCACTGACACGGCTGCAGGGGCTCGGTGCCGAGCTCATCGCTGCGGAAGCCGCTGCCGAACCTCCGGTCGACGAGAACTGGGTCGATCGCATCCTCAGTGGCATCGCCATGGATGCGCGCGCCGGAAGGCGCATCCCATTCGAGTCTCCGGATCCGCAGGTGGATCTCGCGATCACCGAGGGTGCGGTGCGAGGACTCATCCGGTCGGCGGAGAACGCCGTGCCCGGCCTTCTCATCGGACGGTGCCGACTCGACGGGGACGTGACCCGACCCGGGACCCCGATCCGTGTCGAGATCGATGCGAGCGCGCTGCACGGACAGTCCATCCCGAAGGTCGCCGCCGAGCTGCGAGCCGAGGTGGATCGTGGTCTGCGTGCACACACCGAGTTGAACGTCGTCGCGATCGACATCGCGATCAGAGACATCCGGGAGGTGTCGTCGTGGGCGGGGGAGAGCTGATGGATGCACAGGAGCGCGGCGAGCTCGCCGCAGCGATCGAGGCGGTCGTCCGGTCGACGCCGGGCGTCCGCAGCGTCTATCGGTCCGGGTCGTTGATCTCGAACCTGCTGCGTGCGGGGGCCGAGGCGATCGGCGTGCGCACGAACGAGGAGCCGATCGTCTCCGTCGCCGGGAACGGTGACGGTGTGGTCATCGAGGCGACCCTCGGTGTCGACTCCGCAGCGCGTTCGGCGGAGATCCTCCACGCCGTGCAGGCGGCCGTCGATGCGGTGCTCGCGGAGCGCGGCGTCCGCCGTGAGAGCATCACCCTCACCGTCGCTCACGTGCAGGTTCCGGTGCAAGCGCACGCGGCGACCTGACCCAGCGATGAAAGCCACCGCGTGCCGCCGTCCGGGGGGACGACGGCACGCGGTCTCCCCGCGGGATCAGGCGGAGGCGGCGCGCAGCCCCTCGACGAGCGGGGTTGTCGGGCGGCCGATCAGACGTGCGAGCGTGCCATCGGTGTCGCCGAGGGCGCCGTTCTTGATTCCGGCGTCGAGCGCAGCGACGAATCCGGCCGTACCCTCGTCGAGGCCGGCGCCGCGGAGCGCGGCGATCTGGTCGTCGAAGCCGAGCGGGACGTACGAGACCTCTCGTCCCGTCACCTCGGCGAACGCCGCGGCGAGGTCGGAGTAGTTCCAGGCGACGTCGCCGCCCAGCTCGTAGACCTCGCCGATGTGCCCGTCCTCGAGCGCCACTGCGGCCGCGGCTTCGGCGAAGTCCTTGCGGCTCGCCGAGGCGACACGTCCGTCGCCGGCGCCGGCGGCGAGCACGCCCGTCTCGGCGGCGCGCGCGAGGTCGGCGGCGTAGTTCTCGGTGTACCAGTTGTTGCGGAGGATCACCGCGGGCAGTCCCGCGGCCGCGATGAGCTCTTCGGTCGCCTTGTGCTCCGGCGCCAGGATCAGGTCGCTCGTGGTCGCCTTCGGGGCGCTCGTGTAGACGAACTTGGAGACGCCGGCGGCCTTGGCGGCCTCGATGACCGCCTGGTGCTGTGCGACGCGCTGGCCGACCTCGGATCCGGATACCAGCACGATGGTGTCGACACCCTCGACGGCAGCGGCGACGGATGCGGGGTCGGTGTAGTCGAGGGGGACGACGCGCACGCCGAGATCAGCGGCCTTGGCCGTGTCGCGGGCTCCGGCGACGATCGACTGCGGGTCGGCTCCGCGCTCGAGCAGGCTGGCGATGATGAGGCGGCCGAGGTTGCCGGTGGCGCCGGTGACGAGGATGGTCATGAGGGTCCTTTCTTAGGTGACACCCTCGACAACCCCGGGGTGGGCGTCCGGCATTCCAATCCGACGGTACCCACTTTGAAGTAAGGTACCCACATGACGGTTAGTTTCGCGCAGATAAAGGAATCGACTCCATTCGTCTTCGATCAGAACTGCGGCACGCGGGTCGTCCTCGATCACATCATGAGCAAGTGGGGAGTTCTCGTGCTCTCCTGCCTGTCCGACGGCACCCACCGTTGGGGTGCGCTGCGTCGGGAGGTCGGCGGGATCAGTGAGAAGATGCTCGCGTCCACTCTGCGCACGCTCGCGGACGACGGGTTGGTCCACCGGGAATCGCTCCCGACCGTGCCCCCGCACGTGGAGTACAGCCTGACGCCGCTCGGTCGCGATCTGATGGAGCGGATGCTGCCTCTGATGGAGTGGGTGGCCGATCATGCTGACGCCATGCTCGAAAGGACCTGAATCGACGGAATCCGTCGTCAAGGCGCATCTTGTGCTTCGGATTCAGACGGTCGAAGAAACCCATTGACGCGATAACCGTGGTGGCTCTACTGTTCTGACATGGCAGCAACGACGCCGATTCATCTGGAACGACCCGACGGCAAGGGTCTGGCTGCGGGAACACTGGGACTCTGGGGGTCGACCGTCATCGGTCTCGCCTCGACGGCCCCGGTCTACTCGCTGGTCGCGACGCTCGGCTTCGTGGTGCTCGCCGTCGGCGCGCAGGCTCCGATCGCCTTCATCATCGCCTTCGTCCCGATGCTCCTGATCGCCTTCGCCTATCGCGAGCTGAACAACGCGGTGCCCGACTGCGGCACGACCTTCACCTGGGGGACCAAGGCGTTCGGCCCCTGGGTGGGATGGATGGGCGGTTGGGGTGTCGCGGTCGCCGGCATGGTCGTGCTCGCCAACCTCGCCCAGATCGCCTCGGTCTACTTCTGGTCGCTGATCGGACAGGACCTCGAGAACAACGACTGGCGTGTCGTGGTCGTCGCCGTGCTCTTCATCGCGGCGATGACGTGGGTCAGCTGGCGCGGGGTCGAGATCGGCGAGCGCATCCAGAACATCCTGCTCGGGATCCAGTACCTGGCGCTCGCGATCTTCGTCGTCGCGGCGCTCTGGCAGTTCTTCGCCGGCACCGCCCCGAACCCGACCCCCTTCGACTGGGAGTGGATGAACCCGTTCGCGTTCACCGACTGGTCGGGCTTCACCGAGGCCATCCTGCTCGCGCTGTTCATCTACTGGGGATGGGACACCTGCCTCGCTCTCAACGAGGAGACCAAGGACCCGAAGCGCATCCCGGGTCGTGCCGCGCTGCTGACGACCGTGATCCTGCTGTTCACCTACGTCGCCGTGACCATCGCGGCCATGATGTACGCGGGTCTCGGCGAGGACGGCACGGGCCTGGGCAACGAGGCGAACGCCGACGACTTCTTCCTGGCGATCAAGGACGGGCTGCTCGGCCCGTTCGGATGGGTGCTGGTGGTCTCGGTGATCATCTCGGCGATCTCGTCCACCCAGACCACGATCCTGCCGACAGCCCGCGGCACACTCGCGATGGGGGTCTACCGTGCCCTGCCCGCGAAGTTCAAGGACGTGCACCCGACCTACAAGACCCCGTCGTTCTCGACCATCGTCATGGGAGTGGTCGCCTCCGTCTACTACGTCGGGATGACGCTGATCAGCGACAATATCCTTCAGGACTCGATCCTCTCGCTCGGTCTCGCGATCGCGTTCTACTACGCCATCACCGGCTTCGCCTGCGTGTGGTACTTCCGCAAGGACCTGACGTCGTCCGCCCGCGAGTTCTTCTTCAAGGGCCTGTTCCCGTTGCTGGGCGGACTCATGCTCACGTGGGCGTTCCTCCAGTCGGCTATCGACATGTGGGACGTCGACTACGGCTACACGGTGCTGTTCGGCATCGGCGGCACTTTCGTCATCGGTGTCGGATCGCTGGCCTTCGGCCTGGTGCTGATGTTCGTCTGGTACCTGTTCCCGCGGTCGAAGCGGTTCTTCCGCGGCGAGAGCCTGAACCGCGAGACCGAGGTGATGGTGCCGGACGAGCCTGCGGTGACGATCCGTTCGATCGACGGAGGCATCTGAGGATGCCGGTCGCGACGGCCGACCTCTACGACCAGCTCGGAGAGGGGATCCAATCCCTTTCGCTGCAGCTGCGCTCGTTCGGGCGCAGAACGGCATTCGACGGGCCGATCCGTACCGTCCGCTGCTTCGAGGACAATGCGATCGTGAAGTCCGTCCTCGCGAGCCCCGGCGAGGGGGCCGTGCTCGTCGTCGATGGCGCCGGATCGCTCGAGACGGCGCTCATGGGCGATCTGATCGCGGCATCGGCCGTTGCGAATGGGTGGGCGGGCGTGGTCATCAACGGGGCGATCCGGGACCGCGTCGCCATCGATGCGCTCGACCTCGGGGTGAAGGCTCTGGGCACCAATCCGCGCAAGAGCGCCAAGCTCGGCATGGGTGAGCGCGACGTGACGCTCGTGATCGCCGGAGTGGTGTTCCGGCCCGGAGCCCACCTCTACAGCGATGAGGACGGGATCCTCGTCGAACGCTGAGGGGCGACCGGTGGAGGAGAAGTGCGTGTCCTAGGCTTGCTCCGTGCGCATCCGGCTCGACATCGCCTATGACGGCACCCACTTCCGCGGGTGGGCGAAGCAGCCGACTCTCCGCACCGTGCAGGGCACGCTGGAGGCCGCGCTCGCCCGGATCGTCGGATCCGACGTGCAGTTCGTGGTCGCGGGGCGCACCGACGCCGGTGTGCACGCAAGCGGCCAGGTCGCGCACGTCGACCTGGATGAGAGACAGTGGGCGCGCATCGAGGCCCGGCAGGGACGCGCGCCGCTGGAGCCCGCGGAGACCATCGCCGGTCGCATGAGGGGCGTGCTCGGCGCCTACTCCGACGTCACGGTCACGCGGACGTCGATCGCCCCGGAGGGGTTCGACGCCCGATTCTCTGCGGTGTGGCGTCGCTACCGATACCGTCTCGCCGACGCGCAGGCCGGTTTCGATCCGCTGCGCCGCCACGACACGACCACGGTTCGCGGGCGGCTCGACGATCAGGCGATGGATGCCGCCGCGCGTACGCTCATCGGGCTGCACGACTTCGCGGCGTACTGCAAGCCCAGGGAAGGGGCGACGACGATCCGCACCCTGCTCGACTACCGCTGGGAGCGCGATGCCGATGGCGTGCTCGTGGCGGAGGTCAAGGCCGACGCGTTCTGCCACAGCATGGTGCGCGCACTGGTCGGCGCCTGCGTGGCGGTGGGGGAGCGGCGTCTCGATGTGGACGACCTGGTGGTGCTGCGTGACGCGCTGACGAGGACGAGCGAGTTCAAGGTGCTGGCCGCGCGAGGCCTGATCCTCACCGAGGTCGGGTATCCGGCCGACGCGCTGCTCTCGGCGCGGGCGGAGCAGACCCGCGCGCGACGCGATGACACGCGTGGCAGCGACTGAAGGCGTCGGCGCGCCCAGCAGCACTCGACCTCCCGCGCGGACACTCGGTGTGAGAGCGGCGCATACGACGAAGAGGGCCGACCGTCGTGGTCGACCCTCTTCGTGAAACCGTGCCGTGTGTCAGCTGCCGGCGAGCTGCTGGTCCAGGTCCTGGATCGCCCGCATCATGCCCAACAGCGACTCGGACATGTCGTTGATGCCATCGACCGCGGTCTTCAGACCCGTCGTCAACTCCGTGTACCCCTCACCGAACTTCCCCGACGCGTGCTGCGTCTTGAAGTCCTCACCCAGAAGAGTGTCCACCTGACCCTTCAACGTGTCCAACTGACCCTGAATGTCATCACGAGCCTGCGACAGCGACGACGCCACCTGCTCCATCTCCGCATAAGACGCACCGAAATCGGCCATCGTCCACACCTCCGCCAATCGAGAGAACCGGACCCCTCCGGCCCGAACAACACCCACCCTACGGCGCACCCACGAACACCGTCGATGGGGACAACTCCCCATCCCCGCACAGGGCTCGATGCGTGTCGGTACCGGCGCCCTCATCGGCACGGGCGCCGGTACCGATCGCGTCCAGGACACGCCGTCGGGCGGCTGCGCGGAGCCCACGCACAGCGGTCGGGAGTAGCGTGGGAACGATCATGAAGGTCATCTCGTACAACCTCCAGAAGCACCGGGCAGCCGGCGAACTCGCCGCGCTCGTGCGTGCGCACGATCCCGACGTCCTCTGCCTGCAGGAGTGCGATGTTCCGGAGCTGCCCGCGCAGATCGGCGACCTCGTGCTGGCTGACGCCACGCAGGGCAATCGTCTCGGGCTCGCGCTCTTCTATCGAGCGAGCACATTCCATCTGCAGGCGATCCGCATGCTCGGCCTCAAGAAGTCGTTGCACGACCGCATCGCGAAGCCGGCGCACGAGCGCGTCCTCGGCGCACGATTGCGCGACATCGACGATGGCCAGGACTTCATCGTCGCCTCCTTCCATGCCGCGCCGCTGACCGCGTTGAACTCGTTGCGACGTCACCAGATCCGCGCCGCCCTCACCGAGCTCGCTGCGCTCGGCGAGGGACTGCCGCAGTTGATGGTCGGGGACTACAACTATCCGATCTTCAAGGAGAACCTCGGTCAGGCCGTTCGAGAGCACGGGTATGCGCTGTCGCTCAGCGACGACCACACGTATACGCGCTACCGCGTGTTCCGGGGGCACTACGACTTCGCCACGTCGACCGGGTTCGAGATCGAACGCATCACGACTCTCCCGCAGGGCGCGAGCGATCACCGTCCCATCCTCGTCACGGTCAAGCCCGACTGAGGCCAGGGTTTGGGCATACGCACGGCGTGGCGTATGATTTCTCTTTGGTGCCTTTCCCCGTCCGCGGAGAAGGGGCATCGTCCGAACGTGAGCCCTCCACTGGCGTGTTCCTCCCTGTCGGGAAGAACCACCCCGGAGTGGGATTCACGAACTTCTCCGTTCGACACAAGAAAGCAGCACTATCGTGACGCGCACTTACACCCCCAAGGCTGGCGAAGTCCAGCGCGATTGGGTCGTCATCGACGCCACTGACGTCGTTCTCGGCCGTCTGGCCTCGCACGCCGCAACGCTCCTGCGTGGCAAGCACAAGCCGACCTTCGCCAACCACATCGACTCGGGTGACTTCGTCATCATCGTGAACGCGGAGAAGGTCGCGCTCACGGGTCAGAAGCTCCAGAAGAAGATGGCCTACCGCCACTCCGGTTACCCGGGCGGCCTGAAGTCGGTCACCTACGCCGAGCTCCTCGAGAAGAACCCGGTCCGCGCTGTCGAGAAGGCCATCCGTGGCATGCTCCCCAAGAACAGCATCGGCCGCCAGCAGCTGTCCAAGCTCAAGGTGTATGTCGGTGCCGAGCACCCGCACGCCGCACAGCAGCCGACGCCGTACACCCTCGACCAGGTCGCCCAGTAAGCGCCGTAAAGACTTAAGGACATACTCGTGGCTGACATCCAGGACACCACCGAAACCCCCCAGAACTTCTCGACGTCGACTCCCGAGACCGACGTGGTCGAGGCGGCTCCCCGCCCCGTCCTCAGCGTCCCGGGCGCCGCTGTCGGCCGTCGCAAGCAGGCCATCGCCCGCGTGCGCATCGTCCCCGGCTCGGGCACGATCACGGTCAACGGCCGCACGATCGAGGACTACTTCCCGAACAAGCTGCACCAGCAGCTGATCAACGACCCGTTCACCGTGCTGAACCTCGCTGGTGCGTACGACGTCATCGCACGCATCTCCGGCGGAGGCCCCTCGGGTCAGGCCGGTGCGCTTCGCCTCGGAATCGCCCGTTCGCTGAACGGCATCGACGAGGAGAACAACCGTCCGACCCTGAAGAAGGCCGGCTTCCTCTCGCGCGACGCCCGTGTCAAGGAGCGCAAGAAGGCTGGACTCAAGAAGGCCCGTAAGGCGCCTCAGTACTCGAAGCGTTAAGGTCAACTGCTCCGATGCCGATCTTTGGCACGGACGGTGTGCGAGGACTCGCCAATGGCACCCTCACCGCCGACCTGGCGCTCACCCTGGCCCAGGCGACTGCTGTCGTCCTGGGCCAGGGCCGTACTGCGGAGGCTCGCAAAGCCGAAGGCAAGCGACTCACCGCAGTGGTCGCCCGGGACCCCCGGGTCTCCGGACATTTCATCGCCGCGGCCGTCGCCGCGGGTCTCGCCTCTTCCGGAGTCGACGTGCTCGAGGCGGGAGTCATCCCGACGCCCGCTCTCGCTTTCCTCGTCGCCGATCGCGATGCCGATTTCGGCGTGATGATCTCGGCGTCGCACAACGCTGCGCCCGACAACGGCATCAAGATCTTCGCCCGCGGAGGACGCAAGCTCCCTGACGTGGTCGAGTTGCGCATCGAAGAAGCGCTGACCGGCGACAAGCTGCGCCCGACGGGTGCCGGCGTCGGTCGCATCGACCGGTTCTCCGACGCGGAGGACCGCTACGTGGTGCATCTTCTCGGATCGCTCCCGAACCGGCTGGACGGCATCCACGTGGTGCTCGACTGCGCCCATGGCGCGGCCTCGGGTGTCTCTCCGGAGACATTCCGCGATGCGGGAGCAGAGGTCACCGTGATCGGTGCCGACCCTGACGGCTGGAACATCAACGACGGTGTCGGCTCGACTCACCTGGACAACCTGGCCGAGGCCGTCGTGCGTCTCGGGGCCGACATCGGCATCGCTCACGACGGCGACGCCGACCGCTGCCTCGCCGTGGACGCCGAGGGCAATCACATCGACGGCGACCAGATCATGGCCATCCTCGCAGTGTCCATGAAGGAGCGCGGCCACCTCACGGACGACACGCTGGTCGCCACGGTGATGAGCAATCTCGGTCTGCATGTCGCCATGCGCGAGCACGGGATCACCGTGCGCCAGACGGCCGTCGGAGACCGTTACGTGCTCGAGGACATGAACGAGGGCGGGTACGCCCTCGGCGGTGAGCAGTCCGGTCACGTCATCATGAGCGAGTACGCCACGACAGGCGACGGAATCCTCACCGGCCTCCACCTGGTGGCCGAGATGGCGCGGCAGAAGAAGTCGATCGCTGAGCTCGCCTCGGTGATGACGGTCTACCCGCAGGTTCTCATCAACGTGCGCGACGTGGACAAGGATCGCGTGTCCGATGACGAGGTCGTGCAGCAAGCCGTCCGTGACATCGAGTCCGAGCTGGGCGACTCCGGACGGGTGCTGCTGCGCAAGTCCGGCACCGAGCCGTTGGTGCGCGTGATGGTGGAGGCAGCCGATGCCGAATCCGTGCATGCGTACGCCGGACGCCTCGCAGAGGTGGTCCAAGAGCGCCTGTCGCTCTGACCTGACCTGACGCTACGACGGCCGATCGCTGATCTCAGCGATCGGCCGTCTCGCGTTCGCCGCTCAGTGATCCCGTGTCGCTCTGCGATCCCGTGCCGCTGTGGGCGCGCAGTGCCCGCGGCGTGGCTCCGTAGTCCTCCTGGAGCGCGCGACGGAGGCTGATGGGGGAATGGAAGCCGGAGCGCTGGGACACCTGCTCGATGCTCAGCGCATCGAAACGGCTGTCGATGAGAAGCGATCGGGCGCGGCGCGCGCGCTGGTGTCTGATCTCGCCGGCCACACTGTTCTCCACTTCGGCGAAGACCAGCTGGAGCTGACGGAGGGAGACCTGAACCTCGCGGGCGACGAGGTCAGGATTCAACGCCGGGTCGCCGCACTGCTGTGCGATCACGGCGATGGCGCGGTCGCGCAGCGCGGCGTGGGGAGAGCGTTGCGGGGACGCCGTGTCGACGCGGTCGAGCAGGATCGCTCCGCTCATCTCCACGATCAGATGCTCCATGGCATATCGCTCGATCGCCGTCGCGTCGTCGTCGACGGTGAGGACCTGCTCGATGAACGCCTGCATGGCGCGATCCAACGGGCGCCGCTCTTCGAGGACTCGACTGGTGGCGGGCAGCGTCGCGACGAACGACCCGAGCGCGGAGCGGGGAACATAGGCGGCGATGATGCGCCAGGCACCGTCGCACCGAACACGTTGGTCGATCCCGGGCGGGGCGATCACGAGCCCGTTGCCGAGCGGCACCCACGGGCCGTGCTGCTCCTTCGCCGAGAATCCCCCTGCCTCCACGAAGGCGAAGACGGCGTGGTGCGGGTGCGCGGTGGTGGTGTCGATCGCCAGTTCGGTCGCCGTGCCCTGCATCGACAGCAGGATCACAGGCCCGGGCGTCCGCCGCGTCGCGCGGATCGTCGCCGGATCGTCGACTGCGCGTACGCCGTGCGAGATCAGTTCGGCCGAGCCGATGGCCAATGCCTCTCCCGGACTCACTCAGCACCCCCCGACGCCGATGATCGATGGGCGGCGCCGAACGATGAGGTCGGCTCGCCGGGCTCGTACCTCCCGCCAGCGGTCTGCGACCGCGGGAGAGGCGCTCGCTTCGTCAGAGGATACCCGCACGGAGGTACGCGGCAACAGGGCGTGTTCGTGCCGCGTCGTCCTCCGCTCATGTTCGAGGGGCGGACTCCGCTCAGGTTCGAGAGGCGGACCAGCTGAGCTGTTCGATGTACCTCAGCAGCACGCCTTCGCGCAGAGCCCATGGCGACACTTCGAGCTCGTCGACGTCGAGGGCCGTCATCGCCGTATGCAGAGAGACCGCGGCGGCCACGATCTGGAACGTCCGGTCCGGAGTGATGCCCGGCAGCTCCTGCCGCGCGGAGGCGGGAAGGCGTGCGAGGCGCGGGATCCACGACCCGAGGGCGGCGCGGGGAAGCAGCATCCGCTCGCTTCCCGACCATCCCGGTACCGGGTAGCCGACCAGGCGGGCAAGGGAGCGGATCGCCTTCGACGATCCGACGACATGGTCTGGGCGGGGGAGGGCGACGAACCGCGGCAGCACATCGGCCAAGGTTGTCGTCGCGTGCGCGCGCAGCCGCTCCACCTCGGCCTCGCCCGGAGGATCGTGCGGCAGGAACTGCACCGTCATGCGTCCGGCGCCGAGCGGAACGGACGCGGCCGCGTCCGGCATCTCCTCCGCGCCGGCGGCGATCTCCAGCGAGCCGCCGCCGATGTCGAGGAGCAGGATCTGACCGGCGGACCAGCCGAACCAGCGCCGTACCGCGAGGAACGTCAGCTCGGCCTCGGTCTCACCGTCGAGCACCTGCAACGGCTGGCCGAGGGCTGCTTCGATACGGGCGATGACCTCGCTGCCATTGCGCGCGTCGCGAACCGCACTCGTCGCGGTGGCCAGCAGCGCGTCGACACGCTCGCTCTCGGCCACACGCCGTGCCTGCGCGACCGCTTCCTCGAGCGCGGCGACGCCCTCCTCCGAGATGGAGCCGTCGGGGGTGAGATAGCGCATGAGGCGCAGCACCGTCCTATCGCTCGTCGTCGCGAGCGGCCGTCCACCGGGACGGACGTCGGCAGCGAGCATGTGGACGGTGTTGGATCCGATGTCGAGGACTCCCAGGCGCACGGGAAGAGACTACTCGCCCCCCGGATACGATGTACTCCGTGACCACCGCCGACCCCACACTGCCGCTGTCGCCCTATCGGGAGATCGGACGCGCGGAATGGGCGCGGCTCGCGGCCGGGCTCGACCAGCCGCTCACCGAGACCGAGGTCGTCGAGCTCCGCGGTATCGGGGACCGTCTCTCGCTCACCGAGGTACGCGAGGTGTACCTGCCCCTGAGCCGCCTGCTGAGCCTGTACGCCACGGCGACGAAACGGCTGGGGGCGGCGACCTCCTCCTTCCTCCAGGAGGACGACACCACGACGCCGTTCGTCGTAGGCGTGGCCGGTTCCGTGGCGGTGGGCAAGTCGACCATCGCCCGTCTGCTGCGCGAGCTCATGAGCCGTTGGCCGGGGACGCCGCGGGTGGAGCTGGTCACCACGGATGGCTTCCTGTACCCGAACGCCGAGCTCGAGCGCCGCGGGATCATGGACCGCAAGGGCTTCCCCGAGTCGTACGACCGGCGCGCGCTGATCGAGTTCCTCACCGAGGTCAAGAGCGGTGCCACCGAGGTGCGCGCCCCGTTCTACTCGCACATGCGCTACGACATCGTGCCGGACGCGAACGTCGTGGTGCGTCGCCCCGACGTCGTCATCGTGGAGGGGCTGAACGTGCTGCAGCCGCCGCCGGCTCCGAACGATGTCGCCGTGAGCGACCTGTTCGACTTCTCGATCTTCGTCGACGCCGATACGTCGCATATCGAGAAGTGGTACGTCGACCGCTTCCTCGCACTCCGGCAGGCGGCCTTCAGTAACCCTTCGTCCTACTTCAACGTGTTCGCGCACCTCACGGACGACGAGGCGATCACGACGGCTCTCGGCTACTGGAACGAGATCAACATGCCCAACCTCATCGAGAACGTGATGCCCACCAGGCACCGCGCGCGCCTGGTGCTGCGCAAGGGTGCCGACCACGATGTCGAGACGGTGCTGCTGCGCAAGCTCTGACCCCGCGTGCGACCCGCGACGGGGCGGAAGAATGTACGGACGACTCGCAAAAAACTCGTCTTACTCTTGATCGCATGTGTGGAATCGTCGGATACGTGGGCCCGCGCCCCAGCCAGGAGATCCTTCTCGCAGGCCTCGCACGCCTGGAGTACCGCGGATACGACTCGGCGGGTGTCGCCGTCATCGATGGCGGCGGCTCGCTCGGCATGCGCAAGAAGGCGGGAAAGCTCGCCGTGCTGCGCGATTCGCTCGCCGACGCGCCGCTCCCTGACGGGTCGACCGGTATCGGGCACACCCGCTGGGCGACCCACGGAGGACCGACCGACGGCAACGCGCACCCGCACCTTGCCGACGACGACAAGCTCGCCGTCATCCACAACGGCATCATCGAGAACTTCGCCGCACTGCGCGACGAGCTCCTCGCCGACGGCGTCGTGTTCCGCAGTGAGACCGACACCGAGGTCGCTGCTGCGCTCCTCGGACGCGAGTACGCCGGCAACGGCGGCGACCTGCAGCTCGCCTTCCGCAGCGTCGTGAACCGCCTCGAAGGTGCGTTCACCCTGCTGGCGATGCACCAGGACCACCCCGGTCTGGTGGTCGGCGCCCGCCGCAACTCCCCGCTCGTGATCGGACTCGGTGAGGGCGAGAACTTCCTCGGCTCCGACGTCGCCGCGTTCATCGAGCACACGCGCAAGGCGCTTGCGATCGGCCAGGATCAGATCGTCTCGATCACCCCCGACGCCGTCACCGTGATGGACTTCGCCGGTACGCCCGTCGAGCCCGAGCCGTTCGACGTGTCGTGGGATGCCGCCGCTGCCGAGAAGGGCGGATGGTCGAGCTTCATGGCCAAGGAGGTCGCAGAGCAGCCCGAGGCCGTCGCCAACACCATCCGCGGTCGCATCCACGACGGACAGGTCGTCATCCCGGAGCTCGACGGACTGGACGAGCTCTTCGTGGGTATCAACCGCGTGATCATCACCGCCTGCGGCACGGCGTCATACGCGGCGTTGGTGGGCAAGTACGCGATCGAGCAGTGGGCACGTGTCGCCGTCGACGTGGAGCTCGCCCACGAGTTCCGCTACCGCGACCCCGTGATCGGCGCCGACACCCTCGTCGTGTCGATCAGCCAGTCGGGCGAGACCATGGACACCCTGATGGCCGTGAAGTACGCCAGGGAACGCGGTGCGCGCACCCTGTCGATCTGCAACACGCAGGGCGCCACGATCCCGCGCGAGTCGGATGCCGTCGTGTACACCCATGCCGGCCCCGAGGTCGCCGTGGCCTCGACCAAGGCGTTCTCCGCGCAGATCACCGCGCTCCTGCTGCTGGGCCTGCACATGGGCCGGGTGCGCGGTGCGGTCGCCGATGCCTCGGTCGACGTCGACGAACTCGCTGCGCTTCCCGACAAGATCGCCAAGGTGCTCGAGAGCGAGCAGGAGCACGTCACCCAGCTCGCCGGGTGGATGGCCGACACCCGCTCGGTGCTGTTCCTGGGACGCCACGTCGGGTACCCGATCGCCCTCGAAGGTGCTCTCAAGCTCAAGGAGATCTCCTACATCCACGCCGAGGGCTTCGCCGCCGGCGAGCTCAAGCACGGACCGATCGCACTGATCGAACCCGGGCAGCCGGTGTTCGTGCTGGTTCCGTCGCCGCGCCACTCCGCGCTCGTGCACTCCAAGGTCGTCTCGAACATCCAGGAGATCCGCGCGCGCGGTGCCCGGGTGATCGTGATCGCCGAGGAAGGCGACGCCGCCGTGCTGCCGTTCGCCGACGAGGTCATCCACATCCCGCTCGCCGGAGCGATGTTCGAGCCGCTGCTCGCGGTCGTGCCGCTGCAGATCTTCGCGATGGCGCTGGCCACGGCGAAGGGCCTCGACGTCGACCAGCCGCGTAACCTCGCCAAGTCGGTCACGGTCGAGTAGACCCGCCCTCCGAATCGCGCGAATGGCTTCGTTTCCAGTGGAAACGGAGCCATTTGGGCGATTTCAACCGGAATCAGGCTCGGTAGGCTGAACGGGTGATCATCGGCACCGGAATCGACCTCGTGGACATCCCGCGATTCGAGCGGACGATGGCACGGACGCCGCGATTGCGCGAACGGCTCTTCGCCCCGCCGGAGCGCACCCTCCGCCTTCCGTCCCTCGCCGCCCGCTACGCGGCCAAGGAGGCGCTGATCAAGGCGCTCGGTGGCTCGGACGGCGTGCACTGGACCGAGATCGAGATCGCGTCGGAGCCGTCTGGTCGCCCGCATTTCGTGCTCTCCGGCTCGACGGCCGCCGTCGTCGAGGAACGCGGCATCCTGACGCTGCATCTGACACTCACCCACGACGCCGGTCTCGCCGCAGCGTTCGTCGTCGCCGAAGGAGCACCGCTGTGACCGTCCCGTTCCGCGAAGCGACCATCGATCTCGACGCGATCGCCGACAACGTGCGTCATTTCCGACGACTCACCGGGGTCGAGGTGATCGCCATCGTGAAGGCCAACGCCTACGGCCACGGCGCGGCGGCGGCGGCCGTCGCGGCGCTCTCCGCCGGTGCCACCCGCGTCGGCGTCGCCGAGATCCCCGAGGCGCTCGAACTGCGCCGACAGGGCGTGCGTGCACCGATCATGGCGTGGCTGCACGCGCCGGGGGAACGATTCGAGCACGCCGCCGCGGAGGACATCGAGGTGGGGATCTCGTCGTTCGACCAGCTCGAGGCGGCCGGAGCTGCCGCCACGGTCGACCGTCCGGTCGGCGTGCACCTGAAGTTCGAGACCGGGCTGTCGCGCAACGGCATCGCCCCCGCCGACTGGGGCCGCGTGCTGGCCGAGGCCGCGCGCCTCGAGCGCATCGGACGCCTGCGCATCGTCGGGCTGTTCAGCCACCTCTCCAACACGTCGGTCGACGACGACAGAGCTGCGCTCGCGAAGTTCGAGGAAGGCGTCGCCGCGGCGGCGGCTTTCGGCATCCGCCCCGAGATCCGGCACATCGCTGCGACGGCCGCCGCCATCGACCTGCCGGAGATGCGCCTCGACGCGGTGCGCATCGGCGTGGGGCTCTTCGGCCTCTCGCCGTTCGACGACCGCAGCTCCGCGGAGCTCGGTCTGCGCCCGGCGATGACGCTCCGCGGTGCGATCGCCGCCGTCCGCAGAGTGCCCGCAGGAACCGGCGTCTCCTACGGCTACGACCATCGCACCGACCGCGACACGACGTTGGTCCTGGTGCCTCTCGGATACGCCGACGGGGTGCCGCGGAACGCATCGGGAAAGCTCCCGGTCTCGATCGGCGGACGCCGGTTCGTGAACGTGGGACGCATCGCGATGGACCAGTTCGTCGTCGACGTCGGAGACGCTCCGGTCTCGATCGGCGATGAGGTGGTCCTGTTCGGCGACCCCACCCTCGGCGTACCGTCCGCGACGGACTGGGCGGATGCCGCCGACACCATCAACTACGAGATCGTCACCCGCATCGGTCCGCGCGTCCCCCGGCGGACCTCGTGAGCGTGGACCCTGCGTTCCTCGGTCGACGAGAGATCGCGACCGCCGACGCGATGGAGCAGTTGGGCGTGCGGATCGGGGAACAGCTGGAAGCCGGCGACCTGCTCGTCCTGACGGGCCCGCTGGGCGCGGGGAAGACCACGTTCACCCGCGGCCTCGCCGAGGGGCTCGGAGTGCGCGGTCCCGTGCAGAGTCCGACCTTCGTCATAGCCCGCACGCATCCCTCGCTGGTCGGCGGAGCGCCACTCGTGCATGTCGACGCCTACCGGCTCGGTTCCGCCGCGGAGCTCGACGACCTCGATCTCGACCTCGAGCGATCGGTCGTGGTGGTGGAGTGGGGACGCGGTATGGCCGAGGAACTGGCCGACTCGTGGTGGGATGTCGAGGTGGAGCGCCCGGTCGGATCCTCCGATCTGGACCCGTCGGAGCTCGACGCCGACGCGCCGAGGGTCGTCACGATCGTGCGAGAGAGCATCGCATGACCCCGGCCGTGGATCGCGCTCTCGTCGCCGTGATCGTCGAGGACGACCCCGATGTGCGATCCCTCCTGGAAGAGGTGTTCCTCGCCGCCGGTTTCGAGACGATCCTCACCGGTTCCGGGTTGGAGGGGCTCGCGGCCATCGAGCAGCACCACCCGGTGATCACGACGCTCGACATCAATCTCCCCGGCATCGACGGCTTCGAGGTCGCACGACGCATCCGGCGGATCAGCGACACCTTCATCATCATGCTCTCCGCGCTCTCCGAGGAGTCCGACGTTGTCCTCGGCCTCACGTCCGGAGCAGACGAGTATCTGGTGAAGCCGTTCCGTCCGCGCGAACTGCGTGCGCGCATCGAGGCGCTGCTGCGGCGCCCCCGCGTCGCCGATCCCCGCCCCTCGGAACCCCACCCTTCCGAACCCCGCTCCGTGCTTCCCCGGCTCCCGGAGACCGGACGAGCGGCGGTCGAGCCCGACCCGGCGGCAGACGGTGCCACCGTCCTCACCTGGCGGGGCCGTGTCCATCGGGATCTCAGCCTCGACCTCGACACACGGATGGTCCTGATCGGGCAGCGGCGCATCGACCTCACGCCGACCGAGTTCGACCTGCTCGCGATGCTGCTCGAGGCCGGGCTCCGCGTGCGCAGCAAAGCCGATCTCGCGCGAGGGTTGCGCGGGGCACCCGAGGGCTCGAGCGAGTACGTGAGCGAGCCGGACAAACGGGCGATTGAGACCCATATCGCCAATCTGCGGCGCAAGCTCCGCGACAGCACGACGCAGCCGCGCTACATCGAGACGGTGCGCGGCGTCGGCTATCGTCTCACGCCGGCCGATGGTCCGTGAATGCCGCGGGGCGGGACCGTGGTTCCCCAACCACGGCCCCGGTTGCCTGCGAATCCCCACTCGCGTGGCCCCAGCGTCTGCGTTGTTCCCCAGTCGCAGTATCGGCCCCCACTCAGAATGCTAGGGGTGCGAGGCCGCCTGAAGAGCGGGCTGCATCGATCTTTGAGTAATCTTGCGGCAAAGCTGAGGTTCGAGGGGGAGGGTGAGCGCTGATGGTCCGCACTGTGTCTATCTGGCGCTGGCAGCTCGTCTTCACCGGCAGCATCGTGGCGATCGTCGTGATGATCACCGCGTTCAAGCCGCAGACCTTCGCCAACCCACTGGTGGTCGCCGGCGTCGGTCTCGTGATCGTCACCACGCTCATGACCCTGGCGCTGCCGTGGCACCGGCTCCCGCGCACGGCCGCCACCGTCGTGCCGCTCCTGGACGCGCTCGCCGTGGGCTTCACGACCAACGCTCCCGACCTCCGCCTCGGGTTCCTCTGGGTCTTTCCCGTCGTGTGGCTGGCCAGCTACTTCACGATGCCCTGGGTGCTCGGAGGCATCGCCTTCATCAGCGCCACTCTCGTGCTGTTCGCCGATCAGAGCGGTACCCCGGCCGACATCCTGCTACGGCTGCTCACCCTCGTGATCACCCTGGGCTTCCTCGGGGTGACGGTCCGCATCGGCGCGCAGCGCTCCCGCGCCGCGCGCCGCCTCCTGCAGCGCCGATCCGAGCAGGTCAACCGCGCCGCCGAGCGGGCGGAGGCGAACCAGCGACGCGTCACGCAGATCGTCGACGCGCTGAGCGTGGCGCTCGTGGTCGTGACGACTGGCGGGCGCGTCCTGCAGATGAACGACGCCTACCGCACGCTCTACGGTCGTGATCGCTTCGGTGCCGCTCTGCCCTCGGCCGCGGTCGAGTACGACGCGCGGCGTGGCACGGCGCTTCCGCCATCGCGCACCTCGCTCGCCCGAGCCGCCGGTGGCGAGCGGCTGCAGGCGGAACGGGTGTGGCTGTTCGACGGCACGGGACAGTGGCGTGCGCTCGAGGTGAGCACACAGCCGATGGCCACCGCGGGAGAGGGCGAGGACATCACGCTCGTCGTGATCGACGACGTGACGGCGCTGCTCGAAGTCGACGAGGAACGACGCACCTTCAATGCGGTCGTCTCCCATGAACTGCGAAATCCGCTCACCGCGATCCTCGGTCACGTCGATCTGCTCCGCGAGCGCGACGACCTGCCGGGACGCGTGCCGGCGCAGCTCGAGATCATCGCGCACGCGGGTGAGCGGATGCAGGACCTGGTCTCGAGCATCCTGCAGCAGACGAGCCGCTCCGCGCAGGAGCCGTTCGCCCCGGTCGATCTGCGCGAGGTCGTCGAGGCGGCGGCCGCCTCGTACGCACCCGTCATCGCCGGCAACCGACAGGAGCTCGGGATCGGGGGCGCCGCACGCCTGGTGATCTCGGGCGATCCCTTCCGGCTGCGGCAGGTGCTCGACAACCTCCTCAGCAACGCCGCCAAGTACACCCCTGCAGGAGGGCGCATCGAAATCGGTCTGGGGACGGCCACGACGGGTCAGGCGGAGGTCACGATCGTCGACGACGGATTCGGGATGACCCCGGAGGATCTGTCACGGGTGTTCGAGCCCTACTTCCGCACCGAGAGCGCTGTGCGTGCCGGCATCAGCGGCACGGGACTGGGAATGGGGATCGTGCGCGAGATCGTCGCTGCGCATGAGGGCAGCATCGACGTCTCCAGCGAGATCGCGGTCGGCACCCGGGTGACACTCCGCTTCCCGCCGCGTTCCCCGGAAGAGGTGCAGACGTGAACCCGCTCGTCCCCGTCAACGTCGACATCACGACGAGCATGGTGGCCGTCGTCACCGTGCTCACGGTGATGGTCGTGGGCCTCGGCACCCTCGCCCGCCCGTCGAAGGCGACGGTGACCTGGGGAGCGGCCTTCGGCCTGGGGATGCTGGCGGCCTACCTCTGGCTCGCGGGCCAGCAGACCGAGGAACCGGTGTTGCGCGGAGCCGCTTCCGCGTTGATGCTCTGCTTCGAACCGCTGGTCTGGATCGGCCTGCGGATGCACCTCGGTCGGCGAGCGCGCTGGTGGCCGGTCGTCGTCTTCATCCTGGTCTCTCCCACGCTCCTGGTGGCCACGGCCGGCAGCGTCTGGTATCTGCCCTCGTTCCAGCTCGTCTTCCTCGGGAGCGCCGTCTTCGCAGGCCTGGTGGCCTACGAGCTGCTGCGGGACAGGCCGGCCGTCAGGGACATCGTGCTGCCGTTGGCCCTCGCTTCATGCGGCTTCGTCGTGGTGGCGGTCGTGAGCGCCGTGTCCGCCCTGGTCTCCGGTGGCGCCGGCACCGAGGCGCAGTTGAGCGCACTGCGCGGTATGAATGCCGTCGGCACGGTGGTGGTGAGCACGTGCGCGGCGTTCACCCTGGTGCTGCTGGTGCGTTCGGAGCAGAAGACGAGGGACGCCGATGACATCGCCGACCGCGCCCGTCGCCGGCTCCGCAAGGCCGAGGCGCAGAACGACCTGCCGTGGTCGGTCCTCGACATCCGGCTCGACGATCCGGCCGACCTCCGGGAGGCGTCGACGGGTTCCGCGTTCGCCATGATCGTCGACCGTTTCCATCACGACATCCAGGAGGGGCTCCCCGCGTCGGCCGACGCCGATCGGGTCGCCGACGGTCGCGCGATCGTCGTCATCCGCGGTGGCGACGAGTCGGTCCGGCACCACCTGCGGGGGATCCTGACCCGCATCTCGGTGATCGACAGGGAGACGGCGGTCACCGGGATCCGATCCTCGGCGAGCATCGGCTGGGCGACCGCCTCGGTCGTCGGTTACGACTACGACGCCCTCGTCGCCGCGGCGGGCAGAGCAGCGGTCAGGGCGCGGGATGCCGGCGGCGATCAGTGGAAGCGCGCCACCGCGGCGGATCTCACGTCGGCCTGAGGAGATGTCCGGCTAGGCGGGGCGGGATTCCCGGCCGCGGGCGAGGGCGGCGGCGATCGCTCCTTCGGCCTCGGCATCGGTCTCCGCGGCGGCGGACACGTTCTCGGCGACGACCGCCTCGATGATCTCGGTGCGCTGGATGCGCGTCTCGCGCGGTGCCTTCACGCCGATCCGCACGCTGTCGCCCTTGATCTCGAGCAGCGTGATCTCGATGTCGCCGTCGATGCGCACGCTCTCACCGATCCGCCTCGTCAAAACCAGCATTCGTTCAGCCTAGTGCTGCGGGGACGACGCCGACCGACGGCGTGGGGATGTCTCGTACGACACCGACGGTCTCGATCGTGAGGGCGGCCGCGGTCGCCTCGGTGTACGAGAGCACAGGGAGGCCGTCCGTCTGCGCCGAGACGAGGCGTCGCACGGCCGGCCGCAGCGACGGTGCGCACACCAGCACCGGCTCGCCGCCCTCGTGTACCGAGGCGACGGCCTGCTTCACGGAATCCACCACCGCCTCCATGCGCTGCGGATCGAACACGATCTGGCTGCCGTCGTCGCCCGGGCGCAGGCTCTCGAGCATCGCCTGTTCGAGCATCGGGTTGATCATCACCACGCGCAGGGTGCCGGCATCCGCGAACCGGGCGGCGATCGCGGGGCCGAGCGCGGCCCGTGCGGCTTCGATCAGGCCCTCGGGGTCGGTGGAGACCCTGGCGCGCAGGGCGAGCGCCTCATAGATGCGGCTGAGGTCGTTGATCGGCACCCGTTCGGCGAGGAGGCCCTGCAGGACGCGCTGGACCTCGGCCAGGGACATCAGCGCAGGCGTGAGCTCCTCGACGGCAGCGGGGGAGACCTGTTTGAGGGCGTCCGTGAGCTGGCGCACGTCTTCGCGGCTGAGCAGGCGTGCAGCGTGGGCGTGGATCACACTGGACAGGTGCGTGATGATCACGCTCGCCCTGTCGATCACGGTCGCACCGGCGAACTCGGCGCTGTGGCGCATCTCCATCGGGATCCACTTGCCTTCGAGCCCGAAGACCGGGTCGAGCGTCGCGGTGCCGGGGAGGCTGTCCAGCCCCTGCCCGAGGGCGAGCACGGAACCCACCGGCGCCGTGCCGCGGCCGGTCTCGACACCGGCGATGCGGATCACGTAGGTCGCCTGCGGCAGCTCGATGCTGTCGCGGGTACGGACGGGCGGCGCGATGAGCCCGAGATCGAGGGCGATCCGGCGTCGGAGGGCCTTGACACGCGCGAGCAGATCGTCGGGTCCGCCGGTGACCAGATCGATGATGTCGGGGGCCAGGAGGATCTCGAGCGGATGCACGCGCATCTTCTCGATGAGTTCCTCGGGCTGGTCGGCCGGGGCGGCGGAGGGGCTCTGCGCGGCGGCGGCCGCCTCCTCGCGCTTCTGGGTCGCCTTGATGCGCTGGGCGATGAGGAGGAGGAGGGCGCCGATCGCGACGAACGGCAGCATCGGCATGTGCGGGATGAGCGACATGATGATCGCGGCGCAGCCGGCGATGATGAGCGCATTGCGGGATTGGCCGAGCTGGGCGGATGCCGCCGTCCCCATCTCCGCCTCCGCCGTGGAGCGGGTCACGATCATGCCGGTGGAGACCGCCATCAGCAGCGCCGGGATCTGCGTGACCAGACCGTCACCGATCGTGAGCAGGCTGTAGGTGTTCACGGCCTCGTCGATCGTCATGCCGTGCTGCACGATGCCGATGGCGATGCCGCCCACGACGTTGATGATGATGATGACGAGACCGGCGATCGCGTCGCCCTTCACGAACTTGGACGCACCGTCCATCGCTCCGTAGAAGTCGGCCTCGGCAGCGACCTCGGCGCGACGCTCGCGCGCCTCCGCATCGGTGATGAGTCCGGCGTTGAGATCGGCGTCGATGGCCATCTGCTTGCCGGGCATCGCATCGAGCGTGAATCGTGCACCGACCTCGGCGACGCGCTCTGCGCCCTTCGTCACCACGACGAACTGGATGACGACCAGGATGAGGAACACGACGGCGCCGATGATGAGCGAGCCGCCGACCGCGATGGCGCCGAACGCCTCGATCACCTGCCCTGCGTACGCCTCGCCGAGCACCAGACGGGTCGAGGCGACGTTCAGTCCCAACCGGAACAGCGTCGCCACGAGCAGCAGCGAGGGGAAGACCGAGAAATCGAGCGGCTTCTTGACGAACATCGACGTGAGCAGGATCACGAGCGCGAACATGATGTTCAGGATGATGAGGATGTCGAGCAGGAACGGCGGCACCGGCACGACGAGGAGCATGATGATGCCCACGACGCCGATCGGCACCCCGAGCTTGGGAAGCAGCTGTCTCATGCGGTCCTCCGGTAGGGAAGGGAGTGGATGCCGCGCGCGGCCCCGCGTCGTCGCAGCGAGTCGACGAACACGAGCACGCGTGCCACGGCGTTGTACAGGTCTTCGGGGATCTCCTGGCCCAGCTCGCACGCGGCGTGCAGGGCCCGGGCGAGGGTGATCTCGCGCACCAGCGGCACACCGGCGCGCACGGCCTCGTCGCGGATGCGCTCGGCGATCACCCCGCTGCCCTTGGCGACGACCTTGGGGGCGGCGCGGCCGGGCTCGTACCGCAGGGCGATCGCGATGTGCGTCGGGTTGACCACGACGACGTCGGAGCCGGCGACGGCCGCGATCATGCGGTTGCGGCTGACGGCGAGCTGACGCGAACGTCGCTGCTGGCGGATCAGCGGATCGCCTTCGGAGTTCTTGTTCTCGTCGCGGATCTCGCGCTTGGTCATGCGTGTGTGCTTGCGGTTGCGGCGCATGACCACGAACATGTCGATCGCGGCGAGGGCCAGGCCGACCCCGATCGCGGTCTGCAGCAGCGCGGTCGTGCCCTCGCTCGCGGTGCCGAGCAGGCGGGAGATCGAGTGCGCGCCGCTCGCGGTCAGCACGGGCATCAGGCTCGCGATCACGAACCAGAGGGCGATGCCGATGGCCGCGGTCTTCATGAGGGCCTTGGCGCCCTCCCAGAGGGCCTGCATGCCGAACACCCGGCGGATCCCGGTGACGAGGTTGAACTGTTCGAAACGGCCGGTGAGCGGCTTCAGATGCACCCCGCCCTGGATGACCGCGCCGATCAGGGTGACGATCGCGACGGCGGCCAGCATCACGGTGAGCGTCGGGAGCACGGAGGCGAGTCCGCGCCCGAGGGCCGCCAGAGCCGCCTGCGGTGTCGGAGCATCGACCAGGGACGTCAGTGTGAGCAGCTGCTCGGTTCCCGCCGAAGCCCCCAGGGCGATGGCCGCCGGCATCGTGACGGCCGCCGCGCCGATCCCCAGCCAGGCGGTCAGATCCTGGCTGCGTGACAGCCGCCCCTTCTTGCGGGCCTCGCTGAGGTGCTTGTCCGTCGCCTTCTCGCTGCGTTCGCCGCTGTCCGTACCGCTCATTCGTGCACCCCCTGCATCATGCGCAGGGCCTGCGCGGCGAGGGAATCGACGATGCCGGGGAGGACGGCGTAGACGGCGCCCGCGAGCAGCAGCGTCAGCAGGATCTTGACCGGGAAGCCCATCGCGAACGCGTTCAGCGCGGGAGCGACGCGGGTGATGAGTCCCAGCCCGACATCGGCGAGGAACAGCACGAGCACCAGGGGCCCGGCGATCTGCACGGCGGCGAGCACCATCTGCGAGACCCCGTCGACGAGGAGCTCTGCGGGTCCCGCCGCCTGGAACATGCCGTCGACGGGCACGGCCTCGAAGCTGCGGGCGAGCCCGGCCAGGATCAGCTGATACCCGCCGGACGCGAACAGCAGCGTCAGCGCGGTCAGGTGGAAGAGCCGGGTGAACTGGGCGCCGTTCACGAGCGAGTGCGGGTCGAAAGCCTGAGCGAGCTGGAACCCGCCGAACACGTCGATCAGGCTGCCGGCCGCCTGCAGCGCCGAGAAGCACAACAGCACGAGGAAGCCGAGCAGGGCACCGGTGACCAGCTGCAGAACCAGGGCCCCGAGGAACGGGCCGGTGTCGAGGTTCACGTAGCCGGGGGCCACGGCCGTGCCCACCGCGAGGGAGAGCCCGATCGCGAGCATCGCCTTCACCCGCACCGGAATCGCCCCGTACGAGAACGGCGGGGCGATCATGATGAAGGCCGTGATGCGCACGGCGGTGAGCATCGTGGCTTCCAGCCAGGCGAAGTCGATCGGGATGTACACGTCGTCATCCGCTCAGCAGCGAGGGGATACGGGCGAACATCTCGTTCGTGAAGGCGATCATCTCCGCGATCATCCAGTTGCCCGCGATGAGCAGGGCGATCCCGACGGCGACGATCTTCGGCACGAACGACAGCGTCACCTCCTGCACCTGCGTGATCGACTGCAGCAGCGAGATGGCGAAGCCCACCACGAGGGCGGTGACCAGCACGGGCGCGGCGAGTTTCGCCGCGATGAGCAGCCCCTGCGTTCCGATGTCGATGACGGCTTCGGGACTCATCCCACCCCTCCGTAACTCTCGAGCAGCGCCCGGATGATGAGCCCCCAGCCGTCGACGAGGATGAACAGCAGGATCTTGAACGGCAGCGAGATCATCACGGGCGGGAGCATCATCATGCCCATCGACATCAGCGCCGCGGCCACGACGAGGTCGATGACCAGGAACGGGACGAAGATCACGAAGCCGATGATGAACGCGGCCCGCAGCTCGGAGATCATGAACGCGGGGATGAGCGTGTACATCGGGACGCTCGAAGGGTCCTCGGGGTTGGGCTGACCCGCCATCCGGGTCATCAGGGCGAGGTCCTCTTCGCGCGTGAAGCGGAGCATCCACTCCTGCAGAGGCAGCTGGCCGACGTCGATGGCCTGCGTGAAGGTGAGCGTGCCGTCGATGTAGGGCTGCACTGCCACCGTGTTGATCTCGGTGAGCACCGGCCACATGATGAACAGCGACAGGAAGAGCGACAGGCCGGCCAGCACCTGGTTGGGCGGGATGGTCGGCAGCGAGAGGGCATTCCTGGTCATCGCCAGCACCACGAAGATCTTCGTGAAAGACGACATCATCAGCAGGAGCGCGGGGGCGACCGAGAGCAGGGTGATGCCCAGCAGGGTCAGGATCGAGCCGGACGGACCGCCGTCGACGCCGTTGATGTCGATCGTGACGCCCTCGCCCGGGTCGTCCGGGGTCACCTGTGCGTGGGCGGCCGTGCCCGACAGGAGCGTCATCACGACGACCAGCACCGCGGCCGCGGCGAGGATCAGTGCGATTCGCCGCAGCGCGCGCCCGTCGACGACCCCACGGGCGACGCTCATCGGGTGCGCCGGATGGCCTCGGCGGTCTGCCGCCAGGTTTCGGGGGAGAGGATGGAGCCACGCAGCGGGTCGTTCCGGTGACGGACCCGGCGTTGCGGCGCCGGGGTCACGGGAGGGCCGCCCGCCGATTCGGTCAGGGCGGTGGCGGCGAGGATGCGGTCGAACTCCTCGGCGTCGGACGCCGCCTCTGACGTCGTCGCCGACCACGTCGACCGTGCGGTCTCCTCCGGCTCATCTGCGGGTCTGACCGGCAGACGGTCGACGACGTTCACGCCGTGCTCGGTGACGCCGAGCACGTACCGGGCGTCCTCCGTCTGAATCACGACGATCTGCGCCTTCGGGCCGACCCCCTGGCGCCCGAGCACCGTGATCGCCTCGCTGTCGCGGCGACGCGCCTGCGTGCGCGCGACGCGTCGCTGCAGGAACCACAGCACCCCGAGCACTGCGGCGAGCGAGAGCACGACCCGTAGGCCGAGCAGGAGGTCGTCCAGGGTCAGGCCTCGACGTTCTCGAGGATGCGGGTGATCCGCACCGCATAGTCCTGGTCGACGACGACGACCTCGCCGTGCGCGATGATGCGTCCGTTGAGCTTGATGTCGGCCGGAGCGCCGGCGGAGCGATCGAGCTCGACGATGCGTCCCGGTTCCAGATCGAGCACATCGCGCACCGCCATCCTGGTGCGCCCGATCTCGACGGTGAGCTCCATCTCGACGCCCGCGATGCGGTGCAGCCGCCGCGAGGACGAGGAGGCACCGGCGGGCGCGCGCGTCACGACGACGGCGAGCCGGCCGACCGTGTGGTCGGCGTCGTCCTGGAGGTCGAAGAGCTGCACGGCCGGGTCGGCGAAGAGGGAGGAGGCATCGCCGACCGTGCCTGCGCCGAGGGCACCGGCACCGAGCGCGCTGGTCGCGCTCTCCAGCGCGTCGCGCAGCCGGTCGGCCAGGGGCGTGCCGCCGAGGCCGTCGACCAGGATCTCGGGTTCGAACAGCTGCACCGCCAACTGCGCGCTCGCCTCGCCGACGAACTGCACGACCAGGGCGTCGCCGGTGTCGCCGGAGACCTGCGAGGCGCGCGCGACGAGAGGGGAGGCGGTCGGCAACGATGCGGCGAAGGCGGCGGCGACGGCGGACTCGTAGGTGGTGGTGCTGGTCACGCGGGCTCCTCGGCGAAAGCGGGATCGGGGACGGTGGTGGTGACGACGCAGGCCAGG
Source organism: Microbacterium sp. As-52 (assembly GCF_049949185.1). Taxonomy (NCBI): domain Bacteria; kingdom Bacillati; phylum Actinomycetota; class Actinomycetes; order Micrococcales; family Microbacteriaceae; genus Microbacterium; species Microbacterium sp. As-52. Next base: position 821,579 of record NZ_CP188171.1, on the reverse strand, counting down.
CGCGCTCCGGCACTGCCGACGGCCGCCGTGGCGACGGTCTGATCACCGACGGAGAGGACCATCGGACGATCGGCGGAGTGCGGGAACGCGATGACGTCGCCGACGGACAGATCCAGGACCTCGCGGGGCAGCACGGCTCGCGGTGCGAGTCGCAGCGCGATTTCGACCGGGGCGATCTCGACCTGGCGACGGATCCGGGCGGGTGCCGCGGTGCGCTCGTCGTCGGACGGACGCACGGTGAAACCGGCGAGCACGGAGGCCGGCAGCATCACGCTCGTCGGCACGGTGCGACCGGCGAGCCGCATCGAGAACCGTGCGACGATGACGGGTTCGCCGGATGCCGCCACCTGGGCGAACTGCGAGCTGTACTGGATGCCGCTGAAGGCGACCCCGGTGGGGAGAAGACCGTCGAGCGCACCGGTGAGGTGGTCGATCGCGTCGACGATCAGCGATCGGATCAGGGCCTGCTCGATCGGGGTGAACGTGCGGTCCTCTGAGGCTGCGGAAGCTCGTCCGCCCACCATCTGCACGATCCAGGCGGTCGCGGCGGAGGTCGGCAGCTGCACGATGAGGCGCTCTTCCGAGTCGGGCAGGGCGCACACGATCATCGTGGTCGTCGTCGGCAGCGACTGGGCGTACTCGCCGTATGTCATCATGCCGACGTGCTCGACCGCGATGGTGGCGCGCACGTGGATCTTCGCCGAGAGTTGCGCGGACCACTGGCGGGAGAAGGTCTCGAAGGCCAGTTCCAGGGCTCGGGTGTGCTCGCGCGAGAGGGTTGCCGAACGGCCGAAGTCGTACACCTCGACGTCGGCGCTCTTCGTCGCCGTTCCCGCGCGCACGTCGGAGCGCACGCTGTCCTCGATCACCACGAACCGGACTATCGGGCGGTGAACGGCGTGCGTTAGGTGAGAAGGCGGGTCAGGAGGACGGCTTTCCCGCCTGTGCCTGGGGGATGAGCGCGCGCACCTCCTCGTCCGCATCGGAGAGGACGACGATGTCGACCCGTCGGTTCTGGGCCAGGGCATCGGGGGAGTCGCCTGGGGCGACCGGCCTCGTGTCGCCGAATCCGACCGACTTCAGGTGCGCGGGCGGCAGCCCCGAGGCCTCGACGAGGTGCCGCAGCACCTGGGTGGAGCGTCCGGCGGACAGCTCCCAGTTCGTGGGGTACGGGGCGACCGATCCGCGCACGTCGGCGTGGCCCTCGACCGAGATCTCGTTGGCGGTGGTGACCAGCACCGAGCCGAGCGCGTCGAGGACGAGGAGCGCTTTCGCACTGAGCGTCGTGCTGTTCGTGTCGAAGAAGGTCTCGGCACTCACGAGGCCGATCGTGAGGCCGCGCTCATCGATCGTGAAGGTGACGTCGGCTTCGAGACCGTTCTGGGCGAGCACCTGACGCAGGCGCTCACGCAGCGCCGACAGCTCGTTGAACTCGGTCTGCGCAGCGGCGAGGTCGATGTCGGCGAAGTCCTCGCCCTTCTCATCGACCAGTTCGGGAGGCACGACCACGCCTGTCGTGGCGTCGATCTCGTCCGAGGGCTCCTGCCCGAAGCCGGTCGCGAGGGAGGCGCTGAGAGCCTCGAACTTCTCCTGGTCGACGGTCGACATCGCGAACAGCACGATGAACATGCACATCAGCACCGTGACCATGTCCATGTATGACGCCATCCACCGCTCGTCCGGACCGCTGTGCTCCTCCTGCGGCACGCGGCGACGGGCACGGACGCTCATGACGCCTGCTCCGTCTCCTCGGCTGCTCGGGTGCGGGCCTTCCGGCCGGAGCGGGCGGAGGAGCGTTCGGACACGAGGGCTCGCAGGCGCTCGCCGACGAACTGCGGCGGTGCGCCGGCCTGGATCGCGAGCATGCCCTCCATGAGCACGGTCATGCGTTCGAGTTCGAGCTCGCCGAGACGCTGGAGGCGTCCGCCGATGGGCAACCAGATGAAGTTGGCCGAGAGCAGACCCCACAGTGTCGCGACGAACGCTGTCGCGATCATGGGACCGAGCGTGTCGGGCTTGTCGAGTTTCTCCAGCACGTGCGTGAGGGAGACGACGGTGCCGATGATGCCGACCGTGGGTGCGAAGCCGCCGAGCGTCATGTAGAAACGTGAGGCGGTGCGGTTGCGGGCGGCGGTCGATGTGAGCTCATCCTCCAGCAGCGTTCGCAGGTCTTCGGCGTCGGTCCCGTCCGCGATGCTCTGCAGTGCCTGGCGCAGGAACGGGTCCTTCTCGTCCTCGAGTCCCTGCTCGAGGGCGAGGAGCCCTTCGGCGCGCGCCTTCTCGGCGTAGCCGACCACCGTGTCGATCATGCTCGACGCGGTGCGGCGCTCGCCGCGGAAGGCGCGGGGGAGCGACTTGACCGCATGCAGCGCATCGCGCACCGTGCCGCTCGCGATGCCGACGGCGATCGTGGCTCCGAAGACCAGCACCATCGGGGCGGGGATCAGCAGTGATCCGATGGTGGCGCCCTCGAGGTTGATCATGGCGATCAGTGCGCCAAACGCGAGGACCAGTCCGAGGATGAGAGACGGATCCATCAGAGACCGACCTCGGCATCGGGGGCGGCGGAATCCGATCCGGCGGTGCTGATCAGAGCGGCGGCCGTGGCGAGCACTCCGGCGCGGAACCGGGTGATCTGCGCGATCACGTCATCCATCGTCTCGGTGACGACGAAGGTCGCACCGTCGACCATGATGAGCGTCGTGTCCGGCGTGGCCTGGACACGTTCGATCAGGTCGGGATTCACCGCGAACCGCGAACGGTTCAGGCGCGTGAGGACGATCATGGGCTCCATCCTGGAAAGATCCGTCCGTGTTCCGGGGAGCACGGACCCGACGGCCCGTCCTGGGCTGTCGGGGGTGACTGTCGGCCGGCGGCGGTCGGACGTTAGCCGAGCCCGGTTCAGGGAGGTGCGCGCGACGAAGTTTCCGTCGGCGGGGGAGCAGAAGCGCGAGTTCGTCGGAGCAACAGGCCTACAAGGCCATCGCTCAGCTCGAAGCGGCAGGATTCGTACAAGAGATCACCGGACGCAAGCGGGACCGTGTCTGGGTCGCCGCCGAACTGCTCGCGGAGCTCGACGACCTCGACCGGCGGATCCAGGCGGAGATGGGCAGCTGAAGGGCCAACCGGCGGAACTGCGATCACGTGGGTGTCGCTCCGAGATGCTTCGTGCTCGCTGTGCGACCGAGACGGCTCAGCGGTCGGCGAGCAGGCGGTCGCGCACCTGACGACGCAGCACCTTGCCGATGAGCGACCGGGGGAGGTCGTCGACGGCGGTGATCCGACGAGGCACCTTGTAGGGGGTGAGCCGGGTGCGGCAGAAGTCGCGCAGCGCATCCACGTCGAGGGCCGCACCGTCGCGGAGCACCACGGCGGCGGCAACCTCTTCTCCGCCGTGGGGTCGCGGCAGGCCGACGACCGCCGCGGCGACGACATCGGGGTGGGCGACCAGCGCGTCTTCCACCTCGCTGGGAGACACGTTGAACCCGCCGGTGATGATGAGCTCCTTGAGGCGGTCGACGATGCTCACGAACCCGTCGGAGGAGACCTGGGCGATGTCGCCGGATCGGAGCCAGCCGTCCGGCAGCAGGGCATCTGCCGTCTCGCCCGGACGCCCCCAGTACCCCTGGAAGACCTGCGGTCCACGGATGAGGAGCTCTCCGGGCTCGCCGGCGGGCAGGTCGACCGCAGGGTCAGCCGGATCGACGACGCGGATCTCCGTGCTCGGGAAGGGCACCCCGACGGTGCCGGGGCGACGGGTGGGACCCATCGGATTGCCGAGCGCGACCGGTGAGCTCTCGGTCATGCCGTAGCCCTCGACGAGCAGGCCACCGGTCGCTTCCTCCCAGCGCTTCACGGTGGCCACCGGAAGGCTCATGGCCCCGGAGATCGCGAAGCGGACCGTCGAGAGGTCGATGGTCCCGCGGGCGGCCGCACGTGCGAGCGCGTCGTAGATCGGCGGCACGGCGGGAAGGAAGGTGGGCGGCGTCGTACGTGCCGCCGCGGTGACCAATCCGAGGTCGAACGTCGGGAAGAGGACGAGTCGCGCGCCGATGCTCATCGCGAAGGTGAGGCACAGGGTCATGCCGTAGGCGTGGAACAGCGGCAGCACGCCGTAGAACGTCTCCTCGCCGTCGACGAGACCCGGTACCCACGCCCGTCCCTGCATCGCGTTGGCACGGAGATTCGCGTGCGTGAGGATCGCTCCCTTCGGGACACCCGTCGTCCCGCTCGTGTACTGCAGCAGGGCGATGTCTTCCAGGCCCGGTCCCGCCACCCGTCGGGAGAGGCGTCGGTGATCGGCGAGGCTCTTCCACGCGATCAGGTGCCGCGCCTTCGGGGCGCCCGTGAGCTTCGCCCTGGCCTCGCGGGCCCGGGGCAGGGGCAGGCGGAGCGCGAGGCGCTTCGACAGCGGCATCGCCGTGGTGATGTCGACGCTCACGATGTGCTCGACCCTGACATCGTCGGGGAATCCGGCGACCGTGTCGACCGATTTGTCCCACACGACCGCGACGCGGGCGCCGTGATCCTCGAACTGATGCCGCAGCTCGCGCGCGGTGTAGAGCGGGTTGTGCTCGACCACGATCGCGCCGAGCCGGAGGATCGCGTAGAAGGCGACCACGTGCTGTGGGCAGTTGGGCAGCACCAGCGCGACCCTGTCGCCGTGGCCGACGCCGAGGCGCCGCAGACTCTCTGCCGCCCGTTCGACCTGCTCCCCGAGCTCGCGATAGGTCGTGACCGCTCCGAAGAAGTCCAGTGCCGGGCGCCGCCCGAAAGACTTCACACTCGCCGACAGCATCTCCGGCAGAGTCTGCGACGGTTCCGCGATCTCCGCGGGGACACCCTCCGCATAGGAGTCGAGCCAGGGGCGGGAGGCGAGCGGGGATTCGGGCATGCCTCCATCCTGCCCGGGATCCCTCTCAGCGGACACCGCATCCGTTCAGCCGAGGAAGAGGAGCACGATCGACAGGATGACGGAGGCCGCGCCGACCCCGGCCAGCGTGATCCCCAGCACCTGGAACGCATGCAGCAGGGGCCGTCGGGGTTCGAACCGCATCAGGCTCGGGTGCCGTTCACTGAGGAACGCGTCGGCTTCTTCCCGCCCGTGCCAATGGACCGATTCCTCCGCGCGCAGCGGGCGCTCCCAGAAGTCGCCGGCGGCGAACCAGCGTGCTCGCGCCCGGCCGCCGTCGTCCTCGACGATGACCACCTCGTGCGGCACCCAGGAGCCGTCGTGCAGTTTCACCAGGAGCACGATCGCGAGCAGCGGGAGCCCGATGCCGAGGCCGATCCACGAGAGGACCTCGGCGATTGTGCCGACAGCGTCGACCGCGTTCATGACCGGCTCCGTTCTCCCTCAGACGACAGTACCGGCGAAACCCGGCGGCCTAGGCTGACGGGGTGGACGAAGACACACGGAACGTGCAGGCGGCGCTGGCGAGCATCACCGAGCACTGGCAGCCGCATCGATTGACGAGCATCAACGACTACGACGTCAAGGTCGTCAAACTGCTCGGCGAGTTCGTCTGGCACACCCACCCCGATACCGACGAGCTCTTCATGGTGGTGCACGGAGAGCTGACGATCCAGCTGCGCGACCGCGATGTCGTGCTCGGACCGAACGATGTCTTCGTCGTCCCGAAGGGCGTCGAGCACTGCCCGCGCGCCGATCAGGAGGTGCACGCGATCCTCTTCGAGCCGAAGGGCACCGTCAACACGGGCGATGCCGGCGGTGAGATGACATCGGAGCTCCGCGAATTCGGTTAGGGAGCGGTGGGTGGCGACCCGCGCCGCCACCCACCGACCGAGACTCCGCAGAGTCTCACCGACTCAGCGCTTGAGGTTCGTGAGCTCCTGCAGCACCTCGTCGCTGGTGGTGATGATGCGGGCGTTCGCCTGGAAGCCGCGCTGCGCGACGATCAGGTTGGTGAACTCCTGCGACAGGTCGACGTTCGACATCTCGAGCGCGCCGCTGATGATGCCGCCGAGCCCGTCGGTGCCGGCCTGACCGAGCGTCGGCTCTCCGGAGTTCCCGCTCGGGCGGTACTGGGAGGATCCGGCCTTCTCGAGTCCGCCCGGGTTGACGAATCCTGCCAGTGCGACGCGGGCGAGCACCTCGGTGTCGCCGTTGCTGAACGTGCCGACGAGGCTGCCGTCGTTCATCAGCGCGTACGAGCTCAGCGTGCCGGCCGGCTTGCCGTTCTGCTCCTTGATCGCGACATCGCTGACGTCGGCGAACCCGGTGACCGCCGAGAGGTCGACCGTGACCCCGCCGGAGACGATGGAGGAGGCCGCCGGCTGCTTGCCGTCGGTGAACGTGAGGGCGGTGTTGGTGCCGCCGGGCTCGGTGACGTTCCAGCCCGTGGCGGTGCGGGTGAAGGTGAGACGGAGCGACGTGGCCGTGCCCTCGGCGTCGTAGGTCTTGATGTCGCGCACCAGCTGCTCGCCGACGGTGGCACCGGAGGGCAGGTTGCCGGTGACGCGGGCGGTGGTGGTGGCGGTGGCAGGGCTGAGCGCTCCGACCGGAAGGCGGATGTCGCCGATGCCCTGACCGGGCACGATCACTCCGTTCTGGGCCGTCCAACCCTGCACGAGAGCGCCGTCCGCCGAGACCAGCTTGCCGCTCGCGTCGAACGAGAAGCCGCCGTTGCGGGTGTACAGGGTCTCGCCACCCGAGCGCACGACGAAGAACCCGTCGCCGGCGATCATGAGGTTGGTCGGCACCCCGGTGGGCTGCGGAGCCCCGGAGGCGAAGTTCGTGCTGATGCCGGCGACCTGCACGCCGAGACCGACCTGGGCGGGGTTCTGACCGCCGGCGGCCTGCTGCGGCATCATCGAGTTGCGCACGAGCTGCGAGAGCGAGTCCTGGAACTGCACGGCCGAGGCCTTGAATCCGGTCGTGTTGACGTTGGCGATGTTGTTGCCGGTGACGTCGAGCATGGTCTGGTGCGAACGCAGACCCGAGATTCCGGCGAACAGAGAGCGGAGCATGGTGATGCCTTTCTGGAAGGGACTGGTCAGGACTGCGAACGGGGAGCGAGGGCGACGCCGGAGACGGCGTCAAGCGGGATGGAGGCGTCGCCGATGGTGACGAGGGGCACGGCGCCGGCGTAGGACACCGAGGTGACGATGCCCTTCTGTGTGACACCCTTCTCATCGACGTACTGCGCTTCATGGCCGATCAGAGCGGCTGCGGTCTGGCGCATGCTGAGCGCGAAGCTCTCGGTCGAGGTCGCCGTGAGCGCGGTCAACTGCTCCATCGAGGCCAGCTGCGTGGTCTGCGAGATCATCTCGTTGGTGTTCATGGGCGAACTCGGATCCTGGTTCGTGAGCTGTGTGACCAGCAGCTTCAGGAACACCTCGGAGTCGAGAGTCTTCTTGCGCTCCGTCGGGGGCGTGGTGCTGCCCGTCTGCACGCCGGAGGGCGGGATGGTGCCGGAGATGGGGTCGACCGCGGTCATGGGTTCCTCTCGGATCAGGCGAAGACGTCGATGCCGCCGTGCGGCGCGATGAGGGACGGGGGAGAGGCGGGGTCTGCGGGTGACGACGGATCAGTCGGCAGAGCGCCGTCGGGCGTGGTGGGCAGGGCATTCGCGTCGCGACCCGTGCCGGTTCCCGGCTGGCCGCCGTGAGTCCCGGTGGCGCCGTTCCCGGAACCGCCGTTGCTCCCGGAACCGGTGCCGTTGCCCGGGGCGGAATGCTGCGGGTTCGACGACGCCGCGCCGTCGTCCGCGCTCGACAGCAGGAGCGAGGCGTGCGGTGCCGCAGCGGCCAGGTCGCGGCGCAGGTCGATGAGGATCGCACGGAGCGCCTCTCTGCCGAGGTCGTTCGGCGCGTGCAGCTCGATGTGGATGGCACCGCCGGAGATGTGCGCCCGCACGGTCACGGGACCGAGGTTCTCGGGGGACACCGTCAGGGTGAGGCTGTGGTCGCCGTCCGGAGCCTGGGCGAGCGACACCACGGGCGCGGCGATCTGCGGGAGCAGCGCGGGCCGGGCGGTGGGGACCGCGACCGGAGCCGCCACGGAGGTCACGGGCGCAGGGGCAGGCGTGGTGCCCACAGGAGGAAGGGCCGCGTCACCCGGCGTCGCTGTCGAGGAGGCGGTCGGCGAGGCTGTGGACGTCGCTGTCGGCGTGGCTGTCGGCGAGGGAGACGCCGTGGCGACGGGAGTCGAGGTCGCCGCAGCAGCGGATGTCGCGGCATCCGGGAAGCTGTCGCCGACGGTCGCGGACGTCTCCGACGTTCCTGTCCGGGTTGTCGGGATCGGGGCTCCGGGACCGTCGAGGACGGTCGGGGTCGGATTCCCACCGACGCTGATGCGGGGGACGGGCGGGAGAGCCGGGTTCGCCGACGGCGCTGCGTGGCCGGCCGTGCCGATCGCGGCCGTCACCGCAGGCGCGGCGCCTCCCGGAACAGGAGCGACCGTGGGTCCGGGGGTGGAACTCTGCGACGTCGCGAGCGCGGGGGTCTGCGTGTTCGCGGGGGCCGCTGCCGGGGCCGCCGACGAAGAAACCGGAGCGCCGTTCGACCCGGTGTGCGTGGCGAGGCCTGCGGCACCGGCCTCGTGCTCGAGTGTCCCCTCGGCGGTCGTCGTCGGATCCGCGCCGTCCGGCGCAGGCCCCGGCACGAGGGGGGCTCGGGCCGCCGAGCCGTCGATGCAGACCACGGCACCATCCGGAGACGCCGGGTGACTCGGCGTGGGCGCAGGGAGGACAGGCGGGGGAGACGGGATCGGCGCGTCCGACGCCGAACCGTCCGCCGATGATCCGCCGGCAGATGATCCGTCGGCAGACGACGCGGCGGATGATCCGGCGAGAGCATCGGTCGAGGCGCGCGAGGCATCCAGGATGACGTCGGCGAATGCCGCAGCTCCCGGCGTGACCTGCCGGGAGTGGGCGGGTGTACCCGATGCGCGATTCGTCCGCGCGCCGAGCAGATCCACGATGCCGAGAGACGTCATGCCTGGCCCTCCCTGTCCGTCTGGGCGCGCGCGCCGATCTCGTCGAGTTCGGCCTGCTCCGCGTGCAGCTCGGCGGCCCGCACCTGCAGTGCGTGCGCCTGGGCGAGCCTGTCGAGTCCGCGCATCGCTCGCCGCGCGTCCGCGTGCTCGGTTCGTGCCTGATCGACCGTCTGCTCCTGCATCTCCGAAAGCGTCGCGAGGTCGGCGAGCAGGGTCCGGCCGGCCACACGGGCGGCAGCGAGGGCGGCGAGGGAGCGCACGTCGACGGCCTCGCTCCCGACGCCCGACAGGTGCGCGCGCAGCGAGCGGTCGCGGGCCTCGGTGTGCTGGGCGTCGATCACGGCGCGCGAGAGCCGCTGAGCCGCCGCGCGCTCCTGGATCTCGCGTACGCGCAGCAGACCGGCCAGGGAGAAGGACCGCGTCATGAGACTCCTCCGAACGCCGTGACGAGTTCGTCCAGCCGCCGCCATGATTCGCCGATCTCGCTCGTCTCGTCGAGGGACTGGGTGAGGAAGGCGCCGATGGCCTTCTCGTGGGCGACCGCCGCGTCGATGCGGGCGTCCGCCCCGGCCTGGTACGCGCCGATGTCGATGAGATCGTTCGCGCGCCGCCGCGCCGCGAGCACGGCGCGCAGCGTGGCCGCCTGCGCCCGGCGTTCGGGAGCGGTGACCTTGCCGGCCACCCGCGACACCGAGCCGAGCACGTCGATCGCGGGATGGTGACCGGAGAGAGCGAGGGCGCGATCGAGCACCACGTGACCGTCGAGGATCGACCGGACGGTGTCGGCGATGGGCTCGTTGTGGTCGTCGCCGTCGACGAGCACGGTGTAGATGCCGGTGATCGAGCCGCGGGTGTCGGTGCCCGCCCGCTCGAGCAGGCCGGCGAGGAGGGAGAACGTGGAAGGCGGATAGCCCCGGGTGGCGGGAGGCTCCCCGGCCGAGAGGCCGATCTCCCGCTGCGCCATCGCCACGCGGGTGAGCGAGTCCATCATCAGGATGGCGTGGGCGCCGTCGTCGCGGAACGCCTCGGCGATCCGCGTGGCGGTGTAGGCCGCACGGATGCGCGCCATGGCCGGCTGGTCCGAGGTCGAGACGACGACGACCGAGCGGGCGAGCCCGTCGGGTCCCAGATCGTCTTCGATGAATTCGCGCACCTCGCGACCGCGCTCGCCGACGAGGGCGATCACGGTGACTTCCGCCTCGGTGCCGCGCGCGATCATCGACAGCAGCGAGGACTTGCCCACACCGGAGCCGGCGAAGAGGCCGACACGCTGTCCGCGTCCGACGCTCACGAGCGTGTCGAGCGCGCGCACGCCGAGGGGAAGAGGCGAGTCGATCCGGTCGCGCCCCATGATCGAGGGCGGAGCATGGTCGAGGCCCACGGGGACGGCACCGGTCAGGGGCCCCTTCCCGTCGATCGGGCGCCCCAGCCCGTCGAGGACCCGTCCGAGCAGCGCGGTACCGGTCGGTACACGCAGCGCCCCTCCGCGTGCGCGCGCCGGAGCGCCGACCGTGAGGCCGGCGACGGGGGCGAGGGGCATGCATCGCAGTCCGCCCTCGCCGATAGCGACGACCTCGGCATCGATGCCGTCGAGGGTCACGACGTCGCCGACCGCTCCCTCGAGTCCGCGCACCTGCACACTCAGCCCGCGCACCTGGGAGACCTCGCCGACCCGCTCCGGTCGCACCGCTTCGCGCACCGCGTCCCAGGCGTTCATGCACCGGCCTCGGCGAGGGCGAGGCGGGCGCGCTCGAGCGCACGGGCGACGCGGGCGTCGATGTGCCCGTGGGGCAGGGTCGCGATGGCGTCACCCCGGGCGAGCGTGTCGTCGGCGATGAGCGCGATGCCGGCCGGTTCGGCTGCCGATCCTCGAAGCGTCCGGAGGTCGTCCGGGTGCAGGCGCACCTCGCGGATCTCCGACGGGTCGACACCGCTGACGGCTCGTCGCGCGGCGGCTGCGGCGGAGGCGCCGGCATCGGAGAGCTCACCGGCGACGATCAGCTCCGCGAGCTCGATCGCGCACCGCAGCACGTGGTCCTGCGCGGCCGTGGTCAGTTCGCGTTCGCGCTCGTTCAGCGACCGAGCGGCGGCGTGGAGCACGGCGACCGCGCGCGCGACCTCTCCGGCTTCGACCGCCTCACGGGCGGCCCATGCCTCCTCCGCCACGCGCTGTGCCGCCTCCGCCTCGGCGCGGCCGGCGCGAAAGCCTTCCGCGTGTCCGTCGGCATAGCCGCGCGTCTTCGCCCTGGCATGCTCCTCTCCGCTCCCGCGTCCGTCGAGACGTGGGAACAGCACCGGAGAGAAGGCGTCAGTAGACATACTCGTCCTCGTCCGCGCGCTGCACGGTGATGTCGCCGGCCGCCTCGAGCGCGCGGATCGTGCGCACGATCTCGGCTCTGGCCTCCTCCACCTGCGACACACGCACCGGGCCGAGGGTGCGGGCTTCCTCGTCGAGGTTCTCCCTGTTCCGTTCGGAGACGTTGCGCCGGATGAGGTCGGCGATGGGCTGGTGCGCACCCTTCAGCGCGAGGGCGAGCGAGCGGATGTCCATGCCCCGCAGCACGCGCTGCGTGTCGCGGTCGTCGAGCTTGACGATGTCGGCGAAGGTGAACATGCGCGAGCGGATGTCCTCCGCGAGGGCACTGTCCCTGTCCTCGATGCTCGCCAGGAGGGCCTTCTCGACCGTCGCCCCGGAGCGGGCGATGATCTCGACGAGCGGTTCCACACCGCCGAGCACTTCGGGGGTGTCGCGTGCGGCGAACGTCCCGGTCCGCGCCTTGAGCGCATCCGCCACGATCGCGATGGCCTCCTGCGATGCGGTTCCCATCGTCGCGATCGCATGCGCGACATCGGTGCGGGTGGGGTCGGGAAGGGCGGCCAGCACCGCGGCGGCGCGGTCGGTCGGCAGGTGGGCGAGCACCAGGGCGACGGTCTGCGGGAGCTCGCCGTCCAGAAGGGTCGCCAGCTGCGCGGGGTCGGCGGATCCGAGAAATTCGAAGGACGACGTCATCGAGGAGGAACCGACTCTGCCGAGCACGGCGGCGGCACGTTCGGCGCCGAACGTCGCCTCCAGCAGTCCTGCGGCGATGTCGCGGCCGCCACGGGCGGGCGGCAGGTGGCCCGAGGCGATCCGGTGGAACTGTCCGAGAGCCTGCGCTGTGGTCGCCGCATCGAGGTTCTGCAGGTCGATGATCTCGGCGGCGACGGCCTCCGCCTCGGATTCGGAGAGGTGCTTCATCACCTCGATCGCCTGCGCGCGATCGAGGTTCATCAGCACGACCGCCGCCGTCTGCCTGTCGGTCAGTCCGGTCATACCTGCTGCCTGTCGTCGATGAGGGTCCGCAGCAGGTCGGCCGTGCGCTTCGGGTCCTGCCGGGTGAGGGAGTCGATCTCGGCGCGGCGGCGCTCGAGGCTGACCTGCGCGGGTTCCGGGTCGGGCTCCGGCTCCGGGTCGGGAGTCGTCTCGAGGAAGGCGAGCGGAGTGGTCGGCGCCTGGTCGATCGCCGCGGTGGCACCGGCATCGAGGACGGTGAGCGCGGGCGGGCGCTCACCGAAGAGCTGGTCGAACTCGGTGTCGGCGCTGCTGCGTCGGCGTGCACGGATGATGAGGGCGGCGAGGCCGGCGAGCAGGGGGATGGCGATGGCGGCGGCGATGATGATCGTGTTCAGCAGCGCGGCCTGACGTGCGGCCCCCTCGGCGTCCTTCGCGGCCTGGAGCGCGGCCTGCGCCGCTTCGGAGCTGGTCTGGTTGAACGAGACGAGCTCGACCGCGATCGAGTCTCCGCGTTCGGTGTCGATACCGGCGGCGCTCTCGACGAGGTCGCTCAGCTGCGCGGTGCTCAGGTCACCGCCCGCACCCGCGTCGACCGCGACCGAGACCGACTGGCGCAGCAGCGATCCGGCGGGAGTGGACGTGCTCTGCGTGCTCTTGTTGACGGCGTTGGTCTTCGAGGTCTCGGTGGACTCGGAGGTTCCGTCGCCGTCGGCCGACGGGACGGCGATGTTGTCGGGGCCGAGCACGCCGGCGTTCGAACTCGAGCCGTTCTGCCGGTCGGTCCTGGTCTGCTCCGTGAGCGGGGGAGCGCCTTCGGCCGGGGTGTAGGTCTCTTCGACGCGCTCGTTGACCGAGTGATCGATCTCGGCGACGACGGTCACCTTGGCGTTGCCGGGCCCGACGACGGTGTCGAGCATCTGCTGCACGTTCGCGGTGACCCGCGCCTCGTAGTCGCTGGCCTGCTGGTCGATGCCGCCGGTGGTTCCGACGCCCGCGGCGGAGAGGGTCTGCCCGCTCTGGTCCACGACGGCGACGTTTTCGGGCTTCATGCCGCTGACCGCGGCAGAGGTCAGGTGCACGATCGCCTCGACCTGCTTCGGCGACAGCGTCGAGCTGCCGGAGGTCTCCACGAAGACGGAGGCGGTGGGATCGACGGTCTCCGAGACGAAGACGCTCTCCTCGGGGATCGCGAGCTGCACCGATGCGGCGGTCACACCCTTGATCGAGGAGATCGTCGCGGCGAGCTCGCCCTCGATGGCCCGCTTGAAGGTCACCGACTGCTGGAACTCGCTCGTCGTGACGCCCATCTTGTCCAGCAGCGAGTATCCGCCGGAGCTGGTGCCGGGGAGCCCCGCCGACGCGGCGGCGAGCCGCTGGTCGTAGACGTCCTTCTCGGGGACGAGGACGGTCGCTCCTCCGTCGGCGAGTTCGTACGGCACCGATGACGACCGCAGCTGTTCGACCACGGCGTTCGCGTCGGAGGCGCTCATGCCGGAGAACAGCGGCGTGTACGTCGGGCGGCTGAGCCAGCTGGAGAGCGCGACGATACCGAGGGCGAGCACGGCGACGCCGATGATGGCGATCGTGCGCTGGGCGAGCGAGAAGCCCGCGATCACGCGTCCGATGCGCTGGAACACGTTCGTGACGGCCTGGGGCATCAGGCTTGCATCCGCATGATCTCGTTGAACGCGTCGACACCCTTGTTGCGCACGGCGGCGACGAGTTCGAGGGTCACGGATGCGCGCGAGGACGCGATCATCGCGGAGTGGATGTCGTCGAGGTCGCCGGTGACGGCCGCGACTTTGAGCTTGTCGGACTCGGACTGCAGCGAACGCAGCTCGTCGATGGCACCGGTCACGCTGCTCGCGAAGGCGGTGTCGTCGGCGGCCTTGGTCGTCGCGGGGGCGGGCGGGGCGAGCGTGAAACCGGAGGAGATGGCTTCGATGCCGGGGAGTGAGGCCATCAGCTGCGTCCGATCTGGAGGGCGGATTCGTAGGAGTTGCGTGCGCGGTCGACGATGGCCGCACTCGCCTGGTAGCCGCGCTGGGCGAGGATGAGCTGGCTCATCTGGTCACCCAGGTCGATGTCGGGGTAGCGCACGTAGCCGTCCGCGTCCGCAAGGGGATGGTCGGGCTGATGGACGAGGCGTCCCTGCGCGCTGCCCTGCGCGGTTCCGGCCACGTATACGCCCGGGGACTGATCGCTCGTCTGGGCGAGGATGTACCTGGCGCGGAAGGCCGCCCCGTTGCTGGGGGCGGCGGTGTTGATATTGGCGATGTTGTCGCTGATGGCGTCGAGCCACTTGCGGTGCACGGTCAGGCCGGTGCCGGCGATGCCGATGGCGTCGAAGGTCATGAGGTCCTCATCGCGGTGCGCATCGACGTGAACGATCCGTTCACGGCCTGCGTCGCGAACTGATAGCGCAGCATCGTGTCGATGCTGGACAGGGTTTCGGTGTCGAGGTTGACGTTGTTGCCGTTGAGGCGCGTGGGCTCGAGCGAGGTGCCGACCGTCGCGCCGACCCGTCCGTCGCCGGCATCGATCGAGCGGGCGAGCGCCTCTTCGAACTGCACGCGCTTGGCGTGATAGTTCGGGGTGTTGATGTTGGCGATGTTGTCGGAGATCGCGCGCTGGCGCTGCGCGAGGCCGTCGAGCGCACTCGTCAGTGCGTTGATGGTCACAGAATCGAACACGAACCGGCTCCCCGTGTGTGGCTGGTATGGCCGATCCATGGCCGAGTCTTGCGAGCCATCCGTGCTCGCCCTGCTCTATCGGCAGGGTCGTCCGCGATGTTAGGAAGCGGTTTCACCCGTCGACGTCGAGGTAGGCGGGCTCTTCGGGACGGCGCGTGCTCGGGATGCGGCTCACGGCGCCGAGATGCCGACGCATGCCGTCGAGGTCGGAACGGGCACGGTCCATCGCTGAGCGCTGGAGGTCGATCACCCGCCGGGCGTGGTCGGCGAGAGAAGGGGGAAGCGGCGTGCGCGGGGGCGTCCAGGGGGCGAGGGTGGCCTCGGCGGCGGCACCGGGGGCGGCGTCGAGGATCTGCTCGGCCTCCTGCTCGAGTCGGTCGAGCAGCGAGGTCCACTCTTCCACGCTCACGCCCGCGCCTCGGCCACCGTGCGCGCGGCCTCGTGCCAGGCGTCGCGCAGGGGGGAGATGATCTCGTGGCAGGCGTGCGTGCGCTCGGGATCGCGACCGATGTTGGCCCCGATGAGCGTCTGCGACAGGAACACGTACAGCGAGCGCAGACCCGCACTGCCGTTCCAGTCGTCGGTGAGCGACGAGGACAGTTCCGAGACGATCGCCTGCGCGTGCTGCAGCTGGGCGTTCGCCTCCTCCCAGTCCTCGGCGCGCTGGGCGACCTCTCCGCGTTCGATGTCGAGCAGGAGACGGTCGTAGAGCATCGTGACGAGACGCTCGGGCGGTGCCGACAGCACGGCGTCGTCACGGTAGCGCTGCTGGGCGCGTAGGGCGGCGTTCATGCTCACTTCCCGGAGTTCGAGCTCGAGCCCGGCAGGGCGGCGATCTGGGACGACAGGTACGAGGACTGCGACTGCAGCTGCGACAGCATGACCTCGAGGCGGGCGTAGGTGCGCTCGAGAGTGGACTTGCGCTGCGCGAGGCGGACGTCCCAGCGTTCCATCTGCTCGCCGAGACCCTTCACCTCGCTCTCCTGGCCGGTGATGCGCGTGGTGAGCAGGCCGTCGTACTTGTCGGAGTAGACCTTCGAGGTGTCCTGCACCCGCGAGGCGATGTCGGAGAACAGCCCGGCGACCGCGTCGGGGTCCTTCGCGAGTGCCTCGGCGAACTTCTTCTCGTCGAAGCTGAGCACGCCGTACATGTCGGTCGAGATGCCGATAGACGACGGGGAGACGCCGTTCACGGGATGCTGCACCGCGTCGGCGAGGGCCGTGCGGAGT
The DNA here is from genome assembly GCF_049949185.1 of Microbacterium sp. As-52. NCBI lineage: Bacteria > Bacillati > Actinomycetota > Actinomycetes > Micrococcales > Microbacteriaceae > Microbacterium > Microbacterium sp. As-52. The sequence continues at coordinate 805,423 of NZ_CP188171.1, read as the reverse complement.
CCTCGGACCGCGCTGTCGCCGGTGAAGACGCCCAGTGTGGTCTTGTCGCCCTGCTTGGCGGCGACGGTCGCCTTCGAGCCGTTGTCGATGCGGGTCAGGATGTCCTTGACGGCGGCGATGAAGTCGGCGGACGCCTTGGTCCGTGCCGCGGTGTCGACGGCGACGCCGATGGTGACGGGGGCCGCGGAGACGGCGGAGACGGTCACGTCGACGCCGTCGAACAGGTCGGTGAACGTGTTGCTCGACGACGTCAACACCTGCTCGGCGCTGGTGCCCGCCCACAGCCGCACCTGCGCATCGGCGCCGACGTCGATGACGGCTGCTCCTGCTTCGGTGGAGATGTCGGAGGCGGTGCCCGCAGCGACCGCCGCTGTGTCTCCGCGATAGGCGCGGAACTGTCCGGCTTCCCCGGAATCGGCGGCACGCAGCTGCAGGCGGTGCATGGGGTTGCCGTCGGCGTCGCGTCCGGCGGGAACGGCCGCGGCGACGATGCCGAAGCCCGCTTCGTTCACGGCCCGCGCGACATCCTGCATGGACGAGGAGTCGGCCGTGACCTGCACGCGCTCGCCCTTCGCGTTCTCGAGGGTGATCACGGGCGGGTCGACGGGCCAGCCGTTGGAGGCGGCCGAGACGATGGTGTGGTTCTTGGCGACCTTGTCGACGACGATGTCGGCCGCGAGCGGCGCCGCGCCCTCGCGGGTGGCGACGGTGACCGTGGGAGAGGACGACGTGGTGGTGAAGCGGGCCAGCCCGTCGCGCGTCGCGGCCTTCTCCGCCGCCGTGGCGAGGTTCTGCACGGCGGTGTTCAGCGTCCGCAGCTGGGTGACGATGCCGTTCTTGTCATCCATCTTCGCCTTGAGCAGCGAACGGGGGATGGCCGCGACATCCATCAGCGCCTTGATGACCTCGGTGGTCTTCAGGCCGGAGACGAGGCCGTCGAGCGAGAGGGACATGGTCGCCTTTCCAGGTCGGGAGCGGACAGGGTCCGGGCGCCGGTGGGCGCCCGGACCCTATGGCATGGTTCAGCGCAGGAGCTGGAGCACGCCCTGGTTGGCCTGGTTGGCCTGGGCCAGCATCGCCGTACCTGCCTGGGACAGGATGTTCTTCGACGTGAACTTGACCATCTCGGACGCCATGTCGGTGTCGCGGATACGGCTCTCGGCAGCGGCGAGGTTCTCCGCCGACACGTTGAGGCTGTTGATGGTCGACTCGAAGCGGTTCTGCAGCGCACCGTAGCCGGCACGTGCGGTCGAGACCGCCTGGATCTGCGTGTCGATGCCCGCCAGTGCGGTACCGTACGTCGCCGCGTCCGTCATGGTCGCCGCGAGCGTCTTGATGTCGGCACCGAGGGTGGCGAAGTCGGTCAGGGCGACCGAGATCTGGTCCTCGGCGGCGACGGAGCCCGCACCGACCTGGAACGTCAGCGTGTCGCCACCCGAGAGCAGCTTGATGCCGTTGAAGTTCGTGCTGCCGGCGATCCGGGTGAGCTCATCACCGAGGGTGTTGATCTCCTTCTGGATCGCGTCGCGCGACTTCGCGTTGTTCGAGTCGTTCGCACCCTGAGCGGTCAGGTCGCGAACGCGCTGCAGGATCGAGTGGACCTCGGTCAGGGCGCCTTCCGCGGTCTGGATGACCGAGATGCCGTCCTGGGCGTTGCGTGCCGCGACGTTCAGACCGTTGACCTGCGAACGCAGGCCCTCGGAGATCGCGAGGCCTGCAGCGTCGTCGGCCGCGCGGTTGATGCGGAAGCCGCTGGACAGCTTCTCGAGCGACTTCGACAGGTCGTTCTGGGTGTTGGACAGGTTGCGGTAGGCGTTGAGGGCCGACACGTTCGTGCTGATCTGCATACCCATAAGGGTTCTCCTCCGTGAATGGTGTTGTGCGGGAGACCATCCGTGGTCTCCCGGTCACACCTATCGGCGGAGGGGACGCGGGCGTTAGCCGTGCGTATGGGAATCGGCTCAGGCGGGTGCCGGATCGCGGAAGACCCCGGCGATCCGGGAACCCGCGACATCGGCGATCCGTGTGAAGTAGGCATCGCGGGCGCCGGCGGAGACCCGCGTCGTGGTGGTCGGTGCGGTCCCTTCGGCGAAGAACCGATCCAGGGCGTCGCGCAACAACCGGATCGCCTCCGACCGCTGCTGCGACACGGCCGAGTGCGTCACGCCCAGCTCTTCGGCGATCTCCTTGACCGGACGCTCGTCGAAGTAGACGGCCTGCACGATCCGGCGCATCCGTTCGGGAAGGGCGGCGACGGCCTGTTCGAGCACCTCGCGCCGTTCCCCGATCAGAGCGGATTCCTCGGGGAGGGGGATGTCGGCGGCGACGTCCCGGGCCGAGGGGTCGTCGATGGTGGTGAGCGTCCTGGCGGCATCGCCGAGCGCTTCGATGACGACCTCTTTCGGAACGCCCATCGCCGTGGCGACCTCGGTCGCCGTGGCGGTCCGGCCGAGACCGGCGGTCAGGGTCTCGCGGACGGCGACGGTCTCCTTGATGCGTTTGCGGATGCCCCGGGAGGCCCAGTCCATCGAGCGCATCTCGTCGGCGAAGGCGCCGAGGATGCGACGACGGGCATAGGCGCCGAAAGGCACCCCGAGCTCGGGGTCGAAGGCCTCGGCCGCGGTCACGAGCGCGAGCGCTCCGACGGCGGCGAGCTCGTCGCGGGGGATGTGGGTGGCACGGGCATGGGTCTCGGCGGCGAGGTATCCGACCAGAGGGAGGTTGCTCTCGATGAGCAGATTGCGCTCAGCGCGCGACGACATGGGGGATGATCCACCTCTCTGGATGCACTCCGGAAGTTCCGAGGAGATGAACAGATGCGCATATCACACTTCTCGTGATCTGTACATGGGGAGAACTGTCCATCGCCGTTCCACATAGTAACGTTAGGCGAGCGCTGGCCGATAGTGACCTTTGGCCGCGTTGTCAGGCGGGGCGATCACTGGGGAAAAGGGGATCATGGGAGCCAACGAACTATCGATACAGCTGTGGCGCGAGCGCGAACTGCTCGAGATGCTGCTCTTCAAACTCGATGAGCAGCAGTTGCTGCTCGCCGCCGGAAGATCCCAATGGATCCAGTTTGCCGCGCGGGAGATCGATCAGGTACTCGACAGGCTGCGTGGCGCGGGGCTCGCCCGCACCGTCGAGGTCGCGACCGTCGCCGAGGAGTGGGGAGCTCCCGACGCGACGACCATCCGCGAACTGATCGCGCACGCCCCCGAAGGCGCATGGCAGGAGGTGTTCGCCGACCACCTGCGCGCGCTCACGAAGCTCGCCGCCGAGGTCGAGCAGATGCGCGACGCCAATGCCGAGCAGCTCAGCGGCGTGCTCCGCGCGACGCAGGAGACCATCGCCGCACTCGGACACGACACCGGCGAGTACACGACCAAGGGTGACCGCGCACGCGACGACGCTGCGCGCATCATCGACACCGAGATGTGACCGAGAGGGGATCATGTCGACCTTCAGTGGACTGAACACGGCGGCCAGCGGATTGGCCGCCGCCCGGCGCGGCATGGACGTGGTCGGGCAGAACATCGCCAACCAGAAGACCGAGGGATACACGCGCCAGCGCGTGACGACCTCCGCGGTCGCCGCGATCGCGCAGACCGGCCGTTTCAGCGTCGGTGCCCTCCCGGGGCACGGCGTGTCCATCGACGGGGTGGCGCGACTGGGTGACGCTCTTCTCGACGCCAGGGTGCGTGACGCCCTCGGTGCCTCGGGGTACTGGTCCACCCGGGCCGTGGCCGCGACCACGATCGAGGCGTCGCTGGCCGAGCCGACCGCGAACGGACTCGCGGCGCGGCTGTCGAAGTTCTGGTCGGGCTGGCAGGATCTCGCGAACACCCCGGATTCAGGTGCGGCGGCGTCGAGCATCCTCGAATCGGCGAAGGAGCTCGCCTCGCACATCGCCGGCGGGTATCGCAACGTCGCCACGCAATGGAGCAACGCCCGCGACTCCGCGGATCGCACGGTCTCGCAGGTGAACGCGACCGCCGACCAGATCGCGGTGCTCAACGACGAGATCCGCGACGCGCTCGCCTCCGGTCGCTCGGCGAACGAACTGATGGATCAGCGCAGCGTCCTCGCGCAGAACGTGGCGAGGATGTCCGGGGCAGCGGCCACGATCGAGGCCGACGGCACGATGACGGTCCGCCTCGGTGGCAACGCACTGGTCTCGGGTTCCGACGCCCGCCATCTCGTGCTGACGGGCCCGGCCTCGATCGACTCCGGTCAGCGCTTCAGCCTTTCCTGGGCGTCCGCGCCCGATCTCCCCGTGTCGATCGACGGCGGTGAGCTCGGCGCCTCGCTCTCGGTTCTGGCACCCGCGGCCGACGGCGGCATGCTCGCCGGACTCGCGGCCACCTACGACACGGTGGCGACGGCCCTCGCCGACGCGATGAACGCGCAGCACCGGGCGGGCGTCACCTCCACGGGCCAGGCCGGCGGCGACTTCTTCACCCTCCCCGCCACCGGATCCGCAGCGCTCGGTCTGAAGGTCGCGGTCGGATCCGCCTCCGAACTGGCGCTCGCCGCCCCGGGGTCGGGGGCGTTGGACGCGACGAACGCCGACCTGATCTCCCAGATCGGCCGGCGGGCCGGCTCTCCCGATGCGATCTGGTCCGATCAGGTCACCCGGTTCGGCGTCGCGACGGCCGCCGACGTGCAGCGCGCCAAGCTCTCCGATTCCGCTGCGGTCGCCGCGGTCGGCGCACAGCAGTCGGTCGCGGCTGTCGACGGCGACGAGGAGACGATCAGCCTGCTCACCTACCAGACCGCCTACCAGGCCGCAGCCCGCGTGATGACCGCGGTGGATGAGGCGCTCGACGTGCTCATCAACCGCACGGGTCTCGTCGGACGCTGAGCGAAGGAGCACCGTGATCTCTCGAGTGACGTCATCCGCGATGACGCAGACGGCCATGCGCCAGCTGCAGTCCAACCTCTCCGAGCTGGCGCGTCTGCAGGAGCAGGCGACGTCCCAGCGCGCGTTCGCCGCCCCATCCGACGATCCGGCAGCCGCGGCAGCCGCACTCGCACTGCATGCCGAACAGCGCCGCACCGAGCAGTACGCCCGCAACATCGACGACGGCCTGGCATGGGTCACCGCCGCCGACACGGCCATCACCGCGAGCACGGCCCTGCTGGGGCGCGTCCGCGACCTCACCGCCCAGGGCGCGAACGACGGCGCGCTCGACGCCACCGCCAAGGAGGCCCTCGCCGTCGAGCTCGAGGGCATCCGCAAAGAGCTCCTCTCCCAGGCCAACACCCGGCTACTCGGACGCTCCGTGTTCGCCGGTACCTCCGACACCGCGGCCTTCGCTGCCGATTACAGTCACAGCGGGGTACCCGGAGCCGAGGTCACCCGACGGGTGTCGGACGCGGCATCCGTCCGCGTCGACACCGACGGCGCCGCCGTGTACGGCACCGGAGACGACTCGGTCTTCGCCCTCGTCGACAAGATCGTCGCCGACCTCCGATCCGGCACGAACGTCGGTCCCCGTCTCGGCGAGATCGACGGTCGCCGTACGGCCATGCTCGCGGTGCAGGGCTCCGTGGGCACCAGACAGGCTCAGATCGAACGCGCCAAGGAGGCGGCAGTGCAGAATTCCGTGTCCCTCGAGTCCCGCAGGACGGCGGTGGAGGACGTCGATTCGATCGAGGTGCTCGTGCGTCTGCAGGCACAGGAGCTCGTGTACCGCTCGGCGCTTGCCGTGAATGCGCGCGTCCTCCAGCCCTCGCTCATGGACTTCCTCCGATGACCGCCGCACTGACCTTCCTCGCCCCGCCGCCGGGACTCGCCCCCCACGTCAACTTCGCGCTCGCACCCGTCGACGGATCCGACGGGCTCTTCTCGATGCGCGCTGTCGACGACTCCGCCTTGCGCCTCTACCTCGTCGATCCCCGGAGCGTTCTGAGCGAGTACGCGCCGACCCTGACCGACGAGCAGGCGGAGGGGCTTGCGCTGGGATCGCCGGACGACGCGCTGATCCTCGTGGTCGCCCATCCGTCCGCTGAGGGCGTGAGCGTGAATCTCCTCGCCCCGGTGATCGTCAACCGGACGACGGGAGCCGCATCGCAGGTGATCCTCGAGGATCAGGACTACCCGCTGCGCGCCCCGCTCGGCTGACCCCGGACCTGGGCTCCCGTAGGCCGCTCTCCTCAGGCGGCGGCGGCTAATCTGGAGTCGTGATCCTTGCCGTCGATACTTCCCTGGGCACGGCTGTCGCCCTCATCGATGCCGACGGGACGCGACGCGCCGAAGCCGGTGCCGTCGACCCGCTCGGCCATGCCGAGGTCATCGGCGACCTCCTCGTCCGTGCTCTCCACGAGGCGGGCGATGCCCAGATCACCCACGTGGTCGCGGGCATGGGACCCGGTCCCTTCACCGGGCTGCGCATCGGCATAGCCGCAGCGCGCACCTTCGCCCTCGGGCGCGGACTGCCGGTGATCCCCGTCCCCAGCCATCTCGCGGCAGCACTCACCGCTCTCGAGGCCGACGCCGCGACCGCACCGTTCGCGATCGTGACGGACGCCCGCCGCCGCGAGGTCGCCATCACCGTGTTCCACGGCCTCGACGACGACGGCATCCCGGTGACCGTCTCCGACACCGTGCTCGTGCGGGCCACAGAGGCCGACGCGTACCTCGACGGCATCCGACGTATCGATGTGGCGACGCTCTCCGGGACGGATCTGGCGCGGGTCGGCGCACGCGCGCTCGCGGCCGGTCGCACCCTCGCCGGCGACGAGCCCCTCTACATGCGTCACCCCGACGTCACGCTCCCCGGCGCCCCGAAGAAGGTGGGCACATGACGCTTCGCCACGCCACCGTCGAAGACCTCGACGCGATCATGGCGATCGAGAACCGGTCGTTCCCGTCGGACGCCTGGAGCTCGGAGACCATGGCCGCCGAGCTGGCGAGCCCGCACGGACGGTACCTGGTCGACGAGCATGAGGGCGCGGTGGTCGGCTACGGCGGGGTGCGCGCCCTGCAGGGAAGCGCCGACGCCGACGTCCAGACCATCGCGTTGCTCGCCGAGTACCGCGGCCAGGGGCGGGGCAGGACGCTGCTGCGGGCGCTGCTCGCGGCGGCCTCGGAGCGTGGTGCGCGCGAGATCTTCCTCGAGGTGAGGGCCGACAACCCCTCTGCCGAGGGGCTCTACCGGGCCGAGGGTTTCGAAGAGATCGCCCGCCGCCCGCATTACTATCAGCCCGACGACGTCGATGCGATCGTGATGCGTCGAGAACTGCCAGGTCACCCGGTGCCGGGCGCCACGGCCGAGGAGGCGAAGTCATGAGCGAACCGCTGGTCCTCGGCATCGAGACGAGCTGCGACGAGACGGGCATCGGCATCGTACGCGGACGTACCCTGCTCTCGAACACCATCGCCTCGAGCATGGACGAGCACGCGCGATACGGCGGCGTCGTGCCCGAGGTCGCCGCCCGAGCGCACCTCGAGGCGCTGCAGCCGGCCATCGACGCGGCACTCGCCGAGGCCGATGTGCGCCTGGACGACCTCGACGCGGTCGCCGTCACGAGCGGCCCTGGGCTCGCCGGGGCCCTGATGGTCGGCGTCGGCGCGGCGAAGGGCCTGGCGGTCTCGCTCGACAAGCCCCTGTACGCGGTGAACCATCTGGTCGGGCACATCGCCGCCGACATCCTCACCGCCGATTCCGCTCCGCTCGAGTATCCGACCGTCGCGCTGCTCGTGTCCGGTGGACACACCTCGCTGCTGCATGTGCGCGACCTCACCACCGACGTCGAGCTGCTGGGGGAGACGATGGACGACGCGGCGGGAGAGGCGTTCGACAAGGTCGCCCGTCTGCTGTCGCTGCCGTATCCCGGCGGACCGGAGATCGACCGGGCAGCGGCCGACGGCGACCCGAACGCGATCCGGTTCCCCCGCGGGCTGTCCCGTGCCTCCGACCTGGCGAAGCACCGCTACGACTTCTCGTTCTCGGGGCTGAAGACGGCGGTGGCCCGCTGGGTCGAGCGCTGTGAAGCCGAGGGGGTCGAGGTCCCGGTCGCCGATGTCGCTGCGAGCTTCCGGGAAGCGGTGGTGGACGTTCTGGTCACGAAGGCGCTGGCCGCCTGCGCCGACCTCGGTGTGCCGCGGCTGCTGCTCGGAGGCGGCGTGATCGCCAACCGGCGTCTGCGTGAGGTCGCTCTGGTACGGGCCGGAGCCGCGGGGGTCACGGTGCGCATTCCGCCACTGTCTCTGTGCACCGACAACGGCGCGATGATCGCGGCGCTCGCCGCCGAGCTGATCTCGTCCGGCCGCCGTCCGTCCACCCTGGACTTCGGTGCGGACTCGACGCTTCCCGTGACCGAGATCCAGATCGCGGAGGCGGTGTCGGCATGAGCGACGTTTCCGGCTCTCCCGAGGCGACACCCTCGACGACGCCGGCGGCGCGCATCGAACGTCCCAGCGGCGAGGTCGAGCATCCGGCCGGCAGCGCTCGTCTGCCCGGCGCCCGCCGTGACGGCTACACCAAGATGCCGACCGGGCCGGTCGGCATCGAACCGGTCGTCGCGACCGGGCCGGACATCGATGCGCCCGATGACACGGAGTGGGAGCCGTCGACGGGATCCGTGCCGATCGACGACACCCGTCTCGCTCCGTGGGCGCTGTTGGCCGCGATCGTGGCTCTCGGGGCATCGTTCTTCGTCGGCTGGGGCATCCCCGTCGCGGTGGTCTCGGTGATCGCGGCGATCATGTCGCTGCGTCGCCCTGTCGAGAGCCGGGCGATCGCGCGGTGGGCGCTCGTGCTCGGTCTCTGCGCCACGGTCTACAGCTTGGGCTGGCTGGTCTGGGCCGGCATGCAGTTCGAGAGACTCGGCTGACCGGTGCTGGACGCGGCGGAGCTCGAGGAACTGCGCTCCCTGCAGGCGCGGGCCTATGCCCGGGACTCCTCGCTCACGGGCGCCGACGCGGCCAGACTGCGCGAGCTGGAGGAGCGCCGGGTCGCGCGTCCGATCGCGCCGCGCGGCGAGGCGTCACCCGTCGATGCCGTGACTTCCTCCGCGTCGGAGGCGGCTGGACGATCCCCGGTCGATCTCCCGGACGCCGGAACCGAGCGCCAGGGCACGCATGCCGCCGAGGTGTCGGATGCGGAGACGTCTGTTGCGGAGGGGGCGTCGGCCGACGCAGCCTCGCACGACATCGCCCCGCGCGTCCTCCCACTGCTGCGCGTGCACTGGCGGGCGGCCGCGATCGCCGTCGCGGTGCTGCTGGTCGTCGGTGTGGGATGCGGCTGGATGCTCTTCGGCAGATCCGGCACCGCTTCGGTCGCCCTGACCGCGCAGCAGCAGGAATGGCAGAGCGCCCTGATCGCGGGTGGGCGCTACGATCAGGGATCCCTGCGCGCCCTCGCGGTGGAACAGGGCGCGGTCATCTGGGCGGCGACCAAGGACGACGGAGAGAGCACGTGCCTGCTCGTGGCGACATCCCCGTCGGCCCTGCCCACCTGCGAGCGTACCGAGACGGTCGAGAGGACGGGGCTCTTCGGCGCGGTCACGCTGGAGTCGAAGGACGAGATCAGACGCGAGCTCAATGTGCAGCTGATGTTCGCCCCCTCCGGCGAACCCGCCGTCGCCGTCCACACGTCGGAGTACGGCCCCGGCACCACCAACGGCGTCATCTACGAGAACGCCGAGGAGGCGGAGAAGGCGAAGCGGATCGCCGGGCAGGGGTTCGAGATCAACTCGCTCTGGGTCATCGGCTACGACGGAGAGGTGCCGGTGTGGACGGGGATGGAGCTCGAGGGCTTCCAGACCTGCCTGATCTACGACGGCTCGAACGACCGCTTCCCGCGCGTCTGCGCGGATGCACTCACGATGCAGGAGCAGGGTGCCACGCTGGTGCTGAACGTGCTCGACGATGCGAGCGGCGAGCTCGTGCGCCTCGAGCTTCCGACCGCGAGCAACGGGAACTCCTCTCTGACGATCAGGCGTGAGGGGGGTGCCGGCCGTGCAGGGGGAGGCTGACGCCGACGAGCTCCGCGCGCTCCGGCGCAGGGCCTACGCCCGCGACGGTGTGGTGACGGATGACGAGCTCCGGCGGTTGCGTGAGCTCGAGGACGCTCGACGATCCGCGATGTCGACGAGCACGCCGACTCCTGCGGAGCCACTCGCGGTGAGCATCGGCCCGGAGCGTCCTCTGTCTGAGTCTGAGCCGGTGGATGCGCCTGAGCCGGTGGATGCGCCTGAGCCTGAGCCTGAGCTTGAGCCTGCGCCTGAGTCTGAGCCGGTGGATGCGCCACGGTCATGGGGCGCGGTTCGCCGTGCCCTTCGGCGCTATCGGTGGGGCGTGTCGGCGCTCGCCGTCCTGCTTCTGGCGCTCGGTACCGCCATCGGTGGGGTCGTGTTCGCGCCACGAGACGGGAGCATCCCGCTCACGGCAGCGCAGCAGGAACGCCGAGAGGTGCTCGCCGCGGCCGACTTCGACCCCGGCTCGCTCCGTGCTGTCGCTCGGGACGAGGAGGCCCTGGCGTGGTACGCGACCAAGGACGACGGCAGCATCGTGTGCGTGATCCTCGATGCGGGCGAACAGTCGCAGTCGAACTGTCTGCCGGTCGCCGACACCGGACGCGGCCTGAGCGTGTCGTTTCCCGTGCCGCTCGCCGCGCCGGACGACGACCCGGACGGCGACCCGCGTGGCGTGGGGGGTGTGAACGCCACGATGCTCGTATCGACGACGGGGGAGCCGATGGTCGTGCTCCAGCACTGGTCGATGCCCTCCACGGCGCCCTCGCAGTTCGCGGGCGACGAGCGCACGCGGGCAGAGGAACTGGTGGATGAGGGGTTCGCGTTCACGATCGAGATCGTGGGCTACTTCCGCACGGCCCCGGTGTGGGTCGGGGACCGTCTCTCGGACGAGGGCGAGATCGAGAAGTGCCTCGTCGTCGACGCCGTCGATCTGACGGCGTGCGCATCTCTCGACGCGGCAGCGGAATCCGGGATCGAAGCGCGGATCGATGACGTCGACGGGGCTTCCGGCGGGGTCGTCGGCTCGTCGGTGCTCGAGGCGCGGTTCACGAGGTGGCAGACGCCCTATCTGACCATCACCGACGCGCCGGTGACCGGCGCGGAGCCGGGGGATACCGTCCGGGTCGACGCGCCTCCCGGTGACCCCATCGTGGTCGAGCCGCCGGGTCGCGACGCGGAGCGTTGAGCGGGGGTCAGTTCGCTGCGGGCACCCGGTCGGCGAGGATCGCGCGGCGCTGATCGCCGATGCGGGCCAGGATGAGTGTCGCCTCCTGGTCCCCACGCAGCGTGAGCTTCTTGCGGAAAGCGGCGGGATCCACGTCGACTCCGCGCTTCTTGATCTCCAGGCGCCCGATGCCCTGCGCCTGCAGGGCGGCGTTGATCGCCTTGGGGTGGGCCGGGAGGGTCTCGCGCACCCGGAAGGACTGCACGAAAGGACTCGTCAACGCCGCGTCGGAGGTCAGATAGGCGATGTGCTCGTCGAGCATCCCCGCCTCCAGGCTCCGGGCGACCTCGCCGATCAGCCGCGCACGGATCACGGCGCCGTCCGGTTCGTGCACGAACGCGCCGAGCTCGCGCACGGGTTCATCGGGGGCGTCCGCCGGCGCCGTCAGCTCGTGCGAGCGCTCGTCGCGGATCACGAGGGCCGCCCGCCGCACCCCTTCCCGGGCGAGCGCGCCGCTCCAGACGACCAGTTCGACCACGCTGCCGTCGGCACTGACCCACTGCGCCTCGGCGCCGACCGGCAGGGCGTCGCGGTCGTGCGCCGGTCCGAGCTTGATACCGGTCGGATGGTGAGCCGCCACCTCGAACGCCCAGTCCAGCGAGGGGGAGTAGTCGTCGGCCGAGACGCGCCGGGTCTCGCTGTGACCGGAAGTGCGTCTGGCCGGGTCCATCCAGACCGCGCTTCCCGGGTCCAGCGACGAGATGGCGTCTTCGGCCGTGCGATGGTCGACGACCGCGCTGTCGCCGAACGGGGCCAGGTTGTAGGCGGCGATCGCCGAGGTCACCTCGTCGGCATCGACGGCGCGCACATCGAGTCCGGCGCCGGCGAAGGCCAGGGCGTCACCGCCGATTCCGCAGCCGAGGTCGGCGACACGGGTGAAACCGGCGTGACGGATCCGCTGCGCATGCCGGGCTGCGACGCCCAGCCTCGTCGCCTGCTCCAGCCCCGCGCGGGTGAACAGCATGCGTGCGGCGAAGGGCCCGAACTTCGCGGTGGCCCTGGAGCGCAGGCGGGCCTGGCCGACGACGGCGGAGACCAGCTCGGGGGAGTGGCCGCCCGCGCGCAGCCGCGAGACGGTGCGGGCGACATCGGCGGTCGATTCGATGGGCCCGACCGCGTCGAGCAGTTCGAGACCGGCGGGGGTCAGCAGGGCGCGCAGCTCGGACATCTCCACCCGCTCAGCCTAATTGCCCGTGCGAGTCGTCGAACTGCGGCGCGCACTGGCACTCGCATTGCGTGAGTGCCAGCCGAGCGCCTAGACTGGATTAGCACTCTCGGGTTGAGAGTGCGAACAAGTCTTTCGTGTCAGCGTCAAGAAAGAAGAGGTAGACCGTGTCGGTTTCCATCAAGCCGCTCGAGGACCGCATCGTCATCAAGCAGGTCGAGGCCGAGCAGACCACCGCGAGTGGCCTGGTCATCCCCGACACCGCCAAGGAGAAGCCCCAGGAGGGCGAGGTCGTGGCGGTCGGCCCCGGCCGCATCGACGACAACGGCAACCGTGTTCCGCTCGACGTCGCCGTCGGCGACCGCGTGCTCTACAGCAAGTACGGCGGCACCGAGGTGAAGTTCGGCGCAGACGAGTTCCTCGTCCTGTCGGCCCGCGACGTCCTGGCGGTCGTCGTCCGCTGATCTGCGGAACCTGATTCCCGTCTCTCCTGAGGGGCGGGCAAGGTCATCGAAGGGGCCCGGATGCGTATCGCATCCGGGCCCCTTCTGCATCCGCCAGCGAGCGTCCGATTCCTGCCGAACTGCGATCGACGGGCCGGCGGCGCCGTTCGCGACGTCGCCGCGGGCATAGGGTTGTGCGGTGCCACCACAGACCACACGCGCCACGCAGACCGCCGGCGTCGCCTACGCCGGTGGGGCCTACCTCCTCTGGGGCGTGCTTCCCCTCTACTTCCTCCTTCTGGTGCCGACGGGGCCGTGGGAGGTCGTCGCCTGGCGCGTCCTGCTGTCGTTCGTCTTCTGCCTCCTGCTGCTCACGGTCATGCGCGGCTGGGCGGCGTTCGGCGTCATCATCCGGCAACCCCGGCTGCTGGGCTGGACGGCGCTCGCCGGGCTGCTGATCTACGTCAACTGGCAGGTGTTCCTGATCGGAACCCTCAGCGGCAACGTCGTCGAGACGAGTCTGGGCTACTTCATCAACCCCATCACGACCGTCCTGCTCGGCGTCTTCGTGCTGAAGGAGCGCATCCGCCGATTGCAGTGGGCGGCGATCGGCATCGCCGCGATCGCCGTCATCGTGATCGTCGTCGCCTACGGGGAGTTCCCGTGGATCGCGCTGTCACTCACCGCGTCCTTCGGGGTCTACGGACTCATCAAGAAGAAGATCGGCCCTGCCGTCGATGCGGTCAGCGGTCTGACACTGGAGTCGTTCTGGCTGATCCCCATCGCGGTGGTGCAGCTGATCGTCGTCGCACAGACCACGGGGATCACGATGGGGACGAACGGTTGGGCGCATGCGCTGCTGCTGGCCTTCGCCGGTGTCGCCACGGCCGTCCCGCTGCTGCTCTTCGCCGCGGGGACCCGACGCATCAACCTCACCGTGATCGGCATGATCCAGTTCATCACCCCCGTGATGCAGTTCCTCATCGGCGTCCTGGTGCTGCATGAGCCGATGCCGGCCGAACGCTGGGCGGGCTTCATCATCGTGTGGATCGCGATCGGCGTCTTCATCGTCGACCTGCTGCTCGCCGCGCGTCGGGGGCGCAGGATTCCCCGGGCCGAACCCGCCTGATCCCCGGATTCATCCGCCGAGGGACCGGGTGTCGGATCGTTAACGCACCGAGATACTTGCGACCCCTGTGCGCGGGACTCACGCCCTAGTGTTAGAGCACCCGATTGTGGCCACAATCCACGTTCAGTTACGCAAGGGAGCATCATGAACGCATTGAAGGGCTCGCGCACAGCGAAGGTCTTCGCCGGGATCGCACTGATCAGTGCATCCGCCATCGTCATCGCCGGCTGCAGCAGCACTCCGAGCTCGGAGAGCGGCGGCAGCGACAAGCCCGCCGCCGATCTGACGCTCAAGCTCGGTTCGCTGCTTCCGCAGACGGGTTCGCTGGCGTTCCTCGGCCCGCCCATGGAGTCCGGTGTCGGGCTCGCCGTCCAGGAGGTCAACGACGCCGCCGCCGGCGTCACGATCGACCTGACGGCCGAAGACGAGGGCGACACCGACACCAAGGCCTACGAGACGTCGATCACCAAGCTGCAGGGCGCGGGCGTCTCCGCCATCGTCGGCGCCGCGGCGTCGGGCGTCTCCAAGCTCATCCTCGACGGCAACGTGAGCGCAGGCATCCTGCAGATCTCGGCGTCGAACACGTCGCCCGACTTCACCACGTGGGATGACAACGGCCTGTACTTCCGCACCGCCCCCAGTGACCTGCTGCAGGGCGAGGTGCTCGGCAACCTGATCGCCGAGGACGGCGCGAAGACGCTCGGCATCATCTACCAGAACGACGCGTACGGCACCGGCCTCAACGACGCCATCACGAAGACGTTCGAGAGCACCGGCGGCGAGGTCGTCGAGTCGGTCTCGTTCAACGTGGGCGACGCGCAGTTCGACGCGCAGGTCGAGTCGATCAAGGCGCAGAACCCCGACGCGGTCGCGATCGTGTCGTTCGACCAGTTCAAGACCATCGCACCGCTGCTGGTGAACGCCGGCATCTCGGCCGACAAGTTCTACATGGTCGACGGCAACCTGTCCGACTACGGCACGGAGATCCCGGTCTCGCTCGAGGGCGCGCAGGGAACCAAGGCCGGTCCTGCGCTCGCGGATGACTTCACCTCGCGTCTGCAGGACTACTGGACCGGCGAGGGCAACCCCGAGGTCAAGGACTTCACCTACGCGGCTGAGGCATACGACGCCGTCATCCTCGTGGCTCTGGCGTCGCTGGCGGCGGGCTCCACCGAGGGCGCGGACATCGCGGCCAAGATGCAGGAGGTCTCGGGCGGTTCCGGCGACGGCAAGAAGTGCACCAGTTTCGCCGAGTGCGCCAAGATCATCAACGACGGCGGCACGGCCGACTACGACGGCTACTCCGGCGACATCACCTTCGATGAGGCCGGCGACCCGCAGGGCGCATCGATCGGCATCTACAAGTACGGTGCCGACAACATGATCACCCGCACCAACTGATCAGACGATCACATGACGAAGGCCCCGGATCCGATCCGGGGCCTTTGTCGTGTGATGTCCTGTCGTGGTGTCGCCGCGTCGGCGTCGGCGGTTCAGGCCGCGTCGGTGCCGAGCGTTCCGAGGTAGAGACCGATCACCTTCGGGTCGTTCAGCAGATCCCGACCGGTGCCCTCGTGGGCATCCTTGCCCTGGTCGAGCACATACCCGCGGTCGCAGATCTGCAGGCAGCGTCGGGCGTTCTGCTCCACCATGATCGTCGTGACGCCGGCCTTGTTGATGTCGGACACCCGGATGAACGCGTCATCCTGACGCACGGGGGAGAGACCTGCCGACGGCTCGTCGAGCAGCAGAACCGACGGGTCCATCATCAGCGCGCGCGACATCGCGACCATCTGCCGCTCGCCGCCGGAGAGGGAGCCTGCGCGCTGCTTCAGCCGCTTTCCCAACTCGGCGAAGATGCCGGTCACGAATTCGAGCCGCTCCGTGTAGATCTTGGGGTTCTGGTAGAGCCCCATCTGCAGGTTCTCCTCGATCGAGAGAGAGGGGAAGACGTTGTTCGTCTGCGGAACGAAGGCGACCCCGCGCCGGACGAGCTTGTCGGCCTTCAGGCCCACGATGCTCTCGCCCTTCACCGTGATGTCGCCGCTGCGTACGTTCACCAGACCGAAGATGGCCTTCAGCAGGGTCGACTTGCCGGCGCCGTTCGGGCCGATGATCCCGATCAGTTCCCCCTGGCGGGCGATGAGGTTCGCACCGTTGAGGATGTTCACTCCGGGGAGGTATCCGGCATGGACATCGGTCAGCTCGACGACGACGTCGTCCTGCGGCACGGCCTGCGGTGCGTTGGTCGGCGTCTCCGCGCTCATGCGCTGCCCTTCCCCTCGGTCCCGGAGACCGGATCGCTCGCTTCGAGCTCGGCCTCCGCTTCTGCTTCGATCTTCTCGCGGAGTCTGACCGCCGCGGCGTCCTCGAGCACGGGGATGCGCCCGGTGACCGCTCCCAGGTCGAGGTCCTGATGCGCACCGAGGTAGGCATCGACGACCGCCGGGTTCTCCATGACCTCGTCGGGAGGCCCTTCCGCGACGACGCGGCCCTCGGCCATCACGATCACCCAGTCCGCGATGTGGCGGACCATGTGCATGTCGTGCTCGACGAAGAGCACGGTCATCCCCTGCTCCTTCAAGTCGAGGATGTGGTCGAGAAGCGATTGTGTGAGGGCGGGATTGACGCCGGCCATCGGCTCGTCGAGCATCACCAGCGTCGGATCGCTCATCAGCGCTCTGGCCATCTCGAGGAGCTTGCGCTGACCGCCCGAGAGCGACGCGGCGAAGTCCTTCTCCTTGGCGTCGAGCTTGAAGCGTGTCAGCAGTTCCCGTGCCTTGCCTTCGATCTCGGTGTCCTGTGCGCGCCAGAGGAAGGGGAACAGGCTCGACCAGAAGCCCTCGCCGCGCTGATGCGGAGCACCGAGCTTCATGTTCTCGAGGACGGTCAGCAGCGAGAGCGACTTGGTCAGCTGGAACGTGCGCACCTGCCCCATCCTGGCCACCTTGAACGACGGCACTCCGGAGAGGCTGGTGCCGTCGAACGACCAGGTGCCGCTGTTGGGCTTGTCGAATCCGCAGAGCAGGTTGAAGAGCGTCGTCTTGCCCGCGCCGTTCGGGCCGATCAGAGCGGTGATCGCGCCACGGGGCACTTCGAGGTGATCGACGTCGACGGCGGTCAGGCCACCGAAACGACGCTGGACCGCGTCGACGACGAGGATCGGATCCACCTTGGCGACGCCGGGCTTGACCTCTCCCTTGGTCAGGCCGGTCGTCTTCGGGCGGCGGATGCTCCCCGTGGACGGCGCAGCCGTCGCGGCGTCATCGCCGGGGCCGGGGACCTGTTCGGGGGTCAGTTCATTTGACAAAGGTCATCTCCCTCTTGTCGCCGAGGATGCCCTGGGGGCGGAAGATCACGAGCAGCATGAGCGCGATGCCGACGAAGACGAACACCAGCGTCGATGCCTGGCTGTCGGACATCGGCAGCAGCCCTGCTTTCGCCATCGAGGGGAGCAGGTTGGCCATGAAGGCGAACACCACCCAGAACAGCACCGCACCAAGCGTGGGCCCGAACACCGTGGCCGCGCCGCCGAGAAGGAGGATGGTCCACAGGAAGAACGTCAGCGACGTCGAGTAGCTGCCGGGGACGACCGCGGAGGGGAGCACGAAGATGATCCCGCCCGCGGCGCCGATCACACCACCCACCACGAGCGCCTGCATCTTGTAGGCGAAGACGTTCTTGCCGAGCGACCGCACCGCGTCCTCGTCCTCGCGGATGCCCTTGAGCACACGACCCCACGGGCTGCGCATCAGCGCCCACACCAGGAGGATGGCGACCGCCAGGACGATCACGCCGAAGACGCGGTTCCAGAGATCGTTCGCGCTGTACATCCAGGGGCCGAACCCGTAGGTGCCCGTGGGGATGGGGTTCGCATCGCGGAATCCGCCGTTGTACTGCGCGAGGCCGTCGGCGCTGTTGGTCCATTCGTCGAACAGCTGCGTCGTGAACAGGAGGCGGACGATCTCACCGGCCGCGATCGTCGCGATCGCGAGATAGTCGGCACGCAGGCGCAGCGTCGGGATGCCCAGGAGGACGGCGAAGAACGCGCCGCCGAGCAGACCGATGAGCATGCCGATCCACCAGGGCAGGCCGAAGCTCAGCACCGAGATGGCGTAGCCGTAGCCGCCGATGGCCATGAAGGCGGCCATGCCGAAGTTGAGCAGACCCGCGTATCCGAAGTGCACGGCGAGGCCGGTCGCCGCGAGGGCGTAGGCGATCGTGACCGGGCTGAACAGGTAGACGGCCGTGTTCGAGAAGATGCTTCCGAAGTCCATGGTGATCAGCCCAGCCTTTCCCTGCGTCCGAGCAGACCCTGCGGTCTCACGAGGAGGATGACGATGAGCACCACGAGGGCGCTCGCATACTTCAGGTCCGACGGGATCCAGAGGGTCGAGACCTCGACCGCGATGCCGACGATGAGGGAGCCGACGAGGGCGCCGAACGCCGTGCCGAGACCGCCCAGCGTGATGGCGGCGAAGATCAGCAGCAGCATCTGCATGCCCATGTCCCACTTCACACCCGGGCGGAAGTAGGCCCAGAGGATGCCGGAGATCGCGGCCAGTGTTCCGGAGAGGATCCAGACATAGCGGATGACCCTGTCGACGTCGATGCCCGAGGCAGCGGCGAGCTGGGGGTTGTCGGAGATCGCTCGCGTCGCCTTGCCGATCCGCGTGCGTGTCAGGAAGAACGCCACCGCCAGGATCACGACGATGCTCACGCCCATCGCGATCATGTCGATGTAGGACAGCGAGATCGGACCGAACTGGATCGGCGTGGGGCTGGCGCCGGGGAGCTGGTACGTGCCTCCGCCGATGATGAACTGGAATGCGTAGCGGAGGGCCAGGGAGAGTCCGATGCTCACGATCATGAGCTGGACGACACCGAGCCCACGTCGCCGCAGCGGACGCCAGATCCCCGCATCCAGCGCCCAGCCGAACAGGCCGCCGCCGATGACGGCCGCGGCGATGCCGAGCCAGAGCGGGAGATGCCAGAACGTGGTCGTGACCAGGGCGACGAGACCGCCCCACGTCACCATCTCCGCGTGCGCGAAGTTCGACAACCGGGTGGTGCCGTAGATGAGCGCGGCACCCATCGAGGCGAGTGCGAGCAGGAGACCGAAGTTCAGGCCGCCGACCAGTCGCGAGAGCAGCTGGTCGATGAAGGAGACCGTGACCCGCTGGCCCTCGCCGAGGAACAGATTCATGATCTTGGTCCCGGTGAGACCGAACTCGACCTCGAAGGAGGCTGTCGTCCCCGCGATCGGCTGCGTTCCCTCCGGCAACTGGGTCGCGTCGACGATCACGCCCTCGGGCAGGGTCGACTCATCGACCGTCAGGGTGTACTTCTCCTTCTCGGGCACGTAGAGACGCCATTTGCCTTCGGCGTCGGTCTCGGTCTCACCCTTGAAGCCCTTGCCTTCGATGGACATGACGACGCCTTCGACAGGTTGATCGTCGAAGGTGACGACACCGGCGAAGTAGAACTCCGTGACCTCCTGCCCGTCGTCCGTCGTCTCGGCCGAAGCCGATGAGGGGGGTAGGAACACGAACGCGGTGAGCGCCATGAGGATAGCGAGCAGCGCGACCACCCAGGGGCGCTTTCGCTGCACGGCGATTGTTGTGGGTCCCACGCAACCTCCACTTTGAGTGCTGTGTCTCCGCGGTGTCGGGTCGACCGCGGGGATGGACGACGCACTTGAGCGTAATGCGCGATCGGCGATTCGCCTACGGTCCCTGCCAACAGTCCGGTAACGACGGGGCTCTGGGAATGTTCTCGGGCGTGTCTCGCTTAGAATCTTCATACGGGCCGCGGCCCCGCACCGGCCGACGTCGACCACCCCCTCGCACTCGGACATGCGCGACTCGCGCAGAAGGAGAATCCATGGAACAGCACGATCCCTTCGGCTTCGTCGGACTGACGTACGATGACGTGCTGTTGCTCCCCGGGCACACCGACGTGATCCCCAGCGAGGCCGACACCTCGTCGCGGATCACGCGCCGCATCTCGGTCGCCACCCCGCTGCTGTCGAGCGCGATGGACACGGTCACCGAATCCCGCATGGCGATCGCCATGGCCCGTGAGGGCGGCATCGGCATCCTGCACCGTAACCTCTCCATCGCCGACCAGGCCGCGCACGTCGACCGCGTCAAGCGCAGCGAGTCGGGCATGATCACCGACCCCATCACGACGACGCAGGATGCGACCGTCGAAGAAGTCGACAACCTCTGCGCGAAGTACCGCATCTCCGGTCTTCCGGTGGTCGACGACGAAGGAAAGCTGGTCGGCATCATCACGAACCGCGACATGCGGTTCGTCTCGGGCTTCGAGCGTCAGACCACCTTCGTCAAGGACGTCATGACGCGGGAGAACCTCGTGACCGCTCCCGTCGGCGTCGCCGCGGGCGAGGTCATCGCGCTGTTCGCCAAGCACCGTGTCGAGAAGCTGCCGCTCATCGACGGCGACGGCAAGCTCGCCGGCCTCATCACGATCAAGGACTTCGACAAGAGCGAGAAGTACCCGCTCGCCACCAAGGACGACCAGGGCCGCCTGCGCGTCGGTGCCGCCATCGGCTTCTTCGGCGATGCCTGGGAGCGTGCGGAGGCGCTGCGCGACGCCGGTGTCGACGTGCTCGTTGTCGACACCGCCAACGGGCAGTCGCAGGGCGTCATCGACCTCGTCCGCCGTCTCAAGGCCGACACCTCGTTCGAGCACATCGACATCATCGGCGGCAACGTCGCGACCCGCGAGGGCGCCCAAGCGCTGGTCGACGCGGGCGTCGACGCCGTCAAGGTCGGTGTCGGTCCCGGGTCCATCTGCACCACGCGCGTCGTCGCCGGTGTGGGCGTCCCGCAGGTCACCGCGGTCTACGAGGCGTCGCTCGCCGCGCGTCCCGCGGGGGTTCCGGTGATCGCCGACGGCGGACTGCAGTACTCGGGTGACATCGCCAAGGCCCTGGTCGCCGGTGCCGACGCCGTGATGCTCGGCTCGCTCCTGGCCGGAACCGACGAGTCCCCGGGCGAGATCGTCTTCCAGTCCGGCAAGCAGTTCAAGCAGTACCGCGGCATGGGCTCGCTGGGCGCCATGCAGACCCGTGGCAAGCAGACCTCGTACTCCAAGGACCGCTACTTCCAGGCCGACGTCCCCAGCGACGACAAGCTGATCCCCGAGGGCATCGAGGGGCAGGTGCCGTACCGCGGTCCGCTCTCCGCCGTGGCCTATCAGCTGGTCGGCGGACTGCGTCAGTCGATGTTCTACGTCGGCGCGCGCACCATCGAAGAGCTCAAGACGCGTGGCAAGTTCGTGCGCATCACCTCGGCGGGGCTCAAGGAGTCGCACCCGCACGACGTGCAGATCGTGGTCGAGGCGCCGAACTACAAGAAGTAGCCGCCACAGACGACGAGAGGGACCGGATGCGTGTCGCATCCGGTCCCTCTCGTCTTCTCGTCGGGGGTGGCTCAGCCGCACCGGTAGGTGACGCCGTCGACCTCCCATACGCCGGTGCCCAGCTCGGCACACATGCCGATGAGGCCGGCGATGACCGTCGCGAACAGGATGATCCCGATGATGCCGGCGATGGTCAGGATCGCGCCGATGATGATGCCGGCGATCGCGAGTCCCTTCGGCTGCCCCGCCTTGCCGAGCTTCACGACGGCGACGATGCTCAGGATGAGGCCGATCGGTGCAGCCACGAACGCGAGGACGAGGCCGACGATGGACAGCACGCGTCCAGGAGGGGTCGGTTCCGGCTGCGGATACGCGGGTGCTGCGGGAGCCGGGTATCCGGAGGCGGGTGCCGCGCCCGGAGCGGTATCCCAGGTCGGTGCCGAGGCGGGCGGAGGCGGAGTGGGGGCGGCTGCCGGCGGCGGCACCGGGTTCGAGGAGTCGGGCGCTGGCGGTTCGGGGAACGGGGGGTTGGTCATGTGCTTTCCTGTCGACGAGGCGGGAGGGAACGCACGGGCGGTCCCGGTTGCCCCCGAGCGTAGCGACCGCCCCACGACCGCACCATCCCCTCCGCGCCGTGGACCTCCGGTCGGCCTCTTCCGTCTGCGTGCGGGGCGGCGTAGCGTTCCGGTATGTGTCGGAACATCGTCCCGTTGAACAACCTCGAACCCGCAGCGACCGATGAGGAATGCCACGACGCCGCCCTGCAGTTCGTGCGCAAGATCGCCGGGACCACGACCCCGTCGAGAGCCAACCAGCCGGCGTTCGACAGCGCCGTCGGTGAGATCGCCGTGGTCGTCAGCCGGCTCCTGAGCGAGCTCGTCACCACGGCGCCGCCGAAGAATCGCGAAGACGAAGCGGCGAAGAGGCGGGCCCGATCCGCTGAGCGGTACGAGGCGATCCGGGTCTTCCAGGAGGAGAAGCGCGCGGCCCGCGCCGGAGCGTAGGAGAGGCGCCGTCGCCAGGACGGTGCCGTATGCCAGAATCGACATACCCCGCTCGACTTTCCCTGCGGACCCGGTGTTGAAGGGCATCGAGATCGCGTGACCGACCCCCATCGGTCAGGGAACCTCCCCAAGGAGAGCTGTACATGGAGGAATCCCCTCGCGTTCTCGTCGTCGATGACGATCCGGACGTCGCCCTGCTCGTGAAGACCGTGCTCGAGCGGCGAGCCGGCTGCATCGTCGACGTCGCCGAAGACGGCCGTTCGGCTGTGGAGCGCGTCGCCGAAGTGCGTCCGGACGTCGTCGTCACCGACATCGAGATGCCGGGACTCAACGGGCTCGAACTGCTCGCCGAGTTGCGGAAGACGGTTCCCTCGGTTCCGGTCGTGGTGATGACCGCCCACGTCTCGGTGGAGTACGCCGTCTCTGCTCTGCGGGCGCAGGCGGATGAGTTCCTCACCAAGCCGCTCGACAACGGCAAGCTCGTGGAGGCGGTCACCCGTCTCGTCGAAGAGGGGCGGCGACGCCGTGAAGAGGCGCGCAAGCTCGAGCGGGTGCTCGCGATCGGTGCGCACCCCGACGACGTCGAGATCGGCGTCGGCGGGCTGCTCGCGGCGCACGCCGCGGCTCACGATGAGATCACCATCCTCACGCTCTCCCGCGGGGCCAGAGGGGGCGACGCCGACAGCCGTCAGAACGAATCCCTGGCCGCGGCCGACATGTTGGGCGCCCGTCTGTTCCTGAAGGACCTCGTCGACACGGAGATCTCCGGAGGCGGCTCCACGGTGCGGATCATCGAAGAGGTCGTGCAGGAGATCCAGCCGACGATCGTCTACACGCATTCGAGTCACGACCGCCATCAGGATCACCGCGCCGTGAGCGAGGCCACCATCGTCGCGACGCGGCGCGTGGGCACCGTTGCCTGCTACCAGAGCCCGTCCTCCACGATCGACTTCCGTCCCACGAGGTTCGTGCGCATCGACCACTACCTCGACGAGAAGCTGCGGCTGCTGGAGCGCTTCGGATCGCAGACCGCGAGCCGCGACTACCTGGCGCCCGAGTTCGTCACCGCAACGGCCCGGTACTGGTCGAGGTTCGGCGGAGGCACCGCGGTCGAACCTCTCGAAGTGGTCCGCGAGACCGCCGAGTTCATCGGCGCCCACGAACTCACGCGACGGGAGAGCTGATGACCAAGCGGGTGCTGGTGACCGGTGCCGGGGGACCGGCAGGAGTGGCGGTGATCCGGTCGCTGCTGCGCCGATCCGATCTGACCGTGTTCGCCGCCGACATGGACGGCTGGGCGAGCGGCATCTACCTGGTTCCACCGGCGCAGCGGCGTCTGGTGCCGCCGGGAAGGGACGCCGACTTCGTACCGGCGATCGCCCGCCTGGCCGCGGAAGACGGCCTCGACCTGGTGATCTCGACCGTCGACGTCGAGCTCATCGCGCTCGCCGAGCGTCGGGAGGAGCTGGCCCCCGCTGTCCTGGCCGCTCCGTCGGCGGACACCCTGAACACCGCGCTCGACAAGCTCGCGCTCGCCGAGCGCTGCGCGCCGACCGGACACACCCCGCGCACGGTTCTCGCCGGACGTGACGCCGAGGCCGTCGACTGGGAGTTCCCGGTCTTCGCCAAACCGCGTCAAGGCGCGGGAAGCCGTGGCGTGCGGCTCGTCCCCGATCGCGCGGCTCTCGAGGCGCTGCCGACGGACGAGGGACTCATCGTGCAGGACTTCCTCCCGGGGGAGGAGTACTCGGTCGACGTCATCGCGGATGCCGCCGGCAACGTCGTCGCGGCCGTGCCCCGCACCCGTGCCCGGGTCGATTCCGGCGTGGCGATCGCCGGGCGCACCGTCCGCGACCCGGAGCTCGAGGAGACGGCGGCATCGATCGCGCGTGCGATCGGACTGGTCGGCGTCGCAAACGTGCAGCTGCGGCGCGATCGCACCGGTCGTGCCGTGCTGCTCGAGGTCAATCCGCGCTTTCCCGGGGCCCTGCCGCTGACGATAGCCGCGGGCGTCGACATCCCGTCGCTCGTGGCCGACCTGTTCCTGGGGCGCGAGCTGCCGGTGCAGGTACCGTTCCGTGAGGTCGCTTCCGTGCGCTTTCTGGAGGACGTGATCGTCGAGATCGAAGACGTGCTGGTCTCCGCCCATGCAGGGCACCAGGAGGAGCTGTGAGCCACGCTCTGCTTCGCGGCGATCACCACGTCCACTCGACGTTCTCGGACGATGCCGTATCGACGCTCGCCCAGAACGTCGAGGCGGCAGCGGCCGCGGGACTCACCACCCTGCGTCTGGTCGATCACGTGCGACAGGGCACCACCTGGGTGCCGGAGTACCTCGCTGCGGTGCGGGCCCTCCGGGTGCCGGATGGTCTCGCGGTGCTCACGGGAGTGGAGGCGAAGATCCTCGACGCCGCGGGAACGCTGGACATCCCGACGCTCCCGGACGGGATCGACCGCATCCTCATCGCCGATCATCAGTTCCCCGGTGCGGCCGGTCCTCTCGGGCCCTCGGCGGTCCGGGAGCGGATCGCCGCCGGCTGGGCGACCGACGATGTGCTCGATCAGCTCGTCGAGGCGCTCGTCGCCACGATGCGCCGGTACCCGGGGAACCAGCTCGCGCACTGCTTCTCGATCCTGCCGAAGATCGGCCTGTCTGAAGACGATCTCGGCCCGGAGCGGACGGAAGCCTGGGCCCGGGCCGCCGCCGAGACCGACACCCTCGTCGAGGTCAACGAGAAGTGGGGGTGCCCCGGCGTCCCGGCACTGACCGCCCTGCGGCGCGTCGGCGGCGAGATCGTCGCCTCCACCGACAGTCATGACGCCTCGGAGGTCGGCCGATACTCCCGGGTGATCGCGTTGCTCGACGCGATGGAGGTGTCGTGATGACGGATCTCTCGGTGCTGGAGGCCGTGCTGGTCATCGTCCTCCTGCTCTGCGTGCTGGTGGGAACGCTGCCCGTGATCAATACCGGGCTGCAGTTCCTCGTGCTGCCGTTGCACGCGTTCCGCAATCACTACGGCAAGGCGGCGCCGTACCACCCGCACGTCGCCGTCATCATCCCGGCCTGGAACGAAGGCGCGGTGATCGGTCCGGCCATCGAACGACTGCTGCAGCTGGAGTATCCCGCCGAACGCCTCCGGGTCTTCGTCGTCGACGATGCGTCCACGGACGACACCCCGGCGATCGTCGGCGCGAAGGCGCAGGCCCATCCGGGTCGCGTCGTGCATCTGCGTCGCGAGAAGGGCGGCGAGGGCAAGGCGCACACGCTCAACCACGGTCTCGGTGTGGTCCTCGCCGACTCGTGGACCGAAGCGGTGCTCATCATGGATGCGGACGTGATCTTCGCGCGCGACTCGCTGCGCAAGCTCACCAGGCACCTCGCCGACGAGAAGGTCGGCGCGGTGACGGCGTACATCGCTGAGGGCAGCCGCGACCGCAACTACCTCACCCGGTTCATCGCGATCGAGTACGTGATCGGCCAGCTCTCCGCCCGCCGGGTGCAGAACGTGGGCGGTGCGATCGCCTGCCTCGCCGGTGGCGCGCAGCTGCATTCGCGGGCGAACCTCGAGGCCATCGGGGGACGCATCCCGACGGGCACGCTCGCCGAAGACACCATGACGACCTTCGAGGGTCAGCTCAAGGGACGTCGGATGGTCTTCGAGCCGCACGCGGTCGTGCTGGCCGAGGAGCCGCGCACGATCGACAGCCTGTGGAAGCAGCGGTTGCGCTGGGCGCGGGGCAACGTGCAGCTGACCTCGATCTACCGCAAGCTCTGGTTCCGCCCGAGCCGCGATCACAACCTGGGCAGCTTCGGTTTCGGGCTGGCCTGGTTCACGATCCTGCTGCTGCCCGCCTTCATGCTGCTCGCGGCTGCGGGGATGCTCGCACTGCTCGTCCTGCACAGCGACATCGCCGAGTTCGTCTTCCGCTTCATGTGGATCTCCGCGGCCTGCATCTACCTCTTCTCGATGCTCTACTCCGTGCAGCTCGACCCGCGGACCGGCAGACATTCCTGGCGCGAGGCGATCATGTTCCCGGGGCTCGGTGCCCTGATCCTGATGGCGATCGCCCTCTTCCCCTGGGCGTTCGAATCGCTCCTGACCGCCGTCGGGCTGGGGCTGACGGATCAATCCCGCTTCGTCTGGGCCGTGATCTTCTACCTGTGGGGCCCGATCTCGATGCTCGGCATCTGGCTGGCGCGCGCGGTGGAGCCTCTTCCCGGTGGACGGTTCTTCGCCGGTCTGCTGCTGTACATCTGCGGCTACGGGTCGCTGCTGTGTGCGATCACCGTGGACTCCTACATCAAAGAATGGCGTCGAGCCGACGCCTCCTGGATCAAGACCGAGAAGATCGGACGTGTCGACTCATGACCGCAACCCCGTCGCACGATGCCGAAGTCGAGGAGATCGCCGCGGACGCCCGACGAGAGCGGCGACTGATCCCTCAAGCCCTGCTCGCCCTGGTCGTCGTCGTCATCATCGTCGTCGTGCGAGAGCTGTTCCTTCGATGACCGGGAGGCCGCTGGCCCTCGTCGTCGAGGACGCTCCCGACCAGGCCGCCCTGCTGCGTCGATACCTCGATCGTGAGGGCTTCGACGTGTTCATCGCCCGCGACGCGGAGTCGGCGATCGCGGCGTTCCCCGAGATCGATCCCGTGCTGGCCGTGCTCGACCTCATCCTCCCCGGCATCTCGGGTCAGGAGTGCGCGCGGCTGGTCCAGGAGCGGTTCCCCGAGTGCTTCCTCGTGATCAGCTCCGTGCTCGACGCCGCCGACTATCCGCCGGCCGATGCCGCCCTGCCGAAGCCGATCACCGGCTCCGACCTGCACGCCATCGTGGGGACGGTGCGGCGATGAGGGCGACTCCGCTCGACCGGGCGGAGAACCGCTGGTATCAGGTCTTCGACAACCCGAGCCCGCTGCTCAAACAGGCACCGACGGTCATCGCGACCGTCATCGCGGCGATCTTGACCTGGTGGGTCCCCGACCTGCCGATCACGCACGTCGCACCGGCCGTGGCGGGAATCGCGGTGGTCCTCGCGGCGACCGCGTTCGCCGCCGTGCTCACCGCGCGCGGCACGATCGACGGGTGGGCCGTCCTCCTCATCCCCATCGTCGACATCGCCGGGCTCGGCCTCTTCCGCACCGGCACCGGCGGCGCCACCTCGCTCTTCTCCTCGCTCGTGCTCCTCCCCGTGGTCTGGCTGGCCGCGGCGCCCGGAATCCGCTGGGTGTTCGTGGTCGGCGGGCTGACCTCGATCGCCCTGCTCATGCCGTACTTCACCGACCCGCCCGAGACCTCGGTCGAATGGCTGCGCGGCGTGGTCGGACCGCTCGTGTTCTCGGCGGTGGCGGCGGTCATCAACCAGCTCTCGAGACAGCAGCGCATGCGCGTGGAGCAGGCGGAGGAGCTCGTCGCCGAACGCACCAGGGCGCTGTCGGAGAACGTCGCGATGATCGTGCAGCTGCGCGACAAGGAGCGTCAGTACCGTGAGCTGCTCGACTCGTTCGAGAGCCTCTGGTCGTCCATCACGGCACAGGCGGTGATTGCCACGGATCGGCGCGGCATCGTGACGGCGTGGAACCCCGGCGCGGTGCGGCTTCTCGGGCTGCCGGTCGACGAGGCGCTCCGCGACGTGCGCATCGATCGCTTCTTCTCCACCGCCGTGCTCTCGATGCTCGCCGCGGAGAACGCGCAGGACGCGCAGGTCGTGCGGGGGAATCCTCCGCGGGATGCCGAGCTCGCCGCCGGGATCGAAGCGCTGTTCGCGCAGGCCGATGCCGGGTCGACGGTGGACAGCGACATCGAGGTGGTCACGGCAGGGGGCACCACGGTTCCGGCACGCGTGACGGTCAGCCCGCACAAGGACGGCGCCGGCGCACAGCAGGGCTACCTCTTCGTGCTGACCGACGAGACCAGGGCCGTCGAGGTCGCCCGCATGAAGGATGAGTTCGTGGGGATGATCTCGCACGAGCTCCGCACGCCTCTCAGCGCGATCATCGGCTTCCTCGATCTGCTCCAGAACGATCCGGGGCAGCCGCTCACCGATGACCAGCAGGAGTTCGTCGGCATCATCGAGCGCAACGCGCAGCGTCTGCTCAACCTCGTGGGCGACCTGCTCTTCACGGCGCAGGTCGAGTCGGGGCGGTTCCCGCTCG
This sequence comes from Microbacterium sp. As-52, assembly GCF_049949185.1. NCBI lineage: Bacteria > Bacillati > Actinomycetota > Actinomycetes > Micrococcales > Microbacteriaceae > Microbacterium > Microbacterium sp. As-52. Next base: position 776,931 of record NZ_CP188171.1, on the reverse strand, counting down.
AGCGCGAGGAGACCGACGTCGCCGAGTTGGTGCGATCGGCCGTGACGTCGGCCGGGCCGCATGCGCAGCGCGAGGGCATCGATCTCGTGGCCGAAGTCGGGGCGGATGCGATCCCCGTCTTCGTCGACGCGGGTCGCATCGGGCAGGCCATCGACAATCTGCTCTCGAACGCCATCAAGTTCACGCCGCGAGGCGGTACGGTCACCGCTCGGGTGCGGACGCTCGACGGAGGCGTGGAGTTCTCGATCACGGACACCGGAGTGGGCATTCCGGAGGACGAGCAGGGGATGCTCTTCACCCGCTTCTTCCGTGCATCGACCGCGACGCGCAACGCGGTGCCGGGGGTGGGGCTCGGCCTCACGATCACCCGGGCCATCGTGCTGGCGCATGGGGGGACGATGGACGTGACGAGTCAGGAGGGTGTCGGGACGGAGTTCCGCTTCTTCCTGCCGGCAGCGCCTCGCACCGAAGTGCTGATGAGCCTGAGCCGGCCCGACTGAGTCCCTCATCGAGCCGGAGGGTACTCTCGGGGCATGGGTACCACATTCGTTGCACCGATGGGCGACCGTGGGCGCCTGGTGGTCCCCGCCGAGCTCCGTGCCCGTCAGCACTGGGAGCAGGGGGTTCCCCTGCTCATGATCGAGACGGCGGGAGGCGTGATTCTCGTCACCCGGGAGCAAGCCAAGGCGCTGGTGAGGTCGCAGCTGGAAGGGAAGGACGCCCTCGAGTCCCTTCTTGCAGAGCGACGCAGATCAGCGAACTCCGAGGACGCGGCTGCGTGATGGTGGTCGACGCGTCAGCGCTCCTCGCGTTCCTGCAGGGAGACCCGGGCGCCGATCGGGTCGAGGAAGTCCTCGATGAGTCGGTGATCGGAGCGGCGAACTGGTCGGAGCTCGCGCAGAAGGTGCGCACATCCGGTGCCGATTGGGAGGTCGCTTCCGGTTTGCTGCTCAGCTATCGAGTGCGGGTGGAACCCGTGTCTCAGCGCGACGCCGAAGCCGCCGCGGAGTCATGGGAGCGCGGGAGCGGGCTCTCACTCGGAGATCGGTTGTGTCTCGCACTCGCGCGACGTCTCGACATGCCCGTTCTCACGGCGGACCGCGCGTGGGGCGAGTCCGAGCGCATCGAGCAGCCGCGACGCTGACCCGAGCGGAGAACATCTCGGCGTCGTGACGCTGCGTGTCCCGGTGTGAAGCCGGATGACGAATGGCCGGCAGCGCACGCGGGATGATCGCTACCGTCGGGCCATGACTCTTCTCCAGGACCAGCTCGCCGGTGTCGCCGATGTCACACCGCCCGAGCGCGCGCAGCGCCTCACCGACGCCGGATCGGCGTGGAACGACCGGATCGCGGCGGACGACGCCAATGCCCGGCTGACGTATCGGGTCAGTGGGCGCGGCATCGGCTCCGTGGCGACCGAGATCCGCGCAGGCAAGCACCGCTTCATCGTCGACGAGCCGGGCGCGCTCGCGGGTGACGACGTGGCGGCCAGCCCGGTCGAGTATGCGCTGGGTGCGCTCGTCTCGTGTCAGGTGGTCGTGTACCGGCTCTACGCCCAGGCTCTCGGGCTCACGATCGACGGGATCGAGATCACTGCGGAGGGTGACCTCGACGTGCGCAAGCTGTTCGGCATCGACGAGTCGGGGCGTGCAGGATTCCACGACGTGCGGGTGGCGGTCGACATCACCGGCCCGAACACCCCGGAGGAGTACGAGAACCTGCGTACCGTCGTCGACGCGCACTGCCCCGTGCTCGATCTCTTCGCCGCTCCCGTGCCGACGTCGAGCGTTCTGGTCTGACCGTTCGGAGCATCTCCGGCCGCGGTGTGGAGCATGCCCGCTCCTGCTGATAGGCTAGTCGGCTCGGCATGCGCGGGCGGAAGGACGGCCACGCACCGTGGGCTCTATCGATGTATCCAGCGTCTCCTTGACGCTCCCCGACGGCAGACCTCTTCTCGACGAGGCGAGTTTTCGCGTCGGCGCCGGCTCGACGAGCGCGCTGATCGGCCCGAACGGCGCGGGCAAGACCACCCTGCTCCGCATCATCCGCGGCGATCAGACGGCCGATGACGGCGTGGTGACGATCGACGGCGGACTCGGCGTGATGGACCAGTTCGTCGGTCACGGCGAGGCGGGCGAGACCGTCCAGCAGCTTCTGGTGCGGGTCGCTCCTGCACGCATCCGCACGGCGGCCGATGGGCTCGAGGCGGCGGAGAACGCGCTGATCGAACGCGATGAGCACGACACGCAGATGGCTTACGCGTCGGCGATCGCCGAGTACGCGGATGCCGGAGGCTACGAGCACGAGACCGTCTGGGACCAGTGCACGATCGCTGCCCTCGGGGTGCCGTACGAGCGGGCGCGGTATCGCGAGCTCACCACGCTCTCCGGGGGTGAGCAGAAGCGGCTCGCGCTCGAGGCGCTGCTGCGGGGGCCCGACGAGGTGCTGCTGCTCGACGAGCCGGACAACTACCTCGACGTGCCCACCAAGCGCTGGCTCGAGGAACAACTGCGTCAGACGCCCAAGACCGTGCTGCTGGTGTCGCACGACCGCGAGCTGCTCGCTCGTGCGGTCGATCGGCTCATCACTCTCGAACCCGGGGGAGCCGGCGCGACGGCCTGGGTGCACGGTGGCGGCTTCGGCACCTACCAGCAGGCGAGGACCGACCGGATGGACCGGCTCGACGAGCTGCGCCGGCGCTGGGACGAGCAGCACGAGAAGCTGCGCACCCTGGTGGCGAACCTCAAGGTGAAAGCCTCGGCGAACGACGGTTTCGCGTCGCGGTATCAGGCGGCGCAGACCCGTCTGCGCAAGTTCGAGGAAGCCGGCCCGCCCGAGGAGCGGCCGCCCGCGCAGGAGTTCGACATGCGACTGCGCGGCGCGCGCACGGGCAAGCGGGCGGTGGTCGCGCAGCGGCTGGAGCTGACCGGGCTCATGCGTCCGTTCGATGCCGAGGTCTGGTACGGCGACCGGGTCGCCGTGCTGGGCTCGAACGGATCGGGGAAATCGCACTTCCTGCGGCTGTTGGCGCACGGCGGCAGCGATCCCGATGCGACGCTCGGCCATGTCACCTCGACCGGCGAGCAGCTGAGCGCGGTGGAGCACACCGGCACAGCCGCACTCGGTGCGCGCGTGGTACCCGGCCTGTTCGCGCAGACGCATGCGCATCCGGAGTTCGTCGGACGCACGCTGCTCGAGATCCTGCACCGCGGCGACGATCGACGCGCCGGGATGCCGCGTGATGCCGCGAGCTCGGCGCTCGACCGGTACGGCCTCGTGCGGCAGGCTCAGCAGACGTTCGATTCGCTCTCGGGTGGACAGCAGGCGCGGTTCCAGGTGCTGCTGCTGGAGCTCTCCGGGGCGACGCTGCTGCTGTTGGACGAGCCGACAGACAACCTCGACCTGGAGTCGGCCGAGGCGCTCGAACACGCGCTGGCGCGATTCGAGGGGACCGTGCTCGCCGTCACCCACGACCGCTGGTTCGCGCGATCGTTCGACCGGTTCCTGGTGTTCGGATCGGACGGGGACGTGTACGAATCCGACGAGCCGGTGTGGGACGAGAAGCGGGTGGCGCGCACACGCTGACGTCCGGCGCGGATCAGGGCAACCGGAAGGGCGCAGCGGCGCGCGCGGTGGGGTCCATCGTGAGGTCGGCGAGGATCCCGCCGACGCCCGGGGCGAACTTGAAGCCATGACCGGAGAATCCGGCGCCCACCACGATCCGGCCCCGGCGATCCAGCACGAACGTCCCGTCGTCGGTCGAGGTGTACGTGCAGCTGATCGGCACGGCGGACGCGGCGTCGAGCCCCGGCATCCACTCGCGCACGTAGTCCGCCAGCGCGCGTTGATGCGTGGGCAGGTGCGGTCGGGCGTCCGGGTCGACCGCATCTCCCACGCGGTGGAAACCCACCTTCACGCCTTCACCGGGCGTCGGCATGCCGTAGACGGTGGCAGGGTATGCCGCGGGATCGACGTAGTGATTGAACGAGGGCCAGGTCGCGTCGGTCAGCGGCCGGAAATGCGCCGGCGTCTCTTCGGTGACGGCGAGTCGCGGCAGGCCGAAGCGGGCGAGGAGCTTCTGCGTCCACGCGCCGGCGGTCACGATGACGATCTCCGCACGCAGCCGGCTGCCGTCGGCGAGATCGACCGCGGCGCCGTCCCGGTGCTCGTCGATGTGCGCGACCGGCATGTTCCAGCGCACCTCTGCGCCCCCGGCGACGATCCGCCGTTCCAGCTCGCGGAGTGTTTCCGTCGCGCGCACGATTCCGGCGTCGGAGGACCACAGCACGTCGCCGTCGAAGCGCATCCCCGGCCACCGGGCGCTCGCCTCGGCGGGGGAGAGTACCGCGCTCGGGATGCCGCGGGCGTCGAGCCCCGCGTGCACCGCGGCGAGGTCGGGGTGGCCATGGGTGACGAGTCCGTGCAGGCGCAGGAGCGGCTCGCCGTCGACGTCGCCCAGTGCATCCCACCCGGCGCGGGCGCGCACGAGCAGATCGAGGTAGTGATCCTCGTCGTACGCGTTGTTGAAGTTGCGGGTCGCCCCGTGCGAAGCGCCCTCATGATGGCCGCGTGCGAAGCGGTCGACCACGACGGGACGACGTCCTCGTCGCACCAGCTCCCACGCCGTCGCCAGCCCCATCACGCCGCCGCCCACCACAACGACGTCCACGGTCTCGGTCCTCATGTCGTCCTCCCGATCTCGGAGCCAGTCTTCCAGCACGGGCCCGTCCGGCCGCCGGGTAGGCTGGTGGGGTGACCATGGAGATCGAGCTCGGCCGAGGAAAGCGTGCACGCCGCGCGTACACGTTCGATGACATCGCGGTGGTGCCCTCGCGGCGCACGCGCAACCCGGAGGACGTGTCCACCGCCTGGACGATCGACGCCTTCGGCTTCGAGATCCCGGTGCTCGGCGCGCCGATGGACTCGGTCGTGAGCCCGCAGACCGCGATCATGCTCGGTCAGCTCGGCGGACTCGGGGTCCTCGACCTCGAGGGCCTGTGGACGCGTTACGAGAACCCCGAGCCGCTGCTCGCGGAGATCGCGGGTCTCGACGATGCCGGGGCCACGGTGCGGATGCAGGAGCTGTACTCCGAGCCGATCAAGCCCGAGCTCATCACCCGTCGCCTCGCCGAGGTCCGCGAAGCGGGCGTCACGGTCGCAGGGTCCCTCACCCCGCAGCGCACTCAGGAGTACTACGACACCGTCGCCGCCGCCGGCGTCGACCTCTTCGTGATCCGCGGCACCACGGTGTCGGCCGAGCACGTGTCGAGTGTCGCAGAGCCCCTCAACCTCAAGAAGTTCATCTACGACCTCGACGTGCCCGTCATCGTCGGCGGTGCCGCGACCTACACCGCGGCCCTCCACCTGATGCGCACGGGCGCCGCCGGTGTGCTCGTCGGCTTCGGCGGGGGAGCGGCGTCGACCACGCGCGCCACCCTCGGCATCCACGCGCCGATGGCGACGGCAGTCTCCGACGTCGCCGCCGCTCGCCGTGACTACCTCGACGAGTCCGGCGGACGCTACGTGCACGTGATCGCCGACGGCGGCGTGGGCACGTCCGGCGACATCGTCAAGGCTCTCGCGATGGGCGCCGACGCGGTCATGCTCGGCGTCGCGCTCGCCCGTGCCACCGACGCACCCGGCCACGGTTTCCACTGGGGGCCCGAGGCGCATCACCCCAAGCTGCCGCGCGGCCACCGTGTCGAGGTCGGCGGCATCGGCACGCTCGAAGAGATCCTCTACGGCCCGGCGCCCGTGGCAGACGGCACCGCGAACCTCATCGGTGCGCTGCGCAAGTCGATGGCGACCACCGGATACTCCGACCTCAAGGAGTTCCAGCGGGTCGAGGTCGTGCTCGCACCGTACGAGGCCTGAGGGTCCTGCGCTCCACCGTGACCACTCCTGCTCTGTTCCCCCCGACTCTCCGCGAGGTCATGCTGCGGGGACGCTGGATCGGGATGCTCCTGCTCTGCCTCCTCGTCGCCGGGGTCTTCGCCTGGCTCGGACAGTGGCAGCTGGAGCGCGCGATCGAGACCGATCCGCCCGCTCCCGGTGCCACCGAGCAGGTCCAGCAGCTCACCGACGTCCTCGAGCCGGGCGCCTATCTGCCCGAGCCGCTCGTGGGTCAGCGGGTCGAGACCACCGGCACCTGGGTTCCCGGGGACTTCATCGTGGTGTCGAGCCGCTTCAACGACGATGTCGAGGGCTACTGGGTCACCGGTCAGCTGCGGGTCGCCGAGCGCACCTCCATCGCCGTCGCGATCGGCTGGGCTCCCGATCAGCAGACGGCTGACGCGGCCGTGGAAGAACTGGAAGCCGGCGCCGACGGCTCCGAGGTCGACGTCACCGGACGCATCATCTCGGACGAGGGCCCCCGTGTGCCGCCGCACTCCGATCCGCAGCGGCTGGATCGCATGTCGCCGGCCGCGCTCCTCAGCCGTTGGCACGATGTCGAGGAGCTCGACGTCTACCGTCCCTACCTCGCCTCGACCACGGCGACGGCAGGATTGGTCGACATCTCCTCGCCGGCACCCGATGAGATGTCTCCCGTCAACTGGCTCAACGTCTTCTACGCGGTCGAGTGGGCGATCTTCGCAGGCTTCGCGTTCTATCTCTGGTATCGCCTCGCGAAGGATGCCTGGGAGCGCGAGGTCGAGGAGTTCGAGGACGAGGCGCAGGGCGGCACCACCGCCTGATCTCACGCGCATCCGCGCGCGTTCTGATGCGCAATTGTGCGCCATCGTGTGTGGGTAGTGACCTTCGTCAGGGGTCGTTCCGGCCATCCGGTGATCGCTCGATGACGAATCGGAAAACTCCGTTGAGGATGTCCGGACCGCTCCGTATGCTCGCAACCATGTGAGCACGCTGGGAGTTTCCCCTGTGTGCCGTGACAGTCCTGAGAAGTGTCGAACCCGACCGAGGAGACCGCACCGATGATGTCCGCTCCAGACGAGGGGAACCGCATGGCTCCCGTCTCGCACCGTAGAAGTCGAGGGCGCATCGGCGCTCTCGCCGTGACCTGTGTCGCCGCGCTGAGCCTCGGCTCGCTGGCCGCCGTTCCCGCCACCGCCGACACCTCGGGCACAGGGGTGGTGATCAACGAGGTGTATCTCTCCGGCGGCAGCGCGGGAGCGGCGTTCAAGAACAAGTTCGTCGAGCTGTACAACCCCACCTCGGCTCCGATCACCCTCGACGGCATGTCGCTGCAGTACCGCTCGGCGAACGGGACGGCCGCGTTCAACGGCGTGGCTCCGCTCACCGGCGTCATCCCCGCCGGCGGCTACTACCTGGTGCAGGGCAACAGCAACGGCGCGAACGGTGCCGAGCTGCCCGCACCGGATGCCGTCAGCACCCTGACCCCGAGCGGGACCAACGGTACGCTCGCGCTCGTCGAGGGCACCGCGGCCGTGAGCCTCACGCCGGGCTCGGCCGTCGGCGTCGACGGCGTCGTCGACCTGCTGGGCTACGGCACCTCGAACACCTTCGAGGGCACGGCGGCCACCGCGCCCTCCGGCAACACCGACGTCAAGTCGCTCAACCGCACGGGCGGCGTCGACACCGACGTCAACAGCGCCGACTTCACGCTCTCGCCCACGATCACCCCGCAGAACTCCGGCGACACCGACCCTGGCACCGGTCCGGGCACGGATCCGACCACGGCCACCATCGCCGAGGTCCAGGGCACGACCGACGTCTCGCCGCTGAACGGGCAGACCGTGCAGGTCGAGGGCGTGGTCACTGCCGACTACCGCACCGGCGGCTACAAGGGCATCGTCATCCAGACCCAGGGCTCCGGCGGCGCGACCGACGCGACGCCCGGTGCCTCGGATGGCGTCTTCGTCTTCCTGAACGCGCTGAACCCGACCCTCGCGATCGGCGACCTCGTCTCGGTGACGGGCTCTGTGAGCGAGTACTTCGGACAGACGCAGATCAACCCGGCCGCGGCCGCCGACGTCTCCGTCGTCACGGCAGGCGTCGGTGTTCCCGCCGTCACACCGCTGCCCGCCGCGGTGCAGGGAGCCGACCGCGAGCAGTTCGAGAACATGTACGTGGCTCCGGAGGGGACCTACCGTCTCGCCTCCAGCCACCAGCTCTTCAACTTCGGCACGCTCTGGCTGAATGCCGGTGACGCACTCGCCGTGAAGAGCACCGAGACCACGCGTCCCGGTGCCGAGGCTGCCGCGATCGCCGCGGCGAACCGGGCGAACCGCATCCTGCTGGACGACGGCTGGTCGATCCAGGTGTCCAACAGCGGCCACCCCGGCGAGCAGCCCTACTTCACGAAGGACACGGTGGTCCGCAACGGCGACACCGTCGACTTCGGCGACAACGGCTACGTGCTGCAGTGGGGCTTCAACGATTGGCGCCTGCAGCCGGTCGTGCCGATCGACGACTCCTCGTCGGCCGACCTCAAGGTCGGCTTCGAGGCGACGAACCCGCGCACGGACAGCGCGCCGTCCGTGGGCGGCGACGTCCAGGTCGCGTCCTTCAACGTCTACAACTACTTCACGACGTTGAAGAGCGAGAACTCCAACGCCCGAGGTGCGGCGAACGCGGCGCAGTTCGCGATCCAGAAGTCCAAGATCGTCGCGGCGATCAACGGGCTCGACGCCGAGATCGTCTCGCTCATGGAGATCGAGAACTCGGTCAAGCTGGGCAAGCCCATCGACACCGCCCTCAAGGACCTCGTCGCCGGCCTCAACGCCGACGCCGGCAGCGACGTGTGGGGCTACGTGCCCACTCCCGCCGCCTTGAACAACGCGGCGACGACCGACTTCATCACCAACGCGATCATCTACAAGAAGGATGCGGTCAAGCGGGTCGGAGACAGCGTCACCGTCACCGACGAGACCGTGTGGGGCAACGCCCGCGAGCCGATCGCGCAGGCGTTCGACATCGACGGCCGCGTCGTCACCGTCGTCGCGAACCACCTGAAGTCGAAGTCGCCGCCCGAGGGAGCAGGAGCGGAGCCGGCCGACGGACAGGGCTTCTTCAACGCCGACCGCGTGAAGCAGGCGAACGCCATCCTCGCCTTCACCGACCAGCTCGAGCAGACGACCGGCAGCGGCGACATGCTGCTGATCGGCGACTTCAACGCCTACGGCAAGGAAGATCCGATCGACGTGTTCACCTCGAACGGGTGGAGCGACCTGGTCGCCGACAAGGCCTCCGGCCAGTACACGTACTCGTTCGACGGCGAGCTCGGCTCGCTCGACCACGTGATCGCGTCGCCGTCGCTCGCCTCGTCGATCACCGGTGCGGGCGTGTGGGGCATCAACTCCCCGGAATGGAGCGACCGCGGCTACGCGTTCGGCGCCACCGAGCAGGGAACGCCCTACCGCTCCAGCGACCACGACCCCATCATCGTCGGCGTCTCCTCGGAGATCCCGCCGGTGAGCATCGACGTCGTCACGGTCAACGACTTCCACGGTCGGATCGAGGCCGACGGCGCTGCGGCGGGTGCGGCGGTCCTGGCCGGTGCGGTCAAGCAGTTCCGTGAGGCGAACCCGAACACGATCTTCGCCGGTGCCGGCGACCTGATCGGCGCGTCGACGTTCACCTCGTTCATCAACGACGACAACCCCACGATCAACGCGCTCAACGCGGCCGGCCTCGACGTCAGTGCGGCGGGCAACCACGAGTTCGATCAGGGCTGGGAAGACCTGCGTGATCGCGTGCAGGAGCGCGCGGACTGGGAGTACATCTCCTCGAACGTGTTCGTCACGGAGACCGGCGAGCCCGCGCTCGCACCGGCCTGGGTGAAGGAGCTCGACGGCGTGCGGGTCGGCTTCGTCGGTGCGGTCACCGAAGACCTCGATTCGCTCGTCTCGCCCGAGGGCATCAAGGACCTCGAGGTCCGCAGCATCGTCGATTCCGTGAACGCGGTGGCCGACGACCTGCGCGACGGCGATGAGTCCAACGGCGAGGCGGATGTCGTCATCCTGCTCGTGCACGAAGGCGCGTCCAGCGTCGAGCTCTCCAGCATCACGCCGGACTCGCCCCTCGGCGAGATCGTCTACGGGGTCGATGACGACGTGGACGCCATCGTGTCGGCGCACACCCACCTCGCCTACAACCACGTGATCGACGGCCGCCCGGTCGTCTCCGCGGGGCAGTATGGCGAGAACCTGGGCCTGATGAACATCAAGGTCGACCCGAAGACGAAGGACCTGATCTCGATCACCAACGAGATCAAGCCCCTCACCGCTGCGGGCAAGCCGCTCTACCCGGCCGTCCCCGAGGTCGCGGACATCGTGGCCAAGGCGAAGGCCGAGGCCGATGTGCTGGGTGCGATCAAGGTCGGCGACATCACGGCCGACTTCAACCGCGCGCGTCAGACGAACGGATCCGAGAACCGCGGTGGCGAGTCCACCATAGGAAACTTCGTCGCCGATGTGCAGAAGTGGTCCACGGGCGCTGATGTGGCGATCATGAACCCGGGCGGCATCCGGGCGAACCTCACGTACGCATCGGCCGGCGCGTCCGACCCCGACGGCAACGTCACCTACCGTGAGGCGGCGACGGTCCAGCCGTTCGCCAACACGCTCGTGACGCTGACGCTCACGGGGGCGCAGCTGAAGGGCGTGCTCGAGGAGCAGTGGCAGCCGGCAGGCTCGGCTCGTCCGTTCCTGAAGCTCGGAGTCTCGAAGGGATTGGTCTACACCTACGATCCCGCCGCAGCGCAGGGTTCGCGGATCACCTCGATCACCCTCGACGGTGCCCCGCTCGATCCGGCGAAGAACTACACGGTCGCCGCCAACTCGTTCCTCGCGGCCGGTGGAGACAACTTCTTCACCTTCAAGGAGGGCACGGGCAAGCGTGACACCGGCAAGGTCGACCTGCAGTCCATGGTCGACTGGTTCGACGCGAACAAGACCGCGAGCCCCGACTACGCCCAGCGCGCGGTCGGTGTGGCGGTCAGCCCCGCGGATGCCGACGGCTACAGCGCCGGCGACCAGGTGACCGTGTCGCTCTCCTCGCTGGCCTTCAGCGCGGGCGAACCGGCTCCGGGTGAGGTGTCGCTGTCGCTCGGCGGCACGCAGCTCGCGGCCGGTGCGGTCGACCCGGCGGTCGTCGACACCACCGACGAGGGCGGGCGCGCCAGCCTGACCTTCACGGTTCCGTCCGGTGTCTTCGGCGAGCAGGTGCTCACCGTGAACGTCGCCGGTACCGGAACCACGGTGCAGGTGCCGTTCACGATCGCGGGAGAAGCCGAGTTCGCCGGCACGATCGCCCTCGGCTCGTCCAAGGTGACCGCGGGCAAGAGCCTCAAGGTCACCGGTGAGGGCTACGTGCCCGGCGAGACCGTGTCGATCGAGCTGCGCCCGAAGAAGGGCAAGCCGGTGCAGGTCGGCACCGTCCAGGTCGGCGCCGACGGTACGTTCAGCACCTCGGTCACCGTGCCGAAGAGCGCCCCGTCGGGCAAGTACACCGTGGCGGCGTCGCAGGCCGATGGAGACGCGGCGACCGCCACGGTCACCGTCAACCGTGCCGGCGGCATCATCGGTGCGATCCTCGACTGGCTCTGGGAGTTGCTGACCCGGTGGTTCTGATCGGGTAGGGGATGACACAGGCGAAGGCCGTCGGGACTCTCCCGGCGGCCTTCGCCACGTCGTCCGGGATTCAGGCGTCGACTGCGACGGGAGCCCACACGAATCCGTCGGGGTCGACCGCAGCGCCGAGCACGCCGTTGACCGTGATCCGATGCGAGCCGGATCCTTCGGCGGGCACGCCCGCGTCCTTCGCGAGGGATGCGTGCCGGTACAGGCCGAGGCCGATCGGGCCGGCTCCGGTGTCGAACTGCACATAGCTGCGGCCGAAGCTCTTGCCGACCGGGATGCCGCGCTCCGTGTAGAAGGTCTTCGATGCGACGACGTCGTCCGCTCCGAGCAGGAGGATGATCTCGTCGACCGTCCGGCTCGGGGGAGCGGTGTCCTTCTTCGCCGAGGTCGCGACCTTCCATATAGCGCCGTCCGGGGCCTGGATCGTGCCGCCGACGCCCCACAGCGACTTCGACACGGGCTTGATCACCGTGGCGCCGGCGGTGACCGCGGCATCCACGAGTGCACGCACATTCGCAGGCTGGGAGACGACGAGCGACAGGGTGTAGCCGCGGAAGCCGGTGGTGTCGGCATCCGCGGTGCGGAATCGCAGGCGATCGCCGAGGTCGAACGCGTGCGCGTAGAACGAGCGGGCGGCGTCCACGTCGGGGACGTCGAGGGTGAGGGAATCGATCGTGGTGTTCATGTCGACGACGCTACGAGCGCGTCTTCCCGCGTGCTTCTCGATTCCTGACCGATGCGCAGCGCTCTCTCCGCACGATGGTGCCCGGATTCGACACGATTTCCCGGCGGCTAGACTGGACGCATGCCCGAACCGAAAGTCGCCAGCTTTCCGGCGATCCGCGGTGCGCTGAAGTTCTACCAGATCGCGTCGATCATCACAGGAGTCATGCTGCTCCTGCTGCTGACCGAGATGGTGCTCAAGTACACGCCGATCCACCTCGAGCTCTTCATGGGAGGCTCCGGAGGACCGCTCTGGTTCGCCGGCGTGCTCGCCGGGCCCGACTGCCAGTGGTGGTCGCTGTTCGCCCCGATGACCAACTCCTGCGAGATGACCTCGCTGGGCGACGGATTCAACCTGTCGCTGTTCATCCTCGTGGCGCACGGTTGGTTCTACGTCGTCTACCTCTTCGCGTGCTTCCGCATGTGGAGCCTGATGCGCTGGCGGTTCCCGCGCTTCATCCTGCTCGCGCTCGGCGGCGTCGTGCCGCTGCTGTCGTTCTTCATGGAGGCCGTCGTCGCCCGTGAAGTCAAGACCTATCTCGCCACCAGAGAGGCCGCCGAGGCCTCCGCCCCCGCCCCGGAAGGTGTCCGTTGACCGAACAGTCCGAGACCCAGCAGCGTCCTGCGCTCGTCGTCGACTTCGGCGCGCAGTACGCGCAGCTGATCGCCCGCCGCGTCCGCGAGGCGGGTGTGTACAGCGAGATCGTGCCGCACACCGCCACGGCTGAGGAGATCGCCGCCAAGAACCCGGTCGCGATCATCCTCTCCGGAGGCCCCTCGTCGGTGTACGAGGAGGGAGCGCCGAAGCTGGACCCGGCGGTCTTCGACCTCGGGGTGCCGACCCTCGGCATCTGCTACGGCTTCCAGTACATGGCCCAGACGCTGGGCGGCGAGGTCGCGAACACCGGTCTGCGCGAGTACGGCGCCACGGATGCCGTGATCACCGGCGACGGCGGGACGCTGCTCGGCGGTCAGCCGGCCGAGCAGAACGTCTGGATGAGCCACGGCGACCAGGTCGCCAAGGCCCCCGAGGGCTTCGACGTGCTCGCGACGACGGATGCGACCAAGGTCGCAGCGTTCGCGAACGAGGAGCGCGGCTTCTACGGCGTGCAGTGGCACCCCGAGGTCAAGCACTCGGACCACGGTCAGCGCGTGCTCGAGAACTTCCTGCACAAGGGCGCGGGCCTCGCGTCCGACTGGAACAGCGGCAACGTGATCGCCGAGCAGATCGAGCGCATCCGCGAGCAGGTGGGCGACGCTCGGGTCATCTCCGCGCTCTCCGGCGGTGTCGACTCCGCCGTCTCCACGGCACTGGTGCACAAGGCCATCGGCGACCAGCTCACCGCGGTCTTCGTCGATCACGGCCTCCTCCGCAAGGGCGAGCGCGAGCAGGTCGAGAAGGATTACGTCGAGTCCACCGGCGTGCGTCTGATCACGGTCGACGCGGCAGAGACCTTCCTCGGCCACCTCCAGGGGGTGACCGACCCGGAAGAGAAGCGCAAGATCATCGGACGCGAGTTCATCCGTGCGTTCGAGAAGGTGCAGCTCGACCTGGTCGCCGAGGCCAAGGCTTCGGGCGGCGCTCCCGTGAAGTTCCTCGTGCAGGGCACGCTCTACCCCGACGTCGTCGAGTCCGGCGGTGGTGCGGGCACGGCGAACATCAAGTCGCACCACAACGTGGGCGGCCTTCCCGACGACCTCGACTTCGAGCTGATCGAGCCGCTGCGCGCCCTGTTCAAGGACGAGGTCCGCGCGATCGGTCGCGAGCTCGGCATCCCCGAGGCGATCGTCGGACGCCAGCCGTTTCCGGGGCCCGGCCTCGGTATCCGGATCATCGGTGAGGTCACCGCTGACCGTCTCGAGATTCTGCGTGAGGCCGACGCCATCGCCCGCGAGGAGCTGACCAAGGCCGGCCTCGACCAGGAGATCTGGCAGTGCCCCGTCGTGCTGCTCGCCGACGTGCGCTCGGTGGGTGTGCAGGGCGACGGCCGCACCTACGGCCACCCGATCGTGCTGCGCCCGGTGTCGAGCGAAGACGCCATGACCGCCGACTGGACGCGTCTGCCGTATGACGTGCTGTCGAAGATCTCGAACCGCATCACGAACGGCGTGCGCGACGTCAACCGCGTCGTGCTCGATGTCACGTCGAAGCCGCCGGGAACGATCGAGTGGGAGTAGGGAGCGCCATGCTCCCCGGTGCGGCGCCGGTGCTTCCCGACGCCGAGTACGTGGTGCTGTCCAGTCGGTTGATCCCGGGCATGGACGGCGGCTACACGATCGCGACGCTCACACGTGCCCGGCAGCTCGCCGAGGCCGGGGTCGCGGAGGGGGCGGGTCCGCAGCTGCTCACGTTCGACCCGGGAACGGCTGCCGATCATGCCGCGCAACGTCGGACGTTCGCGGAGCAGGGGGCGCTCGTCGACCCCTCACGCATGCGCAACCTGTTCGACGAGGCCACGGATTCCGGTGGGGGAGCGGCCGATTGGCTGCGCGCTGCCGCCGACCCCGCGGTGACCGCCGACCCCGACGTCGAGTACCGCGTGCTGACGGATGTCGACGGCCGGCCGTTCGCCGCGCTACCGATCATCCCCGGCAATCCGGACTGGCATCTGACCGAGGAACCCGTTCTCGTCCACGACGCCGCAGGCGAGGTGGTCGGGGCGCTGCACGGGTTCCGCGGGCTCTACCGGGCCTGGCTCGAGCACGTCGCGGACGCGTTCGGTGATCGTCTCATCGTCGTGATCTGCGAATCCCGGCAGCTCGGCGAGCTCATCGCCGACTGGTCCGATCCGCGTGTGCGCATCGTCCACCCGATCCACACCATGCACGTGGAGGCGCCGTACACCCCGGATGCTCCGATGAACACGCTCTGGACGCGCTGGTTCCGGCTGACCGACCGTTTCGACGCCGTCATCTGGCCGACCACCACCCAGCGCGACGATGTCGTGGCGCGTTTCGGCTCCGCGGCTTCTCATGTCGTGGTGCCGAACCCGATCGCCCCGGTGGAGCATCGGGACGACCTCCGCGAAGACGGGCTCGTCGTCGTGCTCGGTCGTCTCGCGCCAGGCAAGCGCATCGATCAGGCGATCCGGGCGTTCCTCGCCGCGGACGTCGCCGGAACCCGGATGGAGATCTGGGGCGGCGGGCCCGAAGAGGATCGGCTGCGCGCGCTGATCGAGGAGCTCGGCGCGGGGGACCGCGTGCTGCTCGCGGGTTACACCGATTCGCCCGGCACCGTGCTCGATCGGGCGTCGATGATCGTCACGGCCACCGCCTTCGAGGGCCAGCCGTTGTCGATCGTCGAGGCACTCCTGCATGGGACCCCTGTCGTGTCATACGACGCCCGCTACGGCATCCGTGACGTGCTGGAACAGGGCGGTGGCGTCCTGGTCCCGAGCGGCGACGTCGAGGCGCTGGGCGAGGCGATCCGCGCGCTGCTGACCGACCCCGATCGGCTCGCGGCGCTGAGCGCCGAGGCCCCGTCGGTTGCTGCGGCCTGGAGCCCGCAGCGTTCGCTCGACGCCCTGACCGCGGCGATCGCCGACGTCGCCGCGCGCCCGTCCCGTCGCGTCTGACCGCGTCGCCTGACCGCGTCGCCTGACCGCGTCGCCTGACCGCTCCGGCTGACCGCTCCGGTCGCACTTTCTGTCGCCTCACGGCGGCCCGCGCGGCAGGAACTGCGACCGGAGCGTGATCTAGAGCAGCTTGAGCGCCTCGCGGCGAGAGAGCGGCGGCAGCTCGTGCGACTCGACGAAGGCTCGCACCCACGCCGGGTCGGTCTTGCCGAGCTCGCGCAGCGCCCAGCCGATGGCCTTGCGGATGAAGAACTCGGTGTCGGCGAGGTTCGGTTCGATCACAGTGGCGAGCAGCTCGCGATCGGTGGCACCTCTGCGTCCGAGCTGGGAGATGATGCTCGCCCGGCGCACCCAGAAGTCGTCGTCGCGCGACCACGTCCGCAGCACCGGCGTCATCTCGGCAGGGTGCGCATCGAGCGTCTCGGTGAGCCGATGCGAGACCTCGTCGACGTGATCCCACCACGCTCCTGTGCGGATCATCTCCTCATGCACATCGAGCATGTCGAGTCGGGCTCGCACCGGACGCAGAGCCATCAGAGCACTGGCGGCGTAGCGCTCCTCGCGAAATGCCGCCTCCCGCCACAGCACGAGTGCCGTACCGCGCAACACCGCCGTGTCCGTCACCTCGCGCGCGAGCCCACGCGTCACGGCTCGCACCCCGGGAACACGTACGCCGAGGAAGGGCAGCGCCGACTTCATGTACGCCTGCTGCGCGGGTGCCAGCTCCGGATCGGCCTCATCACGGAGCGCGGATCGGATGCTCTGTACGAGGTCTGCGGCGGTCACGGGAGCGAGTCTACGACCGCCCCGAGAAGTTCTTCAGAAAGAATTCCGGGATGATGTCGATCCGAGTCGTTCCCGTTCGACGTCATTGATGAGAGGGTCGAGAGACGGCCCTTCGAACAAGGAGAACATCATGAAGTTCATGCTCATCATGCGCGCGACCGACGAGGCCGTCGAGGCCTACAAGGACATGCCCTTCGAGCAGGTCATCGAGGCCATGGGCAAGTACAACGAGTCGATGATCAAGGCCGGAGTGCTCGTCGCGGGCGAGGGCCTGACCGATGCGGCCGAGGGTTTCGTGGTCGACTTCAGCACCGAGAAGCCGCTCATCACCGACGGCCCCTACGGCGAGACGAAGGAGTTGTTCAACGGTTTCTGGATCATCGAGGTCCCCACGCGCGAAGAGGCGGCGGAGTGGGCGAGTCGCGCACCTCTCGGACGTGGGTCGTACCTCGAGGTGCGTCGCGTGACCGGCGTCGAGGACTTCCCGGCGGACAACGAGTGGATCCAGAAGGAAGAGGGCTGGCGCGAGGAAGCAGCTCAGCGCGCGGCACGGCAGTGATGGCACGGCAGTGATGGCACAGCGGTGACGGACTCTTCCCCACACAGCGAGACGGCGCGTTCCGCTCCCGATACCGGGTCTGCGGAGCGCGCCGTCGCCGCCGTGTGGCGCATCGAGTCCGCCCGCATCGTCGGAGCTCTGACGCGTATGGTCGGTGACTTCGGCCTCGCGGAGGACCTGGCTCAGGAGGCGCTGGTGGATGCGTTGCGGCAGTGGCCGGTCGACGGCGTCCCGCGCAAGGCCGGGGCCTGGCTGACCGCGGTCGCGAAACGCAAGGCCATCGATCGGTGGCGTCGACAGGAACGTCTGGACGAGCGGGTCGCCCTTCTCGCACACGACCTGGAGCAGGAGCAGCGGGAGGGGCGAGACCTGCTGTGGGATCCGGACGCCGTCGATGATGACGTGCTGCGCCTGATCTTCATCTCCTGCCACCCTGTGCTCTCGAAAGAGGCGCAGGTCGCCCTGACGCTGCGGGTGGTGGGTGGGCTTTCCAGCGAGGAGATCGCCCGCGCGTTCCTCGTGCCGACCGCCACCGTGCAGCAGCGCATCGTGCGGGCGAAGAAGACGCTCTCCGCCGCCAACGTCCCGTTCGAGGTGCCTTCGCGCGAGGAGCGTGCGCCGCGCATCGGTGCGATCCTCGGCGTGCTGTATCTGATCTTCAACGAGGCCCACGCCGCGAGCAGCGGACCCGACTGGATGCGCCCCGAGCTGAGTGACGAGGCCATCCGTCTCGGGCGCGTGCTCGCCGCGCTGATGCCGCAGGAACCCGAGGTGCACGGCCTGCTGGCGCTGATGGAGCTGACGGCCGCGCGGTTCGGGGCGCGCGTGGATCGACACGGCGACCCGGTGCTGCTGGCCGATCAGGACCGTCGGCGCTGGGATCGTGGCCGCATCTCGCTTGGACGTGCATCGCTGGCGACCGCCGATGCTCTCGGACGCGGGCGCGGTGCCTACGGGCTGCAGGCGGCGATCGCCGAGTGCCATGCCGTGGCGGCGTCTGTCGAGGAGACCGACTGGGAACGGATCGTGCTGCTCTACGAGGCGCTCGGGCGGCTCTCTCTGTCGCCGGTGGTCGAGCTCAACCGAGCGGCTGCGGTGGCGATGGCGACCGGGCCGGCGTCCGCTCTGCTCATCATCGACCAGCTGTCGAGTTCGGGCGCTTTGCGCGGCTACCACCTGCTGCCCGCGACGCGCGGCGAACTGTTGCGTCGGCTCGGGCGCGAGGAGGAAGCCCGGAGCGAGTTCATCGTCGCCGCCGGACTCGCCGGCAATGGTCGGGAGAGATCGCTGCTGGAGCGGAAGGCACGAGGGGCACAGAAATGACCCGCCCCCTTCGGGTGCACGAGGCATCCGAAGGGGACGGGCATCAGGGTGACGCGCGTGGCGTCGACGGCGGATGCCGTCAGCTGCGCGCCTTCTGGCCGCGACCGGCGATCAGGCCGTAGATCAAGAGCACGATGATGGAACCGGCGATGGCGAGGAGCCAGGTGCCGAGGTCCCAGAACTCGGTGAGCGGACGGTTGAGGATCAGACTGCCGAGCCAGCCGCCGAGCAGCGCGCCCACGACGCCGAGGAGCAGCGTGATGAACCAGCCGCCGCCCTGCTTGCCGGGAAGGATCAGCTTGGCGATGGCTCCGGCGATGAGGCCGAGAAGAAGAAAGCCGAGAAAACTCATGGTCAGCTCCTGTGGATCGGGAGCCCCGGGGTGCCGGGGCTTCTGGTATCCAGAGTGCCGACATCGCTGCTCGCGTGCCAACCCCTTGCGCACACATGCCTGGATGTGCGAAGAGGCCCGCCTCCCCAGGGGAGTCGGGCCTCTCGACGCGGTCGGATCGGTTCGCGGTCAGTTGTTGCCGCGGACGATCGCGATGATGCGCAGGATCTCGACGTAGAGCCAGACGACCGTGACCATGATGCCGAAGGCGCCGAGCCAGCCGTACTTGCGGGGAGCACCGTTGCGGACGCCCTGCTGGATCTGATCGAAGTCGAGCACGAGCGAGTACGCCGCCATGATGACGACGAGCACGCCGATGATGACACCGAGCGGGATGCCGAAGATGTTGGCGCTCAGCAGGCCGAAGGCCTGGCCCTGGGGCAGCACTCCGGTCCACATGAGGACCAGGTTCAGCAGCGAGAAGACCAGGTAGCCGATCATCGCGATCATGAAGATCTTCGTCGCCTTCTTCGACGCGCGGATCTTGCCGCTCGCGAAGAGAGCCAGGGTCACCCCGACGACCGAGACGGTCGCGAGCGTCGCCTGGAAGACGATGCCGGGGTAGATGACCTCGAAGAACGCCGAGATGCCACCGATGAAGAGGCCCTCGAACGCCGCGTAGGCGAAGATCAGCGCGGGCCGGACCTTCTTGCGCGACGTGAAGGTGATGACCATCGCGAGCACGAAGCCGCCGAGCGCGCCGACGATCCACGGCAGCATGCTGACGGGCGCGGGGTTGTACGGGTCATATCGCGGCACGTCCAGGCCGCCGAGGGTCAGCACCCAGCCGATCGCGGCGGTGACGAGCAGGATGCCGAACAGGCCGGCCGTCTTCCAGACCGTGTCCTCGACCGACATGCGGTCGGTCTCGATCGCTCCGGCCGGCGGGGCGGCGTACATGCCCTCGAGCTGTGCGTTGGCCGCAGCGTCCATCGCCCCGTGCTGGAGCGAGGCGTTCTGCGCGCCCTGGGCAGCCTGAGGTCCGCCCGGGTACGTCGCGACGTTGCGCGGGTCCTGCTGCTGGAAAGCAGGGTTGTTGAAAGCGAAGTTGCTCATTGGTGGGCCTCACTCCAAAAGGGGGGTAGTAGGTCTCTTTCCTCCACGATACTCGGGAGGGCGCATCGCCGGGGTGTTCTACGCTGAGAGCGTGCCCAGGAAATCACCCCTCGTCATCGGGCACCGCGGTGCGCCCGGCTATCGCCCGGAGCACAGCCGCTCCTCCTATGAGCTCGCTCTCGCCATGGGGGTGGATGCGGTCGAACCCGACGTCGTGGCGACCAAGGACGGCGTGCTCATCGTGCGGCACGAGAACGAGATCTCGGGCACGACCGACGTCGCGGAACATCCGGAGTTCGCCGACCGCAAGACGACGAAGCGCGTCGACGGGCAGGCGCTGACGGGATGGTTCAGCGAGGACTTCACGTGGGACGAGTTGTCGACCCTGCGCATCCGGGAGCGGCTGCCCGAGGTGCGGGCCTCGAGCGCGAGCTTCGACGGCGCCCAGCAGATCCTGCGCCTGCGCGATGTGCTCGACATCGTGCGCGACGGATCGGCGGAGCATGGACGCGAGGTCGGCGTGGTGCTCGAGGTCAAGCACGCCACGTACTTCGCGAGCATCGGCCTGGACCTGGCCCCCCTCATCGACCGCGAGCTGCGCGACGCCGGATGGGCCGAGGGGGAGCTGCCGCTGGTGATCGAGTGCTTCGAGTCGACCGTGCTCGGGCAGCTGCGGGAACGCGGGATCTCCGCGTCGTACATCTACCTGATCGAGGCATCGGGGCGTCCGTACGACCTCCTGGTGGCCGAGGGCAAACATGCTCTCACCTACGAGGAGACCGTCGCCCCGAAAGGACTCGACGCCCTCGTCGGACAGGTCGACGGCATCAGCGTGAGCAAGAAGATGCTGCTCGACCGGGGCAACACGATCGTCGCGGATGCGCATGCACGAGGTCTGCAGGTCTTCACGTGGACGTGTCGGCCGGAGAACGCCTTCCTCGCGGCGGAATTCCGTGGTCCGGGCGGGCGCGGCGCCTACGGCGACTACGAGGCGGAGTGGGGCGTCATCGCACGTCAGGGCGTGGACGGCGTGTTCGTCGATCATCCGGATCTGGGCGTCGCCTTCTTCCGCAGTTGACGCGGTCGCGCAGGTCCGCGTCGTCAGAGCGGTCCGAGCACGCTCTTCACGTCGCCCTCGAGCACGAGGGCGCGCAGGGGCTCGAGGATCTCGCGTTCCTCGAAGCGGAAGTGTGACTCCATGATCGCGGCGATCCCGTCGAGATGACCGCCGATCGCGGTCGCATCGTCGCCGCGCTCGGCTGCACCGCGCAGCGAGGCGAGCAGGTGGGCGAGCATCGAGTGGTCCTGCATCAGCTTGTCGATGATCCCGCCGAGCTCCGGATGCTCCGCGCGCAGAGCAGGGAAGAGCTGCCGATCCTCGGCGCCGTGGTGGCCGTCGAGGGCGGCGCAGAATCCGACGCAGTAGAGCACGAGTTCCGATGCGGCATCGGGGACGTCCGTGCCGTGGTCGAGGGCGTCGCGCGTGGCGGCGAGCGCGGCACGCAGACGCGAATGCGCCGATCGGAGCTCCTGATCCCACGCGATCAGACGGGCGGCATCCATCGGGCCAGTGTAGAGGGGCCGGTGCAGAGCGGGCCGGTGTGGATGGGGCCGGTGTCGGCGGACTCCCGCTCAGAGGGTGCGGTCGAAGGCACCGCGGCGGGTGGAGACGATCTCCTTGCCCAGCGGCATGAGCGAGATCGGGACCATCTTGAAGTCGGCGATGCCCATCGGGATGCCGATGATCGTGATGCAGAGCAGGATTCCGGACACGATGTGTCCGATCGCGAGCCACCAGCCGGCCAGGATCACCCACAGCACGTTGCCGAGGAACGACCCGACACCCGCGGTGGGCTTGCTGATGACCTCGCGGCCGAACGGCCAGATCGCGTAGGCGGCGATGCGGAACGAGGCGATCGCCCAGGGGATCGTGATGATCGGGATGCACAGCAGGATGCCGGCGAGGACGTACCCGAGGAACAGGGCCCAGCCGGCGAGGATGACCCAGATGATGTTGAGGATCGTGCGCATGAGCTGATTGTGTCACCCCTCTGCGGCCGGGCCTGAGCATCCGCCCCGAGGTCCCGGAGGCGACGGACTCCGGATGCCAGACTGACCGCATGACCGGAATCGTGGTGCAAGACGTCAGCAGAGCGTTCGGGACGGTGCAGGCGGTGAGGGGCGCCACTCTCCGAGCCGAGCCCGGCCGCGTCACCGGCCTCGTGGGGCCGAACGGAGCAGGCAAGACCACTCTGCTGCTGATGCTCGCCTCCCTCCTCGCTCCCGACACCGGGACGATCAGCATCGGAGGCGTCGACCCCTCCGTCGATCCGCTCGCCGCACGACGCCTGCTCGGATGGATGCCGGACGCTCTCGGTGCGTGGCCGTCGCTCACCGCACGGGAGACCATCGTCACGACCGCCCGCCTGTACGGCATCGAGAAGCCGCAGGCCGCGGTCCGTGCGGAGCAGCTGCTCGCCCTCGTCGGGCTGACCGAACTCGCCGACTCCCCGGCCAAGGTGCTGTCGCGAGGGCAGAAGCAGAAGCTGGGCCTGGCACGCGCGTTGGTGAACGACCCGCAGGTGCTGCTCCTCGACGAACCGGCTTCCGGTCTCGATCCGGAGGCGCGGGTGCAGCTGCGGGTGCTGCTGCGCCGTTTCGCGGCGGAGGGGCGCACCGTGCTGATCTCGAGCCACATCCTCTCGGAGCTCGAAGAGGTCGTCGACGGCGCGGTCTTCCTCGTCGCCGGTGCCGTCGTCGATGCCGCACCGGCGCGGAGCATGCTGCGCGCGTGGCGGGTGCGTCTCGCCGGTGCGACCGAGGATCGGATGAAGGCCGATGCCTGGCAGGTGGCCTCGAATCTCGGTATCGCCCCCGAATCCCTCTCGCAGGATCGTGGAGCGGTGCTCGTCGGATTCGAGGGAGAGGATGCCGCAGCACAGGCCCTTCGGCATCTGATCGAGGCGGGGCTCCCGGTCGTGGAGTTCGCTCCGGCGCAGAACCAGCTGGAGCACACGTTCCTGAACCTGCATCATGCGACACCACCCCAGGCATCCACCGGAACGGAGGCGGGCGCATGAGCCTCGCGAACATCGGCATCATCGCCCGACTCGAACTGACCCAGCGCCTGCGCAGCGTGGGCTGGTATGTGCTGCTCGGGGTCTTCGCCCTAGTGCTGCTCGGCGTCACGGGGCTCTCGTTCGCCGTGTACTCCTGGGGCGATGCGGTCGGTGCCGGCGTCTACTCGATCGTCGTCAACATCGTGCTGCTGCTGGTCGTGCTGGTGTCGCCGACGCTCAGCGGCAACGCGATCAACGGGGATCGCGATGCCGCGACGCTCGCCGCCGTGCAGGTGACCGCCGCATCGACCGGCGACATCATGCTCGGCAAGCTCGTCGCGGCCGTGGCCACCGGCGGCGCCTTCCTGGTGGTCGCGGTGCCGTTCCTGGCCCTGTCGTTGCTGGGCGGGGGAGCGAACCCGGCCGTGCTGCTCGTCTCCCTGCTCGTGCTCGCGGCCGAGATCATCATCGTGGCCGCGATCGGAGTGGGATTGAGCGGACTCATCGCGCGTCCGCTGTTCTCGGTCGCGACGACGTACCTGGTCGTCGCCGCGCTCGTGTTCGGAACGCTCATCGTGTTCGGACTCGGCGGCATGGCGGTGCGCAGCGAAGCGACCGTGTACTCGCGCCCGTACGACGCGAACGGCACGCCGGACTGTGATCGCTGGGAGGTGAACAGCACCCAGGATGTGCCTCGGTTCGATCTGGTGTGGTGGACGCTCGCCGCGAACCCGTTCGTCGTGCTCGCCGACGCGACCCCGACCGAGTACGCGACGGGGGGTTATCCCGTCGACATGTTCGGTCAGATCAAGTACGGATTGCGCAGCGCGCAGCTCTCGCCGTTGGAACAGCGCTGGGACGAGTGCGACCCCGGCGGCGGGTACCGCACACCCCAAGAGGTGATCGACTCGACGGTGCCGAGCTGGTTCGTCGGCCTGGGGGTGCAGGTCGTCATCGCGGGTTCGCTGTTCGCGGGGGCATGGGCGCGCACGCGGACGCCGGCTCGCCGTCTGCCCCCGGGCACGCGCATCGCCTGAGGCTCTTCCCCTCGGGCACGTTCCGGTCGCACCACCCGCCGTTCCGGACGCTCTGATGCGGCGGCAAGTGCGACCGGGGACGGGAACCGGTCGCGGCGAAGACGTGAGCAGCGGATGGCCACCTCCCGTTCATCTGCCGTGCACTCGGCGGATCCTCTGCGGCCACGCGGGGTCGGTGGTCTGGGCGGGTACCCGACTGAGTCCCCCTCCGGTCCGGCCCCGCACCCTGGGGTCTGCCGGCCCAGCCACCCAGGAGTCCTCCATGCCCCGCCTGCACCGTGCAGCGGCGGTCACGGCGGTGTGCGCCTTGAGCGCCGCCGCCCTGCTCGCCACTCCCCTCGCCGCGATCGGCGCCGACCCCGGCATCCGCCCGTCCGTGGCGACGTCGAACGCTCCGAGTCTCGTCCTGAACGAGATCGTCTACGACGACGCGGCGACCGGCCTCGCCGACCAGGTCGAGATCTACAACGCCGGGACCGAGGTGGTCGATCTCGCGGGGTGGAAGATCGCGGACGAGAAGCGCGACACCTTCGGCGCGGCCCCGGAAGGCACGTCGCTCGCCCCGGGGGAGTTCCTGGTGCTGGTGAAGGACGTCGACTTCGCGTTCGGGCTCGGCAAGGGCGACGAGGTCGTGCTCTTCGACCCGGACGGCACCGAGGTCGACTCCTATGCGTATGCGAACACCGCGCCGCTGTCGGTGTGGGCGCGCTGCCCTGACGGCACGGGTGCCTGGGCGCCGGCGACGCAGGTGACGCCCGGCGCTGCGAACGATTGCGAGGTTGCTCCTGTCGCCGGTTCCATCGTGATCAACGAGGTCGACTCGCAGCCGGCCGACTGGGTGGAGTTCTACAACCCCGGCACCGCTGCGCTCGACATCTCGGGCTACGAGATCCGGGACAATTCGGACGATCACCGCTGGCAGTTCCTCCCGGGAACGCAGATCGGCGCGGGACAGTTCCTCGTGGTCGAAGAGGGTACGGTCGGGGTCTCCGGAGGCGTCGAGGCCGCATTCCGCGAGCCGATCGGCATCGGCAGCGCCGACCGCATCCGCCTCTACGACACCTCGGGCGCGATGATCGACGACACGCTCCCGTGGCAGGGGCACGCGGCGATCGACGGCGACTTCGCCGCGGCCACCCTGGCGCGCTGCCCTGACGGCGTCGGCTCCTTCGTGCTCGCGCACCCGACCCCGGGCGCCACGAACTCGTGCGTCATGCCCGACGTCGTGATCAACGAGATCGAGTCGAACGGCGACACCACAGATTGGGTCGAGGTCGTCAACACCGGCAGCACGGCGGTGGATCTCTCCGGCTGGACCGTGATGGACAGCGACCCCGTCGGCCACGCCGGTGAAACCACTCCGTTGCCCGCAGGCACGATCCTGCAGCCCGGAGGCTACTTCGTCTTCGACCAGCCGGCGAACTTCGTCTTCGGTCTCGGTAACGGCGATACCGTGTCGATCCGCGACGCGAACGGCAACACGGTCGATGAGCACGTGTACGCCGCGCATGCCGCAGGGGTCCTCGCCCGCTGCGCCGACGGCACCGGCGACTTCGTCGACATCGCGGTCTCGACCAAGGGGCTGCGCAACGCCTGCGGCAACCCCGTGCGCATCAACGAGGTCGAATCCGACGGCGGCTCGCCCGACGACTGGGTGGAGCTCGTGAACCCGACGAGCACGGCGCTCGATGTGTCGGGCATCGTGGTGAAGGACGACGACGACACCCACGCGTACGCGATCCCGGCCGGAACCCTCCTCGGCGCGGGGGAGTACCTCGTGATCGAGCGGGCGCAGTTCGGCTTCGGTCTCGGTGACGGCGATGCGGTGCGGGTGTTCGACGGCGACCTGCTCGTGGACGAGACCACTTGGGGCGCGGGCCACGCCGCGACCACCTGGGGTCGTTGCCCCGACACGACCGGCGCGTTCACCGTCACCGCAGCGCCCACGAAGGGCACCGCGAACGTGTGCCCCGGCGAGGTCGCCGTGTCGCCGTGGCCCGGCTCTGCCGAGGTGCGCGTGGTGGACGGCATCCCCACGTTCCTCGAGGACAGTTCGGGCCTCGACGTGCAGGAGACCGCCGACGGCGCCGTCCTCTGGGCTGTCGACAACGGTGAAGGCCGCATCTGGAAGCTCGATGCGCACGCCGACGGCTCGGTCGAGAAGGCGGAAGGGTGGGATGCGGGCAAGCGCGTGCGCTTCCAGAAGGACGCCGCGAACCCGGGAGCCGCGGGCCCCGACACCGAAGGCATCACAGTCGACGGAAACGGCTTCGTCTACGTGGCGTCCGAACGCGACAACAGCGCCAAGGGCGTGAACCAGAACGTGGTGCTGAGGGTCGACCCCGAGGCCTCGGACGGCGATCTCGTCGCCCAGCAGGAATGGGATCTGACCGCGTTGCTTCCTGCCGTCGGGGCGAACCTCGGCATGGAGGCCGTGCAGTGGGTGCCGGATGCCGCGCTCGCCGGAAAGCTCTTCGATGACAGGACGGGTGCGGCGTACGACCCGAGGGACTACGCCGGTCACGGTGACGGGCTGTTCTTCGTCGCGGTCGAGGACAACGGTCACGTCTACGCATTCGCCCTCGGGGCCGACGGCTCCGCGACGCTCGTGTCGGAGATCGCTCCCGGTCTCACCGGAGTCATGGCGCTCGACTACGACACCGTGCGCAACACCCTGTGGGCCGTGTGCGACGACGGCTGCCAGGGCCGCTCCGCCGAGATCACGCTGAACGGCACCGGGCAGCCGAGCCTCGTGCACTACGCCCGCCCTGCCGGGATGCCCGACATCAACAACGAGGGCTTCGCGACCGCGCCGGCCTCGCTGTCGGTCGACGGACAGCGCCCGGTGTGGTGGTTCGCCGACGGGTTCGCCTCCGAGGCGCTGCGCACGGGAACGCTGCCGGGAGTCGACGACGGCACCCCCGGCGGCGAGACCCCGCCGCTCCCGGGCACCGGCCTCGTCGACGACAATCGCCACGGTCTGACGGTGGACCCGTCGGTCGCGACCCGCGGGCAGAAGGTCACGATCACGGTCGGGGCCGGCGGCACGGGAACGGACGTGTCGGTGTGGATGTACTCCGACCCGACGCGGATCGCGTCGGGGACGCTCACGGACGCGGGCACCATCTCGGTGACCGTCCCGGCGGACGCTCCGCTCGGCGCGCACAGGATCGCGGTGTTCGACGCGAGCGGCGCGCTCCTCGGTTGGGCGGACCTCCGCGTCGCGGCGGGTAACGGGGCCGGGGCAGGGGCCGGGGCAGGGGCAGGGGCCGGTGGGCTGGCGACGACCGGTGCGGAACTCCCCGTCGCCGCCCTCGCACTGGCGCTGATGCTGCTCACCGCCGGTGCGGTGGCCGTGCGGCGCAAGCGCACGGCATGAGCCATGGGAGGGGGCGCGCGCGTGCGCTCGTGTGCGCCCTCCCATGGCCGGACGGTCACGTGCCCGCCGCTCCGCGTGGATCTGCAATGGAGGATGCGCGCGGGCCCCGGCACCGCTAGACATGGGGGAGGCGCGGAAGGACCGCGCGCGGAGGGCCGTCGATGAGCATCGCATTCCTGCTGACCACCCTGGTGATCGTCGCGACGCCGGGGACCGGTGCCGTCTACTCGATAGCGGCGGGCATCTCGCGAGGACGCCGAGCGGGTGTCATCGCCGCGTTCGGCTGCGCCCTCGGTGTCATCCCGCACATGATCGCCGCGATCACGGGGCTCGCAGCGATCCTGAACGCCTCCGCGATCGCGTTCGAGACCATCAAGTGGCTCGGCATCGCCTATCTGCTGTTCCTCGCCTGGCAGACCATGAGGGACAAGTCGTTGATCCAGGCCGACGAGAGCGTCGCCCCGCTGTCGTCCTGGCGTGTGATCCGCACCGCTGTCCTCATCAACGTGCTCAATCCCAAGCTCACGATCTTCTTCTTCGCCTTCCTGCCCCAGTTCGTCCCGGCCCAGACGCCGAACGGCACCTGGCAGATGGTCGGGCTCAGCCTGGTGTTCATGGCGCTCACGTTCGTGGTCTTCGCGCTGTACGGCGTCTTCGCGGCCACCATGCGCGCCCAGGTGCTGGGGCGACCGAGGGTCATGACGTGGCTGCGCCGCTCCTTCGCCGCGACGTACGTGCTCCTGGCCGGACGTCTCGCGCTGGAGACCCGGTAGCCTGCTCGGGACGCCGCGTCGTGAGCAGGCCTCCGGACGGCGCGAGGCCGTGCCGCGGTGTCGGTGCCGACGCCTAGACTCATAGGGCCATGACCGAAGCTCCTCTCATCGTCCCCTCCACCGCCGGTCCTCGCTCGTCGGGAGCCCCGGGGCAGGACGATCTCCTCGCCGGCCTCAACCCTCAGCAGCTCGAGGCCGTCACCTACCGCGGCCCGGCGCTGCTCATCGTCGCGGGCGCCGGATCGGGCAAGACGAGCGTGCTCACCCGCCGCATCGCCTCGCTGTTGCGGGCCCGAGAGGCATGGCCGAGCCAGATCCTCGCGATCACGTTCACCAACAAGGCCGCGGGCGAGATGCGCGAGCGTGTCGAAGGGCTGATCGGCGATGCCGCCCGTGGCATGTGGATCTCCACGTTCCACTCCGCGTGCGTGCGCATCCTGCGTCGCGAGGCCGAGCAGTTCGGGTACACGAAGTCGTTCACCATCTACGATTCGGGCGATTCGCGGGCTCTCCTCAAGCGCCTGGTCAAAGAGCACGAGGCCGATGCCTACGGGCTCACACCCGCGTCCGTGCAGTCGCGCATCTCGAAGCTGAAGAACGAGCTGTCCGACGCCGAGTCGTATGCGCGTCAGGCCAACATGAGCGACCCGGCCGAGCGCGTCTTCGTCGAGGTCTTCGCCGACTACCAACGGCAGCTGCAGAAGGCCAACGCCTTCGACTTCGATGACCTCATCGGGCAGACCGTGTATCTGTTCCGGGCGTTCCCGCAGGTCGCCGACACCTACCGTCGTCGTTTCCGTCACATCCTGGTCGACGAGTACCAGGACACGAACCACGCGCAGTACTCGCTGATCCACGAGCTCACGCGCCCCGTGTCCGGTGCTGCCGGTGCCGCGCCGGATCCGTATGCCTCCAACGGCATGATGATCTTCGAGCCCGATCCCGCCCCCACCGCAGACGCCGGCGAACCCGGTGCCTCGCTCACCGTGGTCGGCGACTCCGATCAATCGATCTACGCGTTCCGTGGTGCGGACATCCGCAACATCAGCGAGTTCGAGCGTGACTTCCCCGGCGCCCGCGTCGTGCTGCTCGAGCAGAACTACCGCTCGACGCAGAACATCCTGACGGCGGCGAACGCGGTGATCGGCAACAACTTCGATCGCAAGGACAAGAAGCTCTGGAGCGACAAGGGCGACGGCGATCCCATCATCGGTTTCACCGGCTACTCGCAGCACGACGAGGCGCAGTTCGTGGCTGACGAGGTCGAGGCCCTGCACCGCGCCGGCATGCCCTACTCCGAGATGGCGGTGTTCTACCGCACCAACTCGCAGTCCCGTGCGCTGGAGGAGATCTTCATCCGCTCGGCGGTGCCGTACAAGATCATGGGCGGCACCAAGTTCTACGATCGCGCCGAGATCAAGGACGCGCTCGCCTATCTCGTCGCCGTCGCGAACCCGGCCGACGAGATGTCGGTGCGCCGCATCCTGAACAAGCCCAGGCGCGGCATCGGCGACGTCACGGAGACGGCCATCGCACGGTTCGCCGAGGAGCACGGGATCAGCTTCCGCGATGCACTGTCGATGCCGGGTCAGCTCGGGGTCGGGCCGAAGATCCAGACGGCGATCGGGCAGCTCGACGCGGTGCTCGCCGAAGCCGCCGCCATCCTGACCCCCGCGAGCGGCGAGCTGCCTCCCCCCACCGCGGTGGCCGACGGCCTGAGCCTGTTGCTGGGCAAGAGCGGATACCTCGACGCCCTGCGTGCGAGCCGCGACCCTCAGGACGAGGCGCGCGTGGAGAACCTCGACGAATTCGTCGCGGTGGCTCGTGATTTCGCGCGCAACAACCCGGAGGGCACGATCGTCGACTTCCTCACCGAGGTCGCTCTGGTCTCGGATGCCGATGACCTCGACGACGAGTCGGGCTCGGTCTCGCTCATGACCATGCACACGGCGAAGGGCCTGGAGTACGACGCCGTGTTCGTCACGGGCGTCGAGGAAGATCTCATCCCGCACCGCATCTCGGCCGGCGAGCCCGGGGGACCGCAGGAGGAACGCCGTCTCTTCTACGTGGGCATCACGCGTGCGCGCAAGCGTCTGCACCTCTCTCTCGCGATGACGAGGGCGCAGTTCGGCGAGGTCACGGTCGCGATGCCCAGCCGCTTCCTGCAGGAGATCCCGGCGGGCCTGATCGACTGGCGACAGTCTCCGGGCGACGTGAACTCGCGCGGGGGGATGCAGTCGCGCGCACTGAACGCGCGTCGCCAGGGCGGCTTCGGCGGCTCGGGCTCGGGCGATCGTTTCGCGGTGAAGTCGCTGCCGGGTCGAGACTCCCTGAAGCCGCTGTCGACGGCGATGGACAAGTTCCCCAACCGGGTCACGGCCAAGATGCGCGACAACGGTGATCTCGAGCTCGCCGCCGGCGACCGCATCCGTCACGTCGACTTCGGCGAAGGGCGGGTGGATGCGGTGACGGGCGAGGGTGCCAAGCGCATCGCTCACGTGCGATTCGACTCGGCGGGGCAGAAGAAGCTCCTCATCAAGGTCGCGCCGATCGAGAAGATCTAGCCCACCGCAGGTGTTTCCGCCTCGGCGAAACACCGACCGGATTGCCGGTTAGGCTGGCTCATATGGCCCTCTTCTCCCGCCGCAAGAAGTCTGGTGACGATGTCGTCGCCCCCACCGCCGAGGCTGTCGCGAGCGATAGCGCGCCGAACGACACCACGCCGAACGACACCACGCAGAACGGTGCGGGCGCGGTCGCCGGAGAGCACACGACGTCAGAGAGCCCGACCGCCGAGCAGCCCGTCGAAGCGCCCTCGATCGGGATCTCGGTGCAGGCGTTCCGGGGCGTCGGTGCCGAGGCCGGCCCCGAGGTCTCCCTTCCGACGTCCGACGGTCCTTCGAGCTCCGACGCCCCGTCCGTCTCGGCGGCGCCCGCCGCGCCGCAGGCTTCTCCCTCTCCGCCCGTTCAGCCCGAGACGCCCCAGGAGCGGCGCCTGCCTCTGGCCTCCGTGCTGCCGCCGGAGCAGACCGAGACCGTCGCCGGCATGAAGGACAATGTCCTCCTGCGTGAGGCCCTCAGCGAGATCGAGGCGGGCGCGACCAACGACCAGCTCCTCGGCGTCATGCGTCAGGCTCTTCAGGGACACCTCTACATCCGCGTGAACGGCGATGCGCGTGCCCAGATCAGCGAAGGGAAGGCGCTCTCCGTCGCCGTCGTCCGCGACAGTGAAGACAACCAGTACATGCTGGCGTTCAGCTCGGCCGGCGCGGTACGTGATTCCGTGCAGCTCGAAGCGGACCCGTCGTCGACCTCGGCGGTCGCCCAGCCGGTCACCTCGGTGCTGCAGCAGGTCGTGTCCGGAGATTTCGCCGGCCTCATCGTCGACAACGCGTCGGCCCCGCATCGGGTGGTGTTCCCGACGGAGCTGCTGCAGAAGACGCTCGAGCAGGCCGATGTCGACATGACGGTGAAGAGCATCCTCGCCGCTCCCCGGGAACAGGATTCCGTCGTCAAGGTCGGCGAAGCCCTTGCGACCACGCGGATGTGGGTCGCGGTCAACGACGGCTCCGGCGGTGGCCCCGTCGGCATCGCCGAAGCGCAGACGACCGACGGACGTCGATTCCTGCAGCTGTTCTCGCACCCGCTCGAGGTCATCGCGCTCGGACGCGGCGACCGTCCGCTCCCGTTCGCGCCGGAGCAGCTGGCGAAGGTCCTCACGAGCCACGCCGACATCGCCGGAGTGATCGTGGACTCGGCCGGTCCGTCGATCGTCGTCGAGCGGGCTGCGCTCACGCCGGTCCTCGTGCTCGCGGTCGACCTCGGCGACTGAACCGACCCGGACACGGACGATCCGGACTCCGCGCACTGTCCGCGTCGGCGGGGTTCCGTCTGTCCGGGCGGCGCTCTAGGGTCGGAGCATGGCCTCAGAACGCGTGACCCTGACCATCGCCGACTCCGATGGAGAACGCGAGGTCGCGCTGTCCAGCCCGAACCGCGTGGTCTGGCCCGACCTCGGTATCACCAAGGCGGAGCTGGCCGAGTATGTGCAGCTCGTCGCGGTGCCGTTCCTGGCGGCGAACGGCAACCGCCCGGTCTCGCTCGAGCGGTTCCGTGACGGCATCGGACCCGCAGGCGGGGCGCGGGCCGAGGGCTTCTTCTCGAAGAACCCGCCCAAAGGTACCCCGGACTTCGTCGACGCGGTGACGGTGACATACAACAGCGGGCGCCAGCATCCGCAGATCGTGTTGAACCGTGCGAGCGCGATCGTGTGGGCCGTGCAGATGAACACGATCGTCTTCCACCCCTGGGCGTCGCTCGCCACTGACGCGGACAACCCCGTCGAGCTGCGCATCGACCTCGATCCGCAGCCCGGTACCGACTTCGCAGATGCGGTCACGGCCGCGCACACCCTGCGCGAGGTGCTGCGTGAGGCGGGTCTGGAGGCGTTCGCCAAGACCAGCGGCAACAGAGGATTGCACGTGTTCGCGCCGATCGAACCGACCCACGAGTTCCTGGAGGTGCGGCACGCCGTGATCGCCGCCGGGCGTGAGCTGGAGCGACGGATGCCGGAGCAGGTCACGACGAACTGGTGGAAGGAGGAGCGGGGCGCGCGCATCTTCGTCGACTTCAATCAGGCCAACCGCGACCGCACGATGGCCGGTGCCTACAGTCCTCGAGCGCTTCCCGGAGCGACCGTGTCGACGCCGGTGGCCTGGGACGAGCTCGACGGTCTCGATCCGAAGGTGTTCACGGTGCGCAGCATCCCGAAGCGTCTGGGCGAGGTCGGCGACCCGTGGGCGTCGATGCCGCACAACCCTGGCCGCATCGACACGCTGCTGGAGTGGTGGGAGCGTGACACGCAGAACGGTCTCGGCGAACTGCCTTTCCCGCCGGAGTTCCCGAAGATGCCGGGTGAGCCGCCGCGCGTGCAGCCGAGCAAGAAGGTCGCAGCGAATTGGGACGAGGACGGCACCCCGGCCGAGAAGGAGTGAGGGCTCCCGCTCAGCTCAGGACATCGGCGAGGTCGTAGCCTGCGACCGTGTCCAACTGCTCGTAGGTGCAGGAGCGGGCGTCGCGATCGGGGCGCCAGCGTTCGAACTGCACGGTGTGGCGGAACCGCGCGCCTTCGAGTTGGTCGTATCGCACCTCGAGCACCCGCTCCGGGCGCAGCCGCACGAACGACACATCCTTCGATCCGCTGAATCGCGACCGCTCGCCCTCGGCGGTCACGGCGTCGCCCGACTCGTCGCGCTCGACCAGCGGGGAGAGCTCTTCGACGAGCTCCTGCCGACGGGCATCGCTCCACGCGGCCACGCCGCCGACCTGGTGGAGCTCCCCGTCGTCGCCGTACAGCCCGACCAGCAGGGAACCCACTCCCGATCCGGACTTGTGGATGCGATAGCCGAGCGCGACGACGTCGGCGGTGCGGGCGTGCTTGATCTTGAACAGAGTGCGCTTTCCCGGCGCGTAAGGCTGGTCGAGCGGCTTCGCGACGACACCGTCGAGCCCTGCCCCTTCGAACTCGGCGAGCCAGCGCACAGCGGCCTCGCGATCGCGGGTCGTGCGGGTGATGTGCAGCGGATGTCCGACGCCCTCCATGAGGGTCTCGAGGCGTGCGCGCCTCGTCTCGAACGACTGCGTGAGCAGGTCGTCGACCCCGACGGCGAGCAGATCGAACGCGATGAACATGGCTGGGGTCTCGACGGCGAGCTTCGCGACGCGTGAGGCGGCGGGGTGGATGCGCTGGCTGAGGGCCTCCCAGTCCAGGCGCTGCGAGCCGTCCGGTCCGGTGGCGACGACGATCTCGCCGTCGAGCAGGCACGGTTCCGGAAGCAGCTGGGGGATCACGTCGACCAGTTCGGGGAAGTAGCGGGTCAGCGGCTTGGCGCCTCGTGACCCGATCTCCACCGTCTCCCCGTCCCAGGCGATGAGTCCACGGAAGCCGTCCCACTTCGGCTCGTACAGCAGTCCGCCCGGCGTCTTCGCGGGGTCGGGCACGGCCGGCGCTGCCTTGGCGAGCATCGGCGCGGGGATGTCGTAGCGCATGCTCCCATCCTGGCCGCCGATGATCCGCGGCGGAAGGGGAGGACGATCAGCCGAAGAGGTCGGTCACGGTGGCGGGTTCTCCGGCATCCCGCAGCGCCGTGCAGGCGGCATGCCAACCGGCCATCCCGTTCACAGAGGGGCCGGGGGGTGTCGAGGCGGACGCCAGGTACACGCCACGCATCGGCGTGCGCCACGGAGAGGGGGAGAGAACCGGGCGCCGGAGTGCCTGGCGCATGTCGAAGACGCCACCGGAGATGTCGCCACCGATCTCCGTGGGGTTGATCGCCTCGCGCGACGACGCCGGGACGGCGTGGTGCGCGAGGACGAGGTCGCGGAAGCCCGGAGCGAAGCGCTCGACCTGGGCGGTGATCAGCTCGGTCGGGTCGAGGTCCGAACCCGGGGGCACGTGGATGTACGCCCAGAGCACGGCCTTCCCCGCGGGGGCGCGTGAGTCGTCCAATACCGATGGCTGCACGGCGAGCACATACGGGCGCTCAACCACGCGTCCGGCGGCGACGGCGTTCTCACTCGCCCATACCTCGGCGCGGGTGCCGCCCAGATGCACGGTCGGGGCCGCTGCCACGTCGGCGTTCGTCCACGGGATCGGGCCGTCGAGCGCGAAGTCGACCTTCGCTGCTCCGGGCCCGTACCGGTACGAGCGGAGGGCCCGTGCGTAGCCGGCGGGCACGTCGGGATGCGTGAGGGCGAGTCGCGGCGAGGTGTTGAGCAGCAGCAGGTCGCCCTGCTGCGGGTCGCCCCAGTCCAGGGCACCGAGATCGGAGACGGGGGTGCCCGCCTCGATCGTTCCGCCGTGCTGCTCGATGTCGGCGACCATCGCGTCGGCGATGCGCTGCGCACCTCCGCGCGGGTACGGCCAGCCGCCTGCGTGTCCGAGCGCGGCCAGCAGCAGCCCGGCCGCCGCACCCGCGAGGGAGGGCTGCGGCGAGTTGGCGTGCGCGACCACCCCGGAGATGAGCGCCGCCGCCTCCTCCGTGCGGAAGGCGCGAGCTGCCAGGGGAGTGCCCTGGTCCAGCATCCGGATCGCGAAACGCGCGGCGGTCAACGGATCGCGGGGGATGCGGAGCAGCTGGTTGCCGGTGAAGTCGACCACGCCGTCGATGTGGCTGCTGAGCGGACGCAGACGTGAGGTCCAGGCGGATCCGTCGACTCCGAGGTCCGCCGCCGTGCGCTCGATGTCGCGCCAGGCGATCGCTGCGCGCCCGTCGTCGAGCGGATGCGCGTACGAGGCGTCGGGACGGATCCACTCGATCCGCCGGTCGAGGCCGAACGCCTGGAAGAACGGGGAGGAGAGGGCGGCCGGATGCACGGCGGAGCAGAGGTCGTGCCGGAACCCCGGAAGCGTGGATTCGCGTGTGCGCACCCCGCCGCCGATGGTGTCGGCGCCCTCCAGAACTCGCACCCGATAGCCGGCGCGCGCGAGCGCCACGGCGGCAGCGAGCCCGTTCGGGCCGGAGCCGATGATCGTCGCCTGGGCCATGACGTCAGTTTGGCACGTATACGAGCGGAAAACGGTCGGCTGTACCCCTCTGGGCGTGCGATCCTGGAACTGATGAAAGAAGTACAGGGGCCGACCCCCGCAGGCACCTCCCGTCCATACCGTTCGCTCCCGGAGGCGTTGCGCGCGCACCGCATCGATCCGGCCAACCACGCGTTCATCACCGCCATCGTCGAAGCGATCGGGATCAGCTCGTTCATCGACCGCGGTCGCTACATCGAAGCGATCCGTCGAGGTGAGGGCGCCCCTCTGCACATCGGGCGCACCTACACGAACGGCTTCACCGAGGACGAGCGCCTCGTCGTCGGTTCCGCTCCGCTGCGTCTGCAGCCGAGCGAAGGCCGGGCGCCGTACTTCTACGTGAGCCACCCCAGCGAGTTCATCCCGCTCACCCCGCCGCGCGCGGCCAAGCGCACGACGACTCCTCGCGTCTCCGCCCCGCGGGCCGAGAAGGCTCCGAAGCCGGTCGAGGATCGTGACTACGGCGTGTGCGACGTGTGCTTCATGGTGAAGACGCCGTCCGGCGGCTGCGGCTGCGACTGACCGTGAGCGCCGAGGCGGGATCCGGGCTCGACCGACCGTCGATCCGGCTCGCCGACCTGACCGGACCCGACGCACTCGAGGTCGGTGCGGCTGTGCGTGCGTATCTGCTGCAGACCGAGCGGGAGAAGAGTCGGCAGGAACACGGATCCGAGCGCGATCCCGCCGTGCCGCTACCCGACCGCTATCTCCGCGAGGTCGATGACCCGGCCGAGGCGTACGCCGCGCATCGAGTGCGGGTCGCGCAGTTCGACGAACGCATCGTCGGGGTCGTGGTGCTGTCCGTGCACGACGGTGTGGCGGAGATCAAGCGATTGTGGGCGCAGCCCGACGTGCGCGGCCGCGGGGTGGGTTCGGCGCTGTTGGACGCGGCGGTGGCCGATGCGGTCGATCTCGGTGCGTCGCAGGTGCGGCTGTCGGTGTGGGAATGGCGGGACGGCCCCGTGCGTCTCTACGAATCGCGAGGCTTCGAGCGGGTGCCCTCGTGGGACGATCGCGAACGCCTCGTGTGCATGGCGCGCGTGGTCTGAGCCGACCGCAGTCGTGGTCCTTCCCCTCACGCGGTCGGTTGCGACAGCCGGTATCGGCCGGGGGTCATCCCGACGAGCGGTGTGAACTGCTCGATGAACTGACTGGTCGTGGCCCACCCGCATGCGGAGGCCGTGTCGGTCACCGTGGCGCCGTCGGCGAGCAGGACGAGTGCCCGATGCACGCGCAGTTGCAGGCGCCACTGC
Organism: Microbacterium sp. As-52; assembly: GCF_049949185.1. NCBI lineage: Bacteria > Bacillati > Actinomycetota > Actinomycetes > Micrococcales > Microbacteriaceae > Microbacterium > Microbacterium sp. As-52. Next base: position 739,871 of record NZ_CP188171.1, on the reverse strand, counting down.
CGGTATCCCATGCCGGTCTCCTGCTGGAACAGGCGGCTCAGCGTCCGCTCGGCGGTGCCGGTGCGTGCGCCGAGTTCTCCGAGCGGCACGGGCAGGGCGAGGTCATCCTCGACGATGCGTGCGGCACGGCGCAGGCGCGGATCGTGGGGCTCCGGGAGATGGAGCGGCTGCTCGGGCGCGGTCACGACTTCGTCGACGACCACGCGGCGCAGGTGGTCCAGGGCTTCGTCGCTGCGTGTGCGGTCGGACGTCATCGACAGCACGGCTTCGCGCGCGAGTGGCGTCGCGACGAGCACCGCAGGGGAGGCCGGGAGCAATGCGGCGAGCTCGTCGGTCAGATGGACGATGCGCATGTCCGTGCGCCCGTGCGCGCGATGGCGATGCTCGGCGCCGGCGGGCACCCAGGCCATGCGGGTCGACGGCGCGATCCAGGCGCCCTCGTCGGTGAGCAGCGACAGCACTCCGGAAGCGGCATGCACCAGGTGTCCGAGCGGGTGGGCGTGGCGGGGGGAGGTCTCGGCGTGCGCGAACCGGTAGGCGCCCTCCATGGGCAGGGCCGCCAGGGAATCGAAGTCGACCAGATTCAGGTCGACCATTCGCGAGGATTGGCGGGTATTCGACATCAAAATGCAGTGTACGTGTTTCCTGACATACCGGGTGAATGCTGGACTCGATGCATGACCACGATGCAGGAACCGTTCGACACCGCGCCGACCCCGTTGACCACGCCGTCCACCCGGCGCGGCGGCATCCTCACCGGGATCTACGTGGGCACCGGCCTGCTGCTGATCGCGCTGAACCTGCGCATGGGCGTCGCTTCTGTCGGACCCGTCCTCCCCGCGATCGAGCAGGACCTGGGGATCCCTGCAGCCGCGGCAGGGCTCCTGACGACGATCCCCGTGTTCGCCTTCGGCGCCTTCGCGTTCATGACGCCCGCGCTGACACGCTGGATCGGACTGCATCGGCTGCTCGCGCTGACGATGGTCGTGGTGGCACTCGGCATCGGCGTCCGCCTGCTTCCCTCACCCGTGGCTCTCTTCGGCGGCACGGTGTTGGTGGGGGCGGGCATCGCGGTCGCGAACGTCTGCATGCCCGCCGTGATCAAGCAGGACTTCGCGCACCGTCTCGGTCTGATGATGGGGCTGTACTCCACATCGCTGTTCCTCGGCGCCGCCGCGGCGGCCGCATTCACGGTGCCGTTCATGATCGCCCTGGACGGCTCGTGGCGTGGTGCGCTGGGGGTCTGGGCGATTCCCGCCGCACTCGCCCTGGTGGTCTGGCTGCCTCGGGCGATGCGTCGGGTCGTCAGCTCCCCGGCCGTGGCGGGTGTTCCCGTCGATGCGATCACGGAACCCATCGACGAGCCGCGGATGTCGGCGCTGTTGGGGGACCCGGTCGCGTGGGCGGTCACCGCGTTCATGGGGTTGCAGAGCCTGAGCTACTACGCGGCCTTGACATGGATTCCCACGATGCTGCAGGACGGCGGGGTCTCGGTGTCGGATGCCGGGGTGCTGCTGTCGTACTCCAGTTTTCCCGGGATCGCGGCGGCGCTCCTCGTGCCGACGATGATGCGCCGCATGCGGCCGACGTGGCTCCCCGTCGTGCTCTCCGCGCTGCTCTGCGCGGCGGGGCTGATCGGCCTCCTCGTCGCGCCCGGTGGAGCCGCGCCCTGGCTCTGGATGACGCTCCTCGGTCTCGGGCAGGGGGCCGCCATCTCGCTGTCGCTGACGTACATCGTGCTCCGCGCGCCGGATGCGAGGCACACGGCGCACCTGTCGACGATGGCGCAGGGAGTCGGCTACCTGCTGGCCGGCTTCGGTGCGCTCGGCCTCGGCATCCTGCACGCCGCGGGCGGTGGGTGGGTCGTCCCGGTCCTGGCGCTCGTGCTGCTCCTCGCGGTGCAGGCGGTCGCGGGGTCGGCGGCGAGTCGAGAGCGCCACGTGAGCGCCCGACGCCGGTGAGTCGACTCCGGGGATCCGCCCTCAGGCGAACGCGCTCATCCCGGTGATGTCGCGCCCGAGCAGCAGGGCCTGAACGCTCTCGGTTCCCTCGTAGGTGTGGATGGCCTCGATGTCGGCCATGTGCTGCATCACGCCGTTCTCGAGCAGGATGCCGTTGCCGCCGAGCAGATCGCGGGCGGTCGAGGCGATGCGGCGCGCGGCACGCGTGTTGTGGAACTTCGCCAGCGAAGCCTGGGTCGGGCGCAGTTCACCGGCGGTCTCGAGGTCTGCCATCCGCCGGCAGTACAGCTGCATGGCGGTGAGGTCTTCGAGCATGTGGGTCAGACGCTCCTGGACCATCTGGAATCTGGCGAGGGGCTTTCCGAACTGCACCCGCTGGGTGGCGTAGGCGAGGGCGGCCTCGTAGCAGGCGGTCGCGTGTCCGAGCGCCGACCAGGCGACACCGGAACGAGTCGCGTACAGCACGATCGAGGCGTCCTTGAAGCTCTTGGTCCCCGGCAGCACCGCATCGAGGGGCACCCGCACGTCGTCGAGCACGATGTGTGCCTGGTGGATCGCGCGCAGCGAGGCCTTTCCGCGGATGACGCTGCCTGTGTAGCCCGGGGTCTCCTGCTCCACGAGGAAGCAGCGCACGGCGCCATGCTCTTCGGCGCCCTCGTCGTCGATGCGCGCCCAGACGAAGGTGATGCCGCCGGAGGCGCCGTTGCCGATCCACTTCTTCGTTCCGCGGAGGCTCCAGCCGTCGCCGTCGCGGCGGGCCACGGTCTCCAGCGAGACGGAGTCGGAACCGTGATCGGGCTCGGTCAGGGCGAACGATCCCAGCACCGAGCCGTCGGCGAGGCCCGTCAGCCACTTCTCCTGCTGCGCGGGGGAGCCGAACAGGGCCAGGGTGCGCAGTGCGAGTCCGCCCTGCACCGCGAGGATCGTGCCCAGGGAGCCGTCGCCGCGGGAGATCTCCATGTTCACCAGTCCTGCGGCCAGTGGCGACAGGCTCGTGAGCGACGGGTGCTGCACCCCGTCGACGACGAGGTCCATCTCGCCCATCCGACGCGCGGCATCGAGCGGATACTCCGCGCGGTCCCAGGCGTCGGCCATCTGCGGGGCGACCTCGTCGACGTAGGCCTTCGCGCGGTCCCACGCCTCCCGATCGGCGGCGGGGATGTCGGTGAAGACGGCGTAGTAGTCGCTGTCCTGACGTCCGGTGATGTCGTATGACGAGACGCGCTCGCCGGGGAAGGGGGAGGCTGCAGTGCTCATGGGACTCCTTCGTGGCACCAAGTATCGTACTCCTCGATACTCGGTTCCACGACCCGACGGCACGTCGAGCTAGTCGAGCTGTGACTGCAGCCTGCGGCTGACCTCGGCGATCGGCATGGAGCGGGGGAACACCGCGACCACCATGTCATCCGGGGCGGTGGCCGCCTCGCCCGCAACCCCGTAGCGACGGCGGACGTCGGCCAGCGCCGTCTGCAGTGTTGCCAGCGGCACCTTCTTGCGGCCACGCAGCAGCTGGCGCAGCACATGGTTGTGCACGGCCGTCACCAAGGCGGCGAAGCCGACCGCGTCCAGGGGATCCACGCCGGGGAGCGCCCCGCGCAGGTAGTCGTCGAACAGTCGCTCGTAGCGGAAGACCGTGATGATCTCGCGCTCGCGCAGCACGGGGACCTGTCGCACGATCTGATAGCGGCGCCTGGCGAGTTCCGGGTCGTGCGCGAAGTGGGCGAAGACCGACTCCGAAGCCGCGCACACCGCGCCCCACGGGTCATCGTGCCCCTCGTCGAGGAACTCCCTGAGCTGTTCCAGAAGCACCTCGTGATCCGCGAAGACCACGTCCTCCTTGCCGCCGAACTGGCGGAAGAAGGTCGAGCGGGAGACGCCGGCGGCCTTGGCGATCTGCTCCACCGACGTCTGGTCGAACCCCTGGGCGCTGAAGAGTTCGAGCGCTGCGGCGACGACGCCGGTGCGCAGTTCTGCGGATTCGTGCATGGCGAAAGCCTAGACCTCGCCGGGCGGAGACGCCGAGGCGTCGCCGTCATACTGAGGAGCGTGAGAGATGACGGGATTCCGGCCGGCTGGTTCGACACGCGGCGGCGCGGGACGCGGCGCTGGTGGGACGGCACGCGATGGACCTCGCACATCTCGGTGCGCGGGCGCGAGACGACCATGGCCGAGGACAGCGCATCGGTGCGCCGCCAGCTCCTCGTGTGCGAACTTGTGCTCGGTGCCGTCATGATCGGCGCGATCCTCATCGCCCTGTGGGGCTCGTTGCCGGTGGTCGTGGTGCGCCCCGTGATCGTCGCCACGGGCACGGCCCTGGTGGTCATGCCGTTCCTGATCACCCGACAGCTTCGACGGGTCGCCCTCCCCGCGCGTGGAGCCGGAGTGCCGACTCGACGCTGAGCGGTCGAGGCGCCGGGGCCGCAGGAGCGCTCAGTTCGGGGTAGTAGGCTGGGGGACTGGTCGATGTCTCGACATCGAGAGAATTACCAGACAGCAGCCCAGTGAAGGAACCACAGTGGATCTGTACGAGTACCAGGCACGAGACGTTTTCGAAAAGTACGGAGTGCCGGTCCTCGCCGGCATCGTCGCGGACACCCCTGAAGAGGTGAGGGCGGCTGCCGAGAAGATCGGCGGAGTGGTCGTCGTCAAGGCTCAGGTGAAGACCGGCGGCCGTGGAAAGGCGGGCGGCGTCAAGGTCGCCAAGACGCCCGACGAGGCGTACGAAGCAGCGAAGGCCATCCTCGGCCTCGACATCAAGGGCCACATCGTCAAGCGCGTCATGGTCGCGCAGGGTGCGCGCATCGCCGAGGAGTTCTACTTCTCCGTGCTGCTCGACCGCGCCAACCGCTCCTACCTGAGCCTCTGCTCGGTCGAGGGCGGCATGGAGATCGAAGAGCTCGCCGTCGAACGCCCCGAGGCGCTCGCACGCGTCGAGGTCAACCCGCTCACGGGCATCGACAAGGAGAAGGCCGTCGAGATCGCTCGCGCGGCGAACTTCCCCGAAGACCTCATCGAGAAGGTCTCCGATGTCTTCGTGAAGCTCTACGACGTGTACAAGGGCGAGGACGCGACGCTGGTCGAGGTCAACCCGCTGGTGCGCACCGAAGAGGGCGACATCATCGCGCTCGACGGCAAGGTCACGCTCGACGACAACGCCTCCGAGATCCGTCACCCCGAGCACGAAGCGCTCGAGGACAAGGACGCAGCCGACCCGCTCGAGGCCAAGGCCAAGGAGTCGGGCCTCAACTACGTGAAGCTCGACGGCGAGGTCGGGATCATCGGCAACGGCGCGGGTCTGGTCATGTCGACGCTCGACGTGGTCGCCTACGCGGGCGAGAACCACAACGGCGTGAAGCCTGCCAACTTCCTCGACATCGGCGGCGGCGCCTCGGCCGAGGTCATGGCCGCCGGCCTCGACGTCATCCTCGGCGACCCGCAGGTCAAGAGCGTGTTCGTCAACGTCTTCGGCGGCATCACGGCGTGCGACGCCGTCGCCAACGGCATCAAGGGCGCCCTCGAGACACTGGGCGCCACGGCCTCCAAGCCGCTCGTCGTGCGCCTGGACGGCAACCGCGTCGACGAGGGTCGCGCGATCCTCGCCGAGTACGCACACCCGCTTGTGACCCTGGCCGCCACCATGGACGAGGGCGCCGACAAGGCCGCCGAGCTCGCCAACGCCTGAGACTGAAGGACGAGAAGAATGTCGATCTACCTCAACAAGGACTCCAAGGTCATCGTCCAGGGCATCACCGGCGGTGAGGGCACCAAGCACACCGCACTGATGCTCAAGGCCGGCACCCAGGTCGTCGGTGGCGTCAACGCCCGCAAGGCCGGTACCACGGTCTCGCACACCGACAAGGACGGCAACGCCGTCGAGCTGCCCGTCTTCGCCTCGGTCGCCGAGGCCATGAAGGAGACCGGCGCCGACGTGTCGATCGCTTTCGTGCCCGGTGCGTTCACCAAGGACGCGATGATCGAGGCCATCGACGCCGAGATCCCCCTGCTCGTGGTCATCACCGAGGGCGTGCCCGTCGGCGACTCGGCCGAGGCCTGGGCCTACGCGCAGAGCAAGGGCAACAAGACTCGCATCATCGGCCCGAACTGCCCCGGCATCATCACGCCGGGCGAGGCGCTCGTGGGCATCACGCCCGCGAACATCACGGGCAAGGGACCGATCGGCCTCGTGTCGAAGTCGGGCACCCTGACCTACCAGATGATGTTCGAGCTGCGCGACCTGGGCTTCTCCACCGCCATCGGCATCGGCGGCGACCCGGTCATCGGCACCACGCACATCGACGCGCTCGCGGCGTTCGAGGCCGACCCCGAGACCAAGGCGATCGTGATGATCGGTGAGATCGGTGGCGACGCCGAGGAGCGTGCCGCCGACTACATCAAGGCGAACGTCACGAAGCCGGTCGTCGGCTACGTCGCGGGCTTCACGGCTCCCGAGGGCAAGACCATGGGTCACGCCGGTGCGATCGTCTCCGGTTCGGCCGGCACCGCTCAGGCGAAGAAGGAGGCCCTCGAGGCCGCCGGCGTCAAGGTCGGCAAGACGCCGTCCGAGACGGCAGACCTGATGCGCGCGATCATCGAAGCGCTCTGATCTGAGCTACGCTTGATATGAAGGCCCCGGACTCCACTCCGGGGCCTTCTTTCATGCCTGTTCGGTCGGCCTGGCGGCTCGGCGGCGCCCAGCGAGGATCGCTGCCCTCAGGATGTCGAGCTGTCCGGTGTTCCAGCCCAGCTCACTCAACACGTGGACGTAGATCGCGAGCAGGCTGCGCCGGTTCTCGCCGACGTCGTCGTCGAGCCCCCGATCGGTCAGATTGCTGTCAGCGAGGGCGCTGATGCGTCGACACTCTGCCGTGACGGAGGCGATATCGTCGGTGCGCCGCACTTTCCAGGAGTTGGCGGTGGCCACCGGCAGGCCGATCTCGGCCCGGGGTCGCCCGGTGATCCTCTCGTCGAACCAGACGCCCTCCACGTACGCCGTGTGACGCACGACTCCCAGCAGACTCGGAGCGCCGGGGATCGGCGCGGACCGCGCCTCCTCTTCGGTGAGGCCTTCGAGGCTGGCCAGAATGAGCTCCCGGTACTCGAGGAGGCGCCGGTCGACGTCCCGTCTCAGGTCGAACGGGTGGTCGTCGCGGTGTCGGTGATGCACGGGATCTCCTCAGGGTCGGGACTCCACCCTCGACGCCGGTCGGTGCGCTGCGCCGTCGGCGCGCCGCATCGCCCTCAGCTGGGCGGGACCACGGCATCCAGGATGCGCTCGAGTGCCACGTGCGCTTCCGACCGCGCGTCGGCGTCATCGGGGTGCGCGGCGAGCCACAGGGCGAGCTCGTTCATCGCTCCGGAGAGTGCGGCGGTGAGCGGATCCACGAGCGCGGGGGAGACGCCGGCTTCGCGTAGGCCCGTGCGCAGCTCCTGCTCCGGTCCCTCCGCGTCGAGTCGGCGCCACTGCTCCCCGCCGAGCACGGCGGGACCGTCGACGAGCAGCACGCGTGACGCCGCTCCCCGGGTGATCGCGTCGAGGAACGCGTGACTGCCGTCGCGGAGAACGGCATCCGGAGCACTGTCTTCCGTGGCGTCGCGGATCGCGTCGGCCACGGACTGCTGCTGGGCAGCCGCGACGTCGCGGAAGAGCAGCGGCTTCGACGTGTAGTGGTGGTAGACCGCACCTCGTGTGACTCCGGCAAGGCGGGCGATTTCGTCCACGGATGCGGTGGCGTACCCGTGCGCGGCGAAGTGGGTCGTGGCGGTCTCGAGAATTCGTCGCGCGGTCTCGGCGGCGTCGGCCGCGGATGCTCGGGGCATGACTCTTTCCTTACGTACAGGTTGTATGTATCCTAGTCACGCAGAATACAAACACGCTGTATGTAAAGGAGAGACGAATGCGGATCACGAGCTTCTACCCGGTGCTGATGGTCGAAGACGTCGCAGCGAGCGCGCGGTTCTATAGAGAGGAGTTCGACTTCGAGGTGGTGTTCGAGGCCGACTGGTACGTGAGCCTGCGCTTCGATGGCGGTGAGCTCGCGATCCTCGACCGTTCGCACGAGACCATCCCCAAGGGATTTCGTGAGCCCGTGCGCGGGCTGCTGCTCAACGTCGAGGTGCCGGATGCCGCTGCCGAGCATGCGCGCCTGGTGGGGGAGCGGGGTCTGTCGGAACGGCTGCCGCTCCGCGACGAGGCCTTCGGTCAGCGCCACTTCATCGTCGAGGCGCCCGGCGGTGTGCTGATCGACGTGATCGAGCCGATCGAGCCGTCGCCGGAGTTCGCCGCTGCCTACGCCTGAGCCGCGCGAGGTGGCCGTCCTCGTCAGATGCATGACCTCTCAGCGGATGCATGGCCGCTCGGGGCGTGTGTTCCTGCATCCGGCCGATGCACATGCATGTGACGGCCGCGGCGGCGGGAGGTACGGAAGAGGGGCGGATGCCGCAGCACCCGCCCCTCTACCGTGACCTCCGATCGGCGTCAGATCCCGACGCCGAAGAGCGCTTCGATCGGACCTCGGGCGAAGAAGATCAGGAAGCCTGCGCCCACGACCCACAGCAGCGGGCTGATGGACTTGGCCTTGCCGGAGAACGCGTGGATGAGCACCCAGCTGACGAAGCCCGCGCCGATGCCGTTCGCGATCGAGTAGGTCAGCGGCATGACCGAGACGGTGAGGAACACCGGCAGCAGCACGCGGAAATCGCTGAAGTCGATGTAGCGGATCTGCGCCATCATCATCGCACCGACGATGATCAGCGCGGCAGCGGCGATCTCGGTCGGGACGATCGACGTCAGCGGGGTCAGGAACATCGCGATCAGGAACACGACGCCGGTGACCACGTTCGCGAGTCCGGTGCGCGCACCCTCGCCGATACCGGCGCCCGACTCGATGAAGACCGTGCTCGAAGACGAGGAGGTCGCGCCACCGGCGATCGCGCCGACACCCTCGACGACCAGCGCCGACTTGATGCGGGGGAAGTCGCCGTTGTCGTCGGCGAGGTTCGCCTCCTTCGCGAGGCCCGTCATGGTGCCCATGGCGTCGAAGAAGTTCGTGAAGAGCAGCGTGAAGACGATCATCACGATCGCGACGAGGCTGACCTTGCTCAGGTCGAAGCTGAAGTCGACGGCGCCGATCAGGCTGAGGTCGGGCACACCCACGGGGGAGCCGTCGAGCGCGGGAACCGTCAGGCCCCAGCCGCCCGGGTTGACCACGTTGCCCTCGTCATCGAAGCCGCGGGCCCCGATGTGCCAGATCGCCTCGACGATGACTGCGAGCACGGTGCCGCCGATGAGTCCGATCAGCATGCCGCCCTTGATCTTGAGGGCGACGAGGATGCCGGTGAGGAGGAGGGTGATGACGAACAGCAGGGTCGGAACGGTCGCGACCGATCCGTTCACGCCGAGGCCGACCGGAGGAGACGAGGCGCCGGTCGCCGTGACGAAGCCGGAGTTGACGAAGCCGATGAACGCGATGAAGAGGCCGATACCGACCGTGATCGCGATCTTCAGCTGGAACGGCACCGCGTCGAAGATCGCCTTCCGCAGCCCGGTGGCGGCGAGCAGCACGATGACGACACCGTTGATCATCACCAGCGCCATGGCCTCGGGCCAGGTCACCTGGCCGACGACCGAGAACGCGACGAAGGCGTTGATGCCGAGGCCGGCAGCGAAACCGAACGGGAGGCGCGTGACCAGTCCGAACAGGATCGTCATCACACCGGCGGTCAGCGCGGTGGCGGCGCCCACGGCGTTGAAGCTGAGCATGTCTCCGGCGACATCGGGCTTGCCGGAGAGGATGATCGGGTTCAGGATCACGATGTAGGCCATCGTGACGAATGTCACCAGACCCCCTCGGATCTCGGTGCCGATCGTGGATCCGCGCTTGCTGATCTCGAAGAAGCGGTCCAGGGAGTTCTTGGGTTCGGTGGATGCCGGGGCGGGCGGGGCAGTTGTCATCGGGAAACCTCCGGAGAAACGCTATCGTGTCGCCGACCCCACGCGCGCCCCCAGGCCTTCGTCGGCAACTCGTCGTAGTCTCGAAACGCTATGCAACGCCTCCTCGTCGCGCTCCTCGCCGCCTTCGACGCCGCCATCGCTGCGGCCGTCGGTCTCGTCGTGCTGCTCGCGCCGCTGACGCTGCTGTGGACGCTCGCCTTCGGGGTCACGGCCGACTGGGGCGCGCTCTGGCCGCTCACCGGCACGCTCTGGGAGTTCGGCCACGGCGTGCCCCTCGAGGTCACGATCCCGGACGAGCTGCTGGTCGCTCTCGCGATCCCCCCGCAGGCGGCCTCGTTCGCGGTCTCGATCACTCCACTGGCGTTCCTGCTCTTCACCCTGCTTTTCGCCGCCCGCTCGGGTGCCAGGGCCGCGGCAGCCGGAACGTGGCTGCTCGGCTCAGTGTCCGGGACGGTGGTGTTTGCCGCCATCTCCACCGGCGTCGCTTTGACCGCGCGACTGGATGCCGTGCAGACCCCCCTGGCCCTCGCGATCGGGCTCCCCACCGCCGTCTACCTCGTCGGTGCGGTGTGCGGGGCTGTCCGGGTCGCATGGGAAGAGGGGGATGGCGGAGTCCTCGACCGTCTGCACGACCGCATCGACGCCCGCGAGGATTGGGCGCCCGTCCCCGTCGCGATCGTGCGCGGCACGGCCTTCACCCTGGTCGGCGTGATCGGAGCGGCCGCTCTGGCCCTCGCCGTCATGACGCTGTTCCGCGGTGGCGAGGTCGTGGCGCTGTTCCAGGCTGCCCGTGTCGATGCGCTCGGCGCGACCGTGATGACGCTGGCGCAGCTCGTGTATCTCCCGACCCTGATCGTGTGGGCGGCGTCCTGGCTCGCCGGCCCCGGCTTCGCCGTCGGCGTCGGAACCGCGGTCTCGCCCGCCGGTACGCAGTTAGGAGTCGTTCCGGGCATCCCGGTGTTCGGGCTGCTGCCCGAGAACAGTTCGATGTGGATGCTGATCGTGGTGCTCGTCCCGATCGCCGCCGGTGCTTTCGCCGGCTGGGCGGTGCGTTCGCGCCTCGTCTGGGAGGGCACGCCGTTGGGGACGATGCAGCGGGCGGCGATCGCGGTGGGGATCGCCGTCGTCAGCGCAGGGGTCGCGGGCCTCGCCGCGGTGCTCGCGAACGGCTCGATGGGTCCGGGAAAGCTCGCCGATGTCGGTCCCGCGGCTCTTCCGTTCATGCTGGCCCTCGGACTGGAGGTGCTCGTCGGCGCCGCGATCCTGCTGCTGTCACCGCGTCACCGCGATGAGCTGGCCGAGGAGCGTACGGACCGCTGGATCGCCGAGATGACCGAGTTCGACCCGAGCATCGCATCGGCGCGGACAGCGCCCGGTATCCCCTTCTCCGAGACGCCGACGTTCGACGACACGGCGCCCCTGGACGATGTCCGCGGCTTCGCCCCGCCGCGTCACGAGCGCGATTGACGTCCACCGCCCGTGAGCGGAAGCCGGGCGGAAGAGGGCTTCGCGCCCCGATAGACTGGGCGCGTGCTCACGGTCGCCGTTCTCATCTCGGGCACCGGCTCGAATCTTCGCGCCCTCCTCGAGGCCGCTCGTCACCCCGATTTCCCCGCCAGGGTGATCGTCGTCGGTGCTGACCGTGAGGCGGACGGACTCGCCCACGCCGAGGAGTTTGGCATCCCCAGCTTCACCGTGCCCTGGCATGAGCACGAGAGCCGCGAAGCCTGGGGGGAGGAGGTCGCCCGCCAGCTCGCCGTCTGGGCCCCCGATCTCGTGGTGCTCAGCGGCCTCATGCGTCTGCTTCCTCCGTCGCTCGTCGCGCAGTACTCGCCACGCCTCATCAACACCCACCCCGCGTACCTTCCCGAGTTCCCCGGGGCACACGGCGTCCGTGACGCCCTCGCCTCCGGCGCGGCCGAGACCGGTGCCAGCGTGATCGTGGTCGACGACGGTGTCGACACCGGGCCGATCCTGGCGCAGGAACGTGTCGCGATCCTCGAGGGCGACACCGAGCACAGCCTGCACGAACGGATCAAGCCCGTCGAACGTCGACTCCTCATCGACGTCGTCCGCGGGATCGCCACCGGCGCGCTCGTCCTCGACCCCTCTTCCTGACCCCCCTCCACCCGACGCCCCCCGCACGAAGGAGCCCATCATGGCCGGCCCCCGCCACGACCCCACGCTCTACCGCGATCGCGACACCGTGCCGATCCGGCGCGCTCTCGTCTCGGTGAGCGACAAGACCGATCTCCTGGTCCTCGCCGAGGCTCTCGCCGACGCGGGCGTCGAGATCGTCTCGACCGGCTCGACGGCATCGACCATCCGCGATGCGGGTTTCCCCGTCACCGACGTCGCCTCCGTCACGGGGGTCGCCGAGATGCTCGACGGTCGCGTCAAGACGCTGCACCCGAAGATCCACGGCGGTCTGCTCGCCGATCTGCGCCTCGAGGATCACGAGCGCCAGCTCGCCGAACTCGACATCACCCCGTTCGAGCTCGTCGTCGTGAATCTCTACCCGTTCGTCGAGACCGTCGCCTCGGGCGCCGTCGGCGACGATGTCGTCGAGCAGATCGACATCGGCGGGCCCGCGATGGTGCGTGCCGCCGCGAAGAATCATGCCAACGTGGCGATCGTGGTCTCACCGCAGTCGTACCCCGGCATCATCTCGGCCCTCGCCGACGGCGGCACATCGGTGTCGCAGCGCCGCGAACTGGCCGCCCGCGCCTTCGCGCACACGGCGGCCTACGACACGGCGGTCGCGTCGTGGTTCGCCGAGGGGACGCTGCAGGATGACGGCGACCTCCCGACCCACCTGACGATCCAGGCCGAGCGCCTTGCCACGCTCCGCTACGGCGAGAACTCGCACCAGCGCGGCGCGATCTACACCCGTGCCGGCGGCCACGGCATCGCCCAGGCGACGCAGCTGCAGGGCAAGGAGATGTCGTACAACAACTACGTCGACGCCGACGCCGCGCTGCGTGCCGCGTACGACATGGTCAAGCCGGCGGTCGCGATCATCAAGCACGCCAATCCGTGCGGCATCGCGACCACCGCGCCGAACGCTCTCGACCCGATCGCCAGCGCCCACCTGCGCGCCCACGAGTGCGACCCGGTCTCCGCATACGGCGGGGTGATCGCGGCCAACGGCACGGTCACCCTCAAGATGGCCGAGAACCTCAAGGACATCTTCACCGAGGTCATCGTCGCGCCGTCGTTCGAGCCGGCCGCGCTCGAGGTGTTCAAGGCGAAGAAGAACCTGCGTCTGCTGCAGCTGCCCGAGGACTGGCAGCAGGAGCGCATGGATGTGCGTCTCGTCTCCGGTGGACTGCTGCTGCAGGACGCCGACCGCTTCCCCGACGACATCGTCTCCGTCGCGAAGAACTGGGAGCTCGTCTCCGGCGAGCGTCCGAGCGACGAGGAGATGGAGAACCTCATCTTCGCGTGGAAGGCGTGCCGCGCGGTGAAGTCGAACGCGATCGTGCTCGCGAAGGACAACGCCACGGTCGGCGTCGGCATGGGCCAGGTCAACCGTGTCGACTCGTGCCGGCTGGCGGTCGAGCGCGCAGGCGACCGCGCCGCCGGATCGGTCGCGTCTTCCGATGCGTTCTTCCCCTTCGCGGACGGCGCCCAGGTCCTGATCGACGCCGGAGTCACGGCGATCGTGCAGCCGGGCGGATCCGTGCGTGATGAGGAGGTCGTCGACGCGGCTCGCAAGGCCGGCGTCACGATGTTCTTCACAGGGGAGCGCCACTTCTTCCACTGAGTGCTCTCCGCGCTCGCACCTCGAGACCCACTCTCCACGTCGAGACCCGCACGCGCCGCTCCGGCGACGTGGGGGTGGACGAGGCGGGTGGGTCTCGGCGTTCCCGACTCGACAGCCGTGTCCGATTTCCGCCAGTCGGCGTCGAGGGAGCGTGACAGAGTGGAGGCATGAGCTTCCCCCTGACCGACTTCGACGAGCGCTACCGCGCGATCAGCGCGCGCGACACCCGCTTCGACGGGCAGTTCGTGACCGCCGTCCGCTCGACCGGGATCTACTGTCGTCCGAGCTGCCCCGCCCGCACGCCCAAGCCGCAGAACGTCACCTTCTATCCGACGAGCGCCGCGGCTCACGAGGCCGGGTATCGGGCGTGCAAGCGATGCCTGCCCGAGGCGGCGCCCGGTTCTCCCGCGTGGGACATCCGCGGTGACACCGCCGCGCGGGCGATGCGCCTGATCTCGGATGGCGTGGTGGAGCGCGAGGGCGTTCCCGGGCTGGCTGCGCGCCTCGGATACTCCAGCCGGCACCTCACGCGGCTGCTGACCACCGAACTCGGCGCCGGGCCGCTCGCACTGGCGCGAGCACACAGGGCGCACACCGCGCGCATGCTCCTCGTCGGCACCGACATGCCGATCTCCGATGTCGCGTTCTCCGCCGGATTCGCCAGCATCCGACAATGCAACGACACGATCCGCGAGGTCTTCGGACTCACCCCGGGCGAGCTCAGGGCCCGACGAAGGCTTCCGGCGTCCGCGGTTCCCGGCGCGATCGACCTCGTGCTGCCCTACCGCGGCCCGCTCGACGCGAGCGGCATCTTCGCCTGGATGGCGGCACGCGCCGTTCCCGGTATCGAGGAGACGACGTCGACGTCGTTCTCCCGGCATCTGCGGATGTCGGGAGGACCCGCATGGTTCGACGTGCGTCAGGACGATGCGTCTCGTCTGCACCTGCGCGCCCGGGTCGCGCGGCTGGGAGACCTGGCCCCGCTCGTGTCGATCGTGCGGCGCATCTTCGACCTCGATGCCGATCCGCAGGCGATCGACGAGGCGCTCTCCGCGCACACCGAACTCGCCCCGCTCGTCGCGCGCACCCCCGGCATCCGGGTGCCGGGTTCGGCCGATCCGCATGAGATGCTCATCCGCGCCATGGTCGGTCAGCAGATCACCGTGGTCGCCGCCCGGACCGCGCTCACAGCGCTCGCCGAGGCGTTGGGGGAGCGCACCGAGAACGGGCTGCTCTTCCCGACGATGACCGCGATCGCCGCCCACGGAGCCGAGGTGCTGCGAGGGCCGGCCGCCCGCATCCGCGCCATCACCGGCGCTGCGGCCGCTCTCGCCGACGGCTCCCTGACGCTCACGGTCGGAGACGACGGTGTCGACCAGCGCGCTGCTCTGCTCGCGATGCCGGGAATCGGACCCTGGACAGCCGACTACGTGCGCATGCGTGTGCTCGGCGATCCCGATGTGCTGCTCCCGGGAGACGTCGCGCTGCGCGCCGGCGCTGCGGCCTCCGGCCTGCCGGGCGAACCACGTGCGCTCACCGCCTGGGCCGAGCGCACCGCCCCCTGGCGGAGCTATCTCAGCGCGCACCTGTGGCGCGCAGCACCTGTGCGCCCCGTGGGTCCTCGACGCGCCTCGGCTGCGGCACGTCCCACCCCCGCGGAAGACACGACGACGAAGGAGACCTCATGACCGCCCTCATCCAGACCATCGAGACGCCGGACGGCGCGTTCACGATCCTTGCCGACGACCGGCAGCGCGTACTGTCTTCCGGATGGACCTCAGACGTCGAGGCGATCCTCGGCAGGCTGTCCGCGGCGCACCGACCGGAAGATCTCCGAGACGGTGAGACCGAGGCCGCCGAGGCAGCGCTCGCTTACTACGCCGGCGACCTCTCCGCGATCGACGATGTCGCCGTGAAGCAGACCGGAACAGTCCTCCAACTCGCCGGCTGGTCGGCGCTGCGGTCGATCGAGCCGGGCGAGCCTCTGACGTACACCGGTTTCGCGACGCGGCTCGACAATCCCCGCGCCGTGCGAGCGGCGGCATCCATCTGCGCGCGCAACGCACCGGCGCTGTTCGTCCCGTGCCACAGGGTGTTGCGCACCGACGGCACCCTCGGCGGATTCGCCTGGGGGATCGATGTCAAGGAGAGCCTGCTCGCGCGCGAGAGTCGCGCGGGTTGAGTCGCCGGCACCACGACGGGCGGTCGACATGGTGCCCGTCGACGAAGCATCCCGACCGACGCGGCCATAGGCTCGTGCCGTGACCGCCAACGATGCACTCGCCCTCCACCGCCGCGCCGTCGTCGCCGACGCACACAACGATCTGCTCTGCTCGGTGGCGAGCCGCCCCGCGGACGAGTGGTCGGACTACTTCCGCGCCCAGTGGCTTCCCCAGCTGCACGAAGGCGGTGTCGGGCTGCAGGTGCTGCCCGTGTTCATCGATGACGTGTATCGCCCGGAGGGGGCGCTGCGTCGCACCCTCCGCATGATCGAGGCCGCGCATCGGCTGGCGGAGGGCAACGCAGACACCGTCGGTCTGTGCCGGGATGGCGACGACATCGATCGGGTGATCGGCGAGGGCCGCATCGCGCTGGTGCTCGCCCTGGAGGGGATGCCCGGCATCGCCGACGACGTCGAGCTCCTCGAGACCGTGCATCGCCTCGGGGTGCGGATCGGCTCGGTGGCGCACTTCGGGCGCAGCGCGTTCGCCGACGGCAGCGGCGAAGACGCCGCAGGCAGCAGGCTGACGCGGACCGGGGTCCGAGCGCTCGCCGAGATGGAGCGCATCGGCATGATCTTCGACATCAGCCACCTCGGAGCGGGCGGGGTCGACCACGTGCTCGAGCTCGCCACGCGCCCGGTCATGGCCACGCATTCCTCGGCCCGTGCGCTGTTCGACCACCACCGCAACCTCACCGATGCCCAGATCGCCGGGGTCGCCGAGAGCGGGGGAGTCGTGTGCGTCAACTTCTTCGCTCCGTACCTGCATGAGAGCGCGTACACGATCGACACACTGATCGACCACTTCGAACGCGTGGTGTCGGTCGCCGGAATCGAACACGTCGGGATGGGGCCGGACTTCGTCCGCGAAGTGCTGGAAGACACCACGGCACCGTGCTGCGTGCAGACGACGATCGAGGGCGTGCCGGCCGATCGGTACCTGCCGGGCCTCGAGGGCCCGGCAGGTCTCCCGCTCGTGACCGAGGCGCTGATGCGTCGTGGCTGGCGGGAAGAGGAGATCCTCGCCGTCCTCGGCGGCAACCTGCAGCGGTTCCTCCGATCCGGGCTCGGAGCCGCAGCCCTCGCCTGAGGCTCCCGGCGTCCCCCTCCGCGGTCTTCGAGAGCCGCGGTCGACGAATCGGGAATGACTCTTGCTTTCAGCTGGTTCACAGCAATAGGCTGGTGGGCTGTCGCGCCAACCGGACGACATCGCCGAGCCCCTGAGGAGGACACCATGACCACGATCGCCACCGCGCGGATCGCAGCTCTCGGCTCGACCCCGGCGCGTCCGCTCTCCTAGAGCCACCCCGCCCCTTCTTCGTCGGATACCGGACTCCACGAGTCCGCTCTCGTATCCGTCCCCCTCCGCAATCGCTTTCCATACGAAACTCGTCTGAGAGACATGTCTTCCTCGCCTTCCGTGCAGAATCCCTCGCCTTCATCGACCCTTTCCACTCCGGCCGCACTGTGGCGCCTGAAGCCCTTCGTGAAGCCCGTCATCTGGCGGCTCGCCGGCGGTGCCGCCAGCGCGCTCATCGCCGCCGTCATCGCCCTGATGATCCCGATCGTGCTCGAGCAGATCATCAGCGGACCCGTTCGCTCCGGTGAGATCAGCGCCATCGTCTGGGGTGCCGTCGCCGTCTTCGCTCTCGCCCTCGGCGAGGCCCTGATGGTGTGGCTGCGACGCCAGTTCGTGCTCAACCCCTCGACCGAGGTCGAGTACAAGATGCGCACCGAGCTCTACTCGCGCCTGCAGACCCTTCCGGTGTCGTTCCACGACCGGTGGGGCTCCGGACAGCTGCTCAGCCGCATGATGCAGGACATCGGCCTCATCCGCCGCTGGCTCGCGTTCGGCCTCGTGCTGCTGGTCGTCAACATCCTCACGATCATCATCGGCTCCGTGCTGCTGTTCCGCTGGCACTGGCTGCTGGGCACGATCTTCCTGGTGACCGCGATCCCGCTGTGGATCCGCGGTTACCTGTTCGAGAAGCGCTACGGCGCGCTCACCCGTCGCAGCCAGGACCAGGCCGGCGACCTCGCCACGAGTGTCGAGGAGAGCGTGCACGGCATCCGCGTGCTCAAGGCGTTCGGTCGTGGCAAGCACGCTCTCAGCCGCTTCAGCCGCCAGGCCGAGACGCTGCGCGAGACCGAGATGAGCAAGGCCGGCGCGATCGCGTCGATCTGGTTCTGGCTCGACCTCATGCCGCAGATCGCCTTCGGTCTCAGCCTGATGTCCGGCATCTGGCTGATCTCCGTGGGGCAGATCGACGAGGCACAGCTGTTCGCCTTCTTCGCGATGGCGGTCGTGCTGCGGTGGCCCATCGAGTCGATCGGCTTCCTGTTCTCGTTCATGCTGGATGCGCGCACGGCGACCGACCGCGTGTTCGACATCTTCTCGGAGACCAACACCATCACCGACCCGGAGAACCCGGTGCACATCGAGAACCCGCGTGGGGAGCTCGCGTTCCAGAACGCGCACTTCCGCTATCAGGACGCCGGTGCCCACGAGCGGGATCTGCTCGACGGTATCGACCTGGTGCTGCGCCCGGGTGAGACCATGGCGCTGGTGGGCCTGACCGGCAGCGGCAAGACCACTCTCACCACGCTGCCCACGCGTCTGTACGACGTGACGGGCGGCAAGGTGACGCTCGACGGTGTCGATGTGCGGGATCTCCCTCTCGCCGAGCTCCGTCAGCACATCGCCATGGCGTTCGAGGACGCGACACTGTTCTCGGCGACGGTCCGTGAGAACGTGCTGCTCGGACGTGCCGAACTCGATGTGCACAGCGACGAAGGCGAGCGCGTGCTCCGCGAGGCCCTCGACGTCGCCCAGGCGTCGTTCGTCGACGCGCTGCCCGACGGCGTCGAGACGGTGATCGGTGAAGAGGGGCTCAGCCTCTCCGGCGGCCAGCGTCAGCGGCTCGCCCTCGCCCGTGCGGTCGCGGCGAAGCCGAAGGTGCTCGTGCTCGACGACCCGCTGTCGGCTCTCGATGTCGACACCGAGGCCCTCGTGGAGGAGGCCCTGCGACACGTGCTCGCCGACACCACGGCCATGATCGTGGCGCACCGGCCCTCGACCGTCGCCCTCGCCGACCGCGTCGCCCTGCTCGAGGCGGGTCGTGTGACGGCGGTGGGGACGCACTCCGAGCTGCTCAAGTCGAGCCGGCACTACCGCCACGTCATCTCGAGCCTGGAGGCCGAGGAAGCGGCGCGCACCGGCGCGATCCCCGTGATCCGCGATGAGCAGGCCGAGATCGACGAAGAGGTCCGCGAGGGCCTCGGGATGCAGGCCGCCGACGAAGACCCGATCACCGAGAAGGAGGTGCAGCGATGAGCTCCGCCGTCACCGGAACCCAGAACGAGGATCGTTCCGAGTACACTCGCGAAGAGAGCCGGGAGATCCGTCGTCGATCCCTCCGACTCCTCGGATCCCTGGTCAGCCCGTTGAAGCCGAGGATCGTCCTCGCCGCCGCGGTGCTGATCGTGTCGACCGCCCTCCAGGTCGCCGGCCCTATCCTCATCAGCATCGGCCTCGATCGCGCGCTGCCCGCGGCCATCGATCGGGCCGACTGGATGCCGACGTTCATGATCGGCGGCATCTATCTGCTGGCGGGTGCGCTCGCCGCCGTGCTGATCGCGTGGTACGTGATCATCGCGGCCAAGCTCACCCAGGCGGTGCTGCTCGATCTGCGCAAACGCATCTTCCTGCACACCCAGCGCCTGAGCCTGGAGTTCCACGAGTCGTACACGTCCGGGCGCATCATCTCGCGCCAGACGAGTGACCTCGACTCGATCAAGGAGCTCCTCGACGGCGGTCTGAACGAGCTCGTCTCCGGCGTGCTCTTCGGGCTCTTCACCTTCATCGCGCTGTGCTTCTGGGACTGGCAGTCGGGTCTCATTCTGGCGATCGGCGGCGTGCCGCTGTTCTTCCTGATGAAGTGGTTCTACTCGCGCTCGCAGTTGGTCTACCGCGAGTCGCGGGTGATCAGCGCGAAGGTGATCGTGCAGTTCGTCGAGACGATGACCGGCATCCGGGCCGTGAAGGCCTTCCGCAAGGAGCCGCGCAACGACAAGGCGTTCCAGGAGATCGCCGGTGACTATCGCGACGTCAACCGTCGCTCGATGCTGCTGTTCGGCACGTTCGAGCCCGGGCTCATGGGTGTCGCGGCCCTCGTGCTCGGAATCGTCGTGCTGTGGGGTGGTATCCGCGTCTCAGAGGGGGCGCTGACCGTCGGCGTGCTGCTGTCGGCGGTGCTGTATGTGCGCAACTTCTTCGCCCCGATGCAGGAGATCGCGATGTTCCTGAACTCCTACCAGTCGGCCACGGCCGCGCTGGAGAAGGTGTCGGGCGTGCTCGAGGAGGTGCCGACGGTTCCGGATCCCGAGAAGCCGATCGACCTCTGGGAAGCCCGCGGGCACGTGGAGTTCGACGAGGTGACGTTCGGCTACAACGGAGAGAAGACGATCCTCCCGAACTTCTCCCTCGACATCCCGGCCGGGCAGACGATCGCTCTGGTGGGCACGACCGGCGCGGGCAAGTCGACACTCGCCAAGCTCATCTCCCGGTTCTACGACCCCTCCGATGGGCGGGTCACCCTCGACGGCGTCGACCTGCGCTCGCTGCACCCGAAGGACCTCCGCCGCGCGATCGTCATGGTCACGCAGGAGGCCTACCTGTTCAGCGGGACCGTCGCCGACAACATCGCCCTCGGCAAGCCGGAGGCGACGCTCGACGAGATCAAGGCGGCGGCGCGGGCCGTGGGCGCCGACGGGTTCATCTCGTCGCTCCCCGACGGCTACGGCACCGATGTGAACAAGCGCGGCGGTCGGGTCTCGGCCGGTCAGCGTCAGCTCATCTCGTTCGCCCGGGCCTTCCTCGCCGACCCGGCGGTGCTGATCCTGGACGAGGCCACGGCGTCGCTGGACATCCCGTCGGAGCGACTGATCCAGGATGCCCTGCAGACCCTTCTCAGGGACCGCACGGCGATCATCATCGCGCACCGCCTGTCGACGGTCGCGATCGCCGACCGGGTTCTCGTGATGGAGCACGGACGCATCATCGAGGATGACACCCCTGCCGCGCTCATCGGCGGAACAGGCAAGTTCGCCCAGCTGCACGCGGCGTGGCAGGAGACGCTCGTCTGATCGCCCTCTCGACTGCTGCGACCACGCCCGCCTCATCGTCCCGGCGAGGCGATCACGGCCGCAGCAGTCGAGACCTCGGGCGAACGTCCGGGGGCGCGCATCGAGCGCGGTGCGTGGGTAGCATCGAGGTATGGACCCGTTGCTGCTCGTTGCCGAGTGGTGGTGGATCGCGCCGAGTGCGGTCGCCGCGGGGACGGTGGGGGTGATGGGAATGCGTCGTCGCAACAGCACGGTGAGCGGACGCCGCCTCGCAGTCGATGCTGCGCGTCATGATCTCAGGGAGGCGCAACTGGCCGCGGCCGAGAGGCGCACCGCCTGGAAGATCGCACGCGCCGACCTGGCTCGCGTCACCGCTGAGCGGGCGGCGCAGCGGGCGACGGCCGAACAGGTGGCCGGTGCGCGACGGATGCTGAAGGAGCGGGAGCGTGATGCGAAGGCCGCCTCGGCCGATGTCCGCGCGCGTCAGGTGCGTCTCAACGCGGCGCGGGCCGCGGTGCCCTCGGCATCGGAGCCCCGTCCCTTGGAGCGGCTGCACGCCGCTCACGATGCTGTGACGGCGCGGTGGATGCGGTACGAGACCGATCCGGCACTGCAGATCTCCTATCCGGCGATGACCGACGTCAAGAGTCCCGAGACGGCGGCCTACTTCCGTGCTGCCGGCCACGCGACGGACATGCGCCGCGCGGCGGCCGGACGCATCACCCCGGCGGAGTTCGCCGCCTATCGCGATGCCGTCGCCGAGCTCGAGCGCGCGTTCGAAGCGGCCGAGCACGCCGCGAAGGTGCAGGCGGGGGAGGCGCCGACCACGGCAGCGTGGCAGGACGCTGCGCAGGACATGCTCAGCCGCTCCGCGGAAGCCCTCGACCGAGCGGCCGGTGCGGCTGCGGCCGCCCTCACGTCGTGGACGAATCGGCGCAAGCCCGGCGGTGGCAAGCCGGACGAACGCCCCTGAGTCACGAGGGGGACGCCACGACAGTGCGTCACGTGAGGAGGTCGTGAGAGCGCTCCCCCGAAACCCCGTGAAAGGGCGACGAGGTCTCGATGGGGGAGGGGATTCGAGACCCCGCCGCCCGGCCTAGGTCGTGACCCGGATCTCGGCGATGACCTCGCCGTAGGCGGTCTCGCCCACGGGGGTGAAGCCGACACGGTGGAAGAAGGTCTCCGGACCGCCCTCGCCCGCCTCGTAGATCACGTTGACGTGGTCGACGCCGCGCGCGCGGGCCTCATCGACGAGCGCCTCAACGGCGTACCGGCCGACACCGCGGCCCTGGTCGTCGGCATCGACGTTGATGCGCCACAGCACTGAACGGAAGTGCTCTTCCGGTGCCTCCGCGTCGAAGTTGGCGCTGACGAAGCCCACGACCTCGTTGCGGTCCAGGATCACCCGCTGCCAGGAGGTCTGCGGGTTGATGACGGTCGCTGCGATCCCGTACGAGACCGGAGCGAGGAACTGCTCCTGCCCGGGCTTGAGCGACAGGTTGTTCACGGCGACGATCGTCGCAGCGGAGAGTTCGACCATGCGCAGTTCGGACATGGACCCAGGCTAACCCCTCCCGGCAGGCGCGACACCTTTCCGGACAACATTTCGCTGCGCTCTGGCCGTTCGTCGATATGGGGTGGCCACCGGTCGTGGGCCGAGGCCGCAGGGCCAGACCGGCTCAGGTATCTTGGTATCGAGACAAATTTCCCCGCGAACGGAGTACCTCCCGGTGACCGACGACGCCATCATCTACACGTACACAGACGAGGCACCGGCGCTCGCCACCGCCTCGTTCCTCCCGATCATCCAGGCATTCACCGGCCAGGCCGGTATCGAGGTGGAGACGCGCGACATCTCGCTGGCAGGCCGCATCCTCGCCGCCTTCCCGCAGAAGCTCACCCCGGAGCAGCAGGTGGGCGATTCGCTCGCCGAGCTCGGCGGTCTCGCCACGCTCCCGGAGGCGAACATCATCAAGCTGCCGAACATCTCGGCGTCGATTCCGCAGCTGAAGGGGGCCATCGCCGAGCTTCAGAAGCAGGGCTACGACATCCCCGACTTCCCGGACGAGCCGTCCTCGCTCGAGGAGAAGGACGTCCGCGCTCGTTACGACCGCATCAAGGGCTCCGCCGTGAACCCGGTGCTGCGTGAGGGCAACAGCGACCGACGTGCCCCATTGGCAGTGAAGAACTACGCGAGGAAGCACCCGCACCGCAACAAGCCCTTCGCCTCGGGCTCCAAGACGCGCGTCGCGACTCTCGGTCACGACGACTTCAAGCACAACGAGCGCTCCTGGGTCGCCGCACACGACGACGTGCTGAGCTTCCGCCACACGGCGGAGGACGGAACGGTCACGGTCCTGAAGGAGGGGCTCAAGGTCCTCCCGCGCGAGATCATCGACGCGACGTTCCTCTCCGCCAAGGAGCTCGACGCGTTCCTCGCCCAGACGCTCGAAGAGGCCAAGGCCGACGACGTGCTGTACTCGGTGCACCTCAAGGCGACCATGATGAAGGTCAGCGACCCGATCATCTTCGGTCACGTCGTGAAAGCGTTCTTCGCAGACGTGTTCGCGCAGTACGGAGACAAGCTGGCCGCTGCGGGCCTCAGCGCGAACGACGGGCTCGGCTCGATCCTCTCGGGTCTCGCGAACGTGGCTGACGGCGCCGAGATCGCCGCGGCCTTCGACAAGGCCATCGCCGAGGGCCCGCGTCTGTCGTACGTGAACTCCGACAAGGGCATCACGAACCTGCACGTGCCGAGCGATGTGATCGTCGATGCGTCGATGCCGGCACTGGTGCGCAACGGCGGCAAGCTCTGGGGCAAGGAGGGCGAAGAGGCCGACACGCTCGCCGTGATCCCCGACTCCTCGTACGCGAGCGTCTATCAGGCTGTGATCGACGACGTGATCGCGAACGGTCCGCTCGACCCGGCCACGATCGGCACGGTTCCCAACGTCGGGCTGATGGCGCAGGCGGCTGAGGAATACGGCAGCCACGACAAGACGTTCGAGATCGCGGCAGACGGCATCGTCCAGGTGCTCGACAGCGAGGGCACCGTGCTCATCGAGCACACGGTCGGCAAGGGCGACATCTGGCGCGCGACGCAGACCAAGCACATCCCGGTGATGGACTGGGTCAAACTCGCGGTGACCCGTGCCCGTGCGACCGGCGACCCCGCCGTCTTCTGGCTCGACGCGAACCGTTCGCACGACGCGCAGATCATCGCCAAGGTGCACCAGGGTCTCGCGACCCTCGACACCAAGGGCCTCACGATCACCATCCTCGCGCCGGAGGAGGCCACGCGTTACACGCTCGCTCGCATGCGTCACGGGCTCGACACGATCTCGGTCACCGGCAACGTGCTGCGCGACTACCTGACCGACCTGTTCCCGATCCTCGAGGTCGGCACGAGCGCCAAGATGCTCTCGATCGTGCCGCTGCTCGCCGGCGGCGGCCTGTTCGAGACCGGTGCCGGGGGCTCGGCGCCCAAGCACGTGCAGCAGCTCGTCGAGCAGAACTACCTGCGTTGGGACTCGCTCGGTGAGTTCTTCGCGCTGGCTGCCTCGCTCGAGCACTTCGCCGACCGCACCGGTAACGAGAAGGCCCGAGTGCTCGCCGAGACGCTGGACGCCGCGACCGGGACGTTCCTCGAGGAGGACCGCTCGCCCGGTCGTGCTCTGGGCACGATCGACAACCGCGGCAGCCACTTCTACCTGAGTCTGTACTGGGCTCAGGAGCTGGCGAAGCAGACGAAGGACGCCGACCTCGCTGCGGCGTTCGCACCGATCGCCGCGACGCTCGCGCAGAACGAGGAGGCCATCGTCTCCGAGCTCAACGCCGTGCAGGGCGCGCCCGCCGAGATCGGCGGCTACTACCGTCCGGACGACGCGTTGGTCGAAGCGGTCATGCGTCCGTCCGCGACGCTGAACGGTATCGTCGACGCACTGCGCTGAGCAGTCGACGCACAAGTCGACAGAAGGGGGCGGACGCCGCGGCGTCCGCCCCCTTCTGCGTGCCCGCGCGGAAGCCCGCGTCGTGTCCGCGCGGAATCCCGCGTCGGGCGTACGGGTGCGCGGGTGGCGCCTCCTGTCTCCGGACTCGACCTGATCGCGTGATGCCGGAGCGCGACGATGCGCTCGTCGGCAGCGGGGGACGTGTCTGTCCCTCCGCGTGCGCAGAGGGACAGTGCTCGTCAGTAGTGGACGGAGACCTCGAGGCCCTTCGGGGACCAGTCGTAGACGTACTTGGCGAGGTCGATCGGCAGGTTGACGCAACCGTGGCTCATCCGCTGGCCGAAGTTGTTGTGCCAGTAGGTGCCGTGGAAGCCGATGTTCGGGGCGAACCAGGTGATCCAGGGCACGTCCTTGGTGCAGTACGGGGCGCCTTCGTAGCAGCCCATGTCCTGGATGCGGGTGTGCGCGAAGACCGTGAAGTTGCCGGTGGGCGTCAGCGTTCCGGGAAGGCCGGTCGACACGGCCCACGAGTTCACGACCACGTTGTTCTCGTAGAGAACGGCGCGCTGGGAGCTCAGGTTGATGTCGATGCGGCGGAACAGGCTCACCGTCTCGAACGGGGTCTCGGTGACCGAAAGCGCGAAGGCGCCGTTGCCGGCGGCGAGCTGGTCGGCGAACTTCTCCGCGATGCCGGAGGTGTCTCCGAGCGCTCGCCCCGCGACGCCCTCCTGCTCTGCGCGCAGCACGGTGCCGGCGGAGTTGACGATGTTGGTCGCATTGACCGGCGCGCGGTCGACGAGAGCGGGAAGACCGTCGACGGTCGCCTGGATCGCCTGCGGATCGGCGTCGATGCGCAGCTGACCGTCGTCGTCCGAGACCGTGAGCCAGGTGGCGACGACGGCGGGGTCCACCGGCACGGTGCGCTCCTCGCCGACATAGAACCCGACGGTGGGGAGCATGGTGTTGAGAGCCGTGGCCGTGGCGGTGGCATCGTCGTCCGAGACGGCGGGCAGGGCCTCGGCCGCGTCGCCCGAGTACTCGAGCGTGGTACGGCCTTCGCCGACCGCCTCGGTGAAGGCGGCGTTGAGCGCGGTGAGGTCGATGCCGGTTCCGGTTTCGGCCGGGGTGATGACGAAGGTGCCGCTCGCGGCATCGAAGACGACACCCGCGTCCACGGGGTCGTCGAAGCTGGTCGGTACCGCGTCGCGCAGTGCGGTGGTCGCCTTCTCGGAGTCGAATGCGATCTCCGCCGGCACGGGGTCGCCCATCCACGCGCCGAGGTTCCACAGCGGGTGCTCGGCGAAGGCCTTGTCGGCGAGAGCGGTCGCGTCGACGGTGACGCCGAGGTCGGCGCCGGTCAGAACAGTGCCGTCTCCGTCTCCCGTGAGAGTGATCTCGGTCTCGGCCAGGTGGGAGTCGATGGCGTCGGCTGCGGCTCCAGGTGTCATCCATCCGACGGGAATTCCCGCGACCGTGGTGCCCGGTGCGATGAGGATCATGGATGCGGCGCCGGCGCCGAGTGCGACGACCCCCAGGCCCAGTCCGATCCAGAGGCCGAGGCGGCGCTTCTTGGGAGACGGCTCGATGGGTGCCCAGGCCAGGGGCTGGTCGCCTGTGGTCGGTGGAACGGTCTCGGTGGGAGCGTCCGTGGGAGTGAGCACTGCAGTGGGCGCGGAGTCGTCTCCACGCGCCTCGGCTGCTGCGCCCGGCGCAGAAATCAGATCGGTCACGAACTTCACCCCCCGGTTCTCAAACGTGTCCTGACGTCCAATGGTACGGGATGGGAGGTAACGGGGAGGCAACGGTCCGTGATAGCGTTCCTCCCCGCTTCGCCCCGGTCAGTCGACGATGGCGATGCCGTCGATCTCGACCAGCATCTCCTCGCGCGGCAGGCCGGTGAAGACGGTGGTGCGCGAGGGCAGCACCCCGTTCGTGGTGTGCGCGGTCACGAACTCCCCGTAGGCGTCGTTCATGATCGGGAAGTCTTCGCGCTTGGTCAGGTAGACGCGCAGCATCACGACATCGTCGAACGTCGCGCCGGAGGCTTCGACGATCGCCTTCACGTTCTCGAGCGTGCGGGTGGTCTGGGCGGCCACGTCGCCGGGGAACAGGTACTCGTTCGTCGTCGGATCGACGGGCCCCTGACCGGACACCTGCACGAACGGGCCCTTGCGGATCCCCTGCGAGAACGTGTGGGCGGGGGCGGGGGCGGCATCGGTGGAAACGCGGATCTTCTCGGTCATGCCGTCAAGCCTAGTAGCATTGTTAGATGCCTCTACAAATTCCGGATCCCGTTATCGGCGCCTGGACGAAGGGCTTCCCGGCGCATGCTGCGGGACTGCGTCTCGCCGAGGTGGCCGAGGCCGGCCTGCACCTCTCCGATCTGGTCACCCCGGTCCTGACGGTGCATGAGGGTGCCCTCGCGCACAACGAGGAGACCGTCTTCACCTGGGCGAAAGACCGTGGCGTGCTGCTCGCTCCACACGGCAAGACCACCATGGCGCCGGCCCTGTGGCAGCGGCTGCTCGACGCGGGCGCGTGGGGGATCTCGGTCGCGACGCCCTGGCAGGCCGAAGTGGCCGTGGATGCCGGCGTCTCGACCGTGCTCATCGCGAACGCCGTCACCGATCCCGCGGCGGTGCGCCGACTGGGATCCCTGCTCGGTGCGGACGACGGGCTGCGTGTGCTGTGCTGGGCCGACTCCCTCGACGGCGTCATGATCCTCGCGAACGGCATGCGCGATGCGTCGCGTCCGCTCGACGTGCTGGTCGAGCTGGGCGGCGCACACGGTCGAACCGGCGCGCGCACGGTGGCGGAGGGGGAGCGCATCGCGCAGGCCATCGCCGCCGCCCCGGGACTGCGCCTCGCGGGCGTCACCGGATACGAGGGGCCGTTCGGGCCGGACCGCAGCGATACCTCCGTGGCCGCGGTCGACGCCTACCTGGAGACGCTCATCGAGCTGCACACGCGGCTGGAGTACCCGGACGACGTGCGCCCTGTGCTGAGCGCCGGCGGCAGTTCCTTCCCCGACCGGGCGGCGGCGGTGCTCGGGACGGTGGGCGCCGAGGCGGATGTCGTGCTGCGCTCCGGCGCCTTCCAGATCCACGACGACGGCTTCTACTCCCGCATGTCGCCCTTCGGGCCGCTCACCGGGACCGCACCGCTGCGTTCTGCGATGCACGCCTGGTCGCGCGTGGTGTCGCAGCCCGAGGACGGCCTCGCGCTGCTCGACGCCGGTCGTCGAGACGTGCCCTTCGATCTCGACCTGCCCGTTCCCCAGAGCGTCGCGGGTGCGATCACCGCGCTGAACGACCAGCACGCGTTCCTGAGCCTCGCGGATGACGCGAGGGTCGCCGTCGGCGATGTCGTGCGGCTGGGACTTTCACATCCCTGCACGGCGTTCGACAAATGGCGGGTGGTCGCGGTGATCGACGATCCGGACGCCGCCGACCCGCGGGTGATCGGAGCGGTGGCGACATGCTTCTGAGCGCGGAGAAGGCGGCCGCCGGCCTGGTCCGGGTCTATCGCGGAGCCACCGTCATCGACGGGACGGGCGCGCCGAGGTATGTCGCCGACGTCGCCGTGGAGGGGAAGAGGGTGGTGGCGATCATCCCCGAAGGGGCATCGGAGCCGGTGCTCGCGCTTCCCGACGGGGCTGTGGAGGTCGGAGCCGACGGCCTCGTGCTGGCCCCCGGATTCATCGACATGCATGCGCACAGCGAACTCGCCGTGTTGAGCGGTGCCGCGCACGACGCGAAGATCCGCCAGGGCGTCACGACCGAGGTGCTCGGTCAGGACGGGCTCGGGTACGCGCCCCTCGACGATGCGGCGGCCGCGGTCATCCCCGCGCAGATCGCCGGATGGAACGGCATGCCCGCCGAGGTGCCATGGCGGACGATGGACGATCTGCTCGCGGCGATCGACGCCGCAGCGGTCGCGAACGCCGCTGTCCTCGTACCGCAGGGGAACCTGCGGATGATGGTCGTCGGTCATGAGAACCGTCCGGCGACGTCGGCCGAGGTGTCCGCCATGGCCGACCTCCTGGGCGAAGCGCTGGATGCGGGAGCGTTCGGGATGTCGAGCGGACTCACCTACACGCCGGGGATGTACGCCGACACCGCCGAGCTCGAGGCGCTGTGCCGCGTCGTCGCCGAACGCGGCGGCTACTGGGCGCCGCACACCCGCAGCTACGGGGGAGGGGCGCTCGAGGCGTACCGCGAAGCGCTCGACATCGGCCGTCGCACCGGATGCCCCGTGCATCTGACCCATGCCACCATGAACTTCGCTCCGAACCGGGGGCGCGCGCGTGACCTGCTGACTCTGGTCGACGAGGCGATCGCGGATGGCGTGGACGTCACGCTCGACACGTATCCCTATCTTCCCGGCGCCACCACCCTCTCCGCACTGCTGCCCAGCAGGCTCGCAGCCACCGGCGATCTGCTCGGCGCCATCGCCGGTCTCGACAGCGCCGGCCGAGAGGCCGTGCGCGTGGAGCTCGAGGAGGTCGGCTGCGACGGCTTCCACGGTGAGAAGGCCGATTGGACGCAGATCCAGATCTCCGGCACCGCCAATCCGGCCCTGGCCGATCTCGTCGGACGCACCATCGCCGAGATCTCCACCACGACCGGCCGCCGCGCCGTCGATGTGGTGCTCGACACGATCATCGACGACGCCGGGGCCACCGGGATCCTGATGCACATCGGCGATGAGGAGAACGTCCGCGCGATCATGCGGCATCCGCGGCACGCGGGCGGAAGCGACGGGATCCTGATCGGCGCCCGGCCGCACCCGCGCGGGCGCGGCACATTCCCGCGATACCTCGGGCACTACGTGCGCGAACTCGGCATCCTCACCTGGGAGGAGGCCGTCCGTCACCTCTCCGGAACTCCGGCCAGGCGTCTGGGGCTCGATCGCGGCGATGCACCCCGTGGCATCGTCACGCAGGGTGCGACCGCGGATCTGGTGCTGTTCGATCCGGAGACCATCGCGGCGGGAGCGACCTTCGAGGCGCCTTTCGCCGCCCCGCAGGGCATCGTCGAGGTACTGGTCGACGGCGTACCGGTGGTGTCGGACGGTGACGTCACCGGACTCACTCCCGGCCGCGCGCTGCGGATGCCGCCGCCGCCGCACCGTGCGACGGTGCCGCGCGTCGATGCGCGTATCGATCCGGCCGCCCCGGGATTCCTGTGGACGGAACGGACGCCGATCCGCACCGCTTCCGGTCTCACCGCTTCTGATCTCACCGCTTCTGGTCTCCGCGCATCCGTGGCGCGCCTGGGCGGCGAGGGAGGCGACGGCGAACTCTCGCCGATCCGTCTGGTGATCGACGAGTCCCTCGGCGCGGATGCCGCCGTCGCCGGCCGCATCGGCGACGAGGCCTTCCGGGTGACCGTGAGCGCGTCCGGGATCGAGGTCAGGGGCGCGAGTCCCGTGGGCGTGTTCCGGGGCGCGACCACACTGCGACAGCTCCGGGACTCGGATGCCACGACGGCGCTGATCCCCGCGGGGGTCTGGCAAGGGGCGCCCGCGTACAGCTGGCGCGGAGCCATGCTCGACGTCGCCCGGCACTTCCGGAGCGTCGAGGAGGTCCGCCGGTTCATCGACCTTCTCGCCGACCATCACCTGAATGTCCTGCATCTGCACCTCACCGACGACCAGGGTTGGCGTTTCGAGGTGCCCGGCTTCCCCCGGCTCACCGAGGTGGGCGGGCGGCGGGAGGCGACACAGCTGGGACACGGTCCGTCGTCGACCGTCGTCCCCGGTGTGCACGAGGGGTTCTATACGACGGCGGAACTGCACGATCTGGTCGCTTACGCTCGCGAGCGATTCGTGACCCTCGTGCCGGAGGTGGAACTGCCGGGGCACATCCAGGCGGGCCTCGCCGCGTACCCCGAGCTCGGCAACCTCGACGTCGGGGAGCCGGCGCCCTCCGCCTGGGAGCGCTTCGGGGTGAACCCGCGCACCCTGGCGCCCACGGATGCCGCTCTGGCCTTCGGACGTGCGGCGATCGATGCGCTGTGCGATGCCTTCGATTCGGAGTGGATCGGGATCGGCGGCGACGAGGTGCCGGTCACCGAGTGGGCGCAGAGCGCAGCGGCCGGCGCGCGGATGCGTGAGCTCGGCATCGCCACGCCGCATGACGTGCAGCCGTGGTTCACCGCGCACTTCGTGGCGCACGTGCGTTCCCGGGGGCGCACCGCGCTTGCCTGGGACGAGGTTCTCGAAGGGGATGTCCCCGAGGGGGTGCGCATCCTCGCCTGGCGCGGCCCGGCGGCGATGCGCGAGGCGCTGCGTCTCGGTATCGAGGTCGTGGCGTGCCCCGACCTCGAGGTCTATCTCGACTACCCGCAGTCGGAGTCCGAGGAGGAGCCGATCAGGGTCGGTCCGCCGCTCACGATCGAGCGCGCCTACACGCTGCGCGTCGTGGATGGCGCAGTGGGGGGACAGGCGAACGTGTGGAGCGAGCATCTGCCGACAGCGGATCGCGTCGACTTCGCGGTGTTCCCGCGTCTCTCGGCGATCGCCGAGAGACTCTGGGAAGGAGGCGACGCCGCACCGTATGCCGGCTTCGGACGCCGCCTGCCGACCCATCTGCGCCGGCTCGCCGCCGCCGGGGTGCGGTATCGTCCCCTTGACGGTCCGCAACCCGCTCAGCGCCGTCCCGGCGTGCCGGGGAAGCCGCTCACGATCGAGGCGCGGGAGCAGATCGTCGCGGGCCTGGTGGAGCGTCTCCTCGAGCGCTCGAACACGGTCGCCGAAGACGATCGAAAGTAATGTAACGTTTCGGTAACCCTGCTCGCGCGTCCGCGGGTAGAGGTTGCGCAAATTTTGTTCGTAAGGTCTACTAACAAACATGTCCGTTTCGGATGAACAGCGTTCCGCATCGCCGTCAGAGTACGTCGGTGCGAATGCGCACGCCTTCGGCCCCGGGCGCCACCTGCGCTCACGATCCAAGGTGCTGCCCGAGCACGCACGAGGGCACAACCGCGCCCTCGTGCTGCAGACGCTCTACCACGCCGGCGCGATGAGTCGTGCCGACCTCTCCCGGGAGACCGGACTCACCCGGGTCACCATCTCCGACCTGGTCGCAGAGTTCATCGCCGACGGCATCGTGATCGAGATGGGCGTCCGTGAGGCCGTCGGCCCCGGCAAGCCGCCGATCCTCATCGACATCGACCGCTTCGGGCATCAGATCGTCGGTCTCGACCTCTCCGGACCGGACGCCTTCACCGGTGCGGTGCTGAGTCTCGACGGAGATGTGCTCGAGCGGCGCGAGGTGGCCCGCCCCGCATCGCCCGACGGCGAGGCGGCCTATGCGGCACTGCGTGAGCTGGCGGACGCCCTCGTCGCCGCATCGACCCAGCCTCTGCTGGGTGTGGGAATCGGCACGCCCGGTGTGGTGCGTCCCGATGGCCTCGTCCTCAGCTCGCCCAACCTCGGCTGGACGAACTTCCCGCTCGAGGCGAAGCTCGG
This sequence comes from Microbacterium sp. As-52, assembly GCF_049949185.1. Taxonomy (NCBI): domain Bacteria; kingdom Bacillati; phylum Actinomycetota; class Actinomycetes; order Micrococcales; family Microbacteriaceae; genus Microbacterium; species Microbacterium sp. As-52. Next base: position 707,425 of record NZ_CP188171.1, on the reverse strand, counting down.
CGTCGACCTCGACCTTCCCGTCCTCGCCCGAAACGACGCCAACGCAGCGGTGCTCGCGGAGTACACCTTCGGTGACGCCAAGGCCGACTTCATGCTGATCAAGATCGGCAAGGGCGTCGGCGCCGGTCTCATCACCGGCAGCCAGCCTCTGCTCGGCAGCCGCTTCGCCGCAGGGGAGATCGGTCACGTCGTGGTCGGAACCGACGGCGGACCGCGCTGCGCGTGCGGCAAGGACGGCTGTCTCGAAGCGTGGCTCAGCGTGAGCCGCCTCGGCGCGGCGATCGCTGCGGACCCCGATGCGCGAGACGAGATCCTCCGTGATGCCGGAACGCGGATGGCCATCGCGGTCGCCCCGATCGTCGCGGCGCTCGATCTCTCCGAGGTCGTGCTCTCCGGACCGGCCGAGCTGCTCGACGGCATCCTGATCGACGCCGCCATCGAGACGCTGCACGCGCGGACCCTTGAGGGCGTCTTCGAGGATGTCGTGGTGCGGCTGACGCACCAGGAGGACATCGTCCTGCGAGGAGCCGCCGTCATGGTGCTCTCCGGACAGCTGGGAGTGTCGTGATCGTCGACGCCACCATCACCGTCACGGCAGGGAGCAGCATCCGATGACGGGTGCCGGCAGTGCCGACCGCTCCGGTCGGCCCATTCGAGTGGGCCTGGACGTCGGCGGTACGAAGATCGACGCGGTCGCCGTCGATCCGTCCGGAGACATCCGGGGGAGACTGCGCCGACCGACCGGCTGGGGTGACGACGCCGTCGTCGAGAGCATCGTCGCGGCGGTCACCGCCCTCGCCGTCGAGAGCGGATTCGCCCTCGACGACGTCGGATCCGTGGGGATCGGGATCCCCGGACTCGTCGACGCCGAGGCCGGCCGCGTGGATCACGCCGTCAACCTCGGGGTGGAGTCCCTGGACCTCGCTGCCACGGCCGAGCGTGCACTCGGTGTCCCCTTCCGGGTGGAGAACGACGTGAAGGCCGCGGCGCTCGGAGCCGCGGTGCTGAGCGGAGTCGCCGGGTCCATGGCCTACCTGAACCTCGGAACGGGCGTCGCCGCCGGAATCGTGATCGACGGGCGCATCTGGCGCGGCGCGCGGGGAACGGCCGGCGAGGTCGGTCACCTCTCGGTCGATCCGCGTGGACGACTGTGCGGCTGCGGACAGCACGGCTGCGTCGAGACCTTCTGCGGTGGGGGCGCGCTGGCCAAGGCGTGGGGTCGCCCCGGTGCGCTGCCGATCCGGGACATCTTCGACGCGGCGGACGCCGGCGATCCGCTGGCACTCTCCCTTCGCGACGACCTCTACCACGGAGCCGCAGCCGCCGTGCGGGTTCTCGTGCTCTCCGCCGACGTCGAGACGGTGGTCATCGGGGGAGGACTCACCGCTCTCGGAGACCGGCTCGAGAACGGCATCCGCGCCGCCCTGCACGCGGGCGCCGAGGCGTCACCGTTCATGCGGTCGCTCCGCCTGGATGAGAGAATCGAACTGCTCCCCGCGGGTTCTCCCGCCGCCGCATTCGGCGCCGCACTCGTCGGCGCTTCCATCACCGAGAAGGAGATCGTTCCCCATGGCTGAGGTCGTCATCGTCGAGAATGCCGAGGCTGCCGGTGCGTTGGTCGCCACCGAGATCGTGGAGCTGATCGCGCGTCGTGCGGATGCGGTCCTCGGCCTCGCCACCGGATCGACACCGCTGCCGGTGTACCAGGCGCTGCGCACGCAGCTCGCGGGTCACGACGTCTCGCAGGTGCGCGGCTTCGCCCTCGACGAGTACGTCGGGATCGACCCCGCGCACCCGGAGAGCTACCGCTCCGTCATCACCCGTGAGGTCGTCGAGCCGCTCGGCCTCGACCCGCAGCGCATCCATGTCCCCAACGGTGCGCAGGCGACGATCCAGCACGCGGGCGATGACTACGAGGCGGCCATCGATGCCGCCGGGGGCGTCGACCTGCAGATCCTCGGCATCGGCACGGACGGACACATCGGCTTCAACGAGCCCGGATCGTCGTTCGCGTCCCGCACTCGCGTGAAGACGCTCACGGAGCAGACGCGCGAAGACAACGCCCGCTTCTTCGACTCGATCGACGACGTTCCCATGCACTGCATCACGCAGGGGCTCGGAACGATCCTGAGGGCGCGTCATCTCGTGCTGCTCGCCTTCGGTGAGGGCAAGGCCGAGGCCGTCGCCGGAGCGGTCGAGGGACCGCTCACGGCTCTCCTGCCCGGTTCCGCGATCCAGCTGCACCCGCACGCCACGATCGTGGTCGACGAAGCCGCGGCGTCGCGCCTCGCACTCGCCGACTACTACCGCTACACGTTCGCCAACAAGCCCGCCTGGCAGGGCATCTGACGCGCGCCCGAGCCCCGCGCCGGCGTGCTCAGCTCGCCGACGCGGGCCAGGCGATCGGGAGCAGGTGCTCGACGCTCAGCGGCGCCAGCGGAAGCGTGGCGACGTCGGCCGGGGTGATCCACCGCAGCTCGGCGAGCTCTGCCTGAACACTCACCGCCCCGGGGTCGACGGAGGTCGCGAAAGCCTCTGCGACGACCCGGTGCCCCGGCTCGTTCGCTGCCGCGGAGACGAACGTGCCGAGGGGCTCGAGGGCGGCTTCGTCGAGGACCAGCCCGAGTTCCTCGTCGAGCTCGCGGATCAGCGTCTGCGCGGCGGACTCGCCGGCCTCGGGCTTGCCGCCCGGCTGCATGAACATGGTCGTGCCCTGCTTGCGGACGACCAGCACGCGTCCGGACTCGTCGACGATCACCGCCGCGCTCACATGGATGTCAGGCATCGGAGGCGAACACCTTTCCGGGGTTGAGGATGCCGAGCGGATCGAACACGGCGGCGATCTGACGTTGGAGCTGCCACTGGTCGTCACCCAACTCCTCGGCGAGCCAGCGCCGTTTCAGGACTCCGATGCCGTGCTCGCCTGTCAGGGTGCCGCCGAGACGGATGGCGGCGCGGAAGAGCTCGTCTGCTGCCGCCCACACGTGCGGCGGCGTCTCCGTCCCCTCGAAGATGAAGTTCGGGTGCAGGTTGCCGTCGCCGGCATGGGCGACCGTCGGGATCACGATGCGGTACTCGCGCTCGATGCGCGCGATCTCGTCGAACATCGCCGGCATGGCGCTGCGCGGTACCGAGACGTCTTCGATCAGCGTCGTGCCCAGCGATGCCATCGCTGCATGCATCGACCGTCGGACGGCGAGGAGGCGCTCGCCCTCGTCGCGGTCATGGGAGACGATCACCGCCCCCTCGTGGTCGCGCAGGATCGCGGCAATCGTGTCCGCTTCGGCGGCAGCCGCCGGGCCGTCCGTCTGGATGGTCAGCTGGGCCGCGCCCTCCGGGGGAACAGCGAGCGCGAGGAGAGCATGCACGGCGGAGAGGCTCGCGGCATCCATCAGCTCCATGATCGCCGGCTGGACGCCGGCAGCGGTGACGGCGGCAGACGCGGCGGCCGCGGTGCGTACGCCGGGGAAGGTCGCTGTGACGGTGCAGTTCTCGCCGGGGACGAGCCGGCGCAGCTTCAGGGTGGCCCCGACGACGACTCCGAGCGTTCCTTCCGAGCCGACCATCAGTGCGGTGAGATCCAGTCCAGTGACGCCTTTGACGCTGCGGTGCCCGAGGTGCATCAGCCGCCCGTCCGCGAGCACCACGTCGACCCCGAGTACCGCGTCGCGCACGACGCCGTACTTGGCGCAGAGCAGACCGCCGGCGCCCGTGGCGATGTTGCCGCCGACGGTCGAGATGTCGCGACTGGCGGGGTCGGGCGCCCACCACAGCCCGTGCTCGGAGAGTGCGGCGTTGAGGTCGGCGTTCAGGATTCCGGGCTCGACCACGGCGAGCAGATCATCGGGACGGATCTCGTTGATCGCTGTCATCCGGCGCAGCGACAGCACGACCTCGCCGGTTCCTGCGTTCGCGGCGCCCGCCAGCCCGGTTCCGGCGCCGCGGATCACGACCGGAGTGCGGGTGGCGGTGGCGATGCGCATGGTCTGCTGCACATGCTCGATCCGCTCCGCGTGGACGACGGCGAGTGGACGGCCCACTGCGGCATGACCGGAGCGGTCGGCCCTGGCTTGTTCGAGCGAGGCGTCGTCGGTGTCGACGAGCGCTCCGAGGGATTCCTGCAGGAGGGAGAGGGCGCTCACGATGGCGTGCTCACGACGGTGTGCTCACGAGAGAAGCCTCAGGACAGCGCGCGTCGGCCGCTGAGCACACCGGCGACCACCGCGACGAGGGCGAAGGCCGTGCCGATGAGCGCTTGGCCCATCGACCACCAGGCGATGGTGACTCCGACGTAGATCAGCAACTCGACGGCGGCGCGGAGGAAAGGGTGCACGCGCAGGACCGGACGCGGCGACAGGAACAGCGCCCAGATCAGGATCACGACGACGGGGGCCCCGACGCCGATGACGACGTTCCAGGGAAGGTCCCAGCTCGCGAAGCCCCAGAGGGCGAGAGAGGCCACGGCGACGATGAGGACGACGGCGCGGACGATGTCGAGAGCGGTGATGACCGGGCGGTCGACGCCGGGGACGGGAGCGGGATCCGAGGACATGGATCCAGTCTATTCGGCGGCGGGGGCGTCCTCAGCCGGGGCAGCGGCGGCCTCGGCCAGGGGCGCAGGTGCGGCTGCGGTCGAGTCTGCGGGGACGGGCATGGCCACGACGGGCGTGACCTCGACGGGCGCGGGCTCGACGGGTGCGGGGTCGACGGGTGCAGGTGCGGGAGCCGTCACAGGGTCGGCCACCGACGTCGGCTCGGACGCCGCAGGTGAGGTGGTCGACACATCGCTCGCGGTGTCCGGCGTCGCGGTGGCGGACACGATCGGAGCCTCCTCTTCCGGACCCTCGGGACGGTTGGGCTCGAGCTCGAGCAGTGTGGTGACCGTGGAGGGGCTGGTGCCCGACGCGAGGACGTAACGGAAGGTGACGGTTGTGATGTCCGCGTCGACGAACTGCCAGAAAGTCGGGCGGAGATCGATGACGCCGAAGCCGGACTCGTCGAGCAGGATGCTGTCACCGCCGCCGGTGCTGTCGTCGAGAAGGGCCTCGACCCTTTGACCGGCCATTCCGGTGATCGGAACGCTGTAGTGGACCTGGAGGCCGTTGAACCAAATGGTGGCGGTCTCCCACGCGGGAGCCTCCGTGGGGACACCCGGGTCGACCGGATCCACGGGGTCGACCGGGTCCACGGGGTCGACCGGGTCCACGGGTGGCACCGTGACCGGAGGGGGTGTGACGGGAGGGAGGGTGGCGGGAGGCGCGGCGGCGGCCGGACCCACCTCATCTGCTCCCGGCACCGGATCCACGGCCGGCGGCGCAGGAGGCTGCTCCGGTACGGTGACCGGCGGCTCGATGACGACGGGCTCGTCGAGGCTCAGCTTCTCGTCCGGTCCGACGTCCGCCGAGATCGACGACGGGTCCTCGTCCCCCGCGCTCGGAAGCGAGGTCGCCGGGTCGGCACCGGCGAGTCCGGGGAGGATCGTGGCGGCAGCGACGACACCGGCCACCACCAGAGCGGCCGATCCCACACCGACGAGCGCGCCGATCCCGGTGAACACACCACCCGCGGATCCGGCACCGGCGGATGAGCCGGCAGTGCCTCCCGCCGAGCCGCCGGCCCCGCCACCGGAACCTGAACCACCGGTCGCGGCGAGGCCCGTCGCGGCGTGTGAAGCACCGGGGTCACCGGCGAAGACGGCTCCGGGAATGCTCGACGGCATGGCCGCCAGCGCGACGATCGGCGTGCCGGCGCCTTGCAGCGTGGCGAGGTAGCCGGCGGCGCCGGTGACGCCGAGGACGAGAGGCAGGAGCACCAGGGCGAGACGCTTGGAGACATCTTTCGCCTCGGCCGCGACGATCATGCATCGAGCGCACTCATCGAGGTGCAGCTCGAGCCGCTTGTGGTCGCGCGTGCTGAGGTTGCCACGTGAGTAGGCGCCCAGGTGCTCGATGGTCCACTGGCACTCGGAGCCGTCTTCGGCGCTGCGCAGATGCGCCTGGATCCAGGCTTCGCGCAGACCCTCGCGGGCGCGGAAGGCCAACTGCGACACGGCGCCGGCCTTCATCCCGAGGAGAGGGCCGACCTCCTGCGGCTTCATCTGCTCGATCTCGGTGTACCAGAGCACCTCCTGCCAGCGGGAGGGGAGACTGCGGAAAGCCTGCGCGGTGAGGCTGCGGTCGAGTGCCTCGCTCGCGGCCTGATCGGTGGTGTCGGGGTCGGCGACGGCGTCGAGCTCATCGATCGCGGTCTCGCGGCGGGCGCGTCCCCAGCCTGCCGCCGTGTTGCGGATGCTCGTGAACAGGTAGGCGCGGAAGGACCCGTTCGGTCCGCCCCCCTTGATGATCGCCTGATAGATGCGCGTGTACGACTCCTGCACGAGGTCATCGGGGTCGATCGACGAGGTGACCGAGCGGGCCACGGAGAGTCCCGACGGGTAGTGTCGTCGCCAGAGTTCACCGAACGCCTCCGTGTCGCCCGAACGGGTGCGGAGGATCAGGTCGGCGTCGCCGATCGCTTCGTCGTGTGTCGTGTTCTCTTCGTGCATAATCATCCATCTGTCGCCGGGCGCAGGTGCGCCTCCACGGGAAGAGACGCATGAGAGCGCCTCTCATCACGCGACTTCTCCATTCTCTCGCGAATCTCCCAGGGAAGCCACCCTTTCCCGGAACTCCAAGGCGATGCCCGGGTTCGCCAGCGGTGCCGCCGGAGCCGGATGTCGGGGGTCCCCGAAACTCATACGAAGGAATTTCGAGAAGTCGCGTAATGAATCGGGAGGAGTGTCGTCTCATCCCATGTAGACAGCCGTGAGGATTCCACCGGGGGGCGGGATCCAGGCACTGGTGCGGGGGTATTCGCACTGGTCGGGTAGGTCGGGATCCTCGGGGGAGGAGAACCCGGCCGCCCGTCTCACGAGAGGGAACGAGGCCGCCGATCTGGGGAACGGCGGCCTCCCGCACGTTCGATCCGAGGATCGGGAAGAACTTCTCGAAAGAATTTCGAGAAGTCGCGTAATGAATCGGGAGGAGCGTCGTCTCATCCCATAGAGACAGCCGTGAGGATTCCACCGGGGGGCGGGATCCAGGCACTGGTGCGGGGGGCATTCGCACTGGTCGGGCAGGTCGGGATCCTCGGGGGAGGAGAACCCGGCCGCCCGTCTCACGAGGGGGAACGAGGCCGCCGATCTGGGGAACGGCGGCCTCCCGCCCCGTCACACATGCATGACCGGAGAGCGCAGAGCTGCGCGTCGCGCGCGGCGCCGTCTCAGACGAGCAGCCGGGGTCCTGACCACACGCGCGCGACGCGCAGTTCCGCATCCAGGAGCACGGCATCGCCGAGCATCCCGTTGCGCAGACCGCCGAGAGCAGAATCGCGGCCGATCGCCCGTGCCGGCGTCTCCGTGAGCGCGCGAACGGCCTCGGGCAGCGACACGCCTGCCTGCACGGCCCGCCGCAGGGCCACGTCCTGCGTCAGCGTCGATCCGGCGATCGATCCGGTGTCGTCAGCCCTCGCCACGCCGTCGCGCACCGTGACGCTCACCGCGCCGAGGTCGTAGTGGCCGTCGGCACTCCCGGCGGCCGCCATCGCATCGGTGATCAGCGCGACCCGCCGGGGGGCGGAGTCGAAGACGAGCTTGACGACGTGCGGGTCCAGATGCACGTTGTCGGCGATGGCCTCGAGCACCACACGATGATCGGCCGCCGCCGCGAGAACCGGCCCCGGAGCGCGGTGATGGATCCCCGGCATCGCGTTGAACGCGTGGGTGAGGATGGAGGCTCCCGCCTCGAACGCGGCGATCGCCATGGCGGCATCCGCATCGGTGTGGCCGACGGCGGCCGCAGAGCCCGCTGCCACGATCTGTCGGATCGCGTCGATCCCGCCGGGGAGCTCCGGCGCGATGGTGACCTGACGGACGGTGCCGCGGCCGGCATCCAGGAGGCGGGAGACATCCGCGGCCGCCGGATGGCGGAGAAGCGAGGGTTCGTGGGCTCCGTGATGCCCGGGGTCGAGGAAGGGCCCCTCGAGGTGCGATCCCAGGATGTCGGTATCCGTCGAGGTCAGATCCGCGATGAGCGCGACACTGCGGGCGAGGGAGTCCAGCGACGCGGTCACGAGCGAGATGACCGCGCGGGTGGTGCCGTGCGCGCGGTGCAGGTCTCGTCCGGTGCGGATCGCCTCCACGCCGTCGTCGAACGCGGCACCGGCGCCTCCGTGCCCGTGGATGTCGATGAAGCCGGGAGTGAGCAGGGCGCCCGCGCCGGCGACGGCGGTCGCGTCGACGATCTCGTCCGCCGGCGTCCACTCCGATCCCGTCCCGCGGGCCGTCACGACACCGTCCTCGACCCGGATCCAGCCGTCCTCGACGATGTCGCCGTGATCGATGATCCGCGCCGAGTGGATGACCAGCGAACCGGTCGAAGAGGAGTGGGTGCTCAACGTGCGCTCCAGGGGATCTCGTCTGCGGGGTGGAAATCGACCCCTTCAGCCTTCCACAGCGGCGCCAACGACCCGACCCGCAGGCGGAACGACTCCCATGTGCGCTCCGGTGTCTCTCGTGGCGACCAGGCGACCTCGGCCTGCGCAGCGGCGCGCGGGAAGACCAGCTGCTCGACCTCGTCGATCGTGCGGGTGGTCTCCGACCAGAGAGGGGCCTCCACACCGAGGATCGCGGCCTCGGGGACGTCGAGCACCGCGGTGGGCTCCCACTCGTAGGCGGAGCGGACGTCGATGATCGCCGCCCAGGTGAGTCCGAGGGGGAAGTCCTCCGTGTACTTCATGTCGAGGTAGGTGACGTCAGCCGCCGACATGAGGAGAGCGCCGCCCCGCTCGACGAAATGGGCGGCCTCCTCGGCGTGCGTGCCTTCGGGCGTGGTCTTCCCCCAGTACTGCCCGACGGTGCCCTCGGCGATGTTCGCCGCGGAGCCCATCTCGTGCCAGGCCATCGGGATCTTCCCCTCTTCCACGACGATCGAGGTCGCGCGCGCGGCGAACAGATCGAAGTCGGCCTGGGGAGTGCCGAGCGACTCGTCGCCGCCGATGTGGATGTACGGCCCCGGCGTCATCTCGGCCAACTCGCGGACGACGTCGCGCACGAACTCGTACGTGCGCTCCTCGTGGATGCGGACGCTGGAATGGCCGACACCCCAGCCGAGGTAGGTCTCGCCGGCGACGGGCAACGGCTGGCCCAGACGCGCGGAATCCGCGATGAGGTTGTCGTTCAGCACCGGCGCCTCGACGAGCTCGGGGTAGGCCACGCCGATCGCGTGGGTGTGCCCGGGCAGGTCGATCTCGGGGATCACGATCATGTGGCGCGAGGCGGCGTACGCCACGAGCTCGCGGTAGTCGTCCTTCGAGTAGAAGCCGCCGGGGTCGCCGTTCGCCGACGTGCCGGAGGCGCGCTCGGTGAGCAGCGGCCAGGAGTCGATGTGCACGCGCCACCCCTGGTCGTCGCTCAGGTGCAGGTGCAGGTGGTTGAACTTGAGCGCACTCGTGCTGTCGATGAACCTCTTCACATCGTCGACGCCGAAGAAGTGCCGGGCGACGTCGAGCATGACGCCCCGTCGCGGGAAACGCGGGGAGTCCGCGACGTCGGCGCGGAGCAGCGCCCAACCGGAGTCGTCCTGGCGCAGCAGCTGCAGCAGTGTCTGCACACCGTAGAAGAGCCCTGCCTCGTCGGCCCCGACGACGATGGCCTGATCGCTGATCTCGAGTGTGTAGCCTTCCGGCGCCGAGGATTCCGGGTCGACGATCAACTCGATGTCGGCGAGGGCCTCGTCGACGACGGAGAGCCGGATGCCACTGCGGCGCTCGACCGCGTCGATCAGCTGGGCGGCTGCGGGGGAGGAACCGCGCACGCGCGTCTTCGCGGTGATCGGCATCCGTCCCTCTCGTGCGACGGCGGACACGGGCACGGGAACGAGCGGAAGAGGATGAGGAAGGACCATGAACAAAACCTACCCGTCGGTGCCGCTCAGCGGAATGGCAGAACTCGAATCGATTCTGCGACCGCCATGAGACGGCAGCGTGCGCGGCGGCTCGCATCGGCTATGCTCGTAACCGTCGCGACTGGCGTCTGGGTGGACTACCACCGGGGAGCGACTGACCACGGAATTCGACCGCGCGCCTGGGCCGATAGGAACACCCCTTTCGAATCCGTTGTCAAAGGAGCACGTCATCATGACCGACCGTTACTTCAACGCCCCGCTTTCCGAGGTCGACCCCGAGATCGCTCAGGTCCTGGATCGCGAGCTGAAGCGCCAGCAGACCTTCCTCGAGATGATCGCGTCGGAGAACTTCGTGCCCGTCTCGGTGCTGCAGTCGCAGGGCTCCGTGCTCACGAACAAGTACGCGGAGGGCTACCCCGGACGCCGCTACTACGGTGGCTGCGAAGAGGTCGACGTCGCGGAGTCCCTCGCGATCGAGCGGGCGAAGAGCCTGTTCGGTGCGGAGTTCGCGAACGTGCAGCCGCACTCCGGCGCCTCCGCGAACGCGGCGGTCCTGCACGCGATCGCCCGTCCCGGCGACACCCTGCTCGGTCTGTCCCTCGACCAGGGCGGCCACCTCACGCACGGCATGAAGATCAACTTCTCCGGCCGTCTGTACGACATCGTCGCCTACGGTGTCGACCCCGAGACCTCGACGATCGACATGGCGGAGGTGCGTCGCCTAGCGATCGAGCACAAGCCGAAGGTCATCATCGCCGGCTGGTCGGCCTACCCGCGCACGATGGACTTCGCCGCGTTCCGTGAGATCGCCGACGAGGTCGGCGCGCTGCTCTGGGTCGACATGGCGCACTTCGCCGGTCTGGTCGCCGCAGGTCTGCACCCGAACCCGGTGCCCCACGCACACGTCGTCTCCTCGACCGTGCACAAGACGATCGGCGGCCCGCGCTCGGGCTTCATCCTCACCAACGACGCCGAGCTCGCCAAGAAGATCAACACCGCGGTGTTCCCCGGGCAGCAGGGCGGACCGCTCATGCACGTGATCGCGGCCAAGGCCACGGCGTTCAAGCTCGCCGGCACTCCCGAGTTCAAGGAGCGCCAGGAGCGTGTGCTGCGCGGGGCGAAGCTCATCGCCGAGCGCCTGTCGCAGCAGGACGTGAAGGACGCCGGCATCTCCGTACGTTCGGGCGGCACCGACGTGCACCTGGTTCTGGTCGACCTGCGCGACGCCGAGATCGACGGCAAGCAGTCCGAGGATCTCCTGCACGACATCCACATCACCGTGAACCGCAACGCCGTCCCGAACGACCCGCGTCCGCCCATGGTGACCTCGGGCCTGCGCATCGGCACGCCCGCGCTCGCGACCCGCGGCTTCGGTGATGCCGAGTTCACCGAGGTGGCCGACATCATCGCCCTCGCGCTGCTCCCGGGGGCCGACGTCGAGGCCCTGCGCGCCCGCGTCGACGCCCTGGCCGCCGCGTTCCCGCTCTACCCGGACCTGCAGCAGTAATTCCGCAGCACCTCCCTCTCGCGAGTGCACGGGGTACTGCCGAGCGCACGGCTTGTCGACGTGAACAAGCCGTGCGCTCGACGGGAGGCCGTGCACTCGGCGGTGACGACGTAAGGAAGACACCATGACCGCGAAGATCCTCGACGGGAAGGCGGCTTCGGCCGCGATCCGGGCCGAGCTCACCGAGCGCGTCGCCGCGCTGAAGAGCAAGGGGGTGACGCCCGGGATCGCCACCGTGCTCGTGGGCGCCGACCCGGCGTCGCAGCTGTACGTGGGTATGAAGCATCGGCAGTCCGAGGCGATCGGGATGAACTCGATCCAGCGCGAGCTGCCGGCGGAAGCGACCCAGGCCGACGTCGAAGCGCTGATCGACGAGCTCAACGCCGACCCGGCCTGCCACGGTTACATCGTGCAGCTGCCGCTGCCCAAGCATCTGGACACCGACGCGATTCTCGAGCGGATCGACCCGGCCAAGGATGCCGACGGCCTGCACCCGACCAACCTCGGGCGCCTGGTGCTGAACGTCAACAGCCCGATCCACACGCCGCTGCCATGCACGCCGCGCGGGGTCATCGAACTGCTGTTGCGCAACGACTACGACCTCAAGGGCAAGCATGTCGTGGTGGTCGGGCGCGGCGTCACGATCGGACGCTCGATCGGACTGCTGCTCACCCGGCGCGACCTGAACGCCACGGTCACCCTCACGCACACCGGCACCGTCGACATGCCGCGCTACCTGCGTGAGGCCGACGTGATCGTCGCCGCGGCCGGCGTGAAGCACCTGATCCGCGCGGAAGACGTGAAGCCCGGCGCGGCCGTTCTCGACGTCGGTGTGACGCGCGAGACCGACGAGGAGACGGGGAAGAGCCTCGTGTTCGGCGACGTCGCCCCCGATGTCGCCGACGTGGCGGGCTACATCTCCCCGAACCCGGGAGGTGTCGGCCCGATGACGGTCGCGCTGCTCATGACCAACGTCGTGGAAGCGGCCGAACGGTCGCTCTGACGACGACCCTTCGCGCAGGAAAGGCGCCCTCCCGGTGACGGGAGGGCGCCTTCCTCGTTCCGGGCGCGTACCGCCCGGATCAGCCCAGTTCGTCGAGCATCCGTCGCTGCTCGGGCGTCAGCCCGTCGCGGAGCTCGTCACGGGCGGCGCGGGTCTCCGGCGACTCCGGCGGCGCGGCGGGCGCGGAGGGCGCGGAGGATGGGGCCTTCGCGCCTCCCTGCACGCGTGCCTGCACCGAATCGTAGATCTCGCCCGCCTTCGCCCGCAGCCGATCGTCGATCTGGTCGTAGATCATCCAGCCGAACAGCAGTGCGAGCGGCGGCAGCACGAACGCCCAGAAGCCGGAGGCACGCACCCCGCTCAGCCACACCGTGAGCACCCAGATGATGAGCTCGACGAGATACACCAGGACGTACTGCACGACCTTCTCGCCGGTCCTGGTGCGCTCGGCGGCGGACTTCGCGGCCGACGTGCGGAAGGCCCCGGCGAGCAGCGGCTTCACGAACAGGGCGGCGAGGGTCAGGATGACGGACGCCCACAGCGCGTTCAGACCGACCGACACACCGGGCAGTAGCAGGCCGATCAGCAGCAGCACGGCGACGTCGAACACGTAGAGCGCGGCGAACCGGACGATTCCGTTCTTCATGCGCCCAGAATCCCACACCTCCAGGGCAGATCACCCCTGATTGTGCCCGATCACCCCTGAGAGTGCCCGGTCACCCCTGATTGTGCAGTGTGCTCTCGATCCCGCTGATGCGGGCCTGCTCGTCGAAGCGGAACGTCGCGGTTCCCGTGGCATCCGACACCGTCGCCCCGGAGAACGCCTCATCGGTCCAGGTGAGCGTCCAGCCCGCGAGGCGGGCGAGGTCCCAGACCGCCGTGCGTGCATCGGGCAGGACGGCGGCGGAGAGCACGCGGGGGAGCGCGATGACCGCATCGGCCACCGTGAGCGGCGCGAGCGGAGCGTCGAGCAGGAAGACCGCCCGTGTTCCGTTGCCGACCGGGGCGGAATAGTAGGGGGAGCGCCCGGTGAGCTCCACCGCGACGCCGCCGACCGTGTGGGCCGCCTGGGCGATCCATTCGTCGTCGCCGGAGACCTCGGCGGGGAACGCGACCTCGGCGGTGGTGAGTTCGGCGACGCCGTGCTCATTGCCGTATGCGTGCAGCTGCGCGGCGACTCCCTGCGGGTCGCCGCTCGGGTGTGCCCAGGCCCACAGCAGCGACCGGGGTCCCGGTGCGATCGTCGCGATCAGGTGCGCGCGGGCCACGAGCTGGCGGGACGGATCGGCGTCGGCCGTGAAGGTCAGCGTGCCGGCAGCCAGGTCCGCGTCCCAGCGGTGCTCGCCGAGGGCATCGGCGGCGGCGGAGAGAGCATCCTGACGGAGTGCGACGAAGAGGGCGGCACGATCGGCGAGGGGCTGGAGCGCGGCGAAGGTCATGCCGACAGTCTCGCGGTCGATGCTATGAATCCGCTAGTTCACGCGGAGATCGTCGCGGCTTCCGGGCGTCCCATCCGCCAGACGCTCGGCACCATCAGGGTGGCCAGCGCGATCACCGCGTACACGGCACCCGAGGCGATGAGCACTGTCGCGGGGTCGGCATGTGTGATCAGCCAGCCGTACACGAGCGTGCCGATCGGCATCACGACGAAGCTGCCGAGCATGTCGTAGCTCGACACCCGGGAGAGCTTCTCGCCGGGGATGTTCTCCATCATCGCGAGGTTCCACCCCGTGCTGAAGACCTCGGCCCCCGCCCCCGCGATGAACGCGGCCATGGCGAGCAGGACCACCGCGGGATGCACGCCCAGGATCGTCACGGGGATCGCGAAGGCGGCCATGCCGATCATGCCGTAGCGCAGCGGCCGTCGCAGCGGGAACCACATCAGCAGCAGCGTCATCAGCAGCACGCCGGCGCCCTCGGCGCTCACGACCCAGCCCCATCCGGTGATGCCGAGCAGATCGTTGTTCTTCGCGATGTACGGGCCCACGACACCCCAGGCGCCGACGTGGATGGCGTTCATGACCATGAAGGCCAGCACGATCGTCCACAGCCACGAGCGACTCCAGAACTCCCGCCATCCGACGCGGAGGTCGTGGAACATCGTGGTGCCGCCCGCGTGCGACGGGGGAGGGAGCTTCACCAGGGCCAGCACCGGGATCGCGATCACCCATCCGGTCGCCTGCACGACCATCGCCCAGGCCGGGCCCGCGGTCGCCACCAGGACGCCCGCGATGATCGGGCCGCCGATGGTCACGGCTGAGCGCACGAAGGACAGCATCGCGTTCGCCTGCTGCAGATGCTCGGGAGTCGTGAGCTGCGGGATGATGCCCTGCATCGCCGGCAGCACGAACGCCGTCGAAGCGCCGTTGACGATCGAGAGCATCACGAGGAGCGGGATCGTGGCGTTGCCCGTGAACAGGAGCGCGGCGATCGTGCCGATCGACAGGATGTCGACCACATAGCAGGCCTGGATGATCAGCGCCCGGGGGAGTCGGTCGGCGATCACGCCGCCGAACAGCACGAACACGATGTTGCTCACTGTGAAGGCGGCGAGCACGAAGGACAGCGATCGCGCGTCGTTGTCGATCTCCAGGACCGCGAAGGCGAGGGCGATCGAGGACATCGACCCGGCGATCATCGTGATCGCCCGGGCGAGGAAGAACCAGCGGAAGTTGCGGTCCTGCATCGCGGCGAGCCCGCGGCTCACCTCACGACCTCGCTCCTGTGCACCCGGCTATCCTGCCACGGGCGGGAGTCCTTCGAATCGCGCAAACGGTTGCATCCAGGTCCTGGACACAGCCACGTGCGCGATTCGAAAGGTCAGTAGCTGGCGCGGGAGGAGTCGTCGGTGGCGATGAAGCGCGCGGCCAGAGCCTCGGACGCCCGTGCGAGCAGAGCGACATCCGCTCCGACGGCCACGAAGTCGGCACCGGCGGCGAAGTAGGCGTCGGCGGTTGCCGGGTCGAAAGCGTTGACGCCGACGGCTTTACCTGCCGCCTTGACCGCGGCGAAGACCTTCTCGACGGCGGCCGTGACCTCGGGGTGGGTCTGCTGGCCGAGCAGGCCCATCGACGCGGACAGATCGGAAGGGCCGACGAAAACCGCGTCGACGCCGTCGACCGCGGCGATGTCGGCTGCGGCCTCGACGCCCGCCGCCGTCTCGATCTGCACCGTGAGCGAGATGTGCTGCGCCGATTCCTGCAGGTAGCGATCGACACGGTTCCAGCGCGCGCTGCGGGCGAGGGCGCTGCCCACTCCGCGCACGCCCTCGGGCGGGTAGCGGGTGGCCGCGACGGCGGCGCGGGCCTCGTCTGCGGAGGAGACCATCGGCACGATCAGGTTCTGCGCTCCGAGGTCGAGGATCTGCTTGATCGCGACGGTGTCGTTCGACGGCACCCGCACGAGCGGGGCGATCGGGTACGCGGCGACGGCCTGGAGCTGCACGAGCACGGACTCGAGCGTGTTCGCCGAGTGCTCCATGTCGATCAGCAGCCAGTCCAGTCCCGACCCCGCGGCGACCTCGGCGAGCAGCGGGCTGCCGGAGCAGACCCACATGCCCACGAAGGGGCGATCGGAGTCCGCGATCTGCTCGCGGAACGAAGGGGCTAGACGAAGCGGCATGCGATTGTTCCCATCGGTCCGTAATCGCACAGCACCTCGTCGCCACGCGACACCCACATCGGGCGTGTGAACGATCCTGCCAGGATGATCTCTCCAGCCTCGAGACGCGCGCCGTGCTGATGGAACTTGTTCGCGAGCCACGCGACCCCGGTGGCCGGGTGACCGAGCACCCCGGCGGCGACACCGGTCTCCTCGATCTCGCCGTTGCGGGAGAGGACACCGGGAACCCAGCGCAGGTCGATCTCATCGGGGAGCTTGCGCACGGTGCCGAGCACCATCGCGCCGTACGCCGCGTTGTCGCTGATCGTGTCGACGATCGTGCGGCCCTCGAGCTCGATGTGCGAGTTCAGCACCTCGAGCGCGGGGACGGCGTAGTCGATCGCCGCGAGAGCATCGTCGAGGGTGCAGTCGGGGCCCTCGAGCGGGGTCTTCAGCACGAAGGCCAGCTCGACCTCGATGCGCACGTTCGAGAAGTGGTCGACCGGGATCTCGGCTCCCGAGTCGTAGACCGTGTCGTCGAACATCACCCCGTAGTCCGGCTCGGTGATGCCCGTGGCCTGCTGCATCGCCTTCGAGGTCAATCCGATCTTGCGACCGACGAGTCGGCGACCCGCGGCGATCTGCGAGTCGCGCCAGACCCCCTGGATCGCGTAGGAGTCCTCGACCGTGGCCTCCGGGTACCGAGCTGTGATGCGCGGGATCACGGAGTGCGTGCGGTCGGCCTCCGCGAGTTCCGCCGCGATCTGCGTGATCGTCTCTGCTGACAGCATCCGTGCCCCCTTAGAGCTGGTGGCCCAGCTTGTACTCGCCCTGCTTGTACTCGGGCATGTCCTTGTCGTCGTCCGCGCGCGTGTACGAGAAACCATCGGCGCCGATCGTGACCGCCATCTCGGAGTCGTCGGTGCGGGCCACGACCGGCTGCGGGTTGCCGTCGAGGTCGAGGACCAGCGAGGCATCCGTGTACCAGGACGGGACGACGGGGTTGCCCCACCAGTCGCGACGCTGGTTGTCATGGACGTCCCACGTGATGACCGGGTTGTCGGGGTCGCCCGTGTAGTAGTCCTGCGTGTACACCTCGACGCGGTGCCCGTCGGGGTCGCGCAGGTAGAGGTAGAAGGCGTTCGAGACGCCGTGACGCCCGGGGCCGCGCTCGATCGAGTCGGAGCGGCGGAGCGCGCCGAGCTTGTCGCAGATCGCGAGGATGTTGTGCTTTTCGTGGGTCGCGAAGCACACGTGGTGCATACGGGGGCCGTCGCCGCCGGTCATGGCCGTGTCGTGCACCGTGGGCTTGCGGCGCATCCAGGCGGCGTAGACGGTGCCCTCGTCGTCCTGGATGTCCTCCGTGACGCGGAATCCGAGATCCTGCATGAACCCCACGGCGCGCGGCACATCGGGGGTGACCTGGTTGAAGTGGTCCAGCCGCACCAGCTCGCCGGGGATGTGCAGGTCGTACCGCCACGACATCCGCTCGACGTGCTCGGTCGCGTAGAAGAACTCGTAGGGGAAGCCGAGCGGGTCGACGACGCGCACCGAGTCGCCGATGCCCGTGACGAAGCCGTTCTCATCGCGTCGCACATCGCAGCCCAGCTCGGTGTAGAACTCCACCGCGCGGTCGAGGTCTTCGGGAGTGCGGACCCGGTACGAGAACGCGGCCACGGCGGCGATCGGGCCCTTGCGCAGCACCAGGTTGTGGTGGATGAACTCCTCCGTCGACCGCAGGTAGATCGCCTCGTCGTCCTCCGCGGTCACGTACAGGCCCAGGATGTCGACGTAGAACTGCCGCGAGGCCGCGAGGTCGGTGACCACGAGCTCCATGTACGCGCAGCGGAGGATGTCCGGCGGCGAGCTCTGCGGCGTCGCGATGGGGTTCTCGGAGCGGATCGGCGCCTCCTGGGAGACGTAGAAGCCGGAGGAGGTCAGGGTCATGTCGTCGCGGTGTGTCATGTCAGCGTCCTTGCGTGAGGTTCCGGTCGCACTCTCTGTCGCATCCGCGTCGGTGGGGCGGCGGAGAGTGCGACCGGAACGAGACAGTGGGTCAGTTCTTGCCGAAGGTCGGGTTGTGGGCGGGCCCGAGCGTGATGTGCACGCTCTGCTGGTCGGTGTAGAAGTCGATCGAGCGGTAGCCGCCCTCATGACCGAGACCCGAGGCCTTCACGCCGCCGAACGGGGTGCGGAGGTCGCGCACGTTGTTGCTGTTCAGCCACACCATGCCGGCCTCGACCGACTGCGCGAAGTTGTGCGCCCGCTTGAGGTCGTTGGTCCAGATGTAGGCGGCGAGTCCGTACTTGGTGTTGTTCGCGAGCGACAGCGCCTCCTCGTCGGAGTCGAACGGCGTGATCGCGACGACGGGTCCGAAGATCTCCTCCTGGAAGATCCGGGCGTCGGGGGAGACGTCGGCGAACACGGTCGGCGCGACGAAGTTGCCCTCCTCGAAACCCTCGGGACGACCGCCGCCGGCGACCAGGCGCCCCTCGGTCTTGCCGATCTCGACGTAGCTCATGACCTTCTCGTAGTGCTCGGGGTGAACGAGAGCACCGACCTCCGTGGCGGGGTCGTGCGGGTAACCAACCTTGACGCGCTTCGCCTGAGCGGCGTAGCGCTCGACGAACTCCTCGTAGATCGAGCGCTCGACGAGGATGCGGGATCCGGCCGTGCAGCGCTCGCCGTTGAGGGAGAAGACGCCGAAGATCGTGGCGTCCACGGCGGCCTCGAGGTCGGCGTCGGCGAAGACCACGGCGGGCGACTTGCCACCGAGCTCCATCGACAGCCCCTTGAGGAACGGCGCGGCGTTGCCGAAGATGAGCTGTCCGGTCGAGCTCTCACCCGTGAAGGAGATGAGCGGCACGTCGGGGTGCTTCACGAGCGCGTCGCCCGCGTCCTCGCCGAGGCCGTTCACGAGGTTGAAGACGCCCTTCGGCAGCCCCGCCTCCTCGAAGATGCCTGCCCAGAGGGACGCGGAGAGCGGCGTGAACTCGGCAGGCTTCAGCACGACCGTGTTGCCGGTCGCGAGCGCGGGACCGAGCTTCCACGACTCGAGCATGAAGGGCGTGTTCCACGGCGTGATGAGCCCGGCGACGCCGATCGGCTTGCGGTTGACGTAGTTCATCTGGCGCCCTGGCACCTTGAAGGCGTCGTCGGACTGCGCGACGATCAGGTCGGCGAAGAAGCGGAAGTTCTCGGCGGCGCGACGGGCCTGACCCAGTGCCTGCGTGATCGGGAGGCCGGAGTCGTACGACTCGAGCGCGGCCAGACGCGCATCGCGCGACTCGACGATGTCGGCGATCTTGTGCAGCACCCGCGACCGCTCGCGGGGGAGCATGCGCGGCCAGGGGCCCTCATCGAACGCGCGCTTCGCGGCGGCGACGGCGAGCTCGATGTCGGCCTTCTTGCCCGCTGCGGCCGTCGTGTACGCCTGGTTGGTGACCGGGTCGAGCACGTCGAACGTGTCTCCATCGACGGAGTCGACGAATGCGCCGTCGATGTAGTGCTGGATGTGGTCGGGGAGGTCGGCGGGGATGCGCGAATCGGTCATGAGAATTCTCCGGTCGTCTGGGCAGAAGTCGTCTGGTCGGAAGTCGTCTGGGTGGAACGGGCGTGCAGCGCGTCGAGGAACGCGTCCATGGTGCGCCAGCGGTGGTTGCGGGCGGCGAGTTCGATCTCGAGAGGGTCGGCACCCGCGCGGATGAGATCGAGGATCTCGGTGTGCTCCTCGACCGAGTGCTGGGCGCGTCCGGGGATCGATGCGAACGTCGTGTCGCGGATGCCGGAGAGCCGCGACCAGCCGCGGTGCACGAGATCGAGCAGATGCGGGTTGGGGCACGGCTCGAACAGCACCGAATGGAACTGGCGGTTGAGCTCGGTGAAGGCGTGGGCGTCGAGTTGGTCGAGCATCTGCGCCATCCGCTCGTTGATGCGGGTGGCCTCATCGAGGGCGGCGTCGTCGAGAAGGGGAGCGGAGAGCGCGGTGGCGCAGCCTTCGACGAGGCCGAGCGTCTGCATGGTGTGGGCGTATTCGCTCTCGTCGACGAGGGTCACGCGTGCGCCGACGTTGCGCTCGAACGTCACGAGTCCTTCGGCTTCGAGGCGGCGGATGGCTTCGCGCACCGGGACGACGCTCATCTGGAGGTCGTCCGCGATGGATCCCAGCACCAGACGATATCCAGGGCTGAACATATGACCCGTGATGCGGGAGCGGAGCCACTCGTAAGCCACCTCGGACTTGCTGGCCGCCGTCGTGGTCATCGTGCACTCCGGTCAGCGGCGCTCCGGTCAGCGGCGCTCCGGTCGGCGGCGCTCCGGTCGGAGATGGCCTCCTCGTAGCGGGCTCGCCACTCGGCGTTCAGAGGGAACAGCCCGTCGACGGGGTGGCCGGCGGCCACCTGCTCGGCGATCCAGGCATCTTCGATCTCCTGCGCGACGGCGCTCGCCGCGACCTCGGCAGCCAGTGCCGGGGGGATGACGATCACGCCGTCGCTGTCGCCGACGATGATGTCGCCCGGCTGCACGGTCGCGCCGCCGCAGGAGATCGTGACGTCCACATCCCATGGCACGTGCTTGCGGCCGAGCACGGACGGATGCGCGCCCTGCGAGAACACGGGGAGACCGATCTCGGCCACGGCGTCGAAGTCGCGGACGCCCCCGTCGGTGACGACCCCGGCCGCTCCGCGGACCTTCGCGCGCAGGGCGAGGATGTCGCCGAGGGTGCCGGTCGTGGCATCCTCTCGGGCTTCGATCACGATGATCTCGCCCTCTTCCACGGCGTCGAACGCGCGCTTCTGGGCGTTGTAGCCGCCGCCGTGGGAGGCGAAGAGGTCTTCGCGGAACGGCACGAAGCGCAGCGTCTTCGCGGTGCCGACAATCTTGCTGCCGGGGATGTTCACGGACACGCCGTCGATGAAGCAGGAGTGGTGTCCACGCTTGCGGAGCTGCGCCGACAGACCGGCCGTCGGCGCCTCGAGGAGCTGGGCGCGCAGTTCGGGGGAGAGCCCGTGCGTCTTCTCGAGGGGAGGCAGGCCTGCCTCCTCGCGAGAGCCCCACGCTTCTGTGCGCTGCAGGTCGTCGACGGCGGGGAGTGATCCGAGGCCGCCGTCGAAGGGCGTCTCGCCCTGCGTGACGGTGGTGATGAGGCGGCCCGAGGTCGGAGCGCCGGGGGCCTCCGGGGCATCCACCTCGACCTCGACGACGTCGCCAGGGACGATGACCGAAGAACCGGCGGGAGTGCCGGTGAGGATCACATCGCCGGGCTCGAGCGTGAAGTGCTGGGACAGGTCGGCCACGAGCTGCGCGAGCGGGAAGATGAGGCCGGCGGTGGTGTCCTCCTGACGGAGCTCTCCGTTCACCCAGGCGCGCACCCGGAGGGCGGCGGGGTCGACCGTGCGGGCATCGATCAGGTCGGGGCCGAGCGGCGTGTATCCGTCGCCGCCCTTGGAGCGGACGTTCGAGCCCTTGTCGTTCGCGCGCAGGTCGTACAGGCCGAGATCGTTCGAGGCGGTGACCCAGCCGACGTGGTCCCAGGCGTCGTCGAGCGAGACCCGGCGGGCGGGAGTGCCGATCACGAGAGCGATCTCGCCCTCGAAGGCGAGCAGCTCGGTGCCGGCAGGGCGCTCGACGGTGCCACCGGAGACGCCGACCGAGCTGGCCGGCTTGAAGAAGTAGGAAGGGGAGGCAGGGCGCCTGCCGCGCTGGTCGGCGCGCGAGGCATAGCTCAGGTGGATCGCGATGATCTTGCCGGGGCGGGTGATGGGGGCCGTCACGGGGCGCCTCCTTGCGCTCGTCTGCGATGTCGTGCGTGACGCCTTGTGCGTCGTATTCGAAATCATATATCATCGGTTCACCCCTCGGCAAGCACTTCGGATCCGCTCCGCTGCACGCCGTGACAATGCGGTCACAACCAAAGGAGACACCCCATGAGTGGGCAGTCACAGGCTGGGTTCACGCCCACCGGAACCATCGCGACAGCGGCCGATCGGCGCCGTGTCGTGTTCGCCACCGTCATCGGCACCACGGTCGAGTGGTACGACTTCTTCATCTACGCCACGGCCGTCGGGCTCGTGTTCGGTCAGCTCTTCTTCGCCCCGCTCGGCGAGAACAGCGCCCTGATCGGCTTCGCCACGGTCGGCGTCAGCTTCCTGTTCCGTCCCCTCGGCGCCTTCCTCGCCGGCCACTACGGCGACAAGCTCGGGCGCAAGGCCGTGCTGATGTGGACGCTGATCCTGATGGGTGCGGCCACCGCCCTCATCGGCATCCTGCCCACGTACGAGACCATCGGACTGATGGCGCCGATCCTGCTGGTGCTGCTGCGCATCGTGCAGGGCATCTCGGCGGGCGGTGAGTGGGGCGGTGCCGTGCTGATGGCCGTCGAGCATGCGCCCCGCAAGAAGCGCGGCATCTTCGGCGCGTCCCCGCAGATCGGCGTGCCTCTCGGCCTCCTGCTCGCCTCCGGTGTGATGGCGCTCATGACGGTGATCGCCCCCGGCGACCAGTTCCTCGCGTGGGGCTGGCGTGTGCCGTTCCTGCTCAGCGTGGTGCTGATCCTCGTCGGGTACTACGTGCGCCGCAAGGTCGAGGAGAGCCCGGTCTTCACCGAGCTCGCCGCGCGCAAGGAGAAGGCGCGGATGCCGATCGCGCAGCTGTTCCGCAAGCACCTGCTGCTCGTGATCATCGCCGCGTTCGTGTTCGCCGGCAACAACGCCGTGGGCTACATGACCACGGGCGGATACATCCAGGGGTACGCCACGGACCCTGCCGGCCCCATCGGCCTCGAGCGCGGCCCCGTGCTCTGGGCGGTCGCCGGATCCGCGGTCACCTGGCTGCTCACCACGCTCCTCGCGGGGTGGCTGTCCGACCGCATCGGCCGCCGCACGACGTACATCGTCGGCTGGGCGCTGCAGCTGGTCGGTGTGTTCACGCTGTTCCCGCTGGTCAACACCGGCGAGATCGGCCTGCTGTTCGCCGGGTTGGCGATCCTCACGATCGGCCTCGGATTCACCTACGGTCCGCAGGCGGCGCTGTACGCCGAGCTGTTCCCCGCGAGCATCCGGTTCTCCGGTGTCTCGATCTCGTACGCGATCGGCGCCATCGCCGGCGGTGCGTTCGCCCCGACGATCGCGACGGCCATCGTGAAGGCGACCGGCTCGACGGGGGCCGTCACCTGGTATCTGGCCGGAATGACCGTACTGGGTCTCGTCGCGACCCTGCTGCTCCGCGACCGCTCGGGCATCCCGCTCGGACCGGATCATGAGGAAGAGCAGTCCGTCAGCCCGATCTACGGACTCGCCAAGGCCTGACCTCGCGCGGATGGCATGACGTGCTCCCGTCGCGCTTCCTGTCGTCTGCCACACGGCGACGACAGGAAGCGCGGCGGGAGCTTCGTCTCGAGGGCTGCGCGCGCGTCAGCCGTCGAGAGCGTCGCGGATGTCGGACGCCGCCTGTCGGAGTCGCGCGGCGATCTCGGCATCGTCGAGGTCTGTTGCCACGTGCACGACGGCGATCGCGGCCGGGCGCTGTCCGCGCAGGGTGAGCGGGACCGCGACGGACTGGACGGTGGGGATGACCTCGTCGTGGCTCGTCGCATAGCCGCGGGCACGCGCCGCATCGACGTCGGCAGGAAGCGATGCGGGAACCTCATCCGGCCATTCCGCGACCGGCACCTGCGCGAGGATCGCTTTCCCTGGGGCGCCGACCGACACCGGGTGTCGGGCGCCGGGGCGTTGGGCGACACTCGCGACCGCGTGCCGAGGCTCGACGCTGGCCAGCGTGATGCACTCGGTGCCGTCGAGGACGGCGAGGAAGCATGTCATGCCGAGTTCGTTGGCGATCGCCGTGAGCTCGGGAAGCGCCTCGGCCTGCAGGTCGTGCGCGACCCCGGCCGCGAGTGCTGCCATGCGCGCCCCGAGATTCACGGCTCCGGAGGCGTCGCGCGTGACCAGCCCGTGGTCTTCGAGCGTGCGCAGCAGGCGATACGCGATGGAGCGGTGCACACCGAGACGGGACGCGATCTCGTCGATCGTCAGGGGGCCGCGGGCATCGGCGAGTACCTCGAGGATGCGGATGCCGCGACTGAGAGTCTGGGAGGCGGGCGAGGGGATCGTGCTGTCGGGCATGCGGGTGCTCCCTTGCGATCGCGGACGGCGCGGTTTAGGCTGTGTTCAATAGTAGAACGTTGTGTTCGAATATAGAACACGATGGCGTCGGGTGCAAGACCCGATGAACCACCTCCGACAGACACACCCGACGATGACGTCCGGAAGGAATCGACGACGATGCAGTTCCACCACCACGGCTACGTCTCCGCTGACCCGCGCGTGCAGGGCGCCGCCGGCATCGGGGTTGCGCGGCCCGCCGACCTCCCCGACGAGATCGATGTGCTCATCGTCGGGTCGGGGCCTGCGGGGATGCTGCTCGCCGCCCAGATGGCGCAGTATCCCGACATCTCCACCCGCATCATCGAGAAGCGCGACGGGCGCCTTCCGCTCGGCCAGGCCGACGGCATCCAGCCGCGCAGTGTCGAGACGTTCCAGGCGTTCGGTTTCGCCGAGCGGATCATCGCCGAGGCGTACAACATCGGCTGGATGAACTTCTGGGGTCCGAACCCGGACAAGCGCGACGAGATCGTCCGCACCTCGCGCACCTCCGACTACGCCTACGACATCTGCGAGTTCCCGCACCTCATTGTCAACCAGGCCCGCGTGCTCGACTACTTCGCCGAGGCCGCGGCTAACGGGCCCGGCCGGATCGTGCCCGACTACGGGGTCGAGTTCACCGGCCTCACGGTGCACGACGAGGGGGAGTACCCCGTCGAGGTCGGCATCCGTTACGTCGCGGGGGAGCGCTCGGGTGAGGAGCGGACCATCCGTGCCAAGTTCGTCGTCGGCTGCGACGGCGCCCGCAGCGGTGTGCGTCAGGCGATCGGCCGCACGCACGTGGGCGCCTCGGCCGCGCACGCCTGGGGTGTCATGGACGTGCTCGTCAACACCGACTTCCCGGACTGGCGCACCAAGTGCGCGATCAACTCCGAGGCGGGCAACATCCTGCACATCCCGCGGGAGGGCGGATACCTCTCGCGCATGTACATCGACCTGGGCGAGGTCGCAGACGACGATGACCACCGCGTACGGCAGACGCCGATCGAGGAGATCATCCGCCGCGCGAACGAGATCCTGCACCCGTACACACTCGATGTCCGCGAGGTGGCCTGGCACAGCGTGTACGAAGTCGGTCACCGGGTCACCGACGGCTTCGACGACGTGATCGACGGTTCGGGACGCACGCCCCGGGTGTTCCTCACCGGCGACGCGTGCCACACGCACAGCGCCAAGGCGGGC
Source organism: Microbacterium sp. As-52 (assembly GCF_049949185.1). Classification (NCBI taxonomy): domain Bacteria; kingdom Bacillati; phylum Actinomycetota; class Actinomycetes; order Micrococcales; family Microbacteriaceae; genus Microbacterium; species Microbacterium sp. As-52. The sequence goes on along the minus strand of NZ_CP188171.1, from coordinate 682,030 downwards.
CAGGGCATGAACGTGTCGATGCAGGACGGCTTCAACCTCGGGTGGAAGCTCGGCTCTGTGCTCTCGGGCCGTGCCCCGGAAGCCCTGCTGGCCACGTACGGTGCCGAGCGGCGGCCCGTGGCGCAGCAGCTGATCGACTTCGACCGCGAGTGGTCGAGCCTGATGGCGCGGAAGCCCGAGGAGATCTCCGACCCCAACGAGCTGGCGACCTACTACCTCGCCACGGCAGAGTTCCCGTCGGGGTTCATGACGCAGTACACCTCGTCGATGATCACCGGAACCGACCGGCACCAGGATCTGGCCGTGGGTTTCCCGCTCGGGAAGCGCTTCAAGTCCGCCGAGGTCGTGCGCGTGGGCGACGGCAACGTCGTGCACCTCGGGCACCACGCGAAGGCCGACGGCCGCTGGCGCGTGTACGCGTTCGGCGACCGCACCGGTGAAGGGCTCGCCACATGGGCGGAGGCGGCCGAGCCGCTGTTCGCGCGCTTCACGCCGGAGGACGCCGACGTCGATGCCGTCTTCGATGTCAAGGCGGTCTATCGGCAGCCGTTCGAAGAGGTCGAGGTCACCTCGGCTCCCGCGCTGTTCCAGCCGAAGACCGGGCCGCTCGGACTGACCGACTGGGAGAAGGTGTACGCGGCGGGCCCCAGCAAGTGGACCGAGACCGACATCTTCGCCGCGCGCGAGCTGTCGCGCGACGGCGTGGTGGTCGTGGTGCGGCCAGACCAGTACGTGGCAGCGATCCTGCCGCTGCATGACACGACCGAGCTGGCCGACTTCCTCGAGGGGGCGCTGCTTCCGGCGCGTTGAGGTCCCGGGCTCCGCTCCGCGTCCGGCGGAGATCCCCTCGACGGGCGGAGCGTCGGCCCCGGTCGTTCCGCCCGAGGGTGAGTTCTCCTCCCGGGGCTGCGGGGCGCCTGGATATGACACGTGTCACGTCCAGGAGATGACACCGCCCTCCGGCGCCACCGCCCGCATCGGACGAGGCTGGAGGCATGAACAACTCCTTCGTGGACGGGACGGCGACGCGGGCCTCCGCTCGACCGGTAACCGCCGCCCCGACCGATGAACCCGTGGTGCTCGAGCTGAGCGCCGTGAAACGACACTTCGGCACGGGCGACCGCCGGGTGCAGGCTGTCGACGGGGTCGACCTGTCGATCCGACGTGGCGAGGTCGTCGCGCTGCTGGGACCGAACGGTGCGGGCAAGACCACCACGCTCGACATGCTTCTCGGGCTCACCGAGCCCAGCAGCGGCACCGTGCGGGTGCTCGGGACGACACCGCAGCGCGCCACTTCCAGCGGTTCGATCGGGGCGGTGCTGCAGACCGGGGGCCTGCTCGGCGACCTGACCGTCGGAGAGACGGTGCGGCTGATCGCTTCTCTCCACGGTGCCGACGCCCTCGACCGGGTGGACGATGTCATGACCCGCGCCGACCTGGAGCATCTCGCCCGCCGAAGGGTCTCGAAGTGCTCCGGTGGTGAGCAGCAGCGCGTGAAGTTCGCGCTCGCGATGGTGTCCGACCCCGACATCCTGGTGCTCGACGAGCCCACGGCGGGAATGGACGTCACGGCCCGGCGGCACTTCTGGGATGTCATGCGGGCGGATGCGGATGCCGGGCGCACGATCGTCTTCGCCACCCACTATCTCGAGGAGGCCGAGCAGTTCGCACGCCGCACCGTGGTGATGCATCGCGGGACGGTCGTCGCCGACGCCCCCACCGCGCTGCTGCGCGCCAGCCTCGGAGAGCGGACCGTCTCGGCGACGGTCGACGAAGACGCGGGCGCGCTCGTCGCCCTGCTGAGCGCGGCCGATGGTGTCGCCGGCGTGCGGCTCGACGGCGATCGACTCAGCCTGCGTACCGCTGACTCCGACGCCGCCGCCCGCATCCTGCTCGACAACGGTGCCCATGACCTGGAGATCGCCGCGCCCACCCTCGAGACCGCCTTCACGGCACTGACGGAGAACTGACATGCTCGTCTCACCCACCATGCTGCGCATCGAAGGCCTCCGCCAGCTGCGCAACCCCTATACGCTCGCGTTCACTCTGGCGATGCCGGTCGCGATGTACCTGCTGTTCGGTGCCGGAATGGGCTATGGCTCGCTCTCTGCCGGTCACGGGAACGTCTCCTTCTACGTGATGACCTCGATGGCGGCCTATGGCACGGCGGTCGCCATGAGCTCGCTCACGTCGCTCGCCGCGACGGAGGCCAAGCAGGGGTGGGGACGCCAGCTCGCGATGACCCCGCTCACGACGGCCGGATACGCGGTGACGAAGCTGCTCACCGCGGTCGCCTTCGCGGCGCTGGCGCTGGTGGCGGTGTTCACCGCCGGGATGATGACCGGTGCCGAGGCGGAAGACGCCTGGCGCTGGGTCGCGACGGCGGGCATCATCCTCGGGATCGGCCTCATGTACGGACTCTTCGGTCTCGGCGTCGGACTGTTCTTCAGCTCCGACTCGGCAGCGGCACTCGCCTCGATCTCGATGACGTTCTTCGCGTTCTTCGGCAACGTGTTCATGCCGCTCGACGGTGTGATGCTCGACATCGCGCGCTTCACCCCCCTGTACGGCTTCGTCGCCCTGAGCCGGTGGCCCCTCACCGACGGGACGCTCACGACGGGACAGACCGATCCGCTCTGGATGCTGTTCCTCAACGTCGCCGTCTGGCTCCTGCTGTTCGCCCTCCTCGTCATGATGGGGATGAAGCGCTCCCGGGCGCGGCAGTAGCGGCCCCGACGGCGGCACAGGGCGACAGTAGGTTGGACGGATGACGCGACACACGAACCCGGAGAGTCCAGAGACGCCAGGGTCCGCCCGCGAGGCCGCGTCGTTCGCGGCGGCGGGCGCGGCCCCGGCGGCATGGGCGGCTCCCGGGGCGCGCAGCGCTACGGGGAAGGACCCGTGGGCGCGGTTCGGCTGGCTGATGGCCGTGATCTGGCTCGTGTTCCTGGTCTATCCGGTGATCGCGCTGCTGCGCTCGGAAGCGCCGGTCCCGTGGGTCGTGGTGGGGTGGGCTGCACTGGTCGCGTTCGTCGTGCTGTACGTCACCGGTTTCATGCACGGGATGCGGGGCGGCGGCGGACTGGGTCGCGCACCCTCGCGGAGGCAGTGGATCACGTTCGTCGCACTGATCGGGTGCGTCGTGATCTCGATCCCGGCGGAGGGAGGATCGGCGCTCAGCTTCCTGCCGTTCCTCATGTCGTTCGCCTCCTACGGGCTGACACGCCTGTGGCACTGGATCACGACGATCGCCGCGGTCACGGTCACGGCGCTGTGCGTGTTCCTGCTTCCTGGGGGGATCAGCTATCTGTCCGTGCTCGCGATCGTGGCGCTGCTCGGCGTGGTCAACACGGTGTCGACGTGGCTCATCCTGCGTTCGGCGGAGGCGGAGAGGCTCGGCCTCGAGCTGGCGACGAGCGAGGGGCGTGAAGCGGTGGCCCGCGACGTGCACGACCTGATCGGGCACTCGCTGACCGTCGTCGGGCTCAAGGCGCAGCTGGTGCGGCGGCTGATGGACTCCGATCCCGAACGGGCCAAGGCCGAGCTGGCCGACATCGAACGGCTCACGGCGGAGGCGATCGCGGGCGTCCGCTCGACGGTGGCCGGCGCGCGAGGGACCACGCTCGTGGAGCAGCTCGCCTCTTCTCGCGACTCGTTCCGTGCGGCGGACATCGCTCTGCAGGTCGAGGGGGAGCCGAGCGCGCTGTCGCCGGTGCAGGCGATCACCGCGAGCTGGATCCTCCGCGAGGCGACCACGAACACGCTCCGGCATTCTCGTGCTCGAACGGTTCGGGTGAGGTTGCTCCCCGGACGCCTGGTGGTGGAGGACGACGGAGTGGGTGTCGGCCTGGTGGAAGGCAACGGCATCCGCGGTATGCGTGAACGCGCGGCGGCGGCCGGTGCGTCGTTCGTCCTGGGGCCCGTCGGCGACGCGGGCACACGCGTGGAGGTGACCTGGTGAACGCATCGAGCCGCGACATCGGCATCCGCTTGCTGATCGCCGACGATCAGGCTCTCGTGCGGGGCGCGCTCGGGGCGTTGCTCGAGTTGGAGCCCGACCTCACCGTGGTCGGCATGGCCGCGGACGGGGCGGAAGCCGTGCGACTCGCGGAGGAGCTGCGACCGGACGTGTGCCTCATGGACATCCAGATGCCCGGGATGGACGGAGTCGAGGCGACACGGCGCATCCGCGAGGTGAGCGGGGGCACACGCATCCTCGTCGTGACGACGTTCGCCCGCCCCGGCTACCTGCGCTCCGCCCTGGAGGCCGGTGCCAGCGGGTTCATCGTCAAGGACACGCCCGCCGAGGAACTGGCCGAAGCGGTACGACGCGTGCAGTCCGGCTTGCGCGTGCTCGATCCGGCGCTCGCCGCCGACAGCCTGTTCGACGGCGCGAACCCGCTGAGCGATCGGGAGCGGCAGGTGCTGAGGCTCGCCGTGGACGGACGTTCCGCCGCGATGATCGCCGCGGAGGTGTTCCTGTCAGCGGGAACCGTGCGCAACCACCTCTCCGCGGCGATCGGGAAGACCGGGGCGGCGAACCGTGCGCAGGCGGTGCGGATCGCCCTCGACAAGGGGTGGATCTGAGGGGCGGTTCGCTCACTGTCGAATGTCGCTGGTCGAATGTCGCTGGTCGGATGTCGGTGCTCACGCGTACCGTTGGCGGCGACGGGCGACGGCGCCCGACAGGAGGAGCACCTGATGGACTGGAAGATCGAACTCATCTTCGTGCCGGTCACCGACGTGGACCGCTCGAAGGCCTTCTACGAGAAGATCGGCTTCAACGCCGATTGGGACCAGACGCCCACCGAGGGACTGCGCTTCGTGCAGATGACGCCACCGGGGTCGGCATGCTCGATCGCGTTCGGCACCGGCCTGGGCATCGACCTCGAGCCGGGCAGCCAGAACACGATCCAGGTCGTGGTCCCGGATGCCGATGAGGCGCTCGCCCACCTGCAGGGTCTGGGCGTCTCCGCCCGCGGGGTGCAGGAGCTGGACTGGGGGCGTTTCGTGTCGTTCGACGACCCGGACGGCAACTCCTGGACGCTGCAGCAGCTCCCCGACTATGGAGCGTAGGGCCCGGCGTCGGCGACGATCTCGATCTTGAAGCCGGAGGCGTTCTCGAGCCACCCGGCGTAGTGCCGGTCGCCGCCGGCGTGCGGATAGCGGTCGGCGTAGAGCGGATCCCAGCCGTGGGCGGGTGCTTGCGCCATGAGCGCATCGACGGCAGCGCGCGCACCGCCGTGGAACGCGAGATGGTTGAGTCCGGGACGTCGGCGGTCGTGCGTCGAGCCCGACAGATTCGGAGACGTCGTGAGAGTGAGGTAGGCGCTGTCGGCGACCCACGATTCGCCGCCGGGCCATTCGCTGTCGAGCGTGAAACCGAGGCGCTGCAGGATCCAGCGCCATTCCGCGCGTACCGCGTCGAGATCGGCGATCCACAGTTCGACGTGATGGAAACCCGGCATGGTCCGAGTCTGCCAGGGGAGAGCCGGCGGAGCGGACGATGCCCATGGTGGTTCGAACCTCCCGCGACGACGCTCCGGCAGCCGTTCTCCGTGCCACCCGCCACCGGCATTCACCTCGAGGTCACGAGCCGGTCATCCGACGCCCGTACCGTCGCGACGGACCGCGCTTCGAAAGGACCTCCTCGCAATGACCTCCCCCTCCCGGCCGAAGCGAGGACGACTCGCTCTCCTCGGCGCCGCCATCGCTCTCGCCGGAATCCTCGTGGGCCCGCCCGCACATGCGGCGGACGGATCGCTCGCGGTCGACTCCCCGAGCATCGCGATCGAGGAAACCGTGACCTTCACGTTCGATGCCGGCACGGCTGTTCACGACCGCAACTGGATCGGGATCTATCGCGACGGCGTGGTGCCCGGTGGTCCGGCGTCCCTGGACTGGCGATACGTTCCCACCGCGGCGGGTGAGGTCACCTGGAACCCTTCGACGCGTGAGGGGTGGACCCGCAACTCGTCGACGATGGGAGCGGGGGAGTACGACGTCTATCTCCTCGAGGACGACGGCTACAACGTGCTCGCCGGACCCATCGACCTCACCGTCACGGACGATGACGCCGAGCCGCCCGTCACGCCTGCTGAGCCGAAGTCGGAGATCGAGGGGAAGAGCGGCCTCAACGTGCTGACGTTCAATGTGTGGCACGGCGGCACGCAGGTCGCCGACGGGGCACGGCAGATCGCCGACATCATCACGCAGACCGATGCCGATGTGACGTTCCTGCCCGAGGTGGGTCAGGCTCCCGCCCAGGTCGCGGCACTGCTCGGGTATCAGCACCTCACTGCGACCGACACCGGCATCGTCTCGCGGTATCCGATCCTCTCGACCGACACGGTCGGGCGCTGGTGGTCGAAAGCGGTGCTCGATGTGAACGGCTCCGAGGTGGTCGTCTACGGCGGTCACCTGGAGTACCGCTGGTACACGACCTACCTTCCGCGGGGGTACGGCGGCGAGGTACTCGGCGACTGGCCGACCGGCTGGAACACCTGGAGCAAGCTCGGCGCTCCCGTGACCGATGTCGAGGCGATCCTGAAGGCGAACGAGCAGTCCGGCCGCCCCGCTGCTGCTGCGGATCTCGTCGCCGACATCGACGCCGAGCGAGCGGCGGGACGACTCGCCATCGTGGGCGGAGACTTCAACGAACCACCCTCGCAGGACTGGACGGCTGCCACCGCCGGTCTCTTCGATCACAACGGCGTCGTCGTCCCCTGGCAGACGACCCAGAGGCTGCTCGACGGGGGACTGGTCGACGCCTTCCGCACGGTGCACCCCGACCCGGTGGCGAACCCGGGCTTCACCTGGCCTTCGGACAACCCCCTGTTCCCCACGTCATCGCTCACCTGGGCGCCGGAAGCGGATGAGCGCGACCGTATCGACTACATCTTCGCGACGCCGGACCGGCGGCTCTCGATCGACGGAGCGGCCGTGGTCGGTCCACAGTCGACCATCGTGCGCAACGCGCGCGTCGTCGACGACAGCGCCGATGAGATCTTCACTCCGGATGCCGTCTGGCCCTCCGATCACAAGGCGGTCCTGGCGAACTTCACGGTCTGCGACGAGGGGTGCGCGAAGCCCGAGCCCGAGCCCGAGCAGCCGAACGTGCAGCTCGGCGCGGCCTCGGTCGCTGCCGGAAGCGACGTCACGATCTCGGGTACCGATTTCCCCGCCACGACCGCGCTGCGGATCGAGCTGCGTTCGACTCCGATGCCGCTCGGGACGGCGACGACGGATGCGTCGGGCGCGTTCCGTGCGACCGTCACCGTTCCCGCGGACGCATCCCCCGGGGCTCACAGCATCGTCGTCATCGACCCCGATGGTGCGGAGACGACCGTCGCGCTCACCGTGACCGCTTCTATCGGTGGCGAATCGCCAGGGGGTACCCCGGGCGGCGCACCCGGCACCGGGGGAGCCGCAGCCCCCGGATCCGGGGGCGGGACGGTGAAGAGTGACAGCCTCGCCACCACCGGTGCCGACAGCACGCCGTTGCTCCTCGGCGGAGCGCTGCTGCTCGGCGTGGGGCTGGGCCTCGTCGTGTGGCGACGGCGTCGGCGTCACGGTTGATCCGACGGGCGGTGCCGGCCCGGCCTCAACGTCGTGCCGGCATCGCCCGACACCGATCCCGATACCGATCCCCGGAGCAAATGCGCCGAGGTCAGGAGTTCACGCGGATGATCTCCTGCTGGTAGGGCGCGATCACGTCGCCGGAGATGCGCAGATCGAGGAGCAGGAAGGGGCGCGTCGCCGGGTCCTCTTCCGCCCAGCTCGCGAGGCGTTCGAGGTCGGAAAGCGCGCGCACCACCACGCCCTCAGCGCCGACCGCAGCGCCGAATGCCGCGAAGTCGACCTCGGGAATGCGCATCGGGCCCTCCGCCAGCCCCTTGAGACCGTAGAGGTTCACCTCGGCACCGTAGGCGGCGTCGTTCCAGACCACGGCCATGCCGCGGCCGCCGGCAGCACGCACCGCGGATTCCAGATCCGCGATCGCCATGAGCCCACCGCCGTCGCCCGATGTCAGCACCACGGTCGATTCCCGTCGTGCCAACGCCGCACCGACCACGCTCGGCCAGCCCTGCCCGATCGACTGGAACGCGGTGCCGACCATCATCATGCGGTCGGGAGCGGCGACCGGCCAGTACATGTTCGCCCACCCGATGAAGTGTCCGCCGTCGGACACCACGACGCGGTCTTCCGGGAGCAGCTCGGCGATGCGGCGGGCGGCGGAGCGCGGGTCGAGGCGTCCGTCCGGAGCGAGCTCGTCGCCGGCATCGTACGTGCGCGCGGACGCGACATCGACCGTCTCGCGCCACGGGCTCGCCGATCCGGCCGACCCGATCCTGGCGGCGAGGTCCTCCGCGGCCAGCCGGGCGTCGGCACGCACGAAGCCTCCGACGTGCGCGTGTGTCGCAGCCGGTGCGATGTCGATCTGGAAGACGCGCGTGCCCGGAGCGAACAGTTCGCCGAACCGCATCGTGAACTGGTTCAGCGCGGCACCGAACACGACGACGACGTCGGCGGAGCGCACGAGCTCCATCGCGCCATCGGCACCGAAGCCGCCGGTCACACCGAGGTCGTAGCGCGTGTCGGGGAACACCCCGCGGCCGAGAGCCGACGATGCGGTGAGGGCTCCCGTCACGGCGGCAAGTTCTCCCAGCGCGGCGCTCGCTCCGGACAGCCACGCGCCGCGACCGGCGAGCAGGAACGGCCGCTCGGCACCTGCCAGCGCGGCGGCGATCTCGTCGAGCATCGCGTCGGCGAACTCCCCGCGCGGGGGGAGCGGAGCGGGGATGCGCGGAGACGGCGCCTCCGGGACCTCGCCCGCCTCGAGCGCCGCGACGTCGTACGGGATCGCGAGGACGACGGGCACCCGGTAGGTGAGGGCGTGCTCGATCGCGATGACGGTGGTGGCGGCGGCGTCCGCACGCCCCACGGTATAGGTGCGGGCACCCACGGCGGAGGCGAGAGCGATCTGGTCGACGTCCCAGGGGCGGGGACCGGACGTGGGCTCGTCTCCGACGACGAGGACGAGCGGCACGTGCGCCTGCACGGCTTCTGCGAGCGCGGTCAGGGTGTTCGTGAAACCGGCGCCGTACGTCGACGTGCCGGCGGCGATCCGACCCGACGCCCGGAAATGGGCGTCGGCCGCGACCACGGCGCCCTGTTCATGGCGGACAGCGGTGAACACGGCATCCGTCTGCGTCTCGATCGCGTCGAGGAAGTAGGCGTTGCCATTGCCCATCACCCCGAACACGGCGTCGATGTGCTGGGCGAGAGTGAGGGCGACGTGCGCGGACACGGTGGGCATGCGAAAGCCTTTCGAGACAGGGACGGAGGTAGTGCGGAATCCGTATGTGTCTCGCCTCTGCGTCTTCGCGGAGTGCTTCGTGCCTCTTTTTCAGGCACCGGCCGGGCCGGACCCGCTCAGTCTACCGGCGGGAGACCTTTGCGGAATGCGGGAGAATGCAGGAATGACTGATGCAGAGATCGAGCGCGAGACACTCACCTGGGACGGCTTCGGAGCGGCGACGCGCGATCTGGCACGGAACATCCTCGACAGCGGCTTCATGCCCGAGGTCGTCGTGGCCATCGCGCGCGGCGGACTCCTCCCGGCAGGCGCGATCGCCTACGGTCTCGGCGCCAAGAACTGCGGAGCGATCAACGTCGAGTTCTACACCGGCATCGGCACCGTGCTCGACGCACCGGAGGTGCTGCCTCCCGAGCTCGACATGGCGTACCTGGACGGACGCCGCGTGCTGCTCGTCGACGATGTCGCGGATTCGGGTCGCACGCTCGCCCTGGCCGTGCAGCTGCTGAAGGACAAGGGGGCCGACGTGCGGTCGGTCACGATCTACACCAAGCCGTCGACGATCATCCAGCCCGACTTCGCCTGGAAGGACACCGACCTCTGGATCGACTTCCCGTGGTCGTTCCGTGGAACCGTCCGCGAAGAGGATCAGGGGCTCGCGCCCTCCGCCTGAGCCTGCTGCGCGCGGGTCACGCGTGCAGCAGCGAACGCAGCGTCTGGATCGTGTCGGCCTCGACGACGGTTTTGTCGGTGCGGTGTCCCTTCACGCGAGCGAATCGCAGCGCGATGCCTCCCGGGTATCGCGGTGAGCGCTGCACGCCGTCGATCGCGATCTCCACGACGAGCTCTGGGCGCAGGAATACGGTCGACGCGGTGCGGTGCGACTCGTGCTCGGGGAACTCCGCGGTCTGCCACCTCAGCAGTTCATCGGTGAGCCCCTTGAACGTCTTGCCGACCATGACGAACCCGCCGGGGTCGCCGAACTCGCCCTCCGGGTCGCGGGCCCCCAGGTGCAGGTTCGAGAGCCAGCCGCGACGGCGGCCGGAACCCCACTCCGCGCCGAGGACCACCAGATCGAAGGTCAGCACGGGCTTGACCTTGACCCACGACTTGCCTCGGCGACCGGCCGCGTAGGGCGCGTCGATCGCCTTGACCACGACACCTTCGTGGCCCGCAGCGAGGGCCTCGCGCGAGAGACGTTCGGCGGCTTCGGCATCGTCTGTCACTATGCCGGGCATCCGCCAGTCGCCGGCCACGCGTTCCAGTTCGGCCAGCCGCACGGACAGCGGCTCGTCGATCAGGTCGCGCCCATCCACGTGCAGCACATCGAAGAACCACGGCCGCAGGACGAGTTCGCGGGACACATCGGCGCCGAACCGCGACATCGTCTCCTGGAACGGGCGCGGCCCTCCGTCCTCGTCGAGCGAGAGCGTCTCCCCGTCGAGGATGACATCCGTGACGGGGAGCGCGCGCACGATCTCGACGAGCTCCGGCACCCGGTGGGTGACGTCGGCGAGGCTCCGCGTGTAGACGCCGACCTCGTCGCCATGACGGTGCACCTGGATGCGGGCGCCATCGAGCTTGTACTCGACCGACGCCTCGCCGGTGATCTCGAGCGCGGCGGAGGGAGTCGGCGCGGTGGCCGCCAGCATCGGCAGGACGGGGCGTCCGACCTGCAGACCCACGGCTTCGAGGTCGCCTTCGTCTCCGGTGAGTGCGATGCGGGCGGTCTCGCCGAGATCGCCGGAGAGCATGGCGGCGCGACGCACGAGGGCGAGGGGGCGGTCGGCTGCTCTCGCGATCGAGTCGAGGAGCACGCCGGACAACGCCCCCGTGCGGAGTTCGCCGAGCATGGCGCGGACCAGGAAGTCCCACTCCGCCGCCGTGGCGCGCGACGCGAGCTCGACGAGGATGCCCGTGCGGGTGGCCGTCGAGCCGGAACCGGACGCTGCGGCGAGGGCGTCGAGCGAGGCGTCGACATCGCCCACGGTCAGCGCGGGATCGTCGGCGTGCGCGATCTCGATGGCCGTGAGTCCCCGCCATCCGACGCCGAGTCGGCCCTGACGTGGGGAGGCCAGCAGCAGTCCCACGAGCGTCGCGATCTCATCTGGGGCGGATCGCGCCAGCAGTCGCGCCAGGGCATCGACCTTCGTGAGACGGGACGCCGTGGCGGAGACCTCTTCTGTCGTGGTGACGACCTCGGAGAGCATCATCCCGGTATTGTCGCACCGGCCACCGACGCTGGACAGGAGACGGATTCAGGCCGATGCGCCGATTCAGGCCGATCGTCGCCCGAACTGCCTGATGCGGCGCGAGTGCCTGATGCCGCGTGAATCGTGTCCCCGCTCGGGCACGCGTGAGCGGGGCGGCGCGTCAGCGCCCGCGGAACTCGGGCTTCCGCTTCTCCTGGAAGGCCGCGAAGCCCTCGCGGTAGTCGTCGGTGTCGCACAGCGCGGCCTGGGCGGCGTTCTCGATGCCGACCGCATCCCACAGCGCGAGCCGCTCGTCGCGGATGCGGGCGATGAGCTCCTTGCTCGCCAGGAACGCCGCCGTGGCACCGCGCGCCGCCGTCGCTGCGGCATCCGTCGTCGCCTGCACGACCTCGTCATCCGGGAACACGCGCGAGAACAGGCCCGATGCCACGGCCTCCGCGCCGCTCATGAGGCGGCCCGTGTAGATGAGGTCGAGTGTCTTGTGCGCCCCGAGCCGATCGAGGAACAGGGCGTGGCCGCCGGAGTCGAGCGTCGCGCCGAGCGCCGCGAACGGGGAGCCGATCTTCGCAGACTCGGCTACGTACACGACATCGGTCGCGATCAGGAGGCCGAGGCCGACCCCGAGGCAGGCACCGTGCGCGACGGCGAACGTCGGCGCGGGAAACCGGGACATCCGCTGCAGCAACGGCGTCACGAGGCCGCCGAGGTAGCCGAGCACATCGTCATCCCGCGGGTCGACGCCGGAGATATCCCGCCCAGCGCAGAACCCGCGTCCTTCGCCACGGAGCACGAGGGCCCGCACGCCCGCCGTCTCCGCCTCGACATATGCGGTGTCGAGTTCCGCCAGCCCCTGTTCATCGAGGGCGTTCCGCTTCGACGGCGCGTTCAGCACGATCGTGGCGACGTCGTCGGCGATGGTGAGGTCGATCATGGGGCCTCCGGGGTCAGACGTCGTAGTCGACGACCACGCGGTCGCTGGTCGGGTGGGACTGGCAGGTGAGCACGAATCCGCGTTCGAGCTCGTCGGGCTCGAGCGCGTAGTTCTCGGTCATGGTCACGCTGCCCTCGATCACGCGCGCGCGGCACGTGCCGCAGACGCCGCCCGCGCAGGCGAACGGAGCGTCGGGCCGCACGCGCAGCGCCGCGTTGAGCACCGACTCGTGTGCATCCACCGGGCTCTCCACGGTCGAGGAGACACCGTCGAGCGTGACCTCGATGCGCACGGTCTTCTCGCCGGCGCGCACCTGCACCGGCCGGGCCGCACGTGCCGGTTCATCACCGGTCGTGAACAGCTCGAAGCGGATGTGCGAGCGATCGACCCCGACATCGGCCAGCACCTCGCGACAGAGGTCGACCAGCGCGAGAGGTCCGCACAGGAACCATTCATCGACGGTCGCGGGCGGGATGAGGGTGCCGAGGATCGTGCGGAGCTTCTCCTCGTCGATGCGTCCGGACAGCACAGGAGCCGCCCGCTGCTCTCGGGACAGCACGTGGTGGAGCACGAGCCTCGTCGGGAAGCGGTCCTTGAGGTCGGCCAGATCTTCCAGGAACATCACGTCGAGCGTCGCGCGGTTCGTGTAGAGCAGGGTGAACCGCGACGTGTCCGACCGGTTCAGCACCGTGTGCGCGAGTGCCATCAGCGGCGTGATGCCGGAGCCGGCGGCGATCCCCACCACATGGCGGTCGTCGAGGTCGTCGAGCGCCGAGGTGAAGGTGCCCTGCGGGCTCATGACGTCGATCTCGAAGCCGGCGTGCAGGCCTGTCTGCGCCCACGTGGAGAAGAGTCCGCCCTCGTCGCGCTTAACGGCGACGCTCAGCCGGGTGTCCTGTCCGTCGTCGCGATGCTCCGGTGCGCGGCACAGCGAGTAGGAGCGCCGCACCTCGACGCCGTCGAGGGTGGTGCGCAGGGCGACGTACTGACCGGGAAGGTGGTCGTATTCGTCGGCGAGCGCGGCCGGGACCGTGAACGTCACTTCCACGGCATCCTCGGTGAGCGGACGCACGTCGTCGACGACGAGGGTGTGGAAACGGGCGCGCTTCCGGGGGGAGGTCGCGCGTGCGGCGGTCGTCCGCGGCGAGGGCGCGGGCGCCGAGGTGAAGAGCGACATGTCAGTGCACCTTGAAGTGGTCGAAGGGCTCGAGGCAGGCGCGGCACTCGAAGAGCGCCTTGCACGAGGTCGAGCCGAAGTGGGAGACCTCGCGGGTGTCGAGCGACCCGCATCGCGGGCAGCGCACGCTCAGCGCCAGGCGGATCGGCCCGGTCGAGACGGCGGCGCGGCCGGAGGGCGGCGCGATGCCGTACTCCGCGAGCTTCGTCTTGCCGGCTTCCGTCATCCAGTCCGTCGTCCAGGCGGGCGAGAGGACGAGCCGCACATCGACCCGGTCGAAGCCGGCGGCGGTGAGGGCGAGGATCACATCGTCTCGGATCGTGTCCATCGCGGGGCAGCCGCTGTACGTCGGCGTGATGTCGACGTGCACCCGGGTGCCGTCGACCTCGACCGCACGGAGCACGCCGAGGTCCTCGATCGTGAGGACGGGGACCTCGGGGTCGGGAACGGAAGCGGCGATCCGCCAGGCGGCCTGCGTCGGAGTGAGAGTCACCATGTCGCCCCCGGATGCCGTCGCGCGAGCACCTGCATCTCGGCGAGGATGTGGCCGAGGGGGGTCGCGTGCGCGCCGCGACGCCCGCCCGCCGACGACGACATGACGTCGGGAACCGTCAGCTCCGCCTCGGTGAAGACGGTCGCGACCACGCCGTCGAACCCGGGACGCAGGCGCGACGGGGACACGGCCGCATCGCCGAGTCGCTCGATCAGCTCATCGTCGCGGAACAGCTCGTCGACGTACGGCCAGACATCACCGATCGCCCGGATGATGCGGGTGCGGGACTCCTCGGTGCCACCCGCGAGGCGCAGCATCCACTGCACGGCGTGATCGCGGTGGTAGTCGACCTCCTTGAGCGATTTCTCGGCGATCGCGGCGAAGGTCTCGTCGCTGCTGCCGCGCAACGCCGTGTAGAGCTCGAACATGTAGGTCGCCACGACGAACTGTCGGGCGATCGTCTGGGCGAAGTCGCCGTTGGGCTGCTGCACGATCCACGCGCAACGGAACTCGGGCTCGTCGCGGAAGAAGGCGAGGTCGTCTTCGCTGCGGCCGTCGTACGACCCCGCGTAGTGCAGGAACGAGCGCGCGTGGCCGAGCAGGTCGAGCGCGATGTTGCCCAGGGCCACGTCCTCCTCCAGCTCCGGGGCCCGCGAGATCCAGGCGCCCAGCTGCTGGGAGAGGATGAGGGCGTCATCTCCGAGGCGCAGTGCGTACTCGGCGATGTCGGCGGACGTGGCCACCGCGCCGGTGCCGGAGAGCTCCTGCGAGAGGCGGAGTTCGTCGACCGAGACGTCGCCGTGGATGTCGCCGTGAACGTCGACGTCCTCGGGCGCGGTGGTCGGGTGCGGTGTGCTCACAGGTGCGGCACTCCCTCGGAAGCCGTGTAGTACACGGCGTGGCGGTAGTTCTTGCCCGCGGGGCTCTCGAAGTATGCGCCCTTGGCGTCGGGATCGCTCGTGGTGATCGCGTCGGCGGGCGCCACCCAGATCGACACGCCCTCGCCGCGGCGGGTGTAGAGGTCGCGCGCGTTGCGGATCGCCATCTCGGCGTCGGGCGCGTGCAGCGAGCCGACGTGCACGTGGCTGAGCCCGCGATTGGCGCGCACGAACACCTCCCACAGCGGCCAGGGTTCGCGCTCATCCGCGCCCGGTGTCGCCATCACGCCACCGCCTTCGTCTCGAGGGACTGCTTGCGGGCATACTCCGCGGCGGCCTCGCGCACCCAGGCGCCCTCTTCGTGGGCCGTGCGTCGGCGCTCGAGTCGCTCGGCGTTGCACGGCCCGTTGCCGCGCACCACCTCGAAGAACTCGTCCCAGTCGATCTCGCCGATCACATACTGGCCGGTCTGCTCGTCGAAGCGCAGATCGGGGTCGGGCAACGTCACCCCGAGGATCTCGGCCTGGGGCACGAGCATGCCGACGAACCGCTGGCGCAGCTCGTCGTTCGAGAACCGCTTGATCTTCCACTTCATCGACTGCGCCGAGTTCGGGGACTGGTCGTCGGGTGGCCCGAACATCGCCAGGCTCGGCCAGTACCAGCGGTTCACGGCATCCTGTGCCATCTCGCGCTGCTCCGCGCTGCCCTGCATCAGCGTGAGCAGGATCTCGAAGCCCTGCCGCTGGTGGAACGACTCCTCCTTGCACACGCGCACCATGGCGCGGCCGTACGGACCGTAGGAGGCCCGGCACAGCGGCACCTGATTGCAGATCGCGGCGCCGTCGACGAGCCAGCCGATCGCACCCATGTCGGCCCAGGTCGGGGTGGGGTAGTTGAAGATCGACGAGTACTTTGCCTTGCCGCTGATGAGCTGATCCATCATCTCGTCGCGCGTGGTGCCCAGGGTCTGCGCCGCGGAGTAGAGGTAGAGACCGTGGCCGGCCTCGTCCTGCACCTTCGCCATCAGGATCGCCTTGCGCTTGAGGCTCGGCGCGCGTGTGATCCAGTTGCCCTCGGGTTGCATGCCGATGATCTCGGAGTGCGCGTGCTGGGAGATCTGCCGCACCAGCGTCTTGCGGTAGGCATCGGGCATCCAGTCGCGGGGCTCGATGCGCTGCTCGTTCGCGATGAGCTCGTCGAAGAGACGCTCCTCATCGGAGAGCTCGCCCACCAGGGACAGGTCTGCGGGACTGGTCATCGTCGACTCCTCGGCCTCCGGCCAACTTTACTGACCGATCGTTAGGTAATTCTGACACAGAGCACGGCCGGTTTCAAGGCACCTGCTCAGTGCGAGCGCGAGATCAGCTCGAGGAGCGCCCGGCCGTAGGCCTCCGAGGGATCGGGGTGCTCGAAGGCGATCACATGGCCACCGATCTCGACGTCGACGCGAAAGGCGTCTTCGAGGCGCACCAGCGCGCGGAAGGCGCCCCGGAGCAGGTCGCGCAGCTGATCCTCCCGCGGCAGCCACACCGCATCCGCGAGGGTCACCGCGTCGAGCGCCCATTCCGTGGTGCCGTTGAACGCCAGATCGGTGCCGCTCGGCGTCTGGCGGGCTTCGATCGTCATCTCGCTGACCGTGAAGACCTCGGCCTCCGCTTCGAGTTCCACCTCGTCCGGCAGGTCGAGCTGGAAGCGGTCGCCCTCGGCGGGATGCCAGACGAGTCCGGAGTCTCGCAGGGCGACGGCGAGCTCGCGTGTGATCATCTCCTCACGCTAGACGACGGGACTCGCCGACGGCTCGGCGAACCTGTGGATGACGACGTCGTCGTGTCGGCGGCGTGGGGCAGAGTGGGCGCATGACATTCGCAGCTCCCGCCGACACCCGCGAGGCCGCACGCGCGGCGCTGCGCGAACTCGTCGGCCGCCCCGACGCCGACTTCCACGACGGGCAGTATGAGGCGATTGAGGCGCTGGTCGAGGGGCGTCGGCGCGCGCTCGTGGTGCAGCGCACCGGCTGGGGAAAGTCCGCGGTGTACTTCGTCGCCACCCTGCTGCTGCGTCGACAGGGGGCGGGGCCGACCGTGCTGGTGTCGCCGCTGCTCGCGCTCATGCGCGACCAGATCGCCGCGGCCGAACGTGCCGGGGTGAGGGCGGTCGCGATCAACTCCACCAACGCGCACGAATGGTCCGAGGTGCTCGGGCAGCTCGACCGCGATGAGGTCGATGTGCTGCTGGTCTCGCCGGAGAGGCTGAACAACCCCGCGTTCCGCGAGCAGCAGCTGCCGGCGCTGGTGCGTCGCATCGGCATGCTCGTCGTCGACGAGGCGCACTGCATCAGCGATTGGGGACACGACTTCCGTCCCGACTACCGGCGGCTGCGCGACCTGATCGCGCAGATGCCCGCCGACGTGCCGGTGCTGGCGACCACCGCGACGGCGAACAGCCGGGTCGTGGCAGACGTCGCCGAGCAGCTCGGCAGTCTCCAGAGCGGTGACCGCGACGCCGAGCCGGTGCTCACCATCCGCGGCCCGCTCGCCCGCACCTCATTGCGTCTGGGGGTGCTCCGCCTGCGCGATTCGGCGAGTCGTCTCGCGTGGCTGCTCAGCCACATCGACGATCTTCCCGGATCCGGCATCATCTACACGCTGACCGTCGCGGCCGCCGTCGACACCGCCCGGCTGCTGCGAGACCACGGACACGACGTGCGGGCCTACACCGGACAGACCGACACCGATGAACGCGCCGAGTCCGAGGGGATGCTCAAGCGCAACGAGGTGAAGGCGCTCGTCGCCACGAGTGCGCTCGGCATGGGCTTCGACAAGCCCGATCTGGGATTCGTGCTCCACCTCGGTGCGCCCTCGTCGCCGGTGGCCTACTACCAGCAGGTCGGCCGTGCCGGTCGCGCGAGTGAGAGCGCCGACGTGCTGCTGCTCCCCGGCGTCGAGGATCGCGATATCTGGCATTACTTCGCGACGGCGTCGATGCCCGACAAGGAGCGGGCGGAGCGGGTGATCGGTGCGCTCGGCGATGCTCCGATCTCGACGCCGGCGCTCGAAGCGATGGTCGACATCCGCCGCACGCCGCTCGAGCTGCTGCTGAAGGTCCTCGACGTCGACGGCGCGGTGCGGCGCGTGCAGGGCGGCTGGGTCGCGACCGGCGAGCCGTGGACCTACGACGCCGAGCGCTACGAGCGCATCGCCGCCGAGCGTCTCGCCGAGCAGCAGCACATGATCGAATACGAGCAGACCGACGGCTGCCGTATGGAGTTCCTGCAGCGTGCCCTCGACGACGACACGGCCGCGCCCTGCGGAAGGTGCGACAACTGCGCGGGCGGATGGTTCCCTCGCGAGATCGGAGAATCCGCGAGCTCGCAGGCCGCGGAGTCGCTCGACCGTGTCGGTGTGCCGATCGAGCCTCGTCGTGCCTGGCCGACCGGAGCCGATCGGCTCGAGGTGCCGGTCAAGGGGCGCATCCCCGCCGACGAGCAGGCTGCCGAGGGGCGAGCACTGGCGCGCCTCACCGACCTGGGCTGGGGAGGGGCGCTGCGCGAGATCTTTGCCGCGGGCGCGCCCGACGCCGCGGTGACCCCGCAGTTGCTCCAGGCCTGCGTCCGCGTGCTCGCCGGATGGGGCTGGGAGGAGCGCCCGGTGGCTGTCGTCGCGATGCCATCGCGTTCGCACCCGCTACTGGTCGACTCGCTCGCCCGCGGGCTCGCCGACGTCGGCCGTCTGCCCTCCCTCGGCGCGCTCGAACCCGTCGGCGGCGGGCCCTCCGGCGGACCGGGCGGGAACAGCGTCTTCCGTCTCGCCGGGCTGTGGGACCGTTTCAGCGCGCAGCACCTCGACGTGCCGTCGGGGCCGGTGCTGCTCGTGGACGATCTTGTCGACAGTCGATGGACGATGACGGTCGCGGCCCGGACTCTCCGTCAGGCCGGGGCGACCGCGGTCCTGCCGTTCGCCCTCGCGCTTCGCGGCTGAGCGGAGTTAGCGGCTGGGTGGAGGAGGCGTCGGCGAGCGCCGGTTCGTCGGGCGAGTGCTGATCCGCCGCACCGGATCGGACGCGCGGACGTCAATCGTCGGCGGGCGCCACGCGCGGTGGCCAGGTGGTCGCGCCGAGTTCGCGGGAGACGTTCCGTGCCGTCTCGCGCAGGGCATTGAGGATCGCGTCCGAGGCGGGTGTCTGCGATGTGGGCAGCACCACGGCGACCGCGGCGACGATGTCGTTCGACGCGTCAGCGACGGGGGCGGCGATCGAGGACTCGCCGAGCACCGCCTCGTCGAACTCTCCGGCCGTGCCGCGTTCGGCGATGGCCGGCAGCTCGAGGGTCAGCCGAGCGACGTCGGTGATCGTGTCGCCGGTGAGGCTGCGCAGCGGCTGTTCGAACACGCTCTGCTGGAAACCCAGGTCGTAGGCGAGGAGGACCTTGCCCATCGCCGAGGCATGGGCGGGGATGGCCACCCCGGTCTCGAGCATCTGCTGGCTGTCGTCGGGTCGCAGGTTGTGATGGATGACGAGCACGTCGGTGAAGTGCGGTGCGCCCAGCCGTACCGAGAGGTTGGTGCGGCGCGCGAGTTCCTGCGTCCATCTCATCGCCCTGGCGCGTACGTCGAGGGTGTCGAGGTAGACGTTGCTCAGGCGCAGGAGAGTCGGACCGAGCATGTAGCGCTGGCCGCCCCGCTCCTTCGCGACGAGTCCGTGCGACCGCAGCGACTTCACGATCCCGTGCACGGTCGACGGCGGCAGGCTGAGTGCCGCCGCGAGGTCGGTGATGCCGAGGTGGCGTGCTCCCTGGAGCAGTTCGAGGATCTTCGCCGCGCGGTCGATCGCCTGGATCACGGTGAGGCCTCCTTCCGGTGCGTCGTCGAGCCGGAGCCGATGGAGCCGGGCTTCACGATTGATCTTGACAACCCGGCAGGGTCCGAGCATATTCGACATTAACGAATTGCTTTCGGATTTTTTGCGAAAGAGACCTCGAAGGATCAAAGGAGATCGAATGATGAAGAAGCTCATCAACGCCCCGGAAGACGTTCTCGTCGAATCGTTGAAGGGTGTCGCCCTCGCTCATCCGGAGCTCTCCGTCGACCTCGAGAACCATGTCATCACCCGAGCCACGCCCAAGGCCCAGGGCAAGGTCGCGATCGTCTCCGGTGGCGGCTCCGGCCATGAACCGCTGCACGGCGGGTTCGTCGGCACCGGGATGCTGGATGCGGCGGTCGCCGGCGAGGTCTTCACCTCCCCGACCCCCGATCGCGTGCAGGTGGCCACCCAGGCCGTGGATCGCGGCGCAGGTGTGCTGCACATCGTGAAGAACTACACCGGCGACGTGTTGAACTTCGAGATGGCCGCCGAGCTCGCCGCGATGGACGGGATCGAGGTCGGGAGCATCACCGTGGATGACGACGTCGCCGTGCAGGACTCGCTGTACACCGCCGGTCGCCGCGGGGTGGGCCTCACCGTGCTGCTCGAGAAGATCGTCGGAGCGGGCGCGGAAGAGGGGCGGGACCTCGCCGCCGTCGTCGAGCTGGCCAAGAAGGTCAACGGACAGGGGCGCTCGATGGGCATGGCTCTCACCAGTTGCACCGTGCCCGCCGCAGGCAAGCCCACGTTCGACCTTCCGGACGATCAGATGGAGATCGGCATCGGCATTCACGGCGAGCCCGGGCGTCACCGCGAACCCCTCGCTCCGGCATCCGAGATCGCCCGGCAGCTGGTCGAGCCGATCCTCGCCGATCTCGACGCCGCAGGACCCGCGATCGTGATGCTCAACGGCATGGGGGCTACGCCGCTCATCGAGCTCTACCTCATGTACGGCGAGGTCGCGGCGATCCTCGAGAAGTCGGGCGTGCAGATCGCCAGGAACCTCGTCGGCAACTACATCACGTCGCTCGACATGGCCGGGTGCTCGGTCACCCTGCTCAAGGCGGACGATGAGCTGCTGCGGTTGTGGGATGCCCCGGTGAACACTCCCGGTCTGCGGTGGGGCGTCTGATGGGCGCGGTCGACACCGTCGTGCTCGCCGACTGGGTCGCCCGGTTCGGTGCCGCCGTCACCGAGAAGCGCGACTGGCTCACCGAACTCGACTCGGCCATCGGTGACGCCGACCACGGAGCCAACATGGCTCGCGGTATGAGCGCCGTCGGCGAGAAGCTCTCCGCGGGCGCACCCGGAAAGGTCGACGAACTGCTCAAGACCGTCGGCATGACCCTGGTGAGTTCCGTCGGCGGAGCCAGCGGACCCCTCTACGGCACCTTCTTCCTGCGGACGGGAATGGCGGCCGGGCCGGTGTCCGAACTCGACGGCCCCGCTCTTGCGGCTGCGTTGCGGGCAGGACTCGACGGCATCGTCGCACGCGGTAAGGCGGAAGCGGGGGACAAGACCATGTTCGACGCGATGGCGCCGGCGGTGGACGCGATGGACGCGGCACTCGCCGCGGGATCCTCTGTCGCCGAGGCGACCAGGGCCGCCGCGGACGCCGCGGCAGCCGGACGCGATGCCACGCTGCCGCTGGTGGCCCGCAAGGGCAGGGCGAGTTACCTCGGGGAGCGCAGCGCGGGGCACCTCGACCCGGGGGCGGCCTCCACGGCGATCCTCTTCGACACGCTCGCCGCAGCGGTCGCGGGCACGGCCTGATGATCGGCATCGTCGCCGTCTCCCACAGCGCACGGCTCGGGGAGGCGGCACTGGAGCTTGCCCTGCAGATGGTGCACGACGGGGGAGTGCGCGTGCAGGTCGCGGCCGGAGCGGGTGTCGACGCCGAGGGGGCACCGATCCTCGGCACCGATGCCGTCGCGGTGGCCGCGGCCATCGATGAGCTCGCGGCGGACTGCGAGGGCGTGCTCGTGCTCATGGATCTGGGATCCGCCGTGCTCAGCGCCGAGCTCGCCCTCGAGCTGCGATCGAGTGCGGTGCCGGTGCGGCTCGCCCCGGCACCGTTCGTGGAGGGACTGCTCGCCGCCGTCGTGTCCGCTGCTGCGGGCGGGACGCTGGATCAGGTGGCTGCCGAAGCCACGGCGGCGCTCGGGGTGAAGACCGGCGCGCTCGGCGCCGGGGAAGACCAGATGGCCGACGCACCGGCTGTGCCGCAGGCGGACGGTGACGTGCAGGTGCGTCGGGTGCGCGTCCGCAATCCGCTCGGCGTCCATGCGCGTCCCGCTGCCCTGATCGCCCGGGCCGCCGCCGGGGCCGACGTACGCCTGCGACGGCTTCCCGACGGCCCCGATGCGGCCGCCGCGAGCCTGACGCGCCTGCTCGTGCTCGGCGCGCGCCAGGGCGATGAGCTGGAGCTGACCGCTCGTGGCGATGACGCGACGGAGGCACTGGATCGGCTGGTCGCTCTGTTCGACGACGGGTTCGGCGAGGGGACGGAGCAGGCACCGCCCGAGACGGCGGTCGCACCGCCTTCCGGGGTGACCGGAGCCGCAGAGGCATCCGCGGTCGGTGCGCCGTCGTCGCGGGAGGGGGAGCCCGCGCGTGCGGTCCCGCCAGGCACGGTGCTTCGCGGACGAGGAGTGAGCTCCGGCCGCGTCGCCGCGCCCGTGGTCCACCTCGCGCCCCCGCTTCCCGAGCCCGACCCGACCACGGTCGTCCCCGAGGCCGACCGGGACTCCGAGGTCTCAGCGATCGAGTGGGCGGCCGTCGCCGTGGCCGATCAGCTCCGCTCGCGCACCGCGCAGGCGACGGGGGAGACCAGGGCGATCCTCGACGCTTCCCGGCTCCTGGCGTCCGATCCGGAGCTGGTGTCCGAGGCCACGGCGCTCGTGCGATCGAAGGGACGCAGTGCGGCCCGTGCGGTCTGGGAGACGGCTGTCGTCCATGAGAAGGCGCTCGCCGCGCTGGGAGGGCGGATGGCCGAGCGCATCGCCGACATCCGTGATGTGCGCGACCGGATCATCGCCGAGATCCTCCAGGTCGACATGCCGGGCGTGCCCGAGCGCGATGAGCCCTTCGTGCTGGTGGCGACGGATCTCGCCCCCGCCGACACCGCGCTGCTCGCCGGCGGAGGATGCATCGCCCTCGTCACCGCGCAGGGCGGGCCGACCTCGCACACCGCCATCATCGCGCGCTCCCTCGGTCTTCCCGCCGTGGTCGGTCTCGCGGACGCGGAAGCGATCCCGGCCGGAGTCACGGTGCTCGTCGACGGTGACCGGGGAACGGTCGAGGTCGAGCCTGCGCCGTCCCGTGTCGCCGAGGCGCGAGCGTCGGCGACGGTCCTCGAGTTCGACGGTGCAGGCGCGCTCGCCGACGGGCAGCGCGTCCCGCTCCTCGCGAACGTCGGGGGTGCGGCGGACGCGACGAACGCCGCTTCGGCCCAGGCGGAGGGCATCGGCCTCTTCCGCACGGAGTTCTGCTTTCTCGATCGCACGGACGCCCCGAGCGTCGACGAGCAGATCGCCGCCTATCGAGGGGTGCTGGCGGCCTTCCCCGGACGCAAGGTCGTGGTGCGCACCCTCGACGCCGGCAGCGACAAGCCGCTGCCCTTCGCCAACGCGGACCGCGAGGACAACCCGGCGCTCGGGGTCCGCGGTCTGCGGATCGCCAGACGTCGACCGCAGCTTCTCGACGACCAGCTGCGGGCTCTCGCACGGGCGGCCGCCGAGGAGGAGGCTGTGGTCGAGGTGATGGCGCCGATGGTCGCGACGGTCGACGAGGCCGCGGAGTTCGCCGATCGGTGCCGGGCGGCGGGGCTGGACCGGGTCGGCATCATGATCGAGACCCCGTCGGCGGCCCTGCTCGCGGCCGAACTGTTCGAGGTCGTCGACTTCGTGAGCCTGGGTACCAACGACCTCGCGCAGTACACGATGGCGGCCGACCGACTGCTCAGCGAGTTGGGGGATCTGAACGATCCGTGGCAGCCTGCGGTGCTTCGTCTCATCGCCGCCGTCGGCGAGGCAGGCCGTGCGGTGGGCAAGCCGGTGGGGGTGTGCGGCGAAGCCGGCGGTGACCCGGCACTTGCTCCCGTGCTGGTCGGACTGGGCGTGACCTCGCTATCGATGGCTCCACGGTCGCTGGGTCGGGTGGCAGCGAAGCTGAGCGAGCTGTCCTCGGTGGAGTGCGCACGGGCCGCGGCCGCCGCGGTCGGCGCTCCTTCGGCCGATGCGGCACGTTCGGCTGCTGCCGCTGCACTCGCCGACGGGTGAGCGACCCGGGTCAGCCCGCACCATATGCGTGCAGCGACATATTCTCCGTTTCATTCTGATATCGACATGCGCGCTCGGTGACGCTGTGGCGGGCCGGCCCCTAAGCTCAGAGGAGAGGGGGGCGAGTGGCCACCCACGAGCAATCGGAGGGCTCATGTCCGCGCTGCGGTCCTATTCGCGATCAACTCTCGGGCTGCTGGCCGTGGGGGCCGTCGTGGCCCTGTCCGGATGCACCCCGGCTCCTCAGACGACGCCGAAACCGACCCCGTCGCCGGTCGAATCGGCACCGGAGCCCTATGCCGGCCCCGCGGTCTTCGTCGGCGACGAGCTCGACTGGTTCCTGCCGAGCGCGGAGGATATCGCGAGGATCCTGCCCGACGTCGGTGAGGTCGGCACGCCGACACCGTCCCTGATCCAGGTCTCCGACGGCGGTGGTCCCGACCTCTCGCCGGCGATCTGCAGCTCGTTGGTGTACGAACCCTCCCTGACGTCGATCGGTGCACGCTCCGTCACCTGGACCAGTGCTGTGCCCGAGCAGAGGGAGGGGTGGCTGCATGTGCTCCAGTTCGCCGACGAGGCGGCGGCGCAGGGGCTCATGGACACGTACGTCGACGCCGCTCAGCAGTGCGCGCAGTTCGCGTACGGGGGCGGCGCGTCGACGTTCGATTCGACCACGGCGGAGTCCGAGGACGGAGTTCGGGCCGTCGCGGGGTCGCTGGTGATCGATGACGGGTTCGGCGGCGGACACCGTCTCTACCAGGGGTATGCCTCGGTCGGCAATGTGCTCGTGAACTTCTGGCAGCCGTTCTCCGGCGAAGCCGCCTTCGACAGCGCGCAGGCCGCGTCCTTCCTCCGGGACCAGGCATCCGCCGCCCAGAAGCGGCTGGTGGAGGAGCTGACCGCGAATCCGCCGGAGGCCCCTGCCTCCCCGCCCGCGGTCGACCCCGGAGCCGCGTGGAGCACGTGGGACGTGACCGTCGAGGGTATCGGACCGATCGTCCTCGGAACCGAGCTCGACGACGCCATCGCGGCGGTGCCGGGAGCGGAGGTCATCCGGTCGGAGTGGGCGGGCGGGCAGACCCGGATCGTCAGTCCCGACGGGGCTGCGTCGTTGCTTCTCTGGACGGACGACGGCGCCACCGTGGTGGTCGCCGCCTCGGTCGGCTTCGCCAACGTCGCGGATGAGCCGCATGAGGACCCGGCTGCGCTGCCGGCGGCAGGCGATGTGAGGATCGGGGACACCGTGGCCGAAGCCATGAGCGCGTTCCCGGGCGGGACATCGATCAGGATCGTGTCGTCGGGGGAGTACCTGTACCAGTGGACGACTCGCGAGGGAGAGGCGATCCGGTTCCGCGTCGATCGCGACGCCGCGGACCCGGATGCCGTGATCACCGGAATCCTGACGGAGGACGCGACGCTGCGCCGGCTCCCCGACTTCGGCTGAGCTTCACCCCGCGGGGGCGGGGCGCTCGGAAGGCTCGGCGGGGCTTCCGTTTGACTAACTGAACGATCGGTCGGTTAGTATGAGCGGATCGGGTGCTGCAGGTGCGCATCCGACCCGCTCGACGAGGAGGTCGACGATGACGGAAGCGACGACGCAGACGCCGGATGCCGTGCGCCCGAATCGAGCCATGATGGAACGTGACCGCGCATCGGCCGCACTGGGGCTCGTCGTCGAACGCGACGATCCGGGCCATGCGATCGTGTCGATGCGCGTGCGGGATGACATGACGAACGGCTTCCACATCACGCACGGCGGCTTCGTGTTCGCCCTCGCCGACACCGCCTTCGCGATCGCGTGCAACGAGGATGACCGGGTGACGGTCGCGGCGGGTGCGGACATCTCCTTTCTCAAATCGACCGTGTCCGGCCAGACGCTCACCGCGACGGCGGTCCGACGGACGCGCACGGGGCGCTCCGGCATCTATGACGTGAGCGTGGTCGACGAGCAGGGTGAGCCCGTCGCCGAGTTCCGCGGACGCTCCCGCACCACCAACCAGACCCTCTGATCCCCACCTCCGGAGCCCCTCGTGTCGACGACGACCGCAACGCCCTCCCGTGTCCGCCTTCCCGCAGCCGACGAGCTCGACGCCGAAGAGCGTATGAGTCGCGAGGAGATCGCGGCTCTCCAGCTCGAACGGCTTCAGCAGACCGTTCGCCATGCGTACGCGAACGTCCCTCTCTACACGCGCAAGTTCGATGATGCGGGTGTGCATCCGGATGACATCCGCACCCTGGATGACGTGCAGCGGCTGCCGTTCACGACCAAGGCGGATCTGCGCGAGACCTATCCGTTCGGGATGTTCGCGGTGCCGATGTCCGACGTCGCCCGCATCCACGCATCCAGCGGCACCACGGGCCGGCCGACGGTCGTCGGCTACACGAGGGGCGATCTCGACCGGTGGGCTTCTCTGGTGGCGCGTTCGCTGCGGGCGAGTGGCATCCGCGCCGGCATGAAGGTGCACAACGCCTACGGATACGGACTGTTCACGGGGGGACTCGGCGCGCACGCGGGCATCGAAGCGCTCGGTGCGACCGTCATCCCGATGTCCGGTGGCCAGACGGCCCGTCAGGTGCAGCTGATCCTCGATTTCGAGCCGGATGCGATCCTGTGCACTCCGAGCTATCTGCTCACGATCGCCGACGCGATGGCGGCGCAGGGGGTCGACCCGCGCTCCACGTCGTTGAAGGTCGCTGTTCTGGGCGCCGAGCCGTGGTCGAACGAGATGCGCCACGAGCTCGAACAGCGTCTGGGAATCGACGCTCTGGACATCTACGGACTCAGCGAGGTCATGGGGCCCGGGGTGGGCAACGAATGCCTCGAGACGAAGGACGGCCCGCACCTGTGGGAGGACCACTTCCTGCCGGAGATCATCGACGGCGAGAGCGGGGCGGTGCTGCCGGACGGGGAGCTCGGCGAACTCGTGTTCACCTCGCTGACGAAGGAGGCCTTCCCCGTGATCCGCTATCGCACCCGCGACCTCACCCGTCTGCTGCCAGGGACCGCGCGTGCGGGGATGCGCCGCATGGAGAAGATCACGGGTCGCAACGACGACATGATCATCCTGCGTGGGGTGAACCTGTTCCCCACCCAGATCGAGGAGCTGGTGCTGGGGATCGAACAGCTGACGCCGCACTTCATCCTCGAGCTGTCGAAGGACGGCCGGATGGACACGTTGAAGGTGCGGATCGAACGCCACCCCGACCTGTCCGTCGAGACCTGCCAGAGCGCCGCGGAGGTGCTCGCGCAGCGCATCAAGATCTTCGTCGGGTCGACGGTCGCCGTCCAGCTGGAAGAGCCGGGGACGCTGCCGCGAAGCGAGGGGAAGTACAAGCGGGTGTACGACCTGCGGTGACGACGGGCGACACCCGGATCGCCTCGCGGCCGGCGATCCGGCCTGTGCGGCTGATCGGGTGCGAGACTGTGGGGTGATGTCCGAGATGCAGAGCACACGACGCGGCCGCCCCGGCTACGACCAGCAGGGGATCCTCGGCGTCGCCGTCGCCGCCTTCAACGAGCACGGGTACGACGCGACGTCGATCGGCATGCTCGCCGAGCGGCTCGGCCTGTCGAAGTCGGCGATCTATCACCACTTCGGATCGAAGGACGAGATCCTCGACCTCGCGCTCGACGCGGCGCTCAGCGGCCTGGAAGCCGTGGTCGAGAACCCGCTTCCGGAATCGGAGGATGGACCGGAGGCCTCGAACGCGGTGGACCGCCTCGAGCATGTGCTGCGCGGTGCCGTCCGTGTGCTCGTGGAGCAGCTGCCGGCCGTGACGCTGCTGCTGCGCGTACGGGGCAACACCGACGTGGAGCGCAAGGCGCTGATCCGCCGTCGGGCCTTCGACCGTCGGATCACCGCGCTGGTGTCGGAGGCGCAGAGCGAGGGCGCGTTGCGTGCCGACATCGATGCGAGCGTGGTCGCGCGTCTCGTGTTCGGGATGATTAACTCGATCGTCGAGTGGTACCGACCCGGGGGGCGCGAGGGCGCCGACCGTCTCGCCGACGACGTGGTCGCGATCGCCCTCGACGGGCTGCGCACGAACGACGACGCCGGAGTCCCTGCCGTCTGACCGGGATCCGGCGGTCGTTGCGACGCCGCCGTCAGACCTGCGCCTTCTCCTTCGCGACCAGCGTGAGCACATCGTAGGTGGCCACGATGTCGTCGTGCTGGTTCTTCAGCACGGCATCCCAGCGCACCTCCCCGTACTCGTCGGTCTCCCGCGGAGTGATCTGCTTGGCGGTGAGCTCGACGCGGATGTCGTCGCCGGGGGAGACCGGCGTCACGAACCGCAGGTTCTCGAGCCCGGAGTTGGCGAGCACGGGGCCGGGCGCCGGGTCGACGAAGAGCCCCGCAGCCCACGACACCAGCAGATAGCCGTGGGCGACGCGTCCCGGGAAGAACGGGTTCGCTGCGGCCGAGGTCTCATCCATGTGGGCGTAGAACGTGTCGCCGGTGAATGCGGCGAACGTCTCGATGTCCTCGAGGGTGACGGTGCGGGAACCGCTCGCCACCTGGTCGCCCACATGGAGCTCGGCCAGCGACTTGCGGAAGGGATGCACTCCGTCGCTCTGCTCGTACGGGCGTGAGGTCGCTCCCTGATGCCAGACGCCGGTGAGGGCGGTCATCATCTCGGGCGAGCCCTGCACCGCGGTGCGCTGCATGTGGTGCAGCACGGCGCGGATGCCGCCGAGCTCCTCGCCTCCGCCCGCGCGCCCGGGGCCGCCGTGCACGAGGTTCGGGAGCGGGGAACCGTGCCCGGTCGAGCTGCGCGCATCATCGCGATCGAGGAAGAGCACGCGCCCGTTGTACGCGGCCATGCCGGTCGCGAGTGCGACAGCGACCTCGGGGTCGTGCGTGGCCACACTCGTCACGAGCGACCCTCCGCCCCGGGCCACGAGGGCGCTCGCCTCATCGAGGGTGCGGTAGCCGACGATGCTCGACACCGGGCCGAACGCCTCGATCTCGTTGACCGCCGCGCTTTCCGGGTCGGGGAACCGCAGCAGCATCGGCGCCACGAACGCACCGTCGGGGGCCGGCCCTTCGCTGCCGTCGCCGTGCCGGACGGTCGGTGCATCGGTCGTGCCGATCACGAGCTCTCCTCCGCCGGCCTGCAGGCGGCCGACCTGACGCAGCACCTCCTCGCGCTGCGCGATCGAGGCGAGCGGACCCATCGTCACGCCCTCGGCGCGGGGGTCGCCGAGGACGACACGTGTCGAGAGGCGTTCCCGGACTGCGGCGATGACGTCGTCGACGGCAGTCGTCGGCACGATCGCGCGGCGGATCGCCGTGCACTTCTGGCCGGCCTTGGTGGTCATCTCGGCGACGAGCTGCTTGACGTACGCGTCGAACTCGGGCGTGCCGGAGACGGCATCCGTCCCGAGGATCGAGGCGTTGATCGAATCGGTCTCGCTCGTGAAGCGCACACCTCCCGTCTGCACGGAATCGTGAGCGCGCAGCTGCTCGGCCGTCGATGCCGAACCGGTGAAGGCCACGAGGTCGCCCAGCCGCAGCTCGTCGAAGAGACCGGGCACGCTGCCCGAGACGAGCTGCAGCGAGCCGTCGGGAAGGAGCCCCGACTCCACCATCACGCGCACCATGGCTTCGGCGAGGTACCCGGTGGGGGTGGCGGGTTTCACCAGGGTCGGGACGCCGGCGAGGAACGCGGGCGCGAACTTCTCGAGCGATCCCCAGACCGGGAAGTTGAAGGCGTTGATCTGCACGGCGACGCCGCGCAGCCGCGTGTAGATGTGGCGGCCGAGGAAGGAGCCGTCCTTGGACAGGTTCTCCACGCCTCC
The DNA here is from genome assembly GCF_049949185.1 of Microbacterium sp. As-52. NCBI lineage: Bacteria > Bacillati > Actinomycetota > Actinomycetes > Micrococcales > Microbacteriaceae > Microbacterium > Microbacterium sp. As-52. Next base: position 652,082 of record NZ_CP188171.1, on the reverse strand, counting down.
GTCGACATACACCTTCGCATTCGGCAGCTCGCGTCGGCCCTTGCTCGAGTACGCGAACAGCACGCCGATCCCGCCGTCGATGTCCACCCAGGAATCCTGCGCCGTGGCACCGGTGCGGCTGGAGAGCTCGTACAGCTCGGCCTTGCGCTCCGTCAGGGCGAGAGCCAGTTGCTTGAGGCGCACGGCACGCTGATGGAAGGTGAGCTCTCCCAGCGAGACCTGGCCCACGGTGCGGGCGTGCTCGAGGGCGGCGCCCAGATCGAGTCCCTCGGTCGAGACACGGGCCACGACCTCACCCGTCGACGCATCCCGGACCTCGGTGGTCTTCGCGTCGGACGACGGCGTCCACCACTCTCCCTGGACGTAGCTGGGGAGGGTCTCGATCATCTCTGTTCCTTTCATGTGGGTTCCTTTCATGAGGGTTCCCTTCATGAGGGTTCCCTTCATGAGGCGTCCCATTCGTAGAAGCCGCGTCCGCTCTTGCGGCCGAGGTGTCCCTCGGCGACCAGTCGACGCAGCAGGGCGGGAGGTTCGAAGCGCTCGCCCAGATGCGCGGCGAGGTACTCGGCGATGCCGAGCCGCACGTCGAGGCCGACGATGTCGGTGAGCCGGAGCGGGCCGACCGGGTGCTTGTATCCGAGCGTCATCGCGGCGTCGATGTCCTCGGCGGAGGCGACGCCTTCCTCGAGCATGCGGATCGCCTCGAGGCCGACGGCGACGCCGAGTCGGGAGGACGCGAATCCGGGGGCATCTGCCACCACGATCGGCGTCTTGCCCAGCGCCTCCACCCAGCTGCGGGCGGAATCGACGAGCGGGGGAGCCGTGGTCGCACCCCGCACGATCTCGACGAGCGCGGAGGCCGGCACGGGGTTGAAGAAGTGCATGCCGAGGAAGCGTGAGGGGTGATCGAGCACGGCGGCCAACTCATCGATAGAGATGGAGGAGGTGTTCGAGGCGATCGCCGCGTCGGGCGTGATCGCCGCCTCGACGCGTCGGAGCGCATCGATCTTGAGGGCGAGGTCTTCCGGCACCGCCTCGACGACGAGCGCGCACGACGCGAACAGCGCCGTATCCGTGCCCGTGGCGAGACGCTCCCGGTACCGGTCGACGGATTCGCCCGCCGTGCCTCTGGCGATCGAGGAGTCGACGGATTCGAGCACGCGGGCCGATGCCGATCTGGCCGCATCGGCATCGCGTTCGACGACGGTGACGCGGGATCCTGCCAGCAGGAATGCGTGGGCGATCCCGGCGCCCATGCGTCCGCCGCCGAGCACCCCCACGTGTCGCGGGGCCGGGGAACTGCTCTCGGTCATCGGTCTCTCCGCTCCAGGAAGTCGGTCATCCGCCGGAACTTCTCCGGACTCTCGAAGAGCTCGGCCTGCGCTTCCAGGTCGACGGCGGGGTGGTGGTCGCGCGGCGCGCGGAAGACACGCTTGGTCGCGATGGTGGCTGCACGGTCATTGCGGGCGATGCGATCGACGAGGGCGTGGGCGGCGGGCAGAAGCTCCGCGGTCTCATGGATCGCCGATACGAGACCGATGCGCAGCGCCTCATCGGCCTTCACGGTGCGACCGGTGAGCAGCAGCTCGATGGCCCTGGCGTCTCCGATGATCTCCTTCAGGCGCCACCCTGCCCCCGCTGCGGCGAGGATGCCCAGCCCGGTCTCGGGGTTGCCGATGGCGAGCGATGGCGAGGCGATGCGGATGTCCGCGGCATAGGCGAGTTCGGCTCCTCCACCGAGGGCGTACCCGTCGATCGCGGCGATGACCGGCATCGGCAGCTCGGCCAGCCGGATGAACGCGTGGGCGTTGATCCCACGAAGCGCATCGGCCGCACGGCGCTCGCGCAGCTCGGCGATGTCGGCGCCCGCGGCGAACACTCCTCCGGCCCCGGTGAGGATCAGCGGGCGCGGCACGGCTTCGAGTTCGGCGCACAGCACGTGGATCGCGTCGATCGTGGCCTGGTCGATCGCGTTGCGCTTGTGCGGTCGGTGGAGCGTCGCCACCACGCGGTCGTCGTGACGCTCGACGACGAGCGGTCCGCTGGCGAGGGGGCCGGCGGCCATCAGACCTTCTCCACGATCACGGCTGCGCCCTGCCCCACGCCGACGCACATGGTGGCGAGTCCGTACCGAGAGCCTTCGCGCTCCATGCGGCCGAGGAGGGTGACGAGCAGGCGGGATCCGGAGGAGCCGAGCGGATGGCCGAGGGCGATGGCCCCACCGTCGGCGTTCACGCGCGCCTCGTCGAGGCCGAGGCGTCGGATGCTGGCGATGGACTGCGTGGCGAACGCCTCGTTGAGCTCGATCGAGCCGATGTCGTCGATGGAGAGCCCGGCCCGTCGCAGCGCCTTCTGCGTCGCAGGAACCGGGCCGAGGCCCATGATCTCGGGAGCGAGGCCCGCGCTGGTGCCGGTGACGATGCGGGCGCGCGGGACCAGACCGTAGCGTTCCACGGCCTCCGCACTCGCGACCGTGATGGCGGAAGCACCGTCGTTGAGGGCGCTGGAGTTGCCGGCGGTGACGACCTGACCGCCGGCCACGACGGGACGCAGGCGCGCAAGTCCCTCGAGGGTCGTCTCCGGACGGGGGCCCTCGTCCACGCGGACCTCCGCACCGGCGCTGACGGCGGCGTCGAGGGGGACGCCGACGATCTCCGCCTCGAAGCGTCCATCGGCGATCGCCGCGGCGGCGCGCTGCTGCGATCGCAGTGCGAACGCATCCGCTTCGTCGCGGGTGATGCCGTCGACGCGAGCGACCTCCTCTGCGGTCTCCGGCATCGTGAACGTCGCCTTCTCTCGTGCGAGCAGGCGGGGGTTCGGGAATCTCCAGCCGATCGAGGTGTCGAAAGCAGCGCCCGGCTTCGCCCAGGCCTTCTCCGGTTTGGCCTGCACCCAGGGGGCGCGTGTCATCGACTCGACGCCGCCGGCGACGATGAGGTCGGCATCACCGGCGCGGATCGCCTGCGCTGCCATCGTGACGGCCGACATCCCGGAGGCGCACAGCCGGTTGACCGTGATGCCGGGCACGGTGTCGGGGAGGCCCGCGAGCAGGACGGCCATCCGGGCGACGTTGCGGTTGTCTTCCCCGGCCTGGTTGGCCGCACCGAGGATCACCTCGTCGATCTCCGCCTGCAGGGGGTCGATCCCCGCGCGCCGCACCGCTTCGCGCACGACGATCGATGCGAGATCGTCGGGGCGCACGGAGGCGAGGGCGCCGCCGTAGCGTCCGACCGGGGTGCGTACGCCTCCGACGAGATATGCCTCGGTCATGCGGAACTCCTGACTTCGTTGTCTCGACGGCGACCGTCGTCCGGCTGATCGGTCTGTCCGGACGATCGGCCCGAATTACTGACCGATCGTCCGGTAATTATGGCACAGGCGCGGTGACCACCGCGATCCCGCGTCGTCGATCGGCTCGTCAGGTGTGCAGATCCACGCCCTTCGTCTCTTTGACGAGCGAGACGCCGATGAGCGAGATCACGGCGGCCACGGCGATGTAGATGCCGATTGTCCATGCCGCGTGGAACTGGTTCATCAGAGCCTCGGCGATCATCGGTGCGAAGGCTCCGCCGAGGATGGCCCCGAGGGCATACCCGATCGAGACGCCCGAGTAGCGCACGTTCGCGGGGAACATCTCCGCGTAGAGGGCGGCCTGAGGGCCGTACGACAAACCGAGGGCGAACGTCATCACGAACAGCGCCACGAAGTACCAGAGGATGTTCGCGGTATCGATCAGGAACCACATCGGCACCGCCCAGAGCGCGAGCGCCACGTAGCCGATCTGGAAGGTGCGGATGCGGCCGAGTCGATCGGAGAGATGTCCGCCCCACAGGGTGAAGATGAGCCAGCCGAACGAGGCGAGTGTCGTCGCCAGCAGCACCGGCGGACGTTCCATGCCCAGCGTCGTGACGGCGTAGGTCGCGAAGAAGGCGATGAGCAGATAGCCCGCCGCGTTGTTCGCGATGAAGATGATCGCGGTGAGAACGACCTGCTTGGTGTTCTGGCGGAACAGGCGGCTCAGCGGGGCGGAGGCCTCCTTGCGGCGACGTCGCAGATCCTCGAAGACCGGGCTCTCGTCGACCGCGCGACGGATCACGTAACCGACAGCGATGAGCACGATCGAGAGCAGGAACGGGATGCGCCACCCCCACTCGAGGAAGGCCTCCGGCGACATCGAGCTGGTGAGCACCCACAGTGTCGAGGTCGCGAGGATCATGCCGACAGGCACGCCGATCTGCGGAAAGGCCCCGAAGAGCCCTCGTCGGTTGTTCGGTGCATGCTCGACTGCCATCAATGCCGCGCCGCCCCACTCGCCACCCGCGGAGAACCCCTGCACGATGCGGAGCAGGATGAGCAGGATGGGCGCGGCCACGCCGATGGCCGCGTACGTCGGCAGGAGACCGATCAGAGACGTGGACAGTCCCATCATGATGAGTGTGAGCACGAGCATCTTCTTGCGCCCGAGCTTGTCGCCGAGGTGGCCGGCGACGATCGCCCCCAGGGGGCGGAAGAGGAACGAGATGCCGATCGTGGCGAAGGAGAGCACCTGCGCGAAGCCGGGACTCTCCTCGGCGATGGGGGCGAGGAACAGGGGCGCGAGGACCAGCCCTGCGGCCTGGGCGTAGATGAAGAAGTCGTACCACTCGATCGACGTGCCGACGAGGGTGCCGGCGAGCACCCTCCGTTCTTCGGCGGGCATTCGTGCGGACGAGGTGCGGTCGGACACTGCTGACGTCATGCGAACTCCGTTGTTCTGCGATTCCGAGGGGAGAGGGCGATGAAGCACTCCGGTTATTCATGACCGAATGGTCGGTCAGTAATTGCCGAGCGTAGCGCATCGTCATCCGCGGAATCGAGAATCCAGGACTTCTCCGTCAGACCCTCCCGAACGCGCGCAGCGGATGCTCGATGAGCTCGGTCACCCGCCGCAGGAAGCCCGCGGCGTAGCCGCCGTCGCACACCCGGTGGTCGAACGCGAGGGAGAGCTGCACGATCCGGCGCGCCACGATCGCCCCGTCCACGACCCACGGTCGCTCGATGATCCGCCCGATGCCGAGGATCGCCACATCGGGGTGGTTGATGATCGCGGCCGATCCATCGACCCCGAGGCCGCCGTAGTTGTTGAGGGTGAACGTCGATCCCCGCAGGCGCTCCGGCGGCATCGTCCCGGAGCGCGCCGTGGCGGTGAGCTCGCGCAGTGCCGTGTCGAGCTGCGCGACCGTGAGCGCGTGCGCGCGGGGGAGCACCGGAACAAGGAGCCCCCGTTCGGTGTCTGCTGCGATGCCGAGGTTCACGCCGTCGAACGAGATGATCTCGTCCCCGCTCTCGTTGAGGCGCGATGCGAGCACGGGATAGTCCTCGAGGGCGAGCAGGACGAAACGTGCGAGGAGCGCGGTCACCGACGGAGCCTTGCCTCCCTCCGGTGCCATCTGCGAACGCAGGTCCCACAGCGTGGTGGCATCGACGTCGACCCAGACGGTGGCTTCGGGGATCTCGGATCGGCTGCGGGTGAGCTTCGCGCTCACAGCCCGACGCAACGGCGACATCCGCTCGCGGGAGAGCACCCCGAGGCCGTCGACCGTCTCGGCGAGCGGGTGTCCGGGCGTGCCGACGCCTGCGGTGGAGCCGTCATGGTGCGCGGCGGCACTGTCCACGGCAGCGTCGACGGCAGTGTCGACGGCGTTCTCGACGGCGGCCCGCAGCACGTCTGCGCGCGTCACGGCGCCGTCGGTGCCGGTCGCGGCGATCGAGTGCACGTCGAGACCGAGGTCCCGAGCGAGTCTGCGAACGAGCGGGGAGCGGACAGCGACAGGTCTGCGGTCGGCCGATCGCGACGGAGGAGGAGTCTCGGGGGTGCTCGGGGCGGAAGGGACCGCGGTCGGCGTGGGGGTCGATGCTGTCGCCGGTGACCGAGGCGCAGACACCGAGGCGGCTGACGGACGGCGTCGCCCCATGGTGGGACGCGCGGTGGTGCCGTAGCCGATGAGCACGTTCCCCGAACCCGCGCGCTCCTCTTCGCGGTAGGCCTCGTGCTCGGGCTGCGCCGGTTCGGCGGTGGGCGCGGCCGGAGACGGCAGGGAGTCCGCCACCTCGAGCACGGGGGCACCGACGTCGATCGTGTCGCCGGCGGTGCCGTGCAGCGCGGTGACGATGCCGGCGAACGGCGACGGCAGCTCGACGATGCTCTTCGCGGTCTCGACCTCGGCGATCGGCTGATCGGTCGTGATGGTGTCTCCCACCGACACGAGCCACTGCACGAGTCCGGCCTCGGTGAGGCCTTCGCCGAGGTCGGGCAGGAGGAACACCTGCGTGCCAGCGTGCGGCTTCAGCGGGGTGCTCATGCGTCGTCCTCCCAGTGCAGCGTGTCGATCGCGTCGAGCACGCGATCGACGTCGGGCAGGTACCAGTGCTCGAGCTTCGGCGGGGCATACGGCGTGTCGAAGCCGGTCACCCGGCGCACGGGAGCTGCGAGGTACTCGAAGCAGCGCTCGAAGACGCGAGCCTGGATCTCGGATGCGACGCTCACGTATCCCGGGGCCTCGGCGATGACCACGGCGCGGCCGGTCGACTTCACGGCGGCCGTCACCGTCGCATCGTCGAACGGCGAGAGCGAGCGCACGTCGACGACCTGCACGCTGCGCCCCTCGGCGGCGGCGACGTCGGCGACGTCGAGCGCGAGCGGAACCGATGACCCGTATGCCAGGAGCGTCACGTCGGAACCCTCACGGGCGATTCGGGCCGTTCCCAGGTCGGCGGTGACCGAGGTGTCGACCTCGCCCTTGGCCCAGTAGAGCTTCTTCGGTTCGAGGAAGACCACAGGGTCGGGGGAGGCGATCGCCGCACGCAGCAGCGAGTAGGCATCCTGCGGAGTGGACGGGCTGACGACCGTGAGGCCGGGCGTGTGCGCGTAGTAGGCCTCGGACGAGTCGCAGTGATGCTCCACCCCGCCGATGCCGCCGCCGAAGGGGATGCGGATCACCAACGGCATCCGCATGCCGCCCCGGGTGCGGTTGCCGAGTTTGGCGACGTGGCTGACGACCTGCTCGAAGGCGGGGAGGGCGAACGCATCGAACTGCATCTCGACCACGGGACGAAGGCCGTTCATGGCCATGCCGACAGCGGTGCCGACGATGCCGGATTCCGCGAGCGGGGTGTCGAAGCAGCGCTCTTCGCCGAACCGGGCGGTGAGACCGTCGGTGATGCGGAAGACACCGCCCAGCGCGCCCACGTCTTCGCCGAACACCACGACATCGGGATCGGACTCGATGGCATCGGCCAGGGCACGGTTCAACGCGGCGGCCATCGTCATCGTCGTCACCGTGGCGGCTTCGCTCTCGGTGCGGGTGTCGTCCTGTGCGATCGTCATCGGCGTGCTCCGTTCATCGCGGCTCCGGCTCCGGCTCCGGCTCCGGCATCGGCTCCGGCATCGGTGAGACGCGACCGTTCGATCTCGCCGCGCAGCAGGTCCCACTGCTCGTCGAGCTGAGAGGATCGGGTCTCGGTCACGAAGCGGAACAGGTCTTCGGGGTCGAGGTCGGCGTCGGTGTTCAACGCGGTCCGCATCGCTGCGGCGATCTCCTCGGCTCCCGAGGCGAAGCGCTCCTCGGTCGCGGTGTCGAGCGCGCCGGTGGCGGTCAGGTGCGCCCGAAGGCGCAGCAGCGGGTCACGGGCGATCCAGGCCTGCACCTCGTCGCGCTCCCGGTAGCGGGTGTCGTCGTCGGCGTTGGTGTGCGCCTGCATCCGATACGTGTGCGCCTCGACGAGGCTCGGCCCTCCGCCGGCGCGGGCGCGAGACATGGCCTCGTCGAGCACGGCGACCACGGCGGCGACGTCGTTGCCGTCGACCCGCTGCCCGGGCATCCCGTAGCCGATGGCCTTGTGGGCGAGCGAGGGGGCGGCCGTCTGGCGAGAGAGCGGGACCGAGATCGCGAACTCGTTGTTCTGCACGAAGAAGACCACGGGGACGTGGAACACCGCGGCGAAGTTCATGGCTTCGTGGAAGTCGCCCTCACTGGTGGCGCCGTCGCCGCAGAGCGCGAGGACGACCGTGTCCTCGCCCCGATGCTTCGCCGCCTGGGCGAAGCCGACGGCGTGCAGCAGCTGGGTGGCGAGCGGAGTGGCCTGCGGGGCGACGCGGTGGGCGCGCACGTCGTACCCCGAATGCCAGTCGCCCTTGAGGAGCACCATCGCATCGGCGGGGTCGACACCGCGCGCGATGACGGCGACCGAGTCGCGATAGGTGGGGAACAGCCAATCCGTGGCGCCGAGCGACATGGCGGCACCGACCTGGCAGGCTTCCTGCCCGTGCGACGACGGGTAGACGGCGAGGCGGCCCTGGCGCACGAGGGCTCCGGCCTGATCGTTGATGCGCCGGCCCTCGACGAGCCCGCGGTACGCCGCGAGCAGCGTGTCCGAATCGGGGAGCGCATACCGCTCGTCGGCGACGGCCGTTCCGTCTTCGTCGATCAGTTGCACCGCGGTGTCGCGCGGGAGCAGGTCGGTGTGCAGCATGCGTTCGCCCTCCTTGCCGAACTCGATGAGGACAGCATGCCTCTGGGGCGTCACTCATCCAAGATCTTTTGCGGAATCGTGGATGAAAGCTCGTCGCATGAGGCATTCTTGAGCGAAGTGTCAGAAATTCTGCATCGAGGAAGGGGTCGCATGGTCGCTCTGGATGAGACGGATCGGGCAATCCTCGAGGAACTGCGTCAGGATGCGCGCGCGTCGATGACCGCGATCGCGGATGCCGTGCACATCTCGCGCGCCGGTGCGCACGCGAGGATCAAACGGCTCACCGACACAGGCGTCATCACGGGGTACACGGTGCGCACCGACCCTGTGCTGCTCGGGCACCACGCCAGTGCCTACGTGACTCTCGCGATCGAGCAGGCGACCTGGCAGTCGGTGAGCGAACGGCTGCGCTCGATACCCGAGATCGAGCACATGGCGCTGGTCGGTGGCGACTTCGACGTGATCCTGCTGGTGCGCGCGAACGACGCCCGCGATCTGCGTCGCATCGTGCTGGAGGACATCCAGGCGATCCCCTCGATCCGCTCGACGAGGACGACGCTGATCTTCGAGGACTATCCGCGGAACTGAACGAACGACGATACGACGACGATCCCGATGCACAGGACCCCGAATGCCGTTGCGAGAGCGGTGAGGGCGACGAGCAGCCCTCCGCCGGGCGCCGTGATCCGCGCCGAGCCGGGCGGCGTCGCGCCCGGAAGCGTCGAGTGCAGCCATGCGGTCATCCGCAGCTGACGTCGACGTGCCGCGAACCAGAGGGCGCAGGCCGCCACGAGGCCGACAGCACCGGGGACGAACCCCCACGCGGTGAAGGCGGGCGGTAGCAGCAGAGGGAAGATGCGCAGCGACACCAGCGAGCCGATGGCGATCGCGAGGGCCGTGCGGCGCCAGGCGAGTTCGGTGCGCTCGGGTTGCAGGCCCGGATCGACAGGCCCCTGTGCGTGTGGCCCCGGAGCATCCGGTCGTCCGGCATCCGACCTGCGAGCCGTCACCGCCAGAGCACCCCGGCCAGGACGAGCAGGCCGACGACCGTCACCACGATCGCGAGCACCACGGCAGAGAATGCTCCGGGCAGTGGGCGGGAGCGACGCATCGCACGTTCGGCGCGCATCCACTCCCACCAGGCCAGCGGTGCGACGGCAGTGCCGGTGACGATCAGCACCAGCGAGGCTGCGAGACGGAAGCCGGCGTGGAGGTCGAGGCCGAGCACCTCGAGGGCGACGCCACCGGCGATCAGCGCGAGCCCGGTGCGCGTCCAGGCGAGAAACGTCCGCTCGTTCGCGAGGGAGAAGCGCGGATCGGGCTCCTCACCGGTTTCGTAGACCGAGGCGGGGAAACGTCGCATCGCCTCATCGTAGCGGCGCGGGCGGATCGTGAAGGGTCGGGGGAGGAGCGGGCGACGTCAGCCGATCGTGAGCTCGAACCCGTCGGCCGTGGGGGAGACAGCGACCTGGGAGAGGTCGGTGACCAGGACGGTCGGGTGGTGGGCCGCGGCGTGCGTGCCCACGCCGACGACGCGCATTCCCGCAGCGAGGCCCGCCTGGATGCCCGCACCGGAGTCTTCGAACACGACACAATCCGCCGGAGCGATCCCGAGCAGTTCTGCCGCGCGGAGGAACCCTTCGGGGTCGGGCTTGGAGGCGGACACATCCTCGGCCGTGACCTTCTGTGCGGGAACGGTGAGGCCCGCGGCCCGCATCCGTGCGGTCATGAGTGCGACGTTCGCGGAGGTGACGATCGCGTGTGGGAAAGTCCGCAGCGCATCGAGCAGCGCACGTGCGCCGGGGATCTCGATCACTCCGTCGACGTCACCCGCCTCGTTCGCGAGCATGATGTCGTTCTCGTGGAGGTTGATCGCATGATCGCGCTCCGGAAGCATGATGGCCATGCTCTGATGGCCCTGTCGCCCGTGCACGGTGCGCAGCACCGTCTCCGGATCGATGCCGTGCGGCTCTGCCCATGCGAGCCACAGCCGTTCCACGACGGCGGTCGAGTCGACGAGGGTGCCGTCCATGTCGAGGAGGGCGGCGCGGGCGGCGATGGTCTGGGTCACCCGTCCAGGCTAGTCGCACACGCGACGAACGCACGGGCGCGCGCAGGCCGGTGCGCGGCGTGCGCGGCTTCTAGGATGTGGACCGGGAAGGACGAGGATGAACGCACTCGCGAGCAGGGTGATGCAGGTGCTGCGTCAGGTGCGCGGCCCGGCGACGGCGGAGGCCGTCTTCGAGGCGACGGCGCTGATCGTCGGCGCCGGTTTCTTCGTCGCAGGATTCCTGATCGGACTCCCGGTCTTCTGGGGCCACGACCTGGCGATCAGCGGCAGCGGCTCGATCGGAGTCTTCGCGGCGTACGGGGGCGCGATCACCGCCGTCATCGCCTTCACCCTCGGGCGCGTCGCCGTACGCCCCGCGCAGCCCGACCCCCGCGCGGCGCGCGACGGTTTCAGCGTGCCGGGGGATCGGCTGCGGTGGTACGACCTCACCGCCATCGCCTTCGCCCACGCGGCCATCGCGTACCTCGGCTGGCTCGGCGTCGCCGAGCTCCTCGAGCGGAGCTTCACCGATGCCCCGGTGTTCCCGTTCCCCGGCGCCATCCTGGTGGCGGTCGCCTTCGCGCTGACCGGATACGTCTGTTTCCTCAGTGCCGTCGCCCTGACCCCGATGGTGCTGTCGCTGGTGCTCGCCGTCTTCCTCGTGGTCGGCGCATTCGCCAGCATGCTCGCCTCCAGCGACGTGCACTGGTGGCGCGACAACCTGTCAGCGCTCGGCATGAGCACCAACAGCGCATCGGTCGCGTTCAATGTGACGCTGGTCATCGCCGGGGTGATGATCACGACGATCTCCCGCTACGCGACCGCGGGGCTCCCGGCCGAGAGCCCGGAGGAACGGCGAGGACGCTTCATGGTGCGCGGCGGACTGATCCTGATGGGCATCTTCCTCGCGTGCGTCGGTATCTTCCCGGTGGACGAGTTCTTCCTCCTGCACAACACCGTCGCGACGGGTATGACCGTGGTGTTCGGGATCGTCGTGGTCGGCCTGCCGTGGTTCCTGCCGACCATCCCTCGTGTGTTCGTGGTCTTCGGGTGGATCTACGTGCTGGTAATCATCCTGCTCGCGGCCTTCTTCGCGGTCGGCTACTACAACCTCACCGCTGTCGAGCTGATCGCCGCCGTGCTGATCTTCAGCTGGATCATCGTGTTCCTCCGCACGGCGGGGTCGGTCACCGCACCGGCGGTCTCGGCCGATGCAGCGACCGAGACGGGCTGACGAGGCGGGCTGACGAGGCGGGCTGACGAGGCGGTCGCGCCGGGGCTAGTCCCAGATCGGATCGTCGGGGTCGGGGGAGTCCGTGCCGTCGGCGTCGGTCATGATGCGCGCTTCGGCGATCCACGACGTCAGAGAATCGTCGTGGAGCATATGAGGTCGTGGCGGGCCGAGAAGCTCGGGGATCGTCACGATGCTCAGCGGCTCGTCGCTCGCGAAGATGACGACGTTGCCCAGTGGCCCTTCATCATCCTCCGGTTCGGCGTCGAGGACGACGGCGACGTGGTCGAACACGGTGCGCAGGGTGGCCGCCTGTCGCCGTGAGTACTCGAACGGGTGCCCGTCGAGCAGGTTCACGGCCACGACGCCCGCCGCGGCGGAGCGTGCGGCGACGCGGCGGTAGAACTCCTGGCTGGCCACACGATGTCGGATGACCGCGGCATCCCACAGATCCACGACTGTGAACTGCGCATCCACCCAGTCGGTGTCGATCGCGGTGCTCTCCGCTGCAGCCGCGGCGACCGCGGGGACAGAGGACGAGGGCGCCGACGAGCGCTTCTCGTCGGGGAGATCCGCGTCTGCGACCGCTCGCGCATCGCCGAAGATGACGCGCAGATCGGTGCCGGAGGGCAGCGGCAGGGCGGCGACCACCGCGGTGTAGAGGGCGGGTTCGAACTCCACCGCGAGCTGCGGGGACCCGGCACGCGTGGCCGCGACGTAGCGAGCCAGCGTGAGTGCTCCGGCGCCCAGATGCACGGTGAACAGCGGGGCACCGGGCTCCGCCGCGGCGTCCATCGCTCTGGCGATGTGCTGGATGTAGGCGTATTCGAGCGCGGTGGGATCGGTCATCGAGACGACGGACTGCGGAATCCCATCGACGCTGAGCTCGAAGCGACCGGGTCGTCTCTTCGACTCCATCAGCTTCGCCTTGCGATTGTCGAGCATGAGCGAGAACACCCGGCGATTCCTTGGCACCCGTCGATCCTAGATCGGGCGACGTCCGTCGGAGGCAGCCTTCCGGGCAACGGCCGGACGGTTCGTCGCACGCGGCTACCCTGGAAGGAACATGGCACATCTTCTCGGGGCTGAAGCCCTCCACCTCGAATATCCGACCAGGGTCGTCTTCGACTCCGTGACCCTCGGCATCGAGGAGGGCGACCGCATCGGCATAGTCGGCCGCAACGGCGACGGCAAGTCGAGCCTGCTCGGCATGCTGGCAGGCATCAAGGAACCGAACTCTGGACGCGTCACGGTGCGCGGAGGAACGCGGATCGGCGTGCTCGATCAGGCCGACAACCTGCCAGACGACCTCACCATCAGTGCGGCGGTCGTCGGCGACACCCCGGAGTACGAGTGGGCGGGCGATGCGCGGATCCGCGACGTCATCGAAGGGCTGCTCACCGACCTCCCGTGGGATGCCGAGATCGGTTCTCTCAGCGGTGGGCAGCGGCGTCGGGTGTCGCTCGCGAAGCTCCTCACCGGAGACTGGGACGTCATCGCCCTCGACGAGCCGACCAACCATCTCGACGTCGAGGCGATCACCTGGCTCGCCGGACACCTCAAGAAGCGCTGGTCGCCGAACTCGGGCGCCCTCATGGTCGTGACGCACGACCGATGGTTCCTCGATGAGATCAGCACCGAGACCTGGGAGGTGCACGACCGCATCGTCGAGCCCTTCGAGGGCGGCTACGCGGCGTACATCCTGCAGCGCGTCGAGCGCGACCGGATGGCGGCCGCCACCGAGGCGAAGCGTCAGAACCTCGCCAAGAAGGAGCTCGCGTGGCTCCGCCGTGGCGCTCCGGCCCGCACGGCCAAGCCGAAGTTTCGCATCGACGCGGCCAATGAGCTCATCGCCGACGTCCCCGAGATCCGCGACAAGGTGTCGCTGCAGTCGCTCGCCGTCTCGCGACTCGGGAAGGACGTGGTCGACCTGCTCGACGTCGGGGTGACCTACCCGACGGCGGACGGCGGCGAGAAGGTCGTGCTGCGCGACATCGAGTGGCGCATCGCGCCGGGGGAGCGCACCGGGATCCTCGGTGTGAACGGCGCCGGCAAGTCGACGCTGCTCGGCCTCATCTCCGGCACCGTGGAGCCGACCGTCGGACGGGTCAAGCGCGGCACGACGGTGAAGGTGCAGACCCTCACACAGCGGCTCGACGAGCTCACCCAGCACTGGAACGACCCGGTGCGTGTGATCATCTCGGGCCTGCGCACCTCCTACACGATGGGGGCCGGCTCCAAGGCGCAGGACCTCACGCCAGGGCAGCTGCTCGAACGGCTCGGGTTCGACTCCGCCCAGCTCTCCACTCCGGTCAAGGATCTCTCGGGTGGACAGCAGCGTCGCCTGCAGCTGCTTCTCGTGCTGCTCGACCAGCCGAACGTGCTGATCCTCGACGAGCCGACCAACGACCTCGACACCGACATGCTCGCCGCGATCGAGGACCTTCTCGACTCCTGGTCGGGCACGCTCCTGGTCGTCAGCCACGACCGGTACTTCCTGGAGCGCGTCACCGACCAGCAGTACGCGATCCTCGACGGTCACCTGCGTCACCTCCCCGGCGGGGTCGACGAGTATCTGCGACTGCGTCACCTACAGTCCTCCACCGGGTCGAAGCAGACCGCGACGGCCGCAGCGACGGCGACGGCCACAGCTGCCGCGAAGGGGCTCGACGGCGCGGCCCTGCGCACGGCGCAGAAGGAGGTGTCCGCCCTCGAGCGGCGCATCCAGAAGCTCACGCAGCAGGTGAACGCCGCCAAGACCGCGCTGGCGGACCACGACCAGTCCGACTATGCGGGCCTCGGCGACCGGATGAAGAAGATCAGCGACCAGCAGGCCGAGATCGAGGAGCTGGAGCTGCGCTGGTTCGAACTCACGGAGGAGATCGGCTGACGGAGGAATATCCTTCTCCCAACGCTGTTGGGAGGTAGGGATGGAAGGCCTCGAAGTAACTGTCCTGCTCGGACTCACGATTCTCGTCGGAACCCTGATCGCCCCGCGCGTGCGTCTCGCGCTGCCCCTCGTCCTCGTCATCTTCGGACTGCTGCTGGGCTTCGTGCCTCCGCTGCGCGAAGTGCAGCTGCCGCCGGAGACGGTGCTGCTGCTGTTCCTGCCGGTGATGCTCTTCTGGGAGAGCCTCACCACGTCTCTGCGGTCGATCCGCCGTGACTTCCGCTACATCCTGCCGATGAGCACAGTGCTGGTCGTCGCCTCGGCGTTCGCGGTCGCCGGTATCGGAGTGCTGTTCGGGATGCCGTGGGAGATCGCCCTCATCCTGGGTGCCGCGGTCGCGCCGCCGGATGCCACGGCCGTCGCCGCGCTCGGGCGTCTGCTGCCGCGCCGCATGTTCATGAAGCTCAAGGCCGAGAGCCTGACCAACGACGGCACGGCCCTGGTGCTGTACGCGATCGCGGTGTCGCTCGCCCTCGGCGGCCAGATCACCCCGCTGTCGGTCACGCTCGACGTGCTGGTCTCCTATGTCGGCGGCATCGCGGCCGGTGTCATCGTCGCGGCTCTCGGGTACCTGCTGCTGCGGCGCACGTCGTCGACGATCGTGATCAACGTCGCTCTGCTCCTGATTCCCTTCACGGCGTTCCTCGTCGCCGAGATGGTGCACGCCTCCGGTGTGCTGGCGGTCGTGGTCGCGGGTCTCATCGTCGCCTACGTGTCGCCGAGGGTCACGACGGCCTCTTCCCGGCGGCAGGCCGACGCGGCGTGGCCGTTCGGCGTCTTCCTGCTCAACGGCGCCCTGTTCGTCCTGATCGGGCTCGAGGTGCAGTACGTCGTGCATGAGATCTCCGCGGCGGCGATCGGTCGCCTGGTGCTCATCACGCTCGCCGTCTGGGCGACGCTGCTGGCCGTGCGCTACCTGTTCCAGCTGGTGAACGTGCTGTTCCAGCGTCAGGCCGGGCCGAGACCCGCACGCGGCGCCAGGGCACGGGCCAGAGTCGTCTCCACCGTCGCCGGTATGCGCGGCGCCGTCTCGCTCGCGATCGCGCTGTCTGTCCCCACGAGCATCACAGAGGGTGGGGCCATCAACGGACGCGATGAGATCGTGTTCGTGACCGCCGGCGTCATCCTGCTGAGTCTGCTCGTGCAGGGGCCGCTCCTGCCCGCGATCGTGCGGTGGGCGCGGTTCCCCGTCGACCACGTCGAGGACGAGGAATACGAACTCGCCGAGCGGGCGATCTCCGGGGCGGCGCTCGCCGCTCTCGACGACCTCGCGGCTGAGCACGGCGTGGGTCAGGAAGTCCTCGATCGCGTGCGGTCGGAGGGCTATCAGATGCTCGAGTTCGCGAACGCCCGGTCGTTGGCCCGCGAGCAGGCCCTCGTCGACGCGGAAGCCGATGCTCTCGACGAGATGCTCGGCGAGCCCGACCCCCTCGGTGCCGGAACCGCCGACATCGGAGACGACCCCACCACGGGAGGCGGAACCTCGCAGGCGACGGAGGGGGAGGGCACCGACGGCACGGTGCTGCAGATGATCGCGACCTCGACCGATGTCGACCTCGCGCAGCGCTCGCCGCTGATCCGGCATGAGGAGCACACGCGACTCAAGCTCGCCCTGATCGACCGCAAGCGTGAGGTCCTCCTCGGGCTGCGTGGCGCCGGCACGGTCGACGACATCGTCGTGCGCCGCATCTCCGCCCGACTCGACCTCGAGCAGGTGCGCCTGCAGGGGATCGAGGAGTACGACTGAACACCCGAGCGGACGACACCGCCGTCGGAGCGCATCGAGACGACGGCGCGCACCCGCCAGAACGATCCGCCTGAGAACGAGGAGACCGATGCCCACCATGATGAGAGCCATCATTCTCGATCGATTCGGCGACGAGGGGGAGCTGCGTGAACAGTCGGTTCCGATCCCCGCGGTCGGCGAAGGTGATGTACTCATCCGCATCGATGTCGCCGGCATCGGGTCATGGGATCGGGAGGAGCGCGAAGGCCACTACGAGGGAGCTTTCGGCGTGCCGTCGACCTTCCCCTACATCCTCGGGTGGGAAGGGGCGGGAACGGTCGAGGCGGTCGGCGCCGACGTGACGCGCTTCGCCCCGGGGGATCGGGTGTACGCCGCGTCGACCCCCGTCCCGCGAGGCGGGTTCTACGCCGAGTATGCGGTGGTCGACCAGGAGCATGTCGCCCCGGTGCCCGCGCGGCTGACCGACGAGCAGGCCGGAGTGCTCGCCTGGGACGCACTGACGGCCACGAGCGGACTCGACACGATCGATGCGCGCCCCGGAGACGCCGTGATGATCTTCGGCGCGAGCGGAGGGATCGGTCACCTCGCGGTGCAGCTCGCCAAACACCGTGGACTCCGGGTGTTCGCGGTCGCCTCAGGACAGGACGGCGTGTCGCTGGCCGGGGGCCTCGGCGCCGATGTCGTCGTCGACGGGAGGCGGGACGACGTGATGGCGGCCATCGAGAGCTTCGCTCCGGAGGGCCTCGACGGCGCACTCGTCACCGCCGGAGGTCGGGCGGCCGAGGATGCGCTGCGCGGGGTGGCACCGTCGGGGCGCATCGCGTGGGCGCACGGTGTGAATCCGCCACCGTCGGCCGAGGTCGTCGAGCGTGTGTCGTTCTACGACGGCGACCGCAGCCGAGCGGCGCTGCAGCGTCTGAACGAGGTCATCGAGTCCAGTCTCATAGCCCCGCACGTGGCGCAGGTGTTCGACGCGGCCGAGGTCGCCCAGGCGCACCACGCGCTGCGAAGCCATTACGTGGGAAAGCTGGCGTTGCGCGCACCGCGCTCTTCGCACCAGCTGTGACGCTGTGTGCCGCACGCTTCCGCGTGTGAGGTGAGAGAAGGGTCCGAGTGTGCGAATACTGCTCGGACCCTCCTCACCACGGGATCAGATACCGGACAGGTCGACCCAGTGCGTCAGCTTCAGCCACGCACTGCCCGTCCCCGAGAGCTGGTACTGCACCTCGGCCAGCACCCGTGGGGAGGTGAGAGAGTTCTGCGGTGGCTTGATCTGGAAGCCCCATCCGGTGTTGTAGCTATAGCTGTTCGCCGTCGGCGCCTTCTTGATGATCGACGGCACTCCACCGCCGCTGTAGATCTCCACCTTCCGCTCTTTGAGTCCGAACCCCGGGTCGGGCGTCCAGCTGCCCGTGACCTTCTCTGTCCGAATCTGATCGCCCTTCAAGGTGTACTGGATCGTGATCGACGACTTGACCGAACCGTTGTCGTGATTCCCGCCGACGGAGGACCGCGGGGCGATGATGCCCGGCTCAGTTGGAGCAGCTGATGATTCGGTCGAAGGGATCCGCGCCTCGATCGTGGCCGACGTGCTGTTCGTATCCACAGGGATCTGCTCCGACTGCTGATACACGATCGCTCCGGTCCTCACATCCGTGACGACGACTGTCGAGTTCGCGTACAGATGCTCCTCTGTCGCCGCGTGAGCGGCGGCGGGCAGCGAGAAGGACAGAAGTACCGCGGTGGCCGTGGCGAGTGCGACTTTCTTTCGTGTTTTCATGACGTCTCCGGTCGTTGGATCGGTGCCGGACGGCACCGACACTCTTTCGAGTGCGTCGAGCAGAACACACGGTGCGATTGCTGTCGCCGACTGTGTCCTGCTGTCGCCGACTGTTTCTCGCCGTCGCCGACTGTGTCGTTCGATGACGCACGGCCAGGGCACAGGCGTGCGCGGTCGATCCGAGTCGGGTGAAGACGGTCGACCTGTCGCTGTGACGCCGTGTGACACTCGATTCCGCGTGCGTCGCGCGGCCTGCCTAACGTATTCGAGTCCCCCAAGAGAGGAACTCCTTCACATGTCACGCCGTACCACTTCCATCCTGGCCGCGCTCGCCGCGGTCCCGCTCTTCGTCGCACTCACCGGGTGCGCCACGGGGTCGTCCGATGCCGGATCCGGCAGTGAGGGATCGTCCGAGAACGAGGTCGTCAAGATCGGCGTCGTCGGCGAGAGCGATCCGCAGTGGCCCGCGTTCGTGGATGCGGCTGCGGCGGAAGGCATCACGGTCGAGCTCGTCGATTTCGGTTCGTACGAGCTTCCGAACCCTGCGTTGAGCGAGGGCGAGGTGGACCTCAACCAGTTCCAGCACATCGTGTATCTGGCTCAGTACAACGAGGCATCGGGCGATGATCTCGCGGCGATCGGATCGACGCAGATCTACCCGCTGGGTCTCTATTCGACGAAGTACGATTCCGTGAAGGACATCCCGGAAGGCGAGACCGTCGCTGTACCCGATGATGCTTCGAACCAGGCCAGGGCGCTGCTGGTGCTGCAGGCCGCCGGACTCGTCGATCTGAAGGACGGCGGCACCGCCTTCTCGGATCTCGCTGACGTCGATGAGAGCACGTCCAAGGTCAAGGTCACAGCGCTGGAAGCGGCCCTCACCCCTGAAGCCCTGCCCGATGTCGCAGCAGCCGTCATCAACAACGACTTCGTGGAGGACGCGGGGCTCTCGTTCGACGACGCGCTCTTCACCGACGACCCCGAGGACCCGAGTGCGCTCCAGTACGTGAACATCTTCGCGTCGCGCGCCGAAGACGTCGACAACGAGACCTACCTCAAGCTGGTCGAGATCTTCCAGACCGACAAGAACGTGCAGGAGGGCCTGGCGAAGTCGTCGGGCGGCACCGGCGTCACGTTGCAGACACCGGCCGACGAGCTGGCCTCGCTGCTCAAGGACGTTCAGAAGGACGTCGCGGCGAACAGCTGATCAGGTCGACCTGAGAGAATCGGGCGACGCGCGAGCGTCGCCCGATTCGTCGTCTGCAGGTCGACCACGCCCTTCCTTTCCCCTTCAAGACCGGAGCACTCCATGCCCATCGTGTCCCTCGAGAACGTATCGAAGAGATACCCGTCCCCGGCTGGGGCTGACGAGCAGATCACGGCGGTCGACGGCGTCACGTTGCAGATCGATCAGGGAGATGTCTACGGCATCATCGGATACTCCGGCGCAGGCAAGTCGACGCTCGTGCGTCTCATCAATGCTCTGGAGCCTGCCTCCGAGGGGCGGATCACTGTCGATGGCGTGGAGATCACGGCTCTCGCGGAGCGCGAGCTGCGCCGGGTGCGCAGTGGAATCGGAATGATCTTCCAGCAGTTCAACCTCTTCTCGTCGAAGAGCGTGCGGGCGAACGTCGCGTATCCCCTCAAGCTGGCCGGGTGGTCGAAGCCCGACATCGAGGCGCGTGTCACCGAGCTGCTCAGCTTCGTGGGGTTGAGCGACAAGGCGCGCTCATACCCCGAACAGCTCTCCGGCGGTCAGAAGCAGCGTGTGGGCATCGCCAGAGCCCTCGCCACGAGGCCGGCCATCCTCCTCGCAGACGAGGCGACCAGCGCGCTCGACCCGGAGACCACGCACGAGGTGCTGGCACTGCTCAAGAAGGTGAACGAGGAACAGGGCGTGACGATCGTCGTGATCACGCATGAGATGGATGTCATCCAGACGATTGCGACGAAGGTCGCCGTCATGGACCGCGGTCGCGTCATCGAGCACGGCGACGTGTTCGAGGTCTTCTCCAACCCACAGCACGCCGCTTCGCAGCGGTTCGTCGGCACGGTCGTGAAGGGGGTGCCCTCTCCGTCTGAACGGGCGGTGCTCCGTGAACGTCACGATGGACGCCTCGTGACGTTCTCGTTCCGTGACGGCGGTCCGTCCCAGGCGCAGGTCTTTCTCCAGCTCGCCGACGCGGGACTGGAATTCGAGCTCGTGTTCGGGGGCATCAACGACATCCGCGGGCGTGCCTTCGGACACCTCACTCTCGCGATCCGCGGTGAGGACGGTGTCATCGAGCAGACGCTCGCGAGCATCGCCCCACATGTCGACGTGTCCGACATCGACAGCGAGGAGGTGCGCTGATGGATCGTCTCATCGAGCTGGGGCCCGAGTTCTGGACGGCTGCTGTCGAGACTCTCTACATGGTCTCTCTCACGCTGGTGCTGGGCGGCCTGCTGGGCGGTCTGATCGGCGTCGGTCTGTACCTCACCAGGCCGGGAGGGATGCTGCAGAATCGGGCGGTCTCCGCAGTCCTGAACCTCTTCATCAACTTCTTCCGCCCCATCCCGTTCGTGATCCTCATCACGGTGCTGATCCCGTTCTCGCGTTTCATCGTGGGCAGCGGCATCGGCACGAACGCCGCGATCGTGGCGCTCGTCGTGGCCTCGATGTTCGCGATCGGCCGCATCGTCGAACAGCATCTCGTCGGGGTCTCACCCGGAGTGATCGAAGCCGCACGCGCCATGGGGGCCGGCCCCTGGCGGACGCTCTTCACGGTCGTGATCCCGGAGGCCCTGGGGCCGCTCATCCTCGGGTACACGTTCGTCATCGTCGCCCTCATCGACATGACCGCGATGGCGGGTTACATCGGTGCAGGCGGTCTCGGAAACTTCGCACTGACCTACGGACGTCGTCAGTTCGAGCCCGTGGTGATGTGGGCGGCCGTGCTGCTCATCGTCGTCTTCGTGCACGTGGCGCAGACGCTCGGAACCCGCCTGGCCCGCAAGGTCATGCGCCGCTGACGGGGCTCTCGACCGGGTTCTCGTCGGCAGGCGCCTCCTGCAGGGTGCGACGAGTGGTGAACACCCGCTCCGTCCCGCTCAGCGGATCGATGAAGCGCAGTTCACGAGCGAGCAGCTGCAGCGGGCGGTCGAAGTCGTCGGGCAGGTCGTCGAGCAGCTCCGGGTAGAACCGGTCGTTCAGGATGCCGATGCCGAGGGCGGCCAGGTGCACGCGCAGCTGGTGCATCTTGCCGCTGTGCGGGCGGAGCAGCGTATGCACCACGCGATCGTCGCTGCCGATCAGCGCGATCAGCGTCTCGGCGTTCGGCTCCCTGGCATCGTCGACCTGCACACGCACCTGGGCGCGGGGCTTCTCGATGTGGTTGCGGTAGACGAGCGGGAACGAGGGGAGCTCGCCGTGATCGGGGAGCTCCGACACCGCCTCGTACACCTTCTGCACCTGCCGCTTCTCGAACATCAGCTGGTAGGCGCCGCGGGTCGCCGGTCGTGTCGAGAACATCAGCAGGCCGGCGGTCGCGCGATCCAGGCGGTGGATCGGCGCCAGGTCGGGATTGTCGAGGAGGTTGCGCAGGCGCACCAGCGCCGAGTTCTGCAGGAACTTGCCGCCGGGAGTCGTGGGCAGGAAATGCGGCTTGTCGACGACCACGAGATGCTCGTCCTGGTGCAGGACCTCGATCTCGAAGGGGATCCGCGTCTCGACGGCGGGTTCGCGGTAGTACCAGACGAATTCGACGCTGCCGAGCGGGGCGTCGCGCGGGACGGGGGAGCCGTCGGCCCGCACGATCTCGCCGCGGTCGAACCGCTGGAGAAGACGCTCGGGGTCGAGGTGGAAGAAGCGCTCGACCATGTAGGCGGCGACGGTGGGCCACGAGCCGGAGAGGGGCACGTGCAATCGTGTGGCTCCCACGCCGTCACGCACGGGGAGGGGGGAGGGCATGCCCATCAGATGCGGCCGGTCACGAGTCGAAGCTCAGGCTCAGCTTGCGCAGCAGCCCCGCGAGGCGATCCCGATCCGAGCGCGAGAGGGCCCGCAGCAGGTCGGCCTCCACATCGACGAGACGAGTGATGGCGGCATCCACGCGGATGCGCCCATCGTCGGTGAGCGTCACCAGCACGCTGCGCCCGTCGCCGGGGTCGGCCTCGCGGCGCACGAAGCGGCGGCCGACAAGACGGTCGATCCGGTTGGTCATCGTGCCGCTCGAGACCAGAGTCTGCTGCAGCAACTGCTTGGGGGAGAGCTGGAACGGCGCCCCTGCTCGGCGCAGCGCCGAGAGCACATCCCATTCCCAGTGCTCCAGGTCGCTGCGGCGGAACACGTCGCGTCGGGCACGGTCGAGGTGGCGCGACAGCCGGTCCATCCGCGACAGCACCTCGAGCGGGGAGAAGTCGAGGTCGGGGCGCTGGGTGTTCCACGCGCCGACGATCCGGTCGACCTCATCCACCTCGCTCATCCGCCCATTATCGCGTGTGCGGCTCGGGGATCAGGACGCCGCCGGCAGGTCGATCGTCATGAAGGTGCTGTGCGGGTCGAGGACGTAACCGCCGAACGGGCCGCATTCGTGGAAGCCGGCGGCGGAGTAGAGGGCGCGCGCCGGGACGAAGAACTCGGCGCTCCCGGTCTCGAGCGAGACACGGCTGATGCCGCGCGCCTCGGCATCCTCCAGCAGGAAGGCGAGCATGGTGCGTCCGAGACCGCGCCCGCGCAGCGCGGGGTCGGTGCGCATCGACTTGATCTCCTCGTGCCCTTCCGCCACCGTCGCCAGGGCGCCGGTGGCGACGGGGCGGCCGTCGAGGTGCCCGGCGAACAGCCGCACTCCCGGGACGAGCAGACGCTCGAACACCAGGGCATGACGGCTCTCCGGTGGAGCCGTGTGCTCCAACTCCGCATGATGGGCGATCAGGAACTCGGCGAGGGCGGGGTCTGCGGTCTCCACCCGTTCGATCACGATGCTCATGACGCCAGCATCCCAGAGCGGTGTTTCGGGTGGATGACGCACGGGGTGTCAGCGGAACCGGGGCCGGGGCATGGCAGACTTGATGCCGCGGCGCCCTCGTGGGCGGCGCGGTCCGCCGTGGTGTAATGGCAGCACGACAGCCTTTGGAGCTGTGAGGTCTAGGTTCGAGTCCTGGCGGCGGAGCATGACTGGGAACAATCTCGCCATCGTCGTCCTCGCTGCGGGACAGGGCACGCGCATGAAGTCGCGCCTGCCCAAGGTGCTGCACCCGATCAGCGGGCGTCCGCTCGTGGGGCATGTGCTCACCACAGCGGGCCGGCTGCAGGCGGCGCACGTGGAGGTCGTCGTGCGGCACGAACGCGACCAGGTGGTCGCGGCGCTGGCCGCCGACTACCCCGACGCCGTGTTCGTCGATCAGGACGACATCCCCGGAACCGGTCGTGCGGTGCAGGTGGCCATCGATGCGCTCCCCACCGACTTCGACGGCGACGTGCTCGTCCTCTCCGGCGACTGTCCACTCGCCGATGCCGACACCCTCTCCGCCTTCCTCGCAGAGCACCGCGCCTCGGGCGCGCCGGCCACGCTGATGACCGCACTGGTCGACGATCCGACCGGCTACGGACGCGTCGTGCGCGATGCCGACGGTGGGGTCGACCGCATCGTGGAGCAGAAGGATGCGAACGAGGAAGAGGCCGCCGTCCGCGAGATCAATGCCGGGATGTACGTGTTCCGCGCCGCGACGCTGCGGGCGTACCTGCCCCAGCTGAGTCTCGACAATGCCCAGCGTGAGATGTATCTGACCGATGTGCCGGGATTGCTCCGTCGCGACGGCGACCGTGTCGCGGCATCGGTGGTGTCCGATGTCACGGTCACCTATGGAGTCAACGACCGCGCGCAGCTCGCTCTGGTCGGGCGCCTGCTCAACCAGCGAATCGTGCGTCGCTGGCAGCTCGAGGGCGTGACCGTGATCGACCCCGCCACCACCTGGATCGACGACGACGCGAAGCTCGCACCCGACGTCACGATCCTCCCGAACACGCAGATCCTCCGCGCCACGGTGATCGCCTCCGGTGCCGTCATCGGTCCGGACACGACACTCGTGGACTGCGAGGTCGGGGAGGACGCGATCGTCCGCCGCACCGATGCCACGCTGGCCGTGATCGGTGCCGAGGCGACCGTCGGCCCGTTCTCGTTCCTCCGCCCCGGCACGATCCTCGGAGCCCGGGGCAAGATCGGCGCCTACGTCGAGACCAAGAACGCCGAGATCGGCGAGGGCAGCAAGGTTCCGCACCTCTCCTACGTGGGCGATGCGACGATCGGCCGCGGGGTGAACCTGGGCGCGAGCACCATCACGGCGAACTACGACGACGTCAACAAGCACCGCACCGAGATCGGTGACGAGGTGCACACCGGGTCGCACACGGTGCTCGTCGCGCCCGTTAGGCTGGGAGCCGGTGCGAAGACCGGTGCAGGCGCCGTCGTCCGCAAGGACGTCCCCGCCGGCGCGCTGGCCATAAGCGTCGCCCCCCAGCGCAACATCGAGGGCTGGGTCGAGAAGAACAGAGCAGGGACGGGCGCGGCGGATGCTGCGTCCCGCGAGAATTCGGCGGAATAGGCGGACATGGCGCGCAAGAAGAAGACGGTCGATCTGGATCGCGACAACGGCGTGGCCCCCGGGATCATCGCGAAGACCAAGAAGCGGCTCGTCGTCGCCGGTGGACGTTCGCATCCCGAACTCACCGCAGCGGTCGCCGAGGCCCTCGGCACGGAGATCGCACCGGTCGAGCACCGGACGTTCGCCTCGGGCGAGATCTACGCCCGCTTCGAGGTCTCGATCCGCGGTGTGGATCTCTTCCTGATCCAGACCTTCGGCGAGCCGGTCAACGAGTGGCTCATGGAGACGCTCATCATGATCGACGCCGCCAAGCGCGCGTCGGCCAAGCGCATCACCGTCGTCGCGCCGTACTATCCGTATTCGCGTCAGGACAAGAAGGGCCGCGGTCGTGAGCCGATCAGCGCCCGTCTCGTCGCCGACCTGCTGAAGACCGCGGGCGCCGACCGGGTCATGAGCGTCGATCTGCACGCCGCGCAGATCCAGGGCTTCTTCGACGGTCCCGTCGACCACCTGTTCGCCAAGCCCGTGCTCCTGGACTACTTCGAGCGCACGCTGTCGCCCGAAGACCGTGAGATCCTCACCGTCGTCTCGCCCGACATGGGCCGCGTGCGCGTCGCCGACACCTGGTCGGACAGCCTCGGTGCACCGCTGGCGATCATCCACAAGCGGCGCGACCCGAAGGTCGCGAACCAGGTCTCCGTGCACGAGATCGTCGGTGCCGTCGACGGCCGCACCTGTCTCCTCGTCGACGACATGATCGACACCGGCGGCACGATCGTCAAGGCCGCCCAGGCGCTCAAGGCGAACGGCGCCCATCGCGTCATCGTCGCAGCGACGCACGCGATCTTCAGTGACCCGGCGTCCGATCGGCTGCAGGACTCGTCCATCGACGAGGTCGTCATCACCGACACGATCCCGCTCACCGAGTCGCGTCGCTGGGACAAGCTGACCATCCTCCCGATCGCCCCGCTGCTGGCGCGCGCGATCCACGAGGTGTTCGAAGACGGCTCGGTGACGAGCATGTTCGGCGGCGACGCGTAACGCATCGTCACGGCACAGCCCGCGCATAGCCGGGGTGCTTACGGTCGAATGGCCGACGAGCGCGTCGGCCGACACCGAGCCGGGAGGACCACCATGATCCGCACGACCGTACCGACCTCTGTCCGCAAGGGAACCGCACTCCTCGGGATCGCGGGACTCTTCGTCCTCGCCGGATGCTCCGGAAACGCCGACGCCGAGGCGCCCGCCGACAACAGCAGCACTCCGGACGCCGGTTCCTCCTCGTCGTCCTCCGGCGGCGACTCCACGGGAACCTACGCCGACGGCACCTACACCGCCGATGGGTCGTACCAGACGCCCGAGACGGTGGAGCAGATCTCCGTCACCCTGACCCTCGCCGACGGCGTCGTGACCGATGTCGAGGTGACCGGCGACCCGCAGGCCCCAGAGAGCAAGCAGTACCAGGGGCAGTTCATCGACGGGATCGCCGAGCAGGTCGACGGCAAGGCTCTCGACGACCTGAACGTCAGCCGCGTCGCCGGCTCGTCGCTCACCAGCGGTGGGTTCAACAAGGCCGTCGAGGCGATCAAGGAGCAGGCCGCCGCCTAGGCGCCTGATCCACCATGGCCAGCTGGCGTTTCGAGGCCATCGGGACGCAGTGGGAGATCGAGACGACGGAACCCCTGCCGGAGTCGGCACGCGCCGCGGTGATGGCGGAGATCGACCGCTTCGACCGCGAGTGGTCCCGATTCCGTGCAGATTCGGACGTCGTGCGCCTCGGACGTGAGGGGGGCGGCTTCGCCTCCGTCGATGCCCGGCCGATGCTCGACGCGTACCGTGGGCTCTCCGCCGCGACCGGAGGCGCCGTCAACCCGCTCGTCGCGGACAGCCTCGACGCGCTCGGGTACGACGCCGACTACTCCCTCGTGCCGGGTGAACCTGTGCGCGCCCCGGCGGACTGGGAACAGGACGTGTCCTGGACGGATACCGATGTCACGGCCTCGGCGCCTGCCCTGATCGATGTCGGCGCGCTCGGCAAAGGGCGTCTCGTCGACCTCGTGGCGGCGGTGTTGGCAGCGGTGCCCGGAGACCTCGTGGTCGACGCCGGTGGTGACATCCGGGTCCGCGGCTCCGGTGTGCGCATCGGCCTCGAGCACCCGTACGATCCGACGAAGGCGATCGGGGTCGTCGACGTGCACGACCAGGCGCTGTGCGCCTCGGCGATCAACCGGAGGGCGTGGGGGAGCGGGCTGCATCATGTGCTGGATGCCCGCACCGGGATGCCCGTGCGCACGTGGGCCGCGACCTGGGCATGGGCGCCGGAGGCGATGACGGCCGACGCCGTGGCGACGGCTCTCTTCTTCGACGGCGGTGTCGAGCTCGCAGCGATGTGGAACGTCGAGTGGGTGCGCATGAGCACCGACGGGCGCGTGCAGCGCTCGCCCGGATGCCCGGCCGAACTGTTCGTCGCCGCGGGGGCGTCGCACCCCTCAGGTCGGAATTAGGGAAGAGTGGAGAAGTGATCACCTCATTCGCCGCCGCACGACAGCGGGTCCTCGCGGTGCTGGGCTCGCTGTCGATGTACCGCCTCGTGCTGTTCGCGCTCGTCGCACTCGCGGTCATCGCCTTCGTCCTGTCGCTCTTCGGCGTGATCGTCTCGCCGACCCCGCTCGAGCTCGTGGCCTCGTTCCTCGTGCTCGCGGTCGTCATCTCCGCCGTGGACGCGGTGGCGCAGCGCATCCTCCGACTCCCCTGGCGCGTCGAATCGTCACTGGTGACCGCACTCATCCTCCTGTTCGTCCTCCGGCCGGGCATCGAGCCTGGCGCGCTCCTCGGTCTCGCTCTCGCCGGCGCCGTCGCAAGTGTCTCGAAGTACCTGATCGCGTGGCGCGGGCGGCACATCTTCAACCCCGCCGCGTTCGGGGCGGCCGTGGTCTCGATCCTCGGCGCTTTCGGAGCGTTCGAGTGGCTGGGGACCTCGTCGTCGTGGTGGGTCGGCACGCCGGTGCTCACGATCCCTGTGGCGGTGCTGGGCCTCGCCGTGCTGTGGCGCACCGAAAAGATCCGGATCGTGCTGGTGTTCCTGCTCGTCGCCGTCGCCACGTCGGTCGTGCGTCAGATGGTGCAGGCCACAGAGTTCGACATCTCGTTCGACATCGTGACGGCGCTGCAGTTCGCGGTGCTGCAGTCGCCTTTCCTGTTCCTCGGGGCGTTCATGCTCTCGGAGCCGCTGACCCTCCCGCCGCGCCGTCGGCAACAGCTCGTCGTGGCCGTCGTGGTGGGTCTGCTCGCGGGGTGGCCGATCTCGGTGGCCGGGCTGTTCACCCTCGGTCAGGAGCGTGCGCTGCTGATCGGCAACCTGGTGGCGTTCGCGTTCGCCCTGCGCGGTTCTGTGCGGCTCGTGCTCGAGCGGCGTGAGTTCGTCACCCCGACCGCGCAGGAGCTGACGTTCCGTGCCAAGGGGCGCGTGCGCTTCCTTCCGGGGCAGTACCTCGAGCTCGACGTTCCGCATCATCGCCCCGACGCACGCGGAACCCGTCGAGAGTTCAGCATCGTGTCGGCACCGGCTGATCTTCCGACGTTGCGCATCGCGTACAAGAACGGCGACCAGAAGCATCCGTCGAGCTACAAGCGCGCTCTCGCCGCCGCAGAGCCGGGGGCGACCTTCGCGGTGACCGGCACCTGGGGGGATTTCATCCTTCCTCGCGGAGACCAGCCGGTGCTCATGGTCGCGGCCGGCATCGGGGTGACACCGTTCGTCTCGCAGCTGCGGCAGTTGCAGGCGACCGGTCAGCGCCGCGATGTGGTGCTCGTGTATGTCGCCTCCGACGCCTCAGAGCTCGCCTTCCGCGATGAGCTCGCTGCGACGGGGGTGCGCACCGTGGTGTTCACACGTGACGAGCCTGGCGATCTGCCCGCGCACTGGTCCTGGGCGCGAGGCGCACGTCTGGATGCGGAGACCCTGGAGCGCGCCGTCGCCGACCTGGCCATGCGTCATGCGTTCATCTCGGGCCCGCCGCGGCTCATCGCCGACCTCGCCCCTGCCCTGCAGAAGGCCCGCAGCCTCACCACCGACGCGTTCGCCGGATACTGAGCCGAGGGACCCGTCGGGTCAGGCCTCGGCGGTGTCGTCGTCGGCTGCCGCCGGGTTACGCGGGATGCGGACGGTGAAGGTCGTGTCACCGGGTTCGCTGGTGACGGTGATGAAGCCATGGTGCCCTTCGACGATGGCCTTCGCGATCGCGAGTCCGAGGCCCGTGCCGCCGGTCTGCCGGGCCCGCGAGCTGTCTCCACGGGCGAAACGGGCGAACAGCTCGTCACGGATGGCGGGGTCGATGCCCGGACCGTCGTCGTGCACGCGCAGCACGGCATCCTCACCCTCCTGCGCGACGCTCAGTGTCACGGTCGTGCCGGCGGGCGTGTGGGTGCGGGCGTTCGCGAGCAGGTTCGCGACGACCTGATGCATGCGTCCGGCGTCTCCCACGATCGTGACGGGTTCATCGGGCACGTCGATGTTCCAGTGGTGGTCGGCCGCGGTCGGGCGTGCGTCCGAGAGGCCTTCGAGGGCCAGCTGGGTCAGGTCGACCGTGCCGTAGACGAGCTCCTGGCCTTCGTCGAGTCGGGCCAGCAGCAGCAGGTCCTCGACGAGGCGGGTCATCCGCAGCGACTGGGCCTGGATGCGCTCCAACGACGAGGTCGTACCCTCGATGACCTCGGGACGCTCCGCCTGCGCGTTCGACTGACGCAGCGCGCGCAGCGACAATTCCGAGTATCCACGGATGGAGGCGAGCGGGGTGCGCAACTCGTGGCTGGCGTCGGCGACGAAGCGCCGCATCCGCTCCTCGTTCTTCTGGCGGGAGGCGAGCGACGTGTTCACATGATCGAGCAGCTTGTTCAGGGAGGCGCCGACGATCCCGGTCTCGGTGCGCGGATCCGCCTCGGACGCCGGTACGCGCTCGGTGATCGTCACCTCGCCGCGATCGAGCTGCTGGTTGGCGACCCTGGTCGCGGTCATCGCGACAGCACGCAGTGGTCGCAGACTCACTCTGATCGTGATCGCAGTGGTCAGCGCCAGCAGGATGAGCCCGCCGATGGTCGCGAGGGCGATGACGGTGAGCAGTTGCGTGAGCTGGTTCTGGATCTCGTCACGGGGGAGTCCGGTGACAACCACGACGCCCGTGCTCGCAGGGTTTGCGACGACCCGGTAGGAACCGAGCCCCGCGAGCGAGACGGTCGCCGGCGTGCCGCTGCCCAGAGCGCTGATGAGTTCGTGCAGTTGATCCGCTGTGAGAGCCTGGGATGTTCCGCCGAGGTCGCCGTTCGAGTTGTCGAAGGCGATTCCGGTTGCCCCGGTGACAGGACTCGCGACGGCGAACAGCAGGCCGGGAATCTGCGGGTTGCCGCCCTTGAGGATGTTGTCGACCGTGGCTCGTTCAGCCGGGACCTGTTGGACGAGCTGCTTCGTGATGCCCGCGGCATAGCTCTCGACCTTCTCGTCGAGCTGCCGCTCCAACGTGCTGCCCAGCGTCGCGCTGGTGATGACGGCGACGATGATGAGGATCAGCGAGACGAACCCGATCACGGCGGTCATCAGCCGTGTCTGCAGGCTCATCGGCCGCCTCATCACCGTCGCAGAGCTCACTGCGGAGCCTTGATCATGTAGCCGACGCCCCGGACGGTGTGCAGCAGCGGTGTGCGGCCGGCATCGATCTTCTTGCGCAGGTAGGAGATGTACAGCTCGACGACCGACGACTTGCCGCCGAAGTCGTAGCTCCACACCCGGTCGAGGATCTGCGCCTTCGAGAGCACACGGCGTTCGTTGCGCATCAGATAGCGCAGCAACTCGAACTCGGTCGCGGTGAGCTCGATCTCGGTGCCGTCGCGCACGACCTCGTGGCTGTCCTCGTTCAGGGTGAGGTCGGCGACGCGCAGGATCGACTGCCCGTCGTCGGCCGTGGCGTGACCGGTGCGCCGGATGATCGCGCGCAGGCGGGCGATCACCTCTTCCAGGCTGAACGGCTTCGTGACATAGTCGTCGCCGCCCGCGGTGAGCCCGGCGACGCGATCGCCCACGGCGTCCTTCGCGGTGAGGAAGAGCACGGGGACGAGGTTGCCGGACTCGCGGAGCCGCTTGAGCACGGACATCCCGTCGAGATCGGGCATCATGATGTCGAGCACCAGCGCGTCGGGCTCGAACTCGCGCGCCACCTGGAGGGCTTCCATCCCGGACGAGGCCGTGCGCACCTCCCAACCCTCCATGCGCAGGGCCATGGCGAGGAGATCGGTGAGCATCTGCTCGTCGTCGACGGCGAGGATGCGCAGGGGGGAGCCGTCGGGGCGGCGCAGTTCGGGCAGGTCGCTGGTCATGTCCCTATTCTGCGGAATCTCCTATGCGATTTCTATGGAGAATACTATGTGTTCTCTGAGAGATGCCGCGTCGCGAGGAGATGACGCGCTCACGCGATGCGCTCGTCGGGAAGCGCGAGGAAATCCATGCCGTCCTGCAGGGCGAGTCGGTCGGACAGCACGCCGACCGGTCCGTCGAGGTGACCGCCTGCGCGCACCCCGAGCCTCTTGGGGCCCGACAGTGCGTGATAGACCGCGAACTGTCCGCGCGGGTCCACCGCGGGGTCGAGCACCGCCGCGCTGACGTGCACGGGTATGCGCAGGCGCCGTGCGGCGGTCGCCGCATCGAAGTAGTCGAGCACCGGCCGCACCTCCGGGTGGTGACGGAGGTGCTGGCGAACGGCCTCTCCGCTCCCGGTGCAGTGCCGCGAGAGGCGCACATCGTGGTTCCCGAAGCTCGGCACGTCGAGAGCCGCACGGCGGAACCGGGCATCCCAGGGGAGCGCCAGGGCGCCGATGCCACCGCCGAAGCTGCCGCCGCTGAAGTCGAGAGCTGTCGCCGCCGACGGCGCCATCTCGAGGAGGACCGTCGCCGCCCGCCAGATGTCGGCTGCGCTGAACCGATGCGAGTACGTGTCGCGGTGTGCGATTCCGGCCAGCACGTGTTCGTCGGGCGAGGCGGGGAAGCGGCTGGCGGTGCCGACGTGCGTCCCGGGGGCGACGGGGAAGATCGCCGCGGTGCCGGCGGGCACCCGTTCGATGTCCGGTCCGGTCCGACCGCCGTATCCATGTCCGACGACGAGGCCGCTGCGGACGTCGGCGGTGGCGTGCGGCAGCATCACGAAGGCGGTGGCGTCTTCCCCGGCCGAGGAGCGGAAGCGGATCTCCGTCACACCATGCGTCGCGGTCGCGGGGTGCTCCCGTGCGACCTCCCACGCCACCGGTCCGACGCCGAACTCCTGGAACGTCGCCTGCCAGAAGTCGTCGAAGTCGTCGGGCTCGTCCGGCGATGCGAGCGGTGTGAGCAGGGCGCCCAGCGAGTACTCGGTCATCTCCTCGGGAGGGTTGTGGGTCACCGCGGGCGTCCTTTCCGGATGGTCTGCCTCGATGACGCTACCGGCGCCGACAGGGGGAGGAGCGCGCGTGATCGGCGAGGCGGATCCATTGACATGATCGCATATGAATTGCAGTATGTGCATCATGGATTCAATAGCTGGCAACGGAGCCGAAGACAATCCCCTGCTGTGGAGCCGCCGCTCCGTGCTGCGCATGCTCGTGATCGCCGGTGTGCTTCCTCCGGTGCTGGGCTCGCCCTACGGCTCGGCCCCCGCCGCAGCGACAGAACTCACGACGTCGGGCGGGGTCTACGCCGATGCCCTCCGCCGCCTGGACAAACCGAACCTGGCGTTCACGCAGGTCGCGCAATTGGTCGGGGACGACCACCGCATGACGTTCTTCCAGGCCACCTGGGACGGCGGGGCGACCATCGTGCGCGATCTCGAGGTCAAGCGCAACGGCGGCTGGCTGGCGATCACCGATCCCGCCCACCGGTTCGACGAGCAGTGGCTGGTGCTGGAGGGGACGCTGCCGTCGGGGAGCGCGCCGGAGCTGTACGGACCGCTCACGCCCAGCTGGCTCGGATTCACCTCGTTCCAGGTGCTCGGGCCGCAGGCGATCGAGCTGACCACGAGCACCGACGACGTCGACCTGGTCGTGCGGTGGCGTCTGGAGGGCAGCCATCCTGAAGCGCACTATGTGGTGACGGCCAAGACTGCGGGGGACTACATCGTCGGCTATCAGAGCCAGGACACGAAGTCGCTCGACGACCTCGACGAGGTGCTGTGCGGTTCGTACCAGCACGCTCTCTCGGTGCTCGACGGTTCCGCGCCCCTGGGAGCGTGGGAGCTCTTCGCCCCGATGGCGCTGACGCAGTATTCCGTGGGCGACGTCGCCGTCACCTCGGGTGTGTACCTGCCGTCGGAGGTGGCCGAGTTCGTGCACGAACGGCAGCTCATGTCGGATCGGCAGCCGTACGGCATGAGCCTGCGCAACGACAGCCTCGACATCGTGCCGTCCATGTACTCGCCGCAGCCCGGGCTGCGCACGGCCATGACCGTCGGACAGCAGCGCGGCTTCGCCTTCGGCATCGCCGCTCGAGCCGACACCGTGTACGGCACGTACACGCAACTGTGCCGGAACGAGTACGGCCTCACCGCGTATCGGCGCAATGTGTACGACCGTTCGCTGACCGACGCGGTGCACGCGATGACCGCCCTGATCGCGGTCGAGCCGAGCGGCGACGATTCCCTCGACTACGTGCCGTCGTACTCGGGCTGGTGGAACCGCGCCAAGGGATTCGTCGACGTCGAGAACGAGGGTGCGGTCCGCACGGCGGCCAGCGGAGTCGTGCTCGCCGCGCACTACCTGACCGGGACCGCCGACAGCACGCTCTACGACCGTCGTGCGCGTCCGCTCGTGGAGTACCAGCTCTCCCGCAAGGGCATCGGGCACACGCCGATGATCGGCAGCCCGGTGTACAACGACAAGACGCAGTACCGGATCGGGAAGATTCCCACCGATGCCGTGAACCTCGCGTCGCTCTACCAGCTCACGCACGGCCGCAACGCCGGCATCCAGCGGCTTGCGGTGCAGGCGACCAAGGCGGGCGTGGTCGGGCAGAGTAGGGCGCCGTTCTCGAACGCGCTGGCGACCTACCGCGTCACGGGGGATCCCGCCTATCTGGCGGAGGCGACGCTGATCGCCCGGAGGTATGCGCAGGAGCAGATCCTCACGCCGTATCGCAGCAACGGCCAACCGCCGGGAGGCTTCGCCTACAGCTTCTCGAAGTACTGGGTCGACCTTCTGGAGATGTTCGAGGCGACGGGCGAGACCGAGTTCCTCGACGGGGCATATCGCGAGGTGCAACGGTTCATCACGCAGACGGCGGTGCGCCCGGTTCCCGACACGAACGTCACGGTCCCGGTCGGAGCCGTCATCAAGCAGCAGTACGACTGGGAGTCGCGTTCGTCGCTCCCGTCGTACCCGACGACGAACGTTCCGACGGAGACGGTGCCGGCCTGGTACGTCTCGCCCTCCGGCCTGACGTTCGAGGCGCTGTCGTCGTTCAAGCTCGGTGTCAGCACGTTGACCAACCCGGGCGGCGGCTACGTGTTCAACCCGTGCTGGGCCGGAGCTCTGCTGCGCCTGGCACATCACACCGGAGACGAGCTGCTCGCTGACATCGCGCACAACATGGTGATCGGACGGTTCACCACGTATCCCGGCTACTACGGGCGGCAGTTCCAGGTCGCGCACATGAAGCCCGACTTCGCGACGAGCGGTCCGGTGGGGATCACGGGCTACTACTTCCACCACGCGCCGGCTCAGCTCGGACTCGCGATGGACTACCTGATCAGTGAGAGCTTCTACCGCAGCGCCGGCGCGATCGAGTTCCCGCACGTGTTCGAGGCCGACTTCGCCTACTTCAAGTTCTTCGCCTACGGTCATGCGCCGGGAACGTTCTTCGGCGAGGACGGCGTGTGGCCGTACTTCCCCGAGGGGCTCATCGGGGTCGACAACCCTCTGGTCAACTGGATCGGCGGCGTCGGCAACGGTGCCCTGTACGTGAGCCTCACCAACTCCGCGGGCACCGCGCAGCAGGTGGTCGTCGACCTCTCCACTGATCTCACCGGCCTGCCCCGCAGCTCGTCGACCGCGGTCGAGGTGGTCGCCGCGAACGGCGCCCGCTCGACCTCGGCGGCCCAGAACGGTCGCATCACCGTCACGGTGCCCGCACGCGGACTGCTGGCCCTGGTGGTGCGGAACGTCACGGTGCAGCGGCCGGGGCTGCCGTTCGATGACGTCGTCGATCACGGGCGCGACAGCTTCCACGAGCTCGACTCCGATCCCGCCACCGAGTACGGGGTCGCGCGCGGGATGCTTCTGGTGCGTCCCGACGGGCAGGGGTACGACGCCTACGTGCAGATCGACACCGAGCAGCAGGCCACGCTGTCGTACCGCATCGGTGCGCAGGCGGTGCAGCAGGCTCCGCAGAAGGCGTACCCGTTCGAGTGGACGATCCCCGTCGACGACCTCACCAAGACGTTCCGGTACACGATCACCTCCGGGGGCACGACCACGCCCGAGGTCACCCTCCAGCTGCCGTCGCGGATCAGCGGGGCCAACCCCGGGCTGGCGGGCGATGTGATCGCGCAGGCGACCGGAACCGCCGGAGACCGGGTTCCCTTGATCATCGAAGTGCGCAATGCGACCGACGACCCCGTCACCGGCACCGTGGCTGTGACCCTGCCGTCTGGCTGGAGCCTCGACGGTGTCGTCCCGGCGATCTCCGTTCCCGCGCAGGGCTCCGCGCGGGTCGAGTCCGCGGCCGTCATCGCGACCGCAGCGGCGCTCGGCGAGGTCGACGTGAAGGCGAAGCTGACGGTCACGGGCGAGGACCCCGTGACGCTGCGCCCCGCCGCGATCGAGGTGATCGACCGTCGCCGCCTGGTGTCGCTCACCTCGGACGTCGAGATCGTCAGCGGTCCCGGCGCGGTCGCGAAGCTGACGGCACTCGTCATCAACACCGGGGTCACCCCGCTGCAGGGCACCCTCGCGCTCTACGGCCTCACCGGGTGGAGCGTCGGACAGCAGAGTGCGACGATCACGGTGCCGCCGAGGTCGGATCTGACTCACACCTGGACGGTGACGGCAGGGGCCGGCGTCGCGCCGGGATCGTCGACCCGATTCGAGGCACGCCTGGACCAGACTCTGCGACGCGGAGTGCTCGTGCGCGTCGCCGACGAGGGCGTGATCGCACACACGCAGTCGCCGTGGCCGGGCTACCTGGAATCGGGCAACTGGTATCCCAGTGGACTCTCCGGCTGGAACGGCACGCGCACGCGCTACAGCGACTCCGACTCCGTGGGCAGCACCGTGACGTGGAACGTCGACCTTCCGCAGGCGGGGCTCTACCGCGTCTCGGTCTGGTACCCGACGAACCCCACGACCACGACCGCGGCCGCCTACGTCGTCGAGCATCAGAACGGCAGCTCCGAGGTGATCGTGGATCAGACCCAGGGCGCGGCAGCGTGGCGATCGCTGGGTTCGTTCCGCTACGCGGCCGGTGCGACCGGAACAGTGCGGCTCGAGGTCCGCAACACCAGCATCCACCGCGTCAGCGCGGCGCAGTTCGTGCGCATCGGGGACTGACATGACGAAAGGGGTGGGTGCGGAGGGGCGTCAGTGCCGCACGTACTCCTTGATCGCGTCCTCGTCGACGGTCACGCCGAGGCCGGGACCGGTCGGGACCAGGAACCCGCCGTCGGCACGCACCTCGAGCGGTGTCGTGAGCAGGCGGTTGGCGACCGGGAGCGTGAACGGCTGGTACTCGAACGCGAGGAGCGAGGCGGCGCTCGCCGCGACGTGCACACCGGCGGCCATCGCGATGCCGAAGGCCGCGGAGTGGTGAGGCGCGACCTGCACGTGGAACGCATCGGCGACAGCCGCGATCGCGAGGCCCTCGGTGATGCCCGTGCGGCCGATGTCGGGCTGCGTGAGGCCGACAGCGCGGCGGGTGAGCCAGTCGGTGAACTCGAAGCGGCTGCGCATCGCCTCGCCGACCGCGATCGGCGTGGCGAGCGCGGTCGCGAGGTCGCGGTGGCCCTCCACGTCTTCGGGAGCCAACGGTGCTTCGAAGAACCACGCCCTCCGGTCGTCGAGCTCCCGACCGAGGGCCCGCGCCTCGCCGAGCCGGTAGGTCCAGTGCGCGTCGAGCGCGACGTCGAGGTCGGGGTGCACACCCCGGACCGCGTCGTAGGTGGCGAGGTCGGTGCGGATGTCGACGCCGAGGTGCAGCTTGATGCGGCGCACGCCGCCCTCGACGAGCTCGGCCGCCTTCTCCGCCCGCTCGACGTCGTCGACACCGCGGATCCCGGAGACATAGGTCGGCAGCACTTCGTGG
This sequence comes from Microbacterium sp. As-52, assembly GCF_049949185.1. Classification (NCBI taxonomy): domain Bacteria; kingdom Bacillati; phylum Actinomycetota; class Actinomycetes; order Micrococcales; family Microbacteriaceae; genus Microbacterium; species Microbacterium sp. As-52. The sequence goes on along the minus strand of NZ_CP188171.1, from coordinate 614,924 downwards.
AAGCGTCCCCCGGCGAGCTCGGAGACCGAGAGGCCGGTCGCATGGCCCCAGAGATCCCACAGGGCGATGTCGACGGCTGCCATGGCGTCGGCCTGGTGGCCGGTGAGGTGCCCGCGCTCGCGCATCGACTCTGTCATGCGGTGCCAGAGCGTGCGCACCGAGCGTGGGTCCTCACCGAGGATGAGGGGGGTGAGCAGGTTGTCGACGATCGCCGCGGCGACGACGGGAGCGACCGGTGCCAGCGCCTCGCCCCAACCCACGAGACCCTCGTCGGTCTCGATCTTCACCAGCAGGGTCTCGTAGCCGGGGGAGTAGAGGCTCCGCCACGGCGGGCGGATCACGTAGCCGCGGTGGTCGACTGCGGTGTCGCCGGCGTAGGAGTTGTTCGCCTCCTCCTTCGACAGGTAGAGGGGGAAGGTCTGGACGCGCGTGATTCTCACAGGGGTCTCCAAAGACATCGAGGGGCGAGCGGCCGGCGGCTGGTGCCGCGGTCAGGGATCAGGATCGGATCAGGGGGCCGCGTCGCGGCGGAGGAGTCAGAGCGCGGCGAAGGCCGACGCGGTGCGGGACGGGCTGTAGCCGAGAGCCACGGAGATCTCGTCGGCGGCTTCGATCAGCTGCAGCGCGAGTTCCTGGTGCGGGGCGTGCAGGTCGAGCACCGAGAGGGGACCGCTCGCGGAGAGCCCGGCGACGATCTCACCCGCGCGGTTGCGGATGGGGGCGGCGATGCACGCGCGTCCGAAGGCGAGCTCCTCGATCTCGGTCGCATAGCCCCGGCTGCGGGTCTCGTCGAGGGCGAGCTGCATGGCTGCACGGTCGACGATCGTATGAGGGGTGAAGCGCTGAGGCGTCTGGGCGAAGTACTCATCCACCTGCTCATCGGTCATGCCGGAGAGCAGGGCCTTGCCGAGGCCGGTGGCGTGCAGAGGGCCGGTGCGTCCGGCCATCGCGAAGGACTTGGGCGCGAGTGCGCCTTCGAAGTTGCACAGGTAGGTGAAGGTGAAGCCGCTGAGCTCGGCGACGTTCACGCCGATCTCGATCTTGCGGGCGAGATTCTGGGCGATCTGCCGCGACGCGCGGAAGATCGGGGAGCCGTTGAGGGCGATCGTGCCGAGCGCCACGGCTGCCGGTCCCAGGCGGTAGAGGCCGGTGCGGGCGTCCTGCACCACGAACTTCATGCGGTCGAGTGCCGACATCATGCGCGAGACGGTGGACTGGCCGAGCCCGGTGAGGGTGCACAGCTCGGAGACCCTCAGCTCGCCGGACTCCTCGGTGAAGCATGCGAGCAACGACATCGCCCGTTCGACGGTCTGGGTGCCGCCCACCGATTCCGATGCCATGGTCACTCCTCCTCAGTACTGCCGCCGCGGATGCGACGCTGCGGCTGGTCGCCGCTGCCAGTCATCTTATGCAGTGAAATGGCTTCGAGCAACACAAATGTGGGTGTCTTATGCATTTTGTGGATTTCGCATCCGCATTGTGGTTAACTGGCCGCACGTCGACGTTGACGACTGTGACGACGACGCGCAGGGCCCCCGGGGGTCGTCTCTACTGGAAAGTGACTGCAATGCAACAAGCCATACTCGAGCGGCCCGCGGAGAGCGAGCAGAAGGCCGTCGAGCCACGCTCCGGGCGACGCTCCACGCTGGGCGCGAAGGATCGCACCTTCGGTTTCATGATCGCACTTCCTGCGGTCCTTCTGTTCCTCGTGATCGCGATCTTCCCCCTCGTGTCGAGCATCTTCACGAGCCTGTTCGATCAATCGCTCCTGCGTCCCGAGCGCACCTTCGTGGGTCTGGACAACTATGCGGCCGTGTGGGAGGAGTTCTTCGCCCGGCTCGGCACGACCCTCGTGTTCGCGTCGCTCTCCACGGTCTTCCCCCTCGTGCTCGGTGTGGCCCTCGCCCTGCTGCTGAACGCCCGCATGCGCGGACGCAACATCCTGCGCGGCGCTCTCATGCTGCCCTGGCTGCTCCCCGGCGTGGTCGTCTCCTTCCTCTGGGCGTGGATCTTCAACGACAGCTACGGCGTCGTCAACCACGTGCTCTCGGTCTTCGGCCTGCCGGAGGTCAGCATGCTCGGCACCCCGACCGGCGCGATGGCCGCCGTGGTCATCGCCAAGACCTGGCACTCGTTCCCGTGGATCATGGTCGTCGCCCTCGCGGTGCTCCAGACCCTCCCGAGCGAGCAGATCGAGGCGGCCACGATCGACGGTGCGACGCGTGCGCAGCGGTTCCGCCACATCTCGCTGCCGCACATCGCCGGCCCGGTCACCCTCGTCGCGGTGCTCGAGTTCATCTACAACTTCGGCAACTTCGACACGATCTTCGTCATGACCGGCGGCGGGCCCGGCAATTCGACCACGACGCTCGCGGTCAGCCTCTACGACCTGGCCTTCGGCAGCTACGAGCTCGGCAAGGCCTCGGCCATGGGCACGCTCTGGCTCGTCCTGCTCGCGATCATCACGACCGGATACCTGTTCCTCAACCGACGGCTGGAGAAGTGATGCGCCGTAGTCGCGATGTGGGGGAGTCGATCATCCGCCCCCACCTGTCCATCCCGGGGCGCGTGCTGCTCCTGCTCCTCGCTCTGTTCGGCCTGCTGCCGGTGTACTGGCTCACGGCGACCGCGTTCACGAAGAAGGAGGACGTCTTCTCCCTGGACCGTCCGTTCTTTCCGGTCGACCCGACTTTCGAGAACTTCGTCGGCTTCTTCCAGAACGACCTGCTGCTGAAGAACCTCATGAACAGCATCATCGTCTCCACCGGAACCGCCCTGCTCGCGGTCCTGGTCGGCGGGCTGATGGCGTACTCGCTGTCGAAGTTCCGCTACCGCGGCCGGAACGCCGTCATGTTCATGTTCCTCATCGGCCAGCTGATCCCCGGCGCCCTGCTGCTCATCTCGCTGTACCTGATGCTGAGCTCGGCCGGGCTGCTGTACACCTACACGGCGCTGATCATCTCGTTCACGACGTTCACGCTGCCGCTCGCGGTGTTCCTGTTGAAGGGCATCATCGACGCCCTCCCCGACGACATCATCGAGGCGGCGAAGGTCGATGGCCTGTCACGCACGGGCACGATGTTCCGCATCGTGTTCCCGCTCGTGGTCCCCGGTCTCATCACCGCGGGCATGTTCGCGTTCATGCGCGGCTGGAGCGATCTGCTCTTCGCCCTCACGCTCGCCGGCCCCGACAAGCAGACTCTGCCCGCCGGACTCACCCAGGCGTTCATCCGCGAGGGCACGGCCGACTGGCCGGCACTCATGGCGGCGTCCCTCATCACCTCCCTCCCGCTCGTCATCATCTTCATCCTCCTGCAGCGCTACTTCGTCTCCGGCCTCGCCGCCGGAGCGGTCAAGGGCTAGCGATGCACCGCAGAACAGCTCGTCCCCCTCATCCCGAAGGAGCAGTCTCATGAACATCTCGAACTCGCAGCTGAGCCGCCGAGCCTTCCTCGGAGGCGGCACGGTCCTCGCCGCGTTCGGCGCTCTCGCGCTCGCCGGCTGTGCCACTCCCGCCGCCCCCGGCACCGGTGCCGGAGCCACGGCCGCCGGGGCCACGAAGGCCAAGACCATCAACTTCTACGGCAACTCGCTCGGCGAGGAGGCCCTGAAGTCGGCATGGCAGGGCATCCTCGACGGATTCTCGAAGCAGGAGGGCGTCAAGGTCGCCCCCGTGATCTACCCGTACGATCAGGCGGCCACCCAGCTGGCGCTGACCGGACGCTCCGGCAACCTCATGGGCGTCGGACAGTCGGGCGGGTGGCAGGTGCTCACCCCCATGAACGTGCTCGCCGACCTCTCCGACCTCGCGAAGGGGCTCGGCATCCCGCAGGGTGTGCTCGACTCGTACACGATGGACGGCAAGCTGCTCGTGCTGCCCCTGACGGCCGCCGGCATCGGCATCATCACCAACGGAGAGATCGCGAAGAGCGTCGGCATCAAGTCGGGCATGACCGTGGAGCAGTTCGCCACGGCGCTCGAGAAGATCAAGAAGCAGGACTCCTCGCTGATCCCGTACGCCGCCGTCACCAAGAACCCCGACCTCAAGGACGCCGTCCCGTGGATGTGGGGCTTCGGCAGCGACGTCGTCACCGACGATCTGAAGTGCACCCTGGGCGACGCCGAGAGCGTCAAGGCCGTCACCTGGTACAAGTCCCTGCAGGACGCAGGGCTGACGCAGACGAACGTGGCGCGCAGCGATGCCCGCATCCTGTTCGCGAGCGGACGGGCGGCCCTGTACGACGACGCCCCGCTCGCATCGACCTTCGTCAAGACGAACGGTGCCGCCCAGAACATCATCGACAACATCGGCGCGATCTCGCGTCCGACCGCCGGGGGCAAGGACTCCTTCAACCGGGCCTGGGGCAGCGGTGTCTTCGCGACGGCGGGCGAGGGAGAGCTCACGAGCCGTGACTTCATCCTCTACGCCGCGACCAATGTCGAAGCGGCGACCGCGCTGTACGAGAACTCCGCGGTGGCACCTGCCGCCAAGAGCGTCGCCGACAAGATCCCGGCCCTCGCGGCAGACAAGTTCCAGGGCGCGTTCCGCACCGAGGTCTCCGAGCACGCCCGTGGCGCCGCCTGGGACCGCGTCGCGGTCACCGCGCAGATCGATGCGGCCATCGGAGCGGGGGTCGCGACGATCCTCGCCGGTCAGGTCGAGGTGCAGGCCGGCCTCAACGCGCTGAAGAAGGAAGTGCAGGGTCTGCTCGACGCGAACGCCTGAGCGGATCGCAGAGTCAGAAGGCCGCGTCCCGATGGGGACGCGGCCTTCTTCGTGGGAACGAGCGGCTCAGAGCCAGCGTTCCCGCAGCACCGGCTTCAGCCAGGCGGCGGGCGAGGAGATCGACAGACCGCCGTCGACGGCGATCGAGGTGCCGGTGACGAAGGATGCGGCGTCGGAGGCGAGGAACGCCACGACCGAAGCCACCTCCTCCGGGCGCCCGATGCGCCCGAGCGGGTAGCCCTCGCTCTCTCCGGTGTCGACGGCCGAGATGCTGCCAGGCTGCACGGCGTTGACGCGGATGCCGCGGGGGCCGTAGTCGAGGGCGAGCTGGCGGATGAGGCCGTCCACGCCGGCCTTCGCGGCCGCATAGGCCGGGAGGGCAGGAGCCGCGAGGGACGAGTTGACCGAGGTCACCGCGACGATCGACGACCCCGATGCGAGGCGGGGGAGAGCGGCTCGTGCCACGAAGAACGCCGAGTCGAGCGTGGCGCCGAGCGCGCCGCGCCAGTCTTCGTCGCTCGTCGCCTCCGCGCGGGCGATCGGCATGCGGCCGGCCGCGAGCACGACGACGTCGAGTCGGCCGAGCGCCTGCTCCGCATCCGCGACGGCGCGGTCGGCGGCCTCCGGTCGGCTGCAGTCCGCGACGAGGTACCGCTCGAAGACGGGATCGTCGGAGTCTTCGAGCCCCACCCCGACGACGGCGTCTCCACCGTCGACGAAGGCGCGGGCGATCGCGAGACCGATGTCGGAACTGCCGCCGATCAGCAGCACGCCGCGGCGGGTCACACGCGCACCGTGGTGGGGATGGGCGGAAGGGCGAGCTCGTCGATGACCAGCTTGACCGATGCACGGCTGCCGGCGTCCAGGCGCGAAGCCGGATAGCGCACCGTCGCGTGGTCGATCACGCCGCGCGCGACGAGGACCTCCTTGTGCACCGCCCACGCGATGCCGCCCTGCAGACCGATCAGCACGAGAGGGAGCATACGACGGAACTCGGCACGGGCTTCGTCGACGCGCCCCTCCGTGAACTGCGCGAGCACCGGACCGAGGAGGTCGGGGAACTCGCAGGCCGGCATCGTGCCGACGGCGCCCCTGGCATACTCCTCCAGGCAGAATTGCGCATTCTGTCCACCGAGCACCGCGAAGTTCGGATCGTCGATCGCCGAGACGACCGCGCCGACCTTGGGCGCGGTCGGCGGGGCTTCGACCTTGACGGAGTCGACGTCCTCGAGGCGGGCGATCTCGGCGATCAGCGCAGGGGCCATCACGACGCCGGTGACGCCGGGGGCATCCTGCACCATGACCGAGAGGGAGGTGGCGTCGGCGACATCTCCGTAGAAGTCGACGAGCGTCCCGGCGGGCGGCTTCACCATGAACGGCGGAAGCACCATGAGGGCATCAGCGCCCCCTTCCTCCGCGAGGAGGGCCTGCTCGATCGAGGTCGCCGTGGACGTGCCGTTGACGCCGGCGATCACGGGCACCCGGCCCTCGACCACACGGACGACATCGTCCAGGATCGTGCGGCGCTCCTCGGTGGTGAGCGCGAAGCCCTCGCTCGCCATTCCGAAGACGGCGACGCCGTCGACTCCGGACGCGAGCTGGAACTCGACCAGTCGGCGCAGGCTCTCGCGGTCGAGGGCACCCGACTCGTCGAAAGGCGTCGCCAGGATGGGCATCAAGCCGTGGAGTGTCGGAGCCATCAGCTGTTTCCCCGCTTCATCATCGTGTATCCACATTTCTCGCAAGTGTTATGCATATTGTGAGATAGTCTGCCACATAACGGTTATGACCTACCAGAGAAGGATGACCCGGATGTCGCACCCTCAGGCCGCCCGCACCGTCGAGATCCTCTCCGACGCCCGCTACGTCCAGGCCGAATCTCCACGCTGGGATGCCCGTGACGGCAGCCTCCTCTGGATCGACATGGCGACGGGTTCGCTGCACCGCGGACGCATCGAGGGCATCACGGTCGTTCCCGAGGCCGCGGTCGTCGTCGGCGCGCAGATCGGTGCCCCGATCCCGCTCGCGCAGCCGGGCACGGGGTGGCTGGTCGGCGTCGACCGCCGCGTCGTCCACGTGAGCGACGATGGCGTCGTCTCGCCGATCACCGACGACATCGCGGGACCCGGCGACTACATGAACGATGGCGGGGGCGATCCGTCCGGGCGCTTCTGGGTGGGGAGCCAGGCCATGCCCCGCGACCCGCACTGCACACTGTGGAGCCTCGGTCCCGACGGGCAGCCCGTCGCGCGCCTCGGCGGCATCACCGTGTCGAACGGCCTCGCCTTCGACCGCACCGGTGCCACGCTCTACTACATCGACACGCTCCCGCATCGCCGCATCGAGGCGTTCGATGTGGCGCCGGACGGAGAGCTCTCGAACCGCCGCACGGTGTGCCGGGTCGAAGGAGGCAACCCCGACGGCATGACGATCGACCTCGACGGCATGCTCTGGGTCGCGGTCTGGGATGCGTCCGAGGTGCGCCGCTACTCGCCGGCCGGGGAGCTCCTGGAGACGATCGTCCTTCCGGCGAAGCGGCCGACAGCCGTGGCTCTGGTCGACCGGCTGCTGGTGATCACCACCGCGAGCATCGGACTGACCGATCCCGCCGACGCCGACGGGGCACTGCTCGGCGTGGAGGTGGAGGTCGGCGGCGCACCCGCGTTCCCCTGGCGAGGCGCGGTGCCGGCGACGACGGCGGCCGGTTCGATCGAGGAGGGGGCCTCGTGAGCACCGTGGACAACGCGCAGCTGCAGGAACGCCTGCGCCGCACCCGACTCGTCGCGATCCTGCGGGGGACGGATGTCGACGCCACGGTCGGCGCGGCGCGGACGCTGCTCGCGGCGGGCGTGCTCACCCTCGAGATCGCACTCACCCTGCCTGACGCGGAGGAGGCGATCGCCCAGGTCGTGCAGGACGCGCCGAACGGAGCGCTGATCGGCGCCGGTACCGTGCTCGACGAGGCCGACGTGGAGAGGGCCCTCGCCGCCGGCGCGCAGTTCATGGTGACGCCCACGCTCAGCGCTTCTGTCGCCCATGCGGTCAGCCTGGGCATCGGCGTGCTCCCTGGCGTCTACACGCCCACCGAGATCCAGCGCGGCCACGACCTCGGCAGTGCAGCGGTGAAGCTGTTCCCCGCATCGGCGCTCGGGTCCGGTTTCATCCGCGCCGTCCGCGATCCTTTTCCGCAGGCGCGGATCATCCCCGTGGGAGGGGTGCGCGTCGACACTGTCGCCGAGTACCTCGCCGCCGGGGCCTTCGGCATCGGGGTGGGCGGGCCTCTCGTCGGCGATGCGGCGAGTCCCGGCGGCGATCTCGACGCGCTCGCCGTCCGCGCCGGGGCATTCATGCAGGCCGTGCGCGCGGGGTGACCGGCGCACTCCATAGGTTCCTCATCGTCGGCCCCTCGATCTCGCATATGCGCGATTCCTAACGTCGATCTCGCCCCGCGATGGCCGCGGCGGAAGGAGAGAGATGTACGGAACGTATCTGCGGCGCGAACTCGCCGGCCGCAAGAAGCAGACGATGATCGTCGCGATCGGGCTGGCGATCGCGATCGCCCTCGTGATCGTCGTCAACGCCCTCACGGCGGGAGTGCGGGACGCGCAGGCGCAGGCCCTCGCCTCCGTCTACGGAGTCGGCACCGACCTCACCGTGACGGGCGAGCCCGCCGAACCCGGCCAAGGCGAAGGGCCGCGCTTCGACTTCGACGCGGATGCGGGTCAGAGCGACGGCGAGACCACCACGCTCGCGCAGTCCACGCTGCGGACCGATCTCCTGCGCGGCACGCTCGACTCATCGGTGCTCGACACCGTCGCCGCCACGGACGGGGTCACCGCGGCATCCGGGGCGCTCAGCCTCACGAACGCCACCTTCTCCGGTGAGGTGCCCAGCGGTGGATTCGCTCCGCAGGACGGCGAGCAGCCGGCCGCGCCCGAGGAGGGGCAGACCGCACCGGACGCCGGACAGGGCGGCGGAGGAGGAGGATCCTTCGGAGTCGACTCCTTCTCGGTGCTCGGCATCGACCCCGCAGCGACCTCGGTCGGTCCACTCGCTTCGGCCGAGGTGACGGACGGACGCGGATTCGACGCCGATGATGCCGAGGCGCTCGTCGCCCTCGTCGACAGCACCTACGCGGGTACCAATGAGATCGCGGTGGGAGACACGATCGATGTCGCCGGCTCCGATGTGGAGGTCGTCGGCATCCTCGGTTCGACCTCGGACAGCGCGGATACCGCCGCGAACGTCTATCTGCCGCTACGCACCGCGCAGACGCTCGCCGGAGTGGACGACGTCATCTCCACCGTCTACGTGCAGGCGGATTCGGCCGATTCGATCGAGGCCGTGCAGTCCGCGTTGGCCGACGCGCTCCCCGATGCGACCGTCACCTCGCAGTCCGAGCTCGCCGCGACCGTCTCCGGTTCGCTCTCCAGCGCGACCGCACTGATCACGAACCTCGGCACCTGGCTCTCGATCATCGTGCTCGCCGTCGCCGTGCTGCTCTCGGTGCTGCTCACCCTGTCGGGCGTCGGGCGTCGCACCAGGGAGTTCGGAACGCTCAAGGCGATCGGCTGGTCGAACGGCAGGGTCGTCCGTCAGGTCGCCGGAGAGTCCATGGTGCAGGGGCTGATCGGGGGAGCGGTCGGCCTCGTCCTGGGTATCGCCGGCATCGTGCTGATCAACGTCCTGAGGCCCACGGTCGCTGCGAGCGGTGCGAGCCAGGGCGCGGGTCCCGGTGCCATCGGCGGGGGCATGGGCGGGGGACCGACCGGAGGTGGAGGGATGCTCCAGACCGCCGCGGCGGATGTCGTGCTCCAGGCGCCGTTCACCCCCGGGGTGCTGGTCGCCGCCGTCGGTCTCGCGGTGCTCGGCGGACTCGTCGCCGGAGCGTTCGGCGGCTGGCGCGCCGCGCGTCTCAGCCCGGCGGAAGCCCTGCGGTCGGTCGCATGATCACCGCACGCGCGGGCGACGTCCGGCACGACCCGCCACCCCCGATCCGAACAACCCGGAAGCCGACGACCCACGAGCAGGAGACGCACATGACCATCGCAGACCTCGAGCAGACGGCGCCCCGAGGCGGGCACGCGCAGCCGATCTACCGCGTCACGGGCGTGACCCGGACGTACACGCAGAAGGGGCGCATCGTGAAAGCGCTGACCGGTGTGGACCTCGACATCATGCCCGGCGAGTTCGTCACGATCCAGGGCCCCACCGGCGGCGGCAAGTCCACGCTCCTGCAACTGCTCGGTGCGCTCGACACGCCGACGACGGGTTCCGTCCTGCTCGACGGCCGCGAACTCGCGTCGGCCTCGGCGAAGGAACTCGGACGCCTCAGGGCGGAGGAGCTCGGATTCGTGTTCCAGGGGTTCAACCTGATCCCTACGCTCACGGCCACGGAGAACGTCGACATGGCGCTCGAGCCCCTCGATCTCGACAAGGGAGAGCGGCGCATGAGGGTCGCTGAGGCTCTCGCCCACGTCGGTCTCGACGACAGAGGCGACCATCGGCCCTCCGAGCTCTCCGGGGGTCAGCAGCAACGCGTCGCGATCGCGCGCGCCCTCGTCAAGAGGCCGCGGGTGCTCCTGGCCGACGAGCCGACGGGCAACCTCGATGAGAGCATGCGCGACGAGATCCTGACGCTTCTCGAATCGCTGTGCGCCGAGGGGATCACGATCATCGTGGTGACGCACGACTCGGCGGTGGCGCGACGCGCGACACGGCGTCTGCGCCTCACGAAGGGTGTCGTCCAGGACATCACGAGGTAGGCGGCGGGATGGCACCACCATGATGCACGAAGGGCCGGGTACCTCGCGGTATCCGGCCCTTCGACGACGGGACGTCAGTGCGTGTCTTCCGCCTCGATCTCGGTGCGGTCGCCCGACCAGAGCGTGTGGAACGTGCCCGGCTTGTCGATGCGCTTGTAGGTGTGCGCACCGAAGAAGTCGCGCTGTCCCTGCACGAGCGCCGCGGGGAGGCGGTCGGCGCGGATGCCGTCGTAGTACGACAGCGACGACGAGAACGCCGGAGCCGGGATGCCCGCCTGGGCCGCGGTCACGACGACGCGACGCCACGATGCCTGGCCACGCGTGAGCGCCTCGGCGAAGTACGGTGCGGTCATCAGCACGGGCAGGTCGGGGGTCGCCGCGTAGGCGTCGGCGATCCGGTTGAGGAACTGGGCGCGGATGATGCAACCGCCGCGCCAGATCTTCGAGATCGCGCCGAGGTCGATGTTCCAGCCATACTCGGCCGCCCCCGCCCGGATCTCGTCGAAGCCCTGCGAGTAGGCCACGATCTTGGAGGCGTAGAGCGCCAGGCGCACATCCTCGATGAACTGCTCGGTGTCCTCGGTCGAGACCGTGAACTCCTCGTCGGGGCCGGGGAGGCCGCCGGCGACGGCGCGCTGCTCGGGGTGCGAGGAGAGCGAGCGGGCGAAGGTCGCCTCGGCGATGCCGGAGACGGGGACGCCGAGCGAGAGCGCGGTCTGCACGGTCCAGGCTCCGGTGCCCTTGGCGCCGGCCTGGTCGAGGATCACATCGACGAGCGGCTTGCCGGTCTCGGCGTCGATCTGGCGGAGCACCTCTGCGGTGATCTCGATCAGGTACGACTCGAGCTCGCCCTTGTTCCACTCGGCGAAGATCTCGGCGATCTCGGCCGGCAACTTGCCCGTGCCACGGCGGATGAGGTCGTAGGCCTCGGCGATGAGCTGCATGTCGGCGTACTCGATGCCGTTGTGCACCATCTTGACGAAGTGCCCGGCGCCGTCGTGGCCGACGTGCGTGACGCACGGCTCGCCCTCGGCGATCGCGGCGATCGACTTCAGGATCGGTCCGAGCGTGACCCACGACTCGTCAGAGCCGCCGGGCATGATAGAGGGGCCGGTGAGGGCACCCTCCTCGCCGCCGGAGATGCCGGCGCCGACGAAGTTGATGCCGGTCTCGCGGACCGCCTTCTCGCGACGGATGGTGTCGGGGAAGTACGCGTTGCCGCCGTCGACGATGATGTCGCCCGGCTCGAACACCTCGACCAGCGCGTCGATCACCGCATCGGTCGGGCCGCCGGCCTTGACCATGATGATCGCGGTGCGCGGCTTCTGGAGCGAGTCGGCGAACTCCTGGTAGGTGTGGGCCGGGACGAATCCGGCCTCGGGGTGCTCGTCGAGGAGCGTCTGGGTCTTCTCGTAGCTGCGGTTGAAGATCGCCACCGTGTTTCCCTCGCGGCTGGCGAGGTTGCGGGCGAGGTTCGATCCCATGACGGCGAGTCCGACGACTCCGATGTTCGCTGATGCTTCGGGCACAGAAGGCTCCTCGATCGTGAAGAAGGGGTGGTTTCAGCGTATCGCTGTACGGGAGGTCAGTGGCCACCTGTGTCACGAGAGGCGATGAAGCGTCGTGACACCGCGATGTCGCGGTCTCCGAGCCCGGCGGCGACCAGTTCGTCGAAGGCCGCACGCAGGGTGGGCAGCAGGATGGGCGAGGTGCCGGTGGCTTCGGCGATGTCGGCCGCGAAGCCGAGGTCCTTCACCATGTACTGCGCGATGCCGCTGGGGGAGTCGTCGCCGGTGACGAGCTTCTCGCGACGACTGTCGAGCAGGCGCGAGCCGGCGTAGCCGCCCGAGAGCAGCGACCAGAGCGCATCGAGGTCGAGTCCGGAGCGCTCGGCCAGCACGGTGGCCTCGCCGAGCGCCATGATCGTCGCCGACACCACGAGCTGGTTGCAGGCCTTGGCGACCTCGCCGGCCCCGAGTGGTCCGAGCAGCACAGGGGTTCCGCAGGGCGCGAGCACCTCGGCGGCGACGGCGGCATCGTCCGGGTCGCCGCCGAGCATGATCGAGAGGGTCCCGGCGACCGCTCCGTCTTCCCCACCCGAGACCGGGCAGTCCACGATCCTGACCCTGCCGCCCGTCTGCGCTCCGACGCGGTCCGCGAGCGCACGGACGGCGGGAGCAGACGAGGTGGACCCGATGAGGATGAGCAGGTCTCCGGCGTCGGCGAGCAGCCCGTCGGGACCGTCGAGCATGGCTTCGAACGGGGGGAGGTCGGGCAGCATCATGAGCAGGACGTCTACTCTGGAGGCGAGCTCGCGTGGTGTCGGCGCCCACGAGGCGCCGGCGGCCAGCAGTTCCGGCTGCGGGCGGCGCGCATGGATGACGAGCCCCCCGCGGGCGGCGAGCAGGCGGTCGGCCATGGGGCGGCCCATGGCGCCGAGGCCCACGACGCCGACGGTGACGGATGAGATGCTCATGCGCACACGGTAGCAACAATCCAACAGATAGAACAGTGTCCAACAGGATGGAACTGGGCTAAGGTGAGGGATCCAGACTTCCCGAGGGAGGGGACCAGTATGACGGGGACCGAGAAGAAACTGCGCGCCGTCGTGGCGGTGCCGCTGCCGGAACGCCTGTGTCGACTGATCGAGGAACTCGAGCCTCGCCTCGAGGTGGTCCGCGATCACACGCTCGTGCCGCCTATGCGCGGACCGGCCGACTGGTCCGGCGACCCGGAGTACGTACGCACGCCGAGCGCGCAGCAGGCGTTCGATGAAATGATCGACTCCGCCGACGTGCTGTTCGGGATCCCCGACGTGGACGCGGCGGCGCTGGCCCGCACCGTGGCCGCGAACCCGCGTCTGCGCTGGGTCATGACGACTGCCGCCGGTGGCGGGGCCTCGGTCAAGGCCGCGGGTCTCGAACGGGCGCAGCTCGACCGCGTCGTGTTCACCACCAGTGCCGGTGTGCACGGGGGCCCGCTCGCGGAGTTCGCGGTGTTCGGTGTGATGGCGGGCGCGAAGAACCTCCCGCGCCTGCTCGCCGATCAGGGGACGCGTACCTGGCCGGACCGCTGGGAGATGCGTCAGCTCGACGAGATGACGGTGCTGGTCGTCGGTCTGGGCGGCATCGGCACGGAGTGCGCGCGACGCTTCCATGCGCTCGGCGCACGGGTGTGGGGGACGACGCGCTCCGGGCAGCCGGTGGCGGGAGTGGATCGCCTGGTGCCGCTGGACGAGCTGACCGACGCGGTGGCCCACGTCGACGCGATCGTCGTCACCCTTCCGGGCACGGCGCAGACGCACCATCTGATCGGCGCCGACGTGTTCGATGCGGTCAAACCCGGTGCGATCATCACCAACGTCGGCCGCGGCACCGTGATCGACGAGAGCGCTCTGCTCGGTGCGCTCGACGACGGCCGCGTGGCCTTCGCCGCGCTCGACGTCTTCGAGCAGGAGCCCCTCGACGGTGCGTCGCCGCTGTGGTCGCATCCGAACGTGCTCGTGAGCCCGCACACCGCCGCCCTCAGCTCCAAGGAGGAGGAGCGGATCGCCCGTCGCTTCGCGGAGAACGCGGCGCGCCTGCTCGATGGCGAGCCGCTGACCGCCGTGGTCGATACGGTCGAGTTCTACTGATCGGCCCACAGGTGATCGAGCGCCTGTGGCTCCCCGCTGTCGGAAGGTGCGGCCATGGATGATGACACCCGCGAAGGGCGCGACCCCGCACCTGCCGTGACCCGCAGCATCCGCCTGCTCGGCATCCTCGCCGAGTCCGGGGGTCCACGAACGCTCACCGAGCTCGCGGGGGAACTCGGGCTGGCGAAGTCGTCGACGGCGAACCTCTGCCTGGCGCTCGAGGCCGGGGGCATGATCGATCGCACCCCGCAGGGCTATCGTCTCGGGGTGCGCACGGCCGAGCTCGGTGGTGCGTTCGCTGCCCAGTTCAACCAGGTGCGGGAGTTCTACAGCGTGTGCGAGGCCTCGCCGCAGCTCGCCTCCGAGCTGGTCCAGGTCGCGATGCTCGATGGCACCGATGCGCTGTATCTCGCGCGACATGAGGGGTCGCGCTCGCTCCGGCTGGGCACCCCGCTCGGCTCGCGGCTTCCGGCGCCGCTGTCGGCCACGGGGCGCGCGCTCCTGGCGGCGATGAGTGACGCGGAAGTAGTCGAGCTCCTGGGTGAGGATGCCGTCTTCCCGCAGCTCACCGAGCGGAGCGCGACGACCATGCCGGGGCTGCTGGAGGTGCTGGCGACCGCCCGTCGACGGGGCTGGGCGCTCGATGCCGAGGAGTCCTTCCGCGGCATCGTCGGCGTCGCGGTGCCTCTGGAAGGCTGGGCGCCGACGGACCCGCCGCTCGCGCTCGGTGTTGCGATCCGTGCCGCCGAGGCCGACTACGAGCGCATCGAGCGGGTGGGTGAGGCGCTGCGGGAAGCCGCCGCCGCGCTGACGAACCCCTTCAGCTCAGCCGTTCGGCACTGACGCCCTCCTGTGCCCCATCGCGCTCGCAGGGCGCGGTGGTCTTTTTGCGTGCCTGCATCGGGACCAGATGTCGGTCCAAAGGGTTGAACGCAATCCAACGGGCTGGTACAGTCGGGGAACGCCGCAGGCGAAGCCGATCGAAGGAGATGGCCGTGACAGACCCCCGCACCTCACCCCGAGCAGCGTCCGATGACCCGGAATACGCGGCGAACCTGCGCCGCGCGACCCTCGCGTCGAGCATCGGCAGCGCGCTGGAGTACTTCGATTTCGCGCTCTACGGCCTCTCCACGGCGCTGATCTTCAATGTGCTGTTCTTCCCGCAGGATGACCCGGCGATGGCGACGGTCGCCGCGTTCGCGACCTTCGGCGTCGGATTCCTCGCGCGTCCGTTCGGCGGCCTGTTCTTCGGCGTCCTGGGTGACAAGCTCGGGCGCAAGTGGGTCCTGGTCGCGACCATCGTGCTGATGGGCGGCGCCTCCACCGCGATCGGACTGCTGCCCACCTACGCGGCGATCGGCGTGTGGGCACCGATCCTGCTGGTGCTGATGCGGCTGCTGCAGGGTTTCGGAGCGGGTGCCGAGCAGGCGGGGGCGACGGTGCTGATGGCCGAGTACGCGCCGGTGAAGCGCCGGGGCTTCTTCTCGGCACTCCCGTTCGTCGGCATCCAGGCGGGCACACTGCTCGCCGCGGTGGTGTTCGGCCTGATCACGCTGCTCCCCGAGGACCAGCTGCTGAGCTGGGGATGGCGCGTGCCCTTCCTCGCCTCCTTCGCACTGATCCTGCTCGCGCTGTTCATCCGGATGCGGCTGCGCGAGACGCCGACGTTCGTCGAGCTCGAGAAGCACGAGCAGATCGCCGACCGCCCCATCAAGGAGATCTTCACCCACGGCCTGCCCGGCGTGATCGTCGGCGTGGGGCTGCGGATGGCCGAGAACGGCGGCTCGTACATGTTCCAGACGCTCGGTCTCGCCTTCTTCGTCACGGTCGTCGGCGACAACGCCGACAAGAGTCTGCTCACCTGGGGCGTCACCCTCGGCTCGCTGATCGGCGTCTTCTCCGTGCCGTTCACCGGCCACCTCTCCGACCGCTTCGGGCGCCGTACCGTCTACCGCTTCGGAGCGGTCTTCATGCTGATCTACACGTTCCCCGCGTGGTGGCTGCTGTCGCTCGGAAACTACGCCGTGGCCATCGGTGTGATCGCGATCGGCATCGGCGTCGCCGTGAACAGCATGCTCGGACCGCAGTGCGCCATGCTTCCCGAGCTCTTCGGAAACCGTCACCGCTACCTGGGCGTGGCGATGGCCCGCGAGATCTCGGCCGTGCTCGCCGGTGGCCTCGCCGGTGTCCTCGGTGCCTACCTGATCGCGGTGAGCGACGGCAACTGGGTGCTCCTCGCCATCTACATGGCTGTGCTGGCCCTCATCACCACCGCGTCGACATTCCTCGCTCCCGAGACGCTCCGCCGTGACCTCACCCGTGTCGACGACGCGATCAAGGTCTCGCGCGGGGAGGGCGGCGACGACGTGTTCGCCACCACGGTGTCGATCAAGGCCGTCGGACGATGACGGCGCTGCCGGCGGGACTCGCCGCTTTCGATCTGACCGGGCGCACGGCGTTCGTCACCGGGTCGAGCCAGGGGATCGGCAGGACTCTGGCCGAGGGGCTCGCAGGCGCGGGCGCGACCGTCGTCGTGCACGGGCGGGATGCCGCGAAGGCGCAGGCGGCGGCGGGAGAGATCGCGCAGGGCACGGGAGCCGTCGTGCACAGCGTCGTCTTCGACGTGACCGAGGCGGCGGCGGTGGATGCCGGCATGGGCGAGGTGGAGCATCTGGTCGGCACTCCCGACATCCTCGTGAACAACGCCGGTGTCCAGCGCCGTGCGCCGATCGCCGAGTTCGCCGACGAGGATTGGGATGCCCTCGTGCAGACCAACCTCTCCAGCGTCTTCCACCTGTCGCGACGGGTCTCCGCCGGGATGATCGCGCGTGGCTCGGGCAAGATCATCCAGATCGGCAGCGTGCAGTCGCAGCTCGCCCGCCCGTCGATCGCGGCGTATGCGGCGACCAAGGGCGCGATCGTGATGTTCACGAAGGGGCTGTGCGCCGATCTCGCCCCGCACGGTATCCAGGCCAATGTGATCGCGCCCGGATACTTCGCCACCGAGCTCACGAAGGCTCTCGTCGCAGACGAGCAGTTCTCCGAGTGGGTCCGCGCGCGCACACCCGCCGGGCGCTGGGGTGACACCGCGGACCTCGTCGGGGCCCTGCTGTTCCTCGCCAGCGGCGCGAGCGACTTCGTCAATGGACAGACGCTGTTCGTCGACGGCGGTATGACGGCGGTCGTCTGATGCGCCTCGGACGCGTCGCCACCACGGGAGGCCCCCGGTGGGTGCGGCAGGCGGCCGACGGCTTGATCCCGGTGACGGATCCGTTCGTCGCCTTCGCCGAGGGGCAGGAGCCGGAGGATGCCGGGCCGCGCATCGAAGGCACGGTCATCGCGCCGGTGGATCCGCTGGTGATCGTCGGCATAGCCCAGAACGGACCCGCCCACGTCTCTCCCGTGCAGGCGTGGCTCAAGAGCCCGCGGACGGTGACCGCCGGCGGTGTCGACGTCGTCCTGCGCCGCGATGCGGGCGGCCAGGTCGCCGAGGGGGAGATCGCGGTCGTGATCGGCCGCCCGACCCGGGGGCTGACCGCGCAGACCGCGCACGAGTACGTGCTCGGGGTCACCGCGGTGAACGACCTCTCGAGTCCGGAGCGCGCGGCGTTCGATCCGCGAAATTTCGAATCGAAGTCGGGGGAGGGGTACACGCCGCTCGGCCCCTGGATCGACACCGCAGCCGGGATCGACGATGTGCGCCTCCAGGTGGAGGTCGACGGACGCCCGGTCGCCGAGACCGGAAGCCGGCAATTGCCGATGTCGATCCGCGACTGCCTCGCCTACGTGGCCGCGTGGTCGCCGCTCGGCCCGGGCGATGTCGTCATGACGGGTGCTCCGCACTCGCAGGCGCCCGTGGGGCCGGGGCAGATCGTGACCGTCAGAGTGGCGGAGATCGAGTTGGTCACGGCTTTCGTGTGACCGAGGAAGGAGCGCGGTGAACAACCTCGCCGTGATGGCGCACGCCGCCGAAGACCTGCGGATCGAAGACATCGGCGCCCCGGCGCCCCGATCGGACGAGGCCGTCGTGGGCATCGCCTACGGGGGCATCTGCGGATCCGACCTCCACTACTGGCAGCACGGCGCGGCCGGTGCATCCGTGCTGCGCGAGCCGATGATCCTCGGGCACGAGGTGTCCGGGGTCGTGGCCGTCGCTGCGGCCGACGGCACGGGACCGGCCGTCGGCACCCCCGTGGCCGTCCATCCGCTCACCGCGCACGGCGACGGCCGCACGCCCTGGCCCCCCGAGCATCCGAATCTCGCACCGGCCTCGACGTATCTCGGGTCGGCGATGCACCTGCCGCACACGCAGGGAGCCTTCGCGCGGCGCGTGGCTCTCCCCGCGCGTATGCTGTATCCGCTTCCTTCCGGCCTCGACCTGCAGACGGCGGCGCTGGCAGAGCCCGCAGCCGTCGCCTGGCACGGGGTGCAGAGGGCGGGGGATGTGCGCGACCGGCGAGTGGTCGTGATCGGCGCCGGACCCATCGGTCAGCTCGTCGCCGCCGTCGCCCAGCGTGCCGGCGCGTCCTCCGTGACCGTCACCGACCTGCAGCAGCGGCCGAGGGAGATCGCCGAGGCGCGCGGGATCCGAGCGATCGATGCGCGGGCCGAGACCGAGATCTCCGAGCTGTATGCCGATGTCGTGATCGAGTCGAGCGGAACGGTTCCGGGGCTCGACGCCGCCGTCTCCGCTGCTGTCCGAGGGGGCACGGTGGTGATGCTGGGGCTCCAGCGCGGGGGCGCGGTTTCCGCGCCGATGGCCACGGCGATCACTCGCGAGCTCACGCTGCGGGGGTCCTTCCGCTTCGGCGCGGAGTTCGGCGAGGTCATCGCCGCCCTCGCCGATGGCAGCCTCGACGTGCGCGGTATCATCAGCCAGGTGGTGCCTGTGGACGACGCGCTCGACGCGTTCGCACTGGCCGCCGACCCCGCGAGTTCCTGCAAGGTGCTCGTCGACTTCGGCGGGGAGGCATGAGTGTGCGCGTCGTCGTGATGGGCCCGAGCGGTTCGGGCAAGTCGACCGTGGGTGCGTTCCTTGCCGAGAGCCTCGGTGCGCGCTTCATCGACGGCGATGATCTGCATCCGGCCGCGAACGTCCGCAAGATGGCGGCCGGGGTGCCTCTGGACGACACGGATCGGCTGCCCTGGCTCCGTCTGGTCGGCGAGACGCTGCAGAGTGAGGACCGCGTCGTCGTGGCGTGCTCGGCGCTCAAGCGCGTCTATCGCGACGTCATCCGGACCGGAGCGCCCGAGACGTTCTTCGCCGAACTCGCTATCGGTCGCGCGGTGCTCGAGGAGCGGATGCGGCTGCGGGCCGATCACTTCATGCCGGCGGCGCTCCTGGACTCGCAGCTCCAGACGCTCGAATCGCTCGAGGCCGATGAGGCCGGAATCCGGGTGGACGAGTCGGCGGACGTCCTGACCGCGGCCGCCGTCATCGCCGAAGCGGCACAGCGGCGCTGAGAGTTCGGGGCAGAGCGTGCGGAAACGGCTCTGCGACCGGCGGTCAATCCTTGCGGTATCCCGAGCGTCCCATCGCGAACAGCGCGATGAACGAGGTGACGGCTGCGCACACGGTCATGGCGCCGATCAGCCAGAGGAGTGCGTGCGAGAGGAAGGCGCCGTCGAGCATGGGGGTTCTCCGTGTTCTGCAGAAAAAGGACCGGTGTCCTCAGCCTATCGGGTCATCCGGTACCATTGAGGCTGTACCTCGGCGAGGGATGCTTCTGCGCGTGCGCGAACATCCGTTATCGACGCGGCGAAGCAAGCCCGGTGGCTTTCCTCCTGCGTCAGCGAGTTCGAAAATTCCAAGACCACCGCGCGGCGCCTTCGCTGCGTGTCCCGAAGGAGAACCCATGTCTGAAGACACCAAGGTCCAGGCCGAGCTCCGCGAGAGCTTCGGCAAGGGCTTCGCCCGCCGCCTCCGCGCCGCCGGCAAGATCCCCGCCGTCATCTACGGCCATGGCACCGAGCCGGTGCACGTCGCGCTGCCGGGCCACCAGGTCTCGCTCATCATCCGTCGCGCCAACGCGCTTCTCGAGCTCGACATCGAGGGCAAGGGCCAGCTCGCCCTCGTCAAGGACGTCCAGCGCGACCCGGTGCACCAGATCATCGAGCACATCGACCTGCTCGTCGTGAAGAAGGGCGAGAAGGTCGCCATCGACGTCCCGATCGTCGTCACGGGCGAGTCCGCTGCCGGCACCATCGTCAACCTCGACGCGACCACGCTGTCGATCGAGGCCGAGGCCACGCACATCCCGCAGAACATCGAGGTCTCCGTCGAGGGACTGGAAGAGGGCGCGCACATCACCGGCGCCGACGTGAAGCTCCCCAAGGGCTCCACGCTGCTCTCCGACCCCGAGGTCCTCGTCGTGGCGATCTCGGTCCCGGCTGCACCCACCGAGGATGACGAAGAGGCCGCCGAGGCCGGCGAGGCCACCGAGGCTGCCGAAGAGGCCGCCGCGGAGTGACCTCCGACTGATTCATCACAGAGGGGACGCGATCCGATCGCGTCCCCTCTGTCGTATCCTGACCGGGGCTGCGCACCCGGCGGGGAGAGGACGACGACATGGCATCGACCTGGCTCGTGGTGGGGCTCGGCAACCCCGGCCCGCGATACGAGGCCACGCGACACAACATCGGGCAGATGGTGGTCGATGAGCTGGCATCGCGGCGCGGCGAAGCCTTCCGTGAGCACAAGGGCGGAGCCCGCGTCGTCGAGACGTGGGTGCGCCCCGGCGCGGACAAGCTCGTGCTGGCCAAGCCGAACACCTTCATGAACGTCTCGGGGACCCCGGTGGCGGCGCTGGCCCGGTTCTACTCGGTGCCGCCGGAGCAGGTGATCGTGGTACACGATGAACTCGACATCCCGTTCGACACGGTCAAGCTCAAGACCGGGGGAGGACACGGCGGACACAACGGTGTCCGTGATGTCGCACGGGCGCTGAGCACTGCCGACTTTCCGCGTGTGCGGGTGGGCATCGGCCGTCCGGTCGGGCGTCAGGATCCCGCGGACTGGGTGCTCGCCCCGTTCGGCAAGGAAGAGCGGCCGAACCTGCCGATCCTCATCGCGGACGCCGCCGACGCGGTCGAGCTGCTGGTCGACGAAGGCCTTCTCGCGGCACAGCAGAAGCACCACGCGCCGCGCTGAGACGGCCGCTGCGGGGTCGTGGCGCGGTCAGGCCGTATAGGTCGACAGGCCCGTCGCAGCGCCCGCGGTCAGCGCGACGACCAGGGCGATGAAGAAGATCACCGACGCCAGGACGGCGACCACGAGAGCGGCGATTCCCGCGCCGCGGCCACGCTTCTTGGCGATCGCGACGATACCGAGCACGATCGCTGCGATGCCGACGACGGTCCCGATCCAGAAGGAGAGCTCCGCCCAGAGCACCTGATCCCGCACAGGGGTGAGCACGCGGAGATCGTCGGCGGTGACCGATGCGCCGTTCGGGAGGAACCGACCGATCTCGAACGCGCTGATGCCCACGACGATCGCCGGCACCACGGCCGCGACGAGCGCGAGAACCAGCGCAAGTGTTCCGAAGAGTCCGGAGGTGGACGGTGTCGCGGCGTCGGGCACCTGATAGGCGCCGGCCGGGGTGGCGTAGCCGCCGACAGGCACCTGGTAGGCCCCGGGAGGGGCTGCCGGATACCCGGGCGCGGGCGCTGCCGGGTAGCCGGAGGGCGTTGCCGGAGGATACGGCGCACCCGCCGGGGGATACGCGGGAGCTGCCGGAGGATACGCGGGAGCTGCCGGAGGGTACCCGGGGGCGGTCGGCGGCGGGAACGCGCCGGTCGCGGGGGACGCAGACGGGTCGGAGGGTACGGCACCGGGCGGGGGAGGCAGCTGCGGATCAGTCACGCCCCCATCCTAAGGCGAGGCTCAGACGCGCCGGAGCAGACCCACCCGGTCGTACACGTCGGAGAGGGTCGCGTCGGCGACGGCGTCAGCGCGCGCGGCGTTCTCCGCCAGGATGCGATCGAGCTCGGCAGGATCGTCGAGCAGCTCGAGGGCCCTGGCACGCACCGGCTCGAACTCGTTCACGACGACCTCGGCAAGACCCTTCTTGAAGTCGCCGTAACCGCGACCCGCGTACTCGTCCTCGATCGCGGCGACCTGGCGCCCGGTGAGGGCCGCGTAGATCGTGAGCAGGTTCGAGACGCCGGGCTTGTTCTCGCGGTCGAACCGCACCGATCCCTCGTTGTCGGTCACCGCACGCATGATCTTCTTCGCCGACTTCGCCGGGTCGTCGAGCATCCACAGCACGCCGGCATCGCTCTCGGCCGACTTCGACATCTTCGACGTCGGGTTCTGCAGGTCGTAGATTCGCGCGGTCTCCTTCTGGATGACCGGCATCGGCACGGTGAAGGTCTCACCGAAGCGCGAGTTGAAGCGCTCGGCGAGGTCGCGCGTGAGCTCGACGTGCTGCTTCTGGTCGTCACCCACCGGCACCACGTCGGTCTGGTACAGCAGGATGTCGGCGGCCATCAGCACCGGGTAGGTGAACAGTCCGACGCTGGTCGAGTCCGCGCCGTACCGCGAGGACTTGTCCTTGAACTGGGTCATCCGGCCGGCCTCGCCGAATCCCGTGATCGTGCTGAGGATCCACGCGAGCTCGGCGTGTGCTCGCACATGCGACTGCACGTACAGCGTCGACAGCGACGGCTCGATGCCGGCCGCGATGTACTGGGCGGCCGTGCGACGCGTCTTCTCGCGGAGCTCGGCCGGATCCTGCGCGACCGTGATCGCGTGCAGGTCGACGACGGAGAAGAACGCGTCGTAGGAGCTCTGCAGGTCCCGCCACTGGAGCAGCGCGCCGATGTAGTTGCCGATCTGGAGGGAGTCGGCGGAGGGCTGCATTCCGGAGTAAAGGCGAGGTTTCGTCACGGAGTCAATCCTATGGGGTGCACGCCGTGCCCCTACGATGGGCGCATGGCCTCCGTATCCCCGCGTTCACGGTCGCGAGGGGATCGGGCCCTCTATGTCGAGATCCTCATCGTCGCGCCCCTGGACGAGGTGTGGCGGCTGACGCAGGATCCGGCCTCGCACGTGCGCTGGGATGCGCGTTTCAGCGACATCGTGCCGCAGCGCACCCGATCAGACGGTGCGCAGGACTTCCGCTACGAGCTCGATCTGGTGGTGCACACGATCCGCGGGACCGGCGTATCGCACGCCACGAAGGAGAGCCCCTCGGGAGAGCGCACCTCCGCGCTGCTCTTCGACACCGACGATGCGCTCTCGCCGCTCGGAACCGGGCGCGGCTACTGGCGCTACGTGCCGACGGAGAAGGGCGTGCGATTCCTCACCGGCTACGACTACGCACCGGGATGGGGATGGCTGGGACGCGTTCTCGATCCGCTGGTGACCCGACGGTTCGTCTGGTGGCTCACCGCCCGCAGCTTCGATCGTCTCCGGTTGTGGGCCGAGCTGGGCATACCTCCGGAGGAGACCAGCGGCTGGCGGTCGCTCCGGCGCGGGTACCGACCACGCGCACGCAACTGCCTCTCGCGCCCCCGGCGCACCGGGCGGACCATCATGGAGGACGCACCGGTATCCCTCGAGGAGATCGCATGACGACCGGGACCGGGATCTTCGAGCGCGCACTGGGAGCCGACTTCGCGCGCCTCCATCCGCAGCTGCAGCGCCGCTTCGGGGTCGGCGTGGACGCCGGATACGGCTGCATCGGACGCGGGGTGATGTCCGAGGTCCGGCGAGGCCCGTGGTGGACCCTGCCTTTCCTGCTCATCGGCACGTTCCGCAACATCCTGTTCCCCGAGCGGGGGCGGGATGTGCCGTTCCGGATCGACAACCTGGCCTACGTCGACGACTTCGGTCGCGAGACCGTGACCTTCGTGCGGACGATGGACGTGCGCCCCGGCCGCCGCCGCCGATTCGACGCGACCATGATCTACAGCGACGCACGTCGACGGGTGGTCGACTATCTGGGTACGCACCAGCACCTGGCCGTCGACCTCGATCTGGCCGTCACCGACGACGGCGGGCTCCTGCTCACCTCGGGCGCACAGCGCTTCTACGAGGGGCCCATCGCCTTCCGCTTCCCGATGCTCTTCAGCGGGCGCGCTCGGCTCATCGAGCGCTACGACGACGAGCAGGAGCGGTATCTGATCGACCTCGAGATCCACAACGATGTCTTCGGGTTCCTGTTCGGCTACCGCGGTGCCTTCACCTGCGAGTTCGTCGGCGGACCGGCTCCGGAGACCGTCAAGCCGTACCGCGAGGAGATCCGCGAGTGACCGCGCGCGGAGCCGCCTTTCTCGAAGCGCTGGGGGAGGAGGCGGAGAGGCTTCATCCCGAGATCCTGGCGCAGATGCGCGTCGAGGCGAGGAACGACGGAGCCGAGGGGGTCTTCGCGGTCGCCGGCAGCCGGTTCGGGCGCCTCGCCGCCCTCGCGTCGCCCCTCGTCGGGCCGCGGCTGCTCGTCACGCGGTTCGGCCGCGACGTGCCCTTCCGGATCGATACCGTGTCCGGTCGATCGCCCTCGGGGCGGCCGACGCTCGACACGGTCCGGGAGTTCCGTTTCGCCGACACGACACAGCACGTCGTCGACCGGCTCTTCGCGACGGGACATCCCGGCCTCGTCCAGAATGCGCTGGGGTCGAGGGGTCGGGTCGAGATGCTCGAGAAGTGCTCGGTGACCGACGACGGTGCGCTGCGTATGCGCACTCGGGCCGTCGCGCTGCGTCTTGGGCGATGCAGGATCGCGCTACGCGGGATTCTCCGCATCGACGTCGATCTCGTGGACGGCTGGGACGACACTCACGACCGACGCACCATCGAGATGCGCGCGACGAGTCCCGTGCTCGGGACCGTCCTGGAGTACCGGGGATGGTACCGCTACGCGGATGCCACCCCCGGCGCCGCTCAATAGCGGTAGTCGACGACGACGGGCGCGTGGTCGCTCCAGCGCTGGTCATAGGCCGCAGCGCGCGCGACGTGGTAGGTCTCCACACGCTCGGCGAGTGCAGGCGTCGCCAGGTGGTAGTCGATGCGCCACCCGGAGTCGTTGTCGAACGCCTGCCCGCGCATCGACCACCAGGTGTACGGTCCGTCGACCTCGCCGTGGAACTTCCGCCCCACGTCGATCCAGCCGAGGCCGGTGCCCACGGTGCCGTCGACACCGGAGACCTCCGCGCCGGCCTCGCCGAGGAACCGATCGAAGTACGCGCGCTCGCGGGGAAGGAAACCGGCCTTCTTGCGGTTTCCTCGCCAGTTCTTGATGTCGAGCTCGCGGTGTCCGACGTTCAGGTCGCCGGTCACGAGGGCGAGGGCGCCGTCGGCGCCGAGTTCAGCGAGCCGCGTGCCGAACGCGTCGAGGAACTTCCACTTCTCATCCTGCTTCGGGGTGTCGGCCTCGCCGGAGTGCACGTAGGCGCTCACCACGGTCAGCGGACGGTCGCCGATCAGGTAGTCGGCCTCGATCCATCGCCCCTTGGAGTCGAAGTCGTCGGGTCCGAAGGCCGTGCGCGAGGCCAGCGCAGGCGTGCGGCTGGCGATGGCGACGCCGGCACGTCCCTTCGCGGTGGCCTCGTCGTGGACGAGCGACCAGCCGGGGAGCGCGGCCTCGAGATGCTCGTCCTGCCCGCGCACCTCTTGCAGCGTGAGGATGTCGACTCCGGCGTCGTCGAGCCAGGAGCTCATCCCGTTGCGAGCCGCCGCTCGGATTCCGTTGACATTGACCGTGGCGATACGCAGATGAGGCATGGTCACAAGCCTAACGAGCGCTGCCGACATCCCGTCCCGGTCGGTGCAGTTCGGAGAGCAGACGCTGGGCGAGCGGCGTGCTCGGATCGGGCGGCGGGGGAGGAGAGGCCTCGAGGTCGGCGAGCTCCTGCTCCGCGTCGCGCACGGCCTTCGCCGCGCTCCACACGCGGTACCAGGGTGCGGCTTCACGTGCGGCATGGGCTTCGCGCACGCGGATGCGCGCAGCCGTCAGCAGGGCCTGATACTCCGCCATGCGGCGCTCGGCCTCGGTCAGCGTGAGGAGGGGCAGGTCGCGGTCCTGTGCAGCGACCGCGATCCACGAGGAGGCCACCAGCATCACCACGCCGTTGATGCGGAACCAGAGCAGCAGACCGATGAAGATCGCGAACGTCGCGAGCAGCGGGTTGGACGGGGTGTAGCTGAGGAGGAACCCCGCACCGAACTGCAGGATCGTCATCGCGCCGCCGCCCAGGAGAGCGCCGGGCCAGATCGTCTGCCAGTGCAGGGAGGTCCCGGTGAGGAATCGGACCATCGCCGCCAGGGCGCCCGACATCAGCGCGAAGGAGACGATGACGGCGCCGATGCGGATGAGGATCACCCCGTTCGAGCTGGAGTCCCAGCCGAGCAGACCTAGGAACCAGCTCAGGATCGCGGCGCTCGCCGAGCTGAGGACCGAACCGGCCACCAGGGAAGCTCCGAAGATCACCGCCGCGAGCAGGTCGCGCGCCTTCAGGATCACGTAGCTGCGGCGATCGGGCGGCAGACCGAAGATGTCTCTGGTCGCACGACGAGAAAATGTGACCCAGCCGATCGCGGTCCAGACCACGGTGCCGAGCGCGATCAGACCGGTGACGCTCAGCACTCCGGTGGTGCTCGCCGCGATGTCCTTCACCTGATCGGGCGTGACCACACCACCCTCGGGAAGGATCAGATTGGGGATGTAGCTGTTGATCATCGCGATGAGGGCGTCGACGGCTTCATCGCTGCCGCCGAGCCAGAGTCCGGCGATCGCGAAGGCCAGGTAGATCGCGGCGAAGATCGCGAAGAGGGCCTGGTAGCTCACGCCCGCGGCGAGGAGGAATCCGTTGTGCTGCAGGAAGTGGCGCCAGACGCGCACGGGGAACAGCCCGAGGGTGCGCTGCGTCAGCGCGGTCGCGCGCTCGACGGCCGCATCGAGGCGACCGGGGTCGGTCGCAGAGCCATCGGGTTCGGACACCTCCCCACCCTATCCAAGAGCGGAACGGACGTGAGCAGGGCAGGAACGCAGAACAGGCGGCCCCGGAAGGGGACCGCCTGTTCTCGCGTTGTTGCCTGTCGCGGCGTCAGGGGCGACCGCGGAGCACGGCCTGCTTGACCTCGGCGATCGCCTTGGTCACCTCGATGCCACGGGGGCAGGCCTCGGAGCAGTTGAAGGTGGTGCGGCAGCGCCACACGCCTTCCTTGTCGTTGAGGATGTCGAGGCGGACAGCCGCGTTGTCGTCACGGGAGTCGAAGATGAAGCGGTGCGCGTTGACGATCGCCGCCGGCCCGAAGTACTGGCCGTCGGTCCAGAACACGGGGCACGACGAGGTGCACGCGGCGCACAGGATGCACTTGGTGGTGTCGTCGAAGATCTCGCGGTCGGCGATGGACTGGACGCGCTCCTTGCCCTTCTCCGGAACGGAGCTGGCGACGAGGAACGGCTGCACCTCGCGGTACGACGCGAAGAACGGCTCCATGTCGACGACGAGGTCCTTCTCGAGCGGCAGACCCTTGATCGCCTCGACGTAGATCGGCTTCGAGATGTCGAGGTCCTTGATCAGCGTCTTGCAGGCCAGGCGGTTGCGGCCGTTGATGCGCATGGCGTCGGAGCCGCAGATGCCGTGGGCACACGAGCGCCGGAAGGTGAGCGAGCCGTCGACCTCCCACTTGATCTTGTGCAGGGCGTCGAGCACGCGGTCGGTGGAGTAGAGCTCCACGTCGTAGTCGACCCAGTGCGGCTCGGAGTCGACCTCCGGGTTGAACCGGCGGATGTTGAACGTGACGATGAAGGACTGGATGCCGGTCTCTTCGGTCGTGTCGGCAGGTGCCTCTGCGATGGCGGTCGACATGCTCAGTACTTCCTCTCCATCGGCGGGTAGTTGAACTCGCCCTGATCGTTCTTCGTGAAGACGACCGGCTTCCAGTCGAGCTTGATGTGGTCGCTCGGCGTGGAGGAGTGCGGATCACCGGTCAGGTAAGCCATGGTGTGCTTCATGTACTTCTCGTCGTTGCGCTTCGGGAAGTCGTCGCGCATGTGGCCGCCGCGGCTCTCCTCGCGGTTCTGCGCGGCGTAGACGACGACCTCGGCGATGTCGAGGAGGAAGCCCAGCTCGACGGCTTCGAGCAGGTCGGTGTTGAACCGCTGACCCTTGTCGTCGACGTGCACGTTCTTGTAGCGCTCACGCAGCTCGGCGATGACGCCGAGCACGTGCTGGAGGGAGTCGTGCGTGCGGAACACCTGCGCGCCCTTGTCCATCTCGTCCTGCAGCGTCTTGCGCAGGACGGCGATGCGCTCGGTGCCCTGGTTGTTGCGCAGGTCCTCGAGCATGCCCGACACGAAGCCGGCGGGGTTCTCGGGGAGGGGGACGAACTCGGCGGTCTTGACGTACTCGACGGCGTTGCGGCCGGCGCGCTTGCCGAAGACGTTGATGTCGAGCAGCGAGTTGGTGCCGAGGCGGTTGGCGCCGTGCACCGAGACGCATGCGCACTCGCCCGCGGCGTAGAGGCCGGGGACGACGGTGGTGTTGTCCGCGAGGACCTCGCCGTCGTTGTTGGTCGGGATGCCGCCCATCGCGTAGTGCGCGGTGGGCATCACGGGCACGGGCTCGACGACCGGGTCGACACCGAGGTACGTGCGGGCGAACTCGGTGATGTCGGGGAGCTTGGTCTCGAGCACCTCGGCGCCCAGGTGCGTGCAGTCGAGCAGCACGTAGTCCTTGTGGGGGCCGGCGCCGCGCCCGTCCAGGACCTCCTGCACCATGCAGCGCGCGACGATGTCACGCGGGGCGAGGTCCTTGATGGTGGGGGCGTAGCGCTCCATGAAGCGCTCACCGGAGGCGTTGCGCAGGATCGCGCCTTCGCCTCGTGCGCCCTCGGTGAGGAGGATGCCGAGACCGGCGAGCCCGGTCGGGTGGAACTGGAAGAACTCCAGGTCCTCGAGGGGGAGTCCCTTGCGCCACACGATGCCGACGCCGTCACCCGTGAGGGTGTGCGCGTTCGAGGTGGTCTTGAAGATCTTGCCGAAACCGCCGGTCGCGAAGATCACGGCCTTGGCCTGGAAGACGTGCAGCTCGCCGGTGGCCAGGTCATATGCGACGACGCCGGAGACCTGGGTCTTGCCGTCGGCGTCCTTCACCGTGAGCAGGTCGAGCACGTAGAACTCGTTGAAGAAGTTGATGCCGAGCTTGACGCAGTTCTGGAACAGCGTCTGCAGGATCATGTGGCCGGTGCGGTCGGCGGCGTAGCAGGCCCGGCGGACCGGGGTCTTGCCGTGCTCGGCCGTGTGACCGCCGAAGCGACGCTGGTCGATCTTTCCCTCGGGCGTGCGGTTGAACGGGAGGCCCATGTTCTCGAGGTCGATGACCGCGTCGATGGCCTCCTTCGCGAGGATCTCGGCAGCGTCCTGGTCGACGAGGTAGTCGCCGCCCTTCACGGTGTCGAAGGTGTGCCACTCCCAGGAGTCCTCTTCGACGTTCGCGAGGGCTGCCGCCATGCCGCCCTGCGCCGCACCGGTGTGCGAGCGCGTGGGGTACAGCTTGGAGATCACCGCGGTCTTCGCGCCAGGGCCCGCTTCGATGGCGGCACGCATGCCCGCTCCACCGGCTCCCACGATCACGATGTCGAACTGGTGGTAGTGCACGCCGTCACGGACGACGGAATCCTGCGTCTCGGTAGTCACTTCTCGTATGCCTTCTTCTAGTTCCCGACGATCGCGGCGCATTCGGACCAGAGGACGCTGTCCTCGGTCACACCCAGGCACGGGTCGAACGTGAAGACCACGAGCGTGCCGAGGATGATGAGCAGGCCGGCGGCCAGCCCGAGCGCCCAGACCAGCGCCTTGCGCGCCGTGCTGTTCGTCACGTAGTCGTTCACGATGGTGCGCATGCCGTTGGCGCCGTGGATGAGTGCGAGCCACAGCATCAGCACATCCCACCACTGCCAGAACGGCGTGGCGAACTTGCCCGCGATGAACGCGAAATCGAGGGCGTGGATGCCTTCGCCGACCATGAGGTTGACGAACAGGTGACCGAAGATCAGCACGACGAGCACGACACCCGAGACGCGCATGAAGATCCAGCCCCACTTCTCGAGATTGACGCCGCGGCGGCGACGAGCCGGGGCGGCGGCGATGGTCTGTGCAGACATCAGTGTCCCCCTCCGAATCCGGCGAACGCGAGCATCAGGTGGCGGGGCACGAAGCCGGCCATGATGATGCCCCACACCAGCAGGACGCCCCAGAACAGCTGGCGCTGGTACTTGGCGCCCTTCGACCAGAAGTCGACGGCGATGATGCGCAGGCCGTTCATCGCGTGGAACACGATGCCGGCGACGAGCACGACCTCACCGAGGGCCATGATCGGGTTCTTGTATGTCCCGATGACGGCGTTGTACGCCTCCGGTGACACCCTGATCAGCGCCGTGTCGAGCACGTGCACCAACAGGAAGAAGAAGATGGCGACTCCGGTGATGCGGTGAAGCACCCACGACCACATGCCTTCGCGACCCCGGTAGAGGGTGCCGCGGGGGGTCTTGGACGTGGTTTCCGAAATCGACGGTGTCAAGCGGGCGCTTGTGGACACGGTCGTCCTCCCTGGATCGATGTGACTCGGTCGCGTGCGCTGCGCTTGTCCAAGTGTGAGCCTGTCGAAGTGTCAGGCACGCCCGATCGGTGACCATCCTATTCCTGTCAGATCACTGGGAGCGACGAAGGGGAGCCTAAGTGTCTCGATGTCGAGATGATCGCTGCGGCTACCCTGGGCAGGGTGAGCACACCCATCGAGGACTTTTACGCAGTGATCCCCGCCGGCGGCATCGGCAGCAGGCTGTGGCCGCTCTCTCGTGCGGATGCACCGAAGTTCCTGCATGACCTGACGGGATCCGGACACTCCTTGCTGCGCGACACCTGGGATCGGCTCGTGCCGCTCGCCGGTGCGGATCGGATCGCCGTGGTCACCGGCCGGGCTCACCGGGCGGCCGTCGAGGCGGAGTTGCCGGGGATCCCCGACCTGAACGTGTTCCTGGAGTCGGAGCCGCGCGAGTCGGCAGCCGCGATCGGGCTCGCCGCGGCCATCCTGCACCGTCGCAATCCCGACGTGATCATCGGCTCCTTCAGCGCGGACCACGTGATCCGCGGCACCCGGGTGTTCGAGTTCGCCGTGCGCGATGCGGTCGAGGTGGCGCGTGAGGGCTACATCTGCACGATCGGCATCACGCCGACCGAGCCGGCGATCGGCTTCGGCTACATCAAGATGGGACCCGAGCTCGTCGTCGACGGTGCGCGTGAGGCCGCGCTGGTGGCGAGCTTCGTGGAGAAGCCCGACCTCGAGACCGCCAAGGCGTACATCGCCGACCGCGGCTACCTCTGGAACGCGGGCATGTTCATCGCCAAGGCCGGTGTGCTGCTGGAAGAGCTGGCCGTGAACGAGCCTGAGCTGCACGCGGGACTGCTCGAACTCGCCGAGGCCTGGGACGATCGCGACCGTCGTGGCCCCGCGGTCGATCGGATCTGGCCGCGACTGAAGAAGATCGCCATCGACTACGCCGTCGCCGAGCCCGCCGCCCGACGGGGACGCCTCGCCGTGGTCCCCGGTCACTTCGACTGGGACGACGTGGGGGACTTCGCGTCGCTGACGAAGCTCATCACCAACGGTCGCAAGAACGACCTCGCCGTGCTCGGCCCGAACGCGCGGGTGCTCACGGATGGTGCGAGTGGGATCCTCGTCAGTCAGACGTCCCGCGTCATCAGCCTGGTGGGGGTGCAGGACATCGTCGTGGTCGACACCCCCGACGCGCTGCTGGTCACGACGGTGCAGAATGCGCAGCGGGTGAAGAGCGTCGTCGAGTCGCTCAAGCTCACCGGTCGCGGGGACGTGCTCTGACGCCTGCTCCGATGAGCAGGCGGAGACGCTCATCGGCTGTCTTGATTTCAGCTTGGTAACCATTGGCCAGCACGTGCGGCACGGGCGTGCACAAAAGCCGAAACAGTAGGTAACTTTGATCGATCCGCGATGGCCGCGGTTTCGTTGAGGGAGGCATCAGTTGACCATCTCCACCACCAAGAAGCTGCTCGGCGTCACCGTCGCCGCTGGCGTCGTCTTCGCACTCGCCGGTTGCGGCCAGGCTCCGACAGACAAGCCCGCCGGCTCCGGCGAGCCGGTTGCCTCCGACTTCCTTCCCTGCCTCGTCTCCGACGCCGGCGGATGGAACGACAAGTCGTTCAACCAGTCCGCCAAGGAGGGCATGGACAGCGCCGCCAAGGAGCTGGACATCAAGCCGCTCGAGTTCGAGTCGGCCAATGACAACGACTACGCGCCGAACCTCGAGACCGCGGTCTCGGAGGGCTGCTCGCTCATCGTCTCGGTCGGCTTCAAGCTGTCCGCCGCGACGGTCGAGTCGGCTCTCGCGAACCCCGACATCGACTACGCGATCATCGACGACTGGGCCGACAACGACTTCGACGGCAACGTCGATGCTCCCAACATCAAGCCCCTGGTCTTCGACACGGCTCAGGCCGCATACCTCGGTGGTTACGCCGCCGCGTCCTGGTCCGCGCAGAGCGGCGTGAACAAGGTCGGCACCTTCGGTGGAATGCAGATTCCGTCGGTCGCCGTGTTCATGGACGGCTACCAGCTCGGTGTCGAGAAGTACAACGAGGACAAGTCCGCTGCGGTCGAGGTCTTCGGCTGGGACGAGGCCACGCAGAAGGGCTCGTTCACGGGCGGCTTCGACGCGAACGACACCGCCAAGCAGACCGCACAGGGTGTGCTCGACCAGGGCGTCGACGTCATCCTCCCGGTCGGCGGCCCCGTCTACCAGAGCGCGGCTGCGGCGATCGCCGACAGCGGCAAGGACACCCTGATGCTCGGTGTCGACAGCGACCTCGCCGTCGCCGACCCGAGTGTCGCCGGCATCACGCTCGTCTCGATCATGAAGGCGATCGACGTCGCCGTGAAGGACGCGACCATGGCCGCGGCCCAGGGCGAGTTCGACCCGGCCCCGTACGTGGGCACGCTCGAGAACGAGGGCGTCAAGCTCTCCGGCTTCGGCGACTTCGAGTCGAAGCTCCCGGAAGGTCTGACCGACGAGCTCAAGACTCTGCAGGAGCAGATCATCTCGGGCGACATCAAGGTGGAGTCCCCGAACTCCCCGACCTCCAAGTAAATCCGTCGCAGTTCCCGCACGGGGCGAGTGGTGAGCAGGATGCCACTCGCCCCGTGTCGTGGACGCACGATGATCCCCCTGGAAGACTCGTCTGGATGGCTCTTCTGGATGACTCTTCTGGATAAGGTGCAGATATGAAGCTCGAACTTCGCGGCATCACCAAGCGATTCGGCACCCTCGTTGCCAACGACCACATCGATCTGGTGGTCGAACCGGGTGAGATCCACGCGCTGCTCGGTGAGAACGGCGCAGGCAAGTCCACCCTCATGAATGTCCTCTACGGCCTGTATCAGGCCGACGAGGGCGAGATCCTCCTCGACGACGAGGTGCAGCGCTTCCGCGGTCCCGGTGACGCGATGGCTGCGGGGATCGGCATGGTCCACCAGCACTTCATGCTCGTCCCGGTGTTCACCGTGGCCGAGAACGTCATGCTCGGACATGAGCAGACCAAGGCCCTCGGCACGCTCGACATCGCGAAGGCGCGAGAGCACGTGCGATCGGTCGCGGCCCGCTTCGGCTTCGACATCGACCCCGACGCGCTGGTCGGAGATCTTCCCGTCGGCGTGCAGCAGCGCGTCGAGATCATCAAGGCGCTGTCGCGTGACGCGAAGGTGCTCGTGTTCGACGAGCCCACCGCGGTGCTCACTCCGCAGGAGACGGATGAGCTGATGGGCATCATGCGTCAACTGCGTGACGAGGGCACGGCGATCGTGTTCATCACGCACAAGCTCCGTGAGGTCCGCGAGGTCGCGGACAAGATCACGATCGTGCGCCTCGGCAAGGTCGTGGGTGAGGCTTCGCCCACTGCGACGAACTCCGAGCTGGCATCGCTCATGGTCGGCCGCGCGGTCGAACTCACCGTGCACAAGGAGCCGCCGCGCCTGGGTGAAGGCGGCTTCGAGGTCACGGGTCTGCGCGTTCTGACGCCCACCGGCGCCATCGTCGTCGACGGGGTCGATTTCGCCGTCCGGCCGGGGGAGGTGCTCGCGATCGCGGGCGTCCAGGGCAACGGTCAGACCGAGCTGGTGGAGGCCATCGTCGGTCTCGCCGCCCGTGTCGAAGGCAGCATCCGACTCGACGGCAACGAACTCGTAGGCAAGAGCGTGCGGGCGATCCTCGACGCCGGCGTCGGCTTCGTGCCGGAAGACCGGACGGAAGACGGCCTGGTGGCCGGGTTCTCCGTCGCGGAGAACCTGATCCTCGACCGTTCGGACGACCCGGCGTTCAGCCGCGCCGGCACGCTGCGGCGTGGAGCGCTCGACGAGTTCGCCCGTGCGCGCATCAAGGAGTACGACATCCGCACGCAGGGTCCCGAGACCCCCGCCGGCACGCTGTCCGGCGGAAACCAGCAGAAGGTCGTCATCGCCAGGGAGATGAGCCGCGATCTGCGCCTTCTCGTCGCGGCGCAGCCCACCCGCGGCGTGGACGTCGGCTCGATCGAGTTCATCCACAAGCGGATCATCGAGACGCGTGACGCGGGTGTGCCCGTGATCGTGGTCTCCACGGAGCTCGACGAGGTCGCAGCTCTCGCCGATCGGATCGCGGTCATGTACCGCGGCACGATCGTCGGCATCGTCCCCGGCGACACGCCTCGGGAGACGCTCGGACTCATGATGGCCGGAGCGGCCGAAGGGGAGGTGGCCGCGTGAGCGGAGCGACGCCCGGCGCAGGAGATGTGACCAAGGGGATCCCGCCGCAGGAGCTCGCAACGAGCACCGGCACGGTCCCGCGCGACCCTTCCGACGTGCCGCCGCCCCCGCGCGGCAACGTCATCCTCAAGGAGATCCTCCGCGGCAGTGCCGTGACCACGATCCTCGCGATCGTGCTGGCGCTCATCGTCGGCGGCATCCTCATCGCGCTGACGAACGAAGACGTCCAGGCGGCATCCGTCTACTTCTTCGCGCAGCCCGGTGACACGTTCGTCGCCGCCTGGAACGCCGTCTACAACGGATACGAGGCGCTGTTCCGCGGGGCGATCTTCAACGCCCGTGGCGCGGACTTCGCGGCGCAGATCCGACCCCTCACCAACACGCTCGGCTTCGCGGCACCGCTCATCGCGGCCGGCCTCGGCGTCGCGCTGGCGTTCCGCGTCGGGCTGTTCAACATCGGCGCTCGCGGTCAGATGCTGATCGGCGTCGCCGTCGCCGCGCTGCTGACGTTCTCGCTCGACCTGCCGATCTGGCTGCACATCCCGGTCACGCTCATCGCCGGTATCGCGGGCGGTGCGCTCTGGGGTGCGATCGCGGGACTCATCAAGGCCCGCACCGGTGCGCATGAGGTGATCCTCACGATCATGCTCAACTACATCGCGTACTACCTGCTGCTCTGGATGATCCGCACCCCGGGTCTGCTGCAGAAGCCGGGCACCAACCAGGCCCTCGGATCGGCGACGCCGGAGAGCGCACAGTTCCCGACGCTGCTCGGACCGCAGTTCCCCCTTCTCGACCTCGGCTTCGTGATCGTGATCGTGGCGACACTGTTCGTCTGGTGGCTCATCGAGCGCTCGTCGCTCGGCATGCGGATGCGCGCCGTGGGCGAGAACCCGCACGCCGCGCGGGCCGCGGGCATCAGCGTGCAGCGCATCTACGTGTACGCCATGCTCTTCGCGGGCGGCCTCGCGGGCCTCGCGGGCATGAATCAGATCCAGGGAGCGGTGACCACGGGTGTCACCGAGACGATTGACGCCGGCATCGGCTTCGACGCCATCACCGTCGCCCTCCTCGGGCGCAGTCGTGCCTGGGGCACGTTCGCCGCCGGCATCCTGTTCGGCGCGCTCAAGGCGGGGTCGTTCTCGATGCAGGCGCAGGACATCCCGGTCGACATCGTGCTCGTCGTGCAGTCGCTCGTCGTGCTGTTCATCGCCGCGCCGCCGCTGCTGCGCACGGTGTTCTTCCTCCCCAAGACCGATATCGAGAAGGCGGCACGGCTCAGAGCCAAGGCCGCGAAGAAGGCGGTGGCGGCATGATGTCCCTCGTGCAGACCCAGGCCGCCGACGGCACGGTGCAGCTCGCGACCGTGAAGGAGCGGCACCTCAAGGCGCCGATCGTGCTGGCCGGAGCGACCGTGCTCCTGGCCCTGCTGTTCCTGCTCGTGCCGCGCGACGGCATCAGCACGTTCCGCCTTTCCGACCAGTCCTCGGCGCTCGCGCTGCCGGATGTGGCGCTGCCGACGGCCTCGACCTTCTGGGTCGTGTTCGGCATCCTCGTGGTGCTCACGGTGGGGGCGTTCCTGCGGGCATGGACCTACCGTCCGCCGTCCCTGTGGCTCGTGATCGCCTTCAGCGTGCTGGCCGTCTTCGCGTTCCTCGTCTGGGCCTCCGCCGGCGGACTCGTGCCGGTCACGAGCCTGCTGTTCGGCGCGGTCTCGCTCTCGGTGCCCCTGGTGTTCGGTGCCCTGGGCGGTGTCATCGGCGAGCGTGCCGGCGTCGTGAACGTCGCGATCGAGGGGCAGCTGCTTCTCGGTGCCTTCTCGGCAGCGCTCCTGTCGAGCATCACCGGGAACCCGTTCGTCGGCCTGGTCGGGGCGATGATCGGCGGCGTCCTGGTGGCTAGTGTCCTCGCCGCGTTCGCGATCAAGTATCTGGTCGAGCAGGTCATCGTCGGTGTCGTCCTCAACGTGCTCGTCACCGGTCTCACCGGCTTCCTCTACGGCGCACTCCTCGCTCCGAACGAGGCGACCCTGAACACGCCCGTGCGATTCCCGCGCGTCGAGATCCCGGTCCTCAGCGACATCCCGATCATCGGGCCGGTGCTGTTCAACCAGACCTTCATCGGGTACCTGATGTTCATCACGGTCGCCGTGGTGGCCTGGGGCCTCTACCGCACCCGGTGGGGTCTGCGGCTGCGTGCCGTCGGGGAGCACCCGCAGGCGGCCGACACCGTGGGTATCAAGGTGAACCCGACCCGGTTCTGGAACGTGCTGCTCGCCGGCGCGATCGCCGGCATGGGAGGCGCGTACTTCACCCTCGTCTCGGTGCCGCAGTTCGGCAAGGACATGACGGCCGGGCTCGGCTTCATCGCCCTCGCCGCTGTGATCTTCGGCCGATGGGATCCCATCCGTGCGACCCTCGCGGCGCTGCTGTTCGGTTTCGCGACCAACCTGCAGAACCTGCTGTCGATCCTGAAGACGCCCATCCCGGGCGAGTTCATGCTGATGCTGCCGTATGTCGTGACGCTGCTCGCGGTCGCCGGATTCGCCGGGCAGATCAAGGCCCCTGCCGCAGACGGCAAGCCCTACATCAAGTCGTAGCCCTGCCGGAAGAGAGAAACATCGCAATGACCGACATCGACTGGGATGAACTGCGCCAGGTCGCCACGGATGCCATGACGAAGGCGTACGCGCCGTACTCGCGCTACCGCGTGGGTGCGGCCGCCCTCGTCGGCGACGGCCGCATCGTGGCCGGCTGCAACGTGGAGAACGCGTCGTACGGTGTGACGCTGTGCGCGGAGTGCGCCCTGGTCGGTGACCTGCACATGTCCGGCGGCGGCCAGCTCGTCGCGTTCGTGTGCGTCAACAACGAGGGGCAGACGATCATGCCGTGCGGACGCTGTCGCCAGCTGCTGTTCGAGCATGCGATGCCCGGGATGCTCCTGGAGACCGTCTCCGGCATCCGCACGATCGACGAGGTGCTGCCCGATGCGTTCGGGCCGCGCGACCTGGAGGAAGCACGATGACCGCTGGACAGGCTCAGGGAGCCATCGAACCGTTCGACGCGATCGATGTGATCCGCGCCAAGCGCGACGGGGGCGCCGTGCCCGAGGCGGAGCTGCGGTGGATGGTCGATGCCTACACCCGCGGCTATGTCTCGGACGCGCAGATGGCGTCGTTCGCGATGGCGATCTTCCAGCGCGGCATGGAGCGCGACGAGATCCGCGTGCTGACCGACGCGATGATCGCGTCGGGGGAGCGGATGAGCTTCGCCTCCCTCGGCAAGCGCACGGTCGACAAGCACTCCACGGGTGGCGTCGGCGACAAGATCACGCTGCCGCTCGCCCCGCTGGTCGCCTCGTTCGGCGTGGCCGTGCCGCAGCTGAGCGGTCGCGGGCTCGGTCACACGGGCGGCACGCTCGACAAGCTCGAGTCGATCCCCGGATGGCGCGCTGCTCTGAGCAACGAGGAGATGTTCGCGCAGATGCAGGGAGACGTGGGCGCGGTCATCTGCGCCGCCGGCTCCGGCCTCGCCCCCGCGGACAAGAAGCTGTATGCGCTCCGCGACGTCACCGGCACCGTCGAGGCGATCCCGCTGATCGCGTCGAGCATCATGTCGAAGAAGATCGCCGAGGGCACGGACGCTCTCGTGCTCGATGTGAAGTTCGGCTCCGGTGCGTTCATGCAGGACATCGATCGCGCCCGCGAGCTCGCCCGCACCATGGTCGCTCTCGGC
The DNA here is from genome assembly GCF_049949185.1 of Microbacterium sp. As-52. NCBI lineage: Bacteria > Bacillati > Actinomycetota > Actinomycetes > Micrococcales > Microbacteriaceae > Microbacterium > Microbacterium sp. As-52. The sequence goes on along the minus strand of NZ_CP188171.1, from coordinate 576,293 downwards.
ACCGACTCCGGGGTCGCGACGACCGCCCTGCTGACCGACATGAACGTCCCGCTCGGCCTTGCGATCGGCAACGCGAACGAGGTCCGTGAATCCGTCGAGATCCTCGCCGGTGGCGGACCCTCCGATGTGCGCGAGCTCACGATCGCCCTGGCACGCGAGATGCTCGCCCTCGCAGGTCAGCCGGACGCCGACGTGGAGGCCGCTCTCGACGACGGCCGCGCCATGGACACCTGGAAGGCGATGATCCGCGCGCAGGACGGAGATCCGGATGCCGCGCTCCCGACGGCGCGCGAGACCCACCAGGTGCTCGCCCCCACCGACGGGATCATCACGCGCATGGATGCCCTTCCGTTCGGGGTCGCTGCATGGCGTCTCGGCGCGGGGCGCGCCAGGGCGCAGGACCCGGTGGTCTTCGAGGCAGGCATCGATCTGCATGCGAAGCCGGGCGATCGCGTCGTCGCCGGCCAGCCGCTCTTCACCCTCTCAGCCGCCGACGATGCCCGGTTCAGCAGGGCTCTCGACGCCCTCGATGGTTCGTGGGAGATCGGGGATGAGGCGCCGGTGACCGGCCCCATCGTCCGTGAGCGCATCACGGCGTGACGGCGGACCGCTAGCCTGAACTGAGCACATCCGCGACCGAGAGGATCACCATGTCGATCGATGCGAACGGCGACGTCACACTTCAGGGGATCTCCCTGCGGAGCCTTCCCAAGGTGTCGCTGCACGACCACCTCGACGGCGCGCTGCGGCCCGCCACGATCATCGAGCTCGCGGACGCGATCGGCCTGGAGATTCCGGAGTCCGACCCGAAGGCGCTGGGGTCGTGGTTCGCGAAGCAGAGCGATTCCGGTTCGCTGGTCGAGTACCTCAAGACGTTCGACCTCACGACCGCCGTGATGCAGACGCAGGAGGGCCTCACCCGTGTCGCACGGGAGTTCGTCCAAGACCTCGCCGCCGACGGCGTGATCTACGGCGAGGTGCGCTGGGCGCCCGAGCAGCACCTGGCTCGCGGCCTCACGCTCGAACAGACGGTGGAGGCGGTGCAGCAGGGCATCGAAGAGGGTGAGGACGCCGCGGACCGCTCGGGACGCAGCATCCGCGTCGGGCAGCTGATCACGGCGATGCGGCACACCGATCGCGCTCTCGAGATCGCCGAACTCGCGGTCGACTTCCGCGGACGCGGTGCCGTGGGCTTCGACATCGCCGGTCCTGAGGATGGCTTCCCGCCGTCGAACCACCGCAAGGCGTTCGACTACCTCGCCGAGAACTTCTTCCCCGTCACCGTGCACGCGGGAGAGGCGGCGGGTCCCGCCTCCATCCGCTCGGCTCTGCTGGACGGACGCGCGCTGCGGCTCGGCCACGGTGTGCGCATCGCCGAAGACCTCGAGGTCATCACCCAGGAGGGCGACGAGGTGCAGGTGCAGTTCGGCGACCTCGCGCGCTGGGTCCGCGACCGCGAGATCCCGCTCGAGCTCTCGCCTTCGTCGAACCTGCAGACCGGGGCCATCGCCGCGTGGGGCAACACCATGGTGGACCACCCCTTCGACCTGCTCTACCAGCTCGGGTTCGCGGTGACCGTGAACGTCGACAACCGCACCATGAGCGCCACGTCTCTCACGCGTGAGCTCGCCCTGCTCGTCGAGGCGTTCGAGTACGACCTCGACGACCTCGAGACCTTCCAGTTCAACGCCGCCGCCGCGGCGTTCCTCCCCGTCGAGGAGCGCGAGGAGCTCGTGGAGATGATCGCCGAAGGCTTCGACGCCTGACCATGGCTTCCGGGGGGAAGAAGCGCCGCACGCGCGCCGCGATCATCGTCAGCGCCGTCGTGACCGCCGTCGTCGTCGGAGGTGGCGCTGCCGCCTTCGTCTGGCTGAACCGTGCGCAGGAGAACACGATTCCGAAGGCGCAGTCCGCCACGATCGAGCATCCGCTGACGCCGGCGGAGCAGATCGTGGCGGATGCGAACGATCCGCGCGCCTGTGCGGTGACCTTCTCGGGCGACGGGGCTCCTGCCGACCCGATGCTGCAGTTCCAGGACGCCCTGTACCAGGGCCTTCCGATCCCGCAGCTGGAGGGTCGGGTGTTCGCCGGCTGGTACGCGACGGCAGCGGACGCCGGAGCGTTGACGGTCGCGGCCCGCGTGAACGGCGCCGACCCCGTGGTGTGCACGGACCAGCAGGTCGAGCTCTTCGCCGCCTGGAAGACGCCGGAGGAGAACGCCGCGGAGAACGTGCGAGTGCCCATCCTCATGTATCACCAGTTCACGGCGAACCCCGAGGGGGAGAAGGGCTGGCTGCGCGGCAACTACGCCTACATCGGTGACTTCGATGCACAGATGAACCACATCGCGACGACGGGCTTCTACCTGCCCACCTGGGACGAGCTCAGCGCCTTCATCGACGGGCGGCTCTCGCTTCCTGCGAAGAGCGTGATCATCACCGATGACGACGCCGACCAGTCGTGGTTCGATCTCGCGGTGCCGGTCGTCGACAAGTACAAGCTGCTCAGCACGTCGTTCATGATCACGGCCTATCGGCAGGATCCGGCGCCGTCCGTCTATGTGCAGCGCCGCTCGCACACGCATGACATGCACCAGGCGGGCGACAACGGCAAGGGCCGGATGGTCAACTGGACGGCCGATCAGATCGCGGCAGACCTGACGACGTCGGCTCAGATCCTCGGCGTGGGTCAGGTCGTGGCGTATCCGTACGGGCACTACAACGACACCACCAAGCAGGGCGTCGCCCAGGCCGGCTACGAGATGGGACGTACCATCGAGCCCGGATATGTGAAGATCGGCACCGACAAGCTCGCCCTTCCCGTCGTGCGCATCGACTACGGCATGGGGCTGGACGCGCTGGTCTCGCGCATCGGCTGAACGAGACGGCCGAGACGAGGCACGACAGGATGGTCCCATGCCCTCCTCCTCAGAGTCCGCAGCGGAATCCGCCTCCGTCGTCATCGTCGGGCCGGCATCGTGGAACACGATCATCGTGCTGGATCGGCTTCCCGAGCCGGTGCCGCACATGCAGTTCGCCGAGGACACCTGGGAGACGGTCGGAGGGACCAGCGCGGGCAAGGCGCTCAGCCTGACCGCGCTGGGCCGGACCACACGGCTGCATGCCATCTCCGGGACGGATATGGAGGGCGGGCGCGTGCGCGACGCATTGCGCGCCGCCGGCGTGCAGACCTCCTGGGACGACGGGGTCACCGAACGACATCTGAACCTGATGACGCGTGAAGGCGGTCGCGTCTCGCTGTACCTGTCGACCCCGAGCACGGCCGAGGGCACGCGCGACGACCGGATGCGCGACCGGATGGTCGCTGCCGATGCGGTCGTGCTCGACCTCGCCGCGGAGCCCCTGCGCCTGCTGCCTCTCGCCCGATCGACCGGCACACCGATCTGGGTGGATGTGCACGACTACGACGGCAGGGCGCACTACCACCGGCCGTTCCTCGACGCCGCTGATGCGGTGTTCTGCAACGCCGACCGGCTGGACGACCCGGTCGTGTTCCTGCAGTCCCGCATCGCGGCGGGAGCGCGCCTGGCCGTGTGCACCCTGGGAGCGGAGGGGGCCGTGGCGGTCGACGAGCACGGCGTGGTGCATCGGGTTCCTGCGGTGCCCGTCGAGGTCGTCGACACGAACGGCGCGGGTGATGCGTTCCTCGCGGGCGTGCTCGACGCGCGGCTCGACGGGGCGGGCGTCACCACTGCGCTCGAGGCGGGGGCGCGTTCGGCGGCGGCGGTCCTGCGCACCCGGCACCTCCATCCGCTGCTCGACCCGGTCCTCGGGGCCGTGGGGAGGTGACGCTCAGGGCGAGAGCGGTGCGAGGAACTCGTCGGTCAGACGCGTGACCTCCGCGTGCATCTCGTCGCGGGAGATCGTCGGAGTGCCGTCGCCGTCCTGCGGTCCGTAGTCGCCGAAGGACGCGTGCGACGCCCCTTCGATCTCGACCATGTCGGCATCGGCGGGCAGCTGATCGCGCGCATCGGCGATCTTCTCGGGGGTGGACAGCCCGTCTTCGCTGCCGGACAGGCTGAGGACGGGAAGCCCAGTGCCGGAGAGATCGTTCGCGCAGTAGGAGGCGAACAGGACGAGCGCATCGGCGTCGTCCGCGAGCTGGCATGCACGCACGCCGCCCAGGGAGTGCCCGCCGACGCCCCAGACATCGACGTCGGGGGCCGCCGAGGTGAAGGCGTCGAGTCCGCGCGGGTCGAAGAACGCCAGGTTCAGCCACGGGCGTGTGATCACGACCGTGACGCCCTCTTCGGCCAGCCCCTGCAGGATCGCGGCATACGCCCACGGATCCACCTTGGCCCCGGGGATGAAGACGAGGCCGAGGTCCGATCTCCCGTCGGCGGGGGCGAGCACGATGCCCTGGTCGGCATCGGTCACGGTGATGGCCGGGTTCTCCCGCACCGAGGCGAGCGGCTCCGGCTCCGCGGCCATGACGCCGATCTGGGTCCAGGCGAGCACCCCGCCGACGGCGACGACCAGCACGATCGCGACGCTCCACAGCACGCGCTTCAGGATCCGTCGGGGCTTCTTCTGCACGAGACAACGCTACTCCGCCCGGTCGACGGTCGCTCGTCACCGAGAGGGCGCTACGCCCGTGACTCCAGAATGCGCTTCTCGTTGCGGACGGCACCGCGGTAGGCGTCCTTGTTGACGTAGTAGGCCATCCGGTCCAGCCCCAGGTAGCGATAGCCGCCGGTCACATCGGGCCAGGGGCTTCCGGTCACACGGTCGCGGAACCGCGACGCGCGCGCCGGATCCTGCTCGACCGCGTTCAGGTAGGCCGCGAGCAGCTCCGCCTGCTCGTAGCGGCCCTGCCAGCCGATGCCCGAGGCCTCGATCATGCCCATCACGTAGAGGCCGTTGAACGAGGCGGGGAAGACGTTCAGGAACAGCCGCGGCGCGGCACCGCGCCAGTGCAGGTGCTCGCGGTCGACGAACGGATAGTCGAGGGTGTAGCCGGTGGCGAGCAGCACGAGGTCGTAGTCGTCGGCGCTGCCGTCACGGAAGTGCACGCTCGCGCCGTCGAAGCGCGAGACGTCGGGACGGATGCGCAGATCGCCCTGCCCGAGGTGGTTCAGGACCATGGTGTTCACGATCGGGTGCGACTCGTAGATGCGATAGTCGGGCTTCGGGAACCCGAACCGCACGGGGTCGCCGGTGAAGGCCCGCAGCACACGACTGTCGATGGCCTGCTTGATGCGCGCGGGGAGCGGTCGCCCCTGGTTGAGAGTGTCGCTCGGCCTGCCGAACAGATACCGCGGAACGAAGTAGTACCCGCGGCGGACGCTCATGTCGACGGATACCGCATGATGCACGGCGTCGACCGCGATATCGCAGCCGGAGTTGCCCGCGCCGATCAGCAGCACGCGCCGGTCCTTCAGCTGCTCGGGCGACTTGTAGGCGTGCGTATGCAGCAGCTCGCCTGTGAACTCACCAGGGAATGCCGGGATGTTCGGCTCGGCGAGCGTCCCGTTCGCGAGAACGACGCCCGCGTACCAGTGCGTCTCGTCTCCCCTGGGGCCGGAACTGGTCAGATCCCAGCCGCCGTCGCGCGGCTCGAGACGCACGACCCGCGTGTCGAAGCGGAAGAGGTCGGTGAGCCCGAAGTGCCGGGCATAGTCGTCGAAGTAGTCCTTGAGTGCCCGGTGTCCGGGGTAGTCGACCCGGGACCGCATGGGGAACTCGGTGAACTCGGTCGTCGTGCGGGAGGAGATGAGATGCGCGGACTCGTACATCGTGCTGCGGGGATTGCTGATGTCCCACAGCCCGCCGACGCCGTGCGAGGCCTCGTATCCGTCCACGGAGATCCCGCGCTTCTGCAGGGCGCGCGCTGCGGCGAGGCCGGACGGACCAGCGCCGATCACGGCATATCTGTTCATGTGGCTCCCGGATACCTGTGTGTTCTCGCACGTCGTCGTGCGCGAAACGCCCCCGCCCACCGATCGTATCGGCAGGCGGGGGCGTCGACGGGTCGCGGCTCAGGCCCTCTCGATGTGCTGCTGGTGGGCGGTGACGGCATCCCGGATCAGCGGGAACAGCGGATGCTCGGGGTCGAGGCCCGTCGTCCGCGTGGTGAACCCTGCGGCGTCCTCCGCGCGCAGCATCTGCTGCAGCTCGACCGACTGCTCGTCGGCCGGGTCGTCGAACTCGAGCGCTGCCGAGACGGCGGCGACCAGGGCCTCGGTGGACAGTCCGCGCTCCGCGGCCATGGCTGCGGGGCCCACGAAGCGCTCGTGACGCGAGATCTTGCGCAGCGGCTGACGTCCGACCCGCTGCACGGTGTCGACGAGTGCGGGGTTGCGGAACCGGTCGAGGATCTTCGCGCGATAGGCGGCGAGATCCTCCGGGTCCAAGCCGTGCTCGGCGACCAGCACGGCCGACGTCTCTTCGAGGGCAGCCGAGACGCTCGCGGCGATCGTCGGATCGGCCAGGGCATCCGAGATGCGCTCGATGCCCGCACGGGCCCCGAAGTATGCCGTTGCCGCATGCCCCGTGTTCACGGTGAACAGCTTGCGCTCGATGTACGGGGCCAGGTCGTCGACGAAGTGCGCGCCGGGGATTCTCGGCAGCTCTCCGCCGAACGGTCCCGACTCGATCGCCCATTCGAAGTAGGGCTCGACGGTCACGTCGACGCCCGATCCCTCCGGCTGCGCCGGCACGATGCGATCCACGGCGGTGTTCGCGAAGACCGCTCTGGTCAGCAGCGTCTCGGCATCGGCTCCTGCTGCGGCGACGATCTCGCGGCGCAGCAGGTCGGTGGCGCCGATCGCGTTCTCGCATGCCATCACCTGCAGCGGTGCGGCGGCGGGGGAGCGCAGGGCCAGTCCCGCGACGATCGACGGGGCCACGAACCGCAGCACCGTCGGTCCGACGGCGGTGGTGACGACGTCGGCCGACGCGACCTCTTCCGCCACTGCGGCGGGGTCCGTCCGGCTGTTCACGGCACGGAATCCGGTGACGACGTGATCGGTCCCTCCGGGGCCGGCCTCGTGCACGGTGTACGAGTCGACCGCGTTGATCGCGTCGACCAGCGCGTCGGCGACGTCCGAGAAGACGACCTCGTACCCGCCCTCGCGCAGCAGCAGACCGACGAATCCGCGCCCGATGTTGCCCGCCCCGAAGTGGACCGCCTTCATCCCTCGTTCACCTCCGAGAGGAGGGCGTAGAGCTCCTCCGGGGTCTGCGCAGCGGAGAGCCGGGCCACGTCGTCCTCCTCGGAGAACAGGATCGCGATCCGGGAGAGGATCTCCAGGTGCTCGTCACCCACGCCGGCGATGCCGATCACGAACGTCGCAGGGTCACCGGACCAGTCGACACCGCCGTCGTAGCGGACCACCGACAGGGCCGAAGCGAGGATCGTGTCCTTCGCGTCGTTGGTGCCGTGCGGAATCGCCAGCCCGTTCCCCATGAAGGTCGAGACGGTCTCCTCGCGCTGCCGCATCGCGTCGACGTAGGCCGGGGTGACGGCTCCGGCCGCGACCAGGATGTCGGTCGCCTCCTGGAGGGCCTCGTCGCGCGACGCCCCTCCGGGGTGGATGCGGACCTGTTCGGGGCTCAGAACACTCATTCGTTTTCCTTTCGCTGTTCACGCACCATCTCGACGACCTCTTCGTACTTGGGCGAGTTCATGAAGTTGTCGACCGACACATGGACCGAGTTCGGCGACTTCGCCTCTGCGCGCTCGGTGAGCTGCTGCTGCGTGATCACCACGTCGGCTGTTCCGTCGAGGTTCGCGATCGCCTGGTTGGTGACTGTGATGTCCTCGATGCCGGCCTTCTTGAGCTTGTTGCGCAGCACGCTGGCGCCCATGGCGGACGAGCCCATGCCGGCGTCGCAGGCGAACACGATGCGCTCGATCGGCGCGGCGGCGATCACCGTCGTGCTCGCGGCGGCAGCGGCCTCGGGGGACGACGTCGCGGTCGACGTGCGCAGCGCGTCCATCGCGGCCGACGACTTGCCCTTGTTCGCCTCGGTCTGGGCGATCGCGGCACCGAAGGCGTCACCCTCGGCCTCCAGATCGCGCTTGCGGGAGGCCCGCAGGATCACACCGGTGATGAGGAAGGTGACGGTGGCGGCGATGATCACCGACAGGTACACGACCAGCAGGTTGCCGACGCCCGGTCCGATGGCAGCCGCGGTCACGGCGATGATGCTTCCCGGTGCGGCCGGGAATGCCAGGCCGCCGCCGAGGACCATGTTCGTGGTGACACCGGCCGCGCCACCCGCGATGAGGGCCAGGATCGTGGTCGGCTTGCTCAACGCGTACGGGAAGTAGATCTCGTGGATGCCACCGAAGAACTGGATGATCGCCGCACCCGGTGCGGAGGCCTTCGCCGCACCGACGCCGAAGAACGTGAAGGCGAGCAGCAGGCCGAGGCCGGGGCCGGGGTTCGCCTCGATGAGGAAGAGGATCGACTTGCCGGTCTCCGCCGCCTGCTCGATCCCGAGCGGGGTGAAGACGCCGTGGTTGATGGCGTTGTTCAGGAACAGCACCTTCGCCGGCTCGACGATGATCGACACCAGCGGCAGCAGGTTCAGAGAGACGAGCCAGTCGACAGCGCCGCCGAGGACGGTGCTGATGCCGAGCATGACGGGACCGAACGCGAAGAAGCCGACGATCGCGAGGAGCATGCCGAGGATGCCGGCGGAGAAGTTGTTCACCAGCATCTCGAAACCGGGACGGATCTTGCCCTCCCACAGCCGGTCCATCTGCTTGGTGATCCACGCGGCGACCGGGCCCATGATCATGGCGCCCAGGAACATCGGGATGTTGGTGCCGACGATCACGCCGACGGTGGCGATGGTGGCCACCACGCCGCCGCGCTCGCCGTAGACCATGCGGCCGGCCGTGTTCGCGATGAGCAGTGGAAGCAGGTACGTGACCATCGGTCCGACGAGGCCGACGTAGGCGAGGATGTTCCCGTTGTCACCCTCGGCGACCGCGGTCATGGCACCCTGCCACCCGATGATGGCGGAGTCGCCGCCCCCGCCGATGATCTCGGACACGCCGACCCAGTGCCAGCCGAACGGGCTGTCCGCGCCGAAGAACCCGGCCGGGATGAAGAGCATCGTGATGAAGCCCCAGGCGATGAAGGCCGCGATGTTGGGCATGATCATGCCCGAGAGGAATGTGCCGAAGCGTTGCACTCCTACGCGGAGGCCGCCGGGTTTCGTGGCGGCAGGTGACGTCGTCGTCATGATGTCGTCTCTTTCTTGTGGAGGGGGAGTTCCGCGGCGAGCGTCGCCACGGCGGTTCGGGCGGAGGAGGCGTCGTCGGCAGCCAGGGCGGCCTGGGCGAGGCTCCGCGCCTCGGACGGGGTGCGCTCGGACAGCGCGTGTCGTACGTCGGCGAGGGCCGACGGTGCCATCGAGAGGCTGGTCGCGCCGAGCCCGACCAGCACCACGGCGAGGAGAGGGTCGGCCGCGGCCTCGCCGCAGATCCCGACGGGCTTGCCGAGACGTGCGCCCGCATCGCCGACCTCGCGCACCAGGCGCAGGACGGCGGGGTGCCAGGGGTCCTGGAAGCCGGCGACCGAGCCGAGCATGCGGTCGGCAGCCATCGTGTACTGCGTGAGGTCGTTGGTACCGATCGACGCGAAGTCCGCATGGGCGAGAACGCGGTCGGCGAGCAGGGCGCTCGCCGGGATCTCGACCATGACGCCGGCGGTCTTCAGCCCGTATTCCCGAGCGAGGCCGGTGAAGTAGATCGTCTCCTCGACCGTCGCCACCATGGGGGCCATCACCCAGAGGTCCGCCTCCGTCTGGGCATCGGCTTCCGCAAGCGCGGTGAGCTGCTCGCGCAGGATGTCCTCGCTCGCGCGCAGCGCTCGCAGGCCCCGAAGACCGAGAGCCGGGTTCTCCTCATGCGCGTCGTTGAGGAACGCCAGCGGCTTGTCGGCGCCCGCATCCAGCATCCGGACCACGACCTTCTTGCCGGGGAACGCCGCCAGCAGTTCGCGATACGACTCGCGCTGCTGCGCGATGGTGGGTGCCTGCGCCGAGGACAGGAACAGGAACTCGGTGCGGAACAGCCCGACGCCCTCGGCCCCCCGAACGACCGCATCGGCCGCGTCTGCAGGCTTCCCCAGATTCGCGAGCAGCGCGACAGGCGTGCCGTCGGCGAGAGCGCCGGGAGTGGGTGGGGCCGCGTCGGCCGACTGGCGAGCGGCTGCGCGCTCCGTGGCTCGGGCCTTCTCGTCATCCGTCGGTTCGCGTGTGACGACGCCGCTGGCCGCGTCGACGATCACGGTCTCGCCGGTGGTGAGCATCTCGCCGTCGGCGACTCCGACGATCGCGACGATGCCCTTCTCCCGAGCGAGGATCGCGGTGTGGGAGGTCGGGCCGCCATCGGTGGTGATCAGCGCGAGCACCTGCTCCAGATCGAGGAGCGCCGTGTCGGCGGGGGCGAGGTCGCGTGCGACCAGGACGAACGGGTGTCCCGGGTTCGGAACGCCGGGGGCGTCGACGCCGCGGAGGCGTGCGAGCACGCGCTGCGCGATGTCGTCGAGGTCGGCTGCGCGCTCGCCGAGGTAGCCGCCGACGGCTTCGAGCGTGGCGCGGAATCCGGCGAATGCATCGTGCACAGCCCATTCGGCCGTCGCGCCCGCGTCGATCCGGCTGTCGACCTCGTCCTGGAGGGTCGGGTCCTCGGCGATCATGGCCTGGGCCTCGAGCACCTCCTGCGCGGATCCGCCGGCGGCCTCGCCCCGTTCGTTCAGCTCGTTCGCAACGGTGGAGACGGCGTCGCGGACTCGGGCGCGTTCCGCATCAGCACCCGCGGTGCTGGGTGTGTTCTCCGGAGCGGGCATCGCCTCGGCCATGCGGACGATCGGCCCCTGGGCGACCCCGAGACCGATCCCCACTCCCCGGAGCTCGCTCATGCGGAGTCCTGATCGTGGTCGGTGGTGAGGAGTTCGGTGAGCGTGTCGAGCACGTTCTCGGCGCCTTCGCCGTCGGCCGTGAGCGTCACGTAGTCGCCGTGCTCGACGGCCAGGGCGATGACCCCGAGGATGCTCGCCGCGTTGACCGGCTTGCCCGAGTCCTTGGCGATCATCACGGCGATGCCGGAATCCTTCGCGGCCTGCGCGAAGAGCTTCGCGGGGCGGGCGTGCAATCCGTGCGAGGAGCCGATCCGAACGGTGCGGGTGGCGGTCATGATGTTCCTTTCGGGGTTTCGCCGGCGGCGGCGAGGATCGATCGGGCGAGGTCGAGCGTGCGCGAGCCGTCGAGATCGGCGAAGACGTCGTCCGGAAGCACCGCGACGGGCGCGCTCGCACCTTCGCGGATGGCGTCGAGGCGGTCGCTCAGATGAGGGCCGACGAAGACGAGGTCATGGTCGGATCCGGCGACGGAGCTCTCCATACCGGCCGCCGCGTCCCAATCAAGACCGGCCGCGGCTGCCGCACGGCGGAGCCGCTGCGCGACGAACGTGCTCGATGCTCCCGCACCGCACACCACGAGAATCCTCATCGATGCCCACCCTTCCTGAGAACAGTCTGGGAACGGTGGAGGGGTGCGCGCCAACACGTTCCTTTCCGCCCCCGCGGAACAGGCCCTTCCGCCCGAGGGCGCCGGGCACCTGACATCATGGAGAACACGTCGAGACAGTGCGGTCAGCACGCGGAAGGGGAGGATCATGTCGCGCCAGCGCCAGGACCAGCTCCTCGCGGCGTTGCTGCGCCAGGAGGGGTGGGCGACGGCGGCGAGCCTCGCCGACCTGATGGGCGTCACCCCGCGCAGCATCCGCTCCTATGTCGCGGCGCTGAACGCCCGCACGCCCGGGGCCGCGGTGATCGAGTCGGGTCCTGCGGGCTACCGCGCCGGATCCGGCGCCCGTGGCGCGCTGCGGATGCGCCAGACGGGGGATTCCGCACCCCGCGACCGTCTGCACACGCTTGTGCGGCTCCTGCTCGACGAGCACGGAGGCATCGACGTGTTCGACACCGCCGAGGATCTGCACGTCAGCGAGGCGACGCTCGAAGCGGACCTGGTGCGCGTGCGGGGTCTGCTCGACGGCACGGACCTCGTGCTCGAGCGCGAGCGCGAGACCGTGCGACTGCGCGGCAACGAGACGGCGCAGCGCCGCCTGCTCAGCAGGCTCGCCCACGACGAGATGGACGACGCCTCGTTCCATCCGGAGACATTCCGTCGGGCGCTCTCCGGATCGGCGGTGGCCGCCAGCGCGGTCGGGCCGTTCAAGTCCGCGCTCGTGCGCGAACTCGGTGAGCTCGGCTACTACGTGAACGAGCTCGCGATCTCCGATGTGCTGCTGCACATCGCGATCGCCGCCGAGCGGGTCGCCGCTGGACACACCCTCGAATCGACCCCGGCCGGCACCCGCGAGGAGATCCCGCGCGTCGGGACCGTCATCGCCCGCCTCGCCTTCGAGCATTTCTCCGTGGTCCTCGGCGAGGGGGACAGCGGTCATCTCGCATCCCTCGTGCTCACCCGCATCGTCGCGCCGGGCGAGGACGCGACGCGTGAGGTCGCCCGCAGCGGCGTGGATCCGGGAGTCGAGGCCGCGGTACGCGCGGAGATCGCCCGAGCGGCGGAGGACTTCCAGGTCGACCTCGTCGACGAGACCTTCGTGCTGCGTCTCGCCCTGCACGTGCAGAATCTGCTGCGCCGCGCCGAGGAGAGCGCGCTCACCCGCAATCCGCTCACCCGGTCGCTGAAGACGACGTACCCGATGATCTTCGAGGTGGCCGTCTCGATCGCCAGCGGCCTGCACGACCGGGTCGGCACACCCATCCACGACGACGAGATCGCCTACATCGCCATGCACGTGGGTGGGCGTCTCGAACGCAGCCGCAAGGCCGAGTCGATCCTCACCGCCACCATCGTCTGCCCGGGCTATCACGAGTTGCATGAGCTGCTCCGCTCCAGCGTCGACCGCTCTCTGGGATCGGCGATCGAGGTCACGACCGTCGTGACCAACGTCGATCCCGACTGGGCGTCCTTCGACACCGACCTCGTGCTCAGCACGATCGAACCGGGGTCGTCCGGCGACCGATTCGTGCGCATCCAGCCGTTCCTGACCGACGCCGACGTCGACCGGATCCAGCAGGCGGCCGCCCGGGTGCGCCGGGGGCGACGTCTCACGCGGCTCCGTGGCGAACTCGCCCGCTACTTCCTCGCCGACGCGTACGTGTTCCCGCTTCCCGATGAGGGGGAGGAGACGATCATCCGTCGTCTCGGCGGTCTCCTGGTGCAGGCCGGCCTGATCGGCGAGGACTACGTCGAGAACACCATCGTGCGGGAGCGGATGTCGTCGACGGCGTTCACCGATGCACTCGCCGTCCCCCACGCACTCCAGATGACCGCCACCCGCACCGCGATCGCCATCGGCGTCGCGGACGGCTCAGCGGCCTGGGGCGGCGGACGCGTGCAGGTCGTCGCGCTCGCCGCGTTCAGCGAGAGCGATCGTGCGGCGTTCCAGACCGTGTTCGAACAGCTCGTCGAAGTGTTCAGCGAACGCGAGAGCGTGCAGCGGATCGTCCGGAAGGGAACGACGTTCGAGGCGTTCCTCGATGAGCTCGTCGCTGTGATCGACGGCTGACGGCGCAGCGGTCACCCGCGGGGAGCGAGTACCTCCGCGAGCTGGTCGAGAACGGCCTCCGCCGTCGCGGAGGGCGCCGTCTCGATCACCACGGAGTCCCCGGAGGCGATCCCCAGGTCCATGACCGCCAGCACGCTCGTCAGATCGACGGTCGTGCCGTCGGCCGTGCGCAGGGTGACCGGAGCCTCGTGCGACTGCGCGAGTCGCACGAGCTCGGCCACCGGACGCGCGTGAACCCCGTTGTGCGCGCTGACGATGAGGCGTCGGACCGGCATGCTCAGGAGCGTTCGTCGAGGAGGGCGCGGACGCCCGCTTCGAGCTCCGCGACGGCGTCACGTGCGCTCTCGGCCGACTCCGCCCTCGCATCGATGTAGACCTTCAGCTTGGGCTCGGTCCCGCTGGGGCGCACGATCACACGGGAGCCGTCGCCGAGACGGTACCGCAGCACGTCTCCGGAGGGCTGACCCGGTGCGGCCTGCAGCAGGTCCTCGGCCGAGGCGATCGATCGGCCGCCGATGTGCGTCGGCGGGAGTGTGCGCAGCGCGAGCATCACGGAGCCGATGACGGCGAGGTCCTCGACTCGCACCGACACCTGACCGCTCGCGAAATGCCCGTACGTCTCACCCAGCTCGTCGAGCAGATCGACGAGCGTGGCTCCGCGATCGCGGGCCTCGGCGGCGAGGCCGAGGATGGCGACGGCCGCCGACACCCCGTCCTTGTCGCGCACGGTCTCCGGATTCACCAGGTAGCCGAGAGCCTCTTCGAAGCCGAAGACGATACCCGGGGCCCGGGAGATCCATTTGAAGCCGGTGAGGGTCTCGTGGAAGTCCATCCCGTGATGGGCGGCGATGGCGCCGAGGCCGGGGGAGGAGACGAGAGAGCAGGCGAGCGAGGCGCCCGGTGTCCCGGCCGCCGCGCGTGCGGCTCTCGCCCCGAGCAGGAGACCGACCTCGTTACCGGTGAGACGACGCCAGCCGTCGGGGGCGGAGTCGTCGGGGACCGCGACGGCCAGTCGATCCGCATCGGGGTCGTTCGCCAGGATGAAGTCGGCCTTCACTCGTCGGGCGCGCGCGAACGCGAGATCCATCGCCCCCGGTTCTTCCGGATTCGGGAACGACACGGTGCGGAACGTGGCGTCGGGGGTGAGCTGCTCGTCGACGACGAACGGCTGCGGGTATCCCGCTTCCTTGACGATGCGGGACAGCGTCTCCCAGCCGACCCCGTGCATCGCGGTGTACACCCACCGCATCCCGGTCGTCCCGGCGGGTGCTGGCGCCACGGCCACGGTTGCCGCGATGTAGGCCTCGACGACCTCTTCGCCGGCCGTCTCATACTCGGTGGAGCGTGGCAAAGTGGTGATGGAGCCCGCGTCGGCGATGCGCTGGATGTGCGCGGCGATCTCGGCGTCCGCCGGGGCGACGATCTGGGATCCCTGGTCGGCGCCACCGAGGTACACCTTGTAGCCGTTGTCGTTCGGCGGGTTGTGGCTCGCCGTCACCATCACGCCGGCATCGGCGCCGAAGTGGCGCACGGCGAAGGCGAGGACGGGCGTCGGGAGCAGGCGGGGAAGCAGGATCGCCCGCAGACCGGCTCCGGCGAACAGCTCGGCGGAGTCCGTCGCGAACACGCGGGAGTTCCGGCGCCCGTCGTAGCCGATCACGACCGTCGGGGTCGCGCCGTGCGACTTCTCGCGCAGGTAGGCGGCGAAGCCGGCTGCGGCCTGGCCGACGAGAACCCGGTTCATCCGGTTGCTGCCGGCGCCGAGTTCGCCGCGGAGACCCGCGGTTCCGAAGGCGAGGCGAGTGCGGAAGCGGTCGTCGAGGTCGGCGACGGCCTCTCGGTCGCCGGCGGCGGCACGTGTGATCACGCCGGCCAGCTCGTCGCGCGTCTGCGGATCGGGGTCCTGTCGCAACCAGGCGCGGGCCTGGGCGAGCCGCTCGTCGCTCACAGGGCCTCGACCACCCTGGCCAGAAGCGCGGAGATCACCGGTTCGGCCTCGCGCCCGGCCTCGATCACCTCGGCATGGCTGAGCGGTGTCTGCTGGATACCGGCGGCGAGGTTGGTGATGAGCGAGAACCCGAGGATCTCCATGCCGGCCTCGCGGGCGGCGATCGCCTCGAGCGCGGTCGACATGCCCACGATGTGGCCACCGATGTGCTTCGCCATCTGCACCTCCGCCGGCGTCTCGTAGTGGGGGCCGCGGAACTGCGTGTAGACGCCCTCGTCGAGCATCGGGTCGATCGTCCGGGCGATCTCGCGCAGACGCTTCGAGTAGAGGTCGGTGAGGTCGACGAACGTGGCGCCTTCGAGCGGAGAGTCGGCGGTGAGGTTGATGTGGTCGCTGATGAGCACGGGCTGACCGGGCGTCCACGTCTCGCGGATGCCGCCGGCGCCGTTCGTGAGCACCATGATCTTGGCGCCCGTCGCGGCGGCGGTGCGCACGCTGTGCACGACACGGCGCACACCGTGGGCTTCGTAGTAGTGGGTGCGCGCGCCGATGACGAGGACGTTCTTGCCGTCGGGGGTGCGGATGCTGCGCAGCGTACCGACGTGTCCTTCGAGCGCGGGCTTGGAGAAGCCGGTGACCTCGGTCGCGGGGATCGTCGCCACGGTCTCGCCGATGATGTCCGCGGCCTTGCCCCAGCCGCTGCCGAGGGTGAGGGCGATGTCGTGCTTCTCGACGCCGGTCAGACGGGCGATGTCGGCGGCGGCCTGTGCGGCGACCTCGAACGGGTTCGCGGTCGGGTCGTCGAGGGGGTTGCTGTGCGTTTCGGGCATGGATCCACTCTAGGAAGGTGCAGGCTCGGGTGCCAGGATTGCGCGAGAATGGATTCCATGTCTTCCACCACTTTCGAGCGCACTCAGCGCGTCGCCGTCCTCGGCGGCGGTCCCGGCGGCTACGAGGCGGCCCTCGCGGCAGCCCAGTTGGGGGCCGAGGTCACCCTGGTCGAGCGCGTGGGAGTCGGCGGATCCGCCGTCCTCACCGACGTCGTGCCCTCGAAGAGCCTGATCGCCACCGCCGATGCGGCCGTCGCCATCTCCGAGGCGAGCGACCTCGGGGTCAACTTCTACGCCAAGGGCGACCACTCGCGACCCCTCAAGCCCGAGATCGCGATCAACCTCGCCGCCGTGAACAAGCGGCTCCTCGCGCTGGCGGGTCAGCAGTCCGAGGACATGCGTGCGACGCTCCTCGAAGCCGGCGTACGCATCCTCTCCGGTCACGGTCGCCTCGAGGGACCCACCGCGATCATCGTGTCGACGGGCCAGGGCGGGACCGACTTCGATCGGGTCGAGGCCGACACGATCATCGTGGCGGTCGGTGCCTCTCCGCGCGAGCTGGACTCGGCCAAGCCCGACGGCAAGCGCATCCTGACGTGGACGCAGCTGTACGACATGAAGGCGCTCCCCGAGCACCTCATCGTGGTCGGTTCCGGTGTCACCGGTGCGGAGTTCGCCTCCGCCTACATGAACCTCGGTGCCAAGGTGACCTTGATCTCCAGCCGCGAGCAGGTGCTCCCGGGCGAGGACAAGGATGCGGCGAGCGTTCTGGAGAAGGTCTTCAAGCGCGGGGGCATGCAGGTGCTCTCCAAGTCCCGTGCCGACCGCGTCGAGGTCACGGATGACGGGGTCACGGTCACCCTGTCGGACGGGCGCACGGTCGATGGCAGCCACTGCCTGATGGCGGTCGGTTCCATCCCGAACACCGCAGGCATCGGTCTGGAGGAGGCGGGTGTCGAGCTCGACGAGTCGGGACACGTGCGGGTGAACCGGGTCGCGCGCACCTCGGTCCCCAACGTGTACGCGGTCGGCGACTGCACGAACTTCTTCCCGCTGGCCTCAGTGGCCTCGATGCAGGGGCGCACGGCCGTCTTCCACGCCCTCGGCGACATCGTCATCCCGCTCGAACAGATCAAGATCACCTCGAACATCTTCACCGCGCCCGAGATCGCCACGGTCGGCTACGGCGAGAAGGATGTCGAGGACGGTGTGGCCGACGGCCTGGTCTACAAGCTCCCGCTCGCGGCGAACCCGCGCGCGAAGATGATGGGCATCAAGGATGGCTTCGTCAAGCTCATCGCGCGCAAGGGATCGGGCACCGTGATCGGCGGCGTGATCGTGGCGCCGAAGGCATCGGAGCTGATCTACCCGATCGCGGTCGCGGTCGAACGCCGTCTCACGGTCGACCAGGTCTCGCGGGTCTTCGCGGCATACCCCTCGCTCTCCAGCAGCATCACCGATGCGAGCAGGGCGATGCATCTCGTGAACATCTCCTGATCCCGGGAGAGATGCGGAAAGGGCGCCCCACCTCGGTGGGGCGCCCTTTCCGCTGATGCCGGGTGTCAGCTGATCGTGAGCAGCTGGTGTCCTGCGGAGACCGTGGCGCCGGCATCCGCGTTGATGTTGCCGACCACGCCGTCCTTGTGCGCCTGCAGCGGCTGCTCCATCTTCATGGCTTCGAGCACGACCACCAGGTCGCCCTTGACGACCTGCTGTCCGTCGGCGACGGCGATCTTGACGACGGTCGCCTGCATGGGCGACTTCACCGCGTCGCCGGAGGCCCCGGCGTTGGCGGTGGTGGCGTGGCTGCGGCGCGACGGCGGAACCGCTGCCGGGCGTCCGGCGGTACCGGCGGCGACGGCCACGCGGTCGGGGAGGCTCACCTCGAGGCGCTTGCCGGAGACCTCGACGACCACGGTGTGACGTGCTTCGGCGGAGGTCGGTGCTTCGAGCTCCCCGTCCCACGCGGGGATGTCGTTGACGAACTCGGTCTCGATCCAGCGGGTGAAGATCCCGAACTCGCCGTCCTCCGCCGTGAACGCGGGATCGCGCACGACCTTGCGGTGGAACGGGATGACGGTGGGGAGACCGGCGACCTCGAACTCATCGAGTGCGCGGCGCGAGCGCTCCAGCGCTTCCGCCCTGTCCTTGCCCGTCACGATGATCTTCGCGAGCAGGGAGTCGAAGGCGCCGGACACCGAGTCGCCGGCGGTGACGCCGGAGTCGAGACGGATGCCGGGGCCTCCGAAGGTCTTGAAGACGTGGATCGGGCCGGGCTGGGGCAGGAATCCGCGACCGGGGTCCTCGCCGTTGATGCGGAACTCGATCGAGTGCCCCTGGGGCTTCGGGTCGTCGTAGTCGATGGTGCCGCCGGCAGCGATGCGGAACTGCTCGCGCACCAGATCGATACCGGTGACCTCTTCGGAGACCGGGTGCTCGACCTGCAGGCGCGTGTTCACCTCGAGGAATGAGACCGTGCCGTCGGCGCCGATGAGGAACTCGCAGGTGCCGGCACCGACGTATCCGACCTCCTTCAGGATGGCCTTCGATGCCGAGTAGAGCAGCTCGTTCTGCTCCTCCGTGAGGAACGGGGCCGGTGCCTCTTCGACGAGCTTCTGGTGGCGGCGCTGCAGCGAGCAGTCGCGCGTCGAGATGACGACGACGTTTCCTGCGGCATCGGCCAGACACTGGGTCTCGACGTGACGCGGCTTGTCGAGGTACTTCTCGACGAAGCACTCGCCGCGGCCGAAGGCGGCGACGGCCTCGCGGGTGGCGGATTCGAAGAGCTCGGCGACCTCGTCGAGCTCGCGGGCGACCTTGAGGCCGCGTCCGCCGCCGCCGTACGCGGCCTTGATGGCGATCGGGAGGCCGAACTCCTTCGCGAAGGCGATGACCTCATCGGCGCCTTCGACGGGGCCGGGGGTGCCGGGAGCGAGAGGCGCGCCGACCTTCTCAGCGACGTGACGCGCGGTCACCTTGTCGCCGAGAGCCTCGATGGCCTCCGGAGACGGGCCGATCCAGGTCATCCCCGCCTCGATGATGGCGCGTGCGAACTCGGCGTTCTCGGCGAGGAACCCGTAGCCGGGGTGCACGGCGTCGGCACCGGCGCGGCGGGCGATGGAGAGGATCTTCTCGATCTGGAGGTAGGTCTCCGCGCTGGTCGAGCCGCCGAGAGCGTAGGCCTCGTCGGCGAGGCGGGTGTGCAGGGCATCCCGGTCCTGGTCGGCGTAGACGGCGACCGAGGCGATCCCGGAGTCGCGGGCGGCGCGGATGATGCGGACGGCGATCTCGCCGCGGTTGGCGATGAGCACCTTGGCGATAGCAGGCATGCTTGCCAGCCTAGCGAGAACGACCCCGATCCCTTTGACGACTCCCCACAAGAAAGTCGGGAAAACGTGGAGGGGAGTCTACGACCAGAGGTCGGTCCAACGGACACCGAGCTCGGTGGCGAGACGGCGGACGGTCGACAGGGACATGCCGACGACCGTCGAAGGATCGCCGTCCACACGGGTGATGAACGCCCCGCCCAGGCTGTCGACGGTGAAGGCTCCCGCCACGAGGAGCGGCTCTCCGGAGGCGACGTACGCGGCGATCTCGGCGTCGCTCACGTCGTCGGCGAACGTCACGGCGGCCGCGGCGACCGCGGTGGCCTCTTTGGGTTCGGCGTCGGGGGAGACCCGGAACACCGAGTGCCCGGAATGCAGGATGCCGGTCTCGCCGCGCATCTCCTGCCAGCGCCTGGTCGCCTCCTCGGCGGTGTACGGCTTGCCGTAGACCCGCCCGCCGAGCGCGAACATCGAATCCCCGCCGATCACCAGGCCGTCGAAGGTCCCGTCCGCAGCGAGGCTCCGTGCGACGGCGGCCGCCTTCGCGCGGGCGAGCAGAAGCACCAGTTCCTCGGGCGCGAGGGGGGCGCCCCTCTTCTCCTCCTCGGCGGCAGCGACCGCATCCTCATCGACGTCGGGCGACACCGTGAGCGGTTCGATTCCCGCCTGCCGGAGCAGCATGAGGCGGGCGGGCGAGGTGGAGGCGAGGCAGACGCGCATGTCCACCACCGTATCCTCGAAGAATGACTTCCTCCCCAGCCGACGTGCTCGAACTCGACATCACCGGCATCGCGCACGGGGGCACGTTCATCGCCCGCCACGAGGGACGCGTGGTCTTCGTCTCCGACGCGATCCCCGGAGAGCGGGTCCGGGCCCGGGTGATCGCCCCGCAGGAGGGGGCGGACGCCTCGACCCGCAGCTTCTGGCGGGCCGAGACCATCGAGGTGCTGGAGGCGTCGGAGCACCGTCGCCCGCACGTGTGGGCGGAAGCCGACGTGTCGCGGGACCCGGCCGACCGCCCCGGTGGCGCCGACCTCGGCCATATCGACATCGACCACCAGCGTGAGCTCAAGCAGCGCGTGCTGACCGAGGCGCTGGAGCGTTTCGCAGGCAGCGGTCTGGTCGCCCCCGAGATCGAGTCGGTGGAATCGGGCGACGGTCTCGGATGGCGCACACGCGTCACCCTGCATGTCGACGACACGGGAGTCGCCGGTCCGTTCGCCGCACGCAGCCACCGCGTCGTCCCCGTGACCTCGCATCCGCTGGCCAGGCCCGCGATCGCCGAAGCGGCGCTCGCGCTGCAGGGCGAGGCCCCCGGCCGCATCGAACTCGTCGAGCCCGCCGACGGCACGGTGCGCGTCATCCGACGTGAGGAGACCGAGCGCGCCCCCCGCGTGCAGCGTGGGTTCCGCAAGCGTCCCACTCCCGAGGTGATCCACGAGATGGTCAACGACCGTCGATTCGAGGTCGACGCCACGGGCTTCTGGCAGGTGCACCCGCGTGCGGCCTCCGTGCTCGACGCCGCGGTCTACGGAATCCTCGACGGACATGTCGACGACCAGAAGACGCACTACGACCTGTATGGAGGGGTCGGACTGTTCGCCGCGACGCTCGCCGATCTCGGCGGGACCGACATCGTGACGGTCGAGTCCAGTGCACGCGCCACTGCGCACGCCGCCGCGAATCTCGCGCCGCTCGAAGTGAACGCCGTGACGGCGCGCGTCGATCGCTTCCTGGCGACGCAGAAGAGCGGGCGCACGGGCGCCGTCGTGCTCGACCCGCCCCGCGCCGGTGCCGGTCGGCAGGTCGTCGAAGCGGTGCACGCACTCGCGCCGGAGGCCATCGCGTACGTCGCGTGCGACCCCGTGGCACTCGCCCGGGATCTCGGCACCTTCCGCACCCTCGGTTGGAACGTCGACCGACTTCGGGGCTTCGATCTGTTCCCGCACTCGCACCACTTCGAAGTCGTCGCGCTGCTCACACGATGAGCGATCCGCGGCTTCTCGGGGGGACTCAGTAGGCTGAGGGGATGAGCACGGTCGCACTCATCGACGATCACGAGTCCGTTCGCCTCGGCCTCGAGGCCGCGTGCGCGCGTGATTCGCAGACCGTGGTCTTCTCCGGGAGCACGGTGGTCTCCTACCTCGAATGGCGCAAAGCCACCGCGGCCGCACCTGCCGAGGTGGTCGTCCTCGACCTCACCCTCGGCGACGGCACGACCGTGACCGAGAACGTGACCTCGCTGGTCAACGACGGCGCGAGCGTCGTGATCCACAGCGTCGCCGATCGGCCGGCAGCCGTGCGCGAGGCGCTCGCCGCCGGGGCCGCCGGCGTGGTGAGCAAGTCCTCCGCCCTCGACGACGTGCTCGACGCGATCCGCACGGTGGCGCAAGGCGAGGCTCTCAACAACGTCGAATGGGCGAGCGCGGTCGAGGGAGACCGGGCGTTCGCCGATGCGCAGCTCGCCACGCGCGAACGCGAGGTGCTCCGTCTGTATGCGACGGGGCTGCCGTTGAAGGCCGTCGCCGAGAAGCTGGGTGTCGCCTACTCCACGGCCAAGGAGAACATCACCCGCATCCGCGTGAAGTACGTCGAGGTCGGGCGTCCGGCGCCGACGAAGGTCGATCTGCTGCGCCGGGCGATGGAAGACGGGATCGTCACGGCTGACGAGGCACCCGGTGGCCGCTGAGCCGCTCAGCATCCGCGACGCGTGGAGCAAGATCCCCTCTCCGGGGAGCACGGAGACGGCGTACGAGCGCTTCACCGGCACACGCATGGAGCGGATCCTCGCGATCGTCGTCGCGATCGGCTCGGCGGTTCTCGGCGCGCAGGCGCTGATCTCTGCGATGGCGTCGCTCTCGCACGCGGATCCTGCGCACGTCGTCACCCTGATCGTGGTGTTCGTGCCGTTGGCTGCGATGCTGGTCGCTTGTCTGGTGGGCCGGGGGGTGCGCACCTTCTCCGGTATCTTCGCCGTGGTCTACGTCCTCGCGCTCGCCGCCTGGCCGACGATCGTCGACCCGTCGGACAAGGGCGCCGGCGAGCAGCCCTGGATCTTCTTCCTGGTCAATGTCGGCGTGGTCGCGGCGATGCTCGCGTTCCCGTTGCCGCTCCAGTTCGCCTGGGCGGCGGGGATGCCGTTCGTCTACGGCTACGTGCGGCTCGTCCAGGGGGAGTTCTCGCGCGAGTTCTGGGTGACGACCGCGTTCGACGTGTCGTTCACCCTCATCCTCGGGGTCGTCATCATCTCCCTGGGCTGGATGTTCCGTTCCGTCGCCGCCGGTGTGGACGAGGCCAGGGGACAGGCGGTGGCGTCGTACTCGACAGCGGCTGCGGCGGCCGCCGCGGAGGAGGAGCGGGCGACGATGTCGGCACTGATGCATGACAGCGTCCTCGCCGCGCTGATCGCCGCGGAGCGGGCTGAGGGGGAGCGTGCCGAAGAGCTCGCCGTCGCCATGGCCCGGGAGGCGCTCACTCGCCTCGCCAATACCGAAGCGGCCGTCGCGCAGGAGGGCAGTGACGAGCCGGTGGGCACGGCGCAGATCGTCGTGGAGCTGCGCAGAGCCCTGTCCGAGCTCGGCGCTGATGCGATCGTCGAGGAGCGCGGCGGCATCGGCCTCATACCCGGGCGGGCCGCTCGCGCACTCGTGCTCGCCGCGCGGCAGGCGATCGGCAACGCCGTGTCCCACGCCAACGGTCGTGGACTCCACATCATCGTCGAGGGGCACGGCGACGAGGGGATCGGCGTGACGGTTTCGGACACCGGCGGCGGCTTCGACGTGGCGTCGATCGGTGCCGACCGTCTCGGGATCCGGGCGTCGATCTTCGCACGTATGGCGGGCGTCGCCGGCACGGCCGACATCGTCTCCGACGCGCACGGCACGACCGTGACGCTGGGATGGGAGCGCGCGTGAACCGCACCGTGCGCAGCGTCGCCACCTCTCTCGCCGTCGGCTTCGCCCTGTACTTCGTCGCACGGGGGATCTGGTGGATCGAGCAGCCAACCGCTCCGCTGCTCATGGTCCTCGCCATCGGCCTGTATCTCGTGGTCGTGAACATCGCCATCCTCGGCGACGGCTCCTCGGTGCGGATGCCGACGTGGTCGGCGGTCCTCGCGCTGCTCGCGAGCATGGCGATTCCCGTGCTCGTGACCTTCTCGCTCGAGCCGGCGGATCGTACCGCCCCGTTCGCGACCTGGTACATCGGGGCGCTCGGACTGCTCGCGGTCGTGTGTGTGGTGCGTCGGCGGTCTCTGATCGGCTGGCTCGTGTTGGCGGTGCTCGTCCTGGCCGCGTCGGTGGCTCTGGGGTTCGTCGTGGCCCTCAACCTGGGGCTGGTCGGCTCGATCATGTGGGTGGCCGTCGCTCGACTCCTCGTGATGTTCTGGGATCGTGCGGTGCGCGACACCGAGCGCCTCGCCGAGATCCAGCAGGCGGTGTCCGCGTGGCATGCCACGCAGCGGGTGCGTCAGCGCGAGAGGCGTCTGCGCACGCAGTTCGCTCTGGCTGTCGCCGGTCCGGTGCTCAGCAGAGTGGTCGCGGCGCGAGGCGTGTTGAACGATCAGGAACGTCTGGACGCGCGGCTCGCCGAGGGCAGGCTGCGCGACGAACTGCGCGGCGCCGACCTCCTCAACGACGCGGTACGCAACGCGATCGAAGCTGCCCGACGGCGTGGAGTGGTCGTGACCGTCTTCGATGAGGGCGGGTTCGACGGCATAGACGAGTCCCGTCGCAAGGCGATCAGGGACGAACTGGCGGTCGTGCTGAGTCATGCACAGACATCTCGGCTCATCATCCGCTCGGGGCGGGACCCGCGTGTCGCCGTGACGGTGGTGGGCCGCGCGGGCACCCGCTCCTCGGGTGATGACGACGCGGTCGACCTCTGGCACGAGATTCCGCGCTGACGGAAGAACTTTCGGCAGGACCGGTGAGCGACCTCGGCTCCGTCCTCGGCCCCGGCCTGGGGAGGTGACCGGAGTCGAGGATGTGAGAGTGGGAGAGGGGCGGCGAATCCGCCTGCCCCTCTCCGTGCGGACAGTTACCCGAAAACCATCCGCTGGTGGCCGATCAGCGTCTGTCTACCCTGGGACAGAGAGACCAGCCGAACGCGAAGCGTCCTCTTCAGTCTGAGGGGTTCCGCAAACATTGTCTGTAGGTATTTTGGGGGACAAGATTCGGCATTTCGGGGGACACGATTTTCCCGTCGATGGGGGATCATTGGACGATGGGAACGCGTCGTGGCACCAATCTTCCGCGTATGGGCGACTTCAACCAGTCCGTGATCCTGGAGGCGATCCGCCAATCAGGCGAGGGGTTGAGCAGGATCGAGCTGTCGACCGCGACCCGGCTGTCGGCGCAGACCGTCACCAACATCACTCGGCGACTGCTCGATGACGGCTTCATCCGAGAGGCCGGCCGCACGATCAATGGACCGGGCAAGCCGCGCGTGACCCTGCGGCTCGTCGCCGACAGCCGCTTCGCGGTCGGCGTGCACCTCGATCCCGCCCTGATGACGTTCGTGCTGCTCGACCTGTCCGGCGCCATCGTCAGACGCCGGAGTGTGCGCACGCCGGCCGATGATCCGCTCCGGATCGTGGAGGCCATGGCGGAGACGATCGATGCCCTGATCGCGGAGTCCGGTGTGGATCGTTCGCGGATCGCAGGGGTGGGAGTCGCGGCTCCCGGTCCGCTCGACGCCGAGAAGGGCACGGTCATCGACCCGCCGAAGCTCGCCGGGTGGCATCGTGTGCCGCTGCGCGCGGTGCTGGCGGAGATGACGGCGATGCCGGTGGTGCTCGAGAAGGACACGACGTCGGCCGCGGTCGGAGAGCTGTGGACACGACGCGAGTCGGCCGACGACTCCTTCGTGTTCGTCTACCTGGGGATCGGCATCGGCGCCGCCCTGGCGAGAGACGGCGAGGCGGTCCGCGGGAGCACACGCAACATCGGCGAGGTCGGGCACATCATCGTCGACCCCGACGGGCCCTCATGCTGGTGCGGGTCCCGAGGGTGCGTGGAGGTCGTCTGCACCCCGCAGGCGATCGTCGAACGGGCTGAGCGCGCGGGAGTGTTCGACGACGCCCACCAGGCGTCCGATGCTGCGGCAGTCGATGCGAGATTCAGCCGACTGTGCGAGTACGCAGCGGACGGGAATGCCGCGGCGGTCGAGGTTCTGCGACAGGCAGCGGCACACATCGCGGTGCTGACGGCGGCTCTGACGAACATGCTCGATGTGGATCGGGTCGTGTTCGGAGGCCCTTTCTGGTCACGGCTCGCCGATGTGTACCTCCGAGAGGTTCCCGGCAGGCTCGATCACGCGAGTGCGACCCGCGCGGTGCGCACTCTCCCCGTCGATGGCACCGTCGTCGGGGACGACGTCGGTGCCGTGGGGGCCGCGTGCGTCGTGCTCGATTCCGTTCTCAGCCCTCGCGCCTCCGACCTGTTGCTCGAGAGCTGATCTCCGGACCCTACGCCGTCCGGCAGCGGTCGAGGTCGCGGGTTTGCGACTATAAGTCTATTCGATGTAGTATTTGGCGTTCCCCCAACGATCAGACCAGGGGAATCCACCGTCTCCCCGTGCGCTCGGCACCGTCGCACGTCGAGAAAGCGATTCCGGTCTGAGCCGGGGTGGACGCCCGACCCTTCACGGGAAGGGTGAGGCGGCAGCGGGGAACGTCGCCGAGCGGGGCTCTGGGGGTCCTGCGACGATCGTCTGCGTGATTCGTGAAGCGGAGGGTTCTCGGATCACGCAGACGCACTCTTACGTCACCGGAGGCGACGCATGATGCTCCGCAGCTGTCAGCCCGCGAAACGTCCCCACGGGATGTCGCGCCGCAGCGGACGGCGGAGCGGACGCTGTGTCCGCGTCCACGCCGATACAGACGGCTCCTCGGCGACGGCATCCGCCGCCTCGGTCGCGTAGGCCTCGCTGATCACGGCGATGAGGGCGGCGAGTTCTTCTTCCGTAGCCGTCCCGCGCATGATGTCGAGCATCGGCGCCTCCGAACTCGAAGCACCGTGGTCCTGCGTGTCATGCCCGGTCACAGCGGGATGTTCCCGTGCTTCTTCGGGGGCAGCTCGGCACGCTTGCCACGCAGCGCGCGCAGCGCCTTCGCAATCGAGACGCGGGTGTTGGCCGGCTCGATGATCCCGTCGAGCTCGCCGCGCTCTGCCGCGAGGAACGGGGAGGCCACGTTGTAGGTGTACTCGTTCGCGAGTCGGGTGCGGACGGCCGCGACGTCCTCGCCGGCCTCCTCCGCCTTCTTGATCTCGCCCCGATACAGGATGTTGACCGCGCCCTGGCCGCCCATCACCGCGATCTCGGCCGTCGGCCATGCGAGGTTCACGTCGGCGCCGAGCTGCTTCGAGCCCATCACGATGTAGGCACCGCCGTAGGCCTTGCGCAGGATGACGGTGACCAGCGGCACGGTCGCCTCGGCGTATGCATAGAGCAGTTTCGCACCGCGGCGGATGACGCCGGTCCACTCCTGATCGGTGCCGGGGAGGTAGCCGGGGACATCGACGAGCGTGACGATCGAGATCGAGAAGGCATCGCAGAAGCGTACGAAGCGGCTCGCCTTCTCGCCGGCTTCGATGTTTAGCGTGCCGGCCATCTGCGAAGGCTGGTTGGCGATGATGCCGACCGACCGGCCCTCGATGCGTCCGAAGCCGATCACGATGTTGGGCGCGAAGAGCGGCTGGACCTCGAGGAAGTCGCCTTCGTCGACCACGTGCTCGATGACGGTGTGGATGTCGTACGGCTGGTTGGTCGAGTCGGGGACGAGCGTGTTCAGCGCGCGGTCGGCGTCGGTCGTCTCGAACTCGAAGTTGCTCTCGTATGTGGGAAGCTCCGCCATGTTGTTGTCCGGCAGGAAGCTGAGGAGCGTGCGGGCGTAGTCGATCGCGTCGTCCTCGTCTTCGGCGAGATAGTGCGCGACGCCCGATCGGGTGTTGTGCGTGTAGGCGCCGCCGAGCTCTTCCATTCCGACGTCCTCGCCGGTGACCGTCTTGATCACGTCGGGGCCGGTCACGAACATCTGGCTGGTCTTGTCGACCATGATCACGAAGTCGGTGAGGGCGGGGGAGTACACCGCGCCGCCCGCAGCCGGCCCCATGATGATGGAGATCTGCGGGATCACTCCGGACGCGCGGGTGTTCAGGCGGAAGATCTCGCCGTACTTGCCGAGGGCGACGACGCCTTCCTGGATGCGTGCGCCCCCCGAGTCGAGGATCCCGATGCAGGGCATCCCGCCGGCGAGGGCGAACTCCATGATCTTGATGATCTTCTCGCCGGCGACTTCGCCGAGCGAGCCGCCGAAGGTGGAGAAGTCCTGCGAGTACACCGCGACCGTGCGGCCGTTGATCGTGCCGACGCCGGTGACGACCGAGTCGCCGTACGGTCGCGAACGATCCATGCCGAAGGCCGTGGTGCGGTGGCGCACATACTCGTCGAACTCGACGAAGCTCCCGGGATCGACGAGCAGTTCGATGCGCTCGCGGGCGGTCATCTTGCCCTTCGCGTGCTGCTTCTCCTTCGCCTTCGCTTCCGCGTCGACGACGGCTTCTGTATAGCGAGCGCGCAGATCCGCGATCTTGCCGGCGGTGGTAAAGAGGTCGGGCTTGTCCGTCACGGATTCCACCTTATCGTCGGCTCGCCTCCGGCTGTTGGATGCTCGCCACAACGGGTCGCCCGATCCTTTGGCGAAGTGCGCTCAGCCCTCGGGTTCACCGGACTCGAGCTCCGGGTCGGTCTTGGGGCGGCGGCCGATCGAGCGGGCCTTGCGTCCCGCCCACTCCACCCCGCGCACGGTCGTGCCGGCCGCTCCCGCGACCGCGTTGCCCGCGTAGCGGGCACCTCGCAGCATCCGCAGCTCCAGCTTCTCGGCGCCGGGCACGGGTTCCAACTCGAGGGGAAGGTCCATCGGGGCGGCACCGAAGGCCTTGTGGGACGTCGTCAGCACGCGACGGCCGAGGATGTTGTTCCCCGCGCCTCCGATCGCAGCGCCGATGCCGAACGGGAGTGCCTTGCCGATGACCGAAGCGCCGCCCTTCGCCGCGAACTGCTTCACGAACATGCTCTTGAGCTGATCGACGAGGGGGCCGACCGCGGCGCGGGGGAGCGACTTCGTGACGAGCTCGCCCCAGTACGACGATCTGCTTCCTCCACGCCCGGCCACCTGACCGGCGAGCTGTCCGACGAGGTCGACGCCCTCTTTGCCGAGCATCAGCGTCATCACCAGCGCTCTGGCACGATCCGGGTTCGCGACCGCGATCCCGTGCACCTCGGCGACCGACTGCGCGAAAAGAGCGGTGGACTCCACGAAGCCGACCGTTTCCACGCCGGAGAGCGCGAGCGTGATGCCGGTGCCGATCCCGGGGACGACCGCCGTCGCGCCGACCGCCGCTCCGCCCGTCGTCACGGCTGCGAGGTAGCGACGCTCCAGGATGCGGATGATCTCCGCAGGCGATGCCTGCGGATTGCGCAGGCGGATGCTCCGGATGTGCGCCAGGACGAGCGGGCGCTGGATCGACAGCACCCGGTCGAGGCCGCGCACCATCATCGGGTGCTCCGCCGATCCGGCAGGGGGCACGCCCTTGTCCCACGGAGCGTCGTCCGGGAGCGAATGGATCTTGTGCACCTTGGGGGCCATGGTGCGATCCTATGGAGCCCGCCCGCGAAAACGCCGAAAGCCCGGCCCCTCTGCGAGGCCGGGCTTTCGAGTAGAGCGATCAGACGAAGAGGTTCGCACGCTCCAGGTCTTCCGCGAAATCGACCTCGACCGCGTACAGGTCGGACACGTCCATCGGCTCGAGCAGCAGGCCGTCCTCGGCGATCGCGAGTTCGAGCCCGCGCTCGAAGTAGTCCTGGTCCTCGACGCGCTGCAGCTGACGCATGAACGCCTTCTTGTGCGCGGAGGAGATGTAGTTGATTCCCACGGCCTCGCCGAGTCCGCCCTTGACGGTCTTGGACAGCTCGTTGATGAAGCCCTCGGCCGTGACCGTGTACTTCACCTCTTCGTCGCTGACCTTGGAGGTGTTCACCGTGACGAACGACTGGTCGCGCTCGATGTACTCGAGTGCGCGGCCGAGGATCATCGGGTCGAAGACGACATCGCCGTTCATCCAGAGAACTCCGCCGCGACCGGTCGCGCCCAGGGCGCGCAGGAGGCTCTTCGAGGTGTTGGTCTCGTCATAACGCTCGTTGTGGACGTAGTTGACCTGCGGGAACGCGTCGATGATGGTCTCGGCGCGGTAGCCGACGACGGTGGTGATGCGGGCGTCCGAACCGAATGCGGCGCGGATGTTGTCGTGCTGCTGGCCCATGATCGTGCGGCCGTCGCTCAGTTCGGTGAGCGGCTTCGGCAGCGCGCGGCCGAGGCGCGAGCCCATTCCGGCGGCGAGGATGACGGTCTGAAGAGTCACGAGTGCTCCTAAAGGAAGTTGTGTTCACGGTCGATTAACCGACCAGACACTTCGTCGTGCCGCGTTCATGGTATCGATTCCGCCTGGGAAGCTCAGGGCCGGGAGGCCCCTGTTGTCATTTCGTGACCGACTACACACCGGATGCACAGGGTTCCGTCTCCCGTGCGATCGCGGCGGAAATGCGCGATTCGAGGGCAGTTTATTGCGCGGCGGCCTTGGCGTACAGGCACCCGTTGATACCGTAGGACGGTGACTGCCTCCCCTGACGACCGCACCGCCCAGGTGGACCAAACCGAGACCGCGCAAGAGAAGACGTCGGCGAAGCGCGCGCCGGCGAAGAAGCAGAGTCCGGACGCGGCATCCGCCGCCGAGAAGTCGGCGCGACCGCCCGCGGTGAAGAAGCCCGCCGTGAAGACGCCCGCCGCGAAGAAACCCGCGGTGAAGAAGCCTGCGAGCGCGAGCACCTCCGCGGGTTCGAAGGCCGGCAGTGCCGCGGTGTCGAAGTCGTCGGCTGGGAAGTCGTCGGCAGCGACGTCCGGGACGCAGGCTGCTGCCGAGAAAGCGGCTCCCAGTGCGGATGTCGTGGTCGAGCCGCTCGTTAAGGCCGTCAACGGCTCGACGGCGAACCTCTCGTCGACCGCGAGCTCCGCCCGGAGCACCGCCGCGGCGCGCAATGCCGACGCGAAGGCCACGGCTGCGAAGACCACCGCGGCCAAGACGACGGCTGCGAGGACGACGGCTGCGAAGACGACGGCTGCGAAGACGACGGCTGCGAAGACGACGGCTGCGAAGACAGCGGCTGCGAAGACGACGGCTGCGAAGACAGCGGCTGCCAAGACGACAGCTGCGAAGACGACGGCAGCCAAGACGACGGCGGCGAAGGCCGCTGCATCCAAAGCGGCCGCGGCGAAGACCACGGCGCGCTCGGCTGCCGCGAAGACCACGGCCGCGAAGGCCACGGCCGCCAAGATGGCGGCCGCGAAGAAGGCGGCGGCGAAGAAGGCCGCAGAGGAGGCGAAGGCGGCCACGGAGACGGCGGTGACCGCACCCGAAGCTCCGTCCGTCGCGGCCGCT
This sequence comes from Microbacterium sp. As-52, assembly GCF_049949185.1. Lineage (NCBI taxonomy): Bacteria > Bacillati > Actinomycetota > Actinomycetes > Micrococcales > Microbacteriaceae > Microbacterium > Microbacterium sp. As-52. Next base: position 545,116 of record NZ_CP188171.1, on the reverse strand, counting down.
CCTCTTGCGGCCTCTCCCGTGCTCGAGACCGAACCGGTCGTCGAGACCGTTCCTCCGGCCGCATCCGCTGCGGCGCCGACCGGGTCTGTCGCGGAGCCTGCGCCCGCCGCCGAGCCTGCGCCCGTGCCCGCCTCGGAGTCGCCTCTCGCCGCGGAGCCTGTCGAGGAATCTGTCAGTGCGGAACTTCTCGAGACCGAAACGGCCGCCGGCGATCCGTCCGAGGCGGAGTCGATCGAGGTCATCCAGGCGATCGGGGACTCCGACGACGCAGCTTCCGACGCCGTGAAGCCCGATGAGGTCTTCTCCGCCGGCGAGGCGATCAGCATCCGCGGGCTCGTGAAGCAGTTCGGCGACAACCGTGCAGTCGACGGCATCGACCTGACCGTGCCCGCGGGGTCGTTCTACGGAATCGTCGGGCCCAACGGTGCCGGCAAGACCACGACGCTCTCGATCGTCGCCGGGCTTCTCCGCGCCGACGCGGGCAGCGTCGTCATCTGCGGTGTCGACCAGGCCAAGAAGCCGCTCGCGGCGAAGAGGCTGATGGGTGTGCTCCCCGATCGGTTGCGCACGTTCGACCGCCTCACCGGTCGGCAACTGCTCTACTACTACGGGTTGCTGCGCGGCCTCGCCGCGGATGTGATCGAGAAGCGCGCGGCCGACCTCGCTCGTGCCTTCGATCTGGGCGATGCCCTCGGCCGCGTGGTCTCGGACTACTCGGCCGGCATGACGAAGAAGATCATGCTCGCAGGGGCCATGATCCATTCGCCGCGCGTGCTGGTCCTCGATGAGCCGTTCGAGTCGGTGGACCCCGTCTCGTCGGCGGTCATCCTGGACATCCTCCGCGCCTATGTGTCGCACGGCGGCACGGTGATCCTCTCCAGCCACGGCATGGATCTCGTCGAACGCGTGTGTTCGCGCGTCGCGATCATCGTCGGCGGAGAAGTGCTCGCCGAGGGGACGATCGACGAGGTGCGCGCGGGTCAGACGCTCGAAGCGCGCTTCGTGGAACTCGCCGGCACCAGCGGAGAGGTGGAGGGGCTCGAGTGGCTGCACACGTTCTCCGACTGAGACTCGCGCTTCTTCTCGGTTCCCTGCGCGGCGACCGTCGGGTTCGATCGATCGTCTCGTTCGTCGCGGTGGTCGCGGTCACCGCCGCGGTGTGCGTCGCCGTGTTCAGCCTTGCCGCAGCCTCTGTACCGGTGGCCCGCGCGGTCACGGTGCTCGGTGGCGCGGCCCTTCTCATCGGATTCCTCGTCGGCCCGATCCTCGTCGGGGCCGTCGATCAGCTCGACCCGAGACGCTTCGCGGTCTTCGGCGTCGATGATCGCCAGATGCCCTGGGTGCTCGCACTGGCCGCCTTCGTCAGCGTGCCGAGCATGGCACTTCTCGCCGTCTACATCAGTGTCTGCATCGTCGCGATCGGAGCAGGCACGCCCTGGCCTCTGGCTGTGCTGGTGACGATCGCCGGTGTCCTGACAACGATGCTGGTCTCGCGGATCGGTATGGCCCTCAATGCACTGCTCCTTCCCGAGCGCCGCTCCCGCGAGCTCACGGCGCTGTTCGCACTCGCGCTGATCGTGGTCGCCTTCCCTGTCGCGGTCTTCTTCGGATCGCTTCGTTGGGACGGTCTCGTGCCCCCGTCTCTGGCGACCCTGTCGAGCGTGTTCGGCTACAGCCCGTTCGCTGCTGCCCCCGCCTTCCTCTTCGATTCCGCGGCCGGTGCGACCGCTTCCGCGTGGATCAGCGGTGTCATCGTGGTGCTCACCTTCGCTCTCCTCTGGATGGTGTGGACGTGGCTCGTCCGGCGTCTGCTGACCACGACCGAGCGTCCGGTCGCCTTGCGCGAGCGCACCGGACTCGGGTGGTTCGGGCTGCTGCCGTCGAACGCCTTCGGTGCGATCGCGGCGCGAAGCCTCGTGTATTGGCTTCGTGACCGTCGCTACATCATGAACATCATCGTCGTCCCCGTGGCCGGCGTGCTCTCGATGCTCCCGCTCGTCGTGGCCGGAGTCCCGTTGGAGATCGCCGCGCTCGTGCCCGTGCCGGTGATGGCGCTGTTCTTCGGGTGGCTGCCGCACAACGACGTCGCCTACGACTCGACGGCATTGTGGACCCACGTCGCGAGTGGCGTCCGGGGGCTTCCTGATCGTCTCGGGCGTCTCGTTCCTGTGCTGCTCGTCGCCATCCCCGTTCTCGCCATCGCGGTTCCGCTCTCACTCGCGCTGATCGGGGACTGGAGTCTGCTGCTGCCGTTGGGCGGCTTGGCGGCCAGTCTGCTGTTCTGCGCGCTCGGCGTCTCGAGCATCGTCTCGGTCGTGGCTCCGTATGCGGTCTCGCGGCCTGGTGACAGTCCGTTCCAGCAGCCGCAGCGACCGACCTCTCGCGGGGCGTACGGTCCTGCAGCGGCGTTGCTCGGCGCCATCGTGCTGAGCGTGCCGACCATCTGGTTGTTCGCAGCGACGATTCTCGACGGTTCGGCGTACGCTCCGGCGACCTTCTGGGTCGGGCTTCTCGTCGGTCTCGTGACCGCGGCAGCCGGAGCCGTCGTCGGCGGTCGCATCTTCGAGCGCAGTGGAGAGCGCCTGATGGAGTTCGTCGAGACCGCGTGAGGACCGCCCGCTGGGCGTTCGACGCCGCTAGACTCACGGGATGAGTACTCCGCTGGACAGCCCCGATCAGGGCGGCGTGGCAACGCTTGATCGCGAACTGGAAGAGCTCCTCCGCGAGGAGAATCTCGAACCGGGTGACCATGAGCGCTTCTCGCATTACGTGAAGAAGGACAAGATCCTCGAGTCCGCGATCACCGGCAAGCCGGTGCGCGCGCTGTGCGGCAAGAAGTGGACCCCGGGCCGTGACCCGGAGAAGTTCCCGATCTGCCCCACATGCAAGGAGATCTACGAGTCGATGATCGGCTGACCTCAGTCGGCTTCGAGATACACGGTGGGAATCGCCGGGTCGGACTTGCTGAGCGCGAGCGCACGTACCGGGAGCTCTTCGCGAACACGCAGATGATGAGCGCGTGCCGCTGCCGTGCCGTCGACTCCCTCGTACGAGGAGTCGATCTCGCCTGCCTCGACGAACGTCACCTGCAGCGGGCGGCCCTCGGGGTGCTCGGCCGCAGTGTCGAGATCTTCGAAGCCGTCCGACACGACGATCGTCTCTGCGGTGGCGACGCCGTCGACCAGTGTGCGGAACGCCGCTTTGCGTCCGCCATGCGATGCCTTGTCGGCGGACGCCTTCGCGACGCCGATCCAGGACCCCTCGGCATTTTGGCGCGCCACCAGCTTGTAGACCATGCTGGCGGTCGGATACCCGGACCCGGTGACGACCGAGGTTCCGACCCCGTAGGCGTCGACGGGCGAGGCGGCGAGGGCGGCGATCGCATACTCGTCGAGGTCGCTGGTCACGGTGATGCGTGTCGACGTCGCACCGAGTTCGTCGAGCTGCGCGCGGACATCGCCCGCGACGATCGGGAGGTCACCGGAATCGATCCGGACGCCGCCGAGCTCCGTGCCGGCGACGCGGATCGCCGTCTCGACACCCGTGCGGATGTCGTACGTGTCGACGAGCAGCGTCGTTCCGGTGCCCATGCTCGCGACCTGGGAGCGGAAGGCTTCCTCCTCTGTGTCGTGCAGCAGCGTCCAGGAGTGCGCGGCGGTGCCCATCGTGGGGATGCCCCAGCTTCGTCCGGCCTCGAGATTGCTGGTCGCCCCGAAACCGGCGATGTATGCGGCTCGGGCTGCGGCGACGGCCGAGCGCTCGGCGGCCCGGCGGGAGCCCATCTCGGCCAGCGGACGTTCGCCGGCGGCGATGCTCATGCGCGATGCGGCGGTGGCGACGGCGGAGTCGTGGTTGAGCACGCTCAGCGCGAGAGTCTCGAGCACCACCGCATCGGCGAACGTGCCCTCGACTGTGAGGATCGGAGAGCCCGGGAAGTACAGCTCGCCTTCGCGGTAGCCGCGGATGGATCCGGTGAACCGATAGTTCTCGAGGTGAGCGATGGACGCGGCATCCACGACGTTCTCGTCTCTGAGGAACCGCAGTTCGTCGTCGCCGAAGCGGAAGTCGCGCAAGAGGCCCAAAAGGCGGCCGGTGCCCGCGACGACACCGAAACGGCGGCCGCCGGACAACCGTCGGGAGAACAACTCGAAGACGCTGGGGCGGAACGCCGTCCCATCACGCAGGGAAGCGGCGAGCATCGTCAGCTCATAGCGGTCGGTGAGCAGCGCCGTCGACGTGGTCATGCGCTCAGTTTAGTGAGAGCGCCGATGCACGCGGCGGGTTCCGCGCGGGTAGGCTGGGGAGTCATGAACGACGCGCCGATCGGGATCTTCGACTCCGGTGTCGGCGGGCTCACGGTGGCGCGAGCCATCCGCGCCCAGCTGCCCCGGGAGTCGTTCGTCTACATCGGCGACACCGCGCACTCGCCGTATGGTCCGAAGCCCATCGCGGACGTGCGCCGCTACTCCCTCGAAGTGCTCGACACCTTGGTCGAGCAGGGCGTCAAGATGCTGGTGATCGCGTGCAACACCGCTTCCGCCGCCATGCTCCGCGACGCTCGCGAGCGCTACGACGTTCCGGTGGTCGAGGTGATCGGCCCCGCGGTGCGCCGCGCGGTCTCCACCACGCGCAACGGACGAGTCGGTGTGATCGGCACTGTCGGCACCATCGGTTCGCGCGCCTACCAGGACATGCTCGAGGTCAACGAGAGGCTGCAGGTGTTCACCGCCGCCTGCCCGCGCTTCGTCGAATTCGTCGAGGCCGGGATCACGGGTACCCCGGAGGTGCTCGCGGTCGCCGAGGAGTATCTCGCGCCCCTTCGAGACGCCGAGGTCGACACACTCGTGCTCGGCTGCACGCACTATCCGTTCCTTCGGGGCGCGATCAGCTACGTCATGGGAGAGGGCGTCACCCTCGTCTCCAGCGACGATGAGACGGCAGGCGACGTCTACCGCCAGCTCGTCCGGGGTGATCTGCTCGCGTCGCCGGATGCCACCGCCAGCTACGTGTACGAGGCCACCGGCGCCTCGACCGACGACTTCACCGCGCTGGCCAACCGCCTGATGGGCCGCGAGGTCCGGGACGTGCAACTGGTCCAGACCGGCGTGATCACCCTCCCCGAGATCGCTTTCGAGTAACCCGGATCGAGTCGCTCCGATTCGTTCCGCCATCCCGACCTGAAAGAAGCACATGTCCGAAATCGTCCGCGTCGACGGCCGCTCCACCGATCAGCTTCGTGAGATCACGATCGAGCGCGGTTGGAGCGCGCACGCCGAGGGATCGGCATTGATCAGCTTCGGCGGCACCAAGGTGCTGTGCACCGCCTCCTTCACCAACGGCGTCCCGCGCTGGCTGACCGGCAAGGGCAAGGGCTGGGTCACGGCCGAGTACTCCATGCTCCCGCGCGCCACGAACAGCCGGAACGACCGAGAGAGCGTCAAGGGCCGCATCGGCGGTCGCACCCACGAGATCTCGCGACTGATCGGGCGCGCGCTGCGGGCCGTCGTCGACACGAAGGCGCTCGGCGAGAACACGATCGTCATCGACTGCGACGTGCTGCAGGCCGATGGCGGCACGCGCACGGCGGCCATCACCGGCGCGTACGTGGCGCTCGCCGACGCGATCGAATGGGGCCGGGAGAAGAAGTTCATCGGCAAGAACTCCACGCCGCTGCTCGACTCGGTCGCGGCGGTGTCGGTCGGGATCATCGACGGCGAGCCCATGCTCGACCTGGCATATGTCGAGGACGTGCGCGCCGAGACCGACATGAACGTCGTGGTCACCGGCCGTGGGCTCTTCGTCGAGGTGCAGGGAACAGCCGAGGGCGCACCGTTCGACAAGCGGGAACTGGATGCGCTGCTCGAGCTCGGTCTGGCCGGATGCGCCGATCTGAAGGGCACGCAGATCGCCGCGTTGAAGGGGGAATGACGATGCGAGTCGTTCTCGCGACGCACAATCCGCACAAGGTCGCGGAGTTCCAACAGATCGTGGAGCAGACACGCCCCGACCTCGAGATCGTCGGCTACGACGGTCCGGAGCCGGTGGAAGACGGCGTGACGTTCGCCGAGAATGCGCTCATCAAGGCGCGAGCGGCCGCCGCTCACACAGGACTCGCTGCGCTCGCTGATGACTCCGGCATCTGCGTCGACGTGCTCGGCGGGTCACCGGGGGTGTTCTCCGCCTACTGGGCGGGGCAGAAGAAGGACGCGACGGCGAATCTCGAGCTGCTGCTCGACCAGCTGCACGACATCGCCGACCCCCACCGCTCCGCGCACTTCACCTCGACGATCGCCCTCGTGCTGCCGGACGGCCGGGAGCAGGTCGTGGAAGGACGCTGGCCGGGTCGCCTGGCGCATACGGCGTCGGGCGCCGGCGGCTTCGGGTACGACCCGATCTTCATCCCTGACGGCCAGCCGGCAGGGGAGGAGCGGTCGGTGGGTGAGTTCTCCTCCGATGAGAAGCAGGCGCAGTCGCACCGAGCGCGCGCCTTCGCGGAACTGGCTCCGCTGCTTGCCGCGCTCTGAGCACGGCGGCCGCGAGAAATCGCTGCTGAAGCTGAGAATCGTTACCCTTCCCGACTAGCCGGAACCCGCCTTCCGGCCCTCGATCCCGGTCTAGCCTGGGGGCATGCACGATCACGCACCCGCCCCCGGTGGCATCCGTTCCGCGAGCAGCAGACGCCTGCTCGCGATCTCGCTGTCCCTCACTGCGACGGTGATGCTCGTGCAGGTCGTCGGCGCACTGCTCTCCGGCTCTCTGGCGCTACTCGCCGATGCGGCGCACATGTTCACAGATGCGTCCGGTCTCGTGATCGCCCTCATCGCCGCCACCGTCGCCGCACGTCCGGCCGACGACCGGCGCACTTTCGGGTATCAGCGCGCCGAGGTGTTCGGCGCGCTGATCAACGCGGTGATCCTGATCGCCCTCGCGACCTGGGTCGCGATCGAGGGGATCGGGCGACTCATCAATCCGGGGGAGGTCGAGGTCGCCGGCGGGCTGATGCTGGTCGTCGCCGTGGTCGGGCTCCTCGCGAACGCGGTGTCGATGTGGCTGTTGAGTCGTGCGCAGCGCACCAGCATCAACGTGCGCGGTGCGTACCTCGAGGTGATGGGAGATCTGATCGGTTCCGTGGCGGTCATCGTGGCAGCCGCGGTCATCCTCATCACCGGATGGATGCCGGCCGACGCCATCGCCTCGCTGTTCATCGCGGCGATGATCATCCCCCGGGCCATCGCGCTGCTGCGGGAGGTGTTCTCGGTTCTCGCCGAGTCCGCGCCGAAGGGCACGGCGGTGAGCGAGATCCGTACCCACCTGCTCGGGTACGACGGTGTCGTCGGGGTGCACGACGTCCATGTCTGGCAGCTGACCCGCGGGGCCCCGGTGTTCACGGCCCACGTCAGCATCGACCCGGAGCTGTTCGCCGACGGACGCTCGTCGCAGCTGTTGACCGAGATGCAGGCATGCCTCGCCGACCACTTCGACGTGGCGCACTCGACCTTCCAGATCGAGCCTGCGGAACAGGCGGACTGCGAACCGCGACACGCCTGAGCGATCCGGTCCTGACCTCAGCTTTCGACGGCGATCTCGTGCGGGCTCTTGTCCGGGCGGAGCCCCCGCCAACGGGCATGGCGGAGCACTCCGTCGGGCGTCCAGTTCGCGAACTCGACCTCGCCCACGACTTCCGGACGCACCCACAGGGCGTCGGAGGCATCGGGCGCGGGGACGCCGTCGAGTGGGGCAGCGTCCACGCGCAGCGGATCGAGTCGTGCGAGCAGGTCGCGCAGTATTCGGTCGGTGAATCCGGTCCCCACACGTCCGACGTAGCGGAGACCGCCCGTTCCTCGGTCCGGATCGGGCACGGCGAGCAGCAGAGATCCGAGCGTGCTCTCCCTGTCGCCCTTCCCTGGCCGGATACCGACGATCACCGCCTCCTGCATCCGCGTGTGCTTCAGCTTCAGCCACGAGGGGGAGCGCTGCCCTGGCCGGTATCGCGACTGAGGATCCTTGACGACGACGCCCTCGAGTCCGAACTCCCTGCTCGCGGCGAGTGCCGCGTCCACGTCGTCGAACACGGGAGGGATCTGCACGGGGGCGTCGAGATCGTCGATCAGCTCCTCGAGCAGGGTCCTGCGTTCGCGCAGAGTCATACCGGTGAGGTCGTGTCCGTCGAGACGCAGCAGGTCGAACAGCATGTAGACGACGGGGGTGCGGACCACTTCGCGTTCGATCTCGCGTGGCCGGGTGAGGTGCATCCGGTTCTGGAGGAGGGAGAAGCTCGGCCGGCCGTGGGAGTCGAACGCGACGATCTCGCCGTCGACGACGGCATCCGCCACGGGGAGGAAGGGGGCGCCGTCAGCGGTGAGTTCGGGATACCGGGCCGTGATGTCCGTGCCGCGGCGCGCGTGCAGCAGCATGCGCCCGTCTGCCCAGGTGCCCATCGCACGGATGCCGTCCCACTTCACCTCGACCCACGAAGGGTCGCTCAGTGCACGTGCCACTCCGGGGGTGCCGTTCTCCGCGAGCATCGGCGCCATCGACGCCGTGGCCGGAGGGGCGACAGCGGCGCCAGGGGCGGGAGAGCTTCGGGGATATCGATGGGAGTGATGGGTCTTCGCGGGTTGCGGGAGCGGAGTCGTCGCCGGCGGGCGGAGCATCGCGAGCGGGTCGATTCCCGCGGCGGCTCGCGCGAGCACCTCGTCGAGGTCGAGCTGCGCGAGTTCCGGGGCGTCGAGTTCCTCCCACGTGCGAGGGGCCGCCACCCAGGGCTGTGCACGTCCGCGGAGGGAGTAGGGCGAGATGGTGGTCTTCTTGCCGTTGTTCTGGCTCCAGTCGAGGAACACCTTTCCCCCTCGGACCGCCTTCGCCATGACGCTGGTCGCGAGGTCCGGGTGATCGCTCTCGATCATCCGTGCGAGCTCCTTGACGACGGCGGAGACCTCGTCGCTCGTCTGCTCGCCGGGCAATGACGCGTAGAGGTGGATGCCCTTGCTTCCGCTGGTCACCGGCAGAGGGTCGAGCCCCATGCCGGACAGGATGACGCGCGCGATGCGAGCGACCTCGGCACACTGCGCCAGCCCCACGCCGGGGCCGGGATCGAGATCGAGGACGAGCCGATCGGGGTTGCCGGGAAGGCCCGCGGAGGAGAAGCGCCACTGCGGCACATGCAGCTCGATGGCGGCGACCTGCGCAAGCCACACGAGAGTCGGGATGTCCTGGACGAGGGGGTATTCCTTCGGACCGTCCGAGTGCTGGATCGCCTGTCGAGGAATCCACGAGGGTGCGCCCGGTTCGAGCTGTTTCGTGAAGAAGGCGTCGGCCGGGGCATCCGCGGTCCCGACGCCCTCGACCCAGCGTTTGCGCGTGACGGGGCGCCCGGCGAGGAGGGGGAGCAGGAGTGGAGCGATGGCCGTGTAGTAGGCGATGACCTCGCCCTTGGTGGTGCCGGTGGAGGGGTAGACGACTTTGTCGAGGTTCGTCACCCGCAGACGACGACCGTCGACCTGCACGATCTGCGCGTCTGCGACCATGGGGCCAGCGTAGTCAAGGCGCAGCATCGCCAGGGGTAGCGTCGCCAGGGGTAGCGCCGCCAGGGGTAGCGCCGTCAAGGGGCTGGCGCCGTCAAGGGGCTGGCGCCGTCAAGGGGCTGGCGCCGTCAAGGGGCTGGCGCCGTCAAGGGGCTGGTCGTGACGGCTGTGACTGGTGTCTACTGGTGTGATGAGGACGATCTGGAAGGGCGCACTGACGTTCGGGCTCGTGAATGTGCCGGTCAAGGTGTACTCCGCGACCGAGGACCACGACGTGCCGCTGCATCAGGTGCACGAGAAGGACGGCGGGCGCATCCGCTATCAGCGCACCTGCGAAGTCTGCGGAGAGACCGTGGCGTACGCCGACATCGACCGCGCCTACGTCGACGAAGGCCAGACCGTCGTGCTGACGAAGGACGACCTCGCCGCCCTCCCCGCGGAGAAGAGCCGGGAGATCGACGTCGTCGAGTTCGTGCCCTCCGAGCAGGTCGACCTGCTCACCCTCGACAAGCCGTACTACCTCGAACCCGATTCGAAGTCGCCCAAGGCGTATGTGCTGCTGCGGAAGACGCTCGAACAGACGGACCGCACGGCGATCGTGCGCTTCACCCTGCGGCAGAAGACACGGCTCGCCGCGCTCCGGGTGCGGGGGAAGGTCCTCGTGCTGCAGACCCTGCTCTGGGCCGATGAGGTGCGCGAAGCCGCGTTCCCCTCGCTGGACGAGGACGTGCGGATCTCGAAGAAGGAGCTGGAGCTCTCGGCCTCGCTCGTCGACAGCTACTCGGCGGACTTCGACCCCGAGGCATTCGTCGACGAGTACCAGAAGGAGCTCCGTACCCTCATCGACGCGAAGATCGAGGCGGGCGACACGTTCGACGTGGCCGAGACCTTCGGGGAAGCAGAGAAAGCGGCCGAGGGCGGCGAGGTCATCGACCTCATGGAGGCGCTGCGCGCGAGCGTGGCGCGCTCGAAGGAAGAGCGCGCGAAGAACGCGGGGTGATCATCGGGTGCCGAGGAAACGGCACCCGATGATCGATCAGTGCTTGCCGTCGCCGTCCAGGTCAGGGGCGCGGTCGAACACGTCGGCGTCGAGCACGAGTTCCTGCGCTTCCTCGGCATCGGTGACCACGTCTTCGCCGGCCGCCTCGGCCTTCTTCGCCTTGTGGCGCTCGGACAGGTAGTGCCACAGCGTGACGAGTGCGGTGCCGCCGACGGCCGCGAGCAGGATGAGGTCGATGTAGCTCTCCACGAACTCGGCGACCGGCGGGATGAACCCGATGAGGTAGCCGAACATCGTGAGCCCGAAGCCCCAGAGGACCGCACCGATCAGGTTGTAGAGCGTGTACTTGCGCCACGGCATGTGGCCGACGCCGGCGGCGACCGGGGCGAAGGTCCGCACGATCGGCACGAAGCGCGCGAGGATCACGGTGATGCCGCCGAAGCGCTCGAAGAACGCGTTCGTGCGTTCGACGTTCTTCTTGCTGAAGAGGCCCGATTCCTTGCGCTCGAAGACCGCCGGTCCGCCCTTGTGGCCGATGACGTATCCGACTTCACCGCCGACGAACGCCGCGAGGCCGATCAGGAGGGCGACCCACCAGACGCTGATGCCGAAGACGCCGTGCTCGGAGCCCGCGATCGGGTGCGAGAGCAGGCCGGCGATCACCAGGAGGGTGTCACCGGGAAGTAGGAATCCGACGAGCAGACCGGTCTCGGCGAAGATGATGAAGCACACCACGAGCAGTGCCCACGGCCCGGCGGTCCCGATGATCGTCGCAGGATCGAGCCAGGGGATGAGAGCGGTCGGTGCGTGCAGCATGGTTTCGAGCACTGGGGGAGTCCCGTCGGTCGTGAATGGTCGGCGGTAGAACAGAGCGATGTCGTGACGACCGGAGAAGGCCGTCGTCGTCTCTCGTGCGGAAGGTGGGACTTGAACCCACACGCCCTGGGGCACAGGAACCTAAATCCTGCGTGTCTGCCAATTCCACCACTCCCGCGCGGTGGAATCAGTCTACTGATCACCGATTCCGCGTGTCTGGGGATCAGCCCGTAGTCCGCGCCGTCCGACGGTCGGGCGCGGGGAAGGCCTGTGGATAACTTCCGAGGCAGGCCTCGGATTGTTGCGAGGATGCCGGGGTGAGTCATCCGTCCGCCCTTGTCGCCGAGCGCGTGCGGTCGCGTCTGCGTGCAGAGGGCATCGATCCGTCCGTCGATCCGGACGCGGCGTGGCGGATCACCCACGCCGAGGTCCGGCGTCACGACGATCTCGCCCTCGCCCGCGGCGAGGCCCTGATCGACGATGAAGCGGCGTGTGTGAGAGAGGTCATGGCGTCGCTCAGCGGATTCGGTGCGCTGCAACCGCTGCTCGACGATCCGGAGATCGAGGAGATCTGGCTCAACGGAACGGGACACGTGCACGTCGCGCGAGAGGGAACGGCCGAGCGGACGACCCTTCGTCTCGACGAAGGGACCGTGCGCGACGTCGTCGAGCGCATGCTGCAGTCGACCGGTCGGCGGGTCGACATCAGCCAGCCGTTCGTGGATGCTTCGCTGCCGGACGGGTCCCGTCTGCATGTGGCGATCGCTGATACTGGTGGAGTTGCGTATTCAGATGTCGACTATTCGAGTTAGCTCTGTTGTCGCATGGACGCCCTACCATTTGCCTTGGGGCGCAATCCAAAGCTGCTTGCGCACGAAATGGGGGAAAGATGAGTCCGCGAGTGGACTGGGAGAGGATGCTGGATCTTTCGCATCGGGCCGAGTGGTTCGATGTGTCGACGGGTGACTTCGGCAAGCTCGAGATTCGGGAGGCGAACGAGCACTTTTCGTACTTCTACGACTCGTCTCGGCGCGCGCTCATCAAGCAATTCTTGCTGGACGAGTCCCCGCAAGTAGCGCTCCTGTGCGAGGTGAAGCTAGTCGCGAAGGATGGAAAGTTCTCCCCACGGGTTCGACTGTTGAAGGTGAACAAGGCGAAGGCGTCTGCTCCCACTACGGAGGAACTCGAGACGACCAGCGTTGCGGTGAAGGCGTCGGTGGATACCGCCGGTGGGCATGAGAACTTCATGAAGCTCATGAGCTTCGTGCTGAGTGTGAAGGAGGTCGACGCGGGTGTCGGAGCATTCCACATGGCATCGGCGACCGACGCCGAGATCATGAGTTTGCTCGACGGCCGCAAGCGGGATGAGCTTGTTCCCTTGATTTCGGCCTTGATGGGGTCGTCCCTCAGTGAGAAGGAAATCAATCTGATCAACCACCGCAAGAGCAAGATCGAGCACTTCGAGAGGCTTCTGCGTGACCCGGCGTTCTTCTCGGAGCAGCGAGACCGCACGGGCAAGAGTCCCGAGGCGCTATGGCAATCCTTCTTCGAAGATGCGACATGGATTTTTGGCTATGGGCTGAGTCTCGTCGGTCACGACTCGCTGGATTCTGGTCGGCTCGAGCAGATCACCACGGGCGCCAATCTCTGGTCCGGCGGCGGTAAGAGAAGCGATGCAGTGATGCGTTCGCGGGCCGTGATCAGCACGTTGCTCTTCTGTGAGATCAAACGCCACGACACGCCGCTTTTGCGAACACAGCCCTACCGCAAGCCTGATGTGTATGTGGCTTCTGAAGAGCTCGTCGGTGGTGTCGCGCAGCTTCAGAAGACGGTGCGTAAGGCGTATCGCCAGTTCATAAACCAGATCGAGTCTCGAACAGCTCCAGACGGGTCACCGATGGGTCTGGACTTCTCCACGACGCGGGCGAGGCAGGTGCTTCTGGTCGGAAGTCTCGACCAGTTTCGCAACGAGCATGGCATCAACGGAGAACAGATGGAGTCGTTCGAGCTGTTCCGTAAGGCGAACAACGACGTTGAGGTCATCACGTTCGATGAGTTACTGGCGCGCGCGAAGTTCATCGTGAGCGACTGAGAGCGCAACAGCACTAGGCGGTCGGAGTTGGCGTGCCGGTGGTGGCTGGCGGCGTTGCCCGCGGCGAGGATCGGCGGGCGATTGCGGGACAATGTCCGAGTGCCGAATAGATGCGTCTTCTGTGGTTCTGACGCCCCACTGACCCGTGAACACGTTTTCGGGAAATGGGTCGCCAAGATCGGCCTCGATCTCTCGCCGCTAGAGCATCATGCGGGTCCGCTGAACGCGCTGCCGCGGCACCTCGGCATCCAGCCGCCCTACCGGCAGGAGGTCAGAGACGTGTGCGGCGCCTGCAATAACGGGTGGATGAGCAGACTCGAAAGCGCAGCACAAGCCGTGCTGACCCCGTTGATTCTCGGCGATCCCGGCACCATCGATGTGGGAGAACAAGCGACGATCGCGATGTGGGCCCAGAAGACCGCACTGACGGCGATGCTCCTGTCCAGCAAGGAGCAACGGGACAAGGGGTACGGGCTCGCTCCATCCGAGTACCGTGCCCTGTACGACAACCGCGAGTCGATGAGCCCGCTCCCGGGAAGCCAGTTCTGGGCCGGGCGGTTCGAGGGGGATGGAGCGTTCGCAGCGGTTCGCGTGACGCCGCTGACCGTCCGCATCCCTGGTCTCGCGGAACCACACGTCCCCCAGGCATACGCGGCGACGATCGTGCTCGGCGCGCTGATAGTCCACGGGGTTCGGTTCCCGCCCCCGGCACGCTCCATCGATGCCGTTATGACGTATGGGTTCCCCCAACTGTGGCCGACGAGCTCCCAGGTGGATTGGCCAGCGGGGCAGGTGTGCACGGCGGAGACCTTCGTCTCACTCGCGGACGCTGGCATGCTGCGCGTCGGGAACGGGGAGATTCAGCTGCAGCCGTGGAGGCACGCGGCCCACCTGCCCCAGAGTGTGATCGACAACGGAATGGTCAAGGTTCGAGCGCTGTGTCATAAGCACGATGTCTTTTATCCGCCTGCGCTCCTGCAAGAAGCTCTCAACGGAACTTTCTACGCCTTCATAGTGGCGTGCGAATGTTCCGCGTATATCGTTCACACCGATGCTGATCGGGTCCGATTCCGTGCCGCCGGCCCGCCGGAGAGCATCAGTCAGATGTACGAGGACATGCCGGGAGACGAGTACGTCTTCCGGGACCGCAACGGCGAGTTCATCTGCAAACAGCTTCCGGCCTGACTCGCCGAGATCGCACCCGGTGGTCGGCTTTCCGCGTGTTCAGTCGTTACGCCGATGCCGCCTGCTCGCCGGTGAACTCTAAGAAGCTACCCCCCACGCCGGGGTTGTTCCACGGCTGTCTCCCGTGGATCTCTCTGAGTTTCATCGGTTCCTTGTTCACGGGTCATGCGTCCTCCTTCAGGACACGAGTATGTCGCGCGCGGCCCCTTCTCGACTCCGTTGTCTTAGAAGTAAGATGATCTTATGCTGAGCGAAGTTCATGGACCGCGCCGATTGGATCGGCGCCGACAGTTCTCGGTGCCTCGAGCGTTGCTGGCGGCAGTAGGGATCGCGATACCGGGCAGAGTGAGCTTCGAACGCTCCGGAGGAAGAGTGGTGTTGCGCGCGGCACAGGCGGAGGATGAGGTGTTCCGGATGATGTCCGCGCAGGCGCAGGTGATCGCGCCGGCGTGGGTAGTGACGGCGCTCGGCGCTTCCGCGGGGGATCCGCTCTACGTGCGTCGGCATGATGACGCGGTGGAACTGCTGCCCGCAGGGCGGGTTAGTGTCGAGGGGATGGAGAACGTATGAGCCTGGCCGTGACGCTCAGCGCACCACCCCACCGTGACCTCGACACACCGTGGGCGGGACCGGATGGCCGGAAGTCCGCCGTCGCGGCGATCACGGCACAGCTGTTCCCGGGCGGGGCAGGACTGCCGTTGACAACTTTCTGCCGGGCGCACGTGCACCCGGTCGTGGTGTGGGACCGCCGGACGCTCGCGCAGCGCCTGCACACGTCGGTCGGCCCGGCGACGTCACCGGACGCGGTCCGTCGGCTGATCGATCTCGACGTCGAGTCCCCGTTGCGTGCCGCTGGAATGATCGGTGTGGGCCGCCCGACCGCGATCCGCCGGTCCCTGAAGCCCCTACGCTCGCTGTGCCGCACGGTTGCCGCTTTTGCCCAGTTCCCGGCCCGATCACCGCTCGTGGTCCAGGAGTTTGACGCGCAGGGCACTGCCCTGGTCGTCAGCGATGGCGACAGTCTCGTGGTGCATGTCCCGGGCGACCCGGGCCCGATGCCAGGGTCTGCGCTGAGCCCGCTGTGGCGGCGGGTTTACGAAGAGCGACTGTTCGACTGGGCGCTGCGGTCGAACGCGCTCCCGATCGCTTTCAGTACAGAACGGCTGCCTTCACCCACGCGTTGAGCGAACTGGGCGCGTCCCAGTGCGTGTCTTCCATCTGTGCCGCGATGTCCATGTGCATCATCTGCGCGTTCATCGCACGCGAACGGAACGAGGCGAGCCGATCTTCTCGGGAACCGACGAGCACTTCCCGTGCGGCGGCTGCGATGCTGCCGATGCTGTGCGCGAACGCTGTGTGATCTCCGACGCGGTCGAACACGGGGTCGCCCTGGCAGATCTCACAAAAGCACCAGAAGTAGTCGCCCGGCATCTGGGCCGCCACCATCGGCAGCCGTTCGAGGTGGTGGTAGGACATCAGCCGCGGCACGTACACGGACACCACCCGGCCACCGCGCCCGCCGCCGCCTGTGGAGGTCCAGATGTGCCGCAGCGAGCTGGCGGTCCCGACAGCACCGAAGATGGCGCCGCCGGCGACGGCGCCGACCGCAGAGAGGTCCGAGCGCAGCAGCGCGATCGGTACCGGGGCGGTGAGAACGGTGAGCAGCCCGGTGACGGCCGCCGCGGATCCGAAAGGGTCGGTAGTGTGGCCGACGGCGAGGGCGACTGGGATTCCGGCGCTGGTGATCGCGGCGAGCAGGTCGTTGGCGCGGTTCTTGAGGATGAGATAGTCAATCGGCAGCACAGCCATGACCGGGCCTGCGGCGCGGGCGGCGAGCTGCGCAGCGTCGGCGAGCAGGCTGTGGACGTCGTCGAAGCGTTCCAGGCTGAGGTAGCCGCTATCGGTAAGTGCGAGGGGTGAGCCGTGATCGAGCTGCCAGTTGACCCAGTCCGCGTCGAGTGGCTCGGTGGCGGCCTTGCGGTTCTTCCCGGAGTACCGGTTCGCGTCGAACAGGACACGGGACTGGGCGCCGGCAATCTCACGGTGCTTGGTCAGCAGCCGGTCCGCGGCGGCGGTGATGTTGCCTTTGCCGATCGTGTAGACGGTGTTGAGGGTGCTGCTGCCGCTAAAAGCGGCCACGCGCCGCACATCGGTGTGTGGCGCGTGGATCAGAATGGCGTTGTCGATGCCCGCCAGAGCCCGGGTGTTGCGCCCATGGCGGCGGGTGGACGGCGTGGTCAGGTCGAGGTCAGTCATGAAGCGGTGCTCCCATCGTGAGCGGGACGAGGGCCTCGGGTTGCGGGCTTTCCCCAAGGTAATGACGGCGGAAGGCCGGTTCGGTCATCCCGGCGAGGTCGGCGATTTCGGCGACGGACAGGTGTCGGACGTGCTGGTGGATGTCCAGGATCCGGGTGACGGTGGTGGGGTTCTCCGCAGCGACGTCGCCAGGCTCGCTCTTGCGCCAGCCGAGCTGGCCAAGCCGCATGTTGAACTCACGGTACTGCCGGTCCGTGATCAGCTCGAGGTCGAAGGCGCGGCGGATCAGTGCCGAGATTGACATGCCCCACTTCTCCTTCAGTAGCAGGAGGCGCCGGAAGTCCCCGGTGCGCAACCCCTCCAGGTCGGGGCGGACGGTATCGGCGGGGGCGAGTAGTTCGCTAGCGAAGGTGTTGGCCTGCGCCTCTTGCTCCGGCCCGGGCGCGTCGTGCATAAGCAAGTGGCCGAGCTCGTGGGCGATCGTGAATCGCTGCCGATCGGCGGGCAGACCATCGCTAACCAGCATCATCGGGAACCGCGACCGGTCCTCGGGCCACGTCGACACCGCATCCTGCCCTGGGGTGGAGAGAGGGCGTCGGACCACGATGATCCCGGCGGACTCGACAACCTCCACCATGTTGGGTAGCGGGCCGTCGCCCAGGCCCCACCGTTCCCGCAGCCGCTGTGCGACGGCGCGGGCGTTGCCGTCCAATGCGATCGGGTCGCGCTGCAGGGATCGTTGCGGTTGCGGGTCCAGCCCCGTGAGCAGACCCTCCAGTGACAGGCGGGTGAGATGGGTGACGGCTTCCACGCGGCGCATCGTGCGCACCGTCATCGTGCTGGACCGGCGCCGGTGGTGTAGGCAGCTGATCGACAAACCGGTCACCGAAGGATCTGCCCGCAGCAGACCTGGGGGGCACTGCAGCGCCTCCGCCAGGGCATGGACTCGGTCCTCGGTCAGCTCGAGGCTGTGTGTCTCCAGGCGTGAGACAACGGCCTGTGACATGTTGGCCTCCTTCGCCAACTCCGTCTGGTTCCACCCGCGTGCATCGCGCAGCAGCGCGATGATCGACACTGTCGTATCCGCCATCTCTCACCTCCTACATTCAGAATAGCACATGCATGTTTTGCCGGACAGTTGCGCCACATGATTCGCCGCCATTTCGTGTTCGCGACGATCGAGGGCGCCACCGCCGAAGGCGACAAACGCCGCGCCCAGTGGGGCAAGCTCGCCCACGGCAGCACCGTCGACATGCCCCTCGAAGAAGCCCGTGGGGATTCCCGTCCGTGTCCTCACTGGCACTTCGGCGTGACGTGATTCATAGGCATGGGTGACACGGCCGAATGAACCGCACCGAGATCCCGGGTCTTGCGACTATCGCGGGACCCCAGCTGTTCCCCGCGGAGCACCTGCGCAATCTTCACAAGATAACGATGCGGAGGACCAAGGGACAGACGAACGGAGACTCCAATATGTTGATCAGGACGGGAAAGGGGATGTTGGCGTGCGTTCAGCAGGAACAGTAGGGGGGCTGCCTCGCCCAGTCGGGCGTCAACATGACGTTGTCTACCTTGACGAAGACCGCGACCAGGTTGTCCTCGGCACCGCAGGCTCAGGCAAATCCACCATGGCAATTCTGCGCGCCGTCCACCTCGCAAACCTCGCCTTGGATGACAACCGCACCCTCCTCGTCACCTACAACAAGGCACTGCGGGGCTACCTGCAACACCTCACTGGTCGGGCAGGCGCCAACCTCGACATCGAGACGTATCACCGAGTCGCCCGCGGGTACCTCCACGGTCGCGGTCTGATGGGAGAGGGCGACATCCTCGACGGCGCGATGCGCCACGGCGTTCTCCGACAAGCGATCCGAGACGTAGTCGAGGCAGGCCGGGAGTCGGAGGTGTTGGCACGCCCCGTCGACTTCTTCGCCGACGAACTCGACTGGATCTCAGGGAACGGTCTCGCGACACGGCACGCGTATCTCGAGGCCGAGAGGCGAGGCAGGGCGACGGCTCTCGGCGCGGGTCCGCGCAAGGCGATATGGCATGTCCGGGAAGAGTATCTCACTCGGCGCGCCGCGCGGGGGCGGCGCTACGACTGGTGGGAACTGCCCTCCGCCATCCTGCGTGAGCTCGAGAACGACGAGACCCCTCGCCGCTACCGTCACATCCTGATCGACGAGGCGCAAGATCTTCCGCCTCAAGCGATTCGCTCCCTCGTGAAGCTGATGCAACCAGGCGGCACCGTGACCCTGTTTGCTGACTATGCCCAACAGCTCTATGGCTATCACACCTCCTACGCATCGTGCGGGCTTCGGGTCCGGAAGGCCGAGACCTTTCGTGAGAACTACCGCAACAGCGCAGGCATCGCTCGTCTCGCCATCGCCGCATCCGCATTGCCGCACTTCCCGGACCGGTCGGACCTCGTTGAACCGACATCCCCCGCAACTGCCGGCGTTCCGCCTACTCTGTACCGGGCCGCTTCCCACGAAGACGCAATGCGCGCTGTGCAGTCCCAAGCATCGCAGCTTGCCTCCATAGGGACCGTCGCAATCCTCGCGAAAACCTGGCGCGAGGCCGCGTACTGGGCAGGCCGACTCCCACACCGAGAGCTCAACGAGAACCAGGCGTGGCGTCCAGACGGAGGCCTGTACGTCGGAACGTACTATTCAGCCAAAGGGCTGGAGTTCGACGCGGTGATCCTTCCCGACCTCGGCTCCGCGCGCTTCCCAGACCCCGACAGAGTCGCCGCGTTCGGCCGCCCAGAAGCGCTGGAACGCGACGCGCGACTTCTCTATGTTGGAATCACACGAGCCCGGGCCGAGCTGCTGGTGACGTTCAGAGGCGAACTCACCGAGCTGCTCCCGCACGCTGAGAGCGGACTGTGGGCCGTCACCGGAAGTGACAGTTGATGTCACACGCAGGCGATATCGCGACTTTCGTAGCCACGCGAGGGATCACCCGGGTCACGCATTTCACCAACAGCCGCAACTTCCCCGGAATCCTGCAGACTGGCGAGATACTGCCAACGGCGACTCTCATCGAGCGCGGGATCTCCCACAACATTACTGATCCGGAGCGCTACGACGGCCTGCTCTCGCACGTGTGCTGCAACGTCGAATACCCGAACGCCTACTACTTCAGTAAGGCTGCACGTCGTCCCAACCACACGAACTTCTCGGACTGGATGCTTCTGCTCATCGACCCTAGTATCCTCACGGCTCCCGGTGTGCTGTTCGCCCCGGCCAACGCCGCTAAGCTCTCCGGCACGACGCTCGCCGACGGTGTCACCGGTTTGAGCAACCAGTACGCGCAATCAGTGAACGGCTACGCACGGCAACCAAAGCACCTTCTGGCATGCCCGACCGACGTGCAAGCCGAAGTGCTGGTACCCAACGGAATACCCCTGTCCCTGGTCCGCGCTATCGTCGTACCCAGCGCGGCTGCGGTGACACGAGAGTTTTCCCGCCTGGCGGTCCTTGGACATGATCCGTACGTGTTCGACTGGTTTCAGTCGGAATCAATGTTCCAAGGACCGAAGGTGAGGAACGCCGTGCACGGGCTGGTCCCCCTAGACCTACAAGGTCCGTTCCAACCCGAAGATGAGGTGCCTGAGTGAGGATCACGACCCAAGAACGATCCCGCGCAATCCTCCTCGGCGCTGCCGTCGGTGACGCACTGGGATGGCCGCAGGAACCCCGCGGTGGGCTTGTTGGAGGAGCACGAGCACGCGAGGCCCGGCCGCGCGAAGCGATCTTCACGGATTGGCGACGTAACGCCGGCACTCGATTCCAGCGGTACCAGGAGACGGTTCGAGCCGGTGAATACAGCGACGACACGCAGCTCATGCTCGCCGTGGCCAGATCGTGCCTGTACGGCGAAGGCTGGCTCCGCCACTTTATCCGCGCCGAGTTGCCCGCTTGGCCCACGTACCAGCGCGGAGGGGGCAGGGCCGTTCTGCAGGCGGCCAACGCGTGGGCAAGCGGTCGGGCACCATGGCTTCGCGGGTCAGGCAGCGGAGTGACCCCCGACAAGTACTTCGATGCGGGCGCGAACGGCGCGGCGATGAGGATCGCGCCGCACGTGATTTGGGCACTCACCAATGGCGACCGGCAACAGCTGTACGCCCGCGTCGTCGCTGACGCCACGACAACGCATGGTCACCCTCGAGCGATCCTCGGCGCGCTCGCGCTGGCCAGCGCCCTCTATGAGGCAGCAACCAGCGACGATACCCTGCATCCAGACACGCTCATCAACGCCGCCTATGACGCGGTCACCTATGACCCCGACATTCACGTCCTCTTCGTTTGGGATAACAACGATCGAGCTGATTGGTTCACCGCCACTTGGCTTGAGGCCTGCAATGAAATGTCGCAACTGCTCACCATCGTTAGCAGCTCGCTCAACCGAGGCAGCATGTCGAACGTATCCGACACGCTCGATGACCTCGGAGCCAAAGGGCGCTACTCCGGCTCCGGAACCATCAGCGTCGCTGCAGCTCTCTACCTCGCCGGGCGCGCGGGGTCCCGACCGTACAGCGGCTTGGTCCAAGCGGCTTTTGAGCCCGGGCTGGACACCGACACCGTCGCCTCGATGGCTGCATCAGTACTCGGCGCCGTCCACGGAGTGGACTGGCTCTCGGACGCCGACGTGCAGGATCGCGAGTACATCGAGAAACTTGCAGACGCCCTGTGCACGCCTCAAGCGTTCGAGCTTGTCGAAGACAGTTCCCTCGTCCCCACCCGCCAGTTTTTCCGCGCCCTCGATAACGAACAGGCCATCGGAGACTTCCCAGATGGGCGTCGCTTCCATCGCTCCGAATCATCGGTCATCTCCGAGTCACCGTGGGTCATTCGGCACCGATTGGAGCTCTCGGACGGCCAAACGGTCGTCGTTGACCGCACCCGTCGAACCCCACCCGTGTCGCCCCCAGCCATAGACGACGATGCCACGACGCCGTCTCGCGTCTCCGTCCGGGTGGCACTCCCCACGGCCAACATCGCCATGACGCGTAATTACTACGAGTATCTCCTCGGCCGTCGCCTCAACGGCGGCAGCAACAGCGTGATCATCGACGACGGCATCATCTTCGAACAGGTAGCCGAAGCCAACCGCGCATGGACCGCCGACGCCCAACTCACGATCCGCAACAAGATGGCGTATCAGCGTGCGCTGCAGTTCGCCGACGCCAAAGAACGAGGAAACGGCGTCCTCACCGTCCGGGACCCCGACGGACGCATCCTGTTTATCACCATGACCTGACCGGAGTGAG
Organism: Microbacterium sp. As-52; assembly: GCF_049949185.1. Classification (NCBI taxonomy): domain Bacteria; kingdom Bacillati; phylum Actinomycetota; class Actinomycetes; order Micrococcales; family Microbacteriaceae; genus Microbacterium; species Microbacterium sp. As-52. The sequence continues at coordinate 522,968 of NZ_CP188171.1, read as the reverse complement.
TGCCGATCCGACACCGCATACCCGTGGTTTGCTTCGGCTGCCGATCCCGAGGCGGGGGAGACCCGCCGGGCTGGCGGAACTTCTTCGCCGGCCGAAACGAGTGCAACTCCTTCTCAACCGATACTCAAAGCTCGCGCAGACAGCGGCGCAATCACTCGACCGCAGTAGCAACGCAGGCGATCCGAGTTTGTAGTGCCCGACTCCGCCCTCTTCGGGGCCGTGCAAGGGGGATCGGCCCCCAGCCGAGCTGCTATCACGCCCGCAGATCAGGTGCGTCTACAGGCACAAGATCCACCCACCGGCACATCTAGTACCTGAGACAGCGCAAGAAGGAAGCCTGCCGATGCGGACCATGATGTGAAACGCGACCACCGACACCGCTGCTCCCCGGCAGATCACGAGCATCCCTTCGGGAGTGCCATACGCTGAGCGGCATCTCTCGTCGTGCGGATCGGGCCGTATGTGCGCGATGTCGTCGCTGACGACTACCTGCCCCGAGGTGTCCTCCCCGCGGTGGGATCACTTCCCACGAGCGGGCGGACGCTGTGGGAGCGTGCGCGGGGCGCTTTCGAGAGGCTGGTCGGCGGGGGAGAGGCTCTCCGCCAGCGCCTCGCGCAGGCGGGTGTGCGCACGAGCCCCGCATCGTTCCGTGGTCGGCAACTGGGCTGGGGCCTCGCCGGGATCGGCGTGGGCGCAGTCGTGCTGACCGTGCTCGCGCTGGCCGGACGGCTGACGGTGCCGACGAGTGTGATGCCGCTGCTCTGCGGGGCGGCTGCCGCCGCTGCGTACGACCTTCAGCTCTCTGTGAGGGCCAAGGCTCGCCGGGTGCGACTCACCGACGAGCTCCCGACGACTCTCGAGTTCCTGGCTCTGTGCCTCTCCGCAGGTGAGGGGTTCCTCGATTCTCTGCGTCGGGTGGCCGACGTGGGCTCCGGCGAACTCACTGCTGAACTGCGCCAGGTGGTGCTCGCGGTCGGCACGGGCTCGCCGCTGGCCGACGCACTGCACGAGATGGCGCGACGCCTCCAGCTTCCCGAACTGTCGCGCGTCGTCGACCAGGTGATCGCGGCGCTCGAGCATGGTGCGCCCCTCGCCGCGGTACTGCACGCTCAGGCGGGTGATGCGCGCGAAGACGCGAAACGTGTGCTGATCGAGCAGGCGGGACGCAAAGAGATCCTGATGCTTCTCCCGCTCGTCTTCCTGATCCTTCCGCTCTCGGTGCTCTTCGCCGTGTATCCAGGGCTGTTCATCCTCCGGCTCGGCATCGGCTGACCGCACGACGAAAGGACCACCATGACCGCACGAACGCAGGAGCAGCGGCGACGCCCCTGGCATGACGCCGCACCCCGGTTCCGCGCCTTCATCGGCGACGAAACGGGTGATGTTCCCGGATGGGTGCTCGTCACATTCGTGACTGGTGCCAGTTCCCGTCGTGGGATCAGAACACGTTCACACTCGTGACAGGTGTTCGGCGCAGCCGGATACCGGCGACGGGCGACTCCGCTATTGTGACGTCATGACAGCCGTGCAACCTGCGTGCTACATTCCGCATGAACCCATTGGGTCCCGCTGCTTCGGGGCTTTGGGTGGCGAAGGTAGCTGGCCACTGGGGGAGTGGGACTTCTCAGTGCGCGATGCTCACACCGAGATCTCCGCTCTGAACGACAACAGCCTCGATCCGCGGCTGAGTCCGGCGGAGCACGCGGAGTACGCGAACCAGCTAACACTGCTCATGCACAAGGCAAGAACAGGGACAGTGCGATTCGTAGGCCGCGAGGCGGAGGGCAACGTCGTAGGGCGTCACACCGTCGAGCTCAAGCCGCGGCTACGGTACGTGAGAGAAATTTTCGGACGAAAGCCCAGACTGCTTCGGTTGTATCTCGGTGAGCCCGCACTCCACCCACGCAAGCTACTGGCCCTAGGTCTCGCCACCAAGGAAGCTTCACCCGCGGGTCTAGTCGAGCAGGATGCTGATATTGAGACCGCTGAGGCCCGAGCGGAGGCATGGTGCCGGGGCGATTTCGCGCGGGTAGTCTAATACAAGGGAAGGAGGTGTTCTGATGGCAAAAGCAGCATCGCGATGGAGGGCGCTCAGTAGTGAACTGACGCCGATCGACGACTTGTTCCACTGGTCAGCGCAATGCAACATCGCTCACAACGAGCGACTGTTCGATGTGTTGGTGGCCGCTCTCGATCGAGCGGGTGTCTCTCGAGAAGAGGTCGCAAGACGCCTTGGGATCGACGTCGACACGCTTGAAGACGCGCTCGCCGGGCAGACGGACCTTACCTTGACTGAGTTGCGGCTGCTCTCCTCTGCCAGCGAGGTCGTAATCAAGTTCGAAGTTGAGGCCGCGCGAGACGAGCGCGTCCGCATGTCGCAACGAGCACTAAATGAAGTGACCCACGCGTTCTACGTACTGCGCGAGGGCGGAAAGCGTTCCGCGAGCTGGGACGACACGGGTGCTCTTGTTCGCGCAGTGCACGCCAAGGGCGTACTCACGTGAGCCTCCGGCTCGGCGGGATCAGGGTGGCTCGCCTCCGGGCGACGGGCTTCGACTCCGACTCCGTTGACGAAGAGGAGATCGTGTGGAAGCTGACTGTGATCGACAAGCTCCTGTCGACCAAAAAGCCTGCGCGAGCGATGTTCGGAACACTTCGCGCGGCATCGGAGGATGGCTGGGCCGAGATCGAGGTCTCTGGGATCGTCTATGGAGCTCGAAACGTCGACCCGGAGGTGCTTCACCGAGACGTCCTCAAATCCGAGGCAGCGGAAACTCTTTTCGACTTCGCCAGATCGCATCTCACGCCGCTTCTCGCTCAAGTTGGATCATCCCAGTCAGTTCCTTTGAAAGCGCCGGATCCTGATTTTCGATTCGTAGAGCGCGAAGAGTTCGAGCAGCTCCTCGCGAAAGGCGAAGAAGCAGACGACGCTGACGAATAGGCCGACACCGATTGCGCTACGCAGTGCGGAACGGACCGCCCCCTTGGCGTGCGCCTTCGTGAACACGTAGAGCAATCGGATGACAAGTTGTGGTGGCAACACGCACCGTTCACACTTATGACTAGTCCCTAATCCCGAGCGCGTGCCCTCGCAAGCGTCAGAGCATGGAATGGCTCTCTCTGGTTTCGGCTGTCATCGCTGTTGGTGGAACGCTCGGCGGCGTGGCGATCACACAGCGCGCAGCAGCTAGGTACGCCGAGCGAGATTGTGAGGTCGCACGCCAGAGCGAGCAAGATACGCGGCTCCGAGACGCGGCGCTGGTGGTGGCGAAACTGTTCCGCAAGGAGAGCGATGCAGTCGACAGCTTCAAGATGGACCGCTCCGATCCTGACGTGCGCCGACAGATGGATCTCGTGGACAAGCGGCTCGCGGAGCATTTCCACGGCCCGCGAACGAGCGGCCTCAAGTTGGCGATCATTCTGATTCCAGACGCCGAGGCACGCGAACAGCTCCTGGCGATCATGCGTGCCTACGCTCAGAGCCTCGCCGTCGAGGGCGGGTTGGCAGGCGTGAGCTCATCGTTCATTACTGGGTCAATCCTTCAGGTGGGGAACCAGATCAGCGCTGCGTATGCGCGCGGGGAGCGACCCGGCGACTACGAGATGGGCCAGTACAAGAGGTTCACAACCTGGCCGCCCGGCAGGCGCCGGTCCTCAAGCGGCGTGGAGCCGAGCGCCCCGCTCCAGGCCGGTCCGGGCGCGGGCTTGACCGTGGGGGAAGCTGGAAACGAGCTCTAAACCAGGCCCCCCAACGTCACTGTCGCCTAGCCGACGTAGAATCGGTGCTCTCGGCCGGAGGAAGGACATGCCGGCTATGGGGAATCCTGGGGCGACGCTCTCCGCATATCGCGACATGCAGTCGCAGGTTCGATCGATATTTGAGGCCGCGAAGCGGGGCCCGCTGCAGTCACTCAGCGAGCGTGAGATGGATGTGCGTGAGCAGCCGATGACGATCTACCCGCGGCCGAAGCGGGTGCGTGCGTGGGTGCGATTCGGTCCCGAGGCTGTTCGCGTGGAAGCGAAGCTCGTGCGCTCCACGCCCCTCGCCGCCGGCATCGAGTTCCGCGCCGAAGGGCAGACGTTTCGATGCTGGGTGTGGGGGAACGCCGTACAGCTGGACGACGTAGCTGGCGAGAGGTGATCGTCGCAGACAGGACCAATGTCGGCAATCCGGGAACCGCACCTGACGCCGCTCGGTTGGTCTCGTCGGCGACCACAAAGTTACCCGTCGGTCGGCTCTTCGTCTTCATCATCATCACCATCCATAGCATCCCGAGCTGCTTCGAACTCTTCGCGCGTGGCCAACCAGCTAGTGAAGACAACTTCCACAGCTGACTCCCACATGGTGAAGTCGGTGATCCGATCCGCAACCGCCTTAGGCATGGGGCCGAAGAAGGCTTTGGCGTATGCGTGCTGGAGTGGCTCATCGAATCTGTACACGCCGGCTGAGGTTTTGCGGACGAGAGAACCGCGTTCCTCCTCCTGCAATTCGCGCAGATACTTGGTTGCATTCGACGACGGATAATTCGGCTTGGTGAGGCGGATGATTCCGACGATCTCCCCCACCGTTCCTCCGCTTTCAGGAAGTTGTGCGAGTGCACGGAGAATGAGTTCCGTGTTGTCATAGATGCGTTTTCTATGAACCTTCAGAGCGCTCCGGAAGCGGGATCGGACGGTACCGGAACGCGTTCGCACATAGCTCTGCGCGGCCTCTTGGAAGTCCTCGTTGGTGAAAGTGACCCTGTCTTCTGCGGCCTGTTCGATGTCGCGTTCGTCGCAACAGGCGAGCGCTAACGCGTGAGTAACGCTCGCCGTACCCACTGCCGTCTCCAGCAAACTTGTTCGAATGACAGAGAAGTCGAGGTTCAATATCCCGCCACCCACGTCGAGAATCTTGCCAAGTTCGTCGTGCCCGAGTGGCGGTACATGGATGTCAATGAGGCGACTTCCGACGTTGGTCGAATCGGCAACTAGTTCATCAACGGAGTCGGACACACCGAGCACGATCACCCGCGTGGAAGGGTACTTGGCGCCTTCATCAGAAAAGACTTTCAACGCATGGGCAACCTTGACCCGTTCGGCCTCGTCGAGCTTGTGAAAGTCTTCGATGACCCAGGAGTACTCGAGGCGACCAAGCTCCGCTGCCAGCCGCTGGGGGCTAAGCTGTGGCCGCGCGATCGGCTGCTTCGTAATGCCAGATCCGGCAGCAAATTGGCCTTGGATGGTCGCCTTCGCCCCGATAAGGTCGCTTCCGATGGTGCCGCCGAGGGTCACACTTCCCTCGGTATGCTCAGCACTCTCCGTGACATAGAACGCACCCGTTCCGGCAAAGGCGGAGGCGAGGATTTCGTCGTAGGTCGCCCCCGGCGTGCACGGTGTTTTGACGGCAACGAGGCCCTCGTCGATCAGTGCTTTGTTGACGAGAGAAGACTTGCCGGCACCCGATTCGCCCCACACGACAACCTGGGCACCGGGTACGCGCAGCCCCTTCTTGCGAAGGTCCTTCACTTCGGTCTCGCGTCCAACGAAACCGCGACTAGCGGGCACGGACGGCGTGAACACTTCGACCACCTTGACCGACTTCTTCGGGGCGGGAACTAAGGACGGCTCAGCCGGTATGAGCCGCCCCCTTCATTCGGTCCGGACGTTCTGTGAGTCGTCGGTTTCCAATTGATGGGTGCACTGTCGAGCGTACTCGGCTGGGGGTAGGTAGCCGAGCGAGGAGTGCCGGCGGTGGTGGTTGTACTCGTCCTTCCAGTCGCCGATGATGACCTGCGCGTGCAGCAGCGAGTAGAAGCTGTTGATGTTGAGGCACTCGTCGCGGATCCGGCTGTTGAACGACTCGACGTACCCGTTGCGCCACGGCGAGCCCGGAGGGATGTAGGACAGGCCGGTGCGGGTGCCGGCCCAGTCGGCCATCGCCTCGCTGATGAACTCCGGCCCGTTGTCCGACCTGAGCACCGCCGGGGCGCCCCGGGCGGCGACGAGGTCCTCGAGGTGGGCGGTGAGTCGGTCGGCGGTAATCGAGCGCTCCACGAGGCCGCCGATGCACTCCCGGGTGTGTTCGTCGACGATCGAGCAGATCTTGATCGGTCGGCCGTGCTCGTCGGCGTCGAACTGAAAGTCCACCGCCCACACCACGTTCGGCGCGTCCGCCGTCGGCGCGTCGACGGTCGAGGACCCGACGCGCTTGCGTCGACGCCGCTGCGGGACCCGGAGCCCTTCGTCACGCCACAGGCGTTGGATCTTCTTGTGGTTCACCACCCACCCCTCGGCGCGGGCGTCGTGATACGCCCGCCGGTACCCGTAGCGGGGATGGTCCTTCGCCCAGGCGCGCAGCCACTCCCTGAACGCCCGATCCGGGTCCGCGACCGTGTCGCCCTTGAGCGGTCGCCGATACGCGGAGCGGCTCAGCCCGACCAGACGGCACGCCATCCGTTCGCTCACCCGCAGCTTGCGCTTGAGGTGATCGACGGCGGCGCGGCGCCTGTCCGGGCTTAGAAGTTTCCCTCAGCCAGCTCCTTGAGCGCGGCCTTCTCCAGCTCCGCTTCCGCGAGCAGACGCTTCAGGGTCGCATTCTGCTTCTCCAGCTCCTTCAGGCGCTTTGCGTCGTCGGCCTTGAGGCCGCCGTACTGGTTCCGCCACCGGTAGTACGTCTGCTCGGACACCACGAGCTCCCGGCACACCGCCGCGACGTCCTGACCGTCGGCGAGCATCCTGTCGGCCTGCCCGAGCTTACGGACGACCTGCTCCGGGGTGTGACGCTTCCTGCTGTTCGTCATGATCTGACCAGTCTCCCTGCCCGCGACCGCGGACAACAGGACGACTCTCATAACGACTGGACCTACGAAACGGGGTCAGCCCAGGTATCTGCTTCTTCGATCGGAAGGGCACCATGACCACACTCTAGGGCTGCTCTGCGTCCGAGGGACTGGTCTGATGCTCATCGGACCAGTCCGCCCCGTCTAGGCCTACACCGTCACGCTCAAAGGCGAGGACCTCGGTGAGGTGCGCGCGCAGCTCACCGCCCAGGCACCCGAGGGCTGGGAGCTCATGTCTGCGATCGCCATGATGGAGAAAGCCGGATCGATGTGCTCCGTCGAGGGGAAGTACCTGCGTCGCGATCGTGCCCGCGAAATCGAGGCGGACGACATGGGCGCACGTGAAGCCCAAGTCTCCGACGGATGGATGATGCTCGCCGTCCGTCGCACGTGACCGAGACCCCCGGTACTCTGACCGCCATGACCTTCTACAACGACATTGACGAGAACCTGGATGGCGTCACGGACTTCGAGTTGCCCGTGCGCGGTGTAACGACAGTGGTGCGCCGAAACTCCCCCGAGTCCTGGCTCGTGTATCTCGACGAAAAGCTGATCGGATCGTTCTCCCGCCAGGTGAAGGGTCGCGCCACCTACTATGAGTCGGAGGTCGCGAGCGAGCCGAACCACACCAACTGGGTCAGTGACGACGTCACAGTGCTGGTCAGCAGGATGATCGACCTCCGCGACTGATCGCTCTCGAAACGAAGAAAGACCCCCACCCGGCCGAGAACTTGAGTTCCATGGGTTGTTGCAACACCTGATGTGTTCGGGAGTTGTAGATGGAGTTCGAGATTCGTCCGGTTCGGTCGCCGCAGGGGCGTCGAAAGCTGGTGGCAGAGCGTCAGCGCTACTTTGAGTTGATGCAGCAGGGGTACTCAAGTCGGGCCGCCTGCCGCGCGGTGGGCATCAAACATCAAGACTGGTCGCGAGTGGCACAACGGCCCCTCGAAACGCAGCAACAAGAAACAGCCCCCACGATCACCGAGACCGGCGATCGTGGGGGCTGTTATGCCGTCTCGGTACCTGTCTGAGGAGGAGCGGATCGTGATCGCTGACCGACGGCGGATGGGATGGGGCGTGAGGCAAATCGCGGCGGAGGTCGAGAGGTCTCCGTCAACGATTAGCCGGGAGTTGCGAAGGAACGCACACCCGCGGTCTGGGGAATATCGACCACACGCAGCCCACGCACGGGCAATTAGTCGTTTGCCTCGCCCGAAGCCGGGGGAAGATCGCCCAGAGCGCGGAACTACGCGACTACATTCAGGAGAGACTAGATCGGCGGTGGAGTCCGGAACAGATCGCGAAGATATTGCGAATCGAGTTGCCAGACAGGGACGAGATGCGCGTGGCCCCGGAGACGATCTATCTTGCCCTCTACATTCAGGGCCGTGGAGAGCTTCGCCGGGAGCTGCACGAGGCGTTGCGCACCGAGCGAGCCAGGCGCTAGCCGCGCCGGCAAGCGCAGCAGCGGCAGCCCCGCTACCGCGACCCGATGGTCATGATCAGTGAACGCCCGCCCGAGGTCGAGGACCGTGCCGTTCCTGGGCATTGGGATGGTGACCTCATCATCGGACGAAACCAGAAGTCCGCGATCGGAACCCTGGTTGAACGCACCACCCGCTACGTGATGCTCGTCCACCTCCCGGGCGACCACGGAGCCGAAGCCATGCGCGACGCACTCACCACGACCATCGAAAGACTCTCGTCCCACCTGATGAAGTCCCTCACCTGGGATCAGGGCAGCGAGATGGGCAGCCACAAAGCCCTCACCGTCGACACCGGTATCCCCGTCTACTTCTGCGACCCCGCATCACCCTGGCAGCGCGGCTCCAACGAGAACACCAATGGCCTACTCCGCCAATATTCCCAAAAGGCACTGAACCCTCCGTGCACGACCCCGTAGACCTCGAGCGAGTCGCTCACGAAATCAACACCAGACCCAGAAAGACGCTCGACTGGGACACCCCAGCCGAGCGCCTTTCCCAACTGTTGGGCACAGTTGCGCAGGTAAGTATCGGCGCGATAGCTCGCTAGTTCAGAGATGCTGGATCAGCAGCCACCCGGTGCGAGGCTTGCCACTTGCGAAGCCGGCGCATCAGGACTGTCACGATCGGCAAGAGCACGATCACCGTGGCCGCGACCACGAGGTACTCGTTCAGGCCGAGCGTGACGCCAAGAAGAAGCAGGATCACGAGCGACGAAACATAAGCACCTGCGCCCAACAGGGCGGCGCGCAGAATCTTTCGCGTGTTCATTTCAGGCCCCATTCATCCGGTAGCAGCTTGAATCCAGCCGAACACGATGGTAACCCCTACTGAGGTGATGACTCCACACGTCAGGCTGTTCTTGGCGCACCAGTCCTGGGTTGCTTGATACCCCTTCGCGACATAGGGCCAGATGTTCGTCCCATTGGTCACCTGGAACTTGATCACAGGTCGCTGCATCGCCGTGTTCCACTCGTACACCGTGTACGACGACTTACATGTCTTGGGATTCTTGCTCCCCCAGTTTGTACTCCCACAGATTGCCCATCGTTGCGGGCCCGCCTTCGCAGCAGCCGCCGATGCCGCGGCCAGTGCTGCACCGGGTGGGGCCGAGACGCTCACGGCTTCCCTCGCTGCCGGGGCAGAGGCTGTTGCCGAAGCAGGTGCTGCAAGCCCGATGGTCATGAGCAGCGCGAGCGTGATGCCCACGACGGCATGGCGTGTTCGACGCATGGCGTCTCCGATCTATCTTGACTACGCGGACACCAGAGAATGTCCACGCAGTCAAGATAAATGGACCGCGACCAATATGTCTGTCCCCTCTTCGGACGACAGACTATCGACCATGTCCGATTAGATGGGAGACATCCTTTCGTCGTGTTGCAACGATCGTCAGGATCCGCCTCCCACTCGACCTGCCGGGGGCTAGGGGCGAAGGGCCACGGCCTGTGGTCCGAACGCACGCTCCGGCGCGCACCTGACTCCGGATTCGCGGCAGGACTCATCAGCTACCACGGCGAGACGAAGCAGGGCATCCACGTGCCACTCATCGCGCCCGAGGAATGGGATGCCTACCTCGAATCCCGCCGCCGTCGGCGCGTGTATCGACGAAGCGAACGATCGCTCTACGCGTTTTCCGGAATGGTGTGGTGCGCTTGCGGCTCGAAGATGCACGGGGGTGCTCACGGGGCCGACCGGGCGCCGGTGTATCGATGCAAGGACGCGAAGGAGAAGGGCAAGCACGCGGGAAGCTACGTGCAAGAAAGCACCATCGATGTCGCGGTGCGGGGATGGCTGGACGAGCGTGAGGACCGGATTCGGCAGGAGGCAGCCGAGGCCATCATCCAGCGCCCTCAACGCATTACGAGCGACCCGACCGACGACACCAAGCGCAGGCTCGCGCAACTGGCGAATAAGCAGGTTTCACTCATCGAGGGCCGGCTCGAAATCGGAATCCCGCAGGCGGCGTATGTGACCCTTCGCGATCGCTATGCCGCAGAGCAGACGGCACTCGAGCAGGAGCTCCGCACGACGGAGGTGCGGAAAGCCGCTCCGCTCCGGGTGCTCCCGATCCTTCTCGAACGGTGGGACGATCTCGACGTCGGAGAACGCCGCGAGTTCCTCCGGACGGTCAGTGCACGAATCGCCGTCACTCCAGGTGGGCACCGAGCTCACATCGACATCGCAGGGCACGGCGACGACTAACGGGATCAGGCACTAGTTACATTGATGACCGCGGGATTGGTGGTGCTCATCTGGGCCGTCGCCGGTCCTGCTCTGACCTCGCTGTTCGAGCAGGCGATCCAGAGGGTCTCGGGGCTCTGACATGGGGGACCGGAGTGGTTGCGCGGATGATCGCGGCTCCAGCCCGGTGGAGTTCGTGCTGGTCGGAACGCTCCTCACCGCCCTCACACTCGCTGTGCTGCAGCTCGCCTTCGCGGTGTACGTGCGCAACGTGGTGCACGACGCTGCCGTCGAAGGCGCCTACCACGCGGCTCTCGCCGATACGACCCCGGAGGAGGGCATCGCACGCACCAGAGACGTGATCTCGCGAGCGGTGGGGGCGGACTACGCCGAGGACATCCGAATCGGCTTCTCCGGCGCCCCGCCGTACGAGACGGTCGACGTCCGGGTCCGCACGACGTTTCCGCTGCTCGGACTGATCGGCCTCCCCCTCGCGATGGAGGTGGAGGCTCGTGCACCTGCCGAGACTTTCGGAGAAGAATGACGAGGGATCGGCCGCGCTCGAGTTCATCGCGGTGGGGGTGATCCTTCTCGTGCCGCTCATCTATCTCGTGATCGCGCTCGGTGCGATCCAGGAACAGACGCTCGGAGCCGAGGCAGCAGCACGGCACGTCGCCCGTGTCGTCGCGCGCGCACCCGATGCGACGACGGCGGCGGAGAGGAGCGATGCGGTGCTGGCGGGGATCGTGGACGAGTACGGTCTGGATGAGGAAGCGGTGAATCTGACGATCGTCTGCACCCCACGCGCGGTCGAGTGCCCGTCAGCCGGGGCGACCATCGTCGTCACCGTCACGACGTCGGTGCGGCTTCCATTGGTGCCGGAGATGCTCGGACTCGATCGCTCGACCGCTGTCCCCGTGCAAGCCGAAGCGGTGCAGAAGGTGTCGCGACTGTGGGGCGCAGAATGAGAGACCTGTCCCGGACAGGGACGGGCGCCGTCGGCGACCACGAAGAGGGGAGTGTGCTGCTCCTCACCCTCGGCTACGTGCTTCTGGCTCTGGCTGTGATCTTCGTGTGCGTCTGCGCGACCGATCTCTACATCGCCCAGAAGCGGTTGGATGCGCTCGCCGATTCCGCCGCGCTCGCCGGAGCGGACGGCTTCACCCTGGCGGTGCGCGACGGCAGCGTGCGTGCCGAACTCACGGATGACGGCGTCGAGCAGCAAGCCGAGGCGATGGTGTCCGCCTTGCCGGGGGAGGCGTCGATCACCGCCGCAGGCACGCCTGACGGCGTCACCGCACGAGTCACCGTCACGGCGGAGTGGCGACCGCCCTTGGTGTCCGTGTTCGTGCCCGACGGCGTCCCGCTGGAGTCGACCGCCACGAGTCGCACCGCCCTGCGGTGACCGGCCCCTGCGGTGACCGGCCCCTGCGGTGACCGGCCCCTGGGGATCAGCGTGGGGAGCGCAGCTGCGCGAGCAGTCCGTCGAGTCGAGGAACGAGCTGCGGCGGCACCTCGGCCGGCAGCGCGTCGACCGGCCACCAGCGCAGGTCTTCCGATTCCTCGCTCACCGTGAGCGCAGCGTCGCGGTCGACGACCACGGCGATCCCGACGTCGTGGTGCGAGGCGCAGGAGCCGAAGCGGGACGAAAGTCCGTGATGGTCGAGATCGTAGGCGAGAGGTGCGGCCGCCGGGTCCACCGCGATACCCGTCTCCTCGCGCAGTTCGCGCAATGCACCGCTCAGGACCGAATCGTCTCCGTCCTCGACGTGACCTCCCGGCTGCACCCAGAACTGCCCCTTGCGATGGAAGACGAGCAGCGTGTGCTCGAGCGACACATCGAACACGACACATGACGCGGTGAGGTGATCCGGGCCCGACTCACGATGCACCGGGCCTCCGTCGGCCCCGAAGAACGAGGCGAAGTCGGCCTGCGCGGCGCGGTCGCGCTCCGATCGGGGAGCGAAGGCCGAGATGAGGCGGTGGGCGTCCGCTTCCAGAGTCGAGATCATTCCTGTTCTCCTTCGGAGGAGTCGTCGTCGGCTTCCGGTCGCTCGCGAGGGACGAACTGCGGGATCCAGCGCAGGAAGCCGAGGGCGCCGACCAGACCGACCACACCCATCGCGGCCGCCGCGAACGGCAGGGCGGCGACAGCGGTGATGGCCGAGACCAGTAGCGGAGCGATCGCCCCGCCCGCGTCGGTGAGCGTGCGCCAGGAACCGAGGAAGGCCGCGGGTTCACGCTTCGGCGCGACGTCGGCGCCCAGGGTCAGCAGGATCCCGCTCGACAGGCCGTTGCCGACACCGAGGACCGCGGCGAACATGCCGAACCACAGCACGGCCGCATCGACGTCATGCGTGAAGGACAGCGCGAGGAAGCCGGCTCCCATGAGCACCATCGCGGGCATCGCCGCCCACAGTCGACCGAAGCGATCCATCACCTGCCCGCTCGCGTAGAACAGGGCGAAGTCGATGGCCCCGGAGACACCGACGACGAGGGCGATGGTCGAGGCGTCCAATCCCAGCGACAGTCCCCAGAGCGGCAGCACGACCTGACGAGCCGAGCGCACGGCGGAGAGCGACGCGGCGGCGAGTCCGAGGCGTCCGAGCACCGCCCGCTGGCGCCACATCGTCTGGAAGATGCCCAGGCGTTCGACTGTCGGGATCGACCCGCTCACCGCCTCGCCGGAGTCTTCCAGATAGCGCTCGTGGGCGCTCGCCGGAACGGGAGGGATCATCTTCTCCGGGTCGGGCCCGAAGAGCACCAGCACCACCATGACCACGAGACAGGCGAGGAAGAACCAGATCGCCGCGCTCTCACTCCCGAACAGCTGCAGGAGTCCTGCGGCCACGAACGGTCCGATGAAGATACCGAGGCGGAAGCTGCCGCCGAGAAGGGAGAGGGAGCGCGCGCGGAAGGCGACCGGCACCCGGGTGGTCATGAAGGCGTGCCGGGCGAGACCGAAGGCCGCCGCGCAGATCCCGAGGAGGAACACGGATGCCGCCAGCACGCCCAGCGACGGCGCGAACAACATCCCGATCCCGGCGACGATCGCGATCACGCCGGCGATCACCATCGTGTATCTCTCGCCGATCTTGCCCACTGCCCATCCGGCGGGGAGATTCCCGCACAGCTGCCCGATGACGAGCGCGGAGGCCACGAGTGCCGCGAACGCCACGTCTGCGCCCATGGATGCGGCGAGCACCGGGATCAGCGGGATCACGGCTCCCTCGCCGAGTGCGAAGAGGATCGTCGGCAGGTACACCATGGGTCCGAACTGCCGAAGGACCGTCGATGCACTGCTCACAGCTTCACGCTACTCCGCTCGACCAGGGATCTCGGACGACGGGGTCCCCGCGCGGGCAGGCGGCACGTTAGGCTGAGGTGTCATGCTCGAACTAGATCTCTCCGCCGAAATCCAGGCGCTCAGGCACACCTTCGGCGACATCAGCGAGGTCGTCGATGTCTCCCGTCTCCGCGACGACATCGCGCGTCTCAGCGAGGAGGCCGGCGCCCCCGACCTCTGGGACGACACCGAGAACGCGCAGAAGGTGACCAGCGCACTCAGCCACCGTCAGTCCGAGCTCGCCCGCATCACCGGCATCGCTCAGCGTCTCGACGACCTCGAGGTGCTCGTCGGGCTCGCGAACGAGATGGGCGATGAGGACTCCGCACAGGAGGCTCGTGCCGAACTCGCCGCCCTCACCGACCTGATCAACCAGCTCGAGGTGCAGACGCTGCTCGACGGCGAATACGACGAGCGATCCGCGATCATCACGATCCGCTCCGGCGCGGGCGGCGACGACGCCACCGATTTCGCCGAGATGCTGATGCGCATGTACCTGCGCTGGGCGGAACGGCACAAGTACCCGGTCAAGGTCATGGACACGTCCTACGCAGAGGGCGCGGGCATCAAGTCGGCGACCTTCGAGATCGACGCGCCCTACGCCTTCGGCACCATCTCGGTCGAGGCCGGAACGCATCGCCTCGCGCGCATCAGCCCGTTCGGCTCGGCCGACAAGCGCCAGACGTCGTTCGCCGCCGTCGAGGTCATCCCGCTGATGGAGGAGGCCACCGAGGTCGACATCCCGGAGAGCGATATCCGCGTCGACGTCTTCCGCTCCTCCGGTCCCGGTGGGCAGTCGGTCAACACGACCGACTCGGCCGTGCGCCTCACCCACCTCCCGACCGGCATCGTCGTCTCCATGCAGAACGAGAAGTCGCAGATCCAGAACCGCGCCGCAGCGATGCGCGTGCTGCAGACCCGATTGCTGCTGTTGCAGAAGGAGCAGGAGGCGGCGAAGAAGAAGGAGCTCGCGGGCAACATCACCGCGAGCTGGGGCGACCAGATGCGCTCCTACTTCCTCTACGGCCAGCAGCTGGTGAAAGACCTCCGCACGGGTCAGGAGTCCGGCAACCCTGCGGCCGTCTTCGACGGCGATCTCGACGACTTCATCTCCGCGGGCATCCGTTGGCGTAAGCGCAAGATCGAGGACTGAGTCCACGAAGAAGGCCCCGGAGCGATCCGGGGCCTTCTTGCTGCGCGCGCGCGTTCAGCGCCCGGAGTCGCGGAGGGTCCCGGTCACATCCTCGTAGCTGAAGAGGATGCACTGCACGGTGCGGTCGTTCTCCCGGATCCAGGTCGCCTTCGTCGGCTGGTAGTTGTAGAAGTCGAGTTCGGAAGCCTCGTAGGATCTGCCGACATACGCCTCGAACGCCTCATAACAGCCGTTCCACGCACTTTCGTTCAGCACGTCGTCGCCGGGGAATTCGCCGTCCTCGACGTCGTAGATGAAGAAGACCTCGTCGGTATGCGGTTGCTCACAGGGAACCACGGGCAGCTCGAACACCAATTCGTCTTCGCCGTACTCGACCAATGGCAGGCAGTCGCCCACTTCGAGGTCGGCGAAGGGCACCATCTCGGCACCCTCGATCGACGAGGGGTCCTGGCTCTCGGTGGCGGTGCCGCCATCCGTCGGCCGTTCGCTGGGAGTGCCGAACGACGTGCCGTCGGTATCCGGCGACGAGGTCGTCGCGGCCACCAGGAAGGACACAGCGGCAGCGAGGATCGCACCGACCACGGCGATGACGAGACCGGTGATCCCCGGCCACTTCCTTCCGCGGAGGAACAGGGAGATGAGCGACATCACGAACCCGACCGCGAGAAGGGCCCATCCGGCGATCGCGATCGCGGGAATGCAGGCACTGACGACGCCGACGATGACGGCGACCAGGCCGAAGATGCCCACCACCGGCACTCCGGCCGCAGGCTGCGGAGAAGGAGCCATCGGCCACGTGGCCGCCGGATACCCGCCATAGGGCGCGGAGGTCGTGCTGGTCTGGGGTGCTGCGGCAGCCGATGGAGAGAACGTCTGGCCGGCGAGCGTGTATGGCGGGACGAAGGGCGCCTGCTCGGCGTCGGCGGAGGGAACGACAGGTGCGGCCGGTTCCGGAGTCGACCCGGCGGGGGTCGACGCGGCTGCGGTCGTCTCGGCTGCGGTCGTCTCGGCTGCGGTCGTCTCGGTGGCGGGTGCGTGTTGCCCGGTGACGACGTGCTCCGTCCACTGCAGTCCGTCCCACCACCGTCGGTTTCCGGAGCCGTCGTCGTACCAACCGGCAGGTGTTGTCATCAGGCGTTCCGTGCGTCTTTCTCGGTCGGCGGATGCGCGGTGAGGTCGTTCTCGCCACGCAGGCCTCTCCACAGGGGCTGGGCCGTCAGTGACGACGGTAGCGGCGCTGCGGGGTCTGTGTCGAATGAGAAGACGATCACGTGAAGAAGGCCTCGGGAGCACGGTGCTCCCGAGGCCTTCTTGGCCCATTGGGGACGGGTCAGGGCACCAAGCACCCGGTGATCGCATCGGTGTCGCCGAGCACCTCGGCGACACCGTACAGGGCATCGGTGTCGGTGAGGGTGCCGTCGCTGTCGGCGATCGTGCGCAGCGTCGCATTGTCGAGGTCGGAGGCGACGAAGAGGTCGGCGAGGCAGGTGATCTGAGCCTCGGTGTACCCCTCTGCACCCGACGAGGAGAGAATGGCCGTCAGACCTTGCGCGACCTCAGGAGCGGTCGGACGAACTCCGACATCCGTTCCTTCGGAGCCGTCGGTATCGCTCGGCGCGGTGGCCTCGATCGACGGAGAAGAGGTGGGCAGCTTGTCGATCTCCTCGCTCACTCCCTGTGCGAAGGCGAAGAGGTAGACGAACGACATCACGATGCCGATGATCGTCCCGACGACCGCCAGGATGAGTCCGGCGATGCCCGGCCACTTCTTCCCCTTGAGGAACAGCGAGATGAGCGACACGATGAATCCCGCGCCGAGCAGGATGAAGCCGAAGAATCCGATCACCGGGATGAAGACCAGGATGGTGCCGAGCACCCCGAGCCCGAGCCCCACGAGTCCGAGGATCGAGAGCTTCTTCGGTTCCTCGACGGCAGGCTGCCCGTACGGGGCTGCAGCCGGATACCCCGTCGTGCTGCCGGAGTACGCCGGTGCGGTGCCGGGGTAGACGTCGGCCGACGGCGTCGGAACCTCCGCCGGGGCGGCTGGAGCGGCCGGAGCGGCTGGTGCGGAGTAGGCGCCGAGGTCGTCGCTCAGGGGAGTCGTCGGTGCGGTCGCGTCCGGCGACGGGGGTGTGGTCGCGGTGTCGTCGGACGCACGGATCACGGTGTCGTCGATCGACGATGCCGAGGACCCGGCCTGTTCCGAGGACCCGGCGTGCGCGTCGGGATCGACCGCGGCGTCCGCGGCCTCCGGGGCGAAGTGCTCGGTCCACTGCTGGCCGTCCCACCAGCGCTGTCGACCCGATCCGTCGTCGTACCATCCTGCGGGCGTTGTCATGGCTCCCCCTTGAAAGAACTCGGCAGCTGCTTCCTGCAGCCGACATCTTCATGTATAGCAGTGGGAGGCGACGCGCCACCGGGTCGCGGATGGGGAGCTCTCCCCATCCGGCCCTGAGGGCGGAAGCGCCGTGCGGGGTGTCGCTCGCGGCCAGGCGACAGCCCGCACGTAGGCTCGTAGCGCCATGATTCGGTTCGAGAACGTCACGAAACGCTACCGCGGGACGTCGAAGCCCGCCCTCTCCGGAGTCGACTTCGAGGTGCAACGCGGGGAGTTCGTCTTCCTCGTCGGAGCCTCGGGTTCCGGCAAGTCCTCCTGTCTGCGCCTTATTCTGCGCGAAGACGTCCCGACGTCGGGGCGGGTCGCGGTGCTCGGCAGAGACCTGCGCGCGCTCGCGAACCGGAAGGTGCCTTACTTCCGCCGCCACATCGGGTCGGTCTTCCAGGACTTCCGGTTGCTGCCTTCGAAGACGGTCTACCAGAACGTCGCGTTCACGCTTCAGGTGACCGGTTCGTCGCGCGGCTTCATCCAGCAGGCGGTTCCGGAGGCTCTCGCCCTCGTGGGTCTCGACGGCAAACAGAAGCGGATGCCCCACGAGCTCTCGGGTGGAGAGCAGCAGCGGGTCGCCATCGCGCGAGCCCTCGTCAACCGTCCCCAGGTTCTGCTCGCCGACGAGCCGACCGGAAACCTCGACCCCGCGACGTCGGTCGACATCATGCAGCTGCTCGCTCGCATCAACGCCGGCGGCACCACTGTGCTGATGGCCACGCACGAAGCCGGATTCGTCGACCAGATGCAGCGCCGAGTGATCGAGCTGCGTGACGGGGAGATGGTGCGCGACGAGGTGCACGGCGGATACGGCGACACCTCCAACATCCCGCGCCTCGTCCCGGAGGAGGTGCGCGGAGCGGCGGCGGCGGCTGCTCTCACCGCGGTCCAGGAGGTGCAGCGTCAGACAGCCGATCTCTCGGTGGTGCGTGCCGCGCTGGCCGAGGAGCTCAGCACTCAGCGCAAGGCGGCCGCGTCCTCCGTCGACCGCGAGGGAGAGACCGTGGTTCCCCCGGCCCCGCGCACGGTCGAACCTCCGGAGCCGGTGCATTCCCCGGAGACCGGCGCCGCGGCCGGAGTCGTGGAGCCTCCTGCTGTCGCGGAGACCCCTGCTGTCGCGGAGCCTCGTGCTGTCGTGGAACCTCCGACGGTGATCCGGCCGCGTACCCATCCGATCGCTCTGCCGACGGTGGACGTCGCCGAGCTCGGCGTCGCCGATCGCCTCGGACTCTCCGATGAAGACGACGAGGAAGTGGGCCCGACCTCATGAGAATCGGACTCATCCTGACCGAAGCCCTGGGCGGCCTGCGGCGGAACATCTCGATGGTGATCTCCGTCGTGCTCGTCACCTTCGTCTCCTTGACGTTCGTGGGCGCCGCGATCCTCATGCAGGGGCAGATCGGGGTCATGCGCGGGTACTGGGCCGAACGTGCCCAGGTGGCGGTGTACATGTGTTCGGCGGTCTCGGAATCCGAGACGTGCCTCGACGGCGCGGCGAGCGAGGAGCAGGTCGCCTCCGTCCGGGCTCAGCTCGAGGGTGACGCGCTCAAGCCGCTCATCAGCTCCATGACCTTCGATACGAAGGAAGAGACGTACGCCAAGCTCGTCGACCAGCTCGGCGCGGACCAGGCGAGCGTGCTCTCGCCCGACCAGGCGTTCGAGGTGTTCTTCGTCACGATGAAGGACCCTGGTCAGTCGCAGGTGCTCGCCGAGGCGTTCAGTGGACAGGCCGGGGTCGAGCAGGTCAAGGACCAGCTGCAGTATCTCGAGCCGTTGTTCTCCGCGTTGACGGTCGCGACCTACATCGCGGTGGGAATCGCCGTGCTCATGCTCATCGCGGCGACCCTGTTGATCGGCACGACCATCCGATTGTCCGCGTATGCGAGGCGCAAGGAGATCGGCATCATGCGCTTGGTCGGAGCCTCGAACCGCTTCATCCAGACGCCGTTCGTCCTCGAGGGCGTGTTCGCCGCCTTCCTCGGCTCGGCTCTGGCCAGCGTCGCCGTCGTCGCCGGTATGCACTTCGGGGTCAACGGCTACCTGCGGGGGAGGGTGCCGTTCATCACCACATGGGTCACGATGCAGGACGCGGCTCTCGTGGTTCCCGTGCTGATCGGGATCGGCGTGATCCTCGCCGCGCTCTCCGCCGGCTTCGCGATCCGACGCTGGCTGCGTACCTGATAGCCTGAAAGGCTGCTCGGTCGGAACGATCGATCGAGCTCATCACGGCAACAGGAGAGCATCATGCCCAGGGAACGCGGAGAGAAGGTCGTCGCGACCAATCGTCGCGCACGTCACGACTACACGATCGAGAAGTCGTACGAAGCGGGGATGGTGCTCACCGGCACCGAGGTCAAGTCGCTGCGTCAGGGTCGCGCCAACCTCAGTGACGGCTATGCGTTCGTGAAGGGGAACGAGGTCTTCCTCGATTCCGTGCACATCCCCGAGTACTCGCAGGGGCACTGGACGAACCACTCGGCCAAACGCATCCGCAAGCTGCTCCTCCATCGCGAGGAGATCGCCAAGATCGCGCACGCCGTCTCGGCCGGGGGATACACCCTCATCCCGCTGAAGCTGTACTTCTCCGACGGTCGTGCCAAGGTCGAGATCGCCCTGGCGAAGGGCAAGCGCGAATACGACAAGCGGCAGACCCTGCGCGAGCGTCAGGACACCCGTGAGGCCGACCGTGCCATGCGTCTGCGCAATCGCGTGGGAGAGTAGCCCCGGGCTCTCAGGCCCCGACTCTCCGGCACTGCCGTGACGAGTCGACAGCCCGTCACGGGCGCGGGTGGAAGCCGAAGACGCGGCCGAGGAACGCCAGCTCGCGGTCGAGGGAGTCGACGATGGTCTCCGCGCTCCGGAAACCATGTCCCTCGGTGGGATAGAGGACGTACTCGTGCTCGATGCCGCGCTCTGCCAGAGCATCGCGGATCGCCTCGGACTGGGATGGAGGGACGACGCGGTCCTCGCCGCCCTGCAGGAGCAGGACCGGGACAGTGATGCGATCTGTGTGCGTGAGCGGTGAACGCTCGACGTACAGATGCTCGTACTCGGGCAGCGGGCCCACCAGACCGTCGATGTACGATGCCTCGAAGTCATGAGTCTCCGCGGCCAGCATGCGCAGGTCGGCGACGCCGTAGCGGCTGATCCCCGCGGCGAAGGCTCCGCCTCGTACCAGTGCCGACAGCACGGTCCAGCCGCCTGCCGATCCGCCGCGGATGGCCAGGCGGTCGGGGTCGGCGAGCCCGGAGGCAGCCAGGCCCCGCGCCGCCGCGATCACGTCGTCGACGTCGACGACACCCCACTGGCCGTCCAAGCGTTCGCGATAGGCACGACCATAGCCGGTGGAGCCCCCGTAGTTCACGTCGAGCACGCCGATCCCGCGGCTCGTGTAGAAGGCGATCGCTGCCGAGGCTGCCCCGGTCACATGCGCCGTCGGTCCGCCGTGGACCAGCACGACGTAGGGCGGGAGCTCGTCGTCGGGGGCCTCCTCGTCGGGGTTCGCCGGCGGATAGGCGAATGCGTGCACGGCGCCGTGCGGACCGTCGATCTCGATCGACATCGACGCCGGCATCCAGCGCGGATCGACGGGCTCCCCGCCGCGCACGGCGACGACCTCCCCCGACTCGATATCGACGCACCAGAGCCCCGCCGCCACCCGGGAACCGTTGCCGGAGAGCAGCACCCGGGTGCCGTGGACCGCATCGACGCTCACATGACCGTCGCCGGGGAACTCGATGATGCTCTCGCCCCCTCCGGTGTCGATCACGACGACGTCGTCGCGCCCGTTCGTGCGGACGGCGACGATGCGGCCGTCCTCCAACGGCTGATACCAGCGGTTGCCGAGCACCCAGAGCCCGTAGCCCGTGTCGGCATCGGACGGGGCCAGCGGCCGCGGGGATCCGGAAGGCGTCACCCCGTCGATGGCGATGCGGTGGAGTGTCCAGCGGTCATCGGCGATGTCGGCGAAGACCAGTTCCGTGTCGCTGAGCCACTCGGGCTGCAGCGCCGCTCGCGAGGGGATCGTCCGCGGGAGGCCTCCGTCGACCTCGGCGATCTGCACGCGCGCGCTCTCCCACGGCATCTTCCCCCGTTCCCAGGCGACCCACGCGGCGCGGGTCCCGTCAGGGGAGAATGCGGGGTGGGCGAAGAACCCCTCGCCCTGCACGATCACGCTGACCGCGGACTCGTCTTCTGCGGCGGAGCCGTCGAGCGGGATCTCGACGATCGCGCGGAGGTGCGGTGTGGTCGAGAGGTCTTCGCGCACGGCGAGCAGACGTCCGTCCTGCACGCGCAGACCTCCGTGCGCGGGACCGGCAGCGGTGAGCGTGACGAGATCCCCGTCGGGGGTCAGGCGGCGCACCCGCTGGTCTGAGGCGTCGACGAAGTAGAGCGTCCCCCGATCGTCCGCCGTCCAGGCGCCGCCACCGTATTCGTGCACGCGGGAGCGGGCGTTCCAGGGCGCGGGGAGGACCTCGGCGCCCGTGGAACTCCGTACCGTCACCCGTCCCTTCTCGGACGGCACCGACTCACCCCACCAGATCTCCGTGCCGACGAAGCGGGCGCCGTCGATGCGAGGAGAGGACGCCGCGACTGATGCCGCGGAGAAAGGCGAAGGCCAGGAACCGTAGGGGGACGACGTCATGCTTCGAGCCTATGGGGCGCTGGCACGAGCGTCACGCGGGGCGCACACGAAGGCCCTCCAGGGAACCGGGAGGGCCTTCGTCGTGCTCTCGTCTCAGACCGCGCGGAGCACCGCCACGATCTTGCCGAGGATCACGGCTTCATCGCCCAGGATGGGCTCGAACGCCGAGTTGCGCGGGAGCAGCCACGTGTGGCCGTCGCGACGGCGCAGCACCTTGACGGTGGCCTCGCCGTCGAGCATCGCCGCGACGATCTCGCCGTTCTCGGCGCTGTTCTGCGAACGGACGACGACCCAGTCGCCGTCGCAGATGGCGGCGTCGATCATCGACTCGCCGGAGACCTTGAGCATGAACAGGTCGCCCTTGCCCACCAGCTGGCGGGGGAGCGGGAAGATCTCCTCGACCTGCTGGTCGGCGGTGATCGGCACACCCGCGGCGATGCGTCCGACCAGGGGGACGAGTGCCGCATCGCCGACCGGTGTCGCCACGTCGGCGGGATTCTCGGTGCTGGCCCCCGGGAGGTCGATGAGCACTTCCATGGCGCGGGTCTTCCCGGGGTCGCGACGCAGATAGCCGCTGAGCTCCAACTGCCCGAGCTGGTGGGTGACGCTGGAGAGGGACTTGAGACCGACGGCGTCGCCGATCTCGCGCATGCTCGGCGGGTAGCCGTGGTGCGCGATCGAGTTCTGGATGACCTCGAGGATCGCCATCTGCTTCGGGCTGAGGCTCTTCCGGCGGCGCGTGCGCGGTGCCTCCGACTCGGGGGCAGAGTTCTCGCTCATGGTGCTCCTTCAGTGCGTGATCCGACGTCCCTCTTCGAATGTCGGAGGCCCGTGGTGGGGTGTCCTTATCGAAACCGTATCCGAGAAACGGGCCGATCTGGAAGATCTGTTCGAGCGTGTCGGCTCATTTCCGGATTCGGTTTCGAAGAATACTTGACAGATGTTCGAACTCGAAGATATCTTCGGTACGTAGCTTCGCATTCACGGCTCCCGGCCGAGACGGGAATGCGAACGCTACGCCAACTTCCCCGGCGGCCTCACCGCTCCGGGACAGGCTAAGGAGCACCACATGAGCAGCATCAGCTTCAGCACCGCAGCAGTCATTCCGGCGTCGACCCGTCCCACGACGCGACTCCGACTGACGACGCGTGGCCGCGCCGTGCTGCTGGCTTTCGCCTCGGTGCCGCTCGCGATCGGTATCGCCTTCGCGGCGCTCAGCGGTGGCAGCGCGATCGCTTCGGGAGCAGATTCGGCCGCCGTCAGCGTCGAGACGGTGACCGTCATGCCAGGAGACACCCTCTGGTCGATCGCCACCAGCGTCGCTCCCGATGCCGACCCGCGCGACGTCATCGGTGAGATCAGCCGGATGAACCTGCTGCGCGGTGGAGAACTCCAGATCGGCCAGACGCTCGCCATCCCGGCCCAGTACGTGAACTGATCCGGCGGCGGCAGCACAGCAGCAACTTTGCGTCATCGAGGCAAGGCGCCGCTTAACATGGGAAGGGTGACCCTCTCCCTCAACGATCTCCCGCTACGCGACGATCTTCGCGGATTGACGCCATACGGCGCTCCGCAAGCGCCGCTCCCGATCGCGCTCAACGTGAACGAGAACACGCATCCGATCCCCGACGCGGTGGCGAGCGACATCCTCGACGACATCGCCGTCGCGATCCGCGACGTCAACCGCTATCCGGACCGGGAGTTCACGACGCTCCGCGAGTCGTTCGCGGAGTACCTGGGGCATGGGCTCACACCGGAGCAGATCTGGGCCGGCAATGGCTCGAACGAGGTTCTCCAGCACATCCTCCAGGCTTTCGGAGGTCCCGGGCGCACGGCGTTCGGTTTCGCGCCGACGTATTCGATGTACCCGCTCATCGCCCAGGGGACGGGAGCACGCTGGATCGCCGGCACGCGTCAGCCCGACTACACGATCACCCCGGACGAGGCTGCCGAGCAGGTGCGGGCCGCCGATCCCGATGTGGTCATCCTCTGTTCTCCCAACAACCCCACCGGCACGCCGCTCGGGCTGGACGTGATCGAAGCCGTGTACGACGCGGCCCGAGGCATCGTGATCGTGGATGAGGCGTACCAGGAGTTCGCGCCGCGCGATGCGATCTCCGCCCTGACTCTGCTCGACGGACGCCCGCGTCTCGCCGTCTCGCGCACCATGAGCAAGGCCTTCGCCTTCGCCGGGGCCCGGGTCGGGTACCTCGCTGCCGACCCCGCCTTCATCGACGCGTTGCGTCTGGTGCGTCTGCCCTATCACCTGAGCGCTCTCACCCAGGCGGCGGCGATAGCGGCCCTGCGCAACGCCGACGTGATGCTCGCGATGGTGGAGGAGATCGTCGAGCAGCGCGATCGGATCACGGCGACCCTCGAAGCGCTCGGATACCAGCCGCACGAATCGTGGTCGAACTTCGTCCTGTTCGGCGGCGTCGCCGACCCGCGGGCCACCTGGCAGCACCTGTACGACCGCGGCGTGCTCGTGCGCGATGTCGGCATCCCCGGACACCTCAGGGTCAGCGCGGGCACGGAGGCCGAGACCACCGCGTTCCTCGAGGCGCTGGCCTCGATAGGATCGGCTTCATGAGCACCCCCGTACTGACCCCGCGCACCGCGAACCGTGTGCGCAGCACGTCGGAGTCCACCGTCGAGCTCGAGCTGAACCTCGACGGCACCGGGGCGAGCCGTATCGACACGTCCGTGCCGTTCTTCGACCACATGCTCACCGCCTTCGCGAAGCATTCGCTGACCGACCTCACGGTGCGGGCTTCCGGCGACACGCACATCGACGCGCACCACACGGTGGAAGACGTCTCGATCGTGCTCGGCCAAGCCATTCTCGAAGCTCTCGGGGACAAGTCCGGGATCTCCCGTTACGGCGACGCGCTCGTTCCCCTCGACGAGGCACTGGCGCAGGCGGTCGTCGACATCTCCGGTCGTCCGTATCTCGTGCACACGGGAGAACCTGAAGGCTTCGAACACCACCTCATCGGCGGGCACTTCACCGGTTCGCTGGTGCGTCACTCATTCGAGGCCATCAGTTTCAATGCCGGTCTGACCGTGCACGTGCGTGTGCTCGGCGGGCGTGATCCGCACCACATCGCCGAGGCGGAGTACAAGGCGTTCGCCCGCGCGTTCCGCGAGGCCAAGGCTCTGGATCCGCTCGTCGACGGGATCCCGTCCACGAAGGGTGCGCTGTGAGCGCAGCGCCCCGGGTCGCGGTGTTCGACTACGAGTCGGGCAACGTCCACTCGGCGGTGAAGGCGCTCGTCGCCGCCGGCGCGGATGCCGTGCTGACGCGCGACCGCGCCACCGCTCTCGAGGCGGATGGACTCGTCGTCCCCGGTGTCGGTGCATTCCAGGCCGTCCGCGATGCCCTGCGCGCCCACGGAGGGGACGAGATCATCGATCGCCGTCTCGCCGGCGGCCGTCCGGTCCTCGGGATCTGCGTCGGGATGCAGGTCCTCTTCGAGCACGGCGTCGAGCGCGGTCACGACACCGAAGGGCTCGGCGAGTGGCCCGGCGCGGTCACCGAGCTCAATGCCCCGGTGCTGCCGCACATGGGCTGGAACACGGTCGAGCCCGGTGCCGACAGCGTGCTCTTCCGAGGCATCGAGCAGGAGCGCTTCTACTTCGTGCACTCCTACGCCGCGCAGTCCTGGGAACTCGACGTCATCCCGCCGTTCCCCGAGCCCGTTTTGACCTGGACGACGTACGGCGACCCGTTCCTCGCCGCCGTCGAGAACGGGCCGCTCTCGGCGACGCAGTTCCACCCGGAGAAGTCCGGGGAAGCCGGCATCCAACTGCTGCGCAACTGGGTCGGAAGCCTCTGACGTCTCCGGCAGGCGTCACCCGTTTTGTTCCCCGCCGTCCGGCGGACTACCCTCGGTTCTCGTGCCCGCACCGGGCCGTAGAGCTTCCCGATACAAGGACCCCATGAACGACTTCGCGCAGTCCCCCTCGCTCACGCTCCTTCCCGCCGTCGATGTCGCCGGGGGCAAGGCCGTCCGCCTGACCCAGGGCGAGGCCGGAACCGAGACCAGCTACGGCGACCCGTTGGATGCCGCAGGGGAGTGGGTGGCGCAGGGAGCGAAGTGGATCCACCTCGTCGACCTCGACGCCGCGTTCGGCCGTGGCAGCAACGCACCGATCCTGCGCAAGGTCATCAAGCAGTTCAAGGGCGTGAGCATCGAGCTCTCCGGTGGCATCCGTGATGATGCGACGTTGGAGGCGGCTCTGGAGAGCGGCGCCACCCGGATCAACCTGGGCACGGCCGCGCTGGAGAACCCGGAGTGGGCGGCCGATGTGATCGGCCGTTACGGCGAGGCGATCGCGGTCGGCCTCGACGTGCGGGGGACGACGCTCGCCGCCCGCGGATGGACCAAGGAGGGCGGTGACCTCTGGGAGGTTCTCGACCGCCTCGAAGACGCCGGCTGCAGCCGTTATGTCGTCACCGACGTCACGAAGGACGGCACTCTTCGCGGCCCCAACATCGAACTGCTCCGCGAGGTCACCTCACGTACCCCGAAACCGGTCGTCGCATCCGGCGGGATCTCGAGCCTCGACGACATCGCCGCGCTCCGCGATCTCGTGCCGCTGGGCGTCGAAGGTGCGATCGTCGGCAAGGCACTCTACGCCGGCGCGTTCACGCTGGCTGAGGCTCTGGATGTCGCAGGAGACTGACGCGCACGCCTGTGGGCCGGAATCGCGCAACCACGGCGATTCGGCGGGCGTCCCCTGGGAGGGGCGCAGCTTCGAGTCGAATCCGCACGCGGCGGACGACGGTTCCGCCGATCCCGCCCTGCTGGCCGCGCTGCTGCGGTTCCGTGCGGGTGAAGGCAGTCAGGTCGACGTGGTCGACGCCTTCCGTACCGCGCGCGTGCTGATTCCGCTTATCGCCGAGAAGGGTGAGGAGGGGGTCGCGCCGAGCGGTCTCACCGTCGACAAGACGCAGGAACTGTCCATCGTGACGGTCGCGGCGCCTGACGGCCGGCGCGTGCAGCCGGTCTTCTCGTCCGTGCAGGCGATGCAGGCATGGGATCCGACCGCGCGACCGATCCCCGTCGAGGCCGTTCGAGCCGCGTTGGCGGCGTCGGCGGAGGACACCGATCTCATCGTTCTCGACCCGACGTCAGAGACGGAGTTCGTGATCCGGCGTCCCGCGGTCTGGGCGATCGCTCAGGAGCAGCGCTGGGAGCCCAGCTTCCTGTCGACAGAGGTGTTCACGGCTCTCCAGGAGAGCGTGGCGCACGAACTGGCGGTGATCGACGTGGCGGTGGCTGCGGGCGATCCCAACGCGCGGCTCCGGGGCCCCGAGCTGATCGTGGTCCTCGAGCTCGTCGACGGTCTGGAGCGTGAGGTGCTCGATGCCGTGCTCTCGCGTCTCGCTCAGCGCTGGGCGTCCGATGATCGCATCGCTGTGCTCGCCGACTCGCTGACCGTGAAGCTCCGCCGCAGCGTCTGAGAACGTTCGCTACGATCGGGGCATGTCCCGCGGTCTGATGCGAGTCCTCGCCGTGGTCGCGCTCCTGGGTGGTGCCGCGACCGGCACCACGGGTTGCTACACCGCGTGCCCGGCGATCGGCTACGTCAACGGGGTGGTCGTCGACGTGAGCGTATTCCCGGACACCGCGGCCATCCAGTTCTGCGTGGACGCGGAGTGCTCACCGGCGCCGGGGGAGGACGAGACCTCCTCGACCAACCTGTTCGCGGCGTCCCGTCAGGACGACGGGACCTGGCGGCTCATGTTCGACATGTCGACACCGGAGGAGGTCGACATCCGCCTGTTCGACGCGCAGGGCACCGTCATCCACGAATCCGAGGAACCGATCGTCTGGACGCACGCTGATGGCCCGTGCAGCGGCCCCTCCACCGCGGACCCCCTGATCCTGGAGCCCTGATCCTTCGTCGCCGGAGATGACGGTCTCCACTTCGGACCGCGGGCGGGAACGGGAACGCGTCTCCGCGGGGAGGTGCGCGGTCCGATCGCTGCTGCCGGTGCTGATAGCGTCGGAGATCCGTGCAGGAAGCGAGGAGGTGGTATCCGTGAACGAAGTGACGTCGGTGCTCCTCCGGGGAGTCACGGTCGGGCGATAGGTCGTCCGGGAGCGCCGCATATCAGCAGCATTCCCGAAAGGCACGACCATGAACTTCACCTCTGAACAGAATCTCGACGGCGGACTCACCGAGCGCGAATTCACCATCGGTGACATCTCCGGCATCATGTGGACGCCGCCAGCCGCTTCCTCCTCCGCGCCGGTTCCCCTCATCCTGATGGGCCAACCCGGCGGAATCGGCATGCGACGAATGTACCCACGCCTGGCGGCACGAGCGCGCAGCGCGGCGGCGCAAGGCTTCGCTGCGATCTCGATCGAGGCGCCCGGAGCGGGCGACCGAACGCCGCTGCCTGGCGCGGCGCAGGCGCGGGCTGACCTCGTTCGTGCGATCTCTGCCGGCGAAGGGCCGGGCGAGGAGGTCATCGACCAGCTGATACTTCCTCTCGTCGATCAGGCGGTGCCGGAATGGCAGACCACGCTCGACGAGGCTCTTGCCCTTCCCGAGATCGGCGAGCGGACGGCATTCTCCGGTGGGGTGATCGCAATCGGAGTACGTCTCGCCGCGATCGACTCACGCATCGTCGCGGCAGGCCTCTTCGCCGGCAGCTATGTGCCCTGTACGACGATGGAGGAGGCGCGTCGGGTCACCATCCCGCTGCATGTCCTCCTGCAATGGGATGACGAGGGCAACGACCGCCGGATGGCGCTCGACCTGTTCGACGCCTTCGGATCGACCGAGAAGACGCTCTACGCCAACATGGGCGGCCACACGGGCGTCCCGCAGTTCGCCGGCGAGGATGCCGCGCGCTTCTTCGCCCGCCATCTCGGCTCTGTCGGCGGCGGAGAAAGCGCGGCTTCGAGCCCGTCGGTTGCGCAGGTCTCACACCTGCGCCGAAGCTAGTTGACCGGTCCGGTCCACTTCTCGCCCGGGCCCTTGCCGATCGGGTCGGGGATCGTGGAGGCCTCGCGGAAGGCGAGCTGCAGTGAACGAAGGCCGTCGCGCAGGGAGCGCGCGTGCATGTCGCTGATCTCCGGAGCGCCGGCGGTGATGAGTCCGGCGAGGGCGTTGATGAGCTTGCGCGCTTCGTCGAGGTCGATCTGCGCCGCGGCGTCCGGATCGTCGGCGAGCCCGAGCTTGACGGCTGCCGCGCTCATGAGGTGCACGGCGGCGGTGGTGATCACCTCGACGGCGGGTACATCGGCGATGTCTCGTGTGGCCGACGATGCGGCCTCCTCCTGACGTGCCCAGCGCTCTTCGCGCTCGCGTGCAGCCTCGTCCGGTGCCTGGTTCGTCACTTCGCCTTGCTTTCTGTTAGACTTTGGCGGGCTCCGGAGCGTCATGCTCCGGATCGAAAGAGGATTCACTTCCCACCCGCGCTTGCCGTTCAAGGCTACCGGGTCTTGCACTCCACCGGCTCCGTTCGCAAGACGGACCCGGCAGGTAGGGTGCGGAGCCGGCGTCTGAATGCCGGTGGGCGGGGACGATTCCGATTTCGCCCGTGATGCAGACAGCATCGCGGTGGCCGAATCACATCGTCTAAGGAGTTCCGCATCAGCGATCCCCGTACCAATGAGCGCATCCGCGTCCCCGAGGTCCGCCTCGTCGGCCCCGCGGGTGAGCAGATCGGCGTCGTCCGCATCGAGGCAGCGCTGCGCCTCGCGCAGGAAGCCGATCTCGACCTCGTCGAGGTCGCCCCCAACTCGAAGCCGCCCGTCGTCAAGATCATGGACTACGGCAAGTTCAAGTACGAGGCCGCCCAGAAGGAAAAGGAAGCTCGCCGCAACCAGGCGAACACGATCCTCAAGGAAGTCCGTTTCCGTCTGAAGATCGAGGCCCACGACTACACGACCAAGCTCAAGCGCGCCGAGGGGTTCCTCAAGGCCGGCGACAAGGTCAAGGCCATGATCCTTTTCCGTGGTCGTGAGCAGTCGCGTCCCGAGCAGGGTGTTCGTCTGCTGCGCAAGTTCGCCGAAGACGTTGCCGAGCTCGGCACGGTCGAGTCGAACCCGACCATCGACGGTCGCAACATGGTCATGATCGTGGCGCCGCTCAAGAGCAAGTCCGAGGCCAAGCAGGAACAGAATGCGGTTCGCGACGCGCAGCGCGCGGCGAACAAGCAGGCTTCGCGCGACGCGAAGAACGAGTCGGACGCACCGGCCGCGGCTCCGGCGGAGTGACTCCCGCCCCCAGAACTCCCGCACCGCGGGTTGACACCGTCGCCTGAGAAGGCGCCATACGAAGGAAGAGAAGATGCCGAAGCAGAAGACCCACTCGGGTGCTAAGAAGCGCTTCAAGATCACCGGAAGCGGAAAGCTGAAGAAGCAGCAGGCCGGGATGCGCCACAACCTCGAGCACAAGTCGAGCCGTCGCACCCGTCGTCTGAACCAGGACCAGGTGCTGTCGAAGGCTGACACCAAGGTCGCGAAGAAGCTTCTCGGTCGCTGACGCGCGCCGAACGCACGAATAGGAACACAGGAAAATGGCAAGAGTCAAGCGGGCAGTAAACGCCCACAAGAAGCGCCGGGTCATCCTCGAGCGCGCCTCCGGTTACCGCGGACAGCGTTCGCGCCTGTACCGGAAGGCCAAAGAGCAGGTCATCCACTCGCTGGTCTACTCGTACCGTGACCGTCGCAAGCGCAAGGGTGACTTCCGTCGCCTGTGGATCCAGCGCATCAACGCTGCGGCTCGCCAGAACGGCATGACCTACAACCGCTTCATCCAGGGCCTCGGCATCGCCGGTGTCACGGTGGACCGTCGCATGCTCGCCGACCTCGCGGTCAACGACGCGGCGACGTTCACGACGCTGGTCGAGACGGCGAAGAAGGCTCTGCCCTCCGACGTCAACGCACCGAAGTCGGCTGCGTAAGCACCTCTTCACACAGGGCGCTCTCCTTCGGGAGGGCGCCCTGTGGCGTTTCTGGATGCACTGCGGCCCACGGCCCGCGTGACTCCCATGTCGATCAGGGAGGTCGCGGCGACCGCGATTGCGTACACGGCGAGGTCCCGCAGGTCGAAGCCCGAGCCGAGGACGAGTCGGATCGGCGGGAACATCGCTCCCCATTCGCGAGGAAGGCCGGTGAGCTGGAGCAGCTCGACGCCGGCGCAGACCACGAAGGACAGGAACGCCACAGCGGGACGAGGCCATCGCGGGGCGACGAGGGCCACGAGCAGGTAGATGAGCACGGCGTACAGCGCGTCGCCCGCGATGTCGCCGACCGCACCGCTCATGCCGCGATGGACGACCAGACCGATCCCGACCGTCGCGACAGCGAGAACGGCGAGGGCGACCCGCCGACGAGAGGTGTTCGCAGCAGCGCTGTGGGTCATCCCGGCACCTTATCCCGATGGTGCGGGAACCAGCCCGGCGTTCCCTAGACTGTGATCGTGCTGGAGAACCCCCGTTCGCCCCGAGTCCGAGCCGTCGCGAAGCTGACCAAACGAAGCGCGAGGACCGAGACGGGCCTGTTCCTTCTGGAAGGCCCGCAGTCCGTGCGCGAAGCGCTCACCTATCGTCCCGAGGCGATCGTCGAGCTGTTCGCGACGCCCAACGGGTGGGAGCGGCACCCCGACATCCGCGCGAAGGCCGCCGATGCCGACATCGACGTCGAGTACGTTACCGAGTACGTCCTCAACGCGATGGCCGACACCGTCACCCCGCAGGGACTCGTGGCGGTGGTGCAGCAGACACCGACCTCCGTGCGCGACATCTTCGACGCCGCGCCGCGACTGGTGGCGATCTGCGAAGAGGTGCGCGATCCCGGCAATCTCGGCACGATCATCCGGGCGGCGGATGCGGCGGGCGCCGATGCCGTCGTGCTCACGGGACGAACCGTCGATCCCTACAACCCGAAGGTGGTGCGTGCCACGACGGGTTCGCTGTTCCACCTCCCGGTGTCGGTCGGGGGAGACCTCGCCGATGTCGTCAAGCGCGCACACGATGCAGGTCTCCGCATCCTCGCAGCCGATGTGAAGGGTGACGATCTCTTGGCGGCGCGCGCCGAGGGCGTGCTCGCCGAGCCCACCGGATGGCTCTTCGGGAACGAGGCGCGGGGGCTCGAAGACGATGCGCTGGCCCTCGCCGACCAGGTGCTCAAGCTGCCCATCTTCGGTCGTGCCGAATCCCTCAACCTGGCGACGGCCGCCAGCGTGTGCCTCTACGAGAGTGCATTTGCACAGCGTGCGTCCGCTGGCGACTGAGTTCTCGGGCGCCGAGGGAAGCAGGAAGCGGAGTCGATGAGGATTCTGATCGTCGAGGACGACGACCGGGTCGCCGGGGCGCTCGAGGCCTTCCTCGGACGGTCGGGATACGCGACTGTGCGCGCGGCGGACGGCGCTGCCGCGCTGGGCATGCTGGGAGCCGACACCGAGGTGGTCCTCCTCGACCTCGGTCTCCCCGACATCGACGGCGTCGACCTGTGCCGTCGCATCCGGGGGCGCTCGGAGGTTCCGATCGTGATCGTGACCGCCCGCAACCAGGTCGCCGAACGCATCAAGGGACTGCGCGCGGGCGCGGACGACTTCGTCGTGAAGCCCTATGACGTGCACGAGCTCCTCGCCAGGATCGAGGCGGTCACCCGGAGGTCGAGGCCGATGAGACCGGAGGCCGACGCCCGGGTGCTGCTGCACGACGGCCATGTCGACATCGACCTCGTCGCCCGTCAGGTGCTCGTCGACGGCACGGCGATCGACCTCACACGCAAGGAGTTCGACATCGTCGCCGTCCTCGCCCGATACCCAGGGGTGGCGGTGCCGAAGGAGCGCCTGATCCGTGAGGTATGGAACACCGACTGGCGCGGGTTCGGGCACTCGCTCGAGGTGCACGTCGGAGCGATCAGGAAGAAGACCGGAGTCCGTGGGGTCATCGAGACCGTGCGCGGAGTCGGCTATCGTCTTGCGGGGTCCTGAGCCATGCGGCGCCGTCTGATCATCGTCTTCCTCGTGCCGCTCGTCGCGATCCTGGCCGCGCTCGGCGGCGCAGCCGGATGGAGTGCGGCGCACAGCGTCCAGCAGGCGTTCTACACGCAGCAGCTCGGCGACCTCGGGTATTTCGTCACGAGTGCGCGTCAGGCCCTGCGGTCCGGCAGCGCCGCCGTGATCGACGCCGAGGTGGCGCGCTTCCGCGAGGTGTACGGAATCGAGGTCACGGTCTTCGATCTCGGCGGCAATGTCTGGGCGGCGGGGGAGCAGGACCCGGCCGCGCTCCCGGACGAGGACGCCGAGCGGGTCAGACTCGCGCTTTCCGGGCGGCGTGCCGAGCAGCCGACGGTCCTGTTCCCGTGGACCGTCGCGGACGCCGCCCTGGCCGAGCCGGTGTTCGACGACGGGGACGTGATCGGTGCCGTGCTGGTGGCCGGAGATGTGGAGGCACCGCGCGCGGCGATCCTTCAGCAGATCCTGCTCATCTCGGCGATCGCGCTGGTGCTGGTCGCCCTCGGGGTGCTGCTCGTGTTCCGGCTCGCCCGGTGGGTGCTGTCGCCGGTGCGACGGCTCGACGAGGCGATGGTGGCGATCGAGCGGGGCGAGATGGACGCGCGTGTCGCCGCCGACGACGGTCCGCCGGAGCTGCGCCGCATGGCGCAGGTCTTCAACGGCATGGCCGACGAGATCGAGCGTGTGATGACGCGGCAGCAGGAGTTCGCGCTGAATGCCTCCCACGAGCTGCGCAACCCCCTCAACGCCCTGCTCCTGCGCGTCGAGCATCTGGCGACGGGACTGGGGAAGGAGTGGCAGGGTGATGTCGAGGAGACGCGGGAAGAGGGGCGACGGATGACCCGCATCCTCGAAACGCTCCTCGGGCTGGCTCGTGGGGGACGAGGCGACTCGACCATCTCGGCGGTCGACCTCGCGACGCTCGCCGCTCGCCGACGGGACGCGTGGCGCGACGTCGCCGCCCAGCGCGGGGTCGTCTTGCGTGCCACGGGGGTTTCGCCGGTGATGAGCGTGACCGACCGGACGATCGTGGAGAGCGCGCTGGATGCGGTGATCGACAATGCCGTGAAGTTCTCTCCCGAGGGCGCGCCGATCGAGATCGGTGCGGAACGCGAGGGCCAGGTCTGCCGGATCACCGTCCGCGATCACGGTCCGGGGCTGACGGAGGAGCAGGCCGCGGCGGCGACCGACCGGTTCTGGCGCAGTGTCGACAGCGGGGACACCCCGGGGTCCGGACTCGGCCTCGCCATCGCGAGTGACCTGCTCGCCACGGTCGGCGGCGAATTGGCCGTCGCTGCGGCGGAGGGCGGCGGTCTCGCTGTCACACTCGTGCTCCACGATGGGACGACCCCGTGACGGCCGGCGTGCGACGGTTGCTCGCCGGCGCGAGCGCTCTCCTGCTGGCGGTCGGCGTGACCGCGTGCAGTCCGCGTGCGAGCGAGTGGACGGACGAGGAGTACGCCATCGCCAGCGGCGGGTCCACCGGCGTCTACTACGACTACGGCAGCCACCTGGCCGAAGACCTGTCGGACTCGTTGGATATCCGGATGGTCGCGCAGGAGACGGCGGGTTCCGTCGACAACCTGCTCCGGGTGAGTTCGGGGGAGGCGCTGATCGGGTTCGCGCAGGGAGACGCCGCGGCAGACGCGGTGGCGGGCTCCGGCGCCTTCGACCATCCGCTGGAGGTGCAGGCCCTCGCCCGCCTGTACGACGAGTACGTGCAGGTCGTCGTACGCGGAGAGTCGGAGATCTCGGGTATCGGGGATCTGGCCGGCCGCACCATCTCCCTCGGTGCGGAGAACTCCGGGGTGAACGTGATCGCCGCTCGGGTGCTGGATGCGGCAGGTGTCGATCTCGGCTCCGTGCGCAATCCCCAGCTCGACCTCAGCGAGTCGATCGAGGCGATGGAGCGTGGCGACATCGACGGCTTCTTCTGGGTCGGCGGGCTGCCCACCCCGGGGGTGGCCGAGCTCTCGGAGAGGTCATCGGTCCGCCTGCTCCCGATCGAGCAGGAGTGGGTCAACGAGGTGAACGAACGGTACTCGCACGCGTACCGACCGGCCGACGTCCCGGCCGGCACCTACGGCCTGCAGGATTCCGCGCCCACGATGGCCGTTCCCAACTATCTCGTCACCGCAGCCTCCACCCCGGACGCCGTCGCTCGTGACGTGCTCGCCGGATTGTTCGATGCACGTCTGCGCATCGCGGGGGAGGTGCCGACCGCCGCGCTGCTGGACCGGCGTTCGGCGATCTTCACCGGCCCCGTCCCGCTGCACCCCGGGGCAGCCGACTACTACCGGGATCAGCGCGGCTGACTGCTCAAGAAATCCTCAAGAAGTCTGACACCGTGGGTGGCGCTCTGCCATTGTGAGGTCGATCGCGCACGATCGTCGCCTGTTGCTCAACTGTCGTTGGGGAGCTGCAGCAGGACGATTCCGCGGCCCGTGGGGGCGGGCCGCGGGGTACCCATGCACAGCAGCATTGGTGCCGCGATCAGGTGATTACGAACGTGTAAATCTCACCGAGGTGCCTGGAGACCCGCGTCCGACGTGGCTAGTTTGGAGAAATGATGACCTCTGATACCCCGCTTGTCGTGGTCGAGAACGTCCAGAAGCACTACGGCGACTTCCAGGCGCTCACCGACATCGACCTGACCGTCAACTCGGGAGAGGTCGTCGTCGTGATCGGCCCGTCCGGCTCCGGCAAGTCGACCCTGTGCCGCACGATCAACCGCCTCGAGACGATCACGAGCGGCACCATCCGCATCGACGGCAAGGAGCTGCCGGCGGAGGGGAAGGGACTCGCCCACCTGCGTGCGGACGTCGGCATGGTCTTCCAGTCCTTCAACCTCTTCGCCCACCTCACGATCCTCGAGAACGTGACCCTCGGCCCGATCAAGGTCCGCGGCCTCAAGAAGGCGGATGCCGAGAAGGAGGCGATGGTGCTGCTCGAACGCGTGGGCGTGGCGCAGCAGGCATCGAAGCTCCCGGCCCAGCTGTCCGGCGGGCAGCAGCAGCGCGTGGCGATCGCCCGCGCCCTCGCGATGCAGCCCAAGGTGATGCTGTTCGACGAGCCGACCAGCGCCCTCGACCCCGAGATGATCAACGAGGTCCTCGACGTCATGGTCGAGTTGGCCCAGGACGGCATGACGATGATCGTCGTCACCCATGAGATGGGCTTCGCCCGCAAGGCCGCCGACCGCGTCGTCTTCATGGCCGACGGACGGATCGTGGAGGAGGCGACTCCCGAGGAGTTCTTCACGCACCCGAAGAGCGACCGCGCCAAGGACTTCCTCTCGAAGCTCCTCACGCACTGACGCCCCCGCACCGACCACACAGACCCTGCACACACAGCACACGAAGGAGACGCACATGCGACGCACACGGACACTGGCAGGTATCGGAATCGCAGCGGCCGCGCTGCTGGCGCTCACGGCCTGCAACAGCGGCACGCCGTCCAGCACAGGAGCCCCGGAGGGCGGCGACGAGGGCGACACCTCCAGCAGCACGCCGTGGACCGTGCTGACCGACGTCAGCATCGAGGGAAGCCCGACGTTCGACCGGATCGAGTCGGCAGGCACGGTCAAGGTCGGCGTCAAGGAGGACCAGCCGGGTCTGGGGTACCTCGACCCGGTGACCGGCGACCGCACCGGATTCGACGTCGACATCGCCCGCTGGATGGCGGCATCGCTCGGCGTCGACCCGGAGAAGATCGAGTTCCAGGCGATCGCCTCCGCGAACCGCGAGCAGGCCATCGTGAACGGCGACATCGACTACTACGTCGGCACGTACTCGATCACCGACAAGCGCAAGGAGCAGATCTCGTTCGCCGGTCCCTACTTCGTCACGGGTCAGGGCCTCCTGGTCGGTGCCGACAGCGACATCAAGAGCGTCGATGACCTGAGCGCGGAGACGACCGTCTGCTCGGCGACCGGCTCGACGCCGATCCAGAACATCAAGACGAACTACCCCGACGTGCCCACCAAGGAGTACGACACGTACTCGAAGTGCGTCGAGGACCTCAAGAACGGTCAGGTCGACGCCGTCACGACCGACGAGGCGATCCTCATCGGCTACGCGGCCCAGGACCCGGACAAGCTGAAGGTCGTCGGAGAGCCCTTCAGCGAGGAGCGCTACGGCATCGGACTCGCCAAGGGCGACGACGCTCTGGCCGAGTACTTCAACACGCAGCTGACCGACGGCGGCAAGATCTGGCAGCAGATCTTCGACAACAACCTCGGCGCGTCCGGCGTCAAGGCGACCCAGCCCGAGGTCGACCCGATCGGTTGATCCCGGCGGGGCGGTCGACCCGGTCGACCGCCCCGCTCATCGGCACGAACCACCCGAGAACCCGAATCGACAGGAGCAGCAGTGGGAGTCATCACCGACCACCTCGACCTCTGGGGAGAGGCACTGTGGGGAACCATCGTGCTGTTCCTGGGTGGCGGCATCATCGCGCTGATCCTCGGACTGATCGTCGGAGCCGCGCGTGTGTCTCCGGTTCCGATCGCCCGCGCCGTCGGCGGCGTGTACGTCAACTGGATCCGCAACACCCCGTTGACGCTCGTCATGTTCTTCTTCGCGTTCTGCCTCCCGATCCTGCTGGGGGAGCGCGTGAACCCCCTGCCTCTGGCAGTGGCCGCTCTCGGCATCTACACCGCGACGTACGTCGCCGAGGCGCTGCGAGCCGGCATCAACACCGTGCCCGTCGGCCAGGCCGAGGCGGCGCGAGCGATCGGCCTGAACTTCGGACAGGTCATGCGCTACGTCGTGCTGCCGCAGGCGACGCGCTCCGTCGTCCCGCCCATGATGAGCGTCCTCATCGCCCTCATGAAGAACACCACGGTGGCTGCGGGCTTCTCCGTCGCCAACCTGGGGACCATCCGTGCGGCATTGAGCGAACAGGGGGAGAACGCTCTGGCCGTGCTGCTCTGGGTCATGGTCGTCTTCGTGGTCCTGGTGCTGCTGCTCGCCTGGGTGCAGCGCGTTCTCGAGAACAAGTGGAGGATCGCGCGATGAGTTCCGTTCTTTTCGACGTCCCCGGCCCCCGTGCCATCGCCCGCAACCGGCTCATCGGAGCCGCCACGGTCCTCGTCGTCCTCGCCGTGCTCGGCTGGGTCGTGTGGAGGCTGTTCGCCACCGGACAGTTCTCCGCCGAGAAGTGGAACATCTTCACGTTCTCCGCCGTCTGGGTCCGCTTCGGCGAAGGGCTGCTGGCCACGCTGGCCGCCTTCGCGGTCGCCGGCGTCGGGTCCATCGCGCTCGGCTTCCTGCTCGGCATCGGCCGCCTGTCGGAGCACGCCTGGGTGCGTGAGCCCGTCCGGTGGATCATCGAGGTGCTGCGAGCGGTGCCCGTTCTCATCCTGATGATGCTGCTGTACTACGGCCTTCCCGTGATCGGCGTGAAGATGCCGCCGTATTGGGCCGTCGTGATCGCTCTGATCGTGTACAACGGCTCCGTGCTCGCCGAGGTGCTGCGTGCCGGCATCGAATCGCTGCCGCGCGGGCAGAAGGAAGCCGGCTACGCGATCGGACTCCGGAAGACCGGGGTGATGTACTTCATCCTGATCCCGCAAGCCGTGCGGGCCATGATGCCGGTGATCATCGCGCAGCTCGTCGTGGCGCTCAAGGACACCGCGCTCGGGTTCATCATCACGTACCAGGAGCTCCTCTACGTCATCAACCAGATCGGCAACCAGGCGCCTTACGGGTCCCCGCTGATCCCCGCGGCGATCGTCGGCGGATCGATGTACGTGGCCGTGTGTCTCCTGCTCTCCTACATCGCCTACCGCCTCCAGCGCCGTGCCAAGCGCTCGCCGAAGGCCGGGCCGGCGGTACCGGATCCCCGTCAGCACGGGGGCGAGACGAACACCTCGCTCATCGTCCTGCAGGGCGACGGGTCCGAGGCGTCGCGCTGATCCGCGAAAGCGACCCACGCGCCCCCGGGTAGACTCGATTCTCGTGTCAGAGTCTCCTGAAATCACCCCGGAAGCGGTCGAAGCCGCTGTCGCCGACGCCCTCGCGGCGATCGCCGCAGCCACCGACACCGCCGAGCTGAAAGCGGCTCGTGCCGCACACGTCGCCGACGGATCGCCGCTCGCGGTCCTGAATGCCTCGATGCGACAGGTCGCCCCCGAGAACAAGGCCGCTTTCGGCAAGCTCGTGGGTCAGGGACGCGGGCGGGTGACGCAGGCGCTGGCGGCGAAGGAAGCCGAACTGGCGGAGGCCGAGGTCGCTGCGCGGCTCGAGGCCGAGCGGGTCGACATCACCGCCGTGCCGTCGCGCACCCGCGTCGGTGCCCGGCACCCGCTCACCCTGCTCCAGGACCAGGTCTGCGACATCTTCGTCGGCATGGGATGGGAGATCGCGGAGGGGCCGGAGCTCGAGCACGAGTGGTTCAACTTCGACGCCCTGAACTTCGATGTCGACCACCCCGCCCGTCAGGAGCAGGATACGTTCTACGTCGACCCCACCTCCCGCCACCTCGTGATGCGCACGCACACGAGCCCGGTGCAGGTGCGTTCGATGCTCGACCGCGAGGTGCCGATCTACGTGCTGTGCCCCGGCCGCGTGTACCGCACCGACGAGTTCGACGCCACGCACCTGCCGGTGTTCACCCAGTTCGAGGGACTCGTGATCGACAAGGGCATCACGATGGCGCACCTCAAGGGCACACTCGATCACTTCGCGAAGCAGCTCTTCGGGCCCGAGGCCAAGACGCGCTTCCGCACCAACTACTTCCCCTTCACCGAGCCCTCCGCCGAACTCGACCTGTGGCACCCGACCTTCAAGGGCGGCGCGCGCTGGATCGAATGGGGCGGCTGCGGCATGGTCAACCCGAACGTGCTGCGCGCCGCCGGGATCGACCCCGAGGTGTACAGCGGCTTCGCGTTCGGCATGGGCATCGAGCGGGGACTGATGTTCCGCAGCGACGTCCAGGACATGCGCGACATGGCCGAGGGCGATGTCCGATTCAGCGAGCAGTACGGGATGGTGGTGTGATGCGCGTCCCGCTTTCGTGGTTGCGTGAGTACGTCGATCTGGCAGCGGATGCCACGCCCGAGGACGTCCTCGCGGCACTGGTGACCGTCGGATTCGAAGAAGAGGATGTGCACCGCTTCGACATCACCGGTCCCGTGGTCGTCGGACAGGTCGTCTCGCTCGAGGCCGAGCCGCAGTCGAACGGCAAGACCATCAACTGGTGCCAGGTCGACGTCGGCGAGGCGAACGGCGGCATCCGTGGGATCGTCTGCGGTGCGCACAACTTCGTCGCCGGTGACAAGGTCGTCGTGACGCTGCCCGGTGCCGTGCTTCCCGGTCCGTTCCCGATCGCCGCCCGCAAGACCTACGGTCACGTGTCGGACGGCATGATCGCGTCGGCGCGCGAGCTCGGCCTGGGCGATGAGCACAACGGCATCGTGGTGCTGTCCGATCTCGGCATCGACGCGCCCGTCGGCACCGACGCGATCGCTCTGCTCGGCCTCGATGACGTCGCGGTGGAGATCAACGTCACTCCCGACCGTGGATATGCCTTCTCGCTCCGCGGCGTGGCCCGTGAGTACGCGCATGCCACCGGTGCGACCTTCCGCGACCCGGCCGAGCGCGACTTCGCCGAGCTCCAGCCCGGGTCCGGGCACACGACCGTGGTCGATGACGTCGCACCCGTGCGCGGGAACGTGGGTGCGAGCGAGTTCGTGACCCGCGTCGTCCGCGGTGTCGACCCCTCACGTCCGACGCCGCCGTGGATGGTCGCCCGGCTGAGTCTTGCGGGCATGCGCTCGCTGGGCGTGCTGATCGACATCACCAACTACGTGATGCTCGAGCTCGGCCAGCCGCTGCACGGCTACGACCTCGACAAGCTCACGGGCGGCATCACGGTGCGCCGCGCCACTCCCGGCGAGAAGATGACCACGCTCGACGGCGTCGAGCGCGCTCTGCACGCGGAAGACCTCCTCATCACCGACGAGTCCGGCCCGATCGGCCTTGCCGGCGTCATGGGCGGTGGCACGACCGAGATGAGCGACACCACGCGGAACGTGCTGATCGAGGCGGCGAACTTCGACCCCACGACCATCGCCCGCTCGGCACGTCGACACAAGCTGCCCAGTGAGGCGTCCAAGCGCTTCGAACGCGGTGTCGACCCGCTGATCCCGTTCGTGGCCGCCCGCCGCGCTGCCGACCTCATGGTCGAGCTCGCCGGCGGCACGCTCACGGAGGAGGGTGGAGCGCTGTTCGCCGAGGTCTTCGTCGGCGAGATCGAGCTCCCCGCCGGATTCGTGCAGGGGCTCATCGGCGTCGACTACTCCGACGACGAGATCACCGGTGCGCTGACCACCATCGGTGCCGATGTCACGGCGTCGGATGCGGGTTCCGGCTGGACCGTGATCCCGCCGACCTGGCGGCCCGACCTCACCGACAAGTGGACGCTCGCGGAGGAGGTCGCCCGCATCCACGGGCTCGACCGCATCCCCTCGGTGCTGCCGACGCCTCCGTCCGGTCGCGGCCTCACCGCCGACCAGCAGGGTCGTCGACGCGTAGCCGATGCCCTGGCTGCTGCCGGTCTCGTCGAGACGCCGTCGTTCCCGTTCACCACCGAGGCGCAGAACGACCTCCACGGCTCCGCATCGGGTGAACACCTCCCGAGCATCCGCCTGGCGAATCCACTCGACGGGCAGGCGCCGTATCTGCGTCGTTCGCTCATTCCCGGTCTGCTGCAGACCGCGCACCGCAACATCTCGCGCGGACTCACCGACCTGGCGATCTTCGAGACCGGCGTGGTCTTCCTGCCCGAGCCGGGCGTGGAGTACGGCACGGACGAGGTGCCGCCGCTGGGCGAGCGCCCGTCCGATGAGACGCTCGCCGCCCTGAACGCGTCGATCCCGCCGCAGCACCGGTTCATCTCCGCGCTGCTCACCGGCCTTGTCTCCCCGCGTCAGCCCGGTCGTCCCGCCGAAGCCGCAGGTCTCGTCGAGGCACTGGACGCGGTCCGCGTCATCGCGGCGGCGGCCGGCGTCGACATCGACGTGGTCCAGGCCGAGCGTGCGGCCCTGCACCCCGGACGCACCGGATCGCTCCGGGTCGCCGGGGAAGAGGTCGGCTACGTCGGTGAGCTGCATCCCGCTGTGGCGGAGGGCGCCGACCTTCCGGGGCGCGCGACCGTGTTCGAGGTCGACCTCGACCGCATCCTGTCGCTCGCCGGTGGTCGGGTCGTCGCGGCCTCGCTATCGACGTTCCCCGCTGCCACGCAGGACGTCTCGCTCACGCTGCCGGCAGACGTTCCGGCCGCGGATGTGCAGGCGGCTCTCGCCGAGGGTGCCGGTACGCTGCTGGAATCGGTGCGTCTCGTCGACGACTATCGCGGGGAGGGCGTGCCGGACGGCTCGAAGAGCCTGACGTTCGCCCTGCGCTTCCGTGCCGACGATCGCACGCTCACGGCGGCCGAGGCCACCGAGGCCAAGCTCGCCGGTGTCGAGGTCGCCGCACAGCGCTTCGGAGCCGCACTGCGCGACTGAGCACGGGAGCGCGACGCACCGCGCCGTGGGACGTACCGTGTCGTCGGTCAGACGATTCCGGTCGGCGCCGGAGTACCGTGGCGGGATGAGAATCCTCCCCCAGGGCACTCCGGCCGCCGTCCCGGATGACGCGCGGCCGCTCGGAGAAGGACCGTTCCTCGAGTCGGGCATGCAGATCGACTGGCACTATCG
This sequence comes from Microbacterium sp. As-52, assembly GCF_049949185.1. Taxonomy (NCBI): domain Bacteria; kingdom Bacillati; phylum Actinomycetota; class Actinomycetes; order Micrococcales; family Microbacteriaceae; genus Microbacterium; species Microbacterium sp. As-52. The sequence goes on along the minus strand of NZ_CP188171.1, from coordinate 480,257 downwards.
GAAGCCGGGATGGCAGCCGGGGGAGCCCTCCAGGATCGCTCCGATGCGGGTGGTGCGCGACGACGAACGGGGGCTCGTCGCATGGCTCGCGCCCGGAACGCTGCAGGAGGCTCCGGGAGCTCTCGGCGGACAGCGAGTGCGTGAAGTACCGCTCTCGCGTCGCTGGCTCGAGCCGCGGACGCGCATCGTCGAGCCCTGGCGCGGGAACGGCGTGCTGTGCATCGCCCCCGCCGGGCTGCCATGGTCGGTCTGGTTGTTCTGGAGCGACACCACAGGCCCGGACTGGTCCTTCGCCGGCTGGTACGTGAACCTCGAGAACGCCCATCTGCGCACCGATCACGACACCTACTCGTCCGACCACATCCTCGACGTCGAGATCGATCCGGAGGGCGGCATCCACCTCAAAGACGAGGACGAGCTCGTCGCCGCGATCCAGCAGGGGCGTCTCAGCCCCGAGCAGGCGGCGCAGATCGAGCGGCACGCAGACGCGGCCATCGCCTCGTTCGAGTCCGGTGACTGGCCGTTCGACGCCGCGTGGACACGTTGGCAGCCCGATCCCGCGTGGAGCGTCCCGGTGCTCGCGGGCCTGGATCGTCTGAGCACGCCCCCCGATCTGCTCTGAAGCGATCTGCTGTGGGCGGAAGAGGTTCCGCAGAGATCCGCCACCTGATGACATGGAATCATGACGGATGTTCTGATCCTCGGCGGTACGGGCTGGCTCTCCGGGCGCATCGCCCGGAGGTGGGTCGACGAAGGCGCCGCGGTCACGTGTCTCGGCCGCGGTTCCCGTCCGGCCCCCGAGGGTACCGTGCTCGTGCGCGGCGATCGTGAGGATGCCGACGTCTATGCCGATCTCTCGCGGCGGGACTGGGATCACGTCGTGGACGTCTCGTCCCAGGCGGTGCAGGTCGAGACCGCGGTCGATGCGCTCGGCGATCGGGCGGGGCGCTGGACCTACGTATCGTCCGTGTCGGTGTACTCCGATGACGAGACGGTCGGAGCAGATGAGTCGACGCCGCGACATCCGGCTGCGAGCCCGGGTGATGAGTACGACTACGGTGCGCAGAAGGCAGCAGCCGAAGATGCTGTCCTGCGCCTGGGGGAGCGCGGCTTCATCGTGCGCCCTGGGCTCATCGTGGGCGACGGCGACCCCAGCGACCGGTTCGGGTACTGGGCGGCGGCGTTCGCGCGAGCAGGCTCGGAAGCCGTGCTGCTGCCGCCGCTCGAGGGAAGGAGCACGCAGGTCATCGATGTCGACGATCTCGCGGCGTACATCGTCACGGCCACACGCAGCGGCGCGGTCAACGGCGTGGGCGATGAGCACCCCCTCGCCGATGTGCTGGGTGCGGTGCGCCTCGCGGTCGGTCACACCGGCTCCGTGTTCGTCGCGGACGAGGGATGGCTCCGTGCGCACGACGTCGAGTACTGGGCGGGACCGCGCTCCCTGCCGCTGTGGCTTCCGACTGACATGAGCGGTTTCATGACCCGCTCGAATCGCGCGTTCCACGCGAGCGGGGGACGACTCCGTCCGATCACGGACACGATCGAGCGCGTCATCGTCGACGAGCGGAGACGCGGCGTCGACCGGGAACGCCGAGCCGGACTCACGCGGGCGGAGGAGAGGGCGCTGCTGAGCGATCGCTAGACTGCGAGCAGTGACACGGGGTGCCGCGATCCGCGGCTGAGAACAGACCCGTCGAACCTGATCTAGTTCGTACTAGCGAAGGGATGTCGCGATGAGCGATCTTCTGCGTCCTGAATCCACCCACGACCTCGCCGGTTCCGCCGCGACCCTCCTGGAGGTGCTGCGCGAGGCTCCGCCGTTGACGCACTGCATCACCAATGCGGTCGTGACGGGATTCACCGCCAACGTGCTGCTGGCACTGGGGGCCGCACCCGCGATGGTCGACATCGTCGACGAGGCGGGGATGTTCGCCGGGGTCGCCTCCGGGGTGCTGATCAACCTGGGGACTCCCACGCCCGAGCAGCGGGCGGCGAGTCTGGAGGCGGTCGCCGGAGCCGCGGCGAACGGTACGCCTTGGGTTCTCGACCCGGTAGCTATCGGTGCGCTTCCGGTGCGCACCGCCCTCGCCCACCGGCTCGCGCAGCACCGACCGACCGCTATCCGCGGCAACGCCTCCGAGATCCTCGCCCTCGCCGGGCTCAGCACGGGCGGACGTGGGGTGGATGCCACCGACAGCACGGACTCCGCAGCCGATGCCGCCGCAACCCTCGCGCGGACCACGGGCGCGGTGGTCGCGGTATCGGGGCCTATCGATCTCATCACTGACGGGGAGCGGATGCTGCGCCTCGCCAACGGCCACGAGCTGCTGACCCGCGTGACCGGAGGAGGATGCGCGCTCGGCGCGGTGATGGCGGCCTTCCTCGGTGCGGCCGAGGCGACGGATCACGATGCGCTGACCGCTGTGGCTTCCGCGAGCCTCGTCTACACGATCGCCGCCGAGCGGGCAGCGGCGACATCCACGGGGCCGGGCAGCTTCGCCGTCGCCCTGCTGGATGCGCTCGCCGCGGTGGGCCCCGACGACATCAGAGCCGATGCACGCGTCGAAGGCGGTGTCCGGTGAACGCCGATCTCTCGCTCTACCTCGTCACGGACGCGGCGCTCTGCGGGGACAGGGGCGTCGTCGAGACGGTGCGCCGAGCGGTCGACGGTGGGGTGCGGATCGTCCAATTGCGCGATAAGGACGCGACCGACGCCGAGACGGTCGATCAGCTGATCGCGTTGTCGCGGGTGATCGACGGGCGGGCGCTGCTCGTCGTGAACGACCGGCTGGACGCCGTGGTCGCTGCCCGGGAACGGGGCGCTCGGGTCGACGGCGTGCATCTGGGACAGGGCGATGCCTCCGTGCTGCGTGCGCGTGAGGCGCTCGGACCCGACGCGCTGGTCGGCCTCACCGCGAACACCCGTGCGCATCTCGACGCGGTCGATGCTCTGCCCGCCGGCACCGTCGACTATCTGGGTGTCGGTGTGATCCGTCCGACCGCCACCAAACCCGATCACCCCGCTCCTCTCGGCGTCGACGGCTTCCGTGATCTCGTGGCTGCCAGCTCTCTGCCGTGCGTGGCGATCGGCGGCGTCGGCATCGATGACACGGAACCCCTCCGCGACGCCGGTGCGGCCGGCCTCGCCGTCGTCTCGGTGCTGTGCGCCGCCGACGATCCCGAGGCCACGGCAGCGGAGTTCCGCCGGCGCTGGCTCGCCGGCGCCGTGCCGAGGGTGCTCAGCATCGCCGGCAGCGATCCGTCCGGGGGCGCGGGCATCCAGGCCGACCTCAAGTCCATCGCCGCGAACGGCGGATACGGGATGGCGGTCCTCACTGCGCTGACGGCGCAGAACACGCAGGGAGTGCGTGCCGTGCACGTGCCCCCCGCGCACTTCCTCCGCGCGCAGCTGGATGCGGTGTCGGACGACATCGTGATCGACGCCGTGAAGATCGGGATGCTCGCCGACGCCGACGTCATCCGCGTGGTGGGTGCGTGGCTCGACCGCGTTCGTCCGCCGGTCGTCGTGCTCGACCCCGTGATGGTGGCGACCTCCGGCGATCGGCTGCTGGATCCGGATGCCGAGCGAGCGCTGCACGATCTCCTCGCGCGGGCGACTCTGGTGACACCGAACCTCGCCGAGCTCGCAGTGCTGTCCGGCCGCGACGTCCTCGACTGGGAGGACGCGCTCTCCGCGGCGGAGCAGCTGTCGGCCGCGGTCGGGGCGGCTGTCCTGGTCAAGGGGGGACACCTCGACGGCGATTCGGCTCCGGATGCGCTGGTCGATACGCATCGCGGGACGCGCCAGGAGTTCGCCGGCACCCGGATCCCGACCAGGAACACGCACGGCACCGGCTGTTCGCTGTCGTCCGCGCTCGCGACGCTCCTCGCGCGCGGGGAGCGGCCGGCCGATGCGGTCAGCGCCGCGCGCGCCTGGCTCCGCGAATCCCTGCGCGCGGGGGACGCGCTGAGCGTGGGGCGGGGTCACGGGCCGATCGACCATTTCGCCGGACTCCGGGAGCGTGCGGCGGCGCAGACCCGACCGGCGGCTGACGACATCGCCGCGGACTGGTGGCAGGACATCGCGGAGATCCGCGCGGGGATCGACGAACTCCCGTTCATCCGAGCGCTCGCCGACGGGACGCTGGAGCGCGGCCCCTTCCTGATCTATCTCGCGCAGGACGCGCTGTATCTGCGCGAGTACGCCCGTGTCCTCGCCGAAGCCGCCCGGCTCGCGCCGACGTCGGAGGAACAGGCCTTCTGGGCCGATTCCGCGCAAGGCTCGATCGTGGGTGAACTCGAGCTGCACGCGTCGTACCTGACCCCGGCTCAGGGAGTGAGCGCGGCGACGTTCGCCGCCGAGCCGGGGCCGGCGACCACCGCGTACCTCGACCACCTGCGCTCCGTCGCGTTCGGCGGCGACTACGGCGAGATCGTCGCGGCCGTCCTTCCCTGCTTCTGGCTCTACACCGACCTCGGCCGACGCCTGCATGCCGGAGAGTTCGGGGAGTACGCGCGGGATCCGCAGCATCCCTACGCGTCCTGGCTCACGACGTACGCGGATCCGGCATTCGAGGCGGCGACGGAGAAGGCGATCGCCTACGCTTCCGGGGCTGCGGCGCAGGCCGATGCCCCGACCCGTGCGCGCATGCGCCGGGTGTTCGCGGTATCGAGCGCACACGAGCTCGCCTTCTTCGCCGCGCCGATGGGGCTGCAGCCGCTCAGATGACGGGGTGGATTTGCGGTGGCCGCCGGGGCCGCGCTACTGTCGCGACATGCCTTCGGCCGCCACCGCTTCTCCGACGCTCGCTCCGAGCGTCATCGCTGTGCGCCGACGCCGCGGCCGCCGACTGTAGGCGACCCCGCCCTCCTGCCTGCGCACGCGCAGCGGTCGAGAGCCGGTGTCGCCGCCTCCGGCCCCGTCCCCGGTCCTCCCTTCGAGGAAGGACCCGACCGTTAAGGTAGAAGCATGACGTATTCCGTCGCCGTCTCCGGCGCATCCGGCTACGCAGGCGGCGAGATCCTCCGTCTCCTGGCCGATCATCCCGACATGGAGATCCGCACCGTCACGGCGCACTCGAACGCCGGGCAGCCTCTCGTCGACCACCAGCCGCATCTGCGTTCTCTGGCACACCTCACCCTGCAGGACACGACGCCCGAGATCCTCTCCGGCCACGACATCGTGTTCCTCGCACTCCCGCACGGGCAGTCGGGGCAGTACACCGATGCGCTCGGTGCGGCTCCGCTCGTGATCGATGCCGGAGCCGACCATCGGCTCACGTCGGCGTCCGCGTGGGAGGCGTTCTACGGCGGGGCGTTCCACGAGCCCTGGACATACGGCGTCCCCGAGCTCCTGATCGACGGGGTCAAGCAAAGAGAGCACCTCCGCGGCGCGACGCGCATCGCGGCTCCCGGCTGCAACGCCTCGACCGTGAGTCTCAGCCTCGCGCCGGGCGTCGCCGCCGGCGTGATCGACCCCGCGGACATCGTCTCGGTGCTGGCGGTCGGTCCGTCCGGTGCCGGGAAGAGCCTCAAGACGAACCTTCTCGGCAGCGAGATCCTCGGCACCGCGAACCCGTATGCGGTCGGGGGATCCCACCGGCACATACCGGAGATCCGTCAGGCGCTCGCCGCGGCATCGGGTATCGACGCCGACGGCATCCGTATCTCCTTCACTCCGGTGCTGGTGCCCATGTCGCGCGGAATCCTCGCCACATCGACCGCACGGATCGCCGACGGCGTGACCGATGCGCAGATCCGCGACGCCTGGCAGAGCGCCTACGGCGACGAGACCTTCGTGCAGCTGCTGCCGGAGGGACGCTTCCCGCGCACGGCCGACGTGCTCGGCGCCAACACCGCGCTGATCGGGCTCGCGATCGATCGCGCCGCGAACCGGGTGACCGTGGTCACCGCGGTCGACAACCTCGTCAAGGGCACCGCCGGCGCTGCCATCCAATCCATGAACATCGCGCTGGGGCTTCCCGAGGCCCGCGCCCTCTCAGTGAACGGAGTCGCGCCGTGAGCGTCACCGCCCCCGCAGGTTTCGAGGCGGCCGGTGTGGCCGCAGGACTCAAGTCCACCGGCAAGCCCGATGTCGCCGTCGTCGTCAACCGCGGACCGCGCAAGGTCGGCGCCGCCGTCTTCACGAGCAACCGCGCCAAGGCCAACCCGATCATCTGGTCGCAGCAGGCCGTCGCCGACCGGGTGGTCGAGGCCGTCGTGCTCAACTCCGGCGGGGCGAACTGCTTCACCGGCGCTTTCGGATTCCAGACGACGCATCAGACGGCTGAGAAGGCGGCCGAGCTCCTCGGTGTCAGCGCCGGCGACGTGCTGATCTGCTCCACCGGTCTCATCGGCACAGGAGACGAGACGTTCCGTGCGCGTGTGCTCGCCGGCACGGAGCAGGCGATCGCCGAGCTCAGCGCTGATGGCGGAGAGAGCGCGGCGCACGCCATCATGACCACCGACACCGTCGCGAAGACCGCCGTGGTCAGCCGCGACGGCTGGACGATCGGTGGGATGGCGAAGGGAGCAGGAATGCTCGCGCCGGGCCTCGCCACGATGCTGGTCGTGATCACGACCGACGCCGTCCTCGAGCCGCTCCAGGCCGATGACGTGCTGCGCCGTGCGACCGGGCGGACCTTCGACCGGCTCGACTCCGACGGCTGCATGTCGACGAACGATCAGGTCACCCTCCTCGCCAACGGCGCCTCCGAGGTCGTGCCCGATCTCGACGACTTCGCCGCCGCGCTGATCGAGCTGTGCCAAGAGCTCGCGGTCAAGCTGCAGGGCGATGCCGAGGGCGCGAGTCACGACATCACGATCGAGGTGCAGCACGCGGTCTCCGAGCAGGACGCCGTCGAGGTCGGCCGGTCGGTCGCCCGCAACAACCTCTTCAAGGCCGCCATCTTCGGCAACGACCCGAACTGGGGCCGTGTGCTCGCCGCGATCGGCACCACGAACGCGCAGTTCGATCCCTACGACGTCGACGTCTGGATGAACGGCGTCCGCGTCTGCACGGCGGGCGGCCCCGACCGTCCCCGTGAAGAGGTCGACCTCATGCCGCGCGCCACGCACCTCGTGATCGACCTCAAGGTCGGCGAGTCGACGGCGACCGTGCTCACGAACGACCTCACCCACGACTACGTGCACGAGAACAGCGCCTACGCCTCATGACCGACATCCAGGACACCCCGGCCGAAGTCGCCGCACAGAAGGCCACGACCCTCATCGAGTCGCTGCCGTGGCTGAAGAAGTTCCGCGACCAGATCGTCGTCATCAAGTACGGCGGGAACGCGATGGTGTCGGAGGAGCTGCAGGACGCCTTCGCGCAGGACATCGCCTACCTCCGTTACGTCGGCGTACTGCCGGTCGTCGTGCACGGCGGCGGCCCGCAGATCTCGAACATGCTGCAGCGGCTCGAGATCCCCAGCGAGTTCAAGGGCGGCTACCGGGTCACCAACACCGAGGCGATCAGCGTCGTGCGCATGGTGCTCACCGGTCAGGTCAATCCGCAGCTGGTGTCCAAGATCAACTCGCACGGGCCGATCGCGACCGGCCTCAGCGGGGAGGACGCCGGACTCTTCGGCGGGCGCCGTCGCGGTGTCGTGATCGACGGCGAAGAGGTCGACCTCGGTCGCGTCGGCGATGTCGTCGAAGTCGATCCGACTCCCGTGCTCGACCATCTCGCCGCCGGGCGCATCCCGGTGGTGTCGAGCATCGCGCCTGATCTCGATCATCCCGGCCAGTCGCTCAACGTCAACGCCGATGCCGCCGCCGCGGCTCTCGCCGTGTCCTTGCATGCGCGCAAACTCGTGATCCTCACGGATGTGCCGGGGCTCTACGCCGACTGGCCGAACCGCGACTCCCTCGTCTCGCACCTGACCTCGGAGGCCCTCATCGAGATGCTGCCGAAGCTCGAGTCGGGGATGATCCCCAAGATGCGCGCCTGCCTCGACGCGGTCGAAGGCGGCGTGGACGCGGCCGCGATCATCGACGGACGGGTGCCGCATTCGGTGCTCGTCGAACTGTTCACCAGCAAGGGAATCGGGACCGAAGTGGTCCTGGGAAAGTCGGAGGTGACGGGATGACCGTCTGGCAGGACGACGCGGCACGCGATCTCGTGCTCAATGCGGGGGAGCGGCTCGCGCTGCTGGTCCGCGGTGAGGGCTCGTACCTGTGGGATGCCGACGGTCGACGCCACCTCGACTTCCTCGCCGGCATCGCGGTGACCTCCCTCGGGCACGCGCACCCGGCCTTCGTCGAGGCCGTCTCGACGCAGGCGGCCACACTCGCGCACGTGTCGAACTACTTCGCCACCCCGCCCCAGCTCGCACTCGCCGCACGCATCAAGCGTCTCGCGGGTGCCGGTATCGACGGGCGGGTGTTCTTCTCGAACTCGGGCGCCGAGGCCAACGAGGCCGCTTTCAAGCTCGCCCGGCTGCACGGGGGCACCGAGCGGCCGCGCATCCTCGCGCTCGAGAACGGCTTCCACGGACGCACCATGGGCTCGCTCGCTCTCACCGCGAAGGCATCGATGCGCGCGCCGTTCGAGCCGATGCCCGCGGGCGTCGAGCACATCCCCGCCACGATCGAGGCATTGGAAGCGGCGATGGACGACCGCGTCGCCGCGATCATCGTCGAGCCGATCCAGGGCGAGGCCGGAGTGGTCGAGCTGCCGGAGGGGTACCTCGCCGCCGCCCGCTCGCTGACCCTCGCGCACGGCGCGCTCCTGATCGTCGACGAGATCCAGACCGGAGCCGGCCGCACCGGTGAGTGGTTCGGGTTCAGCCACGAGGGCATCATTCCCGATGCGATCACGCTCGCGAAGGGGATCGGCGGCGGTTTCCCGATCGGCGCGCTGGTCACCTACGGCAGCGCGAGCGCACTGTTCACCCCGGGGTCGCACGGCTCGACGTTCGGGGGCAATCCCCTGGCGACTGCTGTCGCCGACGCCGTGCTCGCCGAGATCGAGAGCGCCGGCCTGGTGGAGAACGCGGCCCGTCGCGGCGCGGAGCTTCGCGAGATCCTCCTCGGGATCGACTCCCCGCTGGTCGAGGGCGTGCGCGGACGTGGTCTGCTCGTGGGCGTCGCGCTCACCGCTCCGGTGGCCGGTGCCGTCGTCGCGGCCGCACAGGAGCGCGGGCTCATCGTCAACGCCGCCAACCCCGAGACGGTGCGCATCGCGCCCGCTCTCACCATCGGCGACGCCGAACTCGCCGAGTTCCGTGAGCTGTTCACGGCCGCTCTCGCCGACGTCCAGGCCTCTGTAGCCGGAAAGGTATCCGCATGACCCGCCACCTGCTGCGTGACGATGACCTGACCCCCGCCGAGCAGGCGGAGATCCTCGACCTCGCCATCGAGCTGAAGAAAGACCGCTGGGCCGACAAGAGCCTGGCCGGTCCTCAGACGGTCGCGGTCATCTTCGACAAGTCCTCCACGCGCACCCGTGTCTCGTTCGCGGTGGGCATCGCCGACCTCGGCGGCTCGCCGCTGATCATCTCGACCGCGAGCAGCCAGCTCGGCGGCAAAGAGACGCCGTCCGACACCGCGCGCGTCCTCGAGCGCCAGGTCGCGGCCATCGTGTGGCGCACCTATGCGCAGTCCGGGCTCGAAGAGATGGCCGAAGGCACGAGGGTGCCCGTCATCAACGCGCTCTCCGACGACTTCCACCCGTGCCAGCTGCTCGCCGATCTGCTGACGATCCGCGAGCACAAGGGAGATCTGAAGGGGCTCACGCTCACGTTCCTCGGCGACGGACAGAGCAACATGGCGCACTCGTACGCGCTCGCCGGTGTGACGGCGGGCATGCACGTGCGCATCGCCTCGCCGGAGGACTATGCGCCCCGCGCGGATGTCATCGAGGCCGCCGATCGCCGCGCTGCCGAGACCGGTGGCTCGATCACGCTCTACACCGACCCGGTCGAGGCTGCCGCCGGTGCCGACGTCGTGGTGACCGATACATGGGTCTCGATGGGCAAGGAGGAGGAGAAGCTCGCACGCATCCGCGATCTCGGCGGCTACAAGGTCACCCCCGAGACGATGACGCTCGCCGACCCCGAGGCGATCTTCATCCACTGCCTCCCTGCCGATCGCGGCTATGAGGTCGACTCCAGCGTGATCGACGGGCCGCAGAGCGTGGTCTGGGATGAGGCGGAGAACCGTCTGCACGCGCAGAAGGCCCTCCTGGTCTGGCTCCTCGGCAAGAAGGACGCGTGATGAGCGAACCGACACACGAAGGCACCAACGAGGGCGCGCTCTGGGGCGCCCGCTTCGCCACGGGCCCGTCGCCGGAACTGGTCGAGCTGAGCCGTTCCACGCACTTCGACTGGATCCTCGCGCCGTACGACATCGCCGGCTCGCATGCACATGCCACGGCGCTCGAAGCTGCCGGATACCTCGAACCCGACGAGGCACGACGGATGCACGAGGGGCTGGATGCCGTGGCGCGCAAGGTCGCCGACGGCACGCTGCGACCGGTGCCGACCGACGAGGACGTGCACGGCGCGCTCGAGCAGGCGTTGATCGCCGAGCTCGGGCCGGAACTGGGCGGGCGCCTGCGCGCCGGTCGCAGCCGCAACGACCAGATCGCCACCCTCGTGCGCATGTACCTGATCGATCATGCGCGGGTGATCGCCCGTGACATCCTGCGGGTGATCGACGCGCTGGTGGCCCAGGCCGAAGCGCATCCCGCCGCGATCCTGCCCGGACGCACGCACCTGCAGCATGCGCAGCCGGTGCTGCTCGCCCATCACCTGCAGGCCCACGGTTGGCCGCTGGTGCGCGAACTCGAACGCCTCGTGGACTGGCGGCGTCGTGCCGGCGTCTCACCGTACGGCGGGGGAGCGCTGGCCGGTTCCACGCTCGGTCTCGATCCGACGCTCGTGGCGACGGAGCTGGGTCTGGACCGCCCGGCCGAGAACTCCCTCGACGGCACCGCGGCCCGCGACGTCGTGGCGGAGTTCGCGTTCATCACGGCGATGACCGGGGTCGACATCTCGCGCCTCTCCGAGGAGATCATCCTCTGGAACACCCGCGAGTTCGGTTTCGTCACGCTCGACGATGGCTACTCCACGGGTTCGAGCATCATGCCGCAGAAGAAGAATCCCGACATCGCCGAGCTCGCTCGCGGCAAGTCGGGTCGCCTCATCGGCAACCTCTCCGGTCTGCTGGCCACGCTCAAGGGCCTTCCGCTCGCGTACAACCGCGATCTGCAGGAGGACAAGGAGCCGGTGTTCGACTCGGTTCAGACCCTCGAGGTGGTGCTCCCCGCCTTCGCGGGCATGATCGCGACGCTGCGTTTCGACACCGAACGGATGGCAGCTCTGGCTCCGCAGGGCTTCTCTCTCGCGACGGATGTCGCGGAATGGCTCGTGAAGCGCCGGGTGCCCTTCCGTGATGCCCATGAGATCTCGGGTGCGCTCGTGCGTGCGTGCGAGGAGCAGGGGATCGGGCTGGAGGATGCCTCCGACGAGCTGCTGCTGTCGGTGTCGCCGCATCTCGTGCCCGAGGTGCGCGAAGTCCTGACGATCGAGGGTTCGGTCGCATCGCGCACCGGCGCCGGGGGGACCGCCCCTGTGCGGGTCGCGGAGCAGCGTGCCGAGCTGGTCTCGCGCGCGCAGGCCGCCGCCCACGCCCTCGGCCTCTAGCCGAAGGCATCGGCGGCCGGTCGGCGGCGGTTCAGTGCAGCTCGGCGTCGGCCGCCGACCGCTCCCAGCGGGTGAAGCGGACGGTGAGTCCGGCACGGGTGGGTGCAGCGAGGAAGGGGCCGGCTGCGGCTGCGGACTGCCCGTCGAACGGCGCGACCCGCACCAGTCGCCACGGTCCGTCGTCGGCGCGGGCACGCACGATCACGGAGTCCGCCCAGCGGCTGACACGCACCGTGATCTCGCTCTCGAACCATTCGTCGACGTGGCCGACCGACCAGTCGGAGCCTCCCGCGGTGACCACGGCGCCGAGCCCGAGGTGATCATCGGCGTATTCCAGGCCGGTCTTGACCCAGTGCTCGTCGTCGATGCGCACGAACACGCCCGCCTGGTCGAACTGCCCGTCCCACGGGGCCCGGAAAGCGACCTCCATGGCCTCGCCCACCGCGAGCGGGGCGAGGAGAGCGTGCTCGTTATCGTGCACGAAGCCATAGGCGGTGTGCCGCCAGGCATCGCTGCCTTCCACGGCGGTGATGTCGAGCGGAGCCGAACCGTCGGGGAGGGTGGACGGGGAGGCGGGGGCGTTGGTCCAGGTTCCCTGAGACCAGGGGATCATGTGCGATTCAGGCATGTTCTCAAGATATAGCCGATAAGCGCATAAGTCGAGCATTATTCGTGTTATGGTTATGTCATGGTCATCGCGGTACTCGCTGACATCGTGGGGTCTCGCCGACTCGACGATCGCACCGCCGCGCAACGCGTCCTCGACGACACCATAGCCGCGGTGGAGGTCGACCTCCCGCTGGCGACGCAGCCGCTCACGCCCACCGTAGGAGACGAGCAGCAGGGTGTCTACCGCGATCTGAGCGACGCGATGGTGTCGCTGCTGATGATCCAGCTGCGATTGCCCGACGGCATCGCCTTCCGCTTCGGCATCGGTGTGGGGGAGGTGCGTCCTGTCGAGTCGGTCCATCGCGAGCTCGCCGACGGACCGGGGTGGTATGCGGCCCGCGCGGCGATCGAGACCGTGCACGCCCGTGAGGGTCGCGCCGTGCCGCGCACGAGATCCTGGATTGTCGGAGCCCCGGGGCAGGATGAGGTCATGGAGAGCACGATCGCCGCATCGAACGCCTATCTCCTCGTCCGCGACGAGGTGGTCGGCGCGATGAGCGAGCGGGAACGACGGCTCACCTACGGTCGTCTGCTCGGTCGATCGCAGCAGGAGCTCGCGACCGACGAGGGGATCACACAGCCCAGCGTCTCGAAGTCGCTGCGCACAGCGGGTACGGCCGCACTCATCGAGGGCGTCGCCGCGCTCCGAGGCGAGCGCGCATGATCGTCGCCGGATTCATCCTGCTGGCGGTCGGCGCCGCCGACCTGGTGCGTCAGTTCGCACCGCGCCGTTGGATCGGGTATCTCTCCGTCGCTGTCATCCTGCTCCTGCTCGGCAGCGTCAGCGACGCGCTCCTTCCCATGGTGCTCGCGATCGTCGTCGGTGCCCTCTGGGTGTGGTGCATGCCCACCGGGCGCCCCGCCCCGCTGGGGTTCTGGCCCGCCGTGCTGCTCGCGGTCGTGAGCGTCGGCGCCGTCGTCGGGCTCGGTGCCCGTGCTGACGCCGGTCTGATCGGCGCGATCTGGCACCTCCGATCGCCGTTCGGTGAGGTGCCCTTCGACCTCGCGCTGCTGGCGCTGGGAGCCGGGGTCTTCCTCCTCGAGTCTTCGAATCTCGTGGTGCGTGCGGCGCTCGACGGGGAGCACACCTGGCTCCCGGCGGACCCGGCAGACCCGGCAGCGAGCGCGTCGAGGGAGACTGTCGCGGCCGCCGAGACCCCGGTGGCCTCCGAGACGGTCGATGGTGTCTCCGACGACGCCACGGAGGATGCTGTCGCGATGTCGGCGACGCTCCCGGTGACAGCGCCCCGAGATCCGCGCAGCGGATTCAAGGGCGGACGACTGATCGGACCGCTGGAGCGCATCCTCGTCCTGATCCTCACTCTCGCTGCGGCCTATCCGATCCTGGCCGCGATGCTCGCGGCGAAGGGCATCGTCCGGTTCCCGGAGATCTCGCGCGACGGCGAGACCGGGGCCCGCGCGGAGTACTTCCTCGTCGGCAGCCTGGTGAGCTGGGTGATCGCCCTCGGCGCCGCGTTCCTCGTGTGGTGGGCCGCGCACAGCTGACGGCAGTTCAGCCTCTCGACCGGTACCAGTCCAGCTTCTCCACCAGACGCCGCTGCTGCGCGAGAACGTCGGCGAGTTGCTTCTCGACCGTCGCGGCGTGCTCCTCGAGGAGCGCTATCCGCTCGGGGACGGTGTCCTCGCGTTGGCAGAGCCGGCCGTAGCGACGCAGGCGTTCGACGGGCATGCCGGTCTCGCGAAGGCACTTGAGGAACTCCAGAAGTCCGAGCTCGGTGTCGGTGTACCCCCGATGTCCGCCCGCGGTGCGGGACACGGCGGGCAGGATGCCCTCGCGCTCGTAGTACCGGAGCGTGTCGATGCTGAATCCGGAGCGTGCCGCAGCCTCCGCCGGCGTGTAGGTGGTCATGAACCGAGCATAGGACTTGACCTGGAGCGCACTCCAGGTTGCACAGTGAGGTCATGACCAACCGGAACGCCTCTGCATCCCCGCTCGTCCTCGGAGCGATGTCCTTCGGCACGCTCGTCGACGAGGAGACCTCATTCGCACTGCTCGACCGCTTCGTCGAGCGCGGCGGCATCTGGATCGACACCGCCGACTGCTACAGCTTCTGGGTGAGCGACACGGGGCAGGGAGGAGCCTCCGAGGAGGTACTCGGACGCTGGCTCGCGGCGCGACCGCAGGCGCGAGCACAGGTCCGCATCTCGACGAAGGTCGGTGCCGAACCCCTGTGGCCCGGGTCCTGGCCCGAACATCGGACAGGGCTCTCCCCGCGAGCCATCCGCGCTGCTGTCGACGGGAGCCTCGCGCGTCTGGGCGTCGACAGGATCGACCTGCTGTGGCTGCACCAGGAGGACCGGGCGGTCGCGATCGAGGAGACAGTGGACGCTCTCGCGGCGCTCACCGCAGACGGCACTGTGAGCCGCGTCGGTGCCTCGAACCACCCGGCCTGGCGCATCGAGCGCGCCCGTGCGCACGCCAGGTCCATCGGCAGCGTTCCCATCGACGCGTTCCAGTTGAACAGCACGTACCTGCGCACGCGACCGGGAACGCTTCCCCCCGGGGTCGCCCATCCTTTCGGTGTGTTGAGCGATGAGCAGTGCGACTTCGCCCTGGCGAACGGGCTCGAGATCTGGGCGTACACGCCCCTGCTCTCGGGGGCCTATGACAATCCCGCGAAGCCCGTGCCCCCGGTGTACGACCATCCCGGAACCGCAGGTCGGCTCGCGGTGCTGGGCGAGGTCGCGGCGGCGCGAGGGCTCGGACGGGGGCAGATCGTGCTGGCCTGGCAGCTGGCCCGCGGCATCCGCCCGATCCTCGGCGGCAGCAGGGTCGATCAGCTCGACGTCGCGATGGATGCCGCGTCGATCACTCTGTCTGCGGACGAGATCACTCTTCTCGACGGGCCGGTGTGAGTCGTTTCGCCGGTGCGCTGCGCTGATAGCCTGGAGCGCGTGTCAACTCCCGCTCTGACGACCGCACCCCAGGCGATCGACCCCACGTTCGAGAACGTGTGGGACGAACTCGTGTGGCGTGGTCTGGTCCATGTGTCCACCGACCAGGAGGCGCTGCGCGCCCTGCTCGCGGGAGACCCCATCACGTATTACTGCGGGTTCGATCCGACGGCTCCCAGCCTGCACCTGGGCAACCTCGTGCAGCTGTTGACGCTGCGCCGCATCCAGCTCGCCGGCCACAAGCCCCTCGGCCTCGTCGGCGGCTCGACCGGACTCATCGGAGATCCGCGCCCCACGGCCGAGCGCACGCTGAACACTCGGGAGACGGTCGAGGACTGGGTCGGTCGCCTGCGCACGCAGGTCGAGCGCTACCTCAGCTTCGAGGGCGACAACGCCGCCCGCATCGTGAACAACCTCGACTGGACGGCCCCGCTGAGCGCGATCGACTTCCTGCGCGAGATCGGCAAGTACTTCCGTGTCGGCACGATGCTCAAGAAGGATGCGGTCGCCGCGCGCCTGAACTCCGACGAGGGCATCAGCTACACCGAGTTCAGCTACCAGATCCTGCAGGGCATGGACTTCCTCGAGCTGTACCGGCAGTACGACTGCGTGCTGCAGACCGGCGGCTCGGATCAGTGGGGCAATCTCACCAGTGGTACCGACCTCATCCGTCGTGCCGAGGGAGCGTCGGTGCATGCCATCGGCACGCCGCTCATCACGAACAGCGACGGCACCAAGTTCGGCAAGAGCGAGGGCAATGCCATCTGGCTCGATGCCGACATGTGCAGCCCGTACCGGATGTACCAGTTCTGGCTGAGCACGACCGACGCCGACGTGATCGATCGCCTGAAGGTGTTCACCTTCCTCGGCAGAGCCGAGATCGAGGAGTATGCCGAACTCGTGGCGACCGAGCCGTTCCGTCGGGCTGCGCAGAAGCGGCTCGCCCTCGAGGTCGTCGCGACGGTGCATGGTGTCGAGGCGACTGCGGCCGTGATCGCCGCGTCCGAGGCACTGTTCGGGCAGGGTGATCTGACCGCGCTCGATGCCGGCACGCTGCGCACCGCTCTGGAGGAGCTTCCGAACGCGACGGTCGCTCTCGGTGCACCGGTGGTCGAGGTCTTGGTGTCGACCGGTCTGGTGGCGAGCCTGTCCGAGGCCAGGCGTGCGATCACGCAGGGTGGCGTCACTCTCGACGGCGAACGGGTCGAAGACGAGACAGCCGCGGTCCAGGGCACCCTTCCCGGAGGAGTCTCCGTGCTCCGCCGCGGCAAGAAGACCCTCGCCGGCGTCTTCCTCGACTGAGTCCCCGGCTGTCGGCAGCAGAGGTCTTCGGGTAGCAGGGTCGGATGCCGTTCACCGCCAGTCACGCTTTGGTCGCGCTGCCGTTCGTCCGCACGCCGCTGGTGCCGGCGGCGATCGCGATCGGCGCGATGGCGCCTGACCTGCCACTGTTCGTGCGGGGTGTCGGACTGAACTACTCGTTCACGCATACGTTCGGCAACGTCGTGTGGACCGCGCTGCTCGCGTTCGCACTGTTCCTGATCTGGCGGGTCGTCTTGCGTCCGGCGGTTCCCGAACTCGGTCCGCTGTGGGTGGCGCGGCGGCTGCCCGAGGACTGGACCGATCGCGGGGCCACGGCAGCAGGAGCGGCGGTCGGCATCGGTCAGAAGCGCGCGTATCCGTTCCTGCTCGCCGCGTCGCTCGTGATCGGGGTGCTCTCGCACATCGTGTGGGACCTCTTCACGCACGAGGGACGATGGGGCGTCGGTCTGATTCCCGGGCTCGATGAGATGTGGGGTCCGCTCCCCGGATTCAAGTGGCTTCAGCACGGGTCGAGCCTGGTCGGCCTCGCCATCATCGGTGTCTGGGCGCTCCTGTGGCTGTGTCGGCAGGCTCCGCGTCGCACAGTCACGCAGTCGGTACCCACCTGGCTGCGTGTGTCATGGTGGGTGTCGCTTCCCGTGATCCTGCTCGCCGCCTGGGTCGGTGGACTCGTCGTCTTCGGTCCGCTCGACGCGGAGTTCACCGTCCAGCACCTCGCGTACCGGGTTCTTCCTCCGGCATGTGCGCTGTGGGGCGCGATCACGTTCGTTCTCTGCGTCGCGCTGTCGGTGCGCGGCCGTCACCAGACGGGCTGATCCGATCCCCAGGGATGCGGGGCCCGGAACTCGAAACCCGGCAGGGCGGGTCGCGCCGTCACGAGGGCGCTCCCGTCGACATCGAATCGCGCGAGGTGCGGCCGAACGTCGAAATCGACCTCGGCTGCGGGGTCTCCTCGGCGCGGCATCCCGAGCAGCTCCGCGGCGACGCGACGCAGTGACGTGCGCACGATCCGTGACCCTCCCTCCCGTGACCGCCGCCTGAGCAGCGTGGTCACCGCGGCGGCGAGAAGATACCCGGCGCTGTGATCGAGGGCCTGCGCCGGGAGTGCTCCTGGACGCCCGCCTTCCGCGGACTCGATGCGCGAGATGCCGGATTCGGCCTGCACGAGGCTGTCGAAGCCGGCGCGGTCCGGACTCTCCGTGCCCCAGGCGCTGAGTTGCGCGACGATGAGCCCACGGTGTCGGCGCGCGAGCAGCTCCGGATGCAGCCCGAGTCTGTCGAGAGCGGCCGGTCGGTAGCCGAGCACCACGGCATCGGCTTCGGCCAGCAACTCCTGGAGTCGGGCACTGCGTGCGTCGAGTATGGCGGATCGTTTGCCGTGGCCGGTATCGAGATGCTGCCACGCCGGTTCTGGCAGATGCGGGGGATCGATGCGCAAGACGTCGGCGCCGAGAAGAGCGAGGGTCCGCGTGCAGACCGGCCCCGCGATGACGCGCGTCAGATCGAGCACGCGCATGCCGCTCAGGGGGAGGGAACCGGGTGACGTCGCCGTGAGCTCCGATCGACGGGGGTGCGAGGCGGATTCCTCATCCACCCGGCTGACCTCGAGGAGTGGTCGTTCGCGCAGTGCCCGATCGACGGCGGGCCTCTCGACGGCGACAGGAACAGCCAGACCGCCGGCGGATGTGATGTCGGAGACGGCACTCGCTGTCCTCCGCTCCGCGAGTGCAACACGAACGGCAGCCGGATCGGCGTCTTCTCGCAGGTGGAGTCCCGCACGCAGCGCGGCAGCGTGATGCGGGTAGTTCCCGTGCGTACGGACCCATCCGTCGGTGGTCTCCCAGAACCCGGAGTACGGGGACCAGACCGGGGGAGCGTCGCCATCGATCGTGAGCACGCGGTCGCTCCGGTAGGCGATGGCGACGCGGGCCGGATCCAGCGAGACGGGGGAACAGCCAGCCGCGAGCACCGCCGCGCTGACGCTCGCCCACGCCAGCGCGCCGGTGGCCAGTCGGGAGGGAAGCGGGACAGTCGGGGGAGGCGGGAGCACCGTCGAGCCACGGTCGATCCCGAGTTCACGCCGCACGCGATCGAGCAGCGCGGCGCCCGCGTCACCATTCCCCGAGGCTTCATCGTGCGGGGGAACGACCGGGCGGAAATCCGCAGATGCAGGCATGGCGCGATCGTACTCCCGACCCCCACAGAGGGCGGAAACCATTCCTGATCCGGCAGAAACATGGGAGAGGGCGCCAGCGACACGCCCGGGCGGTGGGGCCCGATTTGCCAGAACCCCGAGATCCACGTAACTTATTACTTGTTCGCCCCACAGGGACGCGGAGGAGCCAAGAGCTTCACCCCCCTCAAGCGGAGAACCACTCCCGATCCACTCTCACTTGAGAGATCAGGCGCTTGCGTCTAGGATAGGGACTCCACCTCTTCTGCGGCTGTCATCAGCTGCGCTGCGGATCTTCGATCCGCGCGGCGCGCCGATTTGACAAGCAAGAGAGAGTGGGTAAGATAGAGAAGTTGCCCTTCGGGCCTGGCTGTGATGGCTGGGTCGTGGGAGCATCCGATCCTTGAGAACTCAACAGCGTGCACTTGTCAAATGCCAAATTATCCTCGTCTAGCTTCGGCTAGTTGAGAATTCCTTTGGATCAAAGACCAACTCCTTCCGGGGGGTTGGCAATGGATGAAGTCAGCAATGAATTTGTCTCTTTGGTCAGCATCAAACTCGCTGCGTCACCGTTTTCCCGGTGGGGTATGCATTTCTTTTTTACGGAGAGTTTGATCCTGGCTCAGGATGAACGCTGGCGGCGTGCTTAACACATGCAAGTCGAACGGTGAACACGGAGCTTGCTCTGTGGGATCAGTGGCGAACGGGTGAGTAACACGTGAGCAACCTGCCCCTGACTCTGGGATAAGCGCTGGAAACGGCGTCTAATACTGGATATGTGACGTGACCGCATGGTCTGCGTCTGGAAAGAATTTCGGTTGGGGATGGGCTCGCGGCCTATCAGCTTGTTGGTGAGGTAATGGCTCACCAAGGCGTCGACGGGTAGCCGGCCTGAGAGGGTGACCGGCCACACTGGGACTGAGACACGGCCCAGACTCCTACGGGAGGCAGCAGTGGGGAATATTGCACAATGGGCGCAAGCCTGATGCAGCAACGCCGCGTGAGGGACGACGGCCTTCGGGTTGTAAACCTCTTTTAGCAGGGAAGAAGCGAAAGTGACGGTACCTGCAGAAAAAGCGCCGGCTAACTACGTGCCAGCAGCCGCGGTAATACGTAGGGCGCAAGCGTTATCCGGAATTATTGGGCGTAAAGAGCTCGTAGGCGGTTTGTCGCGTCTGCTGTGAAATCCGGAGGCTCAACCTCCGGCCTGCAGTGGGTACGGGCAGACTAGAGTGCGGTAGGGGAGATTGGAATTCCTGGTGTAGCGGTGGAATGCGCAGATATCAGGAGGAACACCGATGGCGAAGGCAGATCTCTGGGCCGTAACTGACGCTGAGGAGCGAAAGGGTGGGGAGCAAACAGGCTTAGATACCCTGGTAGTCCACCCCGTAAACGTTGGGAACTAGTTGTGGGGTCCATTCCACGGATTCCGTGACGCAGCTAACGCATTAAGTTCCCCGCCTGGGGAGTACGGCCGCAAGGCTAAAACTCAAAGGAATTGACGGGGACCCGCACAAGCGGCGGAGCATGCGGATTAATTCGATGCAACGCGAAGAACCTTACCAAGGCTTGACATATACGAGAACGGGCCAGAAATGGTCAACTCTTTGGACACTCGTAAACAGGTGGTGCATGGTTGTCGTCAGCTCGTGTCGTGAGATGTTGGGTTAAGTCCCGCAACGAGCGCAACCCTCGTTCTATGTTGCCAGCACGTAATGGTGGGAACTCATGGGATACTGCCGGGGTCAACTCGGAGGAAGGTGGGGATGACGTCAAATCATCATGCCCCTTATGTCTTGGGCTTCACGCATGCTACAATGGCCGGTACAAAGGGCTGCAATACCGCGAGGTGGAGCGAATCCCAAAAAGCCGGTCCCAGTTCGGATTGAGGTCTGCAACTCGACCTCATGAAGTCGGAGTCGCTAGTAATCGCAGATCAGCAACGCTGCGGTGAATACGTTCCCGGGTCTTGTACACACCGCCCGTCAAGTCATGAAAGTCGGTAACACCTGAAGCCGGTGGCCTAACCCTTGTGGAGGGAGCCGTCGAAGGTGGGATCGGTAATTAGGACTAAGTCGTAACAAGGTAGCCGTACCGGAAGGTGCGGCTGGATCACCTCCTTTCTAAGGAGCATCTGACACTTTCGGGTGTCCAGAACCCAGATCGAGAACGTTCGTTTCTCGCTGGGAGCTCATGGGTGGAACATTTGACATGGTGCGAAGGATGTTGTTCTTCTCTAGTACGCCACTTCGGTGGTTGGAACGGGGAGGGTGGCGGATGTCGCACCTGCACGCTGTTGGGTCCTGAGGGACCGGATGCGGATCTTTCGGGATCTGGTCTGAACCTCTGGGCCTCTTTCTGTTTCCCCCGTGTGGGGTTGTGGATAGGGGCACCGCCCGTACTTTGAGAACTACACAGTGGACGCGAGCATCTTGCAGCTGGCTTCGGTCAGTTGCACAAGATGATCTTAAAGATCATTAGTCAATTTCAGATTCCATCTTCGGATGGGTCGAGTTTTTGATTCAAACTCATGTGATTTCAAGTCTTTAAGAGCAAACGGTGGATGCCTTGGCATCTGGAGCCGAAGAAGGACGTAGCAATCTGCGATAAGCCTCGGGGAACTGATAAGCAAGTTTTGATCCGAGGGTGTCCGAATGGGGAAACCCCGCTGGGCGGCGTGCCGACCTAGTGACTCCCGCCTGAATATATAGGGCGGGTAGAGGGAACGTGGGGAAGTGAAACATCTCAGTACCCACAGGAAGAGAAAGCAACCGCGATTCCGTTAGTAGTGGCGAGCGAAACCGGAACAGGCTAAACCTAGCGTGTGTGATAGCCGGCAGGCGTTGCACGTTGGGGGTTGTGGGACTTTTCAGTCATCTCTGCCGAGGTGGCGGCGTTACAAGAAGGTATAGACGAACGGTCTTGAAAGGCCGGTCATAGAGGGTGCCAACCCCGTAGTCGAAATGCCTCTCTTGGCGCGAAGAGTATCCCAAGTAGCACGGGGCCCGTGAAATCCCGTGTGAATCTGTCAGGACCACCTGATAAGCCTAAATACTCCCAGATGACCGATAGCGGACAAGTACCGTGAGGGAAAGGTGAAAAGTACCCCGGGAGGGGAGTGAAATAGTACCTGAAACCGTTTGCTTACAAACCGTTGGAGCCTCCTTAGTAGGGGTGACAGCGTGCCTTTTGAAGAATGAGCCTGCGAGTTAGCGATATGTGGCGAGGTTAACCCGTGTGGGGTAGCCGTAGCGAAAGCGAGTCTGAATAGGGCGATTCAGTCGCATGTCCTAGACCCGAAGCGAAGTGATCTATCCATGGCCAGGTTGAAGCGACGGTAAGACGTCGTGGAGGACCGAACCCACTTAGGTTGAAAACTGAGGGGATGAGCTGTGGATAGGGGTGAAAGGCCAATCAAACTTCGTGATAGCTGGTTCTCTCCGAAATGCATTTAGGTGCAGCGTTGCGTGTTTCTTGCCGGAGGTAGAGCTACTGGATGGCCGATGGGCCCTACAAGGTTACTGACGTCAGCCAAACTCCGAATGCCGGTAAGTGAGAGCGCAGCAGTGAGACTGTGGGGGATAAGCTTCATAGTCGAGAGGGAAACAACCCAGACCACCAACTAAGGTCCCAAAGCGCGTGCTAAGTGGGAAAGGATGTGGAGTTGCCTTGACAACCAGGAGGTTGGCTTAGAAGCAGCCACCCTTGAAAGAGTGCGTAATAGCTCACTGGTCAAGTGATTCCGCGCCGACAATGTAACGGGGCTCAAGCACGCCACCGAAGTTGTGGCATTGACATTATTGGTAGGCCTTCGTGGTCCAGCCGTGTTGATGGGTAGGAGAGCGTCGTGTGGCCAGCGAAGCGGCGGTGTAAACCAGCCGTGGAGGCTACACGAGTGAGAATGCAGGCATGAGTAGCGAATGACGTGTGAGAAACACGTCCTCCGAAAGACCAAGGGTTCCAGGGTCAAGCTAATCTTCCCTGGGTAAGTCGGGACCTAAGGCGAGGCCGACAGGCGTAGTCGATGGACAACGGGTTGATATTCCCGTACCGGCGAAGAACCGCCCAAGCTAATCCAGTAGTGCTAAGTGTCTGAATCCCAGTGACTGATCCCTTCGGGGTGACGCTCTGGGCCTAGCGCACGACCCCATTCTGGTGCGGTTAGCGTATTAACAGGTGTGACGCAGGAAGGTAGCCCAAGCCAGGCGATGGTTGTCCTGGTGCAAGTGCGTAGGCCGAGTCGTAGGCAAATCCGCGATTCACATAGGCTGAGACACGATGCGGATAAAAAGTGGGTGATCCTATGCTGCCAAGAAAAGCATCGACGCGAGGTTCTAGCCGCCCGTACCCCAAACCGACTCAGGTGGTCAGGTAGAGAATACCAAGGAGATCGAGAGAATCGTGGTTAAGGAACTCGGCAAAATGCCCCCGTAACTTCGGGAGAAGGGGGGCCTTCGGCGTATAGGGATTTACTCCCGAAAGCGTTTGGAGGCCGCAGAGACTAGTGGGTAGCGACTGTTTACTAAAAACACAGGTCCGTGCCAAGTCGCAAGACGATGTATACGGACTGACGCCTGCCCGGTGCTGGAAGGTTAAGAGGACCGGTTAGCCGCAAGGCGAAGCTGAGAATTTAAGCCCCAGTAAACGGCGGTGGTAACTATAACCATCCTAAGGTAGCGAAATTCCTTGTCGGGTAAGTTCCGACCTGCACGAATGGCGTAACGACTTCCCAACTGTCTCAACCGCGAACTCGGCGAAATTGCATTACGAGTAAAGATGCTCGTTACGCGCAGCAGGACGGAAAGACCCCGTGACCTTTACTACAGCTTGGTATTGGTGTTCGGTGTGGCTTGTGTAGGATAGGTGGGAGACTTTGAAGCATGGACGCTAGTTCGTGTGGAGTCATTGTTGAAATACCACTCTGGTCACTCTGGATATCTAACTTCGAACCGTAATCCGGTTCAGGGACAGTGCCTGGTGGGTAGTTTAACTGGGGCGGTTGCCTCCCAAAAAGTAACGGAGGCGCCCAAAGGTTCCCTCAACCTGGTTGGCAATCAGGTGTCGAGTGTAAGTGCACAAGGGAGCTTGACTGTGAGACTGACAGGTCGAGCAGGGACGAAAGTCGGGACTAGTGATCCGGCAGTGGCTTGTGGAAGCGCTGTCGCTCAACGGATAAAAGGTACCTCGGGGATAACAGGCTGATCTTGCCCAAGAGTCCATATCGACGGCATGGTTTGGCACCTCGATGTCGGCTCGTCGCATCCTGGGGCTGGAGTAGGTCCCAAGGGTTGGGCTGTTCGCCCATTAAAGCGGTACGCGAGCTGGGTTTAGAACGTCGTGAGACAGTTCGGTCCCTATCCGCTGCGCGCGTAGGAAATTTGAGAGGATCTGACCCTAGTACGAGAGGACCGGGTTGGACGAACCTCTGGTGTGTCAGTTGTTCCGCCAGGAGCACCGCTGATTAGCTACGTTCGGGATGGATAACCGCTGAAAGCATCTAAGCGGGAAGCCGGCCTCAAGATGAGATTTCCATACCTTCGGGTGAGAGGCTCCCAGCCAGACTACTGGGTTGATAGGCCAGATGTGGAAGTGCAGTAATGCATGCAGCTGACTGGTACTAATAAGCCGATGACTTGATAACACACCGTTTGTTGGTGCTACGCGTCCACTGAGTGGTTCTCGATGTACGGTCGAGAACCGCATAACAACAATGACTTTGTTATGTGTTTGATTGAAACATCAATAGTGTTTCGGCGGCCATAGCGTGAGGGAAACGCCCGGTTACATTCCGAACCCGGAAGCTAAGCCTCACAGCGCCGATGGTACTGCAGGGGGGACCCTGTGGGAGAGTAGGACACCGCCGGACTCCTTTTAGACAAAATGGCCACCCATCGTTGGGTGGCCATTTTGCGTTTACACGAAAAAACAGGGAGCATCATGCCAGAAGAGGAAGAGCGCCGTCCGCGTCGCAACGACGACGGTGGATCGCGCGGGCACCGCGCTTCTGGCGGACGCCCCAGTAACAGCCGTGATGGTGGTGCCCCGCGTCGTGAGGGCGGGTACAACCGTGACGGTGGCGCCCCGCGTCGCGAGGGCGGGTACAACCGTGATGGCGCATCTCCCCGTCGTGAGGGCGGTTACAACCGTGATGGTGGCGCTCCGCGCCGTGACGGTGCTGCTCCCCGTCGTGAAGGTGGCGGCTACACCCGTGATGGTGGTGCTCCGCGTCGTGAGGGCGGGTACAACCGTGACGGTGGCGCTCCGCGTCGCGAGGGCGGGTACAACCGTGATGGCGCAGCTCCCCGTCGTGAGGGCGGTTACAACCGTGATGGTGGCGCTCCGCGCCGTGACGGCGCAGCTCCCCGTCGTGAAGGTGGCGGGTATAACCGTGATGGTGGTGCCCCGCGTCGTGAGGGCGGGTACAACCGTGATGGTGGTGCCCCGCGTCGTGAGGGCGGGTACAACCGTGATGGTGGTGCCCCGCGTCGTGAGGGCGGGTACAACCGTGATGGTGGTGCCCCGCGTCGTGAGGGCGGGTACAACCGTGATGGTGGTGCCCCGCGTCGTGAGGGCGGGTACAACCGTGATGGTGGTGCCCCGCGTCGTGAGGGCGGGTACAACCGTGATGGTGGTCCCCCGCGTCGCGAGGGCGGGTACAACCGTGATGGTGGTGCCCCGCGTCGCGAGGGCGGGTACAACCGTGATGGTGGTGCCCCGCGTCGCGAGGGCGGGTACAACCGTGATGGTGGCGCTCCGCGTCGTGAGGGTGGCGGGTATAACCGTGACGGGGGTGCCCCGCGCCGTGACGGCGCAGCTCCCCGTCGTGAAGGTGGCGGCTACAACCGTGACGGTGGCGCCCCGCTTCGCGAAGGCGGCGACCGCGATCGTTCACGTTCATTCCCGCAGCGCGGGGGAGCGGGGCGAGAGCGTCCGGCTCAGGCGACGAACGAGCGTCCGCGGTTCGATGAGCCGCAGATCCCCGACGACGTCACGGCTCGCGACCTCAACGGCGCAGCGCGCAACGAGCTCAAGACGCTGAGCAAGGAGAACGCCGAACACGTCGCCCGTCACCTGGCGATGGCCTCTCGTCTCATCGACGAGGACCCGGCGCTCGCCCACGAGCACGCGCTGGCCGCATCGCGCCGCGCTGGACGCATCGCGATCGTCCGTGAGACCCTCGGCATCACCGCCTACGCCACGGAAGACTTCGCCCTGGCGCTCCGCGAACTGCGGACCTACCGTCGTATCTCCGGCAAGGACGATCAGATCGCTCTGATGGTCGACAGCGAGCGCGGAATCGGTCGCTCCGATCGTGCGCTCGAGACCGGACGCGCCGTCGATCGTTCTGCGCTCGAGACTCCGGTCCGGGTCGCGCTTGCGATCGCGATGTCCGGTGCCCGTCTCGACCAGGGCGATCTCGAACTCGCACTCGGCGAGCTGGAGATCCCGGAGCTCGATCCCGATCGGGCCTTCGAATGGAGCCCGGCGCTGTTCGCCGCCCGCGCTGCCGTGCTCGAAGACCTCGGGCGCACCGAGGAGGCGGAGTTCTGGGCGCACCGCGCCGAAGTCGCCGCTGAGGCGCTAGGGGTCGATGAGGCCGGCGACGAGGAGATCTTCATCGAAGACAGCCTCATCGAGGGAGAGTTCCCCGACGAGGATGACGATGATTCCGCGGCGGATACGCCCCTGGAGGCAGATGACGCGGATCGGGAAGAGCCAGCGTCCGATGCGCCTGCCGACGTCGACGAAGCCGCGCTCGTCGCTGAGGAACCGACCGTCGAAGACGAGGTGCGCGAGCTCCTCGGCGAGGACGACGAGTCGGAACCGGAGGCGTAGTGGCGCTGTTCTCTCGGAAGCGATCGCCTCGCACTCCGCTTGACGGAGTCGATACGGTTCTCGCCGACCTCGACGGTGTGGTGTACGCCGGCCCCGGGGCCCTGCCCTACGCGGTGGACAGCCTCAACGAGGCGGCGAAGTCGGCTCGACTCGGCTACATCACGAACAACGCGGCACGCACGGATGCCTCGGTCGCAGCGCACCTGAGCAGTCTCGGGCTGCGCGTCCAGGCATCCGACGTGGTCACGAGTCCGCAGGCGGCGATGAGGCTGATGGCTCAGATCGTGCCCGCCCCGGCAACGATCCTGGTCATCGGCGGTGACGGCCTCGTCGACGAGGTGCAGAAAGCCGGGTACACAGTCACACGGAGCGCGGAGGATGCGCCGAGCGCCGTCGTGCAGGGGTTCGCTCCGGAGGTCGCGTGGACGGATCTCGCTGAGGCGGCCTTCGCTCTCAAGCTTCCCGAGGACGAAGGCGGCATCCCGTGGATCGCCACCAACACCGACTGGACGATCCCCCGTGAGCGGGGAGTGGCGCCCGGCAATGGGACGCTCGTGTCCGCCGTGCACACGGCGATCGGCAGGCTCGCCACCGTCGCGGGGAAGCCGGAGGAGCCGATCTTCCAGGAGGCCCTTGCACGCTTCGGAGCGAAGAAGGCCCTCTTCATCGGGGACCGTCTCGACACCGACATCATGGGGGCGAGCAGGGTCGGCATCGACTCTGCCCTGGTGCTCACCGGCATCGACCGACCGAAGCATGTGCTGGCCGCCCCGGAGGGCTCGCGTCCCACCTACATCCTCGGCGACCTGCGCGAACTGCATGCCCCGTATCCCGAGGTGACCGAGCACGACGGCGTCTTCCGCGTGAACGGCGCGGCGGTGCGGGTTTCGGGCGCCGACGTCGAGATCGTGGCGGATTCCGGTGAGCAGATCGACCTGCTGCGCGCGGGAGCCGCCGCCATCTGGGCATCCGGCACCCCCGTGTTCGTGCTGAGGGTTCCGGAGCGCCTCTACGACGACCCGTTCCACCGTCCCTGACGGTGCTCGCGTGGCGCCCTTCCGCGTCGGACGGGCCGCGTACAGTAGAACCGTGAGCGATGAGACGACGAGCGCGCCGACCGATGGCCTGTGGAGTCGACTGCGCCTGATCGAGGGGCAGCCGCTCCCGGCGAGGGCCGATGCGTATTCGGCCCTCCACGACGAGCTCTCCCGCCGCCTCGAGAGCGGCGCGAAGCTCGAGCAGCGGGAGACCTCGGGATCCCGATGACGCGACTCGACGCTGCCCTCGCCGCCCGAGGACTCGCCCGTTCGCGCACCCACGCGGCCACTCTCATCTCGGAGGGCCTCGTCAGCGTCGACGGGCGACCTGTCGTGAAGGCCTCCACTGCGGTCGACGATGCGGCGGAGATCACCATCGCCGGTGCAGACCACTACGTCGGACGTGCCGCGCAC
The DNA here is from genome assembly GCF_049949185.1 of Microbacterium sp. As-52. Taxonomy (NCBI): domain Bacteria; kingdom Bacillati; phylum Actinomycetota; class Actinomycetes; order Micrococcales; family Microbacteriaceae; genus Microbacterium; species Microbacterium sp. As-52. The sequence goes on along the minus strand of NZ_CP188171.1, from coordinate 452,238 downwards.
AAGCTCATCGCGGGCCTCGACGGCTTCGCGATACCGGTCGAGGGGCGGCTGGCACTCGACATGGGCGCATCCACCGGCGGCTTCACCCAGGTGCTCCGTGAGCGGGGAGCACGTGAGGTGCTCGCGGTCGACGTCGGGCATGGACAACTCGCCGCGTCGATCGCCGCCGATCCCGGAGTCGTCTCCGTCGAGGGCTACAACGTCCGATACATGACACGGGAGAATCTCGCCGAGGCGACGGGCGAGGTCGCAGCCCCCGATCTGGTCGTGGGTGACCTCTCGTTCATCTCTCTCGAACTCGTGTTGCCGGCCGTCGCCGCGGTGGTCGCATCGGAGTCCGACGTCCTGCTTCTCGTGAAGCCGCAGTTCGAGGTCGGACGCACCGCCGTCCGTGGGGGACTGGTCACCGACCCCGCAACACGCGCCGACGCCGTGGCGCGCACCGTGTGGAGCGCGTGGGACGTGGGGTTCGGAATGCTCGGCATCCTTCCCTCCCCGATCCTCGGAACCCACGGCAACGCCGAGTATCTCGTGCACCTCGCACCGGGTCGAGGCAGCAATCCGACAGAATGGCTGGACAGCATCAACCGACTGGCAGGAGGACGATGAACGAGCGCAGCATCCTGGTCGTCGCTCACGCGGGCCGTGTGGACACCGTCGACGCCGCTCGGCGGGTGGTCGACGCGCTTCGGGAGGCCGGAGCGCGACCGGTCCTGGCCGCCGACGATCACGAGGCCCTCGTGGCCGTGGATCCTTTCTTCGCCGACATCGCCGTACTCGGCATCTCCGTCGATCCGGCCGACCTCGAACTGGCGATCGTGCTGGGTGGGGATGGGACGATTCTGCGCGCAGCGGAACTCGTACGCGACAGCGGGGCTCCGGTGCTCGGCATCAACATGGGGCATGTCGGCTTCCTCGCGGAGATCGACCGAGACGACATGGACAAAGCCGTACGTCGCGTGATCGACCGCGACTACGAGGTCGAGGAACGGCTCGCCCTGTCCGTGCGTGTGAAGGATGTCGACGGCACGGTCGTCTATGAGACGTGGGCCCTCAACGAGGCCACGGTCGAGAAGGCCAGTCGTGAGCGGATGATCGAGATCGTTCTCGAGATCGACGGCCGGCCGTTGTCGAGTTTCGGATGCGACGGCATGGTGATCTCCACCCCGACCGGCTCGACGGCCTACAACTTCTCCGCCGGGGGACCGGTGATCTGGCCGAGTGTCGAGGCGATCGCGGTGGTGCCGCTGTCGGCGCATGCCCTGTTCGCCAAGCCGCTCGTGGTGAGCCCCGATGCCTCGGTGGCGATCGAGATGCTCGAACGCACGGACGGCTCGGGCATCCTCTGGTGCGATGGCCGCCGCTCGCACGACCTGCCGCCGGGCGCACGCGTGGTGGTGCGCCGCTCTTCGCGTCCCGTGCGGCTGGCTCGCCTGCACCCCACGGCATTCACCGACCGACTCGTGCGCAAGTTCCAGCTTCCCGTCGAAGGGTGGCGCGGACAGGCGCCGGGGGCGACGTCATGATCGAGGAGACGTCATGATCGAGGAGACGTCATGATCGAGGAGATGCGGATGCAGGGGCTCGGCGTCATCGCCGATGCCGTGCTGCCGCTGGGTCCCGGATTCACCGCCATCACCGGCGAGACCGGCGCCGGAAAGACCATGGTCGTCACCGGGCTCGGACTGCTGCTGGGCCAGCGTGCCGACTCCGGAGCCGTGCGTGCGGGCGCGGCGCAGGCATCGGTCGCGGGCGTCTGGATCGTCCCCGAGAGCGGAACCGTCGCCGAGATCGTCGCCGAGGCCGGTGGCGAGCTGGAGCCTGTCGGTGCTGGCAGCGCGGAACTCTACGTGTCTCGCACGCTCAGTTCGGAAGGGCGCAGCCGTGCCAGTGTCGGTGGGCGCGCGGCCCCCGCGGGTGTGCTCTCCTCGCTCGCGGACGAGCTCGTGGTCGTGCACGGCCAGTCCGAGCAGCTGCGACTGCGTTCGGCCGTCGCGCAGCGTGATGCGCTCGATCGTTTCGGTGGGGCCCCGATCGCTGAGGCCGTGGACGAATACGCCCGGGCCTTCGCACGCTGGCGGACACTCGACGCCGAGATATCCGAGATCACCGAGAACCGTGAACGTCGCGCTGAAGAGGCGTCGCGGCTGCGAGAAGCCCTCGCGCTGATCGAGGCGACGGCTCCGGAGCCGGGGGAGGACCAGGAGCTCACCGCGCGTGCCGAGCGTCTCGCGAACGCCGAGGAGCTGCGTCTCGCGGCCTCGCTCGCGCACGGCGCGCTCTCGAGCGAAGAGGGCGAACCTGATGCCTCGGCTCTCGTCGCGGAGGCGCGTCGAGTACTCGAACGCGCTGCCGACGTGAAGTTGACCGAGATCAGCGAGAGCCTCGCCGACATCGGCTATCGGATCGCCGACACCGCAGGCCTTCTCTCCGCCTATCTCGCCGATCTCGACGAGACGGGTCCGCACGAGCTCGCCGCTGTCGAGGAACGCCGCGCTGCGCTGGGCACCCTGATCCGTGCACACGGCTCGCTCGACGAGGCGCTGACCGTCTGGCAGACCGGATCTGCTCGGTTGGCCGAACTCGATGACGACGGCGATCGGATCGAACGACTGATCGCCGAGCGTGATGCGGCACGGGTCGAACTCGACGCCCACGCCGAGGCGCTGACGGCGGCGCGCGCTGAGGCGGCTTCTCGTCTCGGTGCTGCCGTGACGGAAGAACTGCGTGCGCTCGCGATGCCGGACGCGCGCCTCGAGGTCTCGGTCTCCGAGGGCGCCGAGAGCGCCCACGGCCGGGACGACGTCGCGATCCTCCTCGCCCCCCATCCGGGAGCCGAGCCGCGCTCGGTCTCGAAGGGAGCCTCCGGCGGAGAGCTGTCGCGAGTGATGCTGGCGATCGAAGTGGTGATCGCCGCGACCGATCCGGTTCCGACGTTCGTCTTCGACGAGGTCGACGCCGGCATCGGCGGAGCCGCGGCGATCGAGGTCGGTCGGCGACTCGCCCGACTCGCCGAGAAGTCGCAGGTGATCGCGGTGACGCACCTCGCGCAGGTCGCGGCCTTCGCGAACAACCATCTGTCGGTCGTGAAGGCCAATGATGGTGCGGTCACGGCCTCCAGCGTGCGCCGTCTGGAAGGGGAGGAACGGGAAGCCGAGATGGCTCGTCTGCTGTCAGGACTCGCCGATTCCGACGCCGCCCTGACCCACGCCCGCGAACTTCTCAGCCTCCGCGTCCCCACCTCCTGATAGGATCGAAGCCCGTGATGAACTCTTCTTCTGCGGGACCCAAGAACGACACGACCAAGCACATCTTCGTGACTGGTGGTGTCGTTTCGTCTTTGGGCAAGGGGCTGACGGCAGCCAGCCTCGGAAACCTCCTCACGGCCCGCGGTCTGCGCGTCGTGATGCAGAAGCTCGACCCGTACCTGAACGTCGATCCGGGAACGATGAACCCGTTCCAGCACGGTGAGGTGTTCGTGACGGACGACGGCGCCGAGACCGATCTCGACATCGGACACTACGAGCGCTTCCTCGACATCAACCTGTCCGAGGCCGCCAACGTCACCACGGGTCAGATCTACTCGCAGGTGATCGCGCGAGAGCGCCGCGGCGAGTACCTCGGAGACACGGTCCAGGTGATCCCGCACATCACCGACGAGATCAAGCGCCGCATGCGCCTGCAGGCCTCGGAAGACCCGCGCCCCGACGTGATCATCACCGAGGTGGGCGGCACTGTCGGCGACATCGAGTCGCAGCCGTTCCTCGAGTCCGCGCGCCAGCTTCGTCACGAGCTCGGACGCGACAGCGTGTTCTTCGTGCACGTATCGCTCGTCCCGTTCATGGGCGCGTCGGGGGAGCAGAAGACCAAGCCGACGCAGCACTCCGTCGCGGCGCTCCGCCAGGTCGGCATCCAGCCCGATGCCCTGGTGCTCCGCAGCGACCGTCCGGTCAGCGTGAGCAACCGCAACAAGATCGCTCTCATGTGCGACGTCGACGTCGAAGGCGTCATCAACACCGTCGACCTGCCGAGCATCTACGACATCCCCTCGACGCTGAACGAGCAGGGGCTCGACTCGTACATCGTGCGACGGCTGGGCCTGGACCAGAAGGCGGACGACGTCGACTGGACCCGCTGGAACAAGGTGCTGCACGCGGTGCACAACCCCAAGCACGAGGTGACGATCGGTCTGGTCGGCAAGTACATCGACCTGCCCGACGCGTACCTCTCGGTGACCGAGGCGCTCAAAGCCGGCGGTTTCGCGCAGGAGACCAAGGTCAACATCCGCTGGATCCCCTCCGATCTCTGCGAGACGCCGGAAGGCGCGCAGGAGCAGCTGGCACAGCTCGACGGTATCTGCGTGCCCGGCGGCTTCGGCATCCGTGGCATCGAGGGCAAGCTTGGCGCGCTGAAGTTCGCGCGCGAGCAGGGCATCCCGACGCTCGGCCTGTGCCTCGGTCTGCAGTGCATGGTCATCGAGTACGCGCGTGACGTCGCCGGCATCGTCGGGGCCTCGTCCAGCGAGTTCGACCCGGAGACCGCAGAACCGGTCATCGCGACGATGGCCGAGCAGGTCGACATCCTCGACGGTGGCGACCTCGGCGGCACCATGCGCCTCGGTCTGTACCAGGCGGCCCTGGCGGAAGGCTCGCTCGCCCGTGAGCTCTACGGCGCCCCCGAGGCCTCCGAGCGTCACCGCCACCGCTACGAGGTGAACAACGCCTACCGTGACCGTCTTTCCGAGGCGGGGCTGGTGTTCTCCGGACTCAACCCGGAGCTCGACCTCGTCGAGTACGTCGAGCTGCCCCGCGACGTGCACCCGTACTACATCGCCACCCAGGCGCACCCGGAACTGCGTTCGCGTCCGACCGCCCCGCACCCGCTGTTCCGCGGGCTGGTGGGCGCGGCGATCGATCGGCACCGCGCGAGCGAGCTGTTCGACGTCAGCGCGGACGACTGAATCGAGCAATCGAGCGATGATGACGGAGTCGACGGAGAGCCTCCGGGACGAGACCTTCGAGCCGGAGGTTCTCGAGAGCAACCTCGTCTATCGCGGCAGGGTCTGGGACGTGCGCTCTGACCGCGTGCGCTATGGCGACGGCGAGATCGTGCGGCAGTACGTCGCCCACACCGGCGCGGTGGCGATCGTCGCCCTCGACGAACAGGGGCGGGTGCTGCTGATCCAGCAGTACCGCCACCCGATCCGCCATCGTGATTGGGAGCTCCCGGCCGGACTGCTCGATGTGGAGGGCGAAGAGCCTCTCGAGGCCGCCCGGCGTGAGCTCGCCGAGGAGGCCGACCTGGTCGCCGTCCACTGGGAGCCACTGGTCTCCTCGTGGACGACGCCCGGTGGGAACGACGAGATCATCCACGTGTTCCTCGCGACCGGCGTCCGACCGTCCGGTGCGCCGCACGATCGCGAGGACGAGGAAGCGGATATCCGGGTGGAGTGGGTGTCGCTGGCCGATGCGGTCTCTGCGGTCATGGAGGGTCGGATGCGCAATGGGATCCTCGCGATCGGCGTGCTGGCGGCCTCGCAGAGGTTGCGCGACCGGGGCTGAGGATGCAGCTCGAGCGCGCCCTCGACGCCTACCTGCGTCATGTCACGATCGAGCGTGGTCTGAGCGCGCACACGATCGCGGCCTACCGGCGCGACCTCGAGGGATACCGGGAGTGGTTGGTCGCCGAGGGGATCGACGACACCGGCGAGGTGACGCCGGCGACGATCGACCGATTCATCGCGCAACGGGCCTCCGCGGAGCCGCCACCCGCGTCGACGAGCCTCGCACGCTTGCAGTCGTCGGTGCGGGGATGGCACCGCTTCCTCGCACGAGAGGGCATAGAGGCCGACGACCCGAGTGGTCGGCTCCGCCCGCCGAAGGCGCCGCGACGGCTGCCCAAAGCCCTCACGATCGAACAGGTCGAGCGTCTGCTCGCCGCGCCGTCTCCCGAAGCGCCGCTCGGCATCCGTGATCGCGCTCTGCTCGAGCTTCTCTATGCGACCGGTGCGCGCGTGTCCGAGGCGATCGACCTCGATGTGGACGACCTGGCGCACGGCGATGTGCTGCGGCTGCGGGGGAAGGGATCCAAGGAACGCATCGTGCCGCTGGGTTCCTACGCGCGCGCCGCCGTGGACACGTATCTGACCCGTGTGCGCCCCGCCCTCGCCGCCAAGGGTCGCGCCTCGGCCCGGCTCTTCCTCGGGGCGCGAGGCGCCCCGCTCTCCCGCCAGAGCGCGTGGCTCGTCATCCGCGCGGCAGCCGAGAGCGCCCAGATCACCGTGGACGTATCGCCGCACACGCTGCGGCACTCGTTCGCGACGCATCTCCTGCAAGGGGGTGCCGACGTGCGTGTCGTGCAGGAACTGCTCGGACACTCCTCGGTCGCGACGACGCAGATCTACACGCACGTCTCGGTCGACGCCCTTCGCGACATCTACGCGACGTCGCACCCGCGCGCCCGGTGACCTCGCAGCGCCGGCCTGGCGTCTGCCGCGTGCCGAGGCAGCTGAGCGGGGGCCCGGCCGGTACAATCGACCAAGCACGACGGAGCAGGAGAACGGGTGGCTGAGAAAGTGGCGAAGTCCAGGGCGAAGGCGCAGAAGGCCGACGAGACCCCCATGGGACCCACCGGCCGCCCCTATCACGGGTTCCCGATCCCGGAGCCGCTGAAGTCGCACGGCCCGGCGCGCATCATCGCGCTGTGCAACCAGAAGGGCGGCGTCGGCAAGACGACGACCTCGATCAACCTCGCCGCTTCCCTCGCGGAGTACGGCCGGAAGGTCCTCGCCGTCGACTTCGACCCGCAGGGTGCCCTGTCGGCCGGCCTCGGCATCCCGACGCACGATGTGCCGACGATCTACGACCTGCTGCTGGACACCAAGCGCGACGCGCACGATGCGATCGTGCACTCGAGCGTCGAGGGTCTCGACGTCATGCCGGCCAATATCGACCTCTCTGCCGCAGAGGTCCACCTCGTCAACGAGGTCGCGCGCGAGACGATCCTCGCACGTGTCCTGCGCCAGGTGGCGGGGGAGTACGACGTCATTCTCATCGACTGCCAGCCGTCCCTCGGCATCCTCACCGTGAACGCGCTGACCGCGGCGCACGGCGTGATCATCCCCCTCGAGTGCGAGTTCTTCGCCCTGCGCGGTGTGGCGCTGCTGATCGAGACGATCGACAAGGTCCGCGACCGGCTGAACCCGTCGATCACGATGGACGGCCTGTTGGCGACGATGTACGACCCGCGCACGCTGCACTCCCGCGAAGTTCTGGAGCGGGTCGTCGAGGCATTCGGCGACGATGTGCTGGAGACCGTGATCGGCCGCACCGTGAAGTTCCCCGACGCGTCGGTCTCGGGCGTGCCCATCACCGAGTTCGCCCCCGAGCACGCCGCCGCTCAGGCGTACCTGCGGCTGGCGCGGGAGCTGGTCGCCCGTGGCGCCGTCGCCTAGCGAGGGGCCTGTCGACGCAACGCTCGAGGAGAGCGCGGGCGATGCCGCGGCCACAGACACGGCAGGCTTCCGGGTGTCCCTGTCGAACTTCGACGGCCCCTTCGACCTGCTGCTGAATCTCATCTCGAAACATGAGATGGACATCACCGAGGTGTCGTTGAGCGCGGTCACGAACGAATTCATCGCGTATCTGGGGGAACTCGACGACGATGAGGACCTCGACCAGGCCTCCGAGTTCCTGGTCGTGGCCGCGACCCTGCTCGACATGAAGGTGGCGGGACTCCTGCCGCAGGGCGAGCTGGTGGATGCCGAGGCGGTGGCCCTTCTCGAGGCGCGTGACCTGCTGTTCGCCCGCCTGCTGCAGTACCGGGCCTTCAAGGAGGTCTCGACGTGGTTCGCTCGCTGTCTGCAGCGCGAGGATCGTCGACACGTCCGTGCCGTTCCCCTCGAGGAGAAGCACCGGCGGCAGACTCCGGAGCTCGTCTGGTCGCTGAGCGCCGACGACTTCGCCGCGCTCGCGCTGCTGGCGTTCGCACCCAAGGAGATCCCGCACGTCGGACTCGACCATCTGCACGCACCGCTGGTCAGCATCCGTGAGCAGGCGGCGATCGTCGTGACACTGCTGCGTGGGACCGAGTCGGTGAGCTTCCGTGAGCTCGTCGCGGGCGTCACGGAGCCGGGCATCGTCGTCGCGCGCTTCATCTCGGTGCTGGAGCTCTATAGGCACGCGGCGCTGTCCTTCGAACAATTGGAACCGCTCGGCGAGCTGACGCTCCGCTGGGCCGCCGACTCCTGGTCGGACGAGACGCTGGCGACCCTGGGAGCCGATTATGACCGATGACGTGACGGAGACCGACGCTGTGATGGAGACCGACGACGCGGAGGGGTCCGACCCCACGGGGTCGGAGGATCAGACCTCGGACCCTGCCGGGACGGCACCCGAGATTCCCCTCGCCGAGCGGGTCGAAGCGATCCTCTTCATCGTGGATGAGCCGATCGGCCTCGTCGCGTTGGCTGCCGCCGTCGGGTCGCCGGTGCCAGCGGTACGTCAGACGCTCGAGATGCTCGTCGAGGACTACGACGGGCGGGGCACGGGACCACGGCGCGGCTTCGAGCTGCGCGAGGTGGGGGGCGGGTGGCGACTGTACGTCCGCGAAGATCTCGATGCCATGGTGGCCGAGTTCGTCGGAGGGCAGGCCCCGGCGCGACTGTCGCAGGCCGCGCTCGAGACATTGGCGGTCATCGCCTACAAGCAGCCGGTGACGCGCAGCCAGGTCGCGTCCATCCGCGCGGTGAACGTCGATTCCGTCGTGCGCACGCTGCTCGCCCGCGGGCTGATCACGGAGCTGTTCGCGGATTCCGAGACCGGCGCGATCAACTACGGCACGTCCGACGCGCTTCTGCAGCACCTGGGCATCAACTCGCTCGACGAGCTGCCCCCGATCTCCCCGCTGCTCGATGACGGTGCAGACGGCTTCGACGAAGGGACCATCCGATGACAGGCTTCGACGCCTCGACAGACTCCGAGGCCGCGCCCGAGGGCGTGCGCTTGCAGAAGGTGCTCGCCGCGGCAGGCGTGGCCTCCCGCCGCGTGGTGGAGCAGTACATCGCCGAGGGCCGCATCCGCGTCAACGGCATCGTCGTGTCCGAGCAGGGGCGACGGATCGACCCCGAGCGCGACCTCGTCGACGTGGACGGTACCGCGATCCAGCTCGACGTCTCCAAGCGCTACGTCATGCTCAACAAGCCGACCGGCGTGGTGAGCAGCATGAAGGACGAGAGCGGCCGCCCCGACCTGCGTCGCTTCACCGAGAAGTACGAGGAGCGCCTCTACAACGTCGGCCGCCTCGATGCCGAGACGAGCGGTCTGCTGATCCTCACGAACGACGGCGCGCTCGCCCACGTGCTGGCCCACCCGTCTTTCGGCGTGACGAAGGTGTACATCGCGAAGGTCGAGGGCACAGTGCTGCCGCAGACGATCTCGAAGCTGACGAAGGGCATCGAGCTGGAGGACGGACCGATCGCCGCCGACAAGGCACGGCTGTTGGACACCTCCCGCGAGGAGAGCCTGGTCGAGCTGACGCTGCACTCCGGTCGCAACCGCATCGTGCGACGCATGCTCGCGGCGGTGGGCCACCCCGTCACCGAACTGGTCCGCCGGCAGTTCGGTCCGCTCCACCTGGGAACCCTCCCGGCCGGGAAGACGCGGGAACTGAGTAAAATCGAACTCGGCGCGCTTTTGACCCTGTCGCGCCGTGATTCCGGTGTCGCCGAGGCGCCAGGCGAGCAGGAGAACGAATGACCGATACGACGAGTGCGCCCACGGGGCGGAGAGCGGGCGTCGCGCCGCGCCTCTCCGGTACCGTCCGCATCGTCGGCGCCGGACTCCTCGGCGCGAGCATCGGCCACGCCCTCCGCGCGAAGGGGGTAGATGTCGTCCTGACCGATGCCTCGCCCGCCCAACTGCGTCTCGCCGTCGACTACGGCGCCGGAAGGATCTCGAACGAGGACGATCAGCCGTCCCTGGTCGTTGTCGCGGTGCCGCCGGATGTCACTGCCGACGTGATCCAGGCCGAACTCGAACGGTTCCCAGAGGCCGTCGTCACCGACGTCGCGAGCGTGAAGCTCGAGCCTTTCCGTGCACTCCAGGCGCGCGGTGTCGACCTCACCCGCTACATCGGCTCTCACCCGCTCGCCGGTCGTGAGCGCGGGGGCGCGATCTCAGCGCGTGCCGACCTCTTCATCGGGCGCCCCTGGGTGGTGTGCCGTGATGAGGAGACGCGAGCCTCCGACCTCGCCCTCGTCGAGGCCCTCGCGCTCGACGTCGGAGCGACGCCCCTCGAGATGACTCCGGAGGAGCACGATCGTTCGGTCGCGCTGACCTCGCACGTGCCCCAGGTGGTCGCGAGCCTGCTCGCCGGTCGCCTCGCCGAAGCGGAAGAGGGGGCGCTCCGCCTTGCGGGCCAGGGCGTCCGCGACACCACACGCATCGCGGCATCCGCCCCCGAGCTCTGGGTGCAGATCCTCGGGGCGAACGCGGCACCCGTGGTCGAGATCCTCGATGCGCTGGCCTCCGACCTCGGCGAGATCTCCGATGCCCTGCGTGAGCCGAGCGCTCCGGGCGCCCGCCGCATCGTCGCCGAGACAATCCGGCAAGGAAACGACGGCGTCGAACGGCTCCCCGGCAAGCACGGACAGAATCAGCGTTTCGAAACCCTCGTCGTGATGGTCGACGACACCGCGGGTCAGCTCGGCCGGCTGTTCGGAGAGCTCGGCGAGCTCGGTGTGAACGTCGAGGACCTCCGCCTCGAGCATTCGCCCGGCGCGCAGTTCGGCCTCGCCGAGATCAGCGTCGATCCCGCGGCGCTGCATGGCGCGATCACCGGGCTGCAGGAACGTGGATGGCGCATCGCTGGGAGCACGAATGACTGATATCTCGACCTCTGCTGCGGACGCTTCGGTGACCGACGCGCACAAGTTCATCGCGATCGACGGGCCGGCCGGATCGGGCAAGTCCAGCGTTTCGAAGGCCGTCGCCCGCGCACTCGGTTTCGGCTACCTCGACACCGGCTCCGCCTACCGCGCACTCGCCTGGCATGTGCTCGATCGGGGCGCCGACACCGAAGACCCTGAGGCCGTGCGCGCTGCGGCGGCAGACTTCCCTCTGACGCTGGGGCTCGACCCCGACGAGCGGACGGTGCTCGTCGGCGACGTCGAGGTCACCGAGGCCATCCGAGACCCGAGGGTCTCCGGCGCGGTGAGCGGCGTGGCGCGCGTGCCCGAGGTTCGCGCGCAGGTCAACGAGCTGTTCCGCCGTCTGGTGTCGGATTCGTCGTACCCCGCCGTCGTGGTGGAGGGCCGTGACATCACGACCGTGGTCGCCCCCGACGCTCCGGTGCGGATCCTTCTCACCGCAGCTCCCGAGGTACGGGCTGCACGACGTGCCGGTGAACTCGCCGGCGAGAACGCGGCTGCTGTCGCCGCGGCGCTGCACAAGCGTGACGCCTCAGACAGCGCCGTCGTCGACTTCCTGAACGCCGCAGAAGGCGTCGAGGTCGTCGATTCGACGGAACTCGATTTCCCCCAGACCATCGACGCCGTCCTCACGGTGATCGAACGAATCCAAGGAGCACACCGTGGCTGACGACGAATACGAAGGCGGCCCCGACCAGCTCGCCGAGAAGATGGACCAGCTCGACGAGCATCTCGCCGAGCAGCGCGCGGAGACGCTGCGCGCCGGCCTCTCCGACTACGAGCTGGACGATGAGGACGCGGAACTCCTCGCGGGCATCACGCTCGGCGAAGACGGCATCCACTACAGCCCGGCTCTTCCCGTGGTGGCGATCGTCGGACGACCGAACGTGGGCAAGTCCGCGTTGGTCAACCGCATCCTCGGCCGCCGCGAAGCCGTGGTCGAGGACACCCCCGGTGTCACCCGTGACCGCGTGACGTACAAGGCGGAGTGGGCCGACCGTCGCTTCTCGCTCGTCGACACCGGCGGGTGGGAGCCCGACGCGCGCGGCATTGACCGTTCGGTCGCGATGCAGGCCGAGGTCGCGATCGACCTCGCCGATATGGTGCTGTTCGTCGTCGACGCGATGGTGGGAGCGACGTCGACCGACGAGCACGTCGTGAAGCTGCTGCGCAAGAGCGGCAAGCCGGTGTTCCTCGTCGCCAACAAGATCGATGACGCCCGCCAGGAGCCGGAGACCGCAGCGCTGTGGAGCCTGGGCCTCGGCGAGCCCTGGCCCGTGTCGGCGATCCACGGACGCGGCGTCGCCGACCTGCTGGATGCTGTGCTCAAGAAGCTTCCCGAGGTCTCGGCCGTCGCGAAGCAGGAGATCGGCGGACCGCGCCGCGTGGCCATCCTCGGTCGTCCGAACGTGGGCAAGTCGTCACTGCTGAACAAGGCGGCAGGCGAGGAGCGCGTGGTCGTCAACGATCTGGCCGGCACCACCCGTGACCCGGTGGACGAGGTCGTGGAACTCGGCGGGAAGATGTGGCGTCTGGTCGACACCGCCGGTATTCGTCGTCGCGTGCACATGGCGCAGGGGGCCGACTTCTACGCCTCGCTGCGCACTTCGGCCGCGCTGGAGAAGGCCGAGGTCGCCGTCGTCGTTCTCGACGTCTCGGAGTCGATCAGTGAGCAGGACGTACGCATCATCGATCTCGTGCTGGAGTCGGGCCGCGCGCTCGTGCTCGCCTTCAACAAGTGGGACCGTCTGAACGACGACGATCTCGAGAACGCCGACCGCCGTCGCTACCTCGAGCGTGAGATCGAGCAGGATCTGGCGCACGTCGCCTGGGCCCCGCGGGTGAACATCTCGGCGAAGACCGGGCGTCACCTCGACAAGCTCGTGCCCGCGCTGGAGACGGCCCTGGAGAACTGGGACCGTCGTATTCCGACGGGCAAGTTCAACGCGTTCCTCGCAGAACTCGTGGCGGAGCACCCGCACCCGCTGCGCGGTGGCAAGCAGCCGCGCATCCTGTTCGGCACCCAGGCGTCGACGCGCCCGCCGACGTTCGTGCTGTTCACGACCGGTTTCCTCGACCCCGGGTACCGCCGGTTCATCCAGCGGCGTCTGCGCGAGCTCTACTCGTTCGAGGGCACGCCGATCGTGATCAACATGCGCGTGCGCGAGAAGCGTCAGCGCTGATCTGTTCCGGCGCATGTCGCGCCGTGGTGCTGTGACCCCGATGCTGTGAAAGGCTGAAGGGGTGACTGTCGTACCTCCTGCTTTCGGTGAACCGCGTCGCCCCGAGGGGCCGCGGAACCCCGGCGATGCCTGGGTGATCGCGGAGTCGGGGGAGAAGTACTGGGGGCGCTTCGGTGCTGCCGGGCTTCTCGCCTATGACCCCGCACGTGGCATCCTGCTGCAGCATCGTGTCGCGTGGAGTCACTTCGGTGGAACCTGGGGCTTGCCGGGCGGCGCACTCCACGAGGGGGAGAGCGCGATCGCGGGAGCGATCCGTGAGGCCCAGGAAGAGGCGGGCGTGCCGGACGGTGCCGTGCGCGCCCGGTTCACGAGCGTTCTCGATCTGGGCATCTGGTCGTACACGACCGTCGTCGCCGATGTCGGGGAGCCTTTCGAGCCGGTGATCAGCGACCCCGAGAGCGTCGCGCTCGAGTGGGTGCCGGTCGATCAGGTGTCGTCACGACCGTTGCACCCCGGTTTCGGTTCGTCGTGGCCGGCGCTGCTCGAATTGCTCGACGTGCGGCCGGCGATCGTGGTGGATGCCGCGAATGTCGTCGGCTCGGTCCCTGATGGGTGGTGGAAAGACCGTGCGGGCGCCGCAGCTCGTCTTCGTGCGCGTCTGGAGGGACTGGCGGTCCCCGCGCACGCGCTGGAACTCGCAGGCGATGAGTGGTTCCCCGACGTGTCGATGGTGGTCGAGGGGCAGGCGCGAGGTATCGAAGACCAAGCCGGCACGGTCTCGGTGATCCGCGCGGAAGCCGCGGGTGATGACGCGATCGTCGCCGAAGTCGAGCGCCGTGTCGCGATGCAGCAGCTGGTCGTGACCGTCACGAGCGATAGGGGCCTCCGTGATCGCGCCGAGAGCGCCGGAGCCGCGCACATCCGTTCGGCCGGGTGGTTGCTCGATCTCTTCGCGGCCAACGGCTGACTTTCGCCCCAAGCCCCGCGCGCTGTTCCTAGCGCGCCGTGGTCCTAGCGCTGGTCCTGGGCGCTGGGGTCCCGACGTCGTGATTCAGACGAACATCACGCGTCGGGGCGGCGGGTCGGCATAGTCGCGGCCCAGCGGGCTGTGCCACGTGATGCTGCCGTCCTTCTCCTGCTGAGCGGTCCAACGATACGGATCGGGAATGTCCGGATGCTTGAGCGTGTGGTGGCCCCGGCAGAAGTGGCCGAGGTTGTCGAGCCTGGTCTTCCCTCCCTTCGCATGATCGTGGTTGTGGTCGATCTCGCTGCGGTGCGCCGGCATGCGGCACCCCGGGAAGCGGCAGTGTCGGTCACGCGCGCGCAGGAACCGTCGCATCCCCTCGGTCGGCGTATAGGTGTCTGTCTCGACCACCATGCCTGTTGGGTCGAGGAACAGACGGGTCCAGCCGGTGTTGCGCCCCGCCAGCTCCCGGACGATGTCGGGGCTCAGGGGGCCGAGTCCGTCGAGCTCGGCAGCGCGGTCGTCGACGCCGGCGAGTGTGGTCGCCGCGACGGTCACCTGAATGCGGGCCTGGATGCCGTCGAGGGCGTCGCCGTGTGCGGTGCTCGGATCTGCGGTCAGGAGCAGATCCGAGAACAGGTCCGTCTCGGTCTGCTTCCACGTTCGGGTGTCGGCCGGGAAGTGCGTCAGTTCGGGATCTGTCGCGAACGTGTCACCATCAGCACCGTGGATCACGCCACCATCGACGAAGTCGACCGATGGGTCGTCGAGGGGAGGCTCATCGGGGTGGTCTACCTCCTCGTCGAACCACCAGGGCTGGGGCAGGATCTCGCGGGTGTCTCGGGCCCGCACGACTTCGCGCGTCATCCGGTTGAGCCGGTCGGAGATCGCGGTGGCTATCCACTCGGGGAGCACCGCGGTGAGAAGTGCCAGGCCGTCGTCGAGTGCTCTCACCGTCACACATCGTTCTTCTGCAGCGCGGCGGTGCCTCTCCACGAGCGTCTCGCCGACGAGGGCAGCCGCGACTTGGCGTGCATGGGCGCGTGTGCGTGCGGCCGTGTCGCGTTCGGCGACGACGAGCGCCGCGGTTTCGAAGAGTTCCATGACCGCGGGATCGGCCTTCCTGTTGCGGATCGCTTCGGCGACGAGCGCGCAGGCCCTGGCGATCTCTCGCACATGTCCGACGCTGATCATGCCGTCGGCGAATGCGGCACGGACGGCCGGGAGATGGGTGTGAAGGGTATGGGCATCGGCGAAGGCGAACTCCATCGAGCCTTTCGACACGTGTCCGGCAGCGGAGAACTCCGCGATCATCGAGCGATGGATCGCCTCGCGATGAAAAGGGCTCGCGGAGACATCGGCGTCGTGGATGGCGATCTGCTCCGTCAGCAGGTCTGCGGCCTCGGCTTCGAGTGCGGCGATCCGACGTCTCGTGTCGACCCACGCGTCCAAGACGCGCCGTCGTTCCTCGAGATCGAGGTTGAGATCAGTCGTGAGTGGCATACCTCCAGATTAGAACAAAGCTTCGAATATCGTAAGGTGTGATGGCGGTGCATGCCGAGATATCAGTGAAAGCTCTCGTCGTTCCGCCCGCGCAGTTTGTCGATGTCGCGACGTTCTCGCTTGGTGGGGCGTCCGGCCCCGCGGTCGCGGAGTCCCAGCGCTGCCTGGGGCTCGCGCTCGGGAGTGCGATCCTCGTAGGCGAGCGCGGCCACCGGAGCCCCCACGCGCTTGACCAGGAGCTGACGGACGATGAGGATCCGATCGAATCCCGCGATGCGTATGCGCAGCTCATCTCCGATGCGAACCTGCTGCGCGGCCTTCACCTTGTCTCCGTTCACCCGTACATGCCCCGCTCGGCATGCGGTCGTCGCGGCCGACCGCGTCTTGTAGACGCGGATGGCCCAGAGCCAGCTGTCGACACGGGCGGCATCCATCAAGTGCTCCTCTTCCGCAGCGTCACGAGGGCGCCGGCAACGATCAGGCCTTGGCCGATCGTATAGGTGAGCATGACTGCAGGGCTGCTCCAGGACGGCAGCGAATCGGGGAGGAACAGGCGGAAGGCGAGGATGGTGTCGCTGGCGAGGAAGAAGGCCCCGCCGACCGCGATGAGGGGGTGACAGCGCGCTGAGAATGCCGCGGTTCCGCCGAGCACGAGCCCGTAGGCGGCGACGGCGATGAGCAGATCGCCCGTGTGCGAACCCAGGGTCGTGATCATGCCCACCCACCAGGCGGCGTACACCAGCGCCCACCAGGGCATGCGCCGGACGGACAGGTGGCGCGCGAACAGCACGATGTATGCCACGTGGGCGATGCCGAAGAAGGTCAGCATCAGAGGCAGCTCCGGGCCCTGGGGGAAGAAGGTGCCGGCACCGTCGCCGAGCCAGGAGAACGACAATGCCGCGACGAGGAGGACGAGCGTGATCCGCGGGGAGAGGCGTCGCGCGGAGACCAGCACCGGAACGGCCAGCAACGGCATCAGCAGCAGCTTCGTGGGCGCAGCGAGCGGGTTGTCGATGGTCAGGAGGATGACGTGCAGGAGGGACATCACCGCGAACGGGAGAAAGGCCCACATAAGAGCGTGGCGCGGGGAGCGACGTTGCATCCCGCCATCGTAGGGTTCGCCCTGACTGGGGGCGACGGGCATCGCCGTCCCCCGCGTCGGCCCCGGCGTCATCCCGCTGTTCACGGCGACCTGCGTGACGCTGTCGTCGACACTGAGGTGCACGGCCGGCCAGTAGCCTTCGGGGAAGTGCTCTCCGCAGTTGTCGGTGAGGTGCAGGATGACGGTGCCGTCGGAAGCCGCCTCGATCGCCTCGATCGTGAGGTCGGAGGCGGCTTCGTCGAGTTCCTGAGGTTCAGGGGCACCCGTGCTGAAATTCGCGACGACCGCGTCGGTGGCGATCCGGTGCACGATGTCCAGTCGCTTCACCGCGTCACGCATGCGGGGAAGGAGCGGTGCGACCTCGTCGGAGCTCGTGCCCTCCAGCATGAGCTCGACCTCGGTGCCCTCGACGGAGGTGGTGCCGACGAACCAATCGTGCGTCAGTACCGTGCCGTCGGTGAGTACCGAACGGGCACGGGCAAACCTGCCGAGCTCGGGATCGTCGATGGTCGCGTTCTCGTCGGTCATGCCTTTCACGCTAGTGGCTTCTGGGCGATCGTCATCATGGGGTCAGATCGAGGGTGACCAGCGCGCGACCAGGTTTGAGCTCGGTCTTCTCCGTGAAGCCGGCGGAGAGGAACGTGCCCAGGGTGCCGTGGAACAGGTCGTTGGTGCGCTTCCTCTCGCCCCCGGTGTCCACGGGATACCCCTCGATCAGGCGGGCCCCGGAGCCGCGGGCGTAATCCACCGCCGCGAGCAGGAGTTCGAGGTTGAGCCCGGCACCGCGGTGTTCTCGGCGCACCACGAAGCACGTCACGGCCCACACTGATTCGTCGTCGAACGGCTCGGTGCTGGCCGCCGCGATGATGCGGGTGCGGGGAACACGCGCCTGGCGGGTGCGGGGACCGATGCGGATCCAACCTGCGGCCTCGCCGTCGACGTAGGCGATGATTCCCGGCGGCGGGCCGTCGTCGATCTCGGCGCGGAACATCTCGATGCGTTGCGGAGTCGTTGTCGTGTTCCAGTCCTTGTTGCTGAGCACCGGCCAGATGCACTGACAGCTTGCTCCATCCCCGCCTCCGGTGAGCGCGTGCTGCACGTCATCCCAACGAGCGGTCGTTGCCGCCTCGGTCGTGATCGTCACCATGCCGTGACGCTACGCCGGGCATCCGACACTCGCAACGCCTCGGTTCGCGGAGGGGATGGAGATACGGCTAAGATAGGGGAGTTGCCTGCGCGAGAGCGCAGAACAACGGGCTGTGGCGCAGCTTGGTAGCGCACTTGACTGGGGGTCAAGGGGTCGCAGGTTCAAATCCTGTCAGCCCGACCGAGAAAGGCCCGGAAACTCGCAAGAGTCTCCGGGCCTTCTGCATGTCTGGCGCCGCCGCGCACGCCGACTGTCCCCGGTCCACCGGTCCGCTTCGCTGTGCGACGAGCTGATGCTCTTGCCGAGCACGAGAGGTCACGGGCCGGTGCGCAGAAGACTGCGCAGAAGAGCGTGCAGAAGAACGTGCAGAAGAACGTGGTCTCACCCTCTCTGGACGAGCAGATGCTTCGTCGACGAGGGTTCCCTCACCGTTCCCGACATTGCTCGTCGAGCAGGTCAGCGCGCGGACGTCGCTGCCCCGTCTCCGTCGTTCGTGACCGCGGCGCGCAGCTCCGTCAGGAGTTCGAGCTGCATCCGGTTGATCGACATGAGGTCCTCGATCTCCTTCTTCGCGGCGAGGTTCGTGTCGTAGTCGTGCTGTGCGAGGGCGGCCGCGATGGCATCCTGCCTCTTCGCGGCGATCAGAAGGATCGCTCCCTGGAGCCCGGCGAGCATGCTCAGAAAGAGGTTGAGCAGGATGAACGGGTAGGGATCCCACATGAGGGCCGTGCTGTTGACGATCGCCCAGGCGATCATGAAGAGCACGAACACCCCGATGAACGGCCATGATCCCATCCCGTTCCGAAGCCGATCAGCCGCGCGCTGACCTGCCGTGAGATGTTCGGCCTGAGCAGTGTGCCAGTTGATGAGAGGTCGCGTCATCGGCCAATGGTACGTCGCCGCACGGTCGGCCCTTCGGATGCACGAGCGCTCACCGGAAATCGAGCACGTCGTCGCCCCATGCCGCGCGTAGAGGAGCATCGAGGTCGGCGACGAGAGTGTCCTGCCGCTCGATCACGAGGGTCTGACGGCGGCCGGCCGCATCCGATGCAGAATACGGCGCCCAGGTCGGCGCATCCTTCGCGGTCGCCGCATCCGGTGTGCGTCCGTGCGCGAACGCCGCCCAGCGTTCCTGCATCCGCACCGAGATCTCCTGCGCGGCTCGGCGGCCGCCGAGCCGGAACGTCGGGTCCTTGGGGCCGCTCGACAGGTTGCCCCACAGGTACGGCAGCTCGGTCGCGTGCGTCGCACCGAGACCGATCAGACGGAGAAAGGGCGCCGCATGGTCGAAGCGATACAGCCACACATCCGCCACGGTGCTGTGACCCTCCGCTATCCACAGCGTCGGCAGACGGAATCCGATGTCGCGGGCGATCCCGAGCCCCACGGCGCCATGCCGCACGTTCTCGTAGGCGGTCCGGACCTGAGCGGCGGAGGGAAGGGAGATCGTCGGATTGTCTTCGGCCATGTCGGTGAACATCTGTCGGATGCGGTCGTCGGTGATCGGGATGAGAGGCGACTTCATGAACTTGAAGAGCGACGCCTCGTCCTTGTTCGTCCCGATCAGGAGTGGAACCCGGAGCCCGCGTCCTTCGCGCAGCGCGGTCACCGGCGCCTCCGGAAGAACATCGCCGTCGATGACGGGCGCGAATGCGAGGGTCCCCGGTGCGTCGTCCGGCACGGCCGCGTACACCTCCATGCTCGCCGCCACGATGTCATCGACGGATGCCGCGCGCAGAGCCCCCGCGACCGCCGCAGCATCCGTCGAATCGATGCCCAGCTCATGCACGAACCGCGCGGCGACGTCACGCGCCCGTTCGGTCCCGTACATGCTCGAGGCGGGGGAGGACTGCGCGATCGCGCGGGCGAACAGACCTTCGGCCGAAGGCGTCGCCAGCAGAGTCGTCACCAGCCCTCCTCCCGCGGACTCCCCGAACACCGTGACCCTGCCCGCGTCGCCCCCGAACGCCGAGATGTTCTCCTGCACCCAGCGCAACGCGAGCAGCGCGTCCTTCAGGGCCAGGTTGCGATCGAAACCCTCATCGGGCAGGAGTCCGGCGAGATCCAGAAAACCGAATGCGCCGAGTCGGTAGTTGACCGTCACGACCACGACCTCGCCGCGCGTGACGAGCGATGTCGCATCGAACAGCGGTTGGCTCGATGAGCCGAACGTGTAGGCGCCACCGTGCAGCCATACCATGACGGGGAAGGCGCTCTCGGGTCGCTCCGACGGTGCCCACACGTTCAGCACGAGGCAGTCCTCGTCCATCACCGCGTCGTCGCCCAGCGGTACGGCGGGGTTGATCTGCTGCGGGCACACGTTGCCGTAGACGGTGGCGTCGATCTCCTCCTCGACGCTCGGCGCCGCGACGGGATCACGCCAACGCAGCAGACCGACCGGCGCCTGGGCATAGCGGATTCCGCGCCATGAGCGCGCACCGTCGGCATCCGTGCCGCGGAACGTCCCGGCCGGTGCCGTGACGGTGACGACGCGCGTCTCGTCGTCGGGGGGAGAGTTGTCTGACATGCGTGCGGCTCCTGACATGGTCGTGTTTCAGGACAGGTGACGGATGACCTGGGCGGCCTCGTTCGCGGCGAGAACCGCGAACAGCACCGTCATGATCATCGCGTTGTGCGCGATCATCTCGGACTTGACCCGTTCGAGTGCTTTCGTGACGACCGCCGATCTGCTCGTGGCGACGGCGGCCGTGACGAGCAGCGGCAGAGTGCCGGCGACGACCAGCCCGATGCAGAGCCCTCCCGCTGCGAGCAGAGGGAGATGCGCCTCGCCGATCAGTGCACCGCCCTTCAGCGCGAGCGGGATGTTCTTCGTGTTGGTGACCGCCATGATCGAGCCGAGCGCGGCCGCCTTCGCCGGGGTGACGGCATCGAGGGCCGCGAGCCAGGCCGGCGTCTGGGGTGGCTGGCCATGGCGGGGGCGAGACGACCAACTCGCGACGGCGAGCGCGGCGAAGCCGAGTGCGAGCACGATGGCGAGGAAGAACGAGACGGTCTTCGCGGTGGCGGAGGGAGACCCCGAGGCGGAACCGGCGGAGGTGAGCGCGCCGACCATGACGAACGCGAGGGAGATCGCGATGAACACTGCGGCGTAGACGGGCGCCGCCGTCCGGCCGCGGGGAGCGAGGATGATCGCGATGATCGCCACGAGGGGCAGCGGCGAGATGAGCATGCCCACAGCCAGCGGGAGGAGGTCATGCAGTTGGTTCACGTCTCGTCCGATCGTCTTCGTGTGCCCTTCGGTGGGGCGCAGACGACGCTACGGCGGGGTCGGGTGCTCTCCGTCGCGATGTTCGGTTGACACGACAGCCGCGCGCAGCGGAAGCGCGAACGCGGCTTCCAGGGCGACACCGCCGGGGATGCGGACAAGATGGGCGCCGAGCTCCTGCATCCGTGAGGATGCGCGCAGACGTGTGCCGCGTGCGGCTATCCCGGGCGACGAGACACGGACGTGAAGCCGAGGTCCGGCGCCGGTCGTCACTCGACGGATCGACACCTCCGCTCGTCGCTCACTCGCATGTTTCGCGGCGTTCAGGAGCCCCTCGGCGACGATGTCGTAGCAGTCTCGCACCACCGAGGGGATCGAGGACAGAACATCGCGTGCCTCGTCGTCGACGTCGACACGGAGCTCGATGACGTGCGCCCACGTCTCGAAGAGTGCGGTGAGGGAAGTATGGGCACGGGGATCGTCGGCCGTGGCGAAAGCCTCGGGAAGTCGGCTCACGACAGTCGCGAGTTCTGCCCGCAGCCGCCGGATATCGTCCGGATCGGGTGTGGGGTGTGCGAGCGCGAACATAATGCAGGCTCCCTGCGCATCCGCGTGCAGGAGGTCGGCGGCGGCTCTGAGGCCGTCGCGAGTGGGGCGGGTGCCGGCACGTGCGAGCTGCTGGGCGTCGGCGACGGCGCTCGAAAGTCGGTGCTGTTCGCTGCGGCGACGGTGCAGCGCGCCGGCGCACGTTCCGGCGGCGAACGCGAACCCGATGTACGCGATGGCGGAGACGGCGGCGAGCAACGGAGCCACCCCCTGCGCGGCCGCGAGCGCTGCGAGCGCGATGCCGACGACGCAGGAGAGGATCATGAAGAGCAAGGACGCGTGGTAGGGCACCCGAGCGATCGCGCGGCGTCGCGGCAGGAAGTCGACGACCGCACCTCCCGCGGCGAGGGCGGCGATCCCGATGAGCAGTTCGAGTGGCGTCTGCGTGCGGGTCGCATAGGGGAGGAGGCACACCGCGTACATGAGGGTGACCAGACCCGGCGGCGGGAGGCGGAACGGGACGTACCGAGGCGACGGGGAAGACCTCGGGTCCGCGCGATCACTGAAGCCGTCGCGGGCTCGATGCGGATTCCCGACCTCCCTCTTCTCGGCGAGCTCGGCGAGACGGTGACTCCACTCGCGGATCCATTCGTCACCGAGCCTTCGGACGCCGGCGGGTGTCGGTTCCATCTCGATGATCGCCGCATCGAGGGTCGACTGCGCTTGGTCGAGAAGGTTCCGCGCATCGGTCGCCAGCGCGTGCGCATCGTCCTGTGTCCGGGCGAGCTCCTGGGCCACGGACCGCAGCAGGGCGTTCGTCCATCGCAGTGACCGGAGCGAGGAATCCAGCACGGCGATGGTGCTCAGCACGATCATCCAGACGACGATGTTCGTCGCGATCCGGTACGGAAGCTGACCTGAAGGTGGT
This sequence comes from Microbacterium sp. As-52, assembly GCF_049949185.1. Lineage (NCBI taxonomy): Bacteria > Bacillati > Actinomycetota > Actinomycetes > Micrococcales > Microbacteriaceae > Microbacterium > Microbacterium sp. As-52. The sequence goes on along the minus strand of NZ_CP188171.1, from coordinate 429,712 downwards.
GCGGGAAGGCCGGCGAGGTGGAGCCAGCCGTCTTGCATCACCGGACGCATCGCCGCGCAGACGACGATCCCGGCGGTCACGACGGCTGCTCGCTGTCGCCGGGATTGGCCGCGACGTTCCCATGCGGCGATGCCCGTGAGCGCCGCGGCGAAGCAGAGCCAGGTCGCGACCATGGCGGGAAGCGCGGTCAGAGTGTCGATGCCGACACCCGCGGGCGCCATGACGGTGAGGGACAGGGGGAGGGATGCGGCGATTGACCAGACGGTGAGGAATCGGCCGCCGCCGAAGGCGCGGACAGCCGCACGGCGGAGTTTCCTCATCGGGCGGGACCGAACGCGGCGAGGTAGAGTCCCGCCGCAGCGACACGAGCGTTGACGGTCGGGTCGCGTGTCACCTCGAGTCTTCCGAACAACCGGCTGATGGATCGTTCGACTGCGCGCACCGTGCCACCGGTCTCGACGGCGATGCGCTCGTTCGACCATCCGCGTGCGATCATCGCGAGGATCTCCAGTTGATGCCTGGTGAGTGAGCCGAGGGGGTCGCCTGTTCCGGCCGAGGGCGGCAGAGGTGTCGGATGCGTCGACAGAGCACGTTCCAGCGCGGAGAGCAGAGCCGCAGGGGAATCGAGGTCCTGTTTCGCGACGAACACGGCCTGCTCGATCCCCATCGCCGTGGCACCGGCGGCGGCACGGGGGTAGCTGCTGAGGAACACGACCGCGATGTGCGGTGCGAGTTCGACCAGCATCGCGGCGAGCTCCGCCCCGGAGGGGCGGGAGCCCAGATCGATGTCGGTCAGCAGCGCGTCCGGGTCGAATTCGGTGAAGAGGCGTGTCGCCTCGGCGGCATCGGCGGCTGCCGCGGTCTGGAAGCCGTGGCGCTCGAGCAGATCGCACACCAGCATGCGGAGGGCACCCTGATCCTCGACGACGAGCACCCGTCGTCTCCACTCCGCGCCCACGTTGTCACATTAGTGGAGCGCAGCGGTGTCGGAACGTCGGGGCAGGAGGGGAATCGGCCTTCTCGGGTGTCGGGACTGCGCACGGGAATCCGCGGCCACGGATGTCGGCACTGGTGCGAAGGCGAGCCGGGCGAGGATGATGTCGTGCATCGGTCTCGGAGGATGGGCTCGCCCCGCCGCGAGGAATGACGGGATGAAGGAAAGGTGCACCGGAGTGATGACGAACCTCACCATCGGAACGACGCTCGAGGACCCGGGGGCTCCGGTCGACCTCGACGCCCGGCGCTTCAACAGGCATACCTTCTGGGTCGGGCAGAGCGGCAGCGGGAAGACGTATGCGCTCGGTGTCGTGCTGGAACAGCTGCTCCTGCACACCGAGCTGCCGATGATCGTCCTCGATCCGAACAGCGACTTCACGCGCTTGCGGGAGACGCGGGCCTCCGCAGGAGCATCCGAGACCGACCGCATGGCAGAACTCGACATCCGCGTGTTCCGCTCCGGCGCGGGTGAGGGCGAGCGCCTGCACGTGCGTTACGTCGATCTGGTGCCGGCATCGAAGGCAGCCGTTCTGCAGATGGACCCGATCGCGGATGCGGAAGAGTACAACGCTCTGCTCCATGAGGAACGAGATGCGCACGTCTTCGACGGTCGCGATATGCTCCCCGGTCTGCGAGCCTCGGGCGACCCCGCCCGGGTGCGGCTCGCGAACCGCATGGAGAACCTGCAGGTGCTGGAGTGGGCGCTCTGGTCACGCGGCGCCGGATCGGTCATCGACGTGATCGAAGAACGCCCACGAGCCACGGTCCTCGACCTGGGCGGCTTCGAGCACCCCGCCGAGCCGAAGGTCGCGGCCCTCGCCGTGCTCGAACATCTCTGGGCACACCGTGAGGAACGACGGCCCGTCCTGATCGTCATCGACGAAGCACACAACCTCTGCTCGCCGAATCCCGAGACCGCCGTCGAACGAGCCCTCACCGAGCAGCTCGTGCAGATCGCGGCCGAGGGGCGCAAATTCGGGCTCTGGTTGCTGCTCTCCACCCAGCGTCCGACGAAGATCCACCCCAACGTGCTCTCGCAGTGCGACAACCTCGCGCTGATGCGGGTCAACGCGCCCCGCGACCTCGCCGAGCTCGCCGACGTCTTCGGCTTCGCCTCCGAGGACGCCATCCGCCGTTCCGCTGATTTCGTCCAGGGGCAGGCGCTGTTCGCCGGCGGCTTCATCTCGGCGCCGACCTTCGTGCAGATGGGGGAGCGGATCACCGAGGAGGCGGGCGGCGATGTGAAGGTCCCCCTGCGCGTCGAGGGATGATGGGAGCTCGATGGTAGCGATGGCACGACGGATCAGGAGCAGCACCGGGTATGGACAGGCGGAGAACGACTGCGGATGACGGGATCCTTCGCGTGCATCAGGCCCTGCGATCGGGATTCGGCACCGAGGCCGCGGTCTACGGCACGATTCTCGTCAGCGGCCTGGTGGCCGTGTCCTCGGCGCACGGGGAGACATCACTGGCGGTGCTGGTGACGGTCGCCGTCACGGTGCTGGTGTTCTGGGGTGCTCATGTGTATGCCGGCACCGTGGCCAGGGTCAGCGATCACGATGAACGCGAGCACGGTGAATCCGTCGGGGTTCGGGCGGCGTTCGCCGCGTCGGTGAAGCACTCCTTCGGCATGCTCAGCTCGGCGACCGTGCCGGCGGTCTTCCTGTTGGCCGGCACGACCCGCGTCATGCCCGACGGGCTCGCGAACGATCTCGCGCTCTGGTCTGGTGTCGTGATCCTCGCGTTCCTCGGCTATGTGGCCTTCCTCCGTCGGGGGAGCCCCCTGCTCACGCGCGTGCTCGGCGCCCTGGGGACGGCGTCGTTCGGTCTCGTCTTCGTGGTTCTCAAGGCTCTCGTGCACTGAGACCGGTGAGCCGCGTCGGGCTTGCGGTTTCGGCATACGGGGCTAGCCTGAACGCCAACGACCACGGCGGAACGAACGAGGGAGAATGCGCATGACTCACCGGATCGGCTACCTCATCGGGAGCCTCGCCCATGACTCGATCAACCGCGTCGTCGCGACCGCCCTCGTGAAGCTGGCACCTCCCAGCCTCGAGATGGTCGAGATCCCGATCCGCGATCTGCCGCTGTACAACCGCGACGACGAGCTCGATCCGGTCGCCGCCGTGACCACGTTCAAGCGGGCGGTGGACCAGGCGGAGGGACTGCTGATCGTCTCACCCGAGTACAACCGTTCGATACCGGGTGCGTTGAAGAACGCGATCGACTGGGGCTCCCGCCCCTGGGGTCACAACTCGTTCGCGCGCAAGCCCACCGGCATCATCGGCGCCTCCACCGGGGCCATCGGCACCGCCGTCATGCAGTCGTCGATGCGCAGCGTGCTGAGCTTCCTCAACGCCCCACAGCTCAACGCGCCCGAGGCGTATCTGACGTATCGCCCCGAGATGTTCGGCCCGGACGGCGAGGTCGAGGACGACGGCACGAAGAAGTTCCTGGAGCACTACATGGAGGAGTACGCCGCCTTCGTGGAGCGTGTGCTCTCTCTCACAGCTCCCGGCCACGTCGGCGACCAGGACTAGTCGGGCGTCGCGTCGGGGAATGCGGCGCGGCTCGCCGCCGTGATCACGGCGGACAGGCTCGCGGAGAGGACGGAGCGCCCGCGGCCTGCCGACCAGGCGACCCCTTCTTCCGTGCGGTGCTCGAGGAGGATGAGCGCCTCACCGTCGGCGCCGGATCCGACGCTGGTCTGGTGCAGGCTCACGACGTCGACACGGATTCCCCGGGTATCGAGTGCCGCAGTGAGGGCCTCGACCGGACCACCTGCCGCATGGGTGCTCGTGTGCTCGCGCCCCTCGATGCGCAGCGTGATCCGTATGCGGGACTCGCCGTCGGATCCGGTGGTGTCGTACGCGACGAGCGCGATATCGGTGGGAGCACCGGAGCCGAGATACACGTCCCCGAAGACCCTCCACAGCTCCGATGCCGTGACCTCGGTGCCGATCGTGTCCGTGTGCCGCTGCACGTGTCGCGCGAAGTCGATCTGCAGGCGGCGGGGCAGTTCGATCCCGTACGCCGTTTCGAGCAGGTAGGCGATCCCGCCTTTCCCCGACTGCGAGTTCACGCGGATCACCGCGTCGTAGTCGCGGCCGATGTCGGCGGGGTCGATCGGCAGATAGGGGACCCGCCATTCGATCTCCCGTTCGTCGCGGCCCTCGGCCGCAGCCCGAGCGCGATGCTCGGAGAAGCCCTTCTTGATCGCGTCCTGGTGGGTCCCGCTGAATGCCGTGTGCACCAGGTCGCCGACATAGGGGTGGCGGGCGTGCACCTCGATCCGGTTGCAGTACTCGACCGTGCGGCGGATCTCGTCGATGTCGGAGAAGTCGATCATCGGGTCCACGCCCTGCGCGTGCAGATTCAGGGCGAGCGTCGCGATGTCGACGTTGCCCGTGCGCTCGCCGTTGCCGAAGATGCAGCCTTCGACCCGCTGCGCGCCGGCGAGCACCGCGAGCTCGGCGCAGGCGATGCCGGTCCCGCGGTCGTTGTGGGGGTGCACCGACAGGATCACGGCATCGCGACGGGCGAGGTTCTTGTGCATGTATTCGATCTGGTCGGCGTACACGTTCGGGGTGGCGACCTCGACCGTGGCCGGGAGGTTGAGGATCACCGGGCGCTCGGGGGTCGCCTGCCACAGGTCGGTCATCGCATCGCAGATATCGATCACGTAGTCGGGTTCGGTCAGATTGAACACCTCGGGAGAGAACTCGAACCGCACGTTCGGCAGGTCTCCGGCGAACTCCCACACGTCACGGCCGCCGGAGAGGATGAGCTGCGTCAGCGCTTCGCGTTCGTGCCCGAGCACCAGGCTGCGCCAGGTCGGGGCGGTCGCGGTGTACATGTGGATCACGACCGGATTGGCGATGCCCCGGATGGAGGCGACCGTGCGTTCGATGAGGTCGCGACGCGCGGGCGTGAACACCACGATCGTCACGTCATCCGGGGCGATGTCGCTCTCGGCGATGAGCCGCACGAAGTCGTAGTCGGTCTGCGACGCCGACGGGTATCCGACCTCGATCTCCTTGTAGCCCATCCTCACCATCAGCGCGAAGAAGCGGCGCTTGCGCGCGGGGTCCATCGGCTCGGCGAGCGCCTGGTTGCCGTCCCGCAGATCGACGGGCACCCAGAGCGGGGCCGCGGTGAGACGCCGTGTCGGCCAGTCCCGCTCGGTGAGGGGCACGTCGACGCGGGAGTAGACGTCGCGGTAGCGGTGCGACGGCATCGGGGAACGTCGCTGCCTGTTCCAGGTCGGCGTCCGGTCGGAGCCGGTGTCGGTATCGAGGTCGGCGGCCGGGGAGGGGTGGGGGAACGATGTCGTGGTCATGGCGGGTGCGGTGTCCTTCTTCGAGGGTCTGCGACCGGCACACGTTCGACTCCACGACGGGGAGCCGGTCCGGCTACGTCCCGCCGTGGCGGCGAAGAAGAAGGTGCTCTGACGAGAACATGGCTAGACTGTAACACAACTCCTCAGACAAGTAGACGAGAGGCTGGCATTGCGCATGGCACAGGTGAGGCGAGAACCCTTGGCGGATCAGGCTGCGGCACTCCTGCTGGAACGGATCCGCGCCGGAGAATGGGCACTGGGGGAGAAGCTCCCCGGGGAGACGACGCTCGCGCCGCAGCTCGGAGTGGGCCGCTCCACCGTGCGCGAGGCGATCCGCCGGCTCGCCGGGCGCGGGGTGCTGGCCTCACGACAGGGCGCCGGCGTCTTCGTCATCGCGCTCGATGCGCCCGAGGACTGGGACGCGGTGCTGCGAAAGGCTGGCATCGTCGCGGTGATCGAAGCGCGCATCGCGATCGAGACCGAAGCCGCCGCGCTCGCCGCCGCGCGACGCACGCCCTCAGACCTGCGCAGCATCCGTCGCGCCCTGGCCGATCGCGATGTGCATAGGTCTGACATCGACAGTCACGTCGATGCCGACACCGCGTTCCACCGCGCGGTCGTCGCCGCGTCGCACAACGCCGTCCTCCTCGACCTGTTCGACAGCTTCACCCCCCGGCTGCGCGCGGCCATGATCGAGATGCTCCGCATCCGACGGGCGTTCGGCGACGACGCCGACCACGACGCCCACGCCGCCCAGGTCGACGCGATCGTCGACCGCGACGAGGGCGCTGCCGCCGCGCGGAGCCGTGCACACCTCCTCACACTGCGGGACGCGCTGGTATGACCGAGGAGAAGCCTCGTGAGAACCGTGCGTCCGACGTGCTGGTGCTGAGGGGCGTCGACGTCGTCCGCGGCTCGCGCCAGATCCTGACCGGCGTCGACCTCACCGTCCGTGCAGGGGAGCACTGGGCCCTCATCGGCCCCAACGGTGCGGGTAAGAGCACGATCCTGAGCATGTGCGGTGCGGAGGCGCACCCGACCCGAGGGTCCGTGCATGTGCTCGGTCAGCAGCTGGGACGGGTCGAGATCCGCCGGCTGCGCGAATCGATCGGACATGTGAACCCTCGTCATCCGTTGCGCTCGCCGCTGACGGTGCAGCAGGTCGTCCTGACCGGTGCGACGGGGACGACGGAGATGATGAACCGCTGGGAGCCGTCGCCGTCGCTCATCGCGAGGGCGGACCACCTCATCGGGATGCTGGGCCTCGGCGGGCGGCAGGACGCCACCTGGCCGACCATGTCGCAGGGGGAGCGCGGCCGGGCACTGATCGCGCGAGCCCTTCTGCCCGACCCCGCGTTGCTGCTGCTCGACGAGCCCTCCACCGGTCTCGATGTCGCCGCCAGGGAGCAGTTCCTCGAGACCCTCGACCTGCTGCACGACGCGCAACCCGATCTCGCGACGGTGCTCGTGACGCACCACCTCGAGGAGCTGCCGGGGTCGACCACTCACGCAGCCCTGGTCTCGAAGGGGGAGGTCGTGTCGCAGGGGGCGGCGAGCGATGTTCTCACGACCGCCCTCGTGACCGCGGCGTTCGAGTACCCCATCCGGATCGAGCATCGCGATGAGCGATGGCAGGCCCGTGCCGGTCGGGTGCTCGTTGGCTGAACGTGAGAGGCCCGGGCATGCTCACCGGAGCACGATCAGCTCCCGTGTCGACCGGGTCATCGCCACGTACCGGTCCACGGCGCCGGTGACATCGTCACCGAACTGCTCCGGGAGCACCAGGACGACCAGATCGAACTCCAGGCCCTTCGCCCCCTCGGGAGTCAGCGATCGCACGCGCGCTGTCGGGGCGAGGTCCGGGGCGCCGATGACGCACGCGATCCCGTCCGGGTGCTCATCGAGCCAGGCATCCAGCAGGCGGGGGAGCGAGGCGACGACGTCGTATCGCACGGGCGTTCCGCTCTCGCGCACCGACGTCGGCACATTGGCGTCCGGGATCGCCGCGAGGATCGCCGGTCCCGCCGCCGCCATCACCTCGGCCGGAGTCCGGTAGTTCACGCCCAGGTGGGCGATCCGGACATCACGGAGGCCGATGCGGGTGAGCCGCGCTTCCCAGCTCTCGGTGAAGCCGTGCCGCGCCTGTGCGCGGTCTCCGACGATCGTGAAGCTGCGTGAGGGGCAGCGGGCGAGGAGCATCCGCCATTCCGCATCGCTGAGCTCCTGCGCTTCATCGACGACGATGTGCCCGAACGGCCCCGCCAGCTCGTCCGGCGGGAGCGCGGGCGGGGCGTCGACGCCGAGCAGCACGTTCCTCGCATCCTGTCCGCGAAGGATGGACATCACTTTCATCTCGCTGTCATCGTCTTCGATCAGGTGGTCGACGACGTGGGAGATCTGCTCCTGCGCCGAGGCGACGACGGCTTGGCGGCGGTGCTCGTCGCGGACGGCGTCGGGATCGCCGATCCGCCGGCGCGCGGCGTCCAGGAACGGGAGATCGGCGACGGTCCACTTCTCGGGGTCCTCGCGCTGCAGAGCCGCGACCTCTCCGGGCGAGAGGCTCGCAGCGCAGCGCTGCAGGAAGTCGGGGGAGCTCCACAGCCGAGCGACCATCGAGGCCGGCGACAGCATCGGCCAGGCGCGCACGAACGTCCCGGTGAGCTCCTCGTCCTGTCGCAGCCACCGTCGCACGATGTGGGGAGGCACGTCATCGTCGTGCACCTGGTCTGTCAACAACTCGAGGATCTCCTCCCACACCTCGTCACGCGCCACGTTGTGCGAGACCGCCGGGTCGGCGCCGGAGAACAGTGCCGTCCATTCCTCGCGGCTGATCCAGAGGTCGGCCCACGGCGACTCGATGCGCATCGCGTGCGAGGGAGGGCGCTCGAACCACATCGCCGCCGCATCGAGTATCGCGACGGGATCGAGGGCTGCCTTGAGCAGCGCCACCCGCGCATCCTGCTCGTCCACGGCCGCTGCTCCTTCCGGGACCAGATCGCGCAGGGTCGAGAGCCGGACGGAGTCCTCGCCGAGGCTGGGCAGAACATCTTCGACGTACGCGAGATAGTGCGGGTGAGGCCCCACGAGCAACATGCCGCCCGCGCTCTGCGTGAGTCGCGGCTCGGCGTACAGCAGGTGCGCGGCGCGGTGCAGCGCCACGACGGTCTTTCCCGTGCCGGGTCCACCGTCGACGACCAGTGCGCCGGGCGAGGACGCGCGGATGATCGCGTCCTGGTCGGCTTGGATCGTCGCCAGCACGTCCCGCATGCGCGACGTGCGTTGGGCGCCCAGGCCGGCGATGAAGGCGGATTGGTCGTCGAGCGAGGCCGAACCGTCGAATGCGGTGTCGGTCAATGCCTCATCCCAGTAGTCGCTGATCCGTCCGTCGACCCACCGGTATCGACGTCGGGACAGGAGCCCGCGCGGATCCTCCATGGTCGCCGCGAAGTACGGTTCTGCCGCCGGGGTCCGCCAATCGATCAGCAGCCGGGTGCCGTCGGCGGCGGCCAGGCCTGTGCGGCCGATGTACACGGGGTCGCCGTGTTCCGGGGTCATCCGACCGAGGCAGATGTCGATGCCGTAGCGCTCGAGCACGCGCAGTCGTCCGCTCAGGCGACGTATCTCGAGGTCGCGTTCCACGGCCGCGTCTCCGAACCGGGCGGAACGCTGACGCACCTCGGCCAGACGTGACGTCACGTCGGCCCGATGCGCCTCGAGGGCGTCGTCGATCCTGCGGAGGTGATCGCGGTCGGCGTCGATGAGCTCTGCCGTCGACTTCGCGCGCAGATCGTCGGGGAGATGGAAGGGGTCGAAAGGCATGGATCTCCTTCACGCCCGCGCGCAGTTCGCACGAGCGAGGGTCGATTCTGCCCCACGGTGGGGGCCTTGCGGCAAGCCCCCACCTCGGCGATATCCTGGAGATGCAGACGGAGAGCTACACCTCGTGCACCGTGCGGCCGGCGATCACGGTCCGCACCACACGGGTCGTCAGCAGGGCAGCGGGATCCCCCTCGAACGGGTCGACATCGAGAACGACGAAGTCGGCCGCATATCCGACAGCGATACGTCCGCGCCAGTCCCCGTCGCCGATCGAGGCCGCGGCATCCCGAGTGGCATGCGCGATCGCACGCTCCAGGGGGAGCGCCTGCTCGGGATGGATCGCCGGCACGCCCGGAGCCAGAGCTGAAGCACGGGTGGCCGCGACGTACATGTTCGCCATGGCCTCATGCGGCGCCGTCGGAGCATCGGTGGAGAAGGCGAGGAGCGCGCCCGCCTCGTCGTACTCCGACCAGGCGAACGCGCGGTCGGCCCGTTCGTCTCCGACCTGTGCCGCCCAGTTGGAGAAGATCGCGGGATCAGCGTGCACGGGCTGCATGGACGCCGTCACTCCGAGCCGCGCCATCCGCTCCGCGGTTCCCGGCGCCGCGTACTCGAGGTGCTCGATGCGGTGCCGTCGTTGGCGGTCGCCGTTCACCGCGACGGCATGCTCGATCGCATCGAGGGCGAGGGTGCTCGCCGCATCGCCGATCGCGTGCATCGCGATCTGCAGTCCCGCGGCATCCGCCGCGGCGACGACCGGCAGCAGGCGTTCGGCGGGCCAGATCGGCGCGGCGTTCGTCCCGTCGGCGTAGGGTGCCCGCATGGCGGCCGTGCACGCGTCGATCGTCCCGTCGAGCACGAGCTTGATCCCGAGCACCCGTACCCCCGCCGTCGTCGCGGACGCATGGGCGGCTGCTTGCGCGACCTGCGCGAGGTTCGCGGCATCGTCGCCGGTGTTGACGATGAACCAGTGCGCGGCGATGCGCAGTGGCAGGCTGCCGTGAGCGGCCGCACGACCGAGGGCGGCCAGCCCGAGCTCGTCGAACGCCATGTCGACGGCTCCGGTCACGCCGGCGGCAAGGTACGCGGAGACGACCCGCTCGACCGCCGCATCGCGCTGCGCATCGGTGGTCGTGACGTCGCGATGAGCCCAGGCGTGCAACTGCGCGGCGGTCTCGTAGAGCATTCCGGTCGCATCGCCCGCCGCATCGCGGGCGATGCGGCCGCCGATGGGGTCGGGGGTGTCGCGGGTGATCCCGAGCTCGGCGAGCGCGGCCGCGTTCACCCAGCACGAGTGATAGTCGTTCGCGTCGAGGTAGACCGGGACGTCGGAGACGACCGCATCGATCATGGCCGCTGTCGGCTCACCGCCGGGGATCGCATCGAACAGCCATCCGCGTCCGCGGAGCACACCGGGCGCGGCCTCGCGCGCGGTGCGGAGCCGGCGCTGGATCTCCTCGAGAGAGGAGGCGTCCGTGAGCCCCACCTGTCCGAGCGCTTCGCCCATCATGAGCAGGTGGGTGTGCGCGTCGGTGAATCCGGGGAGCACGACGCGGCCGTGGAGATCGACGACCGCATCGGCGTGCGGTGCCGACTCCTCGGTGCCGACATGCACGAACGCGTCGTCATCGACCACGAGCGCTGAGCTCCATCGGGATTCGTCCCCGGTGAAGATGCGGCCGTTGCGGTAGAGGGTGCGGGTCATGCGTCGATCTCCTGTGCGGTCATGCGTTCCAGACGGGTCGAGATGAGGGCGATCGCCCCGGTGGGGACGGCCAGGATGAAGCTCGCGATTCCGAGCGCCACAGCGAATCCCTGATATCCCAGGGCGCCGACGAGGGCCGCGCCGATGACCGGGGTGAGCGCCGACCCGACCAGGTAGACGGCGAGCAGCGGCCCCGACCAGCGCCCGTCGGCATCCAGTGCCGCGGACGTCGACACGAAGTACATGAACGCGATGGCGTAGATCGAGTTCCAGGCGATGAACACCACGATGAAGGCGGTGGGATCGGTGACGAACCCCTCCACGATCTTGAGTGCGCCCCCGGCGACCAGCAGGGCGACCAGGGGAACCGCGCGCCCGAATCGGGCTCCGACGATCATGAGCAGCAGCGAGCCGAGGAGTCCGCCGGCCGTTGCGCCACTGAGTGCGATGCCGAGCCCTTCGGGAGTCAGGCCGGCCTGTTCCGCGCCCATGATGCCCGCCATCGCCCAGAGGGAGTCTTCGCTCGCCGCCCACAGGGCGAACACGATGAGGAGTCCGAGACCGGCGATCGTCACGGTCCGCGAGCGGGCGGGGGAGGTGCGCACGGTGCCTGTCGGAGGGATCTCGATCGGCATCGCCTCGGCGACGGCCGCCCCCGCCTGCGGGGCGAGGACCGGAGCGGCGGGAAGCCATGCCGAGGCGATCAGCCCGATCAGGCTGAACAGCGCCAGCGCACCGAAGACGTCGAGAGGGGCGAGGCCGATCAGCGGGATCACGGCGAGGACCACCGTGATGACTCCGCGGTTCGCGAGCCCGTTGAAGCCGGCGACCCTGTCGGGGTTGCGGAAAGCGGCGAGCGCCGCGCCCGATGCGGCGACCGCGCCACCTGCTCCGGCGCCGCCGAGGAGCAGCCCGGGAAGCATGGCCGCCGGCGCAAGGGCTGCGGTTGCGAAGCCCACGACGGCGAGGCCGAGCCCGGCGCGCGCGACAGTGCGGCGATGCACCCCGGCGCACAGCGGGGCGATGGCCAAGCCGGTCACCGCGGTGAGCAGGAGGGTCGCGGTGACGAGCCAGCTGGCGGTGAGGACGTCGAGGCCGAGGCCTGTCTGCGCGGCGGTGATCATGTAGGGCGACAGATTGACGCCCAGGTACCCCGCGATCCCGATGGCGAACGTCGCCGTCGCCGTCGGGAAGCGGAGGGGGATTCGGGTGCGGAGATCGAGAGTGGTCATGGGGCTCCAGGGAGTCGGCACGGCATTGTGCGGAGAGAGGGAAGACAGCGGACGTGCGGCGGGTGGGGCACGAGGCGTAAACGAATGGTGTTCGTAAACGAATGGTGTTCATTATTATGCACAGATGAGGGTTCTCGCGGAACCCCCAGATCTCATACCCGGTCCGCCGGAGAAAGCGAGTCCCCGATGCCGAGGCCTTCCTCCCCGCTCCTGTCCCCGGAGATCATCGGCTCGGCGGGTCTCGCGCTCGCGAGAGCCGGCGAACCGTTCGGAGTGAACGCCATCGCCCGCGAGCTCGGCGTGCGCCCGTCATCGCTCTACAACCACGTCGACGGCATGGACGGCATCCTCGAGCTCATGCGCGGAGAACTCGTGGAGGGATACCGCGTCGAGTGGCACGGCGAGCCCTGGGACGAGTTCGTGCTCGCTGTGCTGCGCACGCAACGCGGGATGTACGCAGACCACCCGCAGCTCGTTCCGTTGCTCGTGGGGAAGACGATCACGCACCCGGCGGTGATCGCCGCATACGACGATCTCGCATCCGTGCTCGTCGACGGAGGCTTCCCCGACGATGAGGTGCTCTCGGTGATCGCCGTCATCGACGCCTTCGCGATCGGCTTCGGTCTCGATCTCGCCTCTCCCGACGAGGTCTGGCAGCCCGAAGGCGGCACGCGCACTCTGGGGCGTCTCATCGACGGTGCGGAGCGCGGGAGTGCGCGGTCGGATCGTACATTCGAGCTCGGGGTCGGCCTGCTCCTCGACTCGCTGCGCGCGCGCCTCGTCGGCACTCCGCCCGTGACCGGTCAGGCGTCTTCCCGGTTCTGACGTAGCATGCACTCTGCCGCATCCGTCGATACCGAGGAGGACCCATGACGACCTGGAACCCTGACGAGCTCAGCCGCATCGCCGAGCCGGAGATGTTCGATCTCTCCGCGCAGCTCGAGGACGGCACCATGCCGAAGACCGTGGGGATCTGGGCGGTCGCGGTCGACGGTCGTCTGTTCGTCCGCTCCTACACGGGACTTGCGGGCAAGTGGTACGCCCCGGCCCTGGCCAGCCTGCGCGGACGTGTCTCCGCGGGTGGCGTCACGAAGGATGTCCGCTTCGAGAGGGTCGGCGATGAGGCGATCAACGCCGCGATCGATGCCGAATACCTCCGCAAGTACACGCCGAGCCCATACGCTCCCGAGATGGGTCAGGAGCCGGTGCGTTCGAACACGCTCGAGGTCATCCCGCTCGACTGACCGTGTCGCGATGCGTCGCGTCGACCGGGGAGATTGGCCCTCTCGATGACCCGCCCCAGACGGTGTCGTCGAGAGGGCTCACCGCCCTTCCCGGACGGTAGGGGAGGCGGCGAAGATATCGCTGCGCTCACGGCTGATTCCCCAGTCCTCAGCCTCGTAGCCCCCGCTACGAAGAGCAGAATATCGCTTAATCCGCTTGTCCGCCATTTGGGGGACAAAGAAATTTACGAATGTTGCTCGTGAGGGACTCCCTGTTGTCTTCCTGACGGCCTTCTCTAGGGTGGACTCATGGACAGACTGCTCGTGCTCACCGCTCAGGTCGCCATCGCCCACGGCCATCGCATCGAGGTGACGGAGCAGACCGATCCGCTCACCGACGAACCGGTCGTCCTCGCCATCGTCGACCTCGACACGGGCATCCGCTATCGACGCGCAGAAGACCCGAGTGGCGACTTCTCCCGCTGGATCGGGCGCGTCCTGCGCTGCACCGTGACGATGGGTGGCGCCGGCGCGCACACCTCGCTGCTCGTCGACCCCATCGGGCCCGGTCCGACCGGCGCCAAGGTCGCTCTCCGTGAAGCCGACGCAGCCGCCGACGCCGCGAAGGCCGAGGCGGACCGCTGGGGTGGAGCCGACCGTCCTCCCGTGGAGGAGCCCGAGCGATTCTGGTGAGTCGGGGCGGCCGTCCTCAGCGGAAGTCCCTGGACCGATGCGTGAGACCGGTGCGAAGATCCTCGAACCCATCGGCGAGCACGTTGACCACGCCCTCCGCAGATCGCTCCAGGATGCCGCGGATGATGAGTGCCGGTGAATCGCGGGCGACCCGGCGGTAGCGGTTCCAGACCCCGGCTGAGCAGACGACGTTCACCAGGCCGCTTTCGTCCTCGAGGTTCACGAAGGTGATCCCGGCGGCCGTCGCGGGTCGCTGACGGTGGGTGACCAGACCGGCGACCTCGATGCGTCGACCGACCTCGTGTCCCTGCAGGTCGATCGCCGTCAGAACCCCGCGCGCGCGCAACTCGTCGCGGAAGTGCGCCATCGGATGATCGTCGGTCGACACGCCGGTCGCCCACAGGTCGGCGGAGAGACGCTCGTAGCTGGTCTGATCGGCGAACAGGGGCGGTTGCACCGCGACCGTCGTCCCCGGGAGGAACCGGGAACGGTCGTCCGCCGCGGCGCCGGCCATCCAGATGGCCTCTCGACGCTCCAGGCCCAGACAGTCGAAGGCGCCGGCGGTGGCGAGGGCCTCCAGCTGCGCGGCGGTGGCATCCGTTCGTCGCACCAGGTCGTTCAAGTCACGGTACCGGCCGTTCGCGTCGCGTTCGGTGACGATCCTCTCCGCCATCGGCACACCGATCCCACGGATGCCGCCGAGCCCCAGTCGCACCGCGAACTCCCCGTCCCTGCGGTGCGCGGCCGACTCATCCGGTGCCGCGCGGTCGAAGCGGAGGACAGGTGGTTGAGGGTCGGTGAGGCACTCGTCCCGGCCGGTGGGCCCGTTCCCCGAGGCGCCGGCGAGTGGCTCCAGGGTCTCTGTCGCACCGGAGACATGCAGATCGGGGCGGTGGACCTCGACCCCGTGCCGTCGCGCATCGGCAGTGAGGGTCGCTGCGGAGTAGAAGCCCATGGGCTGCGAGCGCAGGAGGCCGGCGAGGAACGCGGCGGGGTAGTGCAGCTTCAGCCAGGAGCTGGCGTAGACGAGAAGGGCGAATGACAGGGAGTGCGACTCGGCGAAGCCGAAGTTGGAGAACGCCTGGATCTGCGCGTAGATGCGATCGGCCGCCTCATCGACGAGTCCGCGCCGCGCCATCCCCGCGTACAGTTTGTCCCTGACCTTCTCGATCTTCTCCAGGCCGCGCTTGGAGCCCATGGCCCGGCGCAGCAGGTCCGCCTCATCGGCCGTGCAGTCGCCGATCGCCGTCGCCATCTGGATGAGCTGTTCCTGGAAGATCGGGATGCCCAGCGTGCGTTTCAGGATGTCCTCCAGATCGCTGTGCGGATACGGGATCAGGAACTCCACCGGCTCTTCGCCGCGCAGGGCGCGCTCCCGGTTCTCCTCATCGATGCGGTCCTTCGCCATCTTGCGCCGCACGAAAGGATGCACAGCGCCACCCTGGATGGGTCCGGGGCGGATGAGCGCGATCTGGATGGCGAGATCGTAGAAGCTCCGCGGCTGCAGACGGGGGAGCAGCCCGATCTGCGCGCGGGATTCCACCTGGAAGACTCCGATCGAATCCGCACGGCAGAGCATGTCGTAGACCCCCGCCTCCTCCTTGGGGATGCTCTCGAGCGTCCACTCTTCGCCTGTGGTCTCCCGGATCAGATCGAAGCAGTGCTGGAGGGCGGCGAGCATCCCGAGACCCAGCAGATCGAACTTCACCAGTCCCATGAAGGCGGAGTCGTCCTTGTCCCACTGGATGACCGTGCGGTTCTCCATGCGGGCGTGCTCCACGGGAACGACCTCGCCGACCGGGCGTGCAGTGAGCACCATGCCACCGGAATGGATGCCGAGATGCCGAGGAGCCTTCAGCAGCTCTCCCGCGTAGGCGAGCACGTTCTCGGGGATGTCGTGTCCTTCGACGGGCTCCAGACCCACGCCCCAGCCGTCGACCTGGCGGGACCATGCGTCCTGTTGGCCGGGGGAATGGCCGAGCGCTCTGGCCATATCCCGCACCGCGTTCTTCGGGCGGTACTGGATGACGTTCGCCACCTGGGCCGCCCGCTCCCTGCCGTACTCCCGATACACCCACTGGATGATCTCCTCGCGGCGGTCGGAGTCGAAGTCCACATCGATGTCGGGCTCTTCCGTGCGGGTCGTCGCGAGGAACCTCTCGAAGGGGAGACGGTAGAGGATCGGATCGACGGCGGTGATCCCCAGCAGGTAGCAGACCGCGCTCGCCGCGGCCGACCCCCGACCCTGGCAGAGGATGCCGAGCCGTCGTGCCTCCGTGACGATCCCGTGCACGATCAGGAAGTACCCGGGGAAGTCCTTCTCCTCGATCACGTCGAGCTCGCGCGCGATCCGGTGCCGGCCGTCGTCGTCCAGTCGCGGGTACTTCGTAGGCACCGCCTCCCAGACCAGATGGCGCAGCCAGCTCATGGGCGTGTGCCCCTCCGGCACCTTCTGCTGCGGCAGCGCCGGTCGTGCGAGGCGCAGGGGGAAGGCGGATGCCGCGGCCAGTTCGAGCCCGTACGAGATCGCTCCGGGGTGGCGCCGGAAGCGCGCCGACATCTCGGCCCCGCTGCGCAGGTGTGCACCGCCGTGGGAGGGCAGCCACCCGTCGAGCTCGTCCATGCTGCGCACCGCGCGCACCGCAGCCACGGCCTCGGCGAGGGGCGCCTGCGCCGGCGTGGCGTAGTGCACGTTGTTGGTCGCGACCACCGGCAGGCGCATCCGACGGGCCAGCTCGGCGAGGGTGTCGTTGCGACGGGTGTCGAGGGGGTCTCCGTGGTCGAAGAGCTCGACGGCGACGTGCTCGCTCCCGAACAGGTCGACGAGCGACCGCAGCGGATGGGCGGCGTCTCCGGCCTCGAGACCGCGGCGCACGGCGCCTTTGCGGCATCCGGTCAAGATCGTCCAGTGCCCGCCCGCACGTGCGGCGAGATCGTCGAGGTCGTAGACCGGGCGCCCCTTCTCACCGCCGCGCAGCTGCGCCGCGGTGATCGCCCCCGAGAGCCGGTGATAGCCCTCCGTGCCCCGGGCGAGGACCAGCAGATGCTCGCCGGCGGGATCGGCGTGACCCCGTTGTGGTGCGGGCAGGTCCAAGGAGAGCTCCGCTCCGAACACCGTCTGCAGGGGGCTCTCCATGAGGCCGGCCACCTCGGCGAAGCGTGCGGCGCCGTAGAAGCCGTCGTGGTCGGTGAGGGCCAGAGCGGTCAGCCCGAGGCGGTCGGCCTCGGCGAGGAGTTCTTCCGGGGAGGAGGCGCCGTCGAGGAACGAGTACGACGAATGGGCGTGCAGTTCGGCATAGGGGATCGGGTCTTCGGGTCGGGGCGCGGCGACGGGGGGCGTGCGCGTGCGGCGACGGCTCACCGGTCCGGGGTCCGTCCGCTGCCCTCGAGGCTCGGAGCCGGGAGGAGGCGGGGGTGACTCCTCGCCGCTGAGGGTGCGCTCCAGCTCGTTCCAGGACAAGGGGGGATTGTGCCACCCCATCAGCGATACCTCCCCTCGACCCACCAGCGCTCGCCGGCGTGGAAGACCAGCCACGCGCGGTCGTGGTCGTCGACGATCTGGAGCCGGTGCCCTCGCTTCCCTCCGCCCGAGGTCCAGCGTCGTTCGTGCACCGGCCAGGGGCCGGCCCATGCCTGCACGGTCGCTCCCTCGATGCGGGCGGGGTCGTTCGAGAGCGCCCCGCGTTCGTCGACGCCGATGGTGCTCTCATCCGCGGCGAGCACCGCGATGGGGCGCGGGGGGAGGAAGACCTCGGCGGGTAGCGGATCGGGAAGGCTTCCCGGCCAGGGGGAGCCGGGGTCGCGCGGAGGGACCGTGCGCTCTCCCCAGGGCGTGAGCACCTGCCGGTCGGCGAGCCAGCGCCCGCCCGCGACGGCGGCGGTGACCACGCCCTGATGGCCCAGCATGGTCTGCACGCGCGAGACCGCGTGGTGCAGGCGCTCATCGGTGCCGGAGCCGAAGAGACCGGGCTGGTGATGCGCGGCGTCATCGACGGCGGCGGGGATGATGCGCACCGCCATGATGCCGCCGAAAGCCCGCGCCTCGTCGACCGGTTCCTTGGCGGACTGCGCGGCCAGAGCCTCCAGCTGCCACCGCACCCGGTCGACCAGGTCGGAGGCGTCGAAGCAGGTCGGATGCAGCCAGGAGCGGGAGTAGACGGCCCCGTTGTCGTCGGTCAGCTCGATTCGCACCTCG
This sequence comes from Microbacterium sp. As-52, assembly GCF_049949185.1. NCBI lineage: Bacteria > Bacillati > Actinomycetota > Actinomycetes > Micrococcales > Microbacteriaceae > Microbacterium > Microbacterium sp. As-52. The sequence continues at coordinate 411,510 of NZ_CP188171.1, read as the reverse complement.
GTGCAGACGAGTGAGACGTCGCCGAGAGCGAGCATCACCGCATCAGCCGTCTGGCGCACCGCGAAGGCCACCTGATCCGTTCCGCCCAGCGGGGAGTCGAACTCGATCCGCCGCGCCAGCTCCGGGTCGGGTGGGCGCGGCGTCAGCGGCCGGGAGTCGGCACCGGCCGCGAGCGCGTGCAGGCGCGCGCCGTGCTCGCCGAAGCGATCGCGCACGTCGAGAGGGGCGAGGGCGGTGAACTCGCCGAGGGTGCGCACTCCGAGGCGGACGAGCAGACCGGTGATCTGTTCGTCGCGCAGCACCTGCACGGGGTAGGGCGCCAAGAACTCCCGGGAGCCCCCCGGTGGCACCACCGTGCACGCGGCGGAACCGCGCGCGGCGATCTCCGCTGTGAAGGGACCATCGGCGACCCCCGCACGTGCCTCGGGGAAACCGGCCTCCGTCAGGACGGCGGTGAGTGCCTCTGCGGCCTCCGCCTCTCCTCCGTGGTAGCGGGAGATGCCCCGGGCGCGGAGGATCGCGAGCCCCGGTCGCAGCAGCGTGACCCCAGGGGCGTGTCTCTCGATCAGATGCAGCACAGGCAGGAAGGCGCGCTCGTCCCTCTCGGGGTCATGGGGGAGCACCCGCAGTGACGAGAGATGCCCCTGCGCGACCCGGCGACGCTGGCCGGTGCGCACGCCGTGTTCCCGGGCGGAGGCGGTGCACGCGACGATCGTGTTCGCCTGCACCAGGGCTGCGGGCGGATGCGGGGGCGCGCTGCTGAGGACGGCCCGCATCGGCCAATCGGGGAACCACAGCACGAGGACGCGAAGCGGGCTGTTCATCCGGCCTCCGCCCAGTGCAGGAGCTCCAGCGATACGGGCTCGACGGGCACGGGAGACTCGTGGGAAGGGGCGGAGAGCGGGGTGAGGTCGACGGCAGCGGGTGCGATGGCGATGGGCTCGACGGCGGTGGGCTCGACGGCGCCGTGTCCGCCCGGCAGTTGCACGCGCACGCTCGACGGGCGAGGGCTGTGCCGTGTCCGAGCCGTCACCGTGACCGTGCAGTCGGAGAGCAGTCCCCAGCCGGCACCGAGGCCGTGCCAGTGCGGGTCGTGCAGGCTAATCGTCCCCTCGGTCTGCGGCCAGCGTTCGACGCCGGGAGATTCGGTGACCAGGAGTGTGCATCCGCGATCGCGCAGGCGCGCGCTCAGCCGGGAGACGTCGGCGTCTCGAGCCCGTGAGCCGGGAGTCACGACGATCAGGGGAACGACTTCGGCCAGGGCGGAGGTCGCCGCCAGCCAACGATCGCCGGGTGCGGGCACCAGGATCAGCCGGGTGAGGTCGATGCCGAATGCGGCGGCCGCTTCGACGCCGAGGGTCGGCATGCCGACAACGGCGCACCAGAGTCCCTTCTGCGACGCCGCGCTGAGGAGCGCGAGCACGAGGCTCGGCGACGGGGAGACGGTGTAGGAGGTGCCGGTCTGCAACCCTTCCTCCGGAAGGAGGGCGGCGAGGGCGGGGTCGAGGGGGAGCAGCGCGTGCTCGCTGCGTCGCCGCTGCATCCGGCTGATCTCGCGGCGCAGTCGCAGCACTTCTCCCGCGCGGGAATCGCCCGCCGGGGAGAGCGGGGCGATGGCATCGAGCCCGATCACCTGCATCCTTTCTCGAAGATATATTCTAATATACCAAGGGGTCCGACTGACAATAGTTCGTACATCGGACATTGGCCAGGGGTTGTCCACAGGGGGTCGGGGCAGCGGTCGGCGATCTCCTACTCTGCGGGGATGGATATCCGACTCGCCCTCGTCGTCCTCGTGCACGGTCTCCTGCTGGGCGTCGGGACCTGGCTCATCGTGATCGACGTCCGCACACACCGGCTCCCGAACCGCATCGTGCTGCCGACGCTCGCCTCCCTGATCGGACTCGGCGCGATCGATGCCCTGTGCACGGGGGAGAGCGGGCCGTTCCTCCGTGCCCTCCTCGGCATGCTGCTGCTCGGCGGCTTCTACGCGGTGCTGCGGGTCATCAGCCGTGCGGGGATGGGTGGGGGAGACGTGAAGCTCGCCGCCGTCATCGGCCTGGTGCTGGGGTGGCACGGCTGGCAGGCACTGGCGGTCGGCGCGGCAGCGGCCTTCGTGCTGGGGGCGCTCTACGCGCTCGTGCTCATCCTGCTGCGAAGAGCGGACGGTTCCACCCGCATCGCCTTCGGGCCGTGGATGATCGCCGGCGCCCTTCTCGGCGTCGTCCTCGGATGACGCCGCCCTCGGAGGAATCCGCATGCCTCGCCCGGATACCGCACCGACGGCGCTACCCTGAGCACATGGCACTCGCACGGCTTCACGGCGGCCCGCTCGACGGGCAGATCATCCCTCTCGGCGACGCGGACGACAAGCTGATCGTCCCCTACAGCGAGACGCAGGTGGTGTACAACCGCCGAGGCGGACCGCAGAACACCGGCCCGAACGATGGGCCCACCGAGGTCGACTACTGGTTCGACGAGTCTCTCGAGGACCTCACGCTCGACGATGACTGAACCGTCCCGTACGGTCGAGGTCGAGCGCAAGTACGACGTCGATCTCGAGACGCCGCTGCCGCACTGGGACGCGATCCCCGGAGTCGACACCGTCACCTCCGGCGAGGAGCGCATCCTGGATGCCCGGTACTTCGATACCGCTGACGGTGCTCTCTCGCAGAGCGGCGTGGCGCTGCGTCGTCGCACCGGCGGGCCCGATGAGGGCTGGCATGTGAAGGGTCCGCGGCAGGGTGACGGGCGACTCGAGATCGGCTGGCCGCTGGGCGAGGGCGATGAGCTCCCGCCCGCCGTCGCAGAGACCGTCTCGGAGTGGACGAGCGCACCCCTCACCCCGCTCGCACGCATCGAGAACGACCGCACCGCCTATCTGCTCACGGGCCCCGGCGGGATCGTCGCCGAGTTCGTCGACGATCGGGTGCGCGCCACCGACCTGCGTCAGAACGTGCAGCGCGAATGGCGGGAATGGGAGATGGAGCTCGGGCCCGCGGCGCCGTCCGATGACGCGGGGCGTGCCCTGTTCTTCGACGCCGTGGAGCAGGCCGTCCGCGCAGCCGGAGGCCGCGAATCGGCATCCGGCTCCAAGCTCGCGCGGGCGCTCGGCTTCTAGGGCAGGCCGCGGTCGCGCGCAACCCCTTCCCCCGGGACGGTGCGCAGTGCTTGAGTGACACCATGAGCCGACCGCCTGTGCTTCGATCGCTGCAGACGATCGTCCCCGACACCGTTCTCGTCCAGGAGCAGGTGCGTGATGTCTTCGCGCAGCAGCCCGACCTCGGGAGGCTGGCGCAGCGCATCGTCACGACGTCCTTCAACGTCTCAGGGATCGACGCCAGGCACACGGTGATCGATGAGCTGTCGCTCGCATCCGACACGACCGATCCCGTCTTCTTCGACCGGCGAACCGGGAGGCTGCTCGCCCCCGGCACCAAAGTACGCAACGACCTCTACACGCGTGAGGCCACGCGGCTGTTCGTCGAGGCTGCGAGGCGAGCGATCGGGGCCGACCCCGATCTCGGGCCCGCCGATGTGACGCATGTCATCACGGTCTCCTGCACCGGATTCCATGCCCCCGGCCCGGAGTACGAGATCGTCCGCGCCCTCGGGCTGTCCGATGCGGTGCAGCGTTTCCACCTCGGCTTCATGGGCTGCTATGCGTCCATGCCGGCGCTCCGCGCAGCGAGTCAGTTCTGCGCGGCGGACGAGAACGCGGTCGTCCTGGTCGTGAGCGTGGAGCTGTGCACGCTGCATCTGCGCTCCTCGGAGGACCCCGACACGATCGTCGCCTCGTCCCTGTTCGGCGATGGTGCGGCTGCCGGAATCGTCACGGCCCGCGGCCTTCCCTCTCCTTCGACCGGGCTGCGCCTTGACTGCTTCCACACCGCGATAGCGCCGGAGGGCGAGAAGGACATGGCCTGGACGATCGGCGACACCGGATTCGAGATGATCCTCTCCACCGCGGTTCCGCAGATCATCGGCGAGACGATCATCGGCGCCCTCCGTCCGCTCTATGCCGCGGAAGAGAGTCTCGGCGAGGCCTTCGAGGCCGGCAGCGTGGGGGAGGTGGTCGAGCACTGGGCGATCCACCCCGGTGGGCGCAGCATCCTCGACAAGGTGCAGGAGCGGTTGCACCTCAGCGACGCGCAGCTGCACCCGGCCAGGGAGGTGCTGCGGCAGAACGGAAACATGTCCAGCGCGACCGTGCTGTTCGTCCTCAAACACATCCTGGAGGAGGAGGCGAGGGCAGGAGACCGGGTCTCTGCGATGGCGTTCGGCCCGGGGCTCACCGCCGAGAGCGCGCTGATGACCGTCGTCGCCTCGACCGAGTCATGAGGCGGTCCCTCGCCACGCGGGACGTCGGCGCCCGCGAGCTGATGGACGATCCGCACGCCGATGCGCGCAAGCTGGCCCGGACCTACGGGCGGTTCGGGTTCGTGAACGCTCTGGTCTCCCGCCCTGGAGCCTTCTACCGTCGTGACATCCGGCCTCGGGCTCTGCGCTCCCGGTCGTTGCGGATCCTCGACGTGGGGGCGGGCGGGGGCGACCTCTGCCGTCTGCTCGCCCGGCGATTGCGTCATGAGGGGCTCGACGCCGAGATCACCGCTCTCGATGTCGACGAGCGGGCGATCCGCTGGGCATCGGCGCACGATCGCGGCGCCGGCATCCGGTATCGCCGCGCCCTCACGACCGAGCTGGTGGCGGCGGGCGAGACCTACGACGTGGTGCTGTCGAACCACGTGCTGCACCATCTCGACGACGCCGAACTCCGGACCGTGCTCAGTGACTCCGTGCAGCTCGCGGCTCCAGACGGCTTGGTATCCCATCACGACATCGCCCGCAGCCGCACGGCTCATGCGCTGTTCGCCGCGGCGACGTGGCCGGTCTCCGGAACTCTGCTCGCAGACTCGTTCATCCGTGAGGACGGCCTCATCAGCATCCGCCGTTCGTACACGGTCTCCGAGCTCGCAGCGATCGCCCCGAGCGGCTGGACCGTCAGCGGGGGTGTGCCCGCTCGTCTGGAACTGCGGTGGGAGGGAGACCGTGCCCGACCATGACGTCCTGATCGTGGGAGCGGGGCCCGTCGGGCTGCTGCTGGCGTGTCTGCTGGTGCAGGAGGGGAGGCATGTCGCGGTGTGCGAGCGCCGTACGGATGCGGATGGGCGGAACAGGGCGATCGGGATCCACCGTCCGGGGCTGGAGGCTCTGGATACCGCGGGCATCGGTGACGCGGTGCGGGCGGAGGCGCTGCGCCTCGACGGCGGCGAGGTGCGCAGTCGCCGCCGGACCCTGGCGACTCTGACGTTCGGGCAGGATCACCCGATCCTCATCCTCCCGCAGCCGCGGACCGGCGCGCTGTTGCGCGCACGCCTGCAGTCGCTCTCCCCCGAGTCGCTGCTTCTCGGACACGACGTGCGGGGCGTACGGCAGAACGCGGATGCCGTGCAGATCGCATGCGCTTCCCCCGACGGACCGCACGAGCTGTCGGCTTCCGTGGTGGTCGTCGCGGACGGCGTGCGCAGCCGACTCCGTGACCGGATCGACGCCGGGTGGCGCCGCCGCCTCGGACGGGCCTCCTATGCGATGGTCGACCTCGCCGATGCGACACCCGACGCGCGCGCCGTGCTGCACTGCGAAACGGAGGGACTCGTCGAGTCGTTCCCACTTCCCGGTGGACAGCGCCGGTGGGTGGTGCGGGAAGCGGAGGGCGGAGGTCTGCGCGGCATCGAGGAATTCTGCGCGACCATCGAGACGCGCACGGGAATCGCCGTCGCCCCCGCGGCGGACGCGATGCCGACGTCATTCGTCGCCGCGCAGCACGCGGCGAAGCGACTGCAGCGCGGGCGGCTGGTGCTCCTCGGCGATGCCGCGCACGAGATCAGTCCGATCGGCGGGCAGGGGATGAACCTCGGGTGGATGGATGCCGTTCGTCTCGCCACCGCCCTCGCCAGGACGCTGCCGAGTCGGGCGCCCGACCTGTCGGGATATGAACGGCATGCGCGCAGATCGGCCTCCCGGGCGCAGCGCCGCTCGGCGTTCTACATGTCGATGGGCGCTCCCGCTCCCCGGACGGTCGTGCGTGGACGGGAGATGCTGATGCAGGGGCTCGGATCGGCACCGCTGCGCGGATGGACGACCGGCCTCCTCACCATGCGCGGCCTCTGACGGCCTCGGAGACGCACGAAGGCCCGATCCGCTGTCCGCGGACCGGGCCTTCGTGAGGAGTCTCGATCAGAAGTTGATCATGTGACCGGCGAGGCCGTGGAAGCCCTCCTGCAGCGCCTCCGACAGCGTCGGGTGGGTGTGCACGTTGCGGGCCAGCTCGAGAGCCGTCAGGTCCCACTTCTGGGCCAGCGTCAGCTCGGGGAGGAGCTCGGAGACGTCGGGGCCGATCATGTGGGCGCCGATGAGCTCGAGGTGCTCGGCATCGGCGATCAGCTTGACGAAGCCGACCGGCTCGCCCAGGCCGTGTGCCTTGCCGTTCGCCATGAACGGGAAGGTCGCGACCTTGATCTCGCGCCCCTCGTCCTTGGCCTGCTGCTCCGTGAGACCGAACGACGCGACCTGCGGGGAGCAGAACGTCGCGCGCGGCATCATGCGGTAGTCGCCGAGCGTCTGGGTCTCGGCTCCGCCGATGGTCTCGGCGGCGACGACGCCCTGCGCCTCCGCCACGTGGGCGAGCTGCAGCTTGGCCGTCACATCGCCGATCGCGTAGATGCCGTCGACGTTGGTGCGCATGTGGTCATCGATGTCGATCGCGCCGCGCTCGGTCAGCTTCACGCCGGTGTTCTCGAGTCCGAAGCCCTCGATGTTCGGGGCGAACCCTACCGACATGAGGACCTTGCCGGCTTCGATCGAGCTCTGCTGGCCGTCCTTGCCGGTGTAGGTGACGGTGACCGAGGAGCCGTTGTCGACGACCGACTCGACCTTGGTCGAGGTGAGGATGTCGACGCCGTAGTTCTTGTACTGCTTCGTGATCTCCTTCGACACGTCGGCGTCCTCGTTGGGGAGCGCACGGTCGAGGAACTCGATGATCGTGACCTTGACGCCGTAGTTCGTCAGGACGTACGCGAACTCCATGCCGATGGCGCCGGCGCCGACGATGACGATCGACTCGGGCAGCTCACGGGTCATGATCTGCTCTTCGTAGGTCACCACGTTCTCGCTGAGCGTGACGCCCGGGAGCAGGCGGACCTTGGAGCCGGTGGCGATGATGACGTTGTCGAAGGTGACCTCTTCGGTCGTGCCGTCGGCCTTGGCGACCGAGATCGCCTTGGGGCCGGTGAAGGTGCCGCGACCGTTGTACTCGGTCACCTTGTTCTTCTTCATGAGGAAGTGGATGCCCTTGACGCGGCCTTCGGCCACCTCGCGGCTGCGATCGAAGGCCTTGCCGAAGTCGATCGTGAACTCACCGGAGATTCCGAAGAAATCAGCCTTGTGATTCAGGGTGTGGGCGAGTTCCGCGTTCTTCAGGAGCGCCTTGGAGGGGATGCAGCCGACGTTGAGGCAGACACCGCCCCAGTACTTCTCCTCGATGATCGCGGTGGAGAGACCGAGCTGCGCGCTGCGAACCGCAGCGACGTATCCGCCAGGACCTGCACCAAGGATGACGACGTCGTAGTGTGGCATGCCTTAAGCCTATCGCTCGGACGAGGGGTCGGAATCGGTCCGGGGGCCTCCGCCGCGGCGGCTCATGACGATCCAGACGACCACGCCGGCGACGACGAGCACGGCGACGATCACGACCACCCAGATCCAGGCGGACCCGTCGGCAGAATCGCCGGATTCCGTCACGGTCGTGGCCGTGGGGGCGGGAGTTGCCGTCTGCTCGGCCGTCGGCGGCGTCGTGGTCGGCGCGGCGCTGGGTTCGGTCGTCGCGGCGCTTTCGTCGCCGACGGTGACGGTGAAGGAGTACTCGCCCGACGTGGGGTGCCCGTCGCTGGAGACGACCTTCCAGATCACGTGGTAGGCGCCGGCCGGCCCCGAGCCCGTCAAGGGCTGCGTGACGATCGCGCCGTCGACGGTCGCCGGACCATCGGTGATGGAGGCGCCGGACGGATCGGTCACGACGACCTCGGTGGCGCCTTCGCCGCCGATCAGCTTCGCGTTGAAGGTGAGCGTCAACGCGGCGGGAACGACCTCGACCGACTCGTCTGCCGCCGGCGACGACGACACGAGTGCGTCGTGCGCAGAGGCGGAGAGAGGGGAGAGGAGCACGAGAAAGGCGGCGAGCAGGGTCGCGGCGAGGGCGATCGGGGCGGCCGAGCGGCTCAGAGCTTTGGTCTTCACGAGTACAGCCTATGAATCCTCGGTATGGGGCGGCTGAGTGTGGAAGCGGCCTCCCGCGACCGGCTCGGCATCCGTTAGTCTGGACAACCAGGAGGGCACAGTGACTGACAGCGACAGCCGACCGGCCGGAGAAGCCGCGATCCACCGTTCCGGTGAGCAGAGACACGACGTTACGCAGACGTTCGGGCACGATTCCGATCTGTCGTTCGTGCCGTTCGGAGTGGAACTCACCGACGTCGAGCAGTCGGCGATCGCCGCGCTGCCTGCGGGATCGGCGCTTCTGCTGGTCCGCTCCGGCGCTCTCGCCGGAGCCCGGTACCTCCTCGACACCGACGTGACGACCGTCGGCCGTCACCCCGAGGCCGACATCTTCTTCGACGACGTGACGGTCTCGCGCCGGCATGCGGAGATCACGCGCACGGGGTCCACGTTCGAGATCATCGACCAGCGTTCGCTCAACGGGACCTACGTCAATGGCGAGCGTGTCGATCGCAGCACCCTGGTGGACGGTTCCGAACTCCGCGTCGGCAAGTTCCGTCTGAACTTCTTCGCCTCTCCGCACGACCGCCCGGCGGCGAACGCCTGATGGCGGCCTCTCCTGCCCGCGAACGCTCTGCGTCCGCGGGTCTGTTGAGTATCGGTCAGGTGCTCGCAAGGCTCACCCCGGAGTTCCCCGACCTGACCTCCAGCAAGCTGCGCTTCCTCGAGGTGCAGGGCATCGTCACCCCCTCGCGCACCGACTCCGGCTATCGCAAGTTCTCGGCGTCCGACATCGAGCGCCTCCGGCTCGGACTCACGCTGCAGCGTGATCACTACCTTCCTTTGAGCGTCATCCGCGAACAGCTCGACGACGTCGACGCCGGGGGAGACGCGACTGCTCTCGTGCCCCCGCCGTCGATCACCCCGGCGCCCCGCCGGTACCGCCGCGACGAGCTCCTCGCCGCGGCCGGAGCAGGCCCGCAGCTCCTCAACGACGCCATCAGCACCGGCGTCATCACCGCTCAGGAGAGCTACCCCGAGGCGACGGTGACGCTGCTTCGCGGTCTCGTCGGCCTGGACCGCCACGGCATCGAGCCGCGGCACCTTCGTTCGCTGCGTCAGGGCGCCGAGCGCGAGGTCGCCCTCATCGAATCCGCCATGTCCGCGCTGCTCCGCCGGACCGATGCGGCCTCCCGAGCGAAAGCCAGCGAGCTCGCTCCCGAGCTCGCCACGCGCATCGACGAAGTGCGCTCGCTCTTCGTCAAGGATGCGCTCTCGCGCGTGCTTTCGTAACGAACTGATTGCGACACACCTTCGCCGCGGCACGGATGTGATTGCCGGTGCCCAGGCACTGCTCTACCGTGGAAGATAACCGTTCCAGGGAGGATTTCAGATGAATGCGGATGAGCTCACAGGCGACCCGCGGTTCGTACCCGAACTCCTCTTCACCGACGGCCTTCCGGCCATGGATGACGAGGTCGGCTACCGTGGTGCGGTCGCTGCTCGTGCCGCCGGCATCACCTATCGTCAGTTGGACTACTGGGCTCGCACCGAGCTGGTGGAGCCCACCGTCCGAGGCGCGAGCGGCTCGGGTTCGCAGCGTCTCTACGGCTTCCGCGACATCCTCGTCCTCAAGCTCGTGAAGAGCCTTCTCGACACCGGCATCTCGCTGCAGCAGATCCGCACCGCCGTCGAGGAACTCCGTCGCGCCGGCATCCGCGATCTCGCAGGCACCACGCTCATGAGCGACGGCGCCTCGGTCTACCTCTGCACGTCGAACGACGAGGTCATCGACCTCGTCAGCCGCGGTCAGGGTGTCTTCGGAATCGCCGTCGGCAAGGTGCTCCGCGAGGTGGAGTCGACGCTCGTCGCCTTCGATGCCACCGCTCCGGACCCTGTTGACGAGCTGTCCGCGCGTCGCACCAAGCGTTCCGCCTGACGTCTCACGTCATACAGAAAACGGCCGTCCTCGAAGAGGGCGGCCGTTTCGCTGTGCGCGTCAGGAGGGTCAGCTCTGCTGACCGCTCTCGGGGACGGGGATGCGACCGGTGCGGATGATGCGGTCGAGCAACTGGTCGAAGTCGGCGGCGAGCTCCTGGGCGGAGTCTCCGGGCCAGATGTGCAGCGGCTTGGCGGCACCCTGAGCCTGCTGCAGAGACGTGCGCTCGGGCAGCTGAGGGGAGAGCACGAGCGGCCCGAACATGTCGCGCAGCTCCTTGATGCGGAACTGGTGCTCGATGGACTGGGGGCGCACGCGGTTCACCACGATGCCGAGCGGCTGGAGCCGGGGCGAGAGTCCGCGTCGGATCTCCTCGATCGCGCGGAGGGCGCGGTCGGCTGCGGCGACGGAGAAGAGGCCGGGTTCGGTGACGACCATGACACGGTCGCTCGCAGCCCACGCCGTGCGGGTCAGCGCGTTCAGGGACGGCGCGCAGTCGACGAGCACGAGGTCGTAGTCGGCTTCGACGGAGGCGAGGGCCTCTTCGAGCTTCCACACGTCGCGCACACTCGGGTGCGGGCCGTCGAAGTTGATCGCGGAGGGGCTGCCGATGAGCACGTCGATCGTGCCCGGGTGCACCTTCGCCCAGCCGCTGGAGGTGATCGCCTGACGGACGACCTTCTCCTTCGGGTTCGCCAGGACGTCGGCGATGTTGAGTCGTCCGGCCACCTGGATGTCCATCCCGGTGGAGACGTCGGACTGCGGGTCGAGGTCGACGACGAGAGTCCGGACGCCTCGGGCGAAAGCCGCTGAGGCCAGCCCGAGTGTCACGGTCGTCTTGCCGACGCCTCCCTTGAGAGAGCTGACGCTGAGTACGTGCACGGAGACCACGTTACCTTCCCCTAGGCTGGGGGAACACTCAGCCCCGCCCCATGCGCATCGAAAACGCTGCGCATCGAGCTCCCAGAGGTGTGCATGTTCCAGAAGATCCTTGTGGCGAACCGCGGCGAGATCGCGATCCGTGCCTTCCGTGCGGCTGTCGAAGTGGGAGCGCGCACCGTCGCGGTGTTCCCGCATGAGGACCGCGGCTCCGTCCATCGGCTCAAGGCCGATGAAGCCTACGAGATCGGTGAGCGCGGGCATCCGGTGCGCGCGTACCTGAATGTCGACGAGATCATCCGCGTCGCACTCGAGTCGGGGGCGGACGCGATCTACCCCGGATACGGCTTCCTCTCCGAGAACCCGGAGCTCGCCGAGAAGGCGGCGGCGAACGGCATCGTGTTCATCGGCCCGCCATCGAACGTGCTCGAGATGGCCGGAAACAAGGTCGAGGCGAAACGCCATGCGATCGAAGCCGGTGTCCCGGTCCTCCGCTCCACCGAGGCATCCGATGACGTCGAGGCGCTGGTCGCCCAGGCGGAGGAGATCGGATTCCCGTTGTTCGCCAAGGCCGTGGCCGGTGGCGGAGGCCGCGGGATGCGTCGTGTCGAGACGGCCGGGGACCTCGCTCCCGCTCTGGCCGAAGCGATGCGAGAGGCCGAGAGCGCCTTCGGCGACGCCAGGATGTTCCTCGAGCAGGCGGTCGTGCGCCCGCGCCACATCGAGGTGCAGATCCTCGCCGACAAGACCGGCGAGACCGTGCACCTGTTCGAACGTGACTGCTCGGTGCAGCGGCGCCATCAGAAGGTCGTCGAGATCGCACCGGCGCCGAACCTCGACGACAGCGTGCGCACCGCTCTGCACGGGTACGCCGTCGCCTTCGCCCGCTCCATCGGGTACGAGAACGCCGGGACGGTCGAGTTCCTGCTCGAGACCGCGGGGGAGCGCACCGGCGAGGTCGTCTTCATCGAGATGAATCCGCGCATCCAGGTCGAGCACACGGTCACCGAAGAGGTGACCGACGTCGACCTCGTGCAGAGCCAGATGCGCATCGCCTCGGGCCAGACCCTCGCCGAACTGGGACTGCAGCAGGAGAACCTGCATCTGCGCGGTGCCGCACTGCAGTGCCGGATCACGACGGAGGACCCGACGCAGGGCTTCCGCCCCGATACCGGCAAGATCACGACCTACCGCTCTCCCGGGGGCGCCGGGATCCGTCTCGACGGCGGCACGGTCCATCAGGGCGCACAGATCAGCCCCCACTTCGACTCCATGCTGGCGAAGCTCACGTGCCGCGGGCGTGATTTCCCGGCAGCCGTCGCCCGCGCCCGTCGTGCCCTCGCCGAGTTCCGCATCCGCGGTGTCTCGACCAACATCCCCTTCCTCCAGGCGCTCCTGGAGGACGACGCGTTCATCGCCGGCGACGTCAGCACGTCGTTCATCGACGAGCGGCCCGAGCTGCTTCGCGGTCGCGTCTCCAAGGACCGCGGCACGAAGCTCCTCAACTGGCTGGTCGACGTCACGGTGAACAAGCCCCACGGCGTGCACCCCGGTGTGGTCGACGCCGTCACCAAGCTTCCGTCGATCGATCTGACCTCGGAGCCGGTGCCGGGTTCGCGTCAGAAGCTCCTCGAGCTGGGGCCGGAGGGCTTCGCCCGCAGCCTTCGTGCGCAGACGGCGCTGGCGATCACCGATACGACGTTCCGCGACGCGCACCAGTCGCTTCTGGCGACGCGTGTGCGCACGAAGGATCTCGTCGCTGCCGCACCGTATCTCGCGCGGCTCACTCCTGGACTCCTCTCGGTCGAGGCATGGGGCGGTGCGACCTACGACGTCGCGCTGCGCTTCCTGGGCGAAGACCCGTGGGAGCGCCTCGACAAGCTCCGTGCCGCTCTGCCCAACGTGGCGATCCAGATGCTCCTTCGTGGGAGGAACACCGTCGGCTACACGCCGTACCCGACGGCGGTGACCGAGGCATTCGTCGCGGAGGCCGCCGCCAGCGGCGTCGACATCTTCCGCATCTTCGACGCACTCAACGACGTGGAGCAGATGCGTCCGGCGATCGAGGCCGTCCGCAACACCGGGACCGCGATTGCCGAGGTCGCGCTCTGCTACACCGGCGACCTGCTCGACCCCGCGGAGGACCTCTACACCCTCGACTACTACCTGGGCCTTGCGGACCAGATCGTCGAGGCCGGCGCGCACATCATCGCGATCAAGGACATGGCGGGTCTGCTGCGTCCCGCCGCCGCTGCCGCACTCGTCACGGCGCTCCGCGAGCGCTTCGATCTGCCGGTCCATCTGCACACGCATGACACCCCGGGCGGTCAGCTCGCGACGCTCCTCGCCGCCAGCGCCGCCGGCGTGGATGCGGTGGATGCCGCGTCGGCGCCGCTGTCCGGAACCACGAGTCAGCCGTCCTTGTCGTCGCTGGTCGCGGCCCTCGCCCATACCGAACGCGACAGCGGCATCTCGCTCGACGCCGTCTCCGACCTTGAGCCGTACTGGGAGGCGGTGCGTCGCCAGTATGCGCCCTTCGAGTCCGGGCTTCCCGGTCCCACAGGCCGTGTGTACCACCACGAGATCCCGGGCGGACAGCTGTCGAACCTCCGGCAGCAGGCCAAGGCGCTCGGCCTCGCCGACGACTTCGAGCTCATCGAGGACATGTACGCCGCGGCCGACCGTATCCTCGGCCGTGTGCCCAAGGTGACGCCGTCGTCGAAGGTCGTCGGCGATCTCGCCCTCCACCTCGCGGCGGTGAAGGCGGACCCTGCCGATTTCGAAGCCCATCCCGAGAAGTACGACGTCCCCGATTCGGTCGTGGGCTTCATGGCCGGCGAGCTCGGCGATCTTCCCGGAGGATGGCCGGAGCCGTTCCGCACCAAGGTCCTCGCCGGGCGCTCCGTGCGTACGGGTCTCACCGCGATCACTGCAGACGACGAGGCGGCTCTCGGCGGGACCAGCGCCGAACGGCGGACGCGACTCAACACGCTGCTGTTCCCTGCGCCCAGTGCGGAGTTCGCGGAGCGTCGCGAGCTGTTCGGCGACCTGTCGGTGCTCGACACGAGCGACTACCTGTACGGCCTCGTCGCCGGCCAGGAGCACCAGATCGAGATCGATCGCGGGGTGCGGTTGTACGTAGGGCTCGAAGCCATCGGCGACGCGGACGACAAGGGGATGCGTACCGTGATGACGACGCTGAACGGACAGCTCCGCCCGGTGTTCGTCCGGGATCGCTCCATCAAGGTCGATGCGATCGAGGTCGAGAAGGCCGATACCTCCGTTCCCGGTCAGGTGGCGGCTCCGTTCTCCGGCGTCGTCACTCTGAAGGCAGAGGTCGGAGCCGTCGTCCGGGCCGGCGAACCCGTCGCCTCCATCGAGGCGATGAAGATGGAGGCGGCCATCACCGCCCCCGTCGACGGCGTGGTCGAGCGCCACGCGATCGCCGAGACGCAGCAGGTGGACGCCGGAGATCTTTTGGTCGTGATCCGTCCGGCGCACTAATCTTGTGCGGGCGAGGGCCGCGCATGCGTGCGCACCCGAGGCTCGCGCAGGCTTGGAGCGACATCGTGACACCGAAGAACACCACCGACCCCGAGGAGAACTCGCTGGGGGTGCTCGACGAAGCCGCGTCTCTCGACACGGCCGGCATCGGCATCCTCGGCGGGACCGCTCAGGTCAGCGTGACCCTTCCCCGAAACGAGGAGGATGACCTCGCCGACGACGGCGTCGTCGACGGCGAGGTCATCGGCGACCTCGTGATCGATCAGGTGCCTGCCGTGGAGCAGGTCCCGAAGTCCGGGACGAAGGGGAAGACGAAGACGCTGCCGAAATCGCAGACCCGTCCTGTGACCCCATCGGCGAACGCCGCCGCATCCGCGCCGGTCTCCGGATCGGCCCCCGTCGTCGAACCGGCGGAGGAGCCGGCGGCCTCCTCGAACGTCGAGCCCACAGTCGGGTCGACCGTGGAACCTCCCGTCGTCACGGGCGTGATCGACGAGACGCCCGTCATCGACGAGGCGCCCGTCATCGATGAGGCACCCGTCATCGATGAGGCACCCGGCACGGAACGGATCGTGATCGAGGTGACCGCACTCGATCCGGTGATCCCCGTCGACGATGTCGTCGTCGATGCGGTCGTCGTCGATGCGGTCGTCATCGATGAGCCGGACTCTGAGCCGGTCGCCGACGATCTGGATTCCGCCGAGGGGCGGGCTGCAGAGGAAGCCGCGGCCGCCCGGTTCCTCTCCCAGGCTCGATCCGAGATCGAGACGACTCCTCCTGCACCGGCATCCGCCGTGCGGGCGTCCGCCGAGAAGGAGACCACCACCGTGTCCACCCCAGAAGAGAGGCCCGTCGTGGCGAAACCGGCTCGCCCGGCGGCCCGCACGGACGTGACGCTCACCTCGAAGCGCCTGGACGATCTGGGCGAGTCCTCGCGCGAGTCCGCCGATCTGCTCACCGCCGACCGGTTGCTCGACCCGCACCGGATCGCGAAGCCGGAGCCCGAGGGGGCGTGGAGTCACTTCCTCTATGCCGTATCCGGTCGGCGCATCAACATCGGCGACGGCCGTCGTGCGCGGGAGCGCAAGGCCCTCTCCGCGCGGATCGCCGCACCGCTCGCGGGGGGAGCGCGCTTCGTGCCCGTGCTCTCCCGCAAGGGCGGGGTGGGCAAGACCACGATCACGGCGCTGCTGGGCATGGCGTTGGCCGACGCTCGGGAAGATCGCGTGATCGCCGTCGACGCCAACCCGGATCGCGGAACACTCGCCGAGCGCATCGTGCGTCCGCATCACCGCAAGTCCGTGCGCGACCTCGTCCGCATCCACGATGACGTCAAGGGATACCACGACATCTCCGCCATCGTGGCGCGCGACGCGACACGCCTCGACGTCCTCGCCTCCGATGCCGACCCGCGCATCGCCGAGGCCTTCAGCGACAGCGACTACCGTGACGTGGCCGGCGTGGCGGCGCACTACTACTCGCTCGTCCTCACCGATACGGGAACAGGGATCGTCCACTCGGTGATGTCGGCAACTCTCGATCTCGCCGACCAGGTCGTCATCGTCTCGGGGCTGAGTGTCGACGAGGCGCGCCTCGCATCCGAGACCCTCACGTGGCTCGAGACCAACGGGTATGCCGAGCAGGCGCGCGAGGCGATCGTGGTCCTCAACCAGTCCACGCCCGGGACACCCCTCGTGCGGCTGAACGAGTTGCAGGCGCACTTCGCCACACGTGCACGGAGTGTCGTGCGGGTCCCCTACGACCCGCAGATCGCCGGCGGTGGCACGATCGTGTTCGCCAACCTTCTGCCCGAGACCCGCATCGCCGCCCGAGAACTCGCGGCATTGCTGGTCGAGGGCCTGCGGGCCAGGGCCGCCTGATGGCCGTCCGTGAGATCCGCATCTTCGGCGACCCCGTCCTGCGTACGATCTGCGCCCCGATCGAGGTGATCGACGACGGGGTCCGGGCACTCGTGGCCGACCTCGTCGACACCGTCGAGCTGCCGGGGCGCGCGGGAGTCGCGGCGCCGCAGATCGGCGTCGCTCTGCGTGCCTTCAGCTACAACATCGACGGCGACATCGGCTATGTGCTCAACCCGGTGCTCACCGAGGTGCGCGGTGAGCCGGTGCCGACGGGGGAGGGCTGTCTCTCAGTCCCGGGACTCTGGCACGACGCGCAGCGCCATCCCTGGGCGCGCGTCGAGGGGATCGATCTCGACGGCGACCCCGTAGTGCTCGAGGGGGACGGCCTGCTCGCTCAGGCGCTGCAGCACGAGACCGATCACCTCGACGGCAAGCTCTTCCTGACCCGGCTCGATCCGGAGGTCCGCAAGGTCGCCATGCGCGAAGTGCGGGAGAGCTCCTGGTTCTGACGCCGGACAGATGAAGAAGGGCCCCGCGCGTGCGGGGCCCTTCTTCATCGGGGGATCGGGTCAGCCGCCGATCGGGACATTCGTGGTCGCGACGGGCTCGTCGTAGATCGCGGCGATCTCGTCGGCGAAGTCGTTCATGATGATGTTCCGCTTGATCGAGAGCTTCGGGGTCAGGTGCCCCGAGGCCTCCGTCCACTCGGAGTCGAGGATCGTGAACTTCCGGATCGACTCGGCTCGCGAGACGCGCGCATTGGCGGCATCGACCGCGCGCTGCACTTCGGCCCGGACGGCCGCGTTCTTGGACGCGTCCACGAGCGACATGGTGGCCTCGAGACCGTTGTTGGCGAGCCAGGTCGGAAGCATCTCGGGATCGAGCGTGACGAGCGCCGAGATGAACGGACGCTGGTCACCGACGACCACGACCTGACCGATGATCGGATTCGCGCGGATCGGGTCCTCGAGCGCGGCCGGAGCGACGTTCTTGCCGCCGGCCGTGACGATGATCTCCTTCTTGCGCCCGGTGATCGTCAGGAAGCCCTCGGAGTCGAAGCTGCCGATGTCGCCGGTGTGGAACCAGCCGCCCTCGCTGAAGGCCTCGGCCGTCGCCTCGGGGTTGTTCCAGTACTCCTTGAACACGTTGATGCCGCGCACCTCGATCTCGCCGTCGTCGGCGAGGCGGACGCCGACGCCGGGGAGGGCGGGGCCGACCGTCCCGATCTTCGACTTGTCCGCCAGATTCACCGTGGCGGGCGCGGTCGTCTCCGTCAGGCCGTAGCCCTCGAGGATCACCACACCGAGGCTGTGGAAGAAATGGCCGAGCCGCGAGCCGAGGGGAGCGGAGCCCGAGACGGCGTAGACGACATTGCCGCCCATGGCCTCGCGGAGCTTGCTGTAGACGAGCTTGTTGAACAGGGCGAACTTGAGCTTCATCCCGAACGGGATCGGCTTGCCCGCTTCGAGCAGCTTGGAGTGCTCGATGGCGACGTCGGCGGCGGCACGGAAGATCTTGCCCTTGCCGCCGGCTTCGGCCTTCTGCTCCGCCGAGTTGTACACCTTCTCGAACACGCGGGGGACAGCGAGGAGGAACGTCGGTTTGAACGAGCCGAGCGCCGGAAGAAGCTGGCGCGTATCGGGCTGGTGACCCGTGCGCACTCCCGCATGGACGTCGAGGATCGAGATGAACCGTGCGAACACATGGGCAGTCGTGATGAAGAGGAGGGTGGAGGCTCCCGGTGTCTGGACGACCTCGTCCAGAGCCTTGGCGGAGTTCCGGGAGAGCTCGACGAAATTGCTGTGCGTGAGCACGCACCCCTTCGGGCGCCCCGTGGAGCCGGAGGTGTAGATGAGCGTGGCGATGTCGGATCCGACCGCAAGGGAGCGCCGGCGTTCGATCTCGGCATCGGCCACGGAGGCGCCCTGGGCGGTCAGGGTGTCGATGGCGCCCAGGTGCAGCTGCCACACCTCGCGGATCAGCGGGAGGTCGCCACGGACCTCGTCGACGCGGGCGAAGTGCTCAGGCGACTCCACGATGAGCGCGATGGCACCGGAGTCCTCGAGGATCCACTGGATCTGAGAGGGCGAGCTGGTCTCGTAGATCGGCACCATCACGGCGCCGGCGTAGAACAGCGCGAAGTCGACGAGCGTCCATTCGTACGTCGTGCGCGCCAGGAATCCGACCTTCTCGCCGGGCTGGATGCCGGCGGCGACGAAGCCCTTCGCGAGGGCGGTCACGGCCGTCTGGAAGTCGGCGGCCGAGATGTCTCGCCACCCCTCTCCCTCCGGAACCGAGAACAGCGCACGATCCGGAGTGGCTTCGACGCGCTTCACCAGCAGGTCGGCGACGTTCGCGTCGGGATCGGCGGGGACGATCGCGGGGACTTCAAACTGGACCACGGCAGCTCCTTCGGTACCGGTCGGGCACGGACTTGCTTCCGAGTCTAGGGCATGGAACCCAGTCGCGCCTCAGGTGGAACTGGGTCGCGTGGATGGTCGGAGCAAGGAGTCGACTCCACGGACGCCGGGCGCGGCGCTAGACTTCACCACGATGTTCTACTGGCTGATGAAGTACGTGGTGATCGGCCCCGTGGTCAAGGCGGTGTTCCGCCCCTGGATCGTCGGGCGCAACAACGTGCCCGCGAACGGTGCGGCGATCCTCGCGAGCAATCACCTCTCCTTCGCCGACTCCATCTTCCTTCCTCTGGTGATCGACCGGTCGATGTCCTTCCTCGCGAAGAGCGACTATTTCACGGGCCGCGGCCTCAAAGGCTGGGCCACGAAGTTCTTCATGAAGGCGACGGGACAGATCCCCATCGATCGATCGGGTGGCAAGGCTTCCGAGGCCTCGCTGAACACCGGACTCCAGGTGCTCGGCGGAGGCGACCTGCTCGGCATCTATCCCGAGGGCACCAGAAGCCCCGACGGAAAGCTGTATCGGGGTCGGACCGGCATCGCCAGGATGGCGCTCGAGGCGAAGGTCCCGGTGGTGCCGGTGATCATGGTCGACACCGATACGGCGATGCCGATCGGCAGGAGGCTGCCCCGCATCGTGCGCGTCGGAATCGTGATCGGGGAGCCCCTCGACTTCTCGCGCTACGCGGGCATGGAGAACGATCGCTACATCCTGCGTTCGGTCACCGACGAGATCATGGTGGCCCTGCAGCGGCTCGGCGAGCAGAAGTACGAGGACGTCTACGCGTCGACGGTCAAGGACCGGCTCCCCACGCGCGTCACATAGGCCTCACGCGGATCTGGGTGGTACCCGCGACCACTAGGCTGGAACGCATGCTCCCGCACCACATCGAAGCCCTTGATGCATGGCGCTCGCTTCCCATCAAGCAGCAGCCGCAGTGGCCCGACGCGGACCGCGTCGCCGACGTCTCCCAGCAGATCGCGACCCTTCCGCCGCTGGTCTTCGCTGGCGAGGTCGACAACCTGCGTGACAGGCTCGCCCGTGCGGCGTCCGGCCAGGCGTTCCTCCTCCAGGGTGGTGACTGCGCCGAGACCTTCGCCGGGGCGACCGCCGAACAGATCCGCAACCGCATCAAGACGGTGCTGCAGATGGCTGTCGTGCTCACGTACGGCGCCTCGATGCCCATCGTCAAGATGGGCCGCATGGCGGGTCAGTTCGCGAAACCGCGCTCGAGCGACTCCGAGACCCGCGGTGACGTCACTCTGCCCGCCTACCGCGGTGACATCGTGAACGGCTACGACTTCACCGAGGGCTCCCGCACCGCCGACCCCGGCCGCTTGCTCCAGGGCTACCACACGGCCGCCTCGACCCTCAACCTGATCCGCGCGTTCACCCAGGGTGGTTTCGCCGATCTCCGCGAGGTGCACTCGTGGAACAAGGGCTTCGCGCAGAACCCCGCCAACCAGCGCTACGAGCGCATGGCTGCGGAGATCGACCGCGCGATCAAGTTCATGGAGGCTGCAGGAGCGGACTTCGATGAGCTCAAGCGCGTCGAGTTCTTCACGGGACATGAGGGTCTGCTGATGGACTACGAGCGCCCGATGACGCGCATCGACTCGCGCACGGATACGCCGTACAACACCTCTGCGCACTTCCTGTGGATCGGAGAGCGCACGCGTGAGCTCGATGGCGCGCACGTCGACTACTTCTCCAAGATCCGCAACCCCATCGGCGTGAAGCTCGGACCGACCACGTCGCCCGACACCGCGCTCGCGCTGATCGACAAGCTCGATCCCGAACGCGAGCCGGGACGCCTCACCTTCATCACCCGCATGGGCGCCGGAAAGATCCGCGACGCTCTGCCGCCGCTGCTCGAGGCCGTCCGTGATTCCGGCGCGCAGCCGCTGTGGGTCACCGACCCGATGCACGGCAACGGCATCACCACGCCGACCGGATACAAGACCCGTCGCTTCGACGACGTCGTCGACGAGGTGCGCGGCTTCTTCGAAGCGCACCGTGCGGTCGGGACCTTCCCCGGAGGCATCCACGTCGAGCTCACCGGTGACGACGTCACCGAGTGCCTCGGTGGGTCGGAGCAGATCGACGAGGCCGCGCTGGCCACGCGCTACGAGAGCCTGTGCGACCCGCGACTGAACCATATGCAGTCGCTGGAGCTCGCCTTCCTGGTGGCCGAGGAGCTCGAGAAGCGCTGAGACACAAGCGCTGAGACACAGACGAACAAGGCCGCCCTCCCGGAACACGGGGAGGGCGGCCTTCTCTTTGCTCATGACGTCTCGCGGAGGTTCGCCGACGGAGCGCTCAACCGCTGAGCTGAATCGAGAGGTTCACGGTGCCTCCACGGGGGAGCGACGTGTCCGGGCCGGGATCCTGCCCCGTGACCTTGGCCATCTCCGCGAAGCCCGGCAGATCGCCCCAGGCGGCATAGGTCGACTTGAACCCCTTGTCGGAGAGGATCTTCTTGGCCTCGTTCAAGGTCTTGCCCGAGACATCCGGCACGGGGAACAGCTCCGGGCCTTTGGAGACGATGAGCTGCACGCTGTCGCCCGGCCGCCAATTGCCTTCTTCCGCACGATCGGCCACTCCGATGACCACATCCTTGGCGACGCTGTCGCTGAAGGTGTACTGCGGGTCCGCGGTCACGGTGAGGCCCTTGTCCGTGAGCGTGGAGGTGGCCTCGCCGACCGACATACCCGCGACGTCGGGGAAGTCGCCGGCGGAGACGTAGAGCTCCACCGTGTCGTCCTCGAAGACCTCGCAACCGTCCCCGCAGATGTAGGAGTCCCCGCCGGCCCGCGGTGTGACGTACGCGTTGATGACGATGCCGGCGTCGGCATCGGAGAAGAGCAGGAGAGATTTGTCCGTGACGTTGACCTTGAGGCTGGCGAGGTAGTCGCGCGCATCCTGCTCGGCGCGGCCGTTCAACGGGTCGAGCGTGTGCGTCGCCGGCCCCGCGGAGACGATCACCGTGACCGAGGCGCCCTTGTCGAGTCGCGCGCCCTCCGCCGGATCGGTCTCGATGACGGTCCCCGCGGGGATGTCGATCGAGAATTCGTCCTTCTGCGACGGCACGAATCCGGCATCCGTGAGCGTCGCCGCTGCGGCGTCGTACGTGCCTCCGGCGACCGCGGGCACGGCGATGAGAGAGCCGGGTCCGGAACCGAACCACCAGCCGACCCCGCCGGCGAGCACCGCCAGCAGCAGCACGAGAGTGAGGAGGAACGCCCCGCGCGCGCGGCGTTTGGACGCTCGTCGTCGCAGGAGGGTCGCGTTGTCGAGGGCGGCGGGTGCCGGAGCCGTGGGGTCGGCGATGACCATCGTTCCCGGCATCACCTTGGTGAGGTCACCGGAGTCGCCTTGGCTGTGCTGCGGCGCGGTGGCTCTGGCCGCAGCCGGGGCGATGCCGAGGTCTCGTTCGATCTCCCGCAAGCGCTCGAGCATCTGCTGCGCGTCGTCGGGTCGGTCGTCCGGCGACTTCTCCGTTGCCCAGAGCACGAGCTCGTCGAGCTGCTCCGGCACGGCGGGGTTGCGCACGCTCGGTCGGGGCACCGATTCCGTGGCGTGCTGGAAAGCGATCTGCATGGGCTGCTCGCCCTTGTAGGGCTGCTCACCCACGAGCATCTCGTACAGCATGATGCCGAGGGCGTAGATGTCGCTGCGGGCGTCGGCGGTTCCGCGCGTGACGAGTTCGGGGGCGAGGTAGGCGATCGTCCCGAGCAGCTGCTGTCCGGTCGCGGTGTTCGCGGTGGTCGCTCGCGCGAGCCCGAAGTCGCCGATCTTGATGCGACCGTCTTCGGCGAGGAGGACGTTCTCGGGCTTCACGTCGCGGTGCACGATCCCGGCACGATGCGCGGCCGAGAGGCCGGCCAGGATCGCATCCATGATGGTGATGGTCTGCGGGATCGTGAGGCGCTTCTGCTCGCGGAGGAGCTCGCGCAGCGTGATGCCGGGCAGGTACTCCATCACGAGGTAGGCCAGCTCGCCGTCCTGGCCCTGGTCGAACACGTTCACGACGTGGGGGTCCGCCAGCCGGGCAGCGGCTCTGGCCTCCTGGATGAAGCGGCTCTGGAAGGCTGAGTCATCGCTGAGGTGCGCGTGCATCACCTTGAGGGCGATGCGCCGCTCCAGGCGGAGGTCGGTCGCGACGTACACGGTCGCCATCCCGCCGCGGGCGATGCGGGCACGCACCCGGTAGCGGCCGTCGACAAGCCGCCCGATGAGGGGGTCGGCCTGCTGATTGGTCGTCACGTCAGAATTCTATGGAGAACTGCCTGAAAGACAGGGGAGCGGCTCACCCCTCGGGCCTTCGGGTTTTCCCGGATGTCGTCAGCCGTGCAGAGCGAGCCAGGCATAGGCTTGCGTCTCCCACTGGCCGTACTTGTCCGGATAGGCGGAGATCTGCACCGCCTGGGCCGCTTCGGTGAAGGGCATGCCCTCCCAGCCCGGGATGTCCAGGAGCCCGCGCGTCACCTGCCCGTTGGGGTCGGCCTGCCCTCCGTAGAACACGCGTGTGCTCCGCTCGGCGTCCATGATCTGCGCGGGCGTTCCCCACCCGGTGCTGGGGCGCTGCTGGAAGATGCCGAGCGAGTCACGGTCGCCCCAGTCGAGGTTGCGCAGCCCGGACTCGACCATCCCCGTCGCGAGGGCGATGGCGATGGCCCGGTCCGAGACGCCGAGCTCGCGACCGACGCGGATGATCAGCGCAGCGTTCGCAGCCTGTTCCGCGGTGAGCGTCGCCGTCTGCTGGCCGCCGGCCGAGGCGGAAGCGGTGGTGGGGGCGGGAGCCGCTACCGGCGTCGCCTGCAGAGAGAGCGTCTGGCCGGGGTAGATGATCGACGACGGGCCGAGGCCGTTCGCGGCGTACAGCGTCTGCGTCGTGGTGCCGTACTTCTGTGCGATGCCGAACAGCGTGTCTCCGGCCACGACGGTGTGCGTCGCGGCGGATGCGGGAGCGACTGCGGGGACAGCAGCCGGTGTCGGCGCGGCTGCCGGTGCTGCAGTGCCGGCGACGACGAGACTCTGGCCCGGAAGGATGATCGAAGCGCGCGTGAGGCCGTTCGCCGACAGGACGGCGTCGACGGTGGTGCCGTATCGCTGCGCGATGGCGTAGACGGTGTCGCCGGCGACGACCTGATGCGTGGCCGAGGCCGGGGGCGCCGGCGCGGCGGCGGGCGTGGCTGCGGGTGTCGCTGCCGGGGCCGCAGGCAGCAGCGTCAGGGTCTGACCAGGGTAGATCACGGAACGCCAGGAGAGGCCGTTCCAGGTCAGGACATCGACCGCTCGAAGACCGAAGCGCGTGGCGATGGCGGAGACGGTGTCGCCGGGGCGGACGACGTAGCTGGGTGGAGCGGCCTCGGTGGGCACCCCGCGCGCGGGGAGAAGACGTGGACGCTCGACGGCGGCAGCATCCGACGGAGAAGCCGCGTGGGCCGGTGCCGCCGTGAGCGTGGTCGCCAGGGCTCCGAGCACCGCCGCAGGCACTCCGATAGGCAGGTATCGCGTTCGACGCGTGGCGGTCTTGACTGTCAAGGCTTGCCCCCTTTTCGAGTTTTTCACGCTGACACGGATGTAAACAGAAGTCAACAGAAGTGACGCAAGTGACGGATGTGACTGATGGTCGATATGCGGCGGCCAGACGGAGGTGAGATAGTGGGCAACGTGTCTGAGAACGTTGCTGGAACCCCTGCCGCTGCCGATGTCGAGTGGTTGACGATGCCCGACCTCGTCGAGGTGCTCGACGAGCCCCTCGGCCGAGTGCGTCGTCTGATCGATGAGCACTACCTCGTGGGGTCGCGTCGCAACGGGACGTTCGCCGTGCCCTCGGTGTTCATCGTCGACGGCCACCCGCTGAGTTCTCTGCGCGGAACAGTGATCGTCCTGCAGGACGCCGGTTTCACCGACGACGAGCTGATCGACTGGCTGCTCGCCGAAGAGGAAAGCCTGGGGCGCTCGCCGATCGCCGCCCTGCTGGCCGGGCACAAGAGCTCGGTCCGGCGTCTCGCGCGCACTCTCGCCTGACGAAGCCCGTCAGGACGCGCGCACGGTGGCCGCGCGTGCGAGATCACGCAACTCGCCGACGGCGGCGTTGTCGAGCCGGGCGCCTGAGAGCGCACGGTCGGCCTCGAGGGCATAGTCGGCGATCATCGCCTCGACCTGGTCCAGCGCGCCCGAAGCAGTGATCGTGGCTTGTAGGGACGACACCTGCGGCGATGTCAGAGCGGGGTCGCCGAGCATCTCGTCCAGGAGATTCCGTGCGGAGGCGTCGAGAGCCTGTCGGGTGAGGGCGATCAACACCGTGCGCTTGCCCTCCCGAAGGTCGTCGCCCGCCGGCTTGCCGGTGACGGATGCGTCGCCGAACACGCCGAGCACGTCGTCGCGGAGCTGGAATGCGAGGCCGATCGGATGGCCGAAGCGCCGCAGTGCGGCGACCTGGTCCTCGTGGGCTCCGCCGAAAGCGCCACCCAGGACGAGCGGCTGCTCGATGCTGTATCTGGCGGACTTGAGGGATGCCACGCGCAGCGCCCTCTCGGCGTGGAGACTTCCGTCGTTCACGCTCCAGGCCGATTCCTCTGCGATGTCCAGGAACTGGCCGGTGGTCACATCCCTTCGCATCCGCGCGTACTCGGCGCGCACGGCTCGCGCATGCGGCTGGCCCTCGAGTGCGTATTCCAGAAGGTCATCGCTCCATGCGACGAGCAGGTCGCCGAGGAGGATCGCGGATGCCCTGCCGAACTGCTCTGCATCTCCGGACCACCCGGCCGCGCGATGAGACGTCTCGAGCGCACGATGCGCGGCGGGGCGACCACGGCGGGTATCGGAGTTGTCGATCAGATCGTCGTGGACGAGCGCGGCCGACTGGAAGATCTCCAGCGCGGTGCACATGTCCCACAGCGCATCGGTCTCCGCCGCGTCGCGGTCACCGAATTTCGCGACGGCACGCCACCCCGCATGGCAGAAGCGGGCTCGAAGGCGCTTGCCGCCGTCGAGCGTGCCGGCGGCGGCGTCCAGGAATGCTGCCGCGTCAGGGCCGTAGTCCGAGGCTTCCTCACGCATCCGCGCGAGGAAGCGTGCGAGGTGCGTGGCGACGGCGTCGGGGACGGGGGAGGATGACGGCACGACTCCCAGCATACGTAAAGCAAGGGGACGTCGAACTGCTAGCCCCGGACGCCTCGGCGCGCGTAGAATGGGAGGCACGATACCCGAGGGGGACGAATGCCACTCTCCGAACAGGAGCAGCGTCTGCTCGACGAGATGGAACGCCATCTCCTCCACAACGATGCCGACGTCGTGACCGCGCCGTCCGGCGATCGAGCATTGAGCTACCGAAATCTCGTCTACGGAGCACTCCTCCTGCTCGCCGGTGTCGGCGGTCTGGTCGCCGGAGTCATTCTCGGTGGCGTCTGGGGCATCGTCGTCGGTGTCGTCGGATTCGCCGCGATGCTCGCCGGTGTCATGGTCGCCGTCACGCCAGTGCGACGCACCACCGCGACCACGCCCCGTGAGCGTTCCGCCCCGAAGCGGCAGGAATCGGCCTCCTTCATGGATCGGATGAACGATCGATGGGATCGCCGCCAGGACGGTCACTGACCTCCCCACACACTTCACGACAGAAGCCCGGATGCTGAGCATCCGGGCTTCTGTCGTTTGACCGCGTTCGCCGCCGGCCGGCTCGCCGCGTCCGTCCCCCACTCGCCCTCCACTCACCCTCCACCTTCCTCCACCCCGGAATTCCGGGGTTGTTCGGCGTACCTGTCGGCATAGACCCTGATTTCCGATGGATTGGTCGTAGGTATGTGGAGGAAAGTGGAGTAAAGTGGGGCGCACCTCGAGTTGGCCGGACGCAGAGGGGGTGGTGGCCGATGTTGCTGGGTACGCACTCACCGAAGCTGGACGACAAAGGACGGGTCATCCTTCCTGCGAAGTTCCGCGAAGACCTCGGCGGCGGCATCGTCGTCACCCGAGGCCAGGAACGGTGCCTCTACGTGTTCAGCACGGCCGAGTTCGAGGCGATGCACGAGCGGATCCGTCAGGCGCCGCTCGCGAACAAACAGGCGCGTGACTTCATGCGACTGTTCCTCTCCGGAGCCAGCGCGGAGATGCCAGACAGCCAGAACCGCATCACCATCCCGGCGCACCTGCGTCAGTACGCAGGTCTGCAGAAGGAACTCATCGTCACCGGAGTCGGCGCCCACGCCGAGATCTGGGATGCCGAGAGCTGGAACGCCTACCTCGCCGCCGGCGAGGAGACCTACTCCGACCTCGAGCAGGAGGTGATTCCGGGACTCTTCTGACCACGGCTGTGATGCCCCGCCGCTCCCGCCCCGACACACTTCCCCGGTGCCGGGTCGAGAAGCGGAGGGGGATCAGAGCCGAAGGTCGCCCCGAGAAAGATCATGAACCTCCGAGACATCCACACCCCCGTACTGCTCGACCGCTGCGTCGAGCTGCTCGCTCCCGCCCTCCAGGCGGACGGAGCGGTGCTCGTCGATGCCACCCTCGGCATGGGCGGTCACTCCGAGGCGCTGCTCGAACGCTTCCCGAACATCCGTCTGGTCGGACTCGACCGCGACACCGATGCGCTGCGCATCGCGGGGGAGCGGCTCGCCCGCTTCACGGACCGCGTCACGCTCGTGCACACGGTGTACGACGAGATCGGACTGCACGCCCAGGGCGCAGCCGGCATCCTCTTCGATCTCGGCGTCTCGTCTCTGCAGTTGGACGAAGCCGACCGCGGCTTCGCCTATTCGAAGGATGCCCCGCTGGACATGCGGATGGATCAGACCAAGGGCGTCACGGCCGCAGAGGTCATCGCGACCTACAGCGAAGGCAATCTCCGCCGCATCTTCGAGCGCTACGGCGAGGAGAAACTCGCCGGTCGGTATGCACGGTTCATCATCGACGCGCGGCAGAAGCAGCCGATCACGCGGTCGGGTGAACTCGTCGAGATCCTGATCGCCGCCACACCCGCGGCTGCCCAGCGCGCGGGCCACCCGGCCAAGCGCGTGTTCCAGGCGCTGCGCATCGAGGTGAACACCGAGCTCAACGTGCTCGCCGACGCGATCCCGTCGGCGATGGACGCGCTCGCAGTCGGCGGGCGCATCGTCGTGATGTCGTACCAGTCGCTGGAAGATCGTCTCGTGAAGCAGGCGTTCGCTGCGGCCTCCGCCTCGACCGCTCCTGCCGGGCTCCCGGTCGAGCTCCCCGAACACGCTCCACGTTTCCGCATCCTGACCAAAGGCGCCGAGCTGGCCGACGACGAAGAACGCGCGCGCAACCCGCGGGCGATCCCGGTGCGCCTGCGCGCCGCCGAGAAGCTGCGGGAGAGCGCATGAGCCTGAATGCCGTCGTCCGGAAGCCGGTGCAGCCGGTCGCCCCGGAGAGGACGCCCCAACGGAAGCTGCAGCCCGTCACCCGCCCTGCAGTCCGCCGCAAGCCGAAGCTCGCCTACGCCCTCATCGCGCTCGGCGGAGCACTCGCGATCGGAGCCGCGCAGATCGGGCTGTCGCTCGCCATCACCCAGGACTCGTTCACTCTCGCGAGTCTCTCGTCACAGCAGCGCGAGCTCAACCTGAAGACGCACGCCCTCCAGGAAGAACTCACCGGCGTCAGCTCGCCCCAGGTGCTCGCCAGCAGCGCAGCCGGACTCGGGATGGTCGTCGCCGGATCGCCGTCGTATCTGCGTCTCAGCGACGGTGCCGTCTTCGGCACCGGTGCGGGGGCCGACTGGACATCGACCGTCAATCCCGCCGGTGTCGGGGCCGTGAGCAACTCCCTCATCGTGGAACCGCCGCCTCCTCCGGCGGAGACCGACGAGGGGACGGCGACGGACCAGCCCACCCAGGACCTTCCGCCGTCGATCACCGACGGCCTCCCCAGCCCCACGACGCACTGACACCCACGAGCGACGGAGAGATCCCATGACGACACGAGCCACCCGCGGTCCGCGGCGACGCACCGTCGTCGCTCTCGCTGTCATCCTCTCGGTGCTGGTCGCGTTCGTGGTACGCCTGGTCGACATCCAGGTGGTCAGCGCTGATGAGCACGTCTCCGAGTCCCTCGAGCACCTCGGTGCGAGTTCGGCGATCCCGGGCCAGCGCGGGTCGATCGTCGACTCCGGCGGCACGGTGCTCGCTTCCAGTGTGATGGTCTACGACGCGCAGCTCAGCCCGCAGGTCATCATGCTCGTCGAGGAGAAGAAGCCGAAGCTGCCGTGGGCCGAGGCCTCCGACAAGATCGCCGCCATCACCGGCCAGACCGGCGACGAGGTGCGGGCTCTGGTCTCGAACGCCCTCGCCGAGAACCCCGACAGCCAGTACGCGCCTCTCAAGAAGGGCTTGAATACGGAGCAGTACATGGCGCTGCGGGATCTCGGAGTCGGTTCGTACCTGTCGCTGAAGGCGCGAGAGACACGCGTATACCCGAACGGCGCGGTCGCCGGAAACATCCTCGGCTTCCTCGACAACTCTGGTGAGGCGCAGGCCGGTGTGGAGAAGCTCGACGACTCCTGCCTGGCGCCCATCGACGGCGAGGAGACCTACCGCAAGGGCAAGGACGGCGTCGTGATCCCCGGCAGCGAGCGCACCGTCGATGCCGTGAACGGCGGATCCGTGCAGCTGACCATCAACAGCGACCTCAACTGGTACCTGCAGCAGATGATCGCCGAAGAGGCACAGGCGCAGGGCGCCAAGGGCGGGACAGTCACGGTCGTCGAGGTCAAGACGGGCAAGATCCGCGCCGCGGCCGAGTGGCCCGCGCTGGACCCGAACGATCTCGATGCGTCGACACCGGCGACCAGGGCCAGTCAGATCTTCCACCACGACTTCGAGCCCGGATCGACGTTCAAGGCCGTCACCGCGGCTGCCGCCATCGAAGGAGCGGGCCTGACCCCGCTCAGCACGGTGAGCGCGGCCTCTCGGGAGAAGTTCCCGAACGGCGCCGTCGTGAACGACGCGTTCACCCACCCGGCGTACAACTACACGCTCGCCGGGGGCCTCATCGACTCGTCGAACGTCGCCCTGTCGAAGTTCGGCACCATGGTGAGCCCCGATGTGCGCTACGACTACCTCCAGCGCTTCGGGGTGGGGGACAAGACGCTCGACTTCCCCTCGGAGGTCGGAGGGATCCTGCACCCGGTCAGCGACTGGGACAACCAGTCGCTCTACACGACGACGTTCGGGCAGTACTTCACCGTGACGGCCGCCCAGCTCGCCGGCGCCTACCAGGCGATCGCGAACGGCGGCGAGAAGATCGACCTCTCGCTCGTCGAGTCGTGCACCGCCGCGGACGGCACCGTGACCGCGCCAGCCGACCCGAAGCGCGAGCAGATCGTCAAGGAGCAGACCGCAGCGGAGCTGACACGCATGCTGGAGAACGTCGCAGTACAGGGCGGCAACGCCGAGCGCATCCAGGTCCCCGGCTACCGCGTGACCAGCAAGACGGGTACGGCGCAGGTGTCGGACGGCAACGGCGGCTACAAGGCCGGGGTCTACTACACCAGCATGGTGGGCTTCGCGCCGGTCGACGATCCGCAGTACGTCGTCGTGGTCACCCTCGACGAGCCGACTAAGGTTGTATCGTCCGCGGCCACCGCATCCGCCTTCCAGAAGGCGATGACGCAGGTGATGAAAACGTATCGCGTGATGCCGTCCTCTGTCCCGATGGACGAGCTCCTCCCCAAGTTCGGATAGTCGGCGAGAGCCGCGCATGGAGATGACATGATCGCCCTGACGCTCGCTGAGATCGCCGCCGCAGTCGGCGGTGATCTGCGCGTGGCCGGTGAGGACACGGCCGAGACCGTGGTCGACGGAATCGTCGACACCGATTCACGCACGATGGGGCCTGGATCGATCTTCGTGGCCAAGCCCGGAGCCGAGACCGATGGACACCGCTTCGTCGGGTCCGCTGTCGCCGCGGGAGCGGCCCTGGCGATCGTCGAGCACCCGGTGGACGTCGCCGTGAGCCAGATCGTGGTTCCGGACGCTGTCGCCGCCCTCGGTGCACTCGCGAGGGAGGTCGTCGCGCGTGTCCGTGCCGACGGCGCGCTCCGGATCGTCGGCATCACCGGGTCGAACGGCAAGACCACCACCAAGAACTTCCTCGCACGCATCCTCGCGGGGGAAGGCGAGACCGTCGCTCCCGTGAAGTCGTTCAACAACGAGGTCGGCGCCCCCGTCACCATGCTCCGGGTGACGGAGAGCACCCGCTTCCTCGTGAGCGAGTTCGGTGCCGCGGCTCCGGGGAGCATCGCTCACCTCGCAGGACTCGTCGAGCCGGACGTCGCCGTCGTGCTGATGGTCGGCATGGCGCACGCCGGCGGATTCGGCGGCATCGAGGAGACGGCGAAGGCGAAGGCCGAGCTCGTCGCCGCCGCCCGCGTGCCCGGGACCGCCGTGCTCAACGTCGACGACCCGCGTGTCGCGGCCATGCGCGAACTCGCGGACGCTCGCGGACTCCGCACCGTCGGCTTCGGTCAGGGGCCCACAGCGGACGTGCGCGCGCATGAGATCGAGGTATCCGCTTCCGGCACGTCCTGCGTCATCGAGGTCGACGCCGAACGGATTCCCCTGCGGCTGCGCGTGCTCGGGGCGCACCACATCTCCAACGCTCTGGCGGCCATCGCCGCAGCACGCGTGCTCGGGGTCTCGGCGGCCGACGCCGTGGCCCGGTTGGAGACGGTCGAGATCGCCGAACGCTGGCGCATGCAGCCCCTGGGCAGCGATCGGGTGCGGATCATCAACGACGCCTACAACGCCAGCCCGGATTCCATGGCGGCGGCCCTGCGCACGCTCGCGCAGATCACCGGTCCCGACGAGCGCACCGTCGCGGTCCTCGGAGCCATGAGCGAACTCGGTGAGAGCGCGGGGGAGGAGCACGACAGGATCGGGCTGCTCGCCGTGCGTCTGAACATCCAGCGGATCGTCGTCGTCGGTCCCGAGGCGAGGCGCCTCTACCTCGCCGCGGTCGGGGAGGGCTCCTGGGACAGCGAGGCAGTCCATCTGCCCGACCAGGACGCCGCGTTCGAGTATCTCCGCACCGAGCTCCGCGACGGCGACCGCGTGCTCGTGAAGTCATCCAATTCCGTGGGCCTCCGGCATCTCGGCGATCGTCTGGGAGAATTGTTCTCGTGAGGTCTCTCATCATGTCGGCGGCGATCTCGCTCGCCTTCACCCTGTTCCTGACCCCCGTCTTCCTCCGGCTCTTCCGGAAGTGGGGCTGGGGGCAGGTCATCCGTACCCCGGAGTCCGTCCACAACCCGAGTCACGAGGCCAAGCGCGGCACCCCCACGATGGGCGGCGTCATCTTCATCGTCGGCTCGATGGTCGGTTACTTCACCGGTGTGCTGGTGAGCGGTGAAGTCCCCGCACTCTCCGCGCTGCTCGTGATCTGGCTGATGGTCGGATTCGGCGCCGTCGGATTCATCGACGACTACATGAAGGTGCGCAGCCAGCGCAGCCTCGGGCTCTCGGGCTGGCGGAAGGTGATCGGCCAGCTGCTGGTCATCATCCCCTTCGGCATCGTCGCGCTGAACTTCCCGAACAAGTGGGGCCAGACACCGGCGAGCTCCGCGATCTCGCTGTTCCGCGACATCACCTGGCTCAACCTGTTCGCCTTCGGCGTGGTGCTCGGATGGATCCTCTATCTCGTCTGGATCTCGATCATCGGGGTCGCGACCTCGAACAGTGTGAACCTCACGGACGGACTCGACGGGCTCGCTGCCGGAGCCGGCGTCATCGTCGTCGGCGCCTACAGCGTGATCGCGTTCTGGCAGTTCAAGCAGCCGTGCATCGGCGGCGATCCCGATGCCCTCGGCGGCTGCTACGAAGTGCGCGACCCGTTCAACCTCGCCATCATCGCGGCGTCGTTCGCGGCGAGCCTCATCGGATTCCTCTGGTGGAACGCGCCCAAGGCGAAGGTCTTCATGGGGGACGTCGGGTCGATGGCGATCGGCGGCGTCATCACCGCGATGGCGATCCTGACCCGCACCGAGCTCCTCCTGCTCGTGATCGCCGGCGTCTTCGTGCTTTCGTCGGGCTCGGTCATCCTGCAGCGCGCGTACTTCAAGATCACTCGTGGCAAGCGGCTGTTCCTCATGAGCCCGTTCCACCACCATCTCGAGATGCGCGGGTGGTCCGAGGTCACGATCGTGGTGCGCATGTGGATCATCGCCGGGCTGCTCGCCGTCTCGGCGGTCGGACTCTTCTACGTCGAATGGCTCACTCGTGTCGACTGATCGTCTCGCCGGACTGACGAGCTGGAACGCCGACTGGAGCGGTCTACGGGTCGCCGTGCTCGGCCTCTCGATGACAGGATTCTCGGTGGCGGACACGCTCGCCGAACTGGGCGCCGACGTTCTCGTACTGAGCGAGTCGGCTGAGGATGAGTACGAGCGACTGCTCCCGGTGA
This sequence comes from Microbacterium sp. As-52, assembly GCF_049949185.1. Taxonomy (NCBI): domain Bacteria; kingdom Bacillati; phylum Actinomycetota; class Actinomycetes; order Micrococcales; family Microbacteriaceae; genus Microbacterium; species Microbacterium sp. As-52. Next base: position 378,213 of record NZ_CP188171.1, on the reverse strand, counting down.
TCGGCGCCCGACTCGAATTGGGCCCGCTCGCCGAGGTTCCGCCCGTGCTCGTCGAGTTCGACCCCGAGGTGGTCATCGCATCGCCGGGATTCTCGCCGTCGCATCCACTCATCCGGTGGGCGCAGGAATCCGCTGTCACGATCTGGGGTGACGTCGAGCTCGCCTGGCGCGTGCGCGACAAGGTCGTCCGTGCCGACGGCACGCCGGCGGACTGGGTGCTCATCACCGGGACGAACGGCAAGACGACGACCACCCAGTTGACGGCCACGCTGCTCGTGGAAGGCGGACTGCGGGCGGCCCCCTGCGGGAACATCGGCGTGCCGGTGCTCGACGCCGTACGCGACCCCGCGGGGTTCGATGTCCTCGTGGTCGAGCTCTCCAGCCATCAGCTCTGGTATCTGGGACAGTCGAGGCCCGAAGGGGAGCTGTTCCCCTACGCCTCCGTGTGCCTGAACCTCGCCGACGATCACCTCGTCTGGCATGGGAGCGCGGACGCCTACCGGGACGCGAAGGCCGTCGTATATCGGAACACTCGGATCGCGTGCGTCTACAACAAGGCGGACGAGGCCACGCGTCGCATGGTGGAAGAGGCGGAGGTGGTCGAGGGAGCCCGTGCGATCGGCTTCGATCTCGGCATCCCCGGCCCGAGCGATCTCGGCGTGGTCGAGGGACTGCTCGTCGACAGGGCCTTCCTCGACGATCGCTCGCGCAGCGCCCTCGAGTTGACGACGGTCGCCGATCTCGATGCGGCGGGTCTCGCTGCTCCTCACATCGTGCAGAACATCCTCGCCGCGAGTGCTCTGGCACGCTCGCTGGGCGTCGAGCCGGAGGCCATCCACACGGCCCTGCAGTCCTTCCGCCTCGATCCGCACCGCATCCAGGTGATCGCCCGGCATCGCGGCATCACCTGGGTAGACGACTCCAAGGCGACGAACCCGCACGCCGCGGCGTCGTCGCTGCGCGCGTACCCCGGTGCCGTGTGGGTGCTCGGCGGGGATCTGAAGGGGGTCGACATCTCCGACCTGGTCGCCGAGGTCGGCACGACGGCGCGTGCAGCCGTCGTGATCGGGGTCGAACGCTCCGTGGTGGTCGCGGCATTCCGACGACACGCGCCCGGGGTGCCGGTGTTCGAGGTGGATGCTGGCGAGACTGGACAGGTCATGAACCGTGTCGTGGAGATCGCCGCGGGAATCGTCGACGACGAGGGCACAGTCCTGCTGGCCCCGGCGGCGGCATCCTTCGATCAGTTCTCCGGCTACGCGGAACGAGGCCATCGCTTCGCCGAGGCGGTGCGGGACTGGATCGACCGGGGGAGCGCCGATGACACAGGTATCCCGCCCTCCGCGCTCTGAGTCCGGCGGTCTCGCGGCCAGGGTCTCGCTCGGTCGCCGGTTCACCCCGGTGTCGACCGAGTTCCTGCTCATCGCCTCGACCGCGCTGCTCCTCACCCTCTTCGGTCTCGTCATGGTGCTGTCTGCGACCAGCGCGACAGCCGTCTCCAAGGGGGTCAACCCGATGGATGGCGTGCTGCGCCAGGGCGTGTTCGCGCTGCTCGGCATCCCGCTGATGTTCCTGATCAGCCGTCTGCCGGTGGACTTCCTGAAGAGGATGGCGTGGCCCGCACTGTTCGGGGCCGTGGCGCTGCAGATGCTCGTGTTCACTCCGCTGGGTATCGAGGACGGCGGTAACCGGAACTGGGTCAAGATCGCGGGCTTCACCCTGCAGCCTTCCGAGTTCCTCAAACTGGCCCTCGCGCTCTGGATCGCTGCGGTGCTGCTGCGCAAGCGCACGATGCTCGGCACCTGGCATCATGTGTTCATCCCCGTGATCCCGGTCGGTGCACTCGCGATCGGCACCGTGCTCGCGGGCAAGGACCTCGGTACCGCGATGGTGCTGGTGCTCATCCTCCTCGGGTGCCTCTTCTTCTCGGGCGTCAAGCTCCGGCTGTTCATCATCCCGCTGATCCTCGGCGTCATCGCGGTGCTCGCCTACGCGCTGTCGAGCGAGGACCGCATGCGGCGCATCACCGCGACCTGCGACAACATGGCGCTCTACTACACGGACTGCTACCAGTCGATCCACGGGATCTGGGGTATGGCCACCGGAGGCATCTTCGGCCTCGGCCTCGGCAACTCCCAGGAGAAGTACGGGTGGCTTCCCGCCGCGGGCAATGACTTCATCTTCGCGATCGTCGGCGAGGAGCTCGGCCTGATCGGCTGCATCGTCGTGCTCGCCCTGTTCACGTTCTTCACGATCGGTGCCTTCCACATCATCCGCAAGACACCGGATCCGTTCATCCGCGTGGCAGCCGGCGGCATCACCGTGTGGATCGTCGGCCAGGCCGTCATGAACGTCGGCGTCGTGATCGGCGTCTTCCCGGTGATGGGCGTCCCCCTTCCGTTCATGTCCCAGGGCGGCACGGCCCTGCTCGCGGTGCTCATCGCCTGTGGCGTGCTGCTGGCGTTCGCACGGACGATCCCTGTGACCGAGAAGCAGTCAGCCGAGCGGGGTAGGGTCACCAGGTGACTTCGTATCTCCTCGCCGGCGGTGGCACCGCAGGTCATGTCAACCCCCTGCTCGCCGTCGCGGACGGTCTCCGCGCACGTGATGCCGAAGCCTCCGTGCTCGTGCTCGGCACGGCCGAGGGACTGGAGTCCCGTCTCGTCCCCGCGCGCGGCTACGAACTGCTGATCGTCGACAAGGTGCCCTTCCCGCGGCGGCCGAACAGGCAGGCCCTGTCGTTCCCGGGGCGGTTCCGTCGGGCCATCGCCCAGGTGCGCGACCACATCCGTCGGCACGGCATCGACGTGGTGGTGGGCTTCGGCGGATACGCGTCTGCGCCGGCATACGTTGCCGCGCGCCGTGAGGGCGTGCCGTTCGTGGTGCACGAGGCCAACGCGAAGCCAGGGCTGGCGAACGTGCTCGGGGCACGCCGTGCGGCCGCGGTGGGGGTTGCCTTCGAGGGCACTCCGCTCCGTGGTGGCGAGGTCGTCGGAATGCCCCTGCGGCGGGAGGTGATCGCCCTCGACCGCGCGGCTTCGCGCGCGGAGGCGGCGGAGTACTTCGGCCTCGACGCCGACCGCCCCGTCCTTCTCGTGTTCGGCGGCTCGCTGGGAGCGCAGCGGCTCAACGAGGCGCTCGCGGACTCGTGGCGCGACATCCTGGGCACCGGTTGGCAGCTGCTGCACGTGACGGGTGAGCGCAGCGACCTCGCCGATCCGGGCGTCGACGGCTACGCGCTGCACCGCTACGTCGACCGCATGGATCTCGCGTTCGCTCTGGCCGATCTGATCGTCTCCCGTTCCGGGGCAGCGACCGTGAGCGAGATCAGTGCTCTGGGGATCCCCGCGCTATATGTCCCGTATTCCGTGGGCAACGGCGAGCAGCGTCTGAACGCCGCCTCGGCCGTTGCTGCAGGGGCCGCAGAGCTGCTCGACGATGCGTCCTTCGACGGTGACGCGGTGCGGCGCATCGTCGTCCCTCTGCTCGGAGACGGAGAGCGCATCGCACGGATGGCCGCCGCTGCAGAGACCGCCGGAACCCGCGCCGGAACCGAGAACGTCATCACCCTCATCGACCGCGCACTCGTCGCCGTCTGACGCGGTCGACGAGACCGAAGAAAAGTAGACTGAAGCGGAAATGATCAGACCCGACCTCTCCCTCCCCATTCCCGAGACGATCACCTCCGCGCACTTCATCGGCATCGGCGGTTCCGGTATGAGCGGTCTCGCGAAGATGTTCCTCGACGCCGGCATCCGCGTCTCTGGTAGCGACCGCGCGGACAGCGACAATCTGCGCGCGCTGGCGGCCGCTGGCGCGACGGTGCACGTGGGTCACGACGCCGCTCACCTCGGTGACGCCGACACCGTCGTGCACACCGGAGCGATCTGGCCGGAGAATCCCGAGTTCGTGACCGCGAAGGCCCGTGGACTCCACGTGATCCACCGGTCGCAGGCCCTGCACTGGCTTATCGGCACACGTCGTCTCGTCTCCGTCGCCGGCGCCCACGGAAAGACGACGTCGACGGGCATGATCGTCACCGCCCTGCGTGAGCTCGGCGCGGATCCGCACTTCGTCAACGGCGGCGTGATCGAGCAGCTCGGCACATCCAGCGCGACTGGATCGGGAGAGCTGTTCGTCATCGAAGCCGACGAGTCCGATGGCACGTTCCTGCTGTACGACACCGCTGTCGCGTTGATCACCAACGTCGATCCCGACCACCTCGATCACTACGGCTCGGATGAGGCCTTCCACCAGGCATTCGTGCAGTTCGCGGACGCCGCGACGGAGGCGGTCGTGATCTCCAGCGACGACGCGGGTGCGCTGCGGGTCGGTGCCGGTCTCTCTCACCCGAACGTGCTGACGTTCGGTCAGGCCGAAGGAGCGGATGTACGCGTCACCGACATCGTCGCCGCGGGTCCGGTCGCCGCCACGCTGACGCACGGTGAGGAACAGGCGCGTATGCAGCTCGCCGTTCCCGGTGTGCACAACGCGATCAATGCGGCGGGGGCCGTGACGGTGTTGCGTGCGCTCGGCTACTCGCTCGCGGAGGCCGTTCGCGCCGTCGAAGGCTTCGCGGGAACCGTGCGTCGACTGGAGCAGCACGGTGTCGAGCGCGGCGTGACCGTGTACGACGACTATTCGCACCACCCCACGGAGGTGCGGGCTGCACTCGAGGCGATGCGCAGCATCGCAGGAGCGGGACGGATCATCGCGATTCAGCAGCCCCACACCTACTCGCGCACTCAGCACATGTACCAGGAGTTCGCCGACGTCCTCGAGGAGTTCGCCGATCACACCGTGATGCTCGACGTGTACGGCGCCCGGGAGGACCCCGTGCCCGGTGTCACCGGCGAGTTGGTGAGCGGCGCGTTCCAGGACCCGTCGCACGTGCACTACGTCGCGGATTGGCAGCAGGCCGCCGACTACACCGCCGCCGTTGCACGGGAAGGTGACTTCATCGTCACGCTCGGCTGCGGAAACGTCTACCAGATCATCCCGCAGGTCCTGGATTCGCTGCGTCGGACCGACGGGGCATAGCCGATGCGTCGGCCTGCACCGCTTCCGACCACCCCGGAGAGTCCGGGGGAGAAGGACGCCGCGCCGGGGGCGAAGTCCCGCAGGCGGCGACGCGATGCTGAAGCGGAGGAGGAGTTCTCGGCCGCCGATGACGTGATGTCCGAGGAGCACAGGGATGACACGTCGACGGACGATCCGCAGCCGACGTCGACGAGGGACGTCTGGCGCGCAGCCCGCGCACGACGCAAGGCGCTTCGCGCCGAGATCCGTCGTTTCACGCAGCGCTCCAGACGGCGCAGGATCGTGTGGCTGAGCAGCATCGGCGCCGCACTCCTGCTCGTCGGGGGCAGTGTCGCCGCGGCCTACAGTCCGCTCTTCGCCGTTCAGAAGATCAGCGTCGCCGGGGCCACGACTCTCGACCCCGCAGCCATCGAGGCCGCGCTCGGCGACCAGCTCGGAACCCCGCTCGCGCTCGTCGACTCCAGCAAGGTGAAGGCCGCGTTGCTGGCCTTCCCCCTCATCGAGACCTATTCCCTCGAAGCACGTCCACCACATGACCTGACCGTGCGCATCGTGGAACGCACTCCGGTCGGCGTCATCCGTTCGGACGCCGGGTACACGCTGGTCGATGCCGCCGGTGTCGCCCTCTCCACCACCTCGGATCAGCCTGCGGGGCAGCCGGTGATCGACGTCCCGGGCGGCGTCGACTCGGCGGCGTTCCGCAGCGCAGGTCTCGTGGTGCGCTCGCTCCCCGCCGAAATCCGTGCGGCGCTGACGGAGATCAGCGCGCGCACCGCCGACGACGTGACTCTCACGCTCAACAGCGGGTTGAGTGTGGTCTGGGGGAGCGCGGAGGAGTCCGCGCTGAAGGCCGTCGTCCTCTCGAAGGCGATGGCCTCGAACCCCGAAGCCGCGTCGATCGACGTCACTTCCCCCGAAGTCGCCGTCGTCGGCTGATCCCTTTCTCGGGGAATGGGGCGACACGCCCGTGTCTTCGCGCGAACGCGGCCGGGCGGCGCTTACCTTCGATCAAAGAGAACGCAATACCGGGAAATACTTTACACCTCTACTTGAGGTTTAAGGTTCACCCACTTCCAGGCTCGAATAATCGGAGGCCGGCCATGAGCCAGAACCAGAACTACCTCGCCGTGATCAAGGTCGTCGGCGTCGGCGGTGGCGGCGTCAACGCCGTGAACCGCATGATCGATCTCGGCCTCCGCGGAGTCGAGTTCATCGCCGTGAACACCGACGCGCAGGCGCTGCTCATGAGCGACGCCGACGTCAAGCTCGACGTGGGTCGCGAACTCACCCGCGGTCTCGGTGCCGGTGCCGACCCCGAGGTGGGCCGACGCGCCGCAGAGGATCATGCCGAGGAGATCGAGCAGGCTCTGACCGGTGCGGACATGGTCTTCGTGACGGCCGGCGAGGGCGGTGGCACCGGAACCGGTGGCGCGCCCGTCGTGGCACGCATCGCGAAGTCCATCGGCGCCCTCACCATCGGTGTCGTGACGAAGCCGTTCTCGTTCGAGGGTCGCCGCCGCCAGAGCCAGGCCGAAGCCGGTGTCTCCAAGCTCAAGGAAGAGGTCGACACCCTCATCGTGGTGCCGAATGACCGCCTCCTCGAGATCAGCGACCGCGGCATCTCGATGATCGAGGCCTTCGCCACGGCCGACCAGGTGCTCCTCGCCGGTGTGCAGGGGATCACCGACCTGATCACGACTCCGGGTCTCATCAACCTCGACTTCGCCGACGTGAAGTCGGTCATGCAGGGTGCGGGATCCGCGCTCATGGGCATCGGCTCCGCTCGCGGGGCCGACCGTGCCATCAAAGCTGCGGAGCTGGCCGTGGAGTCTCCGCTCCTGGAAGCGAGCATCGAAGGTGCGCACGGCGTGCTGCTCTCGATCCAGGGCGGCTCGAACCTCGGGATCTTCGAGATCCACGATGCGGCCGACCTCGTCAAGGAAGCCGCCCACCCCGAAGCCAACATCATCTTCGGTACGGTCATCGACGACACGCTCGGCGATGAGGTGCGGGTGACGGTGATCGCGGCCGGCTTCGACGGCGGCGAGCCCTCCCTCCGGCTGGACCCGATGGTCGTTTCGCGGCCGTCCACGACGTCGCTTCCCGAGGTCGCGCTCACGGACGAGCCCGAGAGCAAGAGCGAGACGGTTCAGCCTGAGCCCGTGCAGCAGCGCGTGCCGGCCACCAGCATCGAGCCGGCATTCGCCGATGACGACATCGACATCCCCGAATTCCTGAAGTGACGTCCTCGGTCGACGCGGCCGAGCCTTCCGGCCTGGCTGCGCGGCTGTCGGCGATCGACGAGAAGATCGCCGCCGCCGCGCAGGCGGCCGGACGGAGCTCCGAGGAGATCACCCGGATCGTGGTGACGAAGTTCCACCCGGCGTCGCTGGTCCGTGCCCTGCACGGGCTGGGCGTGAAGGACGTCGGCGAGAACCGCCAGCAGGAGTTGTCGGCCAAGGAAGCAGAAGTCGCAGCACCAGATCTGCGCTGGCACTTCATCGGCCAGGGGCAGACGAACAAGGCGGCGGCGATCCGCCGGAGTGCGGACGTCGTGCACTCGGTCGATCGAGACCGGTTCGCGGATGCTCTGCACCGCGCTGCGGACGATGATGGTCGGCTCGACGTTCTCGTCCAGGTCAATCTCACCGACGACCCCGGTCGTGGGGGAGTCGTGCCGGCTCAGGCGGTCGCCCTCGCGGAGCATGTCCTGGCCCTGCCGTCGTTGCGGCTGCGCGGCGTCATGGCCGTGGCGCCCCTCGATGAGGAACCCGCTTCCGCTTTCGCTCGTCTGCACGACATCGCCGACAGCGTGCGTGCGATCGACTCAACCGCGTCGTGGATCTCAGCCGGGATGACCGGAGACTTCGCCGAGGCGATCGCCGCCGGCGCGACACACCTGCGGATCGGTTCCGCAATCACCGGCCCCCGGCCCGACCGGGGTTAACCTGTGAAAAGACCAGCCCGACACGTTCGAACCGGAGGACACGATGGGTAACCCACTGAAGAAGACCATGGTGTATCTCGGCCTCGCCGATGAAGAAGAGGTCTACGAGGAAGAGACGCAGGCGCCCGCCCGCGCTCACCGCGAGCGTGACCGCGACCGTGACCGCGAGGAGCCGGCACCGGCCCCCGTCACGCCGTTGCGCCGCCCCGTCGCCGTCCGCCAGCCGTCTGCAGGAGCCGTGAACGAGATTCTCACCGTCCACCCGAAGCAGTACCGCGACGCCCAGCTGATCGCGGAGAGCTTCCGCGAGGGCGTCCCGGTCATCATCAACCTCTCGCAGATGAGCGATGCCGACGCGCGCCGCCTCATCGACTTCGCGAGTGGGCTCTCCCTCGGCCTCTACGGCCGGATCGAGCGCGTGACCTCGAAGGTGTTCCTGCTGTCGCCGGAGAACATCGCCGTATCGGGTCACGGGGGCATCGCACACGCAGACGCCGAGTCTGCGGGCTTCGACCAGTCGTAGCCCGTGCAGCTGGTCTCCGTCCTCGCGAGCATCGTCCATCTGGTGCTCCTGCTGTACGTCTTCGTGCTGTTCGCGCGCCTGATCCTGGACTACATTCCGATGTTCAATCGCGAATGGCGTCCGAAGGGATTCGGGCTCGTGCTCGCCGAGGCCGTCTACACCCTCACCGATCCGCCCATCCGGTTCTTCCGGCGGATCATCCCGCCACTGCGGATCGGCTCGCTCTCGCTCGACTTCGGCTTCGCGCTGACTCTGCTGATCGTCCTGATTCTGATGAACGTCGTCGGGCTGTTCATCCGCTGAAATCCCGGCGTGTCCCCTGATCCGGTGGCTGCGACTTCTCCCACTCTGGGTGTCGTGACATCGCGGCGCCAATGCTCGGGGGCTATGCTGGCACCCAGGTGCGCGCCCCGGGTTCGCGCCACATCACGACCACGCCATACATCGATACTGGCAATCGAACTCATCGAAAGAGGAGCCACCCATGGCACTTACCCCGGATGACGTCGTCACCAAGCAGTTCCAGCACGTCCGCTTCAAGGACGGCTTCGACCCGGACGAGGTGGACGACTTCCTCGACGAGATCGTCATCGAGTGGCGCAAGGCTCTCGAGGAGAACGTGGAGCTGAAGGCCAAGCTGGCCGCGTACGAGTCCGGTGCTGCTCCTGAAGCCGCCGCGCCCGCCGCTGTCGAGGCTCCCGCCCCCGTGGCCGAGGTCCCGGCGGAGCCCGCTCCGACCGGTTCCGCGACCGCGACCGCTGGCATCATCGAACTCGCACAGCGTCTGCACGACGAGCATGTCGCCGAGGGCGAGGCGAAGCGGAACGCGCTCATCGCGGAGGCCGAGACCGAGGTCGCCCGCATCCGCACCGAGGCCGAGGCCAAGCAGCGCGAGGAGTCCGCACGACTCGAGCGCGAGCGCAACACTCTCGAGGCTCGTATCACCGAACTCCGCAACTTCGAGCGCGACTACCGCTCGCAGCTGCGCGGCTACATCGAGGGTCAGCTCCGCGAGCTCGACGAGAAGTCGACCTCCACGGACTCGACACCCGTTTCCGCGATCGGTCTGTAAGGCGCCCTCTTGTCAGGACGCCGTCCCCTTCGTCGGTCGGCGGCCGGTGCGGTCGTTGCGATTCTCGCAGCGCTCGTACTGGCCGCCGATCAGTTTGTGAAGTACCTCACGATCGAGAACCTCCCCTACCAGGAGCCGGTTCCGGTCCTGGGGGAGTTCCTTCAGCTGTACTACGTTCGCAACCCCGGGGCGGCGTTCTCCCTGGGATCCGAGGTCACCTGGATCTTCACGATCGCCCTCGCGGTCGTGGCGTGCGTGATCGTCTGGAAGGCGTTCGGGCTCAAGTCCCGCCTGTGGGCGGTCGTGCTCGGCTGTCTCCTCGGCGGAGTCCTCGGCAACCTCAGTGATCGTCTGTTTCGTGAGCCCGGTTTTCCGGTGGGGCACGTCGTCGACATGATCTCGATGCCGTGGATGATGCCGGCGATCTTCAACGTCGCCGACATCTTCATCGTGACCGGGATGATCTCGGTCGCGTTGCTCGTGGTCTTCGGCCTGCGCTTCGACGGTACGCGCGAACGCGATCACGAGATCGTCGAGACCGAGGAAGAAGCCGAAGCCGCCGCGACGGCGGCTGTCCTGGCGACCGACACGGATGACGACATGCTCGACGCCGATGCTCCCGTGCCGGTGCGTTCGACCGATGACGATTCTCCCTCGGAGGATGCGGCTCCCGCATCGGAAGGACGTTGACCGTGGAATCGCGGTCCCTGCCGGTTCCGGACGGTTTGGACGGTACCCGCGTCGACGCAGCCTTGGCGAAGCTGATGGGGTTCTCCCGCACCTTCGCTGCTGACGTCGCCGCCGCAGGGGGAGTGCGACTCGACGGCGTGACACTCGACAAGTCCGACCGTCTGCGCGCGGGCGGCTGGCTCGATGTCGAATGGCAGCCGAAAGAGGCGCCGAAGATCGTTCCCCTCGCCGTGCCGGAGCTCGGCATCGTCTACGACGACGATGACATCATCGTGGTGGACAAGCCGACGGGGGTCGCCGCCCATCCGTCGGTCGGCTGGGAGGGCCCGACGGTCGTCGGCGCTCTCGCCGCTGCAGGCTTCCGCGTGGCGACCAGCGGCGCTCCGGAACGTCAGGGCGTCGTGCACCGACTCGACGTCGGCACCAGCGGCCTGATGGTCGTGGCGAAGTCCGAGCACGCCTACACGGTCCTGAAGCAGGCCTTCAAGGACCGTACCGTCGAGAAGATCTATCACGCCGTCGTCCAAGGTCACCCCGATCCGCTTGCCGGGACCATCGATGCGCCGATCGGGCGTCACCCCAACCACTCCTGGAAGTTCGCCGTCGTGCCCGACGGGAAGCCGTCTGTCACGCACTATGAGACGCTCGAGGCGTTTCCTGGCGCGTCGCTGCTCGAGATCCACCTCGAGACGGGCCGCACGCATCAGATCCGTGTGCACATGGCTGCGCACCGCCACCCCTGTGTCGGCGACCCGCTCTACGGAGCAGACCCGACGATGTCCGCGCGGCTGGGGCTCACCCGCCAGTGGCTGCACGCGCATCAGCTCGCCTTCGCGCATCCGACGACGGGGGACTGGGTGCAGTTCGAGTCCCCGTATCCCGAGGACTTCCGGCACGCACTGGACGTGCTGCGCGGAGAGTAGTCCGCGCCACGCCACGACGATGTCGGTGATGTGCGCGACACTGGGCCCATGACCATCGATGTTCGCCCCGCGACGGAGTTCGACGACGTCTCGATACTCGTCGGGCCGAGGAAACCGACGTCGAACGTCTGCTTCTGCCTGAGTTACCGCATCGGCAGCAAAGAGAACGTGGCGCTGAAAGGGCAGGAGCGTTCCGATCGGGTCCGGGAACTGTGCCACCAGGATCCACCTCCTGGCGTGATCGCGTACCTCGATGACGAACCGGTGGGATGGGCGGCGCTGCATCCGCGTCGCGGCACCAGTTTCGCGCGGAATCGGCTGATCCCACACGTCGACGATCTCGACGTGTGGTCGTTGTGGTGCTTCCGCGTGCGCCCCGGCTACCGGAAGCAGGGCATCTCCCATGCGCTGATCGAGGGAGCAGTGGCCTACGCGATGGAGCGCGGCGCGCCCGCCATCGAGGGGTATCCGGTCGACAACGGCGGCGAGAAGGTCAATCTCACCATGGCGTACGTCGGCACGCGGTCGTTATTCGAGAGCGCGGGGTTCGTGAAGGCGGCAGACACCGGTTCTGTCCTGGATGGATTCCCTCGGGTGCTGATGCGGCTCGATCTGGGTGCATCGCAGAAGTCGTCAAAGAAAGCGTGAACCGCTCGACGGCGCACGGCCAATACATAGCGTGACCACAGACAGCGAGATCATCCAGCGATCTCTCCAGCAGCCGGCGGCGTTCGCCGAGCTCTTCGACAGACATGCGCGCGCGGTCAACGCGTTCGCGACGTATCGCCTCGGCCGGCATGCTGCCGAGGACGTCCTGAGCGAGACATTCCTCGTCGCCTTCCGCCGACGCGCCGATTTCGACACGGACATCGAATCGGCGGTGCCCTGGCTTCTCGGGATCGCCTCGCGCCTGATCCGTCGCCATCGCGCGCTGGAGGCGAAGCAGTGGAAGTCGTTCGCGGCATCCATCTCCCGGCAAGAGCACTCGACGCTCGGAGATCTGGACGATGCGATGTCCCGCCTCGATGCCGAGCGCGAGGTCGAGACGCTGAAGACGCGCATCGCGGCGCTCGCGCCGAGAGATCGCGAGGCACTCCTGCTCTATGCCTGGCAGGGGATGAGCTACGACGAGGTCGCGGCGGCACTCGGCGTTCCCGTCGGTACCGTGCGATCGCGGCTGAATCGCGTCCGCACACGGTTGGACTCCACCCGGAGGATCCAGGCATTCGAGCAGCAGCAGAAGAAGGGAGAGACCCTTGGACGTGTTTGAGAAGGTTCAGCAGACCAGGCCCGAGATCGAGGGGGCGGATGACAATCTCACTGCGGCGCGTGCCCTCCTTCTGATGGAGATCCAGAATGAACGCTCTCCTGCGCGTTCACGGGCGGCGCGGCGGCCATGGTTGATCGCCGCGGGCGCCGTCGGCGCGGCAGCTGCCGTCACCGCCGGAGTGCTCGTGGTGAGCAACATCACGGCCCCGACGCCCGTGCCGACTGTTGAGGCGGTGCCGACCCGCGTGCCGGGGCCGGTGCTCGTGCCTACTCCGATGCCGTCACCCGCGGTCTCACCGATGACGGGCCCGGAGGCGCTCCTGGGGGCAGCGAACGCGACAGCGGGCTTCACGCCACCGGTGCTCGCGCCCGGCCAGTATCTGCGGCGGGCGTGGACGTCGCAGACCCTGGGCGTGTTCGACGCCGACCTCGGCGACGCAGGGCAGCCCGGCTACGGTGCATCGCGCGCGGAAGCATCGAGTGGATGGGTCATCAGCCGCAGCGGTGCCGACTACGCGCCGGCGAACCTTCGCTCGCAGTGGTATCAGGAGTGGGGAGCTCCCGTCGCAGGTGGGGTCTACGGCGACCAGGTGCAAGGTCTTGCACAGCAGGATGAGGCGTTGCAGTCCTACGGGCCAGCGGTCGGCCTGTTCCCGTCAGATGCGCCACGGCTCCCCGAGGGCGGTGCCGAGGATGTGCTCTGGTTCTTTGAATCGTTGCCGCGTGACCCGGCCACGATGATCGCGTGGATTCACGAGTACTTGGGCGCCGACGAGCAGGGATGGGCCGATGGGAAGGTCGGGTGGCTCATCATCGGACTGCTGTCGCACAACGTCGGCGACCCGGAGATGCGTGCTGCGATGTATCGGGCGCTCAGTCTGCTCCCGGGCTCGACGGTGGGAGCCGAACAGAACGGACGACGCACGGTCACCTTCGACTCGCATCTCGGCTCCTCTGAGAGCACGGAGACATCGCTTCGGCGGTTCACGTTGACGATCGACATGGCGACGGGAATCGTGGTGGAGACCACGGACACCACGTCTGTAGGCGAGGGGGTGATCCCGGGCGACGTCCCCGACTCCCGGATGACCTTCGAGATGAGCGTGGTCGATACTCTGCCGTGACCACTTTCGAAGAGCGCTGCTTCTCACCGGTATCGATGCAGACACGAGCGTGGAGCGGAGGCGGACAACCCGTCGCCCGATGTTCGTGATCGCCGGGCGCCATGGCCGGAGTGGGCGCGGCGACCGCGGGTTTCGTGCTGATCAGCCAGATGGACGCGCCGAGCCCGCAGGTCGAGGCAGTGCCGCAGGAAACCGCGCTTCCGACGCCGCGATAGACACCGGCCCCGAGGCCCAGCACGACGTCGGGGACGACGGTCACAGAGCCGTTCCCGGGTACGACCCCGCAGTCGGGGCAGCGGCGAATCCGGGTCCGGACTCCGTGGCAGCAACGTCGCGCCTGCAGATCTCCGGCACTCCGTTCAGCACGCGCTTGACCTCGCCGGTGTCCCTGCATCGACGGCGAACGGCGTCGAGACCTACCGAATCAGGTACGAGAACGACCTACCGAATCAGGTACGGGAACACAGATCGCCGCACCGACACGGTCTCGATCGATGCCGAGGCGGGGTGGGCCACCGAGTGCACGCTGCGTTCGGATCGCGTCGATGCCGGTCCGGGGGATGTGGTCCCTCAGACCGTGCCCGACATACGCATGACGTACTCCGTGTCGATCGTCGACTCTGCCCCGTAGCGGTTTCGGATAGTGCCCTCCGGGCCCCGACACCGGCCTCCGGTGTCGGGGCCCCGCCGTAGAATCGGAGGCATGGCATCCGACTCCTTCGTCCACCTGCACGTGCACAGCGAGTACTCGATGCTCGACGGAGCGGCGAAGATCAACGCGATGACCCAGGCGGCCGCCGACTACAAGATGCCGGCCATCGCGGTGACCGATCACGGCAACACTTTCGCGGCTTTCGAGTTCTACAAGGCGGCCAATGCCGCGGGTGTCAAGCCGATCATCGGGCTCGAGGCCTATGTCACTCCCGGCACGCACCGCAGTGACAAGACGCGCGTGCAGTGGGGCTCGCCCGATCAGAAGAGCGACGACGTCTCGGGTTCCGGTGCGTACACCCACATGACCATGTGGAGTCAGAGCACCGAGGGCATGCACAACCTGTTCCGGCTCAGCTCCCGGTCGAGCATGGAGGGCTACTACTTCAAGCCGCGCATGGACCGCGAGCTGCTGCAGACCTATTCCAAAGGACTGATCGCGACCACCGGATGCCCGTCAGGCGAGATCCAGACGCGCCTGCGTCTCGGACAGTACGACGCTGCGCGCGCGGCCGCAGCCGAGTTCCAGGACCTGTTCGGCAAGGAGAACTACTTCGCCGAGATCATGGACCACGGTCTGTCGATCGAGCGGCGCGTGATGACCGATCTCCTCCGTCTCTCGAAGGACCTGAACATCCCGCTGGTCGCCACCAACGACTCGCACTACACGCATCAGCACGAGGCCGACGCGCACGAGGCGCTCCTGTGCGTGCAGTCGGGATCGACGATGGACGACCCGAACCGGTTCAAGTTCGACGGCGACGGGTACTACATCAAGACCGCGGCCGAGATGCGCCAACTGTTCCGCGACCACCCCGAAGCCTGTGACAACACCCTGCTGATCGCCGAGCGCTGCGAGGTCGAGTTCAACACCTCGGCCAACTACATGCCGCGCTTCCCTGTGCCCGACGGCGAGACCGAGGACAGCTGGCTCATCAAGGAGGTGGAGGCCGGCCTGCACTACCGATATCCCGGCGGCATCCCCGACAAGGTGCGCAAGCAGGCCGAGTACGAGACCGGCATCATCCTGCAGATGGGCTTCCCGGGATACTTCCTCGTCGTCGCCGACTTCATCAACTGGGCCAAGGACAACGGCATCCGCGTGGGCCCTGGCCGTGGCTCGGGTGCCGGCTCGATGGTCGCGTACGCGATGAAGATCACCGACCTCGACCCGCTCGAGCACGGACTCATCTTCGAGCGCTTCCTCAACCCCGACCGTGTCTCCATGCCCGACTTCGACGTCGACTTCGATGACCGGCGCCGCGGCGAGGTCATCGACTACGTCACGGAGAAGTACGGATCCGAGCGCGTCGCGCAGATCGTCACGTACGGAACGATCAAGTCCAAGCAGGCGCTGAAGGACGCCGGTCGAGTGCTCGGCTTCCCGTTCAGCATGGGGGAGCGCCTCACCAAGGCGATGCCGCCGCCCGTGATGGGCAAGGACATGCCCCTTGACGGCATGTTCGACTCTGCTCACCCGAGGTTCAAGGAGGCGAGCGAGTTCAGGACCCTGATCGAGACGGATCCCGAGGCGAAGACGGTCTTCGACCGCGCGCTGGGTCTCGAAGGGCTGAAGCGCCAGTGGGGCGTGCACGCCGCCGGCGTGATCATGTCGTCCGATCCGCTCCTCGACATCATTCCGATCATGCGCCGCGAGCAGGACGGGCAGATCGTCACGCAGTTCGACTACCCGTCGTGCGAGTCCCTCGGTCTGATCAAGATGGACTTCCTGGGGCTCCGGAACCTCACGATCATCTCGGATGCGCTCGACAACATCCGCACGAACCGTGGCGAAGAGCTCGACCTCGAACATCTCGGTCTCGACGACCCCGGCGTGTACCAGCTGCTCGCGCGCGGCGACACCCTGGGCGTCTTCCAGCTCGACAGCCCGCCACTGCGTTCGCTCATGCGTCTGATGAAGCCCGACAACTTCGGTGACATCTCGGCCCTCATCGCCCTGTATCGGCCGGGTCCCATGGGAGCCAACTCGCACACGAACTATGCGCTGCGCAAGAACGGGGTGCAGGAGATCACGCCGATCCACCCCGAGCTGGAGGCGCCGCTCGCCGAGATCCTGGAGGAGTCCTACGGGCTCATCATCTACCAGGAGCAGGTCATGGCCATCGCCCAGGCGGTCGCGGGGTTCAGCCTCGGACAGGCAGACATCCTGCGTCGAGCGATGGGCAAGAAGAAGAAGTCCGAGCTCGACAAGCAGTACGAAGGCTTCGCGGGCGGTATGACCGAGCGCGGATTCGGCGAGGCGGCCATCAAGGCGCTGTGGGACATCCTGCTGCCCTTCTCGGACTACGCCTTCAACAAAGCCCACTCCGCCGCATACGGTCTCGTCTCGTATTGGACCGCATACCTCAAGGCGCACTACCCCGCCGAGTACATGGCGGCGCTGCTCACCAGCGTCGGCGACTCCAAGGACAAGATGGCGCTCTACCTGAACGAGTGCCGCCGCATGGGCATCAAGGTCCTTCCGCCCGATGTCTCCGACTCGATCAACTTCTTCGCGGCCGTCGGCGACGACATCCGCTTCGGCCTCGGCGCCGTCCGCAACGTCGGCAGCAACGTCGTCGAGGGGATCGTGCAGGCCCGCAAGGACGAGCGCTTCACCTCGTTCCACCATTTCCTCGAGAAGGTTCCGCTGCACGTCTCGAACAAGCGCACGGTCGAGTCGCTGATCAAGGCCGGCGCCTTCGACTCGATGGGCGACTCCCGTCGAGCGCTCATGGAGGTGCATGAAGACGCGGTGGAGGCCGCCGTCGATCGCAAGCGCAACGAGGCACAGGGCGCCATCGGGTTCGACTTCGACAGCCTCTACGACGGCATGGACGAGGTCGCTCCCGCCAAGGTCCCCGCCCGCCCCGAGTGGATCAAGAAGGACAAGCTCGCTTTCGAACGCGAGATGCTCGGTCTCTACGTGTCCGACCACCCCTTGGCCGGGCTCGAGGTGCCTCTCGCGAAGCATGCATCGATCTCGATCCACGACCTCAATAACTCCGAAGACCTGCAGGACGGTGACCAGGTGACGGTGGCCGGGCTCGTCACCAGCGTGCAGCACCGCGTCGCCAAGGCGAGCGGAAATCCCTACGGCATGATCACCGTCGAGGATTTCAACGGTGAGGTCACCGTGATGTTCATGGGAAAGACCTACACCGAGTTCCAGCACACGCTGCAGCAGGATGCGATTCTCGCAGTCCGCGGGCGCGTGTCCCGGCGCGATGACGGACTCAACCTGCACGCGCAGTCGGCGTTCGCCCCGGATGTGGGGTCCTTCGACGCGGCGGGTCCCTTGGCCCTCGTCCTCGCCGAGCAGCGCGCGACCGAGCGGGTGATGATGGAGCTCGCAGAGGTGCTGCGACGGCACAACGGCGACACCGAAGTGCTGCTTCGGGTGCATCGCGGGGGCACCGCGAAGGTGTTCGAGGTGCCCATGCCGGTCAAGGTGTCCGCAGACCTGTTCGGTGACCTCAAGTCACTGCTCGGACCCACCTGTCTGGGGTGAGCGGGTAGGATCGTGAGCCGTCGGCAGCACGACGAATCCACCCGTCGAGCCCTGTGACGAAAGGACCACGCATGAGCACGGATCTCCCCGAATCGGACACCGAGGACATCGTCTTCGGCGACGATGACGGCGTCCTCTACGACGAAGAGGTCACGCCGGAGTTCGGTATCCTCGGCTTCACACTGCGTGAGTTGCTGATCGTGGGCGTCTGGTTGCTGTCCTTCGTCTTCTCCTTCTTCCCGCTGATCGGCGACCTCTCGCTGTGGGGCGTCGGCATCCAATGGATACTCCCGATCGCGCTCCCGACTGTCGCCGTCTTCCTTCTCGTGCTGCGCCGCTTCTCGCCCGACGGCATCCGCAGGGTCGGTTCGCTGGGCATCGATCAGTTCGCCTCGGTCGCGTTCTCCGTGTCAGCGGTGGTCTGGGCCGGCAGCCTGTGGCTCGCGATCTCTGCACTCGTCTCCGGAGGCACGTGGAGCCTTCCGTGGAACGGGGTGGCCCTGGTGATCACCTCTCTGGCCCTCGTCGTCCTCACCGTGTTCGCTCCGATCATCCCGGGGCTGAAGGAAGACTTCCACGGTCGCCTGGTGACTCTCGCGCACCGCAACGCGAATCCGGTGCGTCCGGTCATCGCGCGGCCGCGTCCTGAGCCTGCGCCGGCAGCGGAAGAACCGTCCGGCGAGTCGGCCGAGGCATCGCCTGCGGGGTCCGACTCGTCCGCATCCCTCGAGGGGGCAGAGGCGCAGGCCGACGGCCGGACAGATGTCATCGTCGATGGTGCGACGCCAGCGCTCGTGGTCCCGCTCGATGTCGAGCCCTCCGGGAGGCAGGCGACCGACGAGATCGCCCGATTCGACCTCGCCGAGCAGGTGCCCCTCACTGCCCACGCCTCGGGCGGCGGCATCGGTACCGAGCAGGAGTCCTCGGATGAGGAGTATGTGCCCGCCTACTCGCGTCGTTCGCGCGGTCAGGAACCCGAGATCGTCTCGGACACCGGGAGCATCGAGTCGCTTCTGGAGACGGCGGCGACGTATGAGACCGACGTCGTTGCGGAAGAGCCGGCGCCGCTGGTGTTGGAGGGCGTCTCCGACGCCGACCTCGAAGCGACCAACCCTCGCGAGGCGGCCCCCGCCGCTCAACCGTTCTGGATCCTCGCTCCCTCGGAGCGCGATGTCCACGACGAGCGTGGTGAACCGCTGTTCCGCATCGGCCCGAGCGCGTGGGCACTGGTGATCGAAGATCGTGGGGGTGCGTTCGTCGTGCGACATGACGACGGACGGATCGGCTACCTCCACGACATCTCCGACATCACGAAGGGCTGAAATGCGCACCATAGACCTGCGAGGGCGCGAGCTCTCGCCCGCAGGCATGCTCGCCGCGGTACCCCGGGCCACCCAGGCGCGTGCCGAAGCGCTCGATACCGCTGCGCGGATCGTCGAGGACGTGCGCGACCGTGGCGAGGACGCTCTTCGCGAGCAGGCCGAACGATTCGACGCCGTCACGGATCACGCCGTACGAGTGCCCGCCGAACACATCACCGCAGCGCTGGCTGAACTCGCCCCCGAGGTCAGAGGCGCGCTCGAGGAGGCGATCCGCCGAGTGCGTCTGGCCTCCGCCGCGCAGGTTCCGGCAACACAGGTCACCCGGATCGGGGACGGGGCCGTCATCACGCAGCGGTGGCAGCCGGTGCACCGCGTGGGGGTCTACATCCCCGGCGGCAAGGCCGTCTACCCGTCCAGCGTGATCATGAACGTCGTGCCCGCGCAGATCGCCGGGGTCGAGCAGATCGCGTTGGCATCGCCGCCGCAGTCGGATCAGGGCGGGCGGATTCACCCGACCATCCTCGCGGCGGCGGCTCTGCTGGGAGTGACGGAGGTATACGCGATGGGCGGTGCCGGAGCGATCGGCGCCCTGGCCTACGGTGTGCCGTCACTGGATCTCGATCCCGTCGATGTCGTCTCCGGTCCCGGCAACAACTACGTCGCGTCCGCGAAGCGCGCGGTCGCCGGTGTGGTCGGCACGGACTCGGAGGCCGGGGCGACCGAGATCCTCGTCGTCGCGGATTCCCACGCGGATCCGCGACTCATCGCCGCCGATCTCGTGAGCCAGGCTGAGCACGACGAGCAGGCGTCCGCGGTGCTGGTCACCGATGCGGCCGAGCTCGCCGAACAGGTCGCCGTCGAGGTGGAGCGCATGGCTGCGAGAACCCGCCACAGTGAGCGTGTCGCCGCCGCTCTCTCGGGACCGCAGTCCGCGATCGTCCTCGTGGATGACAGGGCCATGGCCACGGCGTTCAGCAACGCCTACGCGCCGGAGCACCTCGAGCTGCACCTCGTCGACGCCGAGGATGCCGCCGCCGACTTCACCAGTGCCGGTGCCGTGTTCGTCGGCGACCAGACGCCGGTCAGCCTCGGAGACTACATGGCGGGCAGCAACCACGTGCTGCCGACCGGGGGACAGGCGCGTTACGCCCCGGGTCTCGGGTCGTACACGTTCCTCCGTCCGCAGCAGGTCATCTCTTACGACAGGGCTGCGCTGGCTGCCGTGCGTGCCGGAGTTGTCGCCCTCGCCGACACCGAGGTGCTCCCCGCACACGGTGAAGCGATCGAGGCCCGTTTCACCGCGTAGGATCGGTCAGATGCACTGCCCCTTCTGTCGACACCCCGACTCCCGCGTCATCGATTCACGCACCAGCGACGACGGGCTCTCGATCAGGCGCCGTCGACAGTGCCCGGAGTGCGGTGGCCGTTTCACGACGACCGAGACCGCGAGCCTCAACGTGATCAAGCGTTCCGGCGTGATGGAGCCGTTCAGTCGCGAGAAGGTCATCACGGGCGTGCGGAAGGCATGCCAGGGCCGTCCGGTCACGGAGGGCGACCTCGCCGTGCTCGCACAGCGCGTGGAAGAGGCCGTGCGCCAGACCGGTGTCTCGCAGCTCGACACCAACGAGATCGGTCTCGCGATCCTCGGCCCGCTGCGTGAACTCGATGAGGTCGCGTTCCTGCGCTTCGCCAGCGTCTACCAGGCGTTCGACTCCCTCGAGGACTTCGAGGCCGCGATCACCGATCTGCGTGCCGACCACACGAAGAGGGAGTCCGAGGAGCGGTAATCTGGCAGGGATGTATCCGCTGCTCTTCCGCGCTGTCCTCTCGCGCTTCGATCCCGAGTTCGCCCACCACGCCGGCATGGCGGTGATCCGCGTTCTCGGCGTGCCCCCGTTCTCGTGGGCCACGCGTGCGATCACCCGTCCCGACCCGTCGCTGCGCGTCGAAGCGCTCGGTCTCACGTTCCCGTCACCGTTCGGCGTCGCCGCAGGTTTCGACAAGAACGCGGTGGGTGTGCGGGGACTCGCGGCTCTCGGCTTCGGGCACGTGGAAGTCGGCACCGTGACCGCGATACCGCAGGATGGCAACCCGAAGCCGCGGCTCTTCCGTCTCATCGCGGACCGTGCCGTGATCAATCGGATGGGCTTCAACAACGCGGGTGCGGATGCAGCGGCACGTCGTCTCGCACGCCTGCGTCGCGGGGCCCCCGACACGATCATCGGCGTCAACATCGGCAAGAGCCGAGTCGTCGAGGTCGAGGATGCGACGGCCGACTACGTGGCCTCGGCGGCGCGGCTGGCTCCGCTCGCCGACTATCTGGCCGTGAACGTGTCGTCTCCGAACACCCCGGGCCTTCGGGGACTGCAGGCCGTCGAAACGCTCGCGCCGCTGTTGCGTGCCGTGCGCGAGGCAGCCGGGGCCACTCCGCTGCTCGTCAAGATCGCACCGGACCTCTCTGACGAGGAGATCACGGCGATCGCGCAGATGGCGGTAGCCGAGGGGCTCGCAGGAATCATCGCTCACAACACCACGATCAGCCGAGACGGGCTGCTCACGGATGCCGCCACAGTCGAGGCTGCCGGAGCGGGAGGTCTGTCCGGAGCGCCGTTGAAGAAGCGCTCGCTCGAAGTGCTCCGCGTGGTGCGCGAAGCGGTTCCTTCCGACTTCTGCGTGATCGCCGTCGGGGGAGTGGAGACGCCGTCCGACGTGCAGGAGCGCCTCGATGCGGGGGCGACCCTCGTGCAGGGCTACACCGCTTTCCTGTACCGCGGTCCGTTCTGGGGCCGCGAGATCAACAGGGGACTGCTCAGTCGGGGTACTGGCCGCGCTTGACCTGCGGCTTCGGCAGACGCATGAAGCGCATCTGGAGCGCGCGCATCGCGGCGTACCATCCGAGGCCGCGCTCGAGGCGATCCTTGCCGAACTTCGCCGCGGCCTTGCGCTTGACCCGCATGCCGAGCAGGACCATGCCGCCGATGGCGATGACGAGGTAGCCCATCATGACGATGTAGGCGTAGAACGAGATGACCGTGTTGGCCGGAACGAGCGAGGCGAGGATGACCAGCACCATCACTCCCATCACGAACTCGGCCGGGTGCCAGCCGGCGTCCACGTAGTCGCGCGCCCAACGGCGCTGCGGGCCCTTGTCGCGGACGGGGAGGTACTTCTCCTCGCCGGCGGCCATGCCGGCCTGGGCGCGGGCACGACGTTCGTTGAGGTCCGCCTTCGCGGCCGCCTTCGCTTCCTTGGTGTTGGCGACCAGGGGGCGGCGACGTGCTGCCTCTTGCTCCGCACGGGTCGGCGTCGCGCGCCCCTTGCCGACGGCAGTCGTCTCGGGGGCGTCGTCGTTCGTGGAAGGGGAGGTAGGGGTAGTGGACACGGAGTTCCTCGGTTCGCCGGCGGGGGATCACCTTAAGATTACTCGCATGACCTCTCCTGTTCCTCCCCGTGAGTCCGATGCCGCCGTCCTCGAGGCGGTGGCGACCGGAATCCCCGCAGCGCTGTCGGATCTCGGTCACCTCGTTCGCATTCCGGGTATGGCCTGGCCCGCGTTCGATCAGACCCAGCTGCAACGCAGTGCGGATGCCGTGGCGGCCCTGGCATCGGACACGGGGGTCTTCGACGAGGTGCGCGTGCTCCGCGCAGCGATCCCGGGCACCGAGGAGCAGGGACAGCCGGCCGTCCTCGCCACCCGCGCGGCACGCAACGGCAAGCCCACCATCCTGCTCTATGCGCACCACGACGTGCAGCCTCCTGGGGATGACGCCCTGTGGGAGACGCCGCCGTTCGAGCCGACCGTACGCGACGGGCGTCTCTACGGGCGTGGAGCGGCAGACGACAAGGCCGGGATCATGTCGCACATCGCCTCGATCCGTGCGGTGAGCGAGGTGCTCGGCGATGACCTCGAGCTCGGTATCGCGATGTTCATCGAGGGCGAAGAGGAGTATGGATCCCGTTCATTCGCCCAGTTCCTCTCCGACAACAAGGATGCGCTCCGCGCTGATGCCATCGTGGTCGCCGATTCCGGCAACTGGGATTCCGTGACTCCTGGTCTCACCGTCTCCCTCCGCGGCAACGCGCGCTTCACGATGCGCGTGCGCACCCTGGACCACGCCTCGCACTCCGGGATGTTCGGTGGCGCGGTGCCCGACGCGATGATGGCGACCGTCACGCTGCTGTCCACGCTGTGGAACGCCGACGGCTCGGTGGCGGTCGAGGGGATGACGGAGCGCGATGCGCCGACGCCGGACTACACCGAGGCGACTCTGCGCGATGAGGCCGGACTTCTGCCCGGCACCACTCCGATCGGTGACGGGACGATCCTCAGCCGCATCTGGAACAAGCCGTCGGTCACGGTGATCGGTATCGATGCCACGAGCGTCGCGGCGGCGTCCAACACGTTGCTCCCCGAGGTGACCGTCGTGATCAGCGCTCGCGTCGCCCCCGGGCAGACCGGTCAGGAAGCCTACGACGCACTCGAGGGTCATCTTCGCGCGCATGCGCCGTTCGGAGCAGAGCTCACGTTCTCGGATGTCGATCTCGGCGACGGCTTCCTGGTGGACACGAGCGGCTGGGCGGTCGCTCTGACCCGCGACGCCATGCGTGACGGCTACGGAGTCGCTCCGGTCGATCTGGGCGTGGGGGGATCGATCCCCTTCATCGCCGATCTGGTGCGAGAGTTCCCGGCCGCACAGATCCTGGTCACCGGTGTCGAAGATCCCCATTCGCGGGCACACAGCCCGAACGAGTCGCTGCACCTCGACACGTTCCGTCATGCGGTCGCGACCGAGGCGCTGCTGCTGGCCCGCATGAATGAGGCGGAACTCTGAGCCTCACAGCATCTGCGGCGGTAGAATCATCCGAGAAGCCGTGCATCTGCGGCCCGTCACAAGGAGCGACATGAGCGACACCACACTCTCCCCAGAGACCACCCGCGCACACGGCGTCACCCTGACCGACGCTGCTGCCACGAAGGTGAAGAACCTCCTCGAGCAGGAAGGCCGCGACGACCTGCGTCTGCGTGTCGCCGTGCAGCCGGGCGGATGCTCGGGCCTGATCTACCAGCTGTACTTCGACGAGCGCTATCTGGAGGGCGACGAGACGGTCGACTTCGACGGCGTCGAGGTGATCATCGACAACATGAGCGTCCCGTACCTCGACGGTGCGGCGATCGACTTCAAGGACACGATCTCCGAGCAGGGGTTCACGATCGACAACCCCAATGCAGCGGGCAGCTGCGCCTGCGGCGACAGCTTCCACTGATCCTCGCTCTGCCGACTCGGCCGCCGTCACCATCGGTGACGGCGGCCGTTCTGGTTCCACAACCTGCGTGGATGGCATGAATCAGGTGTGAGGTTGCCCTAGACTTGGGTGTGCTCTGTTCGCGATCTGAAAGGTGCATCGTGCCCTCGAAACGCAGCCTTCGTTGGGCCGCCCTCCCTGTGGGAGTTGCGGCAGCCTTGGCCCTGGCGGGATGCTCTCCCACCGAGCTGAACGGCTTTCTTCCGGGCTTCGTGGAGGGTGGACCCGCGGCCACCAACCAGACCGAGCGTGTCTCGTCGCTCTGGGTCAACTCGTGGATCGTGCTTCTCGCCGTCGGCATCATCACCTGGGGCCTGATGGCTTGGGCGGCGATCGCCTACCGCCGTCGCAAGGGCCAGACCGGTCTCCCGGTGCAGATGCGCTACAACATGCCGATCGAGATCTTCTACACGATCGTGCCGCTCATCCTGGTTCTGGGCATGTTCTTCTTCACCGCCCGCGATCAGACGGAGATCGAGGCCAAGTGGGACGAGCCTGACGTCGAGATCACCGCCATCGCGAAGCAGTGGGCGTGGGACTTCCAGTACGACGGTGACGAGAAGGACAACTCCGACGCCGTGTGGACCATGGGCATCCAGGCCCAGCCCGACAAGGACGGCAACATCGATCAGGCGCAGCTGCCGACACTGGTGCTGCCGGTCGACAAGAAGGTCACGATCAACCTTCAGTCGCGCGACGTCATCCACTCCTTCTGGATCATCGACTTCCTGTACAAGAAGGACATGTTCATCGGGAAGGACAACTCCTGGTCGTTCATCCCCACCCGTGAGGGCGAGTACGCCGGCAAGTGCGCCGAGCTCTGCGGTGAGTACCACTCGATGATGCTCTTCAACGTGAAGGTCGTCTCGCAGAGCGAGTACGACTCCTACCTCGCGTCGCTCGAGGAGCAGGGCAACACCGGTGACATCACCGGCGCCTACGACCGTCTCTCGAACCTTCCGGGGACCACCCCGAAGACCGACACCGAGGAAGGAGGGGAGTAAGCCATGTCGACCACAGAAGCTCCCCGTACCGACGAGTCTCCCCGCTCGCGTCCCCAGACTCTGCCCGCACGCCAGGCCGCTCTCATGAGCTCCTCGCGCGTCGAGCAGAAGGGCAACATCGTCGTCAAGTGGATCACCTCCACCGACCACAAGACCATCGGGTACATGTACCTGATCGCGTCGGTGATGTTCTTCCTCCTCGGTGGTGTGATGGCACTGGTCATCCGTGCCGAGCTGTTCGCGCCGGGTATGCAGATCATCCCGACCAAGGAGCAGTACAACCAGCTGTTCACGATGCACGGCACGATCATGCTGCTGATGTTCGCGACGCCGCTGTTCGCCGGCTTCGCCAACGCGATCCTGCCCCTGCAGATCGGTGCCCCTGACGTCGCCTTCCCGCGTCTGAACGCCTTCGCCTTCTGGCTCTTCCTGTTCGGTTCCACGATCGCGGTGGCCGGCTTCCTCACCCCGCAGGGCGCGGCATCCTTCGGGTGGTTCGCCTATCAGCCGTTGGCAGGGGCATCGTTCTCGCCGGGTGCGGGTGGAAACCTCTGGATGGTGGGTCTCGGCATCTCCGGATTCGGAACGATCCTCGGTGCCGTCAACTTCATCACCACGATCATCACGATGCGTGCCCCCGGTATGACGATGTGGCGCATGCCGATCTTCTCGTGGAACACGCTCATCACGAGCCTCCTGATCCTGATGGCGTTCCCGGTGCTTGCCGCAGCCATCTTCGCCGCGGCGGCCGACCGCATCCTCGGTGCTCACATCTACGACCCGGCCAACGGCGGCGTTCTGCTCTGGCAGCACCTGTTCTGGTTCTTCGGTCACCCCGAGGTGTACATCATCGCGCTGCCGTTCTTCGGTATCGTCTCCGAGATCTTCCCGGTCTTCAGCCGCAAGCCGATCTTCGGATACAAGACCCTCGTCTACGCGACGATCGCCATCGCCGCTCTCTCGGTCGCGGTGTGGGCTCACCACATGTATGTGACGGGCTCGGTCCTGCTGCCGTTCTTCGCGCTCATGACGATGCTGATCGCCGTGCCGACGGGTGTGAAGATCTTCAACTGGATCGGTACCCTCTGGCGGGGGTCGGTCACCTTCGAGACTCCGATGGTCTTCGCTCTCGGGTTCCTCGTGTCGTTCGTCTTCGGTGGTCTGACCGGTGTCATCCTCGCGGCTCCGCCGCTGGACTTCGCCCTCTCCGACTCGTACTTCGTGGTCGCCCACTTCCACTACGTGGTGTTCGGAACCGTGGTGTTCGCCATGTTCGCCGGCTTCTACTTCTGGTGGCCGAAGTGGACCGGACGCATGCTGAACGAGCGTCTCGGCTACGTGCACTTCTGGCTTCTGTTCATCGGTTTCCACATGACCTTCCTCATCCAGCACTGGCTGGGCGTCGACGGCATGGTGCGTCGTTACGCCGACTACTCGGAGGCCGACGGATGGACCTGGCAGAACCAGGTCTCGACGATCGGTGCCATCATCCTGGGCGCTTCGATGCTGCCGTTCTTCCTGAACGTCTGGATCACCGCCCGCAAGGCGCCGAAGGTCACGGTCAACGACCCGTGGGGCTACGGCGGATCGCTCGAGTGGGCGACGTCCTGCCCGCCCCCGCGCCACAACTTCACGTCGATCCCGCGCATCCGCAGCGAGCGGCCTGCGTTCGACCTGAATCACCCGGAGGCTGCGGAGTTCGCCACGACGGCTCCCGGCGAGCGAGAGGCCCACTAAGTCATGCGCGACAACGTCATTCTCTGGTGGATCCTGACGGCGTTCTTCGCTCTCGTCGGAGTCGTCTACACCGGTTGGCACATCCTGGCCACACCGAACGACAACTTCGCGATGCGAATCGAGTGGGTCGGTACGGTAGCCCTGTTCTTCGCCGCCTTCATGGCAGCGATGATCGCGTTCTATCTCGATCGCACTCACAAGGCGCAGCGTGGTGAGCTGCCCGAAGACATCCTGACCTCCGACATCGACGACGGTGACCCGGAGCTCGGCGAGTTCAGCCCGTGGTCCTGGTGGCCCATCGTCCTCGCTGCCTCGGCGGGAGTCTTCGTCGTGGGGCTCGCGGTCGGGCACTTCCTCCTGCCGATCGGCCTCGCGATCTTCGTCGTCGCGATCGTCGGCTGGGTGTACGAGTACTACCGCGGCAACTTCGCCCGCTGACCCAGCTGCACGGAAGAAGGCCCCCGGAGGAATCCGGGGGCCTTCTTCGTGCGCCGGGGCCGTGATCAGGCGTGGGCGCGAATGCGTGCGATGCCGGTCAACGGATC
Source organism: Microbacterium sp. As-52 (assembly GCF_049949185.1). NCBI lineage: Bacteria > Bacillati > Actinomycetota > Actinomycetes > Micrococcales > Microbacteriaceae > Microbacterium > Microbacterium sp. As-52. Next base: position 350,491 of record NZ_CP188171.1, on the reverse strand, counting down.
CACGGGGCGGTGGTGGACGCCATCGCTGTCTTCGACCGCGTAACCCTCGCGGACCCAGTACTCGAAACCGCCGATCATCTCGCGTACGGCGTATCCGAGGCGGGCGAACTCGAGCGCGCCCTTGGCGCCGGCGTTGCAGCCGGGGCTCCAGCAGTAGACGACCACGTCCGCACCCTCGGGGATCTCGGTGGCAGCACGCGAGGCGATCTCGCTGTAGTGCATGTGCACGGCACCGGCGATCCGCCCCTGGGCCCACGCCTCGTCGGAGCGGACGTCGACGACGACGATGTTCTCGCCGGCCTTGAGCGCCGCGTGCACATCGCTGGGGTCTGTCTCATAGGTCAACTTGGCTGCGTAGAACTCGGCACGATCGATCATGATTCCAGCCTACGGAGACACGCGGGAACCATCCGGCGGAATCCAGTCGCTCAGCGACGGATTGCGGTCAATGCCGGAGCCGGGGGTATACGCCAGCCAGGGCGGCCCGGCGAGGTCAGCGGCAGAGGTGCCGTCGTCGGTCGTGGCGCGTTCGACGATCGACGTACTGCTACCGATCAGAGCACAGCCGTGAATCAGAGCACAGCCGTCATCTGCGTGCGCGGTCCGTGCTCGAAGAGGCCCAGCGCGGATTCGACCTGGACCAGATCTCGGAGCAGTGAGGTGTCCGGCTCGCTCACGACGAAGCCGCAGGACGTGTAGAAGGGGGCGTTCCAGGGCACGTCGATGTAGGTCCGAAGGGTGATCTCGGTATGACCCCGGTGGCGCGATTCCGTGAGCGCGGCCGTGACGAGCTCACGACCGATACCCTGGCGTCCGTAAGAGGGAAGTACCGAGAGCTGCTCGAGATGCGCGTGGCCGTCGAGCTCCAGCACGTGCACGAAGCCGACAACGACCGGCGTCGTGGTGGTCCCGTCGTGGTGTTCGGCGACGAGGACGAAGCCCGGCATCGACGCGCGTTCCTGCGGGGGCGTCGGGGGAGGCCAGTCGACGGCTCCGAACCGTTCGATGAGGAGGGCATCGGCGGCCACTTCGATCTGTTCCGTTGCCGCGTCATCGTCGGGCGCGGCCGGGCGGACGACGACGTTGATGCTCATTCGGAGACAGCCGCGATCGCTTCGATCTCGACCAGCTGGTCGTCGTAGCCGAGCACCGTCACGCCCAGGAGCGTGCTGGGCACGTCGTGCGCGCCGAAAGCCGCATGGATGACATCCCAGGCCGCGACGAGGTCGGCCTGCGATGAGGAGGCCACGAGTACCCGCGTGCTGATGACGTCGGTGATGGTCGCGCCGGCGATCTCGAGCGCCCCCTGGAGGGTCTCTACGCACTTGGCCGCCTGAGCGGCGTAGTCACCGGGTGCAGCAGTCGTGCCATCGTCGTTCAGCGGGCACGCGCCGGCGAGGAAGATCAGGCGTGAGCCGGCCGGTGCGGTCGCGGCGTAGGCGTAGGGGACTTCGGCGAGGGCGGTGCCGCGGATCAGCTGGACGACGGACGACATGGATCGATCCTCTCATTAGGGGATTAACGATGAAGGCCCCGTCCGCAGGGACGAGGCCTTCATCAGTGGGGGAGTGGCGACTACTCGCCATCCTCCGACTTCTTGCGAGGCTTCTTCACCGGCTCGGTCGCGATGACCGTGCTCGGCGTGTTCGGCGTCTCGTCGACGTGGGTCTCATCGACCGTGAGCGGGGCGTCAGGGAATCCTGCGCGCTCGTGGGCGCCCTGGATCTCTGCAGCCTCGGTCTCGTCGTTGTGGGCCGTGACGTGGTGCTGGTGAGCATCCGCCGCCTCGACCTCGGCCTGCGTGAGCGGGGCGAGACGGTCCTCGAAGAACCAACGGGAGATCGAGGAACGGAGGTTCTCGGTCCACGGGATGCGGCCCTTGTCATTGGGGCGCACCACGAGGGGCTCGTAAGTGTCGACGTCGATCAGCTTCCAGCGGTCGTACTTGTCGACCGGCTGGTGCACCTCGATGAACTCGCCACCGGGGAGGCGGACGATGCGGCCGGACTCGAAACCGTGCAGCACGATCTCGCGGTCCTTCTTCTGCAGCGCGATGCAGATGCGCTTCGTGACGAAGTAACCCAGGATCGGCCCGAGGAAGAGCAGGGCCTGCAGCGTGTGGATCACGCCCTCCATCGTGAGCATGAAGTGCGTCGCGATGAGGTCGGACGATGCCGCGGCCCAGAGGACGGCGTAGAAGATGACGCCGGCCACACCGATCGCCGTGCGCGTCGCGGCGTTGCGCGGGCGCTGTGCGATGTGGTGCTCGCGCTTGTCTCCGGTGACCCACGCCTCGATGAAGGGGTAGATCGCCACCGCCACGATGAACAGGCCGAGGACCAGAACCGGGGCGATGATGCCGAACGACCAGGTGTGGTCGAGGAAGACGATGTCCCAGTTCGACGGTGCCAGACGCAGGGCGCCGTCGGCGAAGCCGATGTACCAGTCGGGCTGGGTGCCGGCAGAGACAGGGGACGGGTCATACGGACCGTAGTTCCAGATCGGGTTGATCTGGAAGAACGTCGCGATCAACACGATGGTGCCGAAGACGATGAACAGGTATCCGCCCATCTTGGACATGTACACCGGCATCATCGGGTAGCCCACGACGTTGTCGTTCGTGCGGCCCGGGCCGGCGAACTGCGTGTGCTTGTTGATGATCATGAGCATCAGGTGCACCACGATCAGCGCGATGACGAGCATCGGCAGCAGCAGGATGTGCAGCGTGTACAGGCGTCCGACGATGTCGGTACCCGGGAACTCGCCACCGAAGAGGAGGAACGAGGTCCAGGTGCCGATCAGGGGGAGACCCTTGATCATGCCGTCGATGATGCGGAGACCGTTGCCCGAGAGCAGGTCGTCGGGAAGGGAGTATCCGGTGAAGCCCTCGGCCATCGCGAGGATGAAGAGGATGAAGCCGATCACCCAGTTGAGCTCACGCGGCTTGCGGAAGGCACCGGTGAAGAACACGCGGAGCATGTGCACGCCGATGCCGGCGATGAACACGAGGGCGGCCCAGTGGTGGATCTGCCGGACCAGGAGTCCACCGCGCAGATCGAAGGAGATGTGCAGCGACGACTCGAGCGCCGCGGACATCTCGATACCCCGCATCGGAGCGTAGGCGCCGGTGTAGTGGGTCTCGACCATGGACGCCTGGAAGAAGAACGTCAGGAAGGTTCCGGAGAGGAACACCACGACGAAGCTCCAGAGCGCGATCTCGCCGAGCATGAACGACCAGTGGTCGGGGAAGATCTTGCGTCCGAGCTCCTTGACGAAGCCGGAGAGGCTGGTGCGCTCATCGATGTAGTTCGACGCGGCACCGACGAAGCGACCGCCGAGGGGCGCTTTGGTGTCCTTGTCCTCTTTGGACAGCGTTGCGGTGCTCAATGGCGCTCCCAGAAGCTCGGGCCGACGGGTTCCTTGAAGTCGCTGCGTGCGACCAGGTAGCCCTCGTCATCGACGGTGATGGGCAGCTGCGGCAGCGGACGAGCCGCCGGGCCGAAGATGACCTTTGCATGGTCCGTGACGTCGAACTGCGACTGGTGGCACGGGCACAGCAGGTGGTGGGTCTGCTGCTCGTACAGAGCCACAGGGCATCCGACGTGCGTGCAGACCTTGGAGTACGCGACGATGCCGTCGTAGGACCAGTCCTTGCGGTCCTCGGCCTCGATCAGCTGCTCGGGGCGCAGGCGCATCATCAGCACGATGGCCTTGGCCTTCTCTTCGAGGTAGCCGTCGCTGTGGCTGAGGGTGGCGAGTTCCTCCGGGATCACGTGGAACGCCGAACCCAGGGTGACGTCAGCCGCGCGGATCGGGGTGCCGTCGGGATCGCGCACCAGGCGCGCGCCCTCTTCCCACATGGTGTGCTTGAGCAGCACGACCGGGTCGCCCGCGGTGGGGTCTTCCGGAGTGGAGTGCGGCGCCAGGCCACGGAACAGCGTCACGCCGGGGATGATCGAGGCGACGATCGCGGCGAAAAGCGAGTTGCGGATCATCGAGCGACGGCCGAAGCCCGACTCTTCATTCGCGTCGGAGAAGGCCTTGATGGCCGCTTCGCGCGTGGAGTCCTTGCCACGGGTGGGGTGGCGGTGCTCGATGAACTCCTTGTCGGACATGAGGGCCTTGGACCAGTGGATGGCACCGATGCCGAGGGCCAGCAGCGCGAGCGCGATGCCGAGACCGATGAAGAGGTTGTTCTGCCGGATGTCGATGAGCGCGCCGCTCTCGATCGGGAACAGCATGTAGGCGGCGACCGCCCAGATGCTGCCGGCGAGCGAGAGATAGAACAGCGTGTAGACAGTGCGGACAGCGGCCTTCTCGGCGCGCGGGTCCTTATCGGTCATCCGCTCGCGGTGCGGCGGAAGCCCGGGGTTCTGCACGGGATCGCTGACTGCGACACCCAGCCCCGGAGAGGGCTGGTAGGCCCTGTCAAGAGCCTGCGAGTCGTCGTCGTGTGCCATGGTGCTCCTCGTACGTTCCTCTTCGATGATTAAGCGTCAGTTGGACTTCGCCGTGATCCACACGGTGACGGCGACGAGCGCGCCGATACCGAAGATCCACACGAACAGGCCTTCGGAGACCGGACCGAGCGAGCCCAGCGAGAAGCCACCGATCTGCACGGACTGCTGCTGGAAGAGCAGCGCCGAGATGATGTCTCGCTTGTCCTCGTCGGACAGGTTCATGTCGCCGAAGACCGGCATGTTCTGGGGGCCGGTGACCATGGCGGCATACATGTGCAGCGCGCTGGTCTCGCTGAGTCCGGGGGCGTACTTGCCCTCGGTGAGCGCTCCACCCGCGGCGGCCACGTTGTGGCACATCGCGCAGTTGACGCGGAACAGCTCGGCGCCGTTGGAGACATCGCCCTTGCCGTCGAGGATGTGGTCCGACGGGAACGTCGGGCCGGGAGCCTCGGACTGGACGAAGGACGAGATCGCGAGGATCTGGTCCTCGGTGAACTGCGGGGCCTTCTGCGGCGCCTGGGGGCCCTGCATCTGCAGAGGCATGCGGCCGGTCGACAGTTGGAACTCGGTCGCCAGCTCACCCACGCCGTAGAGGCTGGGGCCATTGGCGGTTCCCTGCAGGTCGAGACCGTGGCAGGTGGCGCAGTTGGCCGTGAACAGCTTCTTGCCGTCCTCGACGGTCAACTGCGAGGTCGCCGCCGACTGGGTGTCGGTCGCGGCGAACGCAGCGGTCGCGCCGGCGTACACGGCGCCGGTGATCATGAGGCCTGCGCCGATGAGCGCGGCCGCCGCCAAAGGGCTGCGACGACCGCTGGAACGGCGCTTCTTCTCTCGTGCCATCTCGGGGATCAGCTCCGCTCTTATTTCAGGAAGTAGATAACGAGGAACAGCACGATCCAGACGACGTCGACGAAGTGCCAGTAGTAGGACACCACGATCGAGGAGGTCGCCTCCTTGTGCCGGAAGTTCTTGACGGCGTATGCGCGTCCGATGACGAGCAGGAACGCGACCAGTCCGCCGGTGACGTGCAGGGCGTGGAAGCCCGTCGTCAGGTAGAACGCGGAAGCGTACGAGTCAGCGCTGATGGGCATGCCCTCAGCAACGAGCTGGGCATACTCCCAGACCTGGCCGGAGACGAAGATCGCGCCGAGGGCGAAGGTGAGGAAGAACCACTCGACCATTCCCCATCCGAACAGGCGACGGCGTCCGGCGCCGTTCTTCTGTCCCTTGCCGATCTTGTAGGGCTGCAGGTCCTCTGCCGCGAACACGCCCATCTGGCACGTGAACGAGGAGAGTACGAGGATCGCAGTGTTCACTGCGGCGAACGGGACGTTCAGCAGCTCGGTCCGGGCCGCCCACAGCTCCGGGGAGGTGCTGCGGAGGGTGAAGTAGATCGCGAAGAGTCCCGCGAAGAACATCACCTCACTGCCGAGCCACACAATGGTGCCGACAGCTACCGGGTTGGGCCGCTTAATCGTTCTCGCCGCCGGGGCATACGTCGCTGAGGTCGTCACCCCTCCATTATGGCCGATCCGCGGGCGTGATTCTTGCACCGGCGACCTTCGAGTTGCCGGTCGACGACTTAGGAGACCCTAAGAAAACACTGCGAATACCCGGTGAATCCGCGGGAAACAAGGGGTGGGGGTGGGGTGCACGTGTGTTCGGAAGCATCTGCATGTTTTCTCTGCGCCGATAGGATCGCACACATGGCTGATTCCCTGACCTGGTCCGACGTGCTCACCTCTCTTCTGGAGCGTCGCGATCTCAGCGTGTGGGAGTCGACGTGGGCCATGCGGCAGATCATGCAGGGCAGCGTCACGGAGGCCCAGCTGGCAGGATTCCTCGTCGCTCTTCGTGCCAAGGGGGAGACGATCGACGAGATCGTCGGCTTCCGCGACGCGATCCTCGAGGCCGCGGTCCCTCTTCCCGTCTCTCCTGATGTGCTCGACATCGTCGGGACGGGCGGCGACCGCGTCGGCACGGTGAACGTCTCGACCACGGCGGCGATCATCATCGGCGCCACCGGCGTGCCCGTCGTCAAGCACGGCAACCGTGCGGCGAGTTCGGCTTCCGGCTCCTCAGACGTGCTCGGTGCTCTCGGCCTCGAGCTGTCACTCGACCCCGCCGCCGTCGCTTCCATCCTCGACCGCACCGGGATCACCTTCGCGTGGGCGGGCGCGTTCCACCCCGGCTTCAAGCACGCAGGATCCGTCCGCGCGGAGCTCGGGGTTCCCACCGTCTTCAACATGCTCGGGCCGCTGTGCAACCCTGCGCGCGCCGAAGCCAACGCCGTGGGTGTCGCGCAGATCGAGCGCGTACCGCTGATCACCGGCGTCTTCCGGACCCGCGGCGCGACCGCGCTGGTGTTCCGAGGCGACGACGGACTCGACGAGCTCACCACGACCGGCCACAGCCGCATCTGGGAGGTCACCCGCGGGGACATCCACGAGCACGACCTCGACCCCCGTGACCTCGACATCCCGATCGCCGACCTGGCCGACCTGATCGGCGGATCTCCGCAGCACAACGCGGAGGTGCTTCGACGGACGCTGGCGGGGGAGACCGGGGCGGTGCGCGACATCGTGCTGCTCAATGCGGCGGCGGGCATCGTCGCGTTCGAACTCTCCCAGGACGCCATGCAGGTGCAGCGCCCGATCCTCGAAAGACTGCGCGAGGGGTACGACAAGGCATCGGCGGCGGTCGACGACGGCCGTGCCCTGGCCAAGCTCGACCAGTGGATCTCCGTCAGTCGCGAGCTGGCGGCCCCGAAGGAGTGACCGTGGATCCCGTCGACGCCCTGCTGGAGATCGCCTCTCTTCTGGAGCGCGAGCGGGCCTCACGGTACCGAGCGAAGGCTTTTCGTCAGGCTGCGGCGACCCTGCAGGATCTCCCGGACGACGTCCGGGCCGATCCCACCCGCCTGAGAGCGGCGAAGGGCATCGGAGAATCCACCTTCGCGGTGATCCGTCAGGCGCAGGCCGGGCAGGTTCCGGACTACCTCGTCGAGCTGCGTGGCGACGTCGAACCTGAGCGTGTCTCGCTGCTGCGCACGAAGCTGCGCGGCGACCTGCACGCTCACACCGACTGGTCCGACGGCACTACTCCCATCTCTGTCATGGCAGCGGCAGCTCGCGCGTTGGGCCATGAGTATCAGGCGATAACGGATCACTCGCCGCGTCTTCGGGTGGCCAGAGGGCTCTCGGCCGAGCGGCTTCGGGAGCAGATGCCCTTGGTGCGTGCGGAGTCCGGTGACGGTTTCACCCTGCTCGCCGGCATCGAGGTCGACATCCTCGAGGACGGCGCTCTCGACCAGGAGGACTCCCTGCTCCGCGAACTGGACATCGTCGTGGCATCGGTGCATTCGAAGTTGCGGATGGACTCGCGTCCGATGACCGCACGCATGATCGCCGCGGTGTCGCACCCCAGGGTAAACGTGCTCGGGCACTGCACCGGGCGCCTGGTGCAGGGGGAACGAGGGACCCGCGCGCAGTCGGCGTTCGACGCGGCGGCGGTCTTCGCCGCATGCGCGGACAACGGAGTGGCGGTCGAGATCAACTCGCGCCCCGAGCGTCAGGATCCGCCGGATGAACTGATCGCGATCGCGCTCGAAGCAGGATGCCTTTTCTCCATCGACTCGGATGCGCATGCTCCCGGTCAGCTCTCGTTGCTGGACCACGGCGCGGAGCGAGCCGAGCGCGCGGGGATTCCCGCCTCCCGGATCGTGACGACCTGGGGACTCTCCCGGCTTCTCGCCTGGGCGGAATAGGTGCAGCTGCGGTTGACCGGGGGTCAGCCGGACGCGAGGGCGGCCTTCGACATCGCTGCCACCGCGCGCGTCATCGAGCCGCCGAGGTTCCACTTCTCGGCGAGAGCCGTCGCCGCATCGACCTCCGCGGGATCGAGCACCCGCAACGGGATATCGGGCGTCGTGATGGGAAGCGACGTGGCGACCGCGACCACGGTGGGGGCCACATCGAGGTAGGCGGATGCGGCGAGCACCTTCGCCCGCACCCCGGCGCTCATGCCCTCTCCGGCCTCGGCGGCGGCGCGGATGCCCTCGAGGTCGGCGTGGGTCTGCAGCAGCGTCGCGGCGGTCTTCTCACCGATCCCGGCCACACCGGGAAGACCGTCTGAGGCGTCGCCGCGCATGGTGGCGAAGTCGGCATACTGCGAGGGGAGCACCCCGTACTTCGCGACCACGGTCGCATCGGTCACGACCTCGAGATTGCTCATGCCGCGCGCGGTGTAGATGACCCGCACATCGCGGGAGTCGTCGACGAGCTGGAACAGATCGCGGTCTCCGGTGACGATGTCGACCGGCATCGTCGCTCCGGTCGCGAGCGTGCCGATGACGTCGTCGGCCTCGTGCTCCGCCACCCCGATGATCGGGATCCCGATCGCGGCGAGCGTCTCCCGGATGAGGGGGATCTGCGCTTCGAGGGGGTCGGGGACCTCTTCGATGTCAGGTCCGACCTCGACGACCTCGACGACACGGTGCGTCTTGTAGCTGGGGATCAGATCGACGCGCCATTGCGGGCGCCAGTCGTCATCCCAGCAGGCGATGACATGGGTGGGCTCGTAGAGCGTGACGAGCTTCGCGATGATGTCGAGCAGACCGCGCGCCGCGTTGATCGGAGCGCCGTCGGGCGCCGTCACCTTGTCGGGGACGCCGTAGAAGGCGCGGAAGTAGAGGCTGGCGGTGTCGAGCAGCATGAGGCGATCGGTCACCAGCACAGTCTGGCACGGGCGTGCGACACGGGCCGGTGGTCGCGGGCCGGAGAGTGAGACGATCCGCGCGGTTGCGACACTCACGGGTATGACAGCTTCTCTTCGCACGTTCTCGTCCCTCGTCCTGGGCGGGGTGGTGCTCGCCGCGGCACTGAGTGGATGCGCCATGTCGGCGGGCACCTCTCCTGTCCCGGAATCGACGTCCGCTCCGGACACCTCCGACACGTCACACGCACCGCAGGCGGCATGGCTGGATGCGACGTCGTTCGTCGTGAAGACATGGGGCGATGCGTGCGCTCCGCAGATCGGGGACATCGTCGCGGGGGACCAATCGCTCGAGCTCGTTCTCGTCGACGGCACGGATGAGGTGTGCGCGGCAGTGCAGACCGCTCACGGGATGTACGTCGGGCTGCCGGCGGCGTTCGACTCCTCGCGACCTGTCGAGCTGACAGTGACGGATCCCGGGGGAGAGACCACGGAACTGACGCTTCCCGGACTCGTGTCAGGAGAGATCATCCCGGCCGGTCGGATGCCCGAGCAGACACCCGCAGCGGCATGGATCGACGCGCATGAACTCGCGGTCCTCACCTGGGGATCGTCGACCTGCATGCCTGCCTCCGGGGCCGTCGAGGCCGTCAGCGAGAACGAGGCGATCGTTCGGCTGGAGGAGAGCGCGAACGAGGTCTGCACGATGGATCTGGTTCCGCAGATCACGTTCGTGACGGCGGTGGGCATCGACCAGGACGCGAAACTGACGCTCGACGGATACGTCGATGCGGACGGCGCCCCGGTCGTCGTGACCATCGCGCGCTAGCTCTTCTTCGATGTCGCTCAGCAGCCTGGGGCCGATGGGCGCTGTTCGCAGGTGAAGGCCACGAGTGCGGTGTGGGCCTCGAAGATGCGTATTTCCCGTGCGGGGCCCGGGATCGTGAGTCGACCGGCGACCGGGAACCAGCCGCCGCCGAGGTCGACCTCCGCGGCGTAGCGGACGGTGACATGCGCCTGGTAGGTGCCGCGCTCGCGATAGACGTGGCTCGTCGCGGTCGGGGTGAACGGCGCCTGACCGAGCGCCGACCAGGTCTGTCCGCCGGTGCTCGATGTCGCAGAGGTGCCGTCGCCGTGCACGAACTCATAGTCGACAGGTGTGAACCGCACCGAGAGAGGGGCGCCGAAAAGGGTGCCCGAGCGCGTGTGCGCGGACGCCGCCGCGACGAAGTTCGTCGGCATCCCGGCCACACCGACGTTGTCGGGCTCGCCGACGTTCGCGACCGGATCGGGAGCGAATTGTGCGAGGTCGTCGATCGTGATCGCCGGGGCGGCGGGCTCATCCGTCGCCGGTGGCGGGGGTGACGTCGGTTCCTCGTCGACCGCGGCGCGAAAGCAGCTGCGGGAGCTGTTCCAGTCGTCGAGACACGAATCGAAGTCGAACTCGTGCACCGGGAAAGCCGGAGAGGTCGGGGTGGACGGGGACCCTCCGCCCGGGGCGTTGTTGTGTGGGCTGCCGGAAGAGGGCTGGGTCTGGGTGCCGGAGATTACAACCGTCTTCCCGTCCGTGCCTGTTAGTAGATCACTTCCGCCATCGCTGCTGCCAGAGCTCGCCGAGGTAAACAAGGAAAGGCCCACGGACACCGCTGCTAAAGCCCGGAGCATGTAGTGCCCTCGACACTCTCGACTTCGTCGACCCGAAGGTGGTCACCATCCCATTTGAAGGTCGTCTCGATCTCGTACATGTCAGGGCGGTCGGAATTGACTACGGAGGTGCCGGATGCGTCGAGTACCGTGACGCCGCTGACATCGACACAAATGATTGCATCTACGACCTCAAGCGCCTCCCTGGCGGCTTGTCCAACGAAACGGGTCACCACCGCGTCGCCGCTGATCGAATAACCTTCGGCGTGCATCGTCGAGAAGTTCTCTCGGTCAGCTCTTTGGACTCCGCCACTTGAAAAGGCGTACGTGCTGTCAAACGTGTCAGGGTTTGCGGGTTCCACAGCGTTCAATGCGTCCGTGTAGGCCCGGTACGTCGCCTCCGCGGCGGCGAAGGCTTCTTCTTCCGAGGCGAAGGCTGCGGTCGGCGTCGGCGTCGGAGCCGGAGTCGGCGCGCAGCCCGCGAGTGTCACGGCAACGGCGACCGTCGTGAGAGCGCCGAGGCGACGGGACATGGCGAGCGGAGGAGTCGGCGAGATCACCCCGTCACGGTAGCCCGGAGCGCGTCGGGCCCGGGGGAGTTATCCACAGGTCGGTGCCCGTCGGAATCCGACTCCTGCAGTATCCGAACTTCTGATAGCCTTAACCGTCACTCGTGGCGTGCATGCGCGTGCCCTCGTGACGAGAAAACCAAAATCCAACTGCTGTGAAGCATGCAGTCGGCCGTGCGCGGTCGTTGCCTCCCAGCCCGAGTCTCCATTCAACAAGGACAACCCACTACATGACTACCGCAACGACCGCCCCGGCCACCAAGCAGGTCGCCATCAACGACATCGGATCTGCTGAGGACTTCCTGGCCGCGGTCGAGAAGACCCTGAAGTTCTTCAACGACGGCGACATCATCGAAGGCACGATCGTCAAGATCGACCGCGATGAGGTCCTCCTCGATGTCGGCTACAAGACCGAGGGTGTCATCCCCTCGCGCGAGCTCTCGATCAAGCACGACGTCGACCCCAACGAGGTCGTCGCTGTCGGCGATCTGGTCGAGGCCCTCGTTCTCCAGAAGGAGGACAAGGAAGGCCGTCTGATCCTCTCCAAGAAGCGCGCACAGTACGAGCGTGCCTGGGGAGACGTCGAGAAGATCAAGGAGAACGACGGCGTCGTCACCGGTACGGTCATCGAGGTCGTCAAGGGTGGACTCATCGTCGACATCGGCCTCCGTGGCTTCCTGCCGGCTTCGCTCATCGAGCTGCGCCGCGTCCGCGACCTCACGCCGTACCTCGGCCAGGAGATCGAGGCCAAGATCCTCGAGCTCGACAAGAACCGCAACAACGTCGTCCTGAGCCGCCGTGCGCTGCTCGAGCAGACGCAGTCGGAGTCGCGCACCACGTTCCTGAACAACCTGCACAAGGGTCAGGTCCGCAAGGGTGTCGTCTCGTCGATCGTCAACTTCGGTGCGTTCGTCGACCTGGGCGGCGTGGACGGCCTCGTGCACGTCTCCGAGCTGTCCTGGAAGCACATCGAGCACGCCTCCGAGGTCGTCGAGGTGGGCCAGGAGGTCACCGTCGAGATCCTCGAGGTCGACCTCGACCGCGAGCGCGTCTCCCTGTCGCTGAAGGCGACGCAGGAGGACCCGTGGCAGGTCTTCGCCCGTACCCACGCGATCGGACAGGTCACGCCGGGTAAGGTCACCAAGCTCGTCCCGTTCGGTGCATTCGTTCGCGTCGCAGACGGCATCGAGGGCCTCGTCCACATCTCCGAGCTCTCCAGCAAGCACGTGGAGCTGGCTGAGCAGGTCGTGTCGGTCGGCGAAGAGGTCTTCGTCAAGGTCATCGACATCGACCTCGAGCGTCGTCGCATCTCGCTGTCGCTGAAGCAGGCCAACGAGTCGGTCGACCCCAACGGCACCGAGTTCGACCCGGCCCTGTACGGCATGCTCGCCGAGTACGACGAGAACGGCGAGTACAAGTACCCGGAGGGCTTCGACGCCGAGACCGGTGCGTGGAAGGAAGGCTTCGACGCCCAGCGCGAGGCATGGGAGCAGGAGTACGCTGCAGCCCAGGCTCGCTGGGAGGCGCACAAGGCTCAGGTCGTCAAGGCGGCCGAGGCCGAGGCTGCGGCCGGAGACGACTTCGGTGGTCAGACCTTCACCAGCGAGGCTGCCGGCGCCGGCACCCTCGCGGACGACGAGGCTCTCGCCGCTCTGCGCGAGAAGCTCTCGGGCGGCAACGCTTAAGCAGCATTCGGGAACGGGTCGTCACCTCGCCTTCGGGCGGGTGTGGCGGCCCGTTTCGCATATCTCCACCACGGAATCCCGCGCGTGACGCAACATTACGACGGCATTCGTGACAACCGATCCGCTCGGCCAGCATGGGCGTATGACCACCCTGCTGCCCGCACCGCGCACCGCCGCCGCTCCGACGGCGGTGGGTACGGCACAGGCCGTTCGGCTCGAAGGCATCGAACGATCGTTTCCTCTGCCGCACGGCCACCGCGACGTGCTGCGGGGCGTCGACGTCGACATAGCCGCCGGTGAGATCGTCGCCGTCGTCGGGCCCTCCGGCTGCGGCAAGTCGACCCTGCTGCGCCTCGTCGGAGGTCTGGACGCGCCGACACGAGGCGGCATCCGACTCGACGACACGCCCGTCGCCGACGTGGATGAGCGCACGGCCGTGGCGTTCCAGGAGCCGAGGCTGCTCCCGTGGCGCACGATCGCACAGAACGTCGAACTCGGCCTCCCGCGGGGCACCGCACGCCGCCTCGGCCGCGAACGCGTCCGTGAGCTGCTGCAGCTGGTCGGCCTCGATCATGCGACGGATCAGCATCCGCGCGAGGTGTCCGGCGGCATGGCCCAGCGCGCATCCCTGGCCAGGGCTCTCGCCCGGAACCCCGGCGTGCTCCTGCTCGACGAGCCTTTCGGAGCGCTCGACGCGCTGACGCGCCTGCGCATGCACGATCTGCTGCTGAAGATCCACTCCGCGGAGCCCACCACGATCCTCCTCGTCACGCACGATGTGGAAGAAGCCCTCTATCTCGCCGACCGTGTCCTCCTGCTGCGCACGCTGGGCGCGGCCGACGGCGACGGGTCCTCCATCGCCCGCACGATCACCGTTCCGGGCATCCGCCCCAGAGACCGCGCCGATCGCGGTCTCGCCGACCTGCGCGCCGACCTTCTCGAAGGCCTCGGCGTCGACACCCACCACCGCACCGCCGAGGAGACCCGATGAGCATCACCACCCGCCGAATCATCCCCGCGATCGCGATCGCCGGGACGATGATGCTCGTCGCGACCGGCTGCGTCGCGGGAGAGAACGCCGCGGCCACCGACACGAAGCCCACCTCCGGGACCACCGAGTGGTCGTCCGACACGTTGTCGATCGACTTCGCGACATACAACCCGCTGAGCCTCGTGATCCGTGACCAGGGCATCCTCGAAGATATCCTCGGCGATGACGTCGCCGTCGAGTGGGTGCAGTCCGCCGGCTCCAACAAGGCCAACGAACTGCTGCGCTCCGGCTCGGTCGACGTCGGCTCGACCGCGGGATCCGCGGCGCTCCTTGCCCGTGCCAACGGCTCGCCCATCCAGGTCATCGACATCTTCTCGCAGCCGGAGTGGGCGGCCATCGTCGTCGGACCGGACAGCGATATCACGTCGATCGAAGATCTGAAGGGCGCCTCCGTGGCTGCCACCAAGGGCACCGATCCCTACTTCTTCCTGCTGCAGGCGCTCGAAGAGGGCGGCCTGTCGCTCTCGGACGTCGAGGTGCAGAACCTGCAGCACGCCGACGGCCGGGCGGCTCTCGACGGCGGTTCGGTCGACGCGTGGTCGGGTCTCGACCCGATCATGGCCGCGGCCGAGGCAGAGTCGGGTGACAAGCTCATCTACCGCAACGTCGACTTCAACACGTACGGCTTCCTCAACGCCACCGAGGACTTCACCACGAACCACCCCGACCTCGCGCAGGCGGTCGTCGACGCCTACGAGCAGGCACGCGAGTGGGCGCTGGAGAACCCCGACAAGACTGCGGCGCTCCTGGCCGAGGTCGCCGGCATCGACCTCGGCGTCGCCACCACCGTGATCGAGGAGCGCTCGAACCTCGACGTGAGCGGCGTCCCCGGCGACGACCAGATCGCCGTGCTCGAGAAGATCGCCCCCGTGCTCGTGGAGTCCGGCGACGTGCAGGGCGGCAAGGACTCCGTCGACAAGGCGCTCTCCTCGATCGTGAACGCGACCTTCGCCGAAAAGGCGGTCGACGGCGAGTGAGTGAACTCGACCAGCGCGTGATCGTGCCCGCCGACTCGCGGGACGCGCTCGACTTCGCGAAAGGCGACCTCAGGCGGCCCGATGCCGCTGCCCGGCGCACCTGGGACCGTCCGGTCGTTCGCATCGTCGCCGGCCTCCTCCTCCCGGCGATCATCCTGATCGTCTGGCAGGTCGTCACGACGAACGGGCTCATCCCGCCCTACCGCCTGCCCACGCCCGCCTCGGTCTTCCAGGCCGGTGTCGAGCTCGCGGAGAGCGGCCAGCTCTGGACCCACATCGCCATCTCCGTCCAGCGCGTGCTGCTCGGATTCGCGATCGGCTCCCTGATCGGTCTCGCCGCGGCGGGAGTGGTGGGGCTGTCCCGGCTCGGCGACGTGCTGCTGAGCCCGACGCTCGCCGCCATCCGCGCCGTGCCGTCGCTGGCCTGGGTGCCGCTGCTGATCCTCTGGATGCAGATCGGGGAGGAGTCCAAGGTCACGCTCATCGCGATCGGGGCGTTCTTCCCCGTCTACACCACGGTCGCCTCCGCACTCCGGCATGTCGACCCGCAGCTCGTCGAGGCCGGACGCTCGTTCAGCCTGCGCGGATGGTCGTTGTTCCGCATCGTGCAGCTGCCCGCGGTCGTGCCGTCCGTCGTCTCCGGCCTCCGTCTCGCGCTGGCCCAGGCGTGGTTGTTCCTGGTCGCCGCTGAGCTCATCGCTTCGTCCATGGGGCTCGGCTTCCTGCTCACGGATTCTCAGAACAGCGGTCGAGTGGACCGCATCCTTCTCTCGATCGTGCTGTTGGCTCTGCTCGGCACCATCACCAACGGCGTTCTCGTGCTGGTGGAGAAGTACCTGCTCCGTCGGTGGGTGTGAGCATGACCGAGGTTCGATTGCAGGAGGCTCGCGTCTACGAGCCGTCGGACCACTTCCCACACGCGAACGTGACGGCGGAGGCGTACGCCCGCGCCGCGGCGGACCCCATCGCCTTCTGGGAGGATGCGGCTCGACGGCTCGACTGGGCGGAGCCCTGGCACACACCCCATGAGTGGGAGCCGCCGAGCGGAGATGCGATGCCTGCGGCGCGCTGGTTCACCGGAGGCACGCTCAACGTGGCCGTCAACTGCGTCGACCGGCACGTGGAGTCCGGCCGAGGCGACAAGATCGCCCTGCACTTCGAGGGGGAGCCGGGCGACCGTGTCGCGGTGACGTACTCCGACCTGCGGCAGCGCGTGTGCCGCGCCGCCAACGCCCTCGTGGCGCTCGGCGTCGAGGCGGGCGACCGTGTCGTGATCTACCTTCCCGTGCTCGTCGAGACGATCGTGATCACGCTGGCCTGCGCGCGGATCGGCGCCGTGCACTCGCTGGTCTTCGGGGGCTTCTCCGCCGAAGCCGTGCGCTTCCGCCTCGAAGACACCGGTGCGAAGCTGCTGGTCACGAGCGACGGGCAGTACCGACGCGGCGCTGCCACCGAGATCAAGTCCACGGCCGATGTCGCCGCGTCCGGTCTTCCCTCACTCGAGCACGTGCTGGTGCTCCGGCGCACCGGACAGGACGTGCCGTGGACAGAAGGGCGCGATGTCTGGTGGCATGACATCGTCGACACCGCTTCGGCTGTGCACGACGCGCAGCCGTTCGAGGCCGAGCATCCGCTCTTCATCATCTACACCTCCGGCACCACCGGGAAGCCGAAGGGCCTCGTTCACACGTCGGGCGGCTATCTCACGCAGGCGAGCTGGGCGCACTGGGCGCACTTCGATGCGAAGCCCGACGACGTGCACTGGTGCACCGCAGACCTCGCCTGGGTCACCGCGCACACCTACGAGATCTACGGACCGCTCTCGAACGGCCTCACCCAGGTCATCTACGAGGGGACCCCGGATTCTCCGCACCGGGAGCGCCATCTCGAGATCATCGAGCGATACGGGGTGACTGTGTACTACACGGCCCCCACCCTCATCCGCACCTTCATGACCTGGTTCGGCACGCAGCTCCCCACCAGGCACGATCTCTCGACCCTTCGCCTGCTCGGCACGGTCGGCGAGGCGATCAACCCCGAAGCCTGGGTGTGGTTCCGCCGCAACTTCGGCCGTGACGAGCTTCCGGTGATCGATACGTGGTGGCAGTCCGAGACGGGCGCCGCGATGATCGCGCCGCTGCCCGGGGTCACACGACTCAAGCCGGGCTCGGCGTCGGTGCCCCTGCCGGGGATCGACGTCGCGGTGGTCGACGAGGACGGACGCGAGGTCGAACCCGGCCGCTCCGGAACGCTCGTGGTCCGCCGCCCGTGGCCCGGGATGGCTCGCACGGTGTGGGGTGACCCGAAGCGCTACCGCGACGCCTACTGGTCGGCGTATGCCGGTCACGGCGAGTTCGGTGGCTTCTACGTCGCCGGAGACGGTGCGACGCGAGACGCCGACGGGTACATCTGGATCCTCGGCCGACTCGACGACGTCGTCAACGTCTCCGGACACCGGCTCTCCACCATCGAGATCGAATCGGCTCTCGTCGCGCATGCCACCGTCGGTGAAGCCGGCTCCGCCGGCGTGTCCGACCCGATCACCGGGCAGGCCGTCGTCGCGTTCGTGACACCGTCGGGCCGCGCAGAAGTGACGCCGGCCGACCTGCGTGCGCAGGTCGCGCAGTCGATCGGCCCTGTCGCCAAGCCAAAGCACATCGTGGTGGTACCGGACCTCCCCAAGACACGCTCGGGCAAGATCATGCGGCGACTCCTGGCGCAGCTGTGGGAGGCCGAGCAGGACCGCCGAGCAGGTCGCGATGCCCAGCCGCTCGGAGACACGACCTCGCTGCAGAACCCCTGGGCCGTCGACGACATCGCCAACGTGCTCGGTAGCGCTGAACTCTCGACACCGCTGAACTCTCGACACCGCTGAACTCTCGATACCGCTGAACTGAGGACATCATGACGGAAGAACATCGCTTCGGGTTCCGTACCCGGGCCCTGCACGCCGGCGGAACCCCTGACGCCTCGACCGGCGCGCGGGCGGTGCCGATCTATCAGACGACATCGTTCGTGTTCGACGACGCGGCGGACGCCGGCAACCTCTTCGCGCTGCAGAAGTACGGCAACATCTACTCCCGGATAGGCAACCCCACGGTCGCGGCCCTCGAGGAGCGTCTGGCGTCACTCGAAGGCGGGATCGGCGCCGTCGCCACCGCATCCGGGATGAGCGCGGAGTTCATCACGTTCGCAGCCCTCGTCGGCGTGGGTGACCACGTCGTCGCCGCTGCGCAGTTGTACGGCGGCACCGTGACTCAGCTGGACGTGACGCTGCGCCGCTTCGGTGTGGAGACCACATTCGTCGCCTCGACCGATCCTGCCGACTTCGCCGCCGCTATCCGTCCTGAGACGAAGGTCGTCTACGTCGAGATGATCGGCAACCCCTCGGGAGAGATCGCCGACGTCGAAGGACTGGCGGCCGTCGCCCATGCGGCCGGTGTGCCGCTCGTGGTCGATGCGACGCTGGCGACCCCGTACCTCGCGCGTCCCCTCGAGCACGGCGCCGACATCGTCATCCACTCCGTGACGAAGTTCCTCGGCGGACACGGCACCACGCTCGGCGGCGTCGTCATCGAGAAGGGCACGTTCGACTGGGGCAACGGCAAGTTCCCGCAGATGACCGAACCCGTCGACTCGTACGGCGGCATCAAGTGGTGGGACAACTTCGGGGAGTACGGCTTCCTCACCAAGCTCCGATCCGAACAGCTGCGCGACATCGGCCCCGCGCTCAGTCCGCAGTCGGCGTTCAATCTGCTCCAGGGCATCGAGACCCTTCCGCAGCGCATCGACGCGCACCTCGCGAACGCCCGAGTCGTCGCCGACTGGCTCGCCTCCGACCCGCGGGTCGCCTACGTGACCTGGGCAGGGCTCGAAGGACACCCGCATCATGAGCGTGCGGCCAAGTACCTGCCCCTCGGGCCCGGTTCGGTGTTCGCCTTCGGGGTCGCGGCCGAAGACGGGAGGGCGGCGGGGGAGACGCTGATCGAGAACCTCCAGCTGGCCTCCCACCTCGCGAACATCGGAGATGCCCGCACCCTGGTCATCCACCCGGCGTCGACGACACATCGCCAACTCACCGAGGAGCAGCTCGTCGCCGCAGGCGTGCGTGCAGATCTGATCCGCATATCGGTCGGACTGGAAGACGCCGACGACATCATCTGGGACCTCGACCAGGCTCTCACCACGGCGACAGGAACGAACCGATGAACGCGACGACATCGGGCGATGCGTGCGCGCTCCCCACCGTGACGGATGCTGCGGCCTGCGCGCTGCCCGGCGCGACGGCGACCATCCCCGGGCGCACCTGGATCGGGCCGAGCCAGCAAGAGCGCTTCGGTCTGCTGCGACGCGCGACATCCATCGCGATCGTCGGCGCCTCGAACAATCCTGCGCGTGCGTCGTACTTCGTGGCGACATACCTGCTCTCCAGCACGGCCTATGACGTCTACCTCGTGAACCCCCGAGAGACCCGGATCCTGGGGCAGCCCGTGTACGCGACGCTGAGCGACCTCCCCGTGGTACCCGACATCGTGGACGTGTTCCGTCGGCATGATGACCTTCCCGGCATCGCTCAGGAGGCGATCGAGGTGGGTGCCCAGACGCTGTGGCTGCAGCTGGGGTCCTGGAACGAGGACGCGGCGGCCATCGCGGAACGTGCAGGTCTCTCGGTGGTCATGGACCGGTGCATCAAGATCGAGCACGCGCGGTTCCACGGCGGCCTGCATCTGGCGGGCTTCGACACGGGCGTGATCAGCTCGCGCCGTCAGCTGCTCGCGAGGTGAGGAGCGGCCGCAGCGAACCTTAGACTGGCGGCATGCCCCTCATCGCGCTCACCGGCGGCATCGCCTCCGGGAAGTCGACCATCGCCCGGCGTCTGGCGGAGCACGGCGCCATCGTCGTCGATGCCGATCAGATCGTGCGTGACGTGCAGTCGCCCGGGTCGCCTGTGCTCGTGCGGATCGCCGAGACCTTCGGTGCCGATGTCATCGCGCCCGACGGCTCTCTCGACAGGGCGGCGCTCGGCGCGAAGGTCTTCGGCGACGCCGACCTCCTCGCGCAGCTGAACGCGATCGTGCATCCGGCGGTGCGCGAAGAGTCGCAGCGCCGCTTCGACGCGGCCTTCGCCGACGATGCCGACGCGGTCGTCGTCTACGACGTGCCCCTTCTTGTCGAAGCACGGGTGGACGACCCCTGGGACCTCATCGTGGTCGCGCACGCCCCGGCCGCTGTGCGTCGGCAGCGACTCGTCGAGCTGCGCGGGATGGACGAGCGCGCGGCGCAGGACCGGATAGACGCCCAGGTCTCCGACGAAAGACGTCTCGCGATCGCCGATGTGGTGATCGACACGTCCGACTCTCTCGAGCGCACACGCGCGCAGACGGATTCCCTCTGGGAGCGGATCAGCGCACGGTGACCTTCTCCGGTCACGCCCCGGGCTCCCGCGAGTATCGGCGTCTCATCGTCGGTCTGTTCTTCGCGGGGATCGCGACGTTCGCACAGCTCTACTCGGCCCAGGCCGTGCTGCCGCAGATCTCCTCCGATCTCGCGGTCGCCCCGGCGACGGCAGCCCTGAGCGTGTCTGCCGCGACGCTCGGCCTCGCGCTCGCGGTCATCCCCTGGTCGGTGGTCGCTGATCGCATCGGTCGTGTGCCCGCCATGGCCACGGGCGTGCTCACAGCCACGGTGTTCGGTCTCACCGCCCCGCTGAGCGGCGAGATCGGGATGCTTCTCGTCCTGCGTTTCGCGGAAGGGGTGGCGCTGGGAGCGGTGCCGGCTGTGGCGCTCGCCTATCTCAGCGAGGAGGTGGAGGCCCGCCACGCCGCCGCTGCGGCGGGAAGCTACATCGCCGGGACCACGGTCGGTGGTCTGCTCGGCCGCATCGCGTCGGGGATCGTCGGGGAGGTCGGCGGATGGCGCGCCGGCATCCTGTCGGTCGCCGTGATGTGCGCGGTCGCCGCCGCGCTGTTCCTCTGGCTCACTCCGCGCGCCAGGGGGTTCGTCCCCGGTCGTCTGCGCGCCGATCGCGGGCCCGGCATCCTGGAGAAGCTGCGTGCGCCGTTGCGCTCGCCCTTGCAGTGGGCGCTGTACGCGCAGGGATTCCTGCTGATGGGCGCTTTCGTGGCGGTCTACAACTACCTCGGCTTCCATCTGTCGGCCGAACCGTTCGTGCTGCCCGCCTGGGTGGTCACGCTGCTCTTCCTCGCCTACCTGGCCGGCACGGTCTCGTCTCCCTGGGCCGGGGCGCTCGCCTCGCGGGTCGGGCGCTTCCCCGTGCTGCTCGCCTCGATCGCTGTGATGGCCGCGGGCGCCGGCCTGCTGCTCGTGCCGGTGGCGACGATCGTGCTGGGCGGTCTCGTGCTCTTCACGGCCGGGTTCTTCGGAGCCCATGCCGTCGCCTCCGGATGGACGCCGGTCGCGGCAGGCCCCGCCAGTCGGGCCCAGGCGTCGTCGCTGTACTACTTCGCCTACTACGCCGGGTCGAGCCTGTTCGGGTGGATGCTCGGCCTCGTGTTCGGCGCCGCGAACTGGGGCTGGTTCGTCGCCGTCATCGTCGCGATGTGCGGCGTGGCTGCTCTCGCGGCCGTCTCGGCTCTGCGCGGCGCACCCACAGGGCAGTCGTCTTCCTGAAAGAAACTCCTCATGCTGTCGCGGCGGGCGACGCCGTGCGCATGGATGAGACCGGGGTGGATCCCTCTTGACGGCCTCGATGTCGGAGGGGCGGCATACGCTGGAGGTATGCAACCCACGCGCAGTGTCCGTCCTTTCGAGGTCATCAGCGAGTATGAGCCCGCGGGCGATCAGCCGAAGGCCATCGCCGACCTGGCGGCGCGCATCAACGCGGGAGAGACCGACGTCGTGCTGCTCGGCGCGACCGGTACCGGAAAGTCCGCGACGACGGCGTGGTTGGTCGAGCAGGTGCAGCGCCCGACGCTCGTTCTCGCACACAACAAGACGCTCGCCGCACAGCTCGCGAACGAGTTCCGCGAGCTCATGCCGAACAACGCCGTCGAGTACTTCGTGTCGTACTACGACTACTACCAGCCCGAGGCCTACGTGCCCCAGACCGACACCTTCATCGAGAAGGACTCCTCGATCAACTCCGAGGTCGAGCGACTGCGCCACTC
The DNA here is from genome assembly GCF_049949185.1 of Microbacterium sp. As-52. Classification (NCBI taxonomy): domain Bacteria; kingdom Bacillati; phylum Actinomycetota; class Actinomycetes; order Micrococcales; family Microbacteriaceae; genus Microbacterium; species Microbacterium sp. As-52. Next base: position 328,265 of record NZ_CP188171.1, on the reverse strand, counting down.
CACGACGAACTCGCTGCTGAGCCGCCGCGACGTCATCGTCGTCTCGACCGTGTCCTGCATCTACGGACTCGGGGCTCCCGAAGAGTACCTGCGCGCCATGGTCGCCCTTCAGGTGGGGGAGCGCTACGACCGTGACGCCCTCATCCGCCAGTTCATCGCGATGCAGTACAACCGCAATGACGTCGACTTCTCGCGAGGCAACTTCCGGGTGCGCGGCGACACCATCGAGATCATCCCCGTCTACGAAGAGCATGCGATCCGCATCGAGCTGTTCGGCGACGAGATCGAGGCTCTGTATTCGCTCCACCCGCTCACAGGAGAGGTCATCGAGAAGCTCGACGCCGTGCCGATCTTCCCCGCCTCGCACTACGTGGCCGGCACCGATGTCATCCAGCGTTCGATCGGCACCATCGAGACCGAGCTGGAAGAGCGCCTGGCCGAGTTCGAGCGGCAGGGCAAGCTCCTCGAGGCGCAGCGTCTGCGCATGCGCACCACTTTCGACCTCGAGATGCTGCAGCAGTTGGGCTTCTGCTCCGGCATCGAGAACTACTCGCGCCATATGGATGGACGCGCGCCCGGCGAGCCGCCGCACACCCTGCTCGACTTCTTCCCCGACGACTTCCTGCTGGTGATCGACGAGTCGCACGTGACCGTCCCGCAGATCGGTGCGATGTACGAGGGCGATGCATCGCGCAAGCGCACACTCGTCGATCACGGGTTCCGGCTGCCGAGCGCCATGGACAACCGCCCGCTGCGCTGGGACGAATTCAAGAACCGCATCGGTCAGACCGTCTACCTGTCCGCCACTCCCGGCAAGTACGAGATGGGCATCGCCGATGGCATCGTCGAGCAGATCATCCGCCCGACCGGTCTCGTCGACCCGGAGATCGTGGTGAAGCCGTCGAAGGGGCAGATCGACGACCTGCTCGAGGAGATCAGGGTACGGGTCGAGCGCGACGAGCGCGTCCTCGTCACGACTCTCACCAAGAAGATGGCTGAGGAGCTCACCGACTTCCTCGGTGAGCACGGGGTGCGGGTGCGCTATCTGCACTCCGACGTCGACACCCTGCGTCGCGTCGAGCTGCTCAGCGAGCTGCGCGCCGGCGTGTACGACGTCCTCGTGGGCATCAACCTCCTGCGTGAGGGACTCGACCTTCCCGAGGTCTCCCTCGTCGCGATCCTCGACGCCGACAAGGAGGGGTTCCTGCGTTCGGGGACCTCGCTGATCCAGACCATCGGTCGTGCGGCCCGAAACGTGTCCGGCGAGGTGCACATGTACGCCGACAAGATGACCGACTCGATGACGAAGGCGATCGAGGAGACCGACCGGCGTCGCGAGAAGCAGGTCGCGTACAACAAAGAGCACGGCATCGATCCGCAGCCGCTCCGCAAGCGCATCGCCGACATCACCGAGGTGCTGGCGCGTGAGGGCGCCGACACGGCAGAGATGTTGTCCGGTCGCGGTCGCGCCACCGGCAAGGGCAAGTCGCCCACGCCGAACCTGCGCCGCACGGGTATCGCGGCCGAGGGGGCGCAGCAGCTCGAAGCCACGATCCAGGATCTGTCCGATCAGATGCTCGCGGCAGCGGCCGAGTTGAAGTTCGAGCTCGCCGGGCGCCTGCGTGACGAAGTGCAGGACCTCAAGAAAGAGCTCCGTGCCATGGAGCGCGCCGGGCACGCGTAGGAGGCGGGCTGATGGATGCTGCGGGGAACGAACTCGCCGATCGGGTGCGTGCGTTGCTGGGCGTGGACACCGAGATCGAAGAGCGTCGGATGTTCGGTACCAGGGCGTTCCTCGACGACGGCCGCATCCTCGTCGGTGCGCGTCCGGGTGGCGTCCTTCTGGTGCGCGTCGATGACGAGAACGGGGCCGCGCTGCTCACGGAGCCCGGAGCAGCGCGGGCCGTCATGGGTGCGCGCACGATGAGCTCCGGCTGGCTCGACGTGGCGGCCGGGGCCATCGAGGACGACACCGCGCTCATGTTCTGGCTCGACGTCGCTCGGGAGTCGACGGGTTCGGCGAACGAGGCTCCAGAGGAGAACTGACGCGACGGGCGGGACCGTCGCCAAGGTCGAGGCCGCTACGGGCAGTGCACCAGGGTCTTCGGCCCGGTGCGGTCGATCTCGTGCTCCGTCATCGGTGCGCCGCAGAGAGGGCAGGCGCGCTCGGCGCGCTCTGCGGCGCTCGGGGGCGGAGTCTTCTCGTAGGGGCCGACGGATGCGGGTCCCGCGAACCGGATGAGGTTCGTGTTCACCCAGGAATACAGCCCTCCGGCGTCGCGGATGCGAGTGCGGAGGGGCGGGCGATCGGAATCCTGTGCCATGTTCATTAGTGTACTAACTATTAGTGCAGATGTATAGTCTCCCTTGTGACAGCATCCGATGACCTGCTCCGGCTCGAGAACCAGCTCTGCTTCGCCCTGGTGACCGCGGCGCGCAATGTCGTCGCCCTGTACCGTCCCATCCTCGAGCCGCTGGGGCTGACTCATCCCCAATACCTCGTCATGCTGGCACTGTGGGAGCGGTCGCCGCGGACTCTCAACGACCTGGCGATCGATCTCGCCATGGAGCCGGCGACGGCTTCGCCGCTCGTGAAGAGGCTGGAGACGGAGGGGCTGGTCGTGCGTCAGCGCAGCAGCGAGGACGAGCGGCGCCTGGAGATCACGCTCACGCCGGCGGGAACGGCGTTGCGTGACCGGGCGGTCGACGTTCCGCACCAGGTCATGGCGGCGGTCGGCATGGGCGTCGACGAGATCGCGGCGCTTCGGGACGGTCTCGGACCTTTCGCGGGGCGTCGTCCTGACCTCGGCTGACGCGTCGTGCGCTCACGGCTCGCGGGAATCGACGACCACGAGGTGGGGGAGCAGCCCCCTAGGGTGGAGGCATGTCGCGCCCCGAGCCCTCGATCCCGGGGCGGGAGCGTGCCGGGACAGACCGGCCGCGGGGGCTTCTGCTCCCGCTGATCGCGATAGCCGGCTTCTTCGCGACGATCATGTTCGCTGCCTCGGCACAGGGCCTTCCGCAGTTCGGAGGATGGTTCACCGCTACCGAGGAACGGGCAGGTGACGACGTCCTGCCGACGGCGCCGACGGAGACCGCGCCACCGCCGTTCGATCCCCCTGAGGATTCGCCGTTGCTCGCGATCATCGGCTACGTCCTCGCGGCGGTCGTCGTCGCCGTCGTGCTCGCGATGGTGTACCTCGGTCTTCGACTCCTGATCCGCTACCTCGTGGGTCTCTGGCGTGACCGTCCGCTCGCGCGTCGCGAGGCGGCGCGGGTCGATGCCCGGGTCGTCATCGCACCCGCGGCCCACGCCGAACCGGACGAGGCGACGATCCAGCGTGGAATCGCGGAGGCGCTGAGGACGATCGACGGTCGGCCTCTGCCCGGCGACAGCATCGTGGCGGCGTGGGTGGGCCTGGAGGAATCGGCGGCGGATGCCGGCGCCGGCCGCGGCGTCAACGAGACGCCGTCGGAGTTCACCGTTCGCATCATCGGCCGACGTGCGGGGATCGCCGACGATGTCGTCGCCCTGCTGGGCCTCTACGAACAGGTGCGCTTCGGCGGGCACGACGCCGACGAGCGCGATCGGGCCCGAGCCGCCGAGTGCCTCCGCGGCATCCAGAAGGGCTGGCGATGAAGAGACGGATCCTGGTCCTGGGCGTCGGTGCCGCCGTCGCTGTGATCGTCCTGCTCCTGCTCGGTCAGGTGGGCTTTCCGGTTCCGTTCGTCTTCGCCTGGATGATCCTCGCCATCGCGGTGGTGTGCGCCTGCCGACAGGAGTTCATCGAGGTCGGGCCTGTCTGGCCCCCCGAGAAGCCGAGCCGCAAGACGCGCGGCTCGGAGGTAGCCCGCATGGCCTGGGCGATCAACACGCGCACGGGAGTCGCCGGGCACGTCGTCGTGCGCCGGGTGCAGAGCGTGTTGAGAAGACGACTCGCCCTGCGTGGACTCGACCTCGACGATCCCACGCATCACGCGCGCATCGACGCGCTGCTCGGCGGGGGAGTGCGCGACGCCCTGCACGGTCGTGAAGTGCGGAGCACCGACATCGAGATCGTGCTCGACGCGATCGAACGAATCCCGAATGACACGGAGGAGACCGGATGAGCAGCCAGGAGACCACGCAGATCGCCGCCACGGGGCGTCGAGTGCTCGACAGCGTACGCGGCGCCGTCGTCGGGATGGACGAGCCCCTCACGATCGCCCTCGCTGCGATCCTCGCGGGTGGCCACGTGCTCTTCGAAGACGTTCCGGGGTTGGGGAAGACTCTCGCGGCGAGGAGCCTGGCGTCCGCGCTCGGCCTCGGTTTCCGTCGCCTGCAGTGCACGCCGGACATGCTCCCGGGCGACGTCACCGGCTCCTACGTGTATGCACCGGCCTCCGGTGAGTTCGTGTTCCGACCCGGCCCCATCTTCACCGGCCTGCTCCTGGCCGATGAGGTGAACCGCACCACTCCCAAGACCCAGTCGGCGATGTTGGAGGCGATGGCCGAGCATCAGGTCACCGTCGAGGGCAACAGCTTCGCCCTACCGCGTCCGTTCCACGTGATCGCGACCTCGAATCCGATCGAGTACGAGGGCACGTACGCGCTTCCCGAGGCGCAGCTCGACCGGTTCATGGTGCGGCTCGCCGTCGGCTACCCCGGGCCGGACGATGAGACGCGCATCATCCTCGACCGCGTACGCCGACAGAGCCCCGATGCGTCTGTCGATCCGGTCATCGACGAACGGGGGCTCCTCGCGATCCAGGAAGCCGTCGAGAGGATCCACGTCGATGCCGATGTCGTCCGGTACTGCGTGGAGCTCACGAGGTCGACGCGGGATGCGACGCATGTCGCGGTCGGCGCCTCGCCGCGCGGATCGCAGGCTCTCGTCCTGCTCGGCCGCGCACTCGCGGCCCTGGACGGTCGCGATTACGTGCGGCCGGACGACATCAAGCGCATCGCGGAACCCGTGCTCGCGCACCGGCTGACCCTGACGCCGCAGGCCTGGGCGCAAGGAGTGGATCCCCGGTCCGTCGTGGCGACGGTGGTCGAGGCCACGCCGGTGCCGCCGACCGTGGCCGCGGTGCGATGACCGAGCAGGTCCGTGTCACGGCACGTGCCCCCGTGCACTGGAGTCGGACGCCCGTGATCGCGATCGGACTCGCCGGCTCGACGATCCTCGCTGCCGTAGGGCTCGTCTTCTCGCGACCCGACGTGATCGGCATCGGGCTTCCGCTCGCGCTCGCGACGGCATGGATGCTGCTGCGTCGGCCCGGTGACGATGTGCTGTCGATCGAGCTGCGTGCACGCCCGGAGCGCTCGGACGGCTCATCGGAGGTCATCGCCGCGGCAGATGCGGTCCTCGACGGCGACTGGCTCCAGATCGCGGTCGATCAGGAGGAGCAGCGGTCGGGTGTCGCCGACGTGAAGGTCGGGAGCTCCGTCCTCACGTCGCGCAACCGCCTGCAGCACTCCGGTCCTCTGGAGCTGCTCGGAGTGACCGTGCGCGGGGTCGCTCTCGACGGCGCGTGGGTCACCGAGGCTGCTCCTCGCGTCGCACTGGAGTGGAATACACCGCCGCGGCATGTCCGGATCGGGCGTCTCCCGGTCGCGCCGCGATTGAGAGGTCTGCACGGTGCCCATGAGGGATCGCGGCCCGGCCATGGCGGAGACTTCCGCGACATCCATCCGTTCGCCCCCGGCGACGAACTGCGCCGCGTCGACTGGCGGGCGACCGCGCGCGCCGCTCGCCGACCGGGTGAACTGCTCGTGCGACGCACTGCCACCCTCAGCGATTCCTCGGTGGTGATCGCGGTCGACACCGCGGAGGATCTCGGGACCGTCGTCGCCGCCTGGGGAGCGGACGATGCCGACCGGGCAGGCGTCACCTCGCTGGACCTCGCGCGGGAGGCCGCGCTGTCCATCGCCACCGCGGCGGTCGGCGTCGGCGATCGGGTGGCGTACCACGCGCTGTCGCCCGGAGGTCTCAGCCTTCCCTCCGGTGGAGGTGCTCGTCATCTCGCGCGGGTGCGGGACGTGATCGCGGCGACGGGTCAGAGTGAGGAAGACTCCCGGTACCGCCGGTCGCCGGTCGTGCCTGCGGGATCCATCGTCTTCGTGCTCTCCACGTTCTTCGACGGTGTCGCCGCCCAGCTCGCCATCCGTTGGCGGGCGGCGGGGCACGCCGTGGTCGCCGTCGACGTGCTCCCGGCTCCGGACGAGAGCCGGCTCAGCCGTGAGCAGCGCATCGCGCTCCGGACCCTGCTCGCGGAACGCGCGGACATCCTCGTCGAGCTCCGGCATGCCGGCGTAGAGGTCGTCGCGTGGACGGATCAGGACGTCGACGTCGCGATGCGGCTCGCGGCGCTCCGTCAGCAGCGGATGCGGACGGTGCGGCGGTGAAACGCGGTCTCCGTTCGTTCCGGGTGCGGGCGGCTGTGCCCGGCGTCACGGTGCGGCTCCTGCTCGTCGCGATGGTATGGGCAGGGGCGGTCGTGCTCGTTCCATTCCCGTTGTGGCAGGGCGTGGCGGTGATCGCCGCGGTCCTCGCTGTCGTGCTCCCGCGGTCCCTGGCGGCGTGGTTCGCGGCGGCGTGCCTGGTGTTCGGAGTCCTCCTGACCCCACCCGATCCGGGACGCACAGCCCTCGCCGTCCTGCTCGTCCACGCGATCCACGTGCTCGCATCGTTGAGCCTCGTGATCCCGATCTCCTCGCGTGTCGCCCTCGCCGTCTTGGGGCCGAGCCTGTCGCGCTTCTGCATCATCCAGCTGCTGGCGCAGCCCGTCGTCCTCGCGGCCTGGTTGCTGGCGCCGTCGAACGTCGAGCAGGGGATCACGGCGCTCGCCCCGCTCGCCGCAGTGATGCTCGTGCTCGGTGTCGGGCTGGCGCTGAGAGCCGTCCGGAGCTCGGATGTGCCGCGGCCGGCACGATCGGCGGGAGAGGAATCGGTCGCCGAGCGTCCTCGCGGAGCCAATGTCCGTGGCCCCTCGTAGACTTGTTCGGTGCCCATCGTCCCCGTTGCCTCCTCCGGAAAACTCAGTGTCCGCGGTGCCCGCGTCCACAACCTCAAGAACGTCGACATCGACATTCCCCGCGACTCCCTCGTCGTTTTCACCGGCCTGTCCGGATCGGGGAAGTCCAGCCTCGCGTTCGACACGATCTTCGCCGAGGGGCAGCGTCGCTACGTCGAATCGCTGAGCGCGTACGCGCGCCAGTTCCTCGGCCAGGTCGACCGACCGGACGTCGATTTCATCGAGGGCCTCAGCCCTGCCGTCTCGATCGACCAGAAGTCGACCAACCGGAACCCGCGATCGACCGTCGGCACGATCACCGAGATCTACGACTACATGCGCCTGCTCTGGGCGCGTATCGGTATTCCGCACTGTCCTGAATGCGGCGAACGCATCCAGCGTCAGACGGTGCAGCAGATCGCCGATCAGTTGATGGAGCTCCCCGAGCGCACGCGCTATCAGGTCGTCGCGCCGATCGTCTCGCAGAAGAAGGGCGAGTTCGTCGACCTGTTCCGCGAGCTCGGTGCCAAGGGATACTCGAGGGCCATCGTCGACGGCGACCTCATCCAGCTCGCCGAGCCGCCCACGCTGAAGAAGAGCTACAAGCACGACATCGCGGTGGTGGTCGACCGTCTGGTCGCGTCCGACGACATCCTCGGGCGCGTCACCGACTCAGTCGAGACCGCGCTCGGGCTCGCGGGCGGCGTGGTGCAGATCAACTACGTCGACGGCGAGGGCGACGACGCGTGGCAGACGTTCTCCGAGAAGCTGGCCTGCCCGAACGGGCACGCCCTCACTCTCACCGAGATCGAACCGCGCACGTTCTCGTTCAATGCGCCGTTCGGCGCCTGCCCTGCATGCTCGGGGCTCGGCACGCGCATGTCCGTCGACGTCGATCTGATGCTCGGCGACGAAGACCTCTCGATCCGCGAGGGCGTCATCATCCCGTGGACGACTCAGGGAAAGGGCCTGTTCCAGTACTACGAGCGTCTGCTCGAAGGTCTTTCCAATGATCTCGACTTCTCCTTGGACACCCCCTGGCGCGAACTCCACTCCGACGTGCAGAACGCCGTGCTGCGCGGCGAGAACTACAAGGTCTCCGTCAAGTGGAAGAACCGCTACGGCCGCGAGATGCGATACACCTCCGGTTTCGAGGGTGTGGTTCCGTACATCGAGCGGCAGTACCTGCAAGCCGAGTCCGACAACCAGCGCAACCGCTGGGGTGAGTACCTCCGCGAGGTGCCCTGCCCCGTGTGCGATGGCAACCGGCTCAAGCCCGAGGTCCTGGCCGTGCAGGTGCACGGTCATTCCATCGCCGAGGTCTCGCATCTCAGCCTCGCCGACGCGCGCGCTTTCATGGAGACCCTCACCCTCACCGACCGTGAAGCGAAGATCGCGGCCCAGGTGCTGCGCGAGATCCGCCTCCGCCTCGACTTCCTTCTGCAGGTCGGTCTCTCGTACCTGAACCTCAGTCGTTCGGCGGGCTCCCTCTCCGGTGGAGAGGCGCAGCGCATCCGGCTGGCGACGCAGATCGGCTCGGGGCTGACCGGCGTGCTCTACGTGCTCGATGAACCGTCGATCGGACTGCACCAGCGCGACAACCGCCGCCTGATCGAGACGCTGCTCACCCTGCGCGACCTCGGCAACACCCTGATCGTGGTGGAGCACGATGAAGAGACCATCGAGGCAGCGGACTGGGTCGTCGACATCGGTCCCGGTGCCGGAGTCAACGGTGGCGAGGTCGTGCATTCGGGCCCGTATTCGGCGCTGCTCAATGACAGCGCATCGATGACGGGGGAGTACCTCTCCGGTCGCCGCGAGATCCCGATGCCGACGAAGCGGCGGAAGATCGACAAGAAGCGGATGCTCAGTGTGGTCGGGGCCCGTGCGAACAACCTCCGCAACGTCACCGCCGACTTCCCGCTCGGCGTCCTGACCGCGGTCACGGGGGTCAGCGGCTCCGGCAAGTCGTCGCTCGTCAACGACATCCTCTACCAGGTGCTGGCGTCGCGCTTGAACGGTGCACGCACCGTTCCCGGCAAGCACACGCGGGTGACCGGGCTCGACAACCTCGACAAGGTCGTGCACGTCGATCAGGCACCGATCGGCCGCACCCCGCGATCGAACCCGGCCACCTACACGGGGGTGTTCGACCGCATCCGCACGCTTTTCAGTGAGACACCGGAAGCGAAGGTCCGTGGATACCAGCCCGGCCGATTCAGTTTCAACGTCAAGGGCGGCCGATGCGAGGCATGTTCCGGTGACGGCACGATCAAGATCGAGATGAACTTCCTGCCCGACGTGTACGTCGACTGCGAGGTCTGCCACGGCAAGCGTTACAACCGCGACACGCTCGCCGTGCACTACAAGGGCAAGAACATCGCCGAAGTGCTCGAGATGCCGATCGAGGAGGCAGCCGATTTCTTCGAGCCCATCCAGGCGATCCACCGCTACATGAAGACGCTCGTCGACGTCGGGCTCGGGTACGTGCGGCTGGGCCAGTCGGCGACGACGCTCTCCGGCGGCGAGGCGCAGCGCGTCAAGCTGGCGACCGAGCTCCAGCGTCGCAGCAACGGGCGCAGCATCTACGTGCTCGATGAGCCGACCACGGGTCTGCACTTCGAAGACGTCCGCAAGCTCCTCGAGGTGCTCAACGGCCTGGTCGACAAGGGCAACACGGTGATCGTCATCGAGCACAACCTCGACGTGATCAAGTCGGCGGACTGGGTGATCGACCTCGGACCTGAAGGCGGTTCCGGCGGTGGCCAGATCGTCGCCACGGGTACCCCGGAGCAGATCGCCCGCGTCGAGGCGAGCCACACCGGGCTGTTCCTCGGCGAGATCCTGGGTGAGGGGCGCTCCGCGCGGAAGGCCAGCTGATGGCCGATGTGCTGTCGTACAAGCCGAGGCCGGGGGAGATTCCCACCGACCCCGGCGTGTACCGCTTCCGCGACTCTGCCGGCCGTGTGCTCTATGTGGGCAAGGCGAAGAACCTGCGTCAGCGTCTGTCGAACTACTTCGCACCTTTGCGCACGCTGCATGAGCGCACCCGTCGTATGGTCACCACCGCCTCGTCCGTCGAGTGGACGGTGGTCCCCACCGATGTCGATTCGCTGCAGCTCGAATACATGTGGATCAAGGAGTTCGATCCGCCCTTCAACGTGCGTTACAAGGACGACAAGTCCTACCCGTTCATGGCCGTGACCCTCGCGGACGAAGCACCCCGAGTGATCGTCACCCGCAACCGCAAGATCCCCGGCGCACGGTACTTCGGTCCGTTCCCGAAGGTCTGGGCGGTGCACGAGACCATCGACCTGATGATCAAGGCATTCCCGATCCGCACGTGCAGCGACTCCAGCTACCGGCGTGCCATGCAGACAGGCCGTCCGTGCTTTCCCGGGCAGATCGGCAAGTGCGGGGGCCCCTGCTCGATGACAGTGAGCATCGAGGAGCACCGTGCCATGGTCGACGACTTCGTCGCCTTCATGGCAGGTGGCGATGAGCGTTTCACCCGCGAGCTCACGAAACGGATGCTGGCGGCATCCGCGGCGATGGACTATGAAGCAGCGGCCAAGTACCGTGACAAGCTCTCGGCGATCGAAGCCGTGCTGGGCAAGAGCGCACTGGTCCTCCCCAGCGACGAGGACGCCGATCTGTTCGGGATCGCGGAAGACGAACTCGCCGCCGCAGTCCAGCACTTCGTGATCCGTGGCGGCAGGGTGCGTGGTGTGCGCGCCCTGACCATCGAGAAGGAGATCGACATCTCCAGCGGCGAGCTCGTCGAGCAGGTGCTGCAGCAGGCCTACGGAGAGGCGCAGGACGTTCCGCGTCGGATCCTGGTTCCGACACTGCCCGATGACGCCGCGGAGCTCGAGGTGTGGCTGCGTGAGCGCCGCGGCAAGAAGGTCGAGATCGCGGTCGCGCAGCGCGGCCAGCGTGCCGACCTCATGCGCACCGCCACGCTCAACGCGCAGCAGGCACTGATCCGGCACAAGACGCGACGCACCACCGACTACGTCGCTCGAACCCAGGCGCTGACCGACCTGCAGGAGGCGCTCGGCATGGACGAAGCACCGCTGCGCATCGAGTGCTTCGACATCTCCCACCTCGGTGGCACGAATGTCGTCGCGTCGATGGTGGTGTTCGAAGACGGGCTTCCCCGTAAAGACCAGTACCGGTCGTTCAACATCGCCGAGACGACCGACGACACCGATTCCATGTACCAGGTGCTCCGTCGCCGTCTGGCCTACCTCGATCGTCCCGAAGAGCCCGAGGCCATCGACCCGACGACCGACGAGGTCGTGGCGGAAGACGTCGGGGAGGCGACGGTGCGACGCAAGCCCCGATTCGCCTATCCGCCGCAGCTGCTCCTCGTCGATGGGGGACAGCCGCAGGTGGAGGCCGCGGCCCGAGCGCTCCGCGACGCCGGACACACCGAGATCGCGGTCTGCGGCATCGCCAAGCGTCTCGAGGAGGTCTGGCTCCCCGGCGAGGACTTCCCCGTGATCCTGCCCCGCACGAGCGAAGCCCTGTACCTTCTGCAGCGCCTGCGCGACGAGGCGCACCGGTTCGCGATCACGCATCAGCGCAAGAGGCGGCGCAACGACATCGGCTCGGTGCTCGCCGAGGTACCGGGACTCGGGGCCTCCCGCATCAAGGTGCTGCTCAAGCACTTCGGTTCGGTGACCGCTCTCCGCGCCGCCGAGCCGGAACAGATCGAAGAAGTCCAGGGAATCGGTCCCGTGCTCGCTCAGAACATCCACACGCACCTGTCCACTCGCTAGGCTGGAGGCCGAGGGGGAGAGGGAGCACTGAGCAATGACTGACGGGGAGAAGGGCGAGTTCCTCATCGTCACGGGAATGTCCGGCGCAGGTCGGACGACGGTGGCGAACGCACTCGAGGATCTCGGCTGGTACGTCGTCGACAACCTGCCTCCGCAGATCCTGCGTCCGCTGCTCGATCTGACCGATATGGGCGGCACTGCTCTGCCGAAGGTCGCGGCGGTCGTCGATGTGCGCGGACGCAACCTCTTCGACGACTTTCCCGGCGTGGCGCGCGCACTGCGCTCCCGCGGTTCCGTTCGCGTGCTCTTCCTCGACGCGTCCGACGACGTCCTGGTACGTCGGTTCGAGTCCGTGCGGAGACCGCACCCGCTGCAGGGCGAAGGTACCCTGCTCGACGGCATCCGCATCGAGCGAGCCCGGCTCGCGCCGATCCGGGAAGCAGCCGACCTGGTGATCGACACGTCGACGCTCAACGTCCACCAGCTCGCCACCCAGGTCTCCGACATCTTCTCCGAGGAGGGGGAGGCGCGACACCGGGTCACGTTGCTCAGCTTCGGGTTCAAGTACGGGCTGCCGACGGATGTCGACATCGTCGCGGACATGCGATTCCTGCCGAACCCGTTCTGGAACGAGGAGCTGCGGGGCCTGACGGGGCAGGACGAGACTGTTCGCGAGTACGTGCTCTCCCGGGATGGCGCGATGGAATTCCTGGACGCCTACTCCGCGGCGCTGGTGCCGGTGCTCGAGGGATATCAGCGCGAGAACAAGAGTCACTCGACGATCGCGATCGGCTGCACGGGGGGAAAGCACCGCTCCGTCGCCATGTCGGAGGAACTGTCGCGCCGCCTCGCCGCGATCCCGGGCGTCGCCGTGAACGTCCGTCACCGGGACCTGGGCCGAGAGTAGCGGGCCGTCCGGCCGAGTAAGCTGGACGTTTGCGTCGCGATCCGGCGCGTGAACGTGAAGGAGTGTCGTGGCACTAACCACCGACGTCAAGGCCGAGCTGGTCAGCATCCGCAATGCACCCCCGACGGTGCGAGTCGCGGAAGTGACCGCCATCCTCCGGTTCGCCGGTGGTCTGCATTCGATCGCCGGTCGCGTGGCCGTGGAGGCCGAGGTCGACGCGGAGACCCTTGCACGCCGCGTCGCTCGTGACCTCGCCGAGATCTACGGTGTGCGACCCGAGATCGCCCAGGTCCAGTCGAGCACCGCGAACGATGGCGCACGCTGGGCGGTGCGCGTGATCGCGCAGGGGGAGACCCTCGCCCGTCAGACCGGGCTGCTCGACCAGCGTCGGCGCCCCGTGCGCGGATTGCCCAACAGGCTCACCACCGGCTCGCGGGCCGAGGTCGCGGGACTGTGGCGCGGTGCCTTCCTCGCCGCAGGATCCCTGAGCGAGCCCGGACGCTCGGCCATGCTCGAGGTCGTCTGCCCCTCGTCGGAGGCCGCGATGGCCCTCGTCGGTGCGGCGCACCGCCTTGGAGTCGCCGCCAAGGCGCGCGAGGTGCGCGGGATGCCCCGCGTGGTCGTGCGCGAGGGCGAGGCGATCCGCACCATCCTCAACGAGATGGGTGCACGGAAGACCGCCATCGCGTGGGAGGAGCTCCGCCAGCGCCGTGAGGTGCGTGCCGGCGTCAACCGTCTCGTGAACTTCGACGACGCGAACCTCCGCCGTTCCGCACAGGCCGCTGTCGCGGCGTGCGCACGTGTCGAGCGCGCACTGGAGATCCTGGCCGACGAAGTCCCCGATCATCTCAAGGTGGCCGGCGAACTCCGTCTGGCGCACCGCGACGCCAGCCTCGACGAGCTCGGCCACCACGCCGACCCGCCCCTGACGAAGGACGCCGTCGCCGGCCGCATCCGCCGTCTGCTCGCGATGGCCGACAAGCGCGCGCAGCAGGAGGGCATCCCCGGAACGGAAGCCGCGGTCCCCGTCGGACTCGACGTCTGATCCGCCTCTCGACCAAGACCCGCCGACCGGCACCCGGACGGCGGGTCTTTCGTCATACGACGGAAGGATCGGGGGCGCCGCCGCGTTGTCGTCAGTAGGATGAATCACGTCCGCTCTACGCCGCACATCGGCGGCGCGGAGGATCGGCAAGCGCCGCGGCGCGGCGCGGATTGGATGAAAGCGATATGGCGACCTACACGCTCCCCGACCTTCCCTACGACTTCGCAGCCCTGGAGCCGCACATCAGCGGCAAGATCATGGAGCTGCACCACGACAAGCACCACCAGGCCTACGTGACGGGTGCGAACACCGCACTCGACCAGCTCGCCGAGGCGCGCGAGAGCGGAAACCTCGCGAACGTCAACAAGCTCGAGAAGGACCTCGCCTTCAACCTCGGCGGTCACGTCAACCACTCGATCTTCTGGACGAACCTGTCGCCGAACGGCGGCGGTCAGCCCGAGGGTGAGCTGAAGGCGGCGATCGACGAGTACTTCGGCTCGTTCGAGAAGTTCCAGGCGCACTTCACGGCAGCGGCGACCGGCATCCAGGGCTCCGGGTGGGCGGTCCTCAGCTGGGATTCGATCGGCTCGCGTCTGATCATCCAGCAGCTGTTCGACCAGCAGTCGAACACCGCGCAGGGCACGATCCCGCTGTTCCAGCTCGACATGTGGGAGCACGCCTTCTACCTCGACTACCTCAACGTGAAGGCCGACTACGTCAAGGCCGCGTGGAACATCGCGAACTGGGAGAACGTCGCCCAGCGCCTCGAGGTCGCCCGCAAGCAGACGAACGGCCTGCTGGTACTGTCGTAATCGGGTCGCGTCCCGACGGGCCACGGCTCGTCGGGACGCCCTCTCAGCCAAAAAACCCCGCGCTCCACGCGTGCTGGAAAGCAGCGTGCAGTGCACGAGAAACAGGGAGACCTGAGTGTCTGTCAAGATCGGTATCAACGGCTTCGGCCGCATCGGACGCAACTACTTCCGCGCGGCTCTCGCGCAGGGAGCGGACCTTGAGATCGTCGCCGTCAACGACCTCACCGACAACAAGACCCTGGCGCACCTGCTGAAGTACGACTCGGTGGGCGGCGTCCTCGACGCCGAGATCAGCTACGACGATGAGAGCATCACCGTCAACGGCAAGACGATCAAGGCGTTCGCCGAGCGCGACCCCGCCAACCTCCCCTGGGGTGAGCTGGGCGTCGACATCGTCATCGAGTCCACCGGCTTCTTCACCAAGGCTGAACTCGCCAAGAAGCACATCGAGGCCGGCGCGAAGAAGGTCCTCATCTCGGCCCCGGGCACCGGTGTCGACGGCACGTTCGTCATGGGCGTGAACGAGGACACGTACAACCCGGAGACCGATCACATCATCTCCAACGCCTCCTGCACGACGAACTGCCTCGCGCCGCTCGCCCAGGTCTTCAACGACGCTTTCGGCATCGACCGCGGCTTCATGATGACGGCTCACGCGTACACCGCGGACCAGAACCTGCAGGACGGCCCGCACAGCGACCTGCGTCGTGCACGTGCTGCCGCGATCAACATCACGCCGGCGTCGACCGGTGCTGCCAAGGCCATCGGCGAGGTGCTCCCGGAGCTCCAGGGCAAGCTCAGCGGCTCGTCGTACCGCGTTCCGGTTCCGACCGGCTCGATCGTCGACCTCACCCTCATCACCGACCGTGAGAACCTGACGGTCGACGAGGTCAACGAGGCGTACAAGAAGGCCGCTGCCGAGGGTCGCCTCGCCGGCTACCTCCAGTACAACGAGGACCCGATCGTCTCTAGCGACATCGTGCACAACCCGCACTCGTCGATCTTCGACTCGACGCTCACCAACGTGAGCGGCAACCTGATCAAGGTCTCCAGCTGGTACGACAACGAGTGGGGCTACTCCAACCGTCTCGTCGACCTGACCGAGTACGTGGCCGAGCGCCTCTAAGCTCAGACACATGACTCTGCGCACCCTGGACACTCTGGGGTCGCTCGAGGGCAAGCGCGTCATCGTCCGTTGTGATCTCAATGTCCCCCTGCGGGACGGGATCATCACGGACGATGGCCGTGTCCGCGCCTCGTTGCCGACCCTCAACGCACTCATCAATGCGGGCGCCCGCGTCGTCGTGTGCTCTCACCTCGGGCGGCCGGACGGCGCGCCCGACCCGAAGTACAGCCTGGAGCCGGTGGCCCAGCGCCTGTCCGAGCTGCTCGGTGCCCCGGTCGCGTTCGCACGCGACACGGTCGGCGAGTCGGCGAAGGACGCCGTGGAGTCCCTCGAGGACGGCGGAGTCGTCGTCATCGAGAACCTGCGGTTCAACCCGGGGGAGACCTCGAAGGACGACGCCACCCGTGCGGCTTTCGCGGCCGAACTCGCGGAGCTCGGCGATGTGCTGGTCTCCGATGGGTTCGGGGTCGTGCACCGCAAGCAGGCGAGCGTCTACGAGCTCGCCGAGCTGCTCCCGTCCGCGGCCGGTCTGCTGATCGCGACCGAACTCGACGTGCTCGACCGTCTGACCGAGAATCCCGAGCGTCCGTACGCGGTCGTGCTCGGCGGCTCCAAGGTCAGCGACAAGCTCGGCGTCATCTCGCACCTGCTGCCGCGCGTCGACAAGATCCTCGTCGGCGGCGGCATGCTGTTCACCTTCCTCAAGGCACAGGGTCACGCCGTGGCGTCGAGCCTGCTGGAAGAGGACCAGCTCGAGACCGTTCGCGGCTACATCGCGGAGGCGGCGGAGCGTGGCGTGGAGCTCGTGCTCCCCACCGACGTCGTCGTCGCCGCATCCTTCGGCGCCGATGCCGCGCACGAAGTCGCTGCAGCCGATGCGATCGAGTCCACGCCGTTCGGTGCCTCCGGCATCGGCCTCGACATCGGCCCGGAGACGGCGGCACGTTTCGCCGAGGTCATCCGCGAGTCGAAGACCGTGTTCTGGAACGGCCCGATGGGCGTGTTCGAGTTCCCGGCGTTCGCGGCGGGTACCAAGACCGTGGCGCAGGCGCTCACCGAGGTCGACGGCCTCAGCGTCGTCGGCGGTGGCGACTCCGCGGCAGCCGTGCGGCAGCTGGGCTTCTCCGACGACCAGTTCGGTCACATCTCGACCGGCGGCGGCGCGAGCCTCGAATTCCTCGAGGGCAAGAAACTACCTGGGCTGGAGGTCCTCGGATGGGCGTGAACTCCCGTACCCCGCTGATCGCGGGAAACTGGAAGATGAATCTCGACCACCTGCAGGCGGTCGCGTTCGTGCAGAAGCTGCACTGGACGTTGAAGGACGCGAAGCACGAAGACGGATCGGTCGAGGTGGCGGTCTTCCCGCCGTTCACGGACATCCGCAGCGTGCAGACGCTCATCGACGCGGACAAGATCCCGTTCGCGCTCGGAGCGCAGGACGTCTCGGCACACGACTCCGGTGCGTACACCGGTGAGGTGTCGGGGGCATTCCTGGCGAAGCTCGACGCGAAGTACGTCATCATCGGTCACTCCGAACGCCGTGAGTACCACTCCGAGGGCGACGACATCGTGGCTGCCAAGGTGAAGGCCTCGCTCAAGCACGGACTCGTCCCGGTGATCTGCGTCGGCGAGACAGCGGGAGACCTCGAGAAGTTCGGCGCCAGTGCGGTCCCGGTGTCCCAGCTCGAGGCCGCGCTCGAGGGCGTCTCGCCGAAGGCGGACATCGTCGTGGCATACGAGCCCGTGTGGGCGATCGGCTCCGGCCAGGCAGCGACCCCGCAGCAGGCGCAGGATGTCTGCGCCGCGCTGCGAGCCGTCATCGCGAAGGTCCTGGGCGACGAAGCGGCTGCGCGCACGCGCATCCTCTACGGCGGCTCGGTGAAGTCGGGCAACATCGCCAGCTTCATGCGCGAACCCGATGTGGACGGCGCTCTGGTCGGCGGGGCGAGCCTCGTCGTGGACGAGTTCGCCGCGATCATCCGCTTCGAGAAGCACGTCGGCGTGTGAGTGCAGCGGGGCTTCGGCCCCGCTGCACCGTATACTTGACCGTTACGGGGGCGCTCCGGCCCCAGCGAAAGGCTCTTTCTCGTGGCAATTCTCGAGTTCGTCCTGCAGGTCGTGCTGGGCATCACCAGCGTTCTGCTGACCCTCCTCATCCTCTTGCACAAAGGCCGCGGCGGTGGCCTGTCCGACATGTTCGGTGGAGGCATGACCTCAGCGGTCGGCTCTTCCGGGCTCGCGGAGCGGAACCTGAACCGCTTCACCGTCGTCCTGGCTCTGACGTGGTTCGTCTCCATCGTCGCGCTGGGCCTCATCACGAAATTCGAGGTCATCTGATGGCTACCGGAGGAAACGCGATCCGCGGCACCCGTGTCGGCTCGGGCCCCATGGGCGAGCAGGACCACGGCTATCACGCAGACCGCATCGCGGTCTCGTACTGGGACGGTCTCGGCAACGAGACCGTGCGCTACTTCGCCGCCGGTCTCCCCGAAGAGGAGATCCCGGAAACGATCGATCACCCGCAATCGGGTCTTCCTGCCGGCCGCGACAAGGAGAATCCTCCTGCGCTCGCGAAGGCGGAGCCGTACAAGACGCACCTCGCCTACGTGAAGGAGCGTCGTACCGACGAGGAAGCCGTCCAGCTTCTGGACGACGCGCTCACGCAGCTGCGCGAGCGCCGGGGCCAGTGACCTCGGTCTGACCATCGAAGAAGCCGCCGCGAGTCATCGCGGCGGCTTCTTCCGTACCCTGACACCGTCTTCAGCGGCAGCCCGCTGCGGCGTCGATGTAGTTCTGCGGGGGATAGCCGTACGCCCACACCCCGTTGGCGTCGTCGGTGTAGCCCATGCTGATGGCCCACGCGGTCGCCCACTTCTCGATGCTGTCCTGGGTGGACGAGTCGTACATGCTCTGGCACTTCACGCTGATCGCGTGCCCCACCTCATGGGCGACGAGCGCCTTGCTCCGTGTCGAGGGCCACTGCTCCGCGACCGAGTTCGAGAGCTCGATCGTCGCGCGCCCGGATTCTCCCCACCACCAGGTGGTGTACCCGCCCATGCTGCCGTTGTAGCCGGCCCCGCTCACGACCGGCGACCAGTCGAAGTCGAGGAGCACGCCGGGAGCGAGGGACCGCGCGAAGGCCTCGATCTCGAGCCGCGCGTTCAACAGCGGGCCCGACTTCTCCGCCAGTTCCTCGCCCTCGGTGGCGACGACCCGCGCGGCCGCGTCCTGCAGGGAGACGTAGGCGGTCGCCGCATCCTCATCCACCATCGTCGCGGCGATTGCTTCGGCGGCCGCGTCGCGCAGGGCGATCACGGCCTCGTTGCGGGCGGAGAGGTGCGCGGCCTCGAACGCCGGAGCGGCCGCACCGGCGGCGTTGATCACGGCCAACCCACTCTCCACCACAGCCTCCTGCGTGTCTGCCGTCTCCGCGGAGGCGACAGCGAGCTCATCGGACAGCACGTCGAGATCGTGCCGTCGCTGTTCCAGCTCCGACGTTGCGCCGAACAGTTCCCAGAACCAGCCCGGTTTCGTGCCCACCCCTGCGATCTCGGTCGCGACCACTGCGTCGGCCTCGGAGGCGGCGGTGGTGCCGTCGGCGAGCGCTGAGGCGAGCCCCGCCTGGACCTCCTCGGGCACCGCGATCGGCTGGTTTCCTCGGGCGAGGATCTGTTCCGCCGCCCCGGTGACCGCACGGAGGCCCGCGATCTCTTCACGGACCTGCGTCTTCGTGGTCGACGTGGCCTCGGCGGTGCTCCCGTATCGCGACAGCGCGTTGTCGTACCCGAGGTTCGCCGTCACCTGAGCGAGTGCCAGCCCTGCGATCACGGCCGCTCCGCCGAGCAGTCCGAGGACCACGCCCGTGTGCTTCTTCCGTCGCGGCGATGAAGCAGCAGTGGGGGGACCGGCGGAGAGCAGGACGGGCAGCACGTGCCCGCCCGGGAGCGGCGCCGTGCCCGTCGCGGTCTGGAAAGGGGGCCGGTCGGTCACGTCGTGCCCATTCGATGATGCCTTCCGGTCGGAGACTGCGTGCAGCGATGCTGACAGCGTATTCGACGGGCGGACGCGAGCCGGAGAAGGTCACGGGGAATGAGAGAAGGCCCCCACCGATGGTGGGGGCCTTCTCGAGCGGAGGGGCTGACGGGAATCGAACCCGCATCATTAGTTTGGAAGACTAAGGCTTTACCACTAAGCTACAGCCCCGGATCCGGACCTTCGGAAAGGTTCGGTACCGACTCATCGACTATACCGGACTCTGGCGCATGCTCTGGTCCGTTAGACTCGGTGGGGCTGAATCCGCGTGCGGATTCCCCGGGGCGTAGCTCAGTTTGGTAGAGCGCCCGCTTTGGGAGCGGGAGGTCGCAGGTTCAACTCCTGTCGCCCCGACACAGCCCCCACGGACCTTACAGCCGCGAATCGAAGCGGAAATCACAAGGAGAACACACCAGCATGGCGAACAGCACCGTCGAGAAGCTGACCCCGACCCGGGTCAAGCTCACCATCACGGTCACCCCGGAAGACCTCAAGCCCAGCATCGCTCACGCGTACGAGCACATCGCTCAGGACGTGCAGATCCCCGGCTTCCGCAAGGGCAAGGTCCCGGCTCCGATCATCGACCAGCGCATCGGTCGTGGCGCCGTCATCGAGCACGCCGTCAACGAGGGCCTGGACAAGTTCTTCCGCGAGGCGACGGTCGAGCACAAGCTGCGCGTCGTCGGCCGTCCGGCTGCCGACATCACGCAGTGGCCGAACGAGAAGGATTTCTCGGGTGACCTGCTCGTCGACATCGAGGTGGATGTCCGCCCCGAGATCGAGCTGCCCTCCTACGACGGCATCACCGTGACGGTCGACGCCGTCGAGGCCGATGACGCCGCGCTCGACGCCGAGCTCGACAACATGCGCGCGCGCTTCGGCACGCTGGTCCCGGTCGACCGTCCGGCCGCCAAGGGCGACTTCGTCGAGCTCGACCTCGTCGCCACGATCGACGGTGCCGAGATCGACCGCGCCGAGGGCGTCTCCTACGAGATCGGCTCCGGCGAGCTGCTCGAGGGCATCGACGACGCGATCGAGTCGCTCACCGCCGGTGAGGACACCACCTTCCGCTCCGCTCTCGTCGGTGGCGACCACGCCGGCTCCGAGGCCGAGGTCTCCGTGACCGTCAAGGCCGTCAAGGAGCGCGAGCTCCCCGAGGCCGACGACGACTTCGCGCAGATCGCGAGCGAGTTCGACACGATCGCCGAGCTCCGCGAGAGCCTGGCCGAGCGCGTCGCTCAGCAGGGCGTCTTCACGCAGGGTTCCGCCGCGCGCGACAAGCTCGTCGAGGTGCTGCTCGAGCAGATCGAGATCCCCGTTCCGCCGCAGCTCATCGAGGACGAGGTGCACAACCACCTCGAGGGCGAAGGCCGTCTCGAGGACGAGGTGCACCGCGCCGAGGTCACCGAGGCGAGCGAGAAGCAGTTCCGCACGCAGGTGCTCCTCGACACGATCGCCGAGCAGGCCGATGTGCAGGTCTCGCAGGAAGAGCTCAGCCAGTACCTCATCCAGTCGGCTGCGCAGTACGGCATGGCTCCGCAGGAGTTCGTCGAGGCGCTGCAGTCCTCGAACCAGCTCCCGGCGCTCGTCGGAGAGGTCGCGCGCAACAAGGCCCTTGCGATCGCGCTCGGCAAGGTGAAGGTCGTCGACAGCAACGGCAAGGCCGTCGATCTGTCCGACTTCATCGTCACCGACGACGAGGCGGAGTCCACCGACGCCGAGTCCACCGACGCCGAGGAGAAGTCGGCCAAGAAGGCTCCGGCCAAGAAGCCCGCCGCCAAGAAGGCTCCGGCCAAGAAGGCCGATGACGCTGACGAGGCCGAGAAGCCGGCTGCCAAGAAGCCCGCCGCCAAGAAGGCCCCGGCTGAGAAGGCTCCGGCCAAGAAGGCTCCGGCGAAGAAGGCGGCCGACAAGGCCGAGTGATCGGACACGATCCAGTGAAGAGGGCGGGTGCTGCGGCATCCGCCCTCTTTTCCATCCAGGGAGGGCAATCATGAAGACGTGGGATGAGCGCATCGACGAGGTGTGGGACGACGCGACGGGTGAAGAGGTCGGTGACGACACCATCGCCCGCATCGACGCCCTCGCCGCCGAGCGCGGAGCAGACGACGCCCGCGCCGAGTTCGAACGCGCAGGCGCACGGGATTCCGCGGGAAGGCCCGGGGAGGCCATCGTTCTGTATCGGCGCGCGCTGGCATTGGGTTTGGATGCTGAGCATCGCCCGCAATGCGTGATCCAGATGGCGAGCTCGCTGCGGAATCTGGGCGAGTACGACGAGGCCCTCGCCGTGATCCGCGCCGAGGAGCAGCTGTCGGCAGACGGTCCCTACCGTGACGCCATCGCGTGCGTGCATGCCCTCATCCTCGCGAGTGCGGGGCGACCGGCGCAGGGTCTCTCGGTCGCGCTGCTCGCCCTGGTCCCGCATCTGCCGCGCTACCACCGGTCGATGACGGCGTATGCCCGCGAGATCGCGGACGCCGACACCTGATATGCCGACGGCGAACACGGCCTGGGTGCCGCGTTGTCGCCGGTAGATTCGAATCACTGAAACACGGAATCAGGAGCTGACATGGCTGCAGAACCCCTCCTCGCAACGAGCGTCTTCGACAGGTTGCTGAAGGACCGCATCATCTGGCTGGGGTCGGAGGTGCGCGACGAGAACGCGAACGAGATCTGCGCGAAGATCCTTCTTCTCGCCGCAGAAGACTCCGAGCGAGACATCTACCTCTACGTGAACTCGCCCGGCGGTTCGATCACCGCGGGCATGGCGATCTACGACACGATGCAGTTCGTGCCGAACGACATCGTCACGGTCGGCATCGGAATGGCCGCATCGATGGGTCAGCTGCTGCTGACCGCCGGCACCAAGGGCAAGCGCTACATCACGCCCAACGCCCGGGTGCTGCTGCACCAGCCGCACGGCGGCTTCGGCGGCACGTCGAGCGACATCCAGACCCAGGCGCAGCTCATCATGTCGATGAAGAACCGCCTCGCGGAGATCACGGCGGCGCAGACCGGCAAGTCGGTCGAGCAGATCAACGCCGATGGTGACCGCGACCGCTGGTTCACCGCCGAGGAAGCGCTCGAGTACGGCTTCGTCGACCACATCCGCGAATCGGCCTCCGACGTCATCGGCGGCGGCGGAACCGACCAGGACACCGAGTAACGGAAAGCGAAAGGACGCTCATGTACACACCCACCTTCCGCTCAGCCGGTGACCTGCCTTCCAGCCGCTACGTGCTCCCGCAGTTCGAGGAGCGCACCGCCTACGGATTCAAGCGCCAGGACCCGTACAACAAGCTGTTCGAAGACCGCGTGATCTTCCTCGGCGTGCAGGTCGATGACGCGTCGGCCGACGATGTCATGGCGCAGCTCCTCGTCCTGGAGAGCCAGGATGCCGAGCGCGACATCACCATGTACATCAACTCGCCCGGTGGTTCGTTCACCGCGATGACGGCGATCTACGACACGATGCAGTACGTCGCACCGCAGATCCAGACGGTCGTGCTCGGCCAGGCGGCCTCCGCTGCGGCCGTGCTGCTCGCAGCCGGCGCGCCGGGCAAGCGCCTCGCGCTCCCGAACGCCCGCGTGCTGATCCACCAGCCCGCGATGGGCGAGGCGGGCCACGGCCAGGCCTCCGACATCGAGATCCAGGCCGCGGAGATCCTCCGCATGCGGACCTGGCTCGAGGAGACCCTCGCCGGCCACACGAAGCGCACGCCGGAGCAGGTGAACCGCGACATCGATCGCGACAACATCCTCTCCGCCGCACAGGCACTGGAGTACGGCATCGTCGACCAGGTCCTCACGACGCGCAAGCGCGTCTGACCCGATCGATCCCGAAGGGCGTCCGTCATCACGACGGGCGCCCTTCGTCGTGCCCGGCGGATGTGCAGAGCCCCCACGCGCGATTGCGCATATGAGCATCATGATGCGCGAACGCTGATGAGGGCCTACTCTGGGAGAGGAAGGAGGATGCCGTGGAAGAAGATCTGCTCATGGTTCGCGTCGCCGAGCTGTACTACGACGAGGACAAGACCCAGGACGAGATCGGCGGACTCCTCAAGATCTCCCGCTGGAAGGTCGGCCGCCTGCTGACGCAGGCTCGCGAACGCGGCATCGTGCGCATCGAGATCGTGCATCCCCGCGCCCGCAGGCTCGGCCTCGAGCGGCTTCTGGTCGACCGATTCGGACTGACGGACGCCGTCGTCGTGCCGGCCCCGGAAGGCGATGACGGCACGCTCGAGCGGGTGGCGCAGGCCGCCGCCGACTTCCTGACCGCACTGCGGCCGGTGCCCCGCACACTCGGGGTGAGCTGGGGGCGCACGCTCCGCGCCGTCGCCGAGGCGCTCCCGGATGGATGGGCGAACGGCGTGACGGTCGTGCAGCTCAACGGGGGAGTGAGCCTGAATCGGCGCTCCGGCGGGGCGGCAGGCCTCGCTGTCACGATCGCTCAGCGCGCGTCTGGCCAGGTCTCGCTGTTGCCGAGCCCGGCCATCCTCGAGCGTGTGGAGACGAAGCAGGCGATCGAGTCCGACCGCACCGTCGCTGCCGTGCTCGAAGAAGCAGCGGAGGCGCAGGCATTCCTGTTCACCGCAGGGCCGTGCGACGCTTCATCCGCGCACGTCGAGAACGGCTACCTCAGCGCTGAGGACGTGGAAGAGCTCGCGCGTCGCGGCGCCGTCGGAGACGTTCTCGGCCGCTACGTCGACGCCGAGGGGAACATCGTCGACTCGCAGCTCGATGCGCGAACGGTCGGCGTCTCGCTCGATCGTCTGCGCGGAGCCGCCCGCGCGATCTTCGTCACGGCGGGCCCCGCCAAGCACGACATCGCACGAACCGTGGTCACCAGCGGCCTGTGCGGCGTTCTGGTGACCGATGAGACCACAGCACGAGCATTGTTGGAGGAACAGTGACGACCAAAGAACTCAGCCGCAGGACGGCGGTGGACGTTCTGGGCGGAGAGCCCGACGACGCCACCCTCCGACGTTTCCTGCACGGACTCCCCGGTGTGGATGCCGTCGGTCTCGAGCAGCGCGCTGCCGGGCTCGGCACCCGCTCCATCAAGACCACCTCGAAGGCGTGGGCCCTCGACACGATCATCAAGCTGATCGACCTCACGACGCTCGAGGGTGCGGACACCCCTGGCAAGGTGCGCTCGCTAGTCGCCAAGGCGAAGACCCCCGACGCCGCAGACCCCTCGACTCCACGGGTCGCCGCGGTCTGCGTCTATGGCGACATGGTCGGCGACGCCGTCGTCGCGCTCGGCGGCCTGCACGGCGACCCCGACGACGGAATGATCTCCGTCGCCGCGGTGGCCACGGCGTTCCCGAGCGGGCGCTCGTCTCTCGCGATCAAGCTCGCCGACACCGCTGAGGCGGTCGCCGCCGGAGCCGACGAGATCGACATGGTCATCGACCGTGGGGCTTTCCTCTCCGGCCGCTACGGCCTCGTGTTCGACCAGATCGCCCAGGTCAAGGAAGCATGCCGTCGCGAGGACGGTTCATACGCCTCGCTCAAGGTGATCCTGGAGACCGGCGAGCTGAACACCTACGACAACATCAAGCGCGCCTCGTGGCTGGGCATCCTGGCGGGAGGGGACTTCATCAAGACCTCGACCGGAAAGGTGCAGCCCGCCGCGACGCTTCCGACGACTCTTCTCATGCTGGAGACCGTGCGTGACTGGCACCGCGGCACCGGCGAGAAGATCGGCGTGAAGCCGGCCGGTGGCATCCGCTCCTCGAAGGACGCGGTGAAGTACCTGGTGACTGTCGCCGAGACGGTGGGCGAGGAGTGGTTGCAGCCGCACCTCTTCCGGTTCGGCGCATCCAGCCTCCTCAACGATGTGCTCCTGCAGCGTCAGAAGCTCAGCTCCGGCCACTACTCGGGCCCCGACTACGTCACGATCGACTGACGGGAAGACGAACATGTCATTTCTGGAATACGCTCCCGCACCGGAGTCCACCGCGATCCTGAACCTCAAGGACAGCTACGGCCTGTTCATCGACGGCGAGTTCGTCGACGGTTCCGGCACCCCGTTCCACACGATCTCGCCGGCGACGGAGAAGCACATCGCCGAGATCGCCTCGGCCAGCGACGAGGATGTCGACCGCGCGGTCGCCGCCGCCCGTCGTGCCTACGAGAAGACCTGGTCGAAGATGAGCGGTCGCGACCGTGGGAAGTACCTCTTCCGCATCGCCCGCCTCGTGCAGGAGCGCGCTCGCGAGCTCGCCGTCGCCGAGAGCCTCGACAACGGCAAGCCGATCAAGGAGAGCCGTGACGTCGACGTGCCGCTCGTCGCCTCCTGGTTCTTCTACTACGCGGGCTGGGCGGACAAGCTCGACCATGCGGGTCTCGGCGCCGACCCCCGCGCGCTGGGCGTCGCCGGTCAGATCATCCCCTGGAACTTCCCTCTGCTGATGCTGGCGTGGAAGATCGCTCCCGCCCTCGCCGCGGGCAACACGGTCGTGCTCAAGCCCGCAGAGACCACGCCCCTCACGGCGCTGATCTTCGCGGAGATCCTGCAGCAGGCCGACCTGCCGGCGGGTGTCGTGAACATCGTGACGGGTGCCGGAGCCACCGGTTCCACCCTCGTGCGCCACCCCGACGTCGACAAGGTCGCCTTCACCGGTTCAACCAGTGTCGGCCGTGACATCGCACGGGCCGTGGCAGGCACCCACAAGAAGCTGACGCTGGAGCTCGGCGGGAAAGCTGCGAACATCGTCTTCGACGACGCCCCCATCGACCAGGCGGTCGAAGGCATCGTGAACGGGATCTTCTTCAACCAGGGTCACGTGTGCTGCGCCGGCAGTCGTCTACTCGTGCAGGAGTCGATCCACGACGAGGTCGTCGACAGGCTCAAGACGCGTCTGTCGACCCTGCGTCTGGGCGACCCCCTCGACAAGAACACCGACATCGGTGCGATCAACTCCGCTGCGCAGCTGGCCCGTATCCGCGAGCTCAGCGACATCGGCGAGGCCGAGGGCGCCGAGCGCTGGACCGCGGACTGCGCCATTCCGGAGCAGGGTTTCTGGTTCGCACCCACCATCTTCACCGGTGTCGAGGCATCGCATCGCATCGCCCGCGACGAGGTCTTCGGCCCGGTGCTCTCGGTGCTCACCTTCCGCACGCCCGCCGAGGCGATCGCGAAGGCGAACAACACGCCCTACGGTCTCTCCGCCGGGATCTGGTCCGACAAGGGATCGCGCATCCTCGCTGTGGCTGACCGCCTGCGTGCCGGCGTGATCTGGGCCAACACCTTCAACCGCTTCGACCCGTCGAGCCCGTTCGGCGGGTACAAGGAGTCCGGATTCGGCCGCGAGGGCGGTCGCCAGGGTCTCACCGCCTACCTCAAGGGAGCCGCAGCATGAGCAAGCGACTGACTGTTCCGAAGACGTACAAGCTGGCGATCGGCGGGGCCTTCCCGCGGAGCGAGTCCGGCCGCACGTACGAGGTGCTCACGCCGAAGGGGGCCTTCCTCGCGAACGCCGCGAAGGGCTCCCGCAAGGACGCCCGCGACGCCGTGGTCGCCGCCCGATCCGCCGTCAAGGGCTGGTCCGGTGCGACCGCCTACAACCGCGGCCAGGTCCTGTACCGCGTCGCGGAGGTGCTGGAGGGGCGTCGCGCGCAGTTCATCGACGAGATCGCGGCTCAGGAGGGCGTGTCGTCCGCGGCCGCGGCCTCGCAGGTCGATGAAGCTATCGACCTCTGGGTCTGGTACGCCGGATGGTGCGACAAGTACGCACAGGTGGCGGGCAACGCGAACCCCGTGTCGGGGCCGTACTTCAACATCTCCGTGCCAGAGCCGACCGGTGTCGTGGCGATCGTCGCCCCGCAGGACTCGGCGCTGCTCGGTCTGGTGTCGGTCGTGGCTCCGGCTCTGGTCGCCGGGAACACGGTTGTGGTCGTCGCGAGCGAGCAGCACCCGCTCTCGGCCATCAGCCTCGCCGAGGTCCTCGCCACCAGCGACGTCCCGGGCGGAGTCGTGAACGTGCTGACGGGTTCGCCCGCGGAGATCGCTCCGTGGCTGGCTTCGCACCAGGACGTGAACGCTCTCGACCTGGCCGGAGCCGGCGCTCTCGACTGGGTCGACATGCAGATCGCCGCGGCGGAGACGCTCAAGCGGGTGCTCGCCCCGGGAGACGTCGTCGCCTCGCCGGAGCGGATCGGTGCCTTCACCGAGGTGAAGACCGTCTGGCACACCAAGAGCATGGTCTGACCGTTCTGACGACCTCATGAAGGGGGTCGGGAGCCTTCGCCCACGACCGGGCAGCTGAAGGCTCCCGGCCCCTTCATCGTTTCGCGATCCGATGTCGAATGCCCTCAATGCGGCCCGGTGTCGTATGCAGAGGTTAGGCTCGAAGAACGATCTCTGATCCCCCCTAGGAGGACGCGCATGGCCCGCATCGGTGAAAGCGCTGACCTGTTCAAATGCTCTTTCTGCGGAAAGAGTCAGAAGCAGGTCCAGCAGCTCATCGCCGGCCCCGGCGTGTACATCTGCGACGAGTGCGTCGAGCTGTGCAACGAGATCATCGAAGAGCGGATGGCCGAGTCGTCCGCAGACGGGGTCGCCGAGTTCGAGCTCCCGAAGCCGCGTGAGATCTTCGCCTTCCTCGAGGAGTACGTGGTCGGGCAGGAGCCCGCCAAGCGCGCTCTCGCCGTCGCCGTCTACAACCACTACAAGCGGGTGCGGGCACACGGCACCCTGCAGACGGCCGAGCAGAAGGCCGAAGAGGTCGAGATCGCCAAGAGCAACATCCTGCTCATCGGGCCGACCGGCTGCGGCAAGACCTACCTCGCGCAGACGCTCGCGAAGCGCCTCAACGTCCCCTTCGCCGTCGCCGACGCCACGGCGCTGACCGAGGCCGGCTACGTCGGAGAAGACGTCGAGAACATCCTCCTCAAGCTCATCCAGGCCGCGGACTACGACGTCAAGCGCGCCGAGCAGGGCATCATCTACATCGACGAGGTCGACAAGATCGCCCGCAAGGCCGAGAACCCGTCGATCACCCGCGACGTCTCGGGCGAGGGCGTGCAGCAGGCCCTCCTGAAGATCATCGAGGGCACGGTCGCGTCGGTCCCTCCGCAGGGCGGTCGCAAGCACCCGCATCAGGAGTTCCTGCAGATCGATACGTCGAACGTGCTGTTCATCGTCGCCGGGGCCTTCGCCGGTCTCGAAGACATCGTCTCGGCGCGCGTCGGCAAGCACGGCATCGGCTTCGGTGCCCCGCTGCACGACAAGGGCAAGGACCTCGACCTGTTCAGCGAGGTGCTCCCGGAAGACCTGCACAAGTTCGGGCTGATCCCCGAGTTCATCGGGCGTCTGCCGGTCGTCACCAATGTGTCGCCGCTCGACCAGGATGCACTGATCGACATCCTTACCGGGCCGCGCAATGCGCTGGTGAAGCAGTACCAGCGCATGTTCGAGATCGACGGCGTGCAGCTCGAGTTCGAAGAAGATGCGCTGCGATCCATCGCCGACCTGGCCGTCGAACGCAAGACCGGTGCCCGTGGACTCCGGGCGATCCTGGAGGACGTGCTCGGACCCATCATGTTCGAGATCCCCTCGGCGGAGGACGTCGCCAAGGTCATCGTCACCCGTGCAGCCGTCGATGAAGGCGCACCGCCGACGATCGTGATGGAGCGCAAGCGCAAGAGCGCATGAGCGCGGACCCGGTTCCCTGGAAGACGGTGGCGAGGAACACTCTCGTCGCCGACCGATGGATCCGACTGCATGAGGACAGCTGCGAAGACGTGAGCGGGCGCTCGATAGCCCCGTACTACGTGCTGGAGTACGGCGACTGGATCTCGGTCCTCGCCCTCGACCGGAACGACGATGCCATCCTGGTGGAGGAATATCGGCACGGCGCCCGCGTCGTGGCGCTCGGCACGATCGGCGGGGGAGTAGAGCCTGGCGAGGCTCCGGAGGATGCGGCCGCCCGCGAACTCCTGGAGGAGACGGGCTTCGTGGCAGATGAGCTCATCGACCTCGGTGCGACGTGGGCGAACTTCGGCAACCACACCAACCGCGTGCATCACTTCCTCGCTCGCGGATGCACGCGCATCGCGGAGCAGTCGCTCGACGACAGCGAGTCGATCGCCGTGCACGTGCTGTCACTGGACGGACTCGGCGACCGCCTCTCGCAGAGCTACCACCAGCTCACCTGGTACAAAGCGATGGAGCAGCTCGGACGATGCGTCCCGCCGATCCCGTAGACGTCTGATGACCTCAGGCGGTCGGCATGACGAGATCGGTGCGCAGCTCTGACGGGGTGGTGCTCGGGTCGGACACGTAGATCTCGATCCAGACGCCGCCGGGACGGAGCCCCTGGGCGCCTGCACGCTCGACGAGACCACCCCAGGCGCCGCCGAGCTCCTCGTACGAGCCGAACAGGGTCGTCGCGACCGCAGGGCCCGCGGGCAGCCTTGAGGCGACGATGACGCGCCCGCTGGCCGTGGGGATCGGGTTCTCCGGGGGAGTCTGCACGGGGAAGCCGAGTTCGAGGTCGAAGACGTCCATCGGATCTCCGTGATAGATCGCGAGCGCGGGGCCGGTCGGGACCAGCACGTCTCCGGCGAAGGTGAGCGCGATCGCCGAGTAGCCGGCGTCGAATGCCTCCTGGATGTCGGCCAGACGGATGCCGTTGTGGCGGATCACCGCGAGGGGGACGGCGTCGAGGTCGAGGCGGTCCGCGGGACCGAATGGGGACTCAGGGAATGCGTTCATGCGCTCAGAGTCTCACGACTCCGTCGCCCAGTCCACGGCGCTTCAGGAGCGGTTGGATCTCGGCATCGCGGCCACGGAAGTCGCGGTAGGCGTCGAGCGGATCCTTCGAGCCGCCCACCCCGAGCAGACGCCGACGGAACCGGTCGCCGTTGCCCCGGGTGAGGCCGCCGTTCGTGCGGAACCACTCGACCGTGTCGGCGTCGAGCACCTCGCTCCAGATGTACGAGTAGTAGCCCGCGCTGTACCCGCCGGAGAAGACGTGGGCGAAGTACGTCGACGAGTACCGTGTCGGGACGGCAGGGTCGTCCAGGCCGATGTCCGCCAATGCGGCAGCCTCGAACGCGGCGACGTCGGTGACCTGCACGTCGGTGCCGAGGCGATGCCAGGCCTGATCCAACCAGGCCGCCGCCAGATACTCGCTGGTGGCATGCCCCTGGTCGAACGTCTCGGTCGCTCGCAGGCGCTCCACGATCGCGGGGTCGAGCGGCGCACCGGTCTCGTGGTGGCGTGCGTAGTTGTCGAGCACCTCAGGCCACAGGATCCACATCTCGTTGACCTGGCTCGGGAACTCCACGAAGTCGCGGAACACATTCGTCCCGGCGAAGTGTGGGTAGGTCACGGTCGCGAAGAGTCCGTGCAGCGCATGCCCGAACTCGTGGAACAGCGTGGTCACCTCATCGAGAGTCAGCAACGTCGGCTCGCCATCTCCCGGAAGCGGCACGTTCAGGTTGTTGACGACGACGGGAGCCGTGCCGCGCAGGCGCGATTGGCTCACGATCGCGTTCATCCACGCGCCGCCACGCTTCGAGTCCCGGGTGTACAGATCGAGCACGTACAGGCCGACCGCGGTGCCGTCCTCATCGCGCACCTCGAAGACGCGTGCGCCGGGATGGTACGCGGCGAGGTCGTCTCGCTCGGAGAAGGTGACGCCGTAGAGTCGGGTCGCCGCGAAGAAGACACCTTCCTGCAGGACGCGCTCTGCCTCGAACCAGGGGCGCAGCGCACTGGAGTCAATGTCGTACCTGGCTGTACGCACTCGTTCGGTGTAGAAAGCCCAGTCATGCGCCTCGACCGGGAAGGGTGCTGCCTCGGTCTCGTCGACGATCGCCTGGAGGGCCGCGTGCTCGGCACGGGCGTTGCGCGCGGACGGGGCTGCGAGGCGACGGAGCATCTCTTCGACGGCATCCGGAGTTCCAGCGGTCTCGTCGGCGGTGATGTAGGCGGCGTGCGAGTCGTAGCCGAGCAGTGTGGCGCGTTTCGCCCGCAACCGCACGATCTCGAGGAGCACCCCTCGGTTGTCGTTGGCATTGTCCCGGGATCCGCGCGCGTGCGAGGCGGCCATGATGCGCCGCCTCGACTCCCGTACGCGCAGCTGTGCCAGTGCAGGATGCCCGGTGAAGAGCGGCAGGGTGATCAGGTACCTGCCGTCGAGGCCCCTGTCCGCTGCCGCGCGCGCGGCGGCTGACAGCTCTCCCGCGCTCAGCCCGTCGAGCTCGTCGGCGGTGTCGAAGACCACGGCGAGGTCGTTGGTGTCGTTCAGGAGGTTGCGTTCGAACGTGTTCGTCAGCGTCGAGAGCTTCTGGTTCAGTGCGGTCAGCTGCGCCTTGGCCTCGTCGTCGAGACCCGCACCCGCGTGGGTCATCTCGCGGTGGTGGCGCTCCACCAGGTAGCGCTGCTCAGGGTCGAGATCCAGGGAGTCACGCTGGTCGTACACGTGCTGCACCCGCCAGTAGAGCTGGCCGTCGAGCGTGATCGCGTCCTGATGCGCGGCCATGAGCGGTGCCAGCTGCTCATCGATCGCCTGGATCTCGGGCGTCGCATCGGCCGAACTCACGGTATAGAAGGTGTGCGCCACGCGGTCGAGGAGCTCGCCGGATCGTTCCAGCGCCTCAAGCGTGTTCTCGAACGTCGGCATCGAGCGCACCATGGTGATGCGCGCGATCTCGCGACGCTGCTCCTCGAAACCCGCCTGGAACGCGGGGAGGTAGTGTTCGGGCCGGATCGCGCCGTAGTCCGGGAGGCCGTAGGGGAGCGTCGACGGCTGCAGCAGCGGATTCGTGGCGTCGGTCATCTTCCGAGCCTATCCACCCCGGCTGTCCAGGCTCAGGAACCGTCCTCGCTCAGGCGCGTCATCACTCCGCGCAGCGCTTCCACCACCACGCGGACCGATCGACGACGCAGGGTCTCCGGGCGGGCGAGCAGATCGATCATCCGGTGCGTGCTCACCCCCTCGAGCGGGATCCGCACGATCTCGCGATCATCGACGCTCCGTGAGGTGAAGCGCGGCAGCATTCCGATCACCCCACCTGCCGCCACGACCGCCGACACCGCGCCGTAGTCGTTGATGCGGTGCTGGATGTCGACAGGGTGGTGGGCGACGGCCGACACCGCACGAAGGACATCGTCGGGGGAGTAGCCGATGCGACTGGTGACCCATCTCTGTCCTGCGACGTCGGCCGGAGTGAGGCTGGCGCGGCCGGCGAGAGGGTGGGAGATCGAGACGGCGACATCGAGGGGCTCACGTATGAGGGTGAGACTGCGCACGCCTTGCGTGGGCCAGGGGTCGGAGTGCTCCATGCGGTGCGCGAGCACGAGGTCGTAGCGGGCGGTGAGCGCGGGGAACTCGCTCTGCGCGACATCCTCGTCGGTGAGCTGGACCGTCGGCGCATCCTCTGCGGACGCCAGTACCCGCACCAGCGCGCCGAACAGGGCCTGCCCGACGCTGTGGAATCCGCTGATGCTCACGACTCCCGTCGCGGCTCCCTCGAACTCGTCGAGGGCATGCCGTGCTGCGGCCATCGCGTCGATCGCCTCGGCGCCGGCCGTCGCCAGCACTTCACCGGCGGGCGTAAGGGCGAGGGTCCGGCCGATCCGGCGTGTCAGCGGTGTCGGAACACCCCTCTGCAGGGCTGCGAGTTGCTGGGACACCGCAGACGGAGTGACTCTGAGCGCGTCGGCCACGGCGGTCACGCTGCCGAGGGCGCCGAGCTCCCTCAGGATCTGCAGTTGATGGAGTTCCACGACCACAGTGTAGCTCTCGCTACATCGACGGTGCAGACGATGCCGATTGTTCTACAACGTCAGGTGCGGTGTGATCGAGATCATGAAGGCACTGTTCAAAGCCGCAGCCGGTGCGGGACTCGAGCTCGTCGAGCGCCCCGACCCGACCGCCGGAACTGACGACGTCGTCATCCGCGTGCTGCGCACGGGGATCTGCGGCACCGATCTGCACATCCTCCGCTGGGACGAATGGGCGGCGTCCGCGATCGCCGCACCGCTGATCCCCGGTCACGAGTTCTACGGGGAGGTCGTGGAGGTCGGCCCTGGCGTGCGCGACATCGCCGTCGGCGATCGGGTCTCCGGCGAAGGACACATCGTCTGCGGCACCTGTCGCAACTGTCGAGCGGGTCGCCGCCAGATGTGCATCCGCACGATCGGTCTCGGTCTGCAACGCGACGGCGCCTTCGCGGAGTACCTCGTGCTGCCCGCGGCGAACGTCTGGGTCCATCACTCGGAAGTGACCCCCGAGCTGGGGGCCATCTTCGATCCCCTGGGCAATGCCGTGCACACAGCGCTCACCTACCCACTCGTCGGAGAGGACGTGCTCGTCACCGGCTGCGGACCCATCGGGCTGATGGCGATCGCCGTCGCCCGGCATGCGGGAGCACGGTTCATCACGGCGACGGACGTCAGCGCGCCGCGTCTGGAGATGGCCCGCCGGATGGGCGCCGACGAGGTCGTCGACGTCTCGGTCCGCGACATCCGCGAAGCGCAACAGGCGCTCGGCATGCGGGAGGGCTTCGACATCGGATTCGAGATGAGCGGTGCGCCGTCGGCCCTCCCCGCCATGATCGACAACATGAACCACGGCGGTCGCATCGCGATGCTGGGTCTGCCGAGCGCGGGATTCGGCATCGACTGGGGCAAGCTCGTCACCCACATGCTCACGATCAAGGGCATCTACGGGCGCGAGATGTTCGAGACGTGGAACGCGATGGGAGCGATGCTGCAGACCAGCGCCTCCCTGCGGGACGCCATCGGCCGCGTGATCGCGGAGGTGGTCCCCGCTCGCGACTGGGAACACGGATTCGCCGCGGCCGAGTCAGCGGGAACAGGCAAGATCATCCTCGACTGGACGGAGCTGTGATGTACGGGACTTTTCAGAAGCATGTGTCGGATGAGCTGGCGGGCATCGAGGAGGCCGGGCTCACCAAGCATGAGCGCGGCATCCGCGGCCCCCAGAACGCGGAGATCACCGCCGACGGCGCAGAGGTGCTGAACTTCTGCGCCAACAACTACCTCGGGCTCGCCGACGACCCGCGCATCCTCGACGCGGCGACGACGGCCTTGCAGGAATGGGGCTATGGGCTTGCGAGCGTGCGCTTCATCTGCGGCACCCAGGAGCAGCACCTCGAGCTGGAGCGTCGGCTCGCCGACTTCCTCGGCACGGACGAAGCCATCCTGTACTCGTCATGCTTCGACGCGAATGGCGGCGTGTTCGAGACGCTCTTCTCCGCCGAGGACGCCATCATCTCGGACGAGCTGAACCATGCGTCGATCATCGACGGGATCCGGCTCTCGAAGGCGCAGAGGCTTCGCTATCGAAACCGCGACATGAGCGATCTCGAAGAGCAGCTGAAGGCGGCGGAAAAGGCCCGGTTCCGGGTGATCGTGACGGACGGCGTGTTCTCGATGGATGGGTACATCGCGCCGCTCGCCGAGATCTGCGACTTGGCCGAGCGCTATGACGCACTGGTCTTCGTCGACGACTCGCATGCCGTCGGCTTCGTGGGGGAGAACGGTCGGGGGACGCCGGAGCTGTGCGGGGTCGCCGATCGCGTCGACATCTACACCGGGACGTTCGGCAAGGCGCTGGGCGGTGCATCGGGCGGGTACGTCGCCTCGCACGCCGAGATCGTGGCCCTGCTGCGTCAGCGCTCTCGTCCCTATCTGTTCTCGAACACACTCGCTCCCGCGATCGTGGCCGGAACCCTGACCGCCCTCGATCTCGTCGAGGGGTCCGCCGACCTTCGTGCGCGTCTGCGCCGCAATGCCTCCCTGTTCCGCGAGCGCATGACCGCCGAGGGATTCGACCTGCTCCCCGGGGAGCACCCCATCGTGCCCGTCATGTTCGGCGATGCGGCGAAGACGGCGAGGATCGCCAGGGAGATGCAGGAGCGCGGCGTGTACGTGACCGCATTCAGCTTCCCCGTCGTGCCGCGCGGGCTGGCGCGGATCCGCGTGCAGCTGTCGGCGGCTCACACACCCGAGCAGGTCGAGCGCTGCGTGGAGGCCTTCGTCGCCGCACGCGCTGTCGTCGACTGACCCTGCAACTGACCCTGCGACGGGCCCTGCACCTGACCCTGCGACAGAACCGGGGCTAGTTGCAAAGAAACCCTTGCAAAGAAATATTTGCAAGGGTATCTTTGCATGCATGACGAACGAGACGCAGGTCAGGACTCTCGATGCCAGCGCCCTGAAGGCGCTGGCGCACCCGCTCCGGGTGAAGATCTTCGACATCCTCGCCGCGCGCGGTCCGCAGACCGCCAGTTCGCTCGCTGCACTCGTAGGGGAGACATCGGGGTCGACCAGCTATCACCTCCGCGCGTTGGCTGCTCACGATCTCATCCGCGAAGTCGAGGGGCGAGGCACGGCGCGCGAGCGGTGGTGGGAACGGCCCAAGGGGCGCATCGACGTGCCCGGTCCTGACGAGATGACTTCGCCGTCGAATCGGGCGGCTGCCCAGATCGTGACGTCGGAGTTCTTCCGTCTGCGGCACGAGACCCTGATGTCGTACCTCAACCGACCCCAGTCCGAGGTCCCGGAGGCGTGGCGCGATGTGGGGATCACCATCACCACGCACCTCGATATGACGCCGGAGCAGGCCATGTCGCTCCGCGAGGAGCTCGAGACCATCGTCGAGAGGGCCATCGAGCGCTACCGGGGCCAGACCGGACCCGATGTGCGACGCGTCTCGCTCCGCACCGAACTCTTCGACCTGCCGACGCCGCAGCACGCGACGCACGGATCCGGCGACGACATCCTGGAGGAATCATGACCAGCGCGACGCTTCACCTGGTGGCTCCGACGCAGACCGAACGCGGGCTGCTGCGACTCGCCGACCATCTCACCGCGTACGTCGAGCACCGCATCTCCCGACGTGCCGAGCGACGTGAGATCGCCCTCGACCTGCTGCGCGAGCAGCAGACCCGCAGGCAGGATCCGCGCGCAGTCGATCACGCACTCGCACAGCTCGGCCTGACGCGGCGCTGAGGCGTAGCGCGGTCCCGGCCGGGACTCAGTCCTGGAAGGGACGGACGACGATCTCGCCGGTCGCGGTCTGGAAGACCTCCCAGCCCGCGTCGAGCTCCGCGATCGCGCGCCCCTCCAGCCACGTGAGCGTCCAGTGGCCCGTGAGGCCCCGGGACTCGACCTCGGCGATCGCCGGCCGGAGGGATGCCGGGACGGAGGCCGGAGCCTCGGACCCGGCCGCCCAGCGCGTGCCCAGCTGCATCAGGAGGCCTCGACCGGGGCGAGCTCGATCGCGGTGACCGCGAACGCCTCGGCCTCGGTGAACTCGAGCTCGGCGATGCGGCCGACGGCGCGGAGGTCATCGGCTGCGGCACGGAGGGCATCGAGCTTCGCTGCGGGGGCGGCGATCGCCGCACGTGAGACCGGAGTCTTCTGCGAGGCCTTCGCCTCGGTCTTCGCGCGACGGATGCCGATCAGCGCCTCGCTGGCCGCGGCGAGCACGGCCGGGTCACCGTCGATACCGAGAGGCGTCGGCCACGCGGCGGTGTGCACGGACCCTTCCTCGAACCAGGACCACGACTCCTCTGCCGCGAAGGACAGCACGGGAGCCAGCAGGCGCAGCAGCGTCGACAGGGCCAGACGCAGCGAGAGCGCCGCGGATGCCTGCCCCACATCGGCCTGGTTGTAGGCGCGTTCCTTCACGAGCTCGAGGTAGTCGTCGCAGAACGTCCAGAAGAAGGCCTCGGTGAGCTCCAGAGCACGAGCGGCGTCATACCGCTCGAATGCCTTGGTCGCCTCGACCACGACGCCGTCGAGGGCTGTCAGCATCGACGCATCGAGGGCGTGCGTGACCTGTGCGCCGTCGGGCACGGGGAACGACAGCACGAACTTGGCGGCGTTGAGCACCTTGATGGCCAGACGACGGCCGATCTTGACCTGCGTGGGGTTCTGCAGGTCGAATGCCGCGTCCATACCGAGGCGGCTCGATGCGGCCCAGTAACGCACCGCGTCCGAGCCGTGGGCGTCGAGCACGTCGGCCGGGGTGACCACGTTGCCCTTCGACTTCGACATCTTCTTGCGGTCGGGGTCGACGATGAAGCCCGAGATCGCGGCGTTGCGCCACGGCGTCCTGTCGTCTTCGAGCGTCGAACGCAGCATGGTGGAGAACAGCCAGGTGCGGATGATGTCCTGGCCCTGCGGGCGCAGGTCGAACGGAGCGGTGAGCTGCCACAGCTCCTCATCACGTTGCCAGCCGCCCGCGAGCTGCGGTGTGAGGGACGAGGTCGCCCAGGTGTCGAGGATGTCGGCCTCCGCGTCGAAGCCACCCGGCACGCCGCGCTGGTCCACGGTGTACCCGGCGGGCACGTCGGTGGTCGGATCGATCGGGAGCGACGCCGCATCCGGGGTGAGCACGCGGTCATAATCGCGCTCGCCGTTCTCGTCGAGGGCGTACCAGAGGGGGATCGGCACACCGAAGAAGCGCTGACGCGACACGAGCCAGTCGCCCGTGAGACCGCCCACCCAGTTCTCGTAGCGCACGCGCATGAATTCGGGGTGCCAGGAGAGTTCCTCGCCGTGGGCGATGAGCTTGTCGCGCAGTTCGCCGTCGCGGGCACCGTTGCGGATGTACCACTGGCGCGTGGAGACGATCTCGAGCGGACGGTCTCCCTTCTCGAAGAACTTCACGGCGTGGTTGAAGGGCTTGCCGACCGCGGTCATGTCGCCGGTCGCCTGCAGCTTCTCGACGATGGCCTTGCGCGCACTGAAGACGGTCTTGCCCGCGATCTCCTCGGCGTACCAGGTCGCGGCCTCGGGATTCTCGACGGACGCCGGAGCCTCGGGCAGGAATCGCCCGTCCAGACCGATCGTGGTCATGTTCGGCAGGGACTCGTTCTCGGTGGTGCGCAGCTCGCGCCACCAGATGATGTCGGTCACATCACCGAAGGTGCAGACCATCGCCGCTCCGGTGCCCTTGTCGGGCTGGGCGAGGTGGTGGCCGTGGATCTCGATCTCAGCGCCGAAGAAGGGGGTCTTCACCTTGGTGCCGATGAGGTGCTTGTGCGGCCCCTCCGGATGCGTCACGATCGCGATGCACGCGGGGAGCAGCTCCGGGCGGGTGGTGTCGATCGCGATCGATCCCGAGCCGTCCGCGAACGGGAACTCGATCGTGTGATACGCCGCCTGCTGGTCGCGGTCCTCGAGCTCGGCCTGCGCGATGGCGGAGCGGAAGTCGATGTCCCACAGGGTCGGAGCCAGCGCCTGGTAGGCCTCGCCGCGCTCGATGTTGCGCAGGAAAGCGAGCTGGCTCTGTCGGATGGTGTCGTCGGAGATGGTGCGGTAGGTCTGCGTCCAGTCCACGCTCAGTCCGAGCTGGCGGAACAGCGCCTCGAACTGCTTCTCGTCCTCGATGGTGAGGCGCTCGCAGAGCTCGATGAAGTTGCGGCGGCTGATGGGCTGCTGGTCGGCCGCGCGGCTCGACTTGTTGTCGCCGCCCTCGAAGGGAGGAGTGAAATCGGGGGTGTACGGGAGCGAGGGGTCGCACCGCACGCCGTAGTAGTTCTGCACCCGTCGCTCGGTCGGCAGGCCGTTGTCGTCCCAACCCATCGGGTAGAAGACGGTCTTTCCGCGCATGCGCTCGAACCGAGCCTTCACATCGGTGTGCGTGTAGGAGAACACGTGTCCGATGTGCAGGCTGCCCGATGCCGTCGGAGGCGGGGTGTCGATCGAGTACACGCCCTCGCGGCCGGACTGCGCCGCGCGAAGACGGTCGAACAGGTACGTGCCCTGCTCGGCCCAGGCGGCGTCCCACTTCGCTTCGAGGCCTTCGAGTGCGGGCTTGTCGGGAATCTGGTTCTGCGACGGTTCGGAAGCAGGCATGAAGGTCTCCTCGAGCGATGTATGCGGCACTGTGTGAGCGTGCCTGAGTGTGGGTTGTGCCGAACAGTCTACCGAGCATCGGGGCATCGGCAGCCCGTCGCAGATCGACCCCGTCCAACAATCGGCCGTAGGATGGGGTGTCCCGACCCGTTCGTCCAGAGGAACCGTCATGCCCGCAAGACCTGTGCGTCGTCTCCTGCCCTTCGCGGCGCTCGCCGCTGCCACTGCGCTGGTGCTCAGCGCATGCGCGGCTCCCGGCTCGGACGGCGAGGGCGGAGAGCTCGTGTGGTCCATCGAGGGCGCGAACCTCTCGGCTGGGCACATGGACCCGCAGGTGAGCCAGCTCGACGTCTCCGGCATGGTGCAGCGGGCGGTGCTCGACTCGCTGGTGTTCCAGGAGGCGGATGGAACGTTCAGCCCGTGGCTCGCGAAGAGCTGGGAGGTCTCGCCGGACAGCACGGAGTACACGTTCGTGCTCCGTGACGACGTGACCTTCACCGACGGCGAGAAGTTCGACGCCGCCGCGGTCAAGGCGAACTTCGACCGCATCGTCGATCCGGAGACGGCATCCGCGCAGGCGGCCAGCATGCTCGGCGCCGACTTCTATGAGGGCACCGAAGTCGTCGACGACTACACGGTCACGGTGACCTTCACGCAGCCGTACGCACCGTTCCTGCAGGCGGCGAGCACGCCGCAGCTCGGCTTCTACTCGCCGGCCGTCCTCGCGAAGTCCGCGGACAAGCTCAAGGCGGGGGGACCCGACGTCACCGTCGGTACCGGTCCGTTCGAGCTCACCGAGTACACGCCGGACCAGGAGATCGTGT
The DNA here is from genome assembly GCF_049949185.1 of Microbacterium sp. As-52. NCBI lineage: Bacteria > Bacillati > Actinomycetota > Actinomycetes > Micrococcales > Microbacteriaceae > Microbacterium > Microbacterium sp. As-52. The sequence continues at coordinate 287,884 of NZ_CP188171.1, read as the reverse complement.
ACACCCGCAACGACGACTATGCGTGGGGTCCGCATGATGCGAAGGCCCCGAAGTTCGAGACGCTGCGTGTGGAGATCCAGCCGGAAGCCTCGGTCCGCACGGGCGTGGTGACGAGCGGGGAGGCCGACCTGGCCAGCAACATCCCGCCGAACCTCGCGAAGGATCTCGGCGACGGCATCACGGTCGATTCGATCGAGTACCCGGGTCTGCCTTACTCGCTGTACCTGAACGAGAAGTACAGGGTGTTCGCGGACGAGAAGGTGCGTCAGGCCTTCGCGCGCGGCGTCGACATCGACGCGGCGGTGGAGGAGATCTACTTCGGCCAGTTCCCGCGCGCATGGAGCATCCTCGGCTCGACGACCCCGGGCTACGACGCGTCGCTCGAGGGCAGCTGGCCGTTCGACCAGGACGCCGCGAACGCGCTCCTCGACGAGGCGGGATGGACCGCACGCGACACCGACGGCATCCGTATGAAGGACGGTAAGCGGCTCTCGGTGCGATGGATCGCCTGGACTCCCGTTCCGGATGACCGCGCCGCTCTCGCGAACGCGATCCAGTCCGACCTCAAGGAGATCGGGTTCGAGGTCCAGCGCGAGGTGCTCGAACCCGGGGCCTACAACGAGCAGTACGAGCCGAAGACGTTCGATCTGACGGACTGGGGCTTCTCCGGCGTCGACCCCGATCTGCTGCGCAGCCACCTGCACACCGACGGGTTCCAGAACGCGTCGCAGGTGAGCGATCCCGAGATCGATGCATTGCTGGAGAAGGCCGTCGCGACCAGCGACCAGGACGAGCGCAACGAGCTCTACACCCAGCTGCAGCAGTGGAACGCGACGTATACGGCGATCGTGCCGCTCTACAGCCCGTCTGCGATCACCGCCGTCGGCGATCGCGTCGAGGGGCTGCAGTACGACCTGTACGGTCGACCGCTGTTCTACGATGTGACCGTCGGCTGAGCCGCCGGCTGAGCGGAGGGCACGGGTGGTGAGGGCTGCTCTCGTCCGTATCGCCGGCCTCGCCGCGTCCGTCGTGATCGTCCTCTGGGGCGCGGCGACCGTCGCCTTCCTCGCCTTCCGGGTGATCCCGGGGGATCCGGTATCGGTGATGCTGGGGCCCCAGGCGCAGGTGAGCGAGGCGGTCAAAGAAGGCATCAGAGCCGATCTCGGGCTCGATCGCCCGCCGTTCGAGCAGTACCTCGGCTTCATCGGTCAGCTCGCTCGGGGAGACCTGGGAGAGTCGTACCAGCTGCGGATGCCCGTGACCGAGGTGATCGGGCGTCAACTCGGTGCGACGGTCCAGCTTTCGGTGCTCGCGCTCGTGATCGCCCTGGTGCTCGCGCTGTCCGTGGCGGTGCTCGTTCGCGGCAAGGCGGGTCGGACGGTCGCGGCGGCGGTCGAACTGGTGGTGCTCTCCTCCCCGGTCTTCTGGATCGGGCTCGTCCTGCTGAGCGTCTTCGCGTTCGGTCTGGGCTGGTTCCCAGTGTCGGGTGCTCGCAACCCCGCCACGATCGTGCTGCCGGCGATCACTCTCGCGCTTCCGGTGGCGGCGCTGCTCAGCCAAGTGCTGCGCGACGGGCTGATGCAGGCGGAGCGGATGCCCTTCGCCGAGACGGTGCGGGCTCGTGGGGCCAGTCCCTCGTGGTTCACGCTGCGGCATGGGCTGCGCCACGGCGCCGCCTCTGCTGTCACGCTCGCCGCCTACCTGACCGGATCCGTCCTCGGTGGGGCGGTGCTCGTGGAGACGGTGTTCGCCCGTCCTGGCCTCGGCCGGGTCACACTCGCCGCGATCAGCGACCGCGACCTTCCGGTGATCACGGGGATCATCCTCTTGAGCGCCCTGGTCTTCGTGGCGGTGAACCTCGTCGTCGAACTCGTCCATCCGCTGATCGACCCGCGCATCAGGGCTTCGCGATCGGGAGGTGTCCGATGAGGCGCGCGCAGCGGATGCTGCTGTGGGTCGCGATCCTGGTCCTCGCGGTGATCGCGTTCGCGGCGCTCTGGCCCGGTGTCCTCGCCACACACGATCCGCTGCAGACGGATGTACGCGCCGCCCTGCTTCCGCCGAGTGCCGAGCATCTGTTCGGCACCGACCAGAGCGGACGCGACGTGTACTCGCGGGTCGTCTACGGTGCGGCGCGCTCGCTGGGCATCGGGCTCTTCGCCACCGGGGTGGCGCTCGTCGGCGGACTCGTCATCGGCGCGCTCGCCGGGGTCGCGCCGAGGGGCGTCGACATCACGGTGATGCGGGTGAACGACGTGCTGATGGCTTTCCCCGAGTTTCTCGTCGCACTCGTCGTCGTCGCCGTGCTGGGCCCGGGACCGGTGAACATCGCGATCGCGGTGACGCTGGCCGCCGTGCCCGTCTACGTCCGGCTGGCCCGAGTGCAGACGCAGACTCTCCGCGTCGCCGAGCACGTCGAGGCGGCGCGCATCCTCGGGGTGCCACGGATGCGCGCATTCACCCGGCACGTGGTTCCGGGAGTCCTCGGCGCGCTGAGCGTGCTCGCCACCATCGGCATCGGCTCCAGCATCCTGGCAGCGGCCGGGCTCAGCTTCCTGGGGCTCGGCCCGTCGGAGCCGACTCCCGAGTGGGGACTGATGCTCGCCGGTGGGCGCAACGTCCTCGGGCAGGCCTGGTGGATCTCGCTGTTCCCCGGCATCGCGATCACGCTCACCGTGGTGGCGGCGACCGTCGTGGGGCGCATCCTGCGCGCTCGCGGAGACGGGAGGATCGCATGAGCGTCGCCCTGGAAGTGCGCGGGCTGCGGATCGCATTCGACGGGAACCCGGTCGTCGATGACGTGTCCTTCGCCGTCGACCGCGGCGAGTGCATCGCGATCGTGGGGGAGTCCGGCGCCGGCAAGTCGCTCACGGCTCGTGCGCTGCTGGGACTGACTCCCACGGACGCCGACGTCTCGCTGGACCGGCTGGTCGTGGACGGGACGGATGCGGCCGGGCTGTCCGAGCGCGCGTGGCGCGAGCTGCGCGGGGCCGGGATCGCGCTCGTCTCCCAGGACGCCCTGGTCTCGCTCGATCCCCTGCGACGGATCGGGGCAGAGATCGCCGAGCCGCTGCTCTTGCACCAGATCGTCCGGCGACGGGCGGCGAGGGCGGAGCGGGTGCGGGAGCTCCTGGCACGGGTATGGATGCCCGACCCCGAACGCCGCTCCCGACAGCACCCGCACGAGCTCTCCGGCGGACTCCGACAGCGAGCACTCATCGCCTCCGCGCTCGCCGCGGATCCCGCCGTGCTGGTGGCGGACGAGCCGACGACCGCTCTCGACGCGACCGTGCAGGCACGGATCCTCGGTCTGCTGCGCGAGATCGTCGAGGCGGGAACGGCACTCGTGTTCATCAGCCACGACTTCGCGGCCGTCCGACGGATCGCCGATCGCGTCCTGGTGATGAGGGGTGGGGTCGTCGTGGAGTCCGGCCCGGTGACCGAGGTTCTCGAGAACCCCCGGCATGAGTACACGAAGCAGCTCATCGCGGCGACGGTCCATGAACCACGCGCTACGGCCCCCGCGGATTCCTCGACGCTGCTGATCGCCGACGAGGTCTCCCGGAGCTTCGATGCCGTGCCCGCGGTCGTCGATGCCTCCTTCGCCCTGAAAGACGGACGGACGCTCGGCATCGTCGGGGAGTCGGGGTCCGGTAAGACGACGCTGGCGCGCATGATCGTCGGAGTCGACGCTCCGGACGCCGGTTCCCTGCGGTGGACATCGCAGCGCCGGGTGCAGCTCGTGCACCAGAATCCGCTCGGAGCGTTCGACCCGCGATGGACGATCGGCCGTTCGTTGCGAGAGGGGCTGGAAGCGGGCGGGGTGCCTCGCGCTCAGCGGGCTGCGGGCGTCGCCCGACTCCTCGCCGAGGTCGACCTCGCCCCGGAGCTCGCCGACCGGCGTCCGAGCGCGCTCTCCGGCGGACAGCGGCAGCGGGCGGCCATCGCCCGCGCGCTCGCCGCCGACCCGGAGGTGTTGGTCCTCGACGAACCTGTCTCGGCCCTCGACCCCTCGGTGCGGGAGCGGGTGCTGCGGCTGCTCGCGCGGGTGCAGCAGGAGCGGCAGTTGACGATGATCCTCGTCTCCCACGACCTCGATGTGGTCGGAGCGGTCGCCGACGAGGTGCTCGTGATGCAGGACGGACGGATCGTCGAGCAGGGCACCACTGCAGAGGTGTTCGGGGCGCCGCAGCATGCGTTCACCCGTGAGCTGCTCGCCGCGAGCGGCCCTGCCGAGCTCTGATCAGACGTCAGTCCTTGATCTGGATGCCGATGCCCGCCGCGATGACCGGCGCGAGCTGCTGCACCTGGAATGACGTGAGAGTCGCTCCGCGGAGGCTGTTGGCATCGAGGAAGGCGACAGCGTCGAGGCCACGCAGGTCGAGGTCCTTCGCCCGCATGCCCCGCGAATCGACCTCGTCGGTCGACGTGGCGGTGAATCTCGCGCGCGTCAGCTCGGCCTGCGGCATGTCGATCGTGCGGATGGCGCAGCCGGAGATCTCAAGATCGGTGACCTTCGCCGCACCGAGGTTCAGGTAGTCGATGCGCACGTCGCGCAGCTCGAGCTCCGAGATGCGCGACTCGCTCAGGTCGAGCGTGCCGATACGGCCACCGCTGATCCGCACCCGCCGCACGCCGGCATCGCGCATGCGGAGCGAGGCGATGCGCACACCCGGCATGTCGACGTCGACGACCGTCGCTCCGGTGAGATCGACCGTGTCGGCGTCAGCGCTCACCACGCACTGCTCGAGCGTCGAGTAGGCGAGATCGACGGTGCCGCTCAGGTCGAGCCGGGCGGCGATCAGGTCGGCGCTGCGTCGGGGAACAGCGGGCTCGAGCACGGGCGGGAGGTCGGGGTCGGCGATGCGGGGAGGAGCGGGGGACTCGGGGGTGCGGGCCATGGTCCGAGCGTAGGGCGCGCCGACGACATCGCGAACCGGGAGCGGGGTGCCGGGCGCCGGAGAGGAGAGCGGCGTCCTGAGGGGATGCGCACGCGTACACTGGAGGGAAGAGCATCGATCCGGCCATCACCGGGGAGCTCTCGGAAGAACGGCGCGGCCCTCGGGCGGTGCTCAGTAGAACCGAGCGGGGCAGGCCCGTCACAGCCGCAGTGAGAGTGGTCGCGTCGCAAGGCGCGGCACGCGAGGTGGTACCGCGGTCCGTGAGGGTCGTCCTCGCAGGAGCATCCGCCACGACGACCACTGCGAGACACGATGACCTACCCCCGTTCCTCCTTCGGCCCCGCCGCCGACTCCGTCGCGCCCAGCCCCCGCTTCCCGCAGATCGAGGAGGAGGTGCTCGCGTTCTGGAAGACGGACGACACCTTCCGCGCCTCGATCGCGCAGCGTGAGGGCGCGCCCGAGTGGGTGTTCTACGACGGCCCTCCCTTCGCGAACGGCCTGCCGCACTACGGCCACCTGCTCACCGGATACGCGAAAGACGTGTTCCCGCGCTTCCAGACCATGACGGGTCATAAGGTCGACCGTGTCTTCGGCTGGGACACGCACGGCCTGCCCGCAGAGCTCGAGGCGATGAAGCAGCTCGGCATCACCGAGAAGGCCGAGATCGAGGAGATGGGCATCGACGTCTTCAACGCGAAGGCGAAGAGCTCGGTGCTCGCCTACACGCACGAGTGGCAGGACTACGTCACCCGTCAGGCGCGCTGGGTCGACTTCGACCGCGGCTACAAGACGCTCGACCTCGGCTACATGGAGAGCGTCCTCTGGGCGTTCAAGACCCTGTACGACAAAGGCCTCGCCTACGAGGGATACCGCGTCCTCCCGTACTGCTGGCGCGACGAGACCCCGCTCTCGGCGCACGAGCTGCGCATGGACGACGACGTCTACCAGATGCGCCAGGACCCCTCCGTGACGGTGACCTTCCCGCTCACAGGCGCCAAGGCAGAAGCCCTCGGCCTCACCGGCGTGCGTGCCCTCGCCTGGACGACCACGCCCTGGACCCTCCCGACGAACCTCGCGCTCGCCGTGGGCCCGGAAATCGAGTACGTCGTGCTGCCCGCCGGCCCGAACGGCGCCGCGGACGTGCACCAGGCGGCGGGAACCACGGATGCGGCGATCGAAGCCTCCGCGCACCGTTACCTGCTGGCGCGTGAGCTCCTCGGGGGATACGCCAAGGACCTCGGCTACGAGAGCGTCGACGACGCGCTCGCCGCCGTCGATGCGACCGTGCGCGGTGCCGAGCTGCAGGACGTCACCTACGACCGGCTGTTCGACTACTACGCCGACACCGAGACCTACGGCACCGAGAACGCCTGGCGCATCCTGGTCGACGACTACGTCACGGTCAGCGACGGCACCGGCATCGTCCACCAGGCTCCGGCCTACGGTGAGGACGACCAGCGGGTCGCCGGTGCCGCCGGAATCCCGACGATCCTGTCGCTCGACGACGGCGGCAAGTTCCTCCCGAACGTCACCGACGTCGCGGGCCAGCTCTGGATGGACGCGAACACGCCGCTCGTGCGCCTGATCCGTGAGAACGGCCGGCTGATCCGTCTGCAGAGCTACGAGCACTCGTATCCGCACTGCTGGCGCTGCCGCAACCCCCTGATCTACAAGGCCGTGTCGAGCTGGTTCATCCGCGTCACGGACATCAAGGACGACATGCTCGCGAACAACGAGCAGATCACGTGGGTGCCGGAGAACGTCAAGCACGGACAGTTCGGCAAGTGGCTCGAGGGCGCGCGCGACTGGTCGATCAGCCGCAACCGCTACTGGGGCTCGCCCATCCCGATCTGGAAGAGCGACGACCCCGAGTACCCGCGCGTGGACGCGTACGGGTCCTTGGAGGATCTGGAGCGCGACTTCGGCACGTTGCCGCGCAACCCCGAGGGCGAGGTCGACCTGCACCGGCCGTACATCGACGACCTCACGCGTCCGAATCCGGACGACCCCACGGGGAAGAGCACGATGCGCCGCATCGAGGACGTCTTCGACGTGTGGTTCGACTCGGGCTCGATGCCCTACGCGCAAGTGCACTACCCGTTCGAGAACCAGGAGTGGTTCGACTCGCACGCGCCGGCGGACTTCATCGTCGAGTACATCGGCCAGACCCGCGGCTGGTTCTACGTCATGCACGTGCTGTCGACCGCGTTGTTCGATCGTCCGGCCTTCACCGGCGTCAGCTGCCACGGCATCGTGCTGGGCAGCGACGGCTACAAGATGTCGAAGTCGCTGCGCAACTACCCGGACGTGTCCGAGGTGCTCGACCGCGACGGCTCCGACGCGATGCGCTGGTTCCTGATGTCGAGCTCGGTGCTGCGCGGTGGGAACCTCGCGGTCACGGAAGAGGGCATCCGCTCGGGGGTCCGCGAGTTCCTGCTGCCGCTGTGGAACTCGTGGTACTTCTTCGCCACGTACGCCAACGCCTCGGGGGCCGAGGGCTACCAGGCCGAGTGGCGCACCGACTCCACGGATGTGCTCGACCGCTACATCCTGGCCCGTCTGGGCGACCTCGTCCGCGAGGTGCGCGTGGATCTGGAGGGGCTGGACTCCACCACCGCGTCCGCGCGGCTGCGCGACTTCGCCGAGGTGCTGACCAACTGGTACATCCGCCGCTCGCGAGACCGCTTCTGGACCGGCGTGACGGAAGACCCGAAGAGCCGCGAGGCCTTCGACACCCTCTACACCGTGCTCGAGACGCTCACCCGTGTGGCGGCGCCTCTCGTGCCGCTCGTCAGCGAGCGCGTGTGGCAGGGCCTGACCGGCGGTCGCAGCGTGCACCTGACCGACTGGCCGGACGACACGCAGTTCCCGGCAGCGGACGAGATCCGTGACGCGATGGACGCGGTGCGCGAGCTGTCGAGCGTCGGCAACGCGCTGCGCAAGAAGGAGAAGCTGCGCGTGCGCCTGCCCCTCGCACGCTTCACGGTGGTCTCACCGCTCGCGGCGTCGCTCGGACAGTTCGAGGACATCCTCCGTGAGGAGCTCAACGTGAAGTCGGTGGAGCTCGTCACGCTCGCCGATGACACGGCGGCGGAGTACGGCATCGCGCACCGCTTGAGCGTCAACGCCCGTGCGGCGGGTCCGCGCCTCGGCAAGGACGTGCAGAAGGCGATCCAGGCGGCGCGCTCCGGTGACTGGAGTGAGGTCTCCGGTGTCGTGACGGCAGGTGGCATCGTCCTCGAGCCGTCGGAGTACGAGCTCGTGCTCGAGACGACCGGCCGCCCGGAGGGGGAGGCCCTGGCCATCGTCCCGACCGGTGGCTTCGTGCTGCTCGACACCAGGACGACCCCGGAGCTCGAGGCCGAGGGACTCGCACGCGATGTCATCCGCGCCGTGCAGGAGACGCGCAAGAACGCCGACTTCGACGTCAGCGACCGCATCCAGCTGGTCCTCCGGTTCCAGGACGACGTGGACACCCAGGCTGTCGTGTCGGCGTTCGACCTGGCCGGCATCGCGGCAGAGACTCTCGCCGAGGAGTACTACGTGATCGACGCGCAGGGAGACTCGATCTTCGGACACGGAGCGGTCCTGGCCGCGGCTGCGGGAGTGACGCCCGAGTTCTCCGCGGTCATCCCCGCCGGGACATATGCCAATGCCGGCGACTTCACGATCGCCGTCACCAGGATGGGAGCGGGAGCATGAGTGACAAGGACAGGGCGGATGCCGTCTACGAGGCCCTGCTGAGCCGCGCCGGAGAGCGCTGGGTGCAGCCGCGCAAGGAGCGCACCGCCCGCATCCTCGCGTTCCTCGATGACCCGCAGCGCACGTACCGCGTCGTGCACATCACGGGTACGAACGGCAAGACGTCGACCGCGCGGATGATCGAGAGCCTCTTGCGGGCGCACGATCTGCGCACGGGACTGTTCACGAGCCCACATCTGGAGCGCTTCACCGAGCGGATCATGATCGACGGCGAGCCCATCGCCGATGAGGCCGTCGCGGATGCGTGGGACGAGATCGAGCCGTTCGTCGACATCGTCGATGCCGAGCTCGAAGCCGCGGGTGATGCTCCGCTGACGTTCTTCGAACTGCTGACCGTGCTGGCGTTCGTCGCCGTGGCCGATGCGCCGATCGACGTGCTCGTGCTCGAGGTGGGCATGGGTGGGGAGTGGGACTCCACGAACACCGCCGACGGCGACGTCGCGGTGTTCGCGCCGATCGACATCGACCACGCCGACCGTCTCGGCAGCACGATCGCCGAGATCGCCGAGGTCAAGGCCGGCATCATCAAGGAGGGCGCGGCCGTGGTGTCCGCCCAGCAGCCCGCGGAGGCGGCCGAGGTGCTGCGTCGCGTGGCGGCGGAGCGCAACGCGACCATCGCGTTCGAGGGCGAGGAGTTCGGTCTCACCGAGCAGAAGCTCGCCGTCGGCGGCCAGTTGCTCACGATCCGTGGCCTGGCGGGGGAGTACACCGAGGAGTACCTGCCGCTGTACGGCGCTCACCAGGGGCATAACGCCGCTCTCGCAGTGGCCGCCGTCGAGTCGCTGATCGGCGGTGCCACCCAGCGCATCGCCGCGGACATCGTGACGGCGGGTCTGCAGGAGAGCACGTCACCGGGCCGGCTGCAGTTGCTCGGCATCGCCCCGACCGTGATCGTCGACGCGGCTCACAACCCGCACGGCGCCAAGGCACTCGCGCAGGCTCTGGACGACAGCTTCGACTTCGACGAATGGGGCCTGGTGCTCGGTGTGCTCGCCGACAAGGACGCCGCCGGCATCGTCGCCGAACTGGCACCGGGAGCGGCGCACGTGTTCGCCACCGCTCCGGATTCGGATCGCGCGAGCGATGCGGATGCGATCGCCGACCTCGTCGAGCAGGCCGGACAGCGGGCGACCGTGCACCACTCGCTGGCAGACGCCGCCGACGCCGCGCGCGAGTGGGCCGCATCCTCCGATCGACGCGCGGTCATCATCGCGGGCTCCGTGGTGCTCGCCGGAGAGGCGATCGCCCTGGCGCAGGACGAGGACTGGAAGGCGGGGTGGCGCGCATGAGCGCCGACGCGACACCGGCTCGCCGTACCCGCCGGCCGCGCCCGCCGCGCACGCTCGTGCAGAAGCTCGCACCTGTCGTGCTGGGTTTCGAGGCCATCGTGGTCTTCCTCGTGGGCCTGACGATCTTCGGGCTGCGGCAGCTTCCCGACGGTATCGAGCAGTGGTGGGCGATCGTCGCCGGGGCGGTGGTCGCGCTCGCCTGCATCGCGATCGCCGGGATGATCACGAAGCCCTGGGCGATCACCGCCGGGTGGGTCGTGCAGGCACTCGTCGCCCTATCGGCGTTCTTCGTTCCCTCCATCCTGCTCGTCGTCCTGATTTTCGGCGGCATGTGGGCGTATGCGACCATCGGAGGGGCCCGATTGGACGCACGACGCCCGGCCGGACCCACGACCGAGACTCAGACCACGCAGATCTCAGACACAGAGAGTGAATGACATGGCCACCGAAGAAACCCTCGTCCTCGTCAAGCCCGATGGCGTCGCTCGCGGCCTCACCGGCGCGATCCTCGCCCGCATCGAGGCGAAGGGCTACGCCCTCGTCGATATCCGTCTGGTGGAGCCCGACCGCGACCTGCTGGCCGAGCACTACGCCGAGCACGAGGGCAAGCCGTTCTACGAGCCGCTGCTCGAGTTCATGCTCTCCGGCCCCTCGGTCGCCATCCGTCTCGCGGGCAACCGCGTGATCGAGGGCTTCCGCTCGCTCGCCGGCACCACCGACCCGACGACCGCTGCGCCCGGCACGATCCGTGGCGACTTCGGTCGCGACTGGGGCCTCAAGGTGCAGCAGAACCTCGTGCACGGCTCGGACAGCCCCGAGTCCGCCGCGCGCGAGCTCGGCATCTGGTTCGACTGAGAACCCGTCCGCACGTGAAAAGCCCGCCCGCCGAGTCTCGGCGGGCGGGCTTTCGTCGTCTCCGCCGTCGGCGGAGCGGGGATCAGAAGATCATGCCGATGACCTCGCCGAGGAGATCGAGGCCACGCAGCTGAGCGAGCAGGACGACGACGGCGTACGCGAGGATCGTCGCGAGCGGGACCCAGGCCATCAGCCTCTCGGCGCGGGCCTTCGTCTTCTCGTTGCTGGTGAAGGTGCCGTTGCGGGTGAGGTGCAGCATCGTCGCGAAGAATGTGGGGATGGTGACCGACCAGGTGAGCATGCACCAGGGGCAGAGAACGCCGAGGTTGGGGGCGTAGATGCTCTGCCAGATCAGCCAGCACACGAGACCGAAGGCGAAGGTGACCCCGGCACCGAAGGTCAGCCAGAACCACCGCGGGAAGCGGGATCCCGCGAGCAGGGCGACGCCGACGAACAGCGGCGCCATCCAGCCGGCGATACCGAGAATCGGGTTGGGGAAGCCGAAGACCTCGCCCTGCCAGGATTCGAGGTTCTTCCCGCACTGGATCATCACGCTCACGTTGCAGCTGAGGACGGCGTCAGGGTTGGCCGCCAGGACGAACTTCTCGACAGTGAGCTGGAAGGCGGCGAACCAGCCCACCACACTCGCGATGATCAGCCAGACGGCGTAGATGACGGGGCGGGTGCGCTGCTCGCTCATACTGGGGATTATCCCAGCGACTGCTATGGATGCGGCGAGAACAGGCCGGAGAAATGTCCGGCCCGGATGACGGGATGCCGCGAACGGAGCCACTTGGTGCGATAATGGCCTGTGATGCGATGAACGGCGTTGCCGCGACACGCGTCGAGCAGACTTCGGGGTCCAATGCCCCACGCGATCAGAGCTATGAGCCGGTCGCAGACCGAGTGAGTTCGCGGCACCTGCGGGTACCGCATGAGATTTCACGGAACACCGAGTGTCCCGTGCAGGGAGTAAGCCAGAGATGGCCGATGAGAACAATGACAACAACGCCCCTACCCTCGACTTCCCGGCTGACGCCGCGGGAGAGCTGACGGAGCCCACGGCTCCCGGCGCGGACGACCGCGCGGGGTCTTCGGGCGAGGGCGAAGAGCCGTCCACTGCTGCGGAAGCCGCCGAGGCTGCTGAAGTGGCTGAGGCTGCTGAGGTGGCCGAGGACGCGGCCGCCGATGACGTCGCAGCCGGTTACGCGGCGGCGGATGACGCTGCTGCGGCTGCCGACGACGCCGCTGCTGCGGCCGAGTCGATCGCAGAGGCCGTCGCCGAGGCGAAATCGGAGGCGGAGAACGAGGCCGCTGACGAAGAGCCGGCTACGGACGAAGCTCCCGTCGCGGACGAAGCTCCCGCTGCGGACGATGCCCCCGCGGTCGAAGAGGCTCCTTCTGCTCCCGAGGCTCCGGCACCGGTGACCGCCGTGTCGCTCGGTCTGCTCCCTGAGGTGTTCGTCTCCCAGGTCTCCACGCAACTGCACTTCTATGCGCCGGAGATCGTGCCGCTGCCCGCACGTCCGGGTCGCGAGCGCATCTTCGACCGCATCGCCGAGCGCGACCAGCCGCAGGACGATGCAGCCGGCCGAGGCCGCGGTCGTCGTCGCCGGGGCGGTTCCGAGGGTGACGACCAGCGCGAAGAGCCGCGTCAGCGTCAGCGCGTCGTCGAGTACATCACCGAGCCGAAGGCGATCAAGGGATCGACCCGTCTCGAGGCGAAGAAGCAGCGTCGCCGCGACGGTCGTGATGCCGGCCGTCGTCGCCCTGTCGTCACCGAGGCCGAGTTCCTCGCTCGCCGTGAGTCCGTCGACCGCAAGATGGTCGTCCGGTCCAAGAACGGCCGCACCCAGATCGGCGTCCTCGAGGACGGCGTGCTCGTCGAGCACTACGTCGCCCGCAACCAGGACGCGTCGCTCATCGGAAACGTCTACCTGGGGCGCGTGCAGAACGTCCTCCCCAGCATGGAGGCCGCTTTCGTCGACATCGGGCGCGGGCGCAACGCCGTGCTCTACTCCGGTGAGGTCGACTGGGACGGCGTCGAGACCGGCAACCAGCCGCGTCGCATCGAGCTGGCCCTCAAGCCCGGCGACCGTGTTCTCGTGCAGGTCACGAAGGACCCCGTCGGACACAAGGGTGCCCGACTCACGAGCCAGATCTCGCTTCCCGGCCGCTACCTGGTCTACGTGCCTGGCGGGTCGATGAACGGCATCAGCCGCAAGCTCCCCGACAACGAGCGGGCGCGCCTCAAGCGCATCCTCAAAGAGGTGCTGCCGGAGTCCTCCGGCGTGATCGTCCGCACCGCGGCAGAGGGTGCGACCGAGGACCAGCTCACGCGTGACGTGCAGCGCCTGACGTCGCAGTGGGAGCACATCCAGAAGCAGGTCGAGAACCAGCAGGCGCCCGCGCTCCTGCACGCCGAACCCGACCTGCTCGTCAAGATCGTCCGGGACGTCTTCAACGAAGACTTCACGAAGATGCTCATCCAGGGCGAGGACGCGCAGCAGACCATCCGGGCCTACCTGGAGAGCGTCGCCCCCGACCTCCTCGAGCGCGTCGAGGCCTACGAGGACGAGACCGATCCGTTCGATGCATTCCGTATCACGGAGCAGATCGAGAAGGCTCTCGACCGCAAGGTATGGCTGCCCTCCGGCGGCTCGCTCGTGATCGACCGCACCGAGGCCATGACGGTCGTCGACGTCAACACCGGCAAGTTCGTCGGCTCCGGCGGAAACCTCGAGGAGACCGTCACCAAGAACAACCTCGAGGCGGCGGAGGAGATCGTCCGCCAGCTGCGTCTGCGCGACATCGGCGGCATCATCGTCGTCGACTTCATCGACATGGTGCTCGAGTCGAACCGCGACCTCGTGCTGCGTCGACTGATCGAGTGCCTGAGCCGCGACCGCACGAAGCACCAGGTGGCAGAGGTCACCTCGCTCGGTCTGGTGCAGATGACGCGCAAGAAGCTCGGTCTCGGCCTGCTCGAGACCTTCAGCGAGGCGTGCGAGGTCTGCGCCGGTCGCGGTGTCATCGTGCACCACGACCCCGTGGTGAAGCACCGCTCCAGCAGCAACGGCGGCGGCAGCAACGGCGGCAACGGACAGAGCGGTCGTCGTCAGCGCGGCAACGGCGGCAGCGGGAGCGGACAGAGCCAGAGTGCTCCCTCCGCTCCTCCGGTCACCCACAGCATCACCGAGGGCGCGAAATCGGCCCTCGCGCAGATCGCCGCCTCCACCATCGCCCCGGCGGCGGATGGCGCGCCCGCAGTCGAGTCGGCCGATGTCGCGGCTGAGGCGCCCGCGGCCGCCGAACGTCCGAAGAAGGCCCGCAAGAAGCGCGGCGACCGCAAGGGGCCGAAGTCTCCCGCCGAGCAGCTCCTCGACTCGGTCCTCGACGCTCTTCCGGAGCCGAAAGCTCCCGGTCAGGGGCGAGGACGCCGTCGGGTGAGCACTGCTGCGCTCACCGGCACTCCCGTCTCGGTGAACAACGAGCCGTCAGCGCCGGTCGCGGCTGCGGATTCGGAGTCCTGAGGCGATCAGCCGGCGCACCAGTTCCTTGCCCTGCACGTGGTGAGCGCCGGCGGCGACGAGCCGGGGGATGATCTCCTCCGGCACGTCGTAGTGGTCGAGGTCGAACGCACGTGCGGGGACGTCGTTCGCGCGCGCGAACACGTGCAGCTCGTCGAGGCTCTCATCGCTGACCAGGTGCGCCCAGAGGCGTCCGTGGGCGGGCCAGAGGGGTTCGTCGACGAGTACGGTCACCCGGTCAGCCTACGACCGCCTCGACAGGGCAGGGCCGGAAGCGGAATGTGAGACGCCTCGGAGCCGCGCCGCTTTGCGACACCGACCCGCATCCGGTAAAGTAGTCCCTTGGTGCGTATGCCGCGTCGTCCTCGTCGGTCGAAGCGGAGAGTCTTGCGTTCGCGCCCGCCGTTCTGCGGCGCATGCAAGCAACAGTCTTCCCGTGAGATCTCGGAGCCGCGAGCTCCCCAACGAAACAGGTATGAAGTGGTTTACGCAGTAGTGCGCGCCGGTGGGCGGCAGGAGAAGGTCGAGGTCGGCACGATCGTTCAGCTCGACCGTGTCAAGGCTGCCCAGGGCGAGAAGATCGAGCTGGCCGCCGTGCTGCTCGTCGACGGCGCCACGGTGACCACCGACGCTGACTCGCTGGCGAAGGTCAAGGTCACGGCAGAGGTCATCGGCAACCTCCGCGGCCCGAAGATCATCATCCAGAAGTACAAGAACAAGACCGGCTACAAGAAGCGTCAGGGCCACCGCCAGGAGCTCACGCGCGTCAAGATCACCGGCATCAAGTAAGCCCGAGGGGACTAGGACATGGCACACAAAAAGGGCGCAAGCTCAACCCGTAACGGTCGTGACTCCAACGCTCAGCGCCTCGGCGTGAAGCGCTTCGGCGGTCAGCAGGTCCTCGCCGGCGAGATCATCGTTCGCCAGCGCGGCACGCACTTCCACCCCGGCGTCAACGTCGGTCGTGGTGGCGACGACACGCTGTTCGCTCTGGCCGCCGGTGCGGTCCAGTTCGGCGCGAAGGGCGGCCGCAAGGTCGTCAACATCGTCGCCGCAGCTGAGTGATCACAGCGCGACACTAGATATCCGGTTCGGGGCGGGCTTCGGCTCGCCCCGTCCGTGTATCTACCCTCCGAAAACGCACAGCAACCCTGAGGACTAGCAAATGGTCACGTTCGTCGACACCGTCACACTGCACCTGCGTGCGGGTAAGGGCGGCAACGGCTGCGTCTCCGTGCACCGCGAGAAGTTCAAGCCGCTCGGTGGCCCCGACGGCGGCAACGGTGGTGACGGCGGCGATGTCGTGCTCGTCGCCGACCCGCAGACCGGCACGCTGCTCTCGTACCACCACTCGCCGCACCGTTCCTCCGGCAACGGCGGGCCGGGCATGGGCGACCACCGCTCCGGGTTCCTCGGCGAGACGCTCGAGCTGCCCGTCCCGGTCGGCACGGTGGTGAAGAACACCGCGGGCGACGTCCTCATCGACATGATCATCCCCGGCGAGCGGTTCGTCGTGGCCAAGGGCGGTATGGGTGGGCTCGGCAATGCCGCCCTCGCCACTCCGAAGCGCAAGGCTCCCGGCTTCGCGTTGCTCGGCACTCCCGGCCACGAGGGCGACATCGTCCTCGAGCTGAAGACCGTGGCCGACATCGCCCTCGTGGGGTACCCGTCGGCCGGCAAGTCGAGCCTGATCGGCGCGATCTCCGCCGCCCGCCCCAAGATCGCCGACTACCCGTTCACGACCCTCCATCCGAACCTCGGCGTGGTGCAGGTCGGCGACTTCCGCTACACGGTCGCCGACGTACCCGGTCTCATCGAGGGTGCGAGCGAGGGCCGAGGACTCGGTCTCGAGTTCCTCCGTCATGTCGAGCGCTGCTCGGCGCTGTTGCACGTTCTTGACTGCGCGACTCTGGAGCCCGGTCGCGACCCGATCTCCGACCTCGACGTCATCCTCGCGGAACTCGGCGCCTACGAGGTGCCCGAGGGACAGACGCCGCTCCTCGAGCGCCCGCAGTTCATCGCTCTGAACAAGATCGACGTCCCCGAGGCACGCGACCTCGCTGAGCTCGTGCGTCCCGATCTCGAGGCTCGCGGCTTCCGGGTGTTCGAGATCTCCACGGTCTCGCACGAGGGTCTGCGTCCCCTCACCTTCGCGCTGGGCGAGCTGGTCGAGAAGGCCCGTGCCGAGGCCGCGCTCGAGACGCCGCCGGAGCGCGTCGTCATCCGCCCGCGAGGCTCCAAGAAGGACTTCACCATCCGGGTCGAGGGCGGCACCTACGGCAACGTCTATCGCATCATGGGCGAGAAGCCGGTGCGCTGGGTGCAGCAGACCGACTTCCAGAACGAAGAAGCCGTCGGGTATCTCGCCGATCGTCTCGAGAAGCTCGGCGTCGAGGACGAGCTCTTCCGCCTCGGTGCGGTGCAGGGATCGACCGTCGTGATCGGCGAGGGCGACAGCATCGTCTTCGACTGGGAGCCCACCATGACCTCGGCGGCAGAGTTGATGAGCGCGCCTCGGGGGACCGACCCCCGTCTGGCACCGAATTCGCGCCGGACGACGTCGGAGCGACGCGAGCAGTACTACGAGCGCATGGATGCCAAGGCCGAGGCTCGCGCCGAGGTGGAGACGCAGCGTCTCGCCGCGTACCGCGAGGACGGCGAGTGACAGCACGCACACGCGCGGATCTGGCCACCGCGTCCCGCATCGTCGTCAAAGTCGGATCTTCCTCGATCAGCGGAGACTCGTCGTGGCGGATCCCCGTCATCGTCGAAGCTCTGGCCGCGGCGCATGCACGCGGAGCCGAGGTGGTCCTGGTGTCGTCTGGTGCGATCGCGTCCGGAATCCCGTTCCTGCGGCTCGACGCCCGCCCGACCGACCTCGCGACCCAGCAGGCCGCGGCGGCCGTTGGTCAGAACATCCTGATGTATCGCTACCAGGAGTCGCTTCGTCCCTTCGATATCGTCGCGGGGCAGGTGCTCCTCACCACCGGCGACCTCGAGAACCCGACATCGCGCTCCAACGCCCGTCGCGCGATGGAGCGGCTGCTCGGGCTTCGCACCCTGCCGATCGTGAACGAGAACGACACCGTCGCGACGCAGGAGATCCGCTTCGGCGACAACGACCGGCTCGGCGCGCTCGTCGCCCAGCTGATCGAAGCCGACGCGCTCATCCTTCTCAGCGATATCGAATCGCTGTACACGCGACCTCCGACGGACCCCGGCGCCGAACCGATCGATGTCGTGGCTCCCGATGCCGACCTGACCGGCCTCGAGTTCGGGGCGACCGTCGTCAACAGCGTCGGCACGGGAGGAGCGGCCACGAAGGTCTCGGCCGCGCGTCTCGCGGCGGCATCCGGCATCGGCGTCCTGGTCACCAGCGCCGACCTCGTCGAACAGGCCCTCGCCGGTGCGGAAATAGGAACCTGGTTCGAGCCGGCCACCTCATAAACTGGGCGGATGACCGACCAGACCCCACAGGTGCGCCTGGAGCGCGCCAAAGAGGCCTCCCGCGCCGCTGCCGCGCTCACGAGCGACGACAAGGCGCGGGTGCTCGAAGCGATCGCCGTCGCCCTTCTCGACGCCGCGCCGCGCATCATCGAGGCGAACGCCCGCGACATCGTCCGTGGGCGTGACGAGGGCATCGGGGAGTCGCTCATCGACCGGCTGCGTCTCGACGAGAAGCGCGTGGCGGCCCTTGCCGCCGCTGTGCGCGAAGTCGCGGCCCTCGCCGACCCGGTCGGCCGCGTCGTCGGCGGGCACAGGATGCCCAACGGTGTCGCCCTCGAGCAGGTGCGCGTGCCGTTCGGAGTGGTCGGCGCGATCTACGAAGCCCGGCCGAACGTGACGGTCGACATCGCCGCGCTCGCGCTGCGTGCGGGCAATGCCGTCGTGCTGCGCGGGGGGAGTGCCGCGCGCGAGTCGAACACCGTGCTCGTCGACGTCATGCGGCGGGCGGTGGAGAGCGTTGGACTCACGAGCGAGGCGATCCAGACCGTCGACGACTTCGGTCGCGCGGGCGCGAAGGCGCTCATGCACGGTCGCGGCTTCATCGATGTGCTGGTGCCACGGGGGAGTGCCGGTCTCATCGAAGCCGTCGTCACGGAGTCGACCGTGCCCGTCATCGAGACCGGAGCGGGCAACGTCCACATCTTCCTCGACGAGACGGCCCCGGACGATTGGGCGAGCGACATCGTCGTGAACGCCAAGGTGCAGCGCCCCAGCGTGTGCAACGCGGTGGAGACGGTGCTGGTGCATCGTCAGGCGGCTCCGCGTCTGATCCCGCTCGTGGCCAGCGCTCTGCAGAGTGAGGGCGTCGCGATCCACGGTGACGACATGGTCGCCGGCATGGTGTCGAACGTGATCCCGGCGGTCGAGGAGGACTGGGAGACCGAGTATCTGAGTCTCGACATCGCGATCAAGGTCGTCGACTCCCTCGACGAGGCCCTCGACCATATTCGTCGCTACAGCACGGGACACACGGAGTCGATCATCACGACCGACTCGCGCAACGCGGAACGCTTCCTCGCCGAGGTGGATTCCGCCGTCGTGATGGTGAACACGTCGACGCGCTTCACCGACGGCGGCGAATTCGGATTCGGCGCGGAGGTCGGCATCTCGACCCAGAAGCTGCACGCTCGCGGGCCCATGGGGCTGTCCGAGTTGACCAGCACGAAATGGCTCGCGCGTGGGTCGGGGCAGACCCGCGGCTGAGGGCTAGACTGGGGGACGCTGTACCTCACAGGATCCCGAACAGCACGCCACGAAACGGAGTCAGGATGAACCTCGTCGCACAGATCGCGATGGCCGCTGCCGAAACCGAGCACCACGGCAACGTCGCGCTCGAAACGGTGATCTTCGGAGCCATCGCTGCGGTCGTGTTCGCCTTCCTCGGGCTGGTGACCTTCTCGTACAAGAACGTCGCCAACCGTCACTCGGCGAAGGCCGAGGCATGGGCAGCGCAGCACGGCAAGGACGGCCACGAGGCGGGACACGGCCACTAGGCCCCCATGAATGACGCTGCGACCCCGCGCCCCCCGCGCATCGGCGTGATGGGCGGTACGTTCGACCCCATCCATCACGGCCACCTCGTCGCAGCCAGCGAGGTCGCGAACTCCTTCGGGCTCGACGAGGTCGTCTTCGTGCCGACCGGCCACCCGTGGCAGAAGTCGGGAGTCTCGCCGAGCGAGCACCGCTACCTCATGACGGTCATCGCCACCGCCTCGAACCCGCAGTTCACGGTGAGCCGGGTCGACATCGACCGCGAGGGCCCCACCTACACGATCGACACACTGCGCGACCTGAAGCGTGATCGACCGGATGCCGACCTCTTCTTCATCACCGGAGCCGACGCCGTAGCGCAAATTCTCAGTTGGAGGGACCATGATGAGTTGTGGGAGTTGGCCCACTTCGTCGCGGTCTCACGCCCTGGACATGTCCTGAGCACAGACGGCCTCCCGAGCGACAACGTCAGCCAACTGGAAGTGCCGGCGCTGTCGATCTCGTCGACGGACTGCCGTGAACGCGTTCGCGACGATCAGCCGGTCTGGTATCTGGTCCCTGATGGGGTCGTTCAGTACATCGCGAAGCATCATCTGTATCGGAGCAAGGCATGAGTACATCGGATCAGCAGGAGCAGGGTCCGCTGACGCGAAAGCAGCTGCGGGAGATTCGATTGACGGGTTCGACCCCGGTCATCTCCAGCGAGGAGGCTGCCGCGGCGGCTGAGGCGGCACCGCCCGCACCGCCGCTGCCCCGTGCCGCCGAGCCCGTGGAGATCCCGCCCGCGCCGACTTCCGTGCCTGACGACGTCAGCGGCGATGCGCCGTTGACGCGCCGCCAGGCGCGCGAGCTCGAGAAGGTGCGCACGGCCTCGGTGCCCGTGATCGCCGGAGAGCAGTCCGAAGAGGCGGAGGTCGAGCAGCCAGCCCCCGACGCGCCGGCGGAACCGACCGACGAGGAGTCCGCCGCGACGCACGACCCCGCGGAGATCGTGTCGGGGGTCCCGAACTTCACACGGAACGAAGAGCCGGGCGACGCCGACGATGATGACGTCGATGACGAGGTCGCCGTCGCTCCCGTGCGTGCATCCGTCGTCGCGGATTCCGTGGGAGATGTTCCGCTGGAGTCCGTCGATGGTGCCGGTGACGAGTCCGACGAGGACGATGTTGACGTGGCTTCGGCTCTGGGCCTTCCGGCCGAGAGCACCGGTGACTCCGAGGCCGACGGTGACGACGTGCTGGCAGATGTCGGTGACGCCGATGATGACGATGACGACGCCGCAGCCCGCCCCACCGTCAACCCCGCGTTCGGTGAGGGGATCCTCGCCGATGCTCCCGACCCGCACACCCCCTTCCGCCCGTCGTTCGACGAGCTGCTCTCCGTCGGTGACTCGACCGGGTCGCAGCACTCCGCACCGAACGCCCTGATCTTCACGCCGTCCCCGGGAGAGGGCTCGCTCTCCGGCCCTGTCGCCTCCACCGGTGAGATCCTCGTCACCGGGTCTTATGAACTGCCTCAGGGCATGGGCTCGCAGGGCCACGCCCTGGGAACCACCGACGGCAAGGACGTCGACGCAGTTCTCATCGACGGCGAGCTTCCCCCCGCGTCGTCGCCTACGCCGATCGCCGCCAGCTCGGCGGTCAGCACCATCAAGCCCGCCGGCGAGGTGATCCGTCCGCCGGCGCCCGAGAAGGGCAACCGGCTGATGATCACCCTGGCGATCGTCGCCGGAGGCCTCGCCCTCGCTGTCGGTGTCGTCGTCATCATCGCCATCACCACGAATGTGTTCTGATGCAATCACCTGAAACTGCCGAAGAGATGCTGCGTCTCGCAGCACAAGCCGCCATCGACAAGGGCGGTGAAGATCTCGTCGCACTGAACGTGTCCGAGCCTCTTCCGCTCGTCGACATCTTCCTGCTCGTCACCGGAAACAGCGAGCGCAACGTCGCCGCCATCGCCGATGAGATCGAGGACCGGCTGATCGAGTCGGGCCACAAGCGCGTACGGCGCGAGGGGCGCGCGGAGGCCCGATGGGTGCTCCTCGACTTCGGCGACCTGATCGTGCACGTCTTCCATCAGGAGGAGCGCGTTTACTACGGCCTCGAGCGACTGTGGAAGGACTGCCCCGTCGTTCCGATCGACGTGGCAGAGCCCGCCACCACAGACCCGAGCTGACATGCCCACGCACCTGATCACCGGTGCGGGTTCCGGCATCGGTGCAGTCCTCGCGCGCCGTCTGCTGGACCGTGGCGATGACGTGGTGGTGCTTGCCCGCGACGCCGGACGCGCCAGGCAGATCGCAGAGAGCCTTCCGGGAGCATCCGTCCTGGTCGCTGATCTGGCTCAGCCGGGTCGTCTGTCGTGGGCGCTGTCGAAGCAGCACCTGCCCGACCGGATCGACTCGCTCGTGCACGTCGCCGGGGTCGTCGACCTCGGTGACGTGGCCGACCTCGCTCCCGCGTTGTGGGAACAGCAGCTGGCCGTGAACCTCGTGGCTCCTGCCGAGCTCACGCGCCTTCTGCTGCCCGTTCTGCGCGTGTCGCAAGGGCAGGTCGTATTCGTGAACTCGGGGGCGGGACTGCGTGCCAACGCCGGGTGGGCGGCATATGCGGCGTCGAAGCACGGTCTCCGGGCCCTCGCCGATGCGTTGCGGGCCGAGGAGGCGCCGCACGGCGTGCGCGTGACGTCGATCTACCCGGGTCGCACCGCCACCCCGATGCAGGAGCGTGTGCACCAGCAGGAGGGGCAGGACTACGACGCCGGTCGCTTCATCACCCCCGACGCCGTCGTCACGACCATCCTCACCGCCCTCGATCTTCCGCGAGACGCGGAGATCACCGACCTCACGGTGCGGCCGGGTCGCTGATCCGGCCTCGTCGTACCGGACGGTCAGGCGGTCACACGCGTTCGGCGTGCGAGCATGCCGCGCTCCGCGCGCGTCTGCGGCGGAATCGCGGACAGCAGCGACCGCGTATAGGGATGTTCGGGGTGGCGGTAAACGTCTTCCGTCTCCCCGATCTCGACCATGTTCCCCAGGTACATGACCGCCACGCGATCGGCGATGTGACGCACGAGGGACAGGTCGTGCGCGATGAAGACGATCGACATGCCCAGCCGCTCGCGCAGGTCGCACAGCAGGTCGATGATCTGTGCGCGGATCGACACGTCGAGCGCCGAGACAGGCTCGTCGCACACCAGAACGTCCGGATCGAGCGCGAGCGCCCTGGCGATGCCGATGCGCTGGCGCTGGCCGCCCGAGAACTGGTGCGGGAAGCGCGAGCCCATCTCGGGGGTGAGGCCGACGAGATCGAGCAGCTCGGCGACGCGCTCCCGTCGCGTCGCCGGCGTTCCGGAGTGGGTCGCGGCGAGCGGTTCGGAGATGATCTGCTGCACGGTCATCCGCGGGTTCAACGACATATACGGGTCCTGGAAGACCATCTGCACGCCACGACGCAGGATCTTCCGGTCGCGGAGCCGACCGCGCGTCACGTCCTGATCGCGGTAGCGCAGGGTGCCGGCATCGGGTGAGTCGAGTCCGACCAGCATCCGCGCCAGCGTCGATTTGCCGCTGCCCGATTCGCCGACGATCGCCAGGATCTCGCCCTGGCGGAGCTCGAGATCGACACCCGCGACGGCGGCGACTCGGTGCGCTCGTCGCCCGCTCCCGGAACGGAACGTGCGCTTCAGGCCGCGGCCTTCGAGGATGGGCACCGTCCCGTCGTTCTCCGCGGCGGCGCTCACATCTCGCGGCATGGAGTTCAGCAGACGCATGGTGTAAGCGTGCTGCGGCTTCGTGAGCACCTCGTCGGCGGGCCCTGACTCCACGATGCGGCCAGAGCGCATGACGGCGACCTGATCGGCGACCTCCATCACCACGCCCAGATCATGCGTGATGAGCAGGATTCCCATGCCCAGCCGGTCGCGCAGGGACAGCAGCAGGTCGAGGATCTGCGCCTGCACCGTCACATCGAGCGCGGTGGTCGGCTCATCCGCGATGATGAGATCAGGATCCAGCGCGATCGCCATGGCGATCAGGATGCGCTGGCGCTGACCGCCGGAGAACTGGTGCGGATAGTCGTGCACGCGCTTGTCGGGGGTGGGGATACCGACGAGGGTCAGCAGCTCGACCGCGCGCGCTTCGGCGGCTCGGCGGCCGATGCTGCCATGAGCGCGGATGAGGTCGATGATCTGGTCGCCGATGCTGAGGACCGGGTTCAACGCGGAAAGGGCATCTTGCATGACCAGGCTGACGCGCACGCCTCGCAGGCGTCGATGCTGCTCGGGGGAGAGGGCGAGGAGGTCGGTTCCGCTCAGTGACATCGTCTCCGCCTCGACGTCTCCTTCGTTGATCAGACCCATGATCGCGCGGGCGGTCATCGACTTGCCCGAGCCTGATTCGCCGAGCAGCGCGAAGACTTCGCCGCGGCGAACGGCGAGATCGATGCCGTCGACCACGCGGCTGCGGCGTCCATCGCCGGTGAGGGTGACGGTGAGTCCCTTGACGTCCAGGACGACGGCGTTCCGGGGGGCGGATGTGTTCTCCATGGATGCCATCATGCCAGCTTCTTTGTTCTGAATTGTTTCGAACAGGAAACATTTCAGCCGAAGATAATCACAATGGTTGACATCTGCGCCGAAATCCTCCAGATTCGAGGAATCTCCCGCTCGTCGACCGGGAGGGCACCCGCATCATCGAACCGAAGGAGCGCATCCGTGCTCGAACAAGCTGGCCGGTACACCGGCTACACCGCGTACGACTACCTGGAAGCCGGCAAGGACTACCGCGAGTTCCGCTACGCCAAGCAGATCGGCCGTGTGCCGGCCTACGACCTCGGGCTCAGTGCCGCGCAGCAGGAACGCACCGAACGTCTGCTTCGCGAAGAGACCGTGATCTCCCTGCACGAGCACGTGCAGGTCTTTCCCGAGGACATGGGCGAGCTGCGCGACCACATCCGCCAGGGCCGCGAACCCACCGGCTACCAGGGCCTCGCCCGCTCCGGGTTGACCGCCGTGTTCGACAACGGCATGGATGGCACCTGCTGCATCTCGAGCGATGCCGGCTGGAAGTACCAGGACGTGCTGTTCGACCTCGGCGTGCGCATGGCCGACCTCGCACACCAGGACTACGTGATCAAGGCCGAGTCGATCAAGGACATCCGTCACGCCGCCGAGACCGGACGGGTCGCGCACATCTTCGCGCTCGAAGCCTCGACCATGATCGAGAACGAGGTCGACCGCCTCGACGTCCTGTACGGCTTCGGCGTGCGGCAGATGGGCATCGCATACTCCGAGGCGAACATGCTCGGCGGCGGTCTCAAAGAGCGCGGAGACGGCGGGTTGACCTACTTCGGCGAGCGCGCGGTCGAGCGTATGAACAAGCTCGGCATCGCGATCGACATCTCCCACTCCGGTGACCAGACCTGTCTCGATGTGATCGCCCACTCGACCAAGCCGGTATTCATCACGCACGCCGGTGCGCGCGGCCTGTGGCCGACGAACCGCATGAAGACGGATGAGACGATCATCGAATGCGCCAAGCGCGGCGGCGTGATCGGAATCGAGGCCGCCCCTCACACGACGATCTCCCCCCAGCACCCGAAGCACTCCCTGGAATCGGTCATGGACCACTTCCAGTACTGCGTGGACCTGGTGGGACTCGAGCACGTCAGCTTCGGTCCTGACACGCTGTTCGGCGATCACGTCGGCCTGCACGACGCGTTCTCGTCGAACCTGTCGCTCGGGCAGGCACATGCGAACGTCGACTACGAGAAGCAGCCGTACGTCGACGGTATCGAGAACCCGGCCGAGGCCTTCTACAACATCATCGGCTGGCTCGTGAAGCAGGACTACTCCGACGACGAGATTCGCGCCGTCGTCGGAGGGAACACCATGCGCGTACTCGAGGAGGTTTGGGTCTGATGAAGTACAGCAAGTTCCTCGCCCTCGGTGCGGCCGCGGCTCTCGCCGTCGGCCTCGCCGCGTGCGCCCCGTCCGCGCCGGAACCGGGGGAGTCATCCGGCTCCACCGGCCCCAGCGACGAGACGATCAGCATCGGCACGACGACAGATGTCGTGAACTTCAATCCGGTCCTCGGCAACAGCCGCACGGACTCGTGGATCACGAACCTGATGTATCCGCATCTGCTGAGCATCAGCGACGACGGCACCAAGGAAGCCCACGTGGCCACCGACTGGGGCTACGTGGACGACACCACCGGCTTCTACGAGATCCGCGACGATCTCACCTGGAGCGATGGTGAGCCCCTCACCGCCGAGGACGTCGCCTGGACGCTGAACGCCGTCAAGCGCGATCAGGCTCCCGGCACGTTCTACGGGCAGCTGGGCAACCTCGACACCGCGACCGCGGTGTCGGAAACCCGCGTCGAGCTCGCCCTCACCCAGCCCGACTCCTCGATCGTCGAAGAGATCGGCTTCTGGGGCGTCGTCGTTCCGAAGCACGTGTTCGAGCCGCAGGGGTCGATCGCCGAGTTCGCGAACGACGGCAGCGCCGGAGGCTGGGTGGGCATGGGGCCGTTCATCATGAGCGACTTCCAGGTCGGTCAGCACTACACGCTGAAGCGCGTCGAGGACTACCCGCTCGTCAAGGGCGGCGTCCCCGGGCCCGCCGAGGTCGTGTACCGCGTGTACCCGGACGTGAACACCGAGATCCTGGCGCTGCAGAGCGGCGAGATCGACGTGATCGCGAATGCGCTGCCACCCGCACAGGTCGAGCAGCTCAGCAGCACCGACGGCCTCCAGGTCGTCGAGGCGCCCGGGCTCGGCTACGCGCACCTGGTCTACAACATGGACAAGCCCGACCTCGCGAAGACCGAGGTGCGACAGGCTCTGGCCCATGCGGTCGACTATGACGCGATCCGCACCGTCGTGCTGCAGGGGCAGGCCGTCTCGACAGGTTCCAGCGCTCTGATGCCAGTGCTCGCGAAGTACTACGACAAGTCGGTGAAGGAGTACGAGTTCGATCCCGAGAAGTCGCGCTCCCTCATGGAGAAGGCCGGTTACACGGCAGACGCGAACGGGAATTTCCCCGTCTCGTTCCGGCTGATCTACTCGCTGCAGGACAGCGTGACCAGCCAATGGGCGCAGATGGTGAAGGACAGCGCGGCGGAGGCCGGCATCACGATCGAGCTGCAGGGCACCGAGCGCAACACATACCTCTCGATGACCAGCGAGGGCGACTACGACATCTACGCGGGCAACTTCGCGATCATGGACGATCCGGTGACGAACTTCTCGCTGTCGTACCTTCCCGGCGGTGCGATCAACTACACCCATGTCGACGACGCCGACCTGAACGCGCTGATCGAGGAGGGCATGGTGACGTTCGACGAGGACGAGAAGATCTCGATCATGCGCGAGGCGAACAAGATCGTGCACGAGCAGGTCTACGACAACATCATGTACACGCAGAACCTGTTCTTCGCGGCCAGCGACGAATGGGCCGGCTTCATCTCGAAGCCGAGCGAGCTGCTCTCGATCGTGAACCCGCTCTCGCTCGCGAGCGCGCACCCGGTCGAGTAACAACCACTGAAATCTCGAGGAAGGTCGCCCGGGTGTCCCGAGCATCGTTCATTCTCCGTCGCGTGGGTCGAGGTCTGCTCACGATCTGGTTCGCCGTGACCGTGACGTTCCTGCTCCTGCGTCTGCTTCCCGGCGACCCGGCCCTGGCGCTGGCGAGTCCGAACATGACGGACGACATCCGGGCGACCATCCTCGAGCAGTACGGGCTGGACCAGCCCCTGATCGTGCAATACGGGCTCTACATGTGGCAGCTGCTGCAGGGCAACCTCGGCATCTCGTTCACGCAGTCGATCCCGGTCACCGATGTCCTCATGCAGCGGCTGCCGTGGACCCTTCTCCTGACGATCACGGCACTGGTGCTCACGATCCTCATCGGCGTTCCACTCGGCGTCGCGGCTGCGTCCCACAAGGGGCGCTTCATCGACAGGGCGGTGCAGGTGGTCGGCGTGACGGGGCAGTCCCTGTTCGTCCCGAGCGTCGCCATCCTCCTGCTCTTCGTGTTCGGGTTGAACCTCGGATGGTTCCCGATCGGAGGTGCCTACACCAACAACACCTACGGCTTCGAGTGGTACCTCAGCGTCGCGCAGCACCTCGTCCTCCCGGCGGTGTCGCTCATGCTCATCCAGGTCGGCTCCTACGTGCTCACGATGCGTTCGACGCTGATCGAGACGCTCGGCGAGGACTACATCCTCCTGGCGAAGGCGAACGGCATCCGTGGCAGCCGCATCCTCTGGAAGCACGCCCTGCGCAACGCCCTGCTCCCCACCACGACCCTGATCGGCCTGCAACTCGGATTCCTGGTCGGCGGTGCAGTACTCACCGAGACCGTGTTCGCCTATCCGGGCATCGGGCGCGGGATCTACGAGGCCGTCACACAGCTCGACTTCCCCGTGCTGCAGGGCGCCTTCCTCATGCTCGCCATCACCGTCGTGGTCGCCAACACGATCACCGACATCATCTACGGCTACCTGGACCCGAGAGTGAAGACCTCATGACCGCTCCGATGCCCGCCTCAGAGACCCTCGCTCCGAGCGAGCCGACCGCCGCCGGCAGCGAGCGGGCGAGCGCGCACACCTGGCGCGCTTTCCGCCGGGACCCGCTCGGCATGATCTCGCTCGGGCTGCTGATCCTGCTGGTGATCGTGGCTCTCGCGGCGCCGCTGATCGCGCCCTATCCCGCCAGCTACGGACCGGACGTCCTGCGTCCGCCGAGCGGCGACCACTGGTTCGGTACCGACGCACTGGGCCGCGATGTCTTCTCCGAGGTGATCTGGGGAACGCAGCAGAGTGTGCTCGTCGCGGTGGCCGCCTCGCTGATCGCGATCGTCTTCGGCACGATCATCGCTGTTCTCGGCGCCTACTTCCGCAAGCTCGACAGCTTTATCAGCGTGATCGTCGACATGACGCTCTCGCTGCCGGTGCTCCCGCTCATGATCCTGATCGCCGCGCTCGTGGGGCCGAGCACGTCGACGATCATCTTCGTGGTCGCCGCGTTCTCCTGGCCGGAGGTCACCCGTCTCGTGCGCTCGCAGGCGCTGACCGTGGTCGGGCTGCCCTATGTCGATGCCTCGCGCCTGATGACCACCTCTCCGGTCTGGATCATCACGAAACACGTCCTCCCCGCCGTCACGCCGGTGGTCGTGGTGTCCGTGGTCGTGACCGCCTCGCGGGCCGTGCTCTCGGCCGCCGGACTCGCCTTCCTCGGCCTCGGCGACCCGACGACCTGGTCCTGGGGTCGCATCCTCTACGAGGCGCAGCAGGCCGGCGCGATGGTCAGTGCCTGGTGGCTGACGCTGTTCCCCTCGATCGCGATCCTCATCCTGGTGCTGTCCGCGACCCTGTTGTCGATCGCCTACAACGATGCGCGCAACCCGCGCCACCTCGCCCGATAGGAGCCGGAGATGACCGAGTTCGACCAGCGGCTCGCGCCCGAGTTCTTCGATCGCGTGCAGACCGGTGTCCGCGACCGGATGGGGGCGCAGGGCTTCGACGCCTTCCTCACCGACCATCCGGAGGACATCGCGTACCTCACCGGCTTCTTCCACCACCCTTCCGAGCGTCCGGTGGCGATCTGGATCGAGGCGAACGGCAGGGTGGTGATGCTGTTGCCCGAACTGGAACGCGAGTACGCAGAGTCGCAGTCCGCGAGGGCAGAACTGGTGGCGTTCTTCGAGTTCCCCGGAGTCGTTGCACCGTTCGAGGCTCTGGCTCGCGCGGTCTCGCCGCGGGGGCGGGTCGGGTTCGCGTCGTCCATGCCGTTCTCCCGTCTCTCGGCGGCGAGGGAGGCGATGCCCGGAGCCGATCTCGTCGCCTCGGATCTGTTGACCCGCGCCCGTTTCGTGAAGTTCCCCGAGGAGGTGACCCTGCACCGCGAGGCCGCCCGCGTGACGGATCGGATGCTCGAGGCCGGGGTTTCGCTGGTGGTCGAGGCCGTCGCAGCCGGGGGAGAGCTCCCCACCGAGGCCGAGCTCGAGCGTCACGTCACGGCGACGGGTACCGGCATCATGTACGCAGAGCACCGCAACGTGGTGGTGGCCTCCCTGCTCGCCGGCGGGCTGGTCTACTCCGGCGCGAACTCCGCCTTCCCACACGGGCTCCCGTCGGTGAACCGCCTCAAAGCCGGCGACACCTTCATGCTGTCGTTGGGCTGCGCGGTGGGCGGTCGCTTCATCGAGGGCGAGCGCACCTTCGTGCTGGGCGAGCCCACGGCGGAGCAGCGGCGCTACCACGACACGATCAACGCGGCGCAGCAGCTCGGGCGTGAGACCATCCGCGCCGGGCTCGAGTGTCGCGAAGCCAACCGCCTCTGTCTCGACGTGATCCGCGGTGCCGGACTCGGCGCGTTCATCCGGCATCGTCAAGGACACGGAATCGGTCTCGGCATGCACGAGGCGCCCTGGCTGGAAGACGGCGATGCGACGCTGCTGGAGGCGGGCATGGTCGTCTCGAACGAGCCGGGCATCTACGTCCCACAGCACGCGGGGTACCGCATCAGCGACAGCATGCTCGTGACGGACACCGGCGCCGAACCTCTGACCACCTACCCCCGCAGTCTCGACGACTGCACCATCGCGCTCTGACGCCCCGGAATCCGAGAGAGAGAAGAGAACATGACATCGACACCGCCGGTATCGCCGGAGTTCGCCGCAGCCACCAGCACCCACGAGTGGGTCGAGATCTACGGCAACCACCTGGCCGTCGAGGTGCTCGGTCCTGAGGGGGCGCCCGTCATCATCACCCACCACGGTGCTCCTGGTCTCGGTTCCCGTGCGGAACCGCGTGCCAGCTTCGGGCGCCTGGCCGACGAGTACCGCGTCGTGGTGTTCGATGCGCGCGGGAGCGGCCAGAGCGACGGGGAAGGCGTCTACAGCCACGAGCAGTGGGCGGCGGACATCGATGGTCTGCGGGAATGGATCGGCGCCGAGAAGATCGTGATGGCGGGGGGCTCGTACGGCGGCTTCATGGCCATGGAGTACGCGCTGCGATACCCGGAGCGGGTGGCGGCCATCGTGCTGCGCGACACTTCGCCGGACAACTCCAACGCCCATCTGGCTCGCGAGAACGCGCTCGCCTCCGACCGCGTGACGATCGACATGGAGAAGTTCGATCGCATCGACGTGGGACAGGTCCACGACGACGAAGACCTCAAGGACTGCTGGCGCGAGATCCTGCCTCTGTACGACTTCGTCTACGATCCGGAGGCGACCGAGCGCAAGGTGCAGGCCACGCCGTACCGCTACCGCGCGCACAACTACGCCTTCTCGGTGAACCTCCCGAATTATGACCTCAAGCCACGGCTGCACGAGATCGGTGTGCCGACACTCATCACCGTGGGCCGGACGGACTGGATCACGCCAGTATCGTGTAGCCAGACGATCGCCGATCTCATCCCGGACTCCGAGATGGTGGTGTTCGAGAAATCGGGGCACTCCCCGCAGATCGAGGAGGCAGAGGCGTGGACGAAGACCGTGCGCACGTTCCTGCACCGGGTGTACCCGCCGACCCGATGAGCAGTGTTCACCTGACGAGAGAAGTGAACGACCTCGACCGACGGATCGTCGTAGCGCTGCAGCAGGACGGGCGCGCAAGCTGGACATCGATCGCGGAGTTCGCCGGAGCATCGGTCTCGACCGTCACGCGACGCGGCCAGCAGCTGCTGGCGGAAGGGCTGGTGCGTGTAGGGATCGTGCCGACCCTGGGCAGCGAAGGGCACGTGGAGACCTTCTTCGTGCGCATCAACTGCACACCGGGGTCGCAGTTGAGTGTCGCGCAGGCGCTGATCGGCTCGCCCTACGTGCGCTTCGTGACCTTGGTGACCGGCAAGTTCGACGTGTTCGCCGAGGTCGTCATCCCGGGCGACTCCGCGACGTATGCGCATGTCCTCACCGATCTGCAGGCGATCCCGGGCGTCGAACGGTGGCGCAGCGACCTGGTCGTGCACACGTACAAGGTGAGCTTCGACTGGGGGCGGCAGCTCTACGACGCCCATGCCGAGGCTGCAAGCGACCCGCAGTCGTACATGCCCGCGCCGAACACTTGCGATCCCACGCACTTCGATGACGCCGACCGGGCCATCGTCGAAGAGCTGCGTCACAACGGCCGTGCGTCGTTCCAGTCGATCGGCGACACGCTCGACATGAACGAGAGCAGCGTGCGCCGTCGCTACGAGCGGATGCGCAACGCCGGATGCCTGACCACCGTGACGATGGTGCCGGCATCGGCACTGGGGATGAGTGCCGAGACACTGTTGATCCTGCGGGTAGAACCGTCGCGGATCGCCTCCGTCGCCCAGACGCTCGCCCATCACGTGTCGGTGCGATTCCTCGCCGCGGCGTTGGAGGAGAACTCGCTCTATTGCGAGATCATCCTTCCGAGCACCGAGACCCTGCACGACTTCCTCACCGGGACCATCGCGCACCTCAAGGGAGTTCGCGGATGGAATGCGGCGATGGAGCTCGTCTTCATGAAGCGCGGCTTCATCGAGACGCCGTGGTGGCGGGCCCAGGTGGCCTCGGCAGGGGCTGTGGACGCCGGGTCGTAGCCCCGGGTTTCCGTGACGGCACCCTCCGCGCGTGGTGTCAAGGGGCTTCCCCGGGCGCGGTTTGTGGCGCACTCTCTGTGGAGAGAGAGTCCTGGAGGGCCCCACATGTCTGAACTTCCGGATCCGCGTTTCATGCTGAATCGCATCACGGCGTCGGAATGGGTGATCAACGACCTTCGATACTCGCCCAACGACCCGCGCCATGTCGTCGCGTGCGTGTACGAACTCGCCGAGACCGAGGTCGAGGTGACCTGGCTGCGTGACCTGCCACTCGCCACGCGTTATGGAACCGCATTCGAGGTGCTCGAGGATGTCGAGAGGATGCGTGGTTCGAGCAGGGCCACACGTCCGATCTCCATCCCCCATCGGCCGCCGCTGCTGGCGACCTAGTCGTCCCGCGGCACGGACAGCGAACGAAGAAGCGCACCTCCTCGATCTCCGAGGGGGTGCGCTTCCTCCATGCCGCGTTGCGGAGCTCAGGCGGCCACGTGCGGGATCACAGCAGCTGCAGATCGGTTACGCACGTGCGATCGTCCGGTGACGTGGTCGACAGCGGCACGGTGCCCGTCAGGCCGGCGCTCTCGACGGTCAGCGTCGCCTCGATTCCCCGAGGCACCCAGACGCCGGTGAACCCGTTGTCGTGGGTGCGGCGCATCTCGTCGATGAGCACCGTCCCGTCGGCGGCGGTGAGGACGATGCGCATCTCGGTGTCGGAGAGCTCGCCGACGCACGTCGTGAGGCTGTGGAAGTGGCACTCATGGGTCTGTTCGCGGAATGGTGCGACCGAGATGTACACCGCGTCGTCGGGCATCGGCAGCCGACTCTCCCGGCCGCTGGTGTCACGCAGCAGGAGCGCGTCGGGTTCGACGGATGCGAGGAGATCGTCCGGGCGGTCCGCCACGGGCATCGCGTCGAGTCGTTCGATCACCTCGCCGACGTCGAGCCCGGCGAGGTCGTGCGCGGCGAGCAGGTCCCGCGCCGACGCCACCGAGTCGACGTCGGCGGGGGAGACGGCGGGCGCGCACCCGGACAGGGCGATTCCGGCGACGGCCAACGCGGCGAGCCCCGCGGACAGCCTCCGTCGTCGACGTGATGCGGAGACCGACGGAGAGGCGGGAGACGTGGTGGAGGGGAGGGGATGGTTCATGGGGACGGTCCTTCGTGCGAGGTGGGGCCGGTGTGGGCGGGGATACGCCGACACCGACCCCGAAATGGGTTCAGAGGGTGGAGAGGAGGTCCTTCATCTCCTGGATCTCCTCGGTCTGCGCGTCGATGATCGTCTGGGCGAGTTCGATCGCTTCCGGATCGCTCCCGCCGTCGACCTCCGCCCGCGCCATCTCGACGGCTCCCTCGTGGTGCACGATCATCTGGTCGAGGAACAGGCGCGACGCTTCGGGACCGTCGGCGGAGCGGAGCGCGGCGAGGTCGTCGTCGCTCATCATCCCGTCGCCGTGGTCCATCCCGTTCGCGTCGCGGTCGTCGGAGCCGATGCCCCAATCGTCCAACCAGCCCTCGAGCTGTTCGATCTCCGGGCCCTGCGCGGCCTTGATCCGCTGGGCGAGTTCGGCCACCTCGGGGTCGATCCCCTCCACTCCGAGCACGATGTCGCTCATCTCGATCGCCTGCTCGTGGTGCACGATCATCATCGAGGCGAACATGACGTCGGCATCGTTGACGTCGGCATCGCTCATGCCGGCCGATGGTGACGACGAGCTGTGGTCCATGCCGGGCATGGAAGCGTCGTCGGTGCCGGTCGCGCAGCCGGACAGCAGCAGAACGGCGGACAGGGTGAGTGCGGCGGTTGCCGCAGCACGAATCTTCATGGGTGTGTTCTCCAAATACGCATAGTCGTTGCGCACACGCCGGACGGCGGCGCGCGAGGGTGAGAGGCCTGGAGCCGTGGCGCGAGAGCGCGGGCTCGACGGCTGCTCAGGTGCGACTGATGCAGAGAACGTGCAGAGAAGGGGCGCGGGGGAGGACCCGCGCGGCCAGGACCTCGAGAAGGGGCGAGCGGAGGAGCATCGCCGTCCAGCCGCGAAGCACTCCGGGCGCGATGAGGAGCACGAGGGCGAGGAGGAGCGCGAGGACGCACATCATCGCCATGCCGGCGTGATCATCGGTGCCGCAGCCTGCGCAGGACATCGCGGTCGTGCCGGACGGGTCTTCGGACGGGTGCGCCTGCGCCTCTGCGGTGCCGTGATGCGCGGATACCGGCTCGGACACGGTCATCGCCGCCGAAATCGCCGCCGCCGGAGTGTCGGCCGCCGCAGTGCCGTGCAGATTCAGGGTGTGCATCCCCAGCAGCCCCAGGATTACCGCGGCGACGAGGAGCACGCCCGACAGCACACCCCGGAAGACGCTCGATGAGCCTCTTCCGGACCACGTCGCCGCCACCGGTGCCATGAGAGCAAGTCTACGGGGCGCGGGTGGCGGCGACCGGTGCGCTGCGGGCCGGCGAGGGTGTGCGGTCAGACGTCGGGGCCGTCGTCGTGCTCGTCCGCGCCGGCAGCGACGCGGTCGGCCTCGGCGCTGTCGACGAGCGCGTCATCGACATCCGGATCGAGAACACGCTCGCCGTCGACCTCCCTCGTCGGCACACCCGTCGGGTCGGTCGGGTCGTCGTCATGGGGGAGCGGGGGAACCGGGGGAATGATCGGGTTCGACATGATCGCATCCTTTCGTCGAGATGGGTTCACGGTAGAACGCGGGGCGTGCGGTCGGAATCGGGTTGACGCTCGTGCAGACGCGCGCTAGCGAGCCGACGCGACGCGGTCATCCGGCGGATCGAGGGTGATAGACCGATTGGGCCTCTACGGCAGCGGTGCCGAAATCACCGTCTGCATTGATGACGTGGCCGCGAGCCAGCGCGAGTCCGGTGGCCCGGCCTCGTCCTTTGAGCACGGCGCCGCGCAGGTCAGGATCGGGGTCGCGGTGGCTCCCGCCGCTCGTGAGCGCGACGTTCACCGCCGTGACATCGCCGAGGATCTGCGATCCATCGCCCAGAGTGGAAGCGCCGGCGAGGTCGATCCTCCCGATCAGACGCACCCGGCTGCCGATCGTGATCACGGAATCGGAACGGTTCGCGAGCAGAGCCACCGCATGCGGGCCGAACTCGTTGTCGGTGCCGATGCTCACGAGTCCGCCGCCGGTCGCCTCGATTCGGGTGCCCTCGAAGAAGCGGTTGTCGTCACCGATGAGGAGAGCGCCGGGGTCGGCGTCGATGCGGACGTTCGGACAGAACACATTGCCGGTCCCGATCTCGGCGTGCGCGGAGAGGAGGGCCGAGAAAGGATCGAGGAAGACGTTGAGGTCGTCCGCGATGAGCTGGCTCACCGTCCGATATCCCCGCGACGCACGCACACGATCCGCGTAGCCCAGGGGCGTGTGCGTCATGATGCCTCCTGGTCACTACCGCGTGAGACGAAGAAAGCCCCCGGAGAACCGGGGGCTTTTTTTGTGGACCTGAGGGGACTCGAACCCCTGACCCCCTGCATGCCATGCAGGTGCGCTACCAGCTGCGCCACAGGCCCAGACGCTGTTCCGGACCAGCCGGAGCAACTTGAAAAGAGTACTACACGAATCGACGCGAACACCAATCGGGGCGGGCATCCCGGGCGCGTCACAGTGGAGTGCGGAGGGGAGGAACAAGCGCGCGGCGCCGGGCGTTGAAACCGGCGTGAGCATCCTCGACAGTCTGGTGATCGGCGCAGGGCAGGCCGGCCTCTCGGCATCCTTCCACCTCTCGAGGCTGGGTATCTCGCATGTGGTTCTCGACGCCGACGGACAGCCCGGCGGCGCCTGGCAGCACCGGTGGAACGCGCTGACGATGCGCGATGTGCACGGCGTCGCCGAACTGCCCGGCGACACACCGCCGCCCCGCGACGGTGCACGCGCCAACGAGGCCGTGCCCGCATACTTCGCGCGATACGAGAAGACGCACGAACTCCCGGTGCTCCGCCCCGTGCACGTCGAGCGCGTCGAGGACCACGAGGGTCTTCTCGTCGTGCGGGCACGTGAGGGGGAGTGGACGACCCGCACCCTCGTGAATGCGACCGGCACCTGGACGCATCCGTTCCTCCCGCACTTCCCCGGCATGGAGACGTTCGTCGGTGAACAGCTGCACACCGTGGACTACCCGGGGCCCGAGCACTTCATCGGCAAGCGGGTGCTCGTCGTGGGCGGGGGAGCGTCGGCCGTGCAGTTTCTCGGAGCGCTGGCGCCGATCACCGACACCCTGTGGGTGACCCGGCGCGAACCGGTGTGGCGCCATGACGACTTCACGCCGGAAGCGGGAGCCGCAGCCGTCGCCCTCGTGGAGCAGCGCGTCGCGGCCGGTCTCCCTCCGGAGAGCGTGGTCAGCGTCACCGGACTCATGCTCCGCCCGCAGGAGCGGGAGGCCGAGCGTCTGGGTGCCTACGCCGACCGGCGCCCCCTGTTCGAACGGATCGAACCCGACGGCGTGCGCTGGGCAGACGGCAGCTTCGAGCAGGTCGACGTCATCCTGTGGGCCACCGGCTTCCGCCCTGCGATCAGTCACCTCGCCCCTCTGCACCTGCGCAGTGCGGCCGGGGGCATCCAGCTCGACCGGAACGGTCGAGGTACGACGGCGGTCGCAGACCCCCGCGTGCAGTTGGTCGGCTACGGGCCGTCGGCGAGCACGATCGGCGCCAATCGTGCTGGTCGCTCGGCGGCGAAGGGAGTGCAGCGCGCGCTGCAGTCTGCAGGCGTGCGCATCACCAGCGGTTGAGCACCTCCTCCGCGAATCCCTCGATGCCGTCGACGCGCACCCGCGTTCCGTTCTCGTCGCGCACCCAGCCGGTCCAGACACCGAACAGTTGATCGGTCCGGCTCGAGATCACCAGCGCGTTCGTGTGCGAGTGCTTGTCGTAGAACGGGGTGAACACGAGGTCGGCGCGCGTCCCGTGCACGTGCCACGGACGCATGAAATGTTCGGAGTCGTAATCCCACACGAGCTCTTCACTGATCTTCGACAGCCGACCGTCGACGAGCAGCGCGTTCTCCGTGGCACCCGAGCCGTCGGTCCACTTCGCACCGAGCTGCAGCCCGATGACGCGGCCGTCGACGACACCGCTGGCCGCAGCCCAGTTCCAGCGCACGCGATACGGCCAGCGCCCGCGACCGTGGTCCAGTACGGCCCAGCTTCCGGTCGGCACCTCGTGCGCCACTCCGTCCACGGTCACTGTTCCGGTGGCCGGGCGTGCCACATCTTTGACCGTGTACTGGAAATGGGGGATCTCGTCGCCGAGGCGCCACGGCACGACGACACCGAGCGACTCGTGTGCCTCCAGGCGACCAGCCAGCAGGTCGATCGAGACGCGGGGGGTGGAGGCGCGCAGGCGTGTTCCGTCGAAGGTCTCGTCGATGTCGACGGTGATCCGACGCGTGCGCGCGCGGGCGGGCCCCGCGCCGAGAGACGACGGGAGCGTCGCGCTGCGCCCTCCCGGCGAGATCACCGTCGTGTCGATGTCGTCACCGGTCGCGCGATCGAGCACCCACAACTCGTGCAGAGCCATGTAGTCGACGCACGAGACCGTGACGGCGACGATGTGCGACGGCGTCATCACGTTCCAGTACTCCCACCGCTTGTTGCGCCCCCAGTGGCCGCGGCCGGGGATACCCGAGGTGTCGTGAACCGGTGTGCGCGACCAGCCGAGAGCCTCCCGGTTCAGCATCCCGGTGGGCGTGGTGAGAGATACATGCGCGGTGATCTCGCGCTCGATCAGCGGTGTGGGCATCGTCGTCCTGCTGTCCGGAGGGACACCGTCTCGGGTCGGTGTCGTTGCCCTGAGTGTAGAGGACCGGGCGACGAACGGCGGGGGTCCTGTGGGAAAACCGTGTTCGGGTCGAGATCGGCTCCTGGCTACGCTGAGGGCATGCTCCGCATCCTGCTCTTCGTCGTCTGGCTGCTGCTGTCCGCCTGGCTCGTGGTCTGGGTCGGGGAGGGACTTTTCGGCGTCGATCAGAGACAGTCGAGCCTTCCGTTCTCGGGAGAGGACACACTGGGCGCTCCGATCATCATCGGTGTGGCGTGGGGTCTGCTGCTGACCTTCGGCGGGATCCTGTCGGGGCTCGGGCGCCGTAAGCGGGTGCGCGGAGAGACGCAGATCGGAGTGGGCACGATCGTCGAGGTCGCGCGCACCGGTCTCACCGTCAACGACGTGCCGCAGTACGACCTGTTCATCCGGGTGACACCGAGCACCGCAGAGGAGTTCATCGCGCAGCTGCGCATGCTGGTCGACGCCTCCGATCTCGCCGGCCTGCAGATCGGGCTCCCGGTACCCGTGCGGTACAGCCTCACGGACCAGGACACGGTGGAGCTCGCCGACCTGAACGACCCCGCGGTGCGGGACGCGATGCTGCAATGGCGGATCGAACGGGGGCTGATCGATCCGCGGCAGGTGCGGGCGCGCACGAGCGGCACCCCGGTGACGGCATCCGTGCTCGAGGTGCGACCGACGGGGCGGCGTCGTGAGGGGCAGAGCGAGCTCGCCCTGCGCGTGCTGATGGCGCCGGAGGGAGCGGCGACCTGGGAAGCGGACACCACGGTCTTCGTGTACCCGCAGGCCATTCCGCACCTGCAGGTCGGAGCCCCGGTCTGGGCGTTCTATCGGCGTGAGGACCCGCAGACCGTCGCCGTGACGATCGAGAAGGAGGAGGGGCGATGAACCCGATGGACACGCTCATATGGCTCGTGAACTTCCCGGCGTCGCACGGATACGCGATGGTGTTCATCGCCGGTTTCTCGATCCTCGGCCTGTTCGCGCTGTCGGCGCGGGGAGCGATGCCCGGCGGGGAGCTGCGGGCCATCCGCGAGCGGGAGGGGCTGCTGCGTGCGGATCAGCGTCCGCGAGGCCGCGTCGGGGGAGGAATCGTGCGCATCGGCGCGCGCATCCTCGCTTTCCTCATGCTCGCCTCCCTGGTGATCGGCATCCTCAGCCTCGCCGGCGTGCCCCTCACCCGTGCGTACATCTACGACAACGGTCGACCGACGGCGGCGACTCTGGATGGTGACTGGGTGACGTTCACGACGGCCGAAGGCGTCGAATACACGCTGGAGAGCAACTTCTTTACCCCCGCTGTGTACCCCGACCGCGACGCGTACATACCCGGCGGTCAGCTGATCGTCGTGCGCTACCTTTCGAGCCATCCACAGGCGTTCGTGATCGACAGCGACCAGACCCCGCGCTGAGTGCGGAGGGGGCGCGTAGGGTGAAGGCATGTCGCGAATCATCGTCTTCGGCGGCCACGGCC
This sequence comes from Microbacterium sp. As-52, assembly GCF_049949185.1. Taxonomy (NCBI): domain Bacteria; kingdom Bacillati; phylum Actinomycetota; class Actinomycetes; order Micrococcales; family Microbacteriaceae; genus Microbacterium; species Microbacterium sp. As-52. The sequence goes on along the minus strand of NZ_CP188171.1, from coordinate 248,699 downwards.
GCATCGCCCTCCTGCTCGCGCCGCTCCTCGTCGCACGGGGAGACGAGGTGACCGGGGTGATCCGCAACCCTGACCATTCCTCCGATGTCGAAGCCGGCGGTGCGAAAGCGCTCGTCGCCGACATCGAGAACATGGATGTCGAGGCGCTCGCCGAGATCATCCGCGGTCATGACGCCGTCGTCTGGTCGGCCGGCGCCGGTGGCGGATCGGCCGAACGCACCTACGCGGTCGACCGCGACGCCGCGCAGCGTTCCATGGACGCGGCAGAACGCGCGGGCGTCCGACGGTACGTGATGGTGTCATGGCTCGGGTCCACCGCTGATCACGGTGTGCCGGAAGGCGACTCCTTCTTCCCCTATGCAGACGCGAAGTGGGCCGCCGACGAGCACCTGCGTGGCACCGGTTTGGAGGGCACGATCCTCGCGCCGGGCACGCTCACCTTCGACGATCCCACCGGTCGGATCCAGCTCGATCCGGACGGTCGTGGAGCTGTCGCGCGTGCCGACGTCGCTGCCGTGATCGCTGCGTCCCTGCACGAACCGTGCACGGTCGGCCGGACCATCCGCTTCGGGAACGGCGACGCCGACTCGGCGGTGCCGATCGCCGAGGCGCTGTCCTGCTGAGACACGCCACTTCGCGCGACATGGAGAATCGGCGCCGGGGACGGACGGCGAGCGCACTCGCGCTCGCCGCGGTGATGGGGCTCTTCGTCTCGTCGGCCGCCTCAGCGTCGGCGGTGGGCGCACCCTCGACGTCGGGCATCCCCGAGTCCACGGTGTCGACCAGCGGATCTGAGCTGCTCACCGCACGTGCGAAGGCGCGGGTGCAGGAGATGTCCGTGGCGGAACAGGCAGCGACGGTGGTGATGGGGCACGTGGCAGGAACGGACCCGTCCGCCCTTCGGTCGTACATGGAGTCCGGACTGGGAGGATTCATCCTCATGGGGGCCAATATCCCCGCGACCGAAGCGGAGTTGCAGGCGCTCACGGCCGCGCTGACGGTCGATCCCGGTCTGCCACCGCTCATCGCCGTGGACCAGGAGGGCGGCTTCGTCTCCCGACTGCACGGTGACGGCTTCTCTGCCTCCCCCTCCCTGAAGGGGCTTCCGGTCGCCGAGACGTCCGCGGCGTTCACCGCGCGGGGCTCTCTGGTGGCGCGAGCGGGCATCACCGTGAACTTCGGAACGGTCGCCGACTACACGGACGATCCCGGCTCGTTCATCCACGGTCGCGCGCTCGGCACAGACCCTGCCGCGGCGGCGGAGCGCGTGGCGGCGGCAACCGTCGCGCAGGAGCAGTTCGTCGCCTCGACCCTCAAACACTTCCCCGGCCACGGCGCGGCTCCGGGTGACTCTCATCACGCGATCCCGAGCACCACGATGGGAATCGAGGAATGGCGCGCCACCGCGGCCGTGCCGTTCGCCGCCGGTATCGACGCCGGGGCCTCGCTGCTGATGTACGGGCATCTCGCCTACGCGGCGGTCGATCCGCTGCCGGCATCCCTCTCGCCGCGGTGGCATGAGATCGCGAGAGACGAGCTCGGCTTCACCGGGGTGGCGGTGACCGACGACCTCGGCATGCTGCTGTCTTCAGGAGATCCGGCCTATGCCGACCCGGTCACGAACGCGGTGGCGGCGATCGCTGCGGGGAACGACCTCGTGTTGATGGTCGCGGGGTCCGACGCGCAGACAGCCGGGTCGATGGTCGCCGGCATCGCAGCGGCGGTCGAAGCGGGGACGCTTCCGCCCGAGCGGCTCGAGGAGGCGGCGACACGCGTGGTCGCGCTCCGGATGCAGAGCGCCGCGGCGACCGCCCGCTGGTCGATCTGCGATGACTGCGAACCGGTGGGCTGACGCTCAGGCCGCATCGCGAGCTCCGTCGCCGAGCCAGGCGTTCAGCAGCGCCGCGCGCAGAGCGGTGCCCCGGTCGGCGAACCCTCGCTGCCGACGGACGTACTCGGCCTTGCCCTCGCTCGTCTCGATGCGGACCGGGGCCACGTCCCATGCCGAGAGGTCGTACGGCGCGGCCTCCATGTCGAGCAGGCGGATGTCGCGGGCGAGCTCGAACGAATCCAGGAGGAGTTCGCCGGGGATGAGGGGCCCGAGTTTCGTCGCCCACTTGTACAGGTCCATCCCCGCGTGCAGGCAACCGGGCTGCTCGAACAGGGGCTGGTCGTCGCGGCTCAACGACGTGCGGTTGCGGGGGACCGCTTCGGGGGTGAAGAAGCGGAATGCGTCGAAATGGGTGCAACGCAGCTCATGATTCTCGACGACGGCATCCGTGCCCGCCTGCCCGAGTCGCAACGGCACCGCGTGGCGATGCTCGTCCGCGCGGTAGACCATCGCCCATTCGTGCAGGCCGAAGCAGCCGAACTGTCCGGGGCGGGATGCGGTGCGGCGGAGCATGCGCTCGATGAGCGCGGCCAACTCCGTCTTCTCTGCGCCGAAAGCCGCCGCATCCGGAACAACGCTGCCGGGCGATCGCCCGGGGGAGTACCACCGCCAGTCGCGGCGTTCCGGCGCATCGGCGAGTTCGACACCGGCCCCCGGATGCCATCGACGCAGGTGCGCGGGCTTGTACGAGTAGTAGGTGAAGAGGAAGTCCCACACCGGATGCTTCTCCGCCCGCGTCGCCCGTTCGCGGTGCGCCGCGGTGAGGGCGTCGGCGCGTTCACGATGCGCCTCCTCGCGGAGGGTCCAGTCCGGGCGGGCGATGGTCATGTCAGTGCAGGATGCCGGCTTCGCCGAGCAGATCGCGAAGACCGGCGCCGTCCTCGGCGCTCACCCACGGAGCGGCATCTTCGGAGTGCGGTTCGTGACCGGCGCGTCCACCGGCGAGCACGGCCTCGGCGGGAAGCAGACGACGGATCGCGACGCCGGCGACGGAATCGGGGTACTCGTCCATGAACTGGCTGTAGATCGACTCGTCGTGCTGGCCGTCGTCTCCGATCAATAGCCATTTCACATCGGGGAACTCGGTCGCGAGGCGACGCAGGTTCGTGAGCTTGTGTTCACGCCCGCTGCGGAACCACCGTTCGTGAGTGGGACCCCAGTCGGTCAGGAGCATGGAGCCGGCGGGGAAGAGGTGGCGACCGAGGAAGCGCCACAGAGTGGGGGCGACATTCCACGCACCGGTGGAGAGGTACACCATGGGTGCACCCGGGTGCTGGCGGAGCAGCTGGTCGAGGAGGACGGCCATCCCCGGGACGGGAAGGCGTGCGTGCTCGTCGAGCACGAAGGAGTTCCAGAAGGCGATGAAGGGACGAGGCAGCGCCGTCACCATCACGGTGTCGTCGACATCCGACACCACGCCGAACGAGGTGCCCTCGGCCACGATGAATGCGCGAGCCTCCACCGGCGCCTGACCCTCGACGGAGAACGTGAACGTCTGCCAGCCGGGTTCCAGATCGACACGGATCATGGCATCGACCACGCCGCCGCGGTCGGCCGCGACCTGGTGGGTGGTCTCGCCGAAGTGCACGCTGACAGCGGCGAATCCAACCGGGATGCCGACGAAGCTGCGCCATCCGCGGACGCTGGCGGGTTCACCGTCTCGGGTGCGACGCTGCGGCGGGACGATCAGCACCCGGCCGACGACGCGGACCCAGCCCGGACCACCGTAACCGGGGAAGGGAAGGATCGTCGCGACACGGCCACGACGGCGCGCACGACCTTCACGCCAGACATGGAAGCGGTGTTCGAGTCGGGCGAACCAGTGGATCCGGGGGGCTGGGGGAGCCGATGCCATTGCCTCAGTCTTTCACGTCGGCGTCGGCCTCTGCCTCCGGGGACTCCAGGTGACGGGCTTCGATGCGCTGCAGCAGCTTCTTGCCCAGGAAAGCCAGAAGCAGGAACAGGGCGATCACGCCGACGAAGATGTACCCGGCGAAGTGCACGCGATCGACCAGCTCGCGGAAGCTGCCGGCGGCAAGCGACGTGACGCTCACATAGGCGGTGGCCCAGAGGACACAGGCGGGAGCCGTCCATGCCAGGAACTTGCGGTACGGGTACTCGCTCATCCCGACGGTGAGGGGAACCAGAGAATGCAGCACGGGGAGGAAGCGGGAGAGGAAGATCGCGATCCCCCCGCGGCGCTCGAGATAGTTCTCGGCACGCACCCAGTTGTGCTCGCCGATCCGCCGCCCCAACCAGGAGACGCGGATGTGCGGGCCCAGCCAGCGTCCCAGCCAGAACCCGATGCTCTCCCCGATCAGCGCCCCGATCACGACCGCGACACCCATCGCGATGCCCTCCAGGGGAGTGGCGACACCCATGGACGCGATGATCACGATCGTGTCGCCGGGAACGATGAGGCCGATCAGGATGCTCGTCTCCAGCATCACGGCGAGCCCGGCGATGAGCGTGCGGGCGACCGGATCGATCGACTGCACGGTGTCGAGGAGCCAGATCAGGAGGTCGTCCACCCCATGAGGATACGGGAGCCACCCGGTCCTAGGCTGGAAAGGTGCCCGAACAGCTGAGTGCTCGTCCGCTTCCCGACTGGGTGGAGCCGTCGTCGGTGTTCGGGGTGCTGGAAGCCGGGACCGCCGATGTGTTCTGGCTCGACGCCGGGGCTGACGCGATCACCGGATGGAGCTTCGTCGGGACGGGGGAGCGCTCGACGCTTCCGCGCGAGGTGCGCGTCGACGTCGTCGCTGCCGACCCTGAGCTGCCGCCGTTCACAGGGGGATGGGTGGGGTGGCTCGACTATGAGAGCGGCGCCGCCGCCGTCGGTGCACCGGTCGCGGGCCTGGAAGACGGCTCGGGCGGTTCCTGGCTGCGTGCCACCCGTGTCGTCGCCTTCGACCACGACAAGCAGCGCGTCTGGGTGCTCGGGATGGAGAGCGACGTCGAGGACTGGGCGGCAGACGTCCGGGCACTGGTGGGGGTCCCGGAATCCGCGCCCTTCTCGATGAGCGACCCCGATCGCCCGCCGCGTATCGCCGTCGCCCGACACGACCCCGGCGAGTACGCCGCACTCATCGAACGTTGCCGCGATCTCATCCGTGCGGGCATCGCCTACCAGCTGTGCCTCACCACGCGCTTCACCGTGGCGGGCGCCCACGACCCTGTCGAGGTCTATCGTCGGCTCCGCACCGCCACGCCCGCCCATCACGGCGGATTCCTGCGCATCGGCGATCGCACCCTGTTGAGTGCCAGTCCCGAGCAGTTCCTCCATGCCGCGGGCGGGGTCATCCGTACCCGTCCCATCAAAGGCACCAGGCCCCGAAGCATCGATCCCGTCGAAGATGCCGCGCTCGCCGCAGAACTGGCGACGGACCGCAAGGAGCGCGCGGAGAACGTCATGATCGTCGACCTGATGCGCAACGACCTCTCGCGGGTGTGCGAGCCCGGGAGCATACGTGTGGAGGGTCTCTGGGTGGTCGAGAGCTATCCCGCGGTGCACCAGCTGGTGAGTACCGTGAGTGGGCGGGCGGGCGAGGGGACCACGGTCGAGGCCCTGCTCGAGGCGGCCTTTCCCGCCGGCAGCATGACCGGGGCTCCGAAGCTCTCGGCGATGACCCGGCTGCACGAGCTGGAGGGCGGGCCTCGCGGCGTGTACGCCGGATGCTTCGGGTACATCGGTGACGACGGAACCCTGGATCTGGCGATGGTCATCCGCAGCATCGTGATCGAGGGGGAGCGGGCTGTGGTCGGCGCCGGCGGAGGGATCACCTGGGGGTCGATCGCGACCTCAGAGGTCGCCGAGGTCGCGACCAAGGCGAGGGCGCCGCTTGCTGCCCTCGGTGCCGGAATGCCCGTGCCCTGGCGTTCCGATATCCTGAACTGATCCCGCTTTTTCCACCAGATTGGTCGTGCGTTCGTTGTCTGAGAACCTGTCCACCGCTCCTGCCGACGACGAGACCCCGTCGGCGCACGCCATCCAGAACAAGTGGCAGAAGTACTGGGCGGACAACGGCACGTTCCTCACGGGCGGCGACGACGACACCCGCCCGCGCCGGTACGTGCTCGCGATGTTCCCGTACCCGTCCGGCGACCTGCACATGGGGCACGCCGAGAACTACCTCTACTCCGACATCGTGGCCCGTTTCTGGCGCCACCGCGGACACAACGTCCTGAACCCGATCGGCTGGGACTCCTTCGGGCTGCCCGCCGAGAACGCCGCGATCCGGCAGGGTGCCGACCCTCGGGACTGGACGTATCAGAACATCGCGCAGCAGAAGGTCGGCTTCGAACAGTACGGCGTCTCGTTCGACTGGAGCCGGGTCCTGCACACGTCCGACCCCGAGTACTACCACTGGAACCAGTGGCTGTTCCTGAAGCTGTACGAGCGGGGCCTGGCGTATCGCAAGAAGAGCCCGGTGAACTGGTGCCCGAACGACCAGACGGTGCTGGCGAACGAGCAGGTCGTCGACGGACGCTGCGATCGCTGTGGTGCGGAGGTCATCAAGAAGAAGCTCACGCAGTGGTACTTCCGGATCACCGACTACGCGGACCGTCTGCTCGACGATCTGAACCAGCTCGAGGGATTCTGGCCGCACAAGGTGCTGCAGATGCAGCGCAACTGGATCGGACGCTCCGTGGGCGCCGACGTCGACTTCCTGATCGAGGGGCGGGAGGAGCCGGTCACGGTGTTCTCGACGCGCCCTGACACGCTGCACGGCGCGACGTTCTTCGTGGTCGCACCCGATTCCGACCTGGCGTCCGAACTCGCTGCCGGTGCTTCCGATGACGTGCGTCAGCGCTTCCAGACGTACCTGGAGCAGGTGCAGAAGGAGACCGACATCGATCGGCAGTCCACGGACCGCCCGAAGACCGGTGTGTTCCTCGAGCGCTATGCGATCAACCCCGTGAACGGCCAGAAGCTGCCGGTGTGGGCGGCGGACTATGTGCTGGCCGACTACGGTCACGGTGCGGTCATGGCGGTTCCTGCGCACGACCAGCGCGACCTGGACTTCGCCCGTGCGTTCGACCTGCCCGTCAAGGTGGTCGTCGACACGACGGCTCCCGTCACGGGCGCGATGCCGGTGATCGAGGTCGACGACGAGGGCGTGCCGATCGACACGGGCGCCGCGCTCGAGGAGCAGAGCCCCGCCACCACGGGCGTTGCACTCACCGGCGAAGGGCGCATGATCAACTCCGGTGCACTCAACGGGCTCTCCAAGCGCAACGCCATCGCGCGTGCGATCGAGCAGTTGGAAGCGACCGGCACGGGTCGTGCCGCCAAGAACTACCGTCTGCGTGACTGGCTGATCTCGCGTCAGCGCTTCTGGGGCACGCCGATCCCGATGCTGCACGCCGAAGACGGCAGCATCATCCCGGTTCCCGAGGACAAGCTCCCCGTGAAGCTGCCGAGCGTCGAAGGACTCGACCTCAAGCCCAAGGGCACCTCGCCGCTGGGCGGTGCCGAGAGCTGGGTGCGCACGACCGACCCGCAGACGGGCGACCCCGTGCTGCGCGACCCCGACACGATGGACACGTTCGTCGACAGCTCGTGGTATTTCCTGCGTTTCCTCTCGCCGAACAGCGACACGGTGGCTTTCGATCCGGCGCAGGCGGCGCGCTGGGCACCGGTGGACTCGTACATCGGTGGTGTCGAGCACGCGATCCTGCACCTGCTGTACGCGCGCTTCATCACGAAGGTCCTGTTCGACATGGGGCTGATCGACTTCACCGAGCCGTTCTCGAACCTCATCAACCAGGGCATGGTGCTGCTCGACGGGCAGAAGATGTCCAAGAGCAAGGGCAACCTGGTGCTCTTCCAGGAGGAGCTCGACGCCCACGGCGCCGACGCCCTGCGTGTGGGGCTGGCGTTCGCCGGTCCCGTGGAAGACGACAAGGACTGGGCCGACGTCTCGACGACCGGCGCCCAGAAGTTCCTGGCGCGCGCGATGCGCATCGCCGGTGAGGTGTCGAGCCCGGTCGACGTGGTGTTCGACGGCGGTGACTCCGCGCTGCGACGCGCGACGCACAAGCTGCTCGCCGAAGCGCCCGCTCTGGTCGAGCAGACGAAGTTCAACGTGCTGGTCGCGCGCCTGATGGAGCTCGTGAACGTCACCCGCAAGACGATCGACGGTGCCGCCGGCGCGGCTGACCCCGCCGTCCGCGAAGCCGCGGAGACGATCGCCGTGATGCTCGACCTCATCGCTCCGCACACGGCGGAGGAGATGTGGGAGATCCTCGGACACGAGCCTTCCGTCGGCCTGGTGACGTGGCGGTCCGCCGACCCGGCACTGCTGATCGAGGACACGATCACCGCCGTCGTGCAGGTGGGCGGCAAGGTGCGCGCCCAGCTCGAGGTCTCGGCGCGTATCGGCGAGTCGGAGCTCGAGGCTCTGGCCCGCGCCGACGAGCGCGTGATCCGGTCGATCGGCGACCGCGAGATCGTGAAGGTCGTCGTGCGTGCTCCGAAGATCGTGAGCTTCGTCGTCAAGGGCTGATCGACGTACGGGCTGATCGCCTGTCCTCCACGGAAGTCTCCTTTCACGGGGTTGTCCCCGGCAGGGGCGAATGCCGCCCGGCCGGAGGATCGACCGCGCCTAGCGTGGCCGGATGGAATCTCCGCAGGTACCCCTCCCACCTCGGCGTCGACTGCGTCTGAGCATCGGAGCGGCAGTGGTGCTGGCTCTCGTCGTGCTGTCGGCTGCCGTGGGCCTCGGGATCATGCGGGGGCAGGCCGCGCCTGTCGAATCGGTGCCGCTCGAGGACATGAGTACGGGAGCAGGCGCAGGCCCCGAAGCGACCGATGACCTTTACGTGCACGTTCTCGGCGCTGTCGAGAAGCCCGGACTCTATGTGCTCGATCGTGACGCACGGCTCGTCGATGCGCTGGCGGCTGCAGGGGGAACGACCGTCGAGGCCGACCTGGCCGCGGTCAACCTCGCTCGAATGCTCGAAGACGGAGAGCAGGTCGTCGTGCCGATAGCCGGAGCCATGGCGGGTGGGCCCGGCGAAGTCGCACCGCCACCGGACGATGACCGGATCGACCTCAACACCGCGGATCAGGCGGCGTTGGAGACGCTCCCGCGTATCGGTCCGGCACTCGCGGAGCGGATCATCTCCTGGCGGGAGGAGAACGGCCGGTTCTCCTCGGTGGATGACCTCCTGGCGGTTCCCGGCATCGGGGAGAAGCTGGTCGCGGGCCTGCGCGACGGGGTCAGGGTGTGAGGGGACGAGACCTCCGGCTCGTGCCGCTCGCGCTGGCGGTGTGGTGCGTCGCGCTGCTGTGTGTGCTGTTCCCTGCGGTCGCGTGGGGGTGCGCCGCCGCGTGCGGGCTCGGGGCGGTAGGCGTACTGGCATCGGTCGTGCACCGTCGAAACCGCCAGGGGAAGTCCGGAGCACGCGGGGGCCTCGTCGTCGTCGTGCTGGCCGCGATGGCGGCTGCAGCGGTATCGGTCGGGTTCGCCGTCCCCGAGCGGGAAGCGGCGAAGGGGTGGGACGCTCGCGTGGTCGATATCACGGCCGAGGTGACGTCCTCCGCATCGATCGGACGCGATGGGCGGGTGTGGTTCGAGGCGGTGACATCGACGCTCGGGCCGCCGGGCCGTGCGGTGGCGTCCGCCGCCCCGGTGCGCCTGGGGGTCGTCCCGGCCGAGGGCTTCGACCTCGGCGCGACGGTTCGGGTCGTGGGCGAGTCATCGGCGACGGATGCCGTGGAGCGCTCAGCGTTGGTCGTCTTCGCGAGCGACGCCGAGGTCATCTCGCCCGCGCCTGGTGTCTTCGGTGCGGCGGCGACGATCAAGAGCGTGTTCGTCGAACGGTCTCTACGCCTGCCGGAACCGGGCAACGGACTGCTTCCCGGACTCGCGGTCGGCGACACGCGCGCCGTCACCGCCGAGCTGAACGACGACATGCGCACCAGCGGGCTCAGTCACCTCACTGCGGTCAGCGGGGACACTGTACACAAAAGGGGTGGGTCATTCATGCGTTCAGACCGACTGAATGCTCGCCTCACGACGGTGCCGAGCGGGGAGCGAAACGTTCGTAGAAGAGGTCGAGAGCTCCTTCGAGGATCCTGGACACCAGGGCCGCCGTGAGGGCGAGATCATCAACGTTCGCTCGTGTGACACGAGAATGAGCAATCGAGGGATCATCAATCATGCGATGCTCGGTGGCAGCGATAGTTCCATGAACGAGTTCACTGAGTTGCTTCCACAGACGTGTGATGCCACCTTCAACCCCGTCATGAAGAGGGTGACGTTCAGCCGCCGCGATGAAATCGCTGGCTCTCAGCACCCGTGGTGAGGGTAGGCGGTGCAGAACGTCCGCGAAGTACTGATCCAGATCCTTCAGGTACGACTTGGCGTTCAACGCCGCGGCTCTCATCTCGTCCGCGCTGGGGCGCGCGTAGTCCTCTCTGAGTGATGCGGTGATACGGCGTTTCGTTCGCGATGGTGCGTCTCTGGCGAGCAACCACGCTCGTACAAGACGGTCATCGCTAACGCTTGGCTCCAGAAGCCAGATCACTCGGATGGCGTTGTCTAGCATCGATCGAAGAAGGACATAGTCGGAGGGTACGTGGAATAGTTGCTCATGCCAGAGACGGTGGAGCACATCAGCCGAGTCGAAGGCATAGTTGAGCATCGCGGCCGCTTGTGGAAGTGTGCTGACGCGGTTATGAGCGCGACTCAAGTCCTCGTCGAGATCGGCTCCCGCAGGAGGAAGCCCTGCCTCGATCACCGCCCGAAAGCTGTCGCGGGCACGGATCCAGTAGTCAGCCGCTTCGACCAACTTGCTAGCAGCGTCGCTCATGCTTGAATCCTGGCAGTGGTCAGCGCATGACGCTACATTCGACAGATCGTGGTGCACCGCAGAGCACTTGGCTGCGTCTTCACCAGCTGACTGGCGCAACTGTGACGACACGCACCGCCGGCCCGAACGCCTGAGAGACATGGCTGCGCGGGCCGCGGCACCTACAGACGAGAGCAACACAGAACACGTTGCTGGCGTCGAACGGCGCTAAAAAGCGGTCGGCGTAGTCGGTGTTCCGACTGGCCTCCGATTCCGTCAGTTGAGATTCATCCCATGCCGGCGGCTGTCGAGCGCCAGTTTCCAGAACGACTCCCGCTGCAGGATCGTCTCAGCCTTTGTCTTCGGGTCAAAGATCTCCAGGATCGAGTATTGGAAGTTCTCGACGATGTGAGTGTCGCCGAGCTCGTCGCGCATTCGGTTGAGCTCCTTGTTGCCACCGGTCAGGTTCTTCAGATGGGCGTAGCCCGACCAGCGTTGCCACAGACCGTTCGCTTCCCCAGAGGCCGAGCCGACATATTGGCGACCATCGCTGAGGTCGGTGATGACGTAGACGCCCTTGACACTGGAGAGAGCGTCTTTCCAGCTCGGCTCATCGTTCGAGATGATCCGCTGCATCTCCGTATGCCTGAGTCGGACGTTCTGGTATCCAGGGAAGGTGCCCAGTTTTGTGTCGGGGGCGAGCTCGTAAACCTCCGGATTCAGCTTGCTGTCCTGTATGCGGTCGTAGCGGCGGAGGTAGAGGTCTCTCCCCACCGGCTGCTCCAGCCTGATGATGAGGCGCTTGATGTACTCGGAGAACTCATCGAGCAGCTCAAGGTCATAGCCTTTGCCGCCAATGACCTCCGGCACGCTCGGCGTCACACGGAAGAAGCCGCCAAAGATGAAGTACTGAGGTCCATAAGGGTAGTACTGGGCGAAAGCGAGTACGTACTCGGCATCGCCCATGTTGTTGTTCTGGTGCGCCTCTCGATGGCGGGTCATATCGAGCCACTCTTCGGGGTCCTCCGCGAGCAGAAGGTCCCAGGCGGCGGCACCGCCGACGCCCGCACGGATGTTGAGCTTGATCTTGGTAAGACTCGGCTCCGGTACTCGCATGAAGTCCGTGAATCGGATCATTTCCACCCCTCAAATGATTGGGTCGTAGCTGTCAACGGGGAGGGCCCCTCGTCGACGACCTTCTGCAGGACGGTGAGCGGTCGAACCGAAGGGCGTGCGGGAACTACACTACGGTTACTCGCTATCGATGGTTCGCATCCGCTCGAGTATGTCAACGGGAGCTTTAGGAAGCTCAATAGCAACTCGATGCGTGGCGTAGGGTGACTCCTTGTCGTTCACTATAGGTTTGGCTCATGCCCAGCCTGGTTCCTCTCGCTCAGATCTTCGCTGTTCGTTCAGCAACCCGCACCGAGGCCGATGTGCAGCAGAATCTCGGCGCGTTCCTCACGCTCGCTCCGCTTGGCTTGGCCGACAACCAAGTGTCGAAGGTGGAGGTCCCGACGGGCGATGGCACGCGGCGGCGTATCGACGTCGAGTACGGCCGACTCATCGTCGAAGTAAAGAAAGACCTCACGGTCGCAAATGCGGTGGCCAAGGCTGAACCACAACTCCAGGGCTATCTGAAGGTCAAGCGCGACGCGACCGGCGATGAGTACGCCGGCATCGTCACAGACGGCGTTGAGTGGTTGCTCTACACGCTCGCCGGCGACGAGCTTAAACAGGTTCAGGCGTTCAAGATGAAGCGCGCGGATGCTGACAGCGTCGAGCGACTGACCAACTGGCTGGACGGAATCCTGCTCACGGGGCCGAAGCTCAGGCCGACGCCTGACCGCATTGAGGAGCGGCTTGGGGCGAACTCGCCGCGGTTCCGTCTTGACCGAGCACGCCTTGAGGCGCTGTACAACGACCGCGGCAACGATGCTGAGACGACGCTGAAGCGTGAACTCTGGGCCCGGTTGCTCCGCACGGCGCTCGGCACGAACTTCGAGGATGACGCTGCACTATTCCTCGACCACACGCTCCTAGTCATCGAAGCCGAGATCATCGCGCATCTCGTCGTCGGTATCGACCCCTCGACGCTCGAATCTGATGCAGTGCTCGCGGGAGCAGCTTTCAAATCTGCCGGCATCATCGGCGTTGTCGAAGCCGACTTCTTCGACTGGCCCGCGAAGGTCGATGGCGGGCCCGCAATTATCGCCGACCTGGTGCGTGAGCTCGGACAGTTCACATGGAAGGACGTCGAGCACGACGTACTCAAGCACCTGTACGAGGCGATCATCTCACCCGAGACGCGCAAGGGGCTCGGCGAGTACTACACGGCCGACTGGCTCGCTAAGGCGATTGTCGACGAGCGAGTCACGGACCCGCTGAATCAACGGGTGATGGACCCCGCGTTTATGTGCAAGTCGGGTGTCTCACGAGACGTTCAGGCAACGGCGGCTTGACTTGCCGACGCACGTCGTTTTGCGGTCCACTGAGTCGATGCGCCCGCACTTCTTTTGAACTATTTGCGGGCTTGGAATGCAGGCTGCCGAAGATGGTTCGCGATCGCTGACTCCACAGTTTCGCCAGGTGACTCACGGTGCACGATGCGGTGCCACCGGGAGGGGTGCGCAGGCCGCCCACCAAATGTCCACACAGGAATGTCCCTGGTGGCGAGCTCATCCTCGACCCATTTGACCTGCTGCAGGTAGTTCTTCCGCTGCCGTCCCGTAGGTGGGCTGACGCCGTACCCAAGGAGCACGGCGGCCGCGTCGTCGAGGTCGAGCGCATCCAGGATGCCTGCACGGCCCTGCTCCCAGATTGACTCGTCGTCGAGTACAGGGAAGGCGTTCGTGTTCGGCAAAGTTGCGGGATACAGATTCGCCACTGTCGTCGACTCACATCCGAGGAAGTCGCGGGCAGTCTCCACGCGGCGCAACGTACGCGTGCCGTCGCCGAGCGGTGCGCTGTGCAGAATCGCGACGAGCCTTGTGGGTGGGGGAATCACCACTGATGCACCTCTGGAAGGGCGACGAACGAGCGAGCACTTCGACCGGTCGCCAGGAAGAGCGCAGTGGCTTCGTTCACAAGAACACGTCGCCTTCTCTGTGTTGGTTCGCGTACCTGTTGCCGAGCCGCTCAGCTGAACGATCAAGTACTGACGTCGGTACTTGGAGGTGCGCAAGCAGGACGAGCGAGAGCACAATCCAGTTCGCGTCGCGCACGCTGCGCAGTAGCGGACTGTTCTTCCAGATGGGGCTCGCGCCAGCATGCGCGATCTTGTTACGCGCGTTCATGAACTGTCTAATCCACTCCACCCTTGAAACCCTGCCTGCGAGCCAGACGTCATCTGGAACCGTAGTCAGAACCTGCTCGACCTTGGAACGGAAGGTAGTTCTTCCGAGGTCTCCCTTGAGTTGCCCCACAGCTTCACGTTGTTTCGGGGATAGCTCGCTCAACGAGTCCAAGGCCGTGATGATTGGCAGCGCTTCTTCGGGCGACAAACGCGGCGCGTCGTACTGCTGCATCTGCGTCGAAACCGCCTCGATTGCAGCTGAGCTGAGAATGACGTCCGCATCGACATATCCCGGCTGATACCGCAATCCCGAGACGATCTGCAGCACAGGGAGCCAACTGTCGTACGCAAGCCACCAACGATCGATGGCCCGCTGAGTCCACGCCGCGCCCAACCGCATAGTGAATTCCACCGGGCGTTGGCGCCCCTTGCCGAACGGTGCATACTTGTCCCGCCCGAAGATCGTTACTTTCGCTCCGCCGTGCTCCTCCGCGACCATCGTCAATCGCCCACACGGCTTGTCTGCGCCAAATGTGAGCATCGCCTGAAAGATCTCGAGGTGCTTCTCGAACTGCTCCAGCGGTGCCGGAGCCGACGACACCAGTGTGATCATGCCGTGGCGGCTATCGAGTACGGCATCCACGGCAGGGGCCTCGCCTACCGCTGTGAAGCGGAGCGGGACCGAGGGGTCTCGGGCCTCGCCATCCTCGAAGCGGAAAGCACACGCGTCGGCTAGGTGTTCATATTTTGCCGTAACCCTGACATACCGGGCGTCGATCTCAGATGTCTCCCCAACCCAGATCTCATCGACTCTCATGCCTAGATCGCGGTCAACTCCAACGACATGGCCTCGGATGAACGCCGCCGAGTCATCGAGACTCGCAGATAGGGTGCGCTGCCCGGGCTGACCTGACGCGCCCGAGAAGCTCCCCGGTGACTTCAATATCCACCGGCCACCTCGTTCGAGAACTTCAGCGGTGCCGTCACGCGCACCCTCGCTCGTCGAGCGGAACTCGAAGGTCGAGGAAGGCCACTCGTAGGTCGTCGAGAACAGTGCCATCGGATCTGGGGCTCAGCTTTCGAACGTGGAGTCTTTGAACTTCAGCGTCGAAGCATTCTCGGAGATGACGCGACGCTCGGACTCGTCGAAGCCTGCCGGCTTGCGGGCCTGAATATCGATCGTGATCTCCAGCTCGGCGCCGGTGCCTGCGAGTCGGTCGATGACCTCACGGGTCACGTTGCCGATGTCACGCGAGTAGCGGTCAGCACTCACCGTCACCGAACCGAAGTAGCGAACCAGCAGAGCTTCGAGCGCGGATTCGACGCCCGAGCTACCAGCAGGGTGGTCCCGGTCGGGGAACGTGAAATCAACCGGACCGATACCAGCGCCATCACTGCTCGGAGATGCTGATGACGACTGCGACCTGGCGGCACTATCGGTCGAGGCCTGAGCAGTGGCCGCGTCGCGCTGGCGCTGCTGCTCCCGATCGGCTGCAATCTGAGCCTCGGCTTTCGACGACTCCACCAGCAGGGTCGCATCAGTAACCTGGATAGTCAGCCCCGACTTGGGCGGCAGAACGAGATCCAGATACCGACCCGTTGACTCCTCCTTGCCACGGGCGATCGCAAATCGTTCGCTATCGACCAAGACAGTGTCGACCGCGCTGACAATCGCACGGTCGAGCACCTCACGGTTTACCAGACGCAACATGTAGGGGTACCGCGTGAAGTAGCCCCACACTTCGCCGACGGTGACCTCACCCTTGCCACGCCACAGCTCACCCAGCTGGTCCTGCAGCGTCTCGCCAAGGATCGCTGCGCCGAGTTCGGTGATCATAAGGTCGTCGCGGCTGAGTTTCGCACTGACCTTCTGAGCGAGCGAGCTGCCGGACTTGTCGGGCACCTTGTCGACACCGAGGCTGAACGCCTTCGTCGCGTCGAACTGCTCTGGGTACATGGCCCAGGTGTAGGTGTCGCGGATGCGGTCGGTCACCGTCTGGTTGAACCGTGCCACCTGATCATCGGTCTGCTTGCGTTGCTGCACGGAGAGGTTCAGCGACTCGCCAGTTGCCTGAACCTTCCTCCAGCCGAGGTAAGTCCGCGTGGCGCCTTCGAGCAGCTCCAGTTCGTTCTTGTCGGCCACGAGGAACACGAGCGTATTGCGGTGGATGCGCTGGCTTGCACCCTTCTGTTCAATCGCAGCCTGCACCCACTGGTGCGCCGCCGCGTCGTCACCGCTGTTCTTCAGTCGCGAGTGACGCGGGTGCACGATCACCATCCTGGTGTTCTCTAGATCGGGGATGTCAGCGCTCGACTCAGGTGCGACATGCACACGGTCGAACTCGCCCCGGGCCCGCTGCTCGCCGTCGAGGCGCTTCACGATCTCGTTCCATACCGTCTCGACGTCTTCGCGCAGCCGCTCCGCATAGTCGCTGGCGGTCTTCGTGACGGAGGGCTGAGTGTCGAACCAGTAGTGTCCCTGCTCCTCGTAGAAGTAGGTCGACTTCTGCCCAAGTAGATCGATCGCGCTGCCGAAGTTGCCGAGCGTGTCGCCGGGTGTGCCTGTGCCAAGCCACACGTACTGCTTGTCGAGACCCTTCCGGCTTGACTTGCTGCGAGGCGCCGCACCCATGAAGATCGTCCGCGCAATGCGCTGAGTGACGTGGCGTTCCTGCAGCGTCGGACGGCTCTTGTCGATCGCGGCCGCCGTGGACCCAGCCCCGTCGATGTCAGAGTCGATGATTGGCTTCCACTGATCTTCGAGGTACTGGGTCAAGTCGGTGTTGACCGTGCTCGCATCGAGCGGCACATTGCCGGGCATGATCAGCGGTGCCGCATCTTCGGAGACCCAGAGCTCGTGCACAATTGACGACACCAGCTTCAGCACGCCGCGCGTGCGCTGGAACCGCTCCAGCGTCGACCAATCCTCGTACAGCCGATCGAGCAGCTCCGGATGCAGGGGGTACGACGACTTGATCCTGTCCTCATACTCCAGCCCAGGAACCGTCGCATCGCGCGGGAAGAGATCCAGGTTGTTCCGGTACATCGTGACGAAGCTGCGCGCCGTCGTCGCGATCGCAGTCAAGCCCGCAGCGTCGGGCGCCTGGAACAGGCGGCGACGCACGATCTCGAAAGACTCGTCCTTGCTCGACGGACGCCACTGATCGGCAACGCGCCGGATCACGTTCTGCAACCGCTCCAGCGCGAGTTGACCGTTTGCACCACCGATCTCGATGTCAGCAGAGCCGGTGTCGGATGCCGGGATCGACACCACCAGCATGATTCCAGGTACCGACTTCACAATCTCGGTCAGCGACTGGGCGAACGTGAACTGCGTCTCGAAGGAGCCAGCCGGAAGTTCTCTGTCGGTGACCAGCTGACGAGCATAGGCCACCCACTCATCGATCAGGATCAGGGCAGGACCGTATGTCTGGAAGAGAGCTCGAAGCGCGTCACCCGGGTTAGTGCCGGCGGCATCGTCCGCCGCGATCTGATTGAAGGCGTCGCGCCCGCCGAGCTGCCATGCCAACTCACCCCATAGGGTGCGAACCTCCGTACCGTCGTCCTTGACGATGGGCGATCCCGCCTTCAGGTATGTGCCGACGAGTGCGATGCGCTTGACCGGCAGCGATTCCAGGTTCGCGCTCCCCGTCGACGCGATGAGCTTCTGTAGCTCATCGGGGAAACGGTGCGCGGGCGTTCCGCTGAACAGGTGGTACAGCGCGAGCATCGAGTGGGTCTTGCCGCCACCGAAGTTGGTCTGCAGGTTGACGACGGGGCTGGCGTCGGTCGAGCCGTTCATCCGTCGAAGCGCACGTGACAGCAGGTCACGCAGGCCCTCGGTCAAATAGGTGCGGGTGAAGAACTCGATCGGGTCGCTGTACTCGGTGCCGACGGCCTGGCCAGTGTGGACGAAATGGAGGTCGGCAGCGAACTCGGATGCGGTGAACTCGCCGCGCGCGACATCGTCATGCGGACGGATCACTTCACGCCAGGGTCGCAGCCCCTGACTCTGGTCTGATGCGGTGACCGACGCGACCCGCTTGACCTGCTTGCGTGTCTGGTCTTCGTACACGGTCCGCTGCAGGTCCTGCCGAAGCCCGTGCACATCCTTCGCGGAGTCGACAGCCCCAACTGCCTGGAGCAGGCGCTCCATCGTGTCGAGGGCGCGCGCCGTGTCGTCAGAGCTGACCGGCTTGCCGTGCATGACGTCGTTGCGGAAGTCCTTTAACTCCGACCCGTACCCCTGCTGAGCACGGGAAAGAACCTCTTTGAAGTCGTAGCCCTTCTCGGTGATCGCTCGCAGCTGCACCTGAACGTCGGTCTTGTCCATCTGCTGAGCCGGACGACTGCGCCTGGTCGCATCTTCAAGAGACCACTTCGTGTTCCAGTCGGCGGTGCCGAAGGTGGCGGTCATGACCTCGTCGACCGTGTCGTACAACCCCTCGGCGAGGAGCCCGAACGCCTTGAAGAGTCGTTCCTGGTTGTTCATCGCCATCGATCAGCCCTCCACATCATCGAAGTCAAACGTCAGCTGACGGTCCTGCTGCGGTGCAATAGTCTCGAGCTTGCGGGCCTGCTCGTTCAGATCGCCCCACGCGCTGACGAGACCATTGAAAAGCCCCGCATCCTTCGAGTCCTTTTTCTTCTCCGCCTCGTGGAAGAGCAAGAAACCGAGTTCCTTGATCGCGTCGAGGTTGATCCGCGACTGCACTGCTGGAATCAACTCAGCAACTTTGTCCGCGCCATCCTTCGCCATGACAGCTGCAAGCCGGACGGTCGCCTCCCAGACGCTCACATGATCATCCCTGGCGATGTCCCAAGTGCCCTCAAGCGCCGACGGTGCGAGCAGTCGAGCCTTGCCACCCTTGGCCTCGAAGATTCCGCCTCGCTCCAGCGCGCCGATTGACGTGTCAGACGAGCGGGCCAGCTGATCTGCGATGCCGGAGTTCTCCTGGGCCCAGCCATACTGGCGATACCACTTGATGGCAAAGCGCGTGTCGCCGTCGAAGTCCGACTCCTGATCACCGATGACCTCATCGAGAGTCGCGTTGACGAGCATCAGAGCGTCTTTGACGCTCATGTCGGACCCATCGGCCTCGCGAACGCGCGAATAGCGTGAGAAGACAGCGATACCGGGGCCGATCGCGGCCTGCGCTAGGTCCACAGGTGCGACGGCGCCTTGCATCAACTTGCGGAGAGCTTCGGGAAGTTCCGATTTCAGGGCTGCTACGAAGGCGCGTCGCGTAGTCGTCGATGCGTCTTCGGGCCGTGGACGGCAAGCGAGCACGATCGACGAGGCGAGGGCGTTCGTACCACTCGCGATCATGCGGTTGCCCAATTCGCTACGCATCGGCCATGTTGCCGTGATCTCCCACCCTGCTTCGATCAGCCCGTCGAGGAGCGTGTGCCACCCGGTGGAGGCGGTTCCGGAGTCACGGGTATCTTGCTGCTTATAGGCGTAGTAAACGGTCAGAGGGACGGAGAGGTTTGCGGTCTCCCGGATCCGCCCAAAGACCGAGTTGAAACCATCCACGAAGAACTTCTCCGCACCAGCCTTGCCGTCGTGTCGATACGGATTCGCGACGAGTTCCTCTGCCTTCGGAGTCAACATTGTTCCGACGGTCCTAGTCTGAACGTCTCGTAGCGATCGGCGAAGCCAAACATAGAAGAAGTCCGACAGCTCGGAGTATCCGATGTTGTCGTAATACGGGGGATCGGTGGAAATGACCAAGTCCGCGTAGCTGCGGGTTGCTGCGTCTGCCTGCGACGCGTCCCCGGCCGCATCAGCGCCCGGGTGCTTGTCCAGAACCTTCGCCACAAAATCGAAAGTGTCTAAGAGCGACCCACTGGAACGTGCGAAGGGGTTGGCTTCGGCGTAGTCCCATGCCATGGCGAGAGCTTGCCGGGAAAAGACACCCCGTACCTGCTCCTTCGTGATGCTGTTATCCCAGGTAGTAACGCACGTGTGCCTGTCGTTGATGCGGTCGATGGCCAGCGCGAGGTAAGTAGCTATGGCATCGGCATACGCGTCCGCGCCGAGGCCTCCGTGTTCGAGTCGCTCACTCTGCCCGCGTCCGGCGGTGATCGAATCTGCCAGCGCCTTTTCGCGAGCTTCGGTGACAAGGTCACTCAACGTGGTCAACATTGCTAGCTGGCGGTGTGTGAAGAGATCCGCCCATGTTGTAAGCCCGTAGTTGGGAGTCTTGAAGTCCCTTGGATTCTTCGGGAGGTCACCCTCAGGCACGTCGTCGGGGCGCTCAACGTTAGCTACGTTGACGTGCGAAGGAGTTGGCGACACATAGACACGACCTCGTTTGGCTTCGCCTGCGATGGCGATGAGGTGCACGCCAATCCTGCCCGCGCGCCCCTCCTCTCGAATGTAATTGAGAGACATTGGCGTTCCGTCACTGATTGCGATGGCGCCTTGGCGACCGACAGTGCCATCGTCGTCGCCCTTCGGGCCGTCAGCATTGTGACGGACTTCGTACTTGATCCCGCCATCCACCACCTCCGCATGGACCCAGGCTTCCTTGCCCTTCTTCTTGCTCAACCACCAGGACCGCACAAGAGGAACTGCGATGGGATTCGCTGGGTTGGGACTCTTTACGGTGCGGGCCCAGATCCATGCGATGACTGAATGTTCCGTTCCGCCCTCAGCCGTGACCTTCGGATACAAATGGCCGATACGCTTTTCGGCCTCCTCGCGCATCCACTTGCCGTAGAGACGCACGTCCTCGGCAAGGCCCTCGGCACGTCGCCATTGTGTGCGTGTGCCTGCCGCACCGGGGAAGACCGGTGCTTGACCGGAGAACTTTGGCGGGATTTCGATGAGCGCTTTGTTGATCAGCACCGCGAGCGGGTTCAGATCACTAGCGTGGGCTTCCAGTCCAAGGCGCTGAGCTTCGAGCGGGATCGCGCCACCACCTGCGAAGGGATCAAGCACGGCGGGGAGCTCGCCATCGTTCGACTTCCGGATTTCGTTACGGGCCTGTTCAAGGAGCTGTTCGTCGTTACTGTTCTCCCAGACGACCAGCTTCTCCAGCAACTCATGCAAACGCGCGCGTTCGGCATCCTGAGCTTCGACAGTCGGGAACTCTTCGGGACGCGATGCCGGGTCGTCGACGAGCTGCGCGAACAGAACAGCGCGTGCCGCGGCGAGAGGCCGTCGCGCCCAGTACAGGTGCAGCGTCGATGGGTGGCCGTGCCGGATCGATTTTTCCCGAGACGCTTCTGCGTTGATGGCCTCAAGTGGCAGGGATGTCTCGATGAGCTTCTTCTTGAACGGGGCAGTCATGTATCGCGTCTTTCGGGCGTTGTGCGGGTGTCGTTTGTGCGCTGAGTCATCGCGGTAGGCCTCCGCGGTCCCAATAGTCGCGCCATTCTTCGTTGAGGGAGCGCGTAGTGTTCGATGGCTCCATGTGGGTGAAGGCGTCGGTCACGTACCGCAGCTGGTCGTGTTCCGGCCCTTGCGACGAAACGCCGACGAGGGACAGCCTGTGCCGTTCGCCCTGCGTCTGGGCGAAGTTGATTTCGTTCGTGGTGATGGTGAACGTCTCTGATCCTTCGATACGGCCCTTGACCTCGATGTAGAACACGCGGCCTTCGGCATCCGTCGAGCGAATGTCGTAGCCCGGGTTGTTGCGCGCCATCTCTTCCGGCGAGCGACCCAGTGCGCGCTCGGCTGCCATGGTCAGCTCCACAGCGCGGCGCTCCACTTCTTCGACGTTGCGAGCGAACGTCTGAGGATCGGCACCCACGGGACTGATTAGGCTACTTGGCACGACGAGCGCCATACCGCGAATTACCGCCGGCGCCGCCGCCACCTCCGCTGCACCATCGAGTTCCTTCATCCGACGATTCAGGCGATCTTCGAGCTGGTGGGACCGCGCGAGCGCGGTATCGGCCCGAAGCCGACCGATTGTCCCGGCACGTTCGAGGGCGTCGAGCCGGTTGTGTTCGCGGTCCCAGTGGTTGATCTCGGCGAGCAGACGTTCCTTCACCTGCGCGCGGGTGCGGGCGGCTTCGATGTGCAGGCGTGCTTTGACTTCGTCGATGCGTGGCTGGAGTCCGCGGCGGAACGCCTGGGCGCGGATCAGCTTCTCATGGTTCTTCTTCGCCCAGTCACTCGCAACAATGGCTCCGATCTGGCTTACCTCGTTCGCGCGCGGGCGGTCGTAGTCGAGGTACGGCGGCGTCGGGAAGACGGTCACGGTGCCATCACTGGTGAACTGCGGGTAGTCGAAGTGGTGCGAGATCGTCGCGGGCTCCGCCGCGGCAGTCTGGATCTTCTGTTCCACCGTGTACATCAGTGCAGGCTCGCTTGCCTGCTTGTCGCGCCGGTCAACGAGGATGGTGCCGCGCTTCAGTGCCTCTCCAAGATCGTCGATCGTGACCTCGATGACCGCCTGTAGGAGTGGGTGCCCCGGTGCGATCAGTGCGGCCTCGATCTGGCCGTCGGCGTGCTTCTTGTCGAGTTCGAACGTGATGCGCTCGTACTGCTCTGCAACCGGTGCCCACCGGTTCGCGCGGCGCGCGGCATCCATCACGCGGGTGGGGACGCGAGTGATCTCGTACCTGCCCCGCTCGCGGCGGCGGATGCGCCCGCCGAGCCGCTCGAACGCCGGCAGGAAAAATGCAGCGATGTAGCCGGGCTGGAGCCGACGTTCGCGGGCCTTCTCCATGCGCGCTCTGACTTCTTCGAGGTTCAACGCACTGAACATCTCGGGATGGAGGGCGCGCTCTTCGAGCATGTCGTCGAGCCCGCTCGCGACGCCCGCGTCGATGATTTCGTCGAGCTTCGCTTTGGTCTCGGGCTGATCACCGTAGCGGATGGCCTCGATCAAGAGGTCGCGTAACGAGCGTTCCTGGAACGCGTCACCTTCGCCGAGCACGTTGAACAGGTTGCCATTGTAGGCGTTGGACATCTGGTCGATCTTCGCCAGCAGCCGGGTGAAGACGTCCCCCTCGCGGGTGTCTTTCGCGACCATGTTCCACAGGTGGCAGACTTCGCGCTGGCCGATACGGTGGACGCGGCCGAAGCGCTGTTCGATGCGGTTTGGGTTCCACGGCAGGTCGTAGTTCACCATCAGGTGTGCGCGCTGGAGGTTGAGACCTTCGCCGGCGGCATCCGTAGCGAGCATGACGACCGTATCGGGGTCGTGCGTGAACTGCTCGCGAGCCGTCTTGCGGTCTTCGCGTCGCGTTCCACCGTGGATCGTGATGACCGAGTTCGCACGCCCAAGAAGTGCGGAGATCTTCGTCTGGAGGTAGTCGAGCGTATCTCGGTGCTCGGTGAAGATGATGATCTTCCGCGCCTCGCCGGACGCGGTGTTCGTCAGCAGCTGCTCGTCGAGGATCGTGCGCAGCTCTACCCACTTCTTGTCGACATCTTGCTGGCGCACGCGCAGCGCCGAACGAATCAAGCCCTCGAGAGTCTGAATCTCGGCTTGAAGTTCGGGAATCGTCTGCGCTGCCGTCGCGAGGTCCACCACGGTGTCAACCTGCTCCTCGAACCGTGCACGCTCGTCTTCGGTGGTCTCTTCATCGAAATCCTCGAAGTCATCGACTGAAAGACTCGGGAGTGCTGCTTCCGTGAAGTCCAGCTGCGTCTGGCCGGTGGTCCATCGGTCAATGTGCGCAGAGATGCTGGCGCTGCTGCGGGCGGTGTCAGTGGTGCGCTGCATTTCGCGCAGCTTGTCGTCGAGTCGTTGTTGGCGCCGCTGCAGTGAGCGCAAGATCGCTTCGGGGCTGGAGGCGAGTCGGCGCTGCAGCACGGTGAGCGCGAAGCCCACGTTGTTGCCGCGTTTCTTGTCTCCGTCGGCGGCGATTCGTTCGGCGCGCCCCATTTCGGTGCGGACGTAGGTCGTGACGTCCTCGTAGAGATCACGTTCGGCGGGGCTCAGCTCGTACTCGACGGTGTACGCGCGACGCTCCGGAAACAGCGGCTTGCCCTCGAATGTGAGGAGGTCTTCCTTCACCATGCGGCGCATGAGGCCATTGGTGTCGGTGCGGTGCACACCCTGACGGAACTGGCCTTCGAAGCGGTCTCGGTCGAGCAGTGACATGAACAGCTGGAAGTCGTCTTCCTTGCCCGCGTGCGGAGTTGCGGTCATGAGGAGGAAATTGTGGGCGGTCTCAGACATGAGGCGCCCGAGCCGGAAGCGCTTCGTCTCGGTGACTTCCCCTGCCCAGTAGTGAGCCGACATTCGGTGCGCCTCATCGACGATGGCGACATCCCAGGTCACGTCGGAGAGCTGCTCCAGCAGGTCCTCGCTACGTGAAACCTGGTCCATACGGACGATCAGATAGTTGTGCAGGTCAAAGACATTCTTGCCTTCGGCGTCGTCGACCATCTGTCGATTGAAGACTTCAAAGCGCAGGTCGAACTTCTGAGAGAGTTCTTCGCGCCATTGCTCGACAAGACCGCCCGGGGCGATGATGATGGCGCGATCGCAATCGGAGCGGAGGATGAGCTCTTTGAGGTAGAGCCCGGCCATGATGGTCTTGCCTGCGCCGGGGTCGTCCGCGAGCAGAAACCGGAGTGGGATGCGGGGCAGCAGCTCCTCGTACACTGCGCGGATCTGATGTGGCAACGGGTCGACGTCGGAGCTGTTGACTGCGGCCATCGGGTCGTAGAGTGCCGCGTACTTGATGCGGAGCGCCTCGGCCGCGAGACGGAAGTCATCAGGGTCGGCATCGAAGGGTGGTGCGGAATCGACATCACTTGCGAGTTCGAGTCGAGCGATATCAGCGTCAGTCATTGTCCGCGCGCCACTGCGACCGGAGTCTTCCCGATAGAAGATCTCGAAGAGGGAGTCGTCGATGGCGTCGACCGCGATCAGTGTGACGGTTCCACCCGGAACGAGCCCGCGGACGCGCTGGCCGGCATTCAATGCAGCTGGCGTGATCGTCGCTTCATCCACTTCGCTCCTCCTCTTATTTTGGGCAGTCGATCAGGGTACGTCTGGCCTCCGACATTGCCGCCACGAGTGCGACTATTCGGCTGATGCGGCGTCTCCGCGGCGCACCCAGTCGTCGACTTCGCTCGTCTGGAACTTCCAGAGGCGACCGACCTTGTGGGCTGGCATCCCCTTGTCGGCGATCCAGGCGTAGATCGTGTCCTTGGTCACACCCAGGTAATCTGCGATGTCGTCGGCAGAGAGCCATGGTTCAGACACGCGGACTCCTCGAGGCAAGTTGAACCGGATCTTTCCGGATATGTTCGAGACTAGCGGGTCAATGCATGGCGACGATTTCTGGATGCGGCGGATGCGGCTGGGTTCGCGAACCGTGATGCGCTGACATTGTTGCAGGAGACGGTGTTCGGCATGGATATCCACCCGGTATCGGTGGTGCTAGCCCGGGTGACGTATCTGCTCGCCATCGGACCGGAACGTTTGCAAGACCGAGGCACGCTCAGTATTCCAGTGTTCCTTGGAGACTCGGTGCAGTGGGGTCGCGGGGCCGGTGCGCTCAGCAGCGACGTCTTCACGATGGAAGTAGACGCAGAAGACCTCGCTGGAAGTGAGGCGGAGGACGAACAGCTGGGCGGGTTCGCTGAGTCGCTGACCTTCCCGCTCGGCTCCGACCCCACCGAGCTCGATATGCTCATCGCCGATCTCGCCGATCTCGCATCGCAGTACACGGATTCGACGAAGCCGATCCCCGCCATCGTGCACGTATTGAAGGCACGCGGGGTGAAAGACTCGCAGGCCGACGTGGTCAAGGCTTCATCCACGACACTCTGTGAACTTAACGCCGCCGGTCGCAACCACATTTGGGGTTACGTCGTCCGCAATCAGATCCGGCCGCTGTGGCTCGCGCGGAACCCGGTGGACGTGCTTGTCGGAAACCCGCCATGGGTGGCCTACCGCTATATGACGCGCACGATGCAGTCGCAGTTCAAGGCGATGCTCGAGTCGCGAAAGCTGTGGACCGGTGGGGCGGTGGCAACCAACCAAGACCTCGCGGCACTGTTCATCGCCCGTTCGGTCGAGGTCTTCCTCAAGCCCGGCGGCAGCTTCGGGTTTGTGACGCCCTACGCGGTGCTGTCGCGCTTGCAGTATGAGCTGTTCCGCAAGGGCGACTGGCTAGACGCCGATCCGCTACACATCAACGTTGCGTTCGAGACGCCATGGGATTTGGCGGACGTGCGTCCAGGCCTCTTTCCGGTGCCATCGGCGGTCATCTTCGGCACTCGATCGGACGAAGCTGTCGCGCTGCCGGGGGAGGTCATCGCCTTCCGTGGTCGCATTGGCCACCTTGTGCGTGAAGACGACACGGTTATCCAGCTGTCCGCCGAAGACGCCTATCTGTCGCCATACGCATCGAGGCCGGTCCAAGGCGCGACGGTCGTGCCTCGCGTGCTGACCTTTGTCAATGAGGTACCCGCCGGCATGCTCGGACGTCCCGCAGGAACCACTACGGTGACATCGGCGCGCAGCACGCAGGAGAAGACGCCATGGAAACTGCTCGATTCGGTCGAGACACCTGTGGAGGAGTCCTTCGTTCGAGAGGTGCTGCTCGGATCGAGCATGGTGCCATATCGGGTCGTTTGGCCGCACAAGGCGGTGCTCCCTATCACTGATAGTGGCGTACTTCAGCCTGCCCAGATGTTTCGTTACCCGCTGCTCAGCGCCCGCTGGGCGATGGTCGATGGCCTGTTCAACGCGAACAAGTCGGCCAAGACGAAGATGAATCTCACGGACCGTCTCAACTTCCAGAGTGGTCTCGCGCGTCAGTTACCTGCACCACCTCATCGGGTTCTCTACACTGCTTCCGGCAATCGCATAGCCGCGGCATACACCGCGAACACCGACTACGTCATCGAACACAAGCTCTACTGGTTGAACGTTGACTCGGAGGCCGAGGGGCAGTATCTCGCGGCCATCCTAAACTCGGATGCGGTCGCAGTCGCGGTCGCGAAACGGCAGTCGCGGGGCCTGTTCGGCACGCGAGACATCGATACGCTCCCGTGGCGACTCCCGATTCCGGCCTTCGATGCGGACAACGAAGCGCACGTGGCTCTGTCTGACCTGGGCATCGCCGCGACCGAGACTGCGATGACCATCGACTTCGCGGATGTGTCGGACTTCAAGGACGCACGTCGCCTCGTGCGGGACGCCCTGGCAGCGGATGGCACGACCGCAGCCGTCGACGAAATCGTCATCGATATGCTCGGCGTCAACCCGTCGGGCTCGGCGATTCTGCTCGGGGACGCCGAAGTCGCAGATTTTTTCGACGACGAGGATGCGTAGCTCGCGCCGCATGACGAAGCCGCCGGAGGCGATCGGTGGTTCCTCAGGAACTCCTGCGAAGGCTTCGACATCTGCCGCAGATGAGCCATCGTCAATCAGGGGGACCCCGCCTGCCTTGCTTGCAGACGAACGGCGTCCAGGCCCTGGTCCTCCGTCATCTGCTGCGGCCTGCTGCCGGAGATCAGTTGAACTGCACGTGCCCTTGATGCAACCGCTGAACCATTTGTTCGCGTAGCGCCTCCGCGAACCATTTCGGAACGGGCGATTGGTCGTTCTCGGTGCGAATCCAGTACCTCCCCGACGGATTTCCGTAGTCGTTGAAGTCCAGCTGCGCAGACCACGTGGTCAGGCCGCTGTTGGAGCGCACGGTGATCTCGACCACCAGGCCACTCACCGTTGCGCGGATGACGCGGGGGCTCCGTGATGACACGTAGTCGACCATGGCTGAGAAGTCTTCCTGCGTCAGCCAAGCGATGAACCGTGGGGGTGAGTCTCTGCGGCGTTGCTCCTCTTTGGCCGCGGTAGCGAGCTCGCGGCTGCCTTTGACTGCGAGTGTCCCGACCACCGCCACCGCGCCACCGATGAGCAGCTTTTCAAGGAATCCCATCGTCACCCTCTCAGCGAAACTCGCACGGGCGTCTGCGGCGTCGATTGCTGATCGCACGGACTGCGCTCCGCCGTCGACAACGCCGCCGAAGCTGAAACACCTCTCGCGATTGCACGACTGATTGTCCCCATGTTCTCTCCCAGCCTCAACGCTCGACGCGGAACCTCGGTCGACTCGAGATCACTCTAGCGAGAGGAGCCTTTTCCGGCGAAGCATAGTTACTAGCTGGGCGAGAGAGCGTTTGAGAACTCAGCGAGGAGCGAAACAACGAGTGAATTCGCCCGGTTTGCGTTCGACATGACCTATGGTCCCGCGCGGAGGTTCGTCATAGAAGGAAAAAGCTTCTCGCATGGTTCCGCAGTCGCTGAGCTAGTGGTGCTCGCGTTACGCAATCGACTGTCTCCTGATCGACAGAGCGATGTTTCGGCGCCGGATGGCCTCCGCGCAATGAGGGAAAGTTCCAAGGTTGGAAGCCTTTCATCTATAAGTCCGACGAAAGCCCTTCTCGGTGCCGGAGGGTCTCCGCGCTCCGCCTTACTGGCGCTGAGGTGGGGCCCGGCCGGAAGGGCGCAACTAAAGCCGTTCGCAGGACCCGTGCCTTCTGACTTTTACTCTGCGCAGCGTTGGAGGCGTTCCACCAACCGGTTGCTAAGGTCCAATGGCTCTTTCGCTGAGTTGTCGACCTGTCCTGATCGCCGAGTGGCCTCGCCGCCACTTCAGGGGCCCCTCGCCCTAAGAGTTCCGCCGCGCACGCGCCCCCGGGAGAGTCTGGAGCGCTGCTCACCTCGAAAGGACTAACCCCGGGATAGTCCGGATAACTGAAGTTATCGGGGCCTATGGGGCAAGACCTTGAAGTGAGACGAGGGCCGAGCCATCGAGGGCACAGAAGCCCTCTCTTGGAGTGATGGCGCGGGGCGGCGCTGTCGCGGCGCAGGGCCTTTCCAGGGCGGAGGACGCCGCTCTATAGACCGATTATTCGTGCCTTCATCGCCGTCGCCTGTTCTGCCGTGATTGCGCCTGAACGTTCTAGGGCCACAATGCGCTCAATCTGACTGGTGAGGTCGGCATCGTCGCTCATCGATGGCGTCACCGTGGGCGACGAAGAGATCTGCGACGAGCGAGCGTCTCGCTCCATCCCGTCCGCGATCGCATTGATCCGCTGAGCGATCGATCGAGCAGATCCAACGCTCTGGACCGGGATGCTCATTGAGAAAGTCCAATCGCGCGAGCCGACGTGGAACTCGGCTTGTCGAGTGTCCGTCTTCTCCTTCTTCCCGAACGCCAACGCGGGAAGGAGGGCGGTGCCCGGGAGCACCGACCCGAGGAGACCTGCTGTCATCGATGGGCGCGACGTGACCTGGACCTGCCCGTCGAGGAACACCTGCGCCTGCGTGAACGCGTCGATCGGGCGCGCCTCCGCACCCCGATGAACGCGGTCATCGAACACCGTCAGATTCGGGAAGAAGTTCGCGGAGACGACGATCCCGACCACTGTGGGGACGTGTGCTCCCAGCGATCGGCGCAGTTTGTCGAGCTCACTAGTCGCCAACTCGACGCCACCCTTGATCTTCTGGGCTTTGGACCACACCAATAGCGCATGCGACATCGCGACTTCTGCGGAGTGATCGCCGCTCTCAATGACTGTTCCGATCGCTTCTACCTTGCGAGACAGTGCCCTTCGGAATACGTCCTCTACGGCTGCCGTCTTTTCGGCGCGCGTCACTTTGCCTGTCGAGAGGGTCCGGCCGGTGGCTGTCTCGAACTCCCGCGCGAGGCGTTCTACAACGAGGGGGGATTGGGCAGTCAACTTGGAGGGCACACCGATTAGCATCGCTTTGCGACCCTCGCGGATGCGGATTCCGGTGGTCATGACTTCGAGCGTCGAGATGTCATCCCACGGCACAACCCGCGGCTTATCGCCGACGAGCCCGCGGCCAAGCCATGTGGTCCCCTCGAGGTGTATACCCTCGGGTCGAATATCGATGATTACGCCGGATGCGGCGAACGGGAAGAGTTCGGCCTCTGGTTGAGGTTGCGGTTCTACGAGCGCCTCCATCGACTGCGTAGTTGCCGTTGCCGTTGTCGTCGTCGGCGGCTGGTGGATGGGACCTGTGTCGATCTTGTCTGGAGATGCGACCTGTCGGTGCTGATCAAGCCACTGCGTGCCGTCCCAGTACGTTTCCCACGCCGGCCCATTCGCATACCAGCCCGCTGCAGCTCCACCCACGATGCTCCCCTTCGAGACCGCCCCAGTGACGGCATCCCACAGCGAGAACTTACTACTTCAGCGGTCGCCTGCGCTCAAGATGGCCACCCGGATTGTCGTGTGAGAGAGGGTCGTCGACCGATCTGGAACAGCAGACAGATAGAGACCCAGTGGCGCGAGGTAGCGGATGGACGGCAGATGGGCACTGTCCAACCGAGGCGGATACACGCGCATGACCAGGGCAGCCGCGGAGGAGCTTGAGTAGTCCTCGAGTCATGACGCGTCGGACAGGGCAATCGATGCGCTATGCCTGATGTGACAGTTTCGGGCGCGCTGTACCTTCGTAGCACGGACAGACGATGACGGGAGGCGTGATGTGATGCGATAGAACTAGACGATGCAGACTGCGTCCGACTGGAAGCGACACTTCGCTCGACGGTTTAAGAGCCGTGACGGCCATCTCATGCTTGGGAGCGGCGTCGGTTCGATGCCGGGCACCATCCACTCGCTAGTCAGTTTTCTCGCTGAGGTCTGTCCGCGAGGATCGCTCGAGCGAATTGAGATGCTCTTGGAAGGCACCTCCATGAGCGTGATGGATACCCGCGCGATCCCCGAAAGGTCGTCGGCAGGGTCACGTGAGATTCCTACGGATCCCGTAGCGGTGCACGCCACCGTTCAACGAGCGAACGAGTGGCTCAGTCGTGTTCGAGAAGGAAAGCCCGCGGGAGAGGGCACTCGCATTGTGCCATCCGAGGACACGGGATCGATGATGAGGGCCGGCAATCTCGTTGCGGGTGGACTCATTTGGATGGCACCCGCAGCGGCCATCGAGGGGCTGCAGTTCGCGCTCCGACCAGTGCCGTTTCAGACGCTGTTTCGATCGGAGAGAGTCAATCAGCTCAGTTTCGCAATGCAGCTCGCCACGAACAATGCGAGGGCATTGGAACCGCTATTCCGGTACGTCTGACTCGACCGGCGGCATACCTGGGATGCTGATGGCATGGAACTCAGCCAGCTCGAAAGCCTCGATCACTCTGATCAATGGACTGTGGTGAGAGGTCGCATTGCCGAGGGGTCGATTGAACTTGATGCAGCCCTGAGGGGCCTGCACGCGCAGCTTCGCGGGCTCGATACGCGAGAGGCGCTCCTTGCTGCTCCCCAGAATTGGGCGAACCTTGCCGGGCAGTGCCGCACGATGTCAGCCTGTGCACCCGTCGCGGATCGAAGAATTCATGCCGCGATCGGGGCGGCGATCGATAGCGCATCAGCGGCGTACGACGAGCGCAACCGCTTCATGCACGATCTGCTCGTCGCGGACATCGACGATGAGCTGCTTCCCGACGCCGAACGCATCAAGCAGGAGGGTGACCGCTATTTGTTGCGCCTGGTCTCGAAGGCCGGTGTGGCCGGGGTATCGGTCGTGACTCTGGACGAGGCCATCGGGGTCGTGCTCACACTCTCGGCCGAAACGTGGCGTCTCCGCGCAGCCCGCGGCTATTTGGCGGGCCGCACCACTTGGCGGTCGTTGCTCCTCGGAGCTGTGGAGGGTGAGTGGGACGGTACGGCGAACTGGACGTACGACGGCCCCGAGTCTGACGACTGAAACTCACGCAGCCGTCCGGGAGGCTCGCACTCGAACCGGAGGCGTGGCTTAGGTGGCTAGGGCGTGTCTCCCAATCGCGGGGGGGTGACCCGCGATTCTGGCCGGCAAACTGTTCAGCGAACCCACGATCGAGAAGTTGGACGTCCTGGCCTCTAAGCTCCCCGCCTGAGACTACGATCTCGTCGAGTGTGTCGCTGTGCGATGTTCAGATCGCACAGCGACACACTCGTCACGATGGGGTCACGTTGGTGGCTGCGTGCAGTGCGGCGGTGAGGTAGCCCGGGGAAGCACCGACACCTTTGTCCGCGACGTGCTCGGGCCCAGCGATGTGAGCAGCTTCGCTCGGTGTCGTCCTTCTCGCTTCGCTCGGTGTCGTCAGGCGGCGGGTGGGTTCGCTCCGCCGCGCTGGATCGCTCGGTACACGGTTGAGCGGGCGACACCGAAGAGCTCGGCGATTTCGCTCGTGGTGTGCGTGCCGGCACGGTGCAGCGCGACCAGGTGCTTCTCCTGTGAGACGGAGAGCTTGGGCTTCTTTCCGCGGAGCTTGCCCGCGGCCTTAGCGATCGCCATCCCCTCGCGCGTGCGGGCACGGATGAGGTCGGCTTCGAACTCCGCGACCATCCCGAGGACGTTGAACAGCAGTCGCCCAACGGGATCGGTTGGGTCGTAGACGGAACCTCCGAGGTTCAACGTCACGCCCTTGCGCGTCAGCTCGTCGGCGATATCACGAGCGTCGGGGAGTGATCTTGCGAGGCGATCGAGCTTGGTGACGACCAGGACGTCACCTTTGCGGACCGCGGCAAGCGCTTCGCGGAGCCCCGGGCGTTCACGGTTCGTTCCGGTCATGCCGTGGTCGACGTGCACGTTCTCGGGATCGACGCCGAGCGAGTGGAGGCCGTCCCGCTGCGCGGCGAGGTCCTGCCCAGAGGTTGAGACGCGGGCGTATCCGACAAGCATGCGGCGACTGTAGCGTTTAGGGCACCTTCACCGGGCATTTTTGCGGGACAGTCTTACGGGAATCGAAGGCTTAGGTAGTTGCTGGGTTCTGGTCGTTCACCCGGATGGTCCGCACCTGTACCGGTGGACGACCCCTCAGCGGGCCGCCGGTTCACTGTCATCGTGCAGTCGCGATCCTGTAGGTTCTGGCTCAGGGAGTTCTCATGCGTCGCGCACGGATACCCCGGTCACGGCTCTGCGGCATCTGCCCGAAGTGAGGCCCGGGGTCGAGGATCGGGCGCGACGAGCTCGTCAGGCGGTCCCGCAGGGCGTCGTCGATGCTGCCGACGTACAGCCAGCCCATCAGCAGTTCGTGATCGGCCAGCCCGTGCGCGGCCCGTACTTCGGGCGAGTTGGCCAGGTGTCCCGTGCGCCATTTGACGCCCCAGCCGGCCTGCCAGAGGGCCAGTTGGAGCAGGTGGCCGACGCCGGCGGCGGTGGCGTGCTGTTCCCATTCGGGCACGTCGGGGTGTTCTCGAGGGCTGGCGACCAGGGCGATGAGCAGCTCCGCGCGGAAGGGCTTGGGGTTGCGCTCCCCAGGTTCGCGGTCGACGCTGCCGGCGGCGTCCAGTGCCTCGCCGAGTCGGGTGCGGTCCTCGCCACGGAGTGTGATGAGCCGCCACGGGCGAAGGGACTTGTGGTCGGCTACCGGGGTCGCTGCGGCGAGCAGGTGCATGAGCTCCGCATCGGTCGGCGTCTCCGGTCCCACTTTGCCCAGTGAGCGCCGAGTCGCCATGGCTTCGAGCAGGGGATCAGAGAAGTGGACCATGTATCCATTGTCAGCGCCTGGAGACATCCGGTAGTCGTCGAGAGGCGACCACCCCCACCGCGCCCATCGCCGCCAGGAACAGCAGCGCCCACTGCAGGGCGAGGGTCGCCAGCAGCGCGCTGATCGCGCCGACGATGAGCAGGACGAACCCCATGGCGGTGTTCGACACCGCCACGTAGGTGGTGCGCTGGTCGCCCTCGGCCATGTCGATCACATAGGTCTTGCGACCGACGCGCACGCCCGTGTGTGTCAGCGTCAGCAGGAAGTAGGCGGCGACGAAGACCAGATTGCCTGCCAGCGATGCTCCTGCGAAGACGGGGAGCGCGACGAGCACCACGAGCGCCACGATGATCGCGGATGCCGCGGCAGCGCCGAACGTCATCACGTTCCTGCTGGAGCGGTCGGCCCATCGGCCGCAGATCCTGCCGCCGATCAGGGC
The DNA here is from genome assembly GCF_049949185.1 of Microbacterium sp. As-52. Taxonomy (NCBI): domain Bacteria; kingdom Bacillati; phylum Actinomycetota; class Actinomycetes; order Micrococcales; family Microbacteriaceae; genus Microbacterium; species Microbacterium sp. As-52. The sequence continues at coordinate 214,835 of NZ_CP188171.1, read as the reverse complement.
GGCGACCCCGGAGGCCAGGATGAACCCGCCGAGCCCCGACAGTCCGCCCGCTCCGGAGGCGATGGACAGGGCCACCACGAACGGCGGGGCGAGTGAGGAGACGAGCAGGAGACTGCGCACCCCGACGAAGCGGCGGAAGTCGCGGTCGCCGCGCAAGAGTGCGATGGTCTCTGCGAACCAGTTCGGCCCGGGGCCAACATCTTTCTCGACGCGGCCGGCGCCGACAGGTTCTTCGGATGGTTCGCGAATGCCGACGTACACTGCCGCCACCAGCACCCAGAGTGCGGCACCTGCCGCCAGCAGCCACGCGAGCTGTTCGGCCGCCAAGTCCTCGCCGCCGAGAATCCGGATGCCCAGGCCCAGGGTGATGGCCACCACTCCGGACGCCGTGGTCGCCAGCCCGTTGATCTGCCCGCGTTCGCCCTTGGGTATGGTCCTCCCTTGGACGTCCTTGGAGGCGATCGAGCACAGGCACCGCCCCAGCGCGAACGCCGCCAGCCCGACCAGGATCACGACCCCGGCGACCAGGCCCTGCCCGAGCGCGGCGGTTCCGGCGATCACTCCCGCCGAAGCGGCTTGCACCAGAGCGCCGGAGATGAACACCCACTTGCGGAACCGCACACGGACGATGAGTGGCGTGAGGAACGCCTGCGGGAGCATCGAGAGCGACTCGCGGATCGGCACCAGTAGGCCCGTCAGCGCCACGGGAACGCCGAGGGCGTTGAACAGCCACGGCAGCACGGTCGAGGCGTTGACGATCTGATCGCCCGAGGACTGGAGCGCGTTGGCGGCCACCAGTCGAAGTCCATTGGGCGCGAGATTGCGTCGCACCTCAGGATCGAGCTCCTGCTCGGCCCGCTTGTCCCGGTGCAACACCGCCGAGTAGATCCGCTCCCCAGCGCTCATACCCGGGAATCTAGACCGCGCCCGCGACATCCGCGAGACCTCTGTTCGACGCTCGCGTCTGCGCGCGGAACTCCATCCGTTATGCCCGTGTGCGCATAGTCCCACGACACGTCGGGCGGGCTGGTAGCGTGTAGCGCATGGCCGCCGCGCACCGCATGCCTCTGACGCCGTTCGTCGACGTTCTGCCGTTGCCCGAGCGCCTGCTCGCGCGCGATCACAACGGCCGTCTGACGGTGCGGATCCGTACCGGCTCACACAGCTTCCATCGCGATCTGCCCCGGTCGCGTGTGTGGGGCTACGACGGCACGCTCCCAGGCCCGACGATCGAGGCTGAGCGCGGCCACCCGGTCCGCGTCGAGTGGCGCAACGAGCTTGACGGCGGGCTGCCCGTCATCGTAACGATGGCCGGCGACGAGGTCGACGCCGACGGTGTGCCTGTGCAGTGCAGTCCCGGTCTGAGCGGCGGCACGCCGGACCCGCACGCCGCGGCGCTGACGGGACACTCGGTCGTGCACCTGCACGGTGGCCTGACACCGGCCGTGTACGACGGCTGGACCGAGAACCTCTTCGCACCCGGCCAGCTCGCCGTATTTGACTACCCGATGGACCAACGCGCGACGCTGCTCTGGTACCACGACCACGTGATGGGCGTCACTCGGTTCGACGTATACGCCGGGCTGGCGGGACTGTGGATCATCCGCGACCAGCGCGAACGTGACCTCGGGCTGCCCGAGGGACCACCGTACGAGGTGCCGCTGCTGCTGCAGGACCGTAACTTCGGACTCGACGAGGGCGGTCGGCTGACCGGCCAGCTGGTGCACAAGACCGACCCTGGGGTGATGGAGGCCTTCGCGCCGTTCACGGTCGTCAACGGCAAAGTCTGGCCTATCCTCGACGTCCAGCCCGCCACGTACCGCTTCCGCGTGCTCAACGGCTCCAACGCCCGCACCTTCCGGCTCGTGCTGCTGCGAGACGGCGTGCCCGAATTCGATCGCATCACTCAGATCGGCACCGACTCGGGCCTACTCCGCGAGCCCGTCGCGCTGCCACCCGACGGGCTGGTCCTCGCCTCAGCCGAGCGCGCCGACCTGCTCGTCGACTTCTCGGACCTTCAACCGGGCACCGAGCTCACGCTCTACAACACCGCCGGCGCTCCGTTCGATGGCGCGCCCTTTCCCGCCGCTGATGCCGCCGATGCCGCGGATCTCGACGCGCTGCTGCCGTACCCCCAGGTCATGCGTTTCCGTGTCGTCCCGGGCCCGGTCGCGCACCGTCCGGTGCCCCGCGAACTGGCGACCGACTTCGCCCTGCCAAAACCCGAGGAGCTGGACGCGGCGCCGCGGCGTGCCATCGCGCTTGTCGAGCGCGAGTTCGAGGACGTACCCAACATGCTGACCATGCGTGAGCTCGCCGTTGTCGACGACGAGGACGAGACGACCGGTCCGCTGATCACCCTCACCGACGGCGACCACACGACGCGCTACCGCGCGGTTGCCGCCCACTTCGAGGACACCGCCACGTTCTTCCCGATGCTCGGCCAGTACGAGATCTGGCAGCTCATCAACCTCACCGATGACACGCACCCCATCCACATCCACCTCGATCCCTTCCAGGTCCTCGCGCGCCGGCCCATCGGCTGGGAGATCCCCGACGACGGCATCGGCGATCTCGACCTCAGCGCGCGGATCACTCTCGGTCGCGACCCCGACGACGAGCTCGACCACGTCATCGACGCCAACGAGCGCGGGCTCAAAGACACAGTCCGCGTCAACCCCCACGAAATCGTCGAGATCGCCGTCCGGTTCCACGCCTACAGCGGCCGCTACATGTACCACTGCCACATCCTCGAGCACGAGGATCGCGATATGATGCGGCCCTTTGTGACCATGCCTCCCGAACTCATGCCGTTCATGGCGTGACCCTGGCACGTCAGGAGCGCCAGGGAATACAATCGATTCGCCATGTTGAAGTGGGAGACGGGCAGCCACTTCTGCTGGCCCTGCACTGTACGACGCGCCAGGCCCGCGAACATCGAATCTGCTGGGCGCCCGTTCGCGTTTGAGAAGGAGTACGAGAATGGCTATTCAGGATAAGGTCGCATTGGTCACCGGAGCCGGGCAGGGGATCGGGCGCGGCATCGCGCTTCGTCTCGCCGCCGACGGTTTTGACATCGCCGTCGCGGACATCGAGCCGCAGCGCGAGAAGGGTGATTCGGTCGTCGCCGAGATCGAGCAGCTGGGCCGAAAAGCGGTCTTCGTCGCTGCGGACGTGTCGAAGCGCGACCAGGTCGTTGCCGCTGTCGACGCAGCCGCCGAACAGCTCGGCGGGTTCGATGTGATCGTCAACAACGCCGGCATCGCCCAGATCAAGCCCGTACTCGAGATCACCGCCGAAGAGCTCGATCAGATCTTCCGGATCAACGTCGACAGCGTGGTCTGGGGCATCCAGGCGGCCGCAGCGAAGTTCGAACAGCTCGGTCACGGTGGAAAGATCATCTCCGCGGCATCCATCGCGTCGATCCAGGGGTTCCCCATCCTCAGCGCGTATTCGGCCTCGAAGTTCGCCGTTCGCGGCTTCACCCAGGCGGCCGCGCAGGAGCTCGCTCCGAAGGGCATCACGGTGAACGCTTACGCGCCCGGCATCGTCGGCACCGGCATGTGGGAACTCATCGACGCCGAGCTCAGCAAGATCAACGGCAAGCCACTCGGCCAGAACCTCAAGGAAAACGTGGAGGGCATCGCGCTCGGCCGCATCGAGACCCCCGAGGACGTCGCGAAGGTCGTGTCGTTCTTCGCCGGCCCCGACTCGGACTACGTCACCGGCCAGGTGCTTCTCGTCGACGGCGGCATGCTTTACAACTGAGTCATCACTGACCGTCTCACCACCCGCCGCGCGTCGGCGTGTGACCCTCCCGGGCGCCCTCCGGTATCGGCAGCTCAGCCCGCAGACCGAGCAGTCGGAAAGGCCTCGTGAAGATCAGACGAAGTCACGACCGGATCGTACTCACCTGCCCCTCGACGCGACCTGCGTCGGGGGGCTTTTTCGCGCCCACAAATCGGCGCCCAGTGGTGCAGCCACCTCGATACGCCTGTACTGAATTACGTATCGAACGCGTCAGCCGCAACCTCCGCGAGCTCGAGGTCAGGGCGCGCACGCACGTCCGGCGGGTTCTGCCTGCCGGGACGCTCACCGCGCGTCGAGGGCTCCCGGCGAATGTGGTGTTCGCAGCCGCCTTGTCCATGGCGTTCTTCACCGCAGACCTGTTCATTCCGCTCGCCCTTACCAGCGTGCGAGGGATCAGCGCTACACTCGCCGGGATCGTCCTGACCGCAGGCATCATCGGGTGGACCGCCGGCGCCTATGCCCCCGCCCGGCTCCTGAAGTGGGGCATGACCAAGGGGGGCATCGCGCGCCTCGGAGCGATTCTCGTCATCGCGGGTTTGACGGTGATCGGTGCCGTGATCCTCACCACCGTCCCCGTCCCCGTCGCCGCCGTGGGCTGGATCATCGCCGGGCTCGGCGCCGGTCTCGGTTTCACGATCAACTCCATCGCCGTCCTCGATGATGCCGCTGGCACGGTCGGGCGCGCCTCATCGCAGATGGAGCTCGGCAACCAGGCCGGCATCGCCATCGGCACCGGGCTCGCCGGTGCCCTGGTCGCCACCATGGGCGCCACTGCAGCCGGACTAAGCGGCGTCCTCGTCGTCGCTGGGGCCGGCGTCGTACTCGCTCTCCTCGCCTCCACGAGGTTCGCCGAAACCCACCCACCCTTGACTCCCCCCGAAAGATGATGTCGACTTGGACTCGAAGTCCGAGCACGAAAGGAGAACACAATGACCATCAACGACATCGGGCCCCGCCCGAACGCGTTCGACATCGAAGAGGCCACCCGGCGGAACGAGAACTACCGCAGCGTGGCGTGGACCGGGAAGTATTTGCAGGTCACGCTGATGTCTATCCCGGTCGGGGAGTCCATCGGCCTGGAGGTCCACCAGAACACCGATCAGTTCCTGCGCCTCGATGCCGGACAGGGCAGGGCCGTCATGGGCCCGGCCAAGGACCGGCTCGACTTCGAGCAAAACGTCTCGGATGGGTGGTCTGTCCAGGTCCCCGCCGGCACCTGGCATGACGTGATCAACACTGGCGACGAACCGCTGCGCCTCTACGCGATTTATGCCCCGGTGCACCACGCACCTGGCATCACCCAGAGAACCAGCGACAAGGCAGAACAAGACGAAGCGACCGGTAAGGACGAGCCTCCCGCATGGACCGTCCAGCCCGAGGACAGCGCGCCGGACGAGCACGCCAACTGACGTCTACTTGTGTCACCGCTCCGTAAGGATGTTGCGGACGAGGATCGTCTTGGTCCACCCCGGGCAGCGCGCCACGCTCCCGCCCCTCACGCTGGTAGGTCTGACGATCACGGATGTCGAGGCCCTCGACTGGGCCTCGTGTCAGAGTGTCGGCAAGGCCGCATGGTTCCTCGGGCAGGCCAACACTGTGCCCTGTCTGCGACACCGTGCGATCACAGAACGCCGCCACAAAGCGTCAAACTCCACACGCATGCGAACGATGCATCTGGCGGCGGAGAAAGCGGGTGCCCAGAAGCCGCTGGCAGAAATTTCACCGAGCTAAGAGGACGCCCGCCGAAAACGATCGTTTTCGGTGACCAGCGTGCTGAACGAGTGGCAGGCTCGGAGAGTAAGCCGAACGGGGACAGATAATAGGTACGAGCTTGAGCCAAGCTGTGTCGGCCAGCTTGGTTCCCGTAAGGCCGAGCAACCCCACGCACGATGACATTCGAACATCGGAAATGCTATGCAAAAGACCTCACTCATCGCCCTCGCGCGACACGAACTCTCTCAGGCGAAGGAAGCGTCCAGTGGTAGAAGCGCGAAGACCGTCTTCGGAGGACACGAGCATCAACTCCGACAAACGCTTATTGCTCTCAAGGCCGGCGAAAGCCTGGCTGAGCACGAAAGCTCCGGAGAGGCAACCCTGCAAGTCCTCGAGGGCCGCGTCCTGCTCAGATTCGGAGACCTGTCGTGGAACGGATCTCCCGGTGACCTCCTCATCATCCCGGACGGGCTCCACTCACTCGACGCCATCGAGGACTCAGTCATCCTCCTGACCGTCGTTAAGAAGCACTGAAGCAGGTTGCGTACGGATCGTGGGAACTCCGCAGTACGGTGCACTTGATCCTCTCGCGCTCATCCATGATGAGCTGATACACGATTCCACCAACAACGCGCTGCGAGAGCAGTGAGTCGCCCCGGTGTGTCCGGAGGCAGAATTCCTTGGAAGGATCTGTCTCATGGCACGTCCCAGCAAATACCCGCGCGAGCTTCGTGAGCGCGCTGTCCGTATGGTCGCCGAGGTGCGGTCCGAGTATCCGAGCGAGTACGCGGCGATCACCGCGGTCGCGGGCATGCTGGGGATCGGATCGCCCGAAACGATCCGCACCTGGATTCGCCGGGTCCAGGTCGATGGCGGGCAGCGGCCCGGTGTCGCGAGCGACGCGCAGGCAGAGATCAAGAAGCTGAAGCGCGAGAACGCTGAGTTGCGGCGTGCGAACGAGATATTGAAGGCGGCCTCGGCTTTCTTCGCGGCCGAACTCGACCGGCCACACCTGCGATAGTCGCCTTCATCGACGAGCACAAGGATCGCACCGATGGTGGGCTCCGGTGGGGTGTCGAGTCGATCTGTGCCGTGCTCACCCAGCACGGTTGCAAGGTCGCCCCATCGAGCTACTACGACACCCGGAGCCGGGAGCCGCCGGCGCGGGAGGTGTCGGACGAGCGGTGGAAGCCGATCATCCTGGCCACGTGGCGCAAGCAACGGCGGCTGCTCGGCGCTCGAAAGCTCTGGTTGCGGTTGCGACGTGAGGGGCATGACATCGCCCGCTGCACGGTCGAGCGGCTCATGCGGGAGCTCGGGATCGCTGGTGTCGTCCGTGGGCGGCGCAAGAACCCGGTCGACGCGGATCCGAGGGAAAGCAGGCCGGCCGACCTCGTCGACCGGCACTTCGCCCGGTTCCGCACGAATCAGCTCTGGGTGGCCGACTTCACCTACGTGTGGACGTGGTCGGGGTGGGTGTACGTCGCGTTCGTGTTCGACGCGCACTCCCGTCGCATCCTCGGCTGGCGGGCCGCGACGAGCATGACGACCCCGTTGGTGCTGGACTGCCTCGAGATGGCGCTCTGGACTCGGCGGCGCGAAGGCGCCACCGGCTTCGCCGGACTCACGCATCACACCGATGCCGGGTCGGTCTACACATCGATTTCGTTCACCGACCGGCTCATCGACGAGGGCATCGCCCCGTCCGTCGGGTCCGTCGGTGATGCGTACGATAACGCCCTCGCGGAGTCCCAGATCGGGCTCTACAAGTCCGAACTCATCCACCACGAAGGCCCGTGGCGCGACGTCGATCAGGTCGAGGTCGCGACCGCCGGCTGGGTGCAGTGGTTCAACACCGACCGAATCCACGGCTCGATCGACGACCTCACCCCGCTCGAGGCCGAGCAGTTCAGCTACGCTCTGACCGAACCCCTCGAACGAGCGGGCTGACACCAGAAACCAGCCCTCCGGACACGCCGGGGCGACTCAACCCGCGTGCCGCTCGACGTCGTGTGGATCCGCGACGGGCGCGTGGCGGGGATCGCTACGCTGCAACCGTGCTCGAGCGCGCCATGTCCCCACGAAGCCTCCCCGGGGCCCGTAGACGCGATCCTCGAAGCTCCGGCCGGCACATTCGGCAGCGCCGCTCCCGGCTCAGTCGTCGACGTGGGGTCCGTGCCCGATTAAGGCGGCAGTGCTCAGCCCAGCGGTCGGGGCGGGCCCACCGGTCGAGGGGCTAGATGTTCCACCATCGAAGCGCAAAGGCGAAGAGCGGATCGACGATCCGCACTGCCGATGTCGGGCCAGACTCCTGAAACTTGGTGACGCCTCAATCAGCGAGAAGCCTCGACCTCGGCAACAGGGACGTCCGGCCTAGCGCGCAGGAAGCGCACGACATGGCGGAAGGACCGGCCCGTCATAGCCACGTCTGCTGCTATCTCGACGACAAACGGTTGGACGAGCGTCAGCCGTACCGGCTCCCTTCCTGACCGATTGAACCGGCTAAGGGCCCCCGGCTTCACCTCCTGCGGCCACGGGTGAGGCTCCGCAGGCTCCCGCAGCAACCGACCCAGTTCCCGCGCGGTGCTCGTCGCGAGGGTCGTCGAACGTCCAACTATCCGCAGCTCCCCGTCTATCGGCAGACCGATCACGAGTTCTTCGGGCCGCTCCCGCGCACCGATCACGGCGGCACAGATGACGTCGAGCGTGTCACGGTGTTTCACCTTCACCCACGTTCGATCACCGCCGACGTAGGGCTGCGCGCCGCCCTTGACCACGAGCCCTTCAACCCCTGACGCCACGAGAGTGTCGAACCACTGGGCGGCTTCCGCCGCATCCGCGGTGACGGGGGAGAGGTTCAGCGGCGGCGACCATTCCCGCGCCAGCTCTTCGAGCAGCGCGCGCCGATCGTCCAGACGTAGGGCGCGTGCGTCGCGATCCGCGATCGCGAGGATGTCGAAGGCTACATACGACGCCGGCTGTGCACGGGAGAGCTTCGCGACGGTGCTGCTACTGCCGTTGGTACGGCGCAACAGGGCGTCGAAGTCCAGGCGGTCGTCCGACCACACCACGGCCTCGCCATCGAGGATGACGCCGCTGGGCAGCTGCGCGGCCGCGGCGACCAGTTCTGGGAATGCGCGGGTGAGGTTCTTGCCCTGCCTGGACCACAGAGTTACGTCCTCGTCGTCGACGACGAGCAGCAGCCGAAATCCATCCCACTTCGGCTCATACCGCGCGCCGCCCGGTAGCGCATCCTCGGCCGGGACCGTTCCAGCCGGCCGGGCCAACGCCACGCCTAGCGGCGGCCGCAGCCCGACCGGCAGGGGCATGGCTTAGCCCTTCACGTCTCGGGGGTCGTTGCCGTAGCTGTTGCGCTCGGCAATTTGTCCGTTCTCGTTCTTGATGATGTGCTCCACCTGGCGTTCCTTCGCGAGGTCACGTCCAGCGGTCACCGCATCTTCTTTCGTTCGGTGCGGGCCGCCTGTGGTCGAGCTGTCGCCGGTCACGCGGTTGTGCCAGGCGCCGTCCTCGTGGAAGGTCTCAACGTCTCCGGTAGGCATGTTGCTCCTTTCGTCTGGAGCTTCATTGTCGGCCCGGCGCGCGGTGAAGGGACAGCCCTTGCGGGAACCCCGCCGGGTCTTACCCGGATCGGCGCGACGCAAATCGGGTGCGACGTAAAGTGTGGGCATGGCACTTCGTCGACAGAAGAAGCAGACACCAGCGCAGCCGCCGATCGTCGAACCCGAGGCATCAGTTTCGGTGACCGACGTGTTCACGCCGTCGGTGCCAGCCGGCCGCGGCTTTGTCGGACGCGAGACGGAGATGCAGGACCTCGTCAGCATGGGGCTCCGGGTTCCGGGCACTCAGGTCATCGTGTGGGGAGAGTCTGGGGCCGGCAAGTCCTCCCTCATCAATAAGGCTCTAGCTACCGAGGGCCAGACGGCCGTGAAGACCGCCTGCACCCCGGACTCGACCTACGAGGACATTCTCGCCGCCGCGTTCTCCGGAACGGGTGCCTTCTATGTCACAGAAAGCACCGAGCATACCGATGCGACTCTAGCCGTGGCAGGCACTATCGGGAGTGAGCTGATCGGCTCCAAGGTGACTGCCGAGGCGGAGTTGAACAAGGGCACGGGACTAACACGTCAGCCGATCGCCAGGCCACAGCTCAGCCCTCAGCGTTTGGTCGCCGAGCTTGGCGCGCGAGGGTACTCATGGGTCATCGAGGACTTCCACAAGGTCACAGAGTCCGAGCGCGCACGAATCGCACATGCCCTGAAAGTATTCTCCGACGACGGCGCTAAGTACCCTTCCACGCGCGTGATCGTTCTCGGGGTCTCCGAATCGGTCGACGAGCTGGTTCAAGACTCAATCAACATCAGCAAACGGATCATCGACATCGAGGTTCCCCCACTCGATCACGGCGAAATCGGCAAGATCCTGGACGTCGGCCAGAACTTGCTCAACCTCGACTTCTCGCGTATCCGTACCCAGCTTCTCGATACAGCAGTGGGCACGGCGAGCATCGCCCACGCGCTGGCACTGGCGTGTTGCCTCCGGCGCAAGGTCACCCAGCCCGCCTCCGATACGGTCACCTTTACCGCCAAGGACTTCGAGGCTGCCACGCAACAGTATGCGCGAACCCGCTCGAGCGCCCTCAAAAGCCGGTTCAAGAAGGCGCTGAAGGTCCACCGCAAGCGCACTTACGACAACACGGAGATCATCCTTCGCGCTCTGACGCAGCTCCCCGAAAGCGGCGGCACTGTCGGCGAAATCCTGGCGGTCATCCGCCGCGATCATCCGAAGTACCCGTCGGGGAATGCGACTAGTTACCTCCGGCAGCTCCAGGAGGAAGAGCGGGGCTCGCTCATTCGCAAGACGTCGTTCGGGGTCTATCGCTTTGATGAGCCTCTGCAGCACGCATATGCAAGGTCGTATTTCGGTTACACCTCGGACGCAACGGACACAGCCGCCGCGACAACCTCGAAGTACCGTCTTACCGCTAGCGCATGGGAAGAAGTGGTGAAGTCGACCTTGGTAGTGAGGTGGTCGAGTCTGCGTGAGGAGATTGTGACGGCACGCGAGGAAATGACCGAGGACGACCAGCCCGAGGCGTGGGAGCTTGAAGAGAACACAGCCGCAGATGCCGAGGGCGACGAACCGGACGCAGCGACCGCATGACCCCTCGCTGACTCCTGCCGTAAACGATCGTTTACGGCCGGCCTGGATGTAGGGGGCGTGACGGCTGCCACAAACGGTCGCCGCAATCAGCAGGGGGTTCCGGCGGGCCCGCGCGACGGGGTGCCTCGTGTCGTATGGGCTACGCGACGCCCGTCGCGGTTCGGCTGGCGTTACGCACCAGGTGGCGTCGATGTGACGTCTCGTGTATCTAGAGGGCGGACATGACGCGGAATCCAGGACGACACTTGACTCTGACACTGTGGAAGGCGAGAGAACTGAGACATGTTATCCATAGGAGCCTTCGCGCAGGTCGGCCAGGTGACCCACCGGATGCTGCGGCATTGGGACACCGCTGGTCTGCTCGTACCAGCTCACGTCGACGAGTGCAGCGGCTACCGTTCCTACGATCCCTCGCAACTTGAGCGCCTGCATCGGATCGTTGCACTGCGGCAACTGGGCTTCGGTCTCGACGACATCTCGTCGATTCTTGAGCGCGGAGTCGACGCGAATCGCATCGCCGCTCTGCTGCGTATCCGACGCGCTGAGGTCGAGCAGGAACACCGCATCGCTGCTGACCGACTCGTTGACGTGGAACGGCGGCTCCAACTTATCGAGAAGGAGAACCACATGTCCCAGATAGAGATCGTTGAGAAGTCGCTGCCCGCTGTCCGCCTGGCCGCCCGCCGGGTAGTCGTCGCAGATCAACCTGAGGTCGCAAGCGTGGTGGGTCCCGCGTTCGATGCCGTTTCCGAGATCATCGGCGATGAGTGCGGGTCTCTGACGACGCCGATCGCACAGTACGAGACGATTGAAGCCGGTCTGCAGGTCATCGCCGGCTACGCCTACAACGGGCCCGTCCGCGATGGCTTCGAAGTTGTCGACCTGCCCGCTGCTGATGCGGCCGTGTGTGGCATCCATCTCGGTTCCATGGATCACATCGCCGAAAGCTGGCAAGCGATCCACGCTGAGATATTTGCTAGAGGGCTTGTTCACGCAGGGCCGTGTCGGGAACTCTATGTCCGGGCGATCTCGGAAAACCAATCCGATTGGGTGACGGAGTTGCAGCAGCCTGCTCGTCGCAGCTGAAGACCGTCTATGTCGAACCTGCATTCCCTCTGGCTGCTCTCATCAGGGCGGTCATGTTCGCTCGCCGAAAACGATCGTTTGCGGCAAGTGCGCGAAGCGGAGCACGTTAGCCGTACCGCAAAGGTCGACCGGAACGCGGATTCGGCGGACGTTTCTGGCTGTAGCTGCTGACAGCCTCGGCGACCGAAGTGCGTTTCTAGGGGGACATCCGTGGCGCGCGTGTAACTGTTGAGGTGATCGCCCTGTGCAGAGTCAAAGATCGCCCTAGTTGCTCGATCAGGAGCAACCCGTAATCGCAGCGGAAGCGTATGGAATCTGAATAGCAACGGAGACGATGCCCAAGGCCAAAAGGTACATCGCAATCGCGAACAGAGGGACTGCGCCCGACAGGCCAGCACCTGGCCGCACGAGCTGTCTGATCCGTTCAGGACCGGCGGCATGTAGCGCGGCGGGGTGAGAGCGGGGCGATGTATCAAGAGGTCGCTTCGCCATTTTGAGCAAAGCCCCGACGAGAGCGGGGGTTCCGACGGCTTGTCGCGCGTGGTTGTCGGCCGCGATCTCTAGATAGTGAGGGATTGCTTCGGCGACCGCTGCGACGAGAGGCACCCATCGCAGATAGGCAGCGATCCCGTCGACCAGCGACGAGATCAGATGGTGACGCTGCCGCAGGTGAGCATCTTCATGTTCCAGCACGGCGACGAGTTCATCGCGGTCGAGCGAGCGGATGGCGCCCGAGGAGAGGACGATGCCACCATCACGCAAGGCGAATGTGAGCGCGAGGACTCTCTCGCTGTCGATGACGGAGACTTCGTGACCATGGAGACGGGTACGAACCGATCCTGACCGAACCGTTTCGGCGGTGACCCGCGCTTTGTGCGCATTCCGTAGCATTCGTGCGCTCGTCGCTACACCCAAGGTCAGCGCGACGGCCGCTGGTACGACGAGGAAGAGAATTGTCGGAACAAACGAGCTCGTCGCTGAGTCGAAGAAGGGATTCGCCGCCGCCAAGCAACGCTGACAGACGTCAGCCGCCTGCCCGGAGAGCACCACGGGTCCGGACCCGGCCCAGGCGAGCACTGGGCCGATGGCCAGCACGGATCCTATCCAGACGAGCATCCCGCCGACAATCAGTCCGATCGCTACACGAGGGATTCGAACCAGCGCCGGTGCAGCTCGACGCAACAGCCACGGGCCGAACACGGCGAAAGCCGCTCCTCCCACGAGGAGAAGAATGGCGACGGTCAGCGGCATCACGGCCGTCCAGCCTCGTTCCGGTGATCCAGGTACTCACGGAGGAGGTCGATCTCATTCGCCGGCATGGAATCGACGAATTGCAGTATCGACGACACGCGGTCATGCGTGCCGGCCAGTACCTGGTCGATGAGGCCTGCTGCATGCTCTTGCCGACTTATGCCGGCGGCATATCGGGTCGATCGGCCCTGTCTTGTGATGACTAGGAGACCCTTCCGATCAAGGTTCCCCAGCACGGTCGCGATCGTGGTGTATGCGGGGTCAGTGGGGAGCCCATCGATGACCTCTCGGACGGTCGCGGGGCCGTGCTCCCAGAGCACATTCATCACCTGCGACTCGAGCGCACCGAGCCGAAACACCTCGCGAGGTCCATCTCCCGAACTGTTCATGCCACCACCCGTGCCCGACGTCGCGATACCGGGCATGCCACCTGACCGCGCAGCCGCGCGACAAGCGCTATCCCCGTCGCGACCAGCGCCACGGCGGCAAGGACAGGTTGGAAGGGCGCAAACCATGCGATAGCTCCCGAATACCCCAGTGCGAGAAGCGCCAGCTTGTTGCAGACCGGGCATCCCACCGCGAACCACGTCAGTAATCCGCCGGCTACACCGAGTCGTCCGCTCCGTCGATCACTGCGATCAGCTTCGGCCTCTGCTGGAGCGGGATCCGCTGGATCGAGTGATGAGTCACCCTTCACGTAGGTGCCAACGAGCATTCCTGACATGGCCGCCGTGAGAAGCAGGACCGGCCAGTTCCACCACACTGGCGGGATATCGCGAGCGAACACATCGTTGGGAATCAGAACGGTGACGAACCCGATCACGAGAACGACGGGTACCGCAGTGACTGCCGCGGCCAGGACCTGCCGCGGCCCCCACCTTCGAAGCGCCTGCGCGGCGAGTGTCAGGCTCTCCCGCTGCGCCCGGAAGAAATCAGGAACGACGCGCTGCATGGAACCATCATCACACGAGGTCGACTATCTTGCATAGTCGACTATGTTGGATAGTCGACTAGCACGTACCCTGCGACCAGGAGGTCCACTTATGACGAACGCACCGACGCCCCGGCCATGGCCAGCCTGGGTGGTGCCAGTGGGGGTTCTTGCCCTCGTGGGCATCCTCATCGCGCTCGTGCTCTCGCTTGTCACTCCTTCTGAGCGCGGTTCCGATGAATCGAGTGGCCCCACCGTGGTGGAGAACCCGGCGGGGCCTGACCTTTCTGCGGCGGAGAGCCGTGACGAGAGCGATCTCCTCGCAGCCGGTCCTGCCGATGCCCCCGTGGTCCTCGTGATGTTCTCCGACTACCAGTGCCCGTTCTGTGCGCTGTGGAGCGAGAACACATTGCCGGCGATGATGGAGCACGCGGAGAACGGCGACCTGCGGATCGAAGTGAGGGACGTCAACGTATTCGGCCCTGCCTCCGAGCGTGCTGCACGAGCTTCCTATGCAGCCGCCCTGCAGGGATCGTTTTGGGAGTATCACCACGCTCTCTTCGCAGACGGACACCACCGCGCAGAGGCCAACCTCAGCGAAGAGGCGCTCATCGCTCTCGCAGACGACGTGGGCTTGGACGTGGAGAAGTTCTCGACAGATCTGAATGCTCCTGCGACAGCGGAGGTGATTGCGAAGAATCAGAATTTCGGACTCGAGTTGGGCGCGACGTCGACGCCGATGTTCGTACTGGGTGGCAAGCCGATCATCGGTGCACAGCCGACCGAGGTCTTTGAAGACGCGTTCCAAGCCGCACTGGAATCGGCGCGCTGAGGTCGTTGTGGAGATCGGATTCGTTGCCGCGTTCGTCGGAGGAGTGCTTGCGCTCCTGAGCCCGTGTGCGGCGTTGCTGATGCCCGCCTTCTTTGCGTCGACGATCGGCACCGGTTCTCGACTCGCGCTCCACGGTGCAATCTTCTACGGAGGCCTGCTCGTCGTTCTCGTTCCGCTGGGGGTCGGAGCCGGGGCCCTCGGAGCGCTCTTCGTCTCGCATCGCCAGGTGGTCGTTCTCGTGTCATCTGTGGTGCTTGTTGTTCTGGGGATCGCACAGACTCTGGGCTTCGGATTCGACCCTGCCCGCCTCCTCCCGGCAGGTGCAGATCTCCACGCCCGCGCCGCTTCCAAATCGGGCATCGCGAAGACCGCGATCCTCGGCGCAGCCAGCGGCATCGCCGGCTTCTGCGCCGGCCCGATTCTGGGTGCCGTCCTGACCCTGGCGGCAACCCGCGGCAACGCCGTGGCAGCCGGAGCGCTCCTCGCTGTCTACGGCGCGGGGATGGTCGTTCCGCTGCTACTGATCGCCGCACTGTGGCAGAAGCTGGGCGCCCGGGGGAGACGGGTGCTTCGCGGCCGCACCTTCACCTTTCTCGGTCGCCAGTGGCACACGACGTCAGTGATCACCGGCCTGCTCGTCACCGGCGTCGGCATCCTCTTCTGGGTGACAAACGGCCTGGTGGGTGCACCTGAACTCGTTCCCGTGGAGGCTCAAGCCTGGTTGCAGGCGAATGCGAGCGTGTTGGCGAATCCGCTTGTTGACATCATTCTCATCCTCATCGTCGCTGCCCTCATCCTCGCCCTGTGGAGCCGTCGCCGTAAGCATCTCCCCGCCCCAACAAGGGGTCCGGAATGACCGAGAGTATGAGCTCGATGTACCCCATGGGGTATATCGAGCTACCCTGGTCGCACGGCCCGTCGGAGACGAAGGAGGAGACGATGGCTCGAAAACTCTCCGAGACGAACGACCCTCACGACGACGCAGGATCGGAGGCGATCGCCGCGCACGCGCGGTCAGGCCACCTCGACATGAACGACCCAGTGATTCGCCGCGAAGCAAATCGAGCGATGCGGCAGGAAACCCTATCCCACCTGTGGGGCGACAGTGCTCACCGAAAGGGGGTGCAGAGGGCGCTGTTCATAGCGCTCATTGTCCTCGCGGTGTGGATCGCGGCACTGTTCACACCGGTCCTTCTCGGGATCACATGACACCGTGGCCTCCACCACACCCCCGCGACATCACACGATCACAGAAAGCGAGCCAACCATGACGGACGCAGAGTCTTCCGACGCACACAGGTTCTGGGAGGCCCGATACGCGAGTTCGGAGGCCGTGTGGTCAGGGCGTGTCAATACGGTCGTCCGAGAGGTCGCTGAGTCCCTGGATTCCGGATCGGCACTCGATCTCGGCTGTGGCGAAGGCGGCGATGCCGTGTGGTTGGCATCCCGCGGGTGGCGGACGGTGGGCGTAGACCTCTCTGATACTGCTGTGGACAGAGCTCGCACCGCCGCGGCGAGTGTCGGACTGGAAGCCAACGCTGTCAGATTTGTTGCAGCCGACTTGAGCGAGTGGACGACCACGCAGACGTTCGACTTCGTCACATCGGCGTTTCTTCACTCCTGGCCGGTGGAGATCCCAAGGTCGGACATCGTGCGACGTAGCAAGGACTTCGTGGCGCCCGGCGGCTCGCTTCTCGTCGTGGCTCACGCAGCGCCGCCCCCCTGGGCTGATGCCGAATCCGCCTCCTCCGCGAGCTTCCCGACCCCGGAAAGCGATCTCGCGACCATGGAGCTTCCCGACGGTTGGCACGTCGACCGCTGCGAACTCAACGCGCGCGAGGCGATCGGTCCGGGTGGGCGCCGCGCGACGCTTGTCGACAGTGTTGTCCTGGCGCGCCGCCCGAGCTGATCAAGAGGAATCGTCTACGCGTTATGAGGTCGAGCACATGCCGCGCGGAATGCAGGTCCCCGCATCGGCAGTTTCGCCACCGGTCCGAGCAGGCAGAAATCAAACACAGCTGACGCGAGGAAAAGCAGACCTGGGGCAAGCAGGAGCAGCCACCACTGGCCCGCGATCACACCGACCGCGCCCAGAGCAACGCCGAGGATGCCCCGCACCCAGCGGCCAGCGGTCGATCCAAGAAAAGCGATAACAGGCATGACACGCCTCCGATTCCATACCCCCGTGGGTATACGGCCGAGAATAGCGCACATCACGAACCGCAGGGTGGAGACTTCTGTTGAGAATCTGCGGCAGGGATCACCGCGCGGTCGACATGACAGGGATCAGTGATGAACCGCCGCCCGACTTGGACCTGCGCAGCAGTCGCCGCCGTACTGGTGTTGACGGGATGCACGAGCGAGCCGCTGGGAGCTTCTGCGGGGGAGGTCACGGCAGCGAGCGACACTGTCTCTTTCGATCGGTCCCCCACCCGATTCGGCGATGGTTTTGTGGCCGTCCGCTATCCGAGCGCACAGTCAGCGGAACTCACCTTCATCGTGACAGACGGAGAACAGCAATGGGAAGCACGCACGAATCCCGCCGGCACGGGGTTCGCTGTCACGCGAGTCGATGGGGAAGACCTGCTCGTCATCCTCGATTCCGACGCAGCCCTGCACAGCGGTGTCATCGCCACAGCGACCACGGCGACTGCGTTTCGCGACGACGGGGCCGTGGCGTGGGGGCCGGTGAGCGTGAACGGCGGGATGTCCGACCTCGGCCTGATCACAATCGAGATGCTGGGCGGCGCTCTGACCGACGAACCCGCATCGGGGACGGCACTCTCACCACGCACCGGCAAGACGCTTGACCTGCCCGACACCGAACGGCCGGCATACGCGCACGGCGGACTTCTGGCCTCGAACACGCCGACCGGGGTCGCCGTCCGAGATGCGGCAGCTGACGGGGCGCCGCTGCTGTGGCAATCCGAGCCCGAAGCGCCACCCGGGGCAAGCGGTCCGGCGCGCGTTGCGGCAGACCCGACGAGATCTGCGGGTGAGATGCTCGTCCTGGAGTGGCCGACAGTCGACGGTGCCCAGTTCACGGTCCACCGGTTCGACGACGGCACGCTCCTTACGGCTCTTCCGGGCGCACCTGCTACGAGGAGCCTCTCCACGCCGACTGGTGACACCGTCTTCTTCACCACGGACACATCAAACGGACGGACCGTGATCGCCGTCTCGCCGACCCTCGGCGGACTCTGGCAGCACGAGGTTCCGTCAGCCAGTCAGCCCGTGTCGGCCACCACGGACAGCGTCTGGTTCACCGCCTCGAGCGGATATTTGAAATGGGACGTCGATACCGCCACATTCGTCGATGACCCCGGCCCCGCGCCCACACTCGTGCTGCGCTCGGGCACAACGCTCATGGCGACGACGCAGGCGACAGAGTTCACACTCACACCACCACCTTGACACGCATACCCCTGGGGGTATGCTGTGATGAGGTTTTCGAAGGGAATGTCATGCTGTTGGAACGCTTCTATGATGAGGATCTCGCTCAGGCCAGCTACCTGATCGGGTGCCAGGCCACGGGGGACGCCGTCGTGGTCGATCCGCGACGGGATGTCGGGATCTATCTCGATGCGGTGAAGAAGCACGGGCTGCGCATCACAGCCGTGACGGAAACCCACATTCACGCGGACTACCTCTCCGGCACGCGCGAACTGGCGCACGCCACCGGCGCTGATATCTTCGTCTCCGGCGAGGGCGGGGTCGACTGGGAGTATGGCTTCCCCGCAAACCGCCTGCATGACGGTGACATCATCACAGTGGGAAACATCCGGGTGCAGGCACGGCATACGCCCGGACACACCCCTGAACACCTTGTCTTCCTCGTCACCGATGGCGCGTTCGCTGACGAACCGGGATACGTCCTGTCCGGTGACTTCGTCTTCGTCGGCGATCTCGGGCGACCCGATCTTCTCGACGAAGCCGCCGGCGGGGTGGACACCCGATTCCAGGGTGCGCTGGATCTGTTCGACAGCCTGCGCACGGTCTTCCTCGCGCTTCCTGATCACGTGCAGGTTCACCCCGCGCACGGCGCGGGAAGTGCGTGCGGGAAGGCGCTCGGCGCCATTTCGTCGACGACCGTGGGCTATGAACGGCTTCACGCCTGGTGGGCGCCGTATCTTGCCGCCGGCGACAGAGACGGATTCGTCGCAGAGCTTCTGGACGGGCAGCCTGATGCGCACGCATACTTTGCGAGGATGAAGCGGGAGAATCGGGATGGCCCCTCGGTCCTCGGCCCGCTCCCCGACCTGGTCGAAATCGACGCGAACCGCGCTGCGGCTGCCGTCGACGCCGATGAGGTCGTCTTCGTCGACACCCGCACCCCTGACGCCGTGAGGGCGGGCTCGGTTCCGGGCGCCTTGGCGATCCCGGCTGTGGGTAAGACGGCGGCATGGGGCGCGTGGGCGGTGGATCCCGAACGCGAGAAGCGCCCGCTGCTGCTCCTCGTCCACGACGGGGCTCAGGCCATCGATGTTCGCGATCACCTCATCCGGGTCGGCATCGACTCCTACGCGGGGTTCATCACCGCACTCGGCGATCTCCCGACGGTGCCATCAGACACAGTCTCGCCGGAGTCGGTGGCAATCCTCGAGAACGCGTTCGTTCTCGATGTCCGACAGGCAAGCGAGTACGCCGACGGGCATGTCCCCGGGGCGACCCGGATCGGCGCCGGGCGGGTGCTGTGGGACAGCGATGCGCTTCCCGCGGATCGGACGATCATCACCTATTGTCAGAGCGGTGCCCGCAATATCGTTGCCAGCCAGGCGCTACGTCGAGCGGGAATCCCGGTCGTCGAGCTCGAAGGCAGTTACCTCGGATGGGTGCGCGCCGGCCAGCCGGTGGAGACACCCGCAGCATCCTGATCCTCGATTAGTTGTGAAAGAAGCGTGGACATGAACGAGATCTCTGTAGACGAGCTTGCTGCCATCCCTTCCGCGGTCATCATCGATGTGCGCGAAACGAATGAGTTCGGGGACGGCCATGTGCCGGGTGCCCGCAATGTTCCTCTTGGCGATGTGAGAGATCGCAGTGCCGAGATCGACACGACGGGTGCCGTCTATGTGATCTGCCAATCCGGGCGTCGAAGCGCCAGAGCGTGTGAGGCACTGGCGTCGGCAGGCATCCGGGCAGTGAACGTCACGGGGGGAACGTCTGCCTGGATCGAGTCGGGCCGGCCGGTGCAGTCGTGAGTGAGCAAAGCGTGCTTCTGATCCACGCCTTCGGCTCTGATCCCGCGGTCATCACCGGCGCACTGCGGGTTGCGCGCAACGCGAGCCACGGACTTCCCGGTGCCCGCATCCGCGTGGTTGTGCAGGGGCCGGCCGTTGCAGGACTTGTCAACGGCTCAGGCTTCGACGAGGACCTCATCGACACGCTCCGAGGCGTGATCGACGTCGCCGCATGCGGCAACAGCATGGAACGCGAAAGTATCGAGCAGGACCAGCTGACGGAGGGCGTCACCGTCGTGCCATCGGCCGTCATCCACCTTGCGGAGCAGCAATGGGCGGGCGCCGCCTACGTACGCGCCTGAAGTGATCTTCCTCGTCATCACCCTCGGCATCATCGTGGGTGCCGTCATGGGACTGGTCGGCGCCGGCGGCGGAATCATCTCCGTGCCCGCGCTCGTCGGCCTGGTCGGCGTCCCGGTCGCGGACGCCATGACCGCATCTCTCGTCATGGCGATCGCCTCCGCCTCCACCGCCGTAGTGCCGCGCCTTCGAGGCGGCGTTGATTGGCCGGTCGCGGCGGCCGTGAGCGCGGCCGGCGTTCCGGCAGCCCTCGTGGGTACCGCCGTGAACGCCCTGCTCCCGCAACCGCTGCTCTTGATCGGATTCGGTGCGCTCATGCTCGTCGCGGGCGTGCGGATGCTCCGACCGATCCCCGACAACGCATCCCGTGGAGAGCGGCACCCTCGCTGGCTCATCCATGCCGTTCTGATCGGGCTCGGCGTGGGCATGCTCACGGGCCTGCTGGGCGTCGGCGGCGGGTTCGTGATCGTTCCCGCGCTCACCCTCCTCCTGCGCCTCCCGATGAAGCTCGCGATCGGCACCTCGCTCGTCGTGACGGTTGCGAACTCGCTGGCCGGTGCCGCTGCGCACGCAAGCATCGGCGGCATCGACATTCCCCTCACCGTGGCCTTTACCATCCCCGCGATGATCGCATCGCTCTTGGGTGCACGTCTGGCGGCCAAGCTCCCAGGCAAGGGATTGCAGATCGGCTTCGCCGTGCTCGTGCTCGTCATCGCGGTTGTCACCCTCGCGGCGACCATCATCCCTCTGACCTGAATGTCGTCAGTCTGTCAGCACTGAATGCTTCGAGCCCCGCGGTGGGGGCGTGTAGGTGCACGTGTCCCCGGCGCACAGCTCGGGCTTGCGGCTCGAGAAGCGCCGCGCCAGAGCGCATCCCGCGCAGAACCCGAACGCCGTTTCCAGATACAGAAGAAGCAGGCATCCGCCGCAGATCGCCTGAGCAACCACCGCAGGGAGCCCGAGCCAGCCGAGACTGACGCATCCCACCAAGGCCATTCCCAATCCGAGACTCCACGCCAGCACCTTGGAGCGAGCCTCAACCCATTCCGGACGTTGCGCACGAGTGAGCAGAGTGCCCAGCAGCAGAGTCGGGGTGTACGCCGTTCCGATGACGAGCCGGATCAGCATCTCCATCGCAAAGACCATGCCGAAGGCCCGCATCGGCTGCAAGTCCCCGGTCGCCAACGCCCACATCCACGCGGCGAAGCCACCGAGGAACAGGATGCCGGCCGAGGCCCGCACGGCACGCTCATTCACCACCGGCACATCCACTCCGGTCACCCACTGTCCGATCGTGGGGCGTTCAGGCATCTCAGACGAGGAAGTCACGAGAACAATAATACCCTGGGGGGTATAGTACGATTGTCGATGATCCCGAATGAAGGAGACAGAGATGTGCGCGAAAGTGACGTGCGACGTGTGCGGCAAGGCCACCTGGGAGGGCTGTGGGCAGCATGTGGAAGAAGCGCTCTATGGGGTTCCCGTCGAGCAGCGGTGCCCCGGTCACGTCGACGCGGCAGCGTGATCGAATGAGCACCACAACAGTGACCGGCGCTGCGCTGCGGGAAATGATCGAGGGCACCGATATCGTAGTGCTCGACTTCTGGGCCTCCTGGTGCGGTCCGTGCCGCGCCTTTGCGCCCGTATTCGAATCCGCATCCGTCGCACACCCTGATATCACGTTCGGCAAAGTGGATACCGAAGCCGAGCAGGAGCTCGCAGCCGCGTTCAATATCCGCTCGATTCCCACCCTGATGGTGTTCCGCAGCGGAATAATCGTCTTCTCGCAGCCTGGCGCACTCAATGAGGCTCAACTCGACCAGGTCATCACCGCGGCCCGCGGGCTGGACATGGATGACGTGCGTCGGCAGCTCAACGAGGCATCCGCGGGTGTAGCGGAATGACGACCCTCGCAAACCCACTCCCCGCAGGTGTGCCGGACTCTGATGCTCAGCGGCGCGTGGTGCACCGCTTGCGACGCGCGCGCGGGCAACTGGACGCGGTGATCGCGGCGGTCGAAACCGGCGCCGGGTGTCGGGACGTCGTCATCCAGCTGGCCGCGGTGACGAGCGCCTTGAACCGCGCGGGCTTCGTGATCGTCGCCGATGCTTTGAAAGAGTGCCTCTCCGTCGACGATGCGGATAAGAAACCGACCGATATGACCACGGAAGAGATCGAGAGACTCTTCCTGATGCTCTCGTAGCAACGACTGAAGGAGACCCCATGTGCTACCAAGTGACCTGCAAGAAGTGCGGCAAGGCAACGTGGAAGGGGTGCGGTCAGCACGTCGATCAGGTGATGCGCGGCATCCCTCGGTCGCAGCGCTGCGACGGGCACGCCAACGAACCATCCACGGGGTTCTTTGCGCGACTGTTCAACCGGTAGGTGCGGTCATTCACGCGAGCGTGAGGAACAGCTTCTCCAGCTCGTCCGGTGTCAGCGACTCGCTCGCCGGGTCAGCAACACAATTGCGCATCGCTGATGCAACGATCGCATACCCAGCACGATCCAGTGCCTTTGAGACTGCGGCGAGCTGAATGACGACATCGCGGCATTCACCACCGGACTCTACCGCGGTGATCACCGCAGCGAGCTGACCTTGAGCACGACGCAGACGGTTGACGATCTTCCGCTGCTGCGCAGCTCGAGCTACCCCGGCTTCCTCGGACATGACGGTGTCCTCGGAAACGCTGGCTTCCATGGTCTCGATCATTCGGGCGCCCCTTGCTTCTCACGTCCCTGATGGACGACGCCCTTTCAGTATCCCACGAGTCCGCATACCCAGGTGGGTATGCGGACTTTCTGGGACTATAGTTGCGCGGTGTGCGCATGAGTATCCCCAGCCCTGATCCGAACTGGGCGCAGTTCGCCGTCGGCCCCCTCACCATTCACACCTATGCCCTGTGCATCATTACGGGGATGATCGTGGCGGTGGTCCTCACTCAGCGGCGACTGGCAGCTCGAGGCGCGGAACCGGGCGTGGTTATTGATATCGCGTTGTGGGCCGTGCCGCTCGGGATTATCGGCGCCCGGTTCTACCATGTCTTCACTCACGTGGGCGACTACTTCTATCCCGGTGCGAATCTCGCGGACATCTTCGCGATCTGGGATGGTGGCAACGCCCTCTACGGGTCACTGATCGGCGGCGGGCTCGGCGCGTGGATCGGCTGCCGACGAGCCGGGATCCGCCTCTGGTCTTTCGCCGACGCACTGGCCCCCGGACTGCTTATCGCTCAAGCGATCGGCCGTATCGGCAACTACTTCAACCACGAACTCTTCGGCCTCCCGACGACGCTACCTTGGGGACTTGAGATCGAGTCTTCGAACGCGAAGTTCCCCGAAGGCCTCGCCGAAGGGACACTTTTTCACCCGTTGTTCCTGTACGAGATCCTCTGGAATCTCGCCGGTGTCGCGATCATCCTGCTCCTCGAGCGCAGAATCGCCCTCCGATGGGGTCGCACGTTCGCGCTCTATCTCGTCTGGTATGGTCTCGGCCGCAGCTGGTTGGAAGCCATCCGCATCGACCCAACCAGCGACGGCTTCTGGGGTATTCCCGCCAACGTCTGTGCGTCGTTCGTCGCCATCGCTCTTGGTGTGGCGCTGTTCGTGATCCAGACGATCCGTCATCGCGAGCCCGAGACGAGCATCTACCGATCTGAGCGAGAAACTGACTCCGACGAACCGGCCAGTCAGCGACGCGAGCGTGGAGGAACGCGAGGTTAACTGATCAGCGGTTCTGGGTCGCTCCGAAGGATTAGCAGCAGCTCGGCGGCGCCGCGAGCGTGGCTTACTGGCGCTGTTGTTCACCAGGTGCCGTGGTGGCGAACTCCGCTGCCTCGGGGTGGTTCAGGTCGAACGCGGGCCGCTCGCTGCGGATGCGTGGGATCGAGGTGAAGTTGTGACGCGGCGGCGGGCAGGACGTGGCCCACTCTAGCGATGACCCGTAACCCCACGGGTCGTTCACCGTGACCTTCGGCGCCCTACGTGCCGTGATCCAGACGTTCAGGAAGAACGGGATCATGGACGCGCCAAGGATCATCGCGCCAATGGTGGAGACCTGGTTCTGCCAGGTCCATCCGTCGGCCGCGGAGTAGTCCGCGTAGCGACGCACCATACCGTCGACACCCAGCCAGTGCTGGATGAGGAAGGTCATGTGGAAGCCGATGAACAGCAGCCAGAAGTGCACGTATCCGAGACGCTCGTTGAGCATGCGCCCGGTCCACTTTGGCCACCAGAAGTAGAAGCCGGCGAACATCGCGAACACCACGGTGCCGAACACCACATAGTGGAAGTGCGCGACCACAAAGTAGGTGTCAGAGACGTGGAAATCGAGCGGCGGGGCCGCCAGGATGACACCCGTCAGACCACCGAAGACAAAAGAGACCAAGAAACCGAGGGCGAAGACCATTGGCGTCTCGAAGGTGACGGAACCTCGCCACATCGTGCCGATCCAGTTGAAGATCTTCACTCCTGTCGGTACCGCGATGAGCATCGACATGAGTGCGAAGAATGGCAGCAGCACGGATCCGGTTACATACATGTGGTGCGCCCACACTGCCACGGAGAGCGCGGCGATGGCGATGGTGGCGTAGACGAGGGTCTTGTAACCGAAGATCGGCTTGCGGCTGAACACCGGGAAGATCTCCGACACGACACCGAAGAACGGCAACGCAATGATGTACACCTCAGGGTGACCGAAGAACCAGAACAGATGCTGCCAGAGCAGGACACCGCCGTTGGCCGGGTCGAAGATATGCGCGCCGAGGACTCGATCGGCCGCTGCGGCGGAGAGGGCAGCAGCGATCACCGGGAACGCGACCAGGATGAGGAGGCTCGTGATGAGCGTGTTCCACGTGAAGATCGGCATGCGCCACATCGTCATGCCGGGAGCGCGCATCGTGATGATCGTCGTGATGAAGTTCACGGCGCCGAGGATGGTTCCAAAGCCACTCAGCACCAGCCCCAACATCCAGAGGTTACCTCCCACGCCGGGCGAGAAGCTGGCGCCAGCGAGTGGCTGATAGGCGAACCAGCCGAATGAGGCCGCTCCCTGCGGGGTGAGAAATCCTGCGATGACCATGGTTCCGCCGAAGAGGAAGAGCCAGAACGCGAATGCGTTGAGTCGGGGGAACGCCACATCCGGGGCGCCGATCTGCAGAGGAAGGAGCGCGTTGGCGAAGCCGGCGAACAGAGGTGTCGCGAACAGAAGCAACATCACGGTGCCGTGCACCGTGAACAGCTGGTTGTACTGCTCCTTCGTCGGAATGATCTGCATCCCCGGAGCGAACAGCTCAGCACGGATGACGAGGGCCATCACGCCACCGAGGAGGAAGAACATCATCGAGGCGATCAGATACATGTACCCGATCGTCTTGTGATCAGTGGACGTGATCCACCGCACAAAGACGTTGCCCTTCTGCTCCACACGGGAATGGCTCATCAGAGCTGCCTGGCGAGCGGGGAGCTCATTCGGACGTGCGCCCACCGGTGGGATGTTCGTTGTGGTCATCTGCTCTGCTCCGAATCCTGAAAGGGGCCCACGCCCATTCGACTCTCGTCCGAGTCGGCAACGTCGACAAACAAGTACATGATGGCCAGCACCACGAAGCTGCCGAAGAACACCACCACGCCGGAGGCGACCGAGAACCCCCAGGCGCGAGTGGTCATCAAGGTGACTGCCGCGAAGAACATGCCAGCTAAAGGCGGCAATATCACCAGCGGGCGCAGAAGGCCGTCAATCGAACGATGGGACACACTGCGAAGGATACCCCTGCCCGTATCTGGAATCGAGGGGTTGACATTCCCGTCCACCTCCGAGGAATGCCGTCGATCAGGCCGAGGTGGCGAGCGGTGCTGCGCCTCGGCGGCGTCTGAGCTTCCTGCCGGATCGTTGGTGCCACTGGGCGCAGAGGATGGTGATGATCGCGACGTCGATGAGGTCAACGGCGTGATGCATCAGCATCGCGCCTACCTGCGCGTCCAGGACGTCCACCCGGGCAGGCGGGTGAGCGTAGACGGTCTTGGCGAGAATGCCATCCTTCCGAAAACGATCGATTTCGGTGGCCCGATGGAAGTTGCCTGCCGCAAGTGCGACACGCCGAGGATCGACGCGCCGTAACCCCCTGCCGAAACCCAAACGCACCGAAACGGGTGGTGTACCGTTTGCGACCGAAGTACTGTCCGTGAACCGCGAGGGGTCAAGGCGTGGGGTTTTCACCGTTCGGACGACGTCGTTCGAGGGTCAGCCGAACGATCTGGGTCATCTGCCCCAGCTTCTCCTCGGCCGCTCGGATGCTGATCTCGATGCCGTCCACTTCTCCAAGCCAGCCCATCCTCTTCGCCTCGGCAAGCCGTTCGTGGAGGTTGGCCAGGATGGATTCGAAACGCTGGCGTTGTGCCGGGTCCGGTCGTAGCATCGGGCAGCGGATACACGCGTGCTCGTGAATGCAGGGCGTTCCGTAGCCGCGTGAGCAGGACCCGAGTTCGACCTTGCGTTTGGAGAAGTGTGCGTGGAACTCCTCGAGCTCGGTCGCCGACGGATCGCGGTAGTCCTCTACTGGTCTCGACGCTCATCGACGATCAACGAACTGGCGGAAGTGTCGAGCGACGTCTTCATCGAAAACTGCCGCGTATCCCTGGGTCGTGGAGAGATTCAGGTTTCCCATCACCTTGGCGAGGATGTGCACGGATAGTCCCGATCTCAGAGCGTCCGTCGCGAACAGACGCCTGAAGTCGTGCGCAGTCAGACGAGTCTCAGGGGTGTCGAGGCCGGCCACTTGCACGGCATAAGCGACGAAGTTCTTGAAAGCGGCAGGGGAGAACACGCGGCGAACGTCGCCGTCTTTCCACTGGAAGAGGAACGGCAGTGGCAGTGGCGGAGAGAAATCTCGCTCGAGTGAGTCGTAGCGGATCACCAGGGGCACCTGATGTTCATCGCCGCGCGCTCTTTGGCGGAGACGAGCGAGAACATGTGCGAGCTCGGGAGAGACGAGTAGTACGCGTCCCCGATCCGATTTTGATGGGACGACCTGCAGCAAGAGCATCTTCTCACCCGTCGACGCTTCATAGGTGAATAATGCTGTGGCTGTGAGCTCCGCGACTTCTTCCTGACGCATGCCCGTTTCGTGCATGACGTGGACGATGGCCCAGGACCAGAACGCTCGTTCTGCGATCCGTGCCTGGAAAGTGCGCTCACCTGTCGCGAGGTCTCGAATCGGGACCGCGGTCATCGACACACCGGGGCCTGCACCCGTCTCACGAAGGTACGCTCGCCCAGCCCACTCGAATCGCTCTCCGAGAGGAGTCGTGGTCGCCGCGCGCAGAAGTGACTCCTGATGCTCGAGGTCTGTGTCGATGGCGGCGAGGAGCTTCGGGACTCTAGGCGCGATCTTGCGGACTCGTTGATGGTGGGCGGCGATCACCCGTCTTCTGTGTTTCTGGTGGCCGGCGGTGTCGATCTGGGAGACGATGCTCGCAGTCGACCACGACGCCCAGTAGGCGTCGTGCGTGGCCCACGCGGCGATGTCGAGGTACATGGCGCGCACCGCGAAGAGGGTGCGATAGCGGTTCTTCAGGCGTCCGACCGATTCCGTCTTCCACCAGTCAGCCACCTCCGGCGCGACACGTAGGTCGGCTTGCTCGGGATTGCGCGAGCGAATCTCCATCCAGAAGTTCCGGAGCAGTTCAGTCGACATCGCCTGCAGAGTTGGGTAGTCCACGCCCGGTGCTCGCGACCTGAGGTAGCGCGTGAACATCTCTGCGACGGCGGGCGGTTCGATCTTGTTCCTCGCGACCATCGCGGCTGCATCCGGCCTCGGCGACTTCGCGAGCTGGCGAAGAGGCGGGAGGTCGGGCGGAACGATGCCGAGCCGTTTAAGGATCTCGAGCGCGTCTGCGAGCCCGCGGCGGATGGGCTTGCGGGCGACGGCAGCGGAGGCCACGACGTCGTCGGCCGTGATCTCTCTGAGGTGTTTGCCGGTCGCCACCTGGAGGATCAGCATGGCTCGCAGTGTGTCTCGTGCGGCATCGGTGGGGAAGCCTTCGAGCGACCACGGCGAGAAGCCGTCGAGACGGATGCGACCCACTCGGTTGAGGAACTCTGCACTCGGCCGAAGAGCGTCGAGGCGAATGAAGATCGACACGGCTATGCCGGGGCTCGTGGCAAGTTCGCGAGCGACTTCGTTGAGGCCAGGGAAGGCGTCGTGCCAGGTCAGGCTCGGCATGTTCTCGACCCCGCTTGCGTCCCAGCGCCGTTGCCAGGTCTCGCCGGGGAAGGTCATCAGCGTATCGATGAAGATCTGAACGAT
This sequence comes from Microbacterium sp. As-52, assembly GCF_049949185.1. Taxonomy (NCBI): domain Bacteria; kingdom Bacillati; phylum Actinomycetota; class Actinomycetes; order Micrococcales; family Microbacteriaceae; genus Microbacterium; species Microbacterium sp. As-52. The sequence goes on along the minus strand of NZ_CP188171.1, from coordinate 186,185 downwards.
CGGGCGATAGTCGTTTCGGATGCCATCGTCGTACGGCGTGTGAGGGATCGCGGCGTTGAGGAACACGCCGGGGCGCGCTCGTCCTCGGGACGGCCGGCGATGTCGACGGAGTTGCGGCGCTGTAGGCGCTGCTTCGATCGGGTCTTCCGTCTCGATGAGGTCTTTCACCATGATGCGTCCCCCAGAAGTTCGTCAAGATCGGAGCTGTCGTACGTCAACGCCGGAGCCTCCGGCGCGGGCCTAGGCTCTGACCGCGCCCGAAGGTGCTGAGCGACGCGCTCGATGATGTCGTCGTCATGCTGTTGGAGGTACTCCTGGGTCGTGGACAGATGCAGGTGGCCGAGAATGCGTTGGATGTCGCTAAGTGTCAGAGCGGGGTCGTTGGACATCCGCACGGCTGCAGTGTGCCGAAGGCCGTGAAGGCGCACCTTCGCATCTATCTCGAGGCCGACCCTGTTGAACATCGCTCTGGCAGCGTCATACCCGAACGGCCGATACGGGCGTCGATTCGTCCACCACACCGGGTTGCCCTTCGCGAGTAAATCGGGCGGCAGCGACTCTTGGTACAGCCGCAGCCACAGGAACGCGTTGGACGAGGCTGGCAGAGCCTGCTTCGCGCGAGTGCCCTTCCGCTCTACCGTGATGCGCTGGGATCCTGGGTCAACGTCTTCGAGATTCATCCCGAGCAGCTCTGAGGGGCGAGCCGCGCTGGAGAGGTAGAACTCGACGAGGGCTCGATCCCGCGTATTGCGGATGGTCTGAAGGATCTCGGCGACGCGCGACTCAACGATCAATCGAGGTGCTGTCTTCGGGACCTTCTGACGAAAGTCGGCCCGACGGTCGCGTCGGAACGCCAGTTCAGGGTTGTGGTGAGCGTTCAGCCCTCTGCCGCTATCGGCACGGCGCGCCGGTACGGGATTGATGATCGGACCGCGCTGTTGCGCAAGCTGATAGTCATAGAAGGCCGAGATCACGGCGAGGTTGTGATTCAGCGTCCGAGGCGAAAGCGGCCGAGGGCTCAGCGCTGAGGGTTGGCGACAGGCGAGCACGAAGTCGCGCACTGTCTCGCGTGCTGCGCGCTCCCAGTCCGCGCGCTCGAGCGCGAGGTGACGAAACCACCTCAGCAGGCCGTACGCGTACGACCGGCAGCTCGATTCAGCGTTCCCACGTGCCCAGAAGTCGAGCATGAAGTCCGAGACTGCGGCGATAACCGCGCCATCACCATCGATGACAGCCCAGAAGGGAGGGTCATCGAGGGCCAGTACGGCGCCGACACGGGTTCTCTCGCTCATCTAGTCGAGCATCGCATTGAGAACCGATAGGAGAGAGGCTTAGTTCGGTATACACACCTTCTCCATCCGCGCGTTGACGATCGGTCCGCCCTTGGGACGGTTCGCCGGCTTCTGCCAGTCCCAGCGCACGAGCTCCAGGATCCGCCCCTCGCCGCGATCGCGCACGATCGGCGCATCCTGCGTGCGAGCGACCGAGTAGGCACCGGCCCACGACTTCCACCAGTCCTCGGGCTTGCCGCCATCGGCGACGTACTCCCGGATCAGCTCGTCGGTCTTGTCGGCGGAAGGAAGTATTCCGGGGGGAACTATCCGCTGGCGTTTCGTCGCCTGATGTTCACTACACGGACCACACCATGTATGAAAGCCGACCCAATCATCGCCGCGGCTACGGTGCGTCCACGAAATCACGTTCGCGCGGGAGAGCCCACGTTTGCTGCGGTTGGGGTGCGTCCTTCCTGGTATACGGAGAGCTCTGTTTCCGGGTGTCGTCGTCCCTGAATGATGAACAGGGCGGTTCCGAGTGCGACCACAATGAACGATGCCCACACGTTCGCGGGAATCCCGAGTAGGGCGTCGCTGGTCGGGTCGATTCTGATGGCCTCGAGCCAGCTACGCCCGAGTCCGTACCAAACGAGGTAAAGGCCGAACGTTCGTCCCCACCGGAATCGAAAGTTGCGTTCGAGGAGAATGATGATCGCGACGCCGATCAGGTTCCAGATGATCTCGTACAGGAAGAGAGGGTGGAACAGTGTGCCCGCGGGGAGGTCGTCTGGGAACATCGTGTCGGTGGGGAGGATCTCGAGCCCCCAGGGCAGCGTCGTCGGTATCCCGAACAGCTCGTGGTTGAAGTAGTTGCCCACTCGGCCCATCGATTGGGCTATGAGCATCGCGGGAGCGAGCGCGTCGGCGAATGACCAGAAACGGATACCGGTGCGACGGCATCCGATGTAAGCGCCGAGCGCGCCGCCCAGCAGGGAACCGTAGAGGGCGTTACCCCCGTCCCAGATGGCGAAGATGTTCCCGAGGTTAGCTCCGGGATAGAAGTAGTCGCCGACGTGTGTGAACACGTGGTAAAACCGGGCTCCGATGATCCCGATGGGGACGGCCCAGATGACGATGTCGATGACGACGCCGCTTTCGGCACCTCGCGCCGCGAGGCGCCGCTGGGTGATGAATACTGCCGCGATGATTCCGGCGATGATGCACAGTGCGTAGGTGTGAATCGTCAGCGGACCGAGAGCGAACTGCGCCCACGAAGGAGGCGGACTAGGAATACTCGACAGCATCACGAAATCGTCGTTCCTCATCTGGCATCGATCTGAATGCCTCTACTCATCATCATGGTCGCACCCGCCTCTCTTCGGTGAGCAACTGATCGCTCCGTCACGGTCCTGTCCGGACCCTGAGTGCAGCGATCCGGCTCGATATGTCCCCCCTTCGACTCTGACTAGTATGCAATAATCCGCGTATGCATGCAGATACTAAGTGTTCGTTGTCGGTTGAGAGCAGTTACGTCGAGCTGGCCGCCGAGGTGTTCTCGATGCTTGCCGATGCCACCCGGGTGCGGATCATCCTCGCGCTTCGCGATGAGGAGCTTTCGGTGAACCACCTCGCCGACATCGTCGACAAGTCCCCGGCCGCCGTCTCGCAGCATCTCGCGAAGCTCCGCCTGGCGCGGATTGTGCTGGCCAGGCAGGAGGGCACGAAGGTCTTCTACCGGCTCGCGAACGAGCACGCCCGGCAGCTGGTCGCGGACGCGATCTTCCAGGCACAGCACTCGTTGAGCAACGACCCCCCGCACCACCGTGGCGAACACCCGTCACCGGAGAACCTCCGCTGATGCTGCGCGTTCTGCGCAACACCACCTATGCGAAGTTGTTCTCCGCGCAGGTGATCGCCCTGCTGGGTACGGGGCTTCTCACGATTGCCTTGGGGCTGCTCGCTTTCGATATCGCCGGGGATGCGGCCGGATCCGTGCTGGGCACGGCGCTGACGATCAAGATGGTCGCCTATGTCGGCGTCGCGCCGCTGATCGCCGCGGTCGTTGACCGGTTGCCGAAGAAGGCGGTGCTCGTGACGGCCGACTTGGTGCGGCTGGTGATCGCGCTGATGTTGCCGTTTGTCACGGAAGCGTGGCAGATCTACGTGCTGGTCTTTGTGCTGCAGTCGGCGTCTGCTACTTTCACCCCGGCGTTTCAGTCCCTGATTCCCTCGGTTCTGCCCGAGCCGAACGACTACACGCGTGCCCTGTCACTGTCGCGGCTCGCATATGACCTCGAGGCGCTGGTGAGCCCCATGATCGCCGCAGCGTTGCTGACTGTAGTCAGTTACAACAACCTGTTCGTCGGCACCGCGATCGGGTTCGCGTGCTCGGCGAGCCTCGTGTTGCTCTCCCGGCTGCCGGTCCGGTCAGATGACGGGCCGGTGATGTCGTTCTGGCAGCGGCTCCCTATGGGGGCGAAGGTGTTCGCGCGCACTCCGACGCTGCGGTTCCTGATGCTCACCAACATCGTCGTCGCGGCCGGCACCGCGATCGTGCTCGTGAACTCCGTGGTGTACGCCCGCGGAGTCTTCCATCTCGATGACGCCGCCCTCGCGCTTGCACTGGCCTGTTACGGCATCGGTTCCCTCGTGGTCGCGTTGAACATCCCCTGGGTGGTCGAGAGGATCGGCGTCATCCGCACGATGATCATCGGAACGATCCTCATCGTCGTCGGCCTGCTCGCCGCCGTCGCCGTCACCGTCGTTTCTGGGACGACCGGGGCAGGTTGGATCGCGCTACTGGGCACCTGGGTGCTGCTGGGCATGGGCACATCCCTGGTGAACACGCCATCGTCGCGGCTTCTCGCCGATGCCTCCACACCCGCGAATCGGAACCTTGTCTACACGGCTCAGTTCGCGCTCTCCCACGCCTGCTTCCTGATCACGTATCCGATCGCCGGCTGGCTCGGCGCTGCCAGCCTTTCCGGTGCAGCGCTCGCCCTGGCCTTGATCGCCATCGTGGCGGCCGCCTCCGCGCTTGTTTTCGCCAGATCGAAGAACCTGCAACGCGCCGAGCATCTCGCTGAAGCGTCGCCACTGCAGAACGGAACGCCCGGCACAACTGGAAGGCGAGACTGAGGCGGTGTTCAGATGGCGAAGAAGCAACGACGAGCGCAGGTGACATCCCACGATCAGATGATCGTGGTGGTGTGCCGAGGCGGCGACTGCGGCAGCAGGCGTAAGCATCCCGGCACTGACCACGTCGCACAGTTGCGCGAGATCAGAAACGCCGCCGGCACGAAAGTCGCGGTCACGGTCAGCAGATGTCTGGATGCCTGCGAACACTCCAACGTCATCGTCATCATTCCGGATGCGGACGGCAGAAGCGCTGGCGCGTCAGCGGTATGGGTCGGAGAAGCAAACGACGCCGAGGTCACCGACGACATCCTCGAGACGATGGCCGGCCCCGGCGGTCTCACCGGCCTCCCCGCTCTCGTCGACATCCACACCTTCCACCCGACTCGGCAGAATCGTCGCGAACTGGACGAAGAACTCGGCTGAGACAGGGCAGCACGACACTCTGAACTCGCGCAGCTGCGGTAGGGGTCTCGCTACGGCAAAGAGCGCGGACAAAGTGAAGGGCCACAGGTAGCGTGGCGGTATGTCGATCGAAACGTATATCGCGGTTCTGCACGACGACGAAGCGGCGGCCGATCGTGGCGAATCCGTCCTCTGCCCGCTCCAGCCGGACGGGCAACCCAAGCCCATCCTCGATCACGATGGCGTGCTCTATGACCTCCTTGAAGCGCACGGCCGGGACGGTGTTTTCGAGTACAGGCGCGCGAGGGCTTGAACCGTCCTACGGCTCACCAGACCGATAAGAACAGCGGAAGGGATCGAGTTCTCGTGCTGTCTGGGCGTTGCCCGTTCTGGAGCGGTTCAGCGCACGAGGCGGGCGATCGCCTGAGACGCTTCGCGCACCTTCTCTTCGGCGATGTCCCCGCCGGCACGAGCGGCATCTGCCACACAGTGGCGCAGGTGATCTTCAAGCAATCGGGCGTGAGGAACGAACAGGTGACAGTTTCGGTTTAGGCCGCCAGTGTGAGCGGCTCAGCTAGCTTGGCTTCGAACTCGATGGGCGTCAAGCCGCCGAGGGTGTCCTGGGCGCGCTGGCGGTGATACTTCCGCTCGATCCACACGACAATCGCGAGCCGGAGTTCCTGCCGGGTCGTCCACCGCTGCTGGTTGAGGACGTTCGTCTGCAGCAGCGACCAGAACGACTCTCCATGGCGGCGTTGTCTCCGGCTGCGCCGACGCGTCCCATCGATCCGACCATGTCATGACGGCGCAGCTCGCGGGCCATCACCCTGCTGCGGAACTGGCTGCCCCGGTCAGCGTGCAGGATGCACCCGGCGACCTCACCGCGACGGGCGACGGCGTTGCGGACGGCATCGATGGCGAGCTTCGCAGTCATCCGGTCGCTGATCGAGTAGCCGACGATGCGGTTGGAGAACACATCCTTGATCGCGCAGCAGTACAGCTTTCCTTCGCTCGTCCGATGCTCCGTGATGTCCGTGAGCCACAGCCGGTTCGGGGCATCGGCACGGAACACCCGCTGCACGTGATCGTCGAACACCGGCGGGCCGGCCTTCTTGCCCTTCCCACGTCGCCGGCGCTGCGCGGACGAGAGGATCCCGGCCTGCGAGCACAGCTTCCACGCCGTCCGCAGACTCATCCGCCACCCCGCCCGACGGGCTTCGTCGGCAAGGTATCGATACCCGAAAGTCGGGTCGTCGTGATGCGCGTCATGCAGCGCGTTGATCCGATACGCGCGGAGCACGTCCGCGTCCCGGACAGGGGCGTTGCGCCACCGGTAATAGGGCTGTCTTGCGAGCTTGAGAACCCGACACGACACCGTGACGGGAATCCCCGCTTCGGCGAGCTCAGCAACGAGCGGGTACGTCATTTTGGGGAGCCGCCAAGACGCAGGTTCGCCTGCGATAGGTACGCCGCCGCGCGACGGAGCACCTCGTTCTCCTGCTCCAGCAACCGGATCCGTTTCTTCAGCTCCCGAGCCTCTGCCGCGTCCGCGGCGGTCTGACCAGGTCGATTGCCGTCTTCGACATCGGCCTGGCGGAGCCAGTTCTGCAGGGTTGCTTCGCTGATACCGAAATCGGTGGCGATCTGTTTAATGGTGACGCCGCTCTCGCGGCTACGAGCGACCGCGACAACGTCTTCGCGGAACTCTTTGGGATAAGGACCAGGCATGATGACATCCTCCCCGCCAGCGCCTCCCGGCACTAACGATCAGTTGTCACCTGTTCGTTCCTCACGCCCATCTTCGCGCTGGCTGAGACGTACTTCGTCCTTTCGACCGACGCTGATCTGTTCCCGCTTCAGCTCGGAGACCTCGTTGCGGCAGCGCTCATCTTCGGCCTGCTCGCGGGACTGTTCGCTCTGTCCCTGGTGGAGTCCAAGACCGAACAGTCCACCCCGGAAATCCCGCCGCCACCCAGCGAGGGTGCCGAGCGCAACCCTCCGTCTACCCGTCGCGCAGAGCGCAAAGACAGGTAGGCAGGGCGCGGCCAGGGTCGTTGGGATCTGGGCACAGAAAGGGGCAGATGCGGTCGTCTGCATCTGCCCCCTCGTGCCGACCCGGGAGGCTAGTCGGCGGTCTCCGCGTCTGCGGCATCCTGGGCGAGGACCGATCCGTCGCCGGCGTCGACCTTCACGTCGATGACGGTCCCGTCGGCGGCGGTGACCTCGATGCCGTAGACAACGAAGCCGTTCTCGTTCTCCAGCTGCGCGGTCGCCGCGGTCCCGGGGACGGCCTTCAGTGCGGCCGCGGTCGCCTCCTCAGGCGTCACCGTCGCGAGACCCTCCAGCGCGGTTGACTCGGCGGCGTCCGCAGCGCTGTCATCCGCCCCCTCGGCACCTTCCGCACCCTCCGGTCCCTCGGTGCCCTCAGCGCCTTCGGCGCCCTCGGCTTCGTCGGCCGTGCCGTCGTTCGGCGCGGGGATGGTTCCGACGTAGCTGGGGTCCTGCTCGCTGCTGGTCGAATCTGCCGGGGTGGCCGCACCACCGGTGGTGGCGACGGCCACTCCGGTGCCGCCCAGGGCCAGTGCGGTGACGAGCGTGCCGGTGGCGATCGCCCGCTTGACTGTTGTCTTCATGGTGTTCTCCTTCTCGGTGTCGTTGACCACCACAACGGCGGTTGCGGACTGCCTTTCGTTGCGGGTCAAGTGAGTTCTTGACCGTGAATTCAGGCTAAGAAAGTGGTCGTGAGATGAACGTGAGAGCCTCCGAATTGCCCTGGGAGATCGCGGAGGTGATTCAGTCACCCGTCGTCCTCGGTGTGTCCTGCACCGGGGTGGGGACGGGCACGCCGATCGCGGTGTAGAACTGCTCGAGCGCCAGCCGGGTGTAGGTCTCGTGATCGAATGCGCCTGACCGGACCTCTCCGGCGAGGAAGGCATGGAGCCCTCTGGCGAGGTCTTCGTCGGTCTGCGGCACTACCATTCCGAATCCAGGCGGTAGTGCGTTGGTCGCTGACTCGAATTCGACCGTGACGATCGGGAGTCCGAGCACCAGCGCCTCGAGGAGGACCATGGGCTGCCCTTCGTAGTCACTGGACAGGACGAAGCAGTTTGATGCGGCAATGATGGGGAACGGGTTGGGCTGTTCACCGGCGAGAATGACGCACCCTTCCAACCCGAGCTTTTCGATCAGGGACTCCAACTCCCCTCGGAGGGGACCGTCTCCCACGAGCACGAGTCGCGTCGTCGGCGTCGCGTCGTGGACGATGCTGAACGCGCGGACGAGGCGTGCCTGATTCTTCTCGGGGGAGAGTCGTCCCACCGAGACAAAGTTGGCCACTTTGTCGTCGGCGAGGAGGTCCGCCACCCAATCAGGGGTGATCCCCGTCTCCGAGTCGCGGGTCGTCTCTCGCAGATCCTGAGCGGCCGAGGTTTTGAGGCGCTGGGCGTCTGCGGTGTTGAGCGCGAAGGCGAACTTCGCCGGGCCGGCATGCTGGCCGAGTTTGCGACGGTTGATTGTGCTCAGTGCGGGTGAGACGGACACGAGGTGGTCGTACTGCTCGTAGAGGTCGAATACCTGATGGAGGTTGCGCGACATCGGCTTCTTTCCCCTGATTTCGCGGTGCGCGTCCGCGGCGAGGTCGTTGTGGAGCCAGATTGAGCGCATCGATCCGGGGGCATGGAGCAGGAGTACCGCCCAGAACGGGGCATAGCCGCTGAAGTCGACTACATAGTCGAAACGGCTGTCACCGAAGCAGCGGGTCCACTCGTCGTCCCACAGGGCTTTCTGAAGCGGCTCAACCTGGTGCCGACGAGTGTTGCCCAGGCGAAAGTGAAGACGCCGGGTCAGCTGACGGATCGCAGAGCCGTTTAGCCCGCCGACGCGTGGGAACTGGCGCACGGCGGGATTGATGGCCAGTTGGTTCTCGATCGCTGCGGGAGTTTTGCCTTGGCTGAAGCAGGCAGATACGTCGAATCGGGAGTGGTCGATGTTGTTGAGCAGGTTGAGGGCGGATGTGGTTATGCCGTTCGAGCGCATCCCCCCCAGGTAGATCAGAAGCGATGGGCGACTCTGGGAACGTACGCGTCGGGTGTGGTGGCCAACACTGTTGCCGCGAAAGACGATGTCGATGATCCGCTCGCTCACCCGGCCATCTTCCTGGCCGCAGAACTGCTGCTGGCCGGCCCGATAACGTGCCGCCGCTTCAGCCGGGATGCGGTCGGTCGCGGGGATTCCGGCTAGTTCTGCCACCAGCTCGTCGATAGTCCGGCACACGGGACCGGGCAACTCGCTCGGTTCAAAATAGAGACCTCGTGTGCCTGAATAGTCGTCGAGATCTGGCGCGAAGAAGAGGATCGGGCGTCCTGTCGCCAGGAAGTCAAAGAAGATGCTCGAATAGTCCGTGACGAGCACCCCGGTGAGGCCCAAGACAACGTTCGTGGGGATGTCGTTGGGCACGAGCAGTCGGGACAGTCCGGGTCGGTCGGCGGCGAGGGCGTCCACGACCTGGTGTGTTTTGAGGAGCACGACGTACTTGCTGGTGTCGATCCGTGCGGTCATCCGGGCGACGTCATCGAGCAGCTGGTCGATGTTGTCCTCGGGGCGCGCAAAGGACGCGCCCTTCCAGGTGGGGGCGTAGAGCACGATCGTGCGATCACCGAGCGGGATACCGGCAGCCGTGAGTCGCGCTCGGCCAGCAGCAACGCCGTCGGTATCGAGGATCTGACGGTCGATTCGCGGATACCCTTCCTCGATGATCCGGCCGCGGAATATTCCGTCGAGCTTGTACGCCGTTTCATACATCTGTTCAGCCATGAAGGAGTTGGCGGCCACGAGATAGTCAGCGGCAACGAAGTTCCTGATGATGTTGGCTGTACCGAGGGCGCCGCGGTCGATGTCGTAGCCCATGCGCTTCAACGGGGTGCCATGCCACGTGTTGAGGTAGATCTGGCCGGGTCTCTTGCTGAATTGGGGTGGGAAGGTCGCGTTGTTGATCAGGTATTCGCTCGTGGCCAGGGCACGGTAATAGGACGCAGACCCGTGGCGCACGAACCTCACATTGCGCGCTCCCGCAAACTCCCGGACCGTCGCGGCATACTGGCGCAGGTCCGTCAGGACCCAAATGTGTGTGAGCCCGGCCAGATCGGGCGTCGCCAAAAGCTCGCGGAAGATGGCTTCCGGGTTGCAGAGCATGCCGTTGCCGGAGAAGGACTCGTAGAGCACTGTCCCCGGTTCAATCGGCTGGTTTCGCCAGTGGGCGTGGACTTGGGAGTGCACGAAACGCCTCACCCGAGAGGGAAGGTGCTTCATCCGTATCACTCTCATGATGCGCGTTCCCTCACCACGGCACTTCGCTTCGCGCTGCTCCCACTCACCAGCGGTCCCACTGCTCTGACGCGGCGTCGGACTCGTCCAGCATACCGGCGTCGGCTTGCTGCTGGGCAACCTCGGACAGCAGGACAACGACGCGCCAGGTCGCGGCGATCACGAAGGCGGCCACCGCACCTGTCGGGAGAACGCGCCAGTCCATACTGATTCCTCTCGATTTGTGCGTCTCGCGCCAACGAACGAGCGCGGTGGCGAGCGTGCCGACATCGGCTGTCCGCCTGAACCGGTTTCAGGCTACGGACGGCACCGTGAGATGAACGTGAGAGTGGCCAAACCCGTCCGTGCGGTCAGCGCGTAGCGGTGGGCAGCCTGAGGGTGATGGTGCTGCCTTGGCCGGGCTGAGATGCGAGGGTGATGGTGCCGTCGTGCGCGTGCATGATCTGCCGGGTCAATGCCAGCCCCAATCCGTGCCCGGGGGTGGTTCGTGATGTCTCGGCACGCCAGAATCGGTCGAAAGCGTGCGCGAGCTCTGCCGGCGTCATGCCGACCCCATCGTCCATCACGCGGATCACGGCGGCGCTACCTTCGGTGCTGGCGCTGAGGGCGACCGTGCCGCCGGGGCGACTGAACTTCAGCGCATTGTCCAGGACATTCCCAATCGCGCGGGAGAGGAGTTCGGCTGATCCGCGCACCCGGAGGGGTTCAGCAACGGTGTGCAGGGCGACGTGGATGTCGGCGCGGCGGCCCGCCGCGGCGGCCGCGTCTGCCAGGTCCGGGAGGAGCTGGTTCAGGTCGATCAGGGTGAAGCTGTCCGAGATTTCCTCCTTGCTGGTGCGGGACAGTTTCAACAGGTCATCGGTCAACCGGATGATTCCGTCCGTCGCGGCCAGGGCGACGGTGATCGCCGCCTGATACTCGGCCGGCGTGCGGGAACGGGTCAGCGCCAGTTCGAGTTCCCCTTGGATGATGCTGAGCGGGGTGCGCATCTCATGCGACGCCCCGTCGACGAACTGCTGCTGTCGTTCGAAGCTCGCCCTGATCGGCTTCAACGCGGACCGTGCCATCAGCCAGCTGGACAGCGGAATCACGATCAGCAGGCACGCGTAGAAGATGATCAGCACGGTCCGCAGCAGCGCGAATCCTTGCTCAGCGGCGTTGACGGCACCTTCCCCGTCACTTTCCGCGGCGTCGAAATCGAAGGTTCCGGTGACGAACGTGTAGACGCCGATTGCGAAGATCGCGAAGATCGCCAGTTGGATGACGGTGTAGGCGACGGTCAGACGGATCGTCGCACGGCGGAAGATCACGCGTCGGCGGCGATCAGGTAGCCCGCGCCGCGGCGGGTCTGGATGATGTCGGGCTCACCGGGGAGCGTGAGTTTCTGACGGAGGTAACGGATGTAGGTCTGCACGACGTTGCTGAACCCCTCGTAGTTGCTGTCCCAGGCGTGGTCGATCAGTTCGGTGGAGCTGATAATCGTGCCCGCGTTGCGCATCAGGTACTCCAGGACGGCGTACTCCTTCGGGGTGAGGTCGATGGTGCGCCCCGCCCGGGTCGCGGTCTGGGTGGACGGGATCAGGGTGACACCCTGCGCGGTGAGCACGGGTGGCTGCGCCCGGGGTGAACGGCGCAGCAGCGCCCGTGTGCGGGCCAGCAACTCCACCAGGTGGAACGGTTTCACGAGGTAGTCATCGGCACCCGCGTCGAGCCCGGCGACCTTGGAGCGCATCGAGTCCAGTGCGGTCAGCATCAACACCGGAGTGTCGCGGTTGATCTCCCGGATGCGGCGGCACACGCCCATCCCGCCGTCCGCGAGACCGGGCAGCATCAGGTCGAGGATGACCAGGTCGTACGTGTCGATCTCGAAAGCTTCGATCCCGGCCGGCGCAGTGGCGGCAACCGTGACCGAGTACCCGGTTTCGGAGAGGGTGCGGCGGATGACGTCGCCGATCGCGAGGTCGTCTTCGACGACGAGGATCCTCACCGCACACCCCCCGGCCGCTGGTGCGGGTGTTCGTCAGTCGGGCTGTTCACCGGTTCCGGCCCCTTTCGATGCGGTGGCGTTCGCGACCTGGACACCGTCGGCGCTGGCCTGGATGGCGAAATCTACCTGGTTGGTGGAGGTGCGGTACAAGCTGAACATGTTCTCCGGGAAGTGCCCCGGCTCGGTGCCGTTGTCGAAGTACACGGTCGTCTCGCCCTGCGCGGGGATGGTCACACCGGCAAGCGCCGTGTAGTACCCCTCGGACTGCTGGGTGGTGACGTCGGTCATCTGATAGTAGATCTCGACGTTCGTCAAGGGACTGCTCGTACTGTTGGCCAGCGTGATCTGCAGGCGGTCATCCATCGCCTTGCCTGTTGCCGGGTCGACAAGATCTTCCACGGCCGCCGCGGTGATGCTCAGACCTGGAGCGGTGCTGGTGTTGCTGATCGGATTCGACGCGACCGGCAGCACTGTCCCGCTCGCGGGCGCGGCGCTCACCGAGCCCGCCGGGGCCGGCGGCGTGGTCGAGGTGGTGGTTTGGCACCCGGCGAGGATGCCGGCCGTCAGCGCCAGTCCGGCCACGAGCGGGATGAGGGTTTTCTTGTTCATGATTCTTTCCTTTGCAGTGTGCGGCGGGTGGTGACGGCGCCGGCGATGATCACGGAGGCGAGGGTCGCGGCCGTGAGGGTCAGGATGTAGGGCAGCATCGCCACCCACACCAGGGACAGCGGTTGCTGGTTGTACTGGTCTTTGATGCCCAAGAACGCGAACGAGATCCGTTCGAAGTGCTTGGTGACCGAGGACACTTCCAGGCCGTTGCGGATCCCGTCGAACCCGGCGAACTGGGCAAGGACGGCGAGCTCGTCGGGCTTCTGGATCTGCAACGCGGCGAACAGGCCGCCGGGGACCTGGTTGTCGGGGTCCATGGTGTCGCCGATCTGAGGGATAACCAGCACGAACGCCAGCCAGATCACCAGGCTGATGATCAGCCCGGCGCTGAGCTGCCGGGTGAGCACTGTGACGGTGATCGCGATAGCCGACCAGAACACCAGGTACAGCCACGCGAACCCGCAGCTCAGAGCGAGTCGAACCAGGTCCGTTCCCCCGAGAGTTCCCCCGCCGATCGTGGTGACCGCGATGGCCGATACGACGGCCAGGGCCAGAACGACAACCCCCCAGACGGCGGCGAGGGCAGCGATCTTGCCGCCGGCCAGGGCGAAACGCTGTATGGGGCGGCTGAGCAGCAGCGGCAGGGTGCCGCGGTGCTTCTCTTTGGCGACCGTGGCGTAACCGAGGACGATCGCGAACAGCGCACCGAGGATCTCCAGGTATTCGATCCCGCCGCGGAGCAGCTGCAACGGGAACAGCTGCGGGGCCGCGGGGGTGACACCGGAGCCGCTGGCGGTGACCTCGGCGACGTAGATGTTGTACGCGTCGAGTTGGGCGCGGAAGTCCGCGGCGCCGACCGCGACGGAGATCACGGTGACGACGGCGAGGAAGCCGATCAGGATGAGGAAGAGGCGGTCGCGGCGCAGTTCGAGGATCTCTTTGCGCGCCACCGTGGCGATGTCAGTCATGGAGGGAACTCCGAATCTTTCGTCTTGGGATCACGGCGATCGCGATCACACCGGCGACCAGGAAGACCGTGACTGCGAGGACACCGGCGCCAGCACTGCCGGTGACCAGGTCGTTTTGGAGAAGCACGCTCGCGGTCGTCTTGAACTGCTCGGTGATGGCCAGCGGGCTGGTCAACGACGACAGTGCGGAGAAGGCGTCCCCTGCGACGGGGACGGCCGGAACAGGATTCAACAGGGCGACGGGGCGAGCTGCCGTGCCCAGTTGCGGGAGCACGAACGCGATGCCGCTCCACACCACGAACGGGACCAGGAAGGCGGTGCTCTCGCGCCGCGCAAATAGACCGGAGAGCATCCCGATGATCGCGAAGAACGTCAGCAGCAACCACGACACTCCTGCGAATCCGAGCAGCCGGGCGGTCAGATCCGCGCTCAGGGGGCTCCCGGTGATCACGGCGATCGAGATCCAGCTGATCAGCGTGCTGACCAGCAGCACGACCGCGAGCACCAACCCGATCCCAGCCAGCTGGCCGAGGAGACGGGCGCGCACGGTGAGGGGGCGGCTGAGCACCAGCGTCGCGGTGCCCTGTTTGCGGTCACGGAGGGTGGCCTGTGCGCCGAGGACGATGGCCATCAGGCATCCGATCAACACCACGTAGATCGCCGAGTTACGGGCGTAATACAGGGGGGCGACGTCGGTGAAGGGATTTGCGGCGGCGGTCAGGCCCGCGGCGAGGATGCCCTCGTAGACGGCGGTGACGGTGCGGGTGGTGATCCAGCCGATCACCGAAGACACCGACACCATGCCCACGAACACCACCAGCAGCAGTTGTGCCACGCGAGCGCGGGTGATGCTCAGCACTTCATGCCGGGCGCTCGTCCAGACGATGTTCATGGCGTTCCGGCCCGCTCGAGCTGGAAGAAGATCTCCTCCAACGACTGTTCCTGCGGGTATGCCGCCAGGGTGCCGGTGACGGTGTCGTGGTGCACCAGGCGGCCTTGGTTGAGGATGCCGATGCTGGTGCACGTGCGGGACACCTCCGACAGCAGGTGGGTGTTCATGAACACCGTCATCCCGAGCTCTCTGTTGAGGCGCACGATCGTCTCCCGCAGGGTGCGGACACCTTCCGGGTCCAGCCCCGAGGTGGGCTCATCCAGGAACAGCACGGTCGGGGCGTGCAGGATCGCCTGCGCGATCCCGACCCGTTGCCGCATGCCCTTGCTGAACGTGCCCAGCCTTTGACGCTCGTGCCCCGTGAAATCTAGGAACTTCAGGACGTCCGCGATCCGCGCGTCCGGCCGCCTCATGCCGGACAGCCGGCCGAAGAAGCGGAGGTTCTCCATGAGCGTGAGGTTGTCGTAGAACTGCACGTTCTCGGGCAGGTAGCCGATCAGGCTACGCACGGCGGCCGCATCCCTGGTGATGCTCTTGCCTGCGACTCGGGCGTCTCCCGACGTGGGGGGCAGCAAGGTGGTCAGCATGTTGACCGTGGTCGTTTTGCCTGCGCCGTTGTGGCCGAGCAGCCCGAAAATCTCCCCGGCCGGGATCTCTACACTCACATCGGTGACGGCAGGTGTGTCCCCGAACATGCGGCTGAGCCGGGTCAGGGTGATTGCTGAATCTCTCATGACGGTGACGTTAGGCCTGCGATTGTGAGACCAGGATGAGAGCGCATTGGGCCGTCGTCGCCGGCACCCGTACCCTGAGGGTCAGCGGCGGGACAGGAGGCGGCGGATGGACACACCCGCACCATCTGAGCCCGAACGGCCTGCGACAGCGTCCGCCACACCGTCACGACGGTCCTTCATCCGCTGCCTCGGTGTCGCCGCTGCCGGCGCTGCCGGCATCGGGCTGGGGGGTGTGGCGGTGTACAACCGGCTAACCGCTCTCCCCGTACCCACGTTTCCTCCGCCGACCGCAAGCCCGGCTCAGGCCTTCGACCACCTGATCGTGGTGATGTTCGAGAACCGGTCCTTCGACAACATCCTCGGCTGGCTCTACCCACTAAACGAGGTGCCCGCCGGTGCCCGCTTCGCCGGCCTGCATCAGGGCACCTACAGCAACCCCGTTCCCGGCGGCAACGAGGTCGTACCCGCCCACGTGTACACCGGACCGACCGACAGGATCATGTCCAGTCCGATCCCCGACCCGGGCGAAGCGTACCCGCACGTCAACACGCAGCTGTTCGGCACCGTAGACCCGCCCTCCAACGCGGACCTGACCGCGAACCGGATGAGCGCCCCTGTCCCGCGTCAAGTATTTGGCAGGATTTCTTCTCTTTCGAAGTTGGGGATGGTGGGGTCGGCAAGGCCCAGGTGCACGTCCATCGGCCGGTTCCAGGCGATCGCCTCGTGAGGACGGATCTCGTTGTATTCGATCCGGTAGTCCTCAGCGCGTTCGACGAGCGTCATCGCGTCGGGGATCTCGTCGAGGAACAGCCGCTCGTACTTCAGCGTCCCGAACCCGCGTTCGCGTGACCCGTTCTGCCCGGGCGATTTCACCCGAGTGCGGACGTGCCGCAGCTCGGGGTGACGCAAGATGAACAACTCGAAGTTCATCGACCGGAACGGGCCACCATTGTCAGTCACGAGGGTCACGACCGGCAGCAGCTCGCCGGTCTCCGGGTCGACCTGACACTGATCAACGAGGGGGTGCCCGAACATGCGCTCGTAGTCGGTCAGGGCGAGCTCGACGGCGGCGATCGCGTCATGCTGGTTCGCCGTGGGCGAGGTATGGAAGGGGTGCTCGACCTTGGAGAACCAATCCCGGCACCCCGCGATCCGCCACGTCCCACCCTGGGTGGTCTCGAACTCGCTGAAGTCCAGCTGCCACACCTGGTTCGGGCCCGTCGGGTTCCTCGCGAACGCCGCCTTACGGTCTCTCGCGAGCTCACGGCGCTGCTTCTGATACTCCGACGGCAGGATCAGCCCGTCATCGCGCAGCAGGCGCAGCACGGTCGCCTGCGACACCCGGTGCCCGTCGTGGCGGGTCATCGCCCAGATCTTCCGATGACCCCACGCCGGATGCGCCAGCGCGTGCTTGGTCGCGAGCGGCCTGGCCGCGTCCCGCGCGGGCTGCGGCCACGGACCCTTCGGCGGGCGATCCGCTCTCGCTTTGGCCTGCCAGCGGCGATACGAACGCTCGGGCACGCCCGTCAGCTTGCAGAACCTCGACGTCGGCATGCCCGCCTCCAAACGGATCACCTCGAGGTCCTCGAAGGGCCCAGCCGGCCCTCCGCGCTCTTCTTCCACACCCGGATCTCGACCGCCGCCTCACCGAGGGCCTGCGTCAACTCCGCGACCTCATCCTCGAGCTGCTGCTCCCGGGTCGAGGGTTTGGACTTGCCCGCCTCGATGCCGGCCTTGCCGCCCTCGAGGAACTGGCGCTTCCAGTTCCCGATCGCTTGCTCGGACACCTTCTCGCGGCGGGCGGCTTCGGCGATCGTGATCTCGCCTTGCAACACGGACAACACGATGCGGAGCTTCTTCTCTACCGGGATCGTCGGGGGACGACTCATGCTTCAGACCTCTCAGCTGGGGCGTTGCATCAGCAACTAACTACCCCTGCCAAACATTCTGACGCGCGACACCCCGTACAACGCCCCGCCCAAGGGGGCTACCCCGACGATGGCGGGGTTCGTGCAGGACTACATCACCAACTTCCAGCGACTCTCCGGAGGTGTGCCGCCCACCCCGGACGAGTACGCGGTCGCGATGGGCGGATTCTCACCCGACATGCTGCCGGTGTTCTCCACGCTCGCCAAGAACTTCGCGGTGTTCGATCACTGGTACGCGGCGGTGCCCTCGCAAACGTTCTGCAACCGGTCCTTCTTCCACGCCGGCACGTCCAACGGGTTCGTCACCAACCGGGGCGGCGGCGACTACGGTAAATGGTTCGACGGCGCCGTATCAGCACCCACGATCTTCAACCGGCTCCAAGACGAGGGACTGTCCTGGCGGGTCTACTACGACGCCGCGCAACTGGTCTCCCTCACCGGGGTCCTCCACGCCAACGCCACCCAGAAGTACTGGAAGACCAACTTCCGCACGATGGAGCAGTTCTACCTCGACGTCGCAAACGGGACACTTCCGTCTTACGCGTTCATCGAACCGCGCATGATCTTCAACCACAACGACATGCACCCCTGGGCTGACCCCGTTTCGTAGGTCCAGTCGTTATGAGAGTCGTCCTGTTGTCCGCGGTCGCGGGCAGGGAGACTGGTCAGATCATGACGAACAGCAGGAAGCGTCACACCCCGGAGCAGGTCGTCCGTAAGCTCGGGCAGGCCGACAGGATGCTCGCCGACGGTCAGGACGTCGCGGCGGTGTGCCGGGAGCTCGTGGTGTCCGAGCAGACGTACTACCGGTGGCGGAACCAGTACGGCGGCCTCAAGGCCGACGACGCAAAGCGCCTGAAGGAGCTGGAGAAGCAGAATGCGACCCTGAAGCGTCTGCTCGCGGAAGCGGAGCTGGAGAAGGCCGCGCTCAAGGAGCTGGCTGAGGGAAACTTCTAAGCCCGGACAGGCGCCGCGCCGCCGTCGATCACCTCAAGCGCAAGCTGCGGGTGAGCGAACGGATGGCGTGCCGTCTGGTCGGGCTGAGCCGCTCCGCGTATCGGCGACCGCTCAAGGGCGACACGGTCGCGGACCCGGATCGGGCGTTCAGGGAGTGGCTGCGCGCCTGGGCGAAGGACCATCCCCGCTACGGGTACCGGCGGGCGTATCACGACGCCCGCGCCGAGGGGTGGGTGGTGAACCACAAGAAGATCCAACGCCTGTGGCGTGACGAAGGGCTCCGGGTCCCGCAGCGGCGTCGACGCAAGCGCGTCGGGTCCTCGACCGTCGACGCGCCGACGGCGGACGCGCCGAACGTGGTGTGGGCGGTGGACTTTCAGTTCGACGCCGACGAGCACGGCCGACCGATCAAGATCTGCTCGATCGTCGACGAACACACCCGGGAGTGCATCGGCGGCCTCGTGGAGCGCTCGATTACCGCCGACCGACTCACCGCCCACCTCGAGGACCTCGTCGCCGCCCGGGGCGCCCCGGCGGTGCTCAGGTCGGACAACGGGCCGGAGTTCATCAGCGAGGCGATGGCCGACTGGGCCGGCACCCGCACCGGCCTGTCCTACATCCCTCCGGGCTCGCCGTGGCGCAACGGGTACGTCGAGTCGTTCAACAGCCGGATCCGCGACGAGTGCCTCAACATCAACAGCTTCTACTCGCTGCTGCACGCGCAGGTCATCATCGGCGACTGGAAGGACGAGTACAACCACCACCGCCGGCACTCCTCGCTCGGCTACCTACCCCCAGCCGAGTACGCTCGACAGTGCACCCATCAATTGGAAACCGACGACTCACAGAACGTCCGGACCGAATGAAGGGGGCGGCTCACCCCCCGTACGGGGATCTCCGCGTCGGCGACAACGGCGAAGGCGCCACCGTCACCAACGCTGCCGTCTCCGACGTTCGGGCCGGCGAGCAACTGCTCCACGAGCTGTATACCGCGCTCCGTAGCGCCGCGAGCCCCACCGGGTCCAACACGACCAACACCTCGATGCTGATCACTTTCGATGAGCACGGAGGCACCTACGACCACGTTCCGCCGCCATCCGCCGTGCCGCCAGGTACCGGAGAAACAAGTGAGATGGGCTTCGCGTTCGACCGGCTGGGCTGCCGTGTCCCTGCGGTCCTGATCTCCGCCTGGACGGCGCCGAACACCATCCTCAACGACCCCAAGCATCACTCGTCACTCGTGTCGACCCTCTCCCGTCAGCACGGACTGTCGCCTCTGACAGCTCGCGATGTCGACGCGCCCAACATGTTCGATGCCATCAATCTGACAACCCCACGGTCTGCTGCCCAATGGCCACAAACAACACCCGCCGATGTGCCCATCGACAACGACGGGGAACTCGACCCCAAAGCGGAGGCCAACAAAACCAAGAAGCTGAGCAACCCAGCCCAGGGTCTCCTCGGCCTGCTGATCGCCAAATTCAGTGACCCCAGCGCTCCCGTCCCGGACAGCTACGAGGATGCCTACGACGCGCTGACCGAACTAGGCGGGGGCCTGTTCGGCACAACCGACCCAGCCTGACCGTCTCCCCCCACGGAGCTGGGGCAGATCCGTACGCGACCAGGGCGAATCGGCGCCCCATGGACCGCCGACTCCGAGACCGCTGCCGGCATGGTGAGATCTCCCCGCCCCGGATCTACCGCGACAGAACCACCGAAGGCCTGAGCCGCACAGTTGCTACGGCGCCCCACACCAGCAGCGCGACCGCTGCGCCCAGGAGCGCACCACCGATGGTGTCGGTGAGCCAGTGGGCCTCGAGGAAGGTGCGGCTCCAGGCCATCACCACCACCCACCCCGCCGCGAGAAGCCAGATCAACTGCCGGCGCAGCAGGAGCGCGACGATGATAACCAGGGTCGCTGCCAGAGTCGTGTGCCCGGAAGGGTAGGACGTGAGGCCGATCACTGTGAGCGAGTCAGCTGGACGTGGGCGGGCCAAGCTGACTTTCAGCACCGTCGTCACAGCCTGAGAGGCCAGCAGTGTCAGGACCACCGTCAAGGCACTCCACGGCCGTTTGCTGACAAGGAATCCGACTACCACGGCCAGGCCGGTCACGATCATCGGGAAGACGCCACCGATGCTCTCCAGCGAGTGGGCGAGGATCAGGCCCAGATCGGTCCGCCACGCCCGCATGAGATCGTGCCACCACGTGTCCACCGGCAGCGGGCCGTTCCCAGAGACAGAGATCCACACCCCGAGAAGGACCGCCGCGCCCAGTCCAGCGAGCCCCAGCCAGAGCGCGAGCCGCCGCGGCGGCCCGGTCCCCTCCCCCTCGGGCATGGGGGCGGCGAGATGCCGGTCAGCAGTCAGGTTCACCGGTTGCCCCCTGCTGCTCCTCGCTCGTGCGTCGTGCTCGACGTGCGCTGCGCACGATCAGCCACAGCACGGCGCCGCCGAGCCCCGCGTAGACGACGTAGTTGAGGTAGGTGGAGTAGCGGTCGATCAGCTCGTACTGTGTGCCGAGCGCGGCGCCCAACCCGATAAGAAGTGCGTTCCACACCGCGCTGCCCGCGAGTGTAAAAACCGAGAAGGTGAGCAGCGGCATCCGGGCGGCGCCGGCCGGGAGAGAGATCATGCTCCGTACCCCCGGGATCAGGCGCCCGAAAAAGACCGCGGCCCTGCCATGCCGGGAGAACCAGCCGGCGGCGCGTTCGAAGTCTTCGCGGTCCACCAGCGGGAGCTTTGACAGCCAGATGATGGACCGTTCCATGCCGACCCATGCTCCGAGCCCGTAAAGGATCAGGCCGCCCACATAGGCGCCAAGGGTGCTGGTCACCACCAGAAGCAGGACATTCATCGACCCCTGCTGGGTGAGATAACCGGCCATCGGCAGGACGATCTCGCTGGGGATCGGCGGGAACACCGTCTCAATGAGCGTAAAGAGCCCCACCCCCCATTCCCCGACCCGGTCGATCAGGGCGGCGGCGAACCCGACAATGCCGCCGAGACTGGCGGAGTCGGGGGCAGCGGACAGAGGAACAAGGTACATGCAGCATCCTCCGTTGACGATCTCGTCGACGGGATCGAGGGGCCGCGACGAGTATCCCTTTCACCGTATACCGTATGAAGCTCCGCTGGCTATCCGGGGTCACCAAAGCGCCACTGTCTGAGAGAACGCTCAGACACCCGGGCGCCGTGGCAGGGCCCGGGGTCGGCGGGGGCATTGGGTACCCCCGGCTAGATGCAGACCAGCCGACCCCAGTCGGCGACACCGACCAATCACAGAACGCCGCCGCGGAGAGCCAAAGTCCACACTTCTTGGCGCTGGCACCGACGGCATCCTGTGGGCACAGGACGACAGCGGTAGCTGGCAGAAATTGGAATCACTGCGAGGCGCCGTGCAGGCCCTCACTGTCGTCGACGAGCGCATCATCCTCGTCGACGACCGCGGCATCGTCGAGATCTCCACCGACGGCACGACCGTCCTCAGCCCCGCCCAGTAACAACTCATGGACCAGCCCAAGACCCCGTTTCGGAATCTCACGTTCTTCATCACCGCTGCGACGATCGCCGTCGTCCTCCTCGCCACTGCCAGTTTCCTCGCGATTGGAGCGATCTTCCGATGACCCGCGCCGGATCCCACCCGCCTTTCGATCCTGTGCGGACGCACCGACGGCTCGTTCGCCTCGGGTACATGCTCCTGGTCACGGGGCCGGTCCTTGCACTGGCACACCTGGTGAGCGACACGCAGTCGACCGATGCTGCCTGGTGGACCTACACGGTAGCCAGCTACGACGTCGCCGTGATCATCGTCATCGTTGCCGTAGCACTGATCCTGCGAACGCCCCCTCACCCGCCGACCGGAACGGAACAACGAGACACCGCACCGTGAGCGTTGCCACGCTGGCCACAGCGGGAGCTACCATACCCTCCTGGGGTATTCAACGGGGTCCCCGAGACGACACCACAGTCATATTTTGGAGGGTCGAAGACGACGAGAGGACTCGATCATGACTGTCGCAGCAGCGATGCTCCGCACCTATCCGAAGGACCTCGGCCAGGTAGACCAGGAGGCGCTCGTGGACTGCATAGAGGCCTGCCTCGAATGCGCCCAATCGTGCACCGCCTGCGCCGACGCGTGTCTGAGCGAAGAGATGGTCGCAGAGCTCACAAAGTGCATCCGCACAAACCTGGACTGCGCGGACCTCTGCGAAACCACCGCGCGCATCCTGTCCCGACACACCGGCTACGACGCCAACCTCACCCGATCAGCCCTCGAAGCGTGCCGCACAGCATGCGCAAGCTGCGCCGATGAGTGCGAGAAGCACACGATGCACGAACACTGCGCCGTGTGCGCGGCGGCCTGCCGACGATGCGAAGAGGCGTGCGCCACGCTCCTCGCAACCCTCTGATAGCCGCGCTCGCTAACAACGCGACGCGCAATCAATCCGGACGAACAGGTGAAGCATATGTCGCAGAACGCACACGAAGGAAGCGAACGACAAGCGGAGGATAAGAAGCACAGCTCGCTGAAGATGTACCTGCGATTCGCGGCGATGATCCTCACCGGCATGGTCGTGATGTACTGGACGATGTTCGCCGGAGTGTGGGAATGGGGACACATCCGCTTCAGCGAAAGCCGCGTCTTCATGGCCCTCACCATGGGCGGCGCCATGGGCCTCGTCATGCTCGCCTGGATGCTGAACATGTACAAGAACACCAAGGCAAACGTCGCCGTCGTCACCATCAGTCTGCTGCTGCTCGGAGGCGGTGTGGCCCTCGACCGAACCCAGATCACTGTCGACGACACCGCGTACATGCGCGCGATGATCCCCCACCACTCGGTGGCGATCACCAGATCGGAGCGAGCTCAGATTCAGGACATCCGCGTCTGCGAACTCGCCGTCGAGATCAGCGAAGCTCAACGCCGAGAGATCCTCGAAATGGACTGGCTAATCGATGACATAGAACGCAACGGACTCGCCGCGACACCCGAGGACGCGCAGAATCGTCCCGTCCCTGACTTTGACCGGGCGGCCGATCGTGAATGTCCCCAGAACGAATGACGATGTCTTTCGCCACCTTCCAATCCGAGTCGCCGGCTGCGAAACGTTGCCGAGGCGCCGTACAGGGTCAATTGCGCAAGCCTGGGTAGTCCGACCAGGTCCCACCGGCCTTGTTCTTGTGACGGTCTGCGGTGTGGTTGCCGATTCCGATGACGTCGGCAACCACCGCCGCGGGCATCCTCATCGCCAGGAG
This sequence comes from Microbacterium sp. As-52, assembly GCF_049949185.1. Classification (NCBI taxonomy): domain Bacteria; kingdom Bacillati; phylum Actinomycetota; class Actinomycetes; order Micrococcales; family Microbacteriaceae; genus Microbacterium; species Microbacterium sp. As-52. The sequence goes on along the minus strand of NZ_CP188171.1, from coordinate 162,716 downwards.
GTTCATCCGTGTTTCGCGTGAGACGCGTGTGCGGATCCCGATCTCCGTCAGGCGCAGCCGGATGTAGGCCGCGGTCATGTGCCGACCGGGTGAGAGTCCCTCGAACAGCCAGTCTGAGTCCCCTGCGGCATAGCCTCGTCGGGGTGGCGCGGAGAGTTGTCTGCGAACGAGGTTGCCGACTGCGTCGTCGAGCACGACAGGGGTGACGCCGAACCGCACGGTCACGCGCTCCGTGGTGGCGTCGATCTGATCGCGAGTCATGCTGACGGCGCGGCCGAGAATCTGGGCATAGAGCAGCACGAAGAGGCCGGCGACGCGCACGTCAAGTTCGACGCCCTCATCATCGAGGAGAACGTCGATGGCATGCCATAGCTCCTCTTCTGTCATGTTCGACGTCGTGTTCCGGGCAGCGCGGACGTTTGTGCTGAGATCGCCAGCCAATCGTAATCGGGTCGCCCAGCGCACGAAGTGCTCCACAGGTTCCCGTGTTCTCACGCGGGCGATGTAACGGTCGAACGTGCGCTGATCCAGATCGCCGACGGTCAGATCCCTGGCATCCAACCAGGCCAGAAACCGGACGACCGCAGCGAGATGGCCGCGCTGCCCGTGGAAGGCTTCCAAGGACAGGTCGCGATCGTGGTCTCGGTATCGGCGATGCAGTTTCGGCAGTATCGCCCACCTGTAGAAGCGTCGAAGCTTGTTTCCAGTGGGGCGCTCGAGCGTCGCCGCCAGGGCGGCGACGTGCAGCGTGAGCTCGTGCTGAAACACGTGGATCTGCGGCAGAGTTCCGGCCTCGATGAGCAGACGCCGGAAGTAGCGCGTCGACGCGCGTTGTGGCAGAAGGTCAAGCGCCGACTGGTCGAGAGGTAGTGCACCCGTTGCCATGCCCCTCAGCGTCTCGGTCACATGCGGTCGTCGTAGCCAGCGGACAATCGAGCGCGGGTCCATTGGAGCCTTTGCAAGGTGTTCGCGGAGCCTGGTCAGCTCGGCCGGCGCCTCTGCCGCGGTGCCGATGAGCTCGTCCAGACGTGCCTGCAGCCTGCAGCGGCCGCACTGAGTTCCGGTCAGGAACTCCTCACTACCACATGTGCGGCACGCGAATCGGGGCGATTGGCCGGCGCAGGTCGCGCAAGTAATCACACCTTCATCGGTGATGAATGCAAGGACCCGGGTTTTCCCGCACGAGGGGCACTCAGCTGGGTTTCGCCGGAGGGCGCTGTAACAGACATTGCAGATCTGCATACCGAGCAGGGAGTACAACCCCACGGCTGAACGCCCGCAACGGTCGCAGGTCCGCGACGGTGACGCAGTCGTCATCGGCCGGGATCGGCGGGACGATGAAGTCGTGCGCGCACCGGACGCAGATCCCCGATCGCGTTGTCATGCCCTCGTCCGGTACCAGTCTTCCTGGCCGCCGCCGGCTGTGCCGTCACGGTGATGAGATCATTGGGCTGGCACCTGAAGATGCGGCACAGCGCGGCCAACACTTCGACGTTCAATCGCTCCGGGGCTTTGGTAACGAGTCGATACACCTGTTCGCGGGACAGCACGACGCCCTGTTCACGCAGCGGCGCGAGGAGCTCGGTGGTCTGGAACATCCCGGCCTCAGCCATCACGGCACGCAGGTGCCAGTCGATGGGCCCCGTGGACTCATGTGTCATCGCGGTTCTCCGTTCTCCTCTTCAGCGCATCGGCGAGCACCCGGTTCTTATAGTCGTCCCCAACGGACGTGTAGATCGCCGTCGTCGAGGCAAACGTGTGACCCACCTGATCCTGCACGAACCTCTCGCTGTAGCCCCACTCGATGAGGTTCGTCACATAGGTGTGCCGCAGCGAATGCAGAGTCAGCTCCTCCGGAAGCCCCGCTTCATCGCGCAGCTCGGCGAAACGGTCGTTCAAATAACGGCCGCTGATTCTCGTCCTGCGCTCCGTCGGCCAGAGGATGTTCGTCTCCCAATCGCCAGTCATCCGCGGTCGAGCCTGATCCGTCCAATGACCGAGGCCATCCACGATCCAGTCGAACTCGGGCAGAGTCAGAACGGTCCGTCGCTTCGGGCCAGTGCCTCGGCTACCTTTCCCGTTCCGGACGTAGACAGCTCCGAAGCTGCCGAACTGCGGCGTCACCGGGTTCGACCGCAGATCCGCGACGTCGAGCCCGATGCACTCGGAACGCCTCAGCCCAAACGCGTAGATGGTCTTGAACATCTGCGTGTTCCTGAGCGCAGCAAGCGCGCCCTTCCTCTTGGCCTGAACGATGGCCCCGACTCGAGCATCCGCGGCGTCGAAGAACTGCTCCAGTTCGTCGAACGTGAGAGCACGCCGTCCTGGACGCCCTTCGTAGTCCACCAGGTGGGCGATCGAGTTCCAGTCGTGGCAGATCTGCTCTGGAGCAGACCCGAAACGAGCGATGCACTCCGTCTGCCATCCGTAGCGCGGGTCAGTGAGGAAGTCGCAGAACAGGCGGACGTTCGTCTGATAGCTACGAAGCGTCGACCTCAGCAACACCGTCGATCCAGACCGTCCGCGACTCGTGAAACCCTCAATGTCCCGCGGCTGCCACTGCCACGGATAGGTCGCGCAGTAGTCGGTGAAGCGCTCGATGAAACGCCGACGTCGTTCAATAGTCACCGCAAGCAAACCGCGGCTTGCCTGCTGATCGGCCCAACCGTCCAGCATCGACTCGAAGACGTACTTGCCCTCGTCAAGGGCCACGACATTTCCTGTCAACCGCAGCGAAACTCGCCGATCATCACTTGAACCAGAACGCACACCCTTATGTTGCATCAGCTGCATCATTGTTGCAACTGTCAATGTTCGATCAGACTTGCGGAGAGATGACTGAGGCGATTCCAGGATGCTCCCGGATCGATTTTGGCCGGAGAGGCGACTTACTCGTCAGGAAAGTGGCTCAGGCATGAGCTTTGGAAGGCTTGCCGCCCTCCCGGCGTTCGGCATGCAGCACCCCAGGACAACACCGCCTCCGCGTAGAAAGCGCCGTTCAACACGGAAATATCCAGTCGCTGTTGCATCAGGTGGCGATACTACTCACTCTGGCGTCGTTCGCGAATCGGCCGCACATGTGAGCGACCCTACGCCCGAGGTGGCGAGGACCGCTAAGTGTCGCCGAGTGCAGCGTTAATCGCCAAGCACTGCACTCGCCCCGTTCGGAGGCGGTTCCGAGCGCTCTTCGTAAACCTCCACGTCGTCGAGCACAAGTAGGATCGCGCTCGTGACCTCACCGGACCCAGTCGATCTCGCCCGCCGTCTCATCGCAGTCCTCGGCCCGACGCTCGTCTCGACGCTCGCTGGATCGCGCGATACGACAGCAGCGCTTGCATGGAGCGACGACGACAGCGCACGTCCAGACGCGGATGCGGTGCGTCGCCTCGAGTGCGCCGATGCGGTATGGCGTACCGTCAGCGACGCTGAAGGTGACCAGGTAGCGAGGCTGTGGTTCATCGGCGGCAACCCATTCCTCAGCGGCGATGACACCGTGATAACGGCGATCCGCGAGGGTCGGTTCAACGAGGTTGCCCGCGCCGCTCAGGCGCTGGTGGATGAATCCTTCTCGGGATAATCAGTTCGCGCGTTCGTCCTCAACCAGGGCCTGAAGGGCAGCATGCATCTCTGTTCGAGCGTCCTCGGGAGATAGCTCGCCGACGAGGATTCGCCGAGCACGATCGAGATCCGCTGCGGTGGGCTGGTGTCCTCCGAGCTGTTGTCCTTTCTTGACAAGAGCAAGAGCACGGGCGGCGTCTGATGAACTCAAAGGCTGCTGATCCATCCTCTTCCTCTGGTGGCTTGTCGGAGTGGCGTGTGAGGCGAATTTGAAGGGCACGGCTGTTCTGCACAGTCTGGTCTTGAGAAAGCGGCCGAACAACATCGTCCAGATATCCGTAGCCACACGGTAGCGGAGACGTAGCGTCGTGGTCGATGAGCGAAACAAGCCATGACCTGGGATTTCCGAGGGCTGTAGCTGGGTAGCTGGCTGCGGGGGTCGTCGTCAACGAGGGAGAGGTAGTCTGCTGCTGATCGCTACCGCGGCTGGGGGAGAGTCCCATTTCAGAGCTACAAAGCTACATTCCACGAAAAGCCGAGTTCAAGTTACAAATTTCCTGTAGCTGAGCGGTAGCGCGTCAGCGACCTTGCGCTACCGTCCGCTACATGCAACTAGCTCGCCTACATTACTTGCGCGCGTACCCGCTGAGGTATTGGCCGTGCTTCGGCATTGGCCAACGGCCTGCGAGCAGGCGAAGCCGTTCGTTCTCCAGGGAAGGATCCTCGTCCCAGTACTTCCTGTCCCAACGCCAACCGCCGACCATCTTGATGGCGTGCTTCAGCTGCTGAGCAAAGCCGTGCGCGGGCTTCACCCGGTCGACGCCGAGTGATGCTTGCTCGTTGACCCACCCGTCGTACAGGGCTTCGAGCAGTGAGTATGGAACGTAAGACGTGGTGAAGCGAGGCATAAACAGCAGTGCAAAGCACAGTATGTCGGCGTGCGCACCCTTTGTGAAGAACGGACCGTCGTGACCGGCGTGCCGAGGCCTCTGGCGATCTATGTGCCTGAGAAGACGACTCGTGCTGTTCTCAACTGCTGACACAGTTGCGATGTGAAGCTCCTGAAGCTGGGCACGCACGCTGATCGGACGCTCCGAAGGAGACTCGACGTCCATCCATTCGGCGACAGCCACCAGTGTTTCGCCGGCACTCCTATAGCTATTCACCACGTGCACGCTGATGGGGATGTCGTTCTCGCGAAGTCGCCTCACCGCCTTGAGCGTGGCTACGTCGACGCTCCCTGCGACCAGTTCCATCGTCTGGGTCTGATTCAAGGTCATGGGCATGGGCATGCCGAAGTGCTCCTCAAACGCTTCGGCGAGAGTGGGCCTCACTGATCCCTGCGACCGAGTACGGTTCCGCGTGTATTCCTCGAAGATTCGCTCCAACGCTGCGCGATCCAGGGTGTCAACCCATGCCGCGTACGCCACCAGCTGTCCGATAGCATCAGCCTTCGCGCGGCCTCTCTTGCACTCTGTTGTGATCGTCGAGCCCGTTGCCCTGAGCTTGAGTAGGTCGAGCACGTGACCGTCCGGCGTTCTCACTTGTCGGCCGATCGTCATAGCCTTCTCGCCGGTCAGCCCTGGTGTGGCCGCGACAAAATCTTCGAGATCCATTTCATACCTGAACTCAACGGGATGGAGCGGTTCGAGACTGCTCGTCGTGAGTCTCCAAAGCGAGTCAGGGCCAGCTATCCGGCGGGCACTCATGCCATGACTCCGAATGCCAGATCATCGCCAGGGTCCGGGGCTTGAACGCGAGGCTTGCTAGTTGTACTCATCCTCGGAATCTAGCGACGACCGCAGACATGCTCGTCGGCTGGACGCGATTCCGGTAGTGGGCTGATTGCACGGCTCGTCACACACAGATCTGGATGGTCTCCTGGTGGCCCCCGCATGGTCTCCACGAGGCCTTCCGGTGTCCACTACTCAGCGCAGCTGTTGGCCAGACGAGCCGGAGTGGCCTCTTCCAGGTCTCGAGGTGGCCAAGGAAAGGCCTGTTCGAAGCCGCGAAGAGACCGCCGCGGCCAGCTTGTATTCGGGTGTCCACTGTGAGGCCATTGCGAGGCCAGCTGGAGACCAAGGAGAGCCCATGGCCTACTTGCGAACGGAGAAGTTGCGAGCAGCGATACGCGACACTGAATTCTTAAACAAGCAATCGTCATCGCCACCGCTGTGCTTCGAGGATCGCCTCAAGCGCATCAACTCCGCCGCCAGCACGGAACCACTCCACCGGTGTGTGCTTGCCCTCAATCACCATCGTGTCCTGGGGCGTAGACATCAGTCCAGAGACCGAGATCCAGTGCTTCTTCCCGAGGAGCGCGATGATCTCGGTCAGGTGCGGCAAGACTTTGCCGGGAGACGACAGGCTGAACTGCCATCACGGGAAGCGGCGATGACCCGCGACATCGACGGCGTGGAGTCTCCCCGCGGTTACCAGGTCGTCGAATTCCTGATTGTTGAGATCCAAGAAGCCTCGTACGGCGTCGTCCGACATGCTTCGGTGCAGCCCCGCGACGAGGGTGTTCGCGGCCATGGCGGGTAACGAGCCCCGACGCACTCGTAGCTCGATGTCGTCGCATTCTTCGGGAGTGAACTCACCGGAGGTGATCAGGAAGTCGATCTCCTCGGGGGATAGCGACGGCTCGTCGACTATCGGGCGTTCGGCAAGAAGCGACTCGGTCAGCGCCCGGGCGATCTAGTTACCGTCCCCATTGAGGCGGGCGATCGCATCCTCCAACGCGCGCATCGCGTCTTCCGAGGGGCGAGGCATCAGGTGTGCAGTAGCTTTCGATCGGAATTCGCCTCTGGTCATTCGGCCAGCGTAGAAGTAGCCGCGGACGGAGGAGGAGCAGTCGCGCTCGGCTGCTCCTCCTCCGTGCGAGCTCTAGAGTTCGAGCGCGTCTCGAGGCTTTTCGACGTGAGTCGAAGCTGGCCCGAGCTTCGCTTTGATCTCGCTACGCATCTTGATCCGATCTGCTTCGAACCGCGTGCGAATCGGCTTCCCTGCAACGGTTGTCCTGTCAAGCCAGCGCTCGAAGAACGGCGGGAGGCTGTCGAGACGCTGATTGTTTAATGCCAAGCGATCGCGCTCGGCCGCAGCTTCTTCGCGAGCGCGTTCTGCCTTCAGGTGCGCTTCGCGTGCGCGCAATGATGAGGTTCTCGCCGCCGCAGCTTCATCGTCCGCTCTTGCTCGCGCGGCAGCAGCTTCCCGATGGCGCTCGGCGACCTGCGTCTCGCGTTCGGCGAGCTCCTTCTCTCGCTCATCCAGCACGGTGGAGCGCTTGGCGAGGCGCTTGTTTCTCTGCAGGCTCACGTCGAGCTCGAACTCGAGGGCACTCGCTGCATCACGTAGCCGGTCCGCCTTGGCCTGGAACTCGCTGCTGCTGAGGTGCTCTCGTGATCGTTCGGTAACTCGATACTCGACGTCGTAGCCTGCAGCGGCCACGGCGTCCCGTACTTCCCGGTGTTGCCGTTTGAGGTCCTCCGGCCCCTTGAAGAATTCCTTCTGGGCAAGCCTTCCGTCAGGCGTGATGGGGGTGATCATGAGCTGCAGCCCGGGATTCACCTCATCTAGGTGCATCGACATGCCAATGATGTTCTCCTCTCCGAACTCGCCACGCGCCCAGCGGATCGCAGCATGCGTGTACTCGGCTGCTCGACGATTCAACCCCTCCTCGCGCCAGTCGGGGTTGTACTGCTCGAACCACTTCGGATCAAGCTGGAGCACCACACCTCGGATGAGCACGGCATCCCTCCGCAGCGCGCGCTGGACCGTGCTGAGACGCTGCTGAAGATAGTCATCGAATTCGTCGCTCGGCGGTCGGCCTTCAACCGACTGGGGACGCCTGTAGCCACCGTTTCCGTCGTTTACAAAGGTGCTGTTCAGCTTGGTGCGGTCGGCCACGATGTTGGGGTTCGCCTGGGGGAAGTCGAAGCCGGCTGCTTGATCGACGTCTCTCGCGATGTGTCGGAAGAAGGCCTTGGCGTGCCCTCCGCGCCCCACTTTGTGGGAGACGTCATAGGTCATTGTGTAGCTCATGCTTCACTCCTTTCTGGGTGGCCGACACGAAGCCCCGCAGGGCCCCTGTCACTTCGGAGGAGCAGAGAGCACGCCGAAGTGTATGGGGCTACACCTTTTCTTGAGATCAAATCGCGCCGCACGCGCACCGACAAGCGCACGAGGGGGCGGGGTGCGAGTGAGCTCCGCCCCGGGGCTGAGCCGTCTGAGGCTCCATGATTTGTTCTGCCCGAGCAGGTGCGGTCCACGAAGGTCGGCTCCGTACTGCGCGGCTCACGTCGCGAGCGATGTCTTCGAGTAGAACATGCCGCCCAGTCACCGGGTGCGGTCTCGAGCGGTGCTGGCGCGAGTTCAGATTGCATGTCTTCCTTTCCTGGTTCGGGTAGCGGTGTGGCATCGGCCGCGCCGCTACCCGAACCTTCAGATGCTGAGGTGGTCTCTTCAGTCGTCGTCTTCGTCTGGGGTCGTGCCCGCACTCTGGGTACGCAGGAGGCCCTTGTAGTTCGTCTTGAGCGTTGGCAAGCAACGACGGTTGGGGTCGCTGCCCGAGTAGTTCGTGTTCATCCAGTCGGTAAGCCTGAGATCATCGATCAGGGGCTCGGGCGACGACATCCGTGTGCCGGGTCGGACCGAGGTGTTAGTGGGGGACCAAGCAGTTGACGACTTCAGATGCTCGCGGAGCGTCTCCGTGAACTGATTGAGTCCTTCGACAGTGCCACTCGGTTCGACGCGGCTATACCAGCCCTTGTAGGCGTCGTAGAGGAAGCTCCATGGCAGGAGGTCCCATACGAACTGATCCTCGTGTTCCTCCCACCAGCCGACGACCTTGTTGTTGGTTGTGAACCAGCGGTCGAGTGCCTGCTTCGACACAATCGGCTCGTCGAAGGCGGTGTGAGTCATCTGAAGAGCGCGCTTCAGGACGTAACCAAGCACCTCGGGATCTCGCAGGTACTTCAACTTGATGTCGACGTTCTCCGAGCCGCTGAAGTCCTTGGTCATCGGCACGAGAAGCATGCGGCGCTTCACGGATTTTGATTTGTCCTTGACACGCGGGCTTGTTTCATTGAGGCAATGCACCTCGATGCCGTTCCAGCGCATGTGAATCACGTCTTTACCTTTGAACTCGACCTGGAAGACGTCGCCAGTTACGCAGGCCTTCCAGTCGTCGGTCCTCGACGCGAAGGCGCCCACCGGATTCTCATCGACGAGGTTGACACTCCGAGTGATCAGGTCGCCCAGTCCGAACCTGTCGCCGAATCGAGCCAACGAGATGGAAGCGCAAGCGGCTTCGCCCACAAGATTGCGGAGGAGGCTCACCAGCGTGCCCTTGCCGCCGTTACCGTCAGTGCCCACGAGGAATACGGACTTGTTCCAGGGATGGTGTGGGCGCAGAGTCGCGCTCACCACCTGCCACAGCAGCTCGGGTATGCCCTCGTCGTCGGACAGGCTGTTGAACCACTCCTCGACTTCCCACTCCGTTCCGTCGCTCTGCTTGATACGGGGACTTTGCGCGGTGGGGTCGTAGTCACGCTGGATCTTGGACAGAAAGACCCACTCAGGTGAGAACTCTCGAAGTTCCTGCGTCGCGTGATCGAACACGCCGTTAGCTACCGGAATCAGACGAGGCTCCTGCGTGCGCATCACGATAGGGGCGTGCGTGCGCAACTTCCGGAGGGTCGATTCGACTCCGGCGTCGGTGAAGGACGGACGGAGTTCGCTGACCAGCTTCTTCAGTCTCGGCACGCTCGTGTTGTATAGGCCGCGGAGCGGTCCATCGTGCTCATAGATCGCCAGCACTCCGTTGTTCTCACCACCGTGTCCGCCAGTGAGGTCGACCGTCACAAGGCGATGCCGGGAGAGAAGGATCTGGATCACTGAGAACTCGTCGAGCCGATGCACGGGCGCAAGCGCCGGAGCAGATGAGTGCTTCCGCCCCATGTTCTCGAGCGCGATCTCTGCGTTAATTCGGGTCAGCGCACTGTCGCGCAGTTCCTGCGGAGAGACATACCTACGGTGCTGAATCGATTCCAGGTAGGTCGTGACTGCTCGTTCGGTGAGAGTCTCAACCGATGCGCGTGCGGGCTTAGGTCCGGAACGACCTGAGTCGCCGCTCGAATCCTGCTCCGGTTCCTCGATAGAATCGAAAGCGACGCCGCCAAGTGTCTCTTCCGCCTCAGTGTTTTCCGCGCTGGGGCGGATCTCGTCGGTGGTCACTTGCTGCGACCTCCAGAGAACAGGCCCCGAAGACGCAGCGATTGTTGTTGCGACAGCGGGGGAGCTGCTGCTGCTCGGTCCCGAGCCCAAACGCGGATGCTCTCGGTGTTGTGCGCGATCGTCTTTTCTTGGACGCGCTCCATCACGCCCGCGCTCAACGTGCGCTCCGCGACGGGGTAACAAGCTTCGAGCGGTATGCCGCTAGGTCCTCGGGCAAGATTCGCCAGAGCCCGGCGAACTTGTATGCGGTGAGCTCGCCTAGGCGAATGTCCGCCCGGAGGACGAAGCCTGATCGGCCAGTGATGTCCTCCGCCTGAGCTACGGTGAAGGCGCTCAGTAGAGTTTCGTGCGTTGGTGTCGTTGAATCGGTGGATCCCACGGAACACTCCTTGTCAGTATGTGTCCCGAAGAGGCCGCCGCGACGGGACTGAGTGTTCCGGCCACGATGGAAGTTAGATGATGGCTCCGCCGGTTCGTTCTTCTGTTGTATCCATTACATTACATACATGGCAGAGTAATGTCAAAGCTATGCCAGGAGGTCTCATGCCGATCACACCAGAGTCCGATATCGAGCAACGCGGATGGACGGTGGAGACGACCGGGGCGGTCCACGCCCAGCCAGGGGTGACAATCCCCGTAATGGTGGACGCGCAGGGACCGCTCAAGTCAGCCCCTGGAGGACTAGCTCAACAACAGGGATTCGAGCTGCGGGTGCAGGCCTCGTTCGACCCGGACCGCGGCCACTACCTCTTACGAGGCCTTTCTGTGAAGGCGCCCGCCGCCGACGAGGTGACCGGCACCTTACTTCGAGGAATCGCACCGTTAGCTGTGCTCAGATGGATCCTTCCACGCACTTTCGAACTCAACCACTCGGCCCTCACGGCGGCGGTGGTCAACTTCGTTGCGCCGGAGCTTCGAGACGTTCGCGATCCGGATAGCCTTGAGAAGATTCGGTCGGTCGACCTGAAGGACGTCGCGACCATCTACTCACTCGCCAGCATCGTCCGTTACCCACCCGCCAAAGCGGTCGCCGAGGCATTCGAGTTTCCATCGCGGACGGCAAGTAACTGGATTGCGCGAGCTCGAGCGGCGAACCTGATCTAACTGGATGCAGCCGCCTAGGTCGAATCATCGCCAGTCGAAAGTCACACGCTCCGGATTCAAACCACGCTTGCCCACTGCCTCTGCCGGCACTCGATGCACCCGAGGCACGATCAGCTCGCGGATGACGTGACGTCGACGAGCGATGTCGCCCTTGTCTGTCCACTCTGCCCACGTGTCTCGAACCTGCCGGGATCGAACGAGTTCGACGATAAGGGGGTCAGCTCCTGCAAGTGACTCAAGCCGCTTTTGGGCCGCTTCGATTTTCGGTTCGACGAGATCTCGTTGCTCGGTGAGCATACGTAGATCCCGACGGCGCTCGGCCTCCGCTGCGACTTGCTCGAGCCATTGCTCATGGCCTCGGATCTCGTCGACGATCGACTTCCGCTCGGCGTCAACTTCCTCGTCTTGTCCGCCAAGGGTGGCGAGGAAGTCGGGGCGTTCGAGGCGAGCGAGGACTAGCTCGGTAACCAGCAGGTCGAGATGCTCTTCGCGCATCGAGACGTGGAAGCCGGGTCGTCCCGGGGTGCCGATGCAGTTGTAGGCGTAGTAGCGAGGCCGCGGGAGGGCGTTGCCGTCTTCGTCGAGCTTTGGTGAGCCGGCATTCTGTTTTCCGGCCCGCATTCGAGCGCCGCAGATCCCACACAGAGCGATCCCGGACAGCAGGTGGGTAGCTGGCCAGTTGTTCGACTTGAAGCCGCGTGATGTCATCGCAGACTGGAGCCGCTGCCAGTCGTCGGGGTCGATCAAGGCGGGCCAGATGCCGTCGTACGTCGCAGCCTCCCCTTCTCTGGGATTGTGCACTCGCTGCCCCATGTACACAGGCATAGTCAACATCTGCTTCACAGCCGGAGCGGTCCACCCCAGAGACTGTCGGTGCTCCGAGCGCGCGGGACGTCGCGGCGGGATCTGACGCTCGTTGAACATGGCAGCGATGTCGTAGTACGAGCGCCCAGCAAGAACCATCGCCGCCGCTTCCTTGACGACCCACGCTTGATCCGGGTGCTCGATGATCTTGTCCAGCACCTTGGTTCCGTTGGGCGTCACGGAATAGACCCGCTGATAGCCGTAGACGTTCTTTCCGTGAGGACGACCACGCTTTGCCGCCGCGCGCATGTCGCGTCGAAGCCGCTCGCTGGTTTTGTCTGACTCGTACTCAGCGTCTGAGGCGTCTTCGCGGAGGCTGCGGCGGTCTCGCGCGTTCGCTGGGTCGTAGACGCGATTGTGGGTCAGGACCCAGATGCTCACGCCGCGTTCGCGGCACAGGTCGATGAGGTCGATCCACTCGCCGGTCCGGCGAGAACCACGGCTCGACTCCCAGATCGCCAGGAGGTCGGCGTCGAAGGTGCTGTCCTCGAGATCCGAGATCAGCTGAGCGAATCCCTCACGTTGCCGTCGCGCGTAACGGCTGGCACTTCGGTTGTCATCGCGGTAAGGGGAGGGGTGGACGTGCCATCCGCGTCTCTCCGCCTCGGCGACGATTTCATCGTGCTGCTGATCAGGACTCTTCCCGGTGCCTGAACGATCGAGCGAGACGCGAAGATACTCACGCACACGTTTGGCTGAGTCGAGAGGCATCGCGTCGAGCTTACCGCTGGGCGCTCGCACGACATGCGCTCGCAGCTCACGGTCGGCGATCAGATCGATCGAGTTCTCCGGCGCTGATCGGCTTCGTTTGTCGTCGCTACGTTTGCATCATGATTCACCGTCCCTCTCCACTGGTCGTGGGTCGCGAACACCCCGCAGGGAAGAGCAGGTGGGCTGACCCCGTTTCGTAGGTCCAGTCGTTATGAGAGTCGTCCTGTTGTCCGCGGTCGCGGGCAGGGAGACTGGTCAGATCATGACGAACAGCAGGAAGCGTCACACCCCGGAGCAGGTCGTCCGTAAGCTCGGGCAGGCCGACAGGATGCTCGCCGACGGTCAGGACGTCGCGGCGGTGTGCCGGGAGCTCGTGGTGTCCGAGCAGACGTACTACCGGTGGCGGAACCAGTACGGCGGCCTCAAGGCCGACGACGCAAAGCGCCTGAAGGAGCTGGAGAAGCAGAATGCGACCCTGAAGCGTCTGCTCGCGGAAGCGGAGCTGGAGAAGGCCGCGCTCAAGGAGCTGGCTGAGGGAAACTTCTAAGCCCGGACAGGCGCCGCGCCGCCGTCGATCACCTCAAGCGCAAGCTGCGGGTGAGCGAACGGATGGCGTGCCGTCTGGTCGGGCTGAGCCGCTCCGCGTATCGGCGACCGCTCAAGGGCGACACGGTCGCGGACCCGGATCGGGCGTTCAGGGAGTGGCTGCGCGCCTGGGCGAAGGACCATCCCCGCTACGGGTACCGGCGGGCGTATCACGACGCCCGCGCCGAGGGGTGGGTGGTGAACCACAAGAAGATCCAACGCCTGTGGCGTGACGAAGGGCTCCGGGTCCCGCAGCGGCGTCGACGCAAGCGCGTCGGGTCCTCGACCGTCGACGCGCCGACGGCGGACGCGCCGAACGTGGTGTGGGCGGTGGACTTTCAGTTCGACGCCGACGAGCACGGCCGACCGATCAAGATCTGCTCGATCGTCGACGAACACACCCGGGAGTGCATCGGCGGCCTCGTGGAGCGCTCGATTACCGCCGACCGACTCACCGCCCACCTCGAGGACCTCGTCGCCGCCCGGGGCGCCCCGGCGGTGCTCAGGTCGGACAACGGGCCGGAGTTCATCAGCGAGGCGATGGCCGACTGGGCCGGCACCCGCACCGGCCTGTCCTACATCCCTCCGGGCTCGCCGTGGCGCAACGGGTACGTCGAGTCGTTCAACAGCCGGATCCGCGACGAGTGCCTCAACATCAACAGCTTCTACTCGCTGCTGCACGCGCAGGTCATCATCGGCGACTGGAAGGACGAGTACAACCACCACCGCCGGCACTCCTCGCTCGGCTACCTACCCCCAGCCGAGTACGCTCGACAGTGCACCCATCAATTGGAAACCGACGACTCACAGAACGTCCGGACCGAATGAAGGGGGCGGCTCACAGGGCGATCTTGCGGACGTGCCCCGTTACGAAGGTGTTCTCGTCGCCGTTAGCTGCCCGGATATCGAGCAATAGTTCGCGACCGTAGATTTGTTGGGCCAGGCGGGGGAGAGCGCGGTCTGAGCTTCTCCATCAAACCGGGCGTGCATGCCAGAGTCCTCGGTTGACTCGTGCCCTCGTGAAGAGCCGACCTTTGTCCAATCCATGTCCATGCGGTCTGACCCGGTTGTAGCGCGAGCGCCGCACGCTCGAACTGGTTTTGTGCATCATCGTCCACTCGTGCCCGTCGGGCGGTTCCGGGGCCGATCCTCATGCCACGATGAAGCATGGAAAACTCAGAGGGTGAACCCCCCGCATATCTTGAGGGCGCAGCGCCTCAAACAGGCTATGTTGGCGCGAGATGGTGGAGTTTGGATATCCATGCTCACTCGCCGGCATCGTTCGATTACGGTGGGTTGGAGGGCGAGACAACGACCAATCCGCGGCCTTCGTTTGAGACTTGGGTCCGTGCATACATCGATGCTGGCGTCGACGGGATCGTAGTAACTGACCACAACTCGCATGAAGGGATTGACGCGGCGCGAGCCGCGCTCAGAAAACTCCAGGACGCTGATCCCGGTTTGCCGCCACTTGTGATTTTTCCAGGAGTCGAGCTGACTCTCGCTGGAGGGTTTCATGCGCTTGCCGTGTTCGAGCACACGTGTGATGCCTCCATCGTCATCCGGGTGCTCGCGCGGTGCAAGTTCGACGGAACGCCAGGACGAAGCGATGATGTCGCCGACATGACTGTGAACGCGGCCGCTGAAGTGGTTCGCGACTTGGGCGGCATGCTAATCCCGGCCCACATCGACCAGCGCGCTGGCGTCCTCGATATGGATCCCCGCGAACTAGAGACTCTTGCCGCCAGCGGTCATGTCATCGCGGCTGAAGTTGCTGATGACGGCAAGGTGGGCGAGGCAAGCAAACGTGGGTGGGTGCCTCTTCTCGGGTCCGACGCGCATCACCTAACCACGGATGGTGCTCCGGATCCGGCTGCAGCAAAAGCGCCGGGGACTCACCTGACGATGGTTAAAGCTGAGACACTCACTATGGAGGGCCTTCGATTGGCGCTGGCCGAGCCGTCAGAGTCGATCCGTCGTTTTCGACGAGGTGACCACGACCTGAATGATGTGAAGCACGACCATATCAAAGCGATCATGGTGAGGCACAGGGGCGAGCATCGTGAGTTTACGTTCGGCCCATGGATGAACTGCCTGATCGGCGGTCGTGGCGTCGGGAAGTCAACGCTCGTTGAGCTCCTTCGCCTGGCGCATGGTCGGGTAGAAGAGCTGCCAGCCAATCTCGCGGCTGATCTGGCTCGATTTGCGCCAACGACAGATGCGAGCGAGCGATGGTGGAATGACGAGACTGAGATTGAGGTGATCTACGCACGAGGCGGACAGCTGCTGAGGATCAGGTGGGAGGGTGCTTCACCTTCACATTCAAGCCTCGCGCTTTGGGATGGATCGGCGTGGGAGCAGCAATCGGGACGAGTAGTCGATCGTGCGCCTGTGCGAGTCTTCAGCCAGAAACAGATCTATGAAATGGCGACCAAGCCGCAAAGCTTCCTCCAGCTTGTCGACGACATGCCGGAGATTCAAAAAGCCGAGTGGGAGGAGCAATATGAGGAACTCCGGCTCAAGTTCAAGACCGAGCGGAACACGCTCCGACAGCTCCTTGCAGAGTCGGAGAAGGCTGACCGCCTGAAAGGACAGCTCCAGGAGGTGCAAGCGCGACTACGCCACCTCGAAGATCTTCGTGCTAGCCCCGAGTACGCGACGCTGTCTCAGCTCGAGACGAAGACGCGGACTGTCGACTCGGCGGACTTGATGAGCAGCGAGATCGAAGCGATCATCGCTCAGCAGGCCGCCTCGCTTCGCACCCTGCCCATGGACGCCGATGAAAGCACCGAGTATCTGGACTACGTGGCTTCTTACGAGAGCGCGGCCATACTCCTCGATCAAGCCGCGGCAGTTGTCCGCTCCGCTCGTCAGGCTTGGATAGCTACAGGCACAGCGAAGTACTGGACCGAAGAGGCTGCGCGGCTGGGTGCGTGGATGAACGAACAGGGTGGTGTATCCGCTGCGTCCGCCGATCAGACCAGTCACGACCGAAAACTCGAAGCAGAGCTGACGGCCGAACTCAAACAGCTTGAGAACGCGGAGGCTAGGCGCAGCGCGCAAGAAGGGGTGATAGACGAGGTAATGCGGAGTATCCGTGCGAAGCGGGCTGAGCTTTTCACCCGCAGGCGGGACTATACGAAGAGTCTCAACGCTACGCAGGGAACTCGCACGAAGCTGGAGGTCTTCGAACAGGGAAGCGTTGCAGGCCTCGGTGATGAGTTGCGCACGTTGTTGCGGACACCTGATTCGTTCGAAGGAGCGTTCGCTCAGGATGGGATCCCGTTGTTAGTGAGCGATAAGGTGCCGCAAGACTCGCGATTCCCGCAGGACGTTTCGGGCTTCAAGGGCAAGTTGATTCAGCTCGTTGAGGCCGGCATTGAATCGGAGATTGCCAGCGCAGTGAGGATCGATGGTCGGTTTTACTCCAGGCTAGCTACTTCTGACAGCTTCGATCTGGTCACCGACATCATGCTTTGGTTCCCCGACGACCTCATTCGTGTGATGTACCAGGCGAACGGGCAGGCAGACTTCGTGGCCGTCGATCGAGGATCGCCTGGTCAAAAAACTGCAGCCCTTCTGGCTGTGATCCTTCAGATGGGGGACGAGCCCCTCTTGCTCGACCAGCCTGAGGACGACCTTGAGAACAAGCTGATCAGGTACCTCGCTGTGGAAACCCTCAAGAAGATCAAACAGAACCGGCAACTGATCGTGTCCACACATAACGCTAATGTGGTTGTGACCTCCGGAGCCGAGAACATCCTGGTGCTCGAACACGACGCGGCGTTGCCCGCTATCGAAGCTTCTGGAACATTGCAGCACCCCGACGTCAAGGACAGCGTTCGCGAGATCCTCGAAGGCGGAGAGGACGCAATCCGCACGCGCTTCATGCGATTGGTCGGCGTGCCTAGCTAGGTAGCTGATAGCGCTGCTCCTGTGTCGCCCATCATCCTTCGGCGGCACAGGGGTAGCGTCATCCGGTTAGCTACCCACCTCTTTCACAAACCGTATCCGGAGCGAACTGCGCGATCGTGGTCGGCGCGATCTTCTGGCTGACGGCGCTGTGCGGAGGCGGCCGCCGGTTGCGTGTTCTCCTGTCGCTCGTGGGCCTGACCGGGTTCGTGGTTCTGGTGACTCCCGAGCCGAGTGTGATCCGGGCGGGGGTGATGGCGGCGGTGGGGATGCTCTCCGTGCTGTCGGGGAAGCCGAGCGCCGGGGCCGGGATGCTGTCGCTGTGCGCCACAATCATTCTGGTTGCGGACCCCTGGCTCGCGGCGACGCCGGGGTTCGCGCTGTCGGTCGTCGCCTCGGGTGCGTTGATCCTGCTCGCCCCACCTCTGGCGCGCGGCTTGGCTCGGGGGATGCCGCGCCCCGTCGCGCTCGCTGTCGCGGTCCCGCTCTCCGCGCAGCTCGCGTGCGGCCCGATCATCGCCTTGTTCGCGGAACAGCAGTCGTTGGTCGGTATCGCCGCGAACCTGATCGCGGGGCCCGCAGCCCCGGTCGCGACGGTGATCGGGCTCCTCGCCTGCCTCGCCGCTCCGTTGCCGGTGCTCGCTGACCTGCTGACGGCCTCGGCGTGGCTTCCCGCGGCGTGGATCGCGACGACCGCGACCACCACGGCCCAGCTGCCGGGCGCGCAGGTCCTGGTACCGCCCGGCCTCGGCAGTGCCCTGGTGGTGGCGGTGGTGAGTGCGGCGATCGCCATCGTGCTGATGCGTGCCCCCACGCATCAGCCGGGCTCACGTGTGGAGCGGGCGGCTGCCTGGGGACGTCGCGGTGCGGCGGTGATCGTCGTCGTGGTGCTGTCGCTCGCCGGTTCTCGTGCGCTTCTCGACGGCCCCCTCGCCACGGCGACGACCCCCGACGCCTGGGCCGTCGCGGCGTGCGATGTCGGGCAGGGTGACGCGGTGCTCGTGCGCTCGGCGACCCAGGTCGCTTTGATCGACACGGGGCCGGAGCCCCAGCCACTGGCCTCATGTCTGCGGTCGCTCGGCGTCGAGCGCATCGACCTTCTCGTCCTCACCCATTTCGACCTCGATCACGTCGGCGGGGCTGAGGCGGTGCGCGGTCGTGTCGACGTGGTCATGCATGGTCCGATCGCCGAGGACGCCGATCGACGCCTCCTCGATGACCTCGTCGATGGAGGCGCACGCGTCCACGCGGCGTCGGCAGGCCAGCAGGGCATGCTCGGCGAGGCCGCGTGGCGTGTGCTCTGGCCGCTGCGCCATTCCGCTGCTTTTCCCGACGGCAACGATGCGAGTGTGGTGATGGAGTTCGACGGGGGAGAGGTGCCCCGCTCGATCTATCTCGGCGACCTCTCGGCCGCGCCCCAGCGCATGCTGCAGCGTACGGCGAGGATGATGCCGTACGCCGTGGTCAAGGTCGCGCACCACGGCAGCGCCGACCAGGATCCCGGCCTCTACGAGGCGATGCGGCCCCGGGTGGCGCTGTTCAGCGTCGGAGCGGACAACGACTACGGGCACCCACGTTCCGAGACCCTCGATCTCCTGGCGGCGACCGGTGCACATGTGCTGCGCACCGACGAACGGGGGCGCATTCTGCTCGGTCTTCGCGACGGCGAACTGCAGGTCTGGACGGAGAAGCCTGCCGGATGAGCCGCTCGGATCAGCCTCGAAGGAGCGGAACCATGTCGGCGACCGCCGGTAGGCTGGATCCATGGCAGCTTCGCGAACCCCTTCCCGCGGCGGCGCGAAGCCCACCAAGATCCCGCAGGTCTCCTGGCGTGAGCCGCACCCCGCTCCGATCGTGCTCGTGTCGGGCCCGGAAGAGGTCTGCGCCGAGCGCGCGATCGCCGGCGTTCGCGACTACCTCCGTGCCGAGGACCCCGCGCTCGAAGTGAGTGACGTACGGGCCGATGATTACGCACCCGGCACGCTGCTCTCCCTCACATCGCCGTCCTTGTTCGGGGAACCACGTCTCGTCCGCGTCTCCGGCGTGGAGAAGTGCTCCGATGCCTTCATCCAGGAGGCGGTGTCGTATCTCGACAACCCGCAGGAGGGCGCGACCGTCATCCTTCGCCACACGGGCGCCAGCGTGCGAGGCAAGAAGCTGCTCGACGCTGTCCGTGCCGGGAACGGCGGCGGTATCGAGATCGCCTGCCCTGCCATCAAGCGCGACAGCGACCGAGTCGACTTCGCCGCCGGCGAGTTCCGCGCGGCGAAGAAGCGCATCGCGCCTCCGGCTCTTCGAGCCCTGGTCTCGGCCTTCGCCGACGACCTCACCGAGCTCGCCGCGGCCTGCCAGCAGCTCATCGGAGACGTCGAGGGCGACATCTCCGAAGACATCGTCACCAAGTACTACGGCGGTCGGGTCGAGGTGTCGGCGTTCGTCGTCGCCGACACGGCCATCGCCGGACGCTACGGCGAGGCACTCATCGCCCTCCGTCATGCTCTCTCGTCGGGCGCCGACCCGGTTCCGATGGTCGCGGCCTTCGCCATGAAGCTCCGCACGATGGCACGAGTCGCCGGCAACCGCGAGCCGAGCCGCCAGCTCGCTCAGCGTCTGGGGATGAAGGACTGGCAGGTCGACCGCGCACGCCGCGATCTCACCGGCTGGAACGAGCGGTCACTCGGAATGGCGATCCAGGCCACTGCCAGGGCCGATGGCGAGGTCAAGGGTGCGGCACGCGACCCGATCTTCGCGCTGGAGCGCATGGTCACCGTGATCGCCACTCGTCAGCCGTTCGGCGAGTAGTCGAGCGAGAGCGGTCAGTCGGCTCCGACTGCGGAGACGCTCCGAGGCAGCAAGAAGGCCCGCCCCGACGAACGGGACGGGCCTTTCTCAGAAGCTTCAGCTCAGAGGGAAGCGACCTGCTTGGCGAGAGCCGACTTGCGGTTCGACGCCTGGTTCTTGTGCAGGACACCCTTGCTGACGGCCTTGTCGAGCTTGACGGCAGCCTTCTTCAGGGCGGCCTCTGCGGCGGCCTTGTCACCGGCGGAGACGGCCGTGCGAGTGGTGCGGATGACCGTCTTGAGCTCGCTCTTCACGGCCTTGTTGCGCTCGCGCGCCTTCTCGTTGGTCTTGTTGCGCTTGATCTGCGACTTGATGTTTGCCACGTGTGGACGCTTTCTGTACAGGAGTGTTCGGAATGCCGGCAGCAGAAGAGGGCTGCTGCACAGCGGTCGTGAGGGAAGAACCCACACGCAAGCCAAGAGTCGAGTCTACCAGCAGAGGGGCTGTTGACGCGAAACGACGAGGAGAATGCGAGACGCAGTCGCGCATTCGATGGTACCGGGTGCAGAATCATCACTATCTCGACACTGATGTCAAGGAGCCCCATGACCCCCGCGTTCCCTCGCCTGTCTGCGCCTGCCGGGCTCCGCTGGTCCGCCGCGACCTCAGCGTTCCAGATCGAGGGGTCGCGCCCCACCGGGATATCCGGTCGTTCCATCTGGGATGACTTCCTCGAGAGACCGGGAGCGATCGTCGACGGATCGACGGCGGATCCCGCGTGCGACAGCTACCGGCGCCCCGAGGATGATGTCGCCCTTGCGGCGGGCCTGGGTCTCGACCGCTACAGGTTCTCGATCCCGTGGGCTCGCGTGCAGCCCGACGGCCTCGGCCGCGGTGACGCGTCGGCCCTCGATCACTACTCGCGCCTGGTCGATCTCCTCCTCGATGCCGGGGTCGTCCCGTTCCCCACCCTGTTCCACTGGGAGATGCCGAGTCTCATCGAAGCAGGCGGCGGCTGGCTCGAGCGCGATACCGCGGAGCGCTTCGCCGACTATGCGGCCATCGTGGCTGATCGTCTCGGCGACCGGGTGCAGCACTGGTACACCCTGAACGAGCCCGCCATGATGACGCTTCAGGGATACGCGGTCGGCGCGCTGGCGCCCGGGAAGCAGCTCCTCTTCGGCGCGCTGCCGACCGCTCACCATCAACTGCTCGCCCATGCTCGCGCGGCAGCCGCTCTGCGGGAGCGTGGTGCCGCATCGGTCGGACTGGTCAACAACCACACTCAGGTCCTGCCGCTGGGCGACACCGCTGAAGACCACCAGGCCGCAGCGGTCTACGATCTGATCCACAACCGGATCTTCAGCGAACCCCTCCTCGCCGGAACATACCCCGACCTGGAATCACTCGGCCTGCCCCCGATGCCTGTGCAGGACGGCGACCTCGAGGCCATCGGCCGCTCGATCGACTTCTACGGCATCAACTTCTACAACCCGACCACGGTGAGCGCCGCCGAGCAGGAGAGCCCGATCCCGTTCGACATCGTGCCCACTCCGGGAGTCCCGGTCACCGGGTTCGGTCCGGAATGGCCGATCATGCCGAGCGCGCTGCGCGATCTGCTGATCGACCTGCACACCCGGCATCCGCAGATGCCGCCCGTGATCATCGGCGAGAACGGTGCCTCGTTCCCGGAACCCGAGCGCGCCCTCCGCGTTGATGACGCCGATCGGATCGCCTATCTGGCGGGACACATCGCCGCGGTAGGGGAGGCGATCGATGCGGGGGTGCCGGTGGAGGAGTACACGGTGTGGTCGCTGCTCGACAACTGGGAGTGGGCTGACGGCTACACTCAGCGCTTCGGACTCGTCCACGTCGACTTCGAGACGGGGGAACGGACCCCCAAGGCGTCGTACGACTGGTACCGCGGGATCATCGAGAGCGCGCGGACGGATGCGACCGCTGCCACGACGGAGGCGGCGAGATGACCGAAGCGACCGGAACGCGCCCGGTCCGCGCGGATGCGCGCTGGATGTCGCTGTTCACGCTCGCGTGGCTGGCGATCTGGACCGTGCAGCTCACGCCGGTGCAGCTGCTCCTGCCGCTGCAGCTCGACACCCCGCAGGACGACTGGATCCGGGGCGTCGTCTCCTCGGGACTGGTTCTCGGAATCGGCGGGTTCGCCGGGATCATCGCGGGACCGGCGGCCGGCGCGCTCTCGGACCGCGCGGCTGCGGGCCGCCACCGTCGGCGTCCGTGGGCGCTGGGCGGTGTGCTGCTCACCGCGGTCTGCCTCGTCCTCACCGGCTACGCGCAAGGGCCATGGGCCGTGGGCGCCGGTTGGGTCGGGGTGTCGATCGGCGTGGCGGTGTCGTCCGCCGCCTTCACCGCGCTGATCGCCGACCAGCTGCCGACGACACAGCGCGGGGCCGCCTCCGCCGCGGTCGGGTCCAGCCAGGCTGTCGGCATCGTGGTCGGGGTCGGCCTCGTTGTCCTGCTCGGTCTCGAGCTCCGGGAAGGCTATCTCCTGCTCGCCGGGATCATCGCGGTGGTCGGTACGACGGCGGCGCTGCTGCTGCCCGATCCACCGACCACGGAGGCGATGCGGCCGAAACGGATCGGACGCCGCCACCTGGACTCGCTGCGCGATCGCGACTTCGCCTGGATGCTGTCCGGGCGCCTGGTGACGAACGTCGGCAACGCACTCGGGACCGCGCTGTTCCTGTTCTTCCTGCTGCACGGCCTCGGTCAGCCCAGCGCCATCGCCCAGGACAACCTGCTGCTGCTGATCGTCGTCTACACGGTGTTCGTCGTCATCGCCTCGGTGATCACGGGGATCGTCTCCGACCGGACAGGGAATCGCCGGACGCTCACGGTGGCGGCGACGGTCGTGCAGGCGGCCTCGGGGGTGGCGATCGCGCTGGTACCGACGTTCGAGATGACGATGGTCGCCGCCGCGCTGATGGGCCTCGGCTATGGCGCGTTCTCGACGGTGGGCCTCGCATTCGCCGCCGACCTGCTCCCGGATGAGCAGGACCATGCGAGGGATCTCGGGATCGTGAACGTGACAGCCGCGCTCGGGCAGCTCATCGGCCCGGTTCTGGGGGCGGGACTGGTCGCGCTGGTCGGCGGCTTCTGGCTCGTGTTCGTCGCGGCGGCGGTTCTCTCCCTCGTCGGCGGGCTGCTCACCGCGTTCGCGCGGCAGCCGGCCAGGGCGTCATGAACTCGAGGGGTCAGGCGCCACTCCCCGCGCGGCGTCACGCTCCACGGTCGCGATGGCGAGCTGCAGCACGGCGTTGAAGATCTGCGGCCGCATCGCGGTGACGAGGTGCGTCGTGCGTGGCACGATGATGAGCTCGGCATGCGGGGCGAGCCGTCGGAACAGTGACTCGTTGAGCCGCAGCTGGTCGTACTGCCCGTTCACGAACCAGAGCGGAATCGTGATGCGAGGGATCGCCGCGGCGATGTCGAGCGCGGCCAGACTGCGCAGCGCGGCGTCCTGGGTGTCGAGCGCGTAGCCGCCGGCGGCGAAGTCGGACCGGGTCTCCACAGGCACGGTGGCTTCGAGGATCCGGCCGGTCAGCCACATCCCGCGGTCGGGAAGGGCATCGACGGCTCGAGTGAAGAGACGGTAGGCCGCGAGCCCGGCACCGTGGGGGATCGAGGTGCAGGACGCCGCGATCAGCCCCGCGACGGGAGGTTGCTCCGCGCCCCCGACATACGCGAGGCAGAGCAATCCGCCCATCGAATGCCCCACCAGCAGGACGGGGCCCTTCTCGGCCGCGGCGCGCACCGCCTCATCTATGGTGTGCAGCGCCTCGTGGAGGGTGAAGTCCTCCTGCATCCGCGTACCGTGCCCCGGGAGGTCGACGGCGGTGAAGGCGTAGCCACGCTCCTCGAGGTAGGCCGCCTGGGACCGCCACATGGTGGCGGACGTGCGGATACCGTGCACGAAGACGATCTGGACGCTCACGGGTTCAGCATAAGGAAAGCGGGGCCGGTGGATGAACCACCGACCCCGCTTCGACACCATGTGTGTCAGAGAGTGTTACTTCTCCCAGCCGACATTCTCGACCGGCTGGATGCCGAACAGGTCCAGACCGACGTAGGGCTCGGGCGTGAGGTTCGCCAGGCCTTCCTTGACGGTGTAGATCTGCGGGCCGTTGTACAGCGGGATGAGGCCCCAGCGCTTGTAGATCTCCGGCTCGAGCTTCATCGCGGCAGCGGTCTGCGCCTCGGGGTCCGACTGCGACTCGACCTTGTCCTTGATCTCGGCGTCGAGTTCGGCGTCACCGACACCCGACAGGTTGAGACCCGAGTCCGAGCAGTACAGCTGGCAGAACCAGGCGGCACCGAACGGGTCGGAGGAGGTGAAGCGGAGTCCGGAGACATCCCAGTTCTTCGACGTGTAGTCGTCGGAGAACTGGCTGGCGGGGCGGACCTCGACCTTGACGTCGATGCCGACCTCCTTCTCCTGGGCCTGCAGCGACTGCGCGAGAGCCTTCTGCGTGGCGGAGTCGCTCCAGATCGGGTACACGACGGAGAGCTTGACGCCGTCCTTCTCGCGGATACCGTCGGAGCCTTCCTTCCAGCCGGCCTCGTCGAGGAGCTTCTTGGCACCCTCGACATCGAACTTCCAGCCTGCGGCCTTCATCGAGTCCTCGTAGCCGGGCTGGAACGAGAAGAGCGTCAGCGAGCCCGCCGGGTCTTCCTGGTAGCCGAGGCCGTTCCAGGCGATCTGCTTCTGCTGGTCGATGTTGATGGCCTTGAAGAACGCTTCACGGACCTTGACGTCCTCGAACTGCGGCTTGGTCGAGTCGACCTGCAGGATGGTGTTGGCGGTCTGCTGTGCGCGATAGACCTTCGCGCCGTCGACGTCCTTGACCTGGTCGATGAGCTCCTGGGAACCCGTCTCGACCATGTCGACCTCGCCGTTCTTGAAGGCGTTGACGCCGGCCTGGGCGTCCATGCCGGTCATGGTGACCTCGTCGAGGAGCGGCGCGTCGCCCCACCACTCGGGGTTCGGCTTGAACGAGATGTAGCCCTTGTTGGCGTCGAACTCGTTGACCGTGTACGGGCCAGCGCCCCACTCGGGGTGCGGGTTGCTGATCATGGCCTCGTTGAAGGTCGTCGGGTCAGCGAGAGCCGGG
The DNA here is from genome assembly GCF_049949185.1 of Microbacterium sp. As-52. Lineage (NCBI taxonomy): Bacteria > Bacillati > Actinomycetota > Actinomycetes > Micrococcales > Microbacteriaceae > Microbacterium > Microbacterium sp. As-52. The sequence goes on along the minus strand of NZ_CP188171.1, from coordinate 137,820 downwards.
TGGATGACGCCGCCGTTGAACGGCATCTGCGGCCAGGCGAACTCGCCCTTGAACGTGACGATGGCGGTCTTCGCCGTGTCGCCCTGTTCGACGGATTCGATCTCCTTGTAGCCGTCGGTCGCGTTCGGGTTGAAGCCCTCGTCGTACGAGCGGTTGGCCTTCCAGGTGGCGTCGATGGCAGTCCAGTCCATGTCGGTGCCATCGTTCCAGTGCGCCTCATCGGTGAACGTGAAGGTCAGGACCGTCTTGCCGTCCTTCACCTCGTTCTTCCACTCGGAGAGGTAGTTGTCGTTCTTGTACTGCGTGCCATCCGGCTTCATGAGGATGATCTGCGGCATGTACCACGCGGCGATGCGTGCGGTGTCGGCGCTGCCGTCGCTGTTGAACGAGTTCAGCTGCGTCGGAACCTCGCGGATCGCGAAGTTGACCGTGCCGCCCTCCTTGAGGTTCTCACGAGGCTGCGGGTTGTAGTTCGCCATCTCGACGTCGGTCGTCTCGCCGGCGTCGCCCTTGTCGCCACTGCCGGTGTTACCGGCAGCGCACCCGCTGAGCGCGAGTGCGAAAGCGCCGGTGAGTGCCAGCGCTCCCATCAGCTTGTACTGCTTCATGGTGCTCCTTTCGCCTTGCGGCGTGTCATAAGGGGAGAATAGTTCGCCGGATCCGCGAATGTCCGGGCGGCGAGTGAATATCGGCTAACCGTTATCGGACGGTGATCCGTGATCTGTTCATGAGGCCGCAGGCCGCGCTGTCACCGTGGCGGGATCGAACACGATCCGCTCACGCGTGCGCTCGATGTCGGGGTCCGGGACCGGGATCGCGGACAGCAGCGCCTTCGTGTAAGGGTGCTGTGGGTTGTCGAAGACATCGTCGACATCGCCGTGCTCGACGAAGTCGCCGAGGTACATCACCGCGACCCGGTCGGCGATGTGCCGGACGACCGAGAGGTCGTGCGCCACGAAGAGGTACGACAGCCCGAGCTTGACCTTGAGATCGTCGAGCAGGTTGATCACACCGGCCTGGATCGACACGTCGAGCGCGGAGACCGGCTCGTCGAGCACCAGGATCTTGGGGTTGGTCGACAGTGCCCTGGCGATGCCGATGCGCTGACGCTGGCCTCCGGAGAAAGCCTGCGGGAAGCGATCGCTGTGCGCCGGGTTGAGTCCGACGAGGTCCATCAGCTCCTTCACACGGCGGTGCGCCTCGGCCTTCGGGGTACCGATCGCCGAGAGCGGCTCCGAGATGATGTCCGCGACCGTCATACGCGGATCGAGCGCTCCCATCGGGTCCTGGAACACGATCTGGATGTCGCGGCGCAGCGCCCGCTCCACCTTGTGGCTGTGGATGTCGTTGACGCTCGTTCCCGCGATGACGATGTCGCCGTCGGTCTGCTTCACCATGTCCATGATCTGCAGCAGCGTCGTCGTCTTGCCGGAGCCGGATTCACCGACGATGGCCAAGGTCTCACCCTCGCGCACGTCGAAGCTGATGCCCTTGATCGCGTGCACCTCGCCGACCTTCCGCTTCAGGAACGCGCCCTTGAGCAGAGGGAAGGTCTTGGTGAGGTTCTTCACCTCGAGGGTGATGGGGCGTTCTTCACGGGGGAGTCGCGTCAGGGCGCTCTCCGGTGCCTCGCGCACCGGATACACGGGAAGACCGCCGAGCAGGCCGCCGTCGGTGATCTCGTTCGCACGGATGCAGGCCGCACGGTGCTCTTCGCCGCCACCGGTCAGCACGGGAAGAAGCTCCGGCTCGCGGGTGCGGCACGCGTCCATGACGATGGGGCAGCGGTCCGCGAACGGGCACGCGTCCGGAAGATTGATCAGCAGCGGCGGGTTGCCCTTGATCGGGGTGAGCGGTTCCTTCTCGGCCTTGTCCACGCGGGGAATCGCGCCGAGGAGACCGATCGAGTACGGCATCCGGGTCTGGTGGAACAGCTCGCGCACGGGCGCCTGCTCGACGGGCTTGCCGGCATACATGACCATCACGTCGTCGGCCGTTCGGGCGACGACACCCATGTCGTGGGTGATCATCATGACGGCGGCACCCGTCTCGGCCTGCGCCTTCTCGATGAGGTCGAGGATCTGCGCCTGGATCGTGACGTCGAGAGCCGTGGTGGGCTCGTCCGCGATGATCAGCTTCGGATCGTTCGCCATCGCGATCGCGATCACGACGCGCTGGCGCATGCCGCCCGAGAACTCGTGCGGGAACGACTTCATCCGCTTCTCGGGCTCGGTGATGCCCACCAGCTTGAGAAGGTCGATCGAGCGTGCGGTCGCCTCCTTGATGCTGAGGTTGCGGTGCACGGTCAACGCCTCGATCAGCTGAGCGCCGATCGTGTACACCGGCGTCAGAGACGTGAGCGGGTCCTGGAAGACCATCGAGATCCCGTTGCCGCGGATGGCAGAGAGCTGCGTGTCGGTCTTGCCGAGAAGTTCCTGGCCGTCGAACACGATGGAGCCGGTGACCTTGGCGTTCTCGTCGAGGAGGCCCATGACGGCGAGCGAGGTGACGGACTTGCCCGACCCGGACTCGCCGACGATGCCGAGGGTCTTTCCCGCCTCGAGGTCGAAGGAGACGCCGCGGACGGCGTCGACGCGGCCGGCCTCGGACGCGAAGCTGACCCGGAGGTCGCGGACGGAGAGTACGGGGCTCATGCGCGGCCTCCTGCAGCCGAAGTGGGATCGAGGGCATCGCGCAGTCCATCGGCGATGAGCGCCATCGATACGGTCAGCAGCGTGAGGATCAGTGCGGGGAAATAGAACAGCCACGGCGAGCTGACGATGGACGAGCTGCCCTCGCCGATCAACGAGCCGAGCGACACATCGGGGATCTTCACGCCGAAGCCGATGAACGACAACCCGGTCTCGGTCGTGACCGCCGCGACGATGCCGAGGGTGAAGTTGATCACCAGCAGCGAGCCGATGTTCGGAATGAGGTGACGCGTCACGATGCGCAGTCCCCGGACACCCATGTACCGAGCGGCCTGGACGTACTCGCGCTCACGCAGCGACAGGGTCATGGTCCAGATGATCCTCGCGGGGAAGAACCAGCTGACGAAAATCATCACGAACGCGATGACCCACCACACGCCGCCGGAGTCGTTCGAGATGATCGACAGCAGGAGGAAGGTCGGCACCACCATCATGAAGTGGATCACCAGGAGAGCGATGCGCTCGAACCAGCCGCCGAAGTACGCGGCCGCGGTCCCGACGAGCGCCGAGAGGATCGTCGTGCCCACCGAGACGGTGATCGCGATCATGAGGGAGCGTTGCAGGCCGATGGCGGTCTGCGTGTAGGTGTCGTTGCCAGCCCCGTTGGTGCCGAACCAGTGCGCAGCGGACGGCGGCTGGCTCAGGGCGAGGAAGTCCATGCTGTCGACGGCGTACGGCGACAGGAGCGGTCCGAGCGTCGAGAAGAGGATCAGCACGAAGAGAACGACGACGCCGCCCACTGCCGGCTTGTTGCGCATGAACCGGCGGGTGTAGAGCGTCCACTTGGACAGCGACTTTCCCGAGGCGCGGTCGGCGGTCGGCGGCACGGCCGGCGGCTCGACCAGGGGATCGATCATATCGGTGGTCATTTTCAGCTCACCCTCACTCGCGGGTCGAGAACGACGACGACGATGTCGGCGAGCACCGCGCCGATCGCCGTCAGCACGGCGCCGAACGCGGCGACGGCGACGACGCCGTTGATGTCGTTGTTGTTGATGGTGTCGAGGAAGTACCGCCCCATGCCCTGCCAGGCGAAGATGCGCTCGGTCAGGATCGCGCCGGTGAAGATCGTCGGGATCGTGAAGGCGACCTGCGTCGCGACAGGGATGAGCGACGTCCGCAGGGCGTGCTTGCGGATCGCCTGAGACTTGGTCAAGCCCTTCGCGCGCGCCGTGCGCACGTAGTCGGCGTTGATGTTGTCGAGCAGGAGCGAACGCTGCAGGAAGTGGTACTGGGCGTAGCCGACGATCACGAGCGCGATCGTGGGCAGCGTCAGGTGCTGCAGCGTGTCGACCAGGACGGGGAAGAAGCCGGTGACACCGGGACTCGAGGAGCCTGTCACGTAGAAGATGCGGACGCCGGTCCACTCGTTGAGCGAGATCGCGAGAAGGACGACGGCGAGGCCCGCGACGATGATGTTCACGTTCATCGTGATGATCGAGGTCGCCTGACCGATGCGGTCGGCGAGCTTGTACTGACGAGAAGCGGTGTAGACGCCCAGCCAGATGCCGAGCACTGCGGCGATGATCGTGGCGCCGAGGACGAGCTCCGCGCTGATCCACATGCGGTAGGAGACCTGCTCGTTGACGGACTGACCGGTCGGGCTCACACCCCAGTCCCAGCGGAACAGGATGCTGCTGAACCAGTTCCACCACCGCTCGATCAGGGGAACGGTGTCGCTGAGGTTGCGCGGGGTGAGGACGTTGTCGATCTGCTCAGGCGAGAGCGGGGGACGCCGTCCCACGTAATTGCTGCGCGGATCGAGGAAGCCCCACGCCAGGAAGAACGTGAGATTCGTGGCGACCACGATCATCAGCAGCCAGCCGAGTGCTCGGCGCAGGAGGTACTTGATCAAAAGGGGTCAGTCTTTCTCTTCTACAGACGCGCTCGGGATCTGCCGACGCAACGCTGAGTCAGTTGGATACACAATCGCCATCCACCGAACTCTGCGATGCGACGACCATCACGGGGTATGTGACGGAGTCTTATCGCTTGCGGGATCCGGTGTCACGGATTTTCCCTGGCAACTTCGGGAGACTATCACCGGTATGGCCGAATCGGGGATTAGCCTCCCCTGACCGTACAATCGAGTGGACATGTCCCCACGCGCTCTCACCCCTCTTCAGCCTGCTGCGACGCCGGCTGCGCAGATCCGTAATTTCTGTATCATCGCCCACATCGACCACGGCAAGTCGACGCTCGCCGATCGCATGCTCCAGATCACCGGAGTCGTCTCCGATCGCGACATGCGCGCGCAGTACCTCGACCGCATGGATATCGAGCGTGAGCGCGGCATCACCATCAAGAGCCAGGCGGTCAGGATGCCGTGGGAACTCGATGGCCAGACCGTCGCGCTGAACATGATCGACACGCCCGGCCACGTCGACTTCACGTACGAGGTCTCGCGTTCGCTCGCGGCCTGCGAGGGAGCGATCCTGCTCGTCGACGCGGCACAGGGCATCGAGGCGCAGACGCTCGCGAACCTCTACCTCGCGCTCGAGAACGACCTCCACATCATCCCGGTGCTGAACAAGATCGATCTGCCGGCCGCCGACCCGGAGAAGTACGCGAAGGAGCTGGCCTCGCTCATCGGCGGCAAGCCCGAGGATGTCCTTCGCGTCTCCGGCAAGACCGGCGTCGGCGTCGAGGATCTGCTCGACCGACTGGTGCAGGAGATCCCCGCCCCGACCGGGGACGCGGATGCTCCGGCCCGCGCGATGATCTTCGACTCCGTGTACGACGCCTACCGCGGAGTGGTCACGTACGTACGCATGGTGGACGGCAGCCTCTCGCCGCGCGAGCGCATCCAGATGATGTCGACCGGCGCGAACCACGAGGCGCTCGAGGTGGGCGTGTCGAGCCCAGAACCGACTCCGACCAAGGGACTCGGCGTCGGAGAGGTGGGCTATCTCATCACCGGTGTGAAGGACGTGCGTCAGTCGAAGGTCGGTGACACGATCACCACGTCCCGGAAGCCGGCCTCCGAGGCCCTTCCCGGTTACACCGACCCGAAGCCGATGGTCTTCTCGGGCCTGTACCCGATCGACGGCAGCGACTATGCGGAGCTGCGCGAGGCGCTCGACAAGCTGAAGCTCTCCGACGCCTCGCTCGTCTACGAGCCGGAGACCTCGGTCGCGCTCGGCTTCGGCTTCCGTTGCGGGTTCCTCGGGCTGCTGCACCTCGAGATCATCACCGAGCGTCTGGCCCGCGAGTTCAACCTCGACCTCATCACGACAGCGCCCAGCGTGATCTACGAGGTGCTCACGAGCGACACCGGCGAGACGGTCACCGTCACCAACCCCAGCGAGTACCCGGACGGGCGCATCGGCTCGGTGTCGGAGCCGATGGTCAAGGCCGCGATCCTGCTGCCGAAGGACTACGTCGGCACCGTGATGGAGCTGTGCCAGTCGCGCCGCGGAACGCTGCTCGGCATGGAGTACTTCTCGGAGGAGCGCGTCGAGCTGCGCTACAACATGCCCCTCGGCGAGATCGTGTTCGACTTCTTCGACCAGCTGAAGTCGAAGACCCAGGGCTACGCGTCGCTCGACTACGAACCGTCCGGTCAGCAGGAGGCCGACCTCGTCAAGGTCGACATCCTTCTCCAGGGCGAGAAGGTCGACGCCTTCAGCTCGATCGTGCACCGCGACAAGGCCTACGCCTACGGCACGATGATGGCAGAGCGCCTGCGCAAGCTCATCCCTCGCCAGCAGTTCGAGGTGCCGATCCAGGCGGCGATCGGTGCGCGCATCATCGCCCGCGAGACCATCCGTGCGATCCGCAAGGATGTGCTCGCCAAGTGCTACGGCGGTGACATCACCCGCAAGCGCAAGCTTCTCGAGAAGCAGAAGGAGGGCAAGAAGCGCATGAAGATGGTCGGCCGCGTCGAGGTCCCTCAGGAGGCGTTCATCGCCGCGCTCTCGGGCGACGTCGAAGGCAAGGACAAGAAGTAGCGACGTCTGATCGCGCCCTGGGATGTGACGTCCCGCGGCGCGTGGGGGGTGTTCGCTCAGGTAACGCGAAGTAGGGTGGAAGTCATGCGGCGCGGGACTTTCCGAGACGACACGGTGGACTATGCGGCCGTGGGTGCGACCCATGCGCCCGACCTGATGCAGTACCCACCGGAGCGCAGCATCCCGGCGGAGGAATCCTGGCGCATCGGCAGTGGGGTCGAACGGTTCCAGACGGCTGGCGAAGCGCTTCTGTCGTGGACGGCGCAGCGTGCGGCCGGCCTCTCGGTCGAGGACGTGCGACCCGCGCCGGGACCTGCCTACGCCGGAGTGAGCTTCGACGCGGAAGGCAACCCGATCGCTCCGAGCAAGCGAGACGTCGAGCCGCGGTACGACGCCGAGGGGATGCCGTTCGTCGGGGCGGGGATGACCCTGCACCTTCGCGGACGCGTCGCCGGCATGCGCGCCGATTCCGAGCTGCGCGTGATCTCCGTCACCGAGGAGACCCGACGTGTCGGGTTCGTCCTGGGCACGGTCGGCGGATCGGTCGTCAGCGGCGAGGAGTCGTTCGACGTGGACTGGCGTGAAGACAACGACGAGGTGTGGTTCACCGTCCGGGCCTTCGATGCGCCCAACGGTCTTCTCTACCGCACGATTCCCGCGCTCGTGAAGCGTCGTCGTCGTGAGCTCTTCGCACGCTACCTCCGGGCGATCTCTCCGCTCTACGCGACCCCGCTCTGATGGCGGGACCGCTTCCCCTCGGAGATCCCGCGCCAGCGGACGGGCGCCTGCCGTCCGACCTCGCGATCGACACGGCCGTTCCGTTCTCGGCATACCTGCACATTCCGTTCTGCACGGTGCGCTGCGGGTACTGCGACTTCAACACGTACACATCCACCGAGCTGCGCGGGGCGAAGCAGGAGGACTACGCGTCCACGTTGATCTCCGAGATCGCCCTCGCCCGTCGTGTGCTGGACGACGCCGGGGCACGGCGGCCGATGGACACGGTCTTCTTCGGTGGAGGTACGCCCACCCTTCTTCCCGCGGGTGACCTCGCACGCATGCTCGACGCGGCGACCGACGCGTTCGGCCTGGCCGAGGGTGCGGAGGTCACGGTGGAGGCGAACCCCGACACCGTGACACCTGAGGTGGCCCGCATTCTCGCGGATGCCGGGGTGACGAGGATGTCGGTGGGGATGCAGTCCGCCGTTCCCCACGTGCTCGCCGCGCTCGATCGCACCCATCGCCCCGAGAACGTGCGCACCGCTGTCGCCGCCGCGAAGGATGCAGGTCTCGCCGTGAGCGTCGATCTGATCTACGGCGCACCGGGGGAGTCGCTCTCCGACTGGGAGGCCTCTCTCGATGCTGCCCTCGCGCTCGAACCCGATCACATCTCCGCGTACGCGCTCATCATCGAGGACGGTACGAAGCTGGCCCGCCAGATCCGCCGCGGCGAGGTGCCGACGCCGGACGACGACCTGCAGGCCGACATGTACGAGCTCGCCGATGCGCGCCTGGCCGACGGTGGCTTCGACTGGTACGAGGTGAGCAACTGGGCGCGCACGCCTGATCGCCGGTCGCGGCACAACCTCGCGTACTGGCGGGGGAGCGACTGGTGGGGCTTCGGTCCTGGTGCGCACAGCCACGTCGCCGGCCTGCGGTGGTGGAACGTGAAGCACCCGGCCGCGTACGCGCAGCGTCTCTCGGCATCCGAGTCTCCGGCAGCCGGCACCGAGCGCCCGGACGAGGAGTCGCGCACGCTCGAGCGCATCCTGCTGCTCAGTCGTATCCGTGAGGGCATCGCCGTCGACGACGTGCCGAGTGCGAACCGGAGCAGGGTCGCCGGGCTCATGGCCGACGGGCTCGTCGACCCCGTTGCAGCGCTGCAGGGGCGCATCCAACTGACACTGCGGGGCCGTCTTCTCGCGGATGCCGTGGTCCGCCAGCTGACCGACTGATTCCTTCTCGGAATCATCCGGGAAGCAGATCCATGCCCGCTGTCCGCCGCTGCGTCACCGTCGCGCTGTCCGCATCGAAGACACGCGTCCGGCGGTCCGGCCCATAGGCGGGCCACCCGGGGTCTCCGGCGGTCGCGAACCCGACCCAGGCGGCGTTCATCTCGGCGGCGAGCCGGCGCGGAGCATCGGGACCCGCCAGTCGCTCGGCCTCGGCATCATCGAGCCGATCGAACACGAACCCGAGCTCGAGTGCGTGGGCCGCCCGCAGGTCACGCACCGGACTCGGCCAGGCGAACTCGTAGACGTAGGTCGTGTCCGGGTGGGCCGCCGCCACACGGCTGAGGGGCGCACGCAGCATCATGTCCGTGACGAGCTGCCCGAAGATCTCCCCGGTGATCGCGTCGGGGAATGCGGATCGGTACGCGGTCACCGCGCGCCGGGGGATGCGTGACAGCAGCCGTGCGGCCTGCAGCTTCATCCCGCCGATGGCGGCCAGCGCCTCCGGCGGGAACCAGAGCCGATACTCGTCGGTGTTGCTGCCGATGAGGAGCGGGGTGTCGATCTCCCCGAGCACCTCATGCGGCGAGCGGGGAAGGCTCTCGGCGTCGATCGCGAACTGGAACCCCGGTGCCCCGCCGAGGGGTGACGATCCCGCCGATTGCGCCGTGCGTGCGTCCAGCAGCTGGTCGGGTGTCAGCGCGGCGAAGGCCTCACGGTCGGCCCGCACACCGAGTCGCTTCGCGATCTGCGCGGTCACTCTTCCTGCCTTCCGCGCGGTCTGGGCGCGAAGTGGGCCGGACTCGATGATCGCGCGGCTGATCAGTTCACGGGAGGTGTCCCGCGCGAGGAGACCGGCCACGATCGCGCCACCGGCCGACTCGCCCATGGCGGTGATCTGCGCCGAGTCGCCGCCGAACGCCTGGACCTCTCGGTGCACCCACTCCAAAGCGGCGGCGGCATCGCGCAGGCCGAGATTCCGCGGGGCGCCGTCCAGCACCGAGAAGCCCTCCGAACCGAGTCGGTAGTTGATCGAGACGAAGACGAGGCCTGCCGCGGCGAACACGGTGCCGTCGTACAGCGGCAGCGCGGCGGTCCCTCGCTCGAGCGCGCCGCCGTGGATCCAGAGCAGGACGGGCGCGCCAGAGGCATCAGCGGGAGCCCACACGTTCGCGGTGAGGATGTCGTCGCCGTCGATGCGCACAGATCCCAGCAGCTCGCCGATCGCTCCGGCGTAGGGGACCTGGGGTGGTGTCGGCCCGAACTGCGTCGCCTCTCGCACGCCCTCCCAGGCCGGGACGGGTTGCGGTGCGCGGAAGCGGTTCTCCCCGAACGGCGCCTGGGCATAGGGAATGCCGAGGTAGCGGACCACCCCGGCCTCCTCGGTGCCGCGGACGAGGCCGTTCGACAGGGTGGCCTGGGGTGAGGTGGTCATGAGCGTCATCCTAGGGTCGTGCGTCCGCGGTACGGAGAATCCCGAGCTGCACGGGGTAGGATTGGCACTCTGAACGTCCGAGTGCCAGCGGAAGGGAAGGGCGATGGTCACAGAGCGAGGACTCCAGGTTCTCCGAGCGATCGTGCAGGACTACGTCGAGACCCACGAACCCGTCGGCAGCCGCTCCATCGTCGACCGGCACTCGTTCGGCGTCTCGGCGGCGACGATCCGCAACGACATGGCGCTGCTCGAGGACGAAGAGCTCATCACGGCTCCGCACACCTCGTCCGGCCGTGTGCCCACCGACAAGGGCTATCGCGTCTTCGTGAACCACCTCGCCCAGCTGCGACCGCTCTCGTCGGCTCAGCGCTCGGCGATCGAGTCCTTCCTCGGCGAGCCGGCCGACCTCGACGACCTGATGGCGCGAACGGTGCGGGTGCTGACACAGCTGACCGGCCAGGTCGCGCTCGCCCAGTACCCCTCGTTCGCCCGCGCGCATGTCACGCACGTCGAGCTGGTCGCGCTCGCGCCGAACCGGCTTCTGATCGTGCTCGTGACCGATGCCGGCGGGGTCTCGCAGCGTATGGCCGTCCTCCCGGAGCCGATCGACGACGCTGACATGGCTGTGCTGCGCGCACGGCTGTCCGCGTCGATCACCGGTCAGGGCATCGGGGAGGCATCCGATCGGCTGCAGGCGTTGCTGGTCGCCGAGGAGAAGCCCCAGGATGCCGTGCTGCGCACGCTTGCTGCGGTGATCGTCGACGAACTCGGAGGGTTCCGCCAGGAGCGGTTGGTGATGGCGGGAGCGGCGACCCTCGCGCGCCGGGAGCAGGACTTCCGCGGCAGCATCCACCCCCTCCTCGAAGCCATCGAGGAACAGGTGACGCTCCTGCGTCTGATGAGCGAGATGGTGACTGACGAGCACGGACTCGCCGCGAGCATCGGCACGGAGAACGCCCCGTTCGGCCTGGGCGAGGCGTCGATCGTCGCCAGCAACTACGCCGCCCCGAGCGGCACGGCGCGCGTCGGAGTGATGGGACCGACGCGCATGGACTACCCGAGCAACCTCGCCGCAGCGCGGGCCGTGGCCCGCTACCTGTCGCGGATGCTCGATGAAGACGAGGCCGGCCGCTGACGCGGTCGCCACCGAGACACACGCAAGAAAGGCGATTGTGGCGGACCACTATGAGGTTCTCGGGGTGTCCCGAGACGCTTCCACCGATGAGATCAAGAAGGCGTACCGGCGCCTCGCCCGGCAGCTGCACCCGGATGTGAACCCGGGAGAGGACGCGGCGGAGAAGTTCAAGCTCGTCACGCATGCGTACGACGTGCTCAGCGACGACGACTCCCGCCGGCGCTATGACATGGGCGGCGGAGACGGTGCGGCAGGGAACTTCGGCGGCTTCGGCGGTTTCGGCGACATCTTCGAGACGTTCTTCGGGGCCTCGCAGGGCGGCGGACGTGGCGCGCGTCCGCGTTCGCGTCGCGAGCGTGGCCAGGACGCCCTCGTCCGCGTGACCCTCGACCTCGGCGATGTGGTGTTCGGTGCGCACCGCGACATCGACGTCGACACCGCGGTGCTGTGCGAGACGTGTCAGGGATCCTGCTGCCAAGAGGGCACCTCTCCGGTCACCTGCGACATCTGCGGTGGCTCCGGTCACGTGCAGCGTCAGGTGCGCAGCCTGCTCGGCAACGTCGTGACCTCTCAGCCCTGCGGCACGTGCGAGGGCTACGGCACGACGATCCCTTACCCCTGCGGCACGTGCGGTGGCCAGGGCCGCGTGCGTTCGCGCCGTACCGTATCGCTCGACATCCCGGCCGGCGTCGAGACGGGGCTCCGTCTGCAGCTTCCCGGTTCCGGCGAGGTCGGCAAGGCGGGCGGACCGAACGGAGACCTGTACGTCGAGGTGACGGTCAACCCGCACGCGGCGTTCAGCCGTGAGGGGGACGACCTGCTCGCCACGCTCGAGGTGTCGATGACGGATGCGATCCTCGGCACGGAGACGAAGATCCAGGGACTGGACGGTGAGGTGGACCTCGAGATCCGTGCCGGTGTGCAGTCCGGCGACGTGCTCACGATCAAGGGCCGCGGCATCACGCCGCTCCGAGGGACTCAGCGCGGCGATCTGCGGGTCGGCGTGCAGGTGCTGACCCCGACCAGGTTGGACTCCGCGCAGCGGGCCCTGATCGAGGACTTCGCCAAGAAGACGAAGTCGCCGGAGCCCCAGCTCGCGCAGTTCCAACAGGGACTGTTCTCGAAGCTCCGCGACCGCTTCCGCAGCCACTGACCATGGCCCTGCATTTCCTCGTCGACTCGTCGACCGATGCCGGAGTCGGCGACATCGTGTCGTTGACCGGAGCCGAAGCCAAGCACGCGGCCGTCGTACGACGGCTTCGCGTCGGCGAGGCCGTCACGGTCGGCGACGGTGCCGGAGTGTGGTTGGCCGGTGTCGCCGAGGAGGTGTCGCCCGCTCGCGTCGACGTGCGCATCGCAGAGCGCGTCGAGCGTCCCGCGCCCCGTCCGCGGATCGTCCTGGTGCAGGCGCTCGCGAAGGGCGATCGCGATGAGCTCGCCGTACAGGCCGCGTGCGAGCTCGGCGTCGACGAGATCGTGCCCTGGCAGGCGAGTCGCAGCGTGTCGCGCTGGGAAGGTCCGAAGGCGGTGAAGGGGAGGGAGCGCTGGGCGAGCATCGTGCGCGAGGCCGCGAAGCAGGCGCACCGCGCGTGGGTCCCGGAGGTGGTCGCGCCGGTCTCGACGAAGCAGCTCGCCGAGCGCGTCAGCTCGCAGCGTGTTCTGCTCCTCGACCCGACGGCCCCCGTGCGGTTGTCCGAGATCGTGACGGACGGCCGTGACCTGGTGCTCGTCGTTGGGCCGGAAGGCGGGATCTCCGAAGAGGAGCTCCACCGCCTGACGGAGGCGGGGGCCGAGCGCGTGCTCCTGGGCGATACCGTGCTGCGCACCTCGACGGCAGGGCCTGCCGCGATCGCCGTGCTGTCGGTCGCACTCGGACGATGGTGAACGCGACTCGCCCGCCTGCCCACGCGCACCGGACTGCGAGCGTGCTGTGGTCAGTAGACTTGACGGCATGACGGAACCCTCGATCTTCACGCGCATTCTGAACGGGGAGATCCCTGCCGAGATCATCGGCGAGACCGACCGCCTCTTCGCTCTGCGCGACATCGCGCCGCAGGCGCCCGTGCATCTGCTCGTGGTGCCGAAGACCGCGGAGTACCGCGACGTGACCGAGCTCGCTGCCGGGGATGCCACTCTGCTGGCCGACATGATCGCCTTCGCGGGGGAGCTCGCCGCGGAGCACACCGAAGACGGCGACTTCCGCCTCGTCTTCAACACCGGCGCGAACGCCGGGCAGACCGTGTTCCACGTCCACGCGCATGTGCTGGGCGGCGGATTGACCGAGAAGAGCGTCGGTGCCTGAGAACCACGAACCCCCGGAGCGCAGCCGGGGAGGTCAGCCTCCCGAGGCCGTCGAGAAGATCTACGCCGACGGCGTCGCGATGGTGCAGCTGCTCGGGCCCCAGGACCGGCTTCTGCGGATGCTCGAGAAGGAGCACCCCGGCGTCCAGGTGCTCGTGCGCGGCAACGAGATCACGCTCGGCGGCAGCACCGATGCGGTCGCGAAGGCGAAAGCGCTGGTCGACGAGCTCCTCGCCATGACGAGGGCGGGGCACGACCTGGCCCCGAGCGATGTGTCGAGCTCCGCGCGCATGCTGCGTCAGGAGGGCGGACCGCGTCCGAGCGAGGTGCTGGGCGAGGCGATCCTGACCACCCGCGGCAAGGTGATCCGTCCGAAGACCCTCGGTCAGAAGGAGTACGTCGACGCGATCGAGGAGAACACGATCGTGTTCGGCATCGGTCCCGCCGGTACGGGCAAGACCTATCTCGCGATGGCGAAGGCGGTGCAGGCCCTGCAGCGCAAGGAAGTGACCCGCATCATCCTCACCCGTCCCGCCGTCGAGGCGGGGGAGCGGCTCGGGTTCCTCCCCGGCACCCTCACGGACAAGATCGATCCGTACCTGCGCCCGCTGTACGACGCGCTGAACGAGATGATGGACCCCGAGATCGTGCCGCGACTGATGGCGACGGGCACGATCGAAGTCGCCCCGCTCGCCTACATGCGCGGCCGCACCCTCAACGACTCCTTCGTGGTGCTCGATGAGGCGCAGAACACGACTCCCGAGCAGATGAAGATGTTCCTCACGCGCCTCGGCTTCGGCACGCGGATGGTCGTCACCGGCGACATCACGCAGGTCGATCTTCCGCAGGGTGCATCCGGTCTCCGTCTGGTCACCCGTGTGCTCGACGGAATCGACGACATCCATTTCTCCCGCCTCACCAGCGATGACGTGGTGCGCCACTCGTTGGTCGGCCGCATCGTCGACGCGTACAGCGAGTACGACGAGAAGCGCACCGCGCAGCGGTTCGAGCGCGAACAGGCGGCCGAGTTCGCCAATCGTGCCGAGCGCCGAGGAGCGCAACGACCAGGACCGCGTGATCGCGCCCCGAAACGAGGACTCTCATGATCGAGATCAACAACGAGTCGGCCATCGACGTCGATGAGACCGTGCTGCAGCGACTGACCGACTTCAACCTCGCACAGCTCCACGTGAGCCCGGACGCCGAGGTGGCGATCGTTCTCGTCGACGAGGGCGCCATGGAGGCTCTTCACGTGCAGTGGATGGATGAGCCCGGTCCCACGGACGTGCTGAGCTTCCCGATGGACGAGCTGCGCCCCGGTACCGAGGATCGCCCGACCGCTCCCGGTCTGCTCGGCGACATCGTCCTCTGCCCGCAGGTCGCGGAAGCGCAGGCGCAGGCCGCAGGACACACTCTGATGGACGAGCTGATCCTGCTGACCACGCACGGGTTGCTTCACCTTCTCGGATTCGATCATGCCGAACCTGACGAGGAGCGTGAGATGTTCGGGCTGCAGAAGGAACTGATCCAGGGCTTCGCCGCAGCTGAACGCCGGCGATGACCGCGGCTCTCCTGCTGATCGCCGCCGTGCTGCTGGTGGCCTTCGGCGGTCTCATGTCCGCGATCGATGCGGCATACGGTGTCACGTCACGGGCGGGTCTGGCCGACATGGCGACGGAAGGGCGCAGGGCCAAGGCTCTGGGTCGCATCGCCGCGGACCTCGATGCGCACGTGAACGCCGTGGCGTTCATCCGCGTGCTGGCAGAGGTCACGGCCGCCGTGCTCGTGACGGTGGCGTTCACCATCCTGATCGAGAACAACTGGTGGGCGATGCTCGCCGCCGCCCTGTTGATGACCGCGATCACCTTCGTTCTCGTGGGGGCGAGCCCGCGCTCGTTCGGGCGCCAGCACGCTGAGGGCATGATCCGCGGCACGGCCTCGGTCGTGCGTGGACTCCGTATCTTCCTGGGCCCCCTCGCCCAGGGACTCGTCGTGCTCGGCAACCGCGTCACGCCGGGTACCGGCCGCAGCTCCTTCACCAGTGAGGACCAGCTGCTCAGCATGGTCGACGAGGCGGCGTCGAACGACCTCATCGAGGAGGACGACCGCGATCTCATCCACTCGGTATTCGACTTCACCGATCAGTTCGTCCGCGCCGTGATGGTGCCCCGCACCGAGATGGTGACCGTCGATGCCACGGCGACGACGGATGAGGCCATGTCGCTGTTCCTGAACCGGGGTGTGTCGCGCATGCCCGTCGTCGATGACGATGCGGACGACGTCGTCGGCGTGCTCTATCTCAAGGACCTCGTGCAGTTCGCCTATCGTGACGACAGCGCGTGGCGCGCGGCCTCGATCCGGCCGATCGCGCGCCCGGCGACCTTCGTCCCCGAGTCGATGCGCGCCGAGACCCTCCTCCAGCAGATGAAGCGCGACGCCGTGCATGTGTGTCTGGTGATCGACGAGCACGGCGGTATCTCGGGCTTGGTGACGCTGGAGGACTTGATCGAGGAACTCGTCGGCGAGATCTCCGACGAGTACGATCAGGTGTCGGCGGAGTTCGTCGATCTCGGTCACGGACGATACCGCGTGAGCTCCCGTCTCTCGCTCGAGGACGTCGGCGATCTCTTCGGTCTCGAGCTCGAGGACGAGGATGTCGACTCGATCGGTGGGCTGCTCGGCAAAGCGCTGGGACAGGTTCCGCAGCCCGGTGCAACGGCCACCGTGGAAGGTTTGGTTCTCACGGGTGGCGCATCGCGCGGCCGTGGCAGAGGTATCGCGACGGTGTTCGTGGAACGTGCGGCGGGGGAACCCGACGCTTCGCAGGATGAAGGAGATCGAGACGATGACTGACGACACTCGAAGCGGGTTCGTGACATTCGTCGGCCGCCCCAACGTCGGGAAGTCGACGCTGACGAACGCCCTCGTCGGCGAGAAGATCGCCATCACCAGCGAGAAGCCGCAGACCACGCGTCGGGCGATCCGCGGCATCGTGAACCGTCCCGAGGGTCAGCTCGTCATCGTGGACACCCCTGGAATCCACAAGCCGCGCACGCTGCTCGGCGAGCGGCTGAACGATCTCGTCGAGCAGGTGCTGGGCGACGTCGACGTCATCGGCTTCTGCGTGCCCGCGAACGAGAAGGTCGGTCCGGGGGATCGACGGATCGCCGCCTCGCTCGATGGCTACCCGCGTGCGAAGAAGATCGCGATCGTGACGAAGATGGACGCTGCCGCTCGTGATGAGGTCACCGAGCGGCTCCTGGAGGTCGATTCGCTGCGTGAGGACTGGGCCGCTGTCATCCCGCTGTCCGCCCTGACGCGCGAGCAACTCGACGTGCTCTCGGACGAGATCCTGACGCTGATGCCCAAGGGGCCGGCACTCTATCCGGAGGGCATCACGACGGACGAGTCGCAGGAGGATCGGATCGCCGAGATGATCCGAGAGGCCGCCCTGGAGGGGGTGCGTGACGAGCTCCCGCACTCGATCGCCGTCGTCATCGACGACATCGCGCCCCGTGAGGGCACGGACCTCACCGACGTGCACGCCTCGATCGTGGTCGAGCGCGACAGTCAGAAGGCGATCATCATCGGGCATAAGGGAAAGCGACTCAGCGAGGTGGGGGCACGAGCGCGCGTCGGCATCGAGGAGCTGCTCGGCACGCGCGTCTTCCTGGGGCTGCATGTGAAGGTCGCGAAGGAATGGCAGCGCGATCCGAAGCAGCTCGGCAGGCTCGGATTCTGAGATGACATCCGGTATCACGTCGATGGCGGCGGGCAGGCCGCCGACCCCGGCGACATGAGTGGTCGCAGCGAAGACCCGAATCCGCTGCGCAACGAGGTCTTCACCCGAGTGTTCGATGAGCACTGGGCAGCAGTGCGGCATCACATCGAGGGCGTCGTCGGCGCGGAGGACGAGGTCACCGAGATCGTCTCCGAGGTGTTCCTGCTCGCCTGGACCAAGCTCAGACCTGCACGACCGCCGAGCCGTGTCTGGCTGTTGCGGGCGACGGATCGGCGGCTGCGGGCTCGTTCCGGCCGGGCGTCGACGCCCTACGGTGCGCTCGACGCTGTGCATCTGGGGCTCTCCGGCGAAGAGGGCGGACCGGATCAGCACAGTCGCCTCGCGGTCCTGCGGGCTTTGGCTGTCCTCACTCCAGGTCAGAGGCGTATCATCATGCTCACGTACTGGGACGGACTCACGGTGGGGGAGATCGCGGAGTTGTTGCGCGCTTCCGAGTTGCGAGTGCGGAAGACGCTGGGACGCGC
The DNA here is from genome assembly GCF_049949185.1 of Microbacterium sp. As-52. NCBI lineage: Bacteria > Bacillati > Actinomycetota > Actinomycetes > Micrococcales > Microbacteriaceae > Microbacterium > Microbacterium sp. As-52. The sequence continues at coordinate 120,070 of NZ_CP188171.1, read as the reverse complement.
GCAGGATCGCCTGTGTGCGGAGCTGGGCCTGGAGGGGCGGACGACGGGTGATGACTGACAACGCCGTGCTCGAACGGATGCTGAGCGATGCCGATCCCGCACCGACTCCACGTGACGCTGCGCCCGACGCGCGGGCCCTCGCGACTCGCGACCGCATCCTCCGCACGAGCACCGCACCGAGGCGTCGCCGTCGGCGTGCACTCGGCTGGGCTTCCGGTCTGACCGCGGTCGCAGCCTCGACGGCTCTGGCCTTCGCCGTGCTCTCCCCGCAGGGGGCGGCGGTGGCCGGGATGCCGTCACCGCTCGAGTTCGACGGCTCGGTCACTGTCGCTCAGGTCGTCGACGGGGCCGAAGCGAGCCTCGCCGAGAGCCCCGGTCCCGGTGAGCCGGTGCGATCGGTCAGGACCGCCTCCTGGGGGTTCAACGTCGAGGTCGATTCGAAGACCACGACCGTCGTTCCCCAGCTTTCGACGCTCACGTGGGAACCGGACGGGTCCGGACGTGCGACCACCATCGACGGTGTTCCGTACGACCCCTCGGACGCGGCGGCAAGCAATGCTGCAGAGGTCACCAGCAGCGGAAGAGTGGTCAACGATCTGGTGATGGCACCGGGGGACTTCACCACTCCCTGGACCGCTGTGCCCGGCGAGACGCACGACGACATGGTGGCGATGCTCCGTGCGTTCGGCATGCCGGACGACCCGACGGCATTCGACGTGGAGACCGCATTCACCTCCGTCCTCGGCCAATGGACGTTGACGAATGCGCAGCACCGCGAGCTGCTGCTCCTCCTCGAGGAGGCCGGCGGCGGTCAGGCGCTCGGAACGTCGACGGATCGGCTGGGGCGACCCGTCGACGGCATCCGTGTGCAGTCGCCCGATGGGGCGGTGAGCGACGTGGTGCTGGTGTCCCGCGACACGGGAAGGATCGTCGGAGTGGAGCGCACCGTGCTGATCGCCGACGAGCTCTTCGCTGCGGGCTCGATCATCTCGTATCAGATGTGGGACGTGGAGGAGGATGTGTTCCGATGAAGCGCTCGACTGCTCTCGCGGCGATCGTCCTCGGGCTGCTCGTCGCCTTCGGAGCGACTCCGGCGATGGCCGCAGACCCGAGCGATCGTGAGGTCGATCCTGCCGTCACCGCGATGCTCGAAGAGGTGCCGGGCGGCATCGTCATCGATGCGACGCGAGCGGTGTGGCCCGACCTCGGCATGGAGCTGCAGATCCGCGGCGCGTCCAGCATCTCCGCGCGCACAGTCGGCGGCTGCGCGACCGGCAAGACCTGCGCATTCAATCTCGCGTCACTCGGCGGGAGCATTCTGAGCTTCAGTTCGTGCACCGTCAACGCCGTGCCAGCGAGCTTCGTGACCAGGTCAGCGGCGAATGCACGGACCTCCGGCTACATGCAGGCGCGAAACGGATCATCGGTGCTCGCCACCATCTACGCGGGCAACTGGTCCAACGTATCGGGCACCGTCACGAACCTGCGTTGCGTCCTCTGAGAAGCATCGCGCACCGTGGCCTCGACTGATCCGTTCCGCGCGTGGCAGTGGACCGCGCCGGTGTGGGGCCCGCCCGAGACCTGGGCGTTCGTCGAGCATGAGCTGCGCACTCCCGAACCCGGCGAGGTCACGATCCGTGTCCGCGCCGCGGGGGTGAACCCCGCAGACGCGAAGCATGTCGCGGCTCCCCGCACGGGCATCGAGCTGCCCGTCCCGATCGGGTATGAGGTCTCGGGGGAGATCTCGGCCATCGGCGCGGACAGCCGGACCGGCTCGGGGGGCGTCGACATCGGCGACGAGGTCATCGCCTTCCGCGTGCGCGGTGGCTACGCGAGCGAGATCATCGTGCCCGCCGAGAAGGTGTTCGCCAAGCCGTCGACGCTCACGCACCCAGAGGCCGCGAATCTGCTGCTCGTCGGCACCACGGCCGCAGAGATGCTCGCCGTCACCGCTGCGGCACCAGGGGAGACGATCCTTCTCCACGGCGCTTCCGGCGCCGTCGGTGTGAGCGTGCTGCAGCAGGCGCGGCTCCGCGGCATCCGCGTCATCGGAACGGCGAGCTCAGCCCGCTTCGGCGAAGTCCGAAGGTTCGGGGGCGTCCCTGTGGAGTACGGCCCCGGGCTCTCCGGCCGAGTCCGCGACCTTGCGGATGTTCCGATCGCTGCGGCTTTGGACACGGCGGGAACGCGGGAAGCCGTGGACGCGTCCCTCGAACTCATCACCGACCGTCGACGGATCGTCACGATTGCCGCCGCGGGTCGCGCGGAGGGTGACGGCATCCGCTTCATCGCCGGGTCGATGCCTCAGAGCGCCCGCTTCCGCGACGAGGTGCGGGGAGAGTTGGTCGCGCTGGCGCAGAACGGCGATCTCGTGGTCCCTCTGGCCCGCACCTTCCCCCTGGCCGACGCACCGGCGGCGCATCGGCTTCTCGCCACCGGCCATCCCGGCGGCAAGATCGCTCTGATCCCCTAGTGCAGGGGCGTTGTCTGTCCGATGTGTGTCCGCTGCTTCAGCGTCCTCCGGCTCAGGCCCGCAGGTAGAAGATGACCCCGGCCGCAGAAATCAATGCGGAGACGACGAAGATCCAGATAGCGAACGTCAACACGATCATGCGGGCGCTCCTCTCCGCTTGATCGCCCTCATAGATCTCAGCACCATTCACCTTCAACCGTTCGGCGGCAAGGACGGTGAGGCGGCGTCGTGAGGCGAGGACGCCGAGCCCGAAGGCTCCCAGAACACCCGAGGACACGAGCGGCAGGATGAGCTCCCACTGCTCAGCAGGAGCGGGGCGGGGACCAGGCGCGTCATCGACGCCGTACACCACCAGGACTGCTCCGACGATCACGAAAACGATGCCGATCAGTCGTGTCATCCATGGTCGTTGCGTGGCATTCGCCACGGATCCGCGATGTGATCCGATCACGTAGTTCCCCGCGACGATGAGCTCGGTGGTCTGCCGGGACAGGATCGACGCGAGGATGCCGATGAGGATGGCGAACCCGCCGATGAGCAACTCGATTCTCATCGCATCGCGACCGGAGGTCTATGCACGTGGAAATGATCGCACACGACGGCGGGCGCTCAGTCGATCTCCCGGAGCGTGGACGTCACGATCACGACACCGTCTCCGTACTCCGCGTCCGCGGCATCCTGGATCGTCCCGTCATCCCAGACGACATCGAGCCACACGTAACCGCGATCGGTGCGGAGGGTGACCGCCTCATCGTCGAGGCGGGCCGAGATGTCGTCCTGGATGCGGCTGAGTTCTCCGGGCGGCGTCGTGCCGTCGACACCGTCCGTGGGATCCTCCGGGGCGATCGGGTCGAAGAGTGCGAGCATGATTGGCGGATCGGTGTTCGTGAGTCGCTCGCCGTCGTAGGTGGCATACACGGCGTATGCACCCCACGTCGTCTCCCCACTGGACTCGCGACCCTCCACGTCGTCCCAGGACCAGCCGTCGACGGGGACGCCGTCGCATTGCGGAGGAGACGACTCCATGATCGCTCCCATGCACAGCTGCACGTCGCCACCCACGTCCAGCACCGTACCCACCCCGATCACGCGCCCTTCGGGGAGATCGGGCCGGGCGTCCTCGATGCGCTGCTCGGACGACGCCGTCGTGCTTGTCGGAGCCGGCGAGGTGCCGGGGCCCGTCGTGCATGCGCTCAGGAACAGGAGGCCGACGCCTGAGGCGGCGGCGATGGACAGGCGACGCTGCGATGTGCTCATACCGACGAGTGTCGGTGAGATCCGGATCGTCTCAGACACGTCGGTACCGCGATCGCATCCCTGCTAGCATGACCTCATGCCTTTCGGCGGTCTGCTTCTTCTTAGCTGCCGCGACGAGTCCTAAAGCTAGGGCCTTCCTCGTCGCGGCGCTTGTGTTGGCCCGTTCATCTTGACGAAGAGAAGAAGCCCCATCATGCAGAACACTCAGCGCCCGTCCGCTATGCCGATCCACAAGTACCGGCCGTTCCACGAGCAGATCAACGTCCACCTGCCTGACCGCACCTGGCCCGACGCCCGCATCACCAAGGCGCCCCGTTGGTGCGCGGTCGACCTCCGTGACGGCAACCAGGCCCTGATCGACCCGATGTCGCCCGAGCGCAAGCGCGTGATGTTCGAGCTGCTCGTCAGCATGGGGTACAAGGAGATCGAGGTCGGCTTCCCCTCGGCGAGCCAGACCGACTTCGACTTCGTCCGTCAGCTCATCGAAGAGGACCTGATCCCGGACGACGTCACCATCCAGGTGCTGACGCAGGCGCGTGAGCACCTCATCGCGCGCACCTATGAGTCGATCGCCGGCGCCAAGCAGGCCATCGTTCACCTGTACAACTCGACGAGCGTGCTGCAGCGCGAGGTCGTCTTCCGCACCGACAAACAGGGCATCATCGACATCGCGCTCGAGGGGGCGCGCCTGTGCCGGCAGTTCGAGAAGACCATCCCCGACACGAAGGTCTACTACGAGTACTCGCCCGAGAGCTACACCGGCACGGAGCTCGAGTTCGCCGTCGACATCTGCAACCAGGTGATCGAGGTCTTCGAGCCCACTCCCGACCGCAAGGTGATCATCAACCTGCCCGCCACGGTCGAGATGGCCTCGCCCAATGTCTACGCCGATTCGATCGAGTGGATGAGCCGTCACCTCGCGCACCGCGAGAACGTGATCCTGTCGCTGCACCCGCACAACGACCGCGGTACCGCGATCGCAGCGGCTGAGCTCGGCTACATGGCCGGCGCCGATCGCATCGAGGGATGCCTGTTCGGCAACGGCGAGCGCACGGGCAACGTCGATATCGTCGCGCTGGGCATCAACCTCTTCACGCAGGGTATCGACCCGCAGATCGACTTCAGCGACATCGACCAGGTCAAGCGCACGGTCGAGTACTGCAACCAGCTGCCGGTGCCGGAGCGCAGCCCGTGGGCGGGCGACCTCGTCTTCACCGCTTTCAGCGGATCGCATCAGGACGCGATCAAGAAGGGCTTCGAAGCCATGGCCGTGCGTGCCGAGGCCGAGGGCGTGACGGTCGACGACATCGAGTGGGCCGTACCGTACCTGCCCGTCGACCCGAAGGACCTCGGTCGCTCCTACGAGGCCGTCATCCGCGTGAATTCGCAGTCCGGCAAGGGCGGTGTCGCCTACCTGCTGAAGGCCGACCACGCGATCGATCTGCCCCGCAAGCTCCAGATCGAGTTCTCGGGCGTCGTGCAGGCGAAGACGGATGCCGAGGGTGGAGAGGTCACGAGCGAGCAGATCTGGTCGATCTTCAACGACGAGTACCTTCCGGCGGTCGACACGGCGGCGAAGTGGGGACGCTTCGAGCTCCTCGCCACGCAGACCCGCAGCGACATGTCCGGCGACGTCGCCCTCGACGTGGTCCTGCGTGACGACGATCAGCAGGTGTCCGTCACCGGCAACGGCAACGGGCCTGTCGCCGCTTTCGTCGAGGTGCTGCGTGGGCAGGGCTTCGACATCACGGTGTACGACTACGTCGAGCATGCGCTCAGCGCCGGTGGCGACGCGCAGGCGGCAGCCTACGTCGAGCTGCAGGTCGGCGATCAGCGTCTGTGGGGCGTCGGCATCGACGGCGACATCTCGACCGCGTCCCTCAAGGCGATCGTGTCGGGTGTGAACCGTTCGATCCGCACGCGTCAGCAGGAGCTCGCGGCGGTCTGATCGACGCGTCTCGACGACGGCGGCCGGAATCCCCCGAGGACCCCGGCCGCCGTCGTCTGTGTGTGCACCTCTGGTCAGGGGACTATGCGACCCATTGCACCAGCTGCCAGACGAGCCCGTTCGGATCGGCGAACTGGCAGTAGCGCTCACCCCAGGGCTCGGTCTCCGGGGGAGTGATGACCCGCGCTCCGGCGTCGGAGATGCGCGCGAATTCCCGGTCGATGTCGTCGACGACGAAAACGACCAGGGTGCCTTCCCCTGCGGAGCCGGCGATCTCCTGCGGGCGGAACGTGCTCAGCCCGGTCTCGAGGAAGATGATGCTCGGTGGAGAGTCCGGGTGCTGCAGGGAGACGAAGCCCTCGGCGGACATCGCCTCCTCGAAGCCGAAGTGGGTCTTGGCGAAGGACGCCGAGGCGGCGACGTCGGGAACGTTGAGCGAGATGGCGGTCTGAGTGATGTTCACAGTTCTCCTGTCATAAACTACGTACAACGTACAGAGTTAAGTCGTCGACGCGGGAGGATATTCCGAAATGGCCAAGAATCTCGTGGACCTGCTCTGGCGCAAGGACGCGTCCGAGCGAGCGGACGGCCGTCGCGGGCCGCGTTCTCGCGTATCCGTCGACGCCGTGGTGTCCGGGGCGATCGAACTCGCGGACGCCGGTGGGACCGAGGCGATGACGATCCGTGCGCTGGCGCAGTCGCTCGACCTCACGGCGATGTCCGTCTACACGCACGTCAACAGTCGGGCGGAGCTGCTCGTCCTGATGGTCGACGAGGCGCACGCGAGGATGGTGACGTCGCCGACGGACAGAGCGGGGTGGCGAGCCCGCGTGCGTCGCGTGGCCGATGAGAATCTCGCCCTGTTCCGCGCCCATGCATGGTTGCTGGACATCGATGATGCTCGAGTCGTCGTGGGTCCGGGAACGATAGCGAAATACGACCGCGAGTTGCGGGCATTCGACGACGCCGGACTGTCTGATGTCGAGCGTGACGCGGCGTTGTCCTTCGTCCTCGACTTCGTGAGGGCGACGGCGGCGAGAATGCGCGGGAGTGCAGCGCGGGAGCGCTTCGGACCGTTCTGGGCCGAGGCCGCGCCGCGCGTGACGGGATATCTCGGGGCGGACTTCCCCCTTGCTCAGGCGGTCGGTCAAGCAGCCGGCGAAGCGATGGACGGCCCCTACGACGCCGACGTCGCATGGGACTTCGGTGTGGCACGGGTGATCGACGGGCTCGCCGGCATCGTCTCGGATTCCTCGCCGCGCTGAGAGCGTGTCGTGCTGGTCCTCAGAGGTCGGCGCTGGGCTTGACGATCGCGATCGCGCCGGTCTCTGCGGCCACCTTGCGGCGGTAGATGCGCCGCTGCTCGGGCAGGGAGACGTCGAACGTGACGGCGAGGACCCGGATGACGGCTGTGACGGCGATGCCGATGACCGCCGCGAGAGTGATCGGCATTCCGAGGGCGACGGCGATCACGATGAAGGTGCATCCTGCCCCCGCGGCGACCGCGTAGAGCGAACCGACGTGCATGATCGCGGTCGGAAGCCCCATGAGCATGTCGCGGAGCACGCTGCCACCGACCGCGGCGCAGACGCCGATGAAGACCGCCGGGACTTCGGGGATCCCGAATGCGAGGGCCTTGCTCGTCCCGAAGGCGCCGAACATGCCGATCACCACGGCATCGAGGACCACGATCACGGTGTTCAGCCGGGTGAAGAGGCCCGCGAGCAGCATGCCGAGCAGGGCCGCCCCGCCGGCGGTGACCAGATACCACTGATTCTGCAGGGTGGCGGGCGTCTGCCCCAGCAGGATGTCGCGGATGAGACCGCCACCCATCCCGATCATGATGCCGATGATCGAGACGCCGAGCCAGTCGAGTCGACGCTGCCCCTGGAACCCCGATGCGAACATCGCGCCCTGGACGCCACCGAGGCCGACGCCGAGGAGGTCCGCCCACAGCGGAATGGTGAAGAGCGGTTCGGTCACGCCTCCATTCTCGCGCACGGAGGATAATCGGAGGGTGCCCACCTATCGAGACGAAGCGGTGATCCTGCGCACCCACAAGCTCGGTGAGGCGGATCGCATCGTCATCATGCTCTCGCGGCGTCATGGCAAGGTTCGCGCGGTCGCGAAGGGCGTGCGCCGGACCTCGTCGAAGTTCGGGGCCAGACTCGAGCCGTTCATGGTCGCCGACGTGCAGCTGTATCAAGGCCGCTCGCTCGACATCGTGCAGCAGGCCGAGTCGCTCGGTTCCTACGGAACGGACATCGCCGCGCACTACGACCGGTTCACGGCGGCCAACGCGATGGTCGAGACGGCCGATCGCCTGAGCGACTCGGAGGCGACGCCCGACCAGTACCTGCTCCTCGTCGGCGGGCTGCGTGCGCTGTCCCGCGGAGAGCATGTCGCCCGCAGCATCCTCGACTCGTATCTGCTGCGGGTGATGTCCCTCTCCGGATGGGCGCCCTCCCTCGACGAATGCGCGCGCTGCGGCACTCCGGGTCCGCACTCCCGGTTCGTCGCGCAGCTGGGCGGACTGGTCTGCCAGAACTGCGCCCCTGCCGGGAGCCCCCGCGTCGCCGAGAAGACCCTGGCGCTGCTCCGGGCGCTGATCGCCGGCGAGTGGGACGTCATCGACGGGTCTTCGCCCGCCGACACGGCCGCCGCGTCCGGCCTGGTCTCCGCCTACGCTCAATGGCATCTGGAACGCGGGATCCGCTCCCTCGCCCACGTGTCCGACATCCCTTCGGAAGGAGAACGGTGAGCCCGAAGCCGTATACGCACAAGGACGCCGTGGCCTATCGCCCGCTGGACTGGACCGGCGTGCATCCCCCTGTGTTCCGGGCCGTGCCGGAGCACGTGGCGATCGTCATGGACGGCAACGGCCGCTGGGCCAACCGCCGGGGCCTCAACCGGATCGAAGGTCACAAGGCAGGGGAGGAGGTGCTTCTCGATGTGGTCGCCGGCGCGATCCAGGCCGGGGTGAAGCATCTCTCCGTGTACGCGTTCTCGACCGAGAACTGGGCGCGCTCTCCCGAGGAGGTCCGCTTCCTGATGGGGTACAACCGCGACGTGCTGCACCGACGCCGTGATCAGCTCAACGAATGGGGCGTGCGGATCCGCTGGGCCGGACGCAAGCCGCGTCTGTGGGGAAGCGTCATCAAGGAGCTCCAGCACGCCGAGCAGCTCACTCGTGGCAACGACGTGCTCACCCTCACCATGTGTGTGAACTACGGCGGCAGGGTGGAGCTCGTCGATGCGATGCGGGCGGTCGCCGAGGATGTCGCCGCCGGGCGGGTGAAGCCGAAGGCGATCACCGAGAAGATGATCCGCCGGAACCTGTATGTGCCCGACATGCCGGACGTCGACCTGTTCCTGCGCAGCTCGGGGGAGCAACGCACCTCGAACTTCCTGTTGTGGGAGTCGGCCTACGCCGAGATGGTGTTCCTCGACACCCTCTGGCCCGATTTCTCGCGTGAGGAGCTGTGGCGCGCCATCGGTATCTATCTGTCGCGCGATCGTCGTTTCGGCGGCGCGATCGACACGCCGGAGGCCTCGGCCTGAGCCCGGAGCCACCTCTCGGCTTCCCGCGGATGGCGCAGCCTCACGACGACGAGGTGGGGGAAGTGTTCCTGCAGGGCCGGAAACCGCTCGCTCCATTTGTGGAGCGTCGCCGTCTGCCACGCGAGGATGTTCTCCTCGGGATCGCGGTTCAGCAGGTTCCACGGTCCCTTCTCGCGGTTCCCGTTCCAGAGCTCGAGTCGCAGGATGCCGCGGGCGAGCGTGCGCCGGATCAGACGGGCGCGCACGACGCGGTGGGGATAGTCCAGCCAGACGGCGAGCTGCGCGCGCGGCGTGAGGATCGCATCCGTGCCCTTGCTCGTGTACTGCCACTCGGTGACCCAACGGTCGTCGGACGCGAAGGCGCGCACGTCGTCGAGGAACTCGGGGCGAGGAGTCCAGTTCGGTCCGTGGAACAGACCGTCGATCTCGACGTGGCGCAGGCTCCACATCGTGCCGATACGCCGCGACAGGGTCGTCTTCCCCGAGCCGGAGACGCCCGCCACCAGAACCCGCTCCGGCCGGAGCGGCAGCGGGTCGTCGGCGGAGAGCATCCGAGAAGCCTACCCGCGAGCTGTGGCTGCCTCGGAATAGCTCATAGGCGCATGCGGTTGCATGAGAGTGTGACTGAACCCATCTCTATCGACATCTGGTCCGACATCGCCTGCCCCTGGTGCTACATCGGCAAGCGCAACCTCGAGAAGGGTCTCGAAGCGGTCGCCGCCGACGAGGACGCACCGCAGGTCAACATCACCTTCCACTCCTTCGAGCTCTCGCCCGACACCCCCGTCGACTTCGACGGCGACGAGATCGACTTCCTCGCCGGGCACAAGGGAATGCCGCGCGAGCAGGTCGAGCAGATGCTGTCGAATGTGACCGGTGTCGCCGCGAACGCGGGACTCGAGTACCGCTTCGACCTGCTGCAGCACACCAACACGGTCAAGGCTCATGAGCTGCTGCACTTCGCGAAGGCCGAGGGCCTGCAGCACGAGCTGGAGGAGCGGCTCATGTCCGCCTACTTCACCGAAGGCAAGCACGTCGGCCGTATCGACGACCTGGTCGAGCTCGCGACCGAGGTCGGCCTCGACGCAGATCGCGCTCGCGCGGCGCTCGAGAGCGAGCAGTACCTGCCGGCGGTTCGTCAGGATCAGGCCCAGGCCCGCGCCTACGGCATCCAGGGTGTGCCGTTCTTCGTCGTCGACGGCCAGTACGGCATCAGCGGGGCGCAGCCACCGGCGGCGTTCGAGAACGTCCTCCGCGACCTCTGGTCGAAGCGCGGAGAAGCCGAGACGGAGACGGCAGCCGTCTGACCGTTCGGCGCCGGTCCGACGCTCGGCTCGATCTAGCGGGTCAGCGCGGCTTCGATGGCGCTGACGATCTCGGGGGCGTCCGGCTTCTGCTTCGGGCGGAAGCGCAGGACGTCCCCATCCGGCAGCACGAGGAACTTCTCGAAGTTCCACTCGACCCGTCCGGCTTTTCCGCCGGCGTCCGGGGTCTCCTTGAGTGCCTTGTAGAGCTCCGCGGCGTTCTTGCCGTTCACCTTGACCTTGTCGTTGACCGGGAACGTGACGCCGTACGTCGTCGAGCAGAACTCGAGGATGTCGTCCACCGAGCCGGGCTCCTGGCCGAAGAACTGGTTGCACGGGAAGCCGACGACCGTGAACCCGCGGTCGCCGTACAGACGCTGCAGCTCCTCGAGCTGCTCGTACTGCGGCGTCAGGCCGCACTTGGAGGCGACGTTCACGACCAGCACCACGTCGGCACCGAGATCGTCGAGCGTCTTCTCCTCGCCCTTCGCGTCGGTGAACGGGATCGTGCGGAGCGCGGATTCGGTCATATTCACAGCTTAGATCGCCGCATCCCCGTGGGCTCCGCGTCTGGGAGAATAGAGGGGACATGACTCTCGCCACCGCACCTGCCCGCCCCCTTCGCATCGGTCCGATCGATCTCGACGTGCCGGTCGTCCTCGCACCCATGGCGGGGATCACCAACACCGCCTTCCGGCGACTGTGTCGTGAGTACGGCGCCGGGCTGTACGTCAGCGAGATGATCACCTCGCGCGCTCTCGTCGAGCGCAACGAGACCACCATGCGACTGATCCGCCACCACGAGTCGGAGACGCCGCGGTCCATCCAGCTGTACGGCGTCGACCCGAAGACCATCGCCGAGGCCGTCCGCATCATCGTCGCCGAGGACCACGCCGACCACATCGACCTCAACTTCGGGTGCCCGGTGCCGAAGGTCACGCGCCGCGGCGGGGGCGCGGCGCTGCCGTGGAAGTCGAAGCTGTTCGCCGATATCGTCGACCAGGCGGTGAAAGCCGCAGGCGACATCCCGCTCACGGTGAAGATGCGCAAGGGCATCGATAAAGACCACCTCACCTTCCTCGATGCCGGGCGAGCGGCTGAAGATGCAGGGGCGGCCGCGGTCGCGCTGCACGCCAGGACCGCTGGCGAGTTCTACTCGGGGTTCGCGGACTGGAACGCGATCGGCGAGCTGAAGCAGGCGGTCACGAGCATCCCGGTGCTCGGCAACGGCGACATCTGGTCGGCCGACGACGCCGTGCGCATGATGGCGCAGACCGACTGCGACGGTGTCGTGGTCGGGCGTGGCTGCCTCGGACGCCCGTGGCTGTTCGGCGAGCTGGCCACGGCCTTCGGTGGGGAGGGGAAGACCGTCGATGCGACACTCGGCTTCGTCGCGAACGCCTTCCGTCGCCACGCCGAGCTGCTGGTCGAGTTCTTCGAGGATGAGGACCGCGGGTGCCGGGATATCCGCAAGCACGTGTCCTGGTACTTCAAGGGCTACCCGGTCGGGGGCGACATCCGCACCGGACTCGCCACGGCATCCAGCCTCGCCGAGATCGACGACCTCCTCGGCCGGCTCGATCACACGGCGCCCTATCCCGGTGCGGACGCCGAGGGGCAGCGCGGTCGAGCGGGACACCCGAAGCGCACCGCCCTGCCGGAGAAGTGGTTGGAGTCGCGGGAGATCGCATCCGACACCTCGGAGATGATGCGTGGAGCGGAGATCGAGAACAGTGGCGGTTGACCCCAAGGCAGGCCTGCGCGCCGACGGCTACGACGCGCGAGACGCCGAACGCTTCTTCGCCGAAACCCATCGTTCCGAGCGCAACGATTTCGCTCGCGATCGTGCCCGTGTTCTGCACTCCGCCGCGCTGCGCCGACTCGCCGCGAAGACGCAGGTGCTCAGTCCCGCCAGCACCGCGGATTTCGCCCGCAACCGGCTGACGCATTCCCTCGAGGTGGCTCAGGTCGGGCGCGAGCTCGCTGTCGCCCTCGGCGTCTCGGCGGATGTCGTCGACACGGCGTGCCTGAGCCACGACCTGGGGCATCCTCCCTTCGGTCACAACGGCGAACGAGCTCTCAACGAGTGGGCAGAGCCCATCGGGGGCTTCGAGGGGAACGCCCAGTCCCTGCGCATCCTCTCGCGGCTGGAGGCGAAGGTCCTCGACGACGCCGACCGTTCCGTGGGGTTGAATCTGACCCGTGCGAGCCTCGACGCCACGTGCAAGTACCCGTGGACGGTCGACAGTCCGGTGCCGGACCCGGGTGGTCGGCTGAAGTTCGGGGTGTACCCCGAGGACGAGGCGGTCTTCCGCTGGATGCGCGAAGGGGCGCCGGGGCGTCTCCGCTGCATCGAAGCCGAGATCATGGATCTCTCCGACGATATCGCGTACTCGGTCCACGACTTCGAGGACGCCATCGTGAACGGCTATGTCGACGTCGCTCAGCTCGCCGACCCCCGTCAGCACGACGCTCTCGTCGGACGGATCCAGCAGTGGGTGGGATACGACTTCACTCGCGATGAACTCGCCGATGCGCTCTACCGCCTCGCGTCGCAGCCGATGTGGCTCTCGTCGTTCGACCGCTCCCGCCAGGCACTGGCCCGTCTCAAGAACCTCACGAGCGATCTGATCGGACGCTTCGCCCGAGCCTCGGTCTCCGCGACCACGGAGGCCTACGGCACGACAGCACTCGTCCGCTACAACGCCCATGTCGTCGTCCCGCGAGTGATCGAGGTCGAGATCGCCGTGCTCAAGGGCATCATGGGGCAGGCGATCGTCACGATCGAAGCCCGCAAGGGCGTCTACAAGGAGCAGCGGCGGGTGCTGAAGAGACTCGCCGACGCCCTCTGGTCGACTGACGCGCTGTGGTCCGCCGGGTCCGATGTGCTCGAGCCCGCGTTCGCCGCGGACTTCGTCGCGGCGGAGAACGACGCCGAACGCGCCAGAGTCGTGGTGGACCAGATCGCGAGCCTCACCGACCAGAGCGCGATCGACTGGCACAACCGCCTCGTCGGCGAGATCGATCCGGCCGAGGTCGGGATCTGGACTCCCCGTCACGCCCGCCCTGGCGCCCAGGCGCACGCCGAGCGGCTGCCCGTCGCCGAAAGGGCGCACTGATGCCCCGGATCCGGCAGGCCGATGTCGATGAGGTGAAGGCGCGCACGAACATCGCCGACATCATCGGGGAGCGTGTCGCTCTCAAGTCGGCCGGTGTCGGGTCGCTCAAGGGGCTGTGTCCTTTCCACGATGAGAAGAGCCCGAGCTTCCATGTGCGCCAGCAGGTGGGGTACTACCACTGCTTCGGATGCGGGGAGTCGGGGGACGTCTACTCCTTCCTGCGGGAGATGGATCACGTCAGCTTCACGGAAGCAGTCGAGCGTCTCGCCGGGCGTATCGGGTACACACTGCACTATGAAGACGGGGGAGCAGCCCCCGAGACGAGCGGCCGCAGCCGGCTGTACGCGGCGAACACCGCGGCGGCGGAGTTCTTCCGTGCGCAGCTGCTCACCCCCGATGCGGAGGCAGGACGGCGCTTTCTCGGTGAGAGAGGATTCGACGCCGGAGCTGCGGCGCATTTCGGAGTCGGCTTCGCTCCGCGCGGCTGGGACGGGATGCTCAAGGCGCTGACCGCGCAGGGGTTCACCCGCGAGGAGCTGAGCAATGCGGGTCTCGTCTCCACGGGGCAGCGCGGGGTCTACGACCGCTTCCGCGGGCGTCTGGTGTGGCCGATCCGGGATGTCTCGGGGCAGACCATCGGATTCGGCGCGCGCAAGCTCTTCGACGACGACCAGGGACCCAAGTACCTGAACACCCCGGAGACGCCCATCTACAAGAAGGCGCAGGTGCTGTACGGGCTCGACCTCGCCAAGCGCGACATCGCTCGCGGCGACCCTCGCCGTGTGGTCGTGGTCGAGGGATACACAGACGTGATGGCCTGTCACCTCGCCGGTCTCACGACGGCGATCGCGACATGTGGCACGGCCTTCGGCACCGATCACATCAAGGTGCTGCGCCGGGTGATGGGTGACGACAACGCATCCGGTGAGGTCGTCTTCACGTTCGACGGTGACGAGGCGGGGCAGAAGGCCGCGCTGCGTGCCTTCACGGAGGACGACCGTTTCAACGCGCAGACCTTCGTCGCCGTCGCGCCCGACGGCCTCGACCCGTGCGATCTGCGTCTTCAACGCGGAGACGCCGCGGTTCGCGGACTGATGGACGCGAAGCAGCCGATGTTCGAGTTCGCGATCGACCGCAAGCTGAGTGGCTTCGACCTCTCGACGGTCGAGGGTCGGGTCGGGGCTCTGCGGGCCGCGGCTCCGATCGTGGCCGAGATCCGTGACCAGCTCCTCCGGCCGGGATACGAGCGTGTGCTGGCGCGTCGGCTCGGGATGGATCCCACCGAGGTGCGCAGTGAAGTCGAACGCGCGGCTCGTGGGGGACCTGCACCGCATCAGGTGCGTCGGGAGGCTCCGCAGATCGACTCGGTGACCGGCGCTCCCCTCGTCGCTCCGGTCACTCTCGCGACCCTGCCTCGCAGCCCCGACGTCGCGGTCGAACGCGATGCGCTGATGGGAGCCCTGCAGTACGGGCATCAGGTCGATCAGGCCCTCCTCAACAGGGCTCTGGAGGCGCCGTTCCGCACCCCGGCACTGGATGCCGTGCGCGAGGCCGTCGCCGCGGCTCCCGACCGCAGCAGGGCCGGCTGGGTGACCGAGGCCGTGAACGGCGTCCGCGAGCCCTACCGCTCGCTCGCGGGGGAGCTGCTGATGACTCCATTCCCGGAGCGGACGGAAGAGCGGGCTGTCGCCACCGTGGCCGACCTCGCCCGCAGGCTCGTGCTCCGCCAGCTCGAGCACGAGAAGCAGGAGCTCCTCGGTGCGGTGCAGCGTGTGCCCGCCGATTCCGACGGTGGTCGCGCGCTGCGGATGCGTCTGCGCGACATCGACGCAGAGCGTCAGCGCTTCGCCGAGTCGTAACGCGTACCGGCATCGCCCAGAGGGCAGGATGGAGTCATGTCCCGCAGGCCCGTATCCACGAACGCGATCGATTGCTCCGATCTGGTGATCGACCGCATCGGACACGGGATCCCGACTCGGGCCGTCGACGGCGTCACCTTCTCCCTTGTGCCGGGCGGACTCATCTGCGTCGCGGGCCCCACGGGTTCGGGTAAATCGACGCTGGTCGCCGCTCTCGCCGGTTCCACCGATCCCTCGGTCAAGGTCGTCGGCGGGCGTGCCGAGGTGTGCGGGGTGGACGTGCGTCGGCCGGGTCGCAAGCATCGGATCCTCACCTATCGCACCGGATTCGTACCGCAGGGCGCCGGCGCCGATCTGCCGCCGCGACTCACCGTGAACGAGGTGATCGCGGAGCCCATCCTCATGCGCGAGCGGCGGGTGAACACGAAGGCACTCTCGATCCGCGTCGCCACTCTGCTCGACGAGCTGCACCTTCCCCTCGGAACAGCCGCGAAGTTCCCCTACGAGCTCAGTGCCGGCATGCGTCAGCGCGTGGCGATCGCGCGGTCGTTCGTCCTGGAGCCGAAGGTGCTCATCGCCGACGAGGTGCTCGCGAATCTCGACCTCGAGGTGCGGCCGGTCGTGTTCGATGCGATCACCCGTCGTCGCAAGGAGCAGTCGATGGCCGCTCTCCTCGTCACCAATGACGCCGACTTCATCCGCGAGCTGAATGCCGAGACGCTCATGCTCCGCAACGGACATGTCGTCGCGCGCGGCGTGGGCAAGGACCTGCTGTGGGTGCCGAACGCGGAGTCGGATTCGCGCCACTGACCCCGACACGCCCGGCATCCGCGAACGGCGCCCCGGTGTCGTGAACAGGTCCGGGAGTTTGCTAAGCTTGTCGAGTTGCCCGCTCAGCGGTGCACATTCCTCGGTAGCTCAATTGGCAGAGCAGCCGGCTGTTAACCGGCAGGTTCTTGGTTCGAGTCCAAGCCGGGGAGCCAACGAGAGAAGCCCCCTCCACGGAGGGGGCTTCTCTCGTTTTCCCGTGCACCGAACGGGCACCGTCGAGCAGGCACCGTCGAAGAGCGGACGTCGATCAGCCGAGGTACGAGAAGAGCCCCTCATCGGAAGGGGCTCTTCTCGTCCGAGGGAGGCCGGATCAGCCGACGCCCTCCATCGCGCTCGTCTCGGTGTTGCCCGATGCGGGCGATGACCTCGGGCCGACGGCGGGCCAGGTAGGCGTACCGGGTGAGGGCCAGGGCGACCGTCACGAGGAACACGTAGGGGATCACGTTGTAGGGGAAGACCGGCACCGGCCAGACGTTCGCGAAGAAGACGTAGGCCATGGTGACGACGGCGACCGTCGCGCAGACCTTCACGAGTCCATTGCGCATCTTCGCGCGCTGCGTGTAGACGACACAGGCGATCGCGACGAGTGCGTAGGCGACCATGTAGCCGTAGGTGCCCCAGGTGTTCACCCAGACGAGGATCTCGCCGGTCGCCGCGCCCGAGAGCAGCAGCACGATGTCCACCGCCACGGCTGCAGCGCCGGCGATGATCAGGACGCGGTGAGGCGTCAGATGCTGCTCGTGGGTGCGTCCGAATCGTTCGGCGACGACGCCCTCCTTGCCCATCACGTACACGATGCGACCGATCACGTTGAGCGGAGCGACGACCACGGCGAAGAACGACGCGGAGACACCGAACGTGAGCACGGCCGCGAACCAGCCGGGCATCCCGATCAGTGCGGACATGCTCTCCAGGGGACTGGACGAGGTGGCGAGGTCGTCACCGAGTACCGTGATCTGGGTGTACGCGGCGAACACGTACAGCACCCCCACACCGAGGGCGCTCCACATGATCGCGCGGGGGATGGCCTTGTACGGCTCCTTGGCCTCGCGACCGAGCGCGTCGGCGGAGGAGAAGCCGACGAAACCGAGGATGCCGAGGACCATGCCGGACGCGACCCCCTGGAACGACGATCCGGAAGCGAGCACCTGCGCGGGGTCCCACGCGGCGGGGCCGGCCCACACGAGCGCGGCGATCAGGAGAACGAGGATGATTCCCACCGAGACGAGCTCCAGTACGAGCGAGACCCGGGCGGACAGGCGGATCCCGCGGATCGTGAACAGCGTCGCCAGGCCGCCGAGGACGACGGCGAGGCCGATGTCCCACCCGAGGCCCTGGGCGGGGAGGCCCAGCATGGTGAGGAACTGCGCCATGTAGCTGACGGAGCCGCTGAGTGAAGCCGCAGCGATGCCGAAGCAGCCGATCAGCAGTGTGACGCCGGCGAGGAATGCGCCGAACGGACCGAGCCCCTTGGAGACATAGGTGTAGAGCGATCCCGCAGAGGCGTGCTTGCGGGCGAACACGACAACGCAGTAGCCGACGCACAGGATGACGATGGTCGCGAGTGCGAAGGCGTAGATGGTGCCGTTGCCGGCACCGAGGAAGATGGCCGCAGCGGTGAACGCGATGACGGCGCTGGGGGCGATGTTCGCGATGGCCTGGGCGGCGAGTTCCGGTCCGCTCATGACGCCGGTGCGAAGACCGGCATCGGTGGGCGTGCCGGGTGGGGCGACGACGGTGTCTGACATGGTTCTCCTGGATTCGGGTTTCCGGGGATGGGGTGGAGGCTGCGGGTGGCGTGCGGTCAGGGGATGAGAAGCGTGCGGAGCGCGGAGCCGGTCTCGAGATCGTCGAGCGCCGCAGCGGCCTCGGCGAGCGGACGTCGACCGGAGATGAGCGGATCGATCTTGAGCTGGCCGTCCATGTAGCGGTCCACCAGCGCCGGGACATCGATCGAGGGACGCACGGAGCCGTAGTTCGATCCCAGGATGCGCTGGTCGGCCTCGGCGAGGACGAGGGGTTCGAACGAGGCACGGGCTCCCGTGGGAGGGAGGCCGACGATCACGGCGGCACCGCCGAGGCCGAGCATCTGGATCGACTGCTCGGTCGTCGATGTGCGGCCGATCGCGTCGAACGCGTAGTCCACGCCGTCCGGGATGAGTTCGCGCAGCTGGGCGACGGGGTCGCCCAGCGAGGCATCGATGCGATCCGTCGCGCCGAACTGCAGCGCCATCTGCGTCTTCTCCGGACGCACGTCGATCGCGATGATGCGTTCGGCGCCGGCCAGGCGCGCGCCCTGCACGACATTGAGGCCGACGCCGCCGCAGCCGATCACGACGACGGTGGAACCGGGCTCGACCGCCGCCGTGTTGAGGACGGCGCCGACGCCCGTGGCCACCGCGCAGCCGACGACGGCGATGACATCGAGCGGCGCGTCGTCACGGACCTTGACGGCCCCCGAGGCGGGAACGACGACCTCCTCCGCGAACGAGGAGACTCCGAGATAGTGGTGCAGCGGTTCGCCGTCGAGGCTGAGGCGCGAGGTGCCGTCGAACAGCACGCCGAGGGGAGCGACCACGGTCGCGACCTTCTGGCAGCGTGCCTCGTGGCCGGCGCGACAGTAGCGGCACTCACCGCACGGGGGCACCCAGCTCAGGACGACGTGATCGCCGACGGCCAGTGTGGTGACACCTTCGCCGAGTTCGGTCACGACACCGGAACCCTCGTGTCCCATGACCAGGGGAGCAGCCGCATCCCATTCGCCGCGCTTGACGTGGAGGTCGGAGTGGCACACGCCGGCAGCGGCGATGCGTACTCGAACCTCACCTGCACGCGGCGGGGCGAGGTCGACGTCGACGAACTCGATCGGGGACTGCGGATCGCGGAAGACAACAGCTTTCATGACATCCTTCGGGTGGAGGGGGCTGCCGACGATGCTAGGAGAGTGCGGGACCGCGGGCATCCGACAAATATGTGGATTGCAAAGCGCGTGTTCACACTTTGTATGATCAGAAGATGGCTCGTGATGTCGCCTCCGTGGCGCGATACCTCCAAGGGGAGCTGCTGCACGGGGGCGTTCCGAGTTCGCGACATGTGAATTCCGTCGTCGCGCTCGAAGTGTTCGGCGCCCCGACCGACAGTCTCTTCACCACTCTCGTCACCGTCGACGCTTGGCAACTGGACCGGCTCGCCGACGATGCGGAGCGGGTCGCCCTGCTCCGGGACGTGGTCGTCGTGACGGATGCGGACACGCCCTCTTTCCGACGTCTGCTCGAGGACGGAGGCATCACGGCGATCGTCGGGGCAGGAACGTCGCGCGAGCTGCTGACGCCGATGCTGACGGCCCTGCTGGCCGTCGACCAGGCAGCCGAGGCCCGAGCGATCACTTCGGCGATGCGGGTGCTGACCCTGGCCGCACGCCGCAGCGGCATCACGGGGGTCATCGCCGAGCTCGCGCATCGGATCGATGGATGGGCGGTGCTCCTCGACCGCCACGGGGAGGTGATCACGACGGCGGGAGCGGGAAGCCTGCACATCGACGACGCCGTGGCGGTCGCCGTGGGGCGCCCGGTTCGCGTGCGCCATCGCGCGCTCCAGGTGCATCCGGTCGGCCCGGGGCAGGACATCACCGCCCAACTCGTCACCGCACCCCGCAACGACAGCTCGGGTCGGGGGAGGGAGCTCAGCTCGCAGGCCGCGGCACTGCTCGATCTTCTGATGCGCACGCGGGACAGCAGCCACCTCGAGCGTCTCGGCCGATCCATGATGCTGGAGACCGTGCTCGAGGGAGGGGAGGAGGCGACGCGTCTCCTGCGTCGCTGGGGCGTGCACGAACGAAGTCTGGTGGGATTCGTCCTGACCTCGCGCACCAGTGGCGTGGACGTGGAGCATCTGCTGGCGCTGTGGCTGGATGAGCTCGGGGCGGAGCATGTCTTCGCCGCGCAGCGTGGTCTGATCCGCGGCGTTGTGCGCGAGGAACATGCGGAGGAGATCGCGCATCGGGCGCGGTCCTTCGCCTCGACGCTCTATCTCGGGCTCGGTCGGCCCGCCACGACGGATGCGCTCGCCCGCAGTGTCGATGAAGCCCGTCAAGCCTGCGAGACGGCTCGCGCGGGAGGGGAGCGCGTCGTCCGCTACTCGTCGATCCCGACGGTGTCGTTCGTGCTCGGGCAGTTGGATGCGGACCAGACGCAGAGGATCGCGCGGCTTCTCGATCCGCTGAGGGCCGCCGAGCAGCGGACCGAGCTCATCGAGACCCTGCGCGTGTTCCTCGCCACGAACGGCGCCTGGGGCGAGAGCGCCACGCGGTTGCGGATCCACCGGCAGACTCTGGCAGCGCGCATCCGACGGATCGAAGACCTGATCGGGCTGTCATTCGCCGATCCCGATGATCGGGTGGCCGCCTGGCTCGCGATACGTGCCTCTGACGACTGATGCGCGCGTGCACGAAGGAGGGCCCCGCCGATTGGCGAGACCCTCCTTGGTGGCTGTCGGTCAGCGTGCGGCGCCGGCCAGCGATCCGGTGGTCTGTCCGGCCGGATCGAAGATGATGCACTGGATCACGCGGTCGTTGTTCTGCTCCCAGGAGTCCTTGGTGGGAACGAGCGTGGTGACGTCGAGGGCCGAGTCCTGGTAGGCCACACCGACGAAGGTCGTGTAGGCATCGCCGATGCACTCCTGCGTCGCCGCGTCGACGTCGGAGTCGGAGAACTCGCCGTCGGGCATGGTGATCTCGTAGTACACCTCCTGGTCGTGCGGGTCGGTGCACGGGAGGACGTTGGCGTCCGTGAGCATGCCGGAGCCGGTGTCGAGCATGCAGTCGCCCAGCTTCACCGAGAAGACGCCGACGTTCGCGCTCTCCGTGACCTGGCCGGTCTCCTCATCGCGGTTGGCGTCGCCGGAGCCGCTGCCGAGAAGGCTGTTGAGAGCACTGCAGCCGCTCAGGGCGACTGAGAGTGCCACTGCGGATCCTGCGAGCATCAGAGCGCGTCGCGTGCGCATCTTCATCATGATTGGTTCCCCTCCGAAGCGTGATGTGGAGGCATGCGAAAAGCCCCCGCCGCGAACACGCTAGCCGTTCGCGAGTCTGTGATGCAACTTCGAGGAGCCTGTGGTTCGGCTGAGAGCGGTTCAGCCTTCGAGGTCGTCGACGCCGGGCATCCAGCTCGATCCCGGGCGGCCCCAACCGCGCTTGCGGGCGACCTTCTGGGCTGTCTTCCAATCGCCGTCGGAGAGGCGATCGACGTAGAGGATGCCGTCGAGATGATCGAACTCATGCTGCATGATGCGTGCGCGCCAGCCGTCGACGTCGATCGAGACCGGCTGGCCCTCCAGGTCGGTCGCCGTCACGTGGACGCGCTCCGACCGCCGCAGCGGGAACCGCTCGCCCGGGAAGGAGAGGCAGCCTTCGGACTCGAGGTCGGGGTCCGGGTCGCCGGGCTCGAGCGGCACCATCCAGAGCACGGGGTTGATGAGAACGCCACGCCAGGGCTGGTCGTCGTCATCGACGTACGCGTAGGTGTAGATCCGCAGGGGAACGCCCACCTGCGGAGCGGCGAGGCCGACTCCAGGCGCCGTGTCCATGGTCTCGAACATGTCGGCCACGAGGGTGCGGATGTCCTCCGTGATCTCGTCGACGGGGGAAGCAGGGGAGTGCAGGACGGGGTCGCCCATGATGCGAATCGGAAGTACAGCCACGTCACAACCCTAGTCGGCGGCAGTCGGCAGGTAGGGTCGTACTGTGAATGCCGGGGTATGGATGAACGCGGTCGAGGATGTCGGCGATCAGCTCGTCGGCGCCTTCCAGAACCCGGGCCTTCTGCTCGGAATCCCCCTCGCTCTCGCCGGTGCCGTCTTCATGTCGCTCGGAGCGCAGTACCAGCACCGCGGGGTCGAGAAGGTCGAGCGTCTCAGCGGTGCCAACGGCGCGTCGGGCTTGAGCTTCGATCAGCTCAAACGGCTTCTCACCCGCCCATCATGGCTCATCGGCACACTCATGCTCGGGCTCGCCGTGATCTGCCAGCTCGCCGCGCTCGTGAAGGCACCGCTCATCGTGGTGCAGCCGCTGGGCGCCATTGCGCTCGTCATCACCACTCTGCTCAACGCCCGCGTCTCCGGTCATACGCCCACCAAACAGTCGCTCACCGCGATCGTGGCCTGTGTGGGCGGCATCTTCCTCTTCGTCTTCTTCGCGGCGATCTACGCGACCGAGCAGGACGTCACCGACCGCGAGCTGTTCGTGATCCTGGCGCTCCTCCTGGTCGTGATCATCGTGCTCGGCGCGTGCTGGCTCATCCTGCGCCATCGCATGCGGGCGCTCTTCTACGTGATCGGCGCCGGCATCCTCTACGGATTCGTCGCCACGCTCGCGAAGGTGGTCATCAAGCGCATCGAAGCAGGTCAGTTCGAGTGGATCACCGGCATCTGCGTGCTCGCGCTCGTCTCGGCAGCCGCGGTCGGTGCATACTTCGTGCAGACGGCGTACAGCTCAGGTCCGCCCGACCTCGTGATCGCCGGGCTCACGGTCGTCGACCCTCTCGTCGCGGTGCTCATCGGCATGGTCGTGCTGGGCGAGGCCGCTGCGGCACCGTGGTGGGTGCTCGTGATCTTCGCGGTCGCCGGAGCCATCGCCGTGTGGGGTGTGGTCGGCCTGGCCCGCTACCATCCTCAGGTGCTCAGCGACA
The DNA here is from genome assembly GCF_049949185.1 of Microbacterium sp. As-52. Taxonomy (NCBI): domain Bacteria; kingdom Bacillati; phylum Actinomycetota; class Actinomycetes; order Micrococcales; family Microbacteriaceae; genus Microbacterium; species Microbacterium sp. As-52. The sequence continues at coordinate 97,035 of NZ_CP188171.1, read as the reverse complement.
GCCAGGACTTGGGCATCCAACGCGGCAGCACCCCGGGTGGCAGCACCCCGGGCGGAGCTGGGCAGGGCGGGACGGAGGGCGCAGCATCATCGAGTTCCTCCTCCACGGCTGCGCCTGAGCGCTCGAGCGGGTCGGTGAGCCCGGAGACTCCGCCGCCGTACGACGGCTCCGCTGACCGGCCCTAGCGCCGCTCCGCTCGTCCGTGGAGGTGTGCCGGTCGCCCGTGGCGATACGGACTCAGTACGCCTGATCGATCAGGTCGACCGACACCTCGGCGGCCGCAGCCTCGTCCACGAAGAACACCGTGCGCTTGCGCCCCTTGGCCCCGGCAGCGGGCACGCTCGTGTAGCTCGCTCCCGCGAGAGCGAGCCCCAGGGCTGATGCCTTGTCCGCACCCGTCAGCACGAGCCACACGCGCTTCGACGAGTTGAGCACGGGGCGGGTCAGCGTGACGCGCTCGGGCGGCGGCTTCGGTGAGTCGCGGACGGCGAGGACGGCCGCATCCGTCACCGTGACCTCTTCCCGATCGGGGAAGAGCGACGCGATGTGGCCGTCGGGACCGACGCCGAGGAAGCACACGGCGAACGAGGGCCAGGCATGCTCCTCGGTGCCGAACCGCGCGAGTTCGGCGGCGTAGGCCGCCGCGGATTCGTCCAATGTCAGACCGCTGTCTGGTCCCGCGACCTCATGCACGTTCTCGACGGGCACCGGGATGTGATCGAGGAGGGCCTGTCGTGACTGCAGCGAGTTGCGGTCGACGTCGTCGCGCGGCACGAACCTCTCGTCACCCCACCAGAAATGCACGAGTGACCAGTCGATCTCGGTCGCCCGGGGGTGCTCGGACGCCGCGCGCAGCACCGCTCCACCCATCGAACCACCGGTGAGGGCGATGTGTGCGATCCGACCGTTGCGGGTGCGCGCGCGCACCCGCGTGAGGAATCGGTCGGCCACACGGGTGGCGAGGGCGGCGGGCGTGGCTTCCACCACGACCCGCTTCTCGGCGGACGATGTCGTCATCGACGTCACTCTCCTGTCTCGGGCGGACCCAACTTCTCCCAGCCCTCGGTGATGACTCGACCGTACAGGACGTCGGGGTCGAGCCGACGCAGCTCCTCCGCCAGGCACTCGCGAAGAGTGCGTCGCGGCAGGTGCAGATCGTGGTTCGGCTGCCCGGGCTGCGTGAGCACGGCCACGCCGGGAGTCGGACGCTCCAGGAGGATGTCTCCGGACTCGCGAGTCAGGCGCACCGATTTGATGCCCTCCGCCCAGTGCTCGGGGTCTTCGTACGACCAGCGCACCGGAACGTCGAGGGCCATCTGCAGCCAGGCGGCCAGCAGAGCGGTCGACGGCGATGCCGCGGCCCCGCGCACCTCGACGCCGGTGATCGGCTCGTACGGCGGCTGGTCGAGCACGGCCGCGAGCTGTTCGCGCCAATGGGTCAGACGGGTCCACGCCAGATCGGTGTCGCCAGGGGCGTGGGTCTCGCCGAGCAGGGCGAGCCGGTCGCGGACGTCGGTCGCCGTCGCGGCATCGGTGATGCGGCGCTGGGCGATCTTGCCGAGGGGCGACTGGGCGGGTGCCACGGGGGCGGCTTCGGGCCACCAGGCGACCACGGGAGCATCCGGAAGCAGGAGTCCGGTGATCAGGCTCTCCTCGTTGCTGGCCGCGTCCCCGAAGGCGCGGAGGACCACGACCTCGCTGGCGCCGGCGTCTCCGCCGACGCGGATCTGCGCGTCGAGGCGAGAGTCGCCCTCGCCCGTCGTGATCACGATCACGCGCATCGGGTGCTCTCGTGAGGCGTCGTTCGCCGCGTCGATCGCCGCTTCGGCGACGCCGTTGCGTGCGGCGATCACAAGGGTGAGCACACGCCCGAGGGCAACGGCGCCGCCCTCTTCGCGCACCTTGACCAGCTGCTTCGCGACCTGGCTGACGGTGGTGTCGGGAAGGTCGATGATCACGGGCGTCTCCAGACTCGTCCATCGCGGGCCAGCAGGTCGTCGGCGGATGCCGGTCCCCACGAGCCGGGCGCGTACTGCTCGACCGGACCGCCCTCGGCTGCCCAGTACTTCTCCACGGGGTCGAGGATCTTCCAGGAGAGCTCGACCTCCTCGTGCCGCGGGAACAGCGGCGGATCGCCCAGGAGGACGTCGAGGATCAGGCGTTCGTAGGCCTCGGGGCTCGCCTCGGTGAAGGCGTGACCGTATCCGAAGTCCATGGTCACGTCGCGCACGTTCGTGCCGTTGCCCGGCACCTTGGAGCCGAAGCGGATCGTCACGCCCTCATCCGGCTGCACGCGGATGACCAGAGCGTTCTGTCCGAGCTCCGAGGCGTTGCCGCGCCCGAAGAGGTGCTGCGGTGCGCGCTTGAAGACGACGGCGATCTCGGTCACGCGCCGTCCGAGGCGCTTGCCCGTGCGCAGATAGAACGGCACGTCCGCCCAGCGGCGCGTATCGATCTCGAGCTTGATCGCGGCATACGTCTCCGTGGTCGACTCGGGGTTCATCCCCTCCTCTTCCAGGAAACCGGTGACCTTCTCGCCGCCCTGCCACCCACCCGCGTACTGACCGCGCGCGGTCGCGAGGGAGAGGTCGTCCGGAACGTGGACTGCGGCGAGGACCTTCTCCTTCTCGGCGCGCAGGTGCTCCGCCGAGAGACTGATCGGCTCTTCCATCGCGGTGAGGGCCAGCAGCTGCAGAAGGTGATTCTGGATCACGTCGCGTGCCGCGCCGATGCCGTCGTAGTAGCCCGCGCGTCCACCCACACCGATGTCCTCGGCCATGGTGATCTGCACGTGGTCGACGTAGTTGCGGTTCCAGATCGGCTCGTACAGCTCGTTCGCGAAGCGCAGCGCCAGGATGTTCTGGACCGTCTCCTTGCCGAGGTAGTGATCGATGCGGAAGATCGAGTCGGCCGGGAAGGCCACCTCGAGCGCGGCGTTGAGTGCGCGCGCCGATTCGAGGTCGTGCCCGAAGGGCTTCTCGATCACGACACGGCGCCAGCGCTCGTCGTCGTCGCTGTTCTCGCCGACGAGGCCGGAGTCCTTCAGCTGCTTGGCGACCAGCGGGAAGTCCTTGGGCGGGATCGACAGGTAGAACGCATGGTTGCCCATCGTCCCGCGTTCGACATCGAGCTTCTCGATGGTCTCGCGGAGCTTGCGGAACGAGTCCGGATTGTCGAACTCACCCGAGACGAACCGGATGCCCTGCAGCAGCTGGGTCCACGTCTCCTCACGGAACGGCGTGCGAGCGTGCTCCTTGACCGCGTCGTAGACGACCTGCGCGAAGTCCTGGTCCTCCCAGTCTCGGCGGGCGAATCCGACCAGGGCGAACCCGGGAGGGAGAAGGCCGCGGTTCGCGAGGTCGTAGACCGCGGGCATCAGCTTCTTGCGTGACAGGTCTCCGGTGACGCCGAAGATCACCAGGGCGCTGGGCCCGGCGATCCTGTTGAGACGGCGGTCATCGGGGTCACGCAGCGGGTTGTGCCCGCGCGAGATGGGAACAGACATCGGTGGGGGATTCTCCTGCTGTTACTTCTGTGCGGCTTCGAAGAGGGCGAGCACGTCGTCGGAGGACTCCGTGATCGTCAGCGTGACGACGGGGCGGCCGTGCTCGGCGAGCACAGCAGCGTCACCGGCGGCCTGGGCCTGGATGAGCTGCCCGAAGGTGAAGGGACGGTCCGGGATCTCGAGGTCGACCTCGGTGCGCTCCAGGATCTGCAGGAACACGCCCTGCGCGGGGCCGCCCTTGTGATACTGGCCGGTCGAGTGCAGGAACCGCGGCCCCCATCCGAACGTGGTGGGTCTTCCGGAGTCTGCCGCGACCAGCTCGCGCAGGCCCTGGAGCTGCGGCACCTCGAGACGGTTGACGTAGGCCTGGATCGACACGTAGCCGTCTGCCGGAAGCCGGGCCCAGAGAGCATCGAGCACGCCCTCGACGTTGCCGGACACGGCGAGAGCCGGATCCGACACGCGGACCTCGACGCCGTTCTCGACGAATGCGGGAGCGGTCGGCTCCGGACGCGCGTCGAGGAGGCCGCGAGCAGCGACCTTGGCCGACTCGACGTCGGGCTGGTCGAACGGGTTGATGCGCAGCAGATGTCCGGCGATCGCCGTGGCGTATTCCCACACGATCAGCTGGGCGCCCAGCGTTCCGCTGACGAGGATCTCGCCCTCGTGACGCTCGTGCAGGTGGAACTCGTTGGCGTCATCGACCAGTCGGACGATCTGCAGGTCGGCGGGCACGGGATCGAGCTCGGGGGAGACCGGGAGCAGGACGACCGGGAGGATGCCCGTGCCCTCCTTGCCGGTGGATTCGGCGATGAGCTGCTCGATCCAGTCCGGGAGACCCTTGATGTGCGTGCCGTCGGTGATCAGCCCGAGCTTGTCGCGGCGGGGGTTCGTCGCGGCGATCGCCGCGCCCAGGCGCAGGGCGGGATTCTCGGCCGAGTCGACGGCCACCTCGAGCAGCGAGGCCTCGGCCTCGTTCAGCAGCTCATCGATGTCGACCCCCGCGAGCCCGGACGGCACCAGGCCGAAGGCGGTGAGCGCCGAGTAGCGTCCGCCGACGTTCGGGTCCGCGTTGAAGACGCGGTAACCCGCCTCGCGAGCCGAGGCGTCGAGCGGCGAGCCGGGATCGGTGACGACCACGATGCGCTCGACGGGGTCGATGCCGAGGTCGCGGAACGCCGCCTCGAACGTGCGCCGCTGAGAGTCGGTCTCGACCGTGGAGCCGGACTTCGACGAGACGACGAGCACGGTGTCGGCGAGGCCCTCGTCGAGAGCGGCGAGCACCTGTCCCGGAGCCGTGGAGTCGAGGATCGTGAGGGGGACGCCCGCGGTCTGCGCGATGACCTCGGGCGCGAGCGACGAACCGCCCATGCCCGCCAGCACGACGCGGGTGACGCCCTTGGCCTCGAGGTCGGCACGCAGTGCGACGATCTCGGCGACGAGCGGACGGGAGACCGAGACGGCCTCCACCCATCCGAGGCGCACGGAGGCCTCGGCTTCGGCCGCGGGGCCCCAGAGAGTCGCGTCTCCGCCGGTGATGCGCGAGGCGATCAGATCATGGACGAGGCTGGGTACCGTCTCATCGATCGCGGCGCGGGGTGCACCGGATGTGTGGATCGAGAACGTCATCGCTGCGACTCCAGTCCTTCGGCGACCTGCGTCAGCAGATCGTGCCACGAGTCGATGAACTTCGATACGCCCTCGTCTTCCAGCACCTGGGTGACATCGGCGAAGTCGATGCCGACCTCGGCGAGCCCGGCGAAGACGGCGCGGGCCTCTTCGTAACCACCGGTGATGGTGTCGCCCGTGACGACACCGTGATCGAACGTGGCCTCGAGCGTCTTCTCGGGCATCGTGTTGACGACACCCTGGGCGACGAGCTCGGTGACGTAGAGCGTGTCGGGCAGGGCCGGGTCCTTGACGCCGGTGGACGCCCACAGCGGACGCTGCAGGTTCGCGCCCGCGTCGAGGAGAGCCGTGGCACGCTCGCCGGCGAACGTCTTCTCGAACAACTCGTAGGCGAGGCGTGCGTTGGCGAGCCCAGCCTTGCTCTTGAGGGCCTCTGCGGCCTCCGTGCCGATCGCGGTGAGGCGCTTGTCGGTCTCGGTGTCGACGCGCGACACGAAGAACGAGGCGACGGAGTGGATCGTCGACAGATCGATGCCCGCGGCCTTGGCGGTCTCGAGGCCGGTCAGGTATGCCTCGATGACCTCGGCGTAGCGCTCCAGGCTGAAGATCAGCGTGACGTTGACGCTGATGCCCGCCCCGATCGCCTCGGCGATGGCGGGGAGACCGGCCTTGGTCGCCGGGATCTTGACGAGCAGGTTCGGGCGGTCGACCTTGGACCACAGCTCCTTGGCCTGTGCCACGGTGCCGGCGGTGTCATGCGCCAGGTCGGGGGAGACCTCGATGGAGACGCGGCCGTCGACGTGGTTCGATGCCTCCCAGACCGGGCGGAACACGTCGAGGGCGGCAGCGACATCCTGGGTGGTCGCGGCGAAGACCGCTTCCTCCGCAGTGGCGCCGGAGGCGGCGAGCTCGGTGACCTGAGCGTCGTACGACGTGTCGTTCTTGTCGGTGATCGCGTTCGCGAAGATCGTCGGGTTGGTCGTCACGCCCACGACGTTGCGCGACGAGATCAGGTCGGCGAGGTTACCCGAGGAGATGCGCGTGCGGGAGAGGTCGTCGAGCCAGATGCTGACGCCGGCGGCGGCGAGCTGTGCGGTGGGGGTGCTCATGCGTTCTCCTTGGTGCTGTTGGCCGCGATGGTCTCGCGGGCGGCCGCGATGACGGCCTCGGTGGTGATGCCGAACTTCTCGAAGAGGGTCTTGTAGTCCGCGGAGGCGCCGAAGTGGTCGATGCCGACCGAACGGCCGCGGTCGCCGACGATGCCGCGCCAGCTGAGCACGGATCCCGCCTCGACCGAGACACGGGCGGTGACGGAGGCGGGAAGCACGCTCTCGCGGTACTCCGCATCCTGCTCGTCGAACCACTCCAGCGACGGAGCGGAGACGACCCGCACGTTCACACCTTCCGCAGCCAGCGCCTCGCGGGCGTTCACCGCGAGCTGCACCTCCGAGCCGGTGGCCACGATGATGACGTCCGGGGTGCCGTTGGGTGCTTCAGCGAGGACGTAGGCGCCCTTGGCGGCGTTGACGGCCGAGGCGAAGGTGTCGCCGGAGGCTGCGCCCTCGCCGCGTTCGAACACCGGGATGTTCTGGCGAGTCAGGGCGATGCCGGCGGGTCCCTCGTGGCGGCGGAGGATCTCCAGCCACGTCGCTGCCGTCTCGTTCGCGTCCGCGGGTCGCACGACTGTGAAGTTCGGGATCGCGCGGAGCGTCGCGAGCTGCTCGACGGGCTGGTGGGTCGGACCGTCTTCGCCGAGGGCGACCGAGTCGTGGGTCCAGACGAAGATGCTGGGCACGTTCATGAGCGCTGCGAGACGCACGGGCGGGCGCATGTAGTCGCTGAAGATCAGGAAGGTCCCGCCGAAGGCGCGCGTCGGTCCGTGGAGCACGATGCCGTTGATGATCGCGCCCATGGCGTGCTCGCGGATGCCGAAGTGGAGCACTCGGCCGTAGGGGTTGCCCGACCACTCGTGGGTCGACCACTCCGCCGGGATGAACGACGGCGCGCCCTTGATCGTGGTGAGGTTCGATTCGGCGAGGTCTGCCGAACCGCCCCACAGCTCGGGGAGCTCGGCAGCGAGGGCGTTGATGACCTGGCCGGACGCGGCGCGGGTCGACACCTCCTTGCCGGCTTCGAAGACGGGCAGCGCGCTCGTGATGTCGCCGGGCAGCTCGTGCGCCTCCAGGCGGTCGAGCAGGGCCTTCTTCTCGGGGTTCGCGGCGGCCCAGGCATCGAACGACTCCTGCCAGGCGGCACGGACATCGGCGGCGCGAGCTGCGAGTCCACGGGTGCGTGCGAGCACGTCATCAGCGACAACGAAGTTCTGCTCGGGGTCGAAGCCGAGCACCTTCTTGGTCGCGGCGAGCTCGTCGGCGCCGAGAGCGGAGCCGTGGATCTTGCCGGAGTTCTGCTTGCCCGGCGACGGCCAGCCGATGATGGTCTTGAGGATGATCAGCGACGGCTTCGAGGTCTCGCCCTTGGCGGTTTCGATCGCAGCGAACAGCTCGGCGACGTCTTCGATGTATTCGCCGGTCTTCTTCCAGTCGACGACCTGCACCTGCCATCCGTAGGACTCGTAGCGCTTCGCGACGTCTTCGGTGAAGGCGACGTTCGTGTCGTCCTCGATGGAGATCTGGTTGGAGTCGTAGATCGCGATCAGGTTGCCGAGCTGCTGGTGGCCCGCGAGCGAGGAGGCCTCGCTGGTCACGCCCTCCTGCAGGTCGCCGTCACCGGCGATCACGTACACGAAGTGGTCGAAGGGGCTCGTACCGGCCGCAGCCTCGGGGTCGAAGAGACCGCGCTCGTACCGGGCGGCGTACGCGAAGCCCACGGCCGATGCGAGGCCCTGGCCGAGGGGGCCGGTGGTGATCTCCACACCCTTGGTGTGGCCGTACTCCGGGTGGCCCGGCGTCAGTGAGCCCCAGGTGCGCAGCGCCTTGAGGTCGTCCAGCTCGAGACCGAAGCCGCCGAGGTACAGCTCGACGTACTGGGTGAGGGAGGAGTGTCCGGCCGAAAGGATGAACCGGTCGCGACCGAGCCAGTCGACATCGGTCGGGTCGTGACGCAGCACCCGCTGGTAGAGGAGATACGCGGCCGGAGCGAGGCTCATGGCTGTGCCGGGGTGACCGTTACCGACCTTCTCCACGGCATCGGCCGCCAGGATTCGAGCGGTGTCCACCGCGCGTCGATCGATCTCATCCCACTGCAATTCCGACACGTTCATGCCCTTTCCGACAGTTTCGAGGGCGCCCGTATTCCCTGGCGCATCCGCATCATCACGGAGAAGTGTGCACATCGCCGGGCGCGCGAGTGTTTTCAGCATAGCGGTGACGTGCCTTGCGCTACGCGGGCCCGCGAGCGGGAACACGTCATCCCGTGTCATACACTGGAGAGGTTGTCCGGTCACACGTGCGGAGGAGGCGATCGAGATCTCGACGATGTCTGATCAGACCGTGAGGAAGTCGTCCATCGGTCGCACGGTGAAGGCCTACGTCACGCTGACCAAGCCGCGTGTCCTCGAGCTGCTGCTCGTGTCGACCGTGCCGGTGATGTTCCTGGCGCAGGGCGGACTCCCGAACCTGTGGCTCGTGCTGGCCACCGTCATCGGCGGCTCGCTGAGCGCCGGTTCCGCGGCGTCCTTCAACATGTACCTCGACCGCGACATCGATGCGCACATGCACCGCACCGAGAACCGCCCGCTGGTGACCGGCGAGGTCAGCCCGCGCGGCGCCCTGGTCTTCTCGTGGACGCTCGCCGTCGCCTCGACCGTCTGGCTCCTCGTCACGACGAACTGGCTCACGGCGGCCCTCTCGGCGACGGCCATCTTCTTCTACGTCGTGATCTACACGATGATCCTCAAGCGCCGCACCGAGCAGAACATCATCTGGGGCGGGATCGCCGGTTGCTTCCCGGTGCTCATCGGATGGTCCGCGGTCACCGGTTCGCTCGACTGGCCGGCGTTCATCCTGTTCCTCCTCGTCTTCCTGTGGACGCCGCCGCACTACTGGCCGCTGTCGATGAAGTACAAGGACGACTACGAAGATGTCGACGTTCCGATGCTGGGCGTCACGCGCAACGCCTCGCAGGTCGGCCTCCAGGTCATCCTCTACGCGTGGGCCACCGTCGCCTGCTCGCTTCTCCTCATCCCGATCGCGAACATGGGGCTGGTGTACACCGTGTCTGCCACGGTGTTCGGCGGATGGTTCATCTACGAGTCGCACCGCCTCTACAACCGTGCGGTCCACGGAACCGAACCGCGTCCGATGCGCGTCTTCCACGCGTCGATCACTTACCTCACGCTGATCTTCGTGGCGGTTGCGGTCGACCCGCTGCTGCCGTTCTGACCCGGGTTACGTCTGAGACGACGGAGCGGCGCCGAGGAATTCCTCGGCGCCGCTCCGTCGTCATCCGTTCCGACGATCAGCGGGTGATCGGCGGAGTGCTGTCCGGCTCGGCGTCGGTCGCGGGCGCGCCGTTCGTGGCCGCGTCATTCGGGGCCGTGTCGTTCGTGGCCGCGGTCTCGGGAACGGCGTCGGTCGCCACGTCCTCGGACACAGGAGTGGCGTCGGTCGACGGCGTGGTGTCGACCGCAGGGGCGACCGCGACAGGGGCGGGCGTCTCGTCGGTCTCGACGGTCCAGTCGATCGCTTCGACGACGGCCGGGGCGGGCGTGGGGACGAGTGAACGTGCAGCGACGAGTCCGAGGGTCAGCAGGATGCCGACGATTCCGGCTGCGAGCACGCCGGCACCCACCACGACGAGCGACTGACCGACGTATACCTCGACGCCGGTGGCGGTGCCATCGAGCAGCGTGGTCGTCATCGTGCCGATCTGACCGGAGATCAGCCAGGCGCCGACCGCCGTCGTGGCGAGGGACACGACCAGGAGGAGCCAGAATCCGATGCTTCGTGTGAGTGACTTGTTCATGCGGACCATCATCGCCGACATCCTGATGAGTCGACGATGCGCCGCCTGTGGATCGCCTGTGCGGGGTCAGTCCGCGGCTGCGGCCGTGCGCTTGAGGTGCAGCACGACCACGGTGTAGGTCGCGGCGGAGAGCGAGGCCAAGACCATGTGGATGCCGACGAGGACAGGCGGGAGGCCCTCTCTGGCCTGCCAGACGCCGACGCCGACCTGCACGAGGATCGCGAGGACGAGGACGAGCAGCCACCGGCGCGGCTCGAGTCGCAGCACCCACGCCGCGACCGTGAGGAACAGCACTAGCGCCGCCAGGATGTAGCCCGGCCACGAGTGCACGTGTGCCAGCACGGTCGCGTCGAACCCGTGACGCAGCACATCGGCGTCGCCCGAGTGCGGGCCGGAGCCGGTCGTGAGCACGCCGAACACGATCGTGACCGCCAGAGCCAGGCCGGTCACGTGCGTGACGACGGCGAACCAGGCGGGCACCGCACGCTCGCGCGGTCCGGGGGAGGTCTTCAACCGCACGAGGAAGGCCGCGGTGATGCACACGAGCAGCAGCGACGAGGTGTAGTGGAAGCCCACGATGAACGGGTTGAGTCCGGTGAGGACCGTGATGCCGCCGACGAGCGCCTGCGCGACCACGCCGATCAGCGTGAGCCAGGCGAGCAGGACGAGGTCCCGTCTCGCCGGAGTCGTGCGCACGGATCGGACAGCCGCGGCGATGACCGCGATGAGCAGGACACCGGAGGCGATCGGGAAGGCGGGGATGTGGAACGGAGCGGCGACGGCGTAGGCGACACCCGCGGCGACGAGGCCGCCGGCCGCGAACCAGAGCGCGTTGACGAGGCCGCGCTTCCCGCTGAACAGACGCAGCACCAGCAGCACCACGACCAGCGCGATGATCCCGACCACGCCGGTCATCAGACGGTTGCCGAACTCGATGATCCCGTGGATGCCCTGCACCTCGAGGATCGGCACCAGTGAGTCCGGCGTGCACAGGGGCCAGTCCGAGCATCCCAGGCCCGATCCGGTGAGACGGACGGCGCCGCCGGTGCCGATGATGATGGTCTCGCTGATGAACGACAACCACGCGAAGACCGTCAACGCGCGCCCCCAGGACGAGGAACGGGCGGGGACCGCCGGCGTCGTCGAGCTGGCGGGGATCATCGTCTCGGGCATAAGTCCTCCGGACCGCACGGGACGCGGCGGGCATGGCCCGTCTGTCAGGCGGAACCTGTAGAATCGGATTGTTGCGATGAGCGCTGACAGCGCTGAAGCATCGTCAACAGTTTAGGCGCGATGGAAGCGCCGGTGATGAGGGCCCACCAACGGCACCCGCTCCCGCAGACTCGACGGGGATCAGGTGTGTCGGGGCGGATGACACCGTTTGGGACCTGTGAGGAGAGTGTTGGATGTCGGATGTGCTGATCGACCGCCCGGAGCTTGACGGTCTGGGGGTGTACGAATTCGGCTGGCACGATGAGGATGCTGCGGGTGCCATCGCGAAACGCGGCATCTCCGAAGACGTCGTCCGTGGGATCTCGAGCCTCAAGAATGAGCCCGAATGGATGCTGAAGACCCGTCTCAAGGGGTACCAGCTCTTCGGGCGCAAGCCGATGCCGACCTGGGGTGCAGACCTCAGCGAGATCGACTTCGACAACATCAAGTACTTCGTCCGCTCCACCGAGAAGCAGGCGCAGACGTGGGAAGACCTTCCCGCCGAGATCCGCGAGACCTATGAGCGCCTCGGCATCCCCGAGGCTGAGCGTCAGCGCCTCGTGGCCGGCGTCGCGGCTCAGTACGAGTCCGAGGTCGTCTACCACCAGATCCGCGAAGACCTCGAAGCCCAGGGCGTCATCTTCATGGACACCGACACGGCACTGCGCGAGCACCCCGAGTTCTTCGAGGAGTACTTCGGCACCGTCATCCCCGCAGGCGACAACAAGTTCGCCGCGCTGAACACCGCCGTGTGGTCTGGCGGTTCGTTCGTGTACGTCCCGAAGGGCGTGCACGTCGAGATCCCGCTGCAGGCCTACTTCCGCATCAACACCGAGAACATGGGGCAGTTCGAGCGGACGCTCATCATCGCCGACGAGGACAGCTATGTCCACTACATCGAGGGCTGCACGGCTCCGATCTACAAGTCGGACTCCCTGCACTCGGCCGTCGTCGAGATCATCGTGAAGAAGAACGCCCGCGTTCGGTACACGACGATCCAGAACTGGTCGAACAACGTCTACAACCTGGTCACCAAGCGCGCCGTGGCGTACGAGGGCGCGACCATGGAGTGGGTCGACGGCAACATCGGCTCCAAGGTCACGATGAAGTACCCGTCGATCTATCTGATGGGCGAGCACGCCAAGGGCGAGACCCTGTCCGTCGCCTTCGCCGGTCCCGGTCAGCACCAAGATGCCGGCGCCAAGATGATCCACATGGCGCCCTACACGCAGTCGTCGATCGTCTCGAAGTCGATCGCTCGTGGTGGCGGACGTGCCGGATACCGCGGCGAGGTGCGCGTCGACGCGGCGGCGCACCACTCCGCCAACACGGTGCGCTGCGACGCTCTGCTCGTGGACACCAAGTCCCGCTCCGACACCTACCCGGCCATCGACATCCGCGTCGACGACGTGCAGCTCGGCCATGAGGCCACGGTCTCGAAGGTGAGCGAGGAGCAGCTGTTCTACCTGCAGTCCCGCGGCATGCCCGAGGACGAGGCGATGGCGATGATCGTGCGCGGCTTCATCGAGCCGATCGCACGGGAGCTTCCCATGGAGTACGCGATGGAACTGAACAAGCTCATCGAGATGGGCATGGAAGGATCGGTCGGCTAGTGACGGCCTCGACGACAGCGCCCGCCGAGGCGCAGAACACCGACGCGCCCGTGAGCGCGCACATCGATCCGGCGGCACAGGTCGCCGCCGCGGGATTCGTCCCCGTGCAGACCCGCTCGGAGCGCCCGCACTCCTTCGAACCCACTGATTTCGGCGCCCCGACCGGGCGCGAGGTCAACTGGAAGCACACGCCGGTCGCGAAGTTCGGCGGACTCTTCACCGACGAGCAGGGAGACGAGGACGCGGTGACCTATGGTCTCGGCGCGGCCGAAGCGTTCCTCGAGCCGTCTGCGGACGAGAAGGGCCCGTACGGCGAGTTCTTCCGCCCCGAGGATCTGCCGAGCGCCCTCGCGTGGAAGCACAGCCCCCGCGGTCTGCACATCCAGATCCCTGCCGAGGCCGAACTCGACGAGCCGATCATCGTCCCCGTCGAGGGGAAGGGCGCAGACAAGCGCGCTTTCGGGCAGATCCTCATCGAAGCCCTCCCGCATTCGCGCGGCACCATCGTGCTCGCGCACTCCGGTTCCGCGCAGTATGCGCAGAACGTCGAGATCATCGTGCGCGACGGAGCCAAGCTCACCGTCGTCAGTCTCCAGCGCTGGGAAGACGACGCGGTTCACGCGTCCGCTCACCAGGCGACGGTCGGAGCAGACGCGACACTCCGGCATTTCGTGATCAGCTTCGGCGGCGGAGTGGTCCGCGTCAACCCGAGCGTCGAGCTGACGGGCGCCGGGTCCGAGGGGTACCTGTACGGGCTCTCGTACGCGGATGCCGGGCAGCACCTCGAGAGTCAGGTCTACCTGCACCACAAGGGACCCCACACCAAGGGTGATGTCCTCTACAAGGGCGCGCTGCAGGGTGAGGGCGCGCACAGCGTGTGGATCGGCGACGTGTTGATCGGCGCCGACGCGACCGGAACCGACTCCTACGAGGCGAACCGCAACCTGGTGCTGACGGAGGGCGCGCGTGCCGACTCCATCCCGAACCTCGAGATCGAGACCGGTGACATCCTCGGCGCCGGACACGCGAGTGCCACCGGTCGGTTCGACGACGAGCAGCTGTTCTACCTGCAGGCTCGCGGCATCACCGAGGAGGAGGCGCGACGTCTGGTCGTGCTCGGGTTCCTCACCGACATCGTGCAGCGCCTCGGCATCCCCGCCCTCGAGACCGAACTGCTGGCAGCGATCGAGACGGAGCTCGCCGAGGTGAGCGCATGACCGCCGAGCGCGTCTGCGGCGTCGCCGACCTCGAACAGGACATGCCGCTGCGCGTGGACCCGGGCGGCGTCCCCATCACGGTGATCAAAGACGGCGAGGGCGTCATCCACGCCATCGGCGACACCTGCACCCACGGCGACATCTCGTTGTCCGAGGGCTTCGTCGAGGGTGACACCGTGGAGTGCTGGGCCCATGGCTCCGCCTTCTCGCTGCTCACCGGCAAGCCCCAGAATCTCCCCGCATATGAGCCCGTCCCCGTCTACGTCGTCCAGATCGACGGCGACGACGTGCTCATCGATCCGACTGTGATTAAGGAAGTCTGAAGAATGTCTGTTCTCGAGATCCGCGACCTGCATGTGACGGTCGAGACCGATGCGGGGACCACCCCGATCCTCAACGGAATCAACCTCACCATGAACACGGGTGAGACCCACGCCATCATGGGCCCCAACGGTTCTGGCAAGTCGACGCTGGCATACACGATCGCCGGGCACCCCAAGTACACGGTGACCTCCGGTTCGATCACGTTCGACGGGCAGGATGTCCTGGAGATGAGCGTCGACGAGCGGGCCCGCGCCGGCCTCTTCCTCGCGATGCAGTACCCGGTCGAGATCCCCGGCGTCACGGTGACGAACTTCCTGCGCACGGCCAAGACGGCACTCGACGGCGAAGCGCCGGCGATCCGCGGCTGGACCAAGGACGTCAAGGCGGCCATGTCGAACCTGCGCATGGACCCGAAGTTCGCGCAGCGCAACGTCAACGAGGGCTTCTCCGGTGGCGAGAAGAAGCGTCACGAGATCCTGCAGCTCGAGGTGCTGAAGCCGAAGTTCGCGATCCTCGACGAGACCGACTCCGGCCTCGACGTCGACGCGCTCAAGATCGTCTCCGAGGGCGTCAACCGTGCGAAGGAGTCCACCGGGCTCGGCGTGCTGCTGATCACGCACTACACCCGTATCCTCCGCTACATCCGGCCCGACTTCGTCCACGTGGTGGTCGCGGGCAAGATCGTCGAAGAGGGTGGCCCCGAGCTCGCGGACCGGCTGGAGAACGAGGGATACGACCGTTTCCTCGACCCTGCAGCCCCCATCGAGGCGTAGGCTGATCGCATGACAGCGACCCTCACGGACGAGAAGTACGACGCGGTCACCGAGGCTCTCAAAGACGTCATGGACCCCGAGCTCGGGATCAACGTCGTCGACCTCGGCCTCATCTACGACCTCGCCTGGGATGACGAGAACGATGCTCTCGTCATCCACATGACGCTGACCAGCGCCGGCTGCCCGCTCACGGACGTCCTCGAGGACCAGACCGCCCAGGCTCTGGACAGCGTCGTCGATCGCTTCCGGATCAACTGGGTCTGGATGCCACCGTGGGGCCCGGAGCGGATCACGGATGACGGACGCGACATGATGCGCGCCCTCGGCTTCGCTATCTGACCCCGCAGGAGCATTGCCGGAAGGCATCATCGGCGTGCGTCGGATCGGATGGCACCGCGACGGCGCGTGTCGGAACCTCGGGAGAACCAATGCTTCAGGTGAAGGCCCTGCCTCTTGCGGAACTCCGCGAGCGCAGCAGCGAGAAGTGGCGGGAGTACCCCGCCGACGTCTTGCCGCTGTTCGTCGCGGAGACCGATTTCCCGTTGGCTCCGGCCATCTCGACGGCGTTGCAGCGTGCGGTGGAGATCGGTGACACAGGGTATGTCGCCTCGCGCACGCCGCTCGCGGAGTCGTTCGCGGCCTTCGCGAGCCGACGCTACGGGTGGGACCCTGACCCGGCCCGGATGCGCAGCACGGCTGACGTGAGCATGGGGATCGTGGAGATCCTGCGTCGCGTGACGCAGCCGGGGGAGCGGATCGTCGTGACGCCGCCCGTGTACCCACCCTTCTACGATCTGGTCGCCGAGGCCGGTGCAGAGGTCGAACGGGTACCGCTTCGCGATACCGGCACCGGCTGGGAGCTCGACATCGACGGGATCCGCGCGGCGTTCGACGACGGTGCGACGGCGATCCTGCTCTGCAACCCGCACAACCCCACTGGCACGGTGCACGATCGGGACAGTCTCGCAGCGCTCGCGGAGCTGGCCGACGAGTTCGGCGTCGCGGTCGTCTCGGACGAGATCCATGCGCCCCTCGCCCAACCGGGCACGGGGTTCACCCCTTTCCTGTCCGTGAGCGACTCTGCACAGCGGGTGGGCTACGCCGTCGTGAGCGCCAGCAAGGCGTTCAACCTGGCCGGGCTCAAGTGCGCCCTCATGGTCACGGCCGACGACGCGACCAGCGCCGTCGTCCGAGGTCTTCCGGTCGAGGTCGAATGGCGAACGGGGCAGTTCGGGCTGCTCGCGGCCGTCGCGGCGTTCTCGGAGGAGAGCGATGAGTGGCTCGACGGTCTGCTGCGCACTCTCGACGAGAACCGCGTGCTGCTCGAGGATCTTCTCGCCGCCCGTCTTCCCGGCGCGCGCTACCGCATCCCCGATGCGGGCTACCTCGCCTGGATAGATCTCTCCGCACTGGAGTGGGGCGACAACCCCGCTCGGCGCATCCTCAAGGACGCCAAGGTCGCCCTGCACTTCGGGCCGTCGTTCGGCGCGGAGGGCGCGGGCCACGTGCGACTGAACTTCGGCACCAGCCCCGAGATCCTCACCGAGGCCATCGAGCGCATCGCGTCGCTCGTCGGCCGATGACCGCCGCCGACGCCGCGACGATCTGGGACCGCCAACGGATCTGGGTGACTCTCGGCGCGGTCGCGCTGATCTTCCTCGCGGCGATCGAGGCTCTGGCCGTCACGACGGTGATGCCGATCGTCAGCGAGGCTCTCGATGGTGAGGCCCTGTTCGCCGTGGCCTTCGCGGGAACCCTCGCGACGAGCGTGATCGGCATGGTCGCGACCGGAGCCTGGTCAGATGCCCGCGGCCCCCGCGGCGCCCTCTACGTCGCGGTGACGCTCTTCATCATCGGTCTGCTCCTCTCGGGCTTCGCCGTCACGATGCATCAGTTCCTGGTCGGACGCCTCGTCCAGGGGCTCGGGACGGGAGGGCAGACGGTCGCACTGTACGTCGTGGTCGCACGCTTGTATCCGCCCCATCTGCACGGTCGGATCTTCGCCGCCTTCGCCGCGGCGTGGGTCGTGCCGTCCATGGTCGGTCCGTTTCTGGCGGGCGCCGTCGCCGAGTATCTCGATTGGCGCTGGGCCTTCTTGGGCGTGGCCGTGCTCACCGCTGCGGCGTTCCTGATGATCGCCGTCCGCCTCCGTGGGGTCGACCTCGGGCGTGGCGAGCCGCAGGATCGCCGTACGCTCATCGTCCGCCTGTTGCTCGCGGTCGTCGTCGCGGTCCTCGCCGTCGTCGTCGGCTTCTCCGCCGAGATGACCCCCTCGATCAGATGGCCGGTGGCGCTCGGCGCCGTGCTGGCGATCGGCTTCGCCGTACTGCCACTCCTGCCGCGGCGTACCTTGCGGGCAGGGCTGGGGCTTCCCAGCGTGGTGCTCATGCGAGGAATCGTGGCGGGAGCCTTCTTCGCTGCGGAGGCCTACATCCCCTATCTGCTGATGAAGAAGTTCGACTTCAGCGCGACCTGGGCGGGCGTCGCCCTCATGCTCGCGGCCCTCGCGTGGGCGGGTGCCTCGGCCCTGCAGGGGCGGTTCGGCGAGAGACTCGGCAATCACCGCATCACGACGATCAGCCTGGGGTCACTCCTGGTCGCGATGCTGTGCGTGCTCACCGCCGCCTTGTTCGACGTCTCGGCGGCCGTCGTGGTGGTGGGCTGGGCATTCGCCGGCGGCGGGATGGGACTGCTCTATCCACGCCTCACCGTCCTGACCCTGGCCTACTCGGACGAGACCAATCAGGGGTTCAACTCCTCCGCGTTGTCGATATCGGACGCGGCCGGATCAGCCGTCGCCATCGCACTCGCCGGTCTCGGTGTCGCGACGCTCGGCGGCGAGGCCGGGGCGTTCAGCGCGGTCTTCGCGTTCTGTATCGCTCTCGTCGCGTTGGCTGTCGTACCCGGGCTCAGGCTCGGGCACGCGGCGGAGTCGCCGGCGCGCTGAGGTCTCCCGCGAGGGCGGTGACCCCGAGGTCGAACACGCCATCGAGTCCGGCGGTGACGTCGAGAGCGCCGGCGTCGGGCAGAGCGCCGTGGCTGTCGGCATGCATGCGCTGTTGGACGAGCGTTGCGTGTCCGAGCACGAAATGCAGGATCGCGGCTCCACGGTCATCCGCATCGGGGGCTCCCTGCGCGCGGAGCGCATCGGTCAGCGCGGTCTGCGCCTGCGACGAGCCGAGTTGGAGCGCATAGGTGCTGAGGACCAGTTCGGCGCCGTCACGGTAGGCGAAGAGTGCGTCGCGGATGCCGCGTGCGGTCGTGAGGACGTCGGTGCTCCCGTGAGGGATCGATGCGGTGATCCGGTCGGCGAGTTCGGCCAGCAGCTCCTGCTTGCTCGCGAAGTGCCAGTAGAGCGCGCTGGGTTGCACGTCGAGCCCGGCGGCGATGCGCCGCATCGAGAGATCGGCGAGTCCCACCTCGTCGAGCAGGGCGAGAGCGCGCCTGGCCACGCTGTCGCGGTCGTGACGTGCCGGATTGTGCTCGGGACTCATGCTCCGATTATAGTGAACGACGTTCAGGTGAACAGTGTTCAGGACCGTGACGGGGAGATCAGATGATGGGGTGCCCTCAGGTCGCCGGGGCTCCGATCACGCTCGAGCGGGTGTCGGTGCAACTCGACGGACGTTCGGTGCTGCATGACATCAGCGTCGAGCTCACGGCTTCCACGATCGCCGTGATCGGGGCGAACGGTTCGGGGAAGTCGACGTTCGCGAGGCTGCTGAACGGACTCGTCACACCCCACAGCGGCACCGTGCGTGTGCACGGACATGACACCGTGCAGGAGCGTGCAGCGGTGCGCCGCCTCGTGGGCTTCGTCTTCACCAATCCGGATGCGCAGATCCTCATGCCGACACCGGCCGAGGATCTCGCGCTGTCGTTGCGCGGTCGCCCGAAGGCGGAAGTGGCCGCGCGCGTCCAGGAGACCCTCGAGACGAACGGACTGGGCGCGCACGCCGAGGTCCCGGCATCGATGCTGTCCGGTGGGCAGAAGCAGATGCTCGCGCTGGCGTCGGTGCTCATCGCGCAACCGCGCGTGATCGTCGCCGACGAGCCGACCACGCTGCTGGATCTACGGAACGCCCGCCGCATCGGCGACCTCCTGCTCGCACAGCAGGCGCAGGTGGTGGTGGTCACGCACGACCTCGACCTCGCTGCCCGCTGCGACGCCGCGCTGCTCTTCGAGGACGGGAGGATCGCCGCCTCCGGTGAGCCGGCGCGCGTGATCGACGCCTACCGGCGGGCGTGCGCATGATCCCGCTCTACCGTCCGGGAACGGGGCTCATCCATCGAGCGCCGGCAGGCTTCAAACTCGCGGCCCTGGCTGTCGGCGCCCTCGTGCTCTCGCTGTATCCGCACGACTCGCTGAGCATCGGCGTCTCGCTCGCGATCGTCGTGGGGCTGTACGGCCTGAGCGGACTGCCGTTCCGTGTGCTCGTCACGGAGGCCTGGCGTCTGCGCTGGATCGTCCTCGTCCTCGCCGCGGCGCTGCTCATCTTCGTGTCGCCCGTCGCCGCGTGGATCAGCACAGGGAGGGTCGTGGCGGTGCTCCTCCTGGCGAGCCTGCTGACCCTGACCACTCGGATGTCGGACCTTCTCGCGGTGCTCCATCGTCTCCTCCGTCCGCTTCGCAGCATGCGGGTCGATCCGGAGGCGGTGGCGCTGACGATATCGCTCACCCTCACGACAGTCCCGGTGATCGCCGGGTTCGCCGCACGCGTGCGCGAAGCCGAGCAGGCCCGCGATGTGCGCCTGGGGATCCGCACCGTCGTGCCGCTGCTGGTGCTCGCATTGCGGCACGCGGATGACGTCGGCGAAGCGCTGGCGGCCCGGGGCATCGTCTGACTCAGGCCGGCACTGGCGCGTTGACTGCGACTCGTGCTCGCTGTGTCGGTCGCTGAGAAGCCGACAGCGACGAGAGTCGCAGCGCGGCGCCGATCAGCGCGATCGCGATCAGCGCGGTCGATACCGAGGTGCCGAGCACCAGAAGGAGCACGATCCCGACCAGACCGCTCAAGGTTCCGATGACGATGCGGTGCATCGAGGTCGTCGCCGAGGGCGCGGGCTGCGACTCGAATCGCGTGAAGGCGACGGCGACGAGAGCGGTGAGAGCGAGAGCCGTCGCCAGCCAGAGGGGACGCCCGGCCCACCATCCCGCGCTGTCCAACGCCGGCAGGCTGGCTCCGGCGACGAGTGCGTACACTGCGGTGACACCGGCCATCAGGAGCAGTACCGGCATGTGCCAGAGGTAGATCGTCATGGTGCGCACCGTCACGAAGGCGGTGAACGCGGCGACCCGCGGCCGACGGCTGAACCGTTCGAGACGCTCGCGGTGCAGTGACAGCAGCCTGGCGTGCGCAACTCCGACGAGGAGGAGCGCCGCGGTCGGCGGGTTGATGTTCGCGATGAGGTCGGGGGAGTAGATGCCGAAGGCGAAGGTCGCGACGAGCAGAAGGAGGGCCGTGATCCCGGCGGTGGCGCGTACGCGCCTGGCGAGGCGGTCGATGCTGCCGTCGGCCAGGAAGAACCCGAGCTGCTGGAGGGTCATCCACACGAAAGCGAGGTTCAGGAACCCCAGCCCGTCGATGCCGGTGGCTGTGCGCAGCACGTCGACGGTGATCGAGGCGAGCACCAGCGCGCCGATCGTGCGCAGCGGTGCGCGTTCATGGGCGGAGGCGAGAAGAGGGAGCAGAGCCTGACAGAGCAGGAAGACGCCCAGGAACCAGAGCGGCTGCCCGTATCGGAATCCCGCCGTCGCGATGAGGTCGGCGGGAACGCCGAAGACCGTGAGCAGCGCGAGTGCGAGTGCGATGACCGCGATCGTGAAGATCGCCGGACGCAGCAGTCGATGCACACGGCCGGCGACGAAGCCGATGGCCGTGCCTCCGCGCTGATGCATCCGCCGGTAGGCCAGCAGACCCGAGAACCCTCCGATGACGAAGAACAGGGGCATCACCTGGAGGAACCAGCTGAGCGGCGCGATCCATCCGGTCCCGTCGCTGGCATTGGCGAAGACCGGTCCGGAATCGGTCACGGTGACGCCGACCATGATGGCGTGCAGGAGCACGACCCCGAGGACGCAGAGGGCCCGGAGGAAGTCGATCCCGGTGTCGCGGGATGCGCGTGGGGGAGCTGTGGTGCTGACGGCGCGCGGTGCCTGGACGATGGCCATGAGTCCTCCTCGGAAGCGGTGTTCCAGGAGACTATGGAGGTGGTGCCGGCGAGGGCATCACCCGTGGGTGCCGTCACGACCCCCTACGACGGGGTGAGTCAGGACGACGGTTCGACGAGTCCGGTGTCGTACGCGAGGATCACGGCGTGCACGCGGTCTCGCAGGCTCAGTTTGGCGAGCACCTTGCCGACATGCGTCTTGACGGTCTGCTCTGCGATGAAGAGATCGGCGGCGATCTCGGTGTTAGAACGACCTCGACCGATGAGCACGAGCACCTCGCGCTCGCGATCCGTGAGCTCGGCGAGAGCCGTCGCCGAGCGCGGTGCGCGGGGGCGGCGGCCGGCGAACTGCTCGATCATGCGGCGCGTCACGCTGGGCGCGAGCAGCGCATCGCCGTCCGCGACGACCCGAACCGCGTGCACGAGCTCCTCCGGTAGAGCATCCTTCAGCAGGAAGCCGCTGGCGCCGGCCTCGAGCGCGTCGTACACGTAGTCGTCGATGTCGAATGTGGTGAGCATCAGGATTCGAGGTACGTGCGCGGCCGGATAGGAGGGGCCGAGGATGCGCCTCGTGGCCTCGATCCCGTCGAGCTCCGGCATGCGCACATCCATGAGGATCACATCGGGATCGAGACGCGCTGCGAGGGTGACCGCTTCCGCACCGTTCGCCGCCTGCCCGGTCACGCGGATGCCGTCATGGGCGTCGAGGAGCGCGGCGAACCCTGCTCGAACCATGGCCTGGTCGTCGGCGATGAGGACGCTGATGGTCACAGGCTCTCCTTGTCAGGGGAAGGGGATGAAGGTGTGCCGGCCGGGGCGGCGTCGAGGGGGAGGACGGCGTCGACATCCCATCCTCCGTCGGACGCGGGGCCGGCGGAGAGACTGCCGCCGAGGATCTCGGCGCGCTCCCGCATGCCCCGGAGCCCGTAACCGGTGCCGTGACTCTCGGCGCGGTGCGGCGGTGCGTCGTTGTGCACCTGGATGTGGATGCTGGGCGCCTCTGCGCGCACGCGCACAGCGATGCGCGCACCGGGTGCGTGTCGCACGGCGTTGCTCAATGCCTCCTGCACGATGCGGAAGGCGGCGATCTGGACAGCAGGTGTGGCGGAGGCGGTTTCGGTTCCTTCGAGGACGAGTCCGACGTCGACACCGGCGCGGCGGATGCTGTCGACAAGGGCGGGGATGTCGTCGACGCCTTGCTGCGGGGCCAGTTCGGCGCTCTGGTCTTCGGTGCGGAGCACCCCGAGCATGCGTCGCATCTCCGTGAGCGAGGTCCGGGCGGTGGCGGCGATGTCGTCGAACTCCGTGATGGCGGCGGTGCCGAGCTCGGGAATCCGATACTTGGCCGTCGAGGCCTGCACCTGGATCACCGACATGCTGTGGGCGACGACGTCGTGCAGCTCCCTGGCGATCCGTGTGCGCTCTTCGACGAGCGCGCGCCTGGCCTCCTCGAGCGCGCTGTGCTCCTTCTCGCGCGTCAGCTCGGCGGCGACGCGGACCCGCCCGGCTATCAGCGCTGCGATGAGGAACATCGCGGAGGCGACTGCAGTCGTGACGATCAGGTCGGCGGTCGCACTGGCGGATGACGCCGGGAGGGCGACCATGTCGGGCCGGAGCACGGGGGCGAGAAGCGAGGCGATCGCCCCGAGGATCAGGGCGAAGGCTCCGATCCTCGTCCCATGGAGGAAAGTGACGACGCCGACGAAGAGGACGAAGACGAGGAGTGCCGGAACGGACCACGGCCAGGGAGACTGGATCGCCAGCTCCGGCACGACCGTGAGCGGCAGGGTGAACGCACTCGCCGTGAACAGGATGAGAGCCCAGCGAGGACGTGAGATCGCGAGGAGCGGCGAAGCGCACAGCACAGCTCCGAGGATGAACGACAGCGGCAGCGGTGTGCCGTACAGGAGGGTCTGCAGCGGGACGATCACCGCGTACAGCGCCACGACCGCCGCACCCAGCGCCACGAGGGCGGAGGTGCGGCGGTTGATCCGTTGGCGGAGCGGTGTGCGCTCCCGGCGTCGTGCCATGACTGTCATCCTGCCAGCTGGGGCGCCGGCGCACGGCGGCGACGGGCCGCGGCGATCCGGTCGATCACGAACCCGATGACGAGGGCGATGACGATGCCGAGCCCGGCGCTGAGCAGGGGCTGGTCTTTGATCCAGGCGCCGGCGAGCAGACCGATCGCGAGGCTGAACACGCTCCAGCTGACCCCGGCGATGAGGCTCAAGGGGAGGAAGCGCCGCCAGGGGAAGTGGAGAGCGCCCGCGCTCATGTTGACGGCGACCCGACCGACCGGGATGTAGCGGGCGCCGAGGATGAGCGTCGCGCTCCGACGGTCGAGTGCGCGCTGGGCGTGAGCGAATGCCGCCGCCACCCGGGGGCGTCGCATCCACGCGAACCTCGTCGTGCCCACCGCTCGCCCGATGACGAAGGCGAGATTGTCTCCGATCGCCGCACCGATCGCGGCGACGAGCCCGAGGAGCACCAGGTTTCCCTCGCCGGTGGAGGCGGTGACCGCCGCCGCGGCGACGAGCACGGTCTCGCTGGGAACCGGGGGGAAGAAGCCGTCGATGACGGTGACGGCGAACAGGACCAGGTACAGCCAGGGTGAGGCAATCGCCTGCATGATGAGCTCGTTGAGGATGTCCACTCCCGTACGTTATGCAGCGGACCCCGAGCCGGGCATCCCTCTCGGGTATCGGGACCCTCACCCTTCGGAGTGATCTTGCTGAGCGCGACTCCCGGCGACGCCGCTTATACTGGGAGGCTGGCCGATCGGCCGACAACCTCCCCGAAAGAACGGACGTCCGCTGTGCTTGCCGTGCACGACCTCGAGATCCGCGTTGGCGCGCGCCTGCTGATGGAGAACGTCTCGTTCCGCGTCGCCGACGGAGACAAGATCGGACTCGTCGGCCGCAACGGGGCCGGGAAGACCACGCTCACCAAGGTGCTCGCCGGTGACGTGCTCCCGTCGGGCGGAAGCGTCACCCGCTCCGGGGAACTCGGCTACCTGCCGCAGGACCCTCGTTCGGGCAATCCCGAAGACCTCGCGCGTACGCGCATCCTCGATGCCCGCGGGCTCGGTCAGCTCAACCTCGGCATGACCGAGGCGGCCCTCGCCATGGGTTCCGACGACCCCGCGGTGGCCGACAAGGCCATGAAGCGCTACGCCCGACTCACCGAGCAGTTCGAGGCGCAGGGCGGCTACGCGGCCGAAGCCGAAGCCGCGTCCATCGCCAACAACCTGTCGCTTCCCGACCGTATCCTCGACCAGCCGCTGTCGACGCTGTCCGGCGGTCAACGCCGTCGGATCGAACTCGCGCGCATCCTCTTCTCCGACGCGCAGACGATGATCCTCGACGAGCCGACCAACCACCTCGACGCCGACAGCGTCGTGTGGTTGCGCGAGTTCCTCAAGGGCTACAAGGGCGGGCTGATCGTGATCAGTCACGATGTGGAGCTCGTCGGCGAGACCGTCAACCGGGTGTTCTACCTCGACGCGAACCGCCAGATCATCGACACATACAACATGAACTGGAAGAACTACCTGCGTCAGCGGGTGGCTGATGAGGAGCGTCGCAAGAAGGAACGCGCGAACGCCGAGAAGAAGGCGACGACCCTGCAGCTGCAGGCCGCCCGCTTCGGTGCGAAGGCTTCGAAGGCCGCTGCTGCGCACCAGATGATCGCGCGCGCCGAGAAGCTGCTTGCCGGACTGGACGAGGTGCGTCAGGAGGACCGGGTGGCGAAGCTGCGCTTCCCGAAGCCCGCTCCTTGCGGTAAGACGCCGATGATGGCCTCCGGCCTCTCGAAGTCGTACGGCTCGCTCGAGATCTTCACCGACGTCGACCTGGCGATCGATCGCGGTTCGAAGGTCGTCGTGCTCGGACTCAACGGTGCAGGAAAGACCACACTGCTGCGGATGCTCGCCGGCGTCGACCAGCCCGATACGGGACAGCTCGAGCCGGGGCACGGCCTCAAGGTCGGCTACTACGCGCAGGAGCACGAGAACCTCGACGTGAACCGCTCGGTGCTCGAGAACATGGTCTCGGCCGCTCCGCACATCACGGAGACCGAAGCGCGCAAGGTGCTCGGGTCGTTCCTGTTCACGGGTGACGACGTGCTCAAGCCCGCCGGCGTCCTCTCCGGTGGTGAGAAGACCCGTCTGTCGCTCGCGACGCTGGTCGTGTCGTCGGCGAACCTGCTGCTGCTCGATGAGCCGACCAACAACCTCGATCCTGCCTCGCGCGAGGAGATCCTCGGTGCGCTCGCGCACTACGAGGGCGCAGTCGTGCTCGTCTCGCACGACCCCGGTGCCGTGCAGTCACTCAACCCCGAACGTGTGCTGATCCTGCCGGACGGGGTCGAGGACATCTGGAGCCAGGAGTACCAGGACCTCATCGAGCTCGCCTAGGGGGTCGGTTCCGTGTCGGCGGCCCGGGATATCGTGACGGACATGGGGCTGGGTCACATCCGCGCGATCTGCTGGGACTGGAACGGCACGCTGCTCGACGATGCCGAGATCTGCCGTCAGGTCATGAACGCCGTGCTCGAGGAGCACGCGCTCGAACCGCTCGCCGACGAGCACGCGTACCGATCCGTCTTCCGCTTCCCGATCCGGGACTTCTACCGCTCGGTCGGACTCGGGGACGACCGATTCCTGTCGGCCGCAACCACGTATCTCGACCTGCTCGCCCAGCGCGTCGGCGAGGCGCCGCTCCACTCCGACGTGCGGGCCACGCTCGCGGTGCTCCGTGAGCGAGGGATCCGCCAGGTCCTCGCTTCGGCGACTCTTCCGGATGCCCTCGCTCGGCAGATGGCCCCGCACGACCTGGGCGAGGCGTTCGAAGCGGTGCTGTCGATCGACGATCCCTTCCGCGCCTCCAAGCACGATGTGATCTCGCGATGGCTGGCGACATCCGGGATGGCTGCGCATGATGTGCTCGTCGTCGGCGACACCAATCACGATCGAGAGATCGCGGACGATCTCGGCGCGGAGTTCGTCCATTTCGACGGCGGGCACCAGAAGTGGGCAGGAGACACCCGCCGGGTCTCGACGCTCGGCGAGCTGATCGACCTCCTGGGGCCGCTCCCGGTGGGTTCCGCCTCCGCCGAACTCGCCTGACCACTCGGCCCTGCCCGGGGCGGACCCATGGCATAGTCGAGAGCATGCCGTTCGCGCATCCCCCGTCCTCGTCAGACATCAGCGACTGGTTGCGTGCGCAGCCTTCCCTCACCGGGGTCGCGCCGCCGCTCGATCTCGCAGGGCTTCCCGAAGATCCCGTGCCGTTATTCGTCGATTGGATCGGAGAGGCCGCCGAGAGCGGGGTCGCGGAACCGCACGCGGCGACCCTGGCGACGGTCGACGATGACGGCGTGCCGGATGCGAGGACACTGATCCTCAAGGGCGTCGACGCGCGAGGATGGGCGTTCGCCGGGACGCGCTCGTCCCGCAAGGGCGAGCAGATCGCCGCACGCCCTGCCGCGGCGTTGAACTTCTGGTGGCAGCCGCTCCGACGGGCCGTGCGGGTCCGGGGAATGATCCAGGAAGCGTCCGAGGTGGAGAGCGCCGCAGATCTCGCCGCGCGGTCGGCTGACGCTCGTCGCGGTGTCGCGCCGGGGGAATGGGTGCTCTGGAGGATCGTCCCGGCGCGGGTCGAGTTCTGGCAGGGATCGGCGGACCGGAACCACAGCCGGATCGTCTTTCAGCGCGCGGAGGGCGGCTGGAGCCGCAGCGTGACGGGCGAGGCCGCCGGTGTGGCGAGATATAGAGTCGCAGGGGAGCGGACATGAGCGGTTATCAGGTGCTCGAGATCGGGTCGCTCGACGAGTGGCGCACCCACCATGGTGGCTTCGATGCCGCACGATCGCGCGACGGGCGTCGCGTCGTCGACCATGAGCTGACGATGCAGTACATCGGGATGACCGCGAACGCGTTGGAGCCGGGCGAAGAGGCCGGCTACTGGCACGTGCACCGGAAGATCGAAGAGGTCTACGTGTTCCTCGGAGGGCGAGGGCAGATGGGGCTGGACGACGATGTGGTGGAGGTCGGCCCCGGTACCGTGATCCGCGTCGGTCAGGGCGTCGCTCGCACGTGGCGAGCGCGACCGGACAGTCCGGGCGAACTGCGCTGGCTCTGTCTCCGCGCCGGCGGCGAGGAACTGCCGCACCTTCCGGACGACAGCTCGCGGCTACCGGAGCGCCCGATGCCATGGTCGGACCGAGCGAGCACCGGCTGAAGAGTCACCGTACGTCGAGCAGTTCGTCCTCGACGTCGGCGTCGTGGTCCTTGCGGCGCGACTTCTTGACGGGGGCTTGGACTCCCTCGACCTCCTCGCGGTGCTTCACGATCTCCGTCCGGATGATGTATCCGATGAAGATGAAGCCCATCAGCGCGAAGAGA
Source organism: Microbacterium sp. As-52 (assembly GCF_049949185.1). NCBI lineage: Bacteria > Bacillati > Actinomycetota > Actinomycetes > Micrococcales > Microbacteriaceae > Microbacterium > Microbacterium sp. As-52. The sequence goes on along the minus strand of NZ_CP188171.1, from coordinate 69,262 downwards.
ATCCACTGGATGGCATAGGACAGGTGCGGACCCGGATCGTCGGTGGGGGAGTCGAATCCCCCCAGCGTCCCTGCGCCGGCCGGGTCTTCGCTGATCATCCGTCCGTAGGCTCCGGTGATCACGTCACCGTCGACGAGATCGGCGATGGTCGGCAGATTGATGGTCGGCACCTGACCTTCGGGCGCGCCACGGCCCGATGCCGGAACCTGCTCACCCGGGCGAAGACGCACGGTGACCTCGGCTTCGCCCTCCGGCGGTGCTGGCACCGAATCCGGCGCGTCCCCGTCACCCGGCGGCACCCAGCCGCGATCGACGATGAAGATGCGACCATCGACGTCGCGGAACGGCACGAGCACCTCGAAGGCGCTCGTCCCGCCGTGCGGGCGGTTGCGCACCAGGAGCTGCTGGTCGGCGAGGTATTCGCCCTGCAGGATCACCGGTCGCCACTCGTCGGAGGGATCGAGGGCACCGTCTTCTCCGATGAGGTCGGAGAGGGGAACAGGCTTCGCGTCGTAGTTCTCTTCAACGAGCTCGATCTGCGCGGCTCTGGTCTCGTTGCGCTCGAACTGCCAGTTCGACAGGAAGACGCACGCGACCGCGAAACCGATCGCGATGAGCACGTAGACGGCCCATCGGGTCAGACGTCCGCTCATGCGGGGATCCCATCCCGAACACTGACAGGGAAGTCACGTGCTGCCAGATAGTCCCGGAGGTAGGCGACGTGCTCATCGCACGCCAACCAGATCTTCTCCCGATCGGCGGCATGGATGCGGGGGTTGCGCCATACGACCTGTCTGGTCGCCGCGCTCCGGCAGCCGGCACGCGAGCATTCGAGGTCTGTCATCGGTCCTTCGGGCCTTCGTGGATCGTGAACACCGGTGGTGTCGCGGGCTGGCTCTCGATCGGTGCGGGCGCCGGGGCGGACAGCTCCTGAACCGGCGACTCGGCACCGGTCTCGGTGCTGTCGCTGCCCGCGTTGGCGAAGACCACGGCGATGTACGGCAGCACGGCGGCGGAGATCCCGAAAACCCAGGTGTACCAACCGTACGGCTGGACCAGCACCATCAGAGCGAAGCACGCGATGCGGATGGACATCGTCAGGACATAACGGCGCACACGATGGTCTGCCTCATCCCGCGGAGACTGCGGCAGTGAGGTGACGGCCGGGACTTGACGCGCGTTCTTCACGATGTCTCAAGCCTACGCCGGTACCGGGCATTCGGCGTGCCGGTTCGGAGGCGGTTCAGCGCGAGAAGACGACGGGCAGGCTGAGCGCTCCGACGAACAGGAAGCCGATGAAGACGCCGATGAGGGGGAACGCGCCGATCGCGATTATCGCGGAGCCGAGGATCGACCCGGCATCGTCGGTAGGATCGATGACGGCTCGGGAACCCGTGCCACCGGCCAGAGCAGGAGTGTCCCCATGAGCGCTGAGCGCGTCGTCCTCGTCACCGGCGGAAACCGCGGTATCGGCCGCGCGATCGCGGAGCGTTTCGTGCGGGACGGATACCGCGTCGCGGTCACCGCTCGCAGCGGCGAGGGGCCGGAGGGGACTCTCACGGTCCGGGCGGATGTCACGGATGCGGCCGCGCTCGATGCGGCGTTCACCGAGGTGGAGCAGCAGTTGGGACCGGTGGAGATCGTCGTCGCGAATGCGGGCATCACCAAGGACACCCTGCTGATGCGCATGAGTGAAGACGACTTCGACAGCGTGGTCGCGACGAATCTGGGAGGCACGTTCCGCGTCGTCAAGCGTGCCTCAAAGGGCATGCTCCGGGCACGCTTCGGCCGCATCATCCTGATCTCGAGCGTCGTCGGACTCTACGGCTCCGCAGGCCAGGCCAACTACTCGGCGTCGAAGAGCGCCCTGGTCGGCTTCGCGCGATCGATCACCCGTGAGCTCGGCGCGCGCGGGATCACCGCCAACGTCGTCGCTCCCGGATTCATCGAGACCGACATGACCGCCGAGCTCCCCGAAGAGACCCAGAAGCAGTACAAGGCGAGCATCCCGGCCGCACGCTTCGCCACACCCGATGAGGTCGCGGGTGTGGTGACATGGCTCGCGGGTGACGACGCCGGGTACGTCTCCGGCGCGGTCATCCCCGTCGATGGCGGCCTCGGAATGGGGCACTGACCCCGAGACCGGTGTTCAGCGCGCGGTCGCCGCGTTGATCAGCGCACCGAGCCGTTCGGGCACGGAGAACTGCGGCCAATGGCCGGAGCCGATGCGCAGGACCTCGGCGTCATCGATCGACCGGTATTCGTCGGCGTACGCACCCCACTGGTCGATCATCTCGTCGAACGTGGCCTGATCGAGGCCAGCCATCAGCAGCGTCACCGGAACTCGATGGCGTGAGCGGTTCTCCAGGACGATGCCGTCGGTCGGCACCCTCGCGGGAACGCTGCGGGTGAGGCGAGTCGTACGCGCTCGGGTCGCGTCGTCGAGGTCGCTCACGTCCTCGTCCGGGAAGAAGCCCCAACCGGGGAAGGGCACGACCCCGTCCACGATCTCGAACTCGCTGATGCCGCTCCCGGGAGGGGGCGGCACGGTATCGACGAAGACGACTCGTTTCAGGCGCTCGGGGCGGGCATCGGCGACGCCCCATGCCACGTTGCCCCCGCCGCTGTGACCCACCACCACGATCTCTCCCTGCAGGGCGTCCACGGCATGGACGGCGGCGTCGATCCATTCGGCGATGCCGATCCCCGCGGAGATGGCGGCGGGCGCGCCGAGGCCGGGGAGGGTGAGGGGATGTGCGCGATGCCCGGCCTGTTCGAGGGCAGGGATCACCTCTTCCCAACTGGACGCATCGAGCCAGAGTCCCGGGATGAGGATGATGTCCATGAGCTGACGCTAGCGGTGGCGTCGGACTTTCACCACAGCGTTCCCTTACGGCAGCAGGGCGATGACCTCCGCCAAGTCCTGCGGGCCGATGACGAGGCTCGCGGCCTCCCGAACGGCGGGCTTCGCGTTGAAGGCGAGACCGAGACCGGCGACCGCCATCATCGGCAGGTCGTTCGCACCGTCGCCGATCGCGATGGTCGCCCGGGGAGCGACCCCGAGTTCCGCCGCCCACTCCCGGAGAGACAATGCCTTCGCCGCGCCGTCGACGATGTCACCGTCTACCAGGCCGGACAGCACGCCTTCTGCGGCGTCGAGACGGTTGGCTCGCCAGCGATCGACGCCGAGGGCCGGCGCGACGCTGTCGAGGATCTCGTGGAATCCTCCGGAGACGACGCCCACCACCCCGCCGCGGTCGTGGACGGCCGCAGTCAGCTCTCGCACGCCGGGCGTGGGCTCGATGCGCGCGCGGACGCGCTCGAAGGCCGACACCGGTACACCTTTCAGAGCCGCGACCCGCGAGCGCAGGCTCGTCGAGAAGTCGACCTCACCGCGCATCGCCGCTTCGGTGGCGGCCTGCACCTCGGCACGCCGCCCGGCTTCGTCGGCGAGCAATTCGATCACCTCGTTGCGGATGAGGGTGGAATCGGCATCGAGGACGACGAGGAAGCGCGCGCTGGTCACCCGTCGAGCCTAGCGATCGCTCGAGTGGTCGGTGTGCGGCGTGACGTGCTCAGCGGTCGATGAAGATGCCCTTGCCCACGACGGTGATGCCTGACTCCGTGACGGTGAAGCCGCGCGCCAGGTCGCGTTCACGGTCCACACCGACCGTCGCTCCATCAGCCAGCACCACGTTCTTGTCGAGGATCGCCCGGTGGATGCGTGCCCCCTGGCCGACGTGCACGTGGTCGAACACGACCGAGTCGGTGATGGTCGATCCTCCTCCGGCGAGTGTCCACGGACCGACCACGCTGCGTTCCAGGTGCGTTCCGGACAGCACCGAGCCGAGGGAGACGATCGAGTCGATCGCATTGCCGATCCGTCCGACCGAGTCCCTGACGAACTTCGCCGGCGGGGAGTTGACGGCCTGCGAGTGGATCGGCCACTCCATGTTGTAGAGGTTGAAGACGGGAAGCGTCGAGATGAGGTCCCGGTGCGCGTCGAAGAACGAGTCGATCGTTCCCACGTCCCGCCAGTACGACCGGTCGCGTGGAGAAGAACCGGGGACCTCGTTCTGCTTCATGTCGTAGTAGCCGGCCTCGCCGCGCTCGACGAAGTAGGGGACGATGTCGCCCCCCATGTCGTGCCCGGACACGGGAGACTCCCCGTCGGCCTCGACGGCGGCGATCAGCGCGTCGGCGTCGAAGATGTAGTTGCCCATCGAGGCGAGGACCTCGTGGGGCGAATCCTCGAGGCCCGCGATGTCGGTCGGCTTCTCGAGGAACTGCTTGATCCGTCCGGACTCCGCGTCGGCGTCGATCACGCCGAACTGCGACGCGAGCGCGAGCGGCTGGCGGATGCCGGCGACGGTCGCCTTGGCACCGGACTCGATGTGCGCCTCGAGCATCTGGCGGAAGTCCATCCGGTACACGTGGTCGGCGCCGATCACGACGACGATGTCGGGCTTCTCGTCGTTGATGAGGTTCATGCTCTGCAGGATCGCGTCGGCGGAGCCCGAGAACCACCGTTTGCCGAGGCGCTGCTGGGCCGGCACGGAGGTCACGTAGGAGTCGAGGAGCGCCGACATCCGCCAGGTCTGCGAGATGTGTCGGTCGAGGCTGTGCGACTTGTACTGCGTCAGCACCACGATCTGCCGCAACCCGGAGTTGATGAGGTTCGAGATCGCGAAGTCGATGAGTCTGTACTGTCCGCCGAAGGGCACTGCGGGTTTCGCTCTATCGGCCGTGAGAGGCATGAGGCGCTTGCCCTCGCCGCCGGCGAGGATGATCCCGAAGACCTTCTTTGGAGCGGACATGGCTCCACCATAGATGCCATCATCGTCGCTGTACTAGCGTTCAGACATGCGAGTTGAAATGATCACGAAGGAGTACCCGCCGGAGGTCTACGGCGGTGCCGGCGTGCACGTCGCCGAGCTCGTCGCGGCCCTCAGGGAGCACGTCGACGTCCGGGTCCGTGCGTTCGGCGCACCCCGTGACGAGGCGGGCACCTTCGCCTACCGCACGCCCGCCGAGCTCGCCGGGGCGAACGCCGCTCTGCAGACGCTCGGCACGGATCTGGAGATCGTGTCGGCTATCGCCGAGGCCGATCTGGTGCACAGCCACACCTGGTACGCGAACTTCGCCGGGCATCTCGCCTCGCAGCTGCACGGCATCCCCCACGTGCTCACGGCGCACAGCCTCGAACCCCTTCGACCATGGAAGGCGGAGCAGCTCGGCGGCGGCTACGCCGTCTCCAGCGGGATCGAGCGCCTGGCCTATGAGAACGCCGCAGCGGTGATCGCTGTGAGCGCGGGGATGCGTGCCGACATCCTGCGCAGTTACCCGCAGGTCGACCCGGCGAAGGTGCGGGTGATCCACAACGGGATCGACGTCGAACGCTGGCGTCCGGTACGCGACGACCAGTTCCTGCGATCGATCGGAATGGACCCTGCTCGACCGTCGGTCGTCTTCGTCGGTCGCATCACGCGGCAGAAGGGGCTGCCGTTTCTGCTGCAGGCCGCGCGTCTGCTGCCGCCAGAGGTGCAGCTGGTGCTCTGCGCCGGAGCGCCGGACACACCGGAGATCATGGCGGAGGTCCAAGAAGGCGTCCGGCTGCTCCAGCAGGAGCGGGACGGGGTGATCTGGATCGAGCGGATGCTGCCGCGCGACGAGCTGTCGACGGTCCTGACGGCCGCGACGACGTTCGTCTGCCCGTCCGTCTACGAGCCCCTCGGGATCGTGAACCTGGAGGCGATGGCGTGCGGGGCGGCGGTCGTCGGGACCGCGACCGGTGGGATCCCTGAGGTCGTCGCCGACGGTGTGACCGGGCGTCTCGTCCCGATCGAGCAGGTTCAGGACGGCACCGGCACGCCGGTGGACCCTGACCGCTACGTCGCGGATCTGGCCGCCGTGCTCACGGAGGTGGCGATGGATCAGGATCGGGCACGCGCGTACGGCGAGGCCGGACGGGAGCGGGCGCGCGAGGAGTTCAGCTGGGCGGCGATCGCCGAGACGACGCGCGCGCTCTACGCGGAGCTGACCGCCTGAGCCGATAGGCTGAAGGCATGCCGAGCGCTCTGGAATTCACCGACGTCGTCGTGCGCCGTGAGGGGCGCAACATCATCGATCACGTGACCTGGAAGGTCGACGATGATCAACGATGGGTGATCCTCGGCCCGAACGGCGCGGGAAAGACCACGCTCCTGCAGCTGGCCGACACTCTCATGCACCCGACGTCGGGAACGGTGACGGTGCTGGGGGAGACGCTCGGCCGCACCGACGTGTTCGAGGTGCGCCCGCGCATCGGCTTCGCCTCGTCGGCCATGGCCAAGCGCGTGCCCCGGGACGAGACGGTTCTCAACACCGTGCTCACGGCCGCGTACTCCGTGCTCGGCCGCTGGAACGAGAGCTACGAGGCCATCGACGAGCGCCGCGCGCTCCGCGTCCTCGGCGACTGGCGTCTCGACCATCTGGCCGACCGCACCTTCGGCACCCTCAGCGACGGCGAGCAGAAGAGGGTCCAGATCGCGCGTGCCGTCATGACAGACCCCGAGCTCCTGCTTCTCGACGAGCCCACGGCTTCGCTCGATCTCGGCTCTCGTGAAGAGCTCCTCGCGCTCCTCAGCGGGTACGCGTCCTCGCCGACCACCCCGGCCATGCTGATGGTGACGCACCACGTGGAGGAGATCCCCGTGGGATTCACCCACGTGATGCTGATCCGGGACGGTGCCGTGGTCGCGGCGGGCCCGATCGCGGAGACGCTCACGGCCGAGGCTCTCAGCGACACGTTCGGCATGCCGATCGTGCTCAGCGGCGAGGGCGGCCGCTACGCCGCCCGCGCAGCATCCTGATCCGGGTCTGATAGAATCGACCCTTGGTGCTCTCTGCACCGCAGACTTCCCTCGTCCCTGGCACAATCCAGGGCAGCAACTAAGGAATCCCATGAAGACTGACATTCACCCCGAGTACAAGGCTGTCGTGTTCCGCGACCTCGGTTCGGGCGAGACGTTCCTCACCCGTTCGACCGTGTCGAGCGACAAGACCATCGAGCTGGACGGCGTGGAGTACCCCGTCATCGACGTCGAGATCTCCTCGGCTTCGCACCCGTTCTACACGGGTAAGCAGCGCATCATGGACTCGGCCGGCCGCGTCGAGAAGTTCAACCAGCGCTTCAAGGGCTTCGGCGGCTCGTCCAAGTAACGATCGCCAACGAACAAGGCCCCATGCTCCTCGGAGCGTGGGGCTTTCTTCGTTCCCCGGCCGCTGCGTTCGCGGCCGTGCCCGAAACCTCAGAGGTCGAGTCGGATCCGGCCGTCGTCGATCGTGTCTGGAGGATCCCCCGGCGATGGTGCCGGGGCCGTCCGCTGCGTCTGGCGGTCGCGTTCGATACCCGCCTCGTGCGCAGACGGAGACCAGACGGCGTCGAATGCGCCGCCGAGTCCCCCTCCACTGGTCTCGTACTTCTTCTCGATCGGCACCCTCGAGAAGCCGAAGGCGATCACGACGATCACCGCCGAGACCAGGAGCAGCAGCACTCCGACCGTGACGAGCACGCCCACTCCCTGTTCCATGTGCTCCAGAGTAGGCGTCGGGTGGAGCGAGAGCATCCTCCTTCGGGAGGAGATGTTCAGCGGATGCGGCGACCGTGCGCGAGGTCGATGAGGCGCGACAGCACCGGTCCCGAACGCAGCCCGTTGTGCTCGTGCTCACTCGTCTGCCAGAGCTGCACCCCCGGGATGAGCTTCGCCGTCTCGAGAGAGAACTCATATGGCACGTAGACGTCGTTGACGTAGACCGCGGCCGCACCGGTCGCCTCCGACCCGGCGATCACGGCCACGTCGTAGATGCTCGGCCATTCGAACTCGGCGAGCTCGAGGGCGACCTCGCGCCATGGCCGGAACGCGGGCACCGTCTCGGCCCACTCGCGCCGGATGTGCTCACCCGTTAACAGCGTGGGGTCGTCGCGGAAGTCGGAGGGTTCAGTGCGCTCGGCCGACCACCGGGTCGCGTGCCCGTCCGCGTAGCTCGATTCGTGGAAGGCGAAGTACAGCGGGTTGCGGCCGTCGTAGGGCATCGCGTGCATCAGGTCGTACCGGAAGGCGTTGGAGGAGGGATCGCGCTCCAGGATCGACCACAGGGTCTGCCAGCCGTCGTTCGTGCCGAGGGCCGATCCCACAGACCGGAGGCGTGAGCGGGAGACGACTTCTCCGTCGGGCAGGACGATGTCGCCGGCATCCGCCAGCTCGACGAGCCGTCGCATCACATCGCGGTGCTCCGGGAAACGGCGGTAGTAGCGTTCCGAGGCGTCGCGCATCTTGTCGTAGCAGAGCGCATACACGTCGTCAGGGTGCCGCCCCACGGCGCTGAGGCCTCCGGTGATGAAGACGTCTTCGAGCGAGGAGGGATCGGTGGAGAGGTACGCCAAGGTCGTGAAGCCGCCGAACGACTGTCCGAGCACGCTCCAGGTGGTGGCGCCCAGGTGCTCGCGCACGGCCTCGCAGTCGCGCACGATCGCGTCGGCGCGCAGATGCGTGAGGTGCTCGGCGACGGCGGCCGAGCCGCGCTCGAGGTCGCCGTCGCCCACAGGAGTGGACCGACCGGTCCCTCTCTGGTCGAGAAGCACCAGGCGATAGTGGGCGAGGGCCTCGTCGAGCCAGGCCGGCGATGTCGAAGAGTGGAAGGGGCGCGGAGCCTCATGCCCGGGCCCGCCCTGGAGGAAGACCAGGTAGGGGAGGGCGTCGCCGCCTTCGCGGGTGACCACGCGGGCGAAGATCTCGATGGTGCGGTGATCGGCCGGATCGCCCCAGACCAGAGGGACGGTGAGCGTGTGCTCTTCGACGGTCAGATCCTGCAGCGTGCGGACGATGGTGCTCATGTTCACATCACATTTCCGATATAGGAGTACTTGACGAAGACCTCCGAGGCGATGCCCGACTCCTCGAGCACGCCCTGCACCGCGGTCATCATGTAGTTGGAATCCCAGCCCATGTAGAGGAAATGACCCTCGTCGAGCTCATCCCACTGCCCCTTCCAGGCCATGTCCTGGTAGATCGGACCGCCGTGCGCGGCGCAGTAGGCCAGGGCGGCCTCTCTCGTGTCGGTCCAGGCGCGACGGAAGACCCGGTTGAACAGATACTTGACGTCGGGAACCTCCCAGCGTTCACCGCGATACTCGACGTAGTCGAACTCCCGCTCCCAGCCCGTCGGCCATCCGCGGCGACGGACCGCATCGAGGATCGGCGTCAGGCCGTCGTCATCGATCTCCGGCAGCGCGGGGCGGGCCCAGATACGGATGAGGTCGGCTGTGAGCGCGATCGTGCGGCGGGTGATCGCCGCCGTGTTCCAGGAGCCGAGGTCGGTGAGATCGCGCGTGGCCGGCACGGAGCTGTGCGCGTAGGCTTCCGAGCGCTTGACGGGGAAGGAGGCACCGAACACCCGCTCCGTCAGCGACTGCTCGAGCAGGGTCAGATTGCCGAGGGTCGGAGCGAGGGCACGGTGGCTGTTCTGCTCGTCTTCGGAATAGTCGATCCACGATCGCTCCCCGTCGCCCGACCACGCATCTCCGGGTACGGTCGGGACGATGTGCTCGACGTCGAAGTCGTCGACGTCGTCGACACCTTCGAGCCGTCCCAACACATACGCGGGGTGGGGGAGCTCGCTGTACTTCACGACCGCACTGACGCGCTCGTCGGAGGGCGTGATGCGCGCGAACGCCCGGGCGAGCGCATCGCGACCGTCGCGGCGCGCTCGGCACAGTCTGGCGACGAGTCTCTCCGCGGGCAGGTTCACGAGGGCGCGGCGGAGGGAGAGGGCCTGCAACCACTCCAACGTCTCGACGAACTCTGCGCGGTCGATCACGCCGCGCAGATGATCGCTGTAAGCGCTCATCACGAGCGGGTAAGAGGAGCGGCCGAACGTGTTGACGTGGCGCAGCTGCTGCGCGATCTCCGGGTCCTGCTCCCGCGACGGATCCAGCAGGGTGCCGTAGATCTCGGCGTAGTGCCGCCACTCGGCCGCGTCCGCCTGCAGATGGTCGACGTCGACCCGCGGGAACGACTGCCGGAAGGCGCTGTACACGCCGTGCTCGCCGTTCGCGGCGACCTCGCGTCCGGTGACGAGTACGAGGTAGTGCCGCCAGAAGGCACCGATCGCCTCGCCGGTGTGCCGTTCTATCGGAACCCAGAACCGGGCCTCGACGTCGACCTGTTCCGCGTGGCTGAGCCCCATCAGGATGTAGTTGTGGATGAGCTCGTGGTCGCGCAGCGGCTCGCCCGTCGAGTTCAGGCTCTCGAAGATCTGCTGTGCGTTCGCCTGCGCGCCGAGGGTGATCGACACGTGCTCGAGCTTCTGCAGCCCGCGCCAGATGGCCGGAACCTCGTCGACGTGGATCTGGCTGCGGAAGAAGGCATAGTTGTCGTCGAAGCGCGACTCTCGGTCGGCGTCATCGCGTCGATCCAGGACCACGGACTCGTACAGGTCGGCCCAGGCATCGTGCGGGCGCAGCTTGGTGCGGTCCGGAGCGTCGGAGCGCACCAGCACGCGTTCGAGCGCTGCGGCCATGGCGCTGTCGGTATCGCGGATCGCATGATGCAGGGCGGCCACCAGCAGCATGAGAGTGGTGATGCGCTGTTGGCCGTCGATGAGGATCAGGTCGGAGTCGGCTGCGGAGCCGTCTTCGGCGGACAGGATCGAGCCGATGAAGTGACGGTGGGCATCGTCTTCGCCGGCGACCGCGCGGATGTCGGAGAGGAGACGTTCGCAGCCGCCGATGTCCCACCGGTACTGCCGCTGATACACGGGGACGACGATGGTCGTGCTCCCTGCCGCGAGCCATTCGATCGTGTTGACTGCTGTCGCCTCGACGTTGGTCGCGGTGCTCATGCTGGTGTCTCGTCCTCCCGTAGCGACGGGCGCCGAGGACTCGCCGGGCGCCCCGATCAGTCTATTCGGTTATGCACGGCCGACCTCCGAAGGGCTCCCGGACCACGCTGTTAGGCTTGCCTTATCAGGGCCTGTTAAAACGTGCTGGCCCCCGATGAAAGGAACATGACTCGATCATGGGTTACATCAAGTCCGCTGCCCTCGAGGAAAAGGGATTCGTCGTCCTCGACAGCTACAACCAGGAGCTCGACCCCAAGGAATGGCTCGACATCGAGTACAACGACTGGAAGTCGTCGGGTGACACCCGCTTCGCCCCTCTCGCCAGTGCCTTCGGTGACATCGAGTGCAACGGCTTCTGGAACCACAAGCCGCCACGCACCGACAAGGATGGCGTCTGGATCGACTCGCAGACCGAGAAGGCCCCGAACCTGACGCGCCGCGCGCAGGAGCCGGGTGCCAACGTCGGCCGATGCCGCGTGATCGAGCTGCAGCCGACCCCGTACGGCGACTGCCTCTACAACCTGCACCAGGATGACAACAACCGTCTGAACCCGGACGGCACGGGCTGGGTGGTCCGCGGCTTCTTCAATCTGACGGACGACAAGGACAGCTACTTCGTCCTGCGCGAGAACCGCACCGACCCCAGCATCGAGTACCGCATCGCCCTTCCGGCCGGTGCGCAGCTCATCGTCGACACGCAGCGCCTCTGGCACGCGGCCACGCACAACGGCACGGAGCCGCGCTACTGCCTCATCACCTCGTGGACCTCGGGCCCGGAGCTCGATGCCTACATCGAGAAGTACCACGGCACCGACGATGTGCCCAACTACGAGGTCGACCAGGAGACGCTGGAGTTCGGCTATGCCGAGCAGGCGCGCAAGGACGCCGCTCGTGCGGCGTACTACGCCGCCAAGGGCCAGCAGGTCAAGCAGGCCATGAGCGAGGCCTGATCCTCGTCAGATCTACGACCGATTGCGGTCCGAAGGCCCCGGTCCCCGTGACCGGGGCCTTCGTCATGGAATGACATGCTTGTGATTTCTGTGGATCTCGGCGAGAATGGGCGCACAACCGCATATTCTCGCCACTTCGTGGTTCAGGTCGTTGGGGAAGACGCACCTGATGAAACGGAGAGATCATGGCGACGGCTTACGCACGCGGAGTGGTGTTCATCCACTCTGCGCCTCGCGCGCTCTGCCCGCACCTCGAATGGGCGGTGGGTCGCGCTATCGGGCGTGCGGTGAACTTCGACTGGACCGAGCAGCCCGTCCTGGACGGCGCACGACGCGCGGAGTTCTACTGGGACGGCCCTGTCGGCACCGGAGCGGCTCTCGCGACCTCCATTCGCGGCTGGGAGCACCTCCGTTTCGAGGTGACCGAGGACCCGACGCCCCGCAGCGACGGCGGCCGTTGGCTGCATACGCCCGATCTCGGCATCCACTACGCCCAGACCGATGCCGCCGGCAACATCGTGATCGGTGAAGACCGCATCCGCTATGCGATGGAGATCGCCGCCGGGAGCGCGGTCGAGCTGCAGCGCGAGCTCGACATCGCCCTCGGCTCCGCCTGGGACGAGGAGCTCGAGCCCTTCCGCCATGCCAGCGACGATGCCAGGGTCGTCTGGCTCCACAAGGTCGGCTGAGCCGACACCACAGACCGGAACGGGGGAGGCGTGAGTATCGGATGCCGGTGAGTCATCCCGGACGCTGAGAAGACGTATCCCCGCTCCGCACGATGAGGACGCCGCCCCGGGAACGGGGCGGCGTCTTCGTCATCCGGATCAGATGACCGCGGAGTGTTGGAGTTCCGCGGTGCGCGATGCGCTTCCCTCGCGCACGTCTCCCCAGGCGAGGGTCAACCGCCGCATCGCCTCCGCCATCCGCTCGGGTGGGAGCGTGATCGGGATGCGCACCCGGCGCTCGAGCACGCCGCCCGTCGTGAAGCGGGGGCCGGGCGGAAGAACGAGGCGCCGCTCGCGCGCGGCGAGGGAGAGCGAGGTGGACAGTGGCGCGCCGATGTCGATCCACGCGGAGAGGCCTCCGGGCGTCGGCGGCATCCGGAACCCGGGGATACCGGCCACACCCGCCTCAACCGCCCCACGACCCGCGCGCAGGCGCCGGCGGACGTGCGCGCTGAGCGCCGGCATGTCGGAGAGCAGCTCGACGGCGATGCACTGCTCGAGCAGCGCCGTACCGAGTTCGAACGAGGGGCGCACCGCGAGCAGCCGCGCGATGACGGAACGCTCCGCGCGGACCCAGCCGATGCGCATCCCGCCCCATGCGATCTTCGACATCGATCCGACGGTGATCACGTTGGGGCCGCCCGCGGCCATGGGAATCGGTGCCCAGCCCCGGTCGATGTCGAGCTCGGTCGTCGTCTCGTCGACGATGAGGTGAGTGCCCACGTTGCGCGCGGTGGTCACGATGCGCGGTCGCTCGTCGTCGGGGAGGGTCGCGCCGGTCGGATTGTGGAAGTCGGGGATGAGATACGCGACATGCGGCCGGGAGCTCATTAGCGTCTCGTTCAGATGCCGCGTGTCCCACCCGTCGGCGTCCACCGGCGTGGGGAGAAGCCGGTACCCGTGGCGGTTCAGCGCCTCGAGAGCGTGAGGGAACGTCGGCTGCTCGACCAGGGCTCGCTCACCGCGCCGCCCGATCGCCGTGAGGATCAGGTTCACCGCGTTGAGAGCACCGGAGGTGATGATGATCTCGTCGGCCGACGTCGGTGCGCCGCGATCACGGAACCGCTGCGCGACGGCTTCGCGCAGCTCGGGAAGTCCACGCAGCGAGTATCCGCTGGTGCCGCGCAACGCCGCGAGGCGGGGCAGCGAGCGCACCGTCGCGTCGTACAGGCCCGGGGTCGAGTCCATCGACGCGATCGACAGGTCGATGGAGTCGTCGTCGGCCTCCGCGCCCGGAGCGGTGTGGCCGTTGGGGAGCGTGACACGCGTGCTTCCGCCGTGCAGACGTGAGACGTAGCCGTCGGTCTCCAGCACGCCGTAGGCGCGGGTGACCGTCGAGCGGGAACGGCGCAGCTCGACGGCGAGTGCACGCTCACTCGGCAGACGCTCGCCGACGGTGAGTCGGCCGTCGAGGATCAGTGCCCTGATCCGGTCCGCGAGCCCCGACGCCGTGGCGCCGGCGACATTGTGCGCTCCGAGCTGTTCGACGAGTCGTGATCCCATACGTCCAGCATGACGCAAAGTGGCCTGATCTCTGCAGACCACTTTGCGGCGAGTGGCTTCGCCTCGAAAGGCGGATCGGGGGCCAGAGTGGAGGGATGTTCCTGCGTTCTGTGCTCCTCCCCGTGACGGCGACCAGTCGGCGCGACCTCGTCGAGAGGCTCGTGCAGCTGCTCGCCGGTCTGTTCCTCTACGGCGTCGCGCTCGGGTTCATGGTGCGGGGAGGCATCGGCGTCGCTCCCTGGGACGTGCTGGCTCTCGGTCTCGCCGCGCAGACCGGCCTCGGCTACGGCGTCATGACCGTGCTGATCTCGATCATCGTCCTTCTGCTGTGGATTCCGTTGCGCCAACGCGTGGGGCTGGGCACCGTGTTGAATGCCCTGCTCGTCGGTCCGAGTGCGGATCTCGCGCTCGCCCTGATCCCGCAACCGTCCTCGGTGTGGATCGGCGCTCCGATGTTCGTCTTCGGGCTGCTTCTGCTGTCCTTCGCGACCGGCCTCTACATCGCCGCCGACTTCGGCCCCGGCCCTCGTGACGGCCTGATGACGGGGCTCGTCCGTCGAACCGGATGGGCGGTGTGGCTGGTGCGCACACTGATCGAAGGGAGCGTGCTGCTCGTGGGCTTCCTGCTGGGCGGCCCCGTCGGCGTCGGCACCGTGCTCTTCGCCTTCGGTGTCGGCCCGCTGATCGGCTGGTTCCTCCCGCGCATCACCCGGATGCGCGGGGCCCGATCGCAGCAGCTCGGGAGCCTCCGCACCTCCTGACGGAACACCGCGCACCTGCATGACCTGTGCACGCTTGCGTGATCGAGTACCGGCGGATGCTCATGCTTCCGTGTGATCCTCATGCCGATGAGAAGAGCGGCCCTCGGAATCCCGAGGGCCGCTCATCGTTGTGGCGTGTCAGTCGGCGCTGGCGACCACGAGGACCGCGTTGTGACCGCCGAATCCGAACGAGTTGCTGATCGCGACCTGCGGACCGTCTCCGAGGGGCGTGGCTTCGCCGGAGAGGCGGAACGGGACGGCCGGGTCGGGCTCCGTCATGTTGATCGTCGGCGGGGCGACACGGTCGCGCAGCGCGAGGAGGGAGAAGATCGCCTCGAGCGCACCGGTGCCACCGAGAAGGTGCCCGGTCGATGCCTTCGTCGCGGAGACGGGGATCTCGTCGATCCGGTCTCCGAAGACCTTCTTGAGTGCCACGTACTCGTTGGGGTCGCCGACCGGCGTCGATGTCGCGTGCGCGTTGATGTGCGTGACCTGGTCGGCCGTGACCCCGGCCTCCTCGAGCGCCTGCGTGACGGCACGGGCCGCGCCGTTGCCCTCAGGGTCGTTGCCGGTGATGTGATAGGCGTCTGCGGTGACGCCGCCACCCAGCACATAGCCGTAGATCTTGGCGCCGCGGGCCTTGGCGTGCTCCTCGGTCTCGAGGATCAGTGCGGCTGCGCCCTCGCCCATGACGAAGCCGTCACGGTCGATCGCGCCGGGACGCGAGGCATGGGCGGGGTCGTCGTTCCGGCGCGAGAGGGCCTGCGCGGAGGCGAAGGAGGCCATCGTGATCGGATGGATCGCGGATTCTGTGCCGCCGGCGATCACGACGTCCGCGAGCCCGTCCTGCAGGTGATGGAAAGCGTGGATGATCGATTCGGTGCTGGAGGCGCACGCGCTGACCACGGTCTGCGCGTAAGCGCGGGCGTGGAACTGCAGCGACAGGTTTCCGGCAGCGGCATTCGGCATGAGCATCGGAACGGTGAGAGGCATGACCCGGCGCGGGCCCTTCTCACGGAGGGTGTCCCAGGCGTCCAGAAGCGTCCAGAGGCCGCCGATGCCGGTGGCGAAGTCGACGCCGAGGCGCTCGGGGGCGACCTCGGGAGAACCGGCGTCCTCCCAGGCCTCGCGTGCGGCGATCAGCGCGAACTGCGACGAGGGGTCGAGGCGCTTGGCCTCGTGGCGGGGGAGCACCTCTTCAGGGCGGACAATCGCCTCGGCGGCGAAGGTGACGGGCAGCTCGTACTGCTGTACCCAGTCGTGTTCGAGCGTGCGAGTGCCGGACATGCCGGCCAGCAGGTTCGTCCAGTTCTCCGGGGCCGTGCCGCCGATGGCGGAAGTGGCGCCGATGCCGGTGACGACGATGCGCTTGGTCATGAGGTGTGGTTCCTTGTCGAAACGAAGTCGAACGGGTGAGAGGGCAGGCGGAGGATGCCACTCCCCGCGAGGCGCGGGAGTGGCATCCTGCCGGGATTACTCCTGGCCCGCGACGATGAAGCTGACGGCGTCGCCGACGGTCTTCAGGTTCTTGACCTCGTCGTCGGGGATGGTGACGCCGAACTTCTCCTCGGCGTTGACGACGATCGTCATCATCGAGATGGAGTCGATGTCGAGGTCGTCCGTGAACGACTTCTCGAGGGCGACCTCGGAAGCGTTGATGCCGGTCTCGTCGGTGATGAGCTCTGCGAGGCCGGCGAGGACCTCATCGTTGGTGAAAGCCATGTGGTCTTCCTCTTTCTTGCGGGTTGTTTTCGGAACCGTGGAACAGTCTAGGGAAGGTCAGCGCATTCTCAGGGAAGGACGACGACCTGTGCGGCGAACACGAGACCGGCACCGAAGCCGATCTGCAGGGCGAGACCGCCCGACAGCTCGGGGTGTTCGGCCATCAGGCGGTGGCTGGCCAGCGGGATGGAGGCGGCGGAGGTGTTGCCCGTCGTCTCGATGTCGCGCGCGATCACCGTGGTGTCGGGCAGCTTCAGCTGCTTGGCGAACTCGTCGATGATGCGCATGTTGGCCTGGTGCGGGATGAACGCGGCGATGTCGGAGGGCTCGACGCCCGCTTTGTCCAGCGCCTCGCGTGCGACCTTGGCCATCTCCCAGACTGCCCAGCGGAAGACCGTCGGGCCCTCCTGGCGGAGGGTCGGCCACGGCACCACGCCGTCGCGGAAGTCGGTGAGTGTGCCGTTCATGCCTACCGCGTCGGCCTTCGAGCCGTCGGAGCCCCAGACCGCGGGAGCGATGCCCGGCGTGTCACTCGGGCCGATGAGCGCAGCGCCCGCACCGTCGCCGAGGAGGAAGGAGATGCTGCGGTCGGTCGGATCGACGACGTCGGACAGCTTCTCGGTGCCGATCACCAGTGCGTAGCGCGCAGCGCCGGCCTTGATCAGCGCATCGGCCTGAGCGATCGCATAGGCGAAGCCGGCGCAGGCAGCGTTGATGTCGTAGGCCGCCGCGGGGTTCGCCCCCACACGGTCGGCCACGATCGCCGAGACGGACGGGGTCTGCTTGGGGTTGCTGATGGTCGCGACGATCACCAGATCGACCTGGTCCGCCGGGACACCCGACTTCTCGATCGCCTCGGCCGCCGCCGTGGTCGCGAGGTCGATCGCGTCCGTCCCCTTGTCGGCTCGCGCGCGGGTGATGATGCCCGTGCGCTGGCGGATCCACTCGTCGCTGGAGTCGATCGGACCCACCAGGTCTTCGTTCGGCACGGCGTTCTCGCCGCGGGCTGCGCCGTAGGAGTAGATGCGCGTGTATGCCGGGCCGGTCACCTGGGCGAGGGTGGCACTCATGCGGCTTCTCCATTCAGCAGCGCGACGGCCGCATCGAGGTCTTCGGGAGTCTTCACGGCGACGGTCGGGATACCGCGGAGGCCGCGCTTGGCGAGGCCGACCAGGGCGCCGGCGGGGGCGAGCTCGATGACCCCGGTCACGCCGGCGTCCGCGAAGGACTGCATGCAGAGGTCCCAGCGCACCGGCGACGAGACCTGGTCGACGAGGAAGCTCAGCGCCTGGGCCCCGTCCGCGACGACGGAGCCGTCACGGTTGGTCCAGAGAGTGATGTCGGGGTTCGCGGGGGTGACGTCGGCCACCGCGTCGCGGAGAGCGGCGACGGCGGACGCCATGTACCGCGTGTGGAAGGCTCCGGCAACCTGCAGCGGGACCACGCGGGTGCCCTTGAGGGGTTCCTCCGCGAGAGCGGCGAGAGCCGGGAGGGCGCCGGCGACGACGATCTGTCCGCCGCCGTTGTAGTTGGCGGGGGAGAGGTCGAGCTCGGCGAGGCGCGCCAGAAGGGCGTCTTCGTCGCCGCCGAGCACGGCGCTCATCCCGGTCTGCTCCTGTGCTGCAGCGTCGGCCATCGCACGGCCGCGGATGCCCACTAGGCGCATGCCGGTGTCGGCGTCGATCACGTCGCTGCCGACGAGTGCCGCGATCTCTCCGACCGAGTGGCCGGCGATGCCGTCGGCGCGACGACCGGCGCGCTGCGTCAAGGCGTCACCGGCGATCAACGACGCGGCGACGATCAGCGGTTGCGCGACACGCGTGTCACGGATCGTGTCGGCGTCGGACACCGTGCCGTGTTCGTGCAGATCGACCTCCGCGGCGTCGGAGTACGAGGCGAGGCGCTCGGCCACCCCGTCGAGCTCGAGCCAAGGGGCGAGGAATCCGGGGGTCTGCGAGCCCTGACCTGGGCATACAACGACAATCACCCACCCAGTCTGCCAACGATTGCCGGAGATCGGTGGATGATCCATCACAAGATTCGGAAAAACCCTTGTGTGTGGTGTACAGAAGGGCGCGCTCAGCGCTGCGGACGTCGAAGCGGTGGCCGCCGCCGCACCTGATCCGCCGCACCGATCGAACCGAGGATCAGCGCGGTCTGCAGGATGAGAGCCTCACGGGGGCCGGTGGCGTCCCAGCCGATGACCTCGCTCACGCGCTTCAGGCGATAGCGCACAGTGTTGGGGTGCACGAACAGCTCGCGTGCTGTGGCTTCGAGGGAGCGCCCGTTGTCGAGGTAGCTCCACAGGGTCGTCACCAGATCGGTGGAGTGCGCCTGCAAGGGGCGGAAGATGCGCTCGATCAGGGTCTGCTTCGCCAACGGGTCTCCGGCGAGTGCCCGTTCCGGGAGCAGGTCATCGGCTTCGACGGGACGGGGAGCACCGCGCCATGCACGGGCGACGGCGAACCCCGCGAGCGCGGCGCGTGCGCTCTGGCTCGCGTCCACGAGGGCAGCGACCTCGGGGCCGAGTACGACGTATCCCGGGCCGAAGGACGGCTCGAGGCGGGAGGCGATCTCTTGGAAGCCGAGCTCTTCCTCTTCGACTTCGTGCCCCTCGACTCGGGCGCGTCCGAGCACCAGGACGAGTCGGGAGCCCTGCACGCCGATGAGCACGTCGACAGCGAGCTTCCTCGCCGTACGGCGGACCAGATCGACGTCGAACTGGGGAGGCGTGGTGCCGACGAGGACGGCGACCTCCCCGTGACCGTGCCATCCGAGCGCGGCGATCCGGCTCGGGAGCTCTTCGTCGGCCTCGCCCGTGAGGATCGAGTCGACGACGAGCGCCTCCAGGCGCGCATCCCACAGGCCGCGGGCCTCCGCAGCCCTGGCGTACACGTCGGCCGCCGCGAAGGCGACATCACGCGAGTAGAGCAGGATCGCTTCGCGGAGATCGTTTCCCCGCCCGGCGACGCGCTCCTCGGTGACCTCGACCGTCACGCGGATCAGCTGCAGGGTCTGCTGGAGGCTGACGCTGCGCAGGAGTTCACGCGGGGCCGCGGCGAAGATGTCGGCCGCGATCCACGGGGTGGAGGTGGGGTCTTCGTACCACTGGATGAACGACGTGATGCCCGCCTGGGCCACCAGCCCGACCGCAGAGCGGCGGGCTGGTGGCATATCGGCGTACCACGGGAGGGTGTCCTCCAGGCGCTTGATCGTCACCGAGGCGATGTCACCGGAGATCCGGCGCAGCCAGGTGAGCGTCGCGGCCTTGTCCATGCCGGAAGGAGGAGAACCTGTCACCGAGGGCTCAGCTTTCGCCGCCCGCGTTGCCGCTGGTTCCGGCGTTCACATCGTGCAGGCTGTACTTCTGGATGGCCTGCGCGGCGAGAGAACGGTCGACGACCCCGTCTTCGGCGAGCGACTGCAGCGTGCGGACGACGATCGACGGGCCGTCGATCTTGAAGAAGCGACGAGCCGCGGCCCGCGTGTCGGAGAAGCCGAAGCCGTCGGCACCGAGCGTGGCGAAGCGGTTCGGCACCCACGGGCGGATCTGGTCCTGCACAGCGTGCATGAAGTCGCTGACCGCGACGACCGGACCCTCGGCACCCTGCAGCTTCTGGGTGAGGTACGCGGTGCGGGGCTCTTCCTCCGGGTGCAGGAAGTTGTGCTCGTCGGCGGCGAGGCCGTCGCGGCGAAGCTCGGTCCAGGACGTGACCGACCAGACGTCGGCGATCACACCCCAGTCGTTCTTCAGCAGCTGCTGAGCCTCGAGTGCCCAGGGAAGACCGACGCCCGACGCGAAGAGCTGGGCGCGGGGGCCCTCGCCCTCGCCGACCGAAACGCGGTGGATGCCGCGCACGATGCCGTCGACGTCCACGTTCTCCGGCTCCGCCGGCATGACCATCGGCTCGTTGTAGAGCGTGATGTAGTACATGACGTTGGGGTCTTCGTGGTTGCCGCCGTACATGCGCTCGAGACCGGAGCGCATGATGTGCGCGATCTCGTAGCCGTAGGCCGGGTCGTACGAGACCGTCGCCGGGTTCGTGGCGGCGAGCAGGTGCGAGTGGCCGTCTGCGTGCTGCAGGCCCTCACCCGTGAGGGTGGTGCGACCTGCCGTGGCGCCCATGATGAACCCGCGGGCCATCTGGTCGCCGGCCGCCCACTGGGCGTCGCCGGTGCGCTGGAATCCGAACATCGAGTAGAAGAGGTAGATCGGGATCAGCGGCTCGCCGTGCGTGGCGTAGGAGGTGCCGGCCGCGGTGAACGCCGCGAGGGCACCCGCCTCGTTGATGCCGACGTGCACGATCTGGCCCTGCGGGCTCTCCTTGTAGGCGAGGAGGAGCTCGCGGTCGACCGACGTGTAGTGCTGGCCGTTGGGGTTGTAGATCTTCGCCGACGGGAAGTAGGCGTCCATTCCGAACGTGCGGGCCTCGTCCGGGATGATCGGGACGATGCGGTGGCCGAAGTCCTTCGAGCGCAGCAGGTCCTTCAGCAGGCGGACGAACGCCATGGTCGTGGCGATCTCCTGCGTGCCGGAGCCCTTCTTGGGCAGGGCGTACGCCGAGTCGTCCGGCAGCGACAGTCCGACGTGGGTGGAACGGCGCTCCGGCAGGTAGCCGCCGAGAGCCTGACGACGCTCGAGCATGTACTGGATCGTCTCGTCCTGGGGGCCCGGGTTGTAGTACGGGGGCAGGTAGGGGTTCTCCTCGAGCTGCGCATCCGTGATCGGGATGTGCATCGCGTCGCGGAAAGTCTTGAGATTGTCCAGCGTCATCTTCTTCATCTGGTGGGTCGCGTTGCGGCCCTCGAAGTGCGGACCGAGGCCGTAGCCCTTGACGGTCTTCGCGAGGATGACGGTGGGCTTGCCCTTGTGCTCGGTCGCTGCCTTGAACGCGGCGTAGACCTTGCGGTAGTCGTGGCCACCGCGCTTGAGGTTCCAGATGTCCTCGTCGGAGTAGTCCTTGACGAGAGCCGCGGCGCGCTCGTCGCGTCCGAAGAAGTGCTCGCGCACGTAAGCGCCGGACTCGGCCTTGTACGTCTGGTAGTCGCCGTCGGGGGTGACGTTCATCAGGTTGAGCAGTGCGCCCTCGGTGTCGCGGGCGAGCAGGTCGTCCCATTCGCGACCCCAGACGACCTTGATGACGTTCCAGCCCGCACCGCGGAAGAACGACTCGAGCTCCTGGATGATCTTGCCGTTGCCGCGGACCGGGCCGTCGAGGCGCTGCAGGTTGCAGTTGACGACGAAGGTGAGGTTGTCGAGGCCCTCGTTGGCGGCGACCTGCAGCTGGCCGCGGCTCTCGACCTCGTCCATCTCGCCGTCGCCGAGGAAAGCCCAGACGTGCGACTGCGAGGTGTCCTTGATGCCGCGGTTCTCGAGGTACTTGTTCGACATCGCCTGGTAGATGGCGTTGATTGGCCCGAGCCCCATAGACACGGTCGGGAACTGCCAGTACTCCGGCATCAGACGCGGATGCGGGTACGACGGGATGCCGTTCGGGGCGTGCGACTTCTCCTGGCGGAAGCCGTCGAGCTGGTCTTCGCTCAGACGTCCTTCGAGGTACGAGCGGGCGTAGGTGCCGGGCGAGGCATGACCCTGGATGAAGATCTGGTCGGCGCCGCCGGGGTTGTCGGCACCCTTGAAGAAGTGGTTGAAGCCGACCTCGTACAGCGCGGCCGACGACGCGTACGTCGAAATGTGGCCGCCGACGCCGATGCCCGGGCGCTGCGCGCGGTGCACGGTGATCGCGGCGTTCCAGCGGATCCATGCACGGTAGCGACGCTCGACCTCTTCGTCTCCGGGGAACTCGGGCTCGTTCTCCGAGGCGATGGTGTTGATGTAGTCCGTCGTCGGGACCATCGGCACGCCCAGGTGCAGCTCCTTCGAGCGCTTGAGCAGGCTGAGCATGATCTCGCGGCCGCGGCCGTGGCCCTTGGCATCCACCAGCTCATCGAGGGACTGCTGCCACTCGCCGGTCTCCTCCGGATCGCTGTCGAGGGGGCCCTGGGAGTACGGATCCTGGTCGTGCACGGTCACGGGGGAACCTTTCGTCAAGCTGGCAGGTCATGCCAAGGAAACGGGAAGCGACACGGGCAGCCTTGTCAGCTGTGCACAACGCGCGCCGGATTCAGCCTATCCCTCTTCTACGACACGGGTGCGCACCGGGCTCCCGATAGACTGACGACACCAGGGCCTTTAGCTCAGCTGGTAGAGCGCCACGTTTACACCGTGGATGTCGTCGGTTCGATCCCGGCAGGGCCCACCCCAGATCGCGAGCTCCATCCTGTCGCCGGGGCGATGACAGGATGGGAACATGATCCCGTCGAGGAAGAGCGCACTCGTGCGTGGTTTCTCCTCGGCGTCGCTCGCGACGTTCGCGGCGCTGGCCGGCCACGTGACCGGCGGCGGACAGATGCCGGGCCCGTTGGGCATCCTGGTGCCCTGGATCTTCTCCCTCATGGTCTGCGTGCTCCTCGCGGGCCGGAAGCTCTCGGTGATCCGATCGAGCATCTCCATCGCTATCAGCCAACTCCTGTTCCACCTCCTGTTCGTCCTGGGGACGATCGAGCCCTCGGGGCGGTCCCTCGGTCACGTGCACGGCACTGCCATGGTTCTGCCCGGTGCTTCCGGCACGACGGAGTTGGTCGTCGCCGACGGGACCATGTGGATCGGACACCTGTCGGCGGCGATCGTGACGGTCGCCGCCGCGCATCGCGGTGAGCGGATGCTGCTCGCGCTGCGAGACCTCGCGATTCGGGTGGTCCTCTGGGTGCGTCGTCGGGTGGCAGCGGCGTTGGGCGCCCCCGCGATGCTCGACCTGCGCGAACCCGGCGTCTCGCCGCGTGGTCGTCGTCTGCGTGAGTCGTCGACACTCGCGAGTCTGCGGGGCCGGGCTCCGCCGGCACACGGCGTGAGCTGATCCGCACCGGCTCGTCTGCGGCCGGTGTGTTCCCGCTCTGGGCGCCACGCGCGCCCAGAGCCTCCTGAACGACCGTCGGTGCCGTCCGTCTGCGCCCGGGGCATTCCCTTCTTCCGGGTGTGCACGACGATCCATCGGCGACCCCTCACATCCGGAAAGCATCACCATGACCCTCACATCGTCCGAATCCGCCCCACACTCCCCACCCTCCCCGCCCGCCACGTCCCGTCGACGCGGATGGTTCGTCCCTCTGCTGCTCCGTCTGCACTTCTACGCGGGCATCCTCGTCGGGCCGTTCATCCTCATCGCCGCCGTCAGCGGCGCCCTGTACGCGCTGACCCCGCAGCTGGAACAGGCCGTCTACGCGGAACAGTTGCGTGCACCCGACACGCAGACATCACTCACCCTCGCGGAGCAGATCGAGGCCGCCGCCGACTACCGTGGCGACCCCTCCGGACTCCTCGCTGTGCGGCCCGCACCCGAACCCGGCGACACCACACGGATCATGTACGCCGAGGACGGGCTGGGACCGAGCGAATCCAGGGCCGTGTTCGTCGATCCCGGAACCGGAGAGATCCGCGGCGATCTGGTCGTCTACGGCACCAGCGGCGCGACGCCGCTCCGCACCTGGATCAGCAATCTCCACCGCAACCTCCACCTGGGAGACGCCGGACGTCTCTACAGCGAACTCGCCGCCTCCTGGCTCGGGATCGTGGTCGTGGCGGGTCTGGCGCTGTGGATCGTCCGCATCCGGAAGTCCCGTGCGAAGAAGGACCTCCTTCGCCCGAACCTCGCCCACAAGGGCTACCGCGGGATGCTGGGCTGGCACACGAGCATCGGGATCTGGGTCATCCTCGGTGCGCTCTTCCTCTCCGCCACCGGAATCACCTGGTCGCAGTATGCCGGGAACAACGTCAGCAGTCTTCGCGCCGCACTCGACTGGGGCACGCCCTCGATCGAGACCAGCCTCGACGGCGGAACCGCGTCAGCGGATGAGCACGCCGGCCACAACGGCGCGATGACCGCACCGACCGGCGCCGCCAATCCTGCTACCTTCGACGCGATCCTCGCGATCGCGCAAGAAGAGAACGTCAACACGGGGCAGGTCGAGATCAAACCACCGGCAGAACCCGGCACGGCATGGACGATCCGCGAGATCAAGAGCAGCTTCCCCACGGAAGGCGACTCCCTCGCGATCAACGGGATCACCATGCAGGTCGTCGACCGGATCGACTTCGCGGACCTCCCGCTCGCTGCAAAGCTCGCCAGCTGGGGGATCAACCTGCACATGGGGGTCATGTTCGGACTCGTCAACCAGCTCGTGCTGTTCGTCGTCGCGGTCGGACTCGCCGCGATGGTCGTGCTCGGCTATCTCCTGTGGTGGAAACGGAGGCCGCCGCGTGTCACGGGCCCCGTCGTCGGGGCCCCACCCCGCCGCGTGCTGCCGACGGCACCGTGGTGGGGGATCGGAGCGGTGGGAGTCGCCGCCGTTCTCATCGGCTTCTGGCTTCCGCTCGTCGGATGGACACTCCTCGGCTTCGTGATCCTCGACACGGTCATCGGCGTCACGCGTTCGCGAGGCACGAAGGGCGGGTGAAGGCAGCCTATGAGCGGCGAGGCGACCGTCCGAAAGCCCCTGGCGGTCGCCTCGCCGCAGACCTATGCTCCCCGCATGGGACTTCTGACCTTCAGCATCAACGTCACCCTCGACGGCTGCGTCGATCATCGTGAGGGGATCGCCGACGACGAGACCCACGCCCACTTCACGCGACTGCTGCAGGAATCCGGTGCGATGCTCTGGGGCCGGACCACCTACGAGATGATGGAGGACGCCTGGCCGGCGGTCGCCCGCGGCGAGGTGGACGCTCCACGCGCGCTGTACGACTGGGCGGTCGCGCTGGACGCGAAGCCGAAGTATGTGGTCTCGTCCACGCGCGAGGACTTCCCCTGGGCCCACAGCCATCGTCTCGTCGGAGACCTGCGCACGAGCGTGCAGAGACTCAAGGACGACACCCCCGATGGTGTCCTGCTCGGCAGCGGGATGCTGGCGAGCGCGCTCGATCGCCTGGACCTGATCGACGAGTACCGGTTCCTCGTGCACCCCCGGATCGTGGGTCACGGCCCGACCCTCTATCAGGACGGACTGCCAGGAACACGCCGTCTCGAGCTGATCTCCGCCACACCGCTTCGCAGCGGGGTCATCGCGACGCACTATCGGCGGGCCCGCTGAGACCTGACCTCCGGGGAGCGAGGCGGCGCGTACGCTGGACCGCACGACACGATTCGGCGAGCGGACAGGGGAGTTTTCACACATGGCGGGACGTATCGTCATCAGCGGGGCATCGGGCCTCATCGGCACCGCACTCGCCGCATCGCTCCGCGCGGATGGGATCGAAGTCACCGCTCTGGTCCGTCGGATCCCGCGATCGGAGGACGAGGCGCAATGGGCGCCGGGGGAGAGCGCACTCGACCCCGAGGTTCTGACGGGCGCAGACGCGGTCGTCGCCCTCGGCGGAGCCAGCGTGGGACGGCTGCCCTGGACACGCGGCTATCGTCGGGAGCTCGTCGACTCGCGGCTCCAGGCGACGCGTACCCTGACCACCGCGCTTCGGGCACTGCGCTCCGACGCCCCGGCGCTCGTCTCGGCATCCGCCGTCGGGTACTACGGCTCCGCCCCCGGTGAGATCCTCACCGAGGACTCGGCCGCAGGGCAGACCTTCCTGGCCGATCTGACCGTGCGGTGGGAAGCCGAAGCGCGACGCGCGGAAGACCACACCCGGGTCGCCCTGCTCCGTACCGCGCCGGTGGTGCACAGACGCGGAGTCCTCAAGCCCCTCATCCAGCTGACCCGATTCGGCGTCTCCGGGCCGTTGGGCCGCGGCACGCAGATCTGGCCGTGGATCTCGCTCGATGACGAGGTGCGGGCGATCCGCCACATCGTGGACGCCAAGATCGTGGGTCCGGTGAACCTCACCGGACCCACTCCGGCCTCCGCGAACGACATCGGTCGTGCGCTCGCCGCGCGGATGCATCGGCCGTTCTGGCTGCCCGCGCCGGCCTGGGCGCTGCGCTGGGCTCTCGGGGACGCTGCGGAATCGCTGTTGCTCCCCGACGCCGATGTCCGTCCGCAGGTACTGGAGCGGTCCGGATTCCGGTTCACACACGCGACTGCGGCGGAGGCTGTCGCCGCCGCGCTGTGACGTCGTCGAGCGGGACGGCATTCTTCCGGTGAGACCCCTCCCGGATCGGGGTGCCGCACTGCAAGACTGTGCGCATGGAGATCATCGAGAACTCGAAGCTCACGGTCGTCGGTGCGGGAAGCGTGGGATCTAGTGTCGCCTATGCGGCACTGATCCGTGGCTCTGCCCGGCACGTCGCGCTGTATGACATCGCGACCGAAAAGGTCGAGGCCGAGGTGCTCGACCTGGCCCACGGCACGCAGTTCACGGGCTCCAGCGACATCATCGGCGGCAGCGACATCTCCGTCGCGGCCGGTTCGCACGTCGTGGTGATCACGGCCGGGGCCAAGCAGAAGCCCGGCCAGACCCGCATCGAGCTCGCTGAGGTCAACGCGGGCATCATCCGCCGCATGATGCCCGATCTCCTCGAAGTCGCACCGAACGCCATCTACGTGATCGTCACGAATCCCTGCGACGTGCTGACGGTGATCGCACAGGAGGAGACGGGGCTTCCGCCGGAGCGGATCTTCGCCTCGGGAACCGTGCTCGACACGTCGAGGCTGCGGTGGAAGCTCGGTGAGCGCGCCGGAGTGTCGACCGCCAGCGTGCACGCCCACATCATCGGCGAGCACGGCGACACCGAATTCCCGCTCTGGTCCCGCGCGACGATCGGCACCGTGCCGATCCTGGAGTGGGAGACGCCGGGGCACCCGCGCTTCACGCTCGACGAGCTGCAGGAGATCGCGGTCGACGTGCGTGACGCCGCGTACAAGGTCATCCAGGGCAAGGGGGCCACGAACTATGCGATCGGCCTGTCGAGCGCGCGCATCGTCGAGGCGATCCTGAGCGACGAGCATGCGGTGATGCCGGTGAGCACGGTGCTGCGCGACTTCCACGGGCTCGACGGTGTCGCCCTCTCGGTGCCGTCGATCGTGAGCGCGGCGGGTGCCGTGCCGATCCGGAACACATCGTTCTCCGACGGTGAGCTGGCGTTGCTGCGTCAGTCCGCCGACGCCCTCACCGCCGCGGCTGCCACCCTGCGTCCCTGAGGGCGCCGGCTCGGAGGCCGACGCCCTCAGTTCTCAGCGACCGTGCGGGTCGGTGCGATTCAGCGTCGCGACGACCTGGTCGTAGTCGCCGCGGGCTTCGCCGTAGCGGAGGAACTTGACCCGCTCGACCTGGATCTCGGTGGCGTCCGGCTGCGATTCGATCAGCATCATGACCTCGTCGATGAACTCGTCGAGCGGCATCGCCGACTCGTTTTCCTCGTGCCCGGGCATGAGCGGCGTGCGCACGGCCGGCGGCTCCAGCTCGAGCACCGACACGCTGCTCCTCTCGAGCTGCAGGCGCAGAGACTCGCTGAGCATGTGGATGGCGGCCTTGCTGGCGTTGTAGGTCGGGGTCACCCGGAGCGGGGCGAACGCGAGCCCGGAGGAGACCGTCATGATCGTCGCATCCGGCTGCGCGCCCAGGTGATCGATGAAAGCGGCGATGAGCCGGATGGGTCCGAGGACGTTCGTGGTCACCGTCTCCTCGGCGGTGGCGAGGAAGCCCGACGGGGTCGTCCAGTCCTCTGCCCGCATGACGCCGGCCATGGTGATGAGCACATTGAGATCAGGGTGCTCGGCGAGCACAGTACGGGCAGCGGCCTCGATGCTGCGCGCGTCGGCAGTGTCGATGCGGATCGTGTGGATGCCGGGGTGCGCGGTCGCGATGGCCGCGAGGCGGTCCTCGCGGCGTCCGCCCACGATCACGGTGTTGCCCCGATCGTGCAGGCGCAGCGCGAGGGCGAGGCCGATACCGCTCGTCGCTCCCGGGATGAAGATGGTGTTTCCGCTGATGTTCATGCAACCAGCCTCGGCTTCCTGGCACCGTCCATCCAGAGAGCGGACATCCAGGGATCGGGGATCCCTGGAACCGGGGTCGACAGCGGGGGATACTTCAGGGGTGGATCGTGATGCGCTGGCCGAATTCCTCCTCCGTCGGCGGGAGGCGCTGAGGCCCGTCGACGTCGGGCTCCCGGCGGGGCCGCGACGACGCACCTCGGGACTGCGCAGGGAGGAGGTGGCGCAGTTGGCGACCATGTCGACCGATTACTACGCGCGTCTGGAGCAGCGGCGTGGTCCGCAGCCGAGCGTGCAGATCCTCGCCGCGCTGGCCCGGGCTCTGCGCCTGACCGAGGACGAGCGCGACTACCTCTTCCGGCTCTGCGGCCACAGTGCCCCCGATCGTGCACACATCACGGAGTACGTACGCCCCGGCATCCTCCGCGTGCTCGACCGACTGCACGACACCCCGGCCTTCGTCGTCTCCGTCCTCGATGAAGTGTTGGTGCAGAACGATGCGTCCCGCGCGCTCGTGGGCGATGCGAGTGCACTCACCGGGCTCGACCGCAGCGGCATCTACCGCTGGTTCGCGTATCCCGACGTCGAACGGCGTCGGTATCGCGAGGCCGATCACCCGCGACAGGCCCGCGCCCTGGTCGGGTCGCTGCGTTCCGCGCACGGCGTGATGGGCCCCCGATCCCGCGCCGGGGAGATCGTCTCAGAGCTGACCGCCCGGAGCCCGGAGTTCGTCGAGCTGTGGGACGCCCACGTGGTGAGCCGTCGGTTCGAGCAGCACAAGGTGATGGTGCATCCGGAACTGGGCGAGATCGAGGTGGACTGTCAGGCGCTCTTCACCGAGGATGAATCGCACGCGTTGATCGTTCTCACCGCCGCACCCGGAAGCGAATCGGCGAGCAAGCTCGAGTTCCTGAGGGTGCTCGGCACGCAGAAGGTCTGACGCGAGCCTGCCTCAGGACTCCTCGTGGGTTCGCGGGTCGGCGTCGAAGAGGCGTCCGTCCGCGCGACCCAGCGCGGTGATCGCCGCGACCTCGGCGTCGTCGAGCACGATCTCCGCCGCCGCGAGGTTCGCCACCTGGTGTGCGAGCGACGACGCCTTCGGGATCGACACCGTGCCGCGGGCGACGTGCCACGCGAGGACCGTCTGCGCGGTCGTGATGCCACGGGCCGCGGCGATGTCGTGGATCACCCGTTCGTCGAAGAGCTCTTTCGCGCGACCCAGCGGGCTCCATGCCTCGGTGAGGATGCCGTGCTCTCGGTGGTAGGCGAGCTGCTCCTCCTGCGGGAAGTACGGATGCACCTCGATCTGGTTGACGACGGGCCGCACCCCGGTCTCCTGCTCGATGCGCTCCAGGTGCTCCGGGAGGAAGTTCGAGACGCCGATCTGCCGGACGACACCGCGGGCCTGGGCGTCGACGAGCGCGGTCCAGGCCTGGACGTACTCGTCCTGAATGGGGTTGGGCCAGTGGACGAGGTGCAGATCCGTGACGTCGAGACCGAGCCGGGAGCGACTCTCCTCGATGCTCGTGCGCGCCTTCGCCGAGGGATGATGGCGGCCGGGGAGCTTGGTGGTCACGATGATCTCGGAGCGATCGACCTCCGAGGCGGCGACCCCGCGCCCGACCGAGCCCTCGTTCTCATAGTTGAACGCCGTGTCGACCAGGCGGTAGCCCGCGTCGATGCCGCCGCTGACGGCTTCCGCCCCGACATCGCCGTGGAGTCCGTAGGTGCCGAGGCCGATGGCCGGGAGGGCGAACCCGTTGTGGGCGGTGAACGAGGGGACGACGGGCTGAGTGGTCACGATGCTCCTTCTTGGCCTTTTCGTCGAGCGTACGCTGAGGGGATGACAACGGAGGCGGAGATGGCGCCGGATGACGTCGTGATCGACGACGGGTCACGCTGCCCGTGCTCGTCCGGGGACACGTTCGGCGCGTGCTGCCGCCCGATTCTCGATGGAGCCGCTGCTCCGACGGCGGAGCGTCTGATGCGTTCGCGTTACACGGCCTTCGTCGTTCAGGACGCGGCGCACCTTCTGCGCAGCTGGCATCCGAAGACGAGGCCGGAGACGATCGATTTCGAGCCCGACCTCGACTGGCGGCGGCTGGTCCTCATCGATCGCGTGGCCGGAGGCCCCTTCGACCGCGACGGCGTGGTGGAGTTCGAGGCGCTCTGGCGTCAGGGAGCAGCGAGGGGGTCGCTGCACGAGCGCAGCCGCTTCGTGCGGGAGGACCGTCACTGGTACTACGTCGACGGCGACGTGCACTGATGGGCGGATGTCGTGACAGCGACTAGATTTGAGAGCGTGAACGCCAGCCCCGAGAACCAGCGCACCCTGCTCGACATCGCCGACCTCGATCGGCGCATCGCGCAGACCGAGCGTGCACGAACGAAGCCGAGCCAGGCGGGGCGGATCACCGAGCTCGTCGCGATCCGCCAGGAGCAGCTCCGCGAGCTGACCTCTCTCGCCGGCACCCGCGACGATGTGCGCACCGAGCTGAAGCGCCTGGAATCCGATGTCGCCGTCGTCGAGGCACGACGGAATCGCGACGCGGAGCGGCTCGCCGCATCGACGAACTCCAAGGACGCGCAGGCGCTCGAGCACGAACTGGCGAGCCTCGCCCGCCGGCAGAGCGACCTCGAGGACGCCGAACTCGATGTGATGGGACGGCTCGAGGAAGCAGAAGCCGCCCTCGCCGCCCAGCAGGCACTTCTCGACACCACGACGGCGGAGGGTTCCGCGCTGACGGCGCAGGCGAAGGCGGATGTCGCCGCGGCCACCGAGCTCGGTGCACAACTCGCCCGCGATCGGGCTGCCGTTGCGGAAGGCGTGGCGCCGGAGCTGCTGGCCGAGTACGCACGCCGTGCCGCGAACAGCGCGGGCGCCGCGCTGCTCACTCGCGGCACCTGCGAAGGCTGCCGCATCCTGCTCCCCAGCACCGACCTGAACGACATCCGTCGCGCGGCCGACGACCTCGTGGTCTCATGTCCCGAATGCGGCTGCATCCTCGTGCGCACCGAGGAGTCCGGGCTCGCATGAGCGGCGCCTGCGCGCGCCGGCGATGACGACACCGGCGTCGGGCGTCGAGAGACGCATCGCGCTGATCTCCGTCGGGCCGCGGGAGTACGCGGCGATCGAACTCGACGGGAAAGACCGAGAGCAGGACCGCACGTTTCTGCGCGCCGATGATCTCGCCGCGTGGGTTCGTTCGGTCGAGGATTCCGATGCTCCGCGATGGATCATGCGCTCCGCCGCGGAAACCTATGCGCTTCTCCTACGCCACGGAGTTCGGATCACGCGCAGCCATGATCTGGTCCTGTGCCACGCCATCCTGCGGGACACCTCGTCGGTTCCGAGCCCGCTCCCGGCATCGCCCGATTGGGAGCGACGCGAACCGGCCGCAGCGGTCCCATCGCTGTTCGACGTGTTCGACGATGTCGTCGATGACGATGCGGTCGCCGTGACGCTCGATCAGTACCGGGCGCAGCGCGACGTGATCGCTGCGGCACCGGACGGACGTCTCACACTGCTGTGCGCCGCCGAATCGGCGGGTGGCCTGATCGCCGAGGAGATGCGGGTCGCAGGGTTGCCCTGGGACGCGGGCGTGCACGATGCGATCCTGACCGACGCCCTGGGGACGCGTCCGGTCGCCGGGGGAGTGCCGAGCCGCATGGTCGAGCTCGGCGATCGGGTGCGTGAGCTCCTCGGTGACTCCTCGCTCCACCTCGACAGCCAGCAGAAGCTGCTTCGGGCGCTGCATCGCGTCGGCATCCAGGTGGAGTCCACGAGTCGGTGGGAGCTTGCAGAGCACGATCATCCAGTGGTCGAACCGCTGCTCGCGTACAAGAAGCTCTCGAGACTGCTCAGCGCGAACGGCTGGGCATGGCTTGCGGAGTGGGTGCACGAGGGACGATTCCGTCCGGTGTACATCCCGGGTGGCGTCGTCACCGGGCGCTGGGCCTCGGCCAGCGGTGGGGCGCTCCAGCTGCCGAGGAGCCTGCGCCCCGCAGTGCGGGCGGATCCCGGATGGACTCTGGTCGTGGCGGACGTCGCGCAGTTGGAACCCCGGATGCTCGCCGCGATGGCGGCCGATGAGGCGATGGCCCGGGCCGCCCGGGGGAGTGATCTCTACGCCGGAGTCGTCGCCTCCGGTGCGGTCGCGACCCGAGAGGAGGCGAAGTACGCGGTTCTCGGAGCGATGTACGGAGCGACGACGGGCGACAGCGGCCGGCTGGTTCCGCGCCTGCGCAAGGTGTACCCGCGCGCGATGGCGCTCGTCGATGCCGCAGCGCGCACGGGAGAGGACGGTGGCATCGTGTCGACCTGGCTCGGCCGATCCTCCCCGCGGCCATCGGTGGAGTGGATGCGGCTGCAGTCGGAAGCGACCGACGCGGACGCCGACCCGGCGGTCGTGGCTCTCGCGCGACGCAGAGCACGCGACTGGGGGCGGTTCACCCGGAACTTCGTGGTGCAGGGCACGGCTGCCGAGTGGTCCTTGATCTGGTTGGCGGAGATCCGTCATCGGCTGCAGCAGATCCCCGAGGTGTTCGCCGAGGCTGCGGCATCCGGTCCGTTCGCACGCGCGCCGCACCTCGCGTTCTTCCTGCACGACGAGGTGATCCTGCATGTTCCGCTCGAACATGCCGAGGCCGCCGCGGAGGCCGTGCGAGAGGCAGCGGCCACCGCGACGACGAGACTGTTCGGCTCTTTCCCGATCGATGTGCCCCTCGACCTGCGCATCGCGGAGTCGGCGGAGAAGTAGTCGCAGGCCGGGGGACCCGGAGAACGTAGACTGGAGACGCGAATGGGTCGACTGGACGGCCGCGTTGCGGGTGACCGCACCGAGGAACGTCCGGGCTCCTCAGGGCAGGACGGTGGGTAACGCCCACCCGGAGCAATCCGCGAGAAAGTGCCACAGAGAGTAGACCGCCCCGCAAGGGGTAAGGGTGAAAGGGTGGTGTAAGAGACCACCGGGGGCCATGGTGACATGGCCCGCCAGGTAAACCTCGTCCGGAGCAAGGTCAGACAGAGGATGTTGACGCGGCTCGCCGAGTCCTCGGGTAGACCGCTAGAGTGCCACGGCAACGTGTCGCCGAGAGAGATGGCCGTCGAAGGGGCGAAGAACCCCGGAACAGAACCCGGCGTACAGGTCGGCCCATTCGCATTCACGATCTAATCAAGTTCATTTCGATTCTGTACGTCGAGGTGGCGCGTGGGGACCTCGCAGTGACACGCTCGGCGTTCGCTGCTGGTTCGTATGCCGGCTACCCTGTAGCGTTCGTTCATGTCGTACCGCACGCCCGCCGCGACCACGGCGCTTCTCCTCGGCTTGTCCACCGCAGCGCTCACCGGCTGTGGCGCGCCGACCCCGGGAGCCGTCGAGTCACCTGCCGAGGCTCAGCCCACCCTGGCACCGAGCATCCAGCCGACGTCGGGCGCCGACCCGGTCCCCGCGGCCACACCCCAGTGCCGGCGGCCAGGCGGAGATGGGACGATCTCCAACGGCGAGCCGCTGGACGTCGGTCTGTACGACGGCATGGTCGACCTGGGATCGCGCGCAGGAGCGAATGGGACCGTCGTGTCCGCGGATGACGGCTCGCTCGCGTCGTACCTGGTCGCGTCGGGCGACTACAAGGATGCGATCCTCGAACGGCTTTGTCTCGGCCCGTACTCGTACGAAGCCCTGAACGCGGTTCGTCGCGGGAGCCTGCACTCTGTCGACCCCACGAACCAGACGTACCTGACCCCGCTCTACGCCGGTGACACGCTGAACCTCAGCCCGTACACGATCACGAGTGTGGGGGATGTGAACGGCGAGGTGCACGCGTACGAGACCACGTTCGTCCTGCCGCCGCAGCGCTGACCGGCCGCGGGCGTTTTGCCCCCGGACGAGAGGCGGGACGTCGCCCGTATGAGTCGGGCCATTCACCTCACCGGACTTGGTCGACCCACCCCCGGTGGGTGCACGAGGATTCGGTGACCTCCGCGAGGCTCGCGGGGGGTGGATCTGCCCACCGAAGACCGCCAGGGGGTCCACCATCCAGCGGCTGATCGTCCCCGAAGGCGAACGAAGGCCCCGATGACTGCAGAGTCAGCGGGGCCTTCGGGTGTCAGGCGTCGTGGCGATCAGTCCCCGGCCAGGGACGCCGCACCGATGATGCCGGAGTTGTTGCGGTGGATCGCCGGGACGATCGGGGTCTTGAGATCGAGAAGCGGGAGGAAGTCGCCCGCATTCTTCGACACGCCGCCGCCGACCACGAACAGGTCGGGGCTGAACAGGAACTCGATGTGCGAGTAGAACGCCTGCAGGCGCTCGGCCCACTCGGCCCAGGTGAGGTTCTCGCGCTCGCGCGCCGAGGTCGCGGCGTACGTCTCGACCGACTCGTACTCACGGAAGTTCAGGTGCCCGAGCTCGGTGTTCGGCAGCAGCACACCGTCGTAGAGGAAAGCCGATCCGATACCGGTGCCGAGGGTCGTCAGAAGGGTGAAGCCGCGCACGTCCCTGGCGGCTCCATGGCGGGCCTCCGCGACGCCGGCGGCATCGGCGTCGTTGACGAAGACGATGTTGCGGCCGAGGCCGTCCCGGAAGAACCGCTCCGCGTCGAAGTCGATCCACTCCTTCGAGACGTTCGCCGCGGAGAGGGTCTTGCCGCGCTTGACGATCGCCGGGAAGGCGACACCGAGCGGAAGGGTGGAGTCGTGGACGTCGAGCGTCTTCAGAACGGTCTGCACGGCGTTGAGCACATCCTGCGGCGATGCGCCCTCGGGAGTGGGGACCCGCACCCGGTCGGATGCCATGATTCCGTGCTCGAGGTCGACGATTCCTGCTTTGATACCCGTGCCGCCGATGTCGACGCCGATCGCTTTTGCCATGGGCGATAGCTTAGCGACCGCGGTGCGCGCCAGTAGGATCGATGACATCACGTGAAGAAGGGGCAGACATGTCTGACGGCGACCACAAGTACTGGTACAACTCCACGACCGGCGAGATCGAGTTCGGCATGATCTCGCCCTCCATCGACCGCATCGGTCCGTTCGACACGGAGGCCGAGGCCCGCCGCGCGCCCGAGGTCGTCAAGGAGCGTTCGCGCGCCTGGGCCGAGGAAGAGGCCGTCGAGCAGGGCTGGGATGTCAAGGGCGACGCAAAGGGCCAGGGCGCAGAGTAGCCATGGACAAGCAGAGGGACTTCGTCCTCCGGACCATCGAGGAGCGCGGCGTCAAGTTCGTGCGGCTGTGGTTCACGGACGTGATCGGCACGCTCAAGTCGGTGGCCATCGCGCCGGCCGAGGTCGAGGGCGCCTTCGCGGAGGGCATCGGGTTCGACGGTTCGGCGATCGAGGGGCTGACACGCACCTACGAATCCGATCTGCTCGCGCAGCCCGATCCGACGACGTTCCAGACGCTGCCCTGGCGCGGGGAGATCGACCCGACCGCGCGCATGTTCTGCGACCTGACGACGCCCGACGGGCAGCCGGCCGTCGCCGACCCGCGTCACGTGCTCAAGCGCACGCTCGCGAAGGCCGCGGACGCCGGATTCACGTTCTACACGCATCCGGAGATCGAGTTCTATCTGCTGAAGTCCTCCTCGTTCGGTCCCGACGGCCCCGTGCCCGTGGACTCGGCCGGATACTTCGACAATGTTCCCGGTGGCACGGCACACGACTTCCGCCGCCGCTCGGTGCGGATGCTGGAAGACCTCGGCATCTCCGTGGAGTTCAGCCACCATGAAGGCGGCCCCGGGCAGAACGAGATCGATCTCCGTTACGCGGACGCACTCACGACAGCCGACAACATCATGACCTTCCGCACGGTGATCAAGGAGGTGGCGATCGAGCAGGGCGTCTATGCGACGTTCATGCCGAAGCCCCTCAGCGACCAGCCCGGCAGCGGGATGCACACGCACATGTCGCTGTTCGAAGGCGACCAGAACGCCTTCTACGAAGAAGGCGCCAAGTACCAGCTGTCGAAGACAGGGCGGCACTTCATCGCGGGCCTGCTCCGTCATGCGAACGAGATCTCTGCAGTCACCAACCAGTTCGTCAACTCGTACAAGCGCCTGTGGGGCGGCGACGAGGCGCCGAGCTTCGTGACCTGGGGCCACGCCAACCGCTCCGCTCTCGTCCGCGTGCCGATGTACAAGCCCAACAAGAGCCAGTCGTCCCGCGTGGAGTACCGGGGCATCGATTCGGCGTCGAACCCGTATCTCGCGTACGCACTCCTGCTCGCAGCGGGGCTCAAAGGAATCGAGGAGGGATACGATCTCCCGCCCGAGGCCGAGAACAACGTGTGGTCGCTGAGCGACGCCGAGCGGCGTGCACTGGGCTACGAGGCGCTGCCGGCGAGTCTCGACCATGCCCTGGAGTACATGGAGGCATCCGAGCTCGTCGCGGAGACGCTGGGCGAGCAGGTCTTCAACTACGTGCTGCTCAACAAGCGCAAGGAATGGGAGGCCTACCGAGGTCAGGTCACCCCGTTCGAGCTGAAGAGCAATCTCGAACTGCTCTGATCCGCACAGATGGCGCGTCCTGACGATTCGGTCTCCCTCTCCGCGCTGGCGAGGCTCGGTTTCTCCGAGCTGAGTGAAGCCGCGGCCTCTCTCGCTGAGCTGGCGGCCATTCTGGATCAGCCGCGCTCGGTCCTGCTCGAGGCGGCCGACGCCGCCGACCCCGATGCAGCGGTGCGCGGACTCCTGCGGGTGGCGCGCCGCGACGAGGAGCCGTTGCGGCGGCTGCTGGTCGACGAGGAGACCCGTCGGCGGGTATGGCGGGTGTTCGGCGCGTCGGAAGGGTTCGCCGAGTTCTTCCTCCGCCACCCGGATCAGCTCTCGGTCCTGGAAGGGCCGATCGTCGGGCTGCCCTCGTCGGCGGAGCTGCAGGAGCGCCTGCTGGCTGCGGTGGGCGCGGAAGACGGCTTCGCGCAGTCGGGCGACGATGATGCGGTCGTCGCGATCAGAATCGCGTATCGTCGGCATCTCGCCGCTATCGCCGCCTATGACCTCTCGCATCCGCACCCGGAGTCGATCGTCGGACCGGTGTCTGCGGCGCTGGCGGACATCGCGGGTGCCGCCCTCGAAGCGTCGCTCGCCGTCGCCAGGGCCAGACTGCAGGGATCGATGGGCCGTGCGGAAGTGGCCGCGACGCGTCTCGCCGTCATCGGGATGGGCAAGGCCGGGGCTCGCGAGCTGAACTACGTCAGCGACGTCGATGTGATCTTCGTCGGCGGGAGTAGCGACGAGGAGATCCTCTCGGAGGCGCGGGCGATCGATATCGCCACGCGACTCGCGCGCGAGACCATGCGCAACCTCGACGCCATCGAGGTGGAGCCGCCGCTGTGGGAGGTGGACGCCGCTCTCCGCCCCGAAGGCAAGCAGGGTGCACTGGTCCGCTCGCTCGCGTCGCACCTCGCGTACTACGACCGCTGGGCGAAGAGCTGGGAGTTCCAGGCGCTGCTCAAGGCCCGTCCGATCGCGGGAGACTCCGAGCTCGGGGCCGAGTACATCGCCGCGGTTCAGCCGAAGATCTGGTCGAGCGCGGCGCGACAGGACTTCGTGGAGAGCGTGCAGCGCATGCGGGAGCGCGTGATGGAGCACATCGATCCCGAGGATGCGCCGTATCAGCTGAAGCTCGGAGCCGGCGGTCTGCGAGACATCGAGTTCACGGTGCAGCTGCTGCAACTGGTCCACGGTCTCACCGACGAATCGCTGCGCACGCGTGGAACCCTCGAGAGTCTCGACGCACTCGTCGAGGGCGGCTACATCGGGCGCGTCGATGCAGCCGCGTTCGCCGACGACTATCGTCTGCTGCGGCTCATGGAGCACCGCCTCCAGCTCAGGGAGCTCAGCCGCACGCATCTGATGCCGCGCACTCCTGCCGGTCTTCGGATCCTGGCGCGAGGCACCGGACTGGCCGAGAGCGGCGAGGGCGTGTGGGCGCGCTGGGAGAGCGTGCGGCGCGAGGTGCGCGAGATCCACACCCGCCTGTTCTACCGGCCGCTGCTCAGCGCCGTCGCCGGGCTGCCGGAGGAGGAGCGCACGCTCTCCGCAGCCCAGGCGCACGACCGCCTGGCGGCGATCGGGTTCCGTGACCCGGCGGGAGCTCTCCGGCACATCGGCGCCCTCACGAGCGGACTGAGCCGTAAGGCGACGATCCAACGCCACCTGATGCCCATCATGGTGCGGTGGTTCGCGGACGGCAGCGACCCCGACTATGCGCTCCTCGCATTCCGGCGCATCAGCGAGCGACTCGGGGACACTCCCTGGTTCCTGCGGATGCTGCGGGACTCCTCAGGGGCCGCCGAGAGTCTCACCCGCCTGTTGTCATCCTCACGCTACGTCGGGGAGCTCCTGGAGTGGATCCCCGAATCCGTGGCATGGTTGGACAGCACGGGGCGTCTGCGCCCTCGGGGCGCGGCAGCGCTCGACGAGGAGGCTCGTGCGATACAGACGCGTCATGAGTCCATCGGCGATGCGCTGCGCGCCGTCAGGGCGCTGCGACGGCGTGAGCTCCTGCGCACCGCTATGGGAGCAGTCCTCGACGTCCTCACCATCGAAGAGGTGGCCACCGCACTCACCGAGATCACCGAGGCCACGATTCAAGCCGCCCTGCGCGCGGTCATCCGGGAGGTCGTCCCACCCGAGGACGAGGCGCTCGACTTCGCCGTCATCGCGATGGGACGTTTCGGCGGTGCCGAGCTCGGCTTCGGATCCGACGCTGACATCCTCTACGTGTACGACGCGAACGGTGTCGATCCGCAGCGCGCCCAGAAGCTGGCGACGCAGATCGTGGCGGGGCTGCGCGAGCACCTGACCGATCATCGCCTCCCGCTCGACCTCGATGCCGATCTGAGGCCGGAGGGACGCAACGGGCCGGTCGTGCGATCCATCGAGGCGTACACCGAGTACTACCGGCGCTGGTCGCTGTCATGGGAGGCTCAGGCACTGCTGCGCGCCCGCGGGGTGGCAGGAAGCGCCAAGCTCATCGCGCGGTTCACGGCTCTGGCCGACACGATCCGCTACCCGGAATCGGTCGACTTGCAGGGGACGCGAGAGATCAAACGCATCAAGGCCAGAGTCGAGGGGGAGCGGTTGCCGCAGGGCGCCGATCCGCGGCGTCACCTGAAGCTGGGACCGGGCTCGCTCAGCGACGTGGAGTGGCTCGTCCAGCTGCTGCAGCTGCAGCATGCGCACGCGGTTCCCGGGTTGCGCACGACGTCGACGCTCGGTGCCCTCGAGGCTGCCGTCGCGGCTGATCTCGTCTCCGAGGAAGACGCGCTGCGCCTTCGTGAAGCCTGGCTCCTGTCCAGCCGTCTCCGCTCTGCGATCACCCTGCTCACGGGGCAGACCAGTGATGTGCTGCCGGCGGATCGTCGGCAGCTCGACGCGATCGGCAGGCTCCTGGGCTACCCCGATCGATCGGCGACCGAGCTCGAAGAGGACTACCTCGGGGTCACCCGACGCGCACGGAAGACCTTCGAGCAGCTCTTCTACGGCTGAGTCCGCGCCCTGAGTTTGCGGTATCGGGCGAGGTGTCCCAAGCTGACGATATGACCCACGCACGTATCGGCATCGTCTGGAACCCTTCGAAGGTCGAGCAGGAGGTCCTGCAGACCGCCGTGAGCGGCGTGTTCGACGCTCAGTACGATATCCGCTGGTGGGAGACGACTCCGGAGGACCCGGGCCGGGGCATGGCTCGCGAGGCCCGCGAAGACGGCCGCGACATCGTGATCGCCGTCGGCGGCGATGGCACTGTACGCGCCGTCGCGGAGTCCCTGGCGGGGTCTGACACAGCACTGGGGATCGTGCCGCAGGGGACCGGCAA
Source organism: Microbacterium sp. As-52 (assembly GCF_049949185.1). Lineage (NCBI taxonomy): Bacteria > Bacillati > Actinomycetota > Actinomycetes > Micrococcales > Microbacteriaceae > Microbacterium > Microbacterium sp. As-52. The sequence continues at coordinate 28,963 of NZ_CP188171.1, read as the reverse complement.
CCTGCTTGCGCGCAACCTCGACGTTCCGCTGAACAACGTGAAGGCGGCGTTGGAGCGCGTGCGCGACGCCGAGCCCCGTCGGATCGACCTCGGCTGGGTCTCGTACGACGGCACCGAGCACGCCTTCGCCGTGATGGTCGGCTTCGGCGTCGATGCGCAGATGCTGGTGGAGACCGACGACGACCTCAAGTCCAAGGCCGGCTGGCTGGCCTACGTGGAGGCGATGGGCCGCGCACTCGCCGGCACCGAGATGACCGACATCACTTTGGCGATCGACGGGGAGAAGGCCGTGGCCGTGCGGGGACACACCATGCTCATCGGCAACTGCGGGATGGTGCAGGGCGGCATCCGGCTGCTTCCCGATGCGGTGCTCGACGACGGCAAGCTCGACGTGCTCATGATCAGCGCGGACGGTGCGCTGCAGTGGCTCGACACGCTCCGTTCCTTCGTCTGGGACAACGGCATCCGCCGTCTCTTCGGTGCCACCGACGAGGCCGTGAGCACCGAGTCCGCCCGCCACCTTCCGGTAGAGAGCATCTCGGTCGAGCTGAAGACGCCCCTCGTGTTCGAGATCGACGGGGAGGAGATGGGCGAGGTCACCGCGTTCGACGTGCGCGTCGAGCCGGGCGCCCTCCTGGTCCGCTGAGGTCGAACGCCCCGTCCCGTCCCCGTGTCAGCGGGTGACGGGCGGGGGGACGATCTTGCGGTCCTGCGCGGGGAACGTCACCTTCTGGATGATGATGATGATGCTCGCGGCCACGGGGATCGCGACCAGGGCGCCCAGGATGCCGCCCAGCGCGGCGCCGGCCACCGCGGCGATCACGACGAGCGCACCCGGCACAGCGACGGCCTTGCTCATGATGCGCGGCGACAGCACGTATGCCTCGATCTGCATGTAGATGAGGTAGTAGATGATCGCGATCAGCGCGGTCAGCGGAGAGACGAACAGGCAGATCAGCGAGTTGATGATCGACGCGGTCAGCGTGCCGACCAGCGGGATCATCGAGCCGATGAAGGCGATCAGGGCGAGCAGGGCCGGAACCGGGGCGCCGATGATGCTGAGGAAGATGAGGCTCAGGATGCCGTTGATGAGTGCGAGGCTCACCTGGCCGATGACGTAGCGGCCCACGGCGCCAGAGACGTCTTCGAGGAGGCCGCTGAAGGTGTCGCGCTGGTAGGCGGGCACGAAGCGGGCGGCCACGTGCTTCATGCTGCGCAGGGACGCCATGAAGTACAGCGTCAGGATCAGGACGATCGTGATCCCGGTGAAGCCGCCGGCGATACCCGCGCCCACGGCGAACACACCACCCCCGATGTCGAGGAAGTTGTTGGGGTCCTGCACGAAGCCGAGGATGCCTTGCACGGCGTCGTCGATCGTCGAGCCGAACTGACCGCTGACGTCCTTGAACCAGTCGCTGGCCATGAAGTCCTTGATCATCTGCGGTCCGTCTTTGATCAGGTTGCTGATCTGCTCGACGAGCAGCGGGACGATCGCGAGGATGACGCCGGCGAACGCCAGGATGACCGCGGCGACCACGATGGTGACGGCCGCGGGGCGGGGGAGCTTCTTCTCGATGAAGGTGACGATCGGATCGAGCCCGAGTGCGAGGAACACGGCGACGCCGATGTAGACGAGCACGGTCGCGAGCTGCCCGACGATGCTGCCGATCCCCAGTGCGACGAGCACTCCGAGGGCGCCCAGCAGGCCGAACATGAACGGGTTGGTCCTGGCATATGCGGCGACCGCATTCGACGGCTGCGATGAACGCGGCTCCGCCGACGCGCGCAGCTCGGTGTTCGCGGTCACTCTTCTACGGCGCATGATTCCCCCGGTCGATGGTCAGACTCACCAGTTGATCACCCTGGATCCCGCGCGGTCAAGCCGGTGGCGCGGCGTGGCGACGTCTGATTCCTCACCTCGCGTCGGCGGTGAGGACGGCCCCCCGTCGCGAGGTCACGCCGAGCTTGCGATAGATGGAGCGGATGTGGGTCTTGACGGTGGGATAGGCGACCCCCAGACGCGTGGAGATCTCTTCGGCGGTCATCGTCGTGCGCAGGTATGCGAGGACTTCGCTCTCGCGCGGGGTGAGGACGCCCGTCCGTCGTCGGGCCAGCTCTCCCCGTCGTTCGAGAATCGTTCCGAGGAACTCATCGTGGCGGGATCCGCGGTGGGCATGGGCGATCAGGAGATCGCCGATGAGCGGATCATCCGAGAGGAATGGAGTGAGGATCCGCTCGGGGGCTGCGGATTCGAGGGCTCTGTCGAGCTGTTCGTGCGCGTCCGCTCCATGCCCTGCGGTGGAGCGCAGGGCCGCTGCAGTGACGAGCGTGCTCGCCCGCGCGTAGCGTGGCAGCGCGCCCGATATCGCCAGCCGCAGCGCCTGCGCAGCCGACGCGGGTTCTTCGAGGACACGATAGAGCTCCGCGAGCACCGCGTGGGCGACGGCGGCACCGGGGCGGGCGAGTGCCGGCGCCGCGATGGTTAGAGCGCGGTCGTCGTGTCCCTCGGCGTGCGCGAGCAGTGCGGAGATCACGCGGCGCAGCGTGTCCCAGGGGATGCCGTGCTTATCGTCCTTGCTCACCCCGTGGAGCAGGCCGGCCGCGGCGAAGTATCGGTCTTCGCGCCTGAGCGCGATGATGCTCATGACCAGGTACAGCCGGGCGAGGGCTTCGAAGTTGTTGCCGGGAGCGCCGTCGTCCACTGCTTGTTCGAGGTGGGCGATCGCTTCGTCGTAGTCGCCTCGCCAGTATGCGATGGTGCCGCGGTTCGCCTGGGGGAGCCCGCCCTCGAAGATGTCCCAGTCCGACGGCTCGGACGAGACGGGAAGCGCATCGAGCGTCTGCTCGGCAGCGGTGAAGAGACCGGCGTGGGTCAAGGCGAAGGCGAGATTGGACTGGGCGAGGCGGTAGGTCTCCGGTCGGCCGCGCAAGCGGGCTTCGTCTGAGGCTGAGCGCAGGAGGCCGATGGCACCGGAGAGGTCGCGGCGGAGGCGCACTTCCGTCCAGCCGAGGAGGAAGAGCGCCGAGGGATAGTCGTCGTCGGGCCCGCACTCGGTCAAAGCTTCTCGAGCGCGATCGGCGACCGTGGCCTTCGTCAGGGTGTCGGCAGCGAGGAGGAGCTCGGTGAAGCAGACCACGAAGTCATCGTCAGCGATGCGCATTCCTTGGCCGCGAAGGAACGTGGCACCGTGGGAATCGCCGAGGAGGTCGCGGCAGCAGGCACGGATGAGGAGGACGTGCGGGTCGTGCGGCTCGGGGTGGGCGAGGCAGAGCTGTTCGAGTTCGCGGGTGCGGGATTCGAGGATGAGACGGAGCCAGTTCCGGCGCAGCGCCGCGCGGGCGAGTGCCGGATCGCTGGGAGACAGGGCCTCGCGGACGGCATCGATCACGGGACAACGATATCGGCGTGGGAATCCGTGATGTTGGTGGGCAGGCAGATCTCATCCGATGAGGATGACGCGTGCGTCCGGAGAGCGATCGGGCGAACAGAATCGCAACGAGGTCCGCGCTGCCGGACCGTGTCACGGCCGGGCATCCGACCCCGACCCATGCTTCGCGGTGAGTCTGTGCCGCGAGAGAAAGGAACGACATGTCAGCCACGAAGGTGAACGTCCGCAACTTCGCTCGTGCCGAGTCCGACTTGATGTTCTCCCGGCTCGCCGCCGGGAGCACGCTCGGGACCTGGAATCACACGCGAGGGCTGAAGTCGCTCGACGATCAGCCCATCATCCGGCAGAACCGGGACACTCTCTACAGCAGTGCCGTCATCGATGTGCGCGAAGGAGTCACGCTCACGCTGCCCGACACGGGCGGTCGTTACGTCTCCGCCTTCGTCGTGAATCAGGATCACTACGCGCCGTTCCTGTTACACGAGCCCGGCGACCATGCGCTCACACGCGCAGCCGTCGGAACCGACTACGCGGCGGTCCTGGTCCGCATCCTCGTCGACCCGAACGACGCCGAAGACATCGCCGAGGTGAATCACCTCCAGGACGCACTTCGTCTCGTGGGCGGCGGATCGGGGGAGTTCCCGCTCCCTGAGTACGACGAGCCGTCGCAGTCGGAGACCCGTGATGCTCTGCTCACTCTCGGGCGCGGCGTCTCGACCTACGATCGTGCGTTCGGCACGAGGGAGGAAGTGGATCCCGTCATGCACCTGCTGGGCGTCGCCGGCGAATGGGGTGGTCTGCCCGAGTACGAGGCGACCTACATCAGCGTTGACGAGGGCCTGCCGGTCGGGGACTATCGTCTGCGTTTGACGGACGTTCCTGTCGACGCCTTCTGGTCCGTCTCGCTCTACAACGCCGCCGGCTATTTCGAGGAGAACGAGCTCGGGGTGAACAGTATCAACAGCCTGACGGCGACCGCGGACGACGACGGCGGGATCACCATCCACTTCGGTGCGCACCCTGCCGGCCTCACGAACGCGCTGGTCGTCATGCCGGGGTGGAACTACACACTGCGCCTCTACCGACCGCGCCTGTGCGTGCTCGACGGCACCTGGGTCGCGCCCCGGCCCGAAGCGATCTGAGTGAGGCCCCGCGCCGCCACCCCCACCGCAGAAGAGCCCGTCCCCGCAGAAGCGGGGACGGGCTCTTCGTGATGCTCCGCTGTCGTCAGACGCCGAAGTACAGCTCGTACTCGAACGGGTGCGGACGCTGCGCCATCGGCAGGATCTCGTTCTCGTACTTGTAGGAGATCCAGGTCTCGATGAGCTCCTTGGTGAACACGCCGCCCTCGAGGAGGAACTGGTGGTCGGCCGCCAGCGCGTCGAGCGAGTCGAGCAGGGAGTTCGGAACCTGCGGGATGTCCTTGGCCTCCTCGGGCGGAAGCTCGTAGAGGTCCTTGTCGACCGGCTCGTGCGGCTCGATGCGGTTCTTGATGCCGTCGAGTCCTGCCATCAGCTGCGCGGCGAAGGCGAGGTACGGGTTGCCGGAGGCGTCGGGGGCACGGAACTCGATGCGCTTTGCCTTGGGGTTCGAGCCCGTGATCGGGATGCGGATCGCGGCGGAGCGGTTTCCGGCCGAGTAGACCAGGTTCACCGGAGCCTCGAAGCCCTTGACCAGGCGGTGGTAGCTGTTCAGGGTCGGGTTGGTGAAGGCGAGCAGGGCCGGCGCGTGCGCCAGGATGCCACCGATGTACCAGCGCGCGATGTCGCTGAGCTGACCGTAGCCGGCCTCGTCGTAGAACAGCGGCTTGCCGTCGCTCCACAGCGACTGGTGGGTGTGCATGCCCGAGCCGTTGTCACCGTAGAGGGGCTTGGGCATGAAGGTCGCGACCTTGCCCCACTCCTCGGCGGTGTTCTTGACGATGTACTTGAACTTGAGGATGTCGTCCGCCGCGTGCACCATCGTGTCGAAGCGGTAGTTGATCTCCTGCTGGCCGCCGGTGCCGACCTCGTGGTGCGAGCGCTCGAGGATGAACCCGGCGTCGATCAGCTTGAGGGTGATGTCATCACGCAGGTCGGCTGTCTTGTCGACCGGGCTGACCGGGAAGTACCCACCCTTGTACGGGGTCTTGTTGCCGAGGTTTCCGCCCTCTTCCTCGCGACCGGTGTTCCAGGCGCCCTCTTCCGAGTCGACGCTGTAGAAGCTGGAGTTGGACGTGACGTTGTAGCGGACGTCGTCGAAGATGTAGAACTCGGCCTCGGGGGCGAAGAAGGCGGTGTCGGCGATGCCGGTCGAGGTCAGGTACTTCTCGGCCTTCTTGGCGACCTGACGCGGGTCCTTCGAGTAGATCTCGCCGGTGCGCGGGTTGTAGATGTCGAACAGCATGACGAGCGTGCTCGCCTCGCGGAACGGGTCGACGTACGCCGTCGTGACGTCGGGGATGAGCTGCATGTCGGACTCGTGGATGCTCGCGAAGCCGCGGATCGACGAGCCGTCGAACAGCTGGCCGTCGGTGAAGAAAGCCTCGTCGACCGTCGATGCAGGAATGTTGAAGTGCTGCTGAACACCCGGGAGATCGGTGAAACGGATGTCAAGGAACTTGACGTCGTTCTCCTTGATGTAGCTCAGTACCTCGGACGAATCTTTGAACATGTACGACTCCTGTAATGCGGATCGATGGCTTCACGGCCACTCTGCAGAGTACGGACGGGGGATTTCTCTACGGTATCCGCTTTGTTTCGGGCGTGTTACAGGCGCGAGGGCGTCAGAGCGGCATTTCGCGCTCGGTAGGCTGGGGGAGTGACGGATGCTGTGAACACGTACCCCGGTGAACGACTCGGACTCCCCGAATCCGGCTCCGGGAGCATCGCCCGTCCCGGACGCCGTATCGGAGCGCTCCTGATCGACTACACCGCGGCGACGATCATCGCGACCGGATTCCTCGGATTCAACCAGTTCGCACTGCCGACGGAAGCCGGCCTGAGCCAGTTCGCTCCGATGCTGGTGTTCGCCGTGTTGCAGATCGTCTTCATCCCGACCGCCGGCGGCAGCCCGGGACACCGTATCCTCGGCATGCGTCTTGCTCGCATGGACGGGAGCTGGGTCGGTCTGTGGCGGCCGATCGTCCGCACGCTTCTGCTCGTGGTCGTCGTGCCTGCGGTGATCTGGGATGCCGATCAGCGCGGTCTCCACGACAAGGCCGTCGGCACGGTTCTGATCCGCACCTGACCTGCGGCGGGCTGCCGTCAGTCTCGCCCGCGGTTGCGTCGACGTGCTTCGCGCGGGGCTCGTCCGCCGAGGAACGAGCGGGCGGGGTCGACCACGTAGCCGCGGCGCAGCGCCTCCCGGCCGATGAGCATCCGGAAGCCCATCTCGTCGCGGTTGCTCAGGGTGACCTCAGCCAGCACCTCGCGGTCCACCAGCCGGATCAGCAGCTCGACCACGAGGCGTTCCTGGGCGTGCCCGGACGAGCTCCGCACCGCACGACGATCATGGATCGGGCATTCGACGACGACCGCGTCCTCCTGGCTGTCCTGCCAGGGCTTGACTTTGAACCGCACCCACGGCTGTTCGTCCTGTTCGAACTCCACGATGTCGAAAGCATGCAGAGACGACGTGCGCGCACCCGTGTCGATCTTGGCCTTCAGCCAGTCCACTCCGAGATCGGGCAGGCTCACCCATTCTCGCCACCCCGTAAGGGTGTTTGAATGGGGGGTAGTCCTACTCACCTGATACATCCTGGCAGGAAAAATCCCCCGTGAAGATCGCAGTGCTCTCCCGCGCGCCGCAGGCGTACTCCACCCAGCGGCTGCGTGCAGCCGCGCTTCAACGCGGACACAACGTCAAGGTGCTCAACACTCTGCGCTTCGCGATCGATCTCACCGCCGAGGAACCGGACCTGCATTACCGGGGTCGCCAGCTCAGCGACTACGACGCGATCCTCCCGCGCATCGGGAACTCGATCACGTACTTCGGCACGGCCGTCGTGCGCCAGTTCGAGCAGATGGACGTCTACACGCCGAACACGGCGAACGGGATCTCGAGCGCACGTGACAAGCTGCGAGCGAACCAGATCCTCTCGCGCCACAACATCGCGATGCCGCCGACCGCGTTCGTGCGCAACCGCGCCGACGTCCGTCCGGCGATCGAACGCGTGGGCGGGGCTCCGGTCGTGATCAAGCTCCTGGAAGGCACACAGGGGATCGGGGTCATCCTCGCCCCTCAGGTGAAGGTCGCCGAGGCCATCATCGAGACCCTGCACTCCACCAAGCAGAACGTGCTCATCCAGAAGTTCATCTCGGAGAGCCGCGGTCGCGACATCCGGGCGCTGGTCGTCGGTGACCGTGTCGTCGCGGCGATGCGACGATCGGCGGCCGGTGACGAGTTCCGATCCAACGTGCACCGTGGCGGATCGGTCGAGGCCATCGAGCTCGATCCGGTCTATGAGCGTGCGGCCGTGCGCTCGGCCCAGATCATGGGCCTGCGTGTGGCCGGTGTCGACATGCTCGAGGGGGACGACGGCCCGCTCGTCATGGAGGTCAACTCCTCACCCGGGCTGCAGGGCATCGAGACGGCCACCAAGCTCGACGTCGCCGGCGCCATCATCGACTACATCGCCGGTCAGGTCGCCTTCCCCGAGATCGACGTGCGTCAGCGTCTCACCGTCTCGACGGGCTATGGCGTCGCCGAGCTGATGGTCCACGGCGCGGTCGACCTCGTCGGGAAGACCCTGGGGGAGGCCGGGCTCTGGGAACGCGACATCACGGTCCTCACGCTGCACCGAGGAGTCAGTGTCATTCCCAACCCGCGCAAGCACGTCGTCCTGGAAGCCGATGACCGGCTGTTCTGCTTCGGCAAGCTCGACGAGATGCGCTCCATGGTTCCTGAGCGTCGTCGTCGGCGCGCCAAAGTCCGCAGGCTGCCGCGACAGCCTCTCTCCGAGTGAAAGAGAGCGCGGCCACCCTCGCAGGAGGATGGCCGCGCTCGGTGCTTCTGAGGTGCGGAGAGTCAACGAGGACGCTGGGAGCGCACCTTGGTCGGGTCGATGCCCTTCGGGATCGGCAGCGATGACAGCGACTGGGAGACGGAGTCCACGCGGCGGATGACGGCGGCCATCGTGGCCTTGTCGATCGCCTTCGGGAGCTTCTTGATCGTCTTCGAGAGATCGGCGATCGCCACCTCGTCGTCGCCGTGACCGACGTAGAGGACGGTGACCGGGACGCCGTGCGCGACACGCTGTGCCTTGCTGCGCTCCTCGTTCACGAGACGCGTCAATCGGCCGCGTGCACCTTCACCGACGATGACGATGCCTCCGCGCCCGATGGTGCGGTACACAGCCTCCTGGGTCTTCGGGTTGATGCCGACGGGAGTCTCGGATGCCTGCCAGCTGCGCCCGAGGCTCGTGCTGAGCACGTGTCCGGTGGCGCCGGGCATGCCGTCGATCTTGCTGTACATGGCGGAGGTCGAGAGGCGCGTCATCAGGAACAGGGCACCGAGGATGCCGAGCATGAGACCGGTGATCCCCCAGAGGACGAGCGTCCAGATCTGGAAGGGCGGGATGAGATAGCCGGCGACGAGGCCGAGCAGCACGCCGCCGATGAGGATGGCAGCCTGCGCCCACGGCAACCAGGAGTATGCCTCACGTGTGAACCGGAAGAGGGACTTGATCTGGGAGAAGAACCCAGGACGCTTTTCGGGTTCAGGAGCACGCTTTGCCATGAGGACCAGCCTACCGAGTCCCGGAGCCTCCTGATGTCGGCGTTCGCGCGAAGCGGAGGGGACCGGCGCCACCACTCCTGCACATCAGAGGATTCGGCGGAATCCGTCGCGATCATCCCCGGGCACCGGGATCGGGCTGAGGTCTGCGCTGTGATGGAGCAATGGAAGACATCGCGATCGACGACGGCCGGGGCGGGCCGCTCGTACCGGGCGCGCATCGCGTGGTGAGAACGCTCGATGCGACGGAGGGGCCCTTCCCCGGCACTCTCGTCACGAACGGGGACGGCGTCGCCGTGAGAGTAGACGCGGCGGCGCTCGGCGGGTGGGTGGGATGGGGTTTCTCCGGCGCCGAACACATCGCTGCGCCGATCGATGTCGTCCGGCGCCAGGGAGGGCACGACGTGTTGCTTCCGTGGTGCATCGAGCGTGTGTGCAGCTTCCTGGGCCGCCGTTCGGTGGGAGGAGGGGGCATCACGCCGGGCGAAACCACCACTCTCGTCGTCAGTCTCCTGCGGGGACTCGACGAGTTGGGAGAGGGCATCGACGGCATGCGCACGGGGGCATGGTGGCTGACGGATGGCGGGCGACCGGTGTTCGTGCTGGGGGACGGCACGGACGCGAGGGCGGGGACCGTGGAGATCCTGGAACAGCTGGCGGAGCGCAGTTCGGACAAAGTGCTCAGACGCGCGACCGGTGCGATCGAGGAGGCCCTGCGGAAGGTCATCGCCCAGCCGCGTCTGCCCCGCAGGCTCACCGAGGCGTGGGAGCAGTCGATGCTCGACGTCGCCGCGCCGCAGCCGCTCGAACGCGAGATCCATGCTGCGGAACGAGCGCGGGACGTCGCCCGCGCCGTCGTTCCGCACGTCTCTGGCCTTCACGAAGGGGGGCGACGTCTGCGCGCGGACCGGACTCCGAGCAGGGGGTCGCGTCGCGGAAGCCGCGCGCGGGAGGCGATCGGCGATGCGATGCGCTCATCGATCGGCGAGGTTCTTGCGCGTGTGGATCGCATGAGAGGAACGCAGGCTTCGCGAACCGGTCGCCGGAGCGTACGCCGTGGGCGATCCGCTGAGACCGGGAAGCTGCGTCGACGTTCCCTGCTCGTCGCGGGCGCGGCTGCGGCGCTTGTGCTTGCCGGCGGACTGCTGCTGCCGGAGGGAGAAGCGTCGGGTAAGGGCGCTGACCTGTCTGGTGGCAGTGGTCAGGCGCGGGCATCGTCGTCGCCCGAAGATGCGTCTCCGGCGGCCTCGCCTTCCGTGATCGGTGCCCCGGAAGAGAGCGAGGACTCCGACCCTGAGGACTCAGCCCCCGAGGACTCCGACCCTGAGGACTCAGCCCCCGAGGGCTCAGAGCCCGAGGAGTCGGCCGCGGGCATCGATCCCGTGGCGGCAGCCTCATCGCTCCTCCGCGCGATCGCGGATTGTCGGGCCGCGGGAGACACCTCGTGCGCAGACGCGGTGTCCGGCGACGCCGCGCGAGTGATGAAGGCCCTCGACGGGCTGCCGCCCTCGGCCGCGGAACTGGTGGATGAATACGGCGACGTCGCGGTGGTGCGCCTCGCATCGGCAGGTCGGGAGGGAGGCGCGGAGGGGGAAGAGGGCGGGGAGGAAGACGAGGGTTCGGATCAGACGATCGTCGTGCTCATCCGCACAGGAGAGAAATGGCTGGTCCGCGACGTCTACGACGTCGCGGACCAGCCAGGATGACTCTTCGCCCGTCAGGCGCCGAGCTGAGCGGCGAACTGTGCCGACTCGAGTCGCGCCTTCACGGCGCCCAGGAAGCGGGCGGCGTCTGCACCGTCGATGATGCGGTGGTCATAGGAGAGAGCGAGGTACACGTACGACCGGACAGCGATCGCGTCGGTGCCTCCGACCTTCACGAGACCCGGACGCTTGACGACCGTTCCGGTGCCCAGGATCGCCGACTGCGGCAAGAACACGACCGGCGTGTCGAACAGGGCACCACGCGAACCGGTGTTGGTCAGCGTGAACGTTCCACCGGCCAGCTCGTCGGGCTTCAGCTTGTTGTCGCGGGTCCGTGCCGCAAGATCGGCGATCTCGTGGGCGATCTGGGCGATGTTCTTCGACGCCGCGTCACGCAGTACCGGCGTCAGCAGGCCCCGCTCGGTGTCGACCGCGATCGAGACGTTCTCGCTGGCCGGGTAGACAATGTTCTCACCGTCGACCGTCGCGTTGACGATCGGGAACGCCTGCAGGGCCTCGGCCGTGGCGAGAGCGAAGAACGGCAGGAAGGAGAGCTTGTCGCCCGTCTTCTCGAGGAACGACGCCTTCACGCTGTCGCGGTAGTCGGCGAGGGCCGTGACATCGACCTCGACGACCGTGGTCAGCTGTGCCGTCTGCTGCATCGACTCGACAGCGCGCTTGGCGAGGACCTTGCGCAGACGCGACATCGGCTGGGTCGTCCCACGAAGAGGCGACACCTCGAGCGGAGCAGGGGCCGCTGCTGCTGCAGCGGGCGCCGACTTCGCGGTCTCCGCGGCCTTCAGCACGTCTTCCTTGCGGATGCGACCGCCCACACCGGTTCCGGTGACGGAAGCCAGATCCACGCCCTGCTGCGACGCCAGTCGGCGCACGAGCGGGGTCACATAGAGGTTGTCGTTCTCGGTGGGGAGCGCGAGCTTCGATGCGGGCTGAGTGGCGGCAGGGGCCGGAGCAGCCGGGGCCGGTGCAGCGGCAGGTGCCGAAGCAGCGGCAGGCGCCGGAGCAGCAGCGGCGGGTGCAGCGGCAGGTGCCGGAGCAGCAGCGGGTGCCGGAGCAGCAGCGGGTGCCTGAGCAGCAGCGGGTGCCGGAGCAGCAGGTGCCTCGGAAGCGGGCGCTGCGCCGGAACCGACACGTGCGAGCACAGCGCCGACGGCGACGGTCTCGTCCTCGCCGGCCACGATCTCCTGCAGTACGCCGGCGACCGGCGACGGGATCTCGGTGTCGACCTTGTCGGTGGAGATCTCCAGAAGGGCCTCGTCGACGGCGATGGTGTCGCCGACCTGCTTCAGCCAGCGGGTGACGGTTCCCTCGGTGACGCTCTCGCCCAGTTCGGGAAGCACGATGTCTGTCGCATCGCCGGCGGGTGCGGCAGGTGCGGACTCAGCGGCGGGTGCCGGTGCTTCTGCGGCGGGGGTCGGAGCCTCTGCAGCCGAGGTCTCTTCGGCAGCGGGAGATGCCTCGGCTGGCGCTTCTTCCGCGGCGGGTGCGGCGGCGGCGGGAGCATCTGCGGCCGGAGCCGCGGCGCTGCCATCGCCGATGCGCGCGAGGAGCGCGCCGACCTCGACGGTCTCGTCCTCGGCCACGAGGATCTCCTCGATCACGCCGCTGACGGGGGAGGGGATCTCGGTGTCGACCTTGTCGGTCGAGATCTCGAGCAGGCCCTCGTCCGCCTGCACGGTGTCTCCCACCTGCTTGAGCCAGCGGGTGACCGTACCCTCTGTGACGCTCTCGCCGAGAGCGGGGAGGACGACGGATGTGCTCATGACTGAGTCTCCTTCAGGAAGTTGTATGACGCTTGTCTAGCTTAGTGACTCGGGCACCGGTTGGTGCTCAGAGGGCGTGCAGGGGCTTGCCGGCCAGGGCGAGGAAGGCCTCGCCGAGTGCCTCGCTCTGGGTCGGGTGCGCGTGGATCAGGGGAGCGATGTCCTCCGGGTGCGCCTCCCAGGCGACGGCGAGCTGCCCCTCGGTGATGAGCTCGCCGACACGGTCGCCGAGCAGGTGCACACCGATGACGGGGCCGTCTTTGAGGCGGACGACCTTCACGAGACCACCCGTTCCGATGATCTCGCTCTTGCCGTTCCCGGCGAGGTTGTACTCGTAGGCGACGATCGCGTCCGCGCCGTGTTCAGCAGCGGCGGCTTCCTCGGTAACTCCGACCGACGCGACCTCGGGGCTGGAATAGGTGACCTTGGGGATCTGCAGATCGGGAACGTTGACGGGGGAGAGGCCGGCGATCCGTTCGGCGACGGCGATGCCCTGCTGGAATCCGCGGTGCGCGAGCTGGAGGCCGGGGACGATGTCGCCGACGGCCCAGAGCCCCGGGACCCCGGTGCGCAGGTCTTCGTCGACGATCACGAAGCCGCGGTCCAGAGTGACACCGGCCTCTTCGAAGCCGAGGTCGGCCGTCGCCGGCCCGCGTCCGACGGCGACGAGCAGGTAGTCGGCCGTGAACTCCTTGCCGTCCTCGAGCGTGACCGTGACGGACGAGTCGTCCTGCGTGGCCGTCTGGAAGCGGGTCCCGAGGGAGTACTGGATGCCACGGCGGCGGAATGCCCTCTCCAGGCCCTTGCTGAGCGCGATGTCCTCGTTCGGGACGAGGTGCGGCAGCGCTTCGATGATGGTGACCTCGGAGCCGAAGGAGCGCCAGACGCTCGCGAACTCGACGCCGATGACACCACCGCCGAGGATCAGGACGCGGTCGGGGACGACATCCAGAGCAAGCGCCTGCTCGCTGGTGAGGATCCGTCCGCCGATCTCGAGGCCGGGGAGCGATCGGCTGTACGAACCGGTCGCGAGCACGACGTCCGCACCGACGTAGATGTCATCGCCGACGCTGATGCTGCGGTCTGGATTCAGTCGACCGAGCCCGGTGACGGTGGTGATGCCGCGAGCTTTGACGAGACCTTCGAGACCCTTGAACTTCTTGGCGACGATGCCCTCGCGATACGTGCGGACGCCGACGGGGTCGATGCCTTCCAGGGACGCCGTCACACCGACCGACGCGGCATCGCGCACATGCTCGGCGACCTCGGCCGCATGCAGGAGTGCCTTGGTCGGGATGCAGCCGCGGTGCAGGCAGGTGCCGCCGACCTTGTCCTTCTCGATCAATGCGACGGACTTGCCGAGCTCACTCGCGCGCAATGCAGCGGCATAGCCGCCGCTTCCGCCGCCCAGGACGACGATGTCGAAGGTGTGGGTTGTCATATGTCATGCCTCCGTGTGGGATGCTTCGGCGAAGGCGACGATCGATCGGACCATCGCCCCGGTGGGGCCCTTCTCGGTGAAGCCGTACGGGGCGCCGGCGTGTTCGCCGGAGCCCGCGATGTCGAGGTGCACCCAGGGGATGCGCGGGGCGTCCTCGGCCTCCGACGTGCGCCCGACGAACCGGCGCAGGAACAGGCCGGCATAGGAGGCACCGCCCATCCGGTCGCCCATGTTGGCGTTCTGGAGATCGGCGATGGGGGACTCGAGCGACTCCTCCATGTACTCCGGCAGCGGCATGTGCCAGGCCGGTTCGTCGACCTGTGCGGTCGCGGAGATGAACGCGGAGACCGTCTCGACGTCGCCGAAGACACCGGTGTGCCGGTGGCCGAGCGCGGCGACGATGGCACCCGTGAGGGTCGCCACGTCGATGATGACGTCGGGATTCTCTCGGCTCGCGGCGACCAGACCGTCCGCCAGGACGAGGCGGCCCTCAGCGTCGGTGTTCTGCACCTCCACCGTGGTGCCGTCGAGGATGCGGATGACGTCGCCGGGGCGCAGAGCGCGGCCCGAGGGCATGTTGTCGGTGATGCAGAGCCAGGCCGTCACGTGGACAGGGAGCCCGAGAGTCGCGATCGCGCGGATCGCGGCGAGAGATGTCGCTGCTCCGGCCATGTCGAACTTCATGCCGACCATCGATGCGGCGGGCTTCAGCGACAGCCCGCCGGTGTCGAAGGTGATGCCCTTGCCGACCAGCGCGATGTGTCGCGATGCGTCCGCGGGGGAGTAGTCGAGGCGGACCAGACGCGGGGGGCGGTCGGAGCCCTGCCCCACGCCGAGGATGCCCCCGAAGCCCTGCTCGGCGAGGTCTTTCTCGTCGAGGATCTCGACCGTGACGTCGAGGTCGGCGACGCTGTCGGCGGCGCTCTGGGCGAGCTGGGCAGGGCTCTGCCACTCGGCGGGAACGTTCACGAGGTCCTTGACGAGGGCGACGGCGTCGCCGAGGACCTGAGCATGCTCGGCGTCCTCGTCGTCGAGGGCGGCGTGCAGGGTGATCGTGGTGGCGCGAGCCTTGCCCTTCTCCGTGCGGTACCCGTCGAATTTGTGTCCGCCGAGCACGGCGCCTTCTGCTGCCGGCACGGCGAAGGACTCCAGGCCGTCGGCGAGGGCGATGGCGACGTGCTCGAAACCGGCGAGGGTGCGCAGCGCTGTCCCGGTCGCATTGCGCACCGCAGCGGGGTCAGGCGCGTTGCCGACGCCGACGACGGCCAGCGGCAACGACGTCACCTCCGGGGCGTACACGCGTGCGAACGATCCAGCGGAGCCGGTGAAGCCGATACCGGCCAACGCATCGGCGAGGCCGGGATAACCGGCCAGTGAATCCGCCGAATCAGGGAGAGCGGCGACGACGAGCACTGCGGCATCTGCAGCGCTTCCGGGGAACTGAGCGGTGGTGTGCGAGAGCACGGGAAGCGTCATGCCTCCATCCTAGGATCTCTGCCGCAGCATGGTCGCGCGCCCTCGTGGCGCGTGTTCGCTCTCAGCATGATGCTCCGCGCCCCGGCCCCCGGCCCCCGGCCCTGCTCGTAGCATGGACACATGCCCTTCTCCGGTGAGATCCACGAACGCGTCGCGAATGCGCCGACAGTGCCGCGCGGCCTGCCCCTGGTGCTGCTTCTCACCGGTTTCACCGACGCGGGCAGCGCGGTGTCCGGTCTGATCGACCACCTGAGGGAGACCGCGTCGCCGGAAACCGTCGTGGTGTTCGACAACGACGCGCTACTGGACTATCGCGCCCGTCGACCGGTGATCGCGTTCGACCAGGACCATCTCACCGAATTCCGGCCGCCGCGTCTCGAGCTGTCCCTCGCGACGGACGCGCTCGGCCGTCCGTTCCTGCTCCTCGCCGGGTACGAGCCCGACTTCGCGTGGAACCGCTTCGCGAGCACCGTCCTCGCCCTGGCGGCGGAGTTCGAGGTGTCGGGGCTGCACTGGGTGCATTCGATCGCCATGCCTGTTCCGCACACACGTCCGATCGGTACAACCGTGAGCGGCAATCGCCGTGAGCTCACGGTCGCGCACTCCGTCTGGCGTCCGCGCACCCAGGTGCCGGCGACCGCCGGTCACCTCCTCGAGTTCCGGTTCGTCGAGCGCGGCGACCCCGCCGTCGGATTCGTGCTCCTCGTGCCGCACTACCTCGCCGAGACCGAGAATCCAGAAGCGGTGATCGCCGCGGCAGAGAGGCTGATGGCCTCGACCGGTCTGGTGCTGATGCTGGACGCCGTTCAGGAGCGCCGCGAGGACTACCTGGCGCGCGTCGACGAGCAGGTCGCCGGGAACGATGAGCTGCAGCAGATGGTGCACAACCTCGAGCGCCGATATGACGCGTACATGGCGGGACGCAATCCCGATGACGATTCGTACGACGAGGGCGGGTTCAGTGAGCGGGACCTTCCCAGCGCCGACGAGCTCGCTGCGGAACTGGAGCGCTACCTGGCGTCGCGTCCGTCGGGCGACGAGGACAAGCCCGGTCGCAACTGACACGGATCCGCGAGAACTTCGTCGTAATGCATCCGCATCGCCACACGTGTGCGATACTAGGACTCTGACCCGTTGTCAATCAGTGTTTTCGAGCGCTGGACTTGACAAGGGTCTTACTAGTGTCCGAAATGTCCCGGGGCTACACAGCAGCTCCGTGAAAGGCGAAACGTGACTCCTGCCACGACGAAGAACACCCGGACGAAGAAGGCTGCCGAAGAGACGACCGCCGACGCTCCGGTCGAGGCCGATGCGCCCGAGAAGCCCGCGCCCCTGAGCGCGGCGAAGCGTGCTGCCGCGAAGCGCGCCCCCGTCAAGAAGAAGAAGTCCGAGGACGTCGTCGAAGAAGACGAGGCCCCCGCCGCTGCTGCGGTCGAGGACGACGAGGACGAGGACGCGAAGCCGAAGTTCACCGAGCCGCTGCCGACCGGCGCGATCGTCATCTCGTCGAACGACGATGAAGACGTTCCCGTCTACTCGACGCAGATCACCGGTGCGACTGCCGACCCTGTCAAGGACTACCTGAAGCAGATCGGAAAGGTCGCGCTCCTGAACGCGGCCGAAGAGGTCGAGCTCGCTATGCGCATCGAGGCGGGTCTGTTCGCCGAGGAGAAGTTGTCGGCGATGACCGCGGCCGAGAAGACGAGCCAGCTCGGACTCGACCTGCAGTGGGTCGCCCGCGACGGACAGCGTGCCAAGAGCCACCTGCTCGGCGCGAACCTCCGACTCGTCGTCTCGCTCGCCAAGCGCTACACGGGCCGCGGCATGCAGTTCCTGGACCTGATCCAGGAGGGCAACCTCGGCCTCATCCGCGCGGTCGAGAAGTTCGACTACACCAAGGGCTTCAAGTTCTCGACGTACGCCACGTGGTGGATCCGCCAGGCGATCACCCGTGCGATGGCCGACCAGGCCCGCACGATCCGCATCCCGGTGCACATGGTCGAGGTCATCAACAAGCTCGCGCGAGTGCAGCGTCAGATGCTGCAGGATCTCGGCCGCGAACCCACGCCGGAAGAGCTCAGCCGTGAGCTCGACATGACGCCCGAGAAGGTCGTCGAGGTGCAGAAGTACGGCCGCGAGCCGATCTCGCTGCACACGCCGCTGGGTGAAGACGGCGACAGCGAGTTCGGCGACCTGATCGAGGACACCGAGGCCGTGGTTCCGGCCGACGCGGTGGGCTTCACCATGCTGCAGCGTCAGCTGGAGCAGCTGCTCGACTCGCTCTCCGAGCGCGAAGCCGGCGTGATCCGGATGCGCTTCGGCCTGGGCGACGGTCAGCCGAAGACTCTCGACCAGATCGGCGACACCTTCGGCGTGACGCGTGAGCGCATCCGTCAGATCGAGTCGAAGACCATGGCGAAGCTCCGGCACCCGAGCCGTTCGCAGTCCCTGCGGGACTACCTCGAATGAGCCAGGCGAACGACGGCAAGGCGCTCGAGGCGAGCGTCGACGGCAAGAGCTATGCGCGTATCCCGCTGCGTACCCGTGTGGTCATGCCCGAGGACGACCTCGATGCGATCATCACGGAGTACGCCAAGGACGCCGTGCAGCCGGGCGACCTGCTGTTCGTGACCGAGAAGATCGTGGCGATCACCCAGGGGCGGTCGTACCGTCTCGACGAGATCAAGCCGCGCAAGCTCGCCCTGTTCCTCTCCAAGTACGTCACCCGCACGCCGTACGGCATCGGGCTCGGCATGCCGGAGACGATGGAGATGGCGCTGCGGGAATGCGGCACTCCGCGGATCCTGTTCGCGTCGGCCGTGGCAGCGGTCACCAAGGCGTTCGGTCGTCGTGGTGACTTCTACCGCATCGCGGGTGACAAGGCGCGGGCCATCGACGGTCCCACCAAGCACACCATCCCTCCGTACAACGAGGCTGTCGTGCTCGGACCGAAGGATCCCGACGGCGTGGCCGCGCGGCTGAAGGCACTGATCGGTGGCCAGGCAGAAGTGGCAGTGGTCGATATCAACGACCTCGGCGGCAACATCCTCGGGTCGACGCTCGACAAGGACGGCGAGCGTCGTCTGGTCAAGATCCTCGGGGACAACCCGCTCGGACAGGGGCTCGAGTCCACACCGCTCGGCATCGTCCGCGCAGTCTGACCTCTGTCATCTGATCCGCTCAGAACGACGACGAAGGCCCCGGATGCTCGGCATCCGGGGCCTTCGTCATCTCTGTCTCAGAAACCGATGACTTCGCGGTACCGAGGTTTGTGGCCCGTGCGGATACCGGTGACGCTGGGCTTGTTCTCGTAGACTCCGGCGCCCCAGTTGCCCTCGACGAGGACGGGACCGTCCGGGGAGACGACGATGTCCCAACCGACGTACTGCACCTGGGGCACGACGCGGGCGACCTCGTCGATGAACGCGCGCACCTCGTCCATGTAGGGCAGCTGGAAGTCGGCGATGCGGAAACCCGAGTCCGGGTGCGTCTCGTGCACGTGCCCGTGCGAGTCGTACCCGGCACCGACGGCATGACCGTTCTCGTCGAGCATCGTGTAGAAGCCGCCGAAGGTCATCTGATCGCTCACCGCACCGCGACCGAACTTCTGGGCCATGGCGAGGATGTGCGCCTTCTCACCATCGAAGAACGCCGTGATGCGGGTGGTGTTCACCGTCCCGGGGCACACGGCCGCAAGCGCGTCGTGCTGGCGGATCACCTCTTCGATCAGCAGCTCGCCTCGAGCGAGGAGCCCCTGGTGGAACTCGTTCCAGTCGGTGATGTCGGCGGCGTGATAGCGATGCACTCCGGTTCCGGCCTGTCCCACAGGTTCCTTCGTGACGATCGTGCCGAGTCGCTGTGTGAACTCGCGCACCGCGTCGGCGTTGCCCTGGTCGACGACCATCCATTCGCGGTGCAGGTGGTCGGAGAACTGCTTGTCGAACTCGACCTTGTCCTGGAAGATCCAGCGGTAGTCAGGGTGGTCATACCGCTGCGAGAGCTGGTTCGAGACGGGATGCGTCATGTAGGTGTCGCGCTCGGCCTTCGTCAGCATCGCGAAGTCGTAGTCGATGTAGTCCTGGAACCCGACGTTGTGGCGCGCGGCCGACCAGAGCATGTCCACGACGATGGCGGGGACGGCCTTGTGATGCTGAGCGGATGCCTCCTTGGCGCGTTCCACCACCGATCCGACGTCGATGCGGCGGGCACGTCCCATCAGATAGCGGATGCGGGGCGCGAGGGAAAGACGAGACATGAGGCTCCAGGGTCGGGGTCCCCACCAGTCTACGGGGGCCGGGACGGCCGACCTGAGAGCCGGAAGCTAGGGTGGAAGACGTGTGTGAGACGACTTCCAGCGCCCTGCCGCGTGCGATGATCTCCCGTTCGGCCCTGGCCGCGGGCGCCTTTGCTGCCGTGTCGGCAGGCGGCCGAGTCGCCGATCTACGGCGTGACGCCTGGGGTCATGGTGTTCTCGCCGTCGCGCAGCTCGTGACGGCCGCAGGAGCCGAGCGAGTGCTCGTCGACGCCCGCGGAGAGGTGGAGGCGTTGCAGCTCGAGGGAATCGACGGCGCCACGACGGGTGAGCCGGACATCGACGCGACGCTCCTCTACGGTCTTCCTGATGCGACCGGACGCACGAGGACGCGACCGGTGATGCGGCTGACGGGTCGCGTCCTCTCCACCAAGGGGCTCCGGCCGGGAGACGCCGTCTCCTACGGTTACACCTACCGCGCCTCGCGTGAGACCACGGTGGCGCTGGTGACCGGTGGGTACGCCCAAGGCATCGTGCGCGCGCTCGGAAACCATGCCGAGGTCGAGATCGACGGCGCAGCTCGCCCCATCGTCGGCCGTGTCGCCATGGACGTCTGCGTCGTCGACCTCCAAGGCGCGGATGCCGAGGCGGGCGCGGAGGTCACGTACTTCGGCGGCGAGGGTCAGGCGGGATCCGCCATCGCGCACTGGGCCGCCGTCACCGGAATGAGCCCGGCGGAACTCGTCACCGTCGCCGGCGCACATGCCGTGCGGGGGTGGGAGGCTTGAGCCGTCCGGAGCTGCGCCTGAGCAGCAGCACGTTCCGGGCGAACATCGACGCGGTACGCGCCCGAGTGGCGCCGTCGACGTTGATGCTCGTGCTCAAGGACGACGCGTACGGCCACGGACTCTCGTGGGCCGTCGAGTCCGCGGCCGACGCGGGCGTCACGTGGTTCGGCAGCTATGACATCCGTACCGGGTTGACCGTGCGCAGGATCGCCGGCGGCGACGCCAGGATCTTCGCGTGGGTGACGTCGACGGACGCCGAGATCGACGACGCCCTCATGCAGAGGCTCGACCTCGGCGTCGGCACGAGCGACTACCTTCGGCGGATCATCACGCGCGCAGAGGCGCTCGGCACGCCCGCGCGCGTGCACCTGAAGATCGACACCGGCCTTCATCGCAATGGCATCCTGCCCGACGACTGGGCTGCGGCCGTCGCTGTCGCGCGCGACGCCGAGCGCGCAGGACTCCTGGAGTTCGAGGGGGTGTGGAGCCATATCGCCGAGGCGAGCGACGCGGACGACGACGTCGCACAATCGGTGTTCCTCGAAGCGGTCCGTACCGTGGCGGATTCGGGGACGACCCCTGCCGCGCTTCACCTGACCGCGTCGGCGGCGTCCTGGTGGCGCCCCGAACTGCGCGGAACGGTCTCGCGCATCGGAGCCTTCTGTTATGGCATCCGATCCGCAGACGGACCGGAACTGGAAGGCATCCTCCCGGCTGCGAGCCTCGTCGCGCCCGTCATCAGCGTCCAGCGGGACGACGTGACCATCGGCATCGGCAGTTTCGACGGATTCCCTTCGACACTGGCCGGAAGTCGCGTCGGCACATCTGCCGGAACGCGCACCCTCACGTCGGTGGGACATACGACGTCGACTGTCGAAGGCTGGGCAGGAGCGAGAGCGGGGGATCAGGTCGTGGTCTTCGGCGCCGGGACGCACGGAGAGACGTCGGCGACGACTCTCGCTGAGCGTATCGATACCGTGGGAGAAGAGATCCTCACCCGGCTCACATCACGTGTGCGGAGAGTCGTCGCCGATTGATTCGTGTGCGCTGACCGCAGTCGACTGACCGGGACCAGTCGACGTGCGTCAGGATGCGATCAGACCGTCTCGACGAGGCGGGCGGTCTCGTCGTGCCAGCTGGTCGCGATGCTGCGGAGCTTCTCTTCGTACTTGCGGCCGTGGTGGGCGCAGAACAGGAGCTCGGATCCGTTGACCTCAGCGGCGATGTACGCCTGAGCGCCGCATGAATCACAGCGATCCATGGCGGTCAGGCGGAACTCGACGGTGGAGGTGTCACGTTCGGTCGTTGCGTTCATCTCGGTGCCTCCTCGGGTGTCGGCTTCGCTGGGGGATTTGGTCAATACAACCACGCCCCACCTGTGCGCATGCCCGGTTTGCGGCGTGTTTCGCTCAGCGCGTACGCGACGCCCGTCGAGTGGCCCTCCGCGGGGAGTGTCTGCGGAGCCGGAACGACTCGCGAGATTAGACTCGGAGATTGTGAATGCCGAGTACTCCGCCCATCATCTCCAGGTGCTTGAAGGCCTCGAGGCCGTCCGCAAGCGCCCAGGGATGTACATCGGGTCGAACGGGTCGCCCGGACTCATGCACTGCCTCTGGGAGATCATCGACAACTCCGTCGACGAGGCGGTGGCCGGCAACGGCACGAAGATCGACATCATCCTGCATGCCGACGGCAGTGTCGAGGTCCACGACCGTGGCCGCGGCATCCCGGTGGACGTCGAACCGCGCACCGGTCTGACCGGCGTCGAGGTGGTCTATACCAAACTGCACGCCGGTGGGAAGTTCGGCGGCGGGTCGTACGCGGCATCCGGTGGTCTGCATGGTGTCGGCGCCTCCGTGGTGAACGCGCTCTCCGAGCGCCTGGACGTCGAGGTCGATCGCGGCGGCAAGACCTACGCCATGTCGTTCCATCGTGGCGAACCGGGGGTCTTCGCAGACTCCGGAGAGAAGCGTCCCGACGCGCCGTTCACTCCCTTCCAGGAGAAGAGCGAGCTCCGTGTCATCGGCAAGGCGCCCCGCGGCGTGACCGGTACGCGGGTTCGCTACTGGGCCGATCGGCAGATCTTCACCAAGGACGCGGCCTTCCAGCTCTCCGAGCTCGAGACCCGCGCCCGACAGACGGCGTTCCTCGTCCCGGGCCTCGAGATCGAGGTCGCCGACAAGCGGACGAATCGTCCGGATGCTCCCGAGCTCGGCTCCGAGGATGCGGATGCCACCGGGACGGTGACGTCCTACCTCTATGAGGGCGGGATCTCGGAGTTCGTCGACTACCTCGCGGTCGATCCGCCGGTGACCGACAACTGGCGCATCCAGGGGGAGGGGACGTTCAAGGAGACCGTTCCCGTTCTGCAGGCCGACGGGCACATGGTCGCTACCGAGGTGGAGCGCGTGTGCGCCGTCGACATCGCGCTGCGGTGGGGCACCGGTTACGACACGCGCGTGCGGTCGTTCGTCAACATCATCGCGACGCCCAAGGGCGGAACCCATCAGCAGGGCTTCGAGCAAGAACTCCTCAAGGTTCTCCGCACCCAGGTCGAGCAGAACGCGCGTCGTCTCAAGGTCGGCAACGACAAGCTCGAGAAGGACGACGTCCTCGCGGGCCTCACAGCGGTGCTCACGGTGAACGTGCCCGAGCCGCAGTTCGAGGGGCAGACGAAGGAGATCCTCGGCACTCCGGCCGTCCGGCAGATCGTCGCCCAGGTGATCCGCAAGGACCTGGCCCAGCGATTCAGCTCGACCAAGCGCGACGACAAGAACCAGGCGTCGCAGCTGCTCGACAAGATCGTCTCGGAGATGAAGGCGCGCGTGTCGGCACGTGCGCACAAGGAGACGCAGCGCCGCAAGAACGCACTGGAGTCGTCGACCCTTCCGACGAAGCTCGTCGACTGCCGCACGAACGATGTCGAACGCAGCGAGCTCTTCATCGTCGAGGGAGACTCGGCGCTCGGCACCGCCAAGAACGCGCGCAACAGCGAGTTCCAGGCGCTGCTGCCGATTCGGGGAAAGATCCTCAACGTGCAGAAGGCGTCGGTCGGCGACATGTTGTCGAATGCGGAGTGCGCGTCGATCATCCAGGTGATCGGTGCAGGCTCCGGCCGGACCTTCGACATCGATGCGGCTCGCTACGGCAAGATCATCCTGATGAGCGATGCCGATGTCGACGGCGCCCACATCCGCACCCTCCTGCTCACCCTGTTCTTCCGCTACATGCGGCCGCTGATCGAGCACGGCCGCGTGTTCGCCGCCGTCCCGCCGCTGCACAGGATCATCGTGATGAACCCGGGCTCGAAGCCGAACGAGACGATCTACACCTACAGTGAGCAGGAGATGCACACGCTGCTGGCGAAGCTCCGCAAGGCGGGCAAGCGCTGGCACGAGCCGATCCAGCGGTACAAGGGCTTGGGTGAAATGGACGCAGAACAGCTGGCGAACACCACGATGGACCGTTCCGGACGGCTGCTGCGTCGCGTGCGCATGGAGGATGCGGAGGCCGCGGGCCGCGTGTTCGAGCTCCTGATGGGCAACGAGGTCGCCCCGCGCCGCGAGTTCATCATCGACTCCTCCGACCGGCTGTCGCGCGAGTCGATCGACGCCTGAGCCCCGGAGACACGGAAGAAGCCGGCACGGGTCATCCCATACCGGCTTCTTCGCTGCAGGCGGTCACCCCGCCTGCGGAGCAACTCAGACCAGGGTGCGGCCGATGCTGCCGATCACGCCTTCGACGGGCTGTCCGGAGGCATCGCGACGTGCGCCCGTCTCGGGAAGCTTGCGCACGGCACCGGTCGGATCGACCGCCAGCGGTGGCTGGGGCCCGACCCACGCGACCGTGAGGCGATCCTCACCCTTCAGGAATGCGTGCGCGCGCACGCCGCCCGTGGCGCGACCCTTGGCCGGGTACTCGGTGAACGACGAGACCTTCGCGCGCCCCGGCTCCGTGCCGGGAAGTGCGCTGTCGCCTCCGGAGACGGTGGCGACGACCGACTCGGTGGCGGGATCGACGACACCGAAGAAGAGGACCGATGCCCCGGAGCTGAGCTTGACGCCGGCCATGCCGCCGGCCGGCGCCCCCTGCGGGCGCACGGAGGAGGCCGAGAAGTGCAGCAGCTGCGCGTCGGTCGTGACGAACACCAGTTCGGCGTCGTCCGGCGCCTCGGCCGCGCCCACCACCGTGTCGCCCTGCTTCAGGCCGATGACCTCGAGGTCGGGCCGCACGGGAAGCGCTGACGGGACGATGCGCTTGACCGTTCCCTGGGCGGTCCCGAGGGCGATCGGCGTATCGCTGTCGAACCGCACGAAACCGAGCACCCGCTCGCCCTTCGTCGTGATCCCGAGATAGTCGCGCAACGGCGTGCCGGCAGCGAGCTGAACCGAGGTGGCAGGCACGGAAGGCAGGTCGACGGGGGAGAAGCGGACGACGCGTCCGAGGTTCGTGAGCGCTCCGAGCTCGGCCCTGACCGTGGTCTCGACCGCGGTCAGGATCGCGTCGTGCTTGCTACGACGTGCCGGGGAAGTGAGCTCCTGCCCTTCGCCGAGGTCGACTCGGACCGTGCGCCCGGTGGTCGAGAGGATGAGCACCGTGGGGGCGTCGGCGATCTGCAGGTCGACCGCGCCCTTGGTGGCGCGGGGCTTGGGCGGTGCGGCGTTCATGAGCAGTGTGCGCCGGGGCGTGCCGTACGCGTCGGCCGCGGCATCGAGTTCCTTCGCGACCGCGGCGCGCAGCAGCACGGGGCTCCCCAGCAGTTCGCGGAGGGCAGCGATCTCGGCCAGCAACGCGTCTCGTTCGGTCTCGAGCTCGATGCGGGAGAACTTCGTCAGACGGCGCAGACGCAGCTCGAGGATGTACTCCGCCTGCAGCTCGCTCAGATCGAAGACCGAGCGCAGGCGGGTGCGGGCCTGCTCCGAGTCGTCGGATGAGCGGATGACCTGGATGACCTCGTCGATGTCGAGGATCGCGATGAGCAGCCCCTCGACGAGGTGCAGACGCTCCTCGCGCCGCTTCAGGCGGTAGCGGCTGCGCCGGGTGATGACCTCGAGGCGGTGGCCCACGTAGACGCTCAGCATCTCCTTGAGCCCGAGCGTGCGCGGCTGGCCTTCGACCAGAGCGACGTTGTTGATGCTGAACGAGTCTTCCAGCGGCGTCAGACGGTAGAGCTGTTCGAGGACGGCGTTCGGGTCGAAGCCCGTCTTGATGCCGATCGCGACGCGGAGTCCGTGGTTGCGGTCGGTGAGGTCGGTGACGTCGCTGATGCCCTGCAGCTTCTTCGACTGCACGGCGTCGCGGATCTTCTCCAGCAGACGCTCGGGGCCGACCATGTACGGCAGTTCCGACACGATGATGCCGGTGCGCCGAGGGCCGAGGGGCTCGATCGAGGTCTTCCCTCGGACCTTGAGCGCACCGCGTCCGTTCGTGTAGGCGTCTTTGACCCCGTCCAGTCCCATCAGGATCCCGCCCGACGGGAAGTCCGGACCGGGAACGAACTCCATCAGGTCCTCGGTGGTCGCGTCCGGGTTCTCCAGGAGATGCGTGGCGGCCGCGACGACCTCGATCAGGTTGTGGGGCGCCATGTTGGTCGCCATGCCGACCGCGATGCCGCTCGCTCCGTTGACCAGGAGGTTCGGGAAAGCAGCGGGCAGGACAGCCGGCTGTTGGAACTGGCCGTCGTAGTTCGGGATGAAATCGACGACGTCCTCGTCGAGGTTCTCGGTGAGCGCGAGGGCGGCGGCGGCGAGCCGTGCCTCCGTGTATCGAGCCGCGGCCGGACCGTCGTCGAGGGAGCCGAAGTTGCCGTGTCCGTCGACCAGAGGGACGCGCAGCGCCCACTCCTGCGCGAGGCGCACCAGCGCGTCGTAGATCGCGGAGTCGCCGTGGGGGTGGAGCTTTCCCATGACCTCGCCGACCACGCGGGCGCTCTTGACATGACCGCGGTCGGGGCGAAGGCCCATCTCGGCCATCTGGTACAGGATGCGGCGTTGCACCGGCTTCAGACCATCGCGCGCATCGGGGAGCGCGCGCGAGTAGATCACCGAGTATGCGTACTCGAGGAACGAGCCCTGCATCTCGGTGGAGAGGTCGATGTCCTGGATGCGCTCCTCGACAGGCTCGGGCGGCGGGGTTTTCGGCATGGACTTCCTGAAGGCATACGGGAGCCTGTGTCAGACTGGCTCGGATGTCCTTCATGCTACCGTCCGCGTCGCCGAGTGCCCGGAGTGTCGTCGGGGTGGCGGACGACCTGCTCGCCGCCCTCCGCGGCGAATCGGCGCTGTTGCCGCGCGCAGACTCGGCCGTGCTCGTCGTGATCGACGGGCTCGGAGCGATCAGTCTGCGGGCACACGCCGGTCACGCACGTGCGTTGACGGCGGGGATGGCGAAGAAGGACGTCGCGCAGTCGGTCTTCCCCTCCACCACCGCGGCGGCGCTGACCAGCATCGTCACCGGTGTCTGGCCGGGGGAGCACGGCCTCGTCGGCTACCGAGTGCTCGATCCGACCCGCGACGTGCTCGTCAACCAGCTCAGCGGCTGGGAGACCGACGGGATCGACCCGTATACGTGGCAGGCGGCTCCCACGATCTTCGAGCGCGCCGGTGGTGCCGGCCACGAGAGTTTCGCCGTGGGGTTCGCCGGATACGCGCACAGCGGCTTCACCAAAGCCACTCTCCGAGGTGCCGAGTTCGTCGCAGCCACCACAGCGGCGTCGCGTATCGAAGCCGCCTATGCGCTCGCTCAGTCCCATCCGGGCTCGCTGGTCTACTGCTACCTTCCAGAGGTCGACAAGGCCGGCCACAAGTACGGCATCGCCTCGTCCGAATGGGTCGCGGCGCTCGAGGACGTCGATGCCGCTCTTTCCGCACGGGTGCCCCCGGGCGTCGGGGTCGTGGTCACGTCGGATCATGGGATGGTCGATGTGGCGCCGAACCGACAGATCGTGCTCGAAGCGGACCACCTCGAAGGCGTCCGACACGTGGGTGGTGAACCGCGGATGCTGCACGCCTATCTGGAGCCCGATGCGGATGGCGTCTCGCTGGTATCGCGCTGGCGTGCGGATCTCGAGGGGGTCGCCGATGTCGTCACCCGCGAGGAGGCCGTGGGTGCGGGCCTCTTCGGACCCACGGTCTCCGAGGCAGCCTCGCCTCGGATCGGTGACGTGCTCGCGATCGCGCGTGGGTCGTGGGCGGTCTATGACGGCACGGCTGCGGACCAGCGCGGTCGCGGAATGGTCGGCCAGCACGGTGCACTCACACCGGAGGAGCGGCAGGTCCCCGTTGTCAGGCTCGGCGCTTTCGCTCGCTGACGACGATCGCCCGGTATGCTCTCCGGCACGACTTCCCGGCGAGCACTCTCAGGCCGGTCTCACTCGTCCGTTCGTGCGCCGAAGACGATCTCGTCCCAAGAGGGCATGGCGTTGCGACGACGTCTCCGACCTGTGGATTCGCCGGAATCCGAGTTGGTCGTCTGAGGCGCGGGCTGCGGAGACTGCGGCTCGTCGTCCGGCTGCTCCAGGACCTCGAAGAGTGAGATCGGGCTCTGATCGGCCCGATCTGCGTCCGTGGGCTCATCCAGCAGCGGCGCGGTCTCGCGCTGGCCGCGACGACGGCGGAGAGCTTCGAGAAGGTCTGCGGTCTCGGGGCTCGTCGTCTGTGATGCCGGTGCGCGTTTGATCGCCGCGTCCTGTGCGGCCGCGTCGGAACGCTCGGGAAGGGAGGGATCCTCGATCTCGGCGTCGGGAGCAGGGAGCAGACGGGGGCCGAATGCGCCGGAGTCGAAGCGGCTCTCGTCCTTGTACGGAGAGGTGATCCGTTCTGCGTCCACGGCCCGCAGGCGGGGGATGAGTCCCTCGGGCAGCGAGCCCTGGCGGGACAGCTGCGTGGCGTCCGCATTGAGCGGC
Organism: Microbacterium sp. As-52; assembly: GCF_049949185.1. NCBI lineage: Bacteria > Bacillati > Actinomycetota > Actinomycetes > Micrococcales > Microbacteriaceae > Microbacterium > Microbacterium sp. As-52. Next base: position 515 of record NZ_CP188171.1, on the reverse strand, counting down.
GAGAGGGCGCTGCGGCGGGGATCGAAGCTCCAGCGGGCGTCGTGTTCGACGTCGTTGGCGGTGAACTCGAGCTTGATGGTCCAGCCCGAGTCCTCCTTCCAGCTCGCCCAACGCTCCGACGTCGCTTCGACCTCCGCGAGCTTGGCGCGGACGGCAACTCCGAAGGTGGGCTGCGCGTCGGGCTCGACCTCGCTGCCGATGAGAACGGGAACGGCGAGGGCCTGGCCGATGACGTGCTCGCGTTCGGCCAGGACGGGGCCTTCGAAACGGGCGACGTCGTCGACGCTGATACCCAGGAGCTCGGCAACCTCCGGAGCCGTGAGACCGGCTCGAATCTGCGCCTGGATATCACGCGGACTCGCGGCGAGCTTCTGTGCCGTCGGCTCACTCTGACGGGTGGCGCGACGGATCTCGCGCTGCAGCATGTCGTCGATGGGCAGCGCGAACCGCTCGCCCGACTCGGTCGCGAGTACGAGGACTCCTGCTTCTGTGCCGACGATGGTGACGTTTTCCAT